>NZ_CM142731.1:1677500-3162500 GCF_054901115.1 Thalassospira sp. SM2505
TATCTGCCGTGGGCGTAGGATACTTGAGAAGAGCTGTCCCTAGTACGAGAGGACCGGGATGGACGCACCTCTGGTGTACCGGTTGTTCCGCCAGGAGCATCGCCGGGTAGCTAAGTGCGGAAGGGATAACCGCTGAAAGCATCTAAGCGGGAAGCCCCCTTCAAGACTAGGTATCCCTATCAGATCCCTGGAAGACCACCAGGTTGATAGGCTGGGTGTGGAAGCGCAGCAATGTGTGAAGCTAACCAGTACTAATTGATCGATCGGCTTGATTGATCCCTCTTGCTACTGATCTGCAATGACTTGCGCAGCGGTAAAATCATGCAAGACCAATACATACAACAAAACTTCGCAACTAAATCACGATCTCCGATCTCTTCGCTGTGTTTGGACGGCCCGGTGGCCATAGCGGCCGGGAACCACCTGATCCCATCCCGAACTCAGAAGTGAAACCAGCCTGCGCCGATGGTACTTTGTCTTAAGGCACGGGAGAGTAGGTCACCGCCGGGCCTTCCAAATACAGCAATCATATTCCCTAACATCACTCTCAAACATCAAACGCCGCTTCTCTCAGACGCGGCGTTATCTGTTTGAACGCCAAGGCACAAACAGATCACACCCACTGACGCGGGGTGGAGCAGCCCGGTAGCTCGTCAGGCTCATAACCTGAAGGCCGCAGGTTCAAATCCTGCCCCCGCAACCAATAAAAAACCCTGTCACCTCCGGTGGCAGGGTTTTTTATTGCCCGCAGAGACAGTCTTCGAACCTGTTGCTTTCCTTGGTTGTGAGCCTTCTCATAACTGAAGGCTGAGAGCGTATGAAAAAGGTGCCAGTGGCACCTTTTTAGCTCGAAGGTTGAGCACGGCGACAGCCGTGCGCAGACTGCGCTCTCGCATCATCCTCAAATCTATCTGTTGCCTGTTTGCTCAAAGGTTCTTTGCAGAGGCCAAAGGCCGGAGCTGAGCGAGCAAAGCGAGCGCTAATCCTGCCCCCGCAACCAACATTAATAAAGCTCGCAGACAGCACAGGCTCATTGGTCCGGGAGCCCTAATTTCCCGGCTACCTACTGAATCTATTGGGAAATAAAACCTGAAATAGCTTGCCTCAAAGTAGAAAAGGTTGCTTTAAGTGTTTGCATCTTGGACAAAACAGATGTCACACACTTCAAACAGGTTCACAGCAAAAGAATGATCAAAAAAGTACTGTTGTTCTGGAACCCGGGGGCCGGAGGTGTGACGAGCCGAAAGGTTGATCAGGTCATCGACCGGCTTGAGATGTCAGGGTTTGACGTCAGGAGTGTCCATACCGAAAGACGGCGACCGATTGACGGATTGTGCCAGACCTATATTGACCATCTTCCGGGGCATGATGCGGTTCTGATTGCTGGTGGGGACGGGACGATCAGCAATGTTCTGAACGGATTGGGGGATTACCTCAATATCCCGTTCGGGATTGTGCCGCTGGGGACCGTAAATTTGCTGTCCCGGGAACTTGGCGTGACATTTGCGACTTTCGACCAGGCATTGCGAGATGGTCAAATTCGCCAGATGCATCTTGGCAATATCAATCAGTTGCGTTTCACCATGACGGCAAGTGTCGGGTTTGATGCCAGATCGGTTGAGCGGTTGAACGTTGACCTGAAAAGAAGAATTGGGGTTCCGGCCTATATCGTTGCCCTGTTAAGGACGATTGGCCTTTGCCGCAATGATCTGTTTCAGGTGACCTGTGATGGTCAAACACAGTCCGCCAAATCCGTGATTGTCATGAATGGTCAGTATTATGGCGGGTCTTACCGGCTTGGCTACAACACCGGCGTATCAAAGCCGGGTTTTCAGATCTATCTTCTTGGCCGGAATGATTTCTGGTCGATTCTGCGTTATTGTCTGGGGCTGCTTCGCGGGCGTTTGCATGATTGCGCTGATGTGAAGATGCTTGAAGCACGCGAAGTTCTGATTGATACAGCCGATAAGGCGTCCCCGGTGCAAAGTGACGGAGATGTCTATCTGAGGCTGCCAGTCGAAATCAGATCGAACACGCATTCTTACGAGGTGTTACTGCCTTAAAGACCTATGGCTTGGGTTGTCGTTGTTTGGGGTTCCGGCATTTCGGGAGAGTCTTCAGGCAAATGACGTTGTTTTAATCTTCGGGATTAAGGTGGGGCCCGATGGCCCCTGCATGATGATGCTTGATGAATTGACCTATTCCGCACTGACCGATGTTATTCTGGCATGCCTGCAAGCTTTTGCCGCCGGTCTTATGATGCGTCCGGACATTGAAAAGAAGTCTGCCGCCTGGTTCTGGGCAATTACAATGACATTGATCGCCTTGACGTTCCTGCTTGGGGCGATTGATCACGGCTTCTTTGAAGTGGCAGGACACTGGTTACATGAGCCATTGAAAATTGCAACGCGGGCCTGTGCCGCTGTTACGTCCTTCTTTATCTGCGTGAGTGCGGCAGTTCAGTTTCTGGGGCCGCGAGCACGGAAACTGGTGATCGGGATCAGCGGGATTGTCAATGCAGCGGTGATTGTGGCCGTCTTTGTTTCCGATAACTTCTTTATCGTGATGGGAAGCTATTCCGCAGCGATGATTTTGCTGCTTGTTCTGAGTATTATTGGGCTTCGCAAGGCGACAGGGTCGGTTGCGATGATTTCAGGTGTTATCATTACATTCGTTGCGTCAGCACTCCCAATTGTCGGGTTTGAGCTGTTTGACGGGTTCGGGATCTATGGCACCTATCACGTTGTGCTGATGCCGGCTGTTATTTGTTTCTATCTTGGTGGAATGAAACTGAACCGTCAGGTTGCGGTTTCCTAGAAGGGCCTGAATAAATGGGGGAAATGGTGGAAAACCAAAACCGCGGCACCGATGATCCGAGCGACGTCAGCCTTGATGAAATCGCAAGAATACTGCCCGATGTTCGTCCTGAAACGCTTAAGGCCCTTCATGCTGTCATGCGACGTTACAGGGCGCCAGCAGGGACGACGCTGATCAGGGAAGGCGATCTGACGAACTCGTTCTATTACATCCGCAAGGGGCATGTCGTTGTCTATCGCGAAGCACATGACGGGCTAGAAGAACGTCAGCTTGGCGACCTTCGTGACGGGTTGGTGCTTGGTGAAATTTCACTTCTTGATGGCAAGCCAAGATCGGCCTCGGCTCGGGTAGTTGAAGACAGCGAACTGATTGAATTCAGTCCGGCTGACATTCTTGAATTGCCCAATGGTGAAGACGTCCTTGCCGATCTTCGGGGCAGTCTGGCCGTTGCCGTGACGGGGCGTATGCGCGATCAGAACGACAAATATATCGCGGCCATGGAGCGCGAGATGATCGCGATCAAGGACCAGCAGCTTTTTGGTCAGTTCTTCCTCTATACGATGGGGGTCATGGCGATTGGTATGGTCGTCAATGATGTTCTGTCCAAACATGTGCTTAAGGTAAATATCTATACCCAGACATTTGCCTGGCAGTATCTGATGATTATTCTGGTGCCGAGTTTTCTGGTCATCTGGAAAATGGGTATCCCGTTACGTGAGCTTGGCCTGACGAAGATCGGGTTCCGGAAGTCACTTTTGGAAGGCATTATCTTTTCCATCATCGCGATGGCGATTGTGTTTGCTGCTGCCTGGGCCATGCAGGCGCTGGGGATCAAGGAACAGACGCCGGCACCCTTTATTCTGGGCCCGACGTTAAGTTATTTCTTCCACAGTCTGTTACAGGAAATGATCGCAAGGGGCTTCTTGCAGTCGTCCTTCCAGCGCTTTTTGAATGACAAGCGCGGATTGCGGTCGGTTGTGCTGGCATCCGTATTGTTCGGGGTTTTCCACCTGCATTTCGGTGTTGCCGCCGTGATGATGACAGCGATATCGGGCATCCTGTTTGGCATGCTGTATTTACGTCATCGCAATCTGGTCGGGCCGACACTTGTGCATTTCTTTGCCGGTGGCGCCGCATTCTGGAGCGGATTGATCTAGGCGTCGCCGGTCACCTTTCCCGGTGCGAAAATTCCGTCGATAATCGCAGGAATCTGTTCAGATGCCTTGTTCGGGCGCGGGGATAAAGCTTGCGCATCATGGGTGGTTTTGTCGAGCAATCGGGAAAGTGCGCTGATGAATGAGCGCGTGCTTTTGAAAGCTGATCCTGCGCCATGTTTAATGACCCATTTCAGAACCGGCAGTTCCTGGGGCAGTGCCATGGTCCGGTCCAGAAGAAGATGCTGCCCGAAATGAAGGGCTTCGCTGACACTTCCGGGACCTGGCTTGCCAACAAATATATCGGACGCGCCAAGATATTTGGGAACTTCATTGGTAAAGCCGACCACCCGATGGGCAAACGGCATTTCCATTTCTTCAAGCTGTTGTGCAAGGGCGGTGTTGCGCCCGCAAAGCAAGAGGATCTGGGCCCTGGGGGTATGAGCGATCAGGCTTTTGGTCAGTTCTTTCATGCGCCAGCTACCCTGACCGCCATATAGCATGCAGATCACCGGTACATCCGGGTCAAGGCCAAGGTCGAGTTTGGCCTGACGTTTATCAAGGTTCGAGGTGTCCTGAAAGGACGGCATGAGCAAAATGCCCTGGGTGGCATGAACACGCCCGGAAAGGTTCTTGTAAGAACCGGCCTTTTTGAAGGATTCATCGGTGCCACAGATCGCGTGATAGTCCCGACCTTTGGGGAACCAGATATGGCGACCATATTCGGTCCAGTCAGTGATGAGCACCGCACTTTGTATTGATCGGGGATCGGCGACCGTCTTGCGATAATCCTCAACCGCGTCAAAAATCACGCGATTTAACATCGGTAGAACAGAGATGACCATGTCGGGTTTCTGGCTTTTGAAATAATCACCAAGAAGCTTGCGGCCTTCACGGTAAGCCAGTTTGAAATTCAGCAAAATTCCGGCGTAATAGGTCAGGCAGAACAAGCCTGTTTTACCCTCGCCAATGATTGTCTGATTGTAGATATCTTCTGATGTCCGCTTGGTAAGGCGCTGCCAAAGGTCGAGATGGGGCATCAGTTCCACATATGGATTAACCAGGGTCACTCTATAGCGCCCGGTTGCCTCCAATACTTCCCGAAGCGATTCAGCGGCCTTCAGGTGCCCTCCGCCAGCCATTGTATAAATAACGATGATGTGCCTGCGGCTGGTCATGACAATGCCTTTGGATTGCGAATAGAGGGTGAAGGTGCTTTCAAAAGATCAACAATCGAACGGCATACATTGGCCCAGTCAAACCGTTCGCGCGCCTTGAGCGGTGCGACGGGATCGGTTGTCAGTGCCTTTTGCAATGCAGCCGGGATTTCTTGTTCGGTGTGATAAACATGAACATTGGGCAAATCGTAGAACGGTGTATTGGCAGGGCAATCGGGGATCACAACATGCCGTCCGGCCACCAGTGCTTCGGCGGTTGTCGTACACAGGACTTCGGACAGCGACGGATTGAAAAAGACGCGGTAATTGGCAATCGGTTCCCACGGGCTAAAGGCCGGGCCCTTGAACTGTACAGGTGCATTGCTCTTCTTCGCCCGAGCTTCCATTTCGCCCTGATGGGGGCCTTCGCCATAGATGTCTATTGGCAGATCAAGCGTGCGGGCTGTGTCGATGACAATATCAAGTGCCTTTTCCCACACCAGCCGCCCCATGAAATAGATACCCTGATTGTCGGCCGGAACATCGGGAACGGTTTTGAAGGCATCGAGTACGCCGGTAACCTGCTGGCGGGCAATCGGGTGATTAAGGTTTTCAAGATCAACTGCTGGCGAAAGCGGCGCGATAATGTCGGTATGTTTACACATCAATTGTTTGTTGCGCGCTTCAACCAGTTTGGCAAACAGGGCGCGATCAGGACGACCGGGACGCCGGATGTAAAATCCGTAATTGGTCATGACGATGCCCAGAATCTTTTTCGCTG
This sequence comes from Thalassospira sp. SM2505, assembly GCF_054901115.1. Lineage (NCBI taxonomy): Bacteria > Pseudomonadati > Pseudomonadota > Alphaproteobacteria > Rhodospirillales > Thalassospiraceae > Thalassospira > Thalassospira sp. SM2505. The sequence continues at coordinate 1,683,410 of NZ_CM142731.1, forward strand.
CGATCTTTGAGCGTGCGCTAACTACGGGTAGCCAGCCAAAATGTTCCGGTTCCTCAATAACGTAATAGTCAGCAGCAGGAAGTGCCTTAAAGGGATTTTCAGTAATGAAGATACTATAGGCTGCTTTGGAAAAGACGCCCTTAAAGAAGAAAATGGCTGGCAAGGCCGGGACATTCATATGTTCTGCTTCTTTGCGGATCCAGTCCTCCTGCTCTTGCGGGGATTTGAAAAGTTCCTTTCCCCACAGTTTAATCTGGGATTTCCGGTCGAGCCATGGCAGGCCCAGAGCCGTTTTATGCCCCAATTGCGCGAACCCGCCGGCATGCCAGACTGAAAATATAGAGGGTCCGGTTCGCCAGGGAAGAGCTGCTGTCGATAAAACGATGATATCGAACGGATTCTCTTTATTTGTTGCCGGCGCGATCTGGGGTGATGTCAAAAGATTTAATTACCGGATTTAATTAGAGATTAAACGTGAGGTTGCAATGGACAATAAATCTATTTTGTGATTTTCTGCAAGGGGTTAGGGGAATTACATTTGTGAATTTTTATTTCATTTTTAATTGGCGCATGAACAGTCATGATTGATAAAAAATTCTTCGCCGTGAGCCCGGGGATTTACTTTCGTGATTTGTTGATCGCGATGGCAATGTTTCTGGGGGGGCTCATTTGTGCGATTCAGGCAAGCGGTGTTCTGTTTGTCGCGGGGTATCTGTTATGTGTCATTGGCCTGCATCGCGCAGGCATTTTTGGTCATGAACTGGCGCATCGCCCCAACAGCAAGCCATTGCGTGTGTTTTACTGGTTCTGGCATGTAACAATCGGCTGCATCATCATGGTGCCGTCTGCCCGGTTTTCCCAGCCGCATAAAATTCATCATCAGACCGGAACGTTCCGAACCGAGAAAGACCCGCAATATTTGCTGGTGCGCAGTGACCCCAAACTTGCGGTTTTTGTGTTGCTGGTTCTGCCTTTTGCCACCCCGCTTTATGTTGTGTTTCAAACAATTATTACCAGTATTGGCGGGATGCAGCTTGAAGAATGGATCGATCGGTTTTCGCAAAAGCATCTGAATTTCTCGACCAGTACCCCGGTCCCAGACGCCAAGAAGAACGAAGTCGTCTGGTTATCGCGTCTTTCATTGCTGTATCTGATCGCGCTGGTCTGGTTGTTGCCACAGTTTGTCGGGTTTGTTTATGCGGTCCTTGTTGGTGCCTGGTTGCTAATCGTGCTGCGTATTCCGTTGGAGCACGAACTGGAAATCCACGCCGAAACGTCATCTCCTGATGATCAGATGTATGACAGTTTCACCGTTGAATCTCCGATTGCCGTGATCATTCAGCCCATCGGTTTTCGCTATCACACGGCCCACCACATGTATCCGGGCGTGCCGTACCACAATTTGCCAGCCCTTCATCAACATCTGAAGGCAACAATACCCGCCTACAATAATTCGGTTGTTTCATCGTATTGGGAACTCATCAAAGGTCCGAAATACCAGAAGAAGCAATTTCAGGAACAAGAGCAGAAGGTTTAAAGGGAAATACAATGAAGAATGCCATTCAGGAAATTGCCAAGGCAATGCATCACACCGACCCGGAAAGCAGCTTTGCTGTGCGCTTTTGGGATGATGATGTGTTTCAGATTGGTGATAAGCCGGCATTTACGCTTTGGTTCAAGGAGAAAGAGGCTGCGTCAAAAACACTGGCTGATGGTTTCCTGGGCTTTGGCGAAGCCTATATGACCGGAATGCTCGATGTTGAAGGGGACATGCAGCTTCTGTTCAAGCTCGGTTTCAGGGTTGGCTATACCGAATACAAAATGTCATGGAAGGCCAAGCTGAACATCCTTGTGCAGTATTTCCTCAATCAGAATACGCTTAAGGGGTCGAAGAAAAACATCAGCCATCACTATGATGTCGGTAACGATTTCTACGAGCGGCTGCTGGGCCCGACGATGGCCTATACCTGTGCCTATTACAAAGATCCGAACAACACCCTCGAAGAAGCCCAGACCAACAAGTTTGATCTTGTCTGCCGCAAACTGCGTTTGCAGGAAGGCGAAACGATTGCCGATCTCGGGTGTGGCTGGGGTGGGTTTTTGATCCATGCAGCCCAGAATTACGGCATTACCGGTGTGGGCGTTACCGTGTCTCGTGAACAGGTCGAATATGCCAATCGTAGAATTGCATCACTCGGTTTGCAGGATAAAATCCGTGTCGAGCTGAAAGATTACCGCGATGTCGAAGGCGTCTTTGACAAGGTGGTGTCTATTGGCATGCTCGAACATGTCGGGCTTAAGTTCCTGCCGGTGTTTTTCGACAAGGTAAAACAAATCCTGAAACCCGGATCTCTGGGGTTGATCCATTTGGTGGGTAATGACGAGCTTCACAAAGCTGATCCCTGGACGGACAAATACATTTTCCCGGGGGCACAGGTTCTTGATATTACAAACATTATTGGCGGCATCTGCAAAAAGAAAATGAACGTCATCGACGTTGATAATTTGCGGATGAACTATGAACTGACCCTGTTCCACTGGCTTGATAACTTCAACGCAAATATTGACTGGATCCGCGAACATTATGACGAAGAGTTCGCGCGTCGCTATTACCTGTATTTCCAGGTCAGTGCGGCGTCATTCCGGTATGGTGAAAACCGGTTGTTCCATGTTCTGTTCTCGAACGGGCTGAAGAACGACATGCCGCTGACCCGCGAATATATGTATCAGTAAACCGACAAATACGAATACCGAACCGGGAATTCAGTCATTCCCGGTTCGGTGATGCCGGTGCCAGCTCAGGGCTGTCTTGATGATATTGTCGAGCGAACTTTGAGTTGGCGACCAGTTCAGATGCTGCTTCGCCCGTTTTGCCGAAGCATAAAGGGCGGGGACATCGCCGGGGCTTCGCGTGACGATGGCATGCGGGACTTCTTTTCCGCTCAGCCGTTTGACAGCATCAAGGATGTCCTTGATGGATGTTCCATTTCCGGTTCCGAGATTGAACGCGTCTGACGCGCCGCCATTTTCAATATAGGTCATGGCATTGACATGTGCGGTCGCCAGATCGTTGACATGGACGTAATCACGGATCGCGGTGCCATCGGGCGTGTCAAAATCATTGCCAAATATCTGCAAGGCGGGTGCTTTGCCCAAGGCCGCCTGAATAGTCAGCGGAATGATGTGGGTTTCGGGCGTGTGATCTTCGCCAATTTCAAGGTCCGGGTCTGCGCCAGCCGCATTGAAATAACGCAAGGCAACCCATTTCAAGTCAGACGCTTTTCCAAGGTCATGCAAGGCTTGTTCAACAAACAGTTTTGAACGCCCATATGGCGATTGCGGGTCTTTTTCCGTGCTTTCATCAATTGGAAGAGACTTGCAATCCCCATATACCGCGCAGGTCGAAGAAACGACGATATGATGGACGCCATGACACTGCATCGCATCGAGAAGACGCAGTGAGCCAACGCAGTTATTCACATAATACTTCATGGGATCGGCGACAGATTCCCGCACATAGGCGCTGGCGGCAAGATGCATGACCATATCGGGACGATGCTTCATGAAGGCATCATTCAGGTCATTGGCGTTGGTAATATCCCCCTGATGCAAAGGCCCCCATTTGACAAAGCTTTTGTGCCCGGTGCTCAGATTGTCAAAGGCAATCGGGATATGACCATGGGTATGCAATGCCTTGCAAACATGACTTCCGATATATCCGGCGCCACCTGTGACCAGGACTTTTTTTTGTAAACTCATGTGCTCGTTTTCTAACCTTGCCAGCGATTTCTTGCGACATTGCGGGTTAAAGGGATTGGGGCGACGGGGGCTTTCCGGGCGACGGCTTAAGTCTGGGCGTGCTTTTCCAGTTTCGAGACAAAATGATATTGGCGGTCAAAAAGATGTCCGATGACACCCGGCCAATATCGAAGCGGATGGACTTTTGCCTTTTCCACAAGACCGGCGCGGTCAAATGCCGACTGCCACTGTGCTGATGACAGGAAATTATAGGGCAACGGGACCCCTGTTCCGGCATTTCCCAGCCAGTCGAGAACAGTCAAAGTGCGATGGTCCCATTTGCTGTCAGCGATATGATCTTTGACAATGACCCACTTGCGTGCGACGCGTCTGGCTTCTTGAAGGATCGCTGTCGGGTTATCGGTATGGTGAAGCATGTCAATGCACAGAACCGCATCAAAAGAATCATCTGCAAACGGGATTGTCGTTCCGTCATAGACTGAGACGGGAATGGCGCAATCGGGCTGTACAACAACATCGACGCCGGTGATTTGACGTTTGCCGTTATTCTGTTTCAGTCTTTTTGCCAGCTGACCATGACCACATCCCATATCAAGAATGGACAAGGGAGCGAGTGCGAGGACCTGCTCGATAGCCGCAACAATCCCGTTCTGACGCGGTTGGTCTGCCCACTTGACGAAGGACCTGATCATATAAGGTTATAACCCTGTTAAAACTGCGAACCGGCTTTGGTTCGTATCCGCTGGCACCGCGCAAGGTTCTCTGTATGAGCTGACCAAACCAGGATGACCCGTTTAGCGGTTTTCACGAAGAACCAAACTCTGACGATTATCGGTTAAATAATTGTAACGGAATAGTTTAATTGTGTTTGACCGACAGGAAAGTAAAGAACTTTCCTGTGAACAAGCCACAAGCAGTTTTGCCAAGCGAGTTCTGATCCTCAAAAAGCAAAGCAAGGCGGGCTTGTTCAATGCCCTACCTTGCATGTTCTCGGATCAGTTCCGTGTCAGGTACATCGGCCCGCCCTTGTGACGCGGGAAGCCATAACCGTTGACCATCACAACATCGATGGCATCCGGGCTGCGGGCGACGCCTTCCGCCACGATTTTGTCGCCTTCGTTGCGCATGGCGGTAAGGATGGTATGGATGATTTCGTCATGGCTGAAGCTGCGTCGGGTGATGCCCTTTTTCTCTGACTCGGCGATCACAAGGGTATCGACTTCCGGGTCCGGCTCCGCCTTGCCGGTTTCGTCATAGCGATACCAGCCAAGACCGTTCTTTTTGCCAAACCGTCCCATCTCGCAGAGATAATCGCCAAGTGCGACATAGCGTTCGGCCGGATCGCGGAAGGGCGCAAGGCGCTTGCGTGTGGCCCAGGAAATCTCAAGTCCTGCCATATCCTGCATGGCAAACAGACCCATCGGAAAACCGAACTCGACCATCGCGTCGTCAATCTGATGAGGAAGGGCACCATCTTCGAGCATATATTCGCAATGCTTGCGATAGGCCGACATGATGCGATTGCCGATAAAGCCATCGCACACACCACAAGGCACCGCAATCTTGCCAAGTGCACGGCCAAAGGCAAAAGCTGTTGCAAGGCTTTTGGCATTTGCCTTGTCTGTATGCACAACTTCAAGCAGCTTCATGATATGGGCTGGCGAGAAGAAATGAAGGCCAATGACCCGGCCAGGATTGACGCATTTTGCCGCAATCTCGTTGATATCAAGATAGGACGTGTTCGAGGCCAGAACCGCATCAGCCTTGCAATGCAAAGACAGTTTTCCAAACACATCATGTTTGACATTCATGTCTTCGAAAACAGCTTCAACCACAAGATCGGCATTGCGAAGGGCAGCGTAATCGGTGCTGGTTGAAAACGCGGCCAATAACTGATCAAAGCGATCCTGCGTGATCAGCCCGCGCTTTACACTCCCCGACAAGTGCTTTTCGACCGTGGCGCGCCCGTTTGCGCACGCTTCATCGTTACGCTCGATGATCGTTACATCAAAGCCAGCCAGAAGGGATGCTGTTGCAATGCCCGCTCCCATGATGCCGCCGCCAATGACACCGACTTCGCGGATAGCATTTGGTGCAACACCATCAATCTCGGGAAGCTTCCCGACGGAACGTTCGGCAAAGAAGATATGGCGCAGGGCCTTTGATTGGTCGCTGTCGCGCAGCTCAACGAACTTTTGGCGCTCGAACGTCAGTCCGGTTTGGGCATCCTCATCAACCCCGGTGCGGATTGCGTCGATTGCAACAACAGGTGCGACCTGACCTCGGGCTTTCTTGATGGTTGTGGTCGTGATGTCATCCCATTCATCCGCGGACGGTGCTTTGACAGGCTCCCTTGCGATCAATGGCACCGGCAGATCAAGCTTCTGGATTGTCTGGGCGAAATCCTTTGCTGCATCAAGAAGTGCACCATGGCAAATCGCATCAATCAGGCCAATTTCGTTGGCCTTGGTGCTTGAAACGGGTTTCCCAGACGTGATCATGCTGATGGCGTCATGCACCGGAACAAGCCTTGGCAGGCGCACGGTCCCGCCTGCACCGGGGATCAGGCCGAGATTGACTTCCGGAAGGCCAAGCTTGGCGGATTTGTCGGCAATCCGGTAATGACATCCCAGCGCAACCTCAAGCCCGCCGCCCAGTGCATGACCATGAATTGCTGCGATTACGGGTTTGGTCGATGCTTCAAGACATTTGATCACATCTGGCAGGATCGGGGCCTTGGGCGGTTGTCCGAATTCTGAGATATCCGCTCCGGCGATGAAAGTCTTGCCCGCACAGATCAGGATCGCAACATTGATGACTGGGTCGGCATCGATCTGATCAAGGGCATCAACAATACCTTCACGTACAGAATGACTGGTGGCGTTGATCGGCGGGTTATTGATCATGATAACGCCAATATGGCCTTCACGGGTCAGGGTGACGGTACTCATATCAGTTACCCTCGCCACAGATCGGCGTCAGAAGGCAAGCCGTCAGATCAGATTCAGGATCGGCAAGATCGGCGATCACATCGAAATGATGTTTCTCCGGCGCATGTACCGAACGTGTCGATGCGCCAAGCCCGGTCCATATATTGGCAAGAAGATCGTTCTGGCGCAAAAATTCCGGACGTTCGTTTGCCCCGACCCAGCAGGTGATCGAACAGGGAAGTGCCGGTTTGAGAAGAGCGGCACTTTCGGTTGTGGCTTCTTCTTCATCCAGGCCCAGAACATCATTCATCGACGTGTTCAAAAGCGGGCGCAAATCATGCAGGCCCGAAATCGATACTGTGTTTTCAACACGCGCAAGAACGGACGGCGCCAAAGGTGAGGTATTCGATACCATCCGGCTGACAAGATGCCCGCCCGCCGAATGGCCGGTCAGATGAATGGGACCGGAAATGCGTGCTGCGACATGATTGATGGCCGATGCAACCTGTCGGGTGATATGCGACAAACGGGCATCAGGGGCAAGGGTATAACTTGGCAGGCAAACAGCCCAGCCTTTGGCAACCGCACCATTTGCAAGATGCGACCAGCTTGATTTGTCAAACGCCTTCCAGTAGCCGCCATGGACAAAAACGACCAAGCCCTTGGGCGTTCCATGGGGCAGGAACAGGTCATATTTTTCGCGCTCTGCGGTGCCATAGGCGATATCAAGTTCGGCGCGACCATCGGCGATCAGGGCATCACGAAACCGGGATGACTGTTCTGCCCACATGCCCGGAAAGGATCCGGCATTGGCAATGTGGTCACCATTGGCATAGGCATCATCCCAGTCGGTAATCATGTGAATTCATCCCTGATCGTTTGGTGTAGTGGCACGTATCGCCCGGATCCTACAGGCGCGCACAATTCGTTTACAGGCCAAATTCTAGGCAAATCCGAAGATATTTCAAACTTAAAATATTTGTGCTTGAAATAAAATAAAACGAGGCGTACCGTTTTATCAGTTTCCCGAAACAACCAAACAAATCAGGAAGGGAAAAGCTGGTGAGAGTAGCTTGTCTGGGTGGTGGTCCTGCGGGACTGTATTTTGCAATCTCGATGAAATTGCGCGATCCGGCCAATGAGGTCGTGGTGATCGAGCGCAACAAGCCCGACGACACGTTCGGCTGGGGCGTGGTGCTGTCTGACGAGACTCTCGACAACCTTGCGGCCAATGATGCCAAAAGTGCCGAGGCCATTCGCGCCAACTTTTCCTATTGGGATGATGTTGCGGTTCAATATCGCGGTGAAAAGACCCTTTCGACCGGTCACGGTTTCTGCGGCATTGGCCGTAAAAAGCTTCTGATCCTGCTTCAGCAGCGTGCCCGCGAACTTGGCGTCGACCTGCGTTTCGAGACCGAGGCCGAAAGTGCGGCAACCTACGCCAAGCAATATGATCTTGTCGTTGCCTGCGATGGTTTGAATTCGAAAACCCGCACCGAATTTTCTGATCAGTTCCAGCCCGACATCGATACGCGTAAATGCAAATTTGTCTGGCTGGGCACTCATCAGAAATTTGATGATGCCTTTACCTTCATCTTCGAGCAGACCGACAAGGGCTGGGTTTGGGCGCATGCCTATCAGTTTGATGATGAAACCGCGACCTTCATTGTCGAATGTTCGCAAGAAACGTGGGATGCATACGGCTTTGGCGAGATGTCCAAGGAAGACTCGATCGCAACCTGCGAGGCGATTTTCAAGGATCATCTGGGCGGCCATCCCCTGATGAGCAACGCCCACCATATTCGTGGATCTGCATGGTTAAGCTTCCCGCGTGTGCTTTGCAAAAGCTGGTCACATGAAAATATCGTTTTGATGGGGGATGCTGCGGCAACTGCGCATTTCTCCATCGGATCAGGTAGCAAGCTTGCCCTTGAAAGTGCCATTGCGCTGGCAAATTATCTGCATTCCGAGCCGGACCTGAAATCAGCCTTTGCCAAGTATGAGGATGAACGTCGCCTTGAAGTTCTGCGTTTGCAGTCGGCGGCACGCAACTCCATGGAATGGTTTGAGGAGATCGAACGCTACTTCGATTTCGATCCGGTCCAGTTCACCTATTCGCTTTTGACCAGATCACAGCGCATCAGTCACGAGAACTTGCGTATGCGCGATGCCAAGTGGCTTGAAAGTGCCGAAGGCTGGTTCCAGCGCAAGGCAGGATTGCCCGCATCAGAACCGGTGCGTCATCCGATGTTCGTGCCCTTCAGGCTGCGTGATATGGAACTTAAAAACCGTATCGTTGTCTCGCCAATGGCGCAGTACAAGGCGGTTGATGGCTGTCCGACCGACTGGCACCTGATCCATTACGCGGAACGCGCCAAAGGCGGGGCGGGACTTGTTTACACCGAAATGACCTGCGTCTCGCCCGAAGGGCGGATTACGCCGGGTTGTCCGGGCGTTTATGATGATGCCCATGAAGCGGCATGGAAGCGGATCACTGATTTCGTTCATGCCGAAACGGATGCCAAAATCTGCATGCAGATTGGTCATTCCGGACGCAAGGGGTCGACCCAGCTTGGCTGGGAAGAAATGGATGCCCCGCTAAAAGACGGTAACTGGCCGCTTCTGTCGGCTTCTGCCATTGCCTGGTCGGATCGCAATGCGGTGCCAAAGGCCATGACGCGCGAAGACATGGATTTGGTTCGTGATCAGTTCGTCGCATCGACCAGGATGGCGGATCGTGCCGGATTTGACATGATCGAGGTTCATGCCGCCCATGGGTATCTTCTGTCATCCTTCATCAGTCCGGTCAGCAATAGCCGCGCTGATGAATATGGCGGATCGCTTGAAAACCGGATGCGTTACCCGCTTGAAGTCATTAATGCCGTTCGTGCGGCATGGCCTGCCAACAAGCCGATGTCGGTACGTATTTCGGCCAATGACTGGGTTGGTGATGCTGGCGTAACACCAGAAGAGGCGGTTGAAATCGCCCGTATCCTTCAGGCCAATGACGTTGATATCTGTGACGTGTCCGCCGGTCAGACGACCAAAGATGCCCGTCCGGTCTATGGCCGCATGTTCCAGACTCCGTTCTCGGACCGTATCCGCAACGAAGCCAAAATGGCGACCATGGCGGTTGGCAATATTTACGAACCCGATCACGTCAATTCGATCCTGATGGCAGGGCGTGCGGACCTTGTCTGTCTGGCCCGTCCGCATCTGGCTGATCCATATTGGACGCTGCATCAGGCGGCCAATCTTGGCAATCGCACCGAAAACTGGCCGGCTCCCTATTATGCCGGACGTGACCAGATGTGGCGTTTGGCTGAGCGCGCCGATGTCATGACCGGAAAGGTGTAAGTCGTGATGGGTGATCTTGCCATTCAGCGTGCATTGATTACCGGCGGCGGGTCGGGTGTCGGGGCCGTCATGGCCCGAATGCTGGCCGATACCGGGGTCAAGGTTGCTGTGTCTGGCCGTCGGGTCGATGTACTTGACGCGGTCGCCCATCATGAAAATATCACGGCAATTGCCGCCGATGTGACCGATGAAGCATCGGTGCGCAACATGTTTGCCACCATGGTGAATACCATCGGCGCACCTGATCTGGTGATTGCCAATGCCGGTATGGCCGAAAGCGCACCGATTGGTAAAACGTCGGTCGATCTGTGGCGACGGACAATTGATGTCAATCTGACCGGTACTTTCCTGACCTTCCGCGAAGGACTGGCTGTAATGGACAAGACCAAGCCGGGCCGCTTGATTTCGATTGCGTCCACAGCCGGTCTTAAGGGGTATGCCTATGTCACCGCTTACTGCGCGGCGAAACACGGCGTTGTCGGGCTGATCAAGGGCATGGCGGTTGAACTCGCCAACAGTCCGATCACAGTCAATGCGGTTTGCCCAGGCTTTATGGAAACACCGATGCTTGAAAAGTCGGTGGAAAATATCGTTGCAAAAACCGGCATGAGCCATGATCAGGCACGCGCAAGTCTTGCAAAAATCAATCCGCAGAACCGCTTTATCCAGCCAGACGAAGTCGCAAATACCGTCATGTGGCTGTGCAGTGCCAATGCGCGATCAATCACCGGCCAGACAATTTCCGTGTCGGGAGGAGAAGCATGAACATGGATAATTCCCAGGGCCTTGCCGGACAGGGCGGAAATGAAACGTCCGATCTTTCCAAGGCACGCCTGCGGGCATGGCTTCAGATCCTGAAAGTATCGCGCAAGATCGAAGGCGAACTTCGCGAAAAAATGCGCGTCGAGTTCGGATCGACCCTGCCGCGTTTCGACGTTCTTGCGGCCCTTTATCGCGAACGCGACGGCATGCGCATGAGCGAACTTTCCAAATCGCTGATGGTGTCAAACGGCAATGTCACGGGCATCGTTGATAGACTGGTCGCAGAAGGACTGGTTGTCCGTTTGCCGGTTGAAAATGATCGACGCGCATCCATCGTGCGCCTGACCGAAGCGGGCGAAAAGGATTTCGCCGAGCGCGCACTGGTTCATGAAAGCTGGGTATCTGATCTGTTTTCCGATCTTTCGTCATCGGATGCCGATGCCCTTATTCGAATTCTTCGCACCATCTCCCACCATAACGAGGCGCCCCACCATGACTAAGATGGCCAACATCAAGCCGACCCATTTCAATTGGCGGATGGAGGGGGACGTTGCGGTCATTTCACTGGATCGCCCGGATCGTAAAAATCCGCTGACCTTTGAAAGCTATGCCGAGCTTCGCGATACCTTCCGCGATCTGGTTTATGCCGATGATATCAAGGCCGTGGTGTTCGGATCGAACGGTGGCAATTTCTGCTCTGGCGGGGATGTGCATGACATTATCGGTCCGCTGATCAACAAGGACATGAAGGGACTTCTGGAATTCACCCGCATGACCGGTGATCTGGTCAAGGCGATCATTGGCTGTGGCAAGCCGGTGATTGCGGCGGTGGATGGCGTTTGTGTGGGTGCGGGGGCAATCATTGCCATGGCATCCGACCTTCGTCTGGCAACGTCTGCTTCCAAAACCGCGTTCCTGTTTACCCGTGTTGGTCTTGCCGGTTGTGACATGGGCGCATGTGCAATCCTGCCACGTATCATCGGTCAGGGTCGGGCGGCCGAACTTCTTTATACCGGACGTTCGATGTCAGCCGAGGAAGGTGAACGCTGGGGCTTCTATAACCGTCTGGTCGAGGCTGATATTCTTGAGGCCGAAGCAATTGCGCTTGCAACCCGCATTTCCCAAGGCCCGAATTTCGGTCACATGATGACCAAAACCATGCTGGCCCAGGAATGGAACATGTCGATTGAACAGGCCATCGAGGCCGAAGCTCAGGCGCAGGCCATCTGCATGCAGACCGAGGACTTCAATCGTGCCTACAAGGCCTTTGTCGCCAAGGAAAAACCGGTGTTTGAGGGTAACTGATGGCGGATACATCCTACCTTGACTGGCCGTTTTTCGAAGATCGTCACCGTGAACTGGCGACCCGTCTTGATGCATGGGCAAGCGCCACTCTGAACAATATTGATCACAGTGACGTCGATGCAGCATGCCGCGATCTCGTCGCGCGTCTGGCCGACGGTGCGTGGCTTCGCCATGCCGCGATTGATCATACCGATCCGAATTCAAAATTGGATGTCAGATCACTTTGCCTGATCCGCGAGACACTTGCGCGCTATGACGGGCTGGCCGACTTTGCATTTGCAATGCAGGGGCTGGGGAGTGGCGCGATCTCTTTGTTCGGTTCTGATGCCACCCGGGGGGAGTGGCTTCCAAAAGTACGTACCGGCAAAGGGATCGCTGCCTTCGCCCTGACCGAACCGCAATCAGGATCGGATGTTGCCAATATCGCGCTTGATGCAAAGCGCGATGGCGACGCGTTTGTCCTGAATGGTGAGAAAACCTGGATCTCCAATGGCGGCATAGCCGATTTCTATTGCGTGTTTGCGCGGACCGGCGAAGCTCCGGGCGCAAAGGGGCTTTCGGCATTTGTAATCCCGGCCAATATTCCGGGGTTCGAGATTGCCGAACGTCTGCACACCATTGCCCCGCACCCGCTTGCTCGGTTGAAATTCACTGATTGCCGTATTCCGGCTTCAAGCCTGATTGGCAAGGGTGGGGACGGTTTCAAGATTGCCATGTCGGTTCTTGATGTCTTCCGTTCGACCGTGGCGGCAGCTGCCCTTGGCTTTGCCCGTCGTGCCCTTGATGAAACCATCAAGCGTGTTCAGGAACGCGAACTGTTTGGTGCACCGTTATTTGATCTTCAGATGGTGCAAGGGCATGTGGCGGATATGGCACTTGATATAGATGCCAGCGCACTTCTGGTCTATCGCGCCGCATGGCTCAAAGACAGCGGGGCTGCGCGCGTCAGTCGCGAAGCCGCGATGGCAAAACTTTATTCAACCGATCATGCACAAACCGTCATTGATAAGGCGGTGCAAATTCATGGCGGCGATGGTGTGCGCAGTGGGCACATCGTTGAATCGCTATACCGGGAAATTCGCGCCCTTCGCATTTATGAAGGCGCGTCTGACGTCCAGAAAATAATCATCGCACGGCAAACGCTGGCGCAATAATGGCTGTATCAGGGACTTCACAATGCTCGGACCAACCGCACATACCGATAGCTTCACACGGGACAAGCTCCCGCCGCTCAATGAATGGCCGGAAATCAATCTGGATGGGTTCGACTATCCTGAATATCTGAATGCCGGTGTCGAGCTGACCGACAAAATGGTCGAACAGGGTTTCGGGGATAATACCGCCCTGATCGGAAATGGTCGCCAGCGAACCTACAAGGAACTGGCTGACTGGACCAACCGTATTGCCCATGCGCTGGTCGAAGATTATGGCATCAAGCCGGGTAATCGCGTTCTGATCCGTTCGGCCAATAATCCGGCAATGGTGGCCTGCTGGTTGGCTGCGACCAAGGCCGGTGCGGTTGTGGTCAATACCATGCCGATGCTGCGTGCGGGTGAACTGGGCCAGATCGTTGACAAGGCCGAAATCGAATTTGCCCTTTGCGATACCCGTCTGATGGATGAACTGGTTGCCTGTGCGAAGGACAGCAAGTTCTTAAAAAAGGTCATCGGCTTTGATGGGACCGCCAACCATGATGCCGAACTTGATCGCATTGCCCTGACCAAATCGGTCAAATTCGAGGCGGTCAAAACCGGGCGTGATGATGTTGCACTGCTTGGCTTTACATCGGGCACCACCGGGAGCCCCAAGGCCACCATGCATTTTCACCGTGATCTTCTGATCATTGCCGATGGTTATGCCAAGGAAGTCCTGAACGTTACACCAGACGACGTATTTGTCGGCTCCCCGCCGCTTGCCTTTACCTTCGGGCTTGGTGGTCTTGCGATCTTCCCGCTGCGTTTCGGGGCAACAGCGACGCTGCTTGAAAAAGCATCCCCGCCCAACATGATCGAAATCATTGAAACCTATAAGGCAACGGTCTGTTTTACTGCGCCGACGGCTTATCGTGTGATGCTTTCGGCCATAGAAGACGGTGCCGATCTGTCATCGCTGCGTGCGGCTGTTTCTGCCGGTGAAACCCTTCCAGCCCCGGTGTATGAGGCATGGATGGCCAAAACCGGCAAACCGATGCTTGATGGCATTGGTGCGACCGAGATGCTCCATATCTTTATTTCCAACCGTTTTGGAGACAGCCACCCGGCCTGTACCGGACGTCCGGTAGGTGGATATGAAGCCAAGATCGTTGATCATGACATGAACGAAGTACCGGTAGGCACGGTTGGCCGTCTTGCGGTGCGGGGCCCGACGGGCTGTCGTTACCTTGATGATGTTCGTCAGGCGGTTTATGTGCGTGATGGCTGGAACCTCACCGGGGATGCGTTCTTTGTTGATGAAAATGGCTACTACCATTTTGCCGCACGCAATGACGATATGATCGTCTCGTCGGGCTATAACATTGCCGGCCCGGAGGTCGAAGCTGCCTTGCTATCCCATGAAGCGGTGGCCGAATGCGCGGTGATCGGTGCCCCTGACGAAGATCGTGGCACCATCGTTCAGGCCCATATCGTGTTGGCGGATGGTTTCCACCCGACACCCGAGATGGCCAAACAGCTTCAGGATCATGTAAAAGCGACGATCGCGCCGTTCAAATACCCGCGCTCCGTTGTCTTTATCGAGACATTGCCCAAAACCGCGACTGGAAAAATCCAGCGCTTCAGACTTAAACAGGAAATGTCTGCATGACCGACTTTGCCGCCACCAAATCCCTGTTCCATATTCCCGAAGGTATCATTTACCTTGACGGGAACTCGCTTGGCATGCTGCCGAAAACGGCGGCTAACCGTGCCAAGGAGATGATTGAAAAGGAATGGGGGGAAATGCTTATCCGGGGCTGGAACGAAGCCAAATGGATGGAGCAACCCGAACGTGTCGGCAATCTTGTCGCCCGTTTGATCGGGGCGGCACCCGGTACGGTGGTGATGGGCGACACCCTGTCGATCAAGGTTTATCAGGCGCTGGCAAGTGCGCTTGAAATGCGCCCGGATCGCAAGGTTGTTGTCTCGGACAACGGCAATTTCCCGACCGATCTTTATATGGCGGATGGCCTGATCAAAAGTCTTGATAAGGGCCATGTCCTTAAAACGCCAAATCCCGAAGATGTCGAAAGCCTGATCAATGAAGATCTGGCAGTGTTGATGTTGACCCAAGTGGATTACCGCACAGGCCGCATGCATGACATGAAACGCGTCACCGAACTGGCGCATGCGGCTGGTGCATTGGTGATCTGGGATCTGGCCCATTCGGCGGGTGCGGTGCCGGTTGATCTGGCCGGTTGCAATGCAGATTTCGCGGTGGGATGTACCTATAAATATCTGAATGGTGGCCCCGGCGCACCGGCCTTTATCTATGTCCGCTCTGATCATGCCAAGGTTGCGCGCCCGGCACTTTCAGGCTGGCTTGGCCACGCCGCACCCTTTGCCTTTGACCCGGATTACACCCCGGCACCGGATATCTCGCGCATGCGTGTTGGCACGCCGCCGGTGATCCAGATGACCGTTCTCGAAGAAGCAATGAAGGCGTGGGACGGTATTGAAATGTCTGATATCCGCGCGCGCAGCATCGAGCTTTGTGAACAGTTCATCGCGGGTGTCGAGGCATCCTGTCCGATGCTTGAACTGGCAAGCCCGCGTGAAGCGGAACGCCGTGGATCACAGGTGTCGTTCAAGTTCGATCAGGGCTATGCGGTGATGCAGGCCCTGATTGCGCGCGGTGTGATTGGTGATTTCAGAGCACCTGACGTCATCCGTTTTGGCTTTACCCCGCTTTATATCGACAATGCAGATGTCGATGGTGCGGTCAAAATCCTTGCTGAAATCATGGAAACGCGGGCTTGGGACAAGCCGGAGTTTCATAAACGCAATGCGGTGACCTGATCATGGCAAAGCCAACCAAACCTTATGATCCCAGTACCGAAGGTGCCCGGACGGATTTCTCCGATCAGATGTCCTATGGCGATTATCTGTCACTTGATGCGATCCTGACGGCCCAGCATCCGCACTCTGATGCCCATGATGAATTGCTGTTCATCATTCAGCATCAGACGTCCGAATTGTGGATGAAGCTTGCGATTCGCGAAATCGGTGCGGCCCGCAACGCCATCCGGGGTGGCGATCTGCGCCCGGCCTTCAAGATGCTTGCGCGTGTTTCACGTATTTTCGAGCAGCTCAATAATGCATGGGATGTTTTGCGCACGATGACGCCAAGCGATTACACGACATTTCGTGATGCGCTTGGCCCGTCATCCGGGTTCCAGTCCTATCAGTATCGCCAGATCGAATTCATGCTGGGCAATCGCAATCACGCGATGTTGCGTCCACATGCGCATCGTGAAGACATTCTGGAAATGCTCAAGACCGAACTGGCAACACCCAGCCTGTATGACGAGGCCCTCAACCTTGTTGCGGCCGAGGGAATTGAACTTCCCGATCACATCCTGAACCGTGATGTATCGGCACCCTATACCCCGGACGATGCAGTGATTGCTGCCTGGCACAAGGTTTACAGCGACCCGGCGAAACACTGGTCGCTTTATGAGCTGGCTGAAAAGCTGGTCGATTTCGAAGATTACTTCCGGCGGTGGCGCTTTAACCACGTGACCACGGTAGAACGCGTGATTGGCTTTAAACGCGGGACCGGTGGAACGGGTGGGGTCAGTTACCTCAAGAAAATGCTGGAAGTAGAACTGTTTCCGGAACTCTGGCGAGTAAGAACCACGCTTTGAGGATGGACGGACCCGATGCAAATACTGCAAAATCAGGGGCAGGCATCAGGTTCACAAGAACCACGACGCAAAAAGACATAAATGTCGTGGGATCAACGTGTTGCTAAAAAACTGAATGTATTAACACGGAGGCTTAAATGAAGGGTATGAAGACAACCATTGCAGCAGTTGCTGCTTTGCTTGTGGCCGGTGCAGCGCAGGCTGATCCGGTAAAGGTCGGTATGATCACCACGCTTTCGGGCGGTGGTGCCGGTCTTGGTATTGATGCACGTGACGGCTTCATGCTGGCTGTCAAACAGGCCAACAATCCGGAACTCTCGGTCGTGATCGAAGATGATCAGCGCAAGCCGGACGTTGCTGTTCAGCTGGCTGATAAAATGATCCAGCAGGAAAAGGTTGATGTTCTGACCGGTATTATCTGGTCGAACCTTGCGATGGCGGTTGTTCCGTCCGCTGTTGCACAGGAAAAGCTGTATCTGTCGGTTAACGCCGCACCGTCGCAGCTGGCGGGCAAGGGCTGCAACGCAAACTATTTCAGCGTTTCCTATCAGAACGATAACCTGCATGAAGCAGCTGGCGGTTATGCGTCGAGTGCCGGTTATGAAAAGGCCTTCATTCTTGCGCCGAACTATCCGGCGGGCAAAGATTCCCTTGCCGGTTTCAAACGTTTCTTCATGGGTGACATCGCCGAAGAAGTTTATACCAAGCTTGGCCAGACCGACTATGCTGCTGAAATCGCACAGATCCGCGCATCGGGTGCAGACAGCGTCTTCTTCTTCCTGCCGGGCGGCATGGGCATCGCGTTCATGAAACAGTATGCACAGTCCGGTGTTGATATTCCGCTGATCGGCCCGGCATTCTCGATGGATCAAGGCATCCTTGGTGCGGTTGGCGACGAAGCAATCGGTTTCAAGAACACCTCGAACTGGTCGAAAGACATCGACAATCCCACCAACAAGGCATTCGTTGAAACCTTCCAGGCTGAATATGGTCGTCTGCCGTCGCTTTATGCGTCCTATGGCTTTGACACTGCCAACCTTTTGCTGTCGGCAATGGGCAAGGCAAGCATTTCCGACAAGGAAGCTTTCCGTGACGCGCTGCGTGCTGCTGACTTCAACTCGGTTCGTGGCAAGTTCGTCTTTGGTCCGAACCAGCACCCGATTCAGGACATCTATGTTCGTGAAGTCGTTAAAGAAGGCGACGTTCTGACCAACAAGATCGTTGGTATTGCGCTTTCTGACCATGCCGATGCCTATGCATCGGAATGCTCGATGTAATCACGCGCTGACAAGACGGTGGGGGCCGGTTCCGGTCAATGAGATCGGCCCCCGACCACCTTGTGACGGAGTTTCCAATAATGTTCTCTCTTTTCCTGGAGCAGCTGTTAAACAGCCTTCAGTCGGGATTGATGTTGTTTCTGATGGCATCCGGACTGACGCTTGTTTTCGGTGTGATGGGTCTTATTAACCTTGCCCACGGCTCGCTCTATATGGTCGGTGCATTTGCCTGTGCTGCTGTTGCGGCCTGGACCGGTTCATTCTGGCTTGGTCTTGTTGCCAGCCTGATGGCTGCTGCCCTTGCCGGTGTGCTGGTCGAGATGTTTATTATTCGCCGCTTGTATAACCGTGATCACCTTGATCAGGTTCTGGCGACTTTTGCCCTTATTTTGGTTTTTTCAGAAGGCACCCGCTGGATTTTCGGTTCCTTCCCGCTTTTCCTGAGCGTTCCCGATATTTTGACGGGAACGGTCATTCTGCCCGGCGCGCTTGAATATCCGATTTTCCGGTTGGCGATCATTATTGCCGGGCTTCTGGTTGCGGTGGGTCTGTTCCTTTTGATTGGCAAGACCCGCCTTGGCGTGCGCATTCGCGCGGGTGAAGCCGACCGTGGCATGATCGCGGCCCTTGGTGTGAATATCGACCGGCTTTATACGGTGGTGTTTGCTCTTGGCGCTGCCCTTGCCGGGCTTGCCGGTGCCTTTGTCGGCACCACCCAGTCTGTTCAGGTTGGCATGGGCGAGCCGGTTCTTATTCTGGCCTTCGTTGTCATCGTGATTGGCGGGATCGGCTCGATCAAGGGTGCGCTTATCGGATCGCTTCTGGTCGGGTTTACCGACACGATGGGACGTTTCCTTCTGCCGCACGCCTTTGCGACCTTCCTTGATCCGTCCAGTGCGACCGCCATCGGGTCGGCACTTGCATCCATGTTGATTTATATCGTGATGGCGCTGGTTCTGTTCCTGCGTCCAAGCGGTTTGTTCGGGACGGAAGCCTGATATGACCATGAACCGCGAAACTCTTATTAACACTATTCTTGCCGTCGCCTTTGTGGCCGTGCCGGTCATTGCGATGGGGATGAATGAACCTTTCATTATTACCCTTGCGACCAAGGTTGCGATTTTCGCAATGGCCGGTGTGGGCCTTAACCTTGTTCTTGGTTTTGGCGGACTTGTGTCCTTTGGTCATGCCGCATTCTTCGGCATTGGTGGTTATGCTGCCGGCATTCTTGCCAGCCATGCGCTGAACTATGAACCGATCATGGAAAGCCCGTTCCTGATCGAAGGCACCACCCAGATGATTGTCATCTGGATTGTGGCACTGATCGTTTCGGCACTTGTCGCGCTGGCCATCGGGGCGATTACGCTTCGGACCAGTGGTGTCTATTTCATTATGATCACGCTGGCCTTTGCACAGATGATCTATTACTTCGCCATTTCCTGGCCGGCTTATGGCGGGGAAGACGGATTGTCGATCTATGTCCGCAATGGCTTCCCGGGGCTCAATACCCTTGATCCGATCAGTTTCTTTGCGCTTTGTGCGGTGATGCTTGGCATTGCGATGCTGTTCTCGGCCATACTGATCCGCTCACGCTTTGGTCTTGCCCTTCAGGGCGCGCGTCAGAACCCGCAACGCATGACTGCCGTCGGGATCGCACCGTTCCGCATTCGTCTGGTTGCCTTTGTGATTTCGGCGATGATCACCGCCCTTGCCGGGGCGCTTTATGCGGATCTCAACCGCTTTGTCAGCCCGACCATGCTGTCCTGGCATATGTCTGGCGAGATCATGATCTTTGTCATTCTGGGCGGGGTCGGACGGTTGTTCGGTCCGCTGGCCGGTGCAGCACTTTATATCATCCTTGAACATCTGCTTGGCAGTGTCTGGGAATTCTGGCAGCTGCCGCTTGGTGTGTTGTTGCTGGTCGTGGTGCTGTTTGCCCGCGGTGGTTTGGTTGGTGTTCTGGCCGGGGAGCGTAAACATGCCTGAT
The DNA here is from genome assembly GCF_054901115.1 of Thalassospira sp. SM2505. NCBI lineage: Bacteria > Pseudomonadati > Pseudomonadota > Alphaproteobacteria > Rhodospirillales > Thalassospiraceae > Thalassospira > Thalassospira sp. SM2505. The sequence goes on from NZ_CM142731.1 coordinate 1,703,627, forward strand.
GCCATTCTGTCGCTTTCACATATTACCAAGCAATTCGGATCGCTGCTTGCCAGTGACGACGTGACCCTTGATCTGCGCCCAGGTGAAATCCATGCCCTGATCGGTCCGAACGGGGCGGGGAAATCGACCCTGATCAAACAGATCGCAGGCGAGATCAAATCCGATAGTGGCGATATTCATTTCAATGGTCAGCAGATCAATGAACTTGATGCGGTTGCGCGGTCGCGCATGGGACTGGCCAGAACGTTTCAGGTGTCATCACTGATGCCGGAATTCTCGGTGCTGCAAAATGTAATGCTGGCGCGTCAGTCGGTCAGTGGAAAGGTATTTCGTTTTTTCCGTCCGGTTCTCGGTGACAAGTCGCTGGTCGAACCGGCCATGGCACAGCTTGAACGGGTTGGCTTGGCAGATCGTGCGCAAATGCGTGCAGCCGACATTTCACACGGCGAACGTCGCCAGCTTGAAATGGCGGTTGCCCTTGCCCTTGAACCCAAGGCGTTCCTTCTGGATGAGCCGATGGCAGGCATGGGGCCAGAGGGCTCCAAACGTCTGACCGGTTTCCTCGACAGTCTGCGCATGCAGGCCCCGATCCTTCTGGTCGAACATGACATGGATGCGGTCTTTGCACTGGCCGACCGGATTTCGGTTCTGGTTTATGGCCGGATCATCGCGACTGGCACAGTCGACGAAATCCGGGGCAACGAAGACGTCAAACGTGCCTATCTCGGGGAGGAAGCCTGATATGACCGCACTTCTCGAACTTAGTGGCGTGACTGCTTTTTACGGCGCATCGCAGGCCTTGTTTGGCATCGATCTGTCGCTGAATGAGGGCGAGGCCGTGGCACTGATGGGCCGCAACGGCATGGGAAAAACCACCACGATCAAGACCATCTGTCGCATGATGGAACATCGTGATGGTTTGATCCGCTTTGCCGGTCAGGATCTGGCAAGGATGCCATCGCACAAGGCAGCCCGTCTTGGTCTTGGGCTGGTGCCTGAAGGGCGCCGGTGTTTTGCGCGTCTGAGCGTTATGGAAAACCTGATTGCTGCTGCCCGTCCGGGTGAATGGGATTTTGACCGGGTTGCCGGACTTTTCCCGCGTCTTGCCGAACGGCGCGATCAAAAGGCCATGACGCTTTCGGGCGGAGAGCAACAGATGCTTGCCATCGGGCGCGCGCTTATGACCAATCCGCGTTTGCTGATCCTTGATGAAGCGACCGAAGGATTGGCACCCGTCGTTCGTCAGGAAATCTGGGCTGCGATCAATCAGCTTAAACAATCCGGTCTCACCATCCTTGTGGTTGATAAATCGCTTAAGGAACTTTCTGGTGTCGCGGATCGCTATGTCGTCGTGGAAAAGGGCGTTACGGCATGGACTGGTGCCGTGAACGAACTGACCGACGAGCTCGCCGACCGGTATCTGGGGGTCTGATATGGCTGTTTTCACCTATCAGCAGAAAGTCCTGTTTCAACATTGCGATCCGGCGGGGATTGTCTTTTATCCGCGCTATTTCGAAATGGTGAATGCGACGGTCGAGGAATGGTTTGACGCCGTTATCGGATGCGGCTTTCCAACCATGCATGGCCCGATGCAGGCGGCCGTTCCGACAGCGGGGCTTACCATCGCTTTTACCGCGCCAAGCATGCTGGGTGATCAACTGGAATTTCGTCTGGAACCGACGCGGATCGGACGATCAAGCCTTGAGCTGGAAATCGCAGCTTTCGCAGGTGACGAGCAACGCCTGAAAACAACGGTAACACTGGTCTTTACGAAAAAAGGGGCCGGAAAGTCAGTGGCATGGCCAGATGATTTGCGTGCCAAAATCGAAAAAGAAATCAATCAAGTGGTAGAAAACAATGCATAAAATCGTTCAGCCAGACGGATGGAAAGAGCCCAAGGGATATGCAAACGGCGTCCTTGCACAAGGTGCGACTTTGTATATCGGCGGACAAATTGGCTGGAACGAAGATCAGGTCTTCGTTGCCAAGGATTTTGTCGGACAGATGGAACAGGCGCTTAAGAACATCGCCGCTGTTCTCGAAGCTGCTGGCGGCAAGCCCGAACATCTGACGCGCCTGACCTGGTATGTCACCGACAAACAGGAATATCTCGCCAAACAGCGCGAAGTCGGCCGGGCTTACCGCGAAGTTTTGGGCAAGAACTTCCCGGCAATGACCATGGTCGTTGTCAGCGCCCTTGTCGAAGACGAAGCATTGCTTGAGATTGAAGGTACGGCGGTTATCCCGAACTGACCGGTCATTTAGGATATCGTTTTCACAAAGGGCAGCATCAAGCTGTCCTTTGCTGTTTGCAGGGATCTTTGCATAGAGTGATCGGCAATGATCTGCGTTTATATGACCAACGGTTTTGCTTTTCTCCCTCCGCTGATCTAAGCTTTTAAAAAATAATAAATAAGCTTCTCCGGAGGAACATCATGAGATCGACCGTTTTGGGTGCGTCCGATGGGGCTGCGCCCACCGTTGGCAATGACACGGCATATAGCGGGCCGGGGCCGGAATTCGGTCCCTGGCTTGAAAAGGCATCGATCCTGATCGTCGATGACGAACCGGGCATGCGCAACTTTCTGGTCCGTACCCTTGGCCCGCGCGCCAAGCGGGTCGAAGAGGCCGCCGATTGCGAAGAAGCCACAGCACTTCTGGATCAACATCATTTTGATGTGGTGATCCTTGATAACATCATGCCGGGCAAAAGCGGGGTCGAATGGCTGACCGAACAGCGTGAAATCGGCTTCTTTTCCGACGCCATCCTGATGACGGCCTATGCCGATCTTGATACCGCGATCAAGGCGCTTCGGGCCGGGGCAGTGGATTTTGTCCTTAAACCATTCCGCTCAAATCAGATTTTGAACGCGGTGGCGCGCTGTCTGGACCGGATGCGCTTGCGGCGTGAAAACCATGTCTTGCGCCATGAATTGCGCGCGACCTCCGACCATGTATTGCTGCGTGACAAGCTGATCGGCTATTCCCCGCAAATTCAGGAAATCCGTGAAACCATTGCGCGGGTGGCCCCCCTGCCGACCTCGATCCTGATTTCCGGGCAAAGCGGGACGGGCAAGGAAGTCACCGCCCGTTCGCTGCATTCCCTGTCTGACCGCTCGCAAAAGCCGTTCGTTCCGATTAATTGTGCCGCCATTCCATCCGAGATGATCGAAGCGGAGCTGTTTGGGCATGTCAAAGGGGCCTTTACCGGCGCGCAGGCCGCACGTGATGGGCTTTTCATGCATGCACAGGGCGGAACATTGTTCCTTGATGAAGTCGGTGAATTGTCGCTCGCGACCCAAAGCAAGCTTCTGCGTGCCATCGAAAGCCGCCGTATCCGCCCTGTTGGATCAGAGCGCGAAGCGCCTGTCGATCTGCGCTTTATCTTTGCCACCAACGCCGATCTTGAAGCCGAAGTCGAAGCCGGACGGTTCCGGGCCGATCTGTTTTACCGCATCAATGTCATGCATATTGAAATGCCGCCCTTGCATGCACGCGGCGATGATGTGCTCGAACTCGCAGAACTTTTCATGACCAAGCTGTCCAAACAGCTTGGCGTCCGTCAGGTCCCGATTGACGGGGCCGTGCGCGCCGGACTGACGCGGTATGACTGGCCGGGCAATGTCCGTGAATTGCGCAACCTGATCGAACGCACATTGATCCTTGGACGTTTCCCCGATGAATTCCGTGATGAAAAGGCCGACCACGGCGCACAGATCGAAGGCGATGAAACGCTTGATGAAATGGAACGTCGCCACATTCTGGCGATGCTTCATAAAACCGGTGGCAATCGTAACGAAGCTGCCCGTCGTCTGGGGGTATCGCGTAAAACCATTGATCGCAAATGCGCAAGCTGGGAACAGGAATGACGCTGTTTTCGCGCATTCGCGCCGAACGGCCCAAACGCACACGATCTGTCCGGTTCAAGTTGTTGGCAATTGCACTTTTGCCAACACTTGTGATCCTGCCCCTGTTGCTGGGCGTGATGATGGTGCGCTGGAATTCCAAGTTTGATGCGCTGCTGACGTCAAAGGTCAGTGGCGATCTGACAATTGCCCATCAATATTTTGCCCATATTCTTGAAAATACCGGTGAACAGATCGCAGCTCTTGGTCAATCGGTGGCGTTTCGCAATGTCCTGAATGATGGTGATCCCGGTACTGTGGGTGGATTGCTCGCCCAGCGTCAGCAGGCCATGGGGCTTGATTTTCTGTATCTGCTCGAAGGTCGTGACAAGGCTGGTGACTGGCCGGTGATTGCCAGTGCGTTTGCCGGGAACTCTTCAACCAGCGTGGATATCTTCAGCAATACCGACCTTGCGGCAATCTCGCCCGATCTTGCGGCACGGGCCCGACTTGACCTGATTGAAACGCCCAATGCCGTACCAACGGCACGTGATGCGGAAACGCGTGGCATGGTCGTGCATTCGGCAAGTCCGGTGGAATTGCCGTCGGGAAGAACGGCCGCCCTTGTTGGCGGTATTTTGCTCAACCAGAATTTGGGCTTTATTGATACGATCAACGATCTTGTCTATCGCCAAAGCAGCCTTCCCGAAGGCAGTCAGGGCACGGCAACCCTGTTTCTTGATGATGTGCGGGTCAGTACCAATGTTCGTCTGTTTGCCGATCGTCGCGCTTTGGGGACGCGTGTTTCAGGCATTGTGCGCAAGACCGTTCTTGAAGACGGAAAGGTCTGGCTGGATCGGGCCTTTGTGGTCAATGACTGGTACATTTCGGCTTATGAGCCGATCAAGGACAGCTATGGCAAACGGGTAGGGATGCTTTATGTCGGCTTCCTTGAAACCCCCTTCGCCCGGACAAAATATGAAAGCCTTTTGATCCTGATCGGGGCGTTTCTGTTTGTTGCCGCCCTTTCTGTTCCAATTTTCCTGCGCTGGGCGCGGGGTATTTTCAAACCGCTTGAACGCATGGCCAACACCATCGGACAGGTCGAAAGCGGTGATCTTTCCGCGCGAACCAATCTGACACAGATACAGGATGAAATTTCGCTGGTGGCTGATCATCTTGATGATCTGCTTGATCAGGTGCAGGAAAGGGACAAGCGCCTGCGCGCCTGGAATGACGAACTGAATGCGCGCGTTGATGAACGCACCAGTGAACTGCGCGAAGCAAACCGCGCACTCGAAGAAACCACCAAACAGCTGATCATGTCCGAAAAGCTGGCGGCCATTGGCGAAATTACCGCCGGTGTCGCGCATGAAATCAACAATCCGGTGGCGGTTCTTCAGGGCAATCTTGATGTGTTGCGCGATCTTCTGGGCGATCACACCCGTCTGGCCGATACCGAATTCCGCCTGATTGATGAACAGGTCAATCGCATCAATTTGATTGTCACCAAGCTTTTGCAATTCGCCAAACCCGAAGAATATGCAGGTTACGTCGAACGCCATAGTGTCGGCGAGGTGATCGAGGATTGTATGCCGCTTGTCGCCCATCTGCTGAGCCGGGCCGAGATTGATGTTATCCGTGAACATAAATCAAACCGGCTGGTCTTGATGAACCGCACGGAACTGCAACAGGTACTGGTAAACCTGATGGTCAATGCCCTGCATGCGATGCCAGATCGCGGCACTTTGACCCTGATTGACGAGGATGCAGACCGGAATGGTCGGCCCGGTATCCTGATGACGGTGCGCGATACCGGTATCGGCATGGAGCCCGACATTCTCAATCGCATCTTTGATCCGTTCTATACGACCAAACGCCGCGAAGGCACCGGGCTGGGATTGTCGATCACCAAGACCCTGATTGACCGGCAAGGCGGTACTCTTGCTGTCGAAAGCGAACCGGGCAAGGGTACGATATTTACCATCTGGTTGCCGGAGGCAGACTAGAGCCGCAGTAACCTAACCCGAAAAGGCTTTTGCGGCAGGATCCATTAATTTGCTTGGTTTTTTCAGGTGTCTTTGTGCAGCCATTCCTTCTTCAGGATGGCATACTGGAAAGTATTCTCGTATCTGGGCGTGCCGTCCGGATTATTGACAAACGAAATAAACTCCACAAAACAACCCTCTTTGCGCATACCAAGTTTTTCGCAAAGCTTCTGCGACTTGAAATTGTTGTCCTCGACATAGGCATAGAGCCGTCTTGCGTCGAGTTGGATAAACAAATGGTCAAACAAGGCGCGTGCGCTTTCACTGGCATACCCCTTACCTTCAACCTTTTCGTTGAAGTTCCATGCCACGGAATAGGTGTCGCGATCATCTTGATGAAGCAACAGCTCACCAATTAAGGCTCCTGTGTCTTGCAGGCATACAGCAAGACACATCTTATCCCCTGCACGTTTCCGGGCCTTGACCTTTGCCTGTTCCAGCGTTGCGACTTTGTCATCCATAAAGCAGTTTACGCGTGGGTTCGAAATGTAGTCGAACAGTTCTGCTGCATCGGTTTTAGCAAAGCGTCTGATGATCAGTCTGTCGGTAAGGATTTCGCTCATCTGTGTCCTTCGCGGGCAAGGGGATGGGAACAGGCTCATGGCCCTTTCTTAATAACGCGCAATGCGAAATGACAAGGGTTGTCGCAGCACGATTTTTCAATTGCACAGGATCTTGTCCGGTTGATGGCATTTCTTTCCCTGGTCGTGATTTTCCGACTGTTCAGCCATGAATAAAGACGTTTGGATCGCACGATTTTCCTGCATTGAAAGCGGCGTCAGGTCTTCGTCCGCTTACAGCACACGCCTTGGGTCTTTGCATTGAAATTGCTGCAGTTGCGAGTGGACATTTTGTCTGACTGCTACTTCTCCGCGCATCGGGAGTTGGACATTTTGTCCATGCGCGTGCGCTGCAATATGACGTTTATCTGTCTTTGATCGGCAGAATATCAGGATTTCTGGCTGATGGCACGCTGATTGCGACGTTGAGAATTCCGGGTTCAACCGTGGTTGCCCTGCACAATGCCTTCAACCGGGGGTGGGCAAGGCAAGAAAAATCATAATGCCGGGAGGAAACAACGTCATGTTTGATAACCTAAAGAAAGAGCACATCGTCGCGGGTGACGATTTTAACCGCTGGAAGGTGCCGCCAGCATCCATTGCCATTCATCTTTGCATCGGGTCTGTCTATGCCTGGAGCATCTTCAACCCGCCATTGATCAAGGAATTTGGCGTGGTCGCTGCAAGCTCGGGTGACTGGGGCTTGCAGTCCGTCGTCTGGATTTTCTCTGTCGCCATTGTGTTTCTTGGCCTTGCGGCTGCCTTTGGCGGCAAATGGCTTGAAGAAGTCGGCCCGCGTATGGTGGGCGTTGTTGCTGCCTTCTGCTGGGGCGGCGGTTTCATCGTCGGTGGACTTGGTATTGCCACCCATCAGCTCTGGCTGGTCTATCTCGGATATGGGGTGATTGGTGGCTGTGGCCTTGGTCTTGGCTATGTGTCGCCTGTTTCAACGCTGATCCGCTGGTTCCCGGATCGTCGCGGCATGGCGACCGGTATGGCGATCATGGGCTTTGGCGGTGGTGCGATGATCGCAACCCCGATCAAGGAAAGCCTGCTTTCGGTGTTTTACAAGGTGCCGGAATATCTTGGCCCGGAAAGCGCGGTGAACCTTGTTACCGAAGGTGGCAAGCGTATGGCCGAAGTCGGTGGCCAGATGGTCGAGGTTGTTGTGGCAGGTGCCGCACAGGTGGCTTCTGCACCGGTTCCGATCCAGGAAGGCGTTTATATTGCGGGCACAGGCAATACCGGTGCTGCGGCGACCTTCTTTACCCTTGGTGTTGCCTATTTCATCGTCATGATGATTGCAGCATTTTCCTATCGTGTCCCGCGTGAAGGCTGGCTTCCGGCAGGGTGGACGCCACCGACTGCCGATGCAGCGTCCAAGCGCATGATCACGCATAAGAACGTTCATATCGATCAGGCCCTGAAAACCCCGCAATTCTACCTGTTGTGGATCGTGCTGTGCTTTAACGTTACGGCGGGTATTGGTGTGATTGGCGTTGCCAAAACCATGATGTCGGAAATCTTCGGCACGACCTTGCCGCTGGTGGTCAACTCGGCCTTTGCCGCGACCTATGTGTTCATGATTTCGGTCTTTAACATGTGTGGCCGGTTCTTCTGGGCATCGATGTCGGATTATATCGGCCGCAAGAATACCTATTACTGTTTCTTTATTCTGGGCATTGCTCTGTATCTGTCGATCCCGTTCGCAGCCCAGCAGGTCAGTATTAATCCGGCTGTCACCTATCTGGTGATGTTCTATGCTGCAACCATGATCATCTTCACGATGTATGGCGGCGGTTTTGCAACCATCCCGGCCTATCTGGCGGATATTTTCGGCACCAAATATGTCGGCGGTATTCATGGTCGTCTTCTGACCGCCTGGAGTACGGCGGGTGTACTTGGTCCGCTTGCCATCACCCAGCTGCGTCAGACCTCGGTCACCAATTCGATCAAGGATCTGGCTGCCAAGGTTGATCCGGCGGCCTTCCAGGCAAAATTCGGTGCGGGCCTTGAACAGCTTGATCAGCTGGTTGCTGCCAAAACTGTGACCATCGGGCGTCTGATGGAAATCGCACCGGCAGGAACGGTTGATCCGACCTCAAGCCTGTATAACACCACCATGTATGCCATGGCGGCCCTGCTGGCGATTGCACTTGTCGCCAACAAAATGGTCCGTCCGATTGATGACAAGCACTACATGGAAACGCAGGAAGGTGGTGCAACCGCCACCGGACGTGAAGCAACGTCCAAAGCGTAAGGACCCAGGGCGTCGATCATCGCTCCCTGTGATCGACGCCCGACGACTGGCTGGCAATGTCTGTCTGTTGGCCATCCGGGGGCATGATTGGCATCGTCATGTCCCGGGTCGGGATTTTGTTCATCCAGCCCGGCCCCGCGTTCTGTTGCAGGAATAACCTTTTTTCCCGTGGGGATAATCGGTTATCCTGCAACCGGAACACGCAAGCGTCAGAACGCGCGTTTTCAATTCTTGTAACGGCCGGACAGAAGGCCGACTTCAACAGCAAAACACAGCATCCCGGCCTGACCGGATGCCGGATATAAAATGATCGATAAACTCGAAATGTTTATGGTGCTCGCCCGTGAGCAGCATTTTGGACATGCCGCCGAGGAATGCGGCGTCACACAGCCGACTTTGTCCAGTGCGCTCCGCCAGCTTGAGGACCATCTTGGTGTCGTCTTGGTCAAGCGCGGATCGCGCTATCAGGGACTGACACCCGAAGGTGAACGTGTTCTGGAATGGGCGCGCCATATTGTCGGCAGCACCCGTTCGATGCGCGATGAAATGCGCGCCATGCGGTTCGGTCTGACCGGGCAGGTGCAGATTGCGGTTATTCCAACCGCGCTCTCGATGGTGCAGGAACTGACCACGCCGTTTCGCGAAAAACACCCCGATGTGACATTTGCGATCCTGTCGCGCACATCAACCGAAATTCAGGCTCTGCTTGATGATCTTCAAATTGATGTCGGCATTACCTATCTTGATAATGAACCGCTTGGTAGGGTGACATCAATCCCGCTTTATTATGAACGCTATCATCTGGTGACCTCGAATTTCGATGATATCGGAGATCGCGAAAGCATCACCTGGCGCGAAGCAGCGGAATTTCCGCTCTGTCTTCTGACGCCTGATATGCAGAACCGCCGGATTATCAATCAACACCTTAACGAGGCCGGCGCACGGGTGGCACCGACCCTCGAAAGTGATTCGATGATTGCCCTGTTTACCCATGTTCATACCGGAAACTGGGCCAGCATCATGCCGGTGAAGATGATCCGCGAGTTCAGTCTTCATGATCGCGTGAAATCTATTCCCATCATAGAGCCCGATGCGGCTCATCTGGTTGGAATGATCGCGGCAAAACGTGAACCGGCAACGCCAGTTGTGTCGGCACTGTTAAAAGAAGCAAAGCTTTTATCGGAACTCGAACCGGCCTGATCGTTCCTTGATAGGTTTTCGCTATCGCGTAACGGGATGGCTTTATTGAACGGGCGGTCCAGATGCCCGACACTGGCAAGAATAACAAAGATATCTGCAACATGCTTGAGAGAGAGGCTTGCATGTCGGAAACGACCAAGGACCATAATGTCCGCGTCGAGGCCATTTGTGATCAGATGATCACGATGGAGGGCCCGCTACTTCCCATTTTGCACGAAGTGCAGGAAGAGTTCGGCCATATCCCCGAAGGCGCGCTTCAGACAATTGCCAAAAAACTGAACCTCAGCCGGGCCGAAGTCCACGGGGTGGCAAGCTTCTATCATGACTTCCGCGAAGAAAAGGCGGGCAAGCATGTCATCAAGATCTGCCGTGCCGAAGCCTGTCAGGCAATGGGCGCAGATGCGCTTGGTGATCAGGTCCGTCGCCATCTGAAAGTCGACTGGTCGCAAACCACATCAGATCGCAAGATCACGCTGGAGCCGGTTTTCTGTCTTGGTCTTTGTGCCTGCGCCCCGGCTGCGATGGTTGATGGCAAGGTGGTCGGCCGTGTGACCAGGGATCGCATGAACCGTATTCTCGACGAGGTGGGCGCATGAGTATCAAGGTTTATGTCCCGCTTGATTCCGGTGCTGTTGCCCTTGGCGCAGATGAAGTGGCAAGCGCCATTGCCAGCAAGGCCGAAAAGATCGGTGCCGATGTCAAAGTCGTGCGCAACGGATCGTTTGGCATGTATTGGCTGGAACCAATGGTCGAGGTCGAAACACCACGTGGGCGTGTCGCCTATGGCCCGGTCAGCACCGATGATATCGATGCCCTGTTTGCTGCCGACTTCCTTAAGGGCGGGGAACACAAACGTTATCTTGGCCGTACCCAGGATATCCCGTTCCTTAAAAGCCAGTCGCGCCTGACATTCCAGCGTTGCGGCATTATTGACCCGGTATCGCTTGACGATTATCGCGCCCATGATGGCCTTACGGGTCTTGAAAATGCCTTGAAAATGTCGGCAGCCGACATCGTCAAGGCGGTGACCGACAGTGGTCTGCGCGGACGTGGCGGTGCCGGTTTCCCGACCGGCATCAAATGGAACACGGTACGCGAAGCGCCGGGCGATCAGAAATATATCGTTTGTAATGCCGACGAAGGCGACAGCGGCACCTTTGCCGATCGCATGATCATGGAAGGTGAACCCTTCGTCCTGATCGAAGGCATGATCATTGCCGGTCTCGCGACCGGGGCGACCAAGGGCTATGTCTATACCCGTTCGGAATATCCCGACGCGATCCGTATCATGAACGAGGCGATTGACGTTGCCCGTTCGGCGGGACTTCTGGGGGCCAGTGTTCTTGGTTCGGGCAAGGCATTCGATATGGAAGTTCGCATGGGGGCAGGTGCCTATGTCTGTGGCGAGGAAACCTCGCTTCTGAACAGCATGGAAGGCAAGCGTGGTGTTGTGCGTGCCAAGCCGCCACTTCCAGCACTTCAGGGTTTCATGGGCCGTCCGACGGTTGTGAACAACGTGATTTCCCTGTGCTCGGTTCCGGTCATTCTTGAAAAGGGTCCGGAATATTATCGCGATTTCGGCATGGGCCGGTCACGTGGCACCATCCCGATCCAGATTGCCGGCAATGTCAAACATGGCGGTCTGTACGAGATCGGCTTTGGTCTGACACTGGGCGAAATTGTCGAACAGATTGGCGGTGGCACGGCAACCGGTCGTCCGGTCAAGGCCGTGCAGGTTGGGGGGCCGCTGGGCGCCTATTTCCCGCGCGAACTGTTTGATACGCCCTTTGACTACGAAGAATTCGCCAAGCGCGATGGTCTGATCGGTCATGCTGGCGTGGTCGTTTTTGACGATACGGTCGACATGATGAAGCAGGCCCGCTTTGCCATGGAATTCTGCGCGATTGAATCATGTGGCAAATGCACGCCATGCCGCATCGGTTCGATCCGTGGCACCGAAGTTGTCGACAAGCTTGAGCGTGGCGAAGAGCCCGAATTGCAGATCGAACTTCTGCGCGATCTTTGTGAAACCATGAAGTTCGGATCGCTCTGTGCACTGGGTGGCTTTACGCCCTATCCGGTGCTGAGTGCCCTGAACCATTTCCCTGATGATTTCAAGCCACGTGCGCTTGATATAGCTGCGGAGTAATACGATGTCCTTGATCAAAGAAGTCGACTACGGAACCCCCGCCGCCAAATCCGAAAAGACCGTCACGCTGACCATTGATGGCAGGGACGTGACCGTGCCCGAAGGCACATCGGTTATGCGGGCCTCGATGGAAGCAGGCATTCAGGTGCCCAAGCTTTGCGCGACCGATATGGTTGATGCGTTTGGCTCCTGCCGTCTGTGTCTGGTTGAGGTCGAAGGCCGCAACGGCACACCGGCATCCTGCACCACACCAGCATCTGATGGCATGGTGGTCCATACCCAGACCGAGCGGCTTAAGAAAATCCGTAAAGGGGTGATGGAACTTTACATTTCCGACCATCCGCTGGATTGCCTGACCTGTGCCGCCAATGGTGATTGTGAACTTCAGGACATGGCAGGTGCGGTTGGTCTGCGTGATGTGCGCTATGGCTATGAAGGCGGTAACCACGTTCAGGTCCGCCAGAACGGGGAAGATAACCCGCGCTATATGGCCAAGGATCAGACCAACCCGTATTTCACCTATGACCCGTCGAAATGTATTGTCTGTTCGCGCTGTGTCCGTGCCTGTGAAGAAGTGCAGGGCACCTTTGCCCTGACCATTGAAGGTCGCGGGTTTGAATCCCGTGTCTCGCCGGGCATGCACGAAGATTTCCTTGATTCCGAATGCGTATCCTGTGGCGCTTGTGTTCAGGCCTGCCCGACCGCAACCCTTCAGGAAAAATCGGTCATCGAAATCGGTCAGCCGGAACATTCGGTCGTTACCACCTGTGCCTATTGCGGGGTCGGCTGTTCGTTCAAGGCCGAAATGCGCGGCGAGGAGCTGGTGCGCATGGTGCCGTTCAAGGATGGCAAGGCCAACCGTGGTCATTCCTGTGTCAAAGGGCGCTTTGCCTATGGCTATGCCAATCACAAGGACCGCATCCTCAATCCGATGATCCGCGAAAGTGTCGATGATCCCTGGCAGGAAGTCAGCTGGGAAGAAGCCCTTCGCTTCACCGCCGACAAGTTCAGGGGCATTCAGGCCAAATACGGCAAGGGTGCACTTGGCGGGATCACGTCATCACGTTGCACCAACGAGGAAACCTTCCTTGTTCAGAAGCTGGTCCGTGCGGGCTTTGGCAACAATAACGTTGATACCTGTGCGCGTGTCTGTCATTCGCCGACCGGGTATGGTCTTAAAACCACCTTTGGCACATCGGCCGGGACGCAGGATTTTGATTCTGTCGAACAGACCGATGTGGTCATCCTGATTGGGGCGAACCCGACGGACGGGCATCCTGTTTTTGCCTCGCGTTTGAAAAAGCGTCTGCGTCAGGGGGCGAAACTGATCGTGATTGATCCGCGCCGGATTGATCTGGTCCGTTCCCCGCATATCGAGGCGGTTGCGCATCTGGCCCTGCGTCCGGGAACCAACGTTGCGGTTTTGACATCCCTTGCCCATGTCATCGTGACCGAGGGCCTGTTTGACGAGGCGTTCGTTCGTGAACGTTGTGACTGGGATGAATTCCAGGATTGGGCGACCTTTGTGTCCGACCCCAAGCACAGCCCCGAAGCGATTGCCGAAATGACCGGTGTTGATGCCGATGCCATGCGCACGGCGGCGCGTGCCTTTGCCACGGGTGGCAACGGTGCGATCTATTACGGACTGGGTGTAACTGAACATAGTCAGGGTTCCACCACCGTGATGGCGATTGCCAACCTTGCCATGGCGACTGGCAATATCGGCCGTCCGGGTGTTGGCGTGAACCCGCTGCGTGGTCAGAACAACGTGCAAGGATCCTGTGATATGGGATCATTCCCGCATGAATTGCCGGGTTATCGCCATATTCAGGACAGTGCGACCCGCGATATCTTTGAAGATATCTGGGGTGTGAAACTTGACGACGAACCGGGGCTTCGTATCCCCAACATGCTTGATGCCGCGGTCGAAGGCACGTTTAAGGGCATCTATATTCAGGGCGAGGATATCCTTCAGTCTGATCCCGATACCAAGCATGTCGCCGCTGGTCTTGCCGCGATGGAATGTGTTGTCGTCCATGACCTGTTCCTGAACGAAACAGCGAACTATGCCCATGTCTTCCTGCCCGGTTCGACCTTCCTTGAAAAGGACGGGACTTTTACCAATGCCGAACGCCGCATCAACCGCGTACGCAAGGTCATGACACCGATGAACGGCTTTGCCGATTGGGAGGTGACCCAGAACCTTGCGCGCGCCATGGGGCTGGACTGGAGCTACACCCACCCGTCACAGGTGATGGCGGAAATCGCGGCGACCACGCCAAGCTTTGCCAATGTCAGCTATGACCTTCTCGAACGCGAAGGATCAGTGCAGTGGCCATGCAATGACAAGGCGCCGCTGGGAACACCGGTCATGCATATTGACGGCTTTGTTCGCGGCAAGGGCAAATTCGTTGTCACCGAATATGTGGCAACCGATGAACGTACCGGTCCGCGCTTCCCGCTGCTTCTCACGACCGGGCGTATCCTTAGTCAGTATAATGTGGGCGCACAGACCCGCCGTACTGAAAACACCGCCTGGCATAAGGAAGACCTTCTGGAAATCCATCCGCATGACGCAGAACAGCGCGGCATTCGCGAAGGTGACTGGATCCGTCTTGCATCGCGGTCTGGCGAAACATCCCTTCGCGCCACCATTACCGATCGCGTCGCACCGGGTGTGGTTTACACAACCTTCCACCATCCGGGTACGCAGGCCAACGTGATCACCACCGACTTTACCGACTGGGCGACCAATTGCCCGGAATACAAGGTCACAGCTGTTCAGGTCTCGTCAAGCAACGGACCGTCGGAATGGCAGGTGGAATATGACCGTCAGGCCGAACAGTCGCGGCGGATCAAGCCGCGCATGGATGCTGCCGAATAGGATACCCTGCCAGATATTGTGCTATACTCGCTTGTGCATGATATCTGGCAAATCCTTTGAATATCGAAAAGTTACAGCCAAAGAGTAAACAGCAATGGCACCTGACAAACTTGTCTATATGGCCAATCAGATCGCGACCTTTTTCAAATCGCAGCCCAAGGAAGAGGCGGCTGCGGGTGTCGCTGGTCATATCAGCGATTTCTGGGAACCGCGCATGCGCAAACAGCTGTTTGACATGATTGCTGCCGGACATGAAGGTTTTGATCCGCTGGTTCTTGAAGCGGCCCCTTCGATCCGTAAGGTCAAAGAAACCGCATGACGCCCAAACCATCAGAGAACCGCATTCTTGACGGTCGCGATGTCGATCTGGCGCGCGCCATTTCACGCGATGACGGGAATGACGATGCGCCAATGATCTTGCAGCCGGAAGTTCCGGCTGCCTTGACGTTTAATGGCAAATCGCATGCGGTGATGATGGTATCGCCCCACGATCTCGAAGATTTCCTGATCGGCTTTGCCCTGTCCGAGGGGATTGCCGATGACATTTCCCAAATCACTTTGCGCGATGTTCGAAAAACCCTTCAGGGCTATGTGATCGAAGCCGATCTGCATGAAGACGTGTTTGATCGCCTTGATGAACGTAGCCGCACCCTTGAAGGCCGGTCGGGCTGCGGGCTGTGCGGTGTGCAGTCACTCGAAGCGGTGGCAATGGACAAGATCGGCAAGGTCGTACCGGGTAATATGGCGCAGGACATCGTCTTGAGGGCCATTGACGCGCTTCCCGATCTTCAGACTCGCAATCGTGAAGGCGGCGGGCTTTTGCATGCCAGTGCCTTTGTCGATGTTGGCGGTAACATCAAGCTGGTCCGCGAGGATATCGGACGCCATAACGCCCTTGATAAGGTGCTGGGCGCTGTTGCGCGTCAGGGGATTGATGCGACGGGCGGGTTTATCCTGATGACCAGTCGCTGTTCCTATGAAATCGTCACCAAGACCGTGCAATGCGGGATCGGCGGGCTTGTCACCCTTTCGGGGCCGACATTGACCGCGGTTAATCTGGCACGGCAGGCGGGCTTGACCTTGATTTGTCGCGAACGGCGCGGGCTGTTTCGCCGCTTTGCCTGATCCGATAGTGGTCAGGTTGACGCGCGTTCGATAATCTCAAACCCGACATCAATCGACTTGGTTGGCAATGGCTGATTTTCAATCCGTGCCACCAGTGCCTCGGCCGCACGTTTGCCAAGATCGGGACGGTTGATCTCGACCGTGGTCAGGGAGGGCAGGGTAAAGGCCGAGAAATCCTGATTGCCAAACCCAAGGACAGCCATATCTTCGGGAATGCGGATGCCGCGCGCCTGTGCCTCGATCAGGATACCATGTGCCAAAAGGTCGGAGCTGCACATGATGATGCCGTTCTTAAAGCCCTTTGCAAGGCCACTGGTCAGGCCGTTTCGCCCGCGTTCAATGGTTGCTCCGGCCTCATAAAGAACTTCAATCGGCGGATTGCCGGTCAGTTGTCCGAACTGGGCGGCAAAGGCATCCTTGCGGCGCAAAGCGCGTTCATCCCCGGCCGAAACAATCAGCGCCTTGTCATAGCCTTTGCGGGCGGCATAGCGGGCCATTTCCTCGCCAGCCTTGATATGAGAAAAGCCGATACAGACATCAAGCGGGTTTTCCGTAATATCCCAGACTTCAATCACCGGAATACCCGCGCCGAGCAGCATGCGTTTGCAACTGGCCGAATGATGGATGCCGGTCAGAAGAATGCCGTCGGGGCGGCGGCTGAGCATGGTTGAAACAACGGCCTGTTCTTCATCCTGCGAAAAGCCGGTTTCAGCCATCAGAACGTGATAGCCCGACCCGCGAATGACATTGATGAAATTCTGCATCAGGTCGGAATAAATGACGTTGGTGATGGACGGCACCAGTGCGGCAATCAGTTTGCTGCGTCGGGACGCCAGCGCACCGGCAACCATGTTCGGCACATATCCGGTAAGTTCGATCGCGTCCTGAATACGCTGCAGGGTCTTGGCCGAGACCTTTTTCGGGTCATTTAGTGCGCGCGAAACAGTGACCTGTGAAACGCCCGCGATCCGTCCGACGGTTTCCATCGTGACGGTGCCGCTTTTGATTTCGGCAAGCGTTGTCTGATCAGTGTGTTTTGGCTCAGATGACAAAGGGTTACGATCTCTTGATCTGAATGCCGCATGTTGGTGATGCGCGGCATTGGTTGCTGTCCGAAAACGATGATTTTGCCTGAGCCGGACATTACATCAGCAAAAAATGGTGGGCAAGAAGCGTGGTTCGGGTGGAAACCACTTTACAGCACAGGGAGGGAACTGTTGCTTCTTGCCCGGTCTTGAAACGTCATGCCTGATCGTCGATGCCGCTGCTCATGCGCTTTTTCTTGCGTGCGACCGAAATTGAAAACGCAATCGAAAGTGCAATCAAGCCCCACAGCAGGATTGCGATCCAGCTTTTGGTAAAGAAGATCGAAAGCGTGCCAAAGGATTCCAGACTTTTGACAAAATAGATCTCGGCGGATGGGCCCAGAATGAAACCGATGATAAAGGGTGCGATTTCAAGCTTGATCTTGTGGGCTAGATATCCAAACAGACCAAAGATCAAAAGCGTCCAGACATCAAACATCACGCCGTAATTGATCGTATAGGCACCTACCACGCACATCATCAGAATGATCGGGAACAGAATGTTCTTGGGAACCGTGACGACCTTGGCGATATGACGGATGGCCAGAACCATAACAAGGAACATGATGATATTGGCCGCCAGCATGGCGATGATCATCGCATCCCAGGTCACCGGATTGTTGCCGATAAAGAGCGGGCCGACCTGAATGCCTTGCAGGGTAAAGGCACCAATCAGGATGGCGGTGGTGGAATCCCCGGGAATGCCCAGTGATAACAGCGGTACAAGTGCCCCGCCGGTCAGACCGTTATTGGCGCTTTCCGATGCAATCACCCCGGCCGGAGCGCCTTTGCCGAATTTTTCCGGGTTCTTGGAAAAGTTCTTTTCCTGGCTATAGGCAAGGATGGACGCCGCGCTGCCGCCCACACCGGGCAGAATGCCGACAAAGGTGCCAATCGATGAAGACCGGATCAGGTTGATGATCTGTCCTTTGAACACAGATAGCTTGAAGGGCTTGCCGCCGATCTTGACCCCCGAAAGGCCCTTGCCTTCCTTCATGCCTTCCTCGGCATCAATCAGGATGGTTGCCAGCCCGAACAAGCCGATCAGAACCGGCAGAAGTGAAAATCCGCTTTCAAGGTAATATTCAAGGAACTCCGGAACGAGGCGAAGCTCGCCATTGCCGCCACGCGAAATGTCATAGGCGCCGATCAGGCTGATGAAAACACCCAAAAAGCCGCTGAAAATCCCGACCAGAAGGCTGTTCGAAAGCGCTGCCATCACGGTGAGCGCAAAGAAGATGATCAGGAATTTTTCGATATAGGAAAACTTGATCGCAAAATCGGCCAGTGCTGGGGCAAACAGATAAAGGGCGGCCAGACTGATCAGACCGCCAACGAGTGACGAGGTAATCCCGATCTTGAGGGCGCGTTCACCTTCGCCATTCTGGGTCATCGGATAGCCATCAAGCGTGGTGGTGATTGATGACGGGGTGCCGGGAATGTTCAAAAGGATCGCGGGAACCAGACCGCCTGAAATGCCCCCGACATAAAGACCAAGCAAAAGTGCCAGCCCGTTTTCAAGGCCCAGCGAATAGGTCAGCGGCAAACACACAGCCACCGCCATGGTTGCCGTCATGCCGGGGATCGCACCAAAGATGATGCCGATCACGGTGCCCGCGGCAACCAGCCCAAAGAATAGCGGTGTCAGGATGGATAGGAGTTCCATGATAAATCTCTTGGATCAAGCCGCGCCAAACCGGGGACAGCACCCCTTATGGCAGCGAAATATTGAAAAGTTCGGACAGGATGTACCAGACGACACTCGGCGCGATCAGCGCGTTGGCACCCGCGATCAGCAATGTTCGACGGCTGTGCTCGTGCAGATAAAGCGTGCTAAGCGCAAACAGAAACGGGATCGAGCACAGGTAAAATCCAAGTCCGGTATTCGGGAATAAATCCCCGACTTCCGGCATCGTCAGAAAATAGATCACGGTTAGTGCAATGGTCCCAAAGAACCGTCTGTGGTCGATGCCCGCGGGCCACCAGGTGCCGCTGGTCACGGTAGCAAGGATCGTACTGCCACGCGTGATCAGGATCGAAATGAACAATATTCCGAGGATTACGGCGATAATCGTCGGGAAAATCATGTGCGACGTGTTGAAATCAACCGTCACATGAAAGGGGGAGTCAAACGACATGGGACGCCTCCGGATGTGCCTGTTTTCCCCATGGTACGGAATTCCAGATGGAATGGAATTGGTCCGGGGGGGCTATTCGGCAAGTGGCGGCGGGTTGTGAAATCCGCCGGATCAGGCGAAAGTGGCCCGGCATTGAAATGCCGGGCCAACCGGGAAGTCAGTTGGTTGCAATCGCGTCGATGACCTGACGGTATTCGTCGCGCTTTTCCTTCAGATATGCCGATGCTTCAGCCTGCGGCTTGTAGTTCGGGATGAAGAAGGATGCTTTCTGCGTTTTCTGGATCTCGCCTTCGGCATAGATTTCCTTCAGCGCATTGTCGATGGCGGCAATCTGTTCTGCGTCCATGTCCTTGTTGAACAGAAGGAAGAATTCCTTGTCGAAGGTGAAGTTCTTTTTGCCGTCAAAAGTCACATTCACATTCGGTGTGGTGAAAGCCAGAAGCTCATCGCGCGAGGTATCGCCCATGCCTTCCGGATTTGCCTGTTCAATGGTTTCTTCGCGTGCGGTCAGCCAGATGAAGCGCATTGCTTTCTGGTCATCATTGGCAAGCTGAGTGAATTGTTCGTTCGCCTGAACCGAACCGTTGATCACATCAGCCTGACCATCAAACATCAGCTGGTTTTTATCAGCTTGCGAACCGGTATTGACCGGAACGATGTTTTTTTCGGAGCCCGGGTTCATGATCTTGGCAGCGTTTTTCATGGCCGAGAAGCCGATTTCCGAAACGCCACCGGCCTGAATGGCAACACGAACGCGCTGACCGGATGCGGCGGCGGCAAGGACGTCTTCCATCGACTGCATCGGCGAGTTTTTGGCAACCAGATAAGCGTTGCCCGGATTGATCGCGACCGTCGGGCCGACGACGTAGTTTTCAAAGATATCGTCATAGCCGCGAACGCCATACATGTTCGCAAGGTAGGACTGATCGTGGAAGATCATAATGGTGGTGCCGCGCGAATCGCGCTGTAGTGCCTTGAATGCCTCGCTCGCACCAACGGCATCAACCTTCACATTGATGTCGAGTTTCTTGGACAGGGCTTCGGCAACGATTGCACTGTTCTGATAGGTGTCGCCGCCGGTCGATTTCGACCCGATAACAAGGCGGATGTTGCTTGGCAGATCAGCAGCTGAAGCCAAAACTGGCGAGGCAACCATGGCAGCAAAACCTGCAGCAGCAGCGATGGATTTAAAAAGTCCGGTCATAAGATTCCTCCCGAATGACGCATTCCTGAATGGTGGGGATGTCCCCGTTGTGCCAGATGGTGTGGTTCCCATAAGGCGTTGGTGTTGCTTGTTCTTGTTGCTTGTTCTTATTGTTAGGTCACTTGTAAAATTTCAAGCGTTATGTATGCGCATACATAATTTGATACATCTTGCGTAAAATCCTGTCAATCGCTGAATCTATCGGCATTTTTGCGCATGATGTTTCTTTGGTTTTGGCATGTAAGTTCACTTGACATCTTGTAAGTGTATGCGCATACATAAACCATTAATCAAAAGTACAGGCCGCCCGGATTGCGCCCAGAGGCAAAATTGGTGGCGGTCGAATGACGGGAGGAACGCCATGTCCGACAAAAACAGAAAATCCGCGGAAGATCTCAGAAGTGCGCGCTGGTTCGCGCCTGACGATCTTCGCTCGTTCGGGCATCGATCGCGCCTGATGCAGATGGGGCTCGATCCCGAAGACTGGACCGGACGCCCGGTGATCGGCATCCTCAATACCTGGTCGGAAATCAATCCGTGCCATTTGCATTTCCGTGAGCGCGCTGCTGACGTCAAAAAGGGTGTGCATCAGGCCGGTGGTTTCCCGGTTGAACTCCCGACGATTTCGGTTGATGAATCCTTCACCAAGCCGACCTCGATGCTGTATCGCAACCTGCTTGCCATGGAGACCGAGGAAATGATCCGGTCCCACCCGCTTGATGGTGTGGTTCTGATGGGCGGTTGCGATAAAACCACGCCGGGTCTGGTGATGGGCGCGCTTTCGGCTGGTGTGCCGATGATCTATCTGCCTGCGGGCCCGATGCTGCGCGGCAACTATGCCGGTAAAATCCTTGGTTCGGGTTCGGATGCCTGGAAATACTGGGATGAACGCCGGGCTGGTAACATCAGTGACGAGGAATGGGTGGGTGTCGAGGGCGGCATTGCCCGTTCATACGGTCACTGCATGACCATGGGGACCGCATCGACCATGACCGCCATTGCCGAGGCCATGGGGCTTTGCCTTCCGGGTGCGTCTTCGATCCCGGCACCTGATGCCGGACATATTCGTATGTCGACTCAGTGTGGCCGTCGTATTGTTGATATGGTCTGGGAAGACCTGACCCCGAACAAGATTGTCACCCCCCAATCTGTCCGCAACTCGGCTGTGGTTGCGATGGCGACCGGTTGTTCGACCAATGCAGTTGTTCATTTGCTTGCCATGGCGCGTCGCGCCGGGATCAAGATCACCCTTGATGATCTTGATGAACTTGGTCGCACCACACCGCTGATCGCCAATATTCGCCCGTCGGGCACAGGCGACTACCTGATGGAAGATTTCTATTATGCCGGGGGGCTGCGCGCCCTGATGGCCCAGCTTGGCGATAAACTTGATACCTCGGTTACCACCGTGACCGGCAAGACACTTGCCCAGACGCTCGAAGGCGCGACGGTTTACAATGATGATGTCATCCGTCCGCTGTCCAATCCGGTTTATCATGAAGGATCGCTTGCGGTTCTGCGGGGTAATCTGTGTCCGGATGGCGCGGTGATCAAGCCTGCTGCCTGTGATGAACGGTTCCGCAACCATCAGGGCCCAGCACTTGTCTTTGACAGCTATCCTGAAATGAAAAAGGCGGTGGATGACGAAAATCTCGATATCACGCCAGATCATGTAATGGTGCTGCGTAATGCCGGTCCGCTTGGTGGCCCCGGTTTCCCGGAATGGGGCATGCTGCCAATTCCCAAGGCGCTGATCAAACAGGGCCATCGTGACATGCTGCGCATTTCGGACGCGCGTATGTCAGGGACGTCATATGGTGCCTGCGTGCTTCATGTTGCACCGGAAGCCTATATCGGTGGTCCGCTCGCTCTTTTGAAAACCGGTGACATCGTCAAACTTGATCTTGATAGCCGCCGTCTGGACATGCTGGTTGACGAGGACGAGCTTGAACGTCGTCGTGCTGCGTGGCAGGCGCCGGAACCCCGCTATCAGCGTGGCTATGGCTGGATGTTTGGTAAACATGTCACGCAGGCCAATGAAGGCTGCGACTTTGACTTCCTGTCGCCAGAATTTGGCGAAACCGCGGGCGAGCCGGATATTTTCTAGGCTTGCCGCCAGACCAGAAACAGACGCAAGGGATGGGGTGGTTGAATGCGCCCCGTCCCCGAAACACGAACCAAACCAATCAGGGATATCGATCCATGGCACTTTCCAAAGCCGATCTGCGTGGCGTGCTGTCGGGTATTTCCGGCATTCTCGTAACGCCCTATGACGAGAATGGCGATCTTGCACCAGCCAAGCTGAAACCGATCATTGATCGGGCATTGTCTGCGGGCGTTCATTTTCCGGTCGTCAATGGCAATACCGGCGAGTTTTATGCGCTGACCACGGATGAAGCCATCACCATGGTCAAATCGGTTGCCGAGATGCTCGATGGGCGTGCGCCGATGCTGGCCGGTATCGGGCGAGGAGTGCGTGATGCCTGTGCGCTGGCCAAGGCATCTGCCGAAGCAGGTGCGGAGGCCCTTATGATCCATCAGCCGCCAGATCCCTTTGTCGCCCCGCGTGGTGTTGTCGAATATATCAAGCGCATCGCCGATGCTTCAGGCGGTCTTCCGATGATGCTGTATCTGCGCAATGACACCATCGGCACCAAGGCCATTGCCGATCTCTGTGCCATCGAAGGTGTGGCTGGTGTCAAATGGGCAACGCCCAATGCCATGAAGCTGTCCGAGGCGATCAATGCCTGTGATCCCGATATTGTCTGGGTTGGAGGTTTGGCTGAAACTTGGGCACCGGCATTCTATGCGGTGGGTGCGCGTGGTTTTACATCGGGCCTTATTAACGTTTGGCCGGAACGTTCGATGGCAATTCACGCTGCCCTTGAGGCCGGTGACTATGCCATGGCCCGCGGTCTGATCCGCGATATGAGTGCCTTTGAAGAAGTCCGTGCCGAAGAAATGAACGGTACGAACGTGACCGGTGTCAAAGCAGCCCTTAAACTGCTGGGGGATGATTGTGGTGCGACGCGCCCGCCATCCGCATGGCCGTTGACCGATGCGCAGCATGACAAGCTGGTTGGCTTCATGCGTCAGAACAATCTTGTGAAATAAGCGGCCCTGCCGCACAGAGGAGACATCCATGTCCTATACCCTGACAGGAAAACATCTGATCGCGGGCGACTGGGTTGCAGGTAGCGCGACCTTCCAGTCCGAACCGGCCCACGGTCCGGCCAATACTTTCCCCGTCGGTACGCCCGAGCTTGTCGATCAGGCCGCCAAGGCCGCCGAGGAAGCCTTCTGGGCCTTTGGCTATTCCACCCGCGAAGAGCGCGCCAAATTCCTCAATACCATCGCCGATGAGATTGATGCGCGCGGCGATGAAATCACCGAAATCGGCGCCCAGGAAACCGGCCTTCCCGAAGCCCGCCTTCAGGGCGAACGTGGTCGGACAGTCGGTCAGCTGCGTCTGTTTGCCAGCCACATCCTTGATGGTGCCTATCTGGATCGTCGTTATGACGAAGCATTGCCTGATCGTGCGCCGCTGCCGCGTCCTGACCTGCGCCTGATGCAGCGCCCGATTGGTCCGGTGGCCGTATTCGGGGCGTCGAACTTCCCGCTGGCGTTTTCAGTTGCTGGTGGTGATACCGCATCTGCACTGGCGGCGGGTTGCCCGGTCGTGGTCAAGGGCCATTCCGCCCATCCGGGTACGGGTGAAATCGTTGCCCAGGCCATTGATGCCGCGATCAGGAAATGCGGTGTCCATCCGGGCGTCTTCAGCCTTGTTCAGGGCGGCAAACGTGATGTTGGTCAGTCGCTGGTACAGCATCCGCTGATCAAGGCGGTCGGCTTTACCGGGTCGCTTGGTGGTGGTCGCGCACTGTTTGATCTGTGCGCAGCCCGTCCCGAACCGATCCCGTTCTTTGGCGAACTGGGCTCGGTCAACCCGATGTTCCTGATGCCAGAGGCAGTTGCGGCACGCGGTGAAGCACTGGGTGTTGGCTGGGCCGGGTCGCTGACCATGGGGGCCGGGCAGTTCTGCACCAATCCGGGGATTGCCGTTGTTATTGATGGCCCGGATGCCGATGCCTTTGTCGCCTCGGCCAAGGAAGCCCTTTCGGGGGTGGCAGCCCAGACCATGTTGACCGATGGCATGGCCGAAACCTATCGCACAGGGGCCAAGCGCGTTGCGGCAACGTCTGGGGTGAAAGAGGTCCTGACCACGTCTTGCGATCTTCGGAACGCAACACCGTATTTGTTTGAAACCACCGGTGAAAACTGGCTGTCGAACCATGTGCTGGGCGAAGAGGTCTTTGGTCCGCTTGGTCTGGTGGTGCGGGTCAAGGATGTTGCGGAAATGCGGGCCATTGCCAAGGCATTTGAAGGTCAGTTGACCTGCACGCTCCATCTGGATGCGGGTGATGCCGCCGATGCGCGCTCGCTGATGCCGATCCTTGAGCACAAGGCGGGGCGTGTTCTTGCCAACGGGTTCCCAACCGGGGTCGAGGTGTCCGACACCATGGTCCATGGCGGGCCATACCCGGCATCGACAAACTTTGGTGCAACCTCGGTCGGCACCATGTCGATCCGCCGCTTCCTGCGTCCGGTTTGCTATCAGAACATCCCGACCGATGTTCTGCCTGCTGATATCGCGTAACTGCCTTTACCAAGATGCCGCCCGGCGCTTTGACGCCGGGCAAACCCACGGAGACAAAATATGAGTGATTATGTCCTGAGCAGTGCGACACGCGACAAGCTCAAGAAAATCAGCACCGCTTCGCTGTGCACAGCACTTTTCAAACGCAATCTGCGCAACCAGTTCATCCAGAATGTTCATCAGGTTGCCCCCAAGGATGAAAACATGGTCGGGCAGGCCTATACGCTTCGCTATATCCCGGCCCGCGAAGATCGCAATCCGATCGAGGTTTTCCGCGATCCGAACCATCCACAGCGCGTGGCGGTCGAACAATGTCCGGCCGGTCATGTTCTGGTGATGGATAGCCGCAAGGACGCACGCGCGGCGTCTGCCGGATCAATCCTTGTTACCCGCCTGATGAAACGCGGTGTCGAAGGTATCGTGACCGATGGCGGTTTCCGTGATGCCGAAGGCATTGGCAAGCTTGCCATTCATTCCTATCACTCCCGCCCGTCGGCGCCGACCAACCTGACCCTGCACGAGGCCTATGACCTTAATGTGCCAATCGGATGCGGTGATGCACCGGTATTTCCGGGCGACGTTCTGGTCGGGGACAAGGACGGTGTTGTTGTCATTCCGGCCCATCTCGCAGATGAACTTGCAGATGAATGCGCGGGCATGGAAAGCTTTGAGGACTTCGTTCTTGAAGAAGTCCTTTCAGGCAAGCCGATCATTGGCCTTTATCCGGCAACCAAGGATGAAACCAAGGCCAATTACGAAGAATGGCGCAAGAAAAACGGGCGTTAATCCGCACGTTTCAAGTCATGTACGACAAAAGAAAGTCGCTCCGAACAGAGCGGCTTTTTTGTTCGTGGCATGCTTGTGGCTAGATCGTTGTGATGGCCTGAAACATGTTCTCGTCATGCCGCAAAAGGCTTTGACCAATCGCCCCTTGCAGGGCCAGATCCTTGTCCCAGGCCAGATGGGTAATTTCGGGCCCGCGCCGTAATTCGGGAACCTGTGCCTGGGCAAGGCCCTGCATCAATTCCGGCTCCATCATGTCATAGGCGCGTGCGCCTGATCCGGTGATGAAAATCTGTTTGGGCCCCAAAAGGGCAATCAGATTGGCGATGCCATATCCCAGCACCTTGCCTGCATGGCGAAACAGATCCGCCAGATCCTCGTCGCCTGCGCGTGCGCGGGCAACCAGATCCATCATCTGTTCTTCGCTTGGATGCAGGCTGTTCGTATCGGGAAGATCAATCAGGCCACGGGCATCGCGCAGAATGGCGTAATCCCCGATATAGGCTTCAAGACAACCGCGCTTGCCGCAATTGCAAAGCGGACCATCAGGTTGATATTTGGTGTGGCCGAACTCGGCGGCCGTACCAAAATCGCCATTATAGACCGACCCGTTCAGGACCAGTCCCATGCCGATGCCATAGCCCAGCATGATGACGGCGAAATCGCCACCACGATGCAGGTTGGTATTTTGCGAAATGGCGGTGGCGATACAGTTGGCATCGTTTGACATTTGCACGATGCCGCCAAACCGTTCGCCCAGCGCCTTGGTCAGGGCGATGTTGCGACGACGAAGGGCGGGGGACCATATGATCTCGCCGCTATTGCTGTCACATACACCTTGTACCGCAATACTGATGCCTGCCGGTGGACGGGCCGAGAAATCCTTGTGCTCTTCGATAAACCCGTCGATCAGTCTGATCAGGGTTGCGATGAGCTCTTTCTCGTCAAGATCGCGGGTATTGATACTGTGTTCAGAGCTGCATTCGATCTCGCCCTTGAAATTGCCAAGGGCGATTTCGATCAGATTGATTGTGATCTTTACGCCAATAACGCAGGCAGCGGTGGGAACGAGGTCAAGCAGAACCTTGGGGCGACCACGGGTGGATCCGCCATTCCCGTTGCCGTTGCTGCCGGTTCCGGTTGCTGTGCCCTGGCTTTCATGTACCAGCCCCTGTGCCATCAGGTCAGCGGTCAGCGATGTTACGGTCGCCGGGCTCAATCCCGTTGCGGTGCCGATATCGATACGTGCCGCGGGCCCGTGAATGCGCAAGTAACGCAGAATTGCGATCTGGGATGGCTGGCGTGGGGTGTCGGCTTCTGTACGGCGGCTCATGAAGCGGCTTAGTATCCTTTGGGATGGCAAGGCGGGCTTTTCGCCCGCCTTGTAAATATGGGCATTTTTTATCCCGTTTTGGCAAGGGGATAGAAGGGGCGTGTGTTCTGTATGTTACAGAAGTCCGCGTGCGGCCAGATTGGTCATCAGGGCGGTAATGCCAAAGTGCCAGGGATTGATGGCGTCCGACCGGTCAACCTGATTGATCAGCTTGCCAAGGGTTGGTGTCGAAATGGTGACCAGATCGCCCATTTCATGGGTAAAGCCCTTGCCTGCGCCACCGCGGTCATCTGTGGGCGCAAACATCGTACCCAAAAACAGCATGAAGCCATCAGGATATTGATGATGCTTGCCAATCGCCTGACCAACAAGGCTTTCGGGTGTGCGGCTGATCTGGCTCATCGAGCTCACCGCATCAAGGTGATAGCCATCCATGCCGTCAACGGCCATGGCGATATCTGCGGCCTTGACGGTTTCAAGCGTGAAGTTGTCGTCAAACAGGCGAATGAACGGGCCGATCGCGCAAGAACCGTTATTGTCCTTGGCCTTGCCCAGAAGCAATGCGGATCGACCTTCGACATCACGCAGATTGACGTCATTGCCAAGGGTCGCGCCGACAATCTTGCCTTTGGACGTGACGGTCAGGACAACTTCGGGTTCCGGGTTGTTCCAGTTTGAAATCGGATGGAGACCGACATGCGCTCCATGGCCGACTGCGGACATCACCGGTGACTTGGTAAAGATTTCCGCATCCGGTCCGATGCCCACTTCAAGATATTGCGACCATGCGCCTTTTTCGATCAGGACGCTTTTGATCTCGGCGGCCTTTGCCGAGCCCGGTTCAATCTGTGACAGGTCATCACCGATGATGCCGGTGATTTCAGTTCTGATCTGGTCGGCTTTGCTGGCGTCACCGCGTGCCTGTTCCTCGATCACGCGTTCCAGCAGGCTGGCGACAAAAGTCACGCCGCTTGCCTTGATCGCCTGAAGATCGTTGGGGCTCAGAAGATGGGCGGTTTTGGTGTCTGTGCCCGGACGTGACTGTTCAAGAATGTCGCTCAGTGACGCTGCTGTCGGGAAGCTTGCCGGATTGGACAGGCGCGCAATCAGGTCATCGCGTTCAAGCAACTGGCTGATCGTCGGGGCAAGATTGCTGATATCGCGCAGATTTTCGCCATCAACCAGAACCGGGGTCGGGCCGGAAACCCGCGGGTCCCAAATGCGCCCGATCAGAATTGCACGATTGGCATCGTGGGGCAGGATATCGGATTGGTTTACCGGAAAGCCTAGGGTCATTGGGTGTTCTCGCTTGTTTCGCTTTGATGTGCGGTGCTTGCAGGAGGCAATCCGTCCGGTGCGCCGGGGGCGTTGGTCGCCCCGGGTCCGGCCAGATGCAATAGATGTTCGGGCATCTTGCCCAGAATGATCATGCCAAGAACGTCATCATGGGTGACATCTTCTGTGCGGACACTGCCGACCAGCTTTCCGTTTTTCATCACATGCAGGCGGTCGGAAAGATCAAACACATCATGAAGATCGTGACTGATCAACAATATACCGAGCCCGTCACGTTTCAACTGATCAATCAGTTCGCCGACCATCTTTGTTTCATGCACGCCAAGGGCCGCACATGGTTCGTCCATGATAAGAACGCGGGCTTCAAACAGAAGGGCGCGCGCAATCGCAACCGATTGCCGTTGCCCGCCTGACAGGGCCGAAACGGGGGAGGTGAATTTTTTGAAATTCGGATTCAGACGATGAAGAACCTCACGGGCCTTGTGTTCCATCGCCGCGTCATCAAGGAAACCGAACCGGTCGATGATCTCGCGCCCCAGAAACAGGTTCTGGGCCGCATCCAGATTATCGGCAAGTGCCAGATTCTGATAGATCGTCTCGATATTGTTGTCCCGGGCATCGCGGGCATTTTCGATTTTGGCTTCCTTGCCATCGACAATGATCTGCCCGCTATCGGCCTGATATGCACCCGAAAGGATCTTGATCAGGGTCGATTTGCCAGCACCATTATGGCCCAGTACCCCGACAACCTCGCCGGGATAAAGGTCAATCGAAACGCCGTCGACCGCCTTGACCCCGCCAAAGCTGATATGGATATCGCGCATTTCGACAAGCGGATCTTTATTCATCTCTGTGGTCGTCATATCCGGTCTCCTTACGCGGTCGGGTCGCTGTAACGACGGTGGAAATACTTGTCGCTAAAGACAGCCAGAACAAGAACCAGCCCGATGACAATACTTTGAAGGGATGTATCCACACCCAGAAGCGCCATGCCGCTTTGCAGGCTCTGCATGACAAGAGCACCAATCAGCGCACCGTAAATTGTGCCAACACCGCCCGCAAGCGACGTGCCGCCAATCACAACGGCCGCAATCACGCGCAATTCATCAAGTGTACCCAGATCGTTGCCGGCAGACTGCAGGCGGGCTGATGATATCGCTGCGCTGATCGCGCACAGGACGCCCATCAGGGCAAAGACGGCAACGGTCATGCGTTTGACATTGATCCCGGCAAGCTCGGCTGCCTGCGGGTTGCCGCCAATCGCAAAGATATAGCGACCAAACCGGGTGCGCTTGACGACAATGGTCAGAACAATCGCAACAAGCGCAACGATCAGAAGCGGGATCGGAATGCCGTGCGAGATTTCAAGATTTTCCGGGGTGACCGGAATGCCCTTGTTCTCAAGCAGGCGCTCGGCGGCGCGAATTGGCAGGTGATAGGCGTTAAGGGTCGTGATTACAGCAAGAACCAGACCGGCTTTGATGATGGTGTTGGTATATTCAGCCCAGATCGGTTTGACCGGGAATTCAAAAGAAAGACGACGGCGGCGTTCCATGATGGCGGCATAAATGATCGCAAGAATGGCAATCAGGGCCACGATCCAGCTCCAGGTCGCGCCAATCGTACCTTCGATGCCGCCGCCCAGAAGAATGTAGTTATGGTCAAGCGGGGCTACTGTGCGTCCTTGTGTGACCCACCATGCCGATCCGCGCCAGACCAGAAGGCCGCCAAGCGTGACAATAAAGGCCGGAACACCAAGATATCCAACGGCAACGCCCTGCAATCCGCCAATAGCCGCACCAAGAGTAATGCCGATCAGAAGGGTCAGGATCCAGGTGGCCGGATGATTGTAATCCAGAAACTGTGGCAGAAGATCGGTCTGAACGACCCCCATGATCATTGCCAGAACACCAAGAATGGCGCCGACCGAAAGGTCGATATGCCGGGTGACAATGATCAGAACCATCCCGCAGGCCATCACGGCAACGGATGCCGTCTGAACCGACAGGTTAAAGATGTTGCGCGGGGTAATAAAACGCCCGCCCGATGCGATATCAAAACCGATCCAGATGACCAGCAGAACAACGGCAAGGCCAACCAGTCGGCGGTCGACTTCCATTTTAGAAAGTAGTCGTGACATGAAAACGCTCGTAAGGCAGCGGGGCCGACATGCTGTAATCTGCGCACGGCAACAGCAGCCGACCCCGGGTTAAGCTAGGCATAAGGAACTAAAAGCGAACCTTAGTTGCAGGCAGATACCTTGCCGCTCGGAACGCCTTTGCATACGACGTCTTTGGAAACCCAGCCGGCATCAATCACCAGATCAAGCTTGTTCTGGGTGATCGCAACCGGATCAAGGAAGAAGGATTTCATGGTTACGCCATTCGGGCTGTTCCAGTCCTCGGTGCCCGGAACTTCGCCAAGCTTGGTGCCCTTGGCCAGCTTGACTGCGATCTCGGCAGCCTGCTTGCCCAGAAGACGTGCGTCTTTCCAGACCGAAACCGTCTGGGTGCCAAGTGCAACACGGTTCAGCGCAGCATGGTCACCATCCTGACCGGACACCGGAATGCCCTGCATGCCTTGTGCGGAAAGGGCGGCAACCACACCGCCAGCCGTGCCGTCGTTGGAGGCAACAACTGCATCGACCTTGTTATCCGCAGCGGTCAGGAACTGTTCCATGTTGCGCTGAGCAATGGCCGGCTGCCAGCTGTCGGTATAGGCCTCGCCGACAACCTTGATGGCACCGGAATCAATCGCTGCCTGAAGAACCTCAAGCTGACCTTCGTGAAGGATATTGGCGTTCGGGTCGGTCGGTGCGCCCTTGATGAAGACGTAGTTGCCCTTGGGCTGTGCGCCAAATACGGCTTCGGCCTGAAGGCGTCCGACTTCCTTGTTGTTGAACGTAATGTAGTAGGCGTTCGGATTTTCGATCAGGCGGTCATAGCCAACCACCGGAATGCCTTCGTTCAGTGCCTGTTCGACGGCCGGGCCGATCGATGCGGAATCCTGTGCCAGAACGATCAGTGCATCAGCACCGCGTGCAATCAGGCTTTCAATATCGGCAAGCTGTTTGGACGGATTGCTCTGTGCGTCGGCACTGATGTATTCCGCGCCAGCAGCTTCGAGAGCAGCCTTGATTGCGCCTTCATCGGTTTTCCAGCGTTCTTCCTGGAAGTTTGACCAGCTGACACCAACCGTCAGGTCAGCGGCAAAGGCATTGGCAGACAGCAGTACGGTACCGGCCAGCATGGCCGTTGAAAGGAGTTTTTTCATCGGTTTCTTCCCTGAATGAGTGTGTCTTGTGATGACATTTATTTTTGTTGTCGAAAAAATGTTGACGCGAAGTGAGCGTCCTGTCAAATTTTTTTTAGTGAATAAATTAAAAACTGACCTTTAGACGATCAAATTGACCCCAAACCGGGTATCTTCAGTTGATTTTTGGCTGTTTTGTTCATGATGCACCGCATCATTTAATTTGGTTGCCTAAAATAAAACAAAGAGATGACAGGGAACGTTATGACAGCGAGTTATCACGACATTGACGGGAAATCCGTGCTTGTAACCGGCGGTGCGTCGGGGATCGGGGCTTCTATTGTCCGTGCATTCTGTGCCCAGGGGGCACGTGTCGGATTCTTCGATATTGATGACGATGCAGCGCAAAAGCTGATTGACTCGATCCGCGACGAAACAGGTGTCGCACCTGTCTACAAATCGCTTGATTTGCGCATGCAAACGGCGATTCCCGGCGCCGTTCGCGAAATATCTTCCGCCATTGGAACCATTGATGTTCTGGTCAATAACGCGGCCCGCGATGATCGTCACTCCCCCGAAGATGTCGGACCGGATCAATGGCGCGACGGGCTCGATGTCAACCTGAACCATCATTTCTTCTGTGCGCAGGCCGTGGCGCCCGGCATGAAGGAAAAGGGGGCTGGCAGCATCATTAATTTCAGTTCCGTAAGTTATATGATGGGGCTGCCTGACCTTGTGACCTATGAAACCGCAAAGGCCGGGATCATTGGTCTGACCCGTGCTTTGGCGCGTGATTGGGGGCATGACGGTATTCGCGTAAATGCCGTGACGCCGGGCTGTATCATGACGCAGCGACAGCTGGATCTTTGGATTTCGCCCGAGGACGAGGAACGCATTCAGCAACAGCAATGCGTCAAGCGTCGACTGGTTGGTGATGATGTTGCGCAGATGGTGTTGTTTCTGGCCTCTGATGTGTCATCGGCCTGTTCTTCGCAAAACTTCATTGTGGATGGCGGCATTGTCTGATTAATGGCAAAGTCAGACAGATAGCCCTGCCGTTTCACCTTTCACGTCCGTTTTCGCTTCGATTGAGAAACATCCATTATGTCGCCCACGAACCTGCCCGCATCTCCGATCATCATTGATGAAAAAGCCAACCCGTATCGCGATTGTATTCAGGGTCTCGCCAATCAGCCGATCACGGTTGTCAAGCTGCTGCGCGATGCGGTCAATGAAAATCCGGTGGTTGCGCGCGACCGCAGTTTCGCTGTGCCGGAAATAAAGGATGTGGTCGGGCGACTGGTCGAAAACCGGCCGCGCATCGCAATCATTGGCGGGGCACCCGATCATCCGGCTCATCTTCTGGATCGGCCTCAGGCCCTGATGGCGGCAATCCGCATATGGGAAATGGGCGGGGTGCCGTTTCTGTTTCATGTGCCGGTCATCTGTGATGGCACGGCGCAAAACAATATCGGGCAAAGCTACTCGCTGGCATCACGCAACCACACGGCTGCTGCCGTCAATATCACGTTTGAAGGCCACAGTTATCACGCGGCCTATGTGATTGCAGGCTGCGACAAATCCCCCGCTGCGGTTGTTGCCGGACTGGCCGCAGCCGATCATGCGCGTGCCTATCGCGGGGATCAGGCCCCGGTCTGGGCGGTCTTTGCGCCGTCACATGTTCTCAAGGGCGGGGAAATTCCCGAAGGCACGCGACGGATGCTTGATCAAATCGCGTCAGACGCCGATCAGGCCGGACATGATGATCTGGGCTCCGATATTCGCGAAAACATGCGCTATATCCTGCAATGCACCTCGGACGAGGCTTTTGCCGGGTTGCTTGAACGCGCAAGATTGCTGGGGCTGATTGACGCCGGTCTTGAGCGCCGTGTACTTGATCAGCTTGCGGCGGCAACATGCGATTCAAAGGGCGGAATTTGTGCCTTTAACGGCACGGGCAATTCGTCGCGCACCATGTTGGCGGCCTTTGGTCTGACCCCGCCGGAACTCGAACTTCTGACCGATGTGCCACCCTTTAGTGCCGTGGCGGTGGGTGTTGATGCGCTGTTTAATGTTTTCAACAAGCCGGAATATGCGATTGGCAATTTGTTGAAATCCAACTTTGCCAATTTCGTGCGCATCCATAATGCGACGGGATCAAGCAGTAACATGCTTTTGCATCTGCCCTTCATGATGCGCTATGCCGGGTTCGATGTATCGATTGATGATTATCAGGATGTCCGCACGAATACGCCGGTACCGGAAATCTTCGCCCATAGCCTGACTGAAAATCGCGATACCTTTGTCCTGGCCCGGCAAATGGCCGAGGGTAAAAATCGCGGCATGGAAAGCATCTATCGCATTCTGGCTGATCTGGGTGTGGCGATGGATCTGGATGCACCAACGGTTCTTGGAAAATCCTGGGCCGAACGGATTGCCGGTCTGGAAAATCCGGTTGATTTGGCCCTTGGTGATGCATCGGTTATTCGTGCGACCCCGGTTCGCAGTCGGTCCGGGGTGGATGTGATCACCGGCAGTTTCTTCGAAAATTGCGCGGTCAAGACGTCGGGTATGAGCGACCATTTGCTGTCGCATTTCGACGACCATGTTTTCATCGTTCGCTATTACGAGAACGAACATGTCTGTAACGGTGATTTTGCATCACCTGATCTGGTCACGCGCCTGATTGAAACCGATGGGGTGGATGAAGACCTGATTGCTGCGGTCGTGCGCCGCAATGGCGGCAATAATGTGGATATGGATGCCCCCAAAGACATGCTGGCACAGGGGCACTTGTCCTTTGCCTTTGTGATTGGCGGGCAGGGGCCCGAAGCCTATGGCATGCCTGAAATGTTTTCCCCATCCCAGAATTTGCGCCATCACCGCATTCTTGAAGCATCCTCAATGCTGATCACCGACGGGCGCTATTCCGGGGTGACCAAGGGGGCCTGTATCGGCCATATGGTGCCCGAAGCCTTTGCCGGTGGCGGGATCGGATATTTGCGTGACGGGGATGTGTTGCGCCTTAACCTGACGACCCTGAAACTCGACTGGCTTGATCCGGTGGCCTTCCTGAGTGGCGAAGAACGTGCTGCCGATCCACGGGATATGAAAGAACGGGCCGAACTGTTCGAAGGGCGGATGCGGCGGATGGAAGCCCGGCAATGTGATATCGCGGCAAGTAACGTCCTTGATGCGATTGGAAATGCGGCGCGCGGCATCGTCCCACGCGCAGTTGACCGCCGTGCAATCAAGTCCTGGCGTTAATGCACAGGTAAAGCAAAACGCCCCGGCTTGCGAAAGGCCGGGGCGTTTTTTTATGTTCGGGATGCAGCTTACCCCATGCGTTCGGACGCATAGCTTCCCGGGCTCGGCGGGAAGACAATCGTGCGATTGCCGTTGATAAAGGATCGGTGGTGAATGTGGGCGTGGACCGCACGCGCAAGAACCTGACTTTCAACATCACGCCCGATTGAAACATAATCGGCCGAATTCTGGGCGTGGGTGATGCGCGCAATGTCCTGTTCAATGATCGGGCCTTCATCAAGATCGGCGGTCACATAATGCGCCGTCGCCCCGATCAGTTTCACGCCCCGTTCATAGGCCTGACGATAGGGATTGGCCCCCTTGAAGCTTGGCAGGAAGGAATGGTGGATATTAATGATCTTGCCGCTCATTTTCTTGCAAAGATTATCCGAAAGAACCTGCATATAGCGCGCCAGAACAATCAGCTCGACCTCGCTGCTGGCAACCACATCAAGAAGCTTTTTCTCGGCTTCGGGCTTGTTGTCCTTGGTCACCGGAATGTGGTGGAACGGGATGTCGTGATTGACCACCACTTTCTGGTAATCAAAGTGGTTTGAAACCACACCGACGATATCAATCGGCAAGGCCCCGATCTTCCAGCGATATAAAAGGTCATTCAGGCAATGGCCAAACCGCGACACCATCAGAAGAACCTTCATCTTCTCGGCACTGTCGTGGAACTGGTAATTCATGCCAAACTGGGTTGCCGGACCATCAAAGCCACGTGACAGGGTTTCCTGATCCACGCCTTCTTCGCTGACAAACGCAACCCGCATAAAGAACAGGCCGGTCTCCATGTCGTCGAACTGGGAACTGTCGGTAATGTTGCAACCCTGTTCCGCCAGATAGGTTGAAATGGCGGCAACAACCCCGCGCTGGGAGTCACAGGTGACTGTCAGAACGTAGCTTTTCATCTCGTCTGGCTTTCAAATTGGCAGTGATTGAAAATAACCCGGCCCCGTCCATCGGGGAATGTCTTGGGGCCGGGCAGAAGCATCAGATATCAAGCGTGTTTTCGCGTTCCCATTGCGAGAAATGCGATACGTATGAGTTCCATTCTTTTTGCTTGAGCTTGAGAAACGCCTTGGAAAACGCCATGCCCAATTCGGCCTGAAGCGCCTCGTTGCGGCCAAATTCACGCACGGCATCAAGAAGGTTAAGCGGCAAACGCGGCGCGTCCTTGACCAGATGACCTTCTTCATACATGTCGATGTCGTAATGCGGTCCCGGATCGGCGGCATTGGCCATGCCATCCAGTCCGGCTGCGATGATCACGGCCTGCAACAAATAGGGGTTTACAGCCCCGTCTGGCAGGCGCAATTCAAAACGTCCCGGTCCCGGTACGCGCACCATATGGGTGCGGTTATTGCCAGTCCAGGTCACGGAATTCGGGGCCCATGTTGCGCCCGAGATGGTCCGTGGTGCATTGATGCGCTTGTATGAGTTGACCGTGGGGTTGGTAATTGCCGCCATGGCGGATGCATGGTTCATGATGCCGCCAAGGAAGTGCTTGCCCTTGGCCGACAGGCCGAACGGCGCATTTTTGTCGGAAAAGGCATTTTCCCCGACATCGTTCCAGACCGACACATGGCAGTGGCAACCATTGCCGGTCTGCCCGGCAAAGGGCTTGGGCATGAAGGTCGCACGCAGGCCATGCTTTTCGGCAATCGACTTGACCATGAACTTGAAGAAGGAATGTTTGTCTGCGGTTTTAAGCGCATCATCAAATTCCCAGTTCATTTCAAACTGGCCATTGGCGTCTTCATGGTCGTTCTGATACGCACCCCAGCCCAGTTCCAGCATGTAATCACAGATTTCTGCAATCACGTCATAGCGGCGCATGACCGCCTGCTGGTCATAACAGGGCTTTTCCGCGGTATCTGCAGCATCGGAAATCGATGCGCCGTCCTCGGTGATCAGGAAGAATTCCGCCTCGACGCCGGTTTTGACATTCAGGCCAAGCTTGGCGGCCTTGGCAATCTGGGCCTTAAGGACATTGCGCGGAGCCTGTTCAAGAGGCTGGCCTTCCATCACGCAATCGGCGGCTACCCAGGCAACATCGGGTTTCCACGGCAATTGAATGACAGAATCAGGGTCGGGCACAGCAAACATGTCCGGATGGGCCGGGCTGAGGTCAAGCCATGTGGCAAATCCTGCAAATCCTGCGCCGTCTTCCTGCATGTCAGCAATCGCCTGGGTGGGAACAAGTTTGGCGCGCTGTCCACCAAACAGGTCGGTATAGCTGATCATGAAATACTTTATGCCGCGTTCCCGGGCAAAGGCTGATAGATCCTTGGTCATTGAAGTCCCCTGACGAATTTTATGCAGTGCCAACGGTTATCCCGGCGTGCCAAAAGGCACACCGGTTCCGGTGGTGCGTTAATGTTCTAGAATCCTCCCTGACCGGGAATCCAACTGGTCCCGGCAAGCGGTACACCGGCCATGGCCGCCGCTTCGATATTCAGTGCGCACAGATCCTCGGGTTCGAGGTTGTGCACATGATTTTTGCCGCAGGCGCGCGCAATTGTTTGCGCTTCAAGTGTCATGACCTTCAGGTAGTTGGCCAGACGCCGACCGGCGGCAATCGGGTCAACCCGTTTCATCAGGTCGGCATCCTGGGTCGTGATGCCTGCGGGATCACGGCCTTCATGCCAATCGTCATACGCACCGGCAGTGGTGCCAAGCGCGTTATAGTCTTCTTCCCATTTGGGGTCATTGTCCCCGATGGCGACCAGTGCGGCGGTGCCGATGGAAACAGCGTCCGCGCCAAGGGCCAATGCCTTTGCCACGTCTGCGCCATTGCGAATGCCGCCAGATACGATCAATTGTACTTTGCGATGCATTCCCATGTCTTGCAACGCTTTTACCGCCGGGCGGATGCAGGCAAGGGTCGGCTGACCGACATGTTCAATAAACACTTCCTGGGTCGCGGCCGTGCCGCCCTGCATCCCGTCAAGTACGATGACATCGGCACCGGCCTTGACCGCAAGGGCAACATCGTAATAGGGGCGTGCCCCGCCAACCTTGATAAAGATCGGCTTTTCCCAGTCGGTAATCTCGCGCAGTTCCTGAATTTTAATCTCAAGATCATCCGGGCCGGTCCAGTCCGGATGACGGCAGGCGGAACGCTGGTCAATGCCCTTGGGCAGGTTGCGCATATGGGCGACACGATCCGAGATTTTCTGACCCAGCAACATGCCGCCGCCGCCCGGCTTTGCACCCTGACCAATGACGATTTCAATCGCATCGGCGCGTTTCAAATCGCGCGGGTTCATGCCGTAACGTGACGGCAGATACTGATATACAAGGGTTTCGGAATGACCGCGTTCTTCTTCGGTCATGCCGCCATCGCCCGTCGTGGTCGACGTGCCCGCAAGGGTGGCCCCGCGCCCAAGTGCCTCTTTGGCCGGACCGGAAAGAGAGCCAAAACTCATCCCCGCGATGGTAATCGGAATTTTCAGCTCAATCGGTTTCTTGGCAAAGCGTGTGCCGAGCGTGACCGAGGTTTCACATTTCTCGCGATATCCTTCGAGCGGATAACGCGACATCGATGCACCAAGGAACAGAAGATCGTCAAAATGCGGGACCTTGCGTTTGGTGCCGCTTCCGCGAATGTCATAGATGCCCGTGGCAGCCGCACGACGGATTTCCGAAAGGGTGTAATCATCAAAGGTTGCCGATTTGCGCGGCGTGGTAACGGGATGTTTGTGGCTCATGGTCTGATCCTGTTTCTGGGCTGAAACGATGTTTCAGCGCTGCGCGTCAATAAGCGTCGGCATTGTCGATATTGAAGTTGTAAAGC
Source organism: Thalassospira sp. SM2505 (assembly GCF_054901115.1). Classification (NCBI taxonomy): domain Bacteria; kingdom Pseudomonadati; phylum Pseudomonadota; class Alphaproteobacteria; order Rhodospirillales; family Thalassospiraceae; genus Thalassospira; species Thalassospira sp. SM2505. The sequence continues at coordinate 1,742,554 of NZ_CM142731.1, forward strand.
TGGCGGGCAGAGCCATATCGCGTGAACTCTTCGGGTTTCACATCGGTAATGCCCGCATCGGACAGAAGCTTGCCCAGAAGCTCGATATGTTCGGGGCGCATGTCCTTTTTGATGCAGTCAGCACCCAGCGATTTGACCTTGCCGCGCACGAAAAGCCGCGCCTCATAAAGTGAATCGCCCAGCGCGTCCCCGGCATCGCCAAGAACAACAAGATTGCCCGATTGCGCCATGAAGGCCGACATATGGCCGATATTGCCTTTGACCACGATGTCGATGCCTTTCATCGAAATGCCGCACCGTGACGAGGCATTGCCTTCGATCACCAGCAAGCCCCCATGGGCGGTTGCCCCGGCATACTGGCTGGCATCGCCCTTGATTACGACCTTGCCGGACATCATGTTTTCCGCCACACCCGGACCGGCATGGCCGTGGACCGTGATATTGGCGGTTTCATTCATGCCCGCACAGTAATAGCCGACACTGCCCTTGATATGGACATCGACCGGGGCATCAATCCCGACAGCAACCGCATGGGCGCCACGCGGATTGATGACTTCGAATTCCGCGTTCTCACCATTTTTATCAAGCGCATGAAGTGACGCATTCAGCGCGCGCAGTTCGGTGGTTGCAAGATCAAACACTGGCATGTGTGTTCCTTCCTTAAGCGACCGCACCAATCGGGCGGTCGGGTCGGGGCGCGCTATCGCTGCACCCGACAGGGTTCTTGATAATCAGTGTTCCCAGAAATAAACCGTGGCCGGTTCCGGTTCCCAAACCCGGGCATCCTCGATGCCAGGCAGGCTCACAAGCGCGCGATATTCCGACCCGAACGCGACATAGGCATCGGTTTCGGCCATCACGGCGGGCTTGCAGGCAATCGGATCGCGCACGACGCCAAAGCCCGACTTGGTGCCAACGACAAAGGTGAAAAACCCGTCAAGGTCATCAAGCGCGCTGGTCAGTGCTTCGCCAAGGTTCTTGCCCTTGGCCATTTCACCGGTCAGATAGGCTGCGGCAACCTCGGAATCGTTTTCGGTTTCCATGTGAATGCCCTGATGGGACAGTTCACGGCGCAGGTTGTTGTGGTTGGAAAGCGACCCGTTATGGACAAGGCACTGGTCCAGTCCGGTCGAAAACGGATGCGCGCCAAGGGTGGTCACCGCACTTTCGGTTGCCATACGGGTATGTCCAATGCCGTGCGTACCCGACATGTCGGAAATCTTGAACCGTTCGAGCACATCCTTGGGAAGGCCGACTTCCTTATAGATTTCCATGACACTGCCCGTGCCCATCACCCGGACATTCGGGCGCAATTCGCCAAGCGCCTTGCGGGTGGCATCGATCTGGTCGGCGGCAACCGTGATGACCGCATGCGTGCTTTTGGGCAGGATGGATGCATTTGAAATCCCGGCTGCGCGCAATTCATCGGTCAGACCGGCGAAGTCGGTTTCAGGGTCCGGGGACTGAATTGTGAGTTTGGCCAGATTGTTCTGATCTGCACCATAAATGGCGATCCCCGCACTATCAGGGCCGCGATCGGTCATGGTCACCAGCATTTCCGACAGCAAAGTGCCGAGCTGCGGTTCCAGACTTTTATCTTTAAGGAATAAACCAACAATGCCGCACATGGCAGGACAGTCTCCATTCTGTTGCTGGAATGGAGACTAACTGCTCGCGATTGCGGAATCAACTCTTAAGAATAAAAATTTCATCAGGGTGAATTATATTCTTCACCGTGAAGAAAGTTTACGCCCGTGCAGGATAGCAGATGATCGACAGGTAACGGATTGGAAATGAAAGAAGCTCTTCCGGTCCGTGGCGTGCATCTGCGTCAAAAAACAGGCTGTCACCGGCTTGCATGTAATAAAGCTGGTCCCCGTGGCGATAGCGCACTTCACCCTCAAGCATATAGATGAATTCCATGCCTTCATGCTGGAAGGCGGGGAAGCTGCTCGACTCCTCGGTCAGTGTCAGCAAATAGGGTTCGACCACAACACCGCTGGTATTGTTATCAATATGCCCAAGCAGGTTATATTCATGGCCCGCGCGCGTGCCGCGCCGTTCAATGGCAATGCCTTCGCCCGATTTGACAAACACCGCATTGCGCGGTTCCTCATAGCGGCGGAAGAAATCGGTCAGCGGCACGCCCAGCGCACTTGCCAGCGCCTGAAGCGATGTCAGCGACGGCGATGTCACACCATTTTCAATCTTTGACAGCATCCCCATCGAGATGCCGGTTGCCGATGCCAGATCGGCGATGGTGATGCCAAGTTTCTTGCGCAAGGCGCGAACTTCATGCCCGATCGCGATTTCCAGATTGTTCTCCTTCGGCTCACGAAGAGCATGCGGGTCCTGGGTGAGGGCGGCCGGTTTGTTCATGGGGTCCATGCTGTGTCCTTGCTCGCTATTTGAATTGCTGTGTTTCGGCGTCTTCGAATTCGTATCTGCCATCGTGGCGGCTTCCTTCGCCACCGGGGCCGCAGTCAGGCGGGCCGGTGCATTTCCTGATCGTTTCCTGTCGGACCGCTTTTGCGGCTGTCTTTTATTTTTGGCCATTGCGTCGCAACGAATTGTGCTGTCGAACGACAATCATGCCTTGCTGATTCATTTAAACTGCCAGGAAAGATTTATCAACTACAGGGAAAATCATTTTCCGACTTCGCGGGTTTCCCGCAGGGCAAATAAATTATTGCGATGCCGCAGAAAATAGCACTTGAGGAATAAATATTTAACTAGATGAAAAATAATTATTGCGTTCGCGAACAACTTGCCGCCAGAATGGAGAACATAAAAAGCCAATAATTGCGCGCTGATTGCGCGAAAGGGCGATCAAAATCAGGAGGCCATCACAATGACTGCAAGCTGGAGATTTTCCGCACTTGCCGACCGTCACCGGGCGCTCGGTTCCAATCTTGAAGACTGGAGCGGAATGGGAACGGCATGGACCTATGACAAGGATTGGGACGAGGAATATATCGCCATCCGTACCAAGGCCGGAATCATGGATGTTTCGGGCCTGAAAAAGGTTCACATCACCGGTCCCCATGCATCGCATGTCATTGACTACGCCACCACGCGCAATGTCGAAAAAATCTATCCCGGCAAGTCGGTCTATGCCTGCATGCTCAATGATCAGGGTAAATTTACCGATGATTGCGTGATTTACCGCATGGGGCCGAATTCATGGATGGTGGTTCATGGGTCGGGCACCGGCCACGAAGAACTGACCCGTGCGGCCATGGGACGCGATGTGTCGGTGCGCTTTGATGACAATCTGCATGACCTGTCATTGCAGGGGCCGCTTGCGGTGGATTATCTGGCCGAATATGTGCCGGGCATTCGCGATCTTCCCTATTTTCATCACATGCAAACCCAGCTGTTTGGTGCACCGGTAATGATTTCGCGCACCGGCTATACCGGTGAACGCGGTTACGAGATTTTCTGTCGCGGACAGGATGCCGGAATGATCTGGGACCGTATCGTTGCCGAGGGTGCTGATATGGGCATCATTCCGACCCGCTTTACCACGCTTGATATGCTGCGTGTTGAAAGCTACCTGCTGTTTTACCCTTATGATAACTCGCAGATGTATCCGTTCGAAAACGAAGGTCCGGGCGACACCCTTTGGGAGCTTGGCCTTGATTTCACGGTCAGTCCCGGCAAGACCGGTTTCCGCGGGGCCGAGGAACATTACCGTCTGAAGGGCAAGGAACGCTTCAAGATTTTCGGCATCCTGTTTGATGGCAAGGAAGTCCCGGCCGAGGGGGCTGCTGTCTTCAGGGACGGCGAGAAGGTCGGCGTTGTGACCTGTGCGATGTATAGCCCGCTTAAGGATCAGACCATGGCAATTGCCCGACTGGCCGTTGAGTGTGCCGAACAGGGTGTGCGTCTGGAAATCGCTGGTGCCGATGGCATGCTGGGTGGCATGGCCCATACCATGCCGTTCGATGATCCGACCAAGTCCAAAAGAACTGCCAAGGGTTGATGCGCCGCGCCGGGGGCCGTCAGAGGCCCCCGGATCGCCAAGCAGATCCTTTGGTTTCTGACAGAACGGGACCCCGCTACCATGTCTGAGAGTTTGATAGAAGAAAGCATTCTTTCACGCCCGACCTATGGCACTTTGGCCATCGCGCCGGGCCTTGCGCATTATTTCGTCGCCGATGCTTCGGGCGCAGAATGCGTTATTCGTGTGGCCGAAGCCGCCCCCAAGGACTTCATGGAAAAGGTACATATTCTTTATGTGCCAACGCCCGGTGAAAATTCCCTGATCACCGCCCTTTATGCATTGGGTGCAAAACGGTTCGAACATTTCCCGACCATTGATGACGCCGTTGCCAGGCTTGGTGACTGGTTGTCCGATGCCAGAATGGGCAGTCAGCTTTACCTTGCCGGGACAGAAACCCTGATTGGCAAGGCTGTGGCTGTGGCTGAGGAATGCGGTCTGGATCATAGTGCGGTCCAGTGTGAGCATCGCGGCAGTCTGGCCCGGCGGGTTCAATGCGTTCACTGCAAAACCATGATCGAAAAAGTCACCACCCAGCCGGTCAAATGCCCGTCCTGTGACCTGCTGCTTTTGGTGCGCGATCATTATTCACGTCGCCTTGCTGCCTTTCAGGGCGTTTGCATCAATGCCGAAGACCCGACCGAAGACATCGAAATCAGGGAGATGTTCAAATGAGTGCATCCGATCATCTGATTCCGGTGGTGGTCAGCAAGGTTGTCGAAGTCAATTCGATCATCAAACGCTTTGAATTCAAGCATGTCGACGGCAACGAACTTCCGGCCTTTTCGGGCGGGGCGCATATCGTTGTTGAAATGCTTGATGGTCCGACCAAACGCAAAAATGCCTATTCGCTGATGAGCTCGCCCTTTGACCGTGAGCAATATGCCATCTCGGTCCGGCGGGATGATGAGGGGCGCGGTGGTTCAAAATTCATGCATGAAAAGGTCAAAGCCGGGATGAAGATGAAAATCTCGCCCCCGGTAAACCTGTTTGCGCTTGATCTGCGGGCCAAAAAACATCTGATGATTGCCGGTGGTATCGGCATCACGCCGTTCATTGCCCAGATGACGCAGGCGACCGAGCTTGGGGTGCCGTTCGAACTGCATTACGCCGCACGCAGCGCCTCGCAGGCGGCCTATATGGACAGCCTGCAGGATCGCTTTGGCGATAATGTCCGTTGCTATTGCGATGATGCGGGCGGTGGCCCCGATTTGGTGGGCCTTTTATCTGATCAGCCGCTTGGCACCCATGTCTATGTTTGCGGACCCAGGGGCATGATTGAAGCCGTGGTGCAAACCGCAACCGGTCTTGGCTGGCCTGCTGCCCACATCCATTTCGAACATTTCCTTTCCCCGCCTGTCGGACAGGCATTCTCGGTCCATCTGGCAAAGGCCGGAATTGATATCACGGTCGGGCCGGAACAAAGCCTGCTTGAAGCCATCGAGGCATCCGGGACCCCGGTCAATTGCCTGTGTCGTGGCGGGGCGTGCGGTCAGTGCGAAACAAAGGTCGTCAGTTGTGAAGGCGATATTGCCCATAACGACCATTGGCTTGACGACGAACAGCGTGCCTCAAAGCAATTCATCATGCCCTGCGTTTCGCGTTTTCGCGGTGAACGCCTTGAGCTTGATCTGTAAGGGGGATTGGCAACATGACCATCCAGTTCAGAAACGAGACATTCCGCAACGATTTCACCTATGCCAACAGTCCGGGCAATATTCCGCGCTTTCCGTTCCCGTTCCCGGAAGACGTCTATATGTATTCCACCAATGTGGAACCGCATCACGCCACACGGGCCGGAAGTCCGTTTGAAAATGCCTTTGACGTGGACGAACATTATGTCGCGGAAATGAAGGATCGGGCATTGGTTCTGGCCGAGGATCCCGGACGTTGTCAGGCCTTGCCGCATATGGAAACAGCCGGTTGGGATTTTGTCGAACTGGTGATGGTGTCCAAGGCGCGCGACTATCCCGATCTGTTCGAGCTGACCATTGACGGGGATCGCTGGCACTGGATCAACAAGCCGCTTCAGATTGATGACAGCTTTATCTTTGGTGACAGTTCTACCCTGCCATGCCATCCGATGGAATATATCGGTCGTCAGGTGCAGGGTGATCACGCCATCCTTGATCAGCGCGATGGCAATCTGTGGCTTGATGCCGGGATCATTACCGCACAGGCCGACTGGTCGCTTGATTTTGATATCGGCATGAACTTTTTTGAATGGCATGCACCTGTGCCGCTGGCCCATGAACTTGGCGTGTTTCAGCGTGCTTTGAAATTCCTGCTTTCCCTGCCGCAAGGCCAACCGTCCCGACGTCTGAACTGGACGCTGACGGTCAATCCCAGACTCGATACCAGCCCGGAAAACTACCCGAAATGGGGCCCGGATCGCACCACGGTGACGCCTGGAAATATCGGGGAAAAGGTCCATCTTCGGGTCGAACTTCAGACCTTCTGGCGGTTGCCGCGTTCGAACGCGATCCTGTTTCCGATCCGTACCTATCTGATGGCGATGAACGAAGTCGTCACCCAGCCGAAATGGGGCCGTCGCCTGCATCGTGTGATGCGTGATCTGCGTCCGGAACTGGTCGAATACAAGGGTTTGTCGCGCTATCACCCGATGCTGGTCGAGTGGCTTTCGCAATTTGACGACGGTGCGCCGACATCGCCGGGGATTTTCCCCGACTAAGCCTAAAGGCACGAAAACGGCACAAAAAACAGCCGAAGGGAGGACAAGGAAAATGGTTTATCAGGGGATCAAAGGCAATGACACTTCGTGTTGCGATCATCGGAGCCGGCCCGTCGGGCATGGCGCAAATGCGTGCATTCCAGTCAGCAGCAGCCAAAGGGGCCGAAATCCCCGAAATCGTCTGTTTTGAACGTCAGGAAGACTGGGGTGGTTTGTGGAACTATACATGGCGTACCGGTCTTGACGAATATGGCGAACCGATCCACGGGTCGATGTATCGCTATCTGTGGTCAAACGGGCCCAAGGAATGCCTTGAATTTGCCGATTACACCTTCGAGGAACATTTCGGCAAACCGATTGCATCCTATCCGCCGCGTGCGGTGATCTGGGACTATATCAAGGGCCGGGTGGAAAAGGCCAATGTGCGCCCGTGGGTGCGGTTCAGAACCCCGGTTCGCAGTGTTGAGTTTGATGAAGAAAGCCAAACGTTTTTGGTGACCGCGCACGATCTGAAAAATGATGTGGTTTCGACCGAGGAATTTGACTATGTGATCGTGGCAAACGGGCATTTCTCGACACCAAATGTGCCGGAATTCCCGGGCTTTGAGACCTTTGGCGGGCGCGTGCTTCATGCCCATGATTTCCGTGATGCCCTTGAATTCAAGGACAAGGATATCCTGATCATCGGCACATCCTATTCGGCCGAGGATATCGGGTCGCAATGCTATAAATATGGCTGCAAATCGGTCACTGTCAGTCACCGCACCAATCCGATCGGCTTTGACTGGCCCGACAACTGGGCGGAAGTACCGCTTCTGACCAAGGTCGAGGGCAACACAGCTTGGTTCAAGGACGGATCATCGCGTGATGTCGATGCGATCATCCTGTGTACCGGCTATCAGCATCACTTCCCGTTCCTGACCGATGATCTGCGTTTGAAAACCGCTAACCGTTTGTGGCCATTGGGTCTTTATAACGGGGTGGTGTGGGAAGAAAACCCCAGGCTGATGTATCTGGGCATGCAGGACCAGTTCTATACCTTCAACATGTTTGATGCACAGGCATGGTATGCCCGTGATGTCATCATGGGCCGTCTTGATCTGCCATCAAAGGACGAAATGAAGGCCGATAGCCAGGCCTGGCGGGATCGTGAAGAGGGTCTGAAAGACGATCATGACATGATCTGGTTCCAGGGCGATTACACCGCCCATCTCATTGAAATGACAGACTATCCGATGTTCGATATCGAAGGGGTCAACAAGACCTTTGAGGAATGGGAACATGACAAGGCCCATGACATTATGGGCTATCGCAACAAGTCATACAGATCGCTTATGACCGGCAATATGTCACCGGCCCATCATACCCCCTGGCTGGAAGAACTGGATGACAGTCTGGAAGCCTATTTGCAGACCGGATTAAAAAGCAGCGCTGCAGAATAACGCTTATTATTAAATAGAAACTCATAATCCTACTGTCATCTCCTGACAGAAAAACTCGCAGTCACCCCCGCGCCAAGGCGCGGGGTTTTCTTTTGTATGAGGATTGATTGTTTTCGCGGGGCATGATGCCTGAGCCATCGCGGCGTGGGATCGAGGCAGGGGCGTGGAAGGGCCAGAGCGGGGTCAGAGCAGGGTTAGGCAGGCCCAGAACAGGGGGCTTGGGGCAAGGCCAGAACAGGGTCTGGGCAGGATGCGGCAAGATCGTAGCAAGGTCGTTGTAGGTTTGGAGGAGGTCGGGATGATCGGGGAAGGCGCCTTTTTTCGGCATGGAGATCGACTGGTCGGACGCAGGGAAAACACGCCTGACCGGAAAAGTCGGGCGTGTTTTGCGTGGTTTGCAGGAACGTGAGGGTTGCTCACATTATGAGCGCGGCTTGGTTTTTTCCGGGTCGTAATGCGGGAAGGCGGTGATTTTGGCCGGAAGACGCATCATGTGACCGTCAAGTTTGCCAATTTCGACCTCGGTGCCGATATCGGCATGGGCGATGTCGATGCGTGCAAGGGCGATGTTTTTGCCCAATATGGGGGATCGCATGGCGCTGGTGATTACCCCGATCTGGGCGCGCCCGATATGGATGCAATCGCCGTGGCTGGCGGCGACATTGCCATCAATCTCGATCCCGACCAGTTTGTGGGACGGATGTTCCTTGCGCCGGATCAGGGCATCGCGGCCGATAAAGTCATCTTCCTTGGATTTCAGCGGCACCGTAAAGCCGATCCCGGCTTCGAACGGGTCGGTCTGATCGGAAAATTCGTAATTGGCAAAGATCAGGCCTGCTTCGATGCGCACCATATCAAGGGCCGCCAGCCCCATCGGGGTCAGGCCATGGGATTCGCCTGCTTCCCAGATCGCATCAAAGACCGTGATGGCATCCTTGGGATGGCACCAGACTTCGTAGCCCAGTTCGCCGGTATAGCCGGTGCGCGACACGACAACCGGTGCGCCCTTGGCATCACCGATCCGGCCAATAGTGAATTTGAACCAGCCAACTTCATCAAGTTTGGGCTGATGGGGTGGTGTCCAGATCACCTCGCGCAGGATATCGCGGCTTTTGGGGCCCTGAACGGCGATATTGTGCATCTGATCGGTCGAGGACCGGATCAGGACCTGAAGCCCCAGTTTGGTTGCCTGTTCGCGCAGCCAGACACCGCTATAATCATCACCACAGATCCAGCGGAAATTGTCCTGCCCCAGACGCAGCAATGTGCCGTCATCCATCATCCCGCCATGGGGATAGCACATGGCGGAATAGACAACCTGACCAATGCCGAGCTTTTTGACATTGCGGGTCAGACAATGCTGCATCAGGGTTTCGCTATCGGGGCCGGTGATTTCGAATTTACGCAAAGCCGAAAGGTCGATCACGACGGCCTTTTCCCGGCAGGCATAGTATTCTTCGATCATGCCAAAGCCGGTATATTCATGCGCCAGCCAGAAGCCCTTATATTCGACGAAGTTGCGGGTCAGTTCGGCAAAGCGCGGGTGAAAGGCAGTTTCCTTGGTCATTTTTGCTTCGGCCTCTGCAGTCGGTCGCCAGGCAACGGCATGGGTGAACTTTTCCGCGCTGTCATAGGCGCGGATGTGAATATCGGTCGGTTTCCAGCCATTGGCCGCCGTGGTGTCATCCGGGCAGGCCGAAGACACGCAAACAAGATCGGTCATGGCGCGCAAAAGTACATAATCGCCCGGACGCGACCATGGCTGATCGGCATACATCACGCCGTGATCATCAATCCCGGTATTGAAAAAGAAATTGATCGCCATCCAGCCAGCGCGCGGATCAACCCCGTGTGCGGCAAGCGCCCCGTTGAAGTTATCCGTGCAGTTCACATGTCCCGGATAGCCGATATCGTCGTAATATTTGGCGGCACAGGCCATGGCAAAGGCGTCATGTCGCCCGCAGGTGTCCTGAATGACCTCGACCAGCGGGTCCATATCCTGATCGTAATATTTGGCATGAAGACCAGGCATCGGATAGGCGTGGCCCATCAGGGTGCGGGTGGTGGTGACGTCAAGCGGGTTTTGAATGCCACGATCCAGCTTGCGGGCATCAAAGCACTGAAAATCGGTGCATTGCCGCCCGTCGACATCGAGAATCTGGATATAGTCGCCAGCCTTGATTTCATAGGCGCGTGCGGTTGCAGCATTGACGCGCAGATCAAGGACCGGATCAGCCAGCGGATCGGGCAGGGCAAAGCTGTAGGTGTCGTGATGATGGGCGCGTGTGATCGCAACGCTTACCGGACTTGCGGTATTATGGGCGTCAATCTGCATGACCGGTGCCGGGGTGGCGATAATCACAAAGCCATCAAATTGCACCGTCAGGTCGATCCGGTCGCCCGCCGGGCTGGCATTGCCAAACACGCGCAGCGCAAGACAGTTTTCAAGGGTGACATCGCGACGTTTAAGTGTCTGGGCAAAGCGCACAAGGCTTGTGTCATAGGGATCGGATAAAAGGTCAATCAGGCCGCGCGGCTTGCCATGCGGCAGATGTTCAAAGATCGATGGCAGCGACCCGCCCGACGGATCAAGACCAATCAGTTCAACCGTCTGCATGCCTTCGCTATTGGTCAGGGTCAGTTGATCGCCTTCGCGCAGCGCAATAAGGGCTGCGCCCCGTCCGGGAATTTCATAGCGTTCGGTGTTGCGTGCCATGGCGGTTCGGCCAGCATTGATAATGCGGCTGGGGCGGGCGGCGCGCACGGCATGAGGATCAGGAAGGGACTGGGAAAGGTCGATCATTGTGGCCTCTACGGTGAATGATCTATGCGGGCACAGGCCAATCTGATCGCTGTGTGCGGTTGATTGTCAGGTCAACCGGGCGGGAGATGCGAGTGTCTGTGCGCGGCGATGATCTGTCCGGTGTGATCATCAGAAGAAAGACCGAAAGGCCAGTTTTGACGCTGGCCTTTCGCCGTGTTCTTGAAGGGATGGATTGCCGTTTGGGTTCAGGGCAGGCTGGCAATACATCCCGTCAGTCCCAAAGATTACATGTCTTTGTAAGCTTTGTTCTCATGGCTGGCCATCGATGCGATGGTCCAGACGCATACGCCAATACCAATCAGCGTAAACAGCACAAGAAGGGCCGGTTTGTCGGCAAAGGTGAAATAGGCCTCTGCACCTTCCCAACTGGTAATTGGAGCTGTGTTCATTTTCAGTTTCCTTGTCTTGAAAAACCGGTAACGAGATTACTCAGCCGGGGTCGGCGAAGCAGGGTCGTTGGTGAATGCAGCCGGAACAGTGCTTTCCGGATATGCGCTGACCGGGACTTCTGCCTTGTCGAGACCTGCAAGTTCAGCTTTGTCGGTAACGCGAAGCAGGCCGACAACCTTGAGGATCAGGGACAGGACATAGCCCGGTGCGAAACCGAGGATCATGAAGACGACAGCACTTGAAAGCTGGCCGACGAAGGAGATCTCCGGACCGGCAACGTTCGGATAACCCGATGCGAAGACGCCTGCCATGATCAGACCCCATACACCGCCAAAGCCATGAACAGCGACTGCGCCAACGGCATCATCGATCTTGAATTTGCCGACGAGGATGTCGTTGAGTTTCGGCATGATGCAACCGCCGCCGAAGCTGATCAGGAAGGCAAGACCCGGATAGTAAAGATCAAGTGCCGGAGCCGACGAGATAACGCCGATCAGGGCACCAGACATCATCCAGAACGGATCGCGGGTTACGAGATACGCACCGATCATACCGCCAGCAACGCCCATCAGGGTGTTGAATGCGAATGCCGACAGGGTTGCCGGGGTGTTGTAAATGGTCATCCAGGTGTCGCCGGTATAGATGATGCAGCCGCCAAGGAAGCCAAAGAAGCCCATAACGATCAGCATCAGGCCAATCAGCGACATCGGCATGTTATGGCCGTCGATATTGTTGACCGAGCCATCAGCATTGAAGCGACCGATGCGCGGGCCAAGGTTGATCAGAACACCAAGGGTGAAGAAACCGGCAATGGTGTGAACGGCACCAGCTGCGCCGACATCGTGAAGGCCCCACTCGGTGGTGAGCCAGCCATCCGGATGCCAGCCCCAGGATGCGCCAAATACCCAGACAACGGAGCCAAGGAAAAGGGCAAGGATGGTAAAGCCGGAAATGCGGATACGTTCGATCACCGAACCCGACATGATCGAGGCGGTGGTTGCTGCGAACAGGGTGAAGGCCGCATAGAAAATGCCCGATGCGTTATCGGTCAGGTTCGGGCCCATATTCGCGCTCCAGGGCAGACCTGCCTCTGATCCGTCAGAGATGGTAAAGCCGGTTGGGAACGCAAGATAAATCCACCAGCCGATATAATAGAAGGCCGGAATAAGGAATGCGAATGCGATCAGGTTTTTCATGCCCGATGCCAGCGCGTTCTTTGCGCGCGACGCACCCATTTCATAAGCAAGGAAGCCTGCATGGATGGCCAGCATCAGTGCTGTACACCACCAATAGAAAACTTCGGAATTGATGGTCGTTGCCATGCTGAGTGATGCCTCAAGGCTATCAAGCCTTGCCATCAACTCCGGTACGGATTGTTCCATTTTAGTCTCTCCATCACAAAATGCCCCCCGATGGACATTCCTTTTATTAAAAATCAATTCCCCATAGTGAACAAGTTCAAATGTGTTTTTTATTGTGCGATGCAAAAAATATAATAAAATCAATAAATTAATAGTATTATACGTCTAGATATAAGCGTGTTGATGAAAAAATAGTCGATAAGAATCGATGCATATCAAATATGCAGACTCGTTGAATCGTGCCGATTCTGTCGAAATCTTTGTTTGTGGAATGCACCCCTTGGTTGGATGCTTTGTCCTGTCGGGGGAGGTGGAGGAAGCTTTGCCTAGTCGCCGCGTGCGACGCTTGGTGTGACACCGTAGGTTGCCTTGTAGCTGCGCGAGAAGTGGCTGCTATTGGAAAATCCGGTGGCAAAGGCAATCTCGGAAATGGTCAGTGCGCTTTGGGTCAGGAGCCGATTGGCATGGTCAAGACGTACCTGCCGATAGGTTTCAAGGAACGATTTTCCCAGATGCTGGTCAAACAGGCGGTCAAGCTGGCGGGTGGAAAGCCGGGCAAAGCGTGCCATTTCTTCGCGGGATTTCGGATCTTCGATGGTGGTTTCCATTTTTTCGAGAACCCGAAGCAACCCGGCATGATGAACGTTATAGCGTTCGGCAAGAGATGCGCGCTGTGACCCGCTGGAAACACCGACCTGGGTATGCAGATACCAGTCCGACACGCGGGTGGCGAAATCCGATCCCAGATGTTCAGCAATCATCGCATGCATCATATCAAGCGGTGCCACCCCGCCGCCGCATGTGATCCGGTCACCATCAATGACAAAGCGTGCGCGCATTGGTTCAAGATCGGGGAATGCCTCTATCAAGGCCGGGGCATGTTCCCAATGGATGGTGAATTGCCGTTGTCCCAGCAGTCCTGCTGCGGCGAGGATATAGGCCCCGCTTGAAATACCGCCCATCCGAACGCCCCATCGTGCAAGCCTGCGCAAGCCCGGCAGCATGCCCGGTGCCTGCCACTGGGATGGATGGCCGCCCGCACAGACAAATAGACTATGCAGGTTGGTCGGGGCCTGTGACAGCGGGGTGGTTGGCACCATCGTTCCCGATGATGAAAATACATTCCCGCCTGTGGCTGAATAGTTCAGGACCTTGTAAACCGGTCGTCCGGCCAGAAGATTTGCCGCGCGCAAGGGTTCAATCGCCGAGGCATAGGACATCAGGGCGTAATCAGGCAGCAGGAAAAAGCCGATATGTTGCGGGGCCGGAAAGGCAGAGGGACCGGAATGGATCAGGGCAGCAGACGGGCTGGTCGATGTCTGGCGGGTTCCGGGTTTGTGTGCGGACGTCATCTTGTGCCTCTGATCCTGCATTTCGGGGCATCTGAATGAATGTCCCAAATTTGTTATTAGATGTCCTTTTTAGACAAGCCGCAAATTACGCCTATGTCAAGATCAGCTGGTACCCGAAGCGGGCAACAGCGAAAGATCAAAGATGCGTTATTCAGCCCTGTCATTGCTTGGCAATGCTTTTTCCAAGAACAAGAACTGGAAGCCCGCATGGCGTAATCCTGATCCCAAATCCCATTATGATGTGATCATCATCGGGGGTGGCGGACATGGATTGGCAACGGCCTATTACCTGTCAAAGGTGTTTGGCGTGCGGAATGTGGCGGTCCTTGAAAAAGGCTATCTCGGATCAGGCAATATCGGGCGCAATACCACAATTATCCGGTCGAACTACCTGCTTGAAGGCAACAACCCGTTTTACGAATTCTCGATGAAGCTGTGGGAAGGGCTGGAACAGGATTTCAACTTCAATGCCATGGTGTCCCAGCGCGGGGTGATCAATCTTTATCATTCCGATGCCCAGCGAGATGCCTATACCCGGCGCGGCAATGCCATGCGCCTGCACGGGGTCGATGCCGAGCTTCTTAACCGTGACCAGCTGCGTGAAAAGCTGCCATTTCTGGATTATGAAAATGCGCGCTTTCCGATCATGGGCGGGCTGATGCAGGCCCGTGGTGGCACGGTGCGCCATGATGCGGTGGCATGGGGTTTTGCGCGCGGCGCCGATCAGAACGGTGTCGATATCATCCAGAATTGCGAAGTTACCGCGATTGACCGCGATGGCGATCAGGTCACCGGTGTTCAGACCACGCGCGGGGCGATCAAATGCAACAAGCTCGCCATGGCGGTGGCAGGCAGTTCAAGTCATGTGGCGCGGATGGTCGATATGCGCCTTCCCATTGAAAGCCACGCGCTTCAGGCCTTTGTGTCCGAGGGGCTGAAACCGTTTATCGATACGGTCGTCACATTCGGGGCCGGGCATTTTTACGTGTCGCAGTCCGATAAGGGCGGGCTGGTATTTGGCGGCGATATCGAAGGCTATAATTCCTATGCCCAGCGCGGGAACCTTGCCTGTGTCGAACATGTGGCCGAGGCCGGAATGGCGATGATCCCGGCCCTGTCGCGGGTGCGCGTCCTGCGCAGTTGGGGCGGGATCATGGATATGAGCATGGATGGATCCCCGATCATGGATCGTACCCATCTTTCCAATCTCTACTTCAATGGTGGCTGGTGCTATGGCGGGTTCAAGGCAACCCCGGCATCGGGATATTGCTATGCCCATTTGCTGGCAACGGACACGCCGCATGAAACCGCAACCGCATTCCGGATGGACCGGTTTGCGCGCGGATATCTGCTTGATGAAAAGGGCGTCGGTGCCCAGGCCAACCTGCACTGATTGTCGCAAAAGGAATTTGGAAATGAGCAGTCTTGTCAAATGTCCCCATTGCGGCCGTCGCCCCCGTGAGGAATTTACCATCCGTGGTGAAGTCGCAACCCCGCGACCGCAAGCTGGCGCGGATGAAAGCACCTGGTTTGATCATGTCTATCTGCGCGACAATCCGCGCGGCCAGCATCGGGAATACTGGCACCATTCCGGCGGGTGCCGTCGCTGGCTGGTTCTGGATCGAAACACCGTGACCCATGAAACACGCGACGTCATTGATGCCAGTACCCTGAAGACGGAGGGGCAGGCATGACCAGTTTCCGGATTGATAGCGGCACTTTGATCGATCGTGATGATGTGCGCAGCTTTACATTTAATGGTGAAAAGCTTGCTGGCTTTGGCGGCGATACGGTTGCGTCCGCGCTGCTTGCCAATGGCAAACAGCTGGTCGGGCGCAGTTTCAAATATCATCGTCCGCGCGGCATTCTGACGGCCGGGGCGGCGGAACCCAACGCGCTTTTGACCATCGGGCGTGACGGGCGGCGTGATCCCAATACCCGTGCGACCATGGCCGAACTGTTTGACGGGCTGGAAGCCAGATCGCAGAATTGCTGGCCGAATGTGAATTTTGATATCGGCGCGATGAATGGTCTTTTGGGGCCGCTTTTGGGGGCGGGGTTCTATTACAAGACATTCATGTGGCCTGCGGCATTCTGGGAAAAGGTTTATGAACCCCTGATCCGCAAGGCAGCGGGTCTTGGTCGGGCAAGCTATGATCCCGATCCCGGCTATTACGAGAAATGCTGGGCGCATTGCGATGTGCTGGTCATCGGGGCCGGGGCTGCCGGACTTGCCGCTGCCCTTACGGCCGGTCGGGCCGGAGCACGCGTGATCATTGCCGATGAGGGTGCTCAGCTTGGCGGCGGGATGCTGGCCGAGGGCGGTTTGATCGGGGATAAAGCAGCCGATGCGGTTCTGGCCGATATTGTTGGCGAGCTTCATGCCCTGCCCAATGTCGAAATCAGGAAACGCACCACCGTGTTCGGTGCCTATGACGATCAGGTCTTTGCCGCGGTCGAACGCGTGCAAAAGCATCTGCCAGAACAGGCGATCAATCCGGATCGGGCGATGGAACGGCTTTGGCGTATTGTCGCCGGGCATGTCATTCTGGCAACCGGGGCAGAAGAACGCCCGATTGTGTTTGGCGGTAATGATCGCCCCGGCGTGATGACGGCAGGTGCGATGCGCACATACCTGAATGCCTTTGGTGTTGCACCGGGCAAACGGGTGGCGCTTTTTGCCAATAACAATCAGGCCTATCAGACCGCAATTGATCTTGAAGCGCGCGGGATCGAGGTTGCCGCGATCATTGATCCGCGCAGTTGCCCGGATATTGATTTTAATGGCAAGGCGCGGCTGATTGCCGGGGCCATGGTTCGTGATACTGCCGGGCGCCGTGCGATCAAGGCCATTACGGTCCGCCATGACGATGGCCGCGATGAGGTGATTGCGGTGGATGCGCTCGCAGTTTCGGGGGGCTATAGCCCGATTGTTCATCTGGCCTGTCATCGCGGGGCAAGGCCGGTCTGGTCGGATGAGCATGCCGGTTTCATGCCGCCGGAACAGTGCGACGGCATGGTGCCCGCCGGTGCGGTGGCGGGGTGTGAAGGTGTTGTCGCCTGTTTCGATGCCGGGGCAAAGGCCGTGCTGCCGGTTCTGGACGGGCTTGGATTTGGTGGGGAACCAGCCCGTCTTGCCGGGGTGGAAGACGTTACGACCAGTGTGCTCAATACGATGGCGATCTGGTCCGTACCATCGAGCAAGGGTAAGGCATTTGTTGATTACCAGAACGATGTGACGGCGGGTGATATCAATCTTGCGATGCGCGAGGGATATGATCATGTCGAGCTTGCCAAGCGTTATACGACAAACGGTATGGCGACCGATCAGGGCAAGACATCGAATGTGAATGCGATTGGTATTCTTGCGCAAAACAAGGGGGTTACGCCCGGCGACATCGGCACCACCACATTCCGCCCGTTCTATACGCCGGTGTCGTTCGGTGCGCTTGTTGGTGCGTCCAAGGGGTTTGAATTCCAGCCGGTACGCAAATCGCCGCTGCATGGCTGGGCTGAGCGCAACGGGGCAAAATTTGTTGAAACCGGGCTTTGGTACAGATCAAGCTGGTTCCCGAAAGACGGCGAGACATTCTGGCGCGACAGTGTGGATCGTGAAGTCCTTAATGTGCGCGGAAATGTCGGTATTTGTGATGTTTCGACCCTTGGCAAGATCGAGATTTTTGGCGCGGATGCGGCAGAATTCCTGAACCGGGTTTATTGCAATGCGTTCCTGAAATTACCGGTCGGCAAGGCGCGCTATGGCATCATGCTGCGCGAGGATGGCTTTGTGTATGATGACGGCACGACGAGTTGTTTGGCCGAAAATCATTACTTCATGACCACGACAACAGCCCTTGCCGCCGGTGTTCTGACCCATCTTGAGTTTTGTGCGCAAGTTTTGTGGCCCGACCTTGATGTGCGTTTGGCTTCTGCCACCGATCAGTGGGCGCAGATGGCGGTTGCCGGACCAAAGGCGCGTGATGTTCTGGCGCAAATCATTGATGACGACATTTCCAACGAGGCATTCCCGTTCCTTGCGGCGCGTGAAGTGTCGATGTTTGGTGGGCGGCTTAGGGGCCGGTTGTTCCGTATTTCGTTCTCGGGCGAGCTTGCCTATGAAATCGCGGTTCCGGCCGGATATGGCGAAAGCGTTGCCGATGCCATCATGGTGGCGGGCGAGGCATTCGGTATTGCGCCTTATGGTACCGAGGCACTTGGCGTGATGCGGATTGAAAAGGGCCATGTCACCCATGCCGAAATCAACGGCACGGTCACGCCAGCCGATCTGGGCATGGGGCGGATGGTTTCAGCCAAGAAGGATGATTTCATCGGCCGGGTGATGAATATGCGCGAAGGGCTTGTTGATCCGAGGCGCCCGGCACTGGTCGGGATCAAGCCGAAATCCCCAAGCGATCAATTCGCGACCGGATCGCATATCCTGAAAATCGGGGATGCGGTCAGCCTTGCCAATGATCAGGGCTATGTGACGTCGATGTGTTATTCGCCAAGCCTTGGTCATGTCATTGGTCTTGCCTTGGTAAAGGGCGGGCCTGAACGATATGGCGAGGAAGTCGTGATCTGGAACGGGCTTGCCGGGGCCAGCATCACCGGCATCCTTTGCAATCCGGCCTTTGTCGATCCAGAGAATGAGAAGCTCCATGCGTGATTTTTTGCTTAATAATGTCTCGCCCTTTCCGGCCAAGGCCGATGCCAACGGCCATGCAGCGGTGCATATCGCACCGATTGCCGGGGGATTTGTCATTCATGTTCTGGGTAAGGGCAATGCCAAGGCAGATGCGGCGCATCTGACCAAGCTGATTTCAGATATTGCACCGGAACTTGGCGCGACACTTCGGTCGTCATCGCCGGGGCAATGGTTCTGGGTCGGGGATTGTGATGTATCCCAGGACCGCTTTGCCGAAATCAGCGGCCAGATGCCCGGTGAATATGCGATTTCGGATCAGACCCACGGGCGTGTACGGATCATGATTTCCGGCCCGCAGGTGCGCGATGTTCTGGCAAAGGGGGCGATGATTGATCTTGCTGATGGGGTCTTTGCGGTCGGCGCATCGGCGATGACCCAGATCGGGCATATCGGGGCGATGATCACGCGGACCGATGATGATTGCTTTGAAATCATGGTGCTGCGCAGCTTTGCGGTCAGCCTGTGGCATGAGCTTCATCAGATGGCTGCCGAGTTTAACGGACCGCATGCAGGCTAGGGAGAGCGGTCTTGTCGTGATGGGTGGTTACGTTTTTTGACCATGAACCCTTGTGATGTCGTATTCAGGGCATAACTGATTGGACATAAAGATCAAAACAAGGAGGACGATTGCGATGACAAAGCTGAATGTGACCACACCGGACGGTTCGTTTGAGGCCTATGTGGCCATGCCTGCCACGCTTCCGGCACCGGTTGTTGTGGTTATTCAGGAAATCTTTGGTGTGAATGCGGTGATGCGCGGCATTGCTGATGATTATGCCAAGCAGGGCTATATTGCGGTTTGTCCGGATCTGTTCTGGCGGATCGAGCCGGGCATCGATATTACCGACAAGTCCGAGGCCGAATGGAAGCAGGCCTTTGGCTATTATCAGGCATTCAATGTCGATAAGGGTGTTGAAGATATTGCGGCAACCATGAAGGCCGCACGCGGTATTGAGGGGGCCAATGGCAAGGTCGGGGTTGTTGGCTTCTGCCTTGGCGGTTTGCTGACCTTCCTGTCGGCAACGCGGACCGACGGTGATGCCTTTGCGGCCTATTACGGGGGCGGCATGAATAATTACATGGCTGAAGCCGATAACATCAAAAAGCCGCTGATCGTGCATCTGGCAGGCAATGATGAATATATCCCGGCCGAGGCACAGGAGGTCATCAAGGAAGCGCTTGGTGATCATCCATTGACCGAGCTTCATATCTATCCGGGCCGTGATCATGCCTTTGCGCGCAAGGGCGGGGCGCATTATGACGCGGCCGATGCCGAAACCGCCAATGGCCGCACGGCGGAATTCTTTGAGGCCAATCTGGTCTGATCGCAAGACCAACGGGCTGAAACGACAAAGGGCTGCGATATTCGCAGCCCTTTTTATATGCGCAAGGTCTGTGCCGGTTACTTGACGAGAACGGCAAGCAATTTATCAAGAAACACTTCGCAGCGCCCCAGCTGATCAAGTTCGATGAACTCGTCGGGCTTGTGGGCCTGTTCGATATTGCCCGGACCGCAAACCACGGTCGGAATATCGCCCATCGCGGAAAAGACCCCGGCTTCGGTGCCAAAGCTGACCTTGCCGGTGGTGTTGGCACCGGTAAGCGCCATGACCAGTTTGGTGACTTCCTCGTCATCGCCGGTGGCAAGACCGGGCATATCGGAAACCACTTCGATCTCGACCCCGACATCGTCATAGGTCTCGCGCATTTCCGGGATCAGGACCGTGTCGAGATAGTCAAAAATCTGCGCCTTCAGCGCATCGCGGTCATCATTGGGCAGATTGCGGAACTCGAAATCGACAAAGCAATTCTGCGGAATGATATTAAGCTGCGTGCCGCCCTTGATCACCCCGGTATGGAAGGTGGTGTGATTGGGGACAAACTCGTCATCATGCGGGCCTTCGTCGCGGCATTTGCGGCCAAGCTTGCGCAGGAAGACCACAAATTCCGAGGCGAATTCAACAGCGTTAACACCTTCGCCCGGAAGCGATGAATGCCCGGACCGACCGGTGAAATGCGCGCGGGCGGAATATTTGCCCTTATGCTGGGTGATGACCTTCATCTCGGTCGGTTCACCGACAATGCACATGGCGGGCTTGCGGGGCAGATTGTTGATTGCCTCAACCAGACTTGGCACACCCAGACAGCCGACTTCCTCGTCATAGGTGAAGGCCAGATGGATCGGCACGCGCAGATCGGCATTTTTGAACGTCTCGGCCTTGGCCAGAAGGCAGGCGAGGAAGCCCTTCATGTCGCAGGATCCGCGGCCATAAAGCTTGCCATCGCGAATGTCGATCTCATAGGGATCAGACGCCCAGTTCTGTCCCTCGGTCGGGACCACGTCGCTGTGCCCGGACAGGATCACGCCGCCACTCACTGCTGGCCCGATGGTGGCATAGAGATTGGCCTTGCTGTTGCTTTCGTCACGCACAACAAGGGTTTCATAGCCAAGCCCGTCAAGAAAGGCTTTGACCTCTTCGATCAGGGCCATGTTCGGGGTCATGCTGACAGACGGGTGGGCAATCAGTTTGCGGCACCAGTCGATGGTGTCTTGTGACGGTGCAAGTGCGGCGGTGGTCATTCGACGAATTGTTCCTTAAGGATACGCTCTTCAAGATTATGTTCGGGATCAAACAGAAGCTTGATCTTCATGTTGCGATCTTCGCGGATCTTGACATGGGACACATCGCGAACCTCGGTATAGTCGGCGACGGCGGATACCGGGCGCTTTTCCGGGTTTTCGATGGTAAACACAACTTCGGCCCCGTGCGGCAGCAACGCGCCACGCCAGCGGCGTGGGCGAAACGGGCTGATCGGGGTTAAGGCCAGCAATCCACTTCCCATCGGCAGGATCGGGCCATGGGCCGACAGGTTATAGGCCGTGCTGCCCGCAGGTGTGCAAACAAGCGCGCCATCGCAAACCAGTTCGGCCAGACGTTCCACCCCGTCGACCTTGATGCGAAGCTTGGCAGCCTGACGGGTTTCGCGCAGAAGTGAAACCTCGTTAATGGCAAGCGCACACAGGCTTTCGCCAGAAACGGTGTGGGCTTCCATCTGAAGGGGGTGAAGTTCGACAGTCTGGGCCTCGGCAATGCGATCGGTCAGGTCCATCTCGCGGAATTCATTCATCAGGAACCCGACCGTGCCGCGGTTCATGCCATAGATCGGCACCTTGCGGCCCATATAGCGGTGCAGGGTTTCAAGCATGAAACCATCGCCACCAAGGGCGACAATCACATCGGCCTTGTCGGGCGCAATGTGGCCATATCGATGTTTCAGCCGGTACATCGCATCCTGTGCGATTTTGGTTTCGGCCGCGACGAAGGCGATGGAATCAAGCTGCATCTGCTATCCGACGTGTCATTGGGGCGCGCCCGCGTTCGGGCATTTCCAACAATAGAGTATGCTTTGCATTGAATTGCAAGGGGCTGCGTCATCGATATGATCACACAAAGCATTCAATATACTGGCAATATACAGGCAGTCAGGTTGACCTTGGCCGGAAAAGAGAGGAACCTGAAACATAACAGCATTTCACATCAGATCGGCGCAATGTCCAAAGAACCTTTCAGTATCTCTGCTGCCCTTTCGCGGATCACCCGCCCGGATGATCATTATGATGAGGGCACGCTTGAAGTCGATGAAAGCATGGAGCTTGAAGAGCTGGCAAACGGCGCGCTTGTGCCCAAGCGGGTCCGCGATCCCGATCTGACGCGACAGAAGCTTCTGGATGCCGCCTTTGGCGAGGTTCGCCGGGCCGGATTTGGCGGCGCATCGATTGCCAATATCCTTGATGTCAGTGGCTGTACCAAGGGCGCGCTTTATCATCATTTCGCGGGAAAGGCCAAGCTGGTCAATGCCGTGATCGAGGAATGCCTGCCCGGTTATGTCGACGCGGTCTGGCTTGCCGAACTTGAAGATGTCGACGATATCCTGCCCGTCATGATGGCACAGGTTGACCGGCTGGGCCGCGAAGATGCCCCCGAACTGCTTGAAGGTGGCTGTCCGCTTGCGCGGCTGGCATCAGGGGCGGGGGAGCTTGATGAAGGGCTGCGCAAACGCATTGACGGGGTTTACCGGTACTGGCGGCGCGGCCTGGCATCCCATCTTGGCAAGGCGCAATTTAACAAGACGGTCCGCACCGATGTCGAGCCCTCGGCGGTGGCGGAATTCATGATCGCATCCCTGCACGGGTTCCTGACGCGTCCGCCTGCCTTGCGCAATCGCGAAACCCAGGATGCCTTTGCCCGCGAATTTGCCCGTTATCTGAATAATTTGCGGCCGGTTGCCTAGGGCGCGTAGTGGTTGTTCACATTGGTAAATATTTTGAGATATCCTCATTAAACAAATTAATTGTGTTGTAAAAGAATTATTGACATTTTTCTGGGGGTGATTACATCTGTTTCACAGTTATTCGAATATAGTGAATTATGGAGACAGGCCCCATGCGCTCTCTTATCGTTTCTGCTGTTGCGGTTGTGGCATTTGCCTTTGCCGGCAGCGCAGCCCAGGCTGAACGCCTGACGGAAAAGCCCCTGGTTGATGCCAACTGGGTTGAGGCAAATCTTGATAACCCGTCACTGGTTGTTGTCGATATCCGTTCGCTGACCAAAGAAGGCAGCCCCTATGATGCCGGTCATATTCCGGGGTCGGTCTATGCGCCTTATGGCAAGTTCGGCTGGCGTGCAAAGGTCGACAATGTTGTCGGCATGTTGCCGCCGCTTGATGTGATCTCAAACCGTATCGGATCGCTTGGCATCGACAATGACAAACAGGTTGTTGTGGTCCCGGCCGGTGAGAACAGCTCGGATTTCGGTGCGGCGACCCGTGTCTACTGGACATTCAAGGTTCTGGGGCATGACGCCGTGACCATTCTTGATGGTGGCCAGCGTGCATGGCTTGCCGCAGGCAAGGCTGTTTCGACCGATGCGGTTGCACCGGCAACTGTGGCCTTTAATGCCAATTTCCGCCCGGAACTTCTGGCGACCGCCGATGATGTGGCGAAGGCGCGCGATAATGGTGTTGCCCTGATCGATGCCCGCCCGGTATCACAGTATAAAGGTGAAACCAAAAGCGGTGTGGTTGCCCGTGCCGGTGCGGTTCCCGGTGCCAAGAATATCGCGCAGTCGGAATTCTATAGCGATCAGGACGGTGCCTTTGTCGCGTCTGACGTGATTGAAGAGCTGGTTGCTGATGCCGGTGTCGCCAAGGATGCCAAGGAAATCACCTATTGCAATACCGGTCACTGGGCATCGGTCGCGTGGTTTGGCCTGTCCGAAGTGATGGGCAACAAAAACACTGCGATGTATGATGGTTCCATGACCGAATGGGCCGCTGATCCGAGCCGCGAGATGGTCATTCCGCAGTAAGCCCGGACGTCTATCGGCCTTTCAGGCAAAATCATTCGGACGGAACCGGGGTGATCCCGGTTCCGTTCGTGTTTGAAGATTTCATTTAACGTTACTGAGCGTCACCATGTCAGAAACGACACTTAAAGTTCGCCCGGATGCTTCGGGTTTTGACTTTGACAAGGGGCCGGCCGCGATTACGGCGGTCTTGTTTGTCATTGTCGGCATCGCAATTGCGCAGGCCGTGGATCTGCATCAGGCCGTTCTTTATGGCCTTGGCGGATTGCTGGGCATTTCCCTTTATCATGCATCATTCGGTTTCACCGGTGGCTGGCGGCGTTTCTCGGTCGAGAAGCGTGGACGCGCCATGCGCGCGCAGCTTTTGATGATCGCGGTCGCGGCGGCGGCCTTTATTCCGATGCTCGCCCTTGGCAGTCCGCTGGGCAATCCGATTGTCGGGGCGGTGGCGCCGGTCGGGACATCGGTTCTGGTGGGGGCCTTTTTGTTTGGCCTTGGCATGCAGCTTGGCGGCGGATGCGGGTCCGGCACGCTGTTTACAGTGGGCGGCGGCAGTACGCGCATGTTGCTGACCCTTGTGTTCTTCATCATCGGGGCGGTGATCGGTACGGCGCATTTGCCGATGTGGCTTGAATTGCCAGCCCTGCCGCCGATGAGCTTGGGACGTGAATTTGGTGTTGGCGGCGGACTTGCCGTGACCTTTGGTGGTCTGGCATTGGTTGCGCTGATTACGGTGATTGTTGAAAAGCGTGCGCATGGATCACTTGAAGCAACGCCCAAGGCGCCGCGTGCCGGTTTGGCGCGCCTGTTCCATGGCCCCTGGCCGCTGGTCTGGACCGGTTTGCTGTTGGCAGGTCTTAACATCGCGACACTTCTGATCGCCGGTCATCCATGGTCGATTACGTTCGGTTTTGGTCTTTGGGGCGCGAAAATCGCCCAGGGCATCGGCATTCCGGTCGAGACCTGGGAATTCTGGAACTGGGCCGGTCCGGCCAAGGCGCTTGGCAATTCGGTTCTTGAAGACAATACGTCGGTGATGAATTTCGGCATCGTGATTGGTGCGGCCTTTGCTGCTGCCCTTGCCGGTAAATTCGCGCCCAAGGTTTCCGTGCCGATGGCATCGCTTGTGGCGGCGGCAATCGGCGGGATTTTGATGGGCTATGGCGCGCGTCTGGCCTTTGGCTGCAATATCGGTGCGTTCTTTAGCGGCATCGCATCGGGCAGCGTGCATGGCTGGCTGTGGTTTGTGCTGGCCTTCGCAGGCAGCTGGATCGGTATCGCCCTGCGTCCGGCCTTTGGAATGGATGGGTTCCGGAAATGAGCGAGAAAAACACATTTCTGTTTGGTGCGGTATTCCTAGCTGCGACCGGTGGTGTCGCGCTTGATCACTACAGCCATACCGCCAATATCCCGGCAATCTCCAACCCGGAAATCTCTAACCCCGCACCGGCAAGGCTTCCGGCAGCAGGCGCAAATCCGTGCGCAGCCAATCCTTGTTCTGCGAACCCGTGTGGCGCCAATCCATGCGGCGCGGGTTACAACCCCTGTGCGGCGGGATATAATCCCTGTGCTGCCAACCCGTGTGCGGCCTATAACCCGTGCGGGGCGGCAAATCCCTGTGCGGCGCGTCTCAATCCGCGCAATCTCGGGAATCCTTGTGCGGCCGCCAATCCCTGCGCTGCGTACAACCCGTGCAGTCCATGTAGTCCGTGCAGTGCTGGCAATCCATGCGGGGCAGGGGCACTGAACCCTTGCTCGGCAAATCCCTGTGCGGCCTATAATCCTTGTGGTGCTGCCAATCCGTGTGCGGCTTATAACCCGTGCGCCGCATCGCCTTGTGCGCCAGCACCGGCTGCTAATCCATGTGCCGCTTCAAACCCTTGTGCGGCCTATAATCCGTGCGGGGCAGCGAACCCTTGTTCGGCATATTAATCAGCGTGTGCTGGCTTTTTTATGGTTGAGTTTTACAGGCCCGGCGCGCAAATCTGCCGGGCCTGTTTGCGTAAAACGCGGGGCTGTAACAAATATGGCGTTTGACAAGCTGGTAAAACTCTGCGCATGGTGTCGCAGATATTTGATCGCTCCAGAAGCGTAGAGGGG
This sequence comes from Thalassospira sp. SM2505, assembly GCF_054901115.1. NCBI lineage: Bacteria > Pseudomonadati > Pseudomonadota > Alphaproteobacteria > Rhodospirillales > Thalassospiraceae > Thalassospira > Thalassospira sp. SM2505. The sequence goes on from NZ_CM142731.1 coordinate 1,768,789, forward strand.
ATGAAAGTCCCCCACTGTTGAGTGATTGACCTAAGAACGCATTGAAGTGTCCAGCTACGCGGGTACTTCCAGAACTGCAAGGCGCAGACCTGATTACTAAATTTCACCGGGCATTGTCCCAGCTGTCTGCAGCCTCCAATTTACGAGTTACCCTTATTTGACCCAGTTTTCCGAACTCGGCTTGGCCGAGCCGGTCCTTCGCGCATTAGCGCAAGAAGGCTATGACGCGCCGACCCCTATTCAGGCGCAGTCCATTCCGTCCCTACTTCAAGGTAAGGACCTGCTTGGTATCGCTCAGACTGGTACCGGCAAGACGGCAGCTTTCGCGTTGCCGATTCTTGATCGTCTTTCCAAAACCGAAGGTCGTACACCCAAAGGTGCTTGCCGTGTGCTCGTGCTGGCCCCGACGCGCGAACTTGCTGCGCAGATCGGTGACAGTTTCCGTGCCTATGGCCGTTTCCTCAATGTCCGCGTTGCCGTGGTCGTTGGTGGTGTTGCGCATGGCCCGCAGATCAAGGCCATTACGCCCGGCGTAGAAGTGCTTGTGGCGACGCCTGGTCGTTTGCTTGACCATGTCGATAGCGGCAAGCTCAGCCTGAAACATGTTGATGTTGTCGTGCTTGATGAAGCCGACCATATGCTTGATCTTGGCTTCTTGCCGCCGATCAAGCGCATCATCAAGATGTTGCCGCGTGAGCGTCAGAACCTGTTTTTCTCGGCCACCATGCCGACCCAGATCGGTCAGCTTGCCGGTGATATGCTTTCAGATCCGGTCAAGGTTTCCGTGACCCCGGTTGCGACCACGCAGGAACGCGTTGAGCAGTCTGTTTATCTGATCGAGCGTACCCGCAAGCGTCAGCTTCTGGCAGAGCTTCTTGATAATCCGGCTTTCAAGCGTACCCTGGTCTTTACCCGCACCAAGCGCGGGGCTGATCGTGTGGCGCGTCATCTTGAAGCCAACAAAATCAGTGCTGCAGCCATTCATGGCAATAAAAGCCAGAACCAGCGTGAACGTGCCCTGAATGCTTTCAAGGACGGTCAGATTGGTGTGCTTGTCGCAACCGATATCGCCGCACGCGGTATTGATGTTGATGGCGTGACCCATGTCGTGAACTTCGAACTCCCGAACGTGCCGGAAAGCTATGTTCACCGTATCGGCCGTACGGCCCGTGGTGGTGCAAGCGGAACCGCAATTGCGTTCTGTGATGCCGAAGAGCGCGGTTTGCTGCGCGATATCGAAAAAACCACGCGTCAGTCGATCCCTGTGATTGATCGCCGTGATGCCAAGGCTGCTGCCGAGATGGAAGCAGAATCCGAAGAGGCGCGCGAAAGCAACCGTGGCCGTCGTGGTAACGGAGGCAATGGTGGCGGTCAGTCGCGTGGAAACGGTGGTCGCGGTGCGTCAGGCGGCAACGGTCGTGGTGGTCGCCCCGCCAATGGTCGTGGCGGTCGCAATGATCGTGAGGGCGCGCGCGCAGCAGCGCCGCGTCGTGATCGTGACGATGCCCAGAAATCTGCCCAGCGTCGTGATGCTGAAGGCAACAGAAATACCAATGCCGGTCCGACCGGGGGTGCTGAAAAGGCCCCGGTAAATCCGGCACTGGAAAAATCCAAAAGCCGTTACAAGGGCGGGCTCAAGTCCAAACCTGCAAACGGTCGTGGCAACAGCGCAGAAAATGCAGCTGGCCAGAATGACGGTCGCAAGCGTCCGGTCAAACGTGTGGATTCCAATGGGAACCGTCGTGACCGTGCGCAGGGTGACAATTCAATTTCTTCCGGTCTGTCCTTTATGGGCAGCACCGAGGAACGCCGCGCGAATGGCAACGGGGGCAATGGCGCCCGGAACGCCAGACCGCAAGGCAAGCGCGGCGGTGAAAACCGCAACCGCAATCAACGTGGCCCACAGTCTGGCGGGCAGCCGGGCGGTGCAGGTCGCGCCAACTCTTCTGGAAAACAGTTGCGGCGTGAACGCGCCTGATTGTTTTCCGAACTCTTATAGGCGCACCCACGCGGGGTGTGTCGTAACGCCAATCAATACTCGATAGGAGATTTAAAGATGGCAACTGGTACCGTTAAATGGTTCAACGCAACTAAAGGTTTTGGTTTCATTCAGCCGGACGAAGGCGGAAATGACGTATTCCTGCACATCAGCGCTGTTGAACGCGCTGGCATGGGTCACCCGCAGGAAGGCGACAAAATCAACTACGAACTGCGCACCGATTCCCGTTCGGGTCGCGTTTCGGCTGATGATCTGACCGCTGCCTAATTCGGCTTGCCATTCCTTGTGATTGGCACCGTATTAACGAAGCCCCCATCTGCGCAAGCAGGTGGGGGTTTTGTTTTGGCCAGATGGCAGAATGTCCGGCAATTTACGGGCGCAAAAAGGCGATCTTGGCGCGGGTCGCGGCACTTAGAACATGGAAATGCATGGCGTCGCGCGCGCCTGACGGGTTGTGTTCGCGCACATAGCGCAAAACCTGTTCATGTTCGGCAAGCGGGGCGGCAATGGCCTTGGCATTGGCAAAGGGCAGCATCTGGTTTTCATGGATGATCTGGGCTGCCGGGTGCATGGCCCTGGCGAACATCGGATTGCCTGACGCCACAAGCAGGATTTCATGAAATTCCGTATCGGCAGTGGCCGCAGCAATCAGGTCATCCGCCGAAAGGGCAGTGCGCATATCGGCAATGCTGGCCTCAAGCGCGTTCAGGTGGTCCTTGCTGCGCATCTGGGCGGCAAGGCCCGCGACATAGGGTTCGATCGCCAGTCGGAACTGATAGACCTGCCCGGCCTGACGGTTGCGGTCCTGTCCCATCGGAGGCTGGTTCTGGCGGTCGGTGATGTATACGCCCTTGCCAGCATGAATATGGATCATGCCCAGCGCTTCGAGGGTTGCAAGGGCTTCGCGCAGGCTGGTGCGGCTGATGCCGAGCTCGGATGCAAGGCTGCGCTGGGCCGGGAGCGAGTCACCGGCTTTTAGACCTTTGTTTTTAATCAGATTTCGAATGTCTCGCGCCGCGCGTTCCGGGGCTGTTTCGCTGCGTGCCATGAATTTCCCTGTCTCTGGTCAGACCAGTTTAACTGATTCTTATATTCAAAAAGTGCGGATTCTTAGCGGTTTGTCGTTGTTCCTCGGCTGAGGTTACGCTGAGGAAAAAAATATTCATAGACAAAAGTTCAAAAAATGTGCAGCGTCAAATTCAGGTTAAAAATCGTGCATTAAAAATTCAGAAAACTCTCAGACAGACGGGTAGAGGCTCATGAAACAATTCTTCAAAACGGCGATTGCGGCCGTCGCTATGCTTGCCGCACCGCTTGGTGCAGCATCGGCTGGTGCGCTTGATACCATTGCCGAGGCAGGTGTTCTCAAGGTTGCTGTTCCGCAGGACTTCCCGCCATTTGGTTCGGTCGGCACCGATATGCAGCCAAAGGGTTATGACATCGATATGGCGGCCCTGATTGCCGAGGAGCTTGGTGTGAAGCTCGAACTGGTTCCGGTGACCTCTGCCAACCGTATTCCGTATCTGACCACCGGCAAGGTTGATCTTGTGATTTCAAGTCTGGGCAAAAACCCGGACCGTGAAAAGGTGATTGATTTCAGTGCGCCTTATGCCCCGTTCTATAACGGCGTTTTTGGCCCGGCAGATTTCTCGGTCGAGAAGGCTGCGGATCTTGCGGGAATGTCGGTTGGTGTGACCCGTGGTGCGATTGAAGATCTTGAACTGACCAAGATTGCGCCGGCAGATGTCGATATCAAACGCTATGAAGACAATAACGGCACGATTTCCGCGTTTCTGTCCGGTCAGGTTGACCTGATTGCGACCGGTAACGTCACGGCAGCTGCGATCATTGAACGCAACCCGCCGCGCAAGCCGGAGCCGAAATTCCTGATCAAGAATTCGCCATGCTATGTCGGCCTGAACAAGGAAGAACCGGAATTCATGGCCAAGGTCAACGAGATCATTGCTGCGTCCATGACCGATGGCCGTCTGAATGCGATTGCCGAAAAGTGGCTTGGCATTCCGCTTCCGGAAAAGCTCTGAGCTTCCGGTTCGGAATTCGGTTGGCTAACCTGACGGGATCGTTGCAGATCAATGGCTTATAAATTCGACTTCGGCGCCATCGTGCCGCATTGGGAACTTCTGGTGGACGGGGTCATCCTGACCACGGAACTGACTGTGATCGGGGCGGTGATCGGGGTTGGACTGGGGATCATGGGGGCGTGGGCGCGTGCGTCGCGCGCCCCGGTGATCAGCCAGATTGTCGGCATCTATGTCGAGCTGATCCGTAACACGCCGTTTCTGGTGCAGCTGTTTTTCATCTTTTTCGGGCTTCCGGCCCTTGGCGTGAAGCTTTCAGAATTCCAGGCCGCGGTATTGGCGATGATCGTCAATCTTGGGGCCTATTCGACTGAAATCGTCCGGGCGGGTATTCTGGCCATTCCGCAAGGGCAGATTGAAGCCGCCCAAAGTCTTGCGATGAACCGGGTGCAGATTTTCCGCTATGTCGTGTTGTTACCGGCACTCAAGAAAATCTGGCCAGCCCTTTCGAGTCAGATCGTGATTGTGATGCTGGGATCGTCGGTCTGTTCACAGATTGCCGCCGAGGAGCTGACATTTGGCGCGAACTATATCCAGGCGATCAATTTCCGGGCCTTTGAAGTCTATTTCGTGGTGACGGGGTTGTATCTTGTGATGTCGATTCTGCTTCGGATGGGGTTGAAGGTTTTGGGCAACTTCCTGTTTGAACGGCGGCGTCATGTCTGAATTTACCCTGTGGGATATTGTTTATAACCTGCTGCTTGCGGCGCGCTGGACGGTGTTGCTGTCGCTGACCGCATTCGTTCTGGGCGGGCTTGTTGGCTTGCTGCTTTTGATGGTTCGGACGGCGGGCAATCCGTGGGTGGTGCGACTGGTGCGCGCTTATGTCGAGCTGTTTCAGGGCACCCCGCTTTTGATGCAGCTTTTTATCGTGTTTTTTGGCTTGCCGCTGATCGGGCTTGATGTATCGCCCTGGGTTGCTGCGACACTCGGATTAACGCTGTTTACCAGTGCGTTTCTGACCGAAATCTGGCGCGGATGCGTTGAATCGGTTGGCAAGGGCCAGTGGGAAGCATCCGCCAGCCTTGGCATGAATTTCACCCAGCAGATGCGCTATATCGTGTTGCCACAGGCCTTGCGCATTGCCATTCCGCCAACGGTCGGTTTCTCGGTACAGGTCGTCAAAGGGACGGCTGTGGCGTCGATTATCGGGTTTGTCGAACTGACCAAGGCCGGGACCATGATCACCAATGCGACCTATGCGCCGTTCACGGTCTATGGCTGTGTCGCGGTGATGTATTTCCTGATTTGTTATCCGCTTTCGCTGTTTGCCCGTCATCTGGAAGGAAAGTTCCGCAATGTCGCTCGTTGAATTGCATGCCATCCATAAAAGCTTTGGCGCGCTTGAAGTCCTTAAGGGCATTGATCTTGCGATTGACGAGGGGCAGGTCATCGCCCTGATTGGCAAAAGCGGATCGGGAAAGAGCACGCTTTTGCGCACGATCAACGGGCTTGAGGTAATTGATGACGGCGTCATCATGGTAGATGGCAAGAAGATCAGTGAACGCGACACAGACCTTCTGGCGCTTCGGCTTCAGGTCGGCATGGTGTTTCAGCAGTTCAATCTGTTCCCGCATTACACCGCCCTTGAAAATGTGATGTTGTCCCCGCAGGTCGTCAAAAAGCAGTCAAAGGCCGAGGCCAGGGCCATTGCCGAGGAAATGCTGACCAAGGTCGGGCTTGCCGACAAGATGATGCATTACCCCGATCAGCTTTCCGGCGGGCAGCAACAGCGCGTGGCGATTGCGCGTGCGCTTGCCATGAAGCCCAAGGTTCTTTTGTGTGACGAGGTGACATCGGCCCTTGATCCGGAACTGGTCAATGAAGTGTTGGCGGTTGTGCGCCAATTGGCCGAAGAAGGTATGACCCTTGTCATGGTGACCCATGAGATGCGGTTCGCACGGGAAGTTTGTGACAAGCTGGTCTTTATGCATCAGGGACGCATTCATGAAACCGGCGATCCCGAAGAAGTCTTTTCCAATCCCAAAACACCCGAACTTTCAAGCTTTGTCGGCGGGCTGGCCTGATCAGGGAAATTGCGTTCCTGTGATGGTTTTGTGACATCTTTGGCGCAATGCGCAGAAAGATTTCGCTATTTTTGGTTGAATCGCTAGAACGGTCCTTTGATATCGCCACCGATGACAAGGACGTGACTGTGATGCGCGACGGGATCGCAAACCCAGAAGACAATGGAGACAAGCCGGTGATGAGCGCAATGCTTGCCCGGCTGGATCGTTATCCTTTTCTGGTGTTGGGATTGTTGCTGATCGGGGCGTTTTCCACCAGCTGTGTCGCCCCGCTGACCGGGCTTTATGTGGTTGAGGGGCTTGGCGAGCCGCCCTGGAAAACCAGCCTTGTCGCCATTGTTCAGGTCTGTGTGACCCTGTTGACCAATCGGGCCTATGGGCGGGCGATTGATCGCGGTGTGCCGGTCAGGTTTCTGGTGATGCCCAGCATCATCTGTTTTGCCATCGGGATGGTGATGCTGGGCACGTTTCAGGTTTACTGGGTGTATCTGGCGATTGTGTCGGTGTTGCTTGGCATCGGGGCTGGTGTGTTGTCGGTAATGTATTCGTTTGGTCGGCTGTTTGCCGAACAGACCGGGCGCAATATCGCAAAGTTTAACGGTCTTTTGCGGATCCAGACGTCGCTGGGCTGGATGGTCGGGCCTGCTGTGTCGCTGACGGTTTTCGGGGCTTATGGCTTTACGGTGACCTATTACGCGATTGCCGTAATCGCGGTGATCTGGTTTGCGATCTGTCTTTTGGTGGTGCCGGCAAGTTTCAAGACGCATCATCCCGGAAGCCGTGATCCCAATGTCAAAATACCGTTCAATCCGGGGCTTTTGATCGCCTGTATTCCGGTGTTTTTCATTGGTGCTGCCAATGTTGTCTTTATCTCGGCCATGCCCCTTTATTTCTCGACCGAGCTTGATTTGTCGCCATCCGCAGCCGGGTTTGAATTCACCGTGAAATGCCTTGTTGAGGTGGTGGTGATTTACTTCTGTGCGTCGCTGATCCGCAAGGTGGGGGAGCGCAGGGGAATGCAGATTTCTGCAGTGCTGGGAGTTGTCTTTTTTGCTGCGATCTACAATGCGACCAGTCTGGCCGACGTGCTGGTTCTGGCCGCACTTGACGGGCTTTATTACGGGATATTTGCCGGGATCAGCATGACATTTGTTCAGAACTTCGCCCCGGAACAGCCCGGCGTTGCCACCAGCTACTATATGAGTTCGCTGTTTGTCGGCGGGCTGGTCGGCAATCTGATGACCGGGTTTGTTGCCAGTGCCTTTGATTTTCAGACGACAACGCTTTTTGCCTGTGGCTTTGCCGCGATCGGGTGTCTGGTTCTGTCGGTGATGAGAGATGCCAGCCATTCCGAAAAGGCAAAGGCAGCATCATGAAGATGGCTTGACTTTCATCGCGTCCCGGCGATGATCGCGCCATGTCAGAACAAAGCCAAAATACACGCCCGCGTTTGTTTGTGGATGCCGATGCCTGTCCGGTAAAGGCGGAGTGCGAACGTGTGGCTGAACGTCACCGGATCGAGATGATCCTGGTGTCAAACGGTGGCATACGCCCGTCGCGCAATCCGTTGATCAAAATCGTGATTGTCCCGCCCGAGCCCGATGCTGCTGATGACTGGATCGCCGAAAATGCACGCGCGCGCGATGTGATCGTCACCAATGATATTCCGTTGGCGTCACGCGGGCTTGAGATCGGGGCGCGGGTTCTTAAGGCCAATGGTCAGGAATTCACCGAAGCCAATATCGGCAATGCACTGGCCGGGCGCGAAATAGCCGCCCATATGCGTGAAGTCACCGGCGAGCAGGGGCGTAATGCCTCCTTTACCCAGAAAGACCGGTCGAAATTTTCAAGCGCGCTTGAAGTTCTGGTGCAGGCCGTGCTGCGCGGCTGAGCTGCTGCCATATTCCACCATCATCCCGAAATAAAAGCAGGCCGCCGAACATGTGTCCGGCGGCCTGCACACAGGTCCTGATTTGTCAGGGAACGCACGACAAATCAGGCTTCCCCCCTGCGTAACTCGAAATCAACCGGGCAGCTTGCGACCCGGTTGATCGTGCCTGGCGGCTTAGAACGGGTAGTGACGTTTGCCGCTCTGGATGGTGATCCAGCGCATTTCGGTGAATTCGTCGATCGACGCCTGGGAACCGAAACGGCCATAACCCGATGATTTCACACCGCCAAACGGCATCTGTGCTTCGTCCTGAACGGTCGGGCTGTTGATGTGGCAGATGCCGCTTTCGATGCGCTTGGCGACTTCCATCGCACGCGGGATGTTGGTCGAGAAGACCGCAGACGACAGGCCATATTCGCTGTCATTGGCGATGCGAACGGCTTCGTCTTCGTTACCTGCACGAATGACGACACAGATCGGGCCAAAGCTTTCCTCGGAATAGATCTTCATCGCCGGGGTAACATGGTCAAGAAGGGTTGCGTCCATCAGAACGCCGTCCTTGGCCTTGCCTGTCCCCGCAACCAGTTTTGCACCCTTGGAAACGGCGTCTTCGACCAGTTCCTCGATGCGGTTGATTGCTTCAACGCTTACAACGCCACCAAGAATGTGCTCGGCCTTGGCCGGGTCACCTGCGGTCAGCGTTTTGGCCTTGGCGGCCAGTTTGGCAACGAATTCATCGGCAACGGCATTGTCAACGATCAGACGTTCGGTCGACATGCAAATCTGGCCCTGGTTCATATAGGCACCAAAGGCCGCACCATTGACGGCTTCTTCAAGGTCGGCATCGTCAAGAACGAGGAACGGAGCCTTGCCACCCAGTTCCAGAAGAACCGGTTTAAGATGCTCTGCACCCAGTTTCGCAATGATGCGACCAACGCGGGTTGAGCCGGTGAAGTTGATGCGACGAACTGCCGGGTGGGCAATCAGGGCTTCAACGATTTCCGGAGCATCTTCGGGCGCGTTGGTGACAACGTTGACGACACCTTCGGGGGCACCTGCCTCGACAAGGCATTCCCCGATCAGGCGATGGAGGGCCGGGCAAAGTTCGGACGCCTTGAGAACGACGGTGTTGCCACATGCAAGCGGCATGGCAATCGCGCGCGTGCCCAGAATGACCGGTGCGTTCCACGGTGCAATGCCCAGAACAACCCCAACCGGCTGACGGACACCCATCGCCATCAGGCCCGGATGATCAGACGGAATGATGTCGCCGGTGATCTGGGTGGTCATGGCACCGGCTTCGCGGAGCATGTTGGCGGCGAGATGGGCGTTAAAACCACCCCACATGCGCGTGCTTCCGGTTTCATCAAGAACAAGCTGACCGAACTGGTCACCCTTGGATTCCATGATGTCGGCAGCCTTCAGCAGGATCTTGCGGCGTGCGCCCGGGCCCATCTTGGACCATTCCGGGAAAGCGGCAGCGGCGGCATCGGCAGCCTTGCGAGCATCGGCGGCGTTGGCGGCAGCGGCAATGGTTGCAGTTTCGCCGGTGACAGGGTTTTTGCGCTCAAACGTGCGGTTGTTCGAGGCGCTTACATCCTGGTTTCCGATCAAAAGTTTTGCATTATTCATGGCGTTTCTCCTGACTTTCTCAATATCTGCTGTGAGGTGGCGAAAGACTGCTTTACGCAGCCCCAAGGCCGAGAAATGCTTTTTGCACAGCAGGGTCGGACTGCAGAGCCCGGGCGGTGTCCTGCCCGGTGATGGCTCCATTTTCAATCAGATATCCCCGATCTGATATGGCGAGGGACTGGTGCGCATTCTGTTCGACCAGAAGAACACCAACCCCGGTTGTACGAATGGCGGCAAGCGCCTTGAACAAATCTCCGGTCATAATGGGGGAAAGACCAAGGGATGGCTCATCAAGTAACAAGATATCGGGGTTCGACATCAGCGCACGGCCAATGGCGACCATTTGCTGTTCGCCGCCGCTCATGGTGCGGGCGGCCTGACCCAGACGTTCGGCCAGTTTGGGGAACAGGCCGATCACCCGATCAAGGTTTTGCTTTTCCGATGCACGGGCGCGCTTGGCAAAGGCACCCAGTTCAAGATTTTCTCGTACCGTGAGTTCACCGAAAATACCGCGACCTTCGGGGACGAGTGCCAATCCGGCCTCGACGATTTTATGGGCGGAAAGATCGGTAAGTTCGGCACCGGAAAGATTGATGCTGGTATCGTCATGGGCGGTAACCAGGCCAGCGCAGGCCTTGAGCAGGCTGCTTTTACCCGCGCCATTGGCACCGAGCATCACAACAATCTCGCCGCGATCAACGGTCAGCGATACGTCGCGCAGGGCTGCGTGCTTGCCATAGGATACAGACAGGTTTTTGATATCAAGCATGGCTGTCTCCGAGATAGGCGCGAATGACTTCAGGATCGGAAAGGACTTCGTCAGGCGTGCCATCAGCAATCTTGGTTCCGGCATTCATGACGACGCACCGGTCACACAGACTGCGAATGGCATCCATCACATGTTCAACCATGATGATGGTAAGCCCTTCGTCCTTGAGTTGTCGAACAAGGGCAATGCCATCCTGAAGTTCGGACGGGTTCAGGCCCGCAAGCCATTCATCAAGCAAAAGCAGCTTGGGCTGAAGGGCAAGGGCGCGCCCGAGTTCCAGACGTTTCTGATCGATATAGGTCAGATCACCCGCAGGCGTATGAGCCTGTTTGGCAAGACCGATCCGGTCAAGAAGTTCGAGTGCAGCCGCATGGGCAGCATCGCCCCAAAGCGGCTTGGTACGATAGGCAAGACCCGCTTCGATGTTTTCGATGCAATCAAGATCAGGCAGGACGCGCACGAGCTGGAAGGTGCGTGCAATGCCAGAATGGCTGATCTTGTGTGCGGGCAGGTTCGTGATGTCCTTGCCACTGATCACGACCTTGCCTTCATTGGCCTGAAGCGCGCCAGAGATCAGGTTCATCACCGTGGTCTTGCCCGATCCGTTCGGGCCGAGCAGGCCAACAATTTCACCCGCATGGACATCAAACTGCATCTGGTTGACGGCAATCAGTCCGCCAAAGGCCTTGTGCAGCCCGGAAATCGACAGAAGAACTTCTGTGGTCATGCTGTTTTCTCCTCTGACTTCTGGGTGGTTTCGGGGCTGGATGAAAGAGTGCGCTTTTTGGGCGCACGGTATTTTTCATACAGACCAACCACACCACCGGGCAGAAGATAGACAATCACCATGAACACGCAGCCAAGCAGGATGCTGAAATGGTTCGGGAAGCTTGCGGTCAGGACTTCAAACAAAAGGGTCAGTGGAATGACGCCCAGAAGCGGACCCAGCAAGCGACGCGGACCGCCCAGAAGTGCCATGATGACAACCTGGAAAGACAGCATCGGGTTAAAGGCAATCACCGGATCAATATAGGTCCAGCGCGGTGCGATGATTGCGCCGGTCAGTGTCATGAATAGGGCAGACAGAACAAACAGGGCCACTTTGACGCGGGTAACGTCAATGCCGCAATGTTTGGCGACGGTTTCGTCTTCGCCAATGATGCGCAGTGCAAAGCCAAGGCGCGACCGGCCCAGAACAAAACCGGTCAGAAGCAAGACGGCAAACAGCGCAAGCAACTGCCAGTAAATGTCATTCTGGGTGATATCAAGGAAGACATAACGGCCCATTTCGCGGGTAACGTTGACTTCGTACCAGCTGACCACCTGACGGACCAGTTCGGTCAGGCCAAAGGTGAAGATCACGAAATAGACACCCGCCAGCCGCAAGGTCGAAAAACCAACCAGAAGGGCAACAACCGTTCCGGCAAGACCGGCACAGACAAGCACCAGCGGGAAAGCCATGATTTCGCCAAGTACGGCCACTGTATAGGCGCCGATGCCAAAGAATACGACAGTGGCAAGCGAGATATAGCGCGTCGGGCCAGAAAACATCGACCATGCGGTCGCAAGCACGGCAAAGCTGACAACACTGATGGCCAGAGACATATAATAGCTGTCGGCGAAGCTTGGCAGGAAGGCCAGAGCGGCAAAGATCACGGCACCGATGGCAACCGGTTTGATGAAATCGGGTTTCAGGATGCTCATGATGTGGCCCTCCCGAACAGGCCGGACGGTTTGACCAGCAAGACCAGCAGGAAGATCACATAGGTTACCGCAATGGTCAGGCCCGGATCGATATAGGTTGCAACCAGACTTTCAGCGACGCCAAGGATCAGGCCCGCAACCAGCGCGCCGAGAAGGTTGCCCACCCCGCCCATGATCACGACGATCAGGGCCTTCATCGTAAAGACAACCCCCATCGAGGTCGAAAAGGTCAGGAACATGCTGACCAGAACACCACCGACGGCTGCAACAGCACCGCCAAGAGCAAAGGCAAAGCAGGATGCAAAATTGACATCAATGGCAACAAGGCGGGCCGATGTCGGATCAACAGCGACGGCACGCAGCGCCGTACCAATACGCGTACGGGTGAGGATCAGATAGAAGCCAAGGCCAATGACAACCGCAAAGCCAAGGGCAACAAGACGGTTGGCCGCGATGACGGCACCAAAGACGTCAACGGCATTATTCATAAAGTCATAGCTGTAATAATTGCCGCCAAACCAGACAAGGAGCACACCTTGAACGATGAACAGCAGGCCGAATGTTGCCAGAATGCTGTCAACTTCAAGCATTCCGCGGTTTTTGGCGCGGGCGACCAGCGGGGTCAGCAAAATGCGATAAATGGCCCAGTTCAGCACAAAGCTCAGCGGGATAATGATCAAAAGACCAAGGATCGGGTTAATCCCGAAAGAGGTCATGAAAACAAAGGCAATAAAGGACGCGACAATGACCAGCTCGCCATAGGCGAGGTTCATGATGCGCGATACACCGTATTGCAGGGTCAGACCCATGGCGACGAGAGCATACATGCCGCCAAGAGTAATCCCGGAAAAGATTGCGTAGCTTAACATTCACTTTTTCCCAGAAAGGGCGTTTCTTCCCAAAGGGCAAGGATAGGGTGCCGGGGATTCTGTGCCGTTGTGCGTGCACGGAACCCCCGGTCGTCCTTACAGGTCGCGATCAGTTCGCGGCCTTCCATGCGGGTTTCGGGAAGACAAGTTCATGTGCGCCTTCCATGCTGGTCGGGGCGACACCGACAAATTTGCCGTCCTGCCACTGACCGACCTGCCAGAAATTCTGGTCGCCGGGCTTGTAGGTGCCAAGGATGGTATCAAAGCCGCCTTTGGCGAGTTCGGCGCTCACAGCTTCGCGGTCGGTGGAACCGGCGCGCTCGATTGCCTGATGCAGGGACTGAAGCGATGCCCAGTTGACGATGGACGCCCAACGGTCCGGTTCGCGACCGGCAAACGCAATGTGGCGTTTGATGTAATCGGCGATTTTCGGATCATTCTCGCTCGCGCCACCGAGGCTTACGACGCCTTCGGCATCGGCGCCAAAGCGATTTTTATAAAGCGGGAAGGCAGTACCAACGCCGGCATAGAAGACCTTGGGATTAAAACCGAGAACGCGGGATTGTTCGGTCAGGCCAAGGGTACCCGGCGGGTAGGAGAAAGCCACAAAGGTGTCGGCACCAAGGGATTTGATGTCATTGACGATGGTTGCAAGATCCTGGGAACCCAGCGGATAGGTCTTGTCATAGACCAGATCGAAATCGCGATCTTCAAGGGCTGCACGGCCCGCTTTGGAAAGTTCGATGCCAAAGCCGTCAGCAACGGCGATCATTGCGACCTTGTCATTGATCTTGCCTGCGTCTTTCAGGCCTTTGAGGAACTCGGCCATTTCAACAGCATATTGTTCACCCGTGCCCAGCAGCCAGTATGAATTTTTCCAGCGTTTTGCCAGTTGCGGTGCCTTGTCGGTGACTGCGGTACCTGCCAGATGAGCGTAGCCCGCGCGATCAAGGATCGGCGCAACGGCAAGGTTGATACCCGTGCCCCACGGCGAAAGAATGAAATCAACCTTGTCCTGGTTGATCAGGCGTTCAACCGCCCGAACAGCTTCTTCGGAGCTGGAGCGATCATCATACTCAACGACTTCGATCGGCAGTTGTTTGTCGCCAACCTTCAGGCCACCGGCATCGTTGACTTCCTTGACCCACATTTCGTAGTTGGGAATGGTGCTTGTGGCAGCACCCGGTGCGCCCGGGCCGGTTTTTGAAACCGCGTAACCAATGCGGTAGGTTTCCTGTGCGTTTGCACCAAACAGCGTCGCGGAGCTCATCAGTGCGGTGGTTGCCGCAGCAATGGTCGCGAAGCGCAGTTTTGCTGAAATTTCCATGCTTTTCCTCCTGATCTCTATGCAGAGACGGTTTTCCCGTTTGCGCGTTATTTCAGGAGTTTAGGCAAAGAGATTCTATTATTTACTTTGGGTTTCAAAGTAAATCTCCGGCGTATCCTCCCGCCCATTAGTTCGCAAATGCAAAATAACGGGAACGCATTTTTTATCTGTATTGTTATTTTTGCGGTTCCATTGACCGTCACTCTAGTAAGCGATGGAATTGTTCCAATGTAAAGATGACGAAATTGACATTTCAAGACGAAAAATTGTACTTTTATACATATAACGATTTGGAATAGATGGAGCATAAAAAGGCATGCCTGCGCATTCCACACGCTATATCCCGGTTTCAAGTCCGGCCCGGTTAACAGATAATCCGTTTGAAGATCTGTTGCCGGTAACCGCCCAGGCGATGATTGACCGGTTTGACCATCCATTATCCTCGCAGAGCTGGGCGATGAACGATCCGGGGCGGCGCGACCGGTGCTATGCGGTGCTTATGCTTTCGGGGCATGCGCAAATAGGATTGCGGCAGGGGGTAATTGAGTGCAAGGCACCGGCACTTGTGTGGTTGCCACTTGGTGAAACGCAACGTTTTACGGTTACGGCGGGCAGCGAAGGATATCTGTTGTCTGTTGCCGACGACCTTGTCGCGCGTCATTGCGGCGATGGGGGTATGGCTGGTGGCAGTCCGGCGAGTGGTGGGCTGCCGCTCAGACTTGCGGCTGATACAGTACATAATGTCAGCCCGTCAGAAGGTAGCGAGAACCTGTCGCTTTTAACCCGAAGCTTTGAAGCGATCCGGGCCGAGCTTATGCAAAATGCCCTTGGTGCCAGTCTTGTTGTCGGTGCGCATTTGCAGATTATTCTGACGATGGTATTGCGACTGGCCGAGAGCGTCATGGAGCAGCGCGACAAACATCGACCGGGCTCTATCACGTTTCAGCGGTTTTTGCAGATACTGGAGCTGCATTTTCGCGAACACTGGAATGTTGCCGATTACGCAACGGCTCTTGGGGTGAGCGAGCGTCGCCTTGGATCTGCGGTATTGCGGGCGACGGGCAAGCCGCCCCTGACCGTGATCCATGAACGTGTTCTTCGCGAAGCCTGTATGCGACTGGAACAAAGTCCGCTTGGGGTCGCGCAGATTGCCTATGGTCTGGGGTTCCGTGATCCGGCCTATTTCAGCCGGTTTTTCAAACGCTATATGGGTGAGGCACCGGGTGGATACCGGCGGCTGCGCCGCGCAGCCGAGCGCGTCCGCGATGATACCTTTGCCGCATGGCCATAGGTGAAATTGCAGGAAATCTCGGAAAATGGCAGGAAATGTCGCGAAAATGTATCAGCGTCTCACAGCTTGTTGATTGTGACGCTGTGTTGCATTGCCTTTTTTTGATCTTACTTCTCCGCTTTGATCGTAATGTTACTGCAACGCAAAATCAGAACGGATTGAAAACTTGGGTAAAGGCAAAACTCTGTTTCTTGGACTTATGGCGGTTCTTGTCCTGCCATTTGGCATCAGTCTTGCGGAAGATCCGCCAAGTCAGAAGAAAAAAGACAGCTATACCTGGCGCACAGCGCCGCGCCATTCATCCGGGGTTGCTCCGGATGCTGCGGCACACGCCAATCAGGCGATTGTCATGGTGATGGCCGCCGACACGTTTGGCTGGCGGGGGTATTTTGCCGTTCATCCGTGGATCATCTACAAGCGTGCCGGTGAAACCAGCTATACCCGCTATGACGTGGTTGGCTGGGGCGGTGGCAGTGTGGTGCGCAAGAATTACGCGATCCCTGACGGGTTATGGTTCGGTTCCAAACCAGATATCCTTGCCGACAAGCGAGGCGAAGTTGCAGAAGCCCTGATTGATCAGGTTGAGGCCGCGGTGGCGAGTTATCCGTACCCGCGTGAATATCGCAGCTATCCCGGCCCGAACAGCAATACCTTTATCGCCCATATCGGTCGCGAAGTGCCGGGGCTTCAACTTGATATGCCTGCCAATGCGATTGGCAAGGATTACCGGGCACTCACCAATCCGGTCGGCATGTCGCCCACCGGGCAGGGAGTCCAGGCAAATCTTTTGGGGGTTCTCGGGTTCTCTGTGGGGCTTGAAGAAGGGATCGAGCTTAATCTTCTGGGGCTTAATTTCGGGATCGACTTCAATCGCCCGGCCCTGCGTTTGCCATCCATCGGGCGGCTTGGCATGGATGATGTCGATCAGGACGTTGCGAATGTGAATGACGTTAATGACGGTTCGACGACCGAAACGGGAATGGATGTCCGCGCAGAGCCAAGCGGCTAGTGTTTCTTCGTTCTAGCTGTTCAAGTGCCAGATCGCACCGTTAAGCAAGGTTGCAAAGCCCACCCACAGCGCATAGGGCACAAGAAGCATCCCGGCAAGTCGGTCAATTTTCATGAACATCGCGCAATTGATGATGATCAGGACCAGCAGGATCACAATATCGATCAGGCCCAAAAATGGTGCCTGTGCGCCGAAAAACAGGAACGACCATGCAAGATTAAGGGTGAGCTGCGTGGCATACAGGGTGAAAGGCACCTTGGCATTGGCAATGCCGCGTTTGAGCCAGACCCGCCAGCCGCTCAGGGCGATCAGGAAATAGATAACCGTCCAGACCGGACCAAACAGCCAGTTTGGTGGATTGAATGCAGGTTTCTGCAAGGTCGCGTACCAGTCATTGACACTGGTTGCGGTTACCGCCCCGCCAAATGCCGATATGATCAGGCACAACACCATGAAGGCAATCAGCGCAAAAACGCGGGTGCGATGATTGGGACGCGGGTTCATCGTTTCCTGTTCGCTGCTGGTCATGGTGCTGACTGGTCCTTTGGCTTAGTTGGTGACATCGTCGATTGTGCCGATCAACGCGTCGAAATAGGGATTCCAGGTCAGGCGGCCATGATATTTGCCGGGCTCTGTATAACCCCAACTGCTGCGCCAGATCGTTGACAGGTCTTCGGGCAGGGCGATGTTTTCCTGACCATTTTCAACAAAGATAAAACTGCCCTTCACACCATAATACGGATTGCTTGGCGCAAACAGCACGCTCAGATGCGAAAATGTACTGATCTGCTGATCGGGCAACTTGCTGTTAAGGGTTTCAACCCTTTTGTCACGGGTCGGTGCAGGCATGTCATCATACCAGACAAAACGCGATTTGGGATGGGTGAAGCGTTCCTCAAATGTACGAAGTGTCTCGATCGGGGCCAGCACACTGTCATCGGCACTCATCGCCAGAACCACCGGACGATCGAACGGCTTTGCAGCCAGATGTTCCTGCGCATCCAGAACGCTTCGGTAATAAAGCTCTGATGCCCTAGATGAAAGCGACTGGTAATTGATGGCATTGACTTCAGAGTCAACGTCAATCCAGTCCCAAAGATACTTGATGACAGGGGTCAGGAAAAGGAAGCCGTTATCGGGATAAATGCCCGGTGAAAACAGCAACAAACCGGCAATTTCGGAATGTTCTGCGGCATAACTGGTCACAAGATTGCCGCCGGTGGAAAACCCGCCAAGCCAGACTTCATCGACCTGGCCTTCGAGCAGGGCAACCTGATGGGCAACGGCCTCTGTCCAGTCCGCATAGTCCGGAATACCCAGATCTGCCGGACGGGTTCCGTGGCCGGGTAACAGCATGGAGCGCGCCAGCCATCCGTTCTTTGCCATCCGGGTGGCAATGTCGTGGAAGTACCATGGGCTTGCCCCCAAACCATGCACAAACAGAACGCCGCGCTTTGGTGTTCTGTCGTCCGGTGACGTCGGGCCTTTTTCAAACGGAATGTTGCGCGCCAGTTCGGTGTCACGGTCCTGCGTGATAAAGACGCGATGTTCGGCGACCCAGTCACGGGTTTGGGTAACATATTCCTCGAAACTGTCCTGTTTGTAGGGCGGGATATCGGGGGATTGCTGATAAAGCTCGTTATCGGGGGGAAAGGCACAGGATGCGATGGCGGCTGCCGGAATTACGACAGCAAGGAGCATGCGTGTCTTCCGGGTGATCCGGTGCAGGCAATCTTTCAATATGGGCGAACCGGCTTTGTGTCGACGCATACCATCCCCGTTGCGTTGTTGGTCGTCCTGCAGTGGCGACATTATCTTCGCGCAAATGGTTGAAAAATCTAGGCCGAATTTGGTCCAGACGGATCACTTCTTTGGGCTTGTTTTGATTGATCGGGTCAAAAGCCTTTGACAGACGGGGTTCAGTTCCGCGACCAGCGCGGGAACGGATCGGGCAGGTTGGCATAGTGTGCCGCATCAAAGGATGATGTCAGGGCATCGTCGTTATCATCGACAAGGCATTCCGACAGACGTTGGCGCAGGGCGGCTTCGTTCATGTTCTGACCGATAAAGACGATTTCCTGACGACGGTCGGCAAAGACCGGATCCCATTTTGAAAAGACAAGATCGCGCCATGCCGGATTGTCCGGCCATTGATCACGTGGCACCGCGCACCACCATGTGCCAAGGGCTTCGGTCTTGACCGCGGCTCCGGCCTGACTGATTTCACCGACCCAGTCAGGGCGGGTCGCCAGCCAGAAATGACCCTTGGCCCGCAGGACGCCGGGCCATTCGCTGTTGATAAAGGCGTGAAAACGTTCAGGGTGAAAGGGCAGAGAGGTGCGGAAGGTAAAGCTTTTGATCCCGTATTCCTCGGTCTCCGGGATGTGGTCGGCAAAACCATAGAGTTCCTTGGCCCACAGCGGATGGTTTTGCGCCCGTTCGAAGTCAAAACGTCCGGTATTCAGGATGCGTTCGGGGGTGACGATGCTTTGTGTGGTCTCGATGATTTCGGCATCGGCATTCAGTGCCTTGATGATCCCCAGCACGGATTTGCGTTCTTCGTCATTGATAAGATCAAGCTTGTTCAAAACGATGACATCGGAAAATTCGATCTGATCAACCAAAAGATCGACGATGGACCGGTCATCACCGTCACCAAGGCTTTCGCCGCGATCCGACAGCAGTTCGGTAGAGCTGTAATCGGCGATCATGCGCGCGCCATCGACCACCGTGACCATGGTATCAAGTTTGGCAATGTCGCCAAGCGACTGACCATTTTCATCGCGGAAGTCAAAGGTGGCAGCAACCGGAAGGGGTTCGGAAATGCCAGTTGATTCGATCAGCAAATAGTCAAAACGCCCCTGTTCGGCGAGACGGCGGACTTCGGCCAGCAAGTCATCGCGCAATGTGCAGCAAATGCAGCCATTGGTCATTTCGACCAGCTTTTCATCGGTCTGGGAAAGCTCGGACCCGCCGTTGCGGATCAGGTCGGCATCAATATTAACCTCGGACATATCATTGACGATGACTGCAACCCGCAAGCCACGGCGGTTATTAAGAACATGATTGAGGAGGGTGGTTTTGCCCGCGCCAAGAAAGCCGGACAGAACAGTTACGGGAAGGCGTTTCATCAGGGGACCTATAAATGTTATGTTATAACGTAACATTTAATTGGATCGGAAAGGCGGGGCAACAAAAAAACAAGCCCGGCGATCTGGCCGGGCTTGTCGGGATGGATTGAGCAACGCGTAATCAGGCGTTTTGGGTCGATTTTGCGGTTTGACCAAACAGGACTTTTTTGTCCTCGTCGCTCATGATGGGTTCGCGCATGCCTTCACCAACCTTGTAGGCTGCAATGGTTGCCGGACGGGCTTCGATGTCCTTGAACCAGCGTTTGAGGTTCGGGAATTCATTCAGATCCTGTTGTTGTTTTTCATGGCTGACGACCCATGGATAGGACGCCATATCGGCAATGCTGTAATCATCGCCAGCAATGAATTTGCGTCCTTCGAGACGTTTGTTGAGCACGCCATAGAGGCGGTTGGTTTCATTGACATAACGCGTGATGGCATAGGGGATTTTTTCCGGCGCATAGGTGCCGAAATGGTGGTTCTGACCGGCCATCGGGCCAAGGCCGCCCATCTGCCAGAACAGCCATTCCATCACGGTCTTGCGGCCGCGGACGTCAGTCGGAAGGAACTTGCCGGTTTTCTCGGCCAGATATTGCAAGATTGCACCGGATTCAAACACCGTGATCGCCTCGCCTCCGTCGGCCGGGTCACGGTCAATGATTGCCGGCATGCGATTATTGGGCGAAAAGGCCAGGAATTCCGGTTTGAACTGATCGCCTGCACCGATATTGATCGGGAAAATCTTGTAATCCAGCCCGGCCTCTTCGAGGAACAGGGTGATCTTGTGACCGTTCGGGGTTGGCCAGTAATAAAGTTCAATCATCTGATTGGGGCTCCTTGAGCATATTTTCTGGTGACAGCTTCAATAATCCAAGCTTGCCAACTGAGACATTATGGGTCAATTTAAAACGAACGTTCCAAAATACAATGCCGGGTCACAGTTTCGTGTGAATGTGATGACCCGCAAGGAGACTTTTGATGATCCGCTTCTATTTTCACCCGACCCCGAACCCGCAGAAAATCTCGATGATGCTGGAAGCAACCGGGCTCGCATACGAGGTGCTGCCGGTTGATACCCGCAAGGGTCAGCAACATGATCCGGATTTTCGGGCGATCAATCCCAATGGCAAGGTTCCGGCAATTGTCGATACCGAAGGGGCCGGTGGCAAGGAAGTTCGTGTTTTCGATTCAAACGCGATCTTGCTGTATCTGGCGGAAAAATCGGGCAAGTTTCTGGGCAAGCCGGAAGATCGCGGTGAATTGCTGTCCTGGTTGATGTTCATCGCCACGGGCATCGGTCCGTTTTCAGGCCAGGCCGTTCATTTCCAGTATGTCGCGCCCGAAGGCAGCGACTATGGCGTGAACCGTTACCGCAACGAGATCGCCCGCCATTATCAGGTGCTTGAAGATCATATGAAGGATCGCGACTTCATCGTCGGTGACGAAATGACGATTGTCGATATTTCGGCCTGGGGCTGGATCGACAAGGCGCCTTATGTTCACAAGAACCCTGATGTGATGGAAAACTATCCGAACCTGAAACGCTGGTTTGATGCGATGAACAGTCATCCAGCAGCGATTGCTGCGCGCACTGTCGGCAAGGATCACACCTTCAAGACTGAAATGGACGAAGACGCCAAACGCGCCATGTTCCCGTCAAACTACGTTTAACGGGAACGGCGCACTCATCGGGGAGTTTGGCGATATTGCACGCGCGCCCTGATCGCGCGACCGGTTGACCGGGGGGAGACAACCGGTCCTGCAAATGCCAAATTCCCCGACTGAGACTGTTGTCTGTCAGAAGAGAAATGCCGGGTCGTTGCCCGGCATTTTTGTTTGCTCGTGTCTTGTTTTTCAGACGGAAAGGGTGTCTGCGATGGCAGCCATCAGTTGATCAAATGCCTCTTTGGGCATTCCGGCCTGCATGGCGCCTAGCATCTTGTCGCGTTCCTGCCAGTTCTGGGCGCTGACGATTGCGCGCATGAAGCGGACCATCATGTCGGGTGCAATTCCTGCGACGATCTGACCTTCAAGCTGCTGAAGGTCTTCATCGGAATAAAGTTCGTGCAGATGGCGCTGAAGAACGGTTTCCTCGCCTTCCATATGGGCAAGATCAGCCGCAACGAAGTTGCAGAATGTCTTGTATAAAACCTTGCCAAGCCTTTGGCGTTCAGGCCCGGTTGCCGTCTGCAAGCTGTCAAGGATCGGTGTCATCGCGTCAAAGGCAACCTGATGAGCGTCATGTTCCTCATCGGCCTGCATGCTGGCACCGGGAAGCTTTGCCTCGAGTGCCTTGTGGATGACCTCGTCTTCGTGACGCAGATGATCGGCGCACATTTCCATGTGACGGCGCAGTTCCGAACTCATGCGCAGGGATTCAACATTGCTTGACCAGTCTGTGGTGCCAAGGGCAGTGATGATCTGGCAATGCATGAAGCGGATGCCTTTGTGAACGCTGTAATAAAGGTCATGTCGTGTTGGGGGCAAAGGAGCTGCTTGTGCCTGGGGCTGCACCAGTGGCTTTGGTTTGGTCGGGGTTTCCTGTGTGATGGTCATGGCTGTCTGACGTCCTGAATATGTTGGTTGGCAAGTCAGGCGTGCTTGTGCCACAGCGTGCGCTTGTGATAATTATCAGATATTCGGAATAATTATCTGGAAATATCAGATAAATGGATCGTTTGCGGGCAATGCAGGTCTTTGTACGGGTTGTTGAACGCAACAGCTTTGTGCGTGCGGCTGAGGAACTTGGATATTCCCACGGTATGGCCAGTTCGATTGTCAAAGACCTTGAACGCCATCTTGGGGTGGAGCTTTTGCGCAGAACCACCCGGCGGTTATCCCTGACCGAAGACGGTCAACGGTATTTTGACTCAGCGCGCGGCATTCTGGGC
This sequence comes from Thalassospira sp. SM2505, assembly GCF_054901115.1. Lineage (NCBI taxonomy): Bacteria > Pseudomonadati > Pseudomonadota > Alphaproteobacteria > Rhodospirillales > Thalassospiraceae > Thalassospira > Thalassospira sp. SM2505. The sequence goes on from NZ_CM142731.1 coordinate 1,791,428, forward strand.
GATATTGCCGAACTTGAAGATGACGTTGGTTCGTCTGAAAAGCGTGCGCGTGGCACATTGCGTGTGCAGATACCCGTTGGCCTGTCGCGCATGGTGGTGGCCCCGGCACTTCCGGGTTTTATCGAACCGTTCCCCGAACTTGGCTTGCAGCTTTTATCGCGTAACGGCTTTCCGGATTTTGTTGGTGATAATATTGATGCGGCAGTTTTTATTGGTGAACCGCCTGAACAGAACATCATCGCCCGGCCGCTTGGACGCATTCCGTTTATCACCAGCGCATCTCCGGACTACCTGAAAAAACACGGTGTGCCACAAACGCCTGACGAACTGATCGATCATGAATGTATCGGGATTATTTCAAGCGGAACGGGAAATAATCTGGATTGGCGGTTCGAGGAACAGGGGATTGCGCGTCATATCGCCACCCGTGGGCGACTGGCATTTGAAAGCAGCGAGGCCGCCGTCGCCGCAGCAGTAGCAGGGGGCGGTGTGCTGCAGATGATTGCATTTCTGGTTGCCGAGGATATCGCAGCCGGGCGATTGAAGCCGGTTCTAGACGATTGGCTTTATCCGGGGGCGATGATCAGTCTGATTTATCCCAAACAGGCCCGAATGCCCAGAAAGGTCCGCGTGTTCGAGACATTCCTGCGCGAGACAATGCGCCGTTATAGCCGGTTGTGGCAGGCAGGCACCAAACAATAGCTGGTGATGTGCCGTTTCCGAACATGCATTCTGGATCAAACGAAAACACCCCGGTCAGAAACCGGGGTGTTTTCCATGAGTCCGGGGCCGTAATCAATCGCTGTTTTTTGATCCGAACTGTTTGTTGAAATGCAGGACCAGAAGGGTGACAACCGCACCCGAAAGCAGATAGGCACCGACACCGGGAAGTCCGTATTTGTCGCACAGATAAAGTGCGATCAGCGGCGCAAAACCGGCCCCAAGCAACCATGCCAGATCGGATGTCAGTGCCGAACCGGTATAGCGATATTCACGCTTGAAGTTGGATGCCAGTGTACCGGCTGCCTGACCAAAGCAAAGGCCAAGAACAGCAAAGCCGCCCAGAACAATCATGCCTTCATTGATGACATTATAATTGTAGAGAAGCGGGGTAAGGATCGCTCCCAGAAGGATGATGCCGGCACTGTAACCGAGCAGGCGACGACGGCCCAGCTGATCGGCAATGAAGCCCGATGCAATGATGCCAAAGGCACAAAGCACCGCACCAACTCCCTGTGTCAGCAGGAACTGACCCGGATTGCCGTTGGCATACAGATAGACCCAGCTCAGTGCAAACACCGTCACCAGATGGAACAGCGCGTAGCTGACCATTGGCACCAGAGCGCCAAGCAGAACGGTCCGTCCGTTATGTTTGAGCGTGTCCATGACAGGGGCGGCTTCAAGTTCGTTCTTTTCGAGCAGATGTCCGAATTCCGAAGTTGCGACCAGTCGCAGCCGGGCGAACAGGGCAACCACGTTAATTGCAAATGCAACGAAGAACACAAAGCGCCAGCCAAATGCCAGGAAGTCATCTGGATGAAGGGTCAGAAGCAGATAGGCAAACAGCGATGAGGCCAGCATGAAGCCAAGCGGAGCGCCCAGCTGCGGGATCATCGCATACCAGCCCTTGCGGTTATCTGGCGCGTTCAGTGCAAGAAGGGAGGCCAGACCATCCCACGCACCACCCCATGCAAGCCCCTGCAGGAAGCGGAAGACACACAGAAGATAGATTGCAACGATACCGGCCGAGGCATAGCTGGGCAGGAAGGCCATCGCAGCCGTGGAGCCGCCAAGCATGAACATGGCAATGGTCAGCTTTACCCCGCGACCATAGCGACGGTCGACCGTCATGAAGACAAGCGATCCGACGGGGCGCGCGATAAAGGCCAGCGAGAAGATGGCAAACGAATACATTGTGCCGACCAATGCTGTTTCACCGGGAAACAGCAGTTGCGGGAACACCAGTACCGATGCGATGCAATAAACGAAGAAGTCGAAGAATTCCGAAGTTCGGCCGATGATTACGCCAAGCGCAATCTGACCGGGATCGTTGGTGGCGTCGGCATTGTGATGCCGCGCATCGCGTTCCAAACCTGATGAGGTAGCGGTCGCGTAGTTTTCTGTCGTTTGGTTCACGCCGTTCTCCCTAAATCACTGGTAGGACCTTTGGGTCCTAACTACTTTTAATTGGATCACAAATGCGGCTCGAAGGACGATACGACTTTGGATCGAGTCTAATTATAGACATGTGAATTTCAAACGTCAGTGTCAATTATCTTTCTGCACCGCACAACGTATGGTTTACATTGGAATGATAATTGTCATAAAGACCTGCTATGCGCCGCAGGTACCTTGACATTGTTGCGATGCAGCTATAGCAATTCCCGCGAAATTCCGACTTGGCGGATTTTTGAAAAAAATTTGCCAAAATTGTGCCCTTTGCGTGGATGTTTGGAATGATTATTCCTATATGCCGTTGCGACGGGGTACGACGTGTGGCGATCTCCGATGGGTCGTTCATGCGGCTCGCAGGCATATTGTTGTCTGTGAGAACATCTTCCAGAAACTGACAAAGTATGAAGCGCATGCTTTCAAAACTTGTACGTGGCGTCGCTGTAGCCTCGATGTTTTCGCTTCTGGCCGGTTGCAACCTGGTTGTTATCGACCCGTCGGGTGATATCGCGTCCCAGCAGTCCGATCTGATTATCGTTTCCACGATCCTCATGTTGCTGATCATCGTTCCGGTGATGGCACTGACTGTTTTCTTTGCCTGGAAATACCGTCAGGGCAACAAGGATGCGGAATACGATCCCGAATGGCACCATTCCACGAAGCTTGAAGTCGTCATCTGGTCCGCACCGCTGGTGATCATTATCGCGCTTGGCGCGATCACCTGGGTTACGACGCATACGCTTGATCCGTATCGTCCGCTGGATCGTATTGATGCAGAACGTCCGTTGGCCAAAGATCACAAACCGATGGTGATTGAGGTTGTTTCCCTCGATTGGAAATGGCTGTTCGTATACCCGGAGCAGGGTATTGCGACCGTCAACGAACTTGCAGCTCCGGTGGATACGCCGATCCAGTTCAAAATTACCTCTTCGGGGATCATGAACTCCTTCTTTATTCCGGCTCTTGCGGGTCAGATCTATTCGATGGCAGGTATGGAAACCAAACTCCATGCCGTGATCAACGAAGAAGGCGTTTATGACGGGTTCTCGGGGAACTATAGCGGTGAGGGTTTCTCTCATATGCGCTTCAAGTTCCACGGCCTGAGCGAAGACGGGTTCAGCGAATGGGTCTCCAAGGTGAAGTCCGATGAGAACTTCCTTGGCCGTGCGCAGTATCTTGAGCTTGAAAAGCCGAGCGTTAAGGAACCGGTTCGCTATTACAGCGCAGTCGACCCGGAACTTTTCCAGGCAATTCTCAACATGTGCGTTGACCAGTCGAAAATGTGCATGAACGAGATGATGGCGATCGACGAGAATGGCGGTGGCGGTTTGGCCGGTGTCTATAACGTCATGTCTTTGACCTATGACGTTCCGCAGATGCGCGGCAGCCAGCCGTTACCCGAGAGCAAATCCTACGTGGCTTCGCTTTGCACCACTCCTGAAAGTGGTTTCTCTGGCGAGATTGCCAATCTGCCATTGTTTGACAATGGGCAGACAGGTCGCGCCATGAGCGTTTCGCCCGCAGGCGTTTCGACAGGGTTCTGAAGCAGTGCCGGTTGGTGAGAGCCAACCGGCCCTTCGCAGTTTATGCACCGTAAATCCGGTGCCTTTCTGCATTTGAAAGAAGAGTAATCCGATGTTCTCTAATCCGGACCTTTTACACTTTATATTTGGCCGGCTGTCCCTCGACTCCTTCCCGTTCCTCCATGATCCGATCATTCTTGTGACGTTTCTGGGGGTGGTTGTGGGTGGCATCGCCGTTGTCGGCGGTCTGACCTACTTCCGTCTTTGGGGATATCTGTGGCGCGAGTGGATCACCTCGATCGATCATAAAAAGATCGGCATCATGTATATCATCCTGGCAATTATCATGCTTCTGCGTGGCTTTGCCGATGCTCTTATGATGCGTGCCCAGCAAGCCATTGCCTTTAACGGTGCCGAAGGTTTCCTTCCGCCGCACCACTATGATCAGATTTTCACCGCGCATGGTGTGATCATGATCTTCTTCGTGGCAATGCCGCTGGTGACCGGTCTGATGAACTTTGTTGTGCCGCTGCAGATTGGTGCGCGCGACGTTGCATTCCCGTTCCTGAACAATTTCAGCTTCTGGATGACCACTTGTGGTGCCGCGCTGATCATGGCGTCGCTGTTTGTTGGCGAATTCGCAATGACCGGCTGGCTGGCATATCCGCCGCTGTCTGACATTGTCTACAGTCCGGGGGTCGGGGTCGACTATTACATCTGGGCCTTGCAGATCGCAGGTGTCGGTACGTTGCTTTCAGGGGTGAACCTGATTGTGACCATCGTCAAGATGCGCGCGCCGGGCATGTCGATGATGAAGATGCCGGTCTTTACCTGGACCGCGCTTTGCACCAACATCCTGATCGTTGCAGCGTTCCCGGTTCTGACCGCGGTTCTGGTTCTGCTTGGTCTTGACCGTTACGCAGACACCAACTTCTTCACCAACGATCTTGGCGGTAACGCCATGATGTACATCAACCTGATCTGGATCTGGGGTCACCCGGAAGTGTATATCCTGATCCTGCCTGCGTTTGGTGTGTTCTCTGAAGTTGTGTCGACCTTCTGCCGCAAGCGCCTGTTCGGTTACAGCTCGATGGTTTATGCCACCGTGGTTATTACCATTCTGTCCTACATCGTCTGGCTGCACCACTTCTTCACCATGGGGTCGGGGGCAAGCGTGAACGCCTTCTTTGGCATCACCACCATGATCATCTCGATCCCGACCGGTGCAAAGGTCTTCAACTGGCTGTTCACCATGTATAAGGGCCGCATCAGCTTTGATGTTCCGATGTTGTGGACAATCGGCTTCATGCTGACCTTTGTTATTGGTGGCATGACCGGCGTTATGCTTGCTGTTCCGCCGGCTGACTTCGTGCTCCATAACAGCCTGTTCCTGATCGCGCACTTCCATAACGTGATTATCGGCGGTGTGGTCTTCGGGATGTTTGCCGGTATCGTCTACTGGTTCCCGAAAGCATTCGGCTTCAAGCTTGACGAATTCTGGGGCAAGATGTCGTTCTGGCTCTGGACCATCGGCTTCTATTTCGCCTTCATGCCGCTTTATGTTCTCGGCCTGATGGGTGTTACCCGCCGTATGAGCCAGTTTGACGATCCGTCGCTTCAGATCTGGTTCATCATTGCGGCCTTTGGTGCGCTTCTGATTGCCGGTGGTATCGGTTCGTTCATCCTGTCGATCGTTGTTGCGGTAATCAAACGTGACAAGCTGCGCGATGAAACCGGTGACCCGTGGGGTGGTCGTACGCTGGAATGGTCGACGTCTTCGCCGCCCCCGGCTTACAACTTCGCCTTTACCCCGGTTGTCCATGAACTGGATGCTTGGGCGGATATGAAGAAACGTGGCTATGTACGTCCGACTTCCGGCTTCATTGATATCCACATGCCGAAAAATACCGGCGCTGGCTTTATCCTGGCTGCGATTTCGCTCGTCCTTGGTTTCGCACTTGTCTGGCACATGTGGTGGCTTGTTGTTGCAAGCTTCATCGTTCTGGTTGCCGGTTCGATTGCACACACCTTCAACTATGACCGTGATTATCACATCCCGGCATCGGAAGTTGTGAAGACCGAAGACGAACGTACAGCCCTTCTGGCAAAACAGCAGGCGTAAGGGAATGACAATGGCGAATACTACTGCCTCTCAGACCGAAGCGCCGGTCTTTTACCTGAAAGAAGAGCATCACCCGGAAACCGGTACGATGCTCGGCTTCTGGATCTATCTGATGAGCGACTGCCTCATCTTTGCGATCCTGTTTGCAACCCATGGCGTTCTCGGCCGCAACTATGCGGCCGGGCCTTCGCCAGCAGACCTGTTCGATCTTGGTCTGGTGGCGATCAACACCTCGATGCTGCTGCTCTCGTCGATCACCTATGGCTTTGCCATGCTGGCGATGGAAAAAGGCAAGATCGCAGGCACCCAGATCTGGCTGGCAATTACCGGCCTGTTCGGTGTGGCTTTCGTTGGTCTTGAGATTTACGAATTCCATCACCTCTGGAGCCTCGGTGCGACCCCGATGCGCAGTGGCTTCCTGTCGGCGTTCTATACGCTGGTGGCAACGCACGGTCTGCACGTGACGTTCGGTATCATCTGGCTTGTGACCCTGATGGTTCAGGTTGGCAAACGCGGCCTGATCCCGGCGAACAAACGTCGTCTGATGTGCCTGTCGATGTTCTGGCACTTCCTTGACGTTGTCTGGATCGGTGTCTTCTCCGTCGTTTATCTGCTGGGAGTTCTGGGATGAGTGCACATTCTCACGCACATGATGACCATCACGGCGATGGTGCCTCTCACGGTACTTTCAAAAGCTATATGATCGGTTTCATCCTGTCAGTCATCCTGACAGCGATCCCGTTCTGGCTTGTGATGGATGGTGTTCTTGACAGCAAGGTCGCGACCGCGATGTGGATTATGGGTCTTGGCGTTGTCCAGATCGTGGTTCACATGGTCTACTTCCTGCACATGAACACCAAATCCGAAGGCGGCTGGAACATGTTGGCGCTGATCTTCACCATTGTGATCGTTGCGATTGCCATCGCCGGTTCGCTGTGGGTGATGTATCACCTCAACACCAACATGATGCCGCAGATGGATCATGAAATGATCAAAAGCTTTGGCTAAGCCATCGCTTGATATCTGAAAGGGGCGCGATACTTATACCGGTATCGCGCCTTTTTTATTTCAGGAATGATTGACGTCTTTTGAAAGAAAGCGAGATGACGGAACACCGCATTTCTCAGTCCGAGCCAACCCGCACAGGCCCATCAACGGTAACACGGATCGTCGTGCTGACCTTGGCGGCAATCCTGTTTGCAGGGTTCAGTGCCCTTGGATATTGGCAGGTGGAACGCCGGGCATGGAAGCTTGATCTGATTGAACGGGTTGAGGCGCGCGTGCATGGCGATGCTGTTGCCGCCCCGACCCGCGATGACTGGGAAACTGTCAGCCGGGCGCGCGATGAATATCGCAAGGTCAGGGTTACAGGAACCTATCGCAACGATCTTGAAAGCCATGTCTATGCCGCCACCGATTACGGGGCCGGCTATTGGGTGATGACCCCGCTTGCGCGTGATGATGGCACAATCGTCATGATCAATCGCGGCTTCGTACCGACAGATCGCCGCGATCCCGCAGGCCGGACCGAGGGCATGGTGGAAGGTGAGGTTACCGTCACAGGCCTGCTGCGCCTTGATGAGCCGGTTGGCACCTTCATGCGCGATAATGTGCCCGAAGATGACCGCTGGTATTCACGCGATGTCCGGGCGATGGCGATCAAGCGTGGTCTTGATGCCAACGACGTTGCCCCCTATTTCATCGATGCGGATGGCAAGGACAACCCGGCGAAGCTTCCGGTCGGGGGCCTGACCAGGATCAGTTTCCCGAACAATCACCTGTCCTATGCCCTGACCTGGTTCGGGATGGCGGCATTGACACTTGTTGCGGCCTGGATTGTTCTGCGTCCGCGCAAGCGCCGCGAAGGAGATGCGGACCCGGACGAGGATTGATCCCTTGGCACTGAAAAAGAAAAGCCCGGCATTCGAATGATGCCGGGCTTTTTGCTTGTGTGACGGGCGGTTGAGGGGGGGGGAACCGACCTTGAAGCTTGTTACGGGTTGGTATGATCAATCACTTCGCCGCGCGCCGGATAGCCCTTGGCGATCACGAAATCAAGGGCCCCAAGGATCTGGTCAAAGGCCGGACGGGCGAATGGCATGGTCTGAACGGTGCCGAAATAGAGGGTGCCGTCGGCACGGACCAGAAACAGGCCGGGTTCGGAGAAAATGGCCGGTTCTTCATAGCCGCTTGAGGTCACGCCGTTTGAGGTCGAGATATAAAGACCCCATTCGCGGGCTTTCTCAAGGCTGAGGCCATAACCAAGATCAAGGTTCTCAAGTTCCCATTTTGCCTTGGCTTCGATCGCGCGTTCTTCGACGTCTGATGACAGAACAACAACATTCACGCCACGTTTGGCAAAATCAGCGAGCTTGTTATCAAGGTCCTTGAGGTATTTGCCGCAGATCGGGCAATGCAGACCGCGATAGAAAACCACCATGGTGAAGTTTTCCGGTTTCTGATCGGCCAGCGACCAGATGCCGCCACCGACAAGCGGTACGTTCAGAGCCGGGACCGGCTGGCGGGGGATAAGCGGGGTAATAGCAGACATTTCATTCCTCATGACGTGCAATATGGATGTTGATATTCATTATGGAATGATCGTTCTAAATAACAAGCTGTTAAATCCGGGATCACTGAACTGTGATCCGGCTTAACAGAAAATATTGCGGAAATTCAGGCTTGGCGACGTTTGGCGATGATCAGGCGTGATCTGGTTTTTGCCGGATAGATGCCGCTTGCAATGATATCAAATCCGGCGTCCCGGATCATGTCATCAAGGGTGACATAGTTGATGTAATGGACCAAAGGGGCCTTGCCCAGCTTTTGCATGCCCCAGACAAGCGGGCGCAATAGCTTTGTCATTTCACCAAGGCACGGGGTCTTTGAAATGAAAAGCCCGTCTGACTTCAAAAGCATTCGCAGACTGCGCACGGTCTTTGCCGGATCGTCGAGCAGATGAAGCACGTTGAACGCCATCACAACGTCAAAGCTTTGGGCCCCCTGTTGCGCGATGAATGTGTCATGTGGGCTATGCGCAAAGGTAACGTTCTGAATGCCCTGATCCGATGCCTTGTTCCGGGCAATTTCGATCATGCGTTCGGAAATATCGATACCCGTGATGTGGGCAACATGCGGGGCCAGCTTAAGCGCGGTTGTTCCGGTGCCACATCCGATTTCAAGAACATGCTGGTCAGGCGAGAGATGCTGCACTGTGCGTTCAAGCGTCTTGGCATAGGCAGCTTCATCACCCACGGACTTTCGCGCGTATTTGTCCGCCGCTTTGTCCCAGAAACTGTCGCTTGCTATCATGATATATCCACCTGTTGGGGCCGATCCCGCAGGATCGATTTTCAGGTGCAGACTATCGGGCAAGGCATGCCTGATCGCAACCCGAAATCACGATATGGGCTTTGTCGTCAGACAGATTAATCAATGGCTTGATAGCACCGGGAAGACTTAATCAAGGGTGCTTAAGATGGTGTTGGTATAATCTTCAAGCGTTTCGCGATCCGCACCACGACGCGACATCAACTGAACACCCTGGATCGATCCGGCAAGGAAGCGTGACAATGCACGAACGTTCTTTTCCTTTGAAACCGTACCGTGCTTGATGCCACGGGTTAGTGCCGCTGCAAACATGTCTTCGACCCGGCGAAATGCCTGATGGGAGATCGCCGCAATTTCCGGATCGTGCGGAGCCAGTTCCATGCCGGAATTCACAATCAGGCAACCCTTGTGTTTGCCGTCTGTGCAGCCGTTTCTTGCCGTGTCGCGGAAGGTTGCCTCGATCGCTTCGCGGCCGTTTTCGATTTCGCGCAATTTTGCGAAACGCTCGGTACTGATTTTCTGGCTGTAATGATCCAGAACACGCAGGAACAGGGCCTTCTTGTCGCCGAAACTTGCATACATGGACGCACGGTTAAGCCCGGTCTCATCCACCAGATCCTGAACGGAGGTGGATTCAAACCCTTTGCTCCAGAAGATGTTCATTGCGTTATCAAGAACGCTTTCTTCATCAAATCCGCGCGGCCGAGCCATAACATGTCCTTGGATACTGACCAGAACACTGGAACGAGTGTTCTATAACGACCTTAAAGATGGACCGAATTGTCAGGAAAATCAACCTTGGTGGCTTCACGTCAACGTGTAAGACCGGCGGTTGACGGTTTTACACCCGATCCAGTGTGACAAAGCTGTAATCCGGGCCATCATCATTGACGATTTTCTGACGGGCGGTTTCGTGCCACTGATCCCTTGGCAACGGATCAAGGAAGGTATCGCCATCAATGTCGGCATGTACCTCGGTCAGTTCATAGCGGGTCGTAAAGGGCAGGGCGAGGTGATAGATCTGCGCACCACCGGCAATGATCACTTCATTCGCACCGGTGCTGGCGGCAATCTGGTCGCCAAGCCGGATCGCACTTTCGATGTCATGGCAAACCCGGACATTTTCATGATCATATGACCAGTCCTTGTCGCGGGTGACGATGATGGTGGTGCGTTTGGGCAATGGCTTGCCAATGGCCTCGAACGTCACGCGGCCCATGATCATCGGTTTGCCAAGGGTCAGGGCCTTGAACCGTTTAAGGTCTTCGGGCAGTTCCCATGGCATCCAGCCATCCTTGCCGATTGCACCGTTTTTGGCGGCGGCAACCACGGCAACCCGTTCGATCCGGTCGTTATTGTTGGCGGGCATCAGACGGCAACCTTGCCGGCAATATGCGGATGCGGGTCATAGCCGAGCAGTTCGAAATCCTCGAACTTGAAATCAAAGATCGACTTGACGTCAGGATTGATCTTCATGGTCGGAAGCGGGCGGGTTTCACGCGACAGCTGCAATTCGACCTGTTCAAGATGGTTGGTATAAAGATGTGCATCGCCAAGCGTATGGACAAAATCACCAACGCCAAGATCACAGACCTGCGCGATCATCATGGTCAAAAGCGCATAGGATGCGATGTTGAACGGCACGCCAAGGAAGATATCGGCACTGCGCTGATAAAGCTGGCAGGACAATTTACCATCCGCGACATAGAACTGGAACAGGCAATGGCAGGGCGGCAATGCCATGTTGGGCACATCGGCAACGTTCCATGCCGAAACAATCAGGCGACGGGAATCGGGATTGTTTTTGATCTGGTCGATCAGGCCGGTGATCTGGTCAATCGTTTCACCATTAGCCCCGCGCCATGACCGCCACTGACCGCCATAAACCGGGCCCAGATCGCCATTTTCATCGGCCCATTCGTTCCAGATGCGTACACCGTTATCCTGCAGATATTTGACATTGGTATCGCCATCAAGGAACCACAGCAATTCGTGGATGATCGATTTCAGATGCAGCTTCTTGGTGGTGACCAGCGGGAACCCCTCGGACAGGTCAAAGCGCATCTGATGGCCGAAAATCGATACGGTGCCTGTGCCGGTGCGGTCTTCCTTGTGGGTGCCGGTGTCGCGCACAAGGCGCATCAGATCAAGATATTGCTGCATGCTCGTTCCTGCATTTCTGGAATCGTGTTTGAGGCAGCATAGTCAGGTCAGAACGCGTGGGCAAGCAGAGGCGCACGGCATCTGAACCATGGACCGTTTTCATCGGTTTGGTAAAAAGTTTTTCCCGATTCCCCTTGTGAAACCGGTGTTAGTTGACCTATATAGGGCCTGTCGGGGCAACCCGACTACGGCGCTAAACTGCGTGACAGAATAGGCTTTACGGACCCGGGGGCGGTACCCGGCGGCTCCACCAAATTTACGGTTGCCCGACTCAGGCAATCTTCGTGGGGCCGAAACAGGATCGACGTGAGCAGTAAAAGTCAATGTGGGCGCTCGGCATGGTACCACCGCATCGGGCCAATGTTTGTAAATGCAAACGACAACAATGCTCCGGTTGCTGTTGCTGCGTAAGCGGTACTAGCACCAAAGCGAAATTCCGGTTGCCGGGAGCGGTAATTTGGTGGGGGACGGGGCACCTAGCAACAGAACGCCCCACTCTTGTATTTATTCCCCGCTTCGTTATGAATAGAGTCCATAAAGGCACACCAAGATGTAATTGGTGTGCAAAGATGCTATATGACAATGACGGGGTTTGCCGGGACGTGCCGGTATCCCGCCAGATACAGGATTACTGATGCAGAAACCGGAAGAATTCCGTTACGATCTTATGGTCGACCAGGCGCTGCGCGGCGTAGTGAAAGATATTCTTGCGCGTGTGGCGGAAGAAGGCCTTTTCGGCGAGCATCACTATTACATCACCTTCCAGACCAATCATCCCGGCGTTGCATTGCCTGAAAACCAGCGCAAGGCGCACCCGGACAACATCACGGTTGTCCTGCAGCACCGATTCTGGGATCTGAAATCGGAAGATGATCACTTTTCGGTCGGCATGAGCTTTGATGGCATGCCCACAACGGTGGTCGTGCCCTTTGATGCGATGCTGGCCTTTGTCGATCCGTCTGCCAACTTCATGCTGACCTTCAGTGTCGAAGAAGAAATGGATGACGAAGATTTCGACTATGACGAAGATGACGATCTGGATGCGGACCTGATGGATGACGAGGAACCGGCACCGACACTGGTTGCCGAACCGTCAAAATCTCGCAAGAAATCCAAACCGGATGCGGGTGAAACCGGCGAAGTCATCGCCCTGGATGCCTTCCGCAAGAAATAACGCAGGCTGCGTTGAGGCGCACCGCCCATGCATGAATTACAGGCCCGACATCAATGTGTCGGGCCTGTTTTTGTTTGGGTTCAGGCGAGTGCGAGATAGGCCGAAAGGGTTGCGACCGAAAGGATTGTCGTAATCAGGATCATCCGCCCGGTCAAAACGCTTTCGCGGTCATAAAATTCGGCAAGCATAAAGGGACCGGTGCCGGTCGGAAGGGCGGCAAGCAGGATTGCCAGATGGGCCTGCGGTTCGGGCAAGCCCAGAACGGGCACGGCCATCACCCAGGTCAGTGCCGGTTGTGCAATCAGCTTGATGAACACGAAAATCCCCGTGGTGCTCCATTTTTCGTGTTTCTGACTGGCTGTGCGATCAGCCAGAAACAGTCCAAGGGCGATCAGCGCACAAGGGGCAGCTGCGCCACCGACAAGTTTCAGATAGACATCAACCGGCTCTGGCAATTCCCACGGCGAGAACATCACAATCGTGCCAAGGGTCGGTGCAATCAGCAGCGGGTTTTTAATCAGTGCCTTTAGCGTCTTGATGACAATGTGAAACCTGTTTGCTTCCTGTTGCAGGCCGAACTCGATCAGGATGATGGCAATCGCAAACAGAACACAGGCTGTCAGGATCGTCGCGATCAGGGTGGCCGCCAGACCGCTTTCACCAATCAGGGCAAGCACAAGCGGGAAGCCGAGAAAACCGGCATTGGCGTAACTGGTTGTCAGCCCGTCAATCACCGCATCGACCAGATGATGGCCACTGGCGATACGCATCACGATGGTCAGGATGAAAACAAAGCCGCACCCGAACCCGAAGGCCAGAATGAAGTCAGGTTGCCAGATTTCATGCGGCTCGGCCTTGGCCATGATGTCAAACAACAGGGCCGGAAGGGCGAAATAAACAACAAGCCGGTTGATTTCACGCGTCGCAGTCGGGCCAAGTGCGCCGCTTTTGCGCGCAACCCATCCTGTGAGGATCAGCGCGAAAATCGGAAGGATAATCAAAATCTGGGACAGCATCATTGATCCTGAGAAGTGAGGCGCCTGACCATCGGGTGGGCAAGCGTGTCCCTTGATGCACTGTCTGTTTGGTGAATGTCCACTGCAAATCAATCATAAGGGTAGTCCGACGTGGTTTGTGCCGAGATGGGTGGGGCAAAGGGGCGTTCAGATATCGGCAGAACTGCGTAAATCGGGACAAAAAAAGCATGAAGGGGCAAAGAACATGGAAATTTCTGTGCTGAGGCGCTATGTTCCGCGTCAATTATTGAGAAAAACAATCCCACCTTGTTTTTGAGAGAGACGAGAGCCTTCCATGAGTGATTTTGTCTATAAACCCATGTTCGAACAGGGGAAGGACACCACCCCGTATCGCAAGATCGGTGATGAGGGTGTTTCCACCGTTGACGTCAATGGCGAGACCTATTTGAAGGTCGAACCCGAAGCGATTGAAAAGCTGACCCTTCAGGCATTCTTTGATTGTTCGCACCTGTTGCGTCCGGGGCACCTTGAACAGCTTCGCAAAATCCTTGATGACGAAGAAGCGACCCCCAACGACAAGTTCGTGGCGATGGATCTTTTGAAAAACGCATCCATCGCATCGGGCGGTGTGTTGCCGATGTGTCAGGATACCGGAACGGCAATCGTCATGGGGAAACGTGGTGGCAAGGTCATCACCGATGGTTCAGATGAAGAAGCACTGTCCAAAGGCATCTGGCAGGCTTATCAGAAGCATAACCTTCGATTCTCGCAGGTTTCCCCGATCAATATGTTCGAAGAAAAGAACACCGGTTCGAACCTTCCGGCTCAGATTGATCTGTATGCGACCAAGGGCGATGAATACAAATTCATGTTCATGGCAAAGGGGGGCGGGTCTGCCAACAAGACCTTCCTGTTCCAGCAGACCAAGGCACTTCTGAACCCGGAAAGCATGCGCAAGTTTCTTGATGAGAAAATCCGTACCCTTGGCACTTCGGCTTGCCCGCCCTATCACCTTGCCATCGTCATTGGTGGTACGTCGGCGGAAGCCTGCCTCAAGACCGTGAAAATGGCGTCTGCGCGTTATTACGACAACCTTCCGACCGAAGGTGGCGATCATGGTCAGGCCTATCGCGACCTTGAATGGGAACAGAAGGTTCTTGAGATGACCCGCGAAATGGGCATCGGCGCACAGTTCGGCGGCAAGTATTTCTGCCATGATGTGCGCGTGATCCGTCTGCCGCGTCATGGTGCAAGCTGCCCGGTTGGTCTTGGGGTTTCGTGCTCTGCCGACCGTCAGATTCTTGGCAAGATCACCAAGGACGGTATCTTCATCGAGGATCTCGAACATGATCCGGCGAAATACCTTCCGCAAGTGACCGACGAGCATCTTGAAGACGAAGTGGTCAAGGTTGACCTGAACCGTCCGATGGATGAAATCCGCAAACAGCTGTCGCAATATGCGGTGAAAACCCGTCTGTCGCTGACCGGTACTGTGATTGTGGCCCGTGACATCGCGCACGCCAAAATCAAGGAACGCCTTGATGCCGGCGAAGAGATGCCCGAATACCTGAAAAACCATCCGGTCTATTATGCAGGCCCGGCCAAGACCCCGGAAGGTATGCCTTCAGGTTCGTTCGGCCCGACCACGGCAGGTCGTATGGATGCCTATGTCGAGCAGTTCCAGGCCGCTGGCGGTTCGTTCGTGATGCTGGCAAAGGGCAACCGTTCGAAGGCCGTCAAGGATGCTTGTAACAAGTATGGCGGTTTCTATCTTGGTTCCATCGGTGGCCCGGCTGCACGTCTGGCACAGGATTGCATCAAGAAGGTCGAAGTTCACGAATATCCGGAACTTGGCATGGAAGCCGTTTGGAAGATCGAAGTTGAAGACTTCCCGGCCTTTATCGTCATTGATGACAAGGGCAATGATTTCTTTGCCGAATTCGGCATCTGATTTCAGTCTGATCGTCCTGAAAGAATACAAACGGCGCAGGGAAAACCTTGCGCCGTTTTTCTATTGCGCCGCAACGCATGGCTGACCTCCGGTCAAAGGGGTTGCCCGCTGGCAGTGAAAATGGTCTGATTCCGGCAAAATCAACCCTTTATCGGATAACTTGTTATGTCTGAAACTTCCGCGCTTCGTGCCACCAGCGCGACGGAAAGCCGACTTGTCGGTGTGACATCTGCCCTTGCTACGGTGTTCATCTGGGCCGGTTGGCTGATTGCAACCCGCTATGCCATGACATCGAACTTTACGGCGGTGGATATCGGTCTTTTGCGCTTTGTGGTGCCGTTTGTGTTGCTTGCCCCGATCTGGCTTAAAAAAGGCATCTGGCCCAAGGGGCTTTCGATTGCCAACGGACTTTTGATGCTGATTGGATCCGGGGCGTTTTATACCCTGATGGTTGCCAGTGCCCTTCAATTTGTTCCAGCAAGCCATGTTGGCATTCTGTTGCCCGGTGTGATGGCTGTGTGGGCGGTTCTGATTGCTGTTGTGATGTTTGGCGAACGTCCGGGCAAGGTGCGTCTGGGCGGATATGCCGCGGTGATTGTCGGTGTGCTGTCACTGGTTGCGCTCAAACCGGCCGGTGCGATCAGCAGTGAGATGTTGCTTGGCTACGGCCTTGTTTCGGCCGGGGCGTTTATGTGGGCGTGTTACACCCATGCCATGCGCCAAAGCGGCCTTGGCGCGCTTGAAGCGGCGGCTTTTGTCGGGTTCTGGTCCTTTGTGATCATGGCGGTTATTGCGCTGTTTACCGGGACAACGCTTGCTGATGCGCCGGTGGGTGATGTCATGATGCTTCTGACCGCACAGGGGCTTTTGGCCGGGTGTGTTGCCGTCATTACCTATGGTCTTGCCGTGCGTCATATCGGGTCGACCGGTGCGTCGGCCTTTGGCGCAATGACCCCGGCACTGACCGCACTTGGCGGTGTGGTGCTGCTGGGTGAGCAGGGCAACCTTGCGCTGGTTCTTGCCGTGGTTCTTGTGATCCTTGGCGTGATGGTCGCGTCTGGTGTGTTTCGCAAGATGAAGATCTGACCACTGGGTCCGGGCAGTTTCACAATGGAAATCAATGTGACGAAGTCCTGAAGCCGGTAAATTGTATTGCACACGCGAAATGTTCTTTTCGCGTGTGCAATATTACGCTAATGTAACAGCAGCTAAAGGCAACGGCGCCTTGGCATTTCCAAAATCGGCAGGCAACGAGGCTTGCGCAACCTGTTCGGGACCCTTTGGGGATCACGGACCGTTTCAGCCTCGGAGTTATCAGATGTTTGCCGGTTTTATTCGTTCCGTATCCCCCGAAAATGATCGTGATTTCCAGCGTGTGCCAAATGGTACGGCACTGGTTGATATTTTGCGTCTGTTGCGCAGGGTAAGTTCTGTCGCTGATGAAGCCTCCGCACGCAATGAAGCCATTGCCGACATTCTGCGTGCCGTTTGTGAATATTGTAACTGGCCGGTCGGGCATGCCTATGTGCGGAACGGAGATCAGTTGTCGTCTGCGGGAATCTGGTCGGTTAGCGCGTCGATTTCCGCGTCAGATATCGCCGACTTTCGCGCTCAGTCCGAACAGACTGTTTTCGCACTGGGACAGGGATTGATTGGGTCTGTTGCGGCAAACGGTGATGCTGTCTGTATTCCGGACGTGACACAAAAGGACGGTTTTCTTCGCGCATCGTCTGCGGCACGCAACGGGTTGCGCGGTTGCTTCGCCTTGCCGGTCAAGCTGGCTGGCCGGACGGAGGGTGTGATTGAATTCTTTAGCCCCGATGTTGCGAAACTTGATGACGAGATGCTCGAACTACTGGGTTTCGTCGGCGGACAGGTTGCCCGTATTCTTGAACGCGAACAGGTTCTTAAATCACGGGAACAACTGGCTTCTGACTTCGAAAGCCAGGTTCAGGGGACGGTTGGGATGCTGGGGGCTGCGGTCAGCCAGATGCGCAGTGCGCTTGATATTCTGGGCGACAGTTCGGATCGAACCCGCGTATGCAGTCAGGGAATTGATCAGGCTGCCGAGCGGGCACTTTCGCGCATTGAAAATGTCGCCCAACAGATGGAGACCCTGAAAGATCAGCTGGTTCTGGTTGGAGCCGATGCCGCTGATACCGTCAGAACCACCCATGAAATCGGACGGCAGGCCCGTGATATGCGCGATACGTTTGCGTCCCTTAAGGAACGTGCTGCTGATGCTGAAAAGATGTTGTCATCAATCTCGGCGATTGCAGCACAGACAAAGATGCTGGGACTGAATGCCTCGATCGAGGCAGCACGTGTTGGCGAGGCGGGCAAAGGCTTTGCAATTGTCGCCAAGGAGGTCAAGGCACTCGCCGGGCAATCGGCCAGCGCGACGGACGAAATTTCGCGCTGGATGAGTGCGATGCTTGACGCAATTGCCAAGGCCGGTGGCGATATAGATCAGATCGCAGTGGCCATGGATGATCTTGAGGCGCGCTCTGAAACCACGGCATCGCAAACCGAACAGCAGGCTGGCATCTGTATCTCGGTTGCATCAGATGCCAGTGTTGCAGTCGGCGAGGCACGCTCTGTCGGGGACAGCGTTGTTGAAATCACCAATGCGATCAAACACACCGATACGGTTTCATCCGAACTGGGGGATGCCGCCAGAAACCTTGAAACACAGGGGGCCGAGCTCAGCGCCCGGGTTGAAGGTTTTGTCGGCAAAATTCTTGCGCTTTAGGCGAGCTAGATAATTTCGCCATCCGGCTTGGTCAGATGAGCTGTGCGCCTTGCCACCAGGCGTGCCAAGGGTGGCCCAAAAGCCAGAACCATAAAGAACCGGGTTGCCTGCAAGACCAGAATGAAGGACAGGTCTACATTGGTGCTGGCCGCAATGATGGCAACGGAGTCAAGGCCGCCCGGGCTTGTGGCCAGATAGGCGGTCAGTGGATCGACATCCATGAAGATAACCAAAAGGGCAGAAATCCCGGCACAAAAGCCGATCAGCATCACGATCGATAACAGAACCTTGGGAAAGGCGTGCGCCGCGTGGCGCAAAACCGATGGCGTGAATTTAAGCCCGATGACCCAGCCGATCATTGCATAGGTCAGGCCCAGAAACCATTCGGGCAATACCACATCAAGATAACCGCTGACATGGAGGATCATCGTAAGGATGATCGGCACCAGAAGCGGGCCCGACGGCAAACGAGATTTCGCACCAAGCACACAGCAAACAGCAGCAAGCACCAGCGTCATGGCAAAACCTGTCGCATCAAGGGGCGGAAACCATTGATGGGCTTCTGCGGCTGCGGCGGCGACCGCCGGGTCGACCCAGAAATTGGCGACACTTGAGGCCACGGCCACGACGATCACCACACGCACATATTGCATGAAGGCAACCAAACGGGCATCTGCCCCGAAGGCCTCGGCCATGATGACCATTGCCGAGGCCGCACCGGGCGATGATCCCCATATGCCTGCTGTTCCGGGTAAAACCTGTTTGACGCAAAGGATCCAGCCCAAAAAGCTGCTGGCAAGAAGGGTCATGGTCGTTACACCAATGATCAGCGGCCAGTCCTGCACAAAGGAAGTCAGGATGCCAATCGTCATTGATCCACCGATCATGACCCCGAGCACCGATTGCGCGCCAAGATAAAGCGCCTTGGGCGGGGTGATGGTTGCGCCATTGGTGCCCATCAGAATGCCGATCATCATCGGACCAACCAGAAGGGCCGCGGGTACATGCCATTGATGCAGAACGACGGAGACAGCCAGGGATACGGCTATCATCAATAGCCATTGAACCGGTTTTGGCAGCCGTCCTATACGTTCTCTGGGCGGGGCGGCTGGTGTTTCAGGGCGTTCTGATGACACGATTATGGCCTTTGCATTGTGAAGGACAAATCATCGCGGGTGGCGCGACGCGGCATGGTTCGACAATTGGGGCGTGTCGACGGGGCGGGTTTGGCAATTATAACCTTATAATCATTTGAGAATAGAGTCTTTGCGCGGTGAATATCGCGGGCCAGTCGGTCAGACCATGATTGCGCTTGGACAGGGCGTGCCCGTTGCGTATGACTTAAAGCTATTGTTCGATTTATCAAAGGGATCATCAATGAGCACCGATCCGATCAGCTTTCTGTTTGATGGCGACGCGAATGCCAAGCTGACCATCGTGCTGGCGCATGGGGCCGGGGCACCGATGGACAGTCCGTTCATGAATGAAATGGCGGGGGCACTGACCAAAGGCGGTTTGCGGGTTGCGCGGTTTGAATTTCCCTATATGGCCAAGCGCAGGCTGGATGGCAAAAAGCGCGGGCCGGATCGGGCACCGGTTTTGATCCCGTTTCTGGGCGAGGTCGTTTCACAGCTTGGCGGGCCGGAAATGCTGATCCTTGGGGGTAAATCCATGGGCGGGCGGATGGCCAGCATGGTCGCAGATGATCTTGGTGTGGCGGGGCTTGTATGCCTTGGATATCCGTTCCATCCGCCGGGAAAACCTGACAACCTGCGCACAGAGCATCTGGCAAAACTTGTGACACCGACCCTGATTTGTCATGGCACGCGCGACCCGTTCGGCTCGCCTGACGAGATCGCGGGCTATGATCTTTCAGATGCTATCAGGCTGCATTGGGTCGAAGATGGCGAACATGATTTCAAGCCGCGCACAAGTTCCGGGCGAACCCAAAGCCAGAATATTTCCGATGCGGCCAGCGCAATATCGGACTTTGCCAAAACACTGATCTGATGAAAACAGCCCGCCATCTGGCGGGCTGTTGCTTTCATGCAGGGGCGATTGGGTTTGATATCCGGCGCGAGGAGGTCAGGCGATAACAGCCTGTGCATCATCAAGGAAATGCTGGGCATATTCCGGGGCGATCTGACCGGTTTGGCTTGCGACATCGATGCGCACGCCATTCGGGTCAAGCAGGGCAAAATGGCGCTGTCCCCACGGTTCATCACGGACTTCAAGGGCGAAGTCGAAACCGGCATCGCGTAATTCGTCTGCCGCCAGACCGGCATCCTCAACCTCAAGGCAAAGAACGCTGCCTTCGCCAAGGGTGGCGGCGTGGAAAATGGCGGGCTGGGTTTCGTGACCCGGTTTCATCAAGCCAAGCTGGACGGATGGGAAATCTGCCCAGACAAGTTGGCAATACCAGTCACCATCAAAGACCGGGGTAAAGCCGAGCTTCTTATAGAAGGCGCGGCTTTGAGTGAATTTGTCGGTGATGATGATTAGATAGGAATTGGTGACTTTCATTGTCTTTCTCCTGACATTGGCGTTTAGGTCCTGTCCCGATTTCGCAATAATTACACATCCCTCCTGACAGGAGCCTGTCAGGAGCGGTATGATAATTTTCAGGGCAGGATGACGAAGGAGTGATCATGAGAAGGGCCGACAGACTATTTCGCCTTGTCCAAATCTTGCGCCGCCGGAAACTGTGCCGGGCATGTGACTTGGCCGAGGAACTGGAAGTTTCCGAACGTACCATTTACCGCGATATCCGCGACCTTGCTGCGTCAGGTGTTCCTGTCGAGGGCGAGGCGGGCGTTGGTTACATCCTGCGTGATGGATATGACCTGCCACCCTTGATGTTTGATGCCGACGAGATCGAGGCACTGGTCGTGGCCGCACGCATGGTACAAAGCTGGACCGATCCGCAAATGGCACGGGCCGCAGGCGATGCGCTGACCAAGATCGAGGCCGTCTTGCCCGAGAAAATGCGCGGGTTGATTGGCGGCGTGCCGATTGCGGTGGCGGAAATTGCGCAGGAACCAATCGCGATTTCGATGCCAGACCTCAGACGTGCCATTCGGGAACGTAACCTGATTGATATCGACTATACCGATGCCAAGGGCGATGAAACCAGACGACGTGTCTGGCCTTTGGGAATGCTGTTTTTCGGTAGCACATGGTTGCTGGCGTGCTGGTGCGAGTTGCGCGAGGCCTTTCGGGTTTTCCGTGCCGATCGTATTCGCGGTATGGAAATTTCCACCAACAAATACCGACCCGTGCCGGGGCGTTCATTGCGGGACTATCTGATTTCCGAGGGTGTCGAGGGGGAGATACTCAATGGCATCGGTCGATAACGAGTTTGTTCTGACCTTCGCGGAACTTCTGTCACCGCTGGGAAACATTCGGGCGAAGCGGATGTTTGGCGGCTTCGGGCTTTATTGCAACGGCTTGTTCTTTGCGATCATTTTCGATGATGTGGCCTATTTCAAAGGCGATGCGCAAACCAGCGAAACCTATGAAGCCATGGGAATGGAGCCGTTTCTTGTGCCGTCGGGACGCGCGCACCTGTCCTATTTCGAAGTGCCGGGCGAATGGTTCGATGACACCGATCAACTCATGAAGTTTGCCCATATGGCTCTCGGCGCTGCACACAGGGCAGAGGCAGCAAAAGGTGCCAAGACCCGCAACAGGAACCCCGTCAGGCAAAAACAAAAGACCACGGAATAGAAAGGCTGCGCGAATTTTCCAATTCTTTGCCGGGGCGGGATGTGTCATCGCCAATATGCGTTGAAATTTGTGCGTTTGCAGCGCATGGGCAGATCAGGGTATGTTGTCTAATATAAATTGTGTGTAGTATTTCGCTATGACAATGAATGTATTGGGTTCCTGATTCGTGGCAGTCGGCAAGTTCTGGCAACATGTTGCCGATATCTTCAAGATCCAAACTGAAAAACCGGAGCTGATCCGTGCGCAGGTCCAGGCATTGTCACGCCAAATTCCTGTACTTTACATGCTGTTGCTCGCCAATGCGGTGGCACTGGCTTATACGCATTATGGTGATGCACCGGACTGGCTGACGGTCTACGCAGTGATCGTTCTGGGGACTGTGTGCATCGCCCGCGCAATAGCCTGGAGCCGGGCAAGAGTCGACATTGATGATATCAGTGTATGTCTGGGTCATTTGCGCCGGATAAGGGTGCTTGCTGCGACGGTTTCGGTTCTGTTTACCGCTTGGGCGATTACAATGTTCGATTATGGCGATGCCTATCAACAGGGGCATGTCGCCTATTTCATCTCGATCACGGTTGTTGGTTGTATCTTCTGTCTGGTGAACTTTCCGCCTGCTGCAATGCTTGTCGTGGTGATTGTGCTTGGCACCTTTGTGATGTTCTTCGGATTGAGCGGCAACGAGGTCTATGTCGCGATCGCGGTCAATATGGCGTTGGTTTCGGTGATGATCATCCAGATCATTCGAAGCTTTTATGCCAATTTTGCCGGACTCATTGATACCCAGCTTGATCTTGAAGAACAGCATCAGACAACAATCGAGCTTTCCCGCCAAAACGAAGCTCTTGCCCTGATTGATCCGTTGACCGGTCTTTCAAACCGACGTGCGTTTTTCACTCATCTTGATGAAATGGTCAAAAGGTCGGAGCCAGAGAAGACATTTGCTGTTGCGATGATCGATCTCGACGGGTTCAAGCCGGTCAATGACGTCCATGGACATCCGGCCGGGGACGAGCTTTTGATGCAGGCCGGTGAACGATTGCGGCGGATACTTGGTGAGGACACGCTTCTTGCCAGACTGGGCGGGGACGAGTTTGGTGCCGTTTTGACCAAACAGGGGGATGCAATCGAGCTGATCGAGCTTGGTCATCGTCTTTGTAAGGCACTTAATCAGCCTTTTACGCTGAGTACGATTACAGTTCAGGTCTCTGCATCGTTGGGTTTTGCGACTTACCCCAGTGTTGCACGCAGTTCGAATGGATTGTTCGAGCGTGCCGATTTCGCCCTGTATCACGCCAAGAAGAACTGTCCGGGTGAACCGGTGTTATTTGCGGCCCATCATGAAACATTGATCCGGCATGATTCCCAGATTGAGCAGGCTTTGCGCAAAGCCGACCTTTCAAAAGAACTTACCCTTCATTATCAACCGGTCTTTGATGTGAAGTCGGGTAACGTTGTTTCGGTCGAAGCACTGGCACGTTGGGACAGTGTCCTGATGGGACGGGTGTCGCCGGGGACATTTTTCCCGGTGGCAGAAAAAACCGGTCAGGTGAACCTTCTGACCAGAGTTCTGTTTGAAAAACTTTTGGCCGATATGATGCACTGGCCGAATTCGGTTGCGGTATCTTTTAACCTGTCAGCTCGTGACATTGTTTTGTCTGACACGGTCGAATGGCTGATCGAACAGATCAGAAACCGCAAACTTGACCCGGCCAGACTGACATTTGAAGTCACCGAAACGGCCTTTCTGCGAGATTTTGCCGCTGCACGGACCAGCATTAGATATTTGCGTGAACATGGTGCGCGTATTGCCCTTGATGATTTCGGGATCGGCTATTCCAGTTTGCGTTACGTCCATGAGCTGGAATTTGATGTGCTTAAGGTTGATCGCAGCTTTATCACACCGCTTCCCGGCAATGAACGCAGCCGACGGATTGTCAAAACCGTGATCGACATGTGTGCAAATCTTGGGATTGATTGTGTCCTTGAAGGTATCGAAACCGAACATCAACGCGACGAGATCACCGTGCTTGGTGGCTGTTTGATGCAGGGTTATTTCTTTGCCAGGCCCGCGCCCGAACCACACCTGATGCCTTTATCTGACAACCTTAAATCCTGACGGCGCCGATACCGGGCATTTATAAAGATGCCAAACGACTTTTGAGACGACCCGGTTAATCTTCCCGCAACCAGATGGCGTTAATCTGTTTCACGCGGGATCTCAAATTTCAGTCAAACCTGACTGCCGATCCCGATTTTTGGCGGGAACGGGGCATCTGGCAATGTCGTCGCAGACACAGGTTTCGCAGTCACAGCATATCGCATTTGCAGGCGAGATTGATCTTGCGCCGGAAATTCGTGCGCGATTACGTGACCTGATTGATGGTCTGCCAAGTCAGCCAGCCCGGCTTCGGGTTCTTGGGCATGTATTGCTTGACCTCGGTCTGGGGGATTTGGCCCTGAATGCGTTTGGGCGGGCTTTGCTGCTTGATGATCTTGACGCATCTACGCATCTGGGCCTGACGCGGGTCTATCTTCAGACCGGTCGCCGGGAAACCGGACTGGAACATCTTGAAATTGCGATCAGCCTGCGACCCGATGCGCGAGAATTGCGGGTTCTTGCCGCCGATCTTCTCGGGTGCCGTGACAAGATGCGGGCACTTGATCAATTGGGGGCGGTTCTTGCAGCGGAACCTGATCATGCCGGTGCGCGCAAGGGACTGGCAAATCTGGTGCGGACCGTGATTGCCGGGCGTCTGCAATCCAAACGTGACATCGTGATCCGTGAACGTCCCGAGCCAACAGTTGATCGCACCCAGTTTGTCTGGGGTGAGGCTGAACCGTTTGGCGATCTGATCCAGTCAAGCGTCGGACGGGCGCGCTATCGTTCCTGAAGACCGGTTCGACCTGGCTAGATTGCGCAGGGGATCGGTGTTGATTGCAGGGACACAATCGTAAAATCATCTGAAAGTTTGGCCGGGGCGCGATCCATGAACTGATCGGCAATCTGGGCTGCCAGATCAATTTCCTTGCGGTTTTCGATGATGGTTTCACGCAGCATTGTAAGCAACTTGTCCTCGCTCAGGAACTGCCCATCATCAAGTGTGGTTTCAATCAGCGCATCGCTATAAAGCAGCAGGAAGCTGGCGGCCGTAAAGCTGACTTCTCGCGTTTCATAGCGTGCATCACGAATGACACCCAGTGGAACACCCGACCCGTCAAGATAGCGCGCTTGCCCAGTGAGGCTGTTGCCAAGGATCGGTGACGTACAGGCAGCACTGGCATAGGTGAACTTGCCCCGAACCCGGTCAATGACCCCGTATAGCATGGTGGCATATTGCCCGACGGGCAAAAGGCCCTTGAGATGGCGGTTAAGGTTTTCAAGATAGTCACCGGGTTCACGGTCGCGAAGCTGATCGGACCAGATCAGGGAATGCAGACGGAAAGTGTTCAATGCTGCACCCAGGCCATGACCGGCAAAGTCAACAATGTAAACACCGAGCCGATGTTCATCAATTGGCACCAGTCCCCACATGTCACCGCCCAGCTCGGATGACATCTGGAAGGTGGCGCTGATCCGTAATCCGTAATCAAGTCCGGTGCCGCGATAGTTTTCAGGCGCCGGGTTGAGGTTTTCCTGCATGTCGCGGGCAAGGGTCAGTTCGGACCGGGTTCTTTCCTGATATGCCTGAAGCTGTTTGACCAGCAGGCGGTTTTCAAGGTGAATGCGGGTACGTGCAATCAGTTCCGCCTTGTTGAGCGGTTTAAGGATCAGGTCGGTCGCGCCATCATCGAAAATCCGTGTGCGGCCCTCATTTTCCTCAAGCGCTGTCTGGGCGATGATCGGGGTTTCGGCAAAATCCGGATTGGCTCGCAGCGCCTTGCAGACACCATAACCATCGAGTTTCGGCATGATGATGTCGAGAATGATCAGATCGGGATTGTGTTTCCGGACCTGTTCGATGGCATCCTCACCGTCCTTGGCAAATGCAAGGTTGGTAAAGCCTTCTGCACGCAGGTAGGACGCGATGATTTCGCGTGACAGCAATGTGTCATCGGCAATCAGAATGGTCGCGTTCTGAGGATTGCGAATATCGACATCGGTTTCGTGAGCCGGCTGGCTTGTCAGTCGGGCATTTGTAGGCGTCGATGAGGACGGGAATTCAGTGCCTTCCTGATCAAATTCAAGTTCTATGCTCCGTCCGTCACGGGAGAAATTCACCGCATGGCAAAGGCTTCTGATTAATGGCAGTCCCCGTCCGAAGGTCGTTTTGCGCCCTGCCACATTGGTTGGGCAGGAGTCGGCAGGTGGTGTGAAGCCATTTCCCTGATCGTTGATTGAAATAACGATATGGCCGTTTTTGCGCTTGCGTGCGGTCAGCAGGATGGCCCGTCCGCCATGTTTGCCAGATGCAAGGCGACGTTTGGTTTCTTCCCCCAGTTCGGTAAAGCTGTCCATCGACAGATGGCCGCTGGTGTCGAGTTCCAGATTGCCGTGAATAAGGGAGTTGGCAAAGGCTTCCTGTACAGCCATCTCGACTGTCGGGGCGATTTTTTCGCCAATGAGTTCCCGATGGCGTAGTGCGGTTACAAATTTCCGGGCGACGGGCAGGTAATAGGCGCTTCGCGTCGACAGGCATATGGACAGGGTGTTCTTGTTGCCACCTTGTTGCTTGATCAAAGGGGCAATATCGGCAAGATCTATCTCGCGGGAACATTCGACAAAGACGTCGCAATTCAGTCTGGTCAGCGCGCCAAGCCATTCGCGGCTGGCGTCAGGGGGGACCAGACAGGCAGAGAAATGATTGCTGTGGGAAAAATCCTCAGGTGTCTGACCAAATGTATATCTGACAGAGCGGTTTTCGGGCATTTCCCAAATAGCACCGCTGGCGATAAACGCATCCACATCATCAAGGGCAAGCGATTGGGCAACGGCGATGGACGGGTTCATGCGGCTTTCTCTGCCAGCGGCCATGGATTAGTTCTCAAGCTTGAACAAGGTATCAAACCGGGCGACTTCAAGCATGCGTTTGACCTGTCCCTGTGCGCCACGAATGACGACTGTGGTATTGGTCTTTTCGCCTTCGTCACGGGCGAGAAGCAACATCCCCAGGCCCGCCGAATCAATGAATTCCACCGCAGCGACATCCAGAACATAGGTGCTTGATCCGTGGGTCCGGATTTCTTCAATCAGTTTGCGAAAACTGGAATGGTCACCAAATGTAAAGCGTCCACCAAGTTCGACTGTCGTGGTCCCATTGGCGCATTCTGTCTTGTAGTTCAAAATTGATACTCCTGGCAGCGGGTAACGTCGTAAAAACTATACCTTTTTTAACCTAAGTCTGATTGTGTATGCTTTAGGATGCCACTGCAAGAATGTTAGACGTTGTGACGGGCACGGCGCTATCAGTATGCTGGGCTATAGTGGCTATATCGGGACATGAACCAGAAAATGCCAGAGCAGGCACGCATTGTAATTGTTGAGGATACATTATCGCTTGCGCGGGTGTATCAGGACTACCTGCGTGCGGATGGTCATCTGGTTGATCATGTCGTGACGGGCGCAGACGCCATAGAACGTCTGAACCAAAATCCGCCTGATGCCATGGTTCTTGACCTTGTTTTGCCCGATATGGACGGTCGCGAAGTATTGCGCGCCGCCGCACAGATCAGACCTGATTGCAAAGTTGTGGTGATTACGGCCCACGGGTCGGTCAATGTCGCGGTCGAGGCCATGCGCGAAGGAGCCTGGGATTTTCTGCTTAAACCGTTCACAGCAGATAAATTGCGCGAAACCGTGACCAAGGCACTGGCTGGAATGCCATCAATTTCCAACAGCCCGAACACAGATTTGGTCGAAACAGAAACCGACAAGATGTATTTCGACATCATTGGCGGTTCGGAAAACATGCGCGACATCTATCGCATTATCGAAAATGCCGCGCCAAGCCGAGCGACCGTCTTTATCACCGGAGAGTCCGGCACGGGCAAGGAGCTGGCAGCCGAAGCCATTCACCGCCGATCCGAACGTGCAAAGGCGCCGTTCATTCCTCTTAACTGTGGTGCCATTCCCAAAGACCTAATGGAAAGCGAGATTTTCGGTCACGTCAAAGGGGCGTTTACCGGTGCCGTTTCTGATCGCGAGGGTGCGGCCCATCGGGCCGAGGGTGGAACGCTGTTTCTTGATGAAATCTGCGAGATGGATCTGGATCTTCAGACCAAACTTCTGCGTTTCATTCAGACCGGAACGTTCCAGAAGGTCGGTGGCAGTTCGCTTGAAACCGTGGACGTCCGGTTTGTATGCGCAACCAACCGTGACCCGCTTGAAGAAGTGCGCACCGGACGGTTCCGCGAAGACCTTTACTACCGTCTGCATGTGATCCCGCTTCATATGCCGCCCTTGCGTGATCGCGACAACGATATCCTGCAGATCGCCAATTTTTACCTGCAACGCTATACCCGCGAAGAAGGGCGTGATTTCGAAAAGTTCAGCCCCGAAGTCTCGGCCCTGTTTGCGCGCTATACTTGGCCGGGGAATATCCGCCAGCTTCAGAACATCATCCGTAACATCGTTGTTCTCAATAACGGGACGGAAGTTACCCTTTCGATGGTGCCGCGCCCGGTTAATAGCGGTACCGAGGATGACCATTTCGGATCCGCGACGATCGAGGCCCCGCCACCCCATCCTGTGGTCTCGCGCGAAACAGGCGGGACTGGCCGGTTGTGGGAAGGCGACCCCGAGGCATTGGCCTTTCTCGCCGGTGCGCGCCAGATGCGAAAGGTTGTCGAAAACCATCAGACGGGAAAAAACAGCCAGCTTGTCGGTGTTGGCACGGCATCGGGTGACCGTACCGGCATGGCCCCCCGTGGGCTAAGCGACAATGGACTGGGATATTCTGAAATCCGGCCGCTTTGGCAGGTCGAAAAGCAGGCGATTGAAGAGGCGATTGAACGGTGTGGCGGATCGATCCCGCGGGCAGCCGATGCACTTGGCGTCAGTCCGTCAACGATCTATCGCAAAAAGCAATCATGGGAAGATAACGGCCTGTAAAAGTGCCTATGCGTGATCCCGGCTTTTCCAGTCATCAAGTGCGCTGACAAGACGCTGCCATTCCGGCTCGGTGCCGGGAAAGCCAAAGCGGACCTTGTTGTGATCATGATCAAACAGACGTACCAGAATGCCGTATCGGGCAAGATGGTCGGCAAGTTTTGCGCAATCCGCACCATCGTAATAGCGAAACAGATCGGTCGCCCCGGAAAGGGTCAAGGTCGAATTTGCGCCGATCAGATCATCCAGTCGCACAGCGTCGCTTGCCAATCGGGACCGGGTTTGGTTCTGCCAGGTTTGATCCCCGAAGGCGCGCCTGGCAATTTCAATGGTCGGGCCCGGAATGGCCCACGGCCCGATCCGTTCGGACAAGCCAGCGGCAAGGTCGGGTGCCATAACAACGCATCCCAACCGGACCCCGGCCAACCCGAAAAACTTGCCAAATGAACGCAGGACAAGCGTGTTGGGCAAGTCACCAATGATCGGACAGATCGATTGGTCCGGCTGACAATCCATGAAGGCTTCATCAACGATCAGAAAGCTTCGCGCCTGCTTGGCAAGTTCGGAGAGCGCCGCGATTTCAGACGGGGGCAGGATGCCGCCATCCGGATTGTTGGGGTTAACAATGATTACAATGGTGCCGGGGGCCGCAGATCGCAGGATTTCCTTGGTCGCATCAAAACGGTCACCGGATGCAGTTTCATTGGGGGCGCAGTCATGCCCGGCCCGTGTCCAGCACCGGGCATGTTCGCCATAGGTCGGCCCCATGATGTGAACCTTTGATATGTCGATCCGGTCCCTGATCCAGAAAGGGATGGTTTGAATAAGCGCCTGTGTGCCCGGTGCACAGACCATGTAATCCGGTGCAGGGACACCATAATAATCGCAAGCTGCACGTTTCAACCGATCAAGCTCGGACGCTAATGGCAAACGTTGCCAATGGGCGGTGGCAATATCGATGACGGGATAGCCCACCGGATTGATCCCGGTTGACAGATCAAGCCAGTCTTCAGCGGGGATGCCGTATTTTCGTGAAGCGGCATCTATCGCCCCGCCATGATTGATCGGAGCTTGTGGCTGATGCGGGGTGTTGCTCGATACCATAGATGTGCCAAACCTGATTTTTAAGGCGCAAAGTCTTAATTCCGGGACGTTTTGCCATGATCGAACGGGACTTGCCAATGCGATCCGTGCTGCGTATCGTCCGGCCATCTTCAATACCGGACATTTGTCGATGATCACACCGAAAAACGCCATTCTGCCCGTATCCTGGCAGCAGCTTAATCCGCAGTTATCGATTTCGGAAGCAACCGATGCCCTTGCAAAGATCGAGGAAATTGGAGCGGGGAATGGCGGATTTGATGGTGGTGCACTTTCGGACCGTTTTTGGGACGAGGGGTATTTCCTGATTGAAGATGTTCTTCCCGCCGATGAACTCGCCAAGCTGCGTCAGGGGATCGAAACCCTTGTGGCCAATGACCTGTCACCGGCGATGATTTACCTTTATGACGAGGCATGGCAGGTTTTTCAGCGTCTTCGACCGTTGCTCAGTCACTTCCTTGGTGACCGGATCGCGTTGCTTCCGCATTTTTGGGCATGGCATGTCAATCCGGCAGATGGCGGGCGGGGCTGGCCGCCCCATCGCGACTATCAGGGCGAAAGTGCGATTGGTGATGACATGTTGATCAGCCTGTCGCTATGGGTGCCGCTGAGCAACGCGACGCCTTATAACGGGTGCATGTATGTCTTGCCGCGTTCTTTTGAAAGGCGTTATGAGACGCCGGTCGCCAAGCCGGAAGATGTTGTCTTGCAGGATGTCAGGGCACTTCCGGCGGGGCCGGGTGCGGTGATGGGCTGGCGACAGGATTTATATCACTGGGGAAGCCGGGCGAGCATACATGCGACCGAACCCCGGATCAGCCTGTCTCTTGAATTCCAGAACGCGGCATTCGATCCACTTGCCGAGGAACTTTTAAGCCTTGAACAGCCCCCGGCATTTGAAAAACGTCTGGTTCTGATTGCCAGCCAGTTCGAAAAATACCGGCACATGCAGGACATTGATGTAAAGACGGTGGATTGGGCCAATGCTGTTCTGGAGCTTTGTTCTGGCAACAGGGTCGGTTAATATTCCAAAGGTTGCTGGTGGAGCAAAGAAGCGCTGCGGTTGCTGTGTGTTTCTGGTGCCCGATAAAAAAAGAGGCAGGTATGGATTTGATCGATAAGGACCGGTTTGCAGAGATTTGTTCCGCAGTAGGCAAGGAGCAATTTGCAACGCTGGTTGGTCTGTTACCTGCTTCCTATCAGGAAGAACGCAGCCGACTGATCGAGGCCGCAAATAATAGTGATGCCGAAACATTGTATCGGGCAGCCCACACCATAAAGGGTATGGCGGCCAATATGGCGGCCCTTAAACTGGCGGATGCGGCACGTGATCTGGAAAAATATGACGGGACATACGGGGATGGGCTTCATGCCCGCATTGCCGAACTCGACAAGCTGGTGGAAGACAGCGTTGCGGCCATGATGGCGGAATTAAGCTGATCGGTTCTTTTGGCCGGGTGCCAAAAAGCAAGGACAACCAGAACTGGTTGTCCTTGTGATATTCAAGATCAACGTGTGATCAGATCGACGCTGTGGCGGGAAACGCTTTCATTGCCGGTCTCGGTGACAATCACCGAATGGCCCGGACACATTGCGATCCCGGTTTCACTATCCATCAGGATCATGTGCAGGAAGAATACCATACCGGGTTCGGCAATGACCGGATTGCCATGATAGAACATTGGCCAGTCCATCCAGTTCGGTGCAAAGGTCGTTCCCATTGAATAACCGCAGGCATTAAGCCGGTGGGCCTGCATCCCCGCCTGATCACACACCCGGGCATAGGCATCAAAGACCTTGCCAATTGGCTCACCGGGGCGGAGCGCCTCGCGGCAGGCGACCAGCGCATCAGTTGCAACCTTGTGCATTTCGATATGACGCGGCAGGGCCTTGCCAACCGGGATTGTGCGCATCATTGCCGCATGGTAGTGGCGATATGCACCGGCCCATTCCAGCGTGATCTGGTCGGTTTCGCCAATATGTTTGCGGCCTGTGAAATACCGGCACAGAAGGGCATCCCGCCCGGCCCCGATAATGAATTCATTACCCGGATAATCGCCACCACCCGAGAAAATGGCACCTTGCATGGCGGCAAGAATATCGCCCTCAAAGGCACCGGCATGGACCGTATCAAGGGCAGCATCCCATGCATCATCGGCCAGTTCGGCGGCCTTGCGGATGTAATCAAGTTCGGCGGCACTTTTGACAACGCGCAGTTCGGACACCAGTCCGGAAGCATCTTCAAGCGAACAGAAACCATCAAGAGCGGTTTCGAGCTTTTTGCCATTGGCTGCCGTCAGGCCATAGGCCTCATACTCGACGCCGAGTTTCTTGCCGGAACAGCCGAATTCGGCAAGCATGTCACGCAGCTGGAAGGCTGGATTGACATTCGGGCCATCGACCCAGATGCGAATATCTTCAATGTCCGAGGTATGTTGTGCCTGCCGCAAATCCGGGGCGCGGGTGATCAGCGCGACGCGACCATCAACGCCCAGATAAAGGCACTGGAAGAACACATAACCGAATGTGTCATATCCGGTCAGGTAAAACATGCTTTCCTGACGGAACATCAACAACCCGTCCAGCCCTTCTTTTTCGAGCTTTTCAATTGTGCGGGCGCGGCGGTTTGCCAGTTCCTGGCGTTCAAAATGCAGTGCCATGAGACTTATCCCTGATGTGTGTTTGTTTGCAGCGATGCTATCAGAGATTTTTCAGGGCAAATAGTAAAAATGACAATTCAACATTAAATTGATGACAAATTGTAATTGTTTGATTGGGGCTGTCTTGCCACCACTAGTTATTTTTCCTTTGTAATCAGATATTTCCCGAGAAAAACCTGTAAAATCGTCGAGTGGGGAATAGAAATTTCAGCAAACCCACCTAAATGAAATATTACGGCACTATTACAGGTGGGGGAGAGAAATGTGCCGGGATTGCTTGTGACCGTCCCATAAAGGAGGCAAGAGTGGCGAGCTTGAACAAACTCTCTGGAAATTCAGAACGGGAAACGTCTGCGTTCCGCCCTTATAAAAAGCCGAACTATAACAAATGGCGCCGGGATGACCTTTATCATCTTGCACAACAGCAAGGGATTGAAGATCGCGCCAATATGAGCAATGAAGAGCTCGCGCGGGCACTGAGCCGCGCCCAGTCCGGCGCGCCATAAATCCGGTTGCCTGCATCAGGCCGAACGCAATCTGATCAACAATCCAGCAACTGTTGCAAGTATCAGACGAGGTAAATCCTTGTTTGCGCGGTTATGTTGTGCCTCAAAGAAAGATAATATAATTCAGTAGGTTCACTTGGATTTAGAGCGGTGGCATGTGGCAAATCAGTGAATATTATGGATTTTCTAAAGTAAACTTGCGCAGTCTGATTGACCTTTGAGGCGAAATTCACTATCCGGTCGTATGGATGGCTGAAATTTTTACTTGGCCTTGGATGGTGTTTCGTCGGGGAACGAGAATTGCGCGGGATTTTTTTGTGTCTGTTTGGGGGCGGACTGTTCTTTGCCATGGCATCGATTCAGGCCCGCGCAGACCAAAACGAAAGCCAGCCGGACCATATTCGTGTGGCCTTTATCAATCCGGGATATGGTGATCGCGGCTTCTGGAAGGATGTCCGCGATACCATGCAGGCTGCTGCCGATCAGTTTGGCTACGAACTGATCGTGTTTGACAGCGACCGGGACTGGAAAATGATGGTTGAAAGTGCGCAAAAGGCATTTGCGCTTCAACCGCCGCCTGACTTCATTATCGCCGTGAACGAGTATCAGCAGGGAACCCGTATTGTGCTGGAGGCAGAGCAGCGCGGCATACCTGTGATCATGTTGCTCAATGACCTGACCGAGGAACAAAAAGACACGTATGGTCGGCCGCGCAAAGACATAAAAAACTGGATCCTGACCCTGACCCCCGATAACGAACGGGCAGGCTATGATATTGCAAAATCCCTGATTGACGGCGCACGTGCGGTTAACGCTGATCAGTTGCCAGGGAAACTGTGTCTGTTGTCGATTGCGGGTGACCGTAAAACGCCAGCCTCACTGGAACGTCTTACCGGACTTGATCATGCCCTAAGCCGCTATCCTGTCCTTGATGAACAGCGCCGGCTGGTCGCCAACTGGTCGTATGACGAGGCTTATCGACAGACAGAGGCCTGGTTAAAGCGCGGTGGATGTATAGATGCGGTTTGGGCCGCCAATGACAATATTGCTCTGGGTGCGATTGCGGCACTTGAAGCTGCTGGAAAAATACCGGGACAGGATGTTGTCATTGGTGGTCTGAACTGGTCCAGAGAGGGGCTGGCAGCTGTCCTGAATAATCAGATGACATTAACCCATGGCGGACATTTCTTTGCCGGGGCCTGGGTCATGGTGCTGTTGCATGACTATATTAACGATGTTGCAATTTTGAAAGACACTCCCGAAATAACTTTCAGAATGGAAGCTGTTACGCGTGCAAACCTGCCCGAGTTTGGCGATGTTCTGTTTTCACGGGATTGGAATAAAATAGATTTCTCCCGGTTTAGTCTTGTCAATTCACCCACCCGGTCCGAATATCAGTTCGGACTTTTGACGCAGAGCCACCGCCAATAAAAAGCAAAAGCGTCCGAAAAAGAACGACCTTAAGCGAATGAGGGAAGCTGGCTTGCCAAAGAAGTTGGACGAAACGCATAACGATATGCTGGCCGGTTTGAAGCTGGGGAGTACAATTGCTGCCCGTCAGCTTAAATATTCGATGCTTCTCGCCCTTGGGCTCGGTTTGATAATCGTTGTGCTACGCGGTTATCACGATTATCAATGGCTTGCGGAAATTTACCACCAAAGCAATCAAAGGGTTACGTCGTCCAACGTGCCTGTGGCTGTTCAGTCGCTTCTTCGGCGTGACAGAGAACTCGCGGACGTGATGGCACGCGGCATGATGAACCAGCGTTCCATTCAGCGGGTCACCTTGCTCAATGCCGAACACGGTATCTTTTTTGACAGAGAGCGCCCTGCCGGTGAAATTCCGACCAGCCTGTGGGGGGATAGAATGTATGGTGGCATTCAAACCGTTATTGTGCCGGTTCGAGACCCCGAACAAAGGCCCGCAGCCACTGTTGGCGAAATGGTTGTCGTTTACAATCCCCAGGTTTTTACAAGCGCCTTTATGTCAAGGTTGTCATGGTCATTTCTGACAACAATGGTGCTTGCTGTCGTGATGGCCTTCATGTTTGCCGCGCTGAGCTATTATATTTTATCGCGCCCGTTGGTGCAGTTGGCGAACTATCTGGTCCGGTCCGACCCGTCAGATGACACGCGCCCCTTGGAAATGCCGCCATATCACAGGTATGACGACGAAATTCAGTTATTGGGATCTGTGACGGTAGGACTTTTTGGCGTCATCCGGAGACAGATTGGTCAGTTGCGCAAGGCACGCGATGAGTTGATGGATGCCAATGTCAATCTTGAAGCCAGGGTTGCTGAACGCACCGACGAGCTGAAAGAGGCCATGCAAAAGCTTGAAGTGCAGGCATCAACAGACTCACTTACAAGCTTGCCCAACCGGCGATCATATCTGGCCCGTTTTGAAGAAGCTGTTTCAACATGGCGTCGTCGCGATACACCAGTATCAATCATCCTGCTTGATATTGACCGTTTCAAGTCCATTAACGATACCTATGGCCATCAGACCGGCGACGCGGTTCTGGTTGAGTTATCCAGGATCATGCGGGCAACCGTGCGCGAGATTGATCTTCCTGCGCGTATGGGTGGCGAGGAGTTCGCTGTCTTGCTTCCGGGGGAAGAAATTGCTGGGGCACTTAAACTGGCAGAGCGACTGCGCGTGGCCTTTGAAAATGCATCGGTGTCGTTCGGGGGAAATGTTGTTTCATTTACCGCGAGTTTTGGTGTAGCCGGATTGCCGTCCACCCAAAGCTTGAAATTGTTTGATGCAGATATCCGCGGGTATATCCAAAGCCTCAAGGACTGGGAAAACAGCGATATTTCCAGTGTTATGTATTCTCTGGCTGATCGCGCGCTTTATGAGGCCAAGGAAAATGGCCGAAATCGCTGTAAACAATGCGACTTCAGGCAAATCCCGGACTATTCGGAGGCCTGACTGCCGGTTGATATCAGTTGCGCCCGTCGTCATTCCCCTGACGGGAAATGCGGATATCGCGGTGAATTGACACACTCATCAACAGACCAAAACTGACCAGAATGGTCATCATCACCGTGCCACCATAGGACACCAGCGGCAACGGAACGCCGACAACCGGTATCAGGCCCATTACCATTGCGATATTGATAAAGACATAAAGGAAGAAGGTCGATGTCACCCCGATCGCGACCAGTCGTCCGAACTGGTTCCGGCAGCGAAGGGCAATGATATAGCCATAGGTAATGACAAGCGCATAAAGTGCAAGCAGGGCAAGCCCGCCAACCAGCCCGAATTCCTCGCCCAGCATGGTAAAGATAAAGTCGGTCTGCTTTTCAGGCAGGAAATTCAGATGACTTTGCGAACCCAGCATGAAACCTTTGCCAAATAATCCCCCGGAACCCAATGCGATCTTTGACTGGGTAATGTGATAGCCGGCGCCCAGCGGATCATTTTCGGGGTTAAGGAACGTCAGAACGCGGTTCTTCTGATAATCGCGCAGAAACTGCCAGCCAATCGGAATTGCGGCAAGGGCACTGCCCAGAATAAGCGCAAATTTCCACATGCGAACTCCGGCCAGCCAGAAAATAACACCTCCACCGGCGATCAGCAGCAGGGCCGTTCCCAGATCCGGCTGGCGCAGAACAAGTGCCGCTGGTGCCAGAACCATCAAAAGAGGCGGGATCAGGAGTGTGATACGCCCGGTATCCTCGACCGTCAGCCCATGGAAATAGCGGGCCAGAGCAAGCACCAGCGAGATTTTCATAAGTTCTGACGGTTGCAGCTGGAAGAAACCAAGATTAATCCAGCGCTGTGCGCCCATGCCGATATCGCCCTTGATTTCGACACCAACCAAAAGCACAAGCGCCACAAAGTAAGAGAAATACGCAAGTTTCAGCCAAACCCGAATATCGGTGACCGCTATGACAATCATCAGAACTGCGCCTACAGCAAAGCGCATCATCTGACGTTCGGCCCAAGGCTGGAGCGATCCGTTGGCAGCGGAATAAAGCATGGCAAAGCCGATCCCTGACAGGGCGGCAATCAACAGAACCAGCGTCCAGTTCAACAATAGAAGACGGCGCCCAATCGGAACGTAATCGGGATCTTCACCAATGCGATATTTGCTCATGGCCATGGATCAGCCCTCATTCTCGTTGTTTTGGGCTGTGCGTGGCCGCAATTGCGCACTGTTGGGCAGGTTGGCAGCCGAGATACCCTGACGCGCAGATTGAAGTTCCTGTGCCTTTTGCAAAAGGTCACGAACAATTGGTCCGGCAACACCCGAACCACCGCCACCGTGCTCCACCACGACACTACAGGCATAGCGCGGGTTATCAACCGGTGCGAATGCAACAAACAATGCATGGTCGCGATATTTCCATGGCAATTCATCATTGCCCAGAACACCGGTCGTCTGACGTTCACGCATCGTAATACGGCGGACCTGGCTGGTGCCACTTTTGCCCGCCATTTCCATACCCTCGGTCTTGATGCGCGCACCATAACCTGTGCCGCGTATCTCGTTGGTCACGCCGTTCATGCTGTCGCGAATACGCGCAAGGTTGGCGCGGCTGACCTGAAGTTCGGGGAATTCTTCGGCTTCGCGACTGGATACACCATCAGGTGTCACGTGATCACGTGTCAGATGCGGCTTGACGGCCTTGCCCGATGCCAATCGCGCGGTCATGGTGCAGAGCTGCAGTGGCGTAGCCAGAACATAGCCCTGACCAATCGAGGCAATCAGGGTTTCACCACCCTGCCAGCGCTTGCCAAGCTGGATTTCTTTCCAGTCCTTGGTCGGGATCAGGCCGCTTCGTTCATTCGGCAGATCAATGCCGGTCTCTTCGCCCAGACCAAGCTTGTGAGCCATGGCAGCAATCCGGTCGATACCGATTTTCTGCGATATTTCATAGTAATAGACATCGCAGGAATGCTTGAGCGAGTCATGCATGTTCATCCAGCCGTGGCCACCGCGTTTCCAGCAATGGAAACGGGCATTGCCCAGATCAAGATAACCATTACAGAAGAACTTCTGGTTCGGTGAAATGATCCCGGCTTCAAGCCCTGCAAGTGCGACACACATCTTGAAGGTCGACCCCGGTGCATAGGTCCCGTTCACCGCCTTGTTTGACAGCGGCGCATAGGGGTTATTGACCAGACTGTTCCAGAGTTTGTGCGAAATACCGTTGGTAAAGGCGTTCGGATCATATGTCGGGTGCGATGCCAGGGCGAGAACCTCGCCATTATGGATATCCATGACGACGGCCGATGCACTTTCCTGATCCGAAAGACGCTGATTGGCGTAGCGTTGCAATTCGAGATCAAGCGTCATGACAACCGTGTTGCCACTATCGCCTTCTTCGCGTTCAAGTTCGCGGATCACACGGCCAAGTGCGTTAACCTCGACCTGGCTGGTGCCAGCTGTCCCGCGCAGTGCAAGATCGTAGACCTTTTCAACGCCGCTTTTGCCGATGGTAAAGCCCGGCAGTTCCAGCAACGGATCGCCAGTCAGTTCCTTTTCCGATACAGCGGCAACATAACCCAGCGTATGGGCCAGATGCGGTCCTTCGGGATAGTCGCGCGACCGTCCGGCATCAATGATCAGACCGGGCAGGTCAGGGGCATTTACCCCGACGCGCGCGACTTCATCCCATGTCAGATTGTCACGCACTGTGACAGGTACAAAGGAACGGCGACGTGCCACATCCCGTTCAACACGTTCAATCGTGTCAGGGCCAAGTTCGATAATCTGGTCAAGAATTTCAAGTGTGCGACGCACGTCGGGTGTCTGTTCGCGCACGATCATGATGTGATAGTTCTGACGATTGATCGCAAGCGGTTCACCAAATCGGTCGGTGACCAATCCACGCGGCGGTGGCAATAATCGATGCGAGATACGGTTTTCATCGGCCAGCGTGCGGTAGCGGTCGCTTTCAAGCACCTGCAGGTAATACATCCTTGCAGCCAGACCGGTCAGCAAAACACCCTTGCCAGCACCGAGCATAAGGGCGCGTCGGGTGAACATTCTGAATCTGTCTGAGTCGCGATGCCACATGGGCGAAGAATACCTGTCTTTTAGACGCGTCGTTACAGTTCGAAACTGCAGATTTCTGCCCGTTTTATCCCGGTTGGCAGAACTTGGAAACCATCTTGTTCAAGCATATCCGATAGGCGTTGCCAAAACATCAATTTTGCACAGGGTTTCAAAGCTTGCCTGCTGTCCTACACATAGCGCAGAAGGCTGTTTTGTGCACGGGCCAGCGCCCAGGCAACAATGGGAAACAGCACTGCCGTCAGGACATAACTGATTATGGTTGCCTTTATGGGCAAGAAAGCCTCGATCAGCGCAGAGCTTAAAAGCCATTGCACCAGAAATGCCGGGATCGCCACGAGGGCAAAACCCCACCACATCACACTAAATGGCTTGTTATGGAAAAAACGTCCCTGACTGGCCGATCCGGTCTGTACCAAAAGCAGGACAAGTGAACTGACACCAAGCGGCAGCCCCATCAAAAGATCCTGAAGCAGGCCAAGCAGGAAGGCGGCAACGGCTGTCAAAAGATCAGGTCTGTTCACCGACCAGTAGAATACTGCCATCAGGGCGAGGGCCGGTGACGCGGTTGCCAGCAACGGAACACTGACAGGAAGCAGGTTGATCAGTAAAAGGACGAAAACGCTGAAAGCTGGAAAAAGGCCACGCGCGACAACGTCCAGTCGATGCCAGACGCCGGGTTTCACGGGGTCGCCCCGTTTGAAGGAGCGTTCGATGTTGCAGGCGCATTTTCCGGTACCACCCCAACACCCATGGGAATGTCAGGTGAGAGCTGGGTATCGTTATGGTTGACCGGAGACTGGCTTTCGCGGATGCGTTTTTCGCTCAGAATGCCCTGAAGGCCGTAATCAGCAACCCGCAGATATTCCAGCTGATGACGGCGGAACAATGGGGCGACGCGCACGGCATTTTCCGAAACCGACGAGACAACGCCAATCGGGATACCCGGCGGGAAGGCACCACCATGACCCGATGTCAGAATGCGATCACCGGGTGCGACAGCCGCATCCGCGGTCAGGAAGGTCAGAAGCGGACGGTTGGTGTTGTCACCCGACAGGAATGCGCGATCACGCGAGTTTTCAACAATGACCGGTACGCGCGAGTTGATGTCCGTGATCAGAAGAACACGCGATGCCTGATAACCGGCCTCTGCAACGCGGCCAACCAGCCCTTCATCGGAAATAACGGCTTGCCCCTTGGCAACACCATCACGCGATCCGGCCGATATCATAACACTGTGCGCATAAGCGCCACCCATGTCAGCAATCACCCGCGAGGTGACCAGATGCAGGGCAGGCGGATTGGTGTAACGCGCAAGTTCACGAAGACGAACATTTTCATGCGACAGGTTGCGCGCTGCCTGCTGCCAGGCCAGCAACTGCTGGTTTTCTCGGCGCAGGCGTTCGTTTTCTTCATAAAGATGGGCAAGATTGTAAATCTTGTCGGTCAGTTCATTGATGCTGGCCGCAGGACGGGAAATGACATTCATGACCGGGGATACAAGATCGGCAGATGCGGCACGGATACGTTCGATCAGAACTGTATCAGCCTTGCCCAGAAGCATCAGTCCGAAAGCCGTAAAGATCAGCAATATAAAAGCGAAGCGGTGAAGCGCCGTGCGTAACGGCGAAAAGATTCGCTGCTGCGGACCGCCATGCTGTGCCAATGTATTCCCCGCAATTTCCCAAAAGGTCGTCTCAAATCCCGAACGGGATATTCAACCATAACGAAATCACCGAGTCGCGTCCAGTGTGGATACGACCCGGTGATGACTTTTATCGTCAAATTTTAGTATGCAGTGTGCAGAACGTTGCGAAGCATCTTTTTCTCTTCGAGTGCGCGACCGGTACCGAGCGCAACACAGGAAAGAGGATCGTCTGCGATCGAAACCGGAAGACCGGTTGCGTGACGCAGGACATAGTCAAGATTGCCAAGCATTGCACCACCGCCGGTCAGGACAATGCCCTTGTCGACGATATCTGCTGCCAGTTCCGGCGGGGTCTGCTCAAGGGCGACCTTTACAGCCTCGATAATGGCTGAGACCGGTTCTGCAAGGCTTTCTGCGATCTGGCGTTCAGAGATCAGAAGTTCTTTCGGAACACCATTCATCAGGTCACGGCCACGGATTTCAACCGTTGCACCATCACCATCATCAGGAGCGCAGGCAGAACCGATTTCCTTCTTGATACGTTCGGCGGTGCTTTCGCCGACCAGAAGGTTATGGGTGCGACGGATATAGGCGATGATCGCCTCGTCCATCTTGTCGCCGCCAACGCGGACCGAACGTGCATAGACGATACCGCCCAGCGACAGAACAGCGACCTCGGTGGTGCCGCCGCCAATATCAACAACCATCGAGCCGGTCGGCTCGGTGACGGGAAGACCCGCGCCAATGGCAGCTGCCATCGGTTCGTCAATCAACCAGACCTTGCGCGCGCCAGCGCTTTCAGCGCTTTCCTGAATGGCGCGGCGTTC
Source organism: Thalassospira sp. SM2505 (assembly GCF_054901115.1). Taxonomy (NCBI): domain Bacteria; kingdom Pseudomonadati; phylum Pseudomonadota; class Alphaproteobacteria; order Rhodospirillales; family Thalassospiraceae; genus Thalassospira; species Thalassospira sp. SM2505. The sequence goes on from NZ_CM142731.1 coordinate 1,833,137, forward strand.
AACTGCGGTCGAACCGGAAGGTACGCAGATAATGACTTCCGGGCTCGCGAAGTTGCGACGGTTATGGACCTTGCGGATGAAGTGCTTGATCATCTCTTCGGCGATGTGGAATTCCGCAATAACACCGTCACGCAACGGGCGGATCGCCTGAATGTACCCCGGGGTACGACCGAGCATTTGCTTGGCTTCTTCACCAACTGCAAGGACCTGTTTTTTGCCTTTTTCGTCGGTAATGGCCACCACGGATGGTTCGTTCAGGACGATGCCGCGTCCTTTAACGTAAACCAGTGTGTTCGCGGTGCCCAGATCCACCGCCATGTCGGAGGATAAAACCCCAAGAAGCTTGGAAAACATTCCTGCCCTATGCCCCGGTTAATAGTAAAATCTTGAATACGAATGTACCGGCTTTGATAGCGCAAGGAACAAGCCGATGCACGAATAATCTGCGCAGGGGATTGAGGAATAATTAAGGCGCGTAATTTTCCTGAAATAAGGGTGGAAAAACATGATCAGGAATATGGTCTTGGCGGATTAATTCAATTTTGTCGCTGTTTTTCTGTAAATCCGGTTTCAGCAAGGAAATTGGTCACAAGTGCGATTGTTGGAGACCCTGTTTCTATTTTCAGCTCTTTGCGAGTCGCTTGTTTTTCAATTATTTCGCCGCTTTCGACCATCTCGAAGCGCACCGGCGCCCGGTCATCTGTCAGGTCGCGATCCATCCGCCATTTACACCAGGAAGGTGGATTGAACGGATCGTTTCTGACCCCGATCAAAAGACTGGGGACAAAATTGTTCATTTCCGACATGCATTGCGGACGCAACCCGATCAGGGTGCGAAACCGGTTGGTGTAATGTTTGGCATGGCCATCGCGATAGATTGCAAGTTGTGCCGCACCCGCACCGTAGCCATAGCCGAAAACGGCAATGCGATCCGGGTCGATATCTTTTTGGCTGGCAAGATAGTCAAGCGCACTGAGCGCATCAAACGCCCAGAATGACAAACCGTGTTTGGGGTTTTGAAGCTGTCCCCCACCACAATAATCCTGTGCCGGATGGGCTTGCCCCGGCGAGATCAGAAGAACACTGATCCCCGCCGTTTGCAAAGTTGTTATCCAGTCTAGCGGAAAGTGGTCGTCGCAATCGGGAAGAGCAACGATTGCAGCGTGTTTGTTTGCAGAACCCGGCATGTCTTCGGATGGGCCGTAATATTGCGCCGGAATGCTGGATTGCAGGGTGACATCGACATCGGGGACCGCTTTGCCCTGATCAATCAGGCGCTTGCGCAGGCCGCTTAGCGGATAGGGAAGGGACGGGATCGTAACCGACACTGCCGCAGGCGTTTGTGCAGCCGAGTGTGCCGGGATCAACACAATGCCAAAGGTCAGGCACAGCATCATACCAACAATAAGGAAAATCGTTGCGGTACGGTCAGGCGTGTTTGGTCCGGTCATGGTCAAACCCCTTTTCCCAAATATCCGTAATCCTACCACATCGGGTGGTTGGGGGCTATTTACACGAAAGGGGTGTGGGTGTTCGACCAAGGGTTAGATATATTCGATGGTGCTGCCCTCGGCGATCAGATCAATTCGGTCGTGGGCGACGTCCGCTTGCGCAATCAGATGTGAAGCCGGCTCAAGATAAAGCGGGAAGGTTGAATGATGGATCGGAAGAACGTTCGGGTTCCCCAGCAGGCCTGCCAGTTCAAGAACCTCCTTTGCGCCCATGCTGATCAGGCCAAGCGGGCCGGTGGCGCCAACCGCACCCATATGCGGGATCAGAATATCGGGCTGTCCAATGCGGCGAATGCTCGCAAGCACTTCCTCTGTGGCGAATGTATCGCCGGTCCAGTAGACGTCTTTTTTCCAGTTGCCGGATTCAAACCGCAGCCAATAGCCGTTTCCCTTGCCAAGCATGGCACTGACTTGCGGATTGGCTGAATGATGGGCAGGGATCGCCCTGATACTGATCTTTCCATTGTCGGTCGCGATCGTTTTGCTGACGCCCCAATCAAGGGGGATCTGGTTGGTAAATCCCTTGGTGCCCAGCTTGTCTGCGTCCGCCGGCGGCAGGATGGTAGAAAGTGTTTTGGGGATCGTTGCCTCGGCTTTCTGATCGAAATGGTCCTCGTGCAGGTGACTGAGCATCATCAAGTCGATGGACGAAACATCAACGCCGGGGAATGGTGTGTTCCGGGCATGAAAACGTGGCGTGGGTCCGGTTTTCAGGTCGAACATCGCATTCGGATCGGGCATGAAATAGGCTTCCTTACCCTCGCCAAAGGTCGGGTCGGTCAGGATCGTAAAGTCGTCAAACTTGATCAGCATGGTTGCACCACCCAGCCAGGAAATTGCAAGGCGTGGGGCGGCTGGTGCCCGTGACGGGGTATTGGCCCCCGCTGTGTGGCCAATCGTTGCCGCTGCGGCAATGCCGCCAAGGCCACCAAGGCCGGATAACATGAAGTCACGTCTTTTCATCAGGCACCTCTTTGGATCGAAACAAATGATACGGCACCTTACAAATGAAGTGTTCATCCAATAAAGACGGGTAATGTTGAATAAATAAACTGAAAAAAATGGACAATGGATCACGGTTGAGGTGAAATATCGCGATGAACTTTTCACAAATTCAGACATTCATCGAGGTTGCAGACGCAGGCAGCTTTGCCGCTGCGGCACGCCGGTTATCGGTCCCGCGTTCGACGGTGACGGCGCGCGTCGCAGCATTGGAGGAGCATCTTGCCGTCCGCCTGTTGCATCGAACCACGCGACAGGTGTCCTTGACCGATGACGGGCAACGCTATCTTGATCATTGCCGTGCGGCTGTTGCCCTGTTGCAGGAAGGCGAGGCGGATCTGTCCCAATATGCAGTGCCATCCGGACAAATCCGGATCTCGGTGCCGGTCGATTATCCCAAAATGCTTTTGGCTGAGCAGATCACATCATTTCGTGCCAATTACCCGGATGTCAGATTTGTGGTCAATGTCAGTGACCAGACTGTTGATCTGGTGGGCGAGAACTATGACATTGCCTTGCGCGGGCGTCATCCGGGCCGCGATGGCTTGATTGCGCGGCGCCTGCGGTTTGAACCGATGGGGCTTTTTGCCCGTCCGGGAACGTTTCCGGACGATATGTGGTCAAAGGGGACAACGCCCACCTTGCCCATTCTGGATCATGCCAATGTCCTGCAATCGGTAAGTGATCCGGGGCTTGAATTGTCCGAGCCGCCAATTCGTACCGGGAACTTTGAACTGGCGCGCAGTCTTGCCGCCAAGGGCGCGCTTGCGGCAATCCTGCCCATCAGTGGCTGTGCTGATGATGTTGCCAAGGGTAAGCTGGTTCAGATCACATGCCCGGTCGAGCTGGAGGCCCTTGCCCTTTATATCGTGATGCCAAGCCGCCGCCAGCTTCCCAAACGCGTACGGTTGTTTATCGATCATCTGGTTGACCAGTTCAAATAGGTCATTTGGATCGCGCACGGCACAGTCAATTAAAAAGGGCGACCCGAAGGCCGCCCCTTTACATTAAGAAGTTCAAGAAACCTGATCAGGATGCCATGGCATCAGGGGCGGTTTTTTTGCTTTTCTCGATCAGTTTGTTTACGGCGGTCACATAGGCCATGCAGGATGCGACAACGGTATCGGTATCCGATGCATTGCCAACCACCGTGCGGTCCTCGCCATCAAGCTTGACCGTTACGGTGCCCTGGGCATCGGTGCCCTCGGTCACAGCATGCACCTGATAGAGTTTCAGACGCCAGTCATGCGGATAGATTGCCTTGATTGCATTGAAAGTCGCATCAATCGGCCCGTCGCCGGTGGTTTTGGCGGTGCGAACTTCGCCATCAACGCTCAGTTCCAGTTCGGCTGTCTGCGGACCCTTGGAGCCACAGGTAACCGTCAGACCAACAAACTTGATATGTTCGTTATCGCGCATGCCGTCATCGACCAGTGCAACGATATCGTCGTCATAGACTTCTTTCTTTTTGTCGGCCAGATCCTTGAAGCGGGCAAAAGCGTCTTCAATCGCATTGTCCCCCAGATCGGCAAAGCCCAATTCCTTGAGCTTCTCGCGGAAGGCATGGCGACCGGAATGCTTGCCCATAACCAGGCTTGACTTGTTCAGGCCAATGGTTTCCGGCTTCATGATTTCATAGGTCTCGGAGTTTTTCAGGAAACCGTCCTGATGGATGCCGCTTTCGTGGGCGAAGGCATTGGCGCCAACAATCGCCTTGTTCGGCTGCACCACAAAGCCCGACACGGCCGAAACCAGACGCGATGCATTCATGATCTTGGTGGTGTCGATGCCCGTGGTGAAGGGGAAGGCATCATTGCGGGTATTGATTGCCATCACAATTTCTTCGAGTGCAGCATTGCCGGCACGTTCGCCCAGACCGTTGATGGTGCATTCAATCTGACGGGCACCGGCATTGACTGCCGAGATAGAGTTGGCAACAGCCATGCCCAAATCGTTATGGCAATGAACCGACAGGATTGCCTTGTCAATGTTCGGCACGCGGTTAAACAGCATGGTCATCAGATCGGCATATTCGGTCGGTGTGGTGTAACCAACAGTATCCGGGATGTTGATCGTGGTTGCGCCTGCATCAATGGCAGCTTCGACACAGCGGCACAGGAAGTCATGTTCGGTGCGCGAGCCGTCTTCTGCCGACCATTCGACGTCATCGGTGAATTTGCGTGCCAGCGTGACACTTTCAATGACTTTTTCCAGAACGCGTTCCGGTTCCATCTGCAATTTGTATTTCATATGCAGCGGGCTGGTGGAGATGAAAGTGTGGATGCGTTTGTTTTCGGCTGGTTCCAGTGCTTCGGCAGCACGTTCAATATCGCCTTTGGCTGCACGGGCCAACGAACAGATGGTCGGGCCTTTGACCTGTTTGGCAATTTCGTTGACGGACTGGAAATCACCATTTGATGCAATGGCAAAGCCCGCTTCGATAACATCGACCTTCAATTCTGCCAGAGCGTGCGCAACGCGCAGCTTCTCATCAAGCGTCATCGATGCACCCGGGGACTGTTCCCCGTCACGCAGGGTGGTGTCGAAAATGATGACGCGATTGTCGTTTGCACTAGCCATTGTCTTGTTTCCTGATCAAACGGGCATTGCCCGGTATATAAATTCTGTCTGGAAGGAGTGCGGGCCGTCTGGCGCGACTTTATTCCCCTGAGCTGCGGCAAATGGATCGACTATATGTCCTGTGATCCGGGCCGTCATGTTTCGCTCAGGGGCGAGTAAGTCGTAGCGAGCCTAGGGCTGCGAGAACAATAAGACCGAGTAGAAGGTTTAGGGCAGACAGCACAACGCCACCGAAAGCTTTTGCTTCGGCGCGGTCGGCATATGCATCAATGTTGCAAATGTCTGCGGTCATCGGTCTTCATCAATTGGCTTTGGTGCCAGTCATCGCTGGCGATGCCCCAATTTCGTCGGACGACCGGTTCGGGTCAAGTAATTTTTGTACCTTTTCGTGTCTTTTTAGGGTGGAATTTAGCGAGGGTGCCGAAAACAGCTACGATATCGGCCTGTTTTCAAGGTGCTGATGCCGGTTTTCGATGATCGCTGCGCGCGCATATGTTGGTATTTCCGCTATACCAAAAAGATGCTGGTCGGAATTTCGGATATCGGGTAGTGGTTTTGTCCTGATCTGGTCGTGCCCCACAGAATGACCATCAGAATCGCGCACCACTCCAGCCACAGGAACTATTCATGGTCAGTCTGTCCTTGATCGGGGCCTTTATCCCGACGGCATTTTTTGTGTCAATCACGCCGGGTATGTGCATGACCCTTGCGTTAACACTTGGCATGACCATCGGATTGCGCCGTACGCTTTGGATGATGGCAGGTGAACTGGTCGGCGTTGGCATTGTTGTCGTGGCATCCGCACTGGGGGTTGCCACCGTGATGTTACAATATCCGGCGGTATTTGCTGTCTTCAAGTATGTGGGCGGGGCCTATCTGGCCTGGCTTGGTATCCAGATGTGGCGTTCACGCGGGCGCATGGCCCTTTCGGCCGAAGTCGAAGGTGCCAAAACCGCAACGGCAGGCAGTCTGATCACGCAGGGCTTTGTTACGGCAATTGCCAATCCGAAGGGCTGGGCGTTCATGATTTCTCTGTTGCCTCCCTTCATCAGCCTGCAGCATGCCATTGCTCCGCAGCTTTCGGTTCTGGTCGCGATCATTCTGGTGACCGAACTGATTTGCATGACGCTTTATGCAACTGGCGGCCGCTCCTTACGTCGTTTCCTTGAAAAAAGCGGCAATGTCCGGGTCTTGAACCGGGTCGCCGGTACCCTGATGATCGGGGTCGGTGTCTGGCTTGCGAGCAGTTGAGAACAGCTTCCGGTTTGGTCTCAGATATTGACTGGCATCCATAAGACAAAGTTGAAGTTTGTTTTTTGGATGCAGTGTAATCATATGTAATCAAACAACTGTTGTGGGATATTTGGCTATGCGCGAGATACGCTGTATCGTTTTTGAAGATGGCGAATTGATCAAGGCACTTTTGGCGCATGGTCGAAGGACTGGCAAAGCATTACCAGCCGGGCATATCAGCAGTTTTGAAATTCAAAGATCAAAGGACGTTATCGCCCGCATGACGATTACCTCGGACGAGGGTGGAAAGACCATTGTGCCGACTTCGGGGGCGGAACTTGCTGCGGCGATGATTGCCTATTGTATTGATCGCAAAGTGCCTGTGCCTGCGAATTCTGCAAAGGCAATCACTGTGATCGACGATCATGTGGCGCTGAAGATCACTATGAGCGGTGACTGACCCGACATTTTCCCGGACTGTGAAAAAAAATAAAGGCGCGAACAGTGTGTTCGCGCCTTTTATACATTCGCCGGGCAGGATGAGGGTGGTGTTTACCACTGCATCATTTTGCCTTTGAGCGCGCCCATGCGTTCATCTTCATTTTTGAAGCTGTGTTGTTCCGACACGCCGTCCTGCATTTTGGTGATCAGCAGCCATTCCTTGACCTTCATGAAGCGTGGAGCAAGGAACTGGTATGTATCCTTGACCAGACGGACCGCCTGCGGGCCACGTTCAAGTTCAAGTTCTTCCCACTGAATAATCAGCGGTTGCCAGGCGCGCAGGCGCTTGTAAAGATCGTCACGCTTGCTACGGATATATTGGCGTTGTGACGTGAAGTTACGCAGAACCGACATGATTTCACCGGTATTGGCATCAAGCTCGTCAAAGGTGTTTTCGAACTTCCTTTTGGCGTCATCCAGCAGCCGGATGGCCTGCGTGACGGTCTCAAGAACGCCTTTTTCATGGGCATAGATGCGGCGAAGTTCCTGCATCTTGCGATCCACCGTCAGGATTTTGCGATACCGTACGCGCAGCGTTTCGATATAGGACAACTCGTCGGCAACCTGATGGACAAGATTGACGACTTCCTCGCGGTTTTCCTTGCCAAACCCGAGTTTCTCGGCAACCTCGTCAAAGGCCTGGTTGATCTTTTTCTTGGTGTTCGGATCTTCGGCGATCTGCATCAGTTCGTCCGGGTCAGTAATGAGTTCTTCACTTCCTGACATCCAGGTCACGAGCTGCATGGTGATACGGTTATAGGCGATTGCCTGATTTTCCTCGTCGACTTCCCATGATGCTTCGCCAGTTAGAACTTCCAGTGGCAGATTGTCGCCGGGGCGCAACACACTAACGAAATTCAGGGCCTGGTCGATCAGGCTGATGAGGTCGCCATCCTTGGAATCAGGGTCAATGTCGAATTCGCGGCAAATGGCGCGCAAAGGCAATGAAACGACAGATCCCTCTGCCATTTTAAGGACAAAGAGAGCTTCGTCTGAGATATCAGACTTCTGGAAGTGGCATTCGTCGAACGTTTTGAAGATCTTGTGTTCAAGCTCGATCTTGCGTTCGGTCTTAGGTGTCTTCATTCGGTTGCTCCGCCCCGCAAAGCCTTTGCACTTCTATGTTGTGCATTACAGGGTCGATTGTAAGTGGCTCGAACCTGTCATTTCGACTTGTCAGGACACGTGTGTTGGCTCGATGTCTACCTGCTTGTTCTTCGTTCCGGTTTTCTCTTGTGTCAGAGATTTTGTCGCCGGAAACGACTGCATTGATGCCTTATACCACTGAATTACTGCAGAACGCAGGTGTTCCTGCCATCCTGTTTCGCGAGATAAAGGGCTTTGTCTGCGCGGTCAACAAACTCAAGTATATTCTCCCCTAGTTGGTAGGACGTCAAGCCAATAGAAACGGTTAACTTACCGAAATCCTTGCCTGTTTTCTTGTTTATAATGCGCTGTGTCGAGACGTTTTCACGGAGTTTGTTTGCCAGCTTTTCAGAATTCTCTTTCGTGGTATTGGGCAAAATCACGGCGAATTCCTCGCCGCCATAGCGCGCAACGGTGTCCGCCCCTTTGGTCGAACTGACGAGAACCCGGGCGACGGCTTTCAGAACCCCGTCACCAGCCCGATGTCCGAAATTGTCATTGAACTCTTTGAAATGATCGATATCGATCATCAGTAACGATAATGGTGCCCCGGTTTCCATTGTGGTGGTAACGGCATCACGCAGCGAATTGTCGAAATTCTTGCGGTTGGCAATGCCGGTCAGTGTATCGGTCAGGGCATCGCGCCGCACCAGTTCAAGTTCGTTACGTACCCGGCGCACTTCCTTGTGATATTCGTCAAGACTGCCATTGAATGATCCATAGCATTCCCGTGCCTTTTGAGATGTCCCCGAAAGATCGCGGCTGACAGAGCGTGCATCATCAAGGGTGATATCATCGGATGAAAGCTTTTGGGATGCGCTGTCAAATTCATCACAGAACAGTTCTGTATCCCGCATCACGGAATGAACTGCTTCCTCGACACGTTCGACGGCGGCCTGCAGACCTTCGACACCCTGATTGATGTGCTGTTCCATCGCATGTGAGCCAAGATATTTGTGATAAATCCGAAAAACGGTTTCTTCATCGAGTTCCTGTGTGTTTTTGATCAGGACCTTGAGGAGCTGGCACAGTTCGGGAATTTCATCTGAAACGTAGCTATAAAACACGTGATAAACCTGTGGCGTTGGCTGCAGGTTAAGTTCATTTATCAGCGCCATGACAGTATGCGCGATATCACGCGGGTTTGCGATCTTGGTTGTCGCTGTCACTTGATCTATTCCGATCCGAAAGTCGTTCCCATTCAGTATTTTCGGTGTCCCGGTTCGTCTTTATTGCATCTTATGATCTGATGTTTTTGCGCTCGTGCATGCGCCATTTCGACGCATTCTGGATTCATTGTTCCATAATCCATCTAATTGTAGGGCAATGTCACGTGAAACCGTCGAACAAATCATGACAAAATCAGACATTCATTTTTAAAGAGGCCGTTAAGGCATTACGAGATAACGGCTTCTTGAACTGAAAGATATAGAATGCCACATGTTATCCCTGTCGGGAGTTTACCTTCATGGTGGTGTCATGGTGTTGATCTTGTCGTTCCGCACTGTTGCTTTGACAATTGTGGTCATTGTTTGTGGTGTGTTCTCGATCACAACCACGATGGCGTCAGAACCTGCGCCGTCAGGCGCAAACCGCGCGCATATCAGGGTCGGAAATGTCGTGCATGTAACGCCGACATGGCTTTCGACATTGTCCTCGCAGCAAGCCCGGTTTTACAATGTCCTGGTGGCGTCGCCGGATATGGACTGGCATGATGGTATGCCGTTCGACCGGATGATGAGCCTTTATGATCAGGGAAACCTTGATTGTATTGTCGCCGAAGGATACCGGGCGCTCGAAGGAACGATCATTTCCCGACATGATGTTCTGTTCGAACTGGTTATATTCGGACGGACCGGAGATACCTTGCTGGATCGCAATGTGATTACGGTAGGATATCTTGCAACCTTGCCAAAGCTCGAAATGCCCTTTGCTCAACCGATTGAATGGTATGGGTTACGTACCATCAGGCAGGGCGCTGAACTGGTCAGGGTTGGCAGGATTGACGTGCTTGTTGCGCATGCCGGATTGTTTGACGAAGACCCGCTTATCGAGCAAATGCCATTCCCGCCGGTTCATGTCGTTGTGCTGACATTGCAATGCCATGATACGCCGGAAAATCGCAGCTTTCTGTCGAGCTTTGACAGGCGCATGGACACCGAACGTGAACGTGTTGAAAATCTTCCCGGAAGTCATCAATTGCTGCGTCATTTCATGTCCTATTGACCATGGGCCTGGAATGGATGGGTCAGATTTTTCCAAACGAGTGTCGCAGGCTGGAGCCATTATGGACATTCCCGGTTGTCGCGGTTTTATCTATGGGTGTTGAGCGGTTTTGAATTTTCAACCATAGGAAATTACATGATCGACAGCGAATATCCGATGCCGAAAATCGAACTTCATACATGAATCCATTGCACTAAGCCCGAAATTCGCGTAATTGTTGAAACGATGCAGTGCATCTTTCATGTGCATGGTTGCCTTCAAGTTGAAAGTAATTGTGCTCTTTATGGGTGTGGTGCAGGGACTCTTTCTAGCATCTCCTTCTTCGGGGGTGCGCTTACTAAACTAAGGACGACTACGGATATGGCTACCGGAACGGTTAAGTGGTTCAATGCGACCAAGGGTTATGGCTTCATCACCCCGGACGAAGGCGGAAAAGATGCATTCGTGCACATCACCGCTGTTCAGCGTGCTGGTCTGCAGGGACTTGATGAAGGGCAGAAGATTCAGTTTGAGCTGATTGAAGGTCGCAATGGCCGCATGTCGGCAGAAGAACTCGCCATTCTCTAATTTTCTATCTGGCTTGCAGCTTTTTTGCTGACAACCGTTAACGCGCCGGGCTCCCGGCGCGTTATGCGTTTATGGGGTTTTGCTGTAGGCTTTCCGTTCCGAGAAACCCGAAAACAGTGTGTAACGTCCATGAGCCTTGATCTTCCCGCCCCACCGTCATCCGAGGATGAAAAAAGCCAGTCCGAGTGGCGACAAGCCATCAGGCGGGTGTTGCTCGATTGGCGCGCGACACTGGATGCGGAAACGCACCGGCATCTTTCGGACCTGGTACGATCCAGTTTCAAGGCTTTCCTTTTAGAGCGCCCCAAGGCCACTGTCGGCTTCTACTGGCCAATCCAGAACGAGATTGATCTGCGCCCGGTTATTGAAAGCCATCTTGATAGCGGCGGCAATGCTGCCTTGCCAGTGGTATCGGGCAAGGACAAGCCGATGGTCTTTCATAACTGGACGCATGACAGTGAAATGGCACCAGGATATGCCAGGATTCCCGAACCGCAAAACAGTGACGAAGTTCCTGTTCATGTACTGTTGGCGCCACTGGTCGGGTTCGACCGGGCAGGGTACCGGTTGGGTTATGGTGGTGGTTTTTTTGACCGCACTCTTGCGACCATGTCCCGCAAGCCTTTGGTGGTCGGGATCGGGTTCGAGGCGACCGGCATCGAGGACATCAAACCACACCAATATGACATACCGGTCGACATCCTGATTACAGATGCAGGCGTCCGGTTTGTAACAGATCGGGCGGAACCGGCGGGTGGCAAGTCTGATCAGTCATCACCGCCCTGTCATTTGTGCAGCTAGACTACCTGCGCCCTAATCCTCGTTACGGCGCGACGATGGCCGGTCTTTTTCGTAGCTGTGCTTGAGCGGGAAGGAGGGGAGCCATCCTTCACGCCGGATGGTCCAGAGTTCATATGTCGGGGCAAACTGGTCTGGCGCGTCAAAGATACCCAGATTGATTTCGATCTCGTCGTCACTGTGGCCGTAAATCGACGAGCCGCAGGTCGGACAAAAATGCCGTCCTTCAAATGAACTGGTGTTGCCGGTGACGGTTACTGCGTTTTGCGGAAAAATGGCAGAGGCATGAAACAGCGCACCATGGTGCTTGCGGCAATCCAGGCAATGGCACAACCCCACCCGATAGGGGGTACTGGTTGCCTCAATCCGAACCTTGCCGCAAAGGCAGCCGCCTGTGACGCGATCCATCTTCCGTCTCCTGAAAAATGCAATAACCCCCAAGCTTTACAATGAACAGCTGTTCATGTGCAAACGCCAGCGCGCAAATGTCAGGATATCAAGGGATGTGTTCAGGAAGGGCAGAGTGGCTGGGGAACCTGGACTCGAACCAGGACTAGCGGAGTCAGAGTCCGCGGGTCTACCATTAACCTATTCCCCAGCAGTATCTTGCTGTGCGTTATTTATATCCCGGACCGCATGTCATGCGCAATGTTCGGGCCATTGCGACGTCCGGCAAAGTTGGCTGGGGAACCTGGACTCGAACCAGGACTAGCGGAGTCAGAGTCCGCGGGTCTACCATTAACCTATTCCCCAAGAAAACTTGGTCCGCCCGACACGCGATGTGTCATGGCGTGGGGCGCTATGTATTAAACCCGCCCGGTTTTGGCAACCCCTTTTTTGTTTCGATTTGTTCAACCATGCGATTACTGCATACGGGATTTGCCTTGTCGGGGATTGTCGTTACACTCATATAGCTGATTCGCAGGATCGTCATATAAATGTCTTGATGATCCCCGATACAGATTGAGCAGATAACAAAAGGCAGGTTCTCAGAAGGTGAAGCAGGTTAATCCCCATAGCAACTCGCACAGGGCAGAAAGCCCCGCAGGCGGCGCTGCCATGGGTGACCATGCGGTGCTTGATGTGCCCGAGAAACCCGCAATGCCAAAACCCGGCCAGGCCGTTCAGGTGCCTGGCGAGCGCGGCAAACCTGCGCGCATGGTTGATTGCATCACCGCCCCGCTTTATGCAGCGATTGATCTTGGCAGTTCGAACTGCCGGCTTCTGGTTGCGCGTCCGTGTAATGACGGGTTCAAAGTGATTGATGCGTTTTCACGTGTTGTCCGGCTGGGAGAGGGCGTGCGCGAAAAGGGATATCTGTGCGAAGCGGCGATGGAACGCGCGATTGATGCGCTGCGTGTCTGTGCCAAGAAATTGCGTCGCCATCCGGGCGCACGGTTGCGTGCTGTTGCGACCGAGGCCTGTCGCACGGCCAATAACCGGGACGAATTCGTCCGTCGTGTTCAGGACGAAACCGGCATTACCCTTGATATTATCAATCCCGATGAAGAAAGCCGTCTGGCACTTCAGGCCTGCTCGGCCCTTCTTGATGAGCGCCCCTATGCCGTCGTGTTTGATATTGGCGGTGGCAGTACGGAAATATGCTGGATCAAGGTCGATAGCACGGGGAAGACCCAGTGCATTGAAACGCTTTCGATGCCTTGCGGTGTCTTGTGCCTGACCGAACGCTATGCCTCGGTTGAGGAACGGCGCGAACGGTTTGAGGCCATGCGTACCGAAATCCGTCAGCGTCTTGAAGAATTTGCCAAGCGCAATTGCTGCACTGACATGCTTGATGACGACAAGGTGCAGATGGTCGGTACGTCGGGCACTGTAACGACGTTCTGCGGCATTGCGCTTGGTCTTGAACGTTATGAGCGTCACAAGGTCGACGGATCGGAATTGCGCTTTGATGATGCCGAACGCGTGACCGAGCTTCTGCTCCGGATGGAAGCCGACAAACGCAAGGGCCATCCCTGCATCGGTAATCAGCGTGCAGAATTGATGGATGCGGGCGCTGCGATTTTCGCCGCGATTCGCGATATCTGGCCTTTGGCGACACTCAAGGTCGCTGATCGGGGCCTGCGCGAAGGTATTTTGGTCGATTTGATGCGTGCGGATGGTCATGCTATTGACCCGTGCGACGCACGCCGTCATACAGTGTCGCATATTCCGGCCACATCCTGATCGGTCAGACGAGAACGTCCCGACAGGTCATTGGCCAAAACAGAATTCAGTTCAGGAAAGATCATGAGCGAAAATCGCAGCGGAAAAGGCGGGCAGCGCCGCCGCAAGGGTTCGGCCATTGCAGCCATTGATACCGGTGCGCGGCGTGGCCTGCGTACACGTGTCAAAAGTGCCAAGGGACGGAAACTGTCATCGACGCGCTGGCTTGATCGTCAGCTCAATGATCCTTACGTTCAGGAAGCCAAGCGCCTTGGCTATCGGTCGCGTGCGGCTTTCAAGCTGATTGAAATCAACAACCAGTTCGACTTGCTCCGTCCGGGCATGCGTATTGTTGACCTTGGTGCCGCACCAGGTGGCTGGACGCAGGTCGCCATTGACATGGTCGGCTCCAAACAGGGGCGTGGTCAGGTTGTTGGTCTTGATATTCTCGAATGGGAAGGCCTGTCGGGGGCTACCTGTTTGCAGGCCGACTTCCTTGATCCCGAAGCACCCAACATGATCAAACGCGCCCTTGATGGCCCGGTTGATGCGGTGATTTCCGACATGTCGCCCGAAACCACCGGGCATCGTCAGACCGATCACATCCGGATCATTGATCTGGTTGAACATGCGCTTTTGTTTGCCGAAGAAGTTCTGGCGCCGGGCGGCATCTTTATTGCCAAGGTGTTCAAGGGCGGCACGGAAAACGATCTTCTTGATCGTGTGAAAAAGAACTTCCGTGTCACCAAACATGCCAAGCCACCGGCATCGCGTCCCGAAAGCCCGGAGGCCTATCTGATCGCGACCGGCTTCCGTGGTCAGAACAATGCGGAAGACGATATCAAGAATGCCGAAGTTGGCGAAGGTGATGGATGGTCACCTGTTGAATAGGTGCTGATTTTGCCGTCATTCGATATTGAAACGGGAAAATCAAATATTCGTTTTCGCTTGCGCTACATCAAACCAGCTCGCAGACTTTACAGGTTATAGTTGCAGTTAAATCTGCAACGTAATGATTGTGGGAAATAGGGGCCGTTCGGGGACGGTCCTTAGAGTGGGGTGTGTCTGATGAAACAAGACAGTCTGTTCTTGACCGGCGTCGAACGTCATTTCGACGAAGACGAAATTATTGTGTCAAAAACCGATCTTAAAGGTCGGATCACTTATGCAAATGATGTGTTTCTGCGGGTGGCTGGATATCACGAAAGAGATATCCTTGGTCAGCCCCACAGCATTATCCGCCATCCCGATATGCCAAGATGTGTCTTTTCGTTGTTGTGGCAGACCATCGAAGCCGGGCGCGAGATCTTTGCCTATGTCATCAATCGTTGCTCGAACGGCGACCATTACTGGGTTCTCGCCAACGTGACGCCGACCTTCGGGCCGCAGGGCAAAATCATCGGGTATCATTCCAACCGTCGTGTTCCGCGACGCGATGCAATTGAAAAAGTCATTCCGCTATATGCGGCCCTTTGCGAAGAAGAAGCAAAAGAACGAAATCGCAAAGATGGAATGGCGCGGGGAACCGCGATGGTCGGCAAGCTTTTGGGGGAAGCAGGCATCGATTATGATCAATTTGTTTTCACTCTCTAACCTGCGATTGGTGCTGGCGGTGTGCTGGTGCCTAGGGCTTTTGACAGTTTCGTCTGTGTTCGCCGTTCCTGAACTCATGGCCTATGCGATCCCGGTGCTTGGCGGATTGCTGACGGTTTGCTGTGTGTCGGGGGGGCTGACCATCTATCGCCAGCAGCGTTATCTTGATGAATTGTGCGATACCGTTCTTGCTGCTGCAGATGGCAACATGGATGCCCGCATTTCCAATCGTCAAAAGCGCGGCAAGCTTGCAAACATGCAAAATGCGGTCAACCAGCTGCTTGATCTGACCGAGGCCTTTACCAAGGAAGCCGCAGCGGCAATGAACTGTGCGTCGAGAGGCGACTATTACCGCAAGATCGTCCCGCGCGGATTGCGCGGTGATCTGGTCGGCTATGCCGAGAAGGTCAATAGCGCACTCGAGATTATGGATGTTCAGACCAAAACGTTCCGCAGCAGTGCAGGGCGGATTGGTGATGATCTCAAACTTGTTGTTGGTGATTTGTCCAACAGTGCGCGAAGCCTGAGTTCAAATTCAGACTTCCTGTCGCAAAATGTCACCAGAATTGCCGATCAGGCTGCCGAGATGCGAAAGGCGGCCGAAGAAAGCAGTGCTGCGCTTGACGGGATAGCAACGGCTACCGAGCAGTTCAGTGGGTCGATCCAGCAAATCGGGAGCCAGATTGACGGTTCGGCGACCTTGTCTGAAACCGCAGTCGAACGGGCCCGTTCAGCCGCCGAGCATATGGAACGTCTTGATGCATTGGCAACACGCGTAACCGGCGTTGTCGAATTGATTACCGATGTTGCCGAACAAACGAATCTTCTGGCGCTGAATGCAACGATCGAGGCTGCGCGCGCAGGTGAAGCTGGCAAGGGATTTGCGGTTGTTGCGTCCGAGGTCAAAAACCTTGCCAATCAGTCCAGTCATGCCGCCGAAGAAGTCATTCGTGAAATCGGCGAGATGCAGGAAATGACCCGCGAAGCGGTGGCCTTTGTTCGAGATATCAGTGAAAAGATTAATGAAATCGATGATGGTGCGCGCCTTGTTGCCAACGCAACGCGTGAGCAAACCGACGCGGTGAACGAGATCAGCAATCGTATCGAGCAAGCTGTCTGCCGCATGCGTGATATTGTCACCAGTGTCGGACATGTTGCTTCGGGAACGAATGATTCCCGTGAAGTTCTGGTCACGCTGCATAACGAGGCGACTGGCCTGTTAGGGCGTGCAGAATCACTTGATGGTGACGTCCGGAACTTTATCAGCCAGGTTCTTGATGACCGTGCGAAAGAAACCGCCAAGCAGGCATAGTTAAGGTTCCGCGCAAGTCTTGTGCGCATGGCGAAACCGGATTTTATGTCTGGAAATTGGGGATGATGGCGATTGTTTAATCAGAACAATGTGACTGACCAGCCTGACAGCAGTCCCATCGACCAGTTTCTAACGGAATGCGCAAAATAAAGCATCAATAAAATCACAGGGCTGTTATGGGCGCGGAAAACTTGGCATTTGGGGCATAACATGTATAAATTCCGCGCCAACTCAGATTAACGAGGTGGCCAGATGACCCGCATTGTAGAAGCCCTGACGTTTGACGACGTTTTGATCAAACCCGCAGCATCCGAAGTGCTGCCTGCTCAGGTGCAGACCAATACCCGCATTACCAAGAAGATTGACCTGAAGATCCCGCTGCTTTCCTCGGCTATGGATACCGTAACCGAAAGTGCAATGGCGATTGTAATGGCGCAGCATGGCGGCATGGGGGTTATTCACAAGAACCTCGATATCGCTCAGCAGGCCGAAGAAGTTCGCCGTGTAAAGAAATTCGAATCGGGCATGGTTGTTAACCCGATCACCATCCACCCGGACCAGACGCTGGCAGATGCGCTTGATCTTATGGATGTGAACCACATTTCCGGTATTCCGGTTGTTGAACGTGGTTCGAACAAACTGGTCGGTATTCTGACCAACCGTGATGTTCGTTTCGCTTCGAACCGCGCACAGCCGGTTTCCGAACTGATGACCCACGAAGGTCTGGTGACGGTAACCGAGAATGTCGATACCACCGAAGCCAAGAAACTTCTGCATCAGCACCGTATCGAAAAGCTTCTGGTTGTTGACGATGCCTATCGTTGCACCGGCCTGATTACGGTCAAGGACATCGAGAAAGCCAAGCTGCACCCGAATGCCTGTAAGGACGAAAGCGGTCGCCTGCGTGTTGCTGCGGCAACCGGCGTTGGCGAAGCAGGCTTTGAACGTGCTACGGCTCTGGTCGAAGCCGGTGTTGATATTCTGGTCATTGATACTGCCCATGGCCACTCGGCTGGCGTGATCAAGGCGGTTGAACAGATCAAGTCAAAAGTCGGCGACACCCAGATCATTGCAGGTAACGTTGCAACCGCTGCTGCGGTAAAGGCATTGGCCGAAGCCGGTGCAGATGCTGTCAAGGTCGGTATCGGTCCGGGCTCGATTTGCACCACCCGTATTGTTGCCGGTGTTGGCGTTCCGCAGCTTACAGCTGTGATGGATTGTGCCGAAATGGCCCATACCCTTGATATTCCGATTATCGCAGATGGCGGGATCAAGTTCTCGGGTGACATCGCCAAGGCAATGGCAGCGGGTGCGAGCACCTGCATGGTTGGCTCGCTTCTGGCCGGTACGGACGAAGCACCGGGCGAAGTCATCCTGTATCAGGGCCGTTCGTACAAATCCTATCGTGGTATGGGGTCGGTTGGTGCGATGGCACGTGGCTCGGCTGACCGTTACTTCCAGCAGGATGTTCAGGATAACCTGAAACTGGTTCCCGAAGGCATCGAAGGCCGCGTTCCTTACAAAGGTCCGGCAGGCCAGATCATTCATCAGCTGGTCGGCGGTCTTAAGGCGTCCATGGGTTATACCGGTTCGGCAACGCTTGCCGATTTCCGTGAACGTGCCGAGTTTGTTCGCATCACAAATGCGGGCCTGCGCGAAAGCCACGCCCATGATGTGACCATCACCCGCGAAGCCCCGAACTATCGTCCGGGCAGCTAGACGGAACGCTTCGCTTCTTGATTGGCTTGGCTGCCTTGCGTTTGACGCTGTTGGCGAAAGGGCCAAGCCATGATAAGAGCGGCGCAAGAATTCGGGTGACGGCAGGCTTTCCTGCCGTCATCGTCTTTTTTATCGTATTTATCGCAAGGCGTGTTCGCGCTTCCCATATCCGAAGCAGCAGTAACACCCGCAAAACAGGTTGGAAATTCGCTTTGAAACCCGGTGCACGTATCGCGGCCGTCATTGAACTTTACGACGGTTGGACCCATACCCGAGACGACGCAGACCGCGTTGTGTCCGGTTATTTCGGATCACGCCGTTATATCGGCGGTGGCGATCGCCGTGAAATCAGCGAACGTTTCTATAACCTGATCCGTCATCAGGCCCGTCTGGGCTGGTGGCTGGCAGAAGTCGGATACGAGTTTCAGGATGGCCGCGCACGCATGATCGCTGATCTGGTGTTGCATGACGGCCTGAAAACTGCCGAAATCGCCGACCGGTTCTGTGGCGAGCAATTCTGCCCGGAAACCCTTCACCCCAATGAAAAACACCTGATCAACAAGCTGTCTGACAAGACCCTTGATCATGATGCCCAGCCCGGTGCGGTCAAAACCGAGCTGCCGAAATGGCTTTATGCCGAACTGATGAAGCTTCATCACGAAAACCTTACGGCGGAGATGGCGGCCTATAACCAGCCGGCCAAACTTGATCTTCGCGTCAACCGTCTGCGCGGCACGGTCGAAGATGCCATCAAGTCGCTTAAAGCAGACGGCATCAAGGATATCGAGCGTACCCCGTTTGCACCCAATGGTCTGCGTCTGCCACTTGGTCTGAATATGCTGGTCACGGCGGCCTATAAAGACGGCCTGATCGAAATTCAGGACGAAGCATCACAGATTTGCGTCAAGCTGGTCGATGCCAAACCGGGCATGACCGTGCTTGATATGTGTGCCGGCGGTGGCGGCAAAACGCTTGGTCTTGCGGCAGACATGCACGGCAAGGGGCGTATTCTTGCCTGTGATACCCATGGTGGCCGACTGGATAATGCCCGCAAGCGTGCACGCCGCGCCGGTGCGGGCGATTGCATCCAGCAGCGCATCATTGCCGATGAACGTGACAGCTGGTTGCGTAACAAATCCGGTTTCTTTGACCGCGTGTTGCTGGATGTGCCCTGTTCCGGTCTTGGAACGTTGCGCCGTAACCCGGCTTTGCGCTGGCGTATCGGTCAGCGCGACCTGCGCACCCTTATGGGGCAGCAGAGCAAGATCCTTAAGGCCGGTGCCGCAAAGGTCACCAAGGGCGGTCGTCTGATTTATGCGACCTGCTCGATCATGCCCGAAGAAAACGAACGCCTGATTGAGACCTTTATGCGCGATCGCAAGGATTTCCGACCGGTTCCGATCAGCGAAATCTGGCCCGATGCACCGAAATCCGTTCCGGTTCCGGGCGGCAAGGACAAACCCTGGCTGCGCCTGTCGCCAAATGTTCATGGCACGGACGGGTTCTTTGTGGCGGTGTTCGAACGTACGGCCAAAGGCAAGGTAAAGTAATGGCAATGGCGGCCAAGGCATATGGAAACCAGGCCAAAACCTTTGCCGCCCTTAATCTGCCTGCAAAGAAAAAGGCCCTGCGAGCGATCCTCGCAGGGCCAGTTTTGTTTCACCGTGAACGCAATATTGCGTTGATGGACTCTTCTGCAAATTGCCGGTGCCACGGCCTTTCGGGTGTTGGCCCGATATCGACGGAAAACCGGTTACTCGGCTTTTTCGGTCGCGCCATCAAAGATGGTAGTCGGCTTGTCCAAACCTTCGGAATTCTCAAGATTGTTCATGCCCGGAATGTCGTCATCCTGGGCATCCGGGCCGGTCTTCAGGCTTTCGCCGATTTCGGCACTCGGCTCGGCCGGGGTCATGGTTTCGGACTTCTCGGCCGGTGCGCTTTCTTCAGTGCCAAAGATCGGCAGGGCGGAACCGCCGTCCTTCTGGGTCATTGCGATGGCGGTTGCTGTACCGGCAACCAGAATAAGACCAGCGACAGCGAGTGCGATTTTACTACCTTTGGAAGTGCTCATGATTTCGTGTCCCTTGCATTGATCAAAAGTGCGTTGCTCATGGTCGGACGCGTTGTTTCCCGCGTTCCGTTGATTGGGATAATGCGCGCCCATTGCGAAGGAAAAAGGGACCAATTGTGGGGTTTTCAGGGGGAATTGCGCGCAAAAACGCCGCAATCTCCTCCAAATGCCTGGGCTAAGGGCAAAAGTTTTTTGAATGCATCGTTGGGTGACCACCTGCGCCGGGTTGCCCATCTCGATGGTTTGGCGTATGTACGGCGCAACCCCATCTTCGACGGAGATACGGCCCGATGACTGATCGCGTGCTGATTATTGATTTCGGATCCCAGGTCACCCAGCTGATTGCACGTCGCGTGCGTGAAAGCGGTGTCTATAGTGAGATCCATCCTTTTAATAACATCTCGGATGCGTTCCTTGATGAATATGCCCCCAAGGCCGTGATCCTTTCGGGTGGCCCGGCGTCTGTCCATTGGGACAAGGCACCGTCAGCACCGACCAAGGTGTTTGAACTTGGCGTTCCGGTTCTGGGCATCTGCTATGGTCAGCAGACCATGGTCAACCAGCTTGGCGGCAAGGTCGCGACATCCGATCATCGTGAATTCGGTCGTGCCTTTGTCGACGTGATCGAAGATTGCGCGCTGTTCACCGGGGTGTGGGCGGCTGGCGCACGCGAACAGGTCTGGATGAGCCACGGCGACCGCGTTGATGCGCTTCCGGATGGTTTCCGCGTAGTTGGCAAATCCGAAGGCGCACCGTTTGCCGCCATCGCCAATGACGAAAAGAAATTCTATGCGGTTCAGTTCCACCCGGAAGTGGTCCATACCCCGCATGGCGCGCAGCTCCTTAAGAACTTTACGCATGGCGTTGCCGGTTGCTCTGGCGACTGGACGATGAATGCCTATAAGGACGACGCGATTGAGAAAATCCGCAAACAGGTCGGAGATGGCAAGGTCATCTGTGGCCTGTCGGGCGGTGTTGACAGCTCGGTCACCGCGGTTCTGATCCACGAAGCGATTGGTGATCAGCTGACTTGCGTGTTTGTTGATCATGGTTTCATGCGCTCGGGCGAGGCCGATCAGGTCGTTTCGCTGTTCCGTGACCATTACAACATCCCGCTGGTCCATGTTGATGCGTCCGATACCTTTATCGGTGCCATCGAAGGCGAAACCGATCCGGAAGTAAAACGCAAAACCATTGGCCGTCTCTTCATCGAAACCTTTGAAGAAGAAGCCAAGAAAATTGGTGGTGCAGACTTCCTGGCACAGGGCACACTTTATCCGGATGTGATCGAAAGTGTGTCCTTCACCGGTGGCCCGTCTGTCACCATCAAGTCGCACCACAATGTTGGTGGTCTTCCGGAACGCATGAACATGAAGCTGGTGGAACCGCTTCGTGAATTGTTCAAGGACGAAGTCCGTGACCTTGGTCGTGAACTTGGCCTGCCTGACAGCTTTGTTGGCCGTCATCCGTTCCCAGGACCGGGTCTTGCGATCCGTATTCCGGGCCAGCCGATCACGCGCGAAAAGCTTGATATTCTGCGCAAGGCTGATGCGATCTATCTCGAAGAAATCCGCAATGCCGGTCTTTATGACGCTATCTGGCAGGCCTTCGCTGTTCTGCTTCCTGTCCGTACCGTTGGCGTGATGGGCGATGGTCGTACCTATGACTATGCGTGCGCCTTGCGCGCAGTCACCTCGACCGATGGCATGACTGCGGACTTCTATGCGTTCCCGCCGGAACTGCTTGGCCGCATCGCCAACCGGATCATCAATGAAGTCAACGGCATCAACCGTGTCACCTATGACTTCACGTCGAAACCACCGGGAACCATCGAGTGGGAATAAGCTTTCCGATAGCGGAAACACCAAACGGCGCGTCCAGTGGATGCGCCGTTTTTGTTTGGAGCTAGTTCGAGCCGGGCCCATCCGACCCGCAATCGCCTGTGGAGTTACACGCATTTGACAGGACCTGTTGGACACTGCGTTGCCAGTTGAAGGTCAGGCAGGATGACAGGGCCAGTATGGCGGTCAATGCGATGATCAGGCGAAGCGGGCGCATGGTTGCATGGCCTTTATTTTCGGCGGAGCGCAGGCAGGCCGACACCGGTTGTCTCGAACCCGCCATCTGCGGCAACGATTTGACCGGTCACGAAGCTTGCCTTGTCCGAGCACAGGAAATGGATGACTTCGGCGATTTCATTTTCGGTGCCGTATCGGCCAAGCGGCATGGCATCAAGATAGGCCGAGATGATTTCTGGCGAATGCACCGCCATCGCCAGTTTGGTTTTGACCGGGCCGGGACAGACGCAGTTGGCGCGAATGCCATATTCGCCAAGTTCGGCGGCCTGTTGTTTGGTCATGTGAATGACTGCGGCCTTTGATGTGCCATAGGCCACACGAAGGGTTGACGCGCGAAGGCCCGAGATCGAGCCGATATTGACAATCGCCCCCTTGGTTTGCTTCAACGCCGGAATAGCGGCCTGAGAGACAAGGAAGACGCCATCAAGGTTGGTTTCCATGATCCGGCGCCAGGTGGCAAAGCTGGTTTCTTCGACCGGCAGGAAGTCGGCAACCCCGGCATTATTGACCACCGCATCAATCTGGCCGAATGCCGCAAGCGCATCGGCGATCATTTGATCGACCTGTTCGGGAACCGAGACGTCAAAGATAAACGGTTTGGCATCGGAAAGATCGGCAGAGGCGCTGAGCAATTCATCCCCGTCACGGTCGACCATCGCGACTTGCCAGCCTTGGGCGATAAACAGTTTGGCGGTGGCCAGTCCAATTCCGCGTGCAGCACCGGTGACCAGGGCGATCTTCTTTGACATCTATTGCGTCCTCTCCTGAAGTATTTTGCTGTTTGTGCGACATGTTGCCATCGCTTGATGTCATTTAGGCAAAACATTCTTCAGGCGGCAAGCACGGGTTAAACTCTAATGCCAAAACAATTGGGCGGCATAGACCAGCATCGAGAACAGGCTGATGAAATAGGCGATGGATCGTACGCCATTGACGCCCGGCAGCCGGGTAATACCGGCAATGTAAAACCCGGCATGTGCAATCCGGGCGATCAGGAAAAGGGTGGCGCAAATAATTGTGACCGTGTTGGAAATGTCGATGGCGTGTGCACTAAAGACGATAATCGCAAAGGGAACCAGATTTTCAAGCTGGTTCTGATGGGCGCGAAGGCCACGCGCGGCAATACCGGTACGTTCGGGCAACATATCGCGATTGCCCATAAGGCGTTTGCCACCAACACCGGGTTGCTTGGCATAGGCGTAGTTATAAATCCATGGCAGGCCAAGGCAGATCAGCGCATTAAGCAATAGAGTGAAAAGTTCGTACGTCACCAGATATCCAACCATGCTGTTTCATTAATCGACTTACGTCGGAAACTGCATGGTTGGATCAGGGGCGAGGGGAATATGCCGGGCGCTTGCTGCGCTGTGTAGGGTTCAGGTGTCGTCTTCAAATTCCAGAAGGTCGCCGGGTTGGCATTCCAGTTCCTTGCAGATCGCGGCAAGGGTTTCAAACCTTACGCCGCGTACCTTGCCCGATTTCAAAAGCGACAGATTCTGTTCGCTGATGCCGATCCGGGCGGCAAGATCCTTGGACTTCATCTTGCGGGTGGCAAGCATCACATCAAGTCGGACAACAATCCCCATCAGACAAAGCTCCGGTTTTCATCGTCGATCCGGGCTGCTTCGCCAAGAACCCAGGCAATCACGATAATCAGAGCGCCAAGGAAAAGGGTGCTGGCTTCGGCATTGCCAAGCCCGATCGACAACATTCTTTCACCCGCCGGACGATGGAAGGTCGCCAGAACCGATGTCACAGCCCCGGTCAGCGGTTTTACCAGTGTTTGCACCAAAAGCGCGACACCAAAGACCTTAAGGTGCCTGATTGGCGCGGGCTGGAAAATGATGTCACGGGAAAAGGCCCTGAACATCTTGCGCAGATGATTGAGCCCGTAAGCCATGATCAGGGAAGGGATCATCATGACCAGCATGGTGGCGTATTTCTGCCAGCCGGAAAGAGCATGAAGATCGGCAATGCTGACGGTCATCTGACTGCTGCTGGTTTCAATCCAGCCCGGCACATACCAGATGATCGGAACGACAAAAAACTGGAAGATGATGGCAAGCGCACATCCCCAATACAGAACGGTACTGAGGCGACGCACGTTTTGAAGGGTATCAGGTTTAGTTGCGGTCGTCATTTGTGGGGCTCCTGAATGTGGGTATTCTCGAATCGATTTATAAAATTCATGTAAAACATGAATAAATTATCGAAATGAGTCAATGTGAAAACTGTATTCGGGGGCATTCAGTGTAAGAATGCAGGCATGAGTGGATCGTTCCCCTTGCCAAGGCCGGGCAGGCATGGAAAATAAGGGCCATGTCAGAAAGCAAAACCAGTTCCCCGATCGCCAAGCCCGTGTCATCGCGCGCAGAAAATGACTGTCAGGAATGCGATGCTGCGGCCCGTCTTGGCCTGAGCACCGAACAGGGCGAGGCCGTAACGCGCGATGCATCGCGCGCGGTGGGAGCGGATTTGTCTTTGCCCCATATCGAGGCGGCAGCAAAAATCTTTTCGCTTCTGGGGGATGCCGGGCGCTTGCAACTGGTTCTGCGCTGTATGGAAAAACCGCAAACGGTGAGCGAACTGGCAGATGCGACCAACATGTCGCAATCGCTTTGCAGCCATCATCTGCGTCATTTACGCGATCAGCGGATTCTGGCGTCCGAGCGGCGCGGACGGCATATTTTTTATCAGATTGATGACGAGCATATTTCGCGCGTGGTGCGCGATGTTTTTGCGCATGTCACCCACGACTGATTTTTTTCGTTTTTAGTTCAGCTGTTTAACTGGGTTTACCAGTATCTATGTTGGTGTCAAAGCCGGGCAACGGGCATGTGCGATTTTGATATTCAAATCATCATTTGAATATCCTTGACAGACCAACATATGAATCCTAGTTTGAATGTAATATATGAATAGAAATTTGATCTTTATGAGGTGACTAAATGTCCTTCGTTGCAAAATGGGACGATATTCCGGCGATCGGCAATTGCGGACGGTGTCGGGAAAGCCTGATAGATGCCTTGAACAAGGCGGTTCCCGATCACGGCATTACCGGTGACGGTCAGGGGATTTCTGTATCCCTTCCGGTCAATGCAGACGAAGATGCAGTCTTGCGGGATATTGTTGCTAAAAAGGGTGGCGCTGTAAGTCATTACCACTGGCAGGTTTCTGGTATGGATTGCGGTTCCTGCGTGGCAAAGATCGAAACCGCACTGGGCAAAGTTGACGGTGTGTCTTGCGTGGATGTGTCGATGATGCGCGAAACTGTAACTCTGGGCATTGATGATGCCCACACCGACAGCCGCAACAGCATCACAACCATGCTGACCAAACTTGGTTATCCGGCACAGGAAAAGCCGGTTCCGGGCAGCATGGACGCGTTGGCAAAAGCTTCTTGCTGCGGGGCGAGCAGTTGCTCCGATACCAAGTCCGGCCAGGGCCAAGACCCTCTCGGTCAGGATGGCAATCCGGTCGACGCGCAAAAAGCGCGCTGGTATGCGCCATGGTCTTCAGAGAATGACGAAATCGCCTTTGCCGCTATCTTCCTGCTGCTGGGCGGGGCGACCGGTGCGCTGGTGCCGGCAACGTCACCCTATGCGATGTCAATTGCCTCGATCCTTGCGGCCGTGCCGGTGATGAGGAAAGCGCTGCGGCTTGCACAAAGTGGGGCCATCTTCTCGATCGAACTTTTGATGTCGGTTGCGGTTATCGGGGCCGTGGCCATTGGTGAAAGTCTTGAGGCCGGGATGGTTGTTTTGCTGTTTGCCATCGGTGAACGGCTTGAAGGTGTTGCGGCCGGGCGGGCGCGAAGTGGCGTCAAGGCCCTGATGAAGCTGGCACCCGAACAGGCACGTCTGGTGCGTGATGGCGGCTTTGAAACCGTTTCCCCCGCACAACTGGCGCAAAACGATCTCGTCGAAATCCGTCCGGGTGAACGTATTCCGGCTGATGGGGTGATTGCCTCCGGCGCGGCCGAGGTCGACAACAGCCACCTGACGGGGGAGTCGGTTCCGGTCTATCGCAAGGAAGGTGACGAAGTCTTTGCCGGTGCCATCGTCACCGACAGTCCGGTTCGGATGGCAGTGACCCGCGCAGCCGGGCAAACCATGCTTGATCGCGTGATCGAACTGGTCGAGCAAAGCGAAAAACACAAGGCACCGGTAGAACGGTTTGTTGCCAAATTTGCCCGCATCTATACCCCGATTATTATGGCGTTGGCGGCGGCGACAGTTGTTATTCCGCCGGTTGTGTTTGGCCAGTCATGGGATGAGTGGATTTATCGTGGTCTGGCATTGTTGCTGATCGGTTGCCCCTGTGCGCTGGTGATTTCGACCCCGGCGGCGGTGACATCGGCACTTGCACGTGCCACCCGGATCGGACTTCTGGTCAAGGGCGGTGCCGGGCTTGAGCTGATCGGGGCGGTTCGCACCATGGCGTTTGACAAGACCGGGACCCTGACCGAAGGCAAACCGAAACTTGCGGCGATCAAGACTACGGATGGATATGGCGAGAACGGTCTTCTGACCATTGCTGCGGCACTTGAAACCGTGACGTCCCATCCGCTGGCCCGTGCTGTGGTGCAGGCCGCGGAAAACCGGAACCTTGAACTGCCGGTGATCGACAATGCCAGAACCATTGCCGGAGCAGGGGTGGAAGGCAAGATTGACGGTGTGATCTATCAGGTGGGGGCGGCAACCCGTCTTGGCGTAACGCCTGATGGCGAGATTGATGACTGGCTTGCAGCGCAAGAGGAAGAAGGCAGCACGGCGGTCGTGATCCTCAAGGATGGTATGGTCATTGGTGCCCTGGCGCTGCGTGATGTTGCGCGCCCGGATGCCAAGGCCGCCCTTGCCGAACTTAACAGGCTTAACATTACACCTGTGATGTTGACCGGGGATGCCACCCGTGTTGCCAGGCGGATGGCTGCTGAACTGGGCATGGATTACCGTGCGGAATTGATGCCCGAAGACAAGCTTAACGCGCTTTCGGCCCTGCGCGACGATCCCAAACGCTCTGGCCCGGTGGCGATGGTTGGTGACGGGATTAATGATGCCCCGGCGCTAAAGGCTGCTGATGTCGGGATCGCCATTGGTGGGGGAACGGATATCGCACTTGAGGCCGCCGATGCGGTTGCGGTCAAGGATCGTCTTGGCGATGTGGTCAATCTGGTCAAGCTATCGCGGGCGGCACGCCGTGTCATTCGCGAGAACATCACGATTGCGCTGGGGCTTAAGGCAGTCTTTCTGGTGACCTCGATCACGGGGTTGACGGGATTGTGGCTGGCGGTTCTGGCCGATACCGGTGCGACTGTTCTGGTCACGATCAATAGTCTGAGGCTTCTGGTCGCCTTGCGCAAAGCGAGATAGTCAGATGCTGTAATCCTCTGATTTCTACCGGTTTCAGAGACTGGTTCGAACAGGGATGAATAAAGGAAAATGCCGCCAGTCTGTGGATGCAGACGGCGGCATTTTCTTTGTCTGTATGTCCGAAATTTTCACGGGAAGGCGCGGGCGGGGCAAAACGAAATTGACTCCCGTTAAAAAACGCTGCTAGTTTAAATCCGAAACAACGGTATCGATTCCGCTATAACGGAATTTAAGAAACTACCCAGCATGTGTGGCTCATTAAAACGCGGAGACAAAAGATGACTTTTATTAAAACGCTCGCCGTTGCGACGGTGATGACGGCTGCTGCCGGTTCTGCCATGGCACAGGAAGCAAGCAAGCTTCAGGAAGTGCTTGATCGTGGTTATCTTGTTCTGGGGACCGGTTCGACCAACCCGCCCTGGCACTTCATGGACAGCGACAACACGCTCAAGGGTTTTGACGTTGACATGGGCCGTCTTGTCGCAAAGGCGCTGTTCGGTGACCCGGATAAAATCCAGTATGTTCAGCAGTCTGGTGATGCCCGTATTCCGAACCTGGTAACCGACAAGGTTGACCTGTCCTGCCAGTTCATGACCGTCACCGCCGAACGTGCCCAGCAGATCGAATTCACCATTCCTTACTATCGCGAAGGCGTTGGCCTGCTTTTGATGGCAAATGGCGACTATGCCGACTATGACGCGCTGAAAGCAGCCGGTGATGATGTGACCGTGGCGGTTCTTCAGAACGTCTATGCCGAAGAAATGGTCCATGCGGCCCTGCCGGAAGCAGAAGTCGACCAGTATGACAGCGTTGATCTGATGTATCAGGCCCTGAATTCAGGCCGTGCAGAAGCCGCCGCAACCGATCAGTCGGCCTTGCGCTGGTTCATGGTTCAGAACCCGGGCCGTTACGAGGATGCTGGTTACGCCTGGAACCCGCAGAGCTATTCCTGCGGCGTTAAACCGGGTGATCAGCGTTGGCTGAACTTTGTTAACACCGTTCTTCATGAAGGCATGACCGGTGTTGAGTTCCCGTTCTATGCTGAAAGCTTCAAGACCTGGTTCGGTGAAGAACTGGCCGTGCCGAAAATCGGCTTCCCTGTCGAGTACAAGTAACGCGTTCAGCATCCTGAAAGAACTGTTTTGAATTACGATTTCAATTTTGACGTCATCTGGCGCAATTGGGAACTTCTGGCTCAGGGACTTGGTCTGGGACTGTTTCTTGCCATTGTGTCGATTGCGATCGGCTGCTTGATTGGTCTTCTTGCTGCTTTCGGGATGCTGTCCCGCCACAAGATTTTGCGCTGGATTGCGGGGGGATATGTCTCCGCAATCCGCAATACCCCGATCCTTGTGCTGATCCTGTTTTGCTATTTTGCCCTGCCGCAATTGGGCATCGCACTCGACAAGATTTCATCCTTTATCTTCACGCTGTCGATTTATGCCGGTGCCTATCTGGCCGAGGTATTCCGGTCGGGGCTTGTTGCCTTGCCAAAAGGCTTGCGTGAAGCCGGACTGGCGATTGGTCTGACCGAATTCAAGATCAAGACCAACATCATCATTCCGGTGATGTTCCGTAACGTTTTGCCATCGCTTTCGAACAACTTCATTTCCCTGTTCAAGGATACCTCGCTGGCGGCGGCAATTGCGGTGCCCGATCTGACTTTCTATGCCCGCAAGATCAATGTCGAAAGTTTCCGGGTGATTGAAACCTGGATGGTGGCGTCGATGATTTATGTCGTGGCTTGCTATGTGATCGCGTGGCTGTTGCGCCGTCTTGAACAGCGTCTTGCTGTTCCTCGTTGAAAGGGTATCAGGTGAATTTCTCTCTTTTCTTTACAGAGTTGTGGAATGCCCGGATGAACCTGCTGGACGGGCTTGGCGACACAATTCTGATATCGGTCTCGTCGGTTGTGCTTGGCACCATTCTGGGCGTGTTTGTTGGTCTGGCAATGACATACGGGCAGCGCTGGCTGCGCTTTATCGTGCGGCTCTATATCGACTTTCTGCGCGGGACGCCTGTTTTCGTTCTGATCCTTGCCTGCTTTTACATTCTGTCGGTGGTCGGTGTTGACCTGACAGCATTTCAGGCAGGGGTGCTGGCGCTGACGCTGTTTTGTTCGTCCCATGTCGGTGAAATTGTGCGCGGGGCGTTGTCGGCGATTGCGGTCGGACAGACCGAGGCGGCCAAATCAATCGGCCTGACCTTTATGCAGACCTTTGTCTATGTCCTGCTGCCACAGGCCTTGCGCCAGATTTTGCCAACCTGGGTGAATACCGCAACCGAGATCGTCAAGGCATCGACATTGCTGTCGATCATCGGTGTGGTCGAGCTGTTGCTGGCCACCCAGCAGGTGATTGCGCGTACATATCTCAGTCTCGAATTCTATCTGTTCGCAGGCTTTGTCTATTTCCTTTTGAACTTCGTGATCGAGCAAGCCGGCCGTGCTGTCGAGCGTCGCATTTCGATCCCTTAATGAGGCTATCATGTCCCCAATTCTGACTATTTCCGGTCTTCACAAGAGTTTTGGTGAACTCGAGGTTCTCAAAGGTATCGATCTTACGATGCAGCAGGGCGACGTTGTTTCCCTGATCGGGTCTTCCGGTTCTGGCAAAACAACACTTCTGCGCTGTGTGAACCTGCTTGAAGACTTCGAAAAAGGGTCGATAGAGCTTGCCGGTCAAAAAATCGGCTATCGCGAAGATGGTGCCGGGCAACGCCGCCGTTTGCCAGAACGCGAAGTGGCCCGCCAGCGTTCGATGACTGGTATGGCGTTCCAGCAGTTCAATCTGTTTCCGCATATGACTGCCATCCGTAACGTGATGCTGGGTCTGATCAAGACCAAAAATATGCCAAAGGACGAAGCACGTGAAGTTGCCCAAAAGTGGCTTGAACGTGTGGGCATGGCTGCACGCAGCGATCATTATCCCGGTCAGCTTTCCGGCGGGCAGCAGCAACGTGTCGCAATTGCACGCGCCATCGCCATGAACCCGCAGATCATGCTGTTTGACGAAGTAACATCCGCCCTTGATCCCGAACTGGTCGCCGAGGTTCTTGCCGTGGTGCGCGATCTGGCGGTTGAGGGGATGACCATGTTGCTGGTGACGCATGAAATGCGCTTTGCGCGCGACGTTTCGACCAAGGTCGTTTTCATGCATCAGGGGCGCATTCACGAAGAAGGCACCCCCGACGAGATTTTTGGTGCGCCCAAAACCGAACGATTGCAGGGCTTCCTTGCAAATTCCGAAATCTGAATCAGGAGATCATTTATGAGCATTAAAAGACATGGCGTTGGCGAAGGCAAAGGCAGCGGGCAGAAAACACTGCCATTTGCCAAGGCCACAGAAGCCGACGGCTGGCTTTATGTCTCAGGACAGACACCGATGCGTGACGGCGAAGTCGTCGGCACCGGGATTGTTCAGCAATCGCACATCGCGATCGAGAACATGCTGAAGATTGTCGAGGATGCCGGCTATGACAAGGCCGATATCATGCGCATCGGCGTATGGCTTGACGATGCCCGGGATTTCTGGAGCTTCAACGGCGTTTTCGAAGAATATTTTGGCGAAAATCCCCCGGCGCGTGCATGTGTTCAATCCTCAATGGTGGTTGATTGCAAAGTTGAGGTCGACTGCATTGCCTTTCGTAAGGCATAAGCTAGTTGAATAATAAGACATGATTTAAGCGGGGCGATGGGGGTTATGAAAGAAGGTCAGACACGTAAACGTGCGCGCGGCATTGATCGTGCGTTTGATATTCTTGATCATCTGCGTGATGTCAGAACCTCCCAGCGTCCCGCTGAAATCGCCCAGGCGCTTGGTGCGCCAACATCTACGATCTATGACCTGATCGGCACTTTGCTGGATCATGGTATGCTTGAGGTTACCGATGCGAACGGATCGGTTTTCCTCGGGCGTCGTGTCTATTTCCTCGGACTGGCCTATAGCGACTATTTCGACCTGACCCGTCAGGCCGCCACGGTGCTTGATGAAATCACTGCCAGCACCAAGGAAACGTCGCAGTTCTGTATGCTTGATGGCGGCAAATACACCGTCGCCCTGCAGCGCGAAGGCAGCCGTCCGTTTCGCATCAAGGCCGATGTCGGGCAACGCACATCCATTCCCTGGACCGCATCGGGCCGCTTGTTGCTGGGCCATCTCAGTGATGATGAAATTCGGGACCTGATCCCCGAAGAAGATTTCATTCTTCCCGATGGTACACGGATGGATGTTGACGCCTATATCGCGGAAATCCGCAAGGCGCATCACGAACAGTTTTTCTCGTTCGACAGCATCGTTGATACCTTTACCCATTGCTTTGCCGCACCGGTCTATGATCGCAAGGGCATCTGTGCCGCGACCGTTTGTATCGTCGCCCCCAAGGAAGATGCTCGCGAGAATTATCAGCTTTACAAGAATGCGCTGCAAACCGCAGGCATGAAACTGTCACAAGGCAGCTAGAACGGCGATCACCCTGCAACCTGACAGGTTCAGGGGGGTGGCGCTATTGCGTGCCGTTTGCCAAAGATGAAGATATCCGGAAAAGAGAAAGCGGCGGTTATCGTTTCCCGCATCGATAACCACCGCTTTACCACCTTGAGAGGCCTACGGGGAGAGAGGACCCGTAGGTTGAGAGACAAGCCATTTTGGGGACAAAATGCGAATGGGTTGCATTCGCGGGCTGTGTCGAGACCTGTTATAGGCGAGGGAAAATCGGAACGCAAGTGAAAATCGTTCTCATTTGCGCAAGATTTTTGGTTGATGACGGTGTTGCCAAATTATCCCTACAAAAACAGTTGGTTAATCTGTCGGTTTTCTGCGGTTTTAAAACCCTGGAAAGCATAAAACCCGCAACATATGTGCGGGTTTTATCGGGTTTCAAGGATCGGGATATCAGGTGCTTATGCGCCGCAAATGATTGTCCCAATGCAGCGATTTATGAGAATCGTCGGGCAATTCAACGCGCTTACGGCGAATCGCATCCATGCGCCAGCCATTACCAAGGCCGCTGGTGCCGACAAATTCGCCGGGGCGGTCCGTTGCCGCAAGACCACAGCCATCCGGGGCCGCGATATGGGTCAGGAAGTCATTGGTTTTAGCATCCCAGAATGTGACAAGCCCGCCACGCGGGCAGGAAATGCCAAAGACCTGACCAGACGCATCAAAGCGCACAGACCCGCAATATTGGCGCATGCGATATTGCACATTGTCAGGTGCCTCGATCGGGCGGACTTCCTTGCCCGGTTGCCAGACACCGACAAGCGGGACCTGATCATTAATCTCGCCCTGATACTGGAAGCCTGCGGCAATCGTGCCATTGGCTGAGACATCAAGGTGGCGGATCGACAATTGATGCCAGTCATGTTTGAGCGCGGCCTGATGGATCAGCTCGCCGGTGCGGCGATCAATGATCGACAGGTTGGGTTCCATGGAATCGATGTTAAGCGGCGTACGACCGTCGAAATCGGGATGGGTGTGAAGCCCGCCATTGGCAATTACAAGCTGTTCGCCACCGGGCATCAGATGCAATTCATGCGGGCCGGTGCCATAACTGTCAAATTCGGCCACCCGGCGATAGCCATCCTTGGCATCCCAGACCGAAACAACGCCACGCGCATGATCAAAATCGTTTTCGGTGATGTAAAGAAAACGTCCATCGTTCGAATAGATCGCGTGACCATAAAAACGGCGATCTTCCGGGCAATGCAGCTTGGCGCGGACTTCGCCGGTATGACGATCAAGGATCAGGCCGTAAAGACCCGGGCGACGTTCGACCGCTGCCACATCAACATGGTTCGGGCGCAAACCGATATCATGACCACGCCCCGGCAGAGCCTGTTCAAACAGGATCTTGCCCGACGCGTTAAAGGCGCTGACATAGTAATCATCGGCATTCCCGGCACTGGCGGAAATATAGACCGCACGGTCTTCGATGGCCGGAGTGCTTGCCGCGCGCGCGATATCAAGCGGCAAAAGGGTAAATGCCCCGCCAACACCCATGAGTTTCAAAAAATCGCGACGTTGATGTCTCATTTTCTTCTCCGGTTATGAGAGCTCCGCTTTGATTACTCAGTCGCCATCAAGCGCATTGAAACCGCCACCAAGCTGGGTGGTGCCGCCAATGTCGTTCTCGACCAGCGTAATCAGGAAATCGATCTGCGATTTGAACTCGGAAAGCTTGGCATAGCCATCTGGCTGCGCCAGCAGTTCGTCCATTGACGGCGGCAGGTTATTTGCCGCGTCAATGACGGTTTGCCAGTTCAGGCGGAAGGACCGATCCAGAAGGCTGTTGTCGATCAGCGATGCCATACCCGCACCCTCGGTGCCGACATCACCCCATTTGCCGTCATAAATGGCAAATAGCCCGGTCAGGTTATGGACAATGTTGCGCAAGGACCGCTTGGCGACTTCGCTTTCGCCACGGCTGGCCTTGGCATCCTGTTCATTTTCCCCCAACGGACGGCCAAGCTTCTGGGCCGAGATAATCAACAAGCCTTCATGGAGGGCGCGATAAAGATCGGTCGCGGCAAATTTCGCCGTCGGGTAATCCATGCTGTCGGGGCCTGCTGTGCTCATGGCTTCGGCAAATTCCGGCCATTCGTCACGCAGCTCGCCGGTGATGGTCTGAAGATTGGTGGCAATGGCTGAGCCGTACTGACACAGGAAGACACCGTCTTCGTCACCCTTGCTCAGATGGTCGGCATTCTTGTCATCAAACAGGACTTCCTCAAGTGCCGGGAACCCCTGAAGGGCCGCACTTGCTTCGGCAAGCTGGGCCGGATCGGTATAGCTTGCCGGTTTGCTAAACAGCAGTTTCCGGAATTGCCGTGCGGCAGTACCATGTTTGTCGGGCCAATATTCGATATGCTGATCCCGGCCATTGGCAACCAGTGGCCCCATGCGCCAGGGCTGGATTTCCTGCCAGATATCCATCGCACTATTGAATTCGTTCTGAACGTCTTTGAGATCATCTGCATCCGGATCGGCACAGAAATCCTTGATGGATTTGGTCAGCTCTGATGCCGCGTCATGAAATTCATCAAGCTTGGGCGGCATCACTGTATTCAGAAGGTGCGACAATACGGCACTGTATTTCCCGTCGGGGATATCGGCATGGGCAGGAGGCGCACTAAAACCGGTAACCAGTACGGTCATGACTGAAAGCAGCGTGATACGCCAGAACGATTTTTGCGGCATATGTCTTTTCCGAATATTCACGGGATTTGAAACACTTATACAGGCTTAAAGCGACTTTAGAAATGCAAGCAGTTTCCTGCGCTCGGATGGTGGCAGCATTGTGACAGAATGGCGCGCAGGCTCTGCTTCGCCGCCGTGCCACAGGACGGCCTCAAGGATGGTTCGTG
Organism: Thalassospira sp. SM2505; assembly: GCF_054901115.1. Lineage (NCBI taxonomy): Bacteria > Pseudomonadati > Pseudomonadota > Alphaproteobacteria > Rhodospirillales > Thalassospiraceae > Thalassospira > Thalassospira sp. SM2505. The sequence continues at coordinate 1,868,375 of NZ_CM142731.1, forward strand.
CCCGGCCGTCATGAAGGAAACCGGCACGTGGATCGATCTGTTTGGCCAGCCCCAGTCCCCAAAGCGGTGGTGTCCGCCATTCGCGGCCTGATGCCTGGGCTTCGGGCCGATGATCTGCAAGGCCTTCGCCCATGTCATGCAGAAGCAAGTCGCTATAGGGCCAGATCACCTGACCGGATTGCTCCGTCATGTCCGTGCGTTCCGGAAGCTGGTAACGGGGCGTATGACAGGATGCACAGCCAATGGAGTCAAAAATCTTCTGCCCGGCTACGACATCTGCATCGTTGGCATTGGTGCGCACCGGCGGGGCAAGGTTTCGGGTGTAATAAAGCACAAGGTCAGTGACCTGCGAATGGGCTTCAAGATTTTCAAATTCCGGATCATTGCCGTTCGGTGCGTTCAGGCATGCCGTTTGGGCGCTGGTGCAATCGCCTGATCCATCGGGATAAAGCGGGGTGGATAATCCGACATCAAACTGGAACGCATTCTGGTTTTGCTGGTCAAGGCTTGGCATTCCTGCCTTCCAGCCAAACCGCCCGATGGCAAGCTGTGCCTTGGCAATATCCCAGACATGATTGACCCGGCCGGAAATCCCGTCGCCATCAGCGTCTTGCGGATCAGCGCGCGCAAGCAGCAGCTCGTCAGGAATGGCTTCGAGCAATCCAAGCCCGATCATCGGCGGGGCAAGGCGTGGCGAAACCATCACATCAGGATGAAGCGGTCCATAAGCCAGATCGGTCATCTGATAATCGGGCTTTTGTAGTGTAATGACGTCTCCGTCAGACAGGGTGACATCGATATTTTCATAACTGACCTTCACGCGTCCTTCGGCATTGATGCCCGCGACCGAGAAGTCCTGAAACTGGCCGCCATAGACCGGGTCGGGAATGGCTGCGATCTTGCCATCAAGATGATCGCGTAACTGATCGGCTGTTTGCGGCGGGATCGAAAGGCGCAGCAACATGGATGTTGCACCCTCTTTGGGATTGTTTTCATCAACCGGATGACCGCGACCATTGCGGATATGACATCCATTGCAGGCCCGCGAATTGAAAAGGGGGCCAAGACCGTCTGCGGTTTTGGTGCGTGTCGGTGCGGTGACCCAAAGCCTTTGAAAAAGGGCCTCGCCAAGCTTGAAATCAAGCCGCTTTTCAAAGGTCATATTGGCTGAATAATGGGTGAAGACATTCCGCCCGTCGGCATTTGGCCAACTGGTATTGCCCCCCGGAAAGGCAGGGTCATCAACCTGTTGGGCAAAGGCTGTCGGGATCAGGGCACTAACCGTCATCACGGCAAGACCGGACAAGGCAAGATGGCGCAGGGCAGGAACGAAACGTTTCATGACGATTTTGGTCTTATGATTATTGTAAAAGCAAAACGGCGGGAGACTGAATCCCCCGCCGTTCAGTGCCATCAAGGCAGGTGTCGAGTCATCAGGCTCAGTTGACTGCAGACGGATTATCGAGGCTGTCAGAGCCTTCGAATTCAATGCCGTCAATGCCAACAGCAGCAATGATCTGTTCAATCGATTTGGTCTGATCAACCAGTGCATCAACAAAGGTCTGAACAACAGCGTTGCCGTCGTCATTGCCCATGGCGATCAGCTGATCGAAATGTTCACCACCCTGTGCACGGGTAACCATGGCTTTGCCTGCCAGAACCGACGTCGCAAGCTTGCCGCGCAGTTCGGTATCAAGAGCGGCGTCCTTGGCTGCTACCAGATCGGAAAGTGCCGGACCTTCAACGACCGAACCGTCAACGCGCGTGTAACGGCCAAGATAAACGTTCTGGATGCCCTGTGCGTCATAGAAGTGGCTGTTGTGGGTGTTGTCCGAGAAGCAATCATGCTCTTCTTCCGGATCATGAAGCAGCAGACCAAGCTTGGTGCGCTCGCCGCCCAGTTCGCCATAAGACAGCGACCCCATACCGGTCACAATCGCAGTCAGGCCCGGAACACCATCACCTTCAAGAACGGTTTCGCGTGCTTTGCCACCATCGGCCCACTGTTCGGTGATCCATTCCAGATCGGATACCAGAAGCTCGCCCGCCGCTTTGAGATATGCGCCACGGCGGTCGCAATTATCGTTGGTGCACGCATCACCGGCTGCATAGTCGGTCCATTCACGTGCACCGGCACCGGCATCGGTCCCGTTAAGGTCCTGACCCCAAAGCAGGAATTCAATCGCGTGATAGCCGGTTGCAACGTTTGATTCGACATCGTCGATTTCATGCAAGTCTTCAAGAAGGGCGGCATCAATGATTGATGCATCAATGGTCGTGCCTGAAATGTTCAGGCTCGGATTTGCGATGACATTAGCGGTATAGGCCGGGTTTTCTTCACTTTCTTCGCCGTAAAGGCCGGTTTCGACATAGTCGATCAGACCTTCGTCAAGCGGCCATGCATTTACCTTGCCTTCCCAGTCATCGACGATGGCATTGCCAAAACGATAAACTTCGGTCTGCTGATATGGTACCCGTGCCGCAAGCCATGCAGACTTTGCCGCGCCAAAGGTCTCGGCCGAGGGCTGCGCGATCAGTGCATCAATTGCGGATTGTAACTTCTTGGCCGTGATCAGTGAGTCTTCGTAACCGGCATGTGCGATATCGGCATAGGTCGTCAGAACGTCTTTGGCGCCCGGTGCGGCATAGGCCTGCACGCCAAGGGTCGAAACCAAAGCGGCCGTCCCGAGAATTTTTGCGATTTTCATAGGAGTTCCCATCTATCCCTGAAAGTGAGCCAAGGGCAGTGCCCTGAGGATCAAAAGGCGAGTGAATCTTTGCAAACGAAGAAATCTGGTCCCCGATCTTCGCCCCGATCCAGATGCTTTCAGTCCAAGTGATACTGCTTATGATAATGATTTTCAATTGAAGAATGGGTTTGTTGCGAAATATTCACGTTTTTTGAATGTGATACCCGCAAATTGATCTGGTCTTAAAGAAATGGCAGGGCATTATCAGTTTAAGCTGTGCAACAGACCGGACCAGAACTTCGTTACGCCAGGAGAGACCAGATGAGCCATCAGATGTCAGATCAAAAGAAAGTCAAACTCTGGGACTTCCCGGTGCGCCTGTTCCACTGGGCACTGGTTGTGGCCATTGTCACCGCATGGTGGACCAACCGGCAACTGATGATCGATATCCACGCCATTGCCGGATACAGCGTGCTGGCACTTGTTCTGTTTCGCATCATCTGGGGATTTGTCGGAAGTTCGAACGCGCGGTTCGGGTCTTTTATAAAGGGACCGGACAAGGTCATCGGATATGCGATTAAAATCCCGACTGGCTCGATGGCTGAACTGACCTATGCCGGGCATAATCCGGCCGGGGGCTGGATGGTTGTGGTTCTGATCGTTCTGGTCGCTATTCAGGCGATCAGTGGTCTTTTTGCCAGCGAAGACACCTTCCTGTTCTTTGACGGGCCGCTTGTTGCTCATGTCAGTTCCGATGTCGCGCGCATCATGAACTGGATCCATCGCACCAATATCAATCTGATTTACGTAATGGTCGGGCTGCATGTCTTTGCAGCCCTGTTCTACCTGGTGGCAAAGCGTGAAAACCTGATTGGTGCGATGGTAACAGGTGTGCGAACGGTGCCGGTAGAGCTGGCAGCCAGATTTGCACAAATCCGCTTTGCGTCCCCGGTTGTCGGAATTGCGATCCTGATTGTTTGCGGGTTGATCGTCTGGGGGATGGTTACGGTTGCGCGCGGCTAGAACTGTTCGTGTCACAGCATGAAAATCAAAGGCCACCAGTGCGATGCGCTAGTGGCCTTTTTGATTATATGCCCCCGATCCGGATTTTGGTGTGCTGAGCTATCAGCAGGGGGGAGAAAAAGCCGGATCAGGGACACTTGCCCCGGGGTAAGGGCGAGACAGATATGATTATTTCGACCGATAGGTGTCGTGGCATCCTTTGCAGGTCTTGCCAAGATCGCCCATCGCTGCACCCATTGCCGATTTGTCACCGGCAACAGCCGCCACGGCAAGGGCTGCTTCCCTGAGTTCCGGGAAACGACCGGAAAAATCATCCCAGTCGGTCCAGACTTTCTCGGTTGCGGTGGTTTTTACCGTCGCACCCGTTGTTTGGGGTTCGAAGGCGGCCGGGGCACTTGCTGCGGCAAAGGCAATGCCATTGGCAAGATTGCGCAAGACCGGATCAGGAAGATCACATTGTCCCTTAAGGTAACATCCAAGTGTTCCCATGGCGCCGCCAATCCCGTCCATCAACATCTGGCGGTTTTGTACGGCACCATTATCCATCATCTCGTCAGCGTTGGCATTGATCGGCATGATGCTGCCCGCGGCGATCATCGCGCCGAACAGTCCTGCAGTAACAAGGTGCTTCATGGCTTCTCTCTATTGTCGTTTGCGTGGTCTCTCTGATCGCGAAACAGGCGTTTGTTTCTTTTCTCTCTTGGAAGCATCTTGTTGCTTCATGCCTGTCGCTCAGCTTAGTGTCCCAGTTGCGCCCCTAAAACCGGAATCACAAGCGCGTGAGTAGAAAGATTTTTTCGACACATGCGTCAAAGGAACTACCAGATATGTCGACCGCCGCCCCACATGATGCTTCGACCGCCAATGAAACTGCCATCCGCGAAGGCCGTGCGCGTGCGCGCAGTCTTATCCGCGACTGGGACTTGAAACGTGCCTATATCAATGGTGTCTGGCAGGATGCCGACAGCAAGGAGGTCCTTGACGTCATTGACCCTGCGCGGGGCGATGTCATCGGGGCGGTTCCGTTCATGCGTACATCCGAGGCGCGCCGTGCAATCGATGCCGCCCATGATGCCTTTCCGGGCTGGTCGCGCCTGTTGGCCAAGGACCGCGCGGTCATGGTGCGGCGCTGGCGCGATCTGCTTGAAACCCATCAGGAAGACCTGGCTGCCCTTATCACGCTTGAGCAGGGTAAACCCTATGATCAGGCCCTGCGCGAAGTGATCGGGGCAATTGCCTATGCCGAATGGTATGGCGAAGAAGCCAAGCGCGCCTATGGTCAGACCATGCCGGCCACCCAGCGCGACCGCCGTGTCGTGGTGCAAAAGCATCCGGTGGGCGTGGTGGCGGCAATCACGCCATGGAACTTTCCGCTGACCATGGTTGTGCGTAAATGTGCGCCTGCCCTGGCCGCAGGCTGTACTGTTATTGTCAAACCGGCCGAAGATACGCCGCTTTCGGCATTGGCCGCAGCAAAGCTTGCCGAGCAGGCGGGTTTCCCTGCCGGGGTCTTTAACGTGGTGACGGGGCTTCCCCAACCGATTGCCGAGGCTCTGACAGGCGATGAACGCGTCCGGATGTTGTCCTTTACCGGGTCGACCGAAGTTGGCAAACGGCTGATGGTGCAATGTGCGCCCACCATGAAAAAGCTGTCGCTTGAGCTTGGCGGCAATGCACCGTTCATCGTTATGGATGATGCCGATATTGATGCCGCGGTTGCCGGGGCGATGATTTCGAAATTCCGCAATAGCGGCCAGACCTGCGTTTGTGCCAACCGCATCTTTGTCCAGGACAGTGTCTATGAGGCATTCGTTTCAAAGTTCGTTGCAGCCAGCAACGCACAGACCATCGGCAACGGCTTCGTGCCCGGAACGGATATCGGCCCGCTGATCAATCGTCAGGCGGTGGCCAAGGTCAAACGTCTGGTCGAGAATGCCCAGAAAGCCGGGGCGACACTGATTTATGGCGCAGAGATGCCGGGCGAAGGACATTTCGTCCGTCCGCTGGTGATGACGGATGTTCCCCATGATGCTGACTGTTTTGACGAGGAGCTGTTTGCCCCGGTCGCCCCGATTTACCGTTTCTCGACCGAGGATGAGGTGATCGAACTTGCCAACCGGGTGCGCACCGGCCTGTCATCCTATCTTTATAGCCGTGATATCGGCCGGGTTCAGCGGATTGCTGATCGTCTTGAGACTGGTGTTGTCGGGATCAATGACGGCACCACCAGCCATGAAGGCGCGCCTTTTGGCGGGGTAAAGGAAAGCGGGCAGGGCCGAGAAGGCGGTCATTGGGGGCTTGAGGAATATCTTGAACCCAAATACCTCAATTACGCGATTGGTTAGTGTGGACTGACGCGACCCCAAATACCGCTCAAATCACAGATCGGAAAACGGCAATTGCCTTCCTGGCTTTTGCCGTTTTTTGCTTTTGGCAAAGCCATGCAAAATTGTTTGGTCGGACTCCGGCGAAAAAACCGGATGATTTTAACGTATTTGGCAAAAAAATCGCGGTGCCCAAAGCTGTTTTTCGCATGGTTTCTTCTACTGGTTTATGGAAACGAGGCTCTGAACAAGGCAGAAATCTCTAATTAATCCAGTTCTGATGTCCGGCTGAAGCAGAGGCTTTTTGAAAATATCCAGCAAATCGAAGCTGTTATTTGTCATGATACATTCATGCGTTATGCGCATGCGGTAATTGTGGCGGTAATGTCTCACGTTATGCATAACGTGCATGGGTGGAGTGAAGAATCTCTTCTCGTGGGAATGTAAAAACAGGCGTACACCGGTTTTCAGAGAATGTAACGCAAAACCCAGACGCGATATGCGCGGGATGCTTTTGAAAGGAAACGGACATGAAAATGTATCGTGATTATGACCTGGTTGCCCTGCAGCGCGAAGCAGAACATCTCCGTGCGGCTGCAATGCGCAGCATGTTTCTGGCAGTCGTTCGCAAGGTTGCTGCACTGTTCGGTGCAAACCGTAAGCCGCATGGCGGCGTACCGGCTGGCGCATAAGTTCGCCCTCCAAAGAATTCCGGTGCCAGTTCGTCTGGTATCTTGAAAAACACCTCCGCAATCCTCCCATGCGGGGGTGTTTTCGTATGTATGCTTCACCTTCGGAGCCGAGCCGGTTATTAAGGGGGAATATCCCGCCTGAATTCCGGAGAAACTGGTTCTTATGAAACTCGCTCATTATGCCTTTGGTGAAGAAAATCGCGACAATGGAACCATTGTAATTGTCCATGGTCTGTTCGGGCAGGCCCGGAACTGGACCGCGATTGCCCGGCGTCTGGCGGAAAAATACCACGTGGTGACTGCGGATTTGCGCAACCATGGCCGGTCAGACTGGGATATGGAAATGACCTATCCCGCAATGGCATCCGACCTTGCCGAACTGATCCGCGATGTTTCTGATAAACCGGTTCATCTGGTCGGGCATTCGATGGGGGGGAAGGCATCGATGGTGCTGTCGCTGTCGAAAGATTCCGGTCTGGTGGCTGATCTGGTGATCGTCGATATCGCCCCGGTTCGCTACGAACACGATTACACCGGTTATATCAGTGCAATGCGCGGTGTCGATTTTGATGCGGTGACCCGCCGTGCCGAGGTCGAAGATGCCCTTTCATCGGGTGTCTCGGAAAAGGGTATCCGTCAGTTTCTCGCCCAGAATGTCACGACAGACAAGGATACCGGCAAAATGTCATGGCAAGTCAATATTGATGCCATGGCCGCCCATCTTGCTGACATTATTGGCTGGCCCGAGGGCGAGGTAGCCGGTTCCTATGACGGTGATGTTCTGTTTATCTCGGGTGCGAATTCCCACTATGTCGATCCCAAGGATCGCGATCATATCAAATCGCTGTTTCCCAAGGCCGCCTTTACCAGCATCAAGGGGGCGGGCCACTGGGTACATGCCGAAAAGCCCGATGCGGTTCTTTTGACCCTGTCTGCATTTTTGAACCGCTAGTTCGCAAAAGCCGGAGACACCATGTCAGATCTGCCCAAAGGCTGGTTGATCCCCGACCAGGACCATGTGCGTATTGATGATATCGAATGTCTGTCTGACAACTGGTATCACCTTTATCGCGTCAGTTTTGACCTGAAACGATCCGACGGGACGTGGCAGCACCAGACGCGCGAAGCCTATGAGCGCGGCAACGGGGCGGGCATTCTTCTTTATAACCGTGCGGACAGGACAGTGATCCTGACCCGGCAATTCCGGTTGCCGTCTTTTGTGAATGGCAATTCGGACGGCATGCTGATTGAAGTGCCGGCTGGCCTGCTTGATGATCGCGATCCCGCTGCCGCCGTCATTGCAGAGGTCGAGGAAGAAACAGGTTATCGTATCGGCAAGCCGGAAAAGGTCTTTGACCTTTTCATGAGCCCGGGCTCCGTGACTGAGCGTCTGCATCTGTTCGTTGCCGAGGTCACGCGCAATCACCGCGAAGGAGACGGCGGTGGCCTAAGGGACGAGGGTGAAGACATCCACGTTCTTGAGGTCAGCTATGACGATGTTCTTCCGATGATCTCCGATGGGCGGATCCGCGATGCCAAGACAATCATCTTGCTTCAGCATGCGCTTTTGACCGGATTGTTCGAATAGGCGCGTGCCTACCAGGGCAGTTCCTGTCCGTCATAGGCAAAGAAACCACCCGACTTGTCAGCAGCAAGGTTGTTAATCACGGCCAGCATGTTTGCACTAGCCTGCTCGGGGCTTTGAACATTCAGGCCCGATTTTGCAAATGGACCCGAAAGTCCGGTATCAACCGTGCCGGGATGCAGGGCAATACAGACCGCATCACGTTTGCTCCGGGCCAGTTCAATGGCGCTACACTTGACCAGCTGGTTCAGGGCGGCCTTGGCCGCACGATATCCGTACCATCCGCCCATCCGGTTATCGCCAATACTGCCAACCTTGGCCGACAGGGTTGCGAAAACCGATTTGCCGTTGCGTGCTAAAAGCGGACAGAAATGCTTCATCAGCAAGGCCGGACCAATGGCATTGATCTGAAACTGCTTGGCCATGTAGTCGGCATTAATCTGGCGCAGGGACTTTTCGGGCTGAAACACCTCGTCATGCAGATAGCCGGTCGCATCAATGATCAGAACGATGTCACATCCCAGATCAGCCGATTGCCGCCTGGCATCCTCGGCACAGCGGGCAACGGTTTCCACATTCTCGAAATCAAGACCCGGTTCGGTTTTCCGTCCATATTCCAGAACACGGGCAAAGTGCCCGGATGCTTTCAAATGGGCCACAAATGCCCGGCCAATGCCCCCGGTTGCACCAATCACAATGGCAATATCATTTCGGGCAAAGCTTTGCAGAGTAACGGGGGATGTATCGGACATGACAGACCTTGCAATGGTTCTTTCTTCCCTTACGCAAAGATCCGATGTCCGGTTCAGATAGGTGACGTTGAAGCGTGTGTAATATGAGTCATATTTGACGCATTCGGTTCTCCTTTTGGGTTGAATTTGTCCCAAGTGATTATCTGTAAAAGAAGACTACGTGTATTAAAAATATATTTAAATCAAATGCTTAACTTGTTTTTTCTATAATTCCCTTCTTGGCATTGTGATTGCTATTCCCTTGTCGCCGAGCAATTCGGTAAACGTTCAAGGAGGAAAAAATGCAAGAAACAAAACAACAAAATCTGCATCACCTGGGCTACGTATCGCGCAATCATTTCGCGAAAGTCAAAATGCTCGGGGTCGTTGTTGCTGCACTGGCATTCAGTGTGCCATTGTCATCGCATGCATCTGATGTGATGGATGGGGCTGTGATTGTCAAAGACGTCAAAGTCTATATTGATCCGGCAAAATTTGACTCGACCCTGTATCTGGCACCTCCACCAAAAGGCATATTTGCTGAGGATGACCTTGATATCGTCCTGAAGTGGCAGGAACGCCGCACACAGGAACTCGAACAACAGGCAATCCGTGATTCCGAGCAAAGCGTCTTTAACTGGGACGATGTGCTTGGTGCGGATTGGAAAGCCGAGAACTTCCCGATTGCCAAGCAGTTCTTCCACCAAGTCTATAAGACCGAAAGCAACCTGAACAAGCAGGGTAAGGAAAAATGGGATCGTGCGCGTCCGGGCACGGTCAGCGATAAGGTGTCGGCAGTTTCCGAATTTAAAAACTATGGATCATATCCAAGCGGTCATTCGGCATTCTCGCATTTCACCGCAATTGTTCTGGCCGACATGATCCCCGAACGGCGCGATGAAATCATGCAGCGTGGCTGGGACCTTGCCTATAACCGGGTGATTGGCGGAGTCCACTTCCCAAGTGACATCGAAGCGGGACGTTTGCTGGGCGCGATTTGCGCGGTCATGGTGCGCGACAATCCGGCCTTTATTGCCGATTTCGACGAAGCCAAAGCCGAAGTCCGCAAGGGCCTTGGTCTTGGCATGTAAAGATATGCGGACTTTAAAAGCCTGATCAGTAAGGCAGGAACCGCATAGAAATGTGCGGTTCCTGTTTGTCTTTGCGGTATCAGGTTTTCTCGGAAAGGGGAGTATTCTCTGTTTCTTCAGGTTCCCCGCGCTCGTCGCGCATGATTTCAAACAATGTCTCGTTCTGGGCGCGCAAGGTGTCGATATAGCCTTTGTCAACGCCATGTTCGTTCCAGCGGGTGCGCAGTTTTTCAAGCGTTTCGAAATCATGTTTGCGGAAAGCCGTTTTCTTGCGATCTGCGCGTGCTGGCGACAGGCCAAGCTCGACAAGGGCATCGCGTCCAAGATTAAGCGCACTTTCAAACGTTTCACGCTGGACGCAATGGGCCCCGGCATTTTCAAGCTCATAGACATGATGGCGGTCAAGGGCGCGGGCCAGAATGCGCACATTTGGATAATGTTTGGCGACGTGGGTCACCAGTTCGGTCAGGTTGTCACGGCCATCGATTGCGGCCACAAACAGCTTGGCATTGGCAATACCGGTGGTGTGCAAAAGATCGGGGCGTGTTGCATCCCCGAAATAGGCGCGGAACCCGACCCGGCCAAGCCGTTCAATCAGTTCGGGATCGTGGTCAAGAACCACGACATTGTAGCCATTGGTACCCAGAAGACGGGTGATGATCTGGCCAAAACGGCCGATACCCGCGACAACGATATCGCCAGGGGCTTCGATTTTATCGGCCTCGCGTGTGCCGGCATTGACCAGACGCGGCGCAAGAAAACGCTCGTGAATGATAAAGGCAACCGGGGTCAGAAACATTGTCAGGGCGACGGCAAGTGTCATTTTCTGGGCAAGTTCGGATGGCAATACCCCGACACCATAGGCCATGCCAAACAGCACAAAGGCAAATTCCCCGGCCTGTGCCAGACCAAGCGAGAACAGCATCCGGTCCGCGCCACACATGCGGACAATGGTTGCAATCGCAAACAGCACAACAGACTTCGCCGCCATGATGCCAAGGGCAATACCGATCAGGGTGCCGGGTTGATCAAAGAACAGATTGAAATCGATGCCAGCACCAACCGTCAGGAAAAACAGGCCAAGCAACAGTCCCTTGAACGGTTCAATGTCGCTTTCAAGTTCGTGGCGATATTCACTGTCAGACAGCACGACACCGGCAAGGAAAGTGCCAAGTGCGGGGCTAAGGCCGATTGCATTCATCAAAAGTGCGGTGCCAACCACCAGCAACAAGGCCGCCGCAGTAAAGATTTCGCGCAAGTGTGATTTGGCAATAAAGCGAAAGATCGGCTGGATCAGATAGCGTCCACCAATGACGATCGAGGCAATCGCACCGATAATCACAACGGGTTGCGCCCAGTCCGGCACCAGATCAAGCAATATGCTGCCATGCCCGGTATCATGGGCGATACCTGATCCGTGTGCTGTCACCGCAAGCAGGGGGATGATTGCCAGCATCGGGATCACGGCAACATCCTGTGTCAGCAAAACCGCAAACGAACTCTTGCCTCCTACCGTACCAAGCCAGCCTTTTTCACCAAGTGTTTGCAGAACAATCGCCGTTGATGACAGGGCAAGGATCATACCGATGGCAACAGATTGCTGCCAGTCCAGCCCGAACACCATGCAGGCCGCGGCAATCAGGCCGGTGGTTGCCAGTACCTGAAGACCACCAAGGCCAATCAGTTGTCCGCGCATCGACCACAACATCGCCGGACGCAATTCCAGACCGACAAGAAACAGCATCATTACAACGCCAAACTCGGCAAAGTGTTGCAGGTCGGCGGCTTCGGCGCCAACGATGCCCAGAACCGGGCCGATCATCACACCGGCAATCAGATATCCAAGGACGGAGCCCAGACCCAGACGCTGGGCAATCGGCACAGCAATCACGGCAGCTACAAGATAGATGAAAGCAGAGGACAGAATTTCCATCAAGGAGGCTCCGGCACGGTCAAGCGGGATGATCAAACACGGCATTCTCGCATAAGCATCAAGCTTTTGGTGGCTTTTTTGAAGGGCTTTGGGGGTGGCAGGCGTTACATATCGGGAAAAAAATCTGGAGAGCACCAAACAAAAAAGCCGCCCGTTTTACGGGGCGGCTTTTGATCATTGGTCTGGCTGACGCGCGATTATTCAGCCGCGTTGATATGGGTAACATTGGGTGCGCTGCGCGCGCCTTTGCCCTCATGATCGTGACGGCGGATGAAATCCTTGATGCGCGGGCTGATCTGTTCGCGCCAGCGACGACCGTTAAAGACGCCGTAATGGCCGACACCCTGTTGCAGGTGATGCATACGCATGCTGTCGGGCAGGTTGCTGCACAGCTTATGTGCCGCGCGGGTCTGGCCCATGCCGGTAATATCGTCGCGCTCGCCTTCGACGGTCAGAAGGGCGGTTTTGGTAATCGCAGACGGATCAACCGGGACACCCTGCCAGCGCATGGTGCCTTCGGGCAGGCTGTGTTCATGGAACACGACCTTAAGGGTCTGCAGATAGAATTCCGCCGTCATATCCATGACTGCCAGATATTCCTGATAGAAAGACCGCTTTGCGTCAGCGCTTTCGCCGTCGCCTTCAACCAGATGCAGGAACATGTCGTGATGGGCCGATACATGGCGGTCCCAGTTCATGCTCATGAAACCGGCCAGCTGCATGAAGCCTGGATAGACACGGCGCATGACACCGGCATGGGGCAGGGGCACATGCGAAAGCACGTGATGTTCAAACCAGTCAAGGCTGTGCTGCTTGGCGAAATTATTGACCTCGGTCGGGTTTTCGCGGGTATCGATCGGGCCACCCATCAGTGTCATCGATGCAGGCTGGCATTTCTCGTTACCGGCAGCCATCAGGGAGGCGGCGGCAACAACCGGCACAGAGGGCTGACACACCGCGATCATATGGGTGTTCGGGCCAAGCTTGCGCAGGAAGCGCATCAGGTAATCAATATAGCTATCAAGATCGAAGTGGCCCTGATGGACCGGAACCGTACGCGCATCAATCCAGTCAGTGATGTAAACATCATGATCGGGAAGCAATGCCTCGACCGTGCCGCGCAGAAGTGTTGAAAAATGCCCGGAAAGCGGCGCGACAAGAAGCACGCGCGGGTCATCGGGCTGGGTCTTGAGATGGTCGGTTTCGCGCTTGAAATGCAGCAGGTCGCAAAAAGCTTCGCTATGGACGATTTCTTCGGTGATCGGAACCGTTTCGCCATCAATAACCGTGCTTTCCAAACCGAATTCCGGCTTGCCATAACGGTGGGTGAAATGGGTGAACACGTCACATGCTGCGGCAGCTGCCCGACCCTGATGGGTATAGGACAACGGGTTTGCCGGATTGCGCAGCCACTTTTTGCTGGCATCGGCTGCCATGCGAAGCGGGCTTATTGTGGCGTGCTGCAATTCGTAAAGGTGATACAGCATTTATTCTCACTCCCGGGTGACGGACCATTGGGCATCGCCACCGACCTGGTTACGGCTTTCATCCTGTTTCTTGTCGCAAGGCAGTTGTTCTGCGATATGCGATTTGGTCTTATCGGGGTTCTGTGCGCAGCATCCGTTTTGACTGGTGCGTGTCTGATAGATCGCAAAGGGTGCGAATATCCTGGCAACAGAAATCCCATAATTGCTTCAAAGCCTACGATAGTTAAGCTTACTTGCAATAGCCATAAAGTATGATGAAAGTCCAAATTATCGTTTTCTGCTTTGATTCAAACGAAATTTGGGCGTTCTGTCGAGTTAAATTTTGCAATGCAGCGTAAGTTGTTGCGTCGCAATAAGTGTTTTAAGCTTGAAATGGTCGTCAGCGCCGCTGTCAAACCCGCCAGATCGAAGCGCCAAAAGACTCGTCTGTCGATCCGGTTTTTCTTTCCGGATCCTTCGCCAATGCTGTGTGCCACCAAAAGAAAAGGCGCTGCCAGGGGAATGGCAGCGCCAAGTCGTGCGGAGTACATTATAGGCGGTAACTGAGGCCCAATCGGGAAGACGGGCATTTGGGAAGCTCTGGCCGACAGGCGGGACAGGGTTTGGGTGCGGGGTTGCCTGCCGGCCAGATGCCCGTGATGGACTGAAGCGACGGTGGCTTAAGGTCCGGGCCTCACAGATTTCAAGTCGATTTCAATAGGGAACTTTTCAGACAAGACCACGAAGGCTCTGTGCCATGCCCAAGGCGATCACAAACAGGAAGAAACCTGTACTGCCGACAATCGCAACGGTGCTGCAAAGCTCATTCAGGCGGGTCGGGTTTTCGATCAATTTGTGCATGGGATGTCCTCCTCAATCTGTCTGGGGAAAACATACTGTTCTGATTTTGTTCCTGCAAGAACAAAATTGGAACAAATTGGGATGATTGTCTTTATATTATTGAAAATAAACGATTTTATGTCGATCTTAAATGTTCTCATTTTGGCGGGTGAATGAGAACATCTGCTTGGATTGTTGAGACTCGGGTTGAACAGAGGGCGCAGAAAACTGCGCTTCTGGGCGAGTCCTCATGTTTCTGAAACGGTTGGCGGGATATACGGCTTGAAAAGGGAACACTGGCCTTATCCGGGCGCTATGAATTTGTTATGCCTTTATGCATACTTTAGAAATTTAAAACGGTGCGTCTCAAACTGGAGGTGGTGTATGGGCAAGGACAGTAAACTGACCGAAGCGCAAGTCGAGTTCTACTCAGATAAGCTTTGCTTCCTGTGGGAGCAGTATATGAAATTTCTTGGAGTTGGCATCATCGCCTCGGGCGCTACTTTGGGATTGCTCGCAAATGCAGCCACGCAGAGATTGGTAACACAGGAGATATCTCTGGTATTCAGTCTGGCAATTGGCCTGGCCGGTATCGGTGGTGCATGTTTTCTGGGGTGCCGGTGGATGTGCCAGATTGTGATGGAGCGTCAGATTTATGCTGATCCCAAGGTTGCCAAAGAATACTTTGCGTTGGTGAACACATCCGAGCCATCAGCGCTGAAATATGAGTCGCGTGTAGAATTCTACTACTGGCTCAATAACCGGGTGAAGTTTGTAGCTGCAGGCTGCCTAATCTCCTCTTGGATCTGCGCAATCTGGGCGGTCATTTACGTGGTGGTTACGGCGGCATAGATCTAAACCCTGTGACCGATTTTTTTAATGACTCAAATAGTTGATTTTTTCTTCTTACATCTGCGTGCTGTAAGGTTGTATTGTTGGACTTGATTTCGGCTGTTGTGGAACGTGTTTCGCAACAAATTGTTACGGTTCAACCAGATTCCGGTAAAGCGACCGGTTTTGCGTTTGATCGCAGTGGTCTTGCCCCCAGAGATCGTGTAACAGTGCGCCTAAAGCCGTCACTTCGCAGCCTTGCTGATCAGGACACAGCAGCGCTGTCTGGAACGGTCGGGAAGGTCAGACATTCAAACATTGCCATGGGTGCTTGCCCGCCGGAAATGTTTCAGACGCAGAAATGCATCATGTTTACCATCCCGAATATGCCCGCTTTGCATCATGTATGGCCTGTCCATATCTGTGCAGAAGGGCGAAAGCACAAGCCGCATCGGGAAAACCCGATGTTGTTATCACGGCAAATGCCGTGTCCCGGTAGCCTGCCAGGATCATCTGATCCGGGGTCCCACCTTGGCGACGGGAAGGAAACGTTGGAAGGCTAAGGGCAGAATGAGACAAAGGCTTAAGCATCGTATCGCTGATATCGTGATTTTCGGTGGGACCGGAGATTTGGCGTTACGGAAACTGTTCCCCGCACTCTATGAAATGGAACGTACCGGGCGTTTCGATGATGAAACCCGCATCTTTGGCGCTTCGCGCAGCGAACATAGCGACGAGGAATTCCGCTCCAAACTGGAAGAAGCCGGGAAAAAGTTCATCCCCAAGGGCGAGTTTGACGCCAAAATCTGGACCAAATTCGCAAGCCGCATCGGCTATGTGCAGGTCTCTGCCGATGACGAGGCGGGCTTCAAGCTTCTGTATGACAAACTGTCCGATCAGCCTGATCGTGACCGTGTCTATTATTTCTCGACCAGCCCGGCGTTGTTTGCCGATATGGCCTTTAACCTGAAAAAGGTTGGTCTGGTCACACCGAATTCCCGTGTCGTGCTTGAAAAGCCGCTGGGCCACGATCTTGAAAGCTGCCGTGAAATCAACGGCCAGATCGGTGATGTCTTTGACGAGAACCAGATTTTCCGTATCGATCATTATCTTGGCAAGGAAACGGTGCAGAACCTGATGATTCTGCGCTTTGCCAATGCGATGTTCGAACCGCTCTGGAACAGTGCACATATCGATCACGTTCAGATCACAGTGGGCGAGGAAGTCGGTGTCGAAGGACGCTGGTCCTATTATGACGATGCCGGTGCGATGCGCGACATGGTCCAGAACCATATGTTGCAGTTGCTGTGCCTTGTTGCGATGGAACCGCCCTATGTCCTTGATCAGGACGCGGTGCGTGATGAAAAGGTCAAGGTCCTTAAGGCCCTGCAACCGATCACGGATGCCAATATCGATACCGCAACCGTGCGCGGTCAGTATCGCAAGGGCGCTGTCGGTGGCAAGGAAGTGCCGGGCTACCTTGAAGAAGAAGGTGCCAATGTCGATAGCACCACCGAAACCTTTGTCGCAATTCGGGCAGAGCTCAATAACTGGCGCTGGGCCGGGGTTCCGTTCTATCTGCGCACGGGGAAACGCCTTCCGAAACGTCATTCGGAAATCGTGATCCAGTTCCGCGACGTGCCCCATCAGATTTTCCCGCTGGCAAAATCCATGACCAACTATCAGGCCAACAAGCTGGTTCTGCGCCTGCAGCCTGATGACGGTATCCATCTGGTTTTGAACAACAAGAACCCGGGGCCGGGGCTTGTGCGTTTGCGCCCGACGGCACTTAACCTGTCATTCGCCGAGGCCTTTGGTGGCCGAAGCCCGGATGCCTATGAGCGTCTGTTGCTTGATGCGATTGATGGCAACAACACGCTGTTTGTACGTCGTGACGAACAGGACATTGCCTGGCAGTGGGTCGATGCCATTCAGGAAGCCTGGCAGAACAACCATGTTACGCCCAAAGGCTACACTTCTGGAACGTGGGGCCCGTCAGCAGCCATTGCGCTGATTGAACGTGATGGACGGACCTGGAACGAAGAAGCCGGGTTCTAGGAATGATGTTGCCCCGGCTTTGATGCCGGGGTGCCACATATTCCCCATGACCCCAATTCGGGAAGAGAACATGATTAACGAACGCATTTTCAAAAGCGGCGATGACATGCTTGCGGCAATGGTCAAGGAAACCATCGAGCGGCTGGAATTTGCCATTGCCACCCGAGGCCATGCCAGCATTGCTGTTGCCGGTGGCCGGTTCCCCAAGCCGCTTTTCCAGACCCTTTCAACCGCGCGCCTTGACTGGTCAAAGGTAACCGTCACCCTTGGCGATGATCGCTGGGTGGGGCTTGACGATGACCAGTCCAATGAGAAGCTGGTGCGCGATAACCTGTTTATCAACGAAGCCCAGAATGCGCGCTTTGTGTCGCTGAAAACATCCGACAGCAACCCCGAAGACGCAATTGCAACGGTTAGCGCCCGTCTGCGTACCGAAATGCACTGGCCGCTTGATATTGTCTTTTTGGGGATGGGGGATGACGGTCATACCGCATCACTTTTCCCGTCCTCAACGCCCGAAGCCCTGCGCAAGGGGCTTTATCCCGAACATGGCGAGGTGGTCGCCGCTGCACGCCCGACCGTATCCCCGGTCCCGCGCATCAGCATGACTTTACCCGCCATCCTTAACGCCCGGTATATAGGTATCCATATTACCGGACAGTCCAAATGGTCGACCTTTGAAACCGCGAAAAACGGCACAGATATCGAAGAGATGCCAGTTCGCGCAATTTTGCAGCAGACTGACGTCCCCGTCGATCTGTGGTGGAGCGCCGAGAACCCGAAAGGCTGAGCCCCATGAAACGTGAAATAGAACAGATTACAAAACGCATTATCGAGCGTTCCAAACCAACCCGCGAAGCCTATCTTGCCAAGATCGAAGCAGCAGCTTCTGATCGCCCGCATCGCTCTTCGCTGTCTTGTGGTAACCTTGCCCATGCCTCGGCAGGCTGTGGCGCAGCTGAAAAGGCCCGCATCAATGGGGACGAGGGTGCCAATCTTGGTATCGTGACGTCCTATAATGACATGCTTTCGGCCCATCAGCCGCTTGGTGTCTATCCGGACCTGATCAAAAAGGCCGTGTTTGAAGCTGGAGCAACCGCACAGGTTGCCGGTGGCGTTCCGGCCATGTGTGACGGCGTGACACAGGGCCGTCCGGGCATGGAGCTTAGCTTGTTCTCGCGCGACGTGATCGCGATGTCGACGGCGGTTTCCCTGTCTCATGACGTCTTTGATGGCGCGCTGTATCTTGGTGTTTGCGACAAGATCGTGCCGGGTCTTGTCATGGGCGCACTTTCCTATGGCCATATTCCGGCGGTGTTTGTCCCGGCCGGTCCGATGCCGTCGGGTTTGCCCAACAATGAAAAGGCCCGCATTCGTCAGCTTTATGCTCAGGGCAAGGTTGGTCGCAAGGAACTGTTGGAGGCCGAAACCGCATCCTATCACAGCCCGGGCACCTGCACCTTCTACGGGACGGCAAACTCCAACCAGATGCTGATGGAAGTCATGGGCTTGCATCTTCCCGGTGCGGCATTTGTCAATCCGAATACCGAACTGCGTGATGCGCTTACCGAAGAGGCCGCACGCCGCGCCCTTCAGATCACCAGGCTTGGCAATGATTACCGCCCGATTGGCAAGATTCTTGACGAAAAGGCCTTTGTGAACGGCATCGTCGGTCTGCTTGCGACCGGTGGTTCGACCAACCATACCCTGCATCTGCCCGCCATGGCGCGGGCGGCTGGTATCGAACTGCGCTGGGACGATTTTGACGAACTGTCACGTATTGTGCCGCTTCTGTGCCGTGTTTATCCGAACGGTCAGGCTGATGTGAATCATTTCCACGCTGCGGGTGGCATGGGCTTTGTGATTTCCGATCTTCTGAAAAACGGCATCCTGCATCCGGATCTCGAAACCATCCATAACGGTGGCATGGCCGCATATGGTACCGAGCCGTATCTTGATAATGGCAAGCTTGCATGGCGAGATGCCCCGGCAAACAGCCATGATGAAGAAATCCTGCGTCCGACCGAAAAGGCATTCAGTGCCGATGGCGGTCTGCGTATGCTTTCGGGCAATCTTGGCCGTTCGGTGATCAAGGTATCCGCTGTTAAGCCGGAAAACCGCGTGATCGAGGCTCCGGCAGCGGTGTTCACATCCCAGGAAGCCATGATGGATGCCTTCAAGGAAGGCAAACTGCATCGTGACGTGGTTTGTGTTGTGCGTTTCCAGGGACCGAAAGCCAATGGTATGCCTGAACTGCATAAACTGACCCCGCCGCTGGGTGTGCTTCAGGATCTTGGCTACAAGGTGGCTCTGGTTACCGATGGCCGTATGTCTGGTGCATCGGGCAAGGTTCCGGCTGCCATTCATGTGACGCCCGAAGCCATGATGAATGGCCCGATTGCCAAGGTGAAAGACGGCGACATCATTCGTCTGGATGCTGAAACCGGCGAGTTGCTTTTGAACGTGACCGAGGCCGAATTGGCCAAGCGTGATTTCGCGACCTTTGACAACAAGGCCGAACATCAGGACGGCTTTGGCCGTGAAATGTTCGGTGTGTTCCGCGAACATGTTGGCCTGGCAGAATTGGGTGCCAGTGCCGCCTTCCCGGGGGAGGCTGAAGTCGCGTAATGATGCTGGTTGGTGATATCGGCGGGACCAATGCCCGCTTTGCCTGGCTGGACGAGGCAGGCAATCCCCATACACCGATGACATTGCCGGTGCGCGAATATGCGACCATCGGCGATGCCATGCGGGACTTTATGGTCAAGACCGACTGTTCGGATTTGCGTGAATTTGCTGTCGCGGTGGCATGCCCTGCCATGGCCGACACGATCAAGTTCACCAATAACCCGTGGGTGTTTTCCAAAGAGGCACTCAAGGCCGAATTCAATCTGGACCGCCTTGTTGTGGTCAATGATTTCACCGGTCTTGCCATGTCTGTGCCGTATCTGGGCGACGAAGACCTGATCACGCTGTTTGATGGTCCGGGACGCCCGGGATTGCCATTGGCAGTGATCGGGGCCGGAACCGGGCTTGGTGTGTCGGGATTGCTGCCCCATGAAGGGCACTGGTTGCCAATTCAGGGCGAAGGCGGACATGTGTCCCTGCCTGCGGTTGACGATCTTGATTATGAGATCGTCAAATTCCTGACCGGGGAACTGGGCCGTGTGTCGGCCGAACGTATCCTGTCGGGCATGGGGATTGAAAACCTGTATCGTGCATTGGCGGCGATTGATGGTGTTACGGTGGTCCCCAAAACCGCAGCCGAGGTTGTTGATGGTGCGCTTAAGGATGGTGACCCGCTTTGCCTTAAGGTGCTGGAACGGTTCTGCCTGTTCATGGGCGGGGTTGCAGGGGATCTTGTCCTGACGCTTGGTGCCTTTGACGGGGTCTTTATCGGTGGCGGCATCGGCCCGCGCATTGCCGACTATATGAAACAAAGCGGCCTGAAAGAGCGCATGATCGCCAAGGGCCGTTTCCATGATTTGATGAATGATGTGCCGGTGCGCCTGATGACGGCGAAATACCCGGCCCTGCTCGGTTGCGCCAAGATTTTGACGGCCTGACCGGGAAACTGGAGGAATAGTTTATGAGCCTTTCATCGCGTGAAATTCTGTCCAAAGCCCCGGTGGTGCCGGTTCTGGTGATCGAAGATGTTAACGATGCCGTGCCGCTCGCCAAGGCACTGGTTGCCGGTGGTCTGCCGGTGCTTGAAATCACCTTGCGTTCCGACGCAGCCGAGGAAAGCATCAAACGCATCATCGCCGAAGTCCCTGATGCCATCACCGGTGCCGGAACCGTGGTCAATGCCAAACAGATGGAACGCATGGCCGAAATCGGTTGTGCCTTTGCTGTTTCGCCGGGCCATACGGAAAGCTTGCTCAAGGCAGCAGCCGACACCGGATGTCCGTTGCTTCCCGGTGCCGGGACGCCGTCCGAAATCATGAACCTGATGGATCATGGCTATGACACATTGAAGTTCTTCCCGGCAGAACAGCAGGGCGGTGTTTCGATGCTCAAGGCGATTTCAGGTCCGCTGCCACAGGTTAAATTCTGCCCGACCGGTGGTGTGTCGCTGTCCAATCTGGCCGATTATCTGGCCCTGCCAAACATCATCACGGTGGGCGGTTCGTGGGTCGCGCCCAAGGATGCGGTCAAGGCCGGTGACTGGACAACCATCACCCGACTGGCACAGGAAGCAACCGACCGGGTCAATGCCCTGCGCGGGTAAAATAACAAATCCTCATACAAATAAAAAAGGGACCCGTTCGGGTCCCTTTTTTGCTGGTGGCCGCGAGGCGGTTAGCGGATTTTGCGGGCGGGGAGCTCTTTTGAAATCCGGTCAACATACCAGCGTTCACCATCAAATTTGCGTTCCAGACCGACATCAAGAAGCTGTGCATCACTCAGGGTGCTGAGAACTTCGCGCTGGTTCTTGCGTTTGCGGGCTTCAACTGAATATTTGACAATCCGGTTGAACAACGCGCCGAACGGCATCCGTTTGGCAATGGGGTCTGTGGCAATATCGAACCGGGCAGAATGTGCAGAAATCTGATGAGCCATGATGGCCTCCTGATATTTCTGGTTGAGTTGCGTCTTTGATGGTTCGATCCTGTCATATGCAAAATAAAACAGGAATTCGGTTGTTTTGCAGATTTAATGTGCAAAAATAACCAGAACTCAAAAGCCGATCACAGATAAGGTGCAAAGATGAACTGGAATGATCTGCGCTATTTCCTTGTTCTTGCCGACGAGGGCAGTCTTTCCGGGGCGGCACGCCGGTTGCGCAAGGAACATACGACCGTTGCCCGCCGGATCGAGGCCCTTGAGCTTGATGTTGGAACCAAACTGTTTGACCGGCTGCCGCGCGGCTGGCAACTGACAACAGCGGGACAGAATCTTGTGCCGGTTGCCGAACGGGTCGAGGAAGAGGCTCTTGCCTTTGAACGACAGGCCAAAGGCGATGAAGCTGCCCACGGGGTGGTGCGCATATCGGTGCCGCCGGTTGCCGGGCGTGTGTTGTTTGCCCCGCGTCTTGCTCGACTGTTAACGGCACATAAGGGCCTGGAATTTGAAATCATCGGGGCGGCCAATATCGTCAACCTTGCCCGGCGCGAAGCCGATATTGCCGTACGCATGGTCACCCCGCGCGAACCGGGATTGATCACCCGAAAACTGGTGGAACTTGGTGTCGGGCTTTATGGCGCGGTGGGGTATCGCGACCGGGTTCCCAGCCTTGACTGGGAATTTTGTGGCTATGAGGATACCGCTTATGGTGCCTCGAAGAAGGAATGGGTACGCCATGTTCTGGGCCGGGAATTACCATGCCGGTTTCGCGCAGATGATACTGAAACAGTCCGCCAGTTTATTGCTGCGGGCCACGGTGTTGGCGTTTTGCCCAGATATCTTGGCGACAGGGACGAACAACTTGAACTGATCCACGCAGATATTGACGGTAAAAGCCGTGAAACCGGCTGGATGGTGGTTCATCCCGATATGCGCAGATCGCCGGGAGTGCGGCTTGTGATGGATGCGCTGATCAAGGCCGCTGACGAAATATCCGAAGAATTTCAGGTCTAGTCATCCGGATCAAACAGGTAAAAGGCCCCCGCAGGACGGGAGCCTTTTCATGCCTGAGGGAGGCACATGTCATCATGTCGATACCCCTATCGGCATGATGACGGTTATCAAAGCGTGTCGATTGCCAGAGGACTGCCAGAGATCGGACCTTTGGCCGCTTTGATCTGCTTAGAAACGCGACTGGATGATATGGCCATCATGCTCGCGTTCCAAACCGATATCGCGCAGTTGATCGTCGCTCAGACGGTTCAGGTCCGCCCGGCTCTGATGGCGTTTGTAGCATGATATGACGGCATCAAGAATGCTCCGGATGATAGCGCCAATACCCTTGGTGGTGTTGGGGCGCGAGGACGGGGATGTGTGGCATTGCGCCGTCATCTCGGGCATGGATTTTGTCGAAACGCAACCAACGACGGGATTGCAATCGATCTGGTTTGAAATAGCCATTCTGACGCTCCTTGATCGTGTGGGCTGTTTTGATGAAGTGACAATGGCATGCGCAAAAACGCGATGGAACTCCGATAAAATGCGCTATAGTTGTGCAAATTTGCGCAATTGTTCTGATGCTCTCCGGGCGATAGGGAAGGGCGGTCATGCGTGAGATTGTTCGATTGACTGCTTGTAAGGGGTGATAAATGAACTGGAACGACTTGCGGTTTTTTGTCGCCGTTGCGCAGGCTGGTACCCTTTCCGGGGCAGCACGCCGTCTGGGGAAGGATCACACAACCGTCGCCCGACGGATCGAGGCCCTTGAAGCCGATCTTGGTGCCCGTCTTTTCGACCGTTTGGCTACCGGCTGGCAATTGACCGATGCCGGGGAAAACCTTGTCCCCGTGGCTGGCCGCATCGAGGAAGATGTTCTGGCCTTTGAACGTCAGGCACGCGGGGATGAAACCGCACATGGTGTGGTCCGGATTGCGGTGCCGCCAGCGGCCGGAAGGCTATTGTTTGCGCCGCGCCTCGCCGAATTGCTGCGCGATCAGAAAAATCTCGAATATGAAATTCTGGGATCCAGCGTGATTGCCAATCTGGCCCGACGTGAGGCCGATGTGGCGGTCCGCATGGCAACGCCCGACCAAAGTGGCCTGATCGCGCGCAAGCTGACAAATCTGCGTTTTGCCATTTACGCTGCCAAGGGCTATACGAGCCGGGTCGCCCGCAAGGATTGGGAATTTTGCAGTGACGGGCGCAATACCTTTGGCGATTATCAACAAGGCTGGGTCTGGGAAACGATTGATGCCAAGCTTCCCATGCGTGTAAAGGCTGATGATACGCAAACAGTCCTTGCCTTTGTAGCTGCGGGGCACGGCCTTGGATTGTTGCCGCGCTATATGGCCGATTCTGATGATCGCCTTGAGATGATCTTTGACGACAAACTGGGTGAAGTCAGCAAGCCGGTCTGGCTTGTGGTACATCCCGATATGCGCAGATCGCCCGGCGTTCGCATGGTGATGGATGCCCTCATCAGGGCAACCGAAAACATCCCGGCAGATTTTAAATCCTGAAGATCGGGTTTGTCCCTGCCTGAATTGATCAGGTTCCTGCAAATCAGCGTAAGACAATGCAGTTCCGGGATTTTGTCCCGGTTTGTCTTTGATCATGCGTTGAGATCCGGTCTATCGCATGTTGCAGGGGGGTGGTTATGACGACAACCCGGGATCTGGAAAACCTCCTTAAGCTGTCGTTTAATGGCGACAGGGATGCTTTCGAGCAGCTTTATCATGCCACCTCCGCGAAACTTTTTGGCATCGTTCTGCGTATCTTGAGAAACCGCGCCCAAAGCGAGGATGCTCTTCAGGATATTTATGTCCGCATCTGGCAGAAGGCGGGCGACTTTGAGCCGGGACGCGCATCGGTGATCACATGGATGGCGACGATTGCCCGCAATCGGGCAATTGATATTGTCAGGCGCCAGCGTCCGGAAGCCGACATTGACGAAGTGGATGTTGATACACTTGCCTCGACAGATACCGTTTTTGAAGAAGTCGCGCGGGCCGGTGAAGTCCGCCGACTTGAACATTGTCTGGGCGGCTTGGAAGATGATCGTCAGCAAATGGTCAAACTGGCTTATCTTGAAGGCTGGTCGCGTGCCGAACTTGCTGAACGGTTTGCCCAGCCAGTGGGAACGGTCAAGACCTGGCTGCATCGCAGCCTGCGACAATTAAAGGAATGCCTCGGATCATGACCGATCACGAAGACAAGGACATGCTGGCGGCGGAATATGTGCTCGGGACGCTTGACGCCCGGCAACGCGATGCCGTGAATGCGCGCCGGGGCAATGAACCTGATCTTGAGGTGGCAATTATTGCTTGGGAAAACCGGTTGTCACCACTTAACACCCATTACGAAGCTGTTGCACCCTCGTCAAATCTGTTTGCGAATATTCGAAGCCGGATTGATGCCGAGGGGATTGAGATTGCCCGAACTGTGCCGGGGATTGCCGATTTCGCGGCTCTTAAACGCAAACTTGCGATCTGGCGTGTCGGTGCTTTGGGTTCTGCTGCAATAGCAGCCGGGCTTCTGATAACGGTGTTCACATCCGATCCGGTGTTGCCCGTTGCCGATGGCAAGTTTGTCGCCGTGTTCCATCGTGATGACACCCAGCCGGCCTTTGTCATGAGTGTCGATCTTGATACCCGCGAGGTCACCATTCGGCCGGTCGAGGCAACCGTTCCCGAGGGTAAAACCTATCAGCTGTGGATCGTTACCGATGAAACCGGGCCACAGCCACAATCGCTTGGACTTCTGGAAAATGTTGCAAACCCGACCACCAAGCAACTTGGTCAGTTCGCCCCGGCGATGCTGCGCAAGGCGACCTTCGGGATCAGTCTTGAACCGGTCGGGGGATCGCCGACCGGACTTCCGACCGGACCGGCCATTCACGGACATCTGATCCCGGTCGTGCATTAAAAATCACCTTTTTGAAACCCGATTGAATTGTCTGCGTAGCTTCTTGTGTGTGCGATCAACGCACCAGACGAGCGAACCGCAAAAGGCGTGTTCACATTCAAAAGCAAAGGAGACTTCACATGACGTTCAAACGTAAGGCGACGGGGTTTGCTGGTGCCATGCTGCTTGGTGCCGGGGTTGTTTTTGCCGGAAGTTCGGCAGCATTTGCGATGGGGCCGATGGTCGATGCCATGGATCAGGACATGTCGGGCGGCACTGTCACCGCGTCAAAAATCATGGCTGGTGAAAATGGCTGGCTGGTTGTTCACCGCACCGATAGCGACATGAAGCCGGGACCGGTTGTGGGTTATGCCCCGATCAAGAAGGGCGAGAATATGGACGTCGCGGCCATTCTGCAGGAGCCGGTCAAATCCGGCGAGATGCTGATGCTGATGGTTCATTCCGAGGCCGGTGGCATGAAAACCGGTGTGTTTGAATATACCCTCGGTGCGAAGGAAGATGGGCCGATCAAGCCGGACGGCAAACTGGTGATGAAGGTTGTCAGCGCCCGGTAACGCATCCGCTCAGGAATGCCAGCAGCCCGCATGGTGTCAACCGTGCGGGCTGTTATCGTTTAAAGCCAGCCCAGTTGCCTTGCTGATGCCAGCAACAGCATCACCCCGAACAATGTGATCATCAAAGCCCCGCCAAAGCCGACGGCGCGCCGGATGATCCCCGCTGCCCCGTCAGAAAGATGAAACAGATGCCGGGTTCCGGTCCGGATGCCAATGGCGGCAAGTCCGATCAGGCTGATGGTAAGGGCAACGCCAAGGGCCATGGCGAAGGCCGACCCGATGCCGATCAGAAACATCCCGTTTGCCATCGTAAAGAGCAGCACAAGTATAGAGCCCGTGCAGGGGCGCAGGCCAACAACGATCCCGCTTGCAATCATCTGCCAGCGCGTTTGAGCCGGTGCAGCGGTGCTGTGGGCATGATGGTGCCCGGTGTCTTGATGATCGTGCTGATGTTCATGTGCGAGATTGTGGTCATGACCATGGTCATGCGTGTGGTGATGATGGTCATGGTGGGTGTGTTCGCCGTGATCACAGCAATCATCCCGTCCCTGCAGAATGCGCAGGCACATCAACGCGCCAAGACCCGCAATCAGGGCATATGAAACAGCCTCAAGGACCAGACCGTTTTGGGTGATTGCCGCCGGGCCAAGATTAAGGATCAGGGTCAAGCCACCAACCAGCACGATGGCGGTTACCGCCTGTACGCCTGCGATAAGACTGCCCATGGCAACCCCCTGTCTCCATCCGGCATCGCGTGACAGGAAATAGGTGGTGGTAATCATCTTGCCATGACCGGGCCCCGCGGCGTGAAACACGCCATAGGCAAAGGAAAGGGCAATGATCATCAGTCCCGGCCAGATACTGCGATCAGATTTGGCATCACGCAGGGTGGCGGTGATTTCGCGGTTGAGTTTGGTCTGAATGACAATTGTCTGACCAACAAGATCAGACAGCCAGCCGGGCAGGGAAATCAGGCTTTCATCTTGCGCGGGAGATGACGGGTTTTGAGCTGTGTTGGTGCTATCATTGCTGCCGCGACCCAGAAGATTGGCCGACTGCGCATTGGCCGGATTAATCGACCCGAACGAAATCACCAGGAGCAAGGCTGCCAGCATTGCCGCCATCTGCCACCTTGCCCGCGCAAACAAGATCGGCGCGGATCGGCGCAACAAGGTCAAAATAGATGCGATTCTTTTCATCTTCGCTCATCTCGAAATGGCAGGAGAGATTCTTGACCCCGGAAAACAGGATGGGGTCGACCTGTGTGAAAGCGACATCAATATAATATTCAGCGTCATAGACAGACAGGCTGATTGTGTCCTTTTTCGGATCAAGCGGGCTTTCAAGGTCCAGCTTGAAGTCATAGCTGACACGCCGGTCATCGGTAACATCGGCCTTGAAGTCCGATGCGCCGGAAAATGGCACCAGCTCTTCATTGCGGCGCAGATGTGTCAGCCAGGAAACTTCTGCCAGTGCGGCAAAGGCATTATCGCGCAGATTGGTGTTTTCATCACCAAAGAACCGCGTGTCGTGGTTCTGGTCGAACTCGTCCATCAGCGTCATGCTGAACAGATCATCAAACACCCAATGAATGCGAATGCCTGTGATCTGGTCATTCTCGAACAGGAATTCGGCGCTGGCATCAATCCAGACATGGGGATGGGCAAACGCCGAAACGCTGGTTGCCAGCAAAGCGAAGCCGGCAACCAGCACTGTCGCGCAGGATTTACGAAGCGTTGCCAAGGCAGTCGACAAGGGCGCCGACATTCTGACGAAGGATTTCCTGATAGGCATCGGGTCCGGCAGCAATTTCCGCGCCAAGCGGGTCAAGGGTTCCGCTGCGAATACCGGTATCGGAAACAACAGCCTGCACAACTGCCGGGCGGAATTGCGGTTCGGCAAAGATGCAGACGGCACCGGTGTCACGGATTTTGTCTTCGATTTCATGCAGGCGCTTGGCTCCGGGCTTCTGATCAGGCGATACCGTGATCGACCCGACCGCATTCAAGCCAAATCCGGTTTCGAGATACTGATAGGCATCATGAAACACGACATAGGGCTTGCTCTGGATCGGGGCGATCTGTTGGCGTAGATCATTGCCAAGTGACGTCAGGCTTGCAAGTAACGTTTTCAGATTGGCGCGATAGTCATCGGCATGCTCGGGATCGATTTCGGCAAGTTCATCTGTAATTGCCGTTGCAATGCTTGCACCATTGGCCGGATCCATCCAGATATGCGGATCAATACCACCATGTTCATGATGGTGATCTTCTTCACCGTGCGCATCGTGATCCTGATCGTGGTCTTCATCATGTGCATGTTCATCGTGACCATGATCGTCGTCATGGCCGTGATCTTCGTCGTGATCGTCATGATCGTCATGACCATGATTTTCCCACGTGCCGCCTTCACGCATCTTGCGAAGGGCAAGGCCCTCGGTCGCAATCAGTTCAAGCTGATGGCTGCTCTTTGAAAGAGTCTCAAGCGGTTTTTCAAGGAAACCTTCAAGGCTGTGGGAAACATAAACCACCAGATCGGCCTCGCTCAGTGCTCGGGCCTCGCTTGGGCGCAGGGAATAGGAATGCGGAGAGGATGCACCATCAAGAAGAAGAAGCGGCTCGCCAATATCTTTCATGATGGCGCTGGTGATGGCGTGGATCGGTTTGATGGATGTCACAACCTTTGGCGCGTCATCGCCATGAGCCGCAGCAGACGGGATATAGGTCATTGCCATCGGGGCGGCCGCAATCAGCGGGTGTTAACCGACACTTATTATTAGAGTGAGGCGGGATAAGGTGGGATGATACGGGACCAAGTGGGACAAGACACGGTGTGCGGGGCCTTCCGGCCAAAACGGCGCTCCGGTGGAGTAAGTGCACTTGGTTTTGGAGTTGGCTGGCGAATGGTAGTGTCCGCCATTTGATGTTGGAGTCGATGGCGTTCAGTTCGTTCAGCTCTCAGTTTAGCCTCGAGCCTCTCTTAGCCAGCTCTTAATTCTCGTCAATTGAGGCTGTGACTATCTTGCAGTCCTCTTGAGTGATCACTGCGCTGGCCGAGCCGATCGTCATGCCGCCGAAGCCATTGCGGGCTCGAAATTGCATTGAGATATTGTGAGTTCCGATGTCTGACACTGGTGAAACCAGGGTCTTGATGTGCTCGTAGCTATCCGGATCAACCAGTCGATCTTCGACAAAACGTTCCAGGTCTGGGTAAGAGCCGTCCCATGCGCTTAGGCAATGGAAGCCTTTGCGTTTGTCTTCTTCGCGCTCCGCTTTGGCCTGTGCAATGTCAGCATTGCTCTCAGAAGAATCCGAGAGTGCGACCGCTCCAAGCCCGAGTGCTGCGCCAATTACTAGGTATATGAGGCCGGTTTTGCGGGTCAATTTTTTTTGGGGTTTGATCACAACAACTAAGCCAGCAAACAGAAAAAGAGCGCCAACGAATATAAGAAAATCAAGCATAGTTCCTCCTGTGATCTAGCCGCAACTGACAGGCGATGACTCTTCTTATCGCTGCGCCAATGAAGCTGCAAACTGTCGCAGGCGTCTGCAGGTTTATACATAGGTTTCTGACAATTGCTGATTTTTTTATTTTGTCAGAGGCAGCTGAGATCATGGCCTGGAGCAAAAGCACGATAGTACGATACAGAGAGTTTTTTTCGAAATTCGAGCAGCTTTGTGCGAAGTTTACTTTTAGGAAAGTACACTTTTCACAGTTTTTTTTTGATCCAGGCAGAGCAATTGAGAGCTCAAGGTTTTCAATATTTATGGTACCACCATAAATATTGATTCCAGTTGCTTCGGTCGAGGTGTTGTTATCATTCTCACCGAGCGATTCTCTCATGGCGTTCTGGAAAGATAGTCGCGCCTTGTCGATCTGGGTGCGTTTGTCCATGAAACCTCTAAGATGCTGCTTGCATCAGGTAGCGCATCATTTCTGGCCCTACCTGGTTACCTTTTTCACGTTCTGCGAGCATCATAGCGTAACCTAATGTAATTAGGCGAGATTTTTGTTTGTTGTCCCACTTGAGGTTATGCTGAGAGCGAAAATTCTCCAGCTCCTCAATGATCATCATCAGCAGATCCTGATCTAGAGGGGCTGGTGGTCCCTGGTCCTTAAAGTTCATCGCGTCCAGAGTGTTTTGGTCCGGGGAACCTTGTGACTGCCGAATATCCTTTGGTCCTTCGCCGGTTACGAGCCAGTGAAGTGAAACGTTGGCGGTGTCAGCAATTTTCAACAATGTAAAGGCACGAGGTTCTGATTCCCCGGTGGCTATCTTATTGAATGTGCTCTGTGGGATGTCCGCCCGCTGCGCAAATGAGCGAGCTGTTTCCCCATTCAGAACATCCCTTAATCGGCTAATGAGGCCTTTACGGTATTCTGAGCTAACCGAAAACGGAGGTTTACTGTTCATTTCGGACTTTTCACTTCCGCAAAACATCAATAATTACAAACTGTTAGCGATAAATCATTCGAAAGAAGCTGTTTATTGAACCGTAAACGAATTTTATCGCTTGACTGTTAGTCGAAAAAGGCTCAGATTTTCCTCGTTCACGGAATTTTACATTCCAAATCTACCGGCCTGGCAGGGCCGGGAAGTTCGAGGAGATGCCAATGGTGCGCAGGCACGACAGAAGCCCTCAGGAGATCCGGTTCGATTTGAACCAGAAGGGGCTCACCTTTGCTGATGTAGACCGTGCTTCCGGTTTTCGCGTCGGTACGACACGCGATGCAACTCGTCATCCCCATGCAGAGGGTGAGCAAGCGATCGCAGAAGCACTTGGTCTACGGGCAAAGGATATCTGGCCGTCGCGCTACGACGCCAAAGGAAATCGCCTCAAACCTCAACCTTCCCAGAACTATACGGATCGGCCACGGCTTCGTCACTGTCTAAAAGACGAAGCCGCGTGAACAATTCCCCGGATACGAACTCCCGGCATTCTCTGTTGATCGGTTTGTTTGGTCGCTTTCGATCACAGGGAACCATGGCGGCGGCGTCAAACCCTCTCTCAACCCCCGCGCCGCCGCCACCTTCTCAATTCATCTCTTATGGTTCTTATGAGGCTCTGAATGGCTGAAATGGTTGATATCGAGTTGATCGCGATTGGTGAACGTCTCCGTGCTGTTGACCAGGACCATGTTGCAGTGATTGCTGACAGCATTCGTCAATGTGGACGTGTTCTGCAGCCAATTACGATCTCTCGGACATTTGCCACAAGGGACGCGCTGCGCCCAGAGTTGACCCTTGTTGCTGGTGCACACCGATTGGCCGCTGCGAAACTAGCAGGTCTTGATGTGATCCCTGCTGAAATTGTCGACGATATCAAACCACTTCAAGCCAAACTAATTGAGATTGATGAGAACCTTCTGAGACATGAATTAAACCCGCTGGATAGGGCGGTGTTTCTTGCAGAGCGCAAACGCATTTATGAAGAGTTGCACCCGGAGACGAAGCACGGAGCACAAGGCCACAATAAGGGCAAGAACGAAAACGACACGATGTCGTTTTCCAAAGATGCAGCAAATCGCCTGGGCTTTAACCCACGCACGATCGAGCGATCAGTAAAGATCGCCACCAGCTTGTCACCGGAAGTTCGCAAGAACCTTGTCGGCACGGAACTTTCCAAAAATCAGAGTGAGCTGTTGCTGCTGGCCAAACAGGAGCCGGACGCGCAGATCAAGATTGTTGAACTGATCCTTGATCAGAAGCACGGGGTTAAATCGGTCAAAGCCGCGCTTGAGCGAACCAGTGGCAAGCCGAAGGTGGTTGCGGATACTACTCAAGCCGAAATCAAAAAACTGATGGATGCCTGGCGCCATTCAGGCCTTACCGCGCGACGGACGTTCGTCCGGGAGCTGTCAGCCGGGGATCGTCTTCTTCTCCAAGATTTGCTCGATATGGCAACTCCTGACGCCGAGGAGGCTGCTTGATGGTCCGGCAACGTTCAGATCGCAAGACACTGGACCTGCTGAGCTGGCATCCCTCCAGCCCGAAGGTCGAAAGGTTCGAAGAGCAGATGGTTCGAGCAGCGACCATCAGCGGCAAGATCGCACTGGCGGTGTCTCGCATTCTTGCAGATGTGAAGGTCCGCGAAAAGGAACCGCTGGAACGCGAGGACGTAGCACGCCGCATGGGAGAATTTCTTGGTGAAGAAGTCTCCAAAAACATGCTCGACGCCTATGCCAGTCAGTCGCGCGAAGATCACAAAATCAGCGTGCCACGTGCTGTTGCGCTCATGCACGCGACCGATGATTACAGGCTTTTGACCCTGCTGGCCGAGGAGCTTGGCCTGACAGTCATTCCACGGAAATACGAGGGCACGGTCCGCGAAGCGATCCTTGCTGAAAAAATCGAAGAACTTAACGGGGAGCTTCATTCGCTCCGGCGCGGGAGGAAGTCGTAATGCAAGAGTGGTTTTCACCCGCTGAAATCGCCGAATTGAGGCTGCCAGGTACACCGGGCACCAAGATGGGTGTCAATGCGCTTGCAGATCGCAACAACTGGCGCGATGCATCCACCCATAACAATGACCCGCTTGCAAGGAAACGCAAAGGGCGCGGCGGCGGTTGGGAATATCATTGGTCATTGCTGCCAATACCGGCCCAAACAGAGCTGCAGAAGCGGGAAATCGCCCGCAAGAAAGCCGAAGCACCGCAATCAAATGGAAGGGGTTCGACTGCTGCCCGCGTAGACTGGGAGTGGTTTGAGGCTCTGCCCGAAGCGCGGAAGAAAAAGGCGCATGACCGGTTTGCTGTTCTTGATGCCATTTGCACTCTGCAACGTGGTGCACTTTCCAAGGATCAAGCCGTATGCAGCGTTTCTGCGCAACAGAACATCGGTGCATCCACGATCTACAACTGGTTCAAGCTGGTTGAAGGTTTGGATCGCAAAGACTGGTTGCCTGCCCTCTGTCCACGACATGCCGGCCGCACGAAGAAAGTACCTTGTGACCCGCTCGCCTGGGAATGTCTGAAGGCTGATTTCCTGCGCCTTGAAAAGCCGCCATTCGCTGCCTGTTATCTTCGACTTGAGACAGCGGCGCAGGAGAATGGTTGGACAATACCAGCTGCACGCACACTGGAACGACGGTTGGAAAGCGAAATACCGGCTCCGGTTCGTGTCTTGCTGCGCGAAGGCAGCGAAAAACTCAAGATGATGTATCCGCCCCAGGTGCGCGACAGATCAGAATTCCACGCGATGGAAGCGGTCAACGTTGATGGTCACAAATGGGACGTATGGGTTGAGTTCCCGGATGGCGAGATTTGCCGCCCGATCATGATTGCGATTCAGGATCTGTATTCCAATAAATGCGTCGCCTGGCGCGTAGATAAATCCGAAAACTCTGACCTTGTTCGACTGGCCTTTGGTGATTTGTTCCGTGAATACGGTATCCCGGATCATGCATGGCTTGATAACGGTCGCGGATTTGCCGCCAAGTGCATCTCTGGCGGCACGCCAAACCGTTTCCGGTTCAAGGTCAAGCCTGAAGAACCAAGCGGTATCCTCACCGCATTGGGCATCAATATCCACTGGACCACACCGTATTCCGGGCAATCCAAGCCAATCGAACGCATGTTCCGGGATTTCTGCAACCACATTGCGAAACATCCGAAATTCGCCGGTGCCTACACCGGCAACAAGCCGGATGCCAAGCCGGAAAACTACCGCAGTAAAGCGATCCCGCTTGATGAATTTTTGAAGGTCGTTGGCGAGGGCATTCGCGTCCACAACGCACGTCCGAAGCGCAATACGCGGGTGTGCGGTCGGGTTCGGTCCTTTGACCAGGCATTCGATGCCAGCTACGCAGATTCCGTCATCCGCAAAGCTGCCCCCGAGCAATTGCGCATGTGCTTGCTAGCCGCCGAACAGATCCGCACGGATCAGCGCAGTGGCCGGATCGAGCTTATGGGGAACTTCTATTGGGATGAATGCCTGCATGATCACATGGGCAAGTCGATCATGGTGCGGTTTGACCCGGACTTCCTCCATGACAGCGTTTACGCCTATCGCCTTGATGGCAGTTTCATCGGCGAAGTTGGCCTTTGGGAGGCCAGTGGGTTCGCTGATCGCAACGCAGCGCGCGAACATGGCCGCAAGCGTCGGGCATTCATCAACCTGACCAAGAAAGCCGCCGAGATCGAGCGCACACTTTCACTTGAAGAATACATGGATCTGCTTCCGGACAGCGACGACGCCGAGGCGGCACCGCAGCCTGCTGCTGTTCGCCTGGTTACAGGCAACCTTGCACGCCAAGCCGAGGCATTACCAACACCTGATGACGAAGAAGATTTTTCACGAAATTTCCGGGCTGGTCTGCAGATCCTGCAGGGCGGACGGGATGAGTGAGGGCGCGCCGCCGCCAAGCATTGCGCACCCTCTTTGATCAAGACGACCAATAAAGGATTTTAGCATGAACAATATCGTTGCGACAGACAGCACTTTTACAGACGAAGAGATTCAGGAAATCCGCAGTCGTGTCCAAGAGGTCATGGACGCAGAGGGCTACAGCCAAGCAGATGTGGCAAAGCTGACCGGTGTAAAATACGGCACGTTCACTGGTTGGTTCAAAGGCACGTATGCCGGCAACAATTCCCGCGTGGCGGGCGAGGTTCAAATCTGGCTGTCAGGTCTGGGCGAGAAAAAGCAGACGGCAAAGCGGGTACCTCGCATCCCCGACTATGTTGAAACCCCGTCAACGATCGAGTTCATGAGCGCGTTGCAATATGCCCACGTGCTGCCGGAAATCGCCATTATCGCCGGTGGTGCCGGTATCAGTAAGACGACAGCGTGCGAACAATATGCCCGTACCAATCGCAATGTCTGGGTGGCGACCATGGAGCCGAGCACCAAGGGCACGCACGGCATGTTGCTTGAATTGGCAGAAGTGCTTGGCATTACCGAGAAGTCACCAACCAAGCTGTCAAAGGCAATCGTAAACCGCGTTGATGGTACCAACGGCTTGATCATCATCGACGAAGCCCAGCATTTGACAACTGAGGCGCTTGATCAGGCGCGGTCCATTTATGACAAGGCACGCGGAACTGTCGGGCTGGTGTTTGTTGGGAATGAAACGGTTTACGCCCGACTGGAAGGCAACGGACGCAAACCCGGTTTTGCGCAGCTTTTTTCACGGGTTGGCGTGCGCTGTACACAAAACCAACCGAAAGCAGCCGACATGTGTGCGTTGATCGCTGCCTGGGATGTCACAGACAAAGAAGAAATCCGATACCTCAAGGCGATTGCGCGCAAGCCAGGCGCACTGCGTGGGATGACCAAATGCTTGCAGTTGGCAACCCTTCTGGCGAATGGCGCAGGCGTTCCTCGCACAATCGAACACATCAAGATGGCGTGGGAAAAACATTCCTCGTCAGCAGTGTGAGGAGGTTTGTGATGATCAGCCAAAAACTGTCCAACATCACAGCGGCGTTGCGGAAAATGGCCAACCACAGTTCCGGGAGCCTGAAACTCGATCACGCAACCACAGACATCTTGCTGACCAACCTGCAGGAGCTCTCTGACAGTCTTGGCTCTTACGAGCATAGCGCCGGACCGATCCCTGTTGGTGAGACCAGCCTGCACGCGATCGAGCGCGCCGTTGCCCGAGGTCAGGTCATCAATCTGGCAGACCGACGCACGGCAGAAATACTGCGCCGCGATCTGCCGCCGGACGGCGGGGGATCAGTCGCATGAAACGTTCCCGCATTCCCTTCATTCGCTTTTGGCTTCAACAGATCCGCTACTGGCGGACCCTTCAAAGGAAACCGCTATGACGACGATGGCAGAGATCGAACAAATGGCACAGGGCTATGCTGCCGCCCGGATCGAGCTGCAGGAAGGTGTGACCGCCCTGCACGAGGATCTCGAAAAGATCAAGGCCCGCTATATGGGCATGATCCGCAAACAGGTTGAAACCGTGCGCGAGCATGAGACAGCACTCAAGAACGCGATTGAGGCTGCACCGGATCTGTTTACCAAACCGAAATCCCGCACGTTTGCAGGGATCAAGGTTGGGTTTGGAAAGCAGCCAGGACGGCTTGAATGTCCCGAAGATGTCCTTCTGGTCGCGCGCATTCGCAACACACTTCCTGACCAGTTTTCAACCCTTGTGAAGGTTACTGAAAAGCCGGTGAAAACGGCTCTTTCCAATCTTCCGGGCAAAGACCTTAAGCGTCTTGGTATCTCGGTTGTTGATGCGACCGACGCTGTCATTGTCAAGCCGCAGGACAGTGATATCGACAAACTGGTTGCGGCGCTGATCGAGGAGGAATGAGCAATGTCATTCGTAACAATCGAGCCGCCCGTCAAGAATGTCAAACCGGCTATCAAGCCTGACGAAGTTCTGCTGACCACCCGCAAGGTTCATAAGTGCAACATGGTCGTTTTGCGCTTTGGTGATGAGGCCGTCAAACGGCTCAAGCTCAGTGTAGGCAAGCAGTACATGGTGCGCTGGGGCATTGATGACCATGCAGGAAAACTCCGGCTGAGTGAGGTTTCCAAAGGGTGGGAGCTCAAAGTGCCGAAGCGAGGCAATACAGCTCAGATCACGCTCTCCCGCCTTCCTGAGCAGTATCTGGGGCGAGCTTTTCAGGCCAAGAAGATCACTGGCGAACATATCGACGGCGTGTTGGGCCGCAGTGACCCGTTCGTCCAGCTCATCCTACCGTCTGATTTCTTTGCCGAGCCGGAGGATACCGATGAGCAAGCGTAAGCCAACTGTCTTGTACTCGGTGCTCTTGGCCGACCGTCGTCAGATCTATGTCCTGGCACGTCATGCCAAGGGGGCATTGAGCGTTGCGATATCGCATGGCTACACACCGGATCGCAGTCCCGGTGTCAGGCCGCGCCGTGTTGATGATGTGCTCAATGATCGGGCGATCAACTTCAAGTCCTCTGAGGGGGAGGCAGCCTGATGTTTGCTTATTGCTACGAGGGTGGAGATATCCAGTTCGGCGAGCAGTTGCCAGTGAATGCGATCAAGCTCGCGAGCGGTCCTGAAGCCATTCTTCGCCGCCGTATCGGTTCAAACCGTCGCGTGCCTGGTATCCCGGCCGAGGACGCAATTGGTGACCGCCAGGCAATCGAACAATACAGACGATTTCTGATGGCACCACGCAGACGTGTGCGTGGTGGCTGATGAGCCAACCGGGACCGACCCGAACCTGTTGCAAGTGC
The DNA here is from genome assembly GCF_054901115.1 of Thalassospira sp. SM2505. Lineage (NCBI taxonomy): Bacteria > Pseudomonadati > Pseudomonadota > Alphaproteobacteria > Rhodospirillales > Thalassospiraceae > Thalassospira > Thalassospira sp. SM2505. The sequence continues at coordinate 1,905,856 of NZ_CM142731.1, forward strand.
TTTTGGTTCGGTCCCGGTACCGCTTCAGCAACGAGCAGTCCACGGACTGCTGATTGGTGCAGCGGCGAGCGGAGATGAGGGCGTTATTGCCAAAACCGTCAAGGCCGCAAGGCCGACCGGAATGGTCCGCTGCACCACCCGCTGAGTTGGCGGGACAGAGCAAACGATAACAAGGTGATTGAAAACAATGGCCTCGCTTCGCGGACAAACCCCTGACAGCCGAAAGGTGCTTGCCAATCTGGCAATCGTCGCGGCCGGGTTTGTGCGCGGTCGCGGCCGAATGAAGGCCCGCGAACATCTCCGCAAGGCCATTCACGAAGCGAACGAAGCGTTGAGGGCCGATGGTTCGGTTGCAGATCATTCTGTAACGATCTCCGACCCTGAACAGTTGGTTCGCGCCTACATCGAGGCTGGTGGCAATTGGCAGGCCCTGGTCGCGGCCGTCAGTCGCCATTCACTTGAGGGGGCAACGCGGCGTCATGACTAACACAATGCGCAAGCAGTTTGCAGATCTGCGACCTGTGGGAGGCTTTCGCGTTATCCTGGCGGATGCCGCTTGGCCGTTTGCCAATTTTTCCCCGAAAGGTGAAGGCAAAGGACCATCCGCCCACTATGACTGCATGACAGTGGATGAGATTGCAGCCATGCCGGTTGAACTTCTGGCTGCGGATGACTGCGCTTTATTCATGTGGGTCACTTGGCCGCTTATGCCCGAATGGAACCGTGTTCTGAAAGCATGGGGTTTTGAGTTCAAAGGGCTTGCATGGGAGTGGCGCAAATTCAATCCGGACACTGGAAAATATGCGTTCGGCACCGGCTACGGCACGCGAAAGAACCTGGAGCCGTGCCTGTTGGCAACACGCGGAAATCCGTCGCTTAAATCCGAGCTGCCTGATGATCTGTTTGGTGTCGGGAGCGTCCCTGAAGGGGTGCGCTCTGTCCGCGATTGGATGGAGTGGTGGCCTGATGTCGAGATCCGCGCCAAAGCGCGCGGCCACTCCCGGAAACCTGACGAACAATATGACCGGATCGAAACGATGTTTGACGGTCCATATATCGAGCTGTTTGCGCGTCAGCGCCGAAAAGGCTGGTCGGCATGGGGCAACCAGGTCGACAAGTTTGGAGACGCGGCATGAACCATATCGCGTCAAACAGCACCAAGCCAGCCGGATCAATCTTTGCCAGAACGCCGCGCAAGAAAAAGTATGACCACCGCACGATCAGGATTGAGCAGCTCAAAACGCGGTCCTTTGACTCTTTGCGCCTGCTTTACACGGGCGGGTGGATTCTTGCCGGACCAAAGGATGTGGTTGCTGTCTCGTCAAGCGTAGCGGTTTTGCTGTTGGCCATATCGGGGCATCGGCTTGCGACAGATGAAATCCTGATGGAAGCGCTTTGGCCGCATCCGGATGACATGCCCGACTATTGGGCGGATCAAATCCGTGTTCGGGTTTGCAAGCTCAGAAGGCTCATCAAACGTGTCGGCGGAACTGAGCAGATCGTGGTCGAGCATGGTCGCGGTTACTGGCTTAGGAGGCATGCGAAATGAATGCGTCCTGGTACGAAACCGCTCGCAAGATCATAGCCGAGTTGGACCGAGGTTTGCCCGCTGACCTGTCGCTAAAAGAACGACGGAAGGCTGTTCGCGAGGCTTACCCCTGGGGTGAGCGCAGCATGTGGCCATACAAGGCATGGTGCAAAGCGCAACGCGAATACCTTTCCCGGTTCGTGACACCAGAAGAGAGGCTGCGCAACCTTCCTCTCACACCGCTTGAGCGTCTGGTTGCCAAGTCAAAACGCGGAGATCAATCATGAGTGCTGTTCGCAAACCCAAAAAGCAGATCGATCCGTTCCGTCGCAGCCTTTATGCAAAGATCGAAATCGCCAAGAAAGAGCTGGCACTCGATGACGATGCTTATCGCGCTATCATAGCGCAGCGTTTCGACGGCAAGACAAGCCGGACCCAGCTTGGCACCGCACAATTGGGCGAGCTGATTGATCATTTCAAAACACTTGGCTTCAAGCCGAAGCGCAAAGCGCCAAAACGTGCTGGTAGGGCACGGCTTGCGGACAGTGATACTGCGCGCAAAATCCGTGCGCTATGGATCTCTTTGTATCATCTCGGAGTTATCTCAGACCCCTCTGAGAGCGCCTTGGGGGCATTCATCAAACGGCAAGCCAAGGTCGATGACGCTGCTTTTTTGGTGCCGGAACAAGCCTACAAAGTGATTGAAGCTCTCAAAAGTTGGGCTGAGCGCGAAGCCAAAGTCAACTGGTCGCCCTATCCGATCGGGTTCCGCGACAAAATCGAACGACCGCGTTGCCGCATTCTCGAAGCGCAATGGAAGATCCTGCATCCCGGAAAGTTTGACATCCTCGATCTCTGCCGGTGGGTTGAGCGGTTTGTGAAGAGCCCGCGCCAGATTTCGCATGTTCACCTGACTGATGATCAGGCCGATCAGGCAATAGAGGCCCTTGGTGCGCGTGTGCGTGCGCTGAAAGGCGGTGCCAAGTGAACCTTGATGCACTGATCGCGCACCGCACTCATTGTTTTCTGCACGTGCTGAAACGGGCGCGCGCCAGACACATCGATCTTTCACCCGCCGCAATCGAGAGCCTGCAGGATGCGATTGAACGCCTTGAGCGTGCCTTTGTTCGCGATGGTCAGGCCAGATATCGTCTGACGGTTCGCCATGCTGACCAGTGGCTGGTTGTGACCTATGACGCTCGTTTGCACTGCCTGGTCACTGTCTGGCCTGACAAGAAAAGGGTGCGGTGATGGCTGAGAGCGAATGCCGGGCATGTGATGGCACGGGGTGGCTTTGGATTTGGCCTTGCACCGAATGCACCAAGAGCAATGGTCAGAAGGAAGGGACCAAGGATAATGAACGAAGACCTGAAGAAAATTCGCGAGAAGATCAGAAACCTGCGGAATAAAACCGTAGCAAACGGTTGCACGGAAGCAGAAGCCAACTCTGCAATGGCTATGGCATTTCGCTTGATGTCTGAATACGGGCTGGCCGACGGTGATTTGGAATTTGAGCAGCTTCGCGCAGATAGCTATGGGGCACGCAGAACTGTCGTCGATGGTCTATGGGCTGTCGTTGGCAAAGTCTGTGCGTGCCACGTCTATTATGAAAAGTCTGACCGGACGCGCATTGTCTATACCGGGCGACCAGTTGATGTTGCTGTCGCTGAATACCTTCATGATCTTCTCAGCAGTGCGGTCAAATTTGCGACGGGTGAGTTTCGCAAGCATCCAGAATACACCAAGCGACGCAAAGCCAAGACGCGCAACGCAGCGGTAAAGGCGTTTCAACTGGCCCTTGTTGCCCGTCTGGCGAAGCGCCTTGGTGATCTTTGGTGGACCCGCGCCGAGGCAACGGGAGATGCGGAAAAGTTCTATCTTGATCACACATCGCATATCGAACGCATTTCAGCCGATATTGCACGACGCGGGGTCGAGTTTGTAAATCGTCCAAGCCTGAAGCTACCGGATCGTCGCTTTGATGGTGCGCGCGTCGTTGGATATCGTGCAGGTGACAAGGTAACGATTGATCCAGGTGTGACCGGCGCATCGCGTGACCCACTGCTTTTGCAAGGTGGGGGTAATGGTTGAAGACATCCGCTCTTGGCCTGTCGGGTTACGCAGGTTGGCCGAAGTCATCGGCCCGGCCGCAGCCGTGCGTCTTGCAGAAGCATTTGGAGGAACCGAGGACATTTATATTCCGATCACGGCTAACCCTTCTCACTCATTCACCGATATCATCGGGCTTGACCGGCTTGAGGCTTTGTGTGCTGAATTCGGCGGACGCAAGATCGAGATTCCGCGCGGTACCTTCCGCGACCTCAAGAAAACCCGCATTATGGACGCTGATGGGACCAATCGAACCGTTGCCTTGACGCTTGGCTGTTCACAGCGATATGTACGCAAAGTCCGCTCTGAAGTGCGTCAACAGACCCAGCCGGACCTTTTTTCCGAAAAAGAGTGATAGCCGGAACAGTTCCGGCCACGCGCGATAAGATCAAGATCGCGCATCTTGCTACCAACACAGTTGGAGCAAGTCATGTTTCCCCCGAAGCTATTTCTCGGCACCGTCATTCGACCGGTGCTTTCAAGCCTTAGTTCAGTTGACCCACGTCTGAATAGTGTGGCAGCCGAGCAATTGCTGCTGGGCACCGCCTTAGCGGAAAGCGGGCTTGCGGCTGTTTCTCAACACGGCGGCGGTCCCGCACGTGGATTTTTCCAGATCGAACCGGCAACGGCAAATGACGTTTTCGAACGCTGGCTTAAGGTCCAGCGCAAACGCGCCCTGGAAGATATTGTTCATCGCCTTCGCGTCCTGCCGGGGCGGGAAAAGGCAATTGATGAGCTGTATGGCAACCCGTTCTTTGGCTGCGCTTTGGCACGGCTCAAATACTGGATGTCTCCCGATCCGCTGCCATCCGCAGGTGATTGGCCCGATATCGCCGCCTATTGGAAACAGCATTACAACACGCCTGCAGGTGCAGGAACGCATCAGCATTTCCTGCGCGCGATCGAGGATGTGCGGGGTCTTTGGGACATGAACGAGGAGACGGAAAATGTCCACGCCTGAAATCGCCACCAAACAATGGTGGCAGTCCAAAACCATTATCGGTGCTCTCGTATCGTTGATCTCGACGCTTTGCGCGAGCCTCGGCGTCACAATCGCACCGGAAATGCAGACTGAAATCGTCACGGCTCTGGTTGCCTTTGGCGGTGTGGTCGGTACCGGTCTTTCGATCTATGGCCGGATCAAGGCCAGCCATACCATCGGCAAGGTGGATAAGAATGCCATCCGGTCGATTGCCATTGCGTTACTTGTCTTTGGTGGCATCGGGCTTGGCGGGCCGGTGGCTTGCGCCTCCTACACCGCCTATCAGACCGAGGGCGCGACACCCGCACAGACGGTTTTCGCCCTTCAGTCTGATTACAACACAGCGCTGGTCGCGGCGACCGAGTTTGTCCGAAGTCCGCAGACCGATCCCGCAACGGCCGATATCGTCAAGCGGCTGGAAATTGCTGCACATGACGCCTTGAAGGAGGCGCAGGGAGCCGTTCGGGCCGGGGATAGTCCAGCCATTCCGGTGGCGATCTCGGCAGCGCGATCAGCCCTGGCCGAATTCGGGGCATATCTTTCGAAGAAAGGAGCCCTGCCGTGAGCATCGCACAACTGATCCTGCTTGGTATCCAGATCGGCAATGCCGTTTCGGCCGGTGTGCCGATGGCCATCAAGGCAAAGGAAGCGATTGACAGGATGATCGCCGAAAATCGAGATCCAACCGACGCAGAATGGGCCGAGCTTAATGCCCTGACCGATGCTTTGCGCAACGAGCTGCATCAAGGCGGCATCGATGCCTGACATGATCGACGCCGCACAGGCGAACGAGGAAATGTGGCGGGACCAGGCAAAGGCCAAGTCCCGCCGCAACCAAACAGGGGCCGGGCGCGCCGAATGTATCGATTGCAGTGAACCGATCAAGGAAGCGCGACGGAAAGCAAATCCACATGCAGTTCGCTGCGTGCGTTGCCAGAGCGATTTTGAGCGGGGGAAATAGGTCGTGACGCTTGAACTACTGACAAAATACGGTTGGCTCATCGCCTTGGTTCTTCAGGGCTTCATCGCTTGGATTGGCTGGTCGATCAAGGAACGCTTTGTCACTCGCAAAGACTATGAGGAAGACAAAAAGCAACTCGACGGCTTGGTAAGCCGGGTCAAAAGGGTTGAGGAGATGCTCGAGGATCTGCCCGACCAGTCCGAGATCCACGATCTGAGCATGGCGCTTGAGAAGCTGTCCGGAAAAATGGGCGGGCTGATGGAACGTGTCGAGGCTGCGTACCGAAATCAGGATCGATACGAACGTGTTCTTAATCGCATCGAAGATTTCCTGCTGACCAACAAAGGGGCATAACCGTGAGCTATCCTGATTTTGTCGCGGAAAAACGCCGTTTGACCATTCTGCGATATCTGAAAGAAGAAAACGGATACTCGGCGAACGACAGTGTGATGCATTCGGTTGTCGATCATTTCGGGTTCAGTTGTTCGCGCGATATGGTGCGGGGCGACTATGCCTGGTTGCGCGATATGGGCTTGGTAACGGTCGAGGAACTGTCGGCCTCTGTCCACACCGCAACCATCACCCAGCGCGGTATTGACGTCGCATCTGGCAATGTACGTGTTGCCGGTGTCGCTCGCCCCGGACCGGGGGCCTGAAATGGCGACGAAACCCAAGATCGAAACAGAACTCTCCGAAGAGGATCTGAGAGCCTTCCGGCACCTGATGGCGACGGGACGTTGCTCTATCGATGACCTTGTTGGTTGGCTTGGAAAGCGGGGTTATGAAATCTCCCGCTCGTCCGTCGGTCGATATAGCCAGAACTTTGAACGTGTGGCGGCGCGCCTCCGGGAATCCCGACAGATCACGGAAGCAATCACCACCGAACTTGGTGATGCGGCTGTGCAAGGTAAGCAGGGTCGTCTTTTGGTCGAGATGACCAGGACGCTTGTATTTGACATGCTGATGAAGTTTCAGGAAGAGGATGCTGAGCTCGATACGAAAGATGTGATGATGTTGGGCAAGGGGCTGGCTGAGTTGGGTAAAGCGCTGCGTCTCGATCAAGACTTTGAAAACAAGCTCAGAGAACAGATCCGGGATGCTGTCGATCGCAAGCTTGAAACAGTCGAGAGCGAACTGGGTGACACAGAAACATCCGATCCGAAAGCTGTACTGAAGCGCATCCGTGAAGAAGTTTACGGGATCATCGTCGAATGACCAAAACCCAGCCTGCCGTTCCATTGTTCAAATATCAGCGTGACTGGTTTCTTGACCGGTCGCGTTTCAAAATCGGCATGTTCGCCCGCCAAACAGGCAAGACGTTTACGACGGGCCTTGAGATCGTTGATGATTGTTTCGATGCGTGGGTCAACGGCAAACGCGCCCGCTGGGTCATTCTCTCCCGTGGTGAACGGCAAGCCAAAGAAGCAATGGATGAAGGCATCAAGCTTCATGCCAAAGCCTATCAGATGGGCTTCGAAGAGTTGGAGTATGAGGTCTCCGGTGCAGATGACAGCCGTTACAAAGCGCTCGAGGTCGTTCTTCCGGGGGGATCGCGCATTACTGCATTGCCGGCCAACCCTGATACGGCTCGTGGCTTCTCTGCCAATGTTTTCCTTGATGAATTCGCTTTCCATCGGGACTCTCGCGAAATCTGGAAGGCCCTATTCCCGGTGATCAGTGCTGGTCACAAACTTCGCGTAACAAGCACGCCAAACGGCAAGGGTAACAAATTCTATGAGCTGATGACGGCCGGGGATAGCACCTGGTCGCGTCACGAGGTTGATATCTATCGTGCGGTGAGCGATGGGCTGCCTCGAAGCATTGATGAACTGAAACAGGGCATCGCAGATCAGGATGCCTGGGAACAGGAATATGAGCTCAAATGGGCCGATGAGGCGACAGCCTGGCTAACCTACGAACTGATCATGCCGTGTGAAGCGGAGGATTCTGGTGATCCGTCAAAGTTCACAGGTGGCAAAACGTTTATCGGCAACGACATTGCACGACGCAACAACCTCTGGGTTGCTTGGGTTTTAGAAGAGGTCGGGGACGTTCTGGTCACGAGGGAAATCCGTGCCGAGAAAAATATCTCTTTCTCCCGACAGGACGAAATCATGGACGAGTTGTTTTACCGCTACAACCCGGTGCGCATCGCAATGGACCAAGGCGGTATGGGCGAGAAGCCCGTTGAAGATGCCAAGAAGCGTTATGGCGAGTTGAGGGTGGATGGCGTTTTGCTTCAGGGTGCAACGCGCCTGAATATCGCGACGATGGGAAAGCAGAAATTCGAGGATCGCAAAATCCGCATTCCTGCCGGCGATCCTGCATTGCGCGCCGACCTTCACAAGGTTCGCAAGGTTACAGGTGTCACCGGGGGTATTCGGCTGGTTGCTGATGATGATGCAGAGGGACACGCTGACCGGTTCTGGGCGGGAATGCTGGCTATTGCTGCGGCCAGCGAAGCTGCGCTGCCAGCGGCGGGTGCTACCGTAGACCACGATCCGGAAATCTATGACGTTCGGAGCATGCCGGGCCGGGATGCTAACCGTCTTTTGCAACGGCCGGGAACGCCTTTTGACGGGAGAAAACGCACATGGGCTTGAAACATTTTCTGTCGTTTGGCGGTTTGTTTTCGAAGAAGGAGACGACGGTAAGAGAAGCGGCCGGAAAGACGATCGATAATGACGAGGAAGGTTGGCGTCGACTGACCGGCGATGCACGCCGGGATCTGTCATCGATCACACAGACCCGCATGCAGGAACTTGGCGTCTATATGTGGCGGACCAATCCGCTGGCCAATCGTCTTATCGAGCTCCCGGTGGCGTTTCTGTTGGCCGAAGGTGTCACGCTTCAGGTCAAGGATGAAGAGGCCCAGAAATGGCTTCGCAAATTCTGGAATGACCCGATCAACAATATGGATATCAAGCTGCCCAAGAAGGTCCGTGAACTGGCCCTTTATGGGGAGCAATGCTATCCGGCCTTCGTCAACGAAATGAACGGCCATGTCCGTTTGGGCTATCTCGATCCTGGACTGATCGAAACGGTTGTCACCGATCCGGACAATATCGAACAGCCGATCGGGGTGGTGACCAAGAAAGACCGAAAAGGTATTGCACGGCGCTATCGCATCATCGTGAATGGTCCTGAAGAAGCATTTTCAAAACGGACACGCGATATCCGCGAAACCTTTACCGATGGTGATTGCTTCTATTTCACGGTCAACGATTTGTCGAACGCGACCCGAGGACACTCTGACCTGTTGCCCCAGATTGACTGGCTGGATGGTTACGACCATTCACTGTTTGGCGAACTCGAGCGCTGGGACTTTCTGCGCGCATTTGTTTGGGATGTGACCCTGAAGGGGGCAACGCCCGAGGAAGTCAACCAGCGTGCCCGCGAGATTGCACCGCCGCGACCGGGCAGCGTGCGCGTCCATAACGACAGCGAAACATGGAACGCCGTCGTTCCGGAACTTAATGGAGCCGATAACAATGAAACGGCGCGTTTGTTCCGCAACCATATTCTTGGTGGCCGTTCGATCCCCGAGCACTGGTTTGGTGGCGGCGGCGATGTCAACCGCGCAACAGCGGGCGAGATGGGCGAACCGACCTTCAAGGATCTGTCCATGCGTCAGCGCTATATCAAGCATATGCTTGAAGAGATTGGCACCTTCGTCATTCGTCAAAAGACTTTGGTCCTTTATGGCTCGGAACCCGATCAGAGCAATGAGCCGGAGGACTACGAGGTCTCGGCCGTGTTCGCAGAAATGATTGCAAGCGACACCTCGAAATACGCAACTGCCCTGGTCAGTGTGGTCACGGCGGTTGCGGCCGCTGTTGATCGTCATTTGTTGAGCCAGACATCTGCGGTCGCTCTTATTGCCCTGGTTGCCGGTCGTATGGGCCTCGAAGTCGATCCTGACGCAGAACTCGAGCAGGCATTGGCAGACAAGGGCAAGCAGCAGGAAGAAGACAGTTTTCCGGGCTTCGAAGAGGATGAGGCCGCATGACCACCGACCCGCGGGATAAAGCCTTTCGGAAAGAGCGCAAACGCCAAGTGAAGCTTTACACTGAAGAAATGCGCACCGCCCTCAGAGACGTTGTCCATATCCTTAAGGTCGGTCGGCAACGCATTGCCGCCGAACTGGCGATAGGCGCGAGTGAGTTTCAGGCATGGCAACTGCCCAACATCCAGCAATCGATCGACAAGGTTCTTAGAGAGATCGGCGAAGAGATGGCCAGTTCGGGTAGTGAACATTTGGCCGCAGCGCATTCGCTTGGCATCGATCTTATCGAGAAGCCTTTGGCCGCTGGTGGGTTGCGAATTGCCGGACTACTGCCTGATGTTGATCGCCGCCAACTGATGGCGATCCGGTCATTCCTTACCGATCGCCTGAAGAATGTCAGCGCGGACGTTGCCAGCAAGGTGAAGGGCCAGATCGGCTTTGTCATGATCGGTGGCCAGACACCGGCCGATGCAGCCACGTCTGTTTCCATGCTGATCGAGAGCGAAAGAAGCCGGGCTCTTACGATTGTTCGTACCGAGATGGGGCGTGCTTTTTCCGTCGCGTCGCAGGAACGTCAGAAACAGGCGGCCGAAATGTTGCCTGGTCTGCAAAAACAGTGGCGGCGATCAGGAAAGGTTCACAGTCGCAGGAGCCACGACCTTGCGGATGGTCAGATTGCTGAAGTCGACGAGCCGTTCATTATTGGCGGTGTCGAACTTATGTATCCGCGCGATCCCAAGGCCCCGGCGAAAGAGACGATTAATTGCGGCTGTATCTCTCTTCCGCACATGGCGAATTGGGAAGTCAAACATGCCGAACGCATGCCCTTTAGCGAGGACGAAATCTATCGCAATCCCGGCAAACGTGATCTGGCACGCGAACTGAATTGAACCAACGGAGAGCAAAAATGACGTAACGGATTTATTTTGCCATACAGGCGCAGTTGCCTCTATAGATGGGGCGTTGCTGCTCCTAGCGGGCTCTTAGGCCTCTCACAGCCTCTTAAAGCCTCTTAAAACCGAATATTTATGTCTTTGGGGAACCGGATTGTTGATCAGTCCGGGGGCGAAGCCGTGGCCCGGAACTGTTCCGGACACGCGATCAAGCAATCACACCGATAGATTGGCACCAAAGCGGCCTGACGATCAAGGCCGTTTGTGTTTCATCCGACAAGGTGTGAGAGCAATGTCCAGTTCGAAAGCTGCAGAACCTTCGACCGCTTCCACGGAAATTAATTCCGAAGCCGACAAGGACAAGGATGCAACGGCCGGTGCAAACCAGCCGTCAACCGAGCCTGCCAAAAAGGCGGCACCCGCGAAAAAGGCGGCGACTTCCAAAAAGGCAGATGATGCAGAACCTGATCTCGATGCCGAGGCTGTTGCAAAGCAGCTCGACGTTAAGGTTCTTGTCGTCAAATCGGTCGACAAGAAGCGCGGGCCGGTCACCGACGAAGTGCCCGTCAAGGCCGAACACATACTGTCATGGGTCGTCCGTGACAAAGCTCTGACGGCTGTCACGATTGATGGCCAGAAGCACCAGGCGGAGCTGAAGTAATGGCCCGCAGCAAACTTTTTCTGGCATCTGCCGGTATTGCCGCGCTCGTGGCTTCAGCGACCTCGGCAAAAACCTTCATTACCGATTTCCGGGAAGCACAGGGAATTCCGGCATTGGGGTTGATCGGTCCTGATGCGGTCCGCGAAGCTTTCGAGGGCGATCTTCGCCAGTTGCAGGATCTTCTGCAGGGGGCAATCAAGAAAGCGCTTGAACTTTCCGGCGAGGAAGACTGGTGGCCCTATATCCACGGCCTGTTCGACGACTTCATTGTTGTCGAGAACAAGGATGGCAAGTTGCTCCGGTATCCCTACGAAGTCGACGGGACAAAGGTGTCTCTTGGAAATCCGCAGGAAGTCATCAAGACTTTCGAACCTGTCACTGACGGCGGTATGCGCGAGGCTGTCGGGCCTTTCATCGAAGCGGATAGCAAAGCCACACAGTATCGCATTCGCGTAATTCGCCAAGGCGTTTCAGGAAACCGGAACTTTTACCCAGCAGATGTTCTCCGCGAGGCCGTGCCACTGTTCGATGGCGTGCGTGTCTTCGTTAAGTCTGACGAGGAACACCTTAAAGGCCAGGGCAAGGATGTCCGCAACCTGATCGGTGTTCTGCGCAATCCTGCCTTTGTCGAAGCCGAGGGTGAAATTCACGCCGATCTCCTGCTGATCGAGCCGGAAGGCGATATCGCAGTCAAAATTCGGGAAGCATGGAAGCAGCAGTTAACTGACCTGTTTGGCTTCTCGATTGATGCACGGGCCAAAGCCCGTGTGATCAACAAGGATGGTCAGCGCGTCCGCGAGGCTGTCTCTTTTCTCAAAGTAAGTTCCGTCGATCTGATCGTTGAGCCAGGCGCAGGCGGCGGCATTATCAACCTTCTTGAAGCACAAGGAACCGCAGTCATGGGACGCGACGAAATCATCGCTCTGCTTGAAGCCAAAGGGCTTCTCAAAGACAAGGATACAGAACAGCTGTCGGATGATCAGCTGATCGCCATGCTGACCGAAGCCGTAAATCCCGAAACCGATGAAGGTGCGGACGATCTTCGCGAAGCTGAAGATGAAAACTCCCCGGTCACGCGGGCAGAACTTCGTATGGTCGAAGCGCGTGCAAGTGCTCGCGTTTTGATCGATGCCAGCCAGCTGCCGGATAAGGCAAAGCTGCGCCTGAAGGCGAAGTTTGATGCGATGGACAGTTTCACTGATGCAAATGTTCGTGAAGCCATCTCCGACGAAGCAGACTACATCGCGACCTTCACGGAAAGTGGTTCTGTCCGTGGGCTCGGTACCGTCGGGTCGCGTATTCAGATTGGTGAAGACCGGTTCGAAAAAACCTCTCAGATGTTCGAAGCGTTCTTTGATCCGGACCACAAGGATCATCGCCACGCGCGCTCTTTCAAGGAATGCTATGTGCAGGTAACTGGCGACAAGTATGTCACTGGTTCCATTCGCAACTGCGACCAGTCGCTGATGCGTGAGGCATTGGCTTCTGGAACCTTTGGCGACGTGCTGGGTGATTCAATAACACGCCGTATGATCGCCGACTATAACGTGCCGACGCGCTATGACGTCTGGCGTCAGTTGGCCAACATCGTGAATGTTGCCGACTTCCGTTCGCAGGAACGCACTCGCTTTGGCGGCTATGGCGATCTTCCGGCTGTCGCCCAGGGTGCAGACTATGCAGCTCTTGCTTCGCCGACGGACGAAAAGGCGACCTATGCTGTCGCGAAAAAAGGCGGGACCGAAAGCATCACGCTTGAAATGATCAAGAACGATGATGTTGGTGTCATTCGTCAGATCCCGATCAAGATGTCTCGGTCTGCCAAGCGTACCCTCGGCAAGTTCGTTCTCGACTTTATCAAGGACAACCCGGTCATTTACGACGGCGTAACCCTGTTCCATGCCACGCACGGTAACCTGGGTGCTGCGGCGCTCGACAAAGCCTCTTTCGCTGCCGGCCGTCTTGCGATGCTTGAGCAGACCGAAAAGGACAGTGGCGAGAAGATGGGTATTCCGCCGACCTTCCTGTGGGTTCCCGATACCCTCGAAGAAACGGCAGTCGATCTCTTCCGTCGTAATACCGAAAACGACAAGAACTTTATCCAGGCACAGAATGTCCAGGTGGTTCCTGTCTGGTATTGGACCGATGCAAACGACTGGGCGTTGTCGGCCGACAAAAACGACATTCCGAGCATCGAGATCGGCTTCCTCGATGGTAATGAAGAGCCGGAACTGTTTGTCCAGGACAACCCGACAAACGGCTCAATGTTCGCCAGCGACAAGCTGACCTACAAGATCCGTCACATTTATGGCGGCACCCCGGTCGACTTCCGTGGCCTCTACAAAGGCGTGGTTGCCTAGTACGGCGCTTTGAACCTTGGCTGAGAGGTCTGTCAAAGGCCTCTCAGCGACATACCCGATTTAGGGGTGACTGCCGGGAAAGATCGGCTTTCCTGTTTATTGGTGAGAGCAATGGCGTTCGTAGATTTTCAGACACTGGTTGATGGACTGGTTCGTGACGAAAGCAGCGCGGTATCGGAAAATGAACGTGACCAGGCTATCAATCTGGCCGTCGTCCGCTATTCGACTGATCGGCCACGATCGGCAATCGAAGCCATTGTCGGTACCGGTAACCTTCTCGACCTTCCGGAAGACTGGGCACTCAACTTCAGTTCTCTTCAGGCGATTTGGCTTCCCAGCGACAGTGGGCGCGTTCCACTTGAAGGGAGACTTGAGAACACATTGGCGGGGCTGCGCATCCGGCTCGCTGAGAATCTCGCAGCCGGGACAGAAGTGCATGTTGAGTATTCCATTCTGCACGAGGTGACAGACCTGGTGGATACAGTCCCGGTGCGAGATCGTGAGGCCGTCGCAAGCTGGGCAGCACAGTTGCTGCTTGAACAGCTATCCAGTCTTTATTCCGGTCATCGCGAGCCCACTATTCAGGGCGACACAACCGATTGGCAATCCAAAGGCCGGGACTATGCGGCACGCGCCAAACGCTTGCGCGAGAACTATCTCAATCACCTTGGAATTGATCCGAAACGCACGGTCCCATGTGGAGCTATTGTGAATTTCGATCTGCGTGATCAGCTCGGTGGCGATCGTATCGTTCATAAGCAGCGGAGACGTTGAGCAATGGCTTTCGACGTCCGTATTGATATTCGTGAAGCCGCCGCTCTGGCTGATGCTTTTGACAAGTCACCGAAGATTGTGACCGAAGAGCTTACTGCCGCGACGTGGCAAGCGAGCCTTTTGCTGGAGCGTGAGGTCAAGGAAAACACGCCAACTGGCGTCGGTGGTGGTGGCGGTCTCAAGGGATCTATCAGCGCGCGAGAGCCGGAAGTGCTGTCCGACAATGTGATCGGAATGGTGGGCACGCCCCTTGATTACGCAGTCCCAGTCGAACTTGGAACCCGCCCGCACTTTCCTCCAGTGCAGCCGCTTGCGGACTGGGCCGAGCACAAACTTGGACTTTCGCCCGCCGAAGCGCAGGGGGCTGCATTCGCGATTGCCCGCAAGATCAGCCGCACCGGTACCAAGGGGGCGCATATGTTCGAGCGGGCCTTTGAGGACAACGATCTTCAGGTGCAGCGGATCTTCGACCGAGCGCGTGTCCGGATTGCCGATCGCATGGGAGGCCGAGCATGAGCCTTACTGAGATCAGAGACGCAATCGCTGCAAAAATCGCGACGGTGCCGGGGGCCGGGAAAGTTCATCGCTACGAGCGTTATGCCGTGGCTCAGAAGGATTTTCGCAACCTTTATGTATCGGAAAACAAGGTGTGCGGGTGGTTCGTGCGCCGGGTGCGGACGGTCGAGCAGGAAGACTCAACGAATGCGAACCGCGAAATCCATTCCTGGCGCATTGAGGGGGTTATGAGCTTCGATGATGCCAATCAGAGCGAGATCGTATTCGACGATCTGATTGAGCAAATTAGAGCAGCTTTCCGCCATGACGAGACAATCGGAGGTGTTGTCGAGACGACGCTGGTTGACGGCCTTGCCGGTGTCCAGCTCGAAGACAGCGGGCCTGTCATGTTTGCCGGAACTCTCTGCCATCGTGCGCGCCTTTCCCTGCAAACGCGGGGCTTTGTCGACGTCGGGGAAATCGCGATCGACAGTTTCAACACTGGTGTCCCCGAGTGGGATCTCGCGGCACCTGACGGCACGACCGATGCCAAAGACACGATCACACTGGAGCAAGACCAATGACCAACAAAGTCAATGTTGTGCCTGGAAAGGATGGCTTGAAGGTGCGTACCGAAAATGGTGCCCGCCATATCCGCCCAAAAGGTGAGAGCGTTTCGCTCACTTCCTATTATCGCCGTCGGATCGCTGCAGGTGATCTCAAACAGGTTAAAGATTTGCCTGAAGAGACCCATGAGCCCGACACGCCAGTGGTCGAAGAGGAGGTCACTCTCGGCTCGCTTCTCAAGGCGCTTGATTATAGCGACCAGGCGCAAGCGACAGAGGATGGAAAACCGTCTCTCACCTATCTCTCAGACATTCTTAATCGCCGTGTGACGCGCAAGGAAGTTGACGCGGCCCTGAAGGAAATGGAGGCCTGAAATGTCGATCAGCTTCGATAGTATCCCGACGAATTTGCGAGTTCCGTTCGTGTATGCCGAGTTCGACAACACGAACGCGGTATCCGGTCCGGCATTGATGCCTTATCGCAATTTGGTTATTGGCCAGCGCATTGCGAGTGGTCAGCCCATTGCTGCTCTGACACCGATCCGGGTCACCAGCCCTGCCCAGGCAAAGAACTATTTCGGTGCTGGTTCGATGCTTGCCCAGATGCTTGAACGCCAGCTGCAGAACAATAGCGTTACCGAGACCTGGGCAATTGCACTTGATGATGATGCTGCCGCACAGGCCGCAACCGGCGCTTTGACCGTAGGTGGCACGGTTACGGCCGGCGTCATTTATCTCTACATCGGTGGTCGTCGTGTAAAGGTTGGTGTGTCTGGCGATGATGCGCTGAGCGATATCGCCAGCAACATTGTTGATGCGATAACGGCCAACACAGATCTGTCGGTCTCGGCTGCTGTTGACGGCGTTACGGCCGAGAAGGTCAACCTGACGGCACGTAACAAGGGCGTTGCGGGGAACGATCTGGATATCCGCGTCAACTACTACGATGGCGAGAGCCTGCCTGAAGGCTTGACGCTGACGATCACAGCCATGTCTGGTGGGCAGGCAAACCCGGATATCGAAGACGTGTGGGCTGCAATCGGTGATGAACACTACAACGTCATCACCAACCCCTACACCGATGCTGCTAACCTAACAGCGCTCGAGACCGAACTGGTCGATCGTTGGGGACCGCTGCGCATGATTGAGGCGATGGCCTTCAGCGCAGCCACGGGAACACATTCTGCATTGGGCACACTTGGCGACAGCCGCAACAGCCCGCATGTCTCTATCATGAACGGTGCCGGCAGCCCGTCGCCTACCTGGGAAATTGCGGCCGCTGTTGCAGGCAAGGTTTCGTACTACGCCAACATTGATCCGGCCCGTCCGTTCCAGACGCTGACGCTGGATGGCATCCTGCCACCGAAGACGCAGGATCGGTTCACGCTGCAGGAAAACAACCTGCTGCTGTTCGACGGCATTTCGACCTTCATGGTTGATGATGGCGGGTTGGTTCGTATTCAGCGTCTCATTACGACCTACAAGACCAACCCGCAGGGTGCGGAAGACATCAGCTACCTCGATGTCAATACGCCGCTGACCCTTGGCTATCTGCGCTACGATTTCCGCAATTACATCCTGCGCAAATATCCCCGTCATAAACTTGGCAATGACAGCACGAACTACGGTGCCGGCCAGGCAATCATGACGCCGAAGCTCGGCAAGGCCGAGGCGATCGCACGTTTCCGCGTATGGGAAGAACAGGGTCTGGTCGAGAACATCGATCAGTTCAAAAACGATCTGATTTGCGAGCGCAATGAAAGCGATCCGAACCGGCTCGACTGGTATCTGCCACCGGACCTTATGAACCAGTTCCGTGTTGGCGGGGCCAAGATCGGCTTCATTCTCTAACCGCTTTCCGTGAGGAGACAAGAAAATGTCTAACCCAAATCGCCGCGCCGGGCGGATCTACTTCAAGGTCGATGGCACTCAATACGATGCCAAGGGCAGCTTCAGTTACAACCTGGGCGCAGACAAGCGCGACGGCATTGTCGGGGCGGACGGTGTGCACGGTTACAAAGCCATGCCGCAGGTTCCGTTCATCGAAGGTGCTGTGACAGACCGTCCGGACATGGACCTAAAGTCCGTCCTGGAACTGGACGGTGTGACAGTCACCCTTGAGCTGGCCAACAGCAAAACCATCGTCCTTCGCAACGCCTGGTGGGCCGGTGAAGGAACCGGCAGCTCAGAAGAGGCCGAAATTCCGGTCCGTTTCGAAGGTATTAGCGCCGAGGAGATGAAGTAATGAAGCCCATCACTGCAAAACTTAAGACGCCGATCGAAGCACATGGCGAGAAAGTCAGCGAGCTCACGCTCAACGAACCCGACCTCGGCGGCCTTGATGGCGTCGATCTCACGGTCAGCATGGAAGGTACGATCAAGATCAATCTTGGTGACCTTCACAAGATCATCGCGTCGATGGCCGGTATCCCGCCGTCAGCCGCCAAGCAGATCAAGATCTCGGACCTGAAGAACATTGCGCCAGCGGTGATGGATTTTTTGGGAGAGTTCCTCCCAACTGGCGCGAGCTGATGGAGGAAGTGGCGTACACCTTTCATTTCCAGCCATCCGAGCTGGAGCGCATGAAGGTGAGCCAACTTCTCAAATGGCACAACGGTGCCCGCAATATTCACAAGAAATTGCATGGATAACGACCCTAGATGGCAAACCGCGAACTCACATTGAAGATGATCGTCCAGGCGATAGACCGGGTAACAAAACCGGCACGCCAGATGGGAAATGCTATGGGCGATATGGCCCGTCGCGCCCGTCTTGATCATCTGCAAGCCAAATTGCTGGCTGCGCGTGAGCGTTTGTCATCGATGGGCACTGCTGCGCGCGACTTGGGTAAGCGGTTTCAGGATTTCGGTACCGGCGCTCTGACGAAGGTGACAGCGCCACTGGCATTGGCAGGCGGGTTTGCCTTTAACGCTTATGGCAAGATCGAACAACTGACCACATCCTTCAAGTCGATGCTTGGTGGCGGAGAAGCCGCACGCCAGATGATGGAAAAGCTGACAACATTCGCGGCCAGCACGCCGTTTCAGCTGGAAGGTATTGGTCAGGCTACAAAGCAGTTGCTGTCCTTTGGCGTACTGCCGGAAAAGATCATCGAAAATTTGCGGATGCTGGGCGATATCGGTGCTGGCGCCAACGTGCCGCTTAATGAAATGGCGGCAATCTTCGGCAAGGTCAAAGCCAAGGGCAAGGCCATGACCGAAGAACTGTTGCAGCTTTCGGATCGCGGTATTCCGATCATTGATGTCCTGGCCAAGGGACTTGGCAAGTCCAAGGATCAGATTTTCGAGTTGGCATCTGAAGGACGGATCAGCTTCGATATTCTGAAACGTGCAATGCAAGCCATGACAGCCGAAGGCGGTATCTTCTTCAAGCAGATGGAAGAGCAGTCCAAAACGCTGTTTGGCAAGCTTTCAACGTTGAAAGATAACCTGTTCCTGCTGTTCGCGGATCTTGGCGAGAAACTTGATGAGATGTTTGGTGTTAAAGATGGCATCGACTTCTTGATCGGAAAGGTACAGGTTCTTCGCGCAACATTTGCTGCATTTGCTGAAACTAATCCTCAGCTTGCCAAAGCAGTTGCATTCATCGGAATTTTGGCGGCCGCAGTTGGGCCGCTGGCGATAGGTGTCGGCTTGGCCGCTTCGGCATTTGGCGTACTAGCTACTGGATTAGGTTTGATTTTTTCCCCGATCGGTCTGGTTGTTGCCGCCTTTGCCGGCGCAGCATTTCTCATCATCAAACACTGGGATGAAGTTGAAGCGTTCCTCGCAAAGACCGCGATTGCAATAGTGCGCGCCTGGGCTCCTATCGGTAATTTCTTCTCCGGCCTATGGGCAGAAATCAAATCAGCCTTTGACCAGGGCTTCGTCCAAGGTGTGCTGAAGGTTCTTGAAGTCTTCAACCCGACGATCTGGATCGCCAAGGGTGTCAATGCACTGATCGCGTACCTGTTTGGTATCGATCTGGCCAAGGTTGGCGGCGAGTGGATTGGCGGCCTTTGGGACGGAATGCAAGCCAAGTGGGCGGAACTGGTCGACTGGTTGAGTTCCGCCGTTACTTCACTGATGGACTGGATGCCAGACTGGGTTAAAGAACGCCTCGGACTGGATGCAGGTGGCCTTGGCCAGATGCCTGCGGGCGCGGTCGGCAATGTCGCATCGGCAGTTGCGCCTGCAATTGGTCAGCAGAACGGCCAAGGACAGGGTCGATTTGCCGGTGAGGTCAAGGTTTCCTTTGATAACGCGCCGTCAAACATGCGGGTCAAGGAAGTCAAATCCGACAATCCCGATTTCGTGCCATCGGTCTATGCCGGCTACGCGATGGGAGGGTCGTGATGTCCTGGAAAGACAAGCTGCGGCCAGCCAGTTACAAGGGTGCGCGGTTCCATATCGAAGGTCACGATTCCGATGTGGCTGGTCGTGAAGTCCAGGTGCACGAGTATCCCGGCCGCGATGTGCCGTATCCCGAAGACATGCGCCGCAAAACCAAGAATTTCAGCTTTGCCGCCTATGTGATTGGCGAAGACTACATGACGGCCCGTGATCAGCTGATCAGTGCGTGTGACAGCGAAGGTTCGGGCACGCTGATACATCCGTATCTGGGGTCAATCATCGCCATTTGTACTGGCTGTAAACTCTCAGAGCGGGCCGATGAAGGACGCATGGCACGCCTTCAGCTCACTTTTGTTGAGGGTGGCACAAACCAGTTTCCGACATCGAGCAAGGATCAATCCTTTGCACTGACGCAGGCCGTCGAAGCCGCCCACGCATCAAACCGTGAGAGCTTTGCCAACGACTTCACTGTCGCGGGAAAACCGGCGTTTCTGGCCTATGAGTCGGTTGATGTGATTTCGGAGGCAACCAGCGAGATCGATGGCGCTGTCAGTGACCAGGGCGACGGCACCTTTGCCCGTGCACTTAGCAAGATCGGCAACGAAGCGCTGACCTTTGTTCAGAACCCGTCGGGTCTGGCCAATCAGTTGGGCGATCTGATTGTTCAGGCTGGCGAAGCTGCCGGTGCTGGTGCCGACACCATGCAGGCGCTTCGTCCTATTGCTCAGTTTGGCACGCAGCTCGCTGCGGTACCGCTGACCACTGCAACCCGAAAAGTCCAGGCCCTCAATCAGAATGCTGTCGTTTCCCTTGTAACCAACTCGGCTGTCATCGAGATGGCCAGGAACGTCATAAACACCGAGTTCACGACAACAGATGATGCCTTTGCAACGCGCGACGAGATTGGCGGATATCTCGATACCGCGATGGATCGCGCCAGCGAGGCTGAGGATGATCAACTGTTCGAGACGCTCCGCGTACTCCGCACGGCGACCACCGATTACATCAATGCCCAGTCACCCCGCACAGCCCAGCTGATCAATACAGTGGCTCCGGTGACAGAACCGGCACTGGTCACGGCTTATCGCCTGTACCAGGACGCCGGCCGTGCCGATGAGATCGCCACGCGCAACGGTGTGGCGCATCCGGGTTTTGTGCCTGGCGGGGAAACGATCGAGGTGCTGAGCAATGTCTGACGTCACGCTTAGCCTCAGCGGTACCAATTACGGTGGCTGGAAGCGCGTGCGCATCACGCGCTCGATCGAGCATATGGCAGGCACCTTTGACCTGCAGCTCAGCGACCGCTATCCGGCCGAGGGGAGCATTCCAGTCATTTCGCGCGGATCTGCCTGCAAGGTGGCCATCGATGGCGAAACTGTCATCACGGGTTTTGTCTATGACGATAATCCGGGCTTTGATGCAAAGTCGCGCGAGATCCGCGCAGCCGGTCGTGATGTGACAGGTGACCTTATCGACTGCTCGGCAATCAATCGGCCGGGTGAATGGTTGAATGCCACGCTCGACAAGGTTGTCACCGATATCGCGCGGCTGTTTGCCATTCCAGTAAGGATCGAGACAGCCACGGGCACGAGGTTTAGCAAGTTCCGGATCGAGGAAGGCGAGACCGCCTTTGAAGCCATCGATCGGGCTTGCCGCATGCGGTCAGTTCTGGCCATCAGTGATGGCAAGGGAAGCCTCGTTATTACCAAACCCGGCGTTGCGCGGGCTTCTGTGCGGTTGGAAGAAGGTGTGAACCTTCTGTCCGGATCTGCTGGCTATTCGGATAATGAACGTTTCTCGCGCTATATCGTCAAGGCACAACAGCCGGGATCGGACGACTTGTCTGTCGATCAGATTGCCCAGGTCGTTGCCGAACAGACCGATGCAGGCGTTTCGCGCTATCGTCCGATGGTGATCCTGGCAGAGGATTCCGCCGATAGGAACTCCGCGCGCAAGCGTGCGCAGTTTGAGGCCAATGTCCGTGCCGCTCGCAGTCAGCAGATCACAGTGCGCGTGCAGGGATGGCGTGAAACTGAAAACGGCACGCTTTGGCAGCCCAACCGCCTCGTACAAATCAAATCAGCAACACTCAAGGTCGATCAGGATCTTCTGATCTCTCAGGTGATCAATACCAAGGATCAGTCCGGAACCGTTACCGAGCTCACGCTGTTGCCACCGGCCGCGTTCGATATCGAACCACCCAAAGAGAAGAAACTCAAAGATCAGGGGGCGCTCAAATGGATCGAGTGACCCTGATGTTTAACCGCCTGATCCGGCCTTTGAAGCGGCGCGTGTTTCTGATGGTGTCCCGTGCGGTGATCAAGGTCGTGAATGACGCCGAGGGCATTCAGAAGCTTCAGGCCGTCGGTTATGACGGTGAGCTTCTTGAGGGGATCGAGCGTTTCCAGGAATACGGTCTGACATCCTCACCACTGGGCAATGCCGAGGCTGTGGTAACGGCCGTCGGCGGCAATCGTTCTCATACCATCGTGATCGCCGTTGATGATCGCCGGTTTCGCCTGAAGAACCTCGCACCTGGTGAAGTGGCCCTGTACGACGATCTTGGCCAGAAGGTGCACTTGAAGCGCGACGGCATTCTGATTGAGACAGGCCAACCATCTGGTGTGACGGTCAATGCGCCTGCAGCGACGGTGAATTCGGACACGGTTACAACCAACGCGACCGAAGTCACGGTGAACGCGGCCAAGGCCGTTATCAACAGTGATGAAATTCATCTCGGCGCTGAAGGTGGGCAGCCGATCGCCCGTGTAGGGGATCTGGTCGATGTTGCTTCGGGCAGCTCTGCAGGCCAGTGGCCGATTGTTTCTGGCTCTGACAAAGTGAGGGCCGGTTGATGGATGTCTTGATCGCATTTGATGACAAGCTTCTGATCGGCGACATCAAAACTGTTGCCGGCGACCTTGAAACGGACCCTTCGATCCGCACTGCAGTTGTCATCAGCATCTTTACCGACGCACTGGCCAACCCGGACGATGAATTGCCAGCCGGTGAAACGGATCGACGTGGCTGGTGGGGAGATTTGTTGCCCGAAGTCGAAGGCGACAAGATCGGATCACGCCGCTGGCTTTATGTCCGTGAGAAGCAATCACCAGAAACCGCTGAGAAGATCCGGGAAGCCGATCAGGAAGCCCTGCAGTGGCTGATCGATGACGGGATCGCAGCGTCCGTGTCTGTTACGACCGAATGGATCGAACGCGGTGTTCTGGCCGAAGAGATCAAAATCACCAAACCCGATGGCGACCAGGTGAATTGGCGTTTTAATCAGCTGTGGGAGAACCTGTAATGCCATTCTCGCGTCCGACATTGGCGGATCTGGTCAACCAGATTTCAAGCGATATCAAGAGCAACCTGACCGATGCGAATGCCTGGCTGCGTCGTACCGTTCTGGGTGTTCTGTCGCGCGCATTCGCCGGTGCGTTGCATGGGCTTTACGGGTTTATTTCCTATGTTGCCAAGCAGGTCTTTCCCGATACGGCCGAGAAGGCATTTTTGCGCCGCTGGGCTTCGATCTGGGGTGTAAAGCCAAAGCCTGCACAGGCGGCGACGGGCAATGTAACCTTCACCGGACTAATCGGATCTACCATCCCGGTTGATACGGTCCTTCAGCGCTCTGACGGGGTCGAGTACGTCACGCTCGCCGCCTTGGACCTTACTGCAGAAACCGGAACTGTTGCGGTCGAGGCGATTGCGGGCGGTGCCACCGGCAATCTGGATGCGGGCGCAACTCTGGCACTTGTTGAGCCGATCGTCGGTGTTCAGACCAATGTGACGGTCGCGGCCGGTGGTCTGTCGCAGGGTAGCGACGCCGAGGATGATGAATCACTTTTGGCGCGGTTGCTCAATCGCATCCAACGTCCGCCACATGGGGGCAATAAGGACGACTATGTTACCTGGGCAAAGGATCAAGAAGCACATGGCATCGATGTAACGCGGGCTTGGTCAAATCCGCTCGAACTTGGCTTGGGTACGGTTGTCGTGCGCTTCATGATGGACGACACATACGGCGATGGCATTCCGCTGCCCGCTGATGTGGCGACTGTCGCAAGCTATATTGCTGAAGTCCATCCCGTCACGGCCGACGTGACAGTGGTACCGCCGGTGGCGGTTGCAGTGGTGTTCGAGATCTCTGGCCTGACACCAGGCAATGCAGCGGTCCGTTCTGCGATCGAGGCCGAGCTTCGCGATCTGATCCGCCGTGAAGCAGAGCCGGGCAGCACACTGTTGATCAGTCACATTCGCGAGGCGATCTCGATCGCGGCCGGCGAGACCGATCATGTGCTGGTTGCGCCCAACGCGAACCTGATCGCGGACACGCATGAAATTTTCACCTTTGGCAACATTACCTGGAGCTGAGGGACATGCGGGCAACCATTGATCAATACCTCAACAATCTTCGATCCCTGATGCCAAAGGGCAAAGCCTGGGCACGCGAAAATGAGGCGGGTCTGACACGGCTATTACGTGCCTTTGCAACGCCTCTCATGCGGGTTCACAACCGGGCAGTTGATCTGATTGATGAGGCTGATCCCAGAACGTCGGTCGAACTCCTGCCCGATTGGGAACGTGTTTGCGGATTGCCTGACCCGTGCAGTGGCCAGCCCGAAAGTCTTGCTGAACGTCGCGATCAGGTTGTCGCCAAACTTGCAGCACGCGGTGGCCAGTCAATCCCGTTCTTTATCGAGCTGGCCAGTAACCTTGGCTACGTGGTCACGATCACGGAATTTCGCCCTTTCAGATGCATCTCGAAATGCAGTGACACGCTGACACAAGGCGATTGGCGGTTTGTCTGGCAGGTCAACGCACCGGCCGAGACCATTCGTACCATGACGGTCAAGTCCGGCTGTTCGGAGCCATTGCGGACTTGGGGCAATGCTCCGCTTGAATGCAATTTCAATCGTCTAAAGCCCGCGCATACCAAAGTCATTTTCACCTACGGAGCCTGATATGAAACGCATCGATACTCAAACAAAGGCAACGGACAAGTTTGGTGCAGGTAAGCATGGCTTCACCAATGGCAACCCGACGATCCCGACGCCGGCGACCGAACTTGACGAAAGCTGGTTTGACCACGTTCAGGAAGAGATCGCCAATTTCATCGAAGAACAGGGCATTGCCCTTGACGAAAACAACCGGACACAGTTGGCAGCCGCGATTACGGCCAAGCTGGCTAACGGTAACTATTTGCGTGGCAATGTCTCGGCGGTTTTGACAGCTGGTTTCAACACCGAATTTATGGACCTGACCGTCGCAGGTGGTGTGGCGTCATTTGATCCAACTGCACGTAGCCGGTTCAAGCACGCTCTGACCGGGCCGATCATGATCGACAACCCTGCGGTCATCCCGAATGCAGGTCCCGCTCTGATCAAGCTCACGCAGGATGCAACGGGCAACCGTGCGGTCGACTGGGGCAGCAAATACCGTGTTGTCGGGGCTGTGAATTACGAAGCCAATTCAGTCAGCCTTTGTCACCTTCAATACGACAGCGCAGATGACGTGATCGACGTTGTGATCACCCATCGACCGGAGGCTTAACCTATGTCGCTTTTGATGGAAAACAGCGTCGCCAAAATCGGTTGCGGTGATCCGGGTGAATTGATCGAATTTGCCGCCTTGTTGAATGGCAGTTCGTCCAATCCCGGCTATTTGCGTTGTGCGCCGGGTGCCGCTGATCCCAGCTATAAAGTTGCGTTTTCAGGCTGGGTGAAGGCCGTCACGGTTGGCGGTGCGATTGGCCCGCTGATCAGTGCGGGGATTTCTGCCCCTGCATCACAATGGATCACGTCAACCGCCATCGGTCGCGGTGATGGGAGTACGGTCAACACCGCCTCCATTGCCGCCGAACACAAGGACGCCGCTGCTTGGGGGCATATACTGATCAAAGCCGATACCACGGGCGGGACCCTTGCGGCCAATCGCGCAGAATTCACCATCGGCGGGTATACCTATGCGCTGGATGTAAACCTGATGGGGGACGCGATTTCGTTGTTCCTGATGGACCCGCAATACTGGCAGGCGATAGGCGCTAATATCAACTCGGCTGGCGGTCTGATTTCATCAAATAGCAGCTTTAAGATCGCATCCGTTGACATCATCACCGGGGACGATGTTGACAGCGTGGAAAAGGAATACTTCGGCTATTTCAACACGGATGGCGTCTTTGTGCCGAAACGCTATCGGGGTGCTTATGGTCGTCATGGTCGTCGGTTTGATTTTGCCAAGGCCGCCGACATGGGCCGGGATGTTTCCCCGCGCAATGCCTGCTTGCATTCCGAAGATGTTTCCCATCCCGTATGGATTGCGCAGCGCGTATCCAAAATTGACGCGGAAACATTCGAAGCCGCCGATGCCTTTAACCCCTATATCCATCAAACCCTCGCAGTCGAACTTGATGACAGCTACCTGATTGATGTTGAAATCGACCCCGCAAGCAATCCCTTCTGTTCCGTTTTCGTCAACGATGGGGTGGGTGAAATTCGTCAGTGGTTCAACCTGGCCGGGCTGGCTGTTGGTAGCGCCCAAGGTACGCTAACGGTGGTCAGTGCCGATATTGCCGCCCTGTCAGACGGCTTTGTCCGCTGTTCGCTTGAGGTGGTGGCGAATGCGGGTCAAACCTTGCAGGAAATGCGGCTTGAAATCTGTGATGCAGACTTGTCGGTCAATGCGCAAGCAATCGGCAACATCCTGCGCGTGCGCAAGATGCATGTGCGCGAGGCAAGTCGCAACTATGGTTATGCGAAAACCGATGGCTTTGCGCGGGGCGGGCAGGATTTTGAGACCGTCGGGACAGTTGGGCGGATCACCGATACCCCGACCAGTAACACGGTCAATTTTGATCCGAATATTGCGGGGGATGCAGGCAATTTTCTGAACGGAAACGCGACCGTAATCGGGAATAACTCGGTGCATTCATCATTGTCGCATCCGATCAAGACCGGTGTCGTCCAGGTCGAGCTTGAAATTGGTTACGGAAACACAAACTCCGGTAGCCTTCGCGTTTCCAATGATCCGAATTTCAACAGTACCGCCCAAACTGTCCACTACCGAACGGACGGTCAGAAATATGTTTCCGGGGCATGGTCTGCCTACGGGGTCGCGTGGGGAAGTCCCACGTTCCCAAGCGACCGCATGGGCGTTTTGATTGATGCTGACAATCAGACCGTTGAGTTCTTCAAGGGCGGCGCTTCGCAGGGTGTGATCTCTATGCCTTTCGCCGGCCCCTACTTTGTTGGTGGAACCAAGGCCGGGCTAAACGAGGGCGCAGTGACTGTCTACACCAATCTTGCCGATATGCTCCACCCGATTGCAGGCGCAAAGACGCTTGAATGGGATAGCGCAGACTGCCCGGTCATTACGGACCCGTCCCGATATGTGCAAGCACCGATTACCATCGGTGGTGGTGCGGTGACTTCGCTTTGGAACTGTGTCACCAACAAGACGCTCGCGATTTCAAAGCGTCTGGATATCGCGAACTCCGGTTGGAGGTTGAACGTCTTGATCGACGGTGAGCAGTACACCGTGGAGATTGATGAGGGTGGGGCGCAGGTTTTTGACGTAGACGGACTGACCTTCACCACGAACGGTTTCACGCTGGGTTCGGATACGGAATATCAGGGCACATGCGAACATTCTGTTCGGCGTGCCAGTGCGCTGGCAGGAATGGATTTTGTCATCATTGACAATCATGTCGTGGGGCAGGTTTCGACGATCGCCCATAATTGTGGTGGCCCGATCCATCGTGCTTGGGACATTCCGCTGGATGGGGGTGATATTCGCCAGTTCCACCACAAAATGCCAGCAGGTGATTACACTCTTGTCAACACCGCTGGTCGTGGCAATGACCCGGACTGGTTCAGCTCCACGGTCAACACAGTTTCCCTCGCTGGTGCGTCGGTCGTCGGTCGGCACCTTCTTCTTCTTGATCATGGTGTTTCGGGCTTTAGTAGCTTTGACGTTTGCACAGGGAACGGGGTTGTCGATGGGCCGATGATCCCCGCTGATTTCGCGCCTCTTCACCTTGATGTCGTGCGCGGGGATACTGCGGGCGCACATACCGTCCGCACCTTGCGGGCGGGAGATGTGAACCCGGTTATCAACGAATTGCGCTATGACTGGAACACCGGTCCAAACACCCTGTCGGACAAATTCTACCTTCTATCGAACGGTGCGAAATGTGCGACCAATGCCTCCGATACAGGCGGGGAGCATACCAACGCCAACGGCGGGAAATATTACACCGGCATGTACGCACTCACCCCCGGAAAATTCGCAAAAGCGCGTTAAGGAGAAATCAAAATGACCACCCCGAAATATGCGATCTTTAACGATGACTGGTCGCTGAACCGAACCGAAACCGGGAACAGCTTCACCGCGACCACCGGGCGCAATTTCACCGATGCCACCAAACATTCGGTGGAGACCCTGTTGGAGCATTTCGTCAAGCCGATCACCCAAACGCAGAAGCCATCAGACGAATGGCAGGATATTGGAAGCCATCCGGACGTTGTGCTTGAAGGCGAAGGCGCAGAACAAACCGCAAAGCTGTCTTGGCCAACTGCCCCGATCAGTCTTGACCGGGCGAAGGAGAAGTTGCGGGCGAAGGTCAAGGCGTGCAAGTTCGCCCGTATGGATGGCGGGATCGAGTTTGCCGTTGGCGAAACGACCTATCTTGTCCAGACCGATGCTGATAGTCGCAGCCTGATCGACAGCACCTTTGCGCTGGCCGTGAATGGTTATCTGCCTGATGGTCGTGGCTGGCGTATGGGCGACAATTCCTACCCGACCCTGACCCAGCAAGAGTTGATCAATATGGCGCTGGCCGTCGGCGCTATGGTCGGGGATTGCTATGATGCGCAGTCCGCGCAAGAGACTGCGATTGATGCATTAACAGATGTTGCTGACTGTATCGCGTTTGATTGTGGCTCGGCTTTCCCGGCGGCGCCAGACCCTGTGGCAGTTTAATTATTGTGTGACGCTAAATAGCAAGAACAGCGCAAAAAGTACCGCGACGACAAGAATAACGAGCGAAAAGGCATCCAACACAACAGGCAGGAATGACCAGCCCTTTCCAGGCTGAAACCCCGGCTTGTTCTGGTAGACCGGCATAGCAAGGCTATGAAAGCGTTCAAGCGCTCCGAATCCCTCGATAATCATTCGGAGCCCCTGAAGGACCAAGCCACCGATAAATATAGCAGTGAGGATGGCAACATTGGTCTTTAGGGGGCCGGTAAAGAGCTGAGACCCTACAAATGTAAGGGACGCCAGCAAGCCGCCGCAAAGCCCTCTCAGGATGAAGCTTTGGAAGGTCTTCCACTTCAACCGGACTTCCTGATCGTACTCGTCGATCGACTTATAGATCACACTGAGTTCTTCGGGGTGTTTTCCGATTTTTCGTGCGCCTGCGTGGTTCCGGCGGAAATCCAACGCATTTCTGAACCAGCCCCGTTGATTGCCTGATTTTTGATTGTCGTACGTGCTCATCGGTTCCCCCGTTTCTAGGCGGGGGTCAGGGTGCGCCAACACCCTGAACCGGGAGGGACTAGCTCCCACGATAAATCGCCCCGCCACCGTTGCAACGGCGGGTACAGATTAGAAAGACTTGTTTAGCTATGTCGACTCAAACAGTTACGCCTGTCCGTCCTGTCGCCCCCTATCTTGGGGGCAAACGCAATCTGGCCAAGCGATTGGTGGCCATAATTGATCAGATTGATCACACCACCTATGCAGAGCCATTTGTGGGTATGGGTGGTGTTTTCCTGCGCCGAATCCGTCAACCCAAGGCCGAAGTCATTAACGATATCAACAAGGAACTGGCGACCTTCTATCGCATCTTGCAGCGCCACTATGTGCCATTCATGGATATGATGAAGTTCCAGATCACGACCAGGGCAGAGTTTGATCGTCTGGTCAGAACAGATCCGAGCACTCTCACAGATCTCGAGCGTGCTGCGCGCTTCCTCTATCTTCAGAGAACGGCTTTTGGCGGCAAGGTTTCCGGCCGGAATTTCGGGGTGTCTGTCGAGCGTGGTGGCCGGTTCGATATCACCAAGCTGGGGCCGATGCTTGATGATCTGCACACCAGGCTTTCAGGTGTGGTGATTGAATGCCTGCCATATGGTGACTTCATCAAACGCTATGACCGTCCGGAGACACTGTTCTATCTCGATCCACCGTATTATGGCGGCGAGAATGACTATGGGAAAAACATCTTTGAGCGTGCCGATTTTGAGAAGCTCTCAGAGCATCTCAGAGGCCTCTCAGGACGCTTTATCCTGTCTCTGAACGATACGCCAGAAGTGCGCCGGATATTCGACGGGTTCTCAATGGATACGGCCGAGGTCAACTATTCGATCGCAAAGCAGGGTGAAAGCCGTCGTGCCTATGGGGAGTTGATCATTTCAAACATCTGATGGTGCGGGCGGCTTGAAAGGGTCGCCCAACCCTCTTAAATTCCCGATCGGGACAGGTGATGACCATTGTTGAGAGGCCATATGGACATTGCCAATGACGGAATACCGCTGAGTGAGACAGTCAGGCACGATCTCGAAGCCGTACACTTCTATTGCCGTACCTGCCACAGATCGATCTCAAAGACCCCGCAAGAGCTGCTGAAGCTCGCACCACCAGAAACCGGACTTTGGATACTTACCCGTCGCCTGCGCTGTAAATCGTGCGGAGAGCGGGACTTCACTGTTCGGCTCGGCTACCCAAGAAATTGCGCCGGAATCGGCAAAGCAATACCGGACCATCCAACCAAGATTGATCCGGTATGACAAAAACTGCTATGCTCCAACTTTAAGTGGCGGGCACTCCAAAACCAAGTGCCGCGCTACAGCGGGGCAGCCAAAAGGAAACGACGAAGCGCAAGGGGGAAGGAGGGCATGTGTTCAATCCGGTTCATTGCAGGAGGGATGAGTTAATGTTTGTTATGTTATATCATAACACTTGGTCAAGGGGAAAATGACCGGGTGGCGACTTTTCCCGCCAAGCCCGGCCATAATCATCGACCGAAATGAACCAATACCAAGATGTATCAGGCGGCAGCCGCCGGTCTGGTCATGGGCGCAAAGTGCCGCCAGATCAATAGAACCGTTGCCAGCAACACGGCAGCGACCTGTACGACAAACACCATCTGATAGGCTTTGGTGACATCAAGTCCGGCAAGCTTTGAAACCTGGAAGGTGATTTCCAGAAGTTCGATCCCGACTTCGGTTCCGAACATGATCACAAAGGCCGGTGCCAGGGTGATCAGCTTGTTACCATTCGCCGATGCAATCACGGCACTGACGACAAGAGTGGTGGCAATCCCTATGCCGATGCTCGAAAGCATCTTGGTCCAATAAAACAGAAGCGCATCGGTTGCCGGATAAGGATAGAAGATTGTCGCAATCGACGAGATGATCAGACAGGGAATGGCAATCAGCCAAAGCCGTTCCCGCCAATGCGGATTGCGTGCAATCAAGGCCCCGGCCCCAAAAACCATCAATACCTGACTTGCAGCACCGAGTGTGGCGCGGTCATCAATCAGTGATGACGTGCACAGATGCCGGACAAGATAGGCGGTGTCATAGACGCCGGTGGTCGGGATTTCGAGAATGAACAAAACCGCCAGCAGGAAAATTGCATCCGAGGGCAGATTGGCATCGCGCGGGATCCATGAACGTGCGCCGAGATAAAGACATATGGCAAAGGCAAGGAATACAGCCATAAGGCCAAGACCCAGCATGCTCTCGACACCGGCAAAGCTGTTGGCTGTTGTCCAGGCTTCGAACGAAATCACTACAAGCAGAAACAGGATAACCGGTTTCCAGTTTGTCTTGGGCTTTGGCGTGGTTTCGTCTGGCGCATGATGATCTGCCGCCTTCATCACGACGGGCATGATGACAAGGAACAGCATGGGTAATGCCGCAAGGATCAGGAAATAGTTTCCGGTTCCCACATCAAAGGCGACATATTTGACAAGCTGCGGGGCGATCAAAAAGGCAATCGGCTGGGCCGCAGTCCAGATTGTTGTCAGCAGGGACTTTTCCCGGTCGGTTTTCGCCTGACTGATGGCAAGCTGTGCCAGCGGGGCGAAAAATGAAATGGCAAAGCCGCCCAGACAGAAGCTTGCAAGAATAATGATCTCGCGCACCGATAGTGCCGGGTCCCAATGCATGGTCAAACCGACGGCGGCATAGCAGGCACTTGCCAGCGAAGCTGTCGCAATGCAAACGCGACGTGCGGTCTTGCTGCTGATCACAAACGGGGCAATGGCAAGGGCCATGACCGCCCCGCCAATCAGAACCTCGATCAGGATGTCGGTGCGTTCGACCGATATGTTCAGGAAGCTGGCAAATTCGCCCTGAGAAACAGAAACCGTCATGGTGGCAACGGACCGAAGCCCGTTACCCAGAAGAATGAAAAGGCCCAGAAGTGCCGTTTCAATCAGTACCAGTTGCTTGAGTGGTGAAGTCATTTGGTCAATGCGTCGGCCATATGATCGGCAGCACGGATTGCCAGTGCCGCGATGGTCAAGGACGGAGCATTGACCGGGGTTGTGACATGGGTACTTGCCCCGATGATATAGAGATTGTCGTGATCATAGGTCACCAGATCGGGCGATACGACCGAAGTCTTCGGATCGGTTCCCATGATCGTGGTGCCGCCAATAATCGCGTTGGACAGATACGGCGTATCGGTTTGAATGTCATTCACGCCAAGGGCCGCAAAAATCTTGCGGTTGACCTCAAGCGCGTTTGCCAGACCCTTTTTGGTATAGTCATCCAACGTGAAAGTGACTTTGGGGCGCGGAATACCCGAACTGTCCTTTTCATCGGCCAGTTCAACCCGGTTGTTCCAGTTGGCCAGCACCTCGGCCGAGCTGTTAAGACGCAAATGACGCGATATCTGGTCATTAATGGTTTTGGCCAGTTCCTGACCAAACATGCCTTTCTTGATCAGATCCTTGGCCAGATTGGTCGCATCGGAATTACCCGACCAGCCATCATTCATGAAGCTGGTGCCAACCGCGGCATAGTCTGAACGGAATGCACCGTCGCGCAGTTCCACCAGACCACCGGTCTGTTGCGGGCCGCGATAGGGGAAAATCGGTTCATCAAGAATGCCCCAACTGTCCTGATTGGCCTGTGTCAAAAGATTGCGGCCAACCGCATCGGAACTGTTGGCAACCCCGTTGGGGGCTGTTTCCTGTGCCGAATTCAAAAGAAGACGCGGGTTTTCAATTGCGTGGCAGCAGACGGCAAAATATTTGCCACTGACCCAGAATTCCGATCCGTCCGGTTTGCGGACTTTTACGCGGGTGACTTTCTTGTTCGCGCCAACCTCGATAAAGGTCACAAGGGCTTCTGTCTCGACGCGTACGCCAAGGTCCTCGGCCTTCTGGGCATGAACAGATGCATCATATTTTGCGCCAATCGGGCAGATCGGCACACAGGTATTGTTGCCACAG
Organism: Thalassospira sp. SM2505; assembly: GCF_054901115.1. Taxonomy (NCBI): domain Bacteria; kingdom Pseudomonadati; phylum Pseudomonadota; class Alphaproteobacteria; order Rhodospirillales; family Thalassospiraceae; genus Thalassospira; species Thalassospira sp. SM2505. Next base: position 1,939,008 of record NZ_CM142731.1, read on the forward strand.
CATACCGGGCGATTGTCATAAATCTCGGAATTGCGGGCATGAGAAAACGGTGCAGAATGCAGGCCGAGCTTATCAAGCGCCTTTGTGACCTGTTGATCCATATAGCTCATCGGGATCGGCTGCATCTGGTAGGGGGCACCATCGCGCGGAGCACCCCATGGATAATCCGGATCGCCCGCAACACCCCAGCGTTTTTCAGCCTCGACGTAATAGGGAACCAGAAGATCGTAATCAATCGGCCAGTCACGTGACACGCCATAGGTCGATTTCATCTTGAAGTCATGCGGGCGCAGGCGGTCGGCAAAGCCGGTCCAGTGCCAGGTCGTCCCGCCAAACAGGCGCAAATAGGCCCCGATGAACTGATCGGGTCCGCCCTGAACGTAGAAATCGTTATATTTCCCGTCTTCGGGGTGTGGCGCATAAGGCTGTGACGGATAGGGCGATTGCGGGCCCTTGACCGGGTTTTCGTAAAAGGTTTTCAGGTTTTCCGCACGCGAACGTTTTGGCCCGGCTTCAAGCATGATGACATCAATGCCTTTCTGCACAAGGCTAAAGGCCAGATGCGATCCTGCCATGCCCGATCCGATAATGACGACAGTTGCTTCCATCACATGTCCCCCGCAACCGGATGATGCGCCCAGTGACCAAAGGCCGGTCCGCCGCACGTCCCCGGTGCGGTGGCAAATGTCAGGGACTTCCATCCAAGACACCACGGATAATAAACCGCCTTATAGGCACCATCGCGCATGACTTCGCCAGTATAAAGCAGGCGGGCGATGAAGGCGGCCTGTTCCTGAATTGCAGGACTTGCCTGTTTGATGCGATCAGAAACCGAACCGGTGCGCAGGGCATAGACAAAGTTACGCTGCGCAAGTTCACCGTAAGTTGCGACAAACTCGGTATTGGCAGCGTCCATCAGATGGTCGGAGATATCGGCAATCCCGCCGATCTGACGGACGATGTCGTAAAAGGCTGCATTGCCACCGAACCCTTGCGCGCGGGCGGCAACCGGCGCAAGAGGCAGCAACGAAATCGATCCCAGCAGGGCGCGGCGCGAAATATTCATTTGCTTACCACGACCAGACCACGGGCCTTGTTGGAGCCATCGTCAATCGTTGCCATCGCAGTGCGCAGATCAGCAATCGTCATCCAGACGGGCGGATATTTATATTTGGCAACATCCAGTACCAGTGCACGGTCGGTGTCTTCGTCATAGGCGGCAATCGGCGATACATGACCGTCACCGACCTGACCGATCGGTTTGCGTGAATAGTTGGCAACCAGACGCTTGTTCGGGTCGGCAAGCGTTGCCTTGATGGTATCGCGCAGCCATACCTCATCGAAATTATTGGCATGGTGGTATTTGGCCTTCACGCCAAGATTTTCGAAGAAAGTGGCAATCTGGCTCAGGATCAGGCCGTCATGTTCGACCATGGCATAGGATTTGACCTTCTGGTTTTCAGGGGTGAAAACCGTTTCCTGCGTAAAGAAGCCCCAAGGATAAAGGCGATAGGGCTGCGGACGCTTAACACCCAGACTGTTCATGGTGGCAGCGATACTCGCCGGGCCACAGAAGGTCAGGATATGTTCGCTTTCAAGATAGCTTGCCAGTTCGAAATAAGGACCAGTGAATTCGGCATCCTTGAAAATCTCAGTGCCCTTGGTATCGGTCAGATAGATCAGTTCGTCTGCATTGGCAAATGCCAGCGGGGTGATCATCATGAGGCCCGCAAGGGCAGGCAGAATAACGCGTTTCATTATTGAGTCCCTCCGAACCAGGTTGCGATGGCCTTTACATCGGCATCGCTCAGATCTTTTACGATTTCATGCATAACCAGCGCCTGACCACCGGTGCGGCGGCCTTCCTGATAGGCGCGAATGGCGTTTTCGAGATAAAGCGGCTGCTGGCCGAGAAGGATCGGAACATCCTTGAGTGCCGGGTTGCCATTGGTGCCATGGCACGACAGGCATTGTGACGCCGCCACCGGCATTTCGGCTTTCTTGCTGTCATCGGCTTTGGCCGATGTGATGCCAAGGACCGAGCATGCGATCACGATGGCTGCTGCACCTTTGGTGCGGTGAATAAGGGATCGCATCATCATACCTCGATATTGACGTTGATCATCATGCCGGTGTCTTCATGGGGCAGGATGTGGCAATGCATGACATAGCGCCCGGTAAAATCAACAAACCGGGTGCGGAAGGTAACGGTGCCTGCCGCAGGCACGGCAATCGTATCCATCCACGGTTTGCGGGTATCGGGTTCGCCGTTGATGTCGATGACCTGAAACGGATTGACGTGAATGTGCAGCGGGTGGGGGAAGGGCGTTGTATTGATCAAAGTCCATTCTTCGACCGCGCCCAGTTTTGCCACCACATCGTCACGGCGCGGATCAAATCCCCGACCATTGATGGTAAATTCGGTGTCATCAAAGAAGCCCGAGACATCCTTGACGCCCAGAACGAATTTCCGCTTCACGGTGACTTCATCGGCACTGATATCCGTCAGGATTTCATTTTTGGGCAGTTCGTCGGTTGGAATCTCCTTGCCGAATTTGATGCCCGGTGCGATGCGCGGATCGTTTGCGGCAACAACAATGATATCGGCCAGATGTTCTTCTGGCAGGCTGGCCTTGCCCTGCATGAAGGCTGGGCGTTTAAGGGCATAGGTGCCCGTTTTGGGTGCCTTGATCAAAAGGTTGGCGCGGTTGCCCGGTGCAAGGGTGAATTCATCGGTCTGTTGGGCCATTGGCAATGGATTGCCATCAAGGCCGACCAGATGCATTTCTAGTCCGTCCGCTCGCAAAGGTATGAACTGGGCATCCCCGGCATTAAGGATGCGCCAATGCTGAACTTCACCTTCGCGGATATAGATTTTCGGACGGTATTGACCATTGACCAGAAAATCACGTTCGGCATCAAGCGGCCAGATCGGCTTTTCGCTTTCAAGCAATCCGTCAATTCCGGCGATTGGCGCCTGAAGCACCAAAACACGTTCAATGGCATCGGCAATTTCGGGCACATCATCAAGGGTTCCGGTGATGATGGCCATGCCCGCCGCACCCGATGCGATCTGGGCTGAAACCGATCCATGGCGGTGAGGATGATACCAGTAGTTACCGGCAGGATGATCGACCGGTAGCTGAACGACATAGTTGAAGCTCTGACCCGGTTCAATCTGAAGATAGACATTGTCACTGTTCCCGCGCGGACTGACATGGAAACCGTGATAATGGACATTGGTTGTGTTGAACCGGTTGGGCACATTGGTTACGACCGGTTTGCGGGCATCCTTGTTGGGCGGCATGCGGTTTTCAAATGCCAGCTCCAAAGTATCGCCCGGTTTAAGGCGCAAGGTAGGACCGGGCAGGGATGCATTGAATATGCGAAGTTTGGTCGGGCCGCTGGGCAACGTGTAATCGGTTGCCTCCATATAAAAATCGGCTTTCAGGCGGCCATTAACCGAATGGATTTCCATCGGATTTGCCAGATCATCCGAAATGCCGACAGGTGATTTGCTTGTAACTGTTTCCATGGCGCTGGATGGCGATACCAGCCATGGCAAAGGTCCAATGCCAGCAGCAAGGGTTGCTGCGGCCGACCCCTTCAAGAGTCCGCGACGCGTGACCATTTATTGTCTCCCTCAACAAGCCGGCTGTATTCGGGAACCGGTTTGCTTCATGCCCGAATTATTCTTGGCCCTGCGATTGAGGGCTGGTTCTTGTACGAAGATATAAACCTTCGCTGTTATGCGCTGTGGCAGCTGTCACAGCGGGCTGATTTAGAACAATTATTCTTAAAATCGAACCAAAAACATTTTAGCCATTTTGGTCAATCTATCAATCAATGGTTGGGGTTTATTTGTTAAGTTTATATCTCGCCCGCTATTTCAAAGCGAACAGGCGACCTGCGAGACGGCAGTTTGATCCAATTAGGGATAATCGTCTGACCGCAATAGATGAATTCCGCATGCGTAACGAAAAATCCGCGACTGTAGTTGATGCGGATTTCCGGATGACCATCATGGATCAAACAGCGGGTTAGACGCGCACACCCTTGCCCAGTTTTTTCTCGATCCGGCTTTGGATATACTCAAATATTCCCGACATAGCCCAATAGATTATGGCTGCCGAAATCAGCATTTCCATATATTTGAATTCGGATCGTCCGTGGGTGCGAGCAAGATACATCAGCTCCCAAACACCCATGATAGAGACGAGCGAGGAATCTTTCAGCATCGAAATGAACTGGTTGCCGGTGGGCGGGATCACAAGGCGCAAGGCCTGTGGCAAAACAACCAGACGCATCACTTGCCAGGGCTTCAATCCCAGTGACAGGGCTGCTTCTGTCTGGCCTTCGGGGACACTTTCGATGCCGGCGCGGAAAATTTCGGCCATATAGGCGCCATAACATAACGACAGCGCAATGATGCCTGCAGGCACCGCCGACAGGACAATCCCGATCTGTGGCAGGCCAAGATAGATCAGCATGACCTGAAGCAACAGCGGCGTTCCGCGAAAGAACGAGGTGTAGAAGGTCGAAAGACCAAAAAACACACCACTTTTTGACAATCTGCCAAGCGCTGCAAACAGCGCAAGCAGGGTGGCGCAGAAAATTGAAATCAGGGAAATGAACAGGGTCAGAACCGCGCCCTGAATGAAATCCCCCTGAAGTTGCAAGCCAAGCAAATAGGGAATGCGCGACCCGATGAACTCAAAGCTGAGATCGAAGCTTAGAAAGAAGGTGGCGAAAAGTGCCAGCAGCTCTGCCCAGATGATGGTTGTTTGCAGCTTGAAGTTAAGGCGGTGCAAAAGCCTGAAATGCGTCCACAGAATGATGCCGCCCACGATGGCAAGTGCGATATCTGCCCCGTAGCTGTCGAAGCCGAACCACAGGCCGGGGCGCGCCGAAAGAAGGATTGTGGCACATATTCCCGAAAACAGGCCAAGCGGCCAGCCCGGTTTATGGGGCATCGGCGGGGTCGATTGCATTTCGGATACGGGCATATTCATCGGCGCTGACAAATTTCATTAAATTGTATACAAGATCGACAGAACTACACAAAAAGTGAGCCAAGTGAAATGAACTTTAACGCAACAAAGATGCTTCTGGCAGGAATGGCGATGGTTGTGGCACCGCTTGTACCTGCGCATGCCGGTGAAACGCTTGACCGGGTCATGGAAACCAAAACACTGATCGGTGCAACGGCAGACGGTTACCCGCCAGTCGCCTTTACCGATGAAAATAACCAGCTGACCGGTTTTGATGTTGAAGTTGCCCGCGAAATTGCCAAACGGCTTGGCGCGGAATTCAAACCTGTCACGCCGTCATGGGAAGCACAGGTTGCCGGTAACTGGGCCGGTCGTTGGGATATTGCAGTTGGTTCTATGACCCCGACCAAGGCCCGCGCCGAAGTTCTCGATTTCCCGGCGGTCTATTATTACACCCCGGCCATCCTCGTCGCGCACAAGGACAATGCCACCTACCAGAAGGCATCGGATCTTGACGGCAAGGTTGTTGGCGCTTGTGCAGCCTGTTCCTATGAAGACTATCTGAACCACAAGCTGGTGATGGATGTCGAAGGAGTGCCACCGTTCGAATATGAAGTCACGCCGGGTCGTATTCAGACCTATGAGTCTGATGGCATGGCCTTTGACGATTTGCGTCTTGGCGATGGGGTGCGTGTCGATGCGGTTCTTTCGAACATTCCGACCGCAACGGCGGCGATTGAAAACAACATGCCGTTCCGCATGGTGGGCGAACCGCTTGTTTATGAACCGCTGGCAGTTGCAGTGGACAAGGGCGACCCGGAATTTTCCGCAAAAATTACCGAGATTGTTGATGCCATGCGGACCGATGGAACGCTTAAGGTGCTTTCGGAGAAATGGTTTGGTGTGGATTTGACCACCGTGAAGTGATCACATCCAGAGACGCCGTTTTCAATGACCAAGAGCCGCCCAAGGGCGGCTCTTTTCGTTTGAGCTGTGTGAAAGACGAATATCAGTTACCGGCCAGATCTTCTGGCGTGTAACTCATCTCATGAAGGATTTCGCCGGTTTCGTAATCGACCGCTTGAAGGGTAACACCATATCCCCAAAGCTGCCCGATATAGCCAAGCGTCATCTGGGCGTCGGATTTTTCAAGACGGATGCCGTCATGCTCGGTGTGCTGGATATAAAGTTGGCGGTTGCCGCGAATATCAACATCGACAACCTGCATGTCGGGTTCGCGCACAGAAATGTCATGCATTCTGGCAAGCGACCGGCGGACCTTGCGATAGCCATTGTCATCATGGATGGCGGCGACTTCCAGATGCGGCGTGGTGTTCTGATCGTCGATCATGAACATCCGCATGTCACGCATCAGCTTGGGCGAGAGGAATTGAAGGATGAAGCTTTCATCGCGGTAATGCGCCCAGGCTTCCTTGAGCGTTTCCACAGGTTCATTATTGCCCGCAATATCGGGGAACCATTTACGATCTTCCTCGGTCGGGTCAATGCAGATGCGGTGGATATCCTGCATCATGGCAAAGCCCAGCGCATAGGGGTTGAAACCCGAATAGCGCGGATCGTCAAAATCGGCCTGAAACACCACGCGGGAATGATAGTCGATGAATTCCATCATAGCACCCTCGGAAATCAGGCCCTTGTCATACAGGCTGTTCATGATCGCGTAATGCACATAGCACGCGCAGCCTTCATTCATCATCTTGGTCTGTTTCTGCGGATAGAAATACTGGCCGATATTGCGCACGATGCGGATGATTTCACGTTCCCACGCATGCAGGGACGGCGCGTTCTTTTCGAGGAAATATAAAAGGTTTTCTTCCGGCAGGCCGAACTGCGCACGCCGTTCCTCGATCCGCATTTTGCGTTTGAGCTCGTCCATATCCTGATCGCCCTGATCAGGCTGGGGCAGGGTGCGCCACAGATCGTTATAGGTCTCGTCTTCGTATTTCGCCCGTTCGCGTTCGCGTTCAAGCTCGACCGCAAGATTGGGTTTTTCCGGGTGCGAATAGCGGTTCACACCCTGTTCCATCAGGGCGTGTGCGGCATCAAGAACCCGCTCGACCGCATCAAAGCCATAACGGTCCTCGCATTTGGCGATATAGCTCTTGGCAAATTGCAGGTAATCCAGAATGCCTTCGGCATCGGTCCATTGTTTGAACAGATAGTTGTTCTTGAAGAAGTGGTTATGCCCGAACGCGGCATGGGCGATGACCAAAGCCTGCATGACGATGGTGTTTTCTTCCATCACGTAGGAAATGCAGGGATTGGAATTGATCACGATCTCATAGGCCAGTCCCTGATAACCCTTGCGATACATGACATCATCGCGCACGAACCGTTTGCCAAATGACCAGTGGTGATACATCAGCGGCATGCCAATCGATGAATAGGCATCCAACATCTGTTCGGATGTAATGACTTCGACCTGATTGGGATAAACATCCAGTTTGAGTTCATTCAGCGCGATTTCCTCGATCGCGTCATAGGTCGATTTCAGCGTTTCGAAATCCCAGTCCGCACTGGTGAAGAGAAGTTTTCTGGTATCTGGTGCCGGGGTGTCGTTGGTTTTGGCTTTGGTGCTCATACCCGGGCCTCCGTGCGGTTTTTGGCAAAGAGTTCCCGAAATACCGGGAAGATGTCGGATGCCTTGGTCACGCGCTTAAGTGCAAAGCGCGGATTGTGACTGGCAAGCGGGGCATAGGCCTTCCAAAGCGCGGTTTCGCCTTCGGCGGCGGCGAAAATCTCGGCCTCGCGTTCGTCAGTGATTTCGATATAGGCGTAATACTGGCATTTCGGCAGAAGGTCTTCGGCCAGCAGGGTGGTGCATTTCACCCCGTCATTGGAATAGTTGTCACCATCGGATGCCTGTGCGGCATAGATGTTCCATTGATCGGTCGGATAGCGATCCTTAAGGACCTTTTTCATTTCTTCCAGCGCGGTGGAAACGATGGTGCCGCCGGTTTCGCGCGAATAGAAGAACGTTTCCTCGTCCACCTCGGACGCGCGCGATGTATGGCGAATGAACACCACTTCGACATGTTCATAGCGGCGATGCAGGAACAGATGCAGCAGCATGAAGAACCGCTTTGCCAGTTCCTTCATCTGTTCGGACATCGAACCCGAAACATCCATCAGACAGAACATCACTGCCTGCGTGTTGGGATCGGGGATTTGCTGAAACTGATTATAGCGGGTGTCGATGGGATCAATGAACGGGATTGCCTTCATGCGGCGTTTGGCTTCTTCCAGATCGGCCAGCAATCCATGCAATGTATCTTCATCAGCCTTGGTCAGTTTGCCTGACGGGCGCTTTTCGGCCTTGTCCTGAAGGGCGGAAATCTTTTCTTCCAGTTCGCGAACTTCGGCAGTTTTGGGGCGTCTCAGGCCAATCCGCCGGGCAAGTGAATTGCGCATGGTGCGCACAAGGCTGAGATTGGCCGGGGTTCCTTCGACCGAAAAGCCCGCGCGCGCATTGCGAAATGCGGTGGTCTGTTTCAGGCTCTTTTTCAAAAGGTCCGGCAGTTCGAGGTCTTCGAAAAAGATATCAAGGAACTCGTCACGGGTAAGTGTGAACTGGAAATCATCCTCTCCATCGCCATCGGGGCTTGCCTGCGATCCGCCAGCCCCGGAATCCCCGCCTTGCGGGCGCGCAATGCGATCGCCCTGAACGAATTTCTTGTTACCGGGCAGGACATAGTTGCGATTGCCGCCACGTCCGGCATGGTGGAAACCGGGTTCCTTAAGGGTTTTGCCGGGAATGGTGACCTGATCGCCGCTGGTAATATCGGTAATGCCACGCGACCGGATGGTGTTTTCGACAGCTTTTTTGATCTGAGCCTTGGCCCGGCGCATGAAACGCTGTCGGTTGCCAAGACTTTTGCCTGTCGGGTTCTTGCGGCGGTCAACGATATAAAGCATGGGCAGTCACATCCTTGGCGATCTCGTCCATGGACCGGGGCGCATCCCTGCAACGGGTTCTATGGTGCAAAATGCAGGTCGTCCGGGCCTTGGGCGTCACAGGGTGGGCCGGTTTTTGCCCATCCTGTGACGGGATAAAGACCGGGCGGACAAGGGAGAAACCGCCCGGCAGGGTCGGAAAGCCGAGGGCGTGGCTTATCCGGCCTTGTTCACGCGCATATACCATTCAACCAGACGACGGGTCTGACGTTCGGTATAGCTCCGATCGATCATGCGTTTGACGAACTCGTTGTGTTTCTTTTCGGTGTCGCTGTCTTTTTTCGAGCCGAACGAAATCACCGGCAGCAGGTCTTCGACCTGACTGAACATGCGTTTTTCGATGACATCGCGCAGTTTTTCATAAGACGTCCATGCCGGGTTTTTGCCCTTGTTATTGGCGCGTGCACGCAGGGCAAATTTGACGACCTCGTTACGGAAGTCCTTCGGATTGGCGATGCCCGCCGGTTTTTCGATTTTCGAAAGTTCCTGATCAATGATCTTGCGATCAAGAAGCTGACCCGTATCGGGATCCTTGAAGTCCTGATCCTCGATCCATGCATCAGCATAGGATACGTAACGATCAAACAGGTTCTGCCCGTAATCGGAATAGCTTTCGAGATAGGCCTTCTGGATTTCCGCCCCGATAAACTCGGCATAACGCGGGGCCAGTTCGGACTTGATGAAGTCCATATAGTCCTTTTCACGTTCTTCCGGATATTGCTCACGCCGGATCGCCTGTTCAAGGACATACATCAGATGTACGGGGTCGGCTGCAACCTCAAGGGTGTCATGGTTGAAGGTTTCCGAAAGCACCTTGAAGGCAAAGCGGGTTGAAATACCATCCATGCCTTCATCCACACCGGCCGTATCGCGGTATTCCTGCATGGATTTGGCTTTGGGGTCGACGTCTTTCAATGTCTCGCCGTCATAGACACGCATCTTGGAATAAAGGTTGGAGTTTTCATGTTCCTGCAACCGCGACAGGACCGAAAACTGTGCCAGCATCTTGAGCGTTCCGGGCGCACAGGCCCCTTGTTCAAGCTCTGATCCCTGAAGCAGCTTCTCATAGATCATGGTTTCTTCGGTGACCCGCAGGCAATAGGGCACCTTGATCACCGAGATACGGTCGATGAAGGCCTCGTTATTCTTGTTGGCCTTGAATGTCTGCCATTCTGATTCGTTTGAGTGCGCAAGGATAAGGCCCTGGAAGGGGATCGCGCCGAGGTTTTCCGTACCGATATAGTTGCTTTCCTGCGTTGCAGTCAGCAATGGATGCAGCATTTTGATCGGGGCCTTGAACATCTCGACGAATTCAAGAATGCCCTGGTTGGCACGGTTCAAGCCACCGGAATAGCTATACGCATCCGGGTCATTTTGGCTGTAATATTCAAGCTTGCGGATGTCGACCTTGCCGACCAGTGACGAGATATCCTGATTGTTTTCATCACCCGGTTCGGTTTTGGCGATGGCAATCTGGCGCAGACGTGACGGGATCAGCTTAACGACCGAGAATTTGGTCAAATCACCGCCAAATTCGTCAAGGCGCTTAACAGCCCAGGGCGACATAAGCCCCGTGAGGCGACGTTTGGGAATGCCGTATTTGTCTTCGATGGCATCGCCCATTTTGGCAGGGTTGAACAGGCCAAGCGGGCTTTCGAAAACCGGGCTGATCTGATCACCGGCCTTCAAAACATAGATGGGTTCTCGTTCCATCAGTTCCTTGAGACGTTCGGCCAGTGAACTTTTGCCTCCGCCAACCGGGCCAAGCAGATAGAGAACCTGTTTGCGTTCCTCAAGCCCCTGAGCCGCGTATTTAAAGAATCCGACAATGCGTTCGACCGTTTCTTCCATTCCGAAGAAATCGGCAAAAGCCGGGTAACGTTTGATGGTTCGGTTTAGGAAAATGCGGCCAAGACGGGAATCTGTCGACGTGTCGATCAGTTCCGGCTCGCCAATCGCTGCGATCATGCGTTCAGCGGCCGAGGCATAGGCCGTTGGATCTTCGCGACAGAGATTGAGGTAGTCACGGATGGTCAGTTCGGTTTCTTGCTTTCCGTCATATCCTTCCGCATACAGCTCGAAGATATCCTTCTCTTCAGCCATGGCGCGGTCTCCTTTCAAACGTTATCTCTCTGGTGTCGAACTATCGTTTCCTGTCCTGCGTGTTTTGCGGTGCAGCATACCTGATTGCGGCCGCCTGATTCTGTGTACGTCAGCAAAAGTCGTTTCGATGCATTTGCCTGACAGTAAATATTATAACGAACTGTATTTAGCTTAAGGTTAATGTGCGGCAGAAGATGCCAAGAGTTTGAAGCTGTTGTCTTTGCCATTTCACAATTGAATATTTGCTACTTTGGGTTGCGGTATTTGGGCCCCGTTGCGGCAACCCTTTCGATCAACTTAAGACCTGAACGGGCGCCAACCTGTCGGGATGACCATGATCGTCGCCACTGTAAAATGTTCCTATAATTGACTTGGGAAGCTGCAATCGGTTCCGCAAGGTAAGACATAAGTATTATCCAAGGAATTTCCGCCAGATTGATCACGGTTGAGTGACCAAGGCAGGCTGTCAGCAAGGAGCTTGCCCGTCATGCGCGGAGGCAAAATTATTTTGCATTTGCACAAGCCGATTGCCCGGCGCTATCACTGCCCCTGATCAGGAATGTCAGAACAGTGGCGGCGAGGATCGCCAGACAGGGAAAATGAAATGACCGACGGTGCCGTAAAGTTTGTCGAACCGCATGAACTCGATCTTATGATCGGGCAGGAAAGTGTGACCGTGATCGATGTCCGTGAGCCCGATGAATTTGCAACCGGCCATATCGAAACCGCAATCAATATGCCGACCTCGAATTTTGATATTGCGGCCCTTGTTGATCTGACCGACGAACAGGACACCGATCTGGTTTTTGTCTGCGCGGTGGGGCAACGCTCGTTTGGGGCGGGCAATGCCGTTCTGGCCCATGTCGATTGCGCGGTCAGCAACCTTAAGGGGGGCATTCAAAGTTGGGTGCGTGCCGGGTTTGATCTTGAGGGCGGCAAATAAGCCTGCCGTTCTTTTGACGGGGCAGGGGGTGGAATGTGACGTGACCGCCCCGAATTTCCCGCCCCGTTTCAGGCCGGCGTCATTCTGAGGCAGGCTTTACCAATACACCTGATGCAAGGCATTCAAAGGCCGCAATGGCCTTGTGAAGTGTGTCTTGCGGATCTTCGCTTGTCCCGACCCAAAGTGCAGCATTAAGAGCAACGCCATTCAGCAGTCTGGCGAGTGCTTCTATATCAACCGGTTTGATTGCGCCGTTCTTTGCCAGCTCGTTCAGGGTTTTGATTGTTGCCTGCAAACAGCGGTTTTGGCTTGGCCACTGTGACGGATCCCCCAGAAACGCCGGGCCATCGCGAAGAACGATGCGCTGTATTTCGGGATCAAGTGCCAATTCAATATAGGTGCGGCCTTCGGCAATAAGCCCGTTCCAGCCGCCACCTGCTGCTTCACCCGCGTCCTTGGCCTTTTGGGCCATGGCCGAGTCTATTTCATCGACCACGGCCCCAAGCAGTCCGAGCTTGTCCCCAAAATTATGATAAAGCGCGCCACGCGTCAGACCGGCCGTTGCAGTCAGTTCATCCATTGATGCGCTCGCATATCCCTTTTCGGCAAAGGCCTTGCGTCCGGCGGCGATCAGCTTGACGCGGGTTTCTTCCATTTTTTCAGCACGGGTTTTGGCAGCCATCAGGCACTCCGAGTTTGACATACGCGGCGTATATTAATTGACATACGCTGCGTATGTGAGTATCTCTCATTTCACATACGCAGCGTATCTGAAATGAGATCAAAACACCATACACTCTGAATTTTCCTGAAAAGGAGGTCCTCATGACCCTCGTAAGTGAAGCAATCTTTCCGCCAAACCGTCATGCGCTTTACGACGCACACGGTTATTCCCCGGCCATCCGATCCGGTGACTTGCTTTTCGTCTCGGGTCAGGTTGGCAGTCGTGAAGACGGCACGCCTGAGCCCGATTTTAAAAAACAGGTCGCGCTGGCATTTGAAAACCTCAAGGCCATCCTTGCCGCTGCCGGATGCGGTCTTGCGGACATCATTGATGTCACAAGCTTTCATACCGATCCGGAAAACCAGTTTGCAGATATCATGGATGTAAAAGGGGCTGTCTTTGACAAGGCCCCGTATCCGAACTGGACGGCAGTTGGCGTGAACTGGCTTGCCGGCTTTGATTTCGAAATCAAGGTGATCGCCCGCATTCCCGCGTCAAATGCCTGATTGGGCAATCTGACTGCATCGAAACAAGACGGACCAATGCGTGAACCGGCCCCGTATTGATAAGGCGGGGCCGGTTTTTTACCTTGACGATTTCTCGTAAATGGAAAAATATCCCGTTATTGAGATCAAAGGTGAAAGATGGACGACATCGAAAAACGACTTGCCGCACGCCTGTCATCCCTGCGCTCGGAACGGGGATGGTCGCTTGATGAGCTGGCAAAACGCAGCAGCGTTAGCCGTGCCAGTCTATCACGCATCGAAAATGGCGAGGTCAGTCCGACGGCAAGTGTTCTTGGCAAGCTTTGCGTTGCCTTTGGTGTCACGCTGTCGCGATTGATGCAAATGGTCGAAGAGGATTTTATCCCGCTGATCACACGCGCCCGTCAGGAGGTCTGGACCGATCCGGAAACCGGATATCGTCGCCGTCTGGTTTCACCCACATCGCGCAATCTGTCGGGCGAGGTGCTTGAAGTCGAAATCGATGCGGATACGCGGATCGAATATGCCGGGACGCCACGTGACGGGCTGGAACATCATTTGGTGATGCTTGAGGGCCAATTGATCATGGAGGTCAATCACCAGAGCCACAATCTGGAGGCCGGGGATTGCCTGCGCTATCAGTTGCGCGGTGGCAATGTGTTCCAGACCCCCAGGCATTCCGGTGCCCGCTATCACCTGTTTATTGTCGAATGACCATCCGGGAAGTCCGCCACCATGACCAAATCTGAAATTACTGATGCCCCGTTGATTGTGCGCCTGAATGCAGACACGCTTGAGGCTCGTCTTGATCAGTTTGGCGAGATGCTCCATGCCTGCGTTCATGACGGGGCGAGTATCGGCTTTATTGAGCCGTTCCCGATCAGCGAAGCCGTGGCGTTCTGGCGCTACCGGACTCTTCCGGCCATGGCCGGTGGCAGACGAACACTTTTTGCGGCCCTTGACGATGACCGGATTGTCGGCACCGTACAGCTTGACTGCGACACCATGCCCAATCAGGCCCATCGTGGCGATATCAGCAAATTGATGGTGCGCCCCGATTGCCGGCGTCGCGGGATCGCGAGGGAATTGATGCTGGCGGCAGAAGATCGTGCCCGGGAGCTGGGACGCAGTTTGCTGACACTCGACACCCGCACAGGGGACAGTGCCGAACGGCTTTATACGTCCCTTGGTTTTGAAACTGCCGGGGTGATCCCGGACTATGCCCGCGATCCGTTTTCCGACAAGCTCAGCGCAACCACAATTATGTTTAAGCGCCTGAAAGACTAGCCTTTTGATACTACGGGCGATTCCCGAAATTGTATCCAATATGCCGGTTCTGGCATGCCAGAACCAAAGGATGCAGGTAAGCTGCCGGTAGAATTCGCAATTTTGCATTGCGACAAATTTCTGAATTCTTTCCCGATATTCCTTTTAATTCCCGTGCTTCAGGGTCTTGTGCGTTGCACTAAGGGTTTTCTGATAGGAGCACTGTCGAACGCAAAAGATGTTGAATGCCAACGGAAAATAGGCGCATCTTTGCCGTCCGGCATAAAGAATTAGAATAAAAGTTCCTGGAGGAAGCTCATTATGAAGAAATTTGCCCTTGCGGCGGCCCTGATGACGGCTGTCGGCTTTTCCGGTGCGGTTCACGCGGCTGATCTGACCCTGCGCATTTCGCTGCAGCTGCCAATGAAAAGCCACCTTGGCCAGAACCTTTTGATGTTCAAGAACGAGGTCGAGCAGAAATCGAACGGCGACATCGAAGTTCAGATTTACGACTCAGCCCAGCTTTACAAAGACAAGGAAGTGCCCGCTGCTGTCGGTTCGGGTGCCATTGAAATGGGTGTGGCGTCGCTGACCCGCTATGTTGGTGATGTTCCGGCTGTTGACGTTTTCTATCAGCCGTTCCTTCTTGATAACGAAGAAAAGGTCCGCAAGGCCGTTTCCCCGGATTCTCCGGTCCGCGCGCCGCTTGATGCCGCGATTGCTGAAACCGGTGCGACGGTTTTGTGGTGGCAGGCTTATGGCGGGTCGATCATGCTGTCGAATGGCGGCCCGATCAAAGGCCCGGATGGCCTTAAAGGTCAAAAAGTTCGCGTCTTCTCCAAAACGCAGGGTGATTTCATCTCTGCAGCTGGCGGTGCTCCGACCCTGATTTCCGGATCCGAGCAGTATATCGCTTATCAGCGCGGCACGGTTGATGTTGGCATGACCGGCATGTCGGGTGTCAAATCCCGTCAGCTTTGGGAAGTCATGGACACCGTCACCACCACCAACGACGCTGACATTGAATTCATCGTGGTTGTGAATACCGATTTCTGGAACGGCCTGACCGATGCACAGCGTGACATCATCTCGACTGCGGCAGTGAATGCCGAAAATGATGTTCGTGATCGCATGACGGCAATTGAGGCTGCTGCATATGAAGAAGCCAAGGCGAACGGCATGACCATTTACAACCCGACTGCGGAAGAAATGGCTGCGTGGCGCGAAGCTGCCAAACCGGTTTACGAGGCATTCCTTGCCCATACCGGTGACCTTGGCAAACAGGTCTTCGAAGCAGCCCAGAAATTCTGATCATCAAACGGGTCATCACAGGTTTGACGTGTGATGACCCGATGATCGCCTTTGATCTGATCGCATCATCGTCCTGATCCCGGGCTTTAAGGCCATATTTCCGGCCAAGTGTCGCCCGGCCGGTTGGGACGATGATGATTTTCCGCCCCCTTTGAGATCAGGAGATGACTGTTGTCGGGTCGCACAATCATTTGCACCTGAGCAACGGCATTCGTTTTTAAGATGTTTGATCGATTAATGCTGTGTCTGGCATGGGTCGCGGCCATCCTGTTTGTGCTGGCTGGCTGCATGCTGACCTATGAAGTCATTGCGCGCTATTTCTTTGTCCGTCCGACGATCTGGGCGGCAGAGCTTTCGCAACTTTGCCTGATCTGGGGCGCGTTGCTTGGTATGCCCTGGGCCTTGGCAGCACGTCGCCATATTTCGGTGGATGCTGTCACCCGCCTGTTTTCCGAACCGGTTCAGCGTGGCATCGAAATTGCCGCCATGGCCTGCATCTTTGCCTTTTCGGTGATGGTGACTTTCAAGGGCTGGGAAATCTTTTACGAAAGTTACGAGCGCGGCCGGACCAGTGGCACGATGCTTGATCTTCCGGCCTGGGTGGCAGAGCTGCCGGTGGCACTTGGATTTGCGTTACTCGCAGTGCAGTCCGTTATTGAAATTGTCGGCCTTCTGCGCGGCAAGGAAATTCCGAAAGGGGCACATGAATGACCATTCTTCTGACCCTTGCGGCAATGTTCGCGCTTTTGCTGATGCGCGTGCCTGTTGCCTTTGCCCTTGGCGGCCTTGGTCTTGCGATGTTGCTGCTGGGCGGCTTTTCGCCACTGATGGCCCCGCAAGCCGTTCTTTCCACCCTTGATGGCTTTATCCTTCTGGCGGTACCGCTGTTTCTGTTGATGTCGAACATCCTGCTGCGTGCGGGGGTCGGCAATGACCTGTTTGCGGCGGTGAGTGCCTGGGTAGGGCATTGGCCGGGCGGGCTTGCGGTTGCAACCATTCTGTCTTGTGGCGTGTTTGCGGCTATTTCGGGCTCGTCGGTTGCGACCGCTGCGACCATCGGGACGGTCGCCATTCCGGAAATGATCAATCGCGGCTACAACAAGAAGTTCGTTTACGGTCTTCTGGCTGCGGGTGGCACGCTTGGCATTCTGATCCCGCCATCGATTCCGATGATCATTTATGGTTTTGTGACCGAAGAATCGGTGATCTCGCTGTTCCTTGCCGGAATCGGGCCGGGGATCGCGTTGCTGGTCTTCTTTATTATTTTCTCGATGATCTATGCCCGTATGGGCGGACAGGAAAGCGAACCCAAACAGGGCTGGGCAGAACGTCGTCGTGCAACGCTTAAGGCTTTGCCGTCTGTCATTCTTGCGGTTCTGATTATTTCGGGGATCTATTCAGGCGCCTTTACGCCAACCGAAGCCGCCGCAATCGGATTTGCCGCGTCGCTGATCATTACCGGCCCGATCATGCGGGTTCTGACATGGGATGCGCTTAAAAAGGCAGTGTTTGACAGTATGGCAACCACGGTTGCGATCATTCTGATCATTGCCGGGGCAAAAATCTTTGGCAAGGCGATCACGCTCTATCGAATCCCTCAAGACATCTCGATGATGATCACGCAGGGCATAGATACCGACCTTGGCTTCATTCTGGTTGTAACTGCTGTTCTTCTGGTGATGGGGCTTGTGTTCGAAGCATTATCAATGGTTCTGATCATGACGCCGGTTCTGTTGCCAGCGGCCCTTGCGCTTGGTTTCGATCCGATCTGGTTTGGCGTCTATATGGTGATCATGGTCGAATGTGCCCTGATTACACCGCCCGTCGGGCTGAATCTTTATGTCATCCAGTCTGTGGCCAAAGCCCGCTTGGGTGAGGTCGCGAGTGGTGTGGCACCGTTCCTGATGCTGATGTTCCTGTGTGCGGCCATTCTTTATGTCTGGCACGACCTTGCACTCTATATTCCGTTCAAACTGTAAAGACTGATGACACATATAATGACACCTGCGGATCGTTTGCGTGTGCTGCTGGCCACCGGCGATCTGATCACCATGCCATGCTGTTTTGATGCGCTTTCTGCCAAGCTGATCGAACAGGAAGGGTTTGCTCTGACCTTCATGTCAGGATTCGCGACATCTGCGGCCCGGATCGGTGCGCCCGACCTTGGCCTGATGTCCTATGGCGAGGTTCTTGATCAGGCCCGCAACATTACTGATGCCATCTCGATCCCGCTGATTGGCGATGGCGATACCGGTTATGGCAATGCCATGAATGTCAGACGCACGGTCACCGGCTTTGCCAAGGCCGGTTGTGCTGCGGTGATGATCGAGGATCAACTGGCTCCAAAACGCTGCGGTCATACCAAGGGCAAGGAAGTGGTCGGCCGCGATGAGGCGTTCGACCGGATTCGTGCCGCCGTTGATGCCCGCGAAGCCGGGGCAGATATCCTGATCCTTGCGCGCACCGATGCCCGTCATCAGCACGGCCTGTCCGAGGCAATTGACCGTGCGGCAAAGTTCAAGGAACTGGGGGCCGACATTCTGTTTGTCGAAGCGCCGAAGACTGTTGATGAAATGCGTACCCTTTGCGCCGAGCTACCGGGCCCGAAAATGGCCAATATCGTCGAAGGTGGAGAAACCCCGGATCTGTCACCCGCAGAGCTTAAGGAAATCGGGTATCAGATCGCGGCTTATCCTCTGTCTTTGATGGCAGCAGCGATGAAGGCGATGGTTGAAACCTTGCAGACCATGAAGGCAGGGCAACCGCGTGATGACAAGCTGATGAACTGGGCTGATCTGCGCAATCGTAT
Organism: Thalassospira sp. SM2505; assembly: GCF_054901115.1. Lineage (NCBI taxonomy): Bacteria > Pseudomonadati > Pseudomonadota > Alphaproteobacteria > Rhodospirillales > Thalassospiraceae > Thalassospira > Thalassospira sp. SM2505. The sequence goes on from NZ_CM142731.1 coordinate 1,957,615, forward strand.
CGGGTTCGACGAATATTATGAAGAATCGGAACGCTATGCTTCGTCGCGTCGCGACGGTTAGGCACGCAGACTGAATGAATGTTTCAGGGCGATGCACCGGAAGGATTGCGTCGCCCTGAGCGTTTGTATGGACCGCCAGCGCGTTTTAACGAATCCGGAGCACACTTATGACTGGAACGGTCTTTCTTGCCGCATAGCGGGCAGGGGAAGGGGATACCAAGTCACTAAGTGATGTCTTAAAATGTCGATCACCGGTTGTTGTTGGCGACAAGAAAAGAACAACCCTGTGGCTATTGGGCAGGGCAGATCGAAGCAGGGAAATTATGAGCGAGAAACACAGCGGAAGCTGCCTGTGCGGGCAGGTGACATTTGAGGTAACAGGCACTTTTGATGCCTTTTTCCTGTGCCACTGTAAATATTGCCAGAAAGACACGGGTTCCGCGCACGCGGCCAACCTGTTTTCACAAGGCGCGAAGCTCAGCTGGCTTACCGGAAAAGACAAGGTTACATCCTTCACCTTGCCCGGAACCCGTCATGCGAAATCATTCTGTTCGGCGTGTGGCTCTGCGGTTCCAGGCGAACAGATGGGCGGCAAACTGGTTGTAGTGCCAGCAGGAAGCCTTGATACCCCGGTCACCAATGTGCCTGATGCGCACATCATGACGGGCAGCAAGGCCAACTGGGATGATGGGCTTGAACGGGTCACAAAGGTGGCGGGAATGCCCGGATAGCTGCGATTTGTCGAAGCCAAAAGAAAACCCCGCAGCCATCGGCTTGCGGGGTTTTCTTTAAGTGGTGCCGGCAGAGAGACTCGAACTCCCAACCTTCTGATTACAAATCAGCTGCTCTACCAATTATAGCTATGCCGGCTCGAGCGGCGCGAAACATAATCCGGGCCGCAGATGATTGCAAGACTTTGAAGCAGGGAAATTTACATCCCCCTGCTTCGGGGCAAATCGGGTTGCTGTTTACTTGCGATAAAGCTCGTAAAGGGCAACCGCGGCGGCGTTGGAAACGTTGAGACTTTCGATGCGATCAGACATCGGAAGCTTGACCAGAAAGTCACAGCTTTCGCGCGTCAGACGACGCAGGCCTTCACCCTCGGACCCCATGACGATTCCCACGCGACCACGAAGCTTGGCCTCGGCCAGAGTCTGTTCGGCATATCCGTCCATCCCGGCAAGCCAGAAATGGGCTGCTTTAAGTTTTTCAAGCGTCTGGTTGAGGTTGCCTGCGTGAATATAGGGAACGGTTTCAAGTGCACCACTGGCCGACTTGGCCAGTACGCCGGTTTCAGGCGGTGCGTGACGGTCCGGTACGATAACGGCTGACGCGCCAAAGGCGGCTGCGCTTCGAAGAATCGCGCCCACGTTATGCGGGTCGGTTACCTGATCAAGGATAAGTACCGTACATTGTTCCGAATCCCGGTGGTCAGCGATCAGTTCTTCGACCGACAGCTGGGGCAGGGGGGCACAATGAATGGCCATGCCCTGATGGACGGTGCCCGGCGGCAACATCTCGTCAAGGTCGGTACGCCCGGCGGAATCAACGGCGACGTCGGTGCGTTCGGCATCAGCAAGGGCTGCGTTAATCTCGTCGCGCACATTTTCGGTCGCCCAGATTTTGTGAATCGTGCGTTGCGGATTGGCAATTGCCATCATTACCGGGTGGCGGCCGAAGAGAATCAGGCGTGAATTTCCGCCCGACGGTCCGCTGTCGCGACCGCGCTTTCGTCCACGACGCGAATTACCTTCGCGGTTTTCATCGCTTTGCGGGAGGTTGTCCTGCCCGACGTCACCGGGGTGACGATTTCCTGAACGTGATTTGTTGCGACGCGACATAATGGCGGAAACCTCCGGGCCGTAAGGAACTGAATGCACTTTGTTTGACTCTGAAAGCAGAGCTTGGGGAACATATAGGAAAGGAAATACGATTTCGTGTTTTTTTTGCTGTTGACAACACATGCCCCTCCACCGTATTCCCTCCCTCGCCGCAACGAGGCCGGGCTCAAAACCCGGACGGCGTTAAGACCTTGATGGAGGGGTGGCAGAGCGGTCAAATGCAGCGGACTGTAAATCCGCCGACTTAGTCTACGCAGGTTCGAATCCTGCCCCCTCCACCACTCTCTCGCCCTCGCGAGAGCTCGCAGATAAAAATATGCGGGTGTAGCTCAATGGTAGAGCAGAAGCCTTCCAAGCTTACGACGAGGGTTCGATTCCCTTCACCCGCTCCAATTTTATTATGCAACCCGTCGGCTCGTGCGGTGGGTTACTACGTGTTTTTTTGGTTCGGATATAGGATCTGAGGGCAATGGCCAAGGAAAAGTTTGAGCGTACAAAACCGCACGTTAACGTTGGCACCGTCGGCCACGTTGACCACGGTAAAACCACGCTGACCGCAGCGATCACCAAAGTTCTTGCAGAACAGGGTGGCGCTTCGTTCCAGGACTACAGCATGATCGACAAGGCACCGGAAGAGAAAGCTCGTGGTATCACGATCTCGACCGCGCACGTCGAATATGAAACCGAAAACCGCCACTATGCGCACGTCGACTGCCCGGGCCACGCTGACTATGTCAAGAACATGATCACTGGTGCGGCACAGATGGACGGTGGCATCCTGGTTGTTTCGGCAGCAGATGGCCCGATGCCGCAGACCCGCGAGCACATCCTGCTTGCACGTCAGGTTGGCGTTCCGGCACTGGTCGTGTTCATGAACAAGGTTGACCAGGTTGATGACGAAGAGCTCCTCGAGCTCGTCGAAATGGAAATCCGTGAACTTCTGTCGTCCTACGACTTCCCGGGCGACGATATTCCGATCATCAAGGGCTCGGCTCTTGCTGCTCTGGAAGGTCGCGATGATGAAATCGGCAAGAATGCTATCCTCGAACTGATGGCAGCAGTTGATGACTACATCCCGGCACCGGATCGTCCGAAAGATCGTCCGTTCCTGATGCCGATCGAAGACGTGTTCTCGATCTCGGGTCGTGGTACGGTTGTTACCGGTCGTGTAGAAACCGGTATCGTGAAAGTTGGTGAAGAAGTCGAAATCGTCGGTATCAAAGACACCGTCAAGACGATCGTCACCGGCGTTGAAATGTTCCGCAAGCTGCTCGATCAGGGTGAAGCTGGCGACAACATCGGCGCGCTGCTTCGTGGTACCAAGCGTGAAGACGTCGAGCGTGGCCAGGTTCTGGCGCATGTCGGCTCGATCAAGCCGCACACCAAGTTCACCGCAGAAGCTTACATCCTGACCAAGGATGAAGGTGGTCGCCATACGCCGTTCTTCTCGAACTACCGTCCGCAGTTCTACTTCCGTACGACTGACGTTACCGGTTCGATCGAGCTGCCGGCTGGCACCGAAATGGTTATGCCGGGCGACAACGTCCAGATGACCGCGACCCTCATTGCACCGATCGCAATGGACGAAGGTCTGCGTTTCGCAATCCGTGAAGGCGGTCGTACCGTCGGCGCGGGCGTTGTTGCGAAAATCATCGAATAATTTTTAAGATTTTGCACGATTGAGTGCTTGATCTTGGATGTGCGGGCGGCTATAAACCGCCCGCACACCCCACCACCCGGGTGGGGATGAGCCAGAAAGAAGATAAGCTTTTCAACTTTCTGACGATCTTGTAGGAGTGTAGCTCAGTTGGTAGAGCATCGGTCTCCAAAACCGAGTGTCGGGGGTTCGAGTCCCTCCTCTCCTGCCAATTTTTTCCGGGTCGTGAAACAAAGCATTAGAAAGCGGTGTAACCCCGACAATGGCTAAAACGTCGCCAGCACAATTCGTACAGCAGGTCCGCTCAGAGGCAAAGAAAGTCTCTTGGCCGTCCCGCAAGGAAACGACTGTTTCGACCATCATGGTTTTTGTGATGGTTGCTTTGGCGTCGGTTTTCTTCTTTGTTGTCGATCAGCTCCTCGCTTGGGGTGTTAAGCTGGTCTTTGGGGTCGGGGGCTGATTATGGCACATCGCTGGTACGTACTGCACGTTCACTCCGGATTCGAAAAGAAGGTCGCCCAGTCGATCCGCGAACAGTCCATCAAGAAAGGTCTTGAGGGCGAAATCGAAGAGGTCCTGGTTCCGACTGAAGAAACAGTCGAGATGCGTCGCGGCGCCAAGGTCAATGCCGAGCGGAAGTTTTTCCCGGGCTACGTCCTGCTGAAGATGGAACTCACTGACGAAAGCTGGCATCTGGTCAAAAATACCGCAAAAGTTACCGATTTCCTTGGTAGCCGTGGTAAGCCGATGCCGATTTCCGAAAAGGAAGCTCAACACATTCTGCATCAGGTGCAGGAGGGTGTTGACCGTCCGAAGCCGACTATCGCATTCGAGGTTGGCGAGGAAGTTCGTGTTTCTGACGGACCGTTTGCGTCGTTTAACGGTGTTGTCGAAGGGGTTGATGAAGAACGTGCGCGCCTGAAGGTGTCGGTTTCGATCTTCGGTCGTTCAACTCCGGTCGAGCTGGAATACACCCAGGTCGAGAAGCTTTAAAAACGATCTTGAAAATTTAAGTCGCTGCCTGTATACGCAGGCAGCATTCAAGGCGCGGGAGGTCAGCCATGGCCGGACCGCGCGCTTCTGTAAGAGGTACTCTAATGGCGAAGAAAATCGACGGCTATATTAAGCTGCAGATTCCCGCCGGCAAAGCCAACCCGTCGCCGCCCGTCGGCCCGGCTCTTGGTCAGCGCGGCGTGAACATCATGGAATTCTGCAAGGCGTTTAACGCTGCTACCCAGCAGATGGAACCAGGTATGCCGATTCCGGTCGTCATCACCGTTTATTCCGACCGTTCCTTCTCGTTCGTATCCAAAACCCCGCCCGCATCCTACTTCCTGAAAAAGGCAGCAGGTATCGCCAAGGGTTCCGGCACCACCGGCAAAGGTTACGTTGGCAAGGTTACCAAAGCACAGGTCAAAGAAATCGCAGAAGCCAAAATGGCTGACCTCAATGCATTCGACATTGACGGCGCGATGGCTATGATCGAGGGCTCTGCCCGTGCTATGGGTCTCGAGGTTGTGGAGTAAGACGATGGCCAAGACTGGTAAACGCCTTGCCCAGGCCTATGAGGGCATCGACCGTAACACCCAGTACGATCTGGTAACTGCCGTAAAGATCGTCAAAGAAGGTGCAAAAGCAAAGTTCGATGAAACCATCGAATTCGCAATGAACCTTGGTGTTGATCCGCGTCACGCTGACCAGATGGTCCGTGGTGTTGTTTCCCTTCCGCATGGTACCGGTAAAACCATGCGCGTTGCAGTCTTCGCAAAAGACGCAAAAGCAGAAGAAGCACAGAAAGCTGGTGCAGACGCTGTTGGCGCAGAAGACCTGATGGAAGCAATGCAGAAAGGCGATCTGAACTATGATCGCGTTATTGCGACCCCGGACATGATGGCTGTTGTCGGTCGTCTCGGTAAGGTTCTCGGCCCGCGCGGCCTGATGCCGAACCCGAAACTCGGCACCGTTACCATGGATGTTACAACCGCAGTTTCCGACGCTAAAGCTGGCCAGGTCCAGTTCCGCGCCGAGAAAAACGGTATCGTACATGCAGGTATCGGCAAGGCTTCGTTCAGCGAAGAGCAGATCGTCGAGAACGCAAAAGCATTCGTCGATGCGATCGTAAAAGCAAAACCGACCGGCGCAAAAGGTACCTACCTGCAGCGCGCGGCGATCAGCTCCACCATGGGTGCTGGCGTCAAGCTGTCGGTTGCTGACATCGCGTCGAAATAAGAATTTTCGAATTCTGACCGATCTTAGGGTCGGTCAGGACCGGAGAGGGCTCTAGGCCCTCTCTACCTGTCTGTCCCAGACTGCAGGTGAGTGAAATCAATCACTCTTAATTCCCTGCATAGGCAGAGGTTCCGGTACTTAAGTTTTTCCCCGAACGGGGCATCACACAAGGCTTGAACATCTGGCAAACGGACGGGCGTCACAGACCGGTTCGAAAGGACTGGTCGCGTCTGTGAACCTCCTTGTGGGGTTCAGGGCAATAAGCAATGTCGGAGACTAAAAGTGAACCGCGATGATAAACAACAGTTCGTAGCAGAGATGCGCGAAGTGTTCGAAGGTGCGGAAGGCGTCATCGTCACCCAGTACAAAGGGCTGACGGTTGCTGAAATTACCGCTCTTCGTGCGCAGATGCGTGAATCTGGTGCGGGCTTCAAGGTCACCAAAAACCGGCTTACGCGACTTGCTCTGGAAGGCACCAAATTTGCTGGTCTTGCAGACTACTTCACCGGCCCGACCGCGATTGGCTATTCAGCTGATCCGGCTTCGGTCGCAAAAGTAGCCTCCGAGTTCGCAAAATCCAACGACAAGCTTGTTCTTGTTGCTGGTGCCATCGGCGAACAGATTCTGGACGAGCAGGGCGTTAAAGCTCTGGCAGAACTGCCGTCGCTGGACGAACTTCGTGCGAAACTGGTTGGTATGATCCAGACCCCGGCACAGCGTATCGCTACGCTGACCTCCAAGCCGGCGGCTCAGATCGCCCAGGTGCTGAAGGCATATGCCGACAAAGGCGAAGCCGCGTAAACCAAATTATCCAGATATCACTGATATCTAAGTTCAAGCCTAGGAGTAATACAAAATGGCCGATCTTAAGGCACTCGTTGAAGAGCTTTCCAAGCTCACCGTTATTGAAGCTGCAGAACTTTCCAAAATGCTCGAAGAAGAGTGGGGCGTTTCCGCCGCTGCTCCGGTAGCTGTTGCTGCTGCTGGTGGCGCTGCTGCCGGCGGTGCTGCTGCTGAAGAAAAAACCGAATTCGACGTTATCCTCGCTTCTGCTGGCGACAAGAAAATCAACGTCATTAAAGAAGTTCGCGGCATCACCGGTCTTGGCCTCAAAGAAGCCAAAGACCTGGTTGAAGGCGCTCCGAAAGCCGTCAAAGAAGGCGTTGCTAAGGACGAAGCCGAAGCAATCAAGAAACAGCTTGAAGAAGCTGGCGCAACCGTCGAACTCAAGTAATCGACGGCTTCTTGCCAAGGTTTGGGTCGGCGTCCTCTGGGCGCCGGCCCTTCCGTCTCTGTGCACCCCGGCAATAGGGCCAAGGACTGTGCAGAGGCGCGAACAGGAATTTAACGGTTGACGCTGCCAAAGGTAATCGTACATAACGTAAGGCCGTTTAGGTCAGAGGTTATCTTTGACGGCGTCGACAGCCGAGGGATCAGTGATCTCAATCAAGTTGGATGTCAAAACACATCCACGGTCATAATCAAGTGAACGCCCGCCCCGTACGGGGCTCGGGCGTCGTTGTGCTGTATGCGTTTTGCGCAAGTCGGAAACGCAGCAGGGCAGGGACGAACGAGTTCGGACGGTGTGGGGAGGCGCGATTAAAGGAACGATGATGGATAAGTCCTTTACTGGTCGAAAGCGCATCCGCAAAAGCTTTGGACGGATCAGCGAAGTCGCTCCGCTCCCGAATCTCATTGAGGTTCAAAAGAATTCCTACGACAAGTTTTTGCAGACCGGGACCCCGCAGGAGCAGCGGGACGATGCAGGTCTCCAGGAAGTGTTCAAGAGCGTCTTTCCGATTAAAGATTTTTCGGAACGCGCAACTCTTGAATTCGTTTCGTATGAGCTTGAGCAGCCGAAATACGATACCGAAGAGTGTCGCCAGCGTGGCATGACCTTTGCCGCACCGCTGCGCGTAACGCTGCGCCTGGTAGTATGGGATATCGACGAGGACACGGGTGCCCGTTCGATCCGCGATATCAAGGAACAAGACGTGTATATGGGCGATATGCCGCTCATGACCGAACACGGTACTTTTATCGTGAACGGCACCGAGCGCGTGATCGTTTCTCAGATGCACCGTTCGCCGGGCGTCTTCTTTGACCATGACAAAGGTAAGAGCCACAGCTCGGGCAAATATCTGTTTGCCGCGCGTGTGATTCCTTATCGTGGCTCGTGGCTCGATTTCGAATTCGACGCAAAAGACATTCTTTATGTCCGTATCGACCGTCGCCGCAAACTGCCGGCGACCACGCTGCTTATGGCTCTTGAAAATGAAGAGTCCGAACAGCTGCGTGCACAGCGTGCCGAAGAAGGGCGTTCTGTCGATCCGTCGGAAATCGAAGGCCTGACCCCGGAAGAAATCCTCAACTATTACTATGAGTCGGCTGAATACCGCCGTACCGCAGATGGTTGGGTAACCGATTTCAACGCAGACCGTTATATCGGCCAGAAGCTGGTTCACGATCTTGTTGATGCCAACAGCGGCGAAGTTGTTGCAGCAGCCGGTTCGAAAATCACCAAGCGTTCTGCTGCCAAAATCACCGAGCAGGGCGTCAAGGAAATCATCGTTCCGGAAGAGCAGCTTAACGGCTGGTTCATGGCAGATGACCTCATTGACGGCGAAACCGGCGAGATCCTGGCAGAAGCCGGTCACGAACTGACCGAAGGTGTGTTCGAGCAGCTCAAGGAATGGGGTGTAGATTCCGTTCGCTTGCTGATGATCGACCACAACCAGGTTGGTCCGTATCTGCGCAACACCATGGCACTGGACAAGAACAGCAACCGCGAAGAAGCCCTTGTGGATATCTATCGCGTCATGCGCCCGGGCGAGCCGCCGACCCTCGAGGGTGCGGAAGCCATGTTCAAGGGCCTGTTCTTCGATGCAGAGCGTTATGACCTTTCCGCGGTTGGCCGCGTGAAAATGAATGCGCGTCTGAACCTCGAATGTGCAGACACTGTTCGTATCCTGCGTCGTGAAGACATTCTGGAAGTCGTCCGCGTTCTGATCGACCTGAAAGACGGTCGTGGCGAAATCGACGATATTGACCACCTTGGCAACCGTCGTCTGCGTTCGGTTGGCGAGCTGATGGAAAACCAGTTCCGCGTTGGTCTTTTGCGTATGGAACGTGCGATCCGCGAGCGTATGAGCTCGGTCGAGATCGACAACGTCATGCCGCATGACCTGATCAATGCGAAGCCGGTTGCGGCTGCTGTTCGTGAATTCTTCGGCTCCTCGCAGCTGTCGCAGTTCATGGACCAGACCAACCCGCTTTCGGAAATTACCCACAAACGTCGTCTTTCGGCGCTTGGTCCGGGTGGTTTGACCCGTGAGCGTGCAGGCTTTGAAGTTCGTGACGTTCATCCGACCCACTATGGTCGTATCTGCCCGGTTGAAACGCCGGAAGGTCCGAACATTGGTCTGATCAACTCGCTGGCGACCTTTGCCCGCGTCAACCAGTACGGCTTCATTGAAAGCCCGTACCGCAAGGTTGTCGACGGTAACGTCACCGCAGAGGTTATTTACCTCTCGGCGATCGAGGAAGGCCGTTATGTCATCGCACAGGCGAACGAACCGCTTAACGATGACTTCAGCTTCACCAACGAACTGATCAACACCCGTAAAGCCGGTGACCACTATATGGCCCGCTCCGAAGAGATCGACCTTATGGACGTCTCGCCGAAGCAGCTGGTATCGGTCGCATCCGCGCTCATTCCGTTCCTTGAGAACGATGACGCGAACCGCGCACTGATGGGATCGAACATGCAGCGTCAGGCGGTTCCGCTGATCCGCTCTGAAGCTCCGTATGTCGGTACCGGTATGGAAGTTCCGGTGGCACGTGATTCGGGTGCAACCCTGATCGCACGCCGTGACGGTGTTGTTGAATCCGTTGACGCGACCCGTATGGTTATCCGCGCAACTGGTGACATTGCTGCTTCGGAATCGGGTGTCGATATTTACACCCTGCTGAAATATCAGCGTTCCAACCAGGGCAGCTGCATCAACCAGCGTCCGCTGGTGAAAGTTGGCGATGTGGTCCAGAAGGGCGACATCATTTCGGATGGTCCGTGTACCGATATGGGTGAACTGGCTCTGGGTCGTAACGTGCTCGTCGCGTTCATGCCCTGGAACGGTTACAACTTCGAGGATTCTATCCTTCTGTCCGAGCGTATCGCCCGTGATGACGTTTACACCTCGATCCACATCGAGGAATTCGAAGTCATGGCCCGCGATACCAAGCTGGGTCAGGAAGAAATCACCCGTGATATTCCGAACGTCGGTGAAGAAGCGCTCAAAAACCTCGACGAGGCGGGCATTGTCTACATCGGTGCGGAAATCAAACCGGGCGATATCCTTGTCGGTAAGGTAACGCCGAAGGGCGAAAGCCCGATGACGCCGGAAGAAAAACTTCTGCGCGCCATCTTTGGTGAAAAAGCATCCGACGTCCGTGATACGTCGCTGCGTGTCCCGCCGGGACAGTTTGGTACCATTGTTGAAGTCCGCGTGTTCTCGCGTCGTGGCGTCGACAAGGACGAACGTGCCCTGGCAATCGAGCGTTCGGAAATCGAACGTCTCGCACAGGACCGTGACGATGAGCGCGCCATTCTGGAGCGCAACTTCTATGGTCGTCTGAAAAACCTTCTGCTTGGTCAGCAGCTCGTTGATGGTCCGAAGGGCATGACGGGCGAGATCACCGAAGACAGCCTGTCGGGTGTCGCACGTGGTCTGTGGCGTCAGATCGCCGTTGCTGATGACAATGTCATGTCTGACATCGAAGCTCTGAAAAAGCAGTTCGAGGAATCGATCGCTGTTCTTCAGGCTCGTTTCGACGACAAGGTCGACAAGCTGCAGGCTGGTGACGAACTGCCGCCGGGCGTGATGAAGATGGTCAAAGTCTTTGTTGCGGTTAAACGTAAAATGCAGCCGGGTGACAAGATGGCCGGCCGTCACGGGAACAAGGGTGTCGTATCGCGCATTATGCCGGTTGAAGACATGCCGCACCTCGAAGACGGTACGCCGGTCGATATCGTTCTGAACCCGCTGGGCGTTCCGTCGCGTATGAACGTCGGCCAGATCCTTGAAACCCACCTTGGCTGGGCTTCGCGTGGTCTTGGCGAACAGATCGGCGAACTCGTCGATGCTGTTGCTGACGGTCGTGGCGAGATGGATGACCTGCGTAGCAAGCTTAATGATGTCTATGAAGGCGAAGAATACATCGCCGGCATCAAAGAGCTCTCGGATGGTGAAGTCATCGAGCTTGGCAACAACCTGCGTCGCGGCGTTCCGATGGCCACCCCGGTCTTCGACGGCGCACGTGAGCCGGATGTTGTTCGTATGCTTGAAAAAGCCGGCCTTGATGGTTCTGGCCAGGTCGACCTCTATGACGGTCGTACCGGTGAGAAATTCCATCGCAAGGTGACAGTGGGCTATATCTACATGCTCAAACTGCACCACCTGGTCGACGACAAGATCCACGCACGTTCGATTGGTCCGTACTCTCTTGTTACCCAGCAGCCGCTGGGTGGTAAGGCGCAGTTCGGTGGCCAGCGTTTCGGGGAGATGGAAGTTTGGGCACTCGAAGCTTACGGTGCTGCTTACACCCTCCAGGAAATGCTTACGGTCAAGTCGGATGACGTTTCGGGCCGTACCAAGGTTTACGAAGCCATTGTTCGTGGGGAAGACACCTTCGAGGCAGGCATTCCGGAGTCGTTTAACGTTCTTGTTAAAGAACTCCGTTCGCTTGGTCTCAATGTCGAACTTGAGCAGAACGAATACTAAGTGTTTGGCTGACAGGGGTGCCCATCCGGGCATCCCGGTCGCCAATTCGCATCTTTCGGCCTGAAATTGGCGAAACCCGGCGAGACCGGGCATAGCGGGAGAGCCTTTATGAACGAGTTGATGAAGATCTTCGGGCAGCCGCAGGGCACCCAGAGCTTCGATCAGATCCGGATTCAGATTGCCAGCCCGGAGCGTATCCGCTCCTGGTCATTTGGTGAAATCAAGAAACCGGAGACCATCAACTACCGGACCTTTAAACCGGAACGCGACGGTTTGTTCTGTGCGCGCATTTTTGGTCCGGTGAAGGATTACGAATGCTTGTGCGGCAAGTACAAGCGTATGAAGTATCGCGGCATTATCTGTGAGAAATGCGGCGTTGAAGTGACTCTGGCCAAAGTACGTCGTGAACGTATGGGCCATATCGAACTGGCGGCACCTGTTGCCCATATCTGGTTCATGAAGTCGCTTCCGAGCCGTCTCGGTCTGCTGCTGGACATGACGCTCAAGGATCTTGAGCGCATTCTGTACTTCGAAAACTATGTGGTTATCGAACCGGGCCTTACCCCGCTGAAAATGGGTGAGCTCCTGTCCGAAGACCAGTATATGACTGCCCAGGAAGAATATGGCGAAGACAGCTTCCGTGCCGGTATCGGTGCAGAAGCCATCCGCGATATGCTTGCGGCAATCGATCTTGATGAAGAACGCGAAACCGCGAAAATCGACCTCAAGGAAACCAATTCCGAAGCCAAGCGCAAGAAGCTGGTCAAGCGTCTCAAGCTGATTGAGGCCTTCCAGGAATCGGGCGCGCGCCCGGAATGGATGATCCTTGAAGTGATTCCGGTCATCCCGCCAGAACTGCGTCCGCTGGTTCCGCTTGATGGTGGCCGTTTCGCAACGTCGGATCTGAACGACCTTTACCGTCGTGTCATCAACCGTAACAACCGTCTGAAGCGCCTGATCGAGCTTCGTGCGCCTGATATCATCGTGCGTAACGAAAAACGTATGCTTCAGGAATCGGTTGATGCGCTGTTTGACAACGGCCGTCGCGGTCGTCCGATCACTGGTGCCAACAAGCGTCCGCTCAAATCGATGTCGGATATGCTCAAAGGCAAACAGGGTCGTTTCCGTCAGAACCTTTTGGGTAAACGCGTCGACTATTCCGGTCGTTCCGTTATTACCGTGGGTCCGAACCTGAAATTGCATCAGTGCGGTCTGCCGAAGAAAATGGCGCTCGAACTGTTCAAGCCGTTCGTTTACGCGAAGCTGGAACTGTACGGGATGGCCACCACCATCAAGGCTGCAAAGCGCATGGTGGAAAAAGAGCGTGCCGAAGTTTGGGATATCCTCGAGCAGGTTATCCGTGAACACCCGGTCATGCTTAACCGCGCACCGACCCTGCACCGTCTTGGTATCCAGGCGTTCGAACCTACCCTGATCGAAGGTAAGGCCATCCAGCTGCACCCGCTCGTTTGTACTGCGTTTAACGCGGACTTCGATGGTGACCAGATGGCTGTCCACGTACCGCTGTCGCTTGAAGCCCAGCTTGAAGCACGTACCCTGATGATGTCGACCAACAACATCCTTTCGCCGGCTTCGGGTAAACCGATCATCGTGCCGTCGCAGGATATTGTCCTTGGTCTGTACTACATCTCCATGGAACGTGACGGTCAGCCGGGCGAGGGCATGTCGTTTGTGAACATCGCCGAGATCGAGCAGGCTCTGGATGAAGGTGTTGTAAACCTGCATTCCAAGGTTAATGCCCGTTATCACACGGTTGATGAAAACAACGAACCGATCACCGTTCGTGTTGCCACGACCCCGGGCCGCATGTTGCTGTCGGAACTTCTGCCGCGTCATCCGCGCATTCCGTTCTCGACCATCAACAAGCTGCTGACCAAAAAAGACGTCTCGAACGTTATCGATGTCGTTTACCGTCACTGTGGCCAGAAAGAGACTGTTATCTTTGCTGACCGCATGATGGGCCTTGGTTTCAACTGGGCATGTAAAGCCGGCATTTCGTTTGGCAAGGATGACATGATCATTCCTGATGCCAAGGAACCGCTGGTGGGTGGTACCCATGACAAGGTCAAGGAATACGAGCAGCAGTACCAGGACGGTCTCATCACCCGTGGTGAGAAATACAACAAGGTTGTTGACGCCTGGGCGCAGTGCACCGACGACGTTTCCGAAGCGATGATGAAAGTCATCTCGGCGACGGCAGAAGGTGACAATGTGAACTCGGTTTACATGATGGCGCACTCCGGTGCTCGTGGTTCTGCCGCCCAGATGCGTCAGCTGGCTGCTATGCGCGGCCTGATGGCGAAACCGGACGGCTCGATCATCGAGACCCCGATTATTTCTAACTTTAAAGAAGGCCTGACCGTGCAGGAGTACTTCAACTCCACTCACGGTGCTCGTAAAGGTCTTGCCGATACCGCACTGAAAACGGCGAACTCGGGTTACCTTACCCGTCGTCTCGTTGACGTGGCCCAGGATTGCATCATCACCCAGCATGATTGCGGTACTGATCGTGGCCTCGACATCGCAGCCGTCGTCGATTCCGGTGAAGTTATCGAAACGCTGTCAGATCGTATCCTCGGTCGTTTCACCGCTGACGAGATCGTTGATCCGTCAACCGGCGAAATCATCGTACCGAAGAACGAGATGGTTGAAGAAGATCACCTCGATATCATCGAAAAAGCCGGCGTCGAAATGGCCCGCATCCGTTCTGTTCTGACCTGTGACGCCGAAACCGGTGTTTGCGGTCATTGCTACGGTCGCGACCTGGCGCGCGGCACGACGGTGAACATCGGTGAAGCTGTCGGTGTTATCGCCGCACAGTCGATCGGTGAGCCGGGTACCCAGCTGACCATGCGTACGTTCCACATTGGTGGTGCGGCACAGCGTGGTGCAGAGGTTTCCGGTGTCGAAGCGAACTTCGATGCGACGGTTAAACTCAAAAACCGTGCAGTCGTTGCGAACTCGGCAGGCGTCAATATCGTTATGGCGCGTAACCTCGAGATCCTTCTGATCGACAAAACCGGTCGCGAGCGTGCGAAATATCGCGTTCCGTACGGTGCAAAACTTCTCACCGATGAAGGTGCGCAGGTAGCGCGCGGCCAGAAACTGGCCGAGTGGGATCCGTACACCCTGCCGATCATCACCGAGAAAGAAGGTTATGTGAACTATGTCGACCTTCTCGAGAACGTAACCATTCGCGAAGTCTATGACGAAGCGACCGGTATTGCCTCGAAAACGGTTATCGACTGGAAGAGCATGCCCAAGGCGTCCGACCTTAAGCCGCGCGTTACCCTGCGTAACGAATCCGGCGAGGTCATTAACCTGGATAACGGTCTTGAAGCCCGTTACTTCCTGTCGGTTGACGCTATTCTCTCGGTCGAGAACGGTCAGAAAGTTCATGCGGGTGACGTGCTTGCACGTATCCCGCGCGAAGGTTCGAAGACCCGTGACATCACCGGTGGTCTGCCGCGTGTTGCCGAGCTGTTCGAAGCCCGTAAACCGAAAGAACACGCAATCATCTCGGATATTCCGGGTCGCGTCGAATTCGGCAAGGACTACAAGAACAAGCGTCGCGTCATCGTTCATCCGCTCGAGGACTCGGGCCTGACCGAACCGGTCGAATACCTGATCCCGAAAGGCAAGCATCTTGCCGTTCAGGAAGGGGACTTCGTCGAGAAGGGCGATCAGCTCCTTGATGGTTCGCCGGTTCCGCACGATATCCTGCGTGTTATGGGCGTCCCGGCACTGGCAGATTACCTGGTCAACGAGATCCAGGAAGTCTACCGCTTGCAGGGCGTGAAGATTAACGACAAGCACATCGAAGTCATCGTTCGCCAGATGCTTCAGAAAGTCGAGATCACCAAACCGGGTGACACGACTCTTCTGGTTGGCGAGATCATTGACCGCGTTGATTTCGATGCCGAAAACGATCGTGCGCTTAAAGACGGCGGCGAACTTGCAGAAGGCGCTCCGGTCCTCCAGGGGATCACCAAAGCCTCGCTGCAAACGCATTCCTTCATCTCGGCCGCGTCGTTCCAGGAAACCACGCGCGTTCTTACCGAAGCAGCTGTTTCGGGCAAAACCGATACTCTTATCGGTCTGAAAGAGAACGTCATCGTGGGTCGTTTGATCCCGGCTGGTACCGGTGCGGTGATGAACCGCTTCCGTGCACTGGCTGCCGAACGCGACAAATCGGTACAGATCGAGGCAGAAGAGGAAATCGGCGACAACTTTGGCCCGCAGGCCGATGCCGATACCACTTCACTGCCGGCAGGCGAATAAGCTCGTCGCGCCAGACAGTTAAAGAATCAGAGGCGAACCGGAACTCTTATCGACGCACCGGTTCGTCTCGGCGTTTGAAGCGCCAACTCGAAGGTCCACATGGTTTTGCTTGACGCAAAAGGGGGCCGTCACTAGTATGCGCCCACCGAATCTAGGGGGGTGTAACTGTGCCGGTGCCGTTTTGTGCGGTAGCGGGCGGTTTTCGCCCCCCATCGCTTGAGTGCGACTCTGACGGCCGTCGAGGCAGGAACTCCTGCATCTATGGGCGTCCGCGCGTGTTTCCGTACTTGTATGGAGACGCGTGGTCGCTCGTCGTGCGTCGATAAGAGCAGCGCCCTAGTGGCGTCCGTTGAAGTAAAAGGGAAAGTTAATGCCCACTATTAACCAGTTGATCCGCAAGTCGCGGACTCCGCGCACCCAGCGCGATATGGTTCCGGCACTGGAAGCATGCCCGCAGAAACGCGGCGTTTGCACCCGTGTCTACACCACCACCCCGAAGAAGCCGAACTCGGCACTTCGTAAGGTTGCTCGTGTCCGTTTGACCAACGGCTACGAAGTTACCTCCTACATTCCGGGTGAAGGCCACAACCTGCAAGAGCACTCTGTCGTGATGATCCGCGGCGGCCGTGTAAAAGATTTGCCGGGTGTTCGTTACCACATCATTCGCGGTACCCTCGATACACAGGGTGTCAAAGACCGTAAGCAGCGTCGTTCGAAATACGGCGCGAAGCGTCCGAAATAAGGAGCAGCTCAGATGTCACGTCGTCACGCTGCTGAGAAGCGCGAAGTTTTGCCTGACGCCAAATATGGCGATAAGGTTCTCACCAAGTTCATGAACGGTCTTATGCTCGACGGTAAAAAATCTGCCGCCGAAAAAATCGTTTATGGTGCTCTGGAAGTTATGGAAAGCAAGGGTGCAGACCCGGTTGCTCAGTTCCACGAAGCAATGGATAACGTGAAGCCGAACGTAGAAGTTCGCTCGCGCCGTGTTGGTGGTGCTACTTACCAGGTTCCGGTTGAAGTTCGTTCCGAGCGTCGTCAGGCTCTGGCCATTCGTTGGCTGGTTGACGCTGCCCGCAAGCGTTCCGAAACGACCATGATCGGTCGTCTCGCCGGTGAATTGATGGATGCTGCCAACAACCGTGGCACCGCCGTCAAGAAGCGCGAAGACACCCACCGTATGGCCGAAGCCAACAAGGCTTTCGCTCATTATCGCTGGTAATTCAGACCTCAAGATCAAGAGTCGATTATGGTTCAACGTACTCCGATCTCTCGGTATCGCAACATCGGCATCATGGCTCACATTGATGCTGGTAAAACAACGACCACCGAGCGAATCCTTTTCTACACCGGCAAGTCCTACAAAATCGGCGAAGTCCATGACGGCGCCGCTACGATGGACTGGATGGAACAGGAACAGGAACGCGGCATTACGATTACGTCTGCTGCGACGACCTGCTTCTGGAACGACCACCGTATCAACATCATCGATACCCCGGGCCACGTTGACTTCACCATTGAAGTTGAACGTTCGCTCCGTGTTCTCGATGGTGCCTGCGCTGTTTTCGACGCCGTTTCCGGCGTTGAGCCGCAGACCGAAACCGTGTGGCGTCAGGCTGACAAGTACAACGTTCCGCGTATGTGCTTCGTCAACAAGATGGACCGTACCGGTGCAGACTTCTTCCGCTGCGTCGAGATGATCAAGGAACGTCTTGGTGCCAATGCCGCTGTCATGCAGCTGCCGATTGGTTCCGAGATGGAATTCGAAGGTGTTGTCGATCTCGTCCGCAACAAGGAAATCGTCTGGAAAGACGAATCCCTTGGCGCAGAATTCGAGTATCGTGACATCCGCGATTCCCTGAAAGACCAGGCTGAAGAATACCGTGAAGCTCTGATCGAACAGGCTGTTGAGTGCGACGAAGCTGCAATGGAAGCTTACCTCGAAGGCGAAATGCCGTCCGAGGAAGTTCTCAAGAAATGCATCCGTAAGGGCACCATTGCTGGCGATCTCGTTCCGGTTCTTCTGGGCACTGCCTTCAAGAACAAGGGCGTTCAGCCGCTTCTCGATGCCGTCATCGATTACATGCCGGCACCGGACGACATCGACGATGTTCGTGGCGTCAAGCCGAACACCGAAGACGAGCCGGACTCCCGTCCGCTGACCGACGAAGCACCGTTCTCGGCGCTCGCGTTCAAGATCATGTCTGACCCGTTCGTCGGCTCGCTGACCTTCATTCGTATTTATTCGGGTGTTCTGGAAGCTGGTTCCTACGTTCTCAACTCTGTTAAAGAGAAAAAAGAACGTATCGGCCGTATGCTTCTCATGCATTCGAACAACCGCGAAGAAATCAAATACGCTTGCTCGGGCGACATCGTTGCTCTGGTTGGCATGAAGGATACCACCACTGGTGATACCCTTTGTGATCCCTCCAAGCCGATCATCCTTGAGCGTATGGAATTCCCGGATCCGGTTATCGAGATCGCTGTAGAGCCGAAATCGAAAGCCGACCAGGAGAAAATGGGTCTCGCCCTTGCACGTCTTGCACAGGAAGATCCGTCGTTCCGCGTTAAATCCGACCACGAATCCGGCCAGACCATCATTTCGGGTATGGGCGAACTTCACCTCGACATCATCGTCGATCGTATGAAGCGTGAATTCAAAGTCGAAGCAAACGTTGGTGCGCCGCAGGTTGCTTACCGCGAAACGATCTCGAAAGAAGTCGATATCGACTACACCCACAAGAAACAGTCGGGTGGTTCGGGTCAGTTCGCGCGTATCAAGCTCACCTTCACCCCGGGTGAACCGGGTACGGGCTTCGCCTTCACCGATACCGTCGTTGGCGGTAACGTTCCGAAGGAATACATCCCGGGTGTTGCCAAAGGTCTCGAAAGCTCGCTGCAGAGCGGTGTTATCGCAGGCTTCCCGGTAACCGACTTGTCGATCAAGCTGACCGACGGTGCCTACCACGACGTTGACTCGAGCGTCATGGCCTTCGAAATCGCTGCTCGCGCAGCATTCAAAGAAGGTCTGTCAAAAGCTTCTCCGAAGCTGCTCGAGCCGATCATGAAAGTCGAAGTAGTGACCCCGGAAGAGTATATGGGCGACATCATTGGCGACCTGAACAGCCGTCGTGGCCAGGTTCGTGACATGGACTCCCGTGGCATCGCACGCGTTGTTAACGCGTTCGTACCGCTGGCGAACATGTTCGGTTACGTCAACACGCTGCGCTCCATGTCCCAGGGCCGTGCCCAGTTCGTGATGCAGTTTGATCACTATGCAGACGTCCCGCAGGCAGTTGCGGACGAAGTCAAAGCCAAATCGGCCGGCTAAGGCCAAGCCAGAATAAACGGAGTTAGTAATGGCTAAAGAAAAGTTTGAGCGTACAAAACCGCACGTTAACGTTGGCACCGTCGGCCACGTTGACCACGGTAAAACCACGCTGACCGCAGCGATCACCAAAGTTCTTGCAGAACAGGGTGGCGCTTCGTTCCAGGACTACAGCATGATCGACAAGGCACCGGAAGAGAAAGCTCGTGGTATCACGATCTCGACCGCGCACGTCGAATATGAAACCGAAAACCGCCACTATGCGCACGTCGACTGCCCGGGCCACGCTGACTATGTCAAGAACATGATCACTGGTGCGGCACAGATGGACGGTGGCATCCTGGTTGTTTCGGCAGCAGATGGCCCGATGCCGCAGACCCGCGAGCACATCCTGCTTGCACGTCAGGTTGGCGTTCCGGCACTGGTCGTGTTCATGAACAAGGTTGACCAGGTTGATGACGAAGAGCTCCTCGAGCTCGTCGAAATGGAAATCCGTGAACTTCTGTCGTCCTACGACTTCCCGGGCGACGATATTCCGATCATCAAGGGCTCGGCTCTTGCTGCTCTGGAAGGTCGCGATGATGAAATCGGCAAGAATGCTATCCTCGAACTGATGGCAGCAGTTGATGACTACATCCCGGCACCGGATCGTCCGAAAGATCGTCCGTTCCTGATGCCGATCGAAGACGTGTTCTCGATCTCGGGTCGTGGTACGGTTGTTACCGGTCGTGTAGAAACCGGTATCGTGAAAGTTGGTGAAGAAGTCGAAATCGTCGGTATCAAAGACACCGTCAAGACGATCGTCACCGGCGTTGAAATGTTCCGCAAGCTGCTCGATCAGGGTGAAGCTGGCGACAACATCGGCGCGCTGCTTCGTGGTACCAAGCGTGAAGACGTCGAGCGTGGCCAGGTTCTGGCGCATGTCGGCTCGATCAAGCCGCACACCAAGTTCACCGCAGAAGCTTACATCCTGACCAAGGATGAAGGTGGTCGCCATACGCCGTTCTTCTCGAACTACCGTCCGCAGTTCTACTTCCGTACGACTGACGTTACCGGTTCGATCGAGCTGCCGGCTGGCACCGAAATGGTTATGCCGGGCGACAACGTCCAGATGACCGCGACCCTCATTGCACCGATCGCAATGGACGAAGGTCTGCGTTTCGCAATCCGTGAAGGCGGTCGTACCGTCGGCGCGGGCGTTGTTGCCAAGATCATCGAGTAATTTTTTCTCTTGATCTTTGTGAAGCGGGCGGCTATGTAAGCCGCCCGCAACACTTTTGCGGCAATCGTCAACTCCAGTTGAGGGGCCGGTGTCCTTTTGAGGGCTCCGGTACATAATTACATGGATAGTCAGAACATTCGCATTCGCCTTAAGGCGTTTGACCATCGCGTGCTGGATCAGTCCACGCGCGAGATCGTCAATACGGCGAAGCGCACTGGCGCAGAGGTCCGCGGCCCGATTCCGCTGCCGACCCGCATTGAGAAATACACTGTTCTGCGGTCTCCGCACATCGATAAGAAATCGCGTGAGCAGTTCGAAATCCGTACGCACAAGCGTCTTCTCGACATTGTCGACCCGACCCCACAGACCGTCGATGCTCTTATGAAGCTCGATCTGGCTGCCGGCGTCGACGTCGAGATCAAACTTTAATCGGGAGTAAGCCGCAATGCGTAGTGGACTTATTACCCAGAAGGTAGGCATGACCCGCGTCTTCAAAGACGATGGTTCCCACCTTCCTGTAACCGTACTGAAGGTCGAAGATCTTCAGGTTGTCGCCAACCGTACCAACGACACCGACGGCTACGTCGCTGTTCAGCTTGGTTATGGCAAAGCGAAAGTGAAAAACGTATCCAAGCCGATGCGTGGCCACTTCGCCAAAGCCAAGGTTGAGCCGAAAGCCAAACTTGCTGAATTCCGCGTTAGCGAAGACGGCCTGATCGAAGTTGGTGCAGAACTTTCTGCCGCTCACTTCGTAGAAGGCCAGTACGTTGACGTTATCGGCACTTCCATCGGTAAAGGTTTTGCCGGTGCGATGAAGCGTCATAACTTCGGTGGTCTGCGTGCGTCGCACGGTGTGTCTGTTTCGCACCGTTCGCATGGTTCCACCGGTCAGTGCCAGGATCCGGGCCGCGTCTTCAAAGGTAAGAAGATGGCTGGTCACCTCGGTGCCGCTCGTGTGACTGTTCAGTCCCTTAAGGTTGTCGCTTCCGACGCCGACAAAGGCCTGATCCTGATCCACGGTGCAGTTCCGGGTCACAAGGGCGCCTACGTCCTTGTTAAGGATGCTGTGAAGCGTGCTGCACCGGAAGGTCTTCCGTTCCCGGCCGCGCTTAAGGGTGCTGCCCCGGCTGCTGAAGAAGCTGTCGCCGAGGATAAGGAATAAGCATCATGAAGCTCGACATTCTTAAACTTGACGCTTCCAAGGCAGGTAACATCGATCTTGCAGAAGAGATCTTTGGTCTGGAAGTACGTCGTGACATCCTGCACCGCATGGTGAACTGGCAGCTGGCAAAACGTCGCGCCGGGACCCACAAGGTGAAGGAAAAGTCAGAAGTTTCCGCAACCACGAAAAAATTCGTGCGTCAGAAAGGTAGTGGCGGTGCTCGTCACGGTTCCCGTAAGGCTGCACAGTTCCGTGGTGGTGGTACCGTGCACGGTCCGCGCGTTCGCGACCACGCACACGATCTGACCAAGAAGTTCCGTAAACTCGCGCTTAAAACCGCTCTGTCGGCTAAAGCAAAGGACGGTAAGCTTATCGTTCTTGATAACGCGGAATTCTCGGACGCCAAAACCAAGAATCTGGTCGCAGTTTTCGGTAAACTCGGCTGGAAATCTGCACTGATCATCGATGGTGCGCAGGTCAACGAAGGTTTTGCACGCGCAGCGCGCAACATCCCGCAGATTGACGTGCTCCCGGAGATCGGTGCTAACGTCTATGACATCCTGCGCCGTGACACCCTGGTGCTGACCAAGGGTGCGGTCGAAGCGTTGGAGGCACGTCTCAAATGACGATCATCAGCAAAGAGCGGATGTACGAAGTCATCCGCGCCCCGCATATCACTGAAAAGTCGACGCTGATTTCTGAACACAACGCAGTTGCGTTCAAAGTTGCGATCGACGCCACCAAGCCGGAAATCAAGGCTGCTGTGGAAGGTCTGTTCGGGGTGAAGGTCAAGGCGGTCAATACCTCTGTGGTAAAAGGAAAAACCAAGCGTTTTCGCGGTGTTTCCGGTCGTCGGAGTGATTTCAAGAAAGCGATGGTTACCCTCGAAGAGGGTCAGTCCATCGACGTGACTACGGGAATCTAAGACAATGGCTTTGAAGAAGTTTAAACCAACCTCTCCTGGTCGCCGTCAGCTGGTTCTCGTGGATCGTTCCGATCTCCACAAGGGCAAGCCGATCAAAGCGTTGACCGAAGGTCTTCGCAAGAAAGGTGGCCGTAACAACACTGGTCGTATCACCGCCCGTCGTATTGGTGGTGGTCACAAACGTCGTTACCGTCTCATCGACTTCAAACGTACCAAGTTTGACGTCGTCGGTACCGTCGAGCGTTTGGAATATGATCCGAACCGTACCGCGTTTATCGCACTGGTTCGCTATTCCGACGACGAGCTGGCCTACATCCTCGCACCGCAGCGTCTCGCTGTCGGCGACAACGTTGTTGCCGCTGAACGCGTAGACATCAAGCCGGGTAACGCCGCACCGCTGAAGAACATTCCGGTCGGTACCATTGTCCATAACGTCGAACTGAAAGCCGGTAAAGGTGGTCAGATCGCACGTTCAGCAGGTGCATACGTGCAGCTCGTTGGTAAGGACCAGGGTTACGCCCAGCTTAAGCTGTCCTCCGGTGAGGTACGTTTGGTTCGTGGTGAATGCATGGCTACCATCGGTGCCGTGTCCAACCCGGACCATCAGAACACTAACCTTGGTAAAGCCGGCCGTAATCGCTGGCTCGGCAAGCGTCCTTCGGTTCGTGGTGTTGCCATGAACCCGATCGATCACCCGCATGGTGGTGGTGAAGGTCGTACTTCGGGTGGTCGTCACCCGGTTACGCCGTGGGGCAAGCCTACCAAGGGCAAACGTACCCGCTCGAACAAAAAGACCGACGCGCTCATCATGCGCCGTCGTCACAAGAGCTAACGGAGGAGGCTAGACTATGGCGCGTTCCGTTTGGAAGGGTCCGTTTGTTGACGGATACCTTCTTAAGAAAGCCGATACTGTCCGTGCCTCAGGCCGGAATGAGGTAATTAAGACCTGGTCGCGGCGTTCGACGATTCTGCCGCAATTCGTAGGCCTCACCTTTGGGGTTTACAATGGCCAGAAATTCTTGCCGGTGCTGGTGACCGAAGACATGATTGGTCACAAGTTCGGTGAATTCTCGCCGACCCGTACCTATTATGGTCACGCGGCCGACAAAAAGGCGAAGAGGAAGTAACGATGGGTAAGAAAGCTGACATCCGTCGGCTGGCGGATAACGAGGCTGCGGCTTCGCTCCGGGCAGTACGCATTTCCCCGCGTAAGCTCAACCTCGTCGCCGAGTCGATCCGTGGTTTGAAGGCAGAAGCTGCTTTGGCAGAACTGACCTTCTCCAATAAACGTATTTCGCAGGACGTCAAAAAGCTGCTGGAATCGGCAATTGCTAATGCCGAGAACAACCATCAGCTCGATGTCGACCGTCTCTACGTTAAAGAGGCATCTGTTGGTAAGGCCTTCGTGATGAAACGTTGGCGCGCCCGTGCACGCGGTCGCGTCGGCAAGATCATTAAGCCGTTCTCCAACATGCGCATCGTCGTTTGCGAACGTGAGGAGACCGAGTAATGGGTCAGAAAGTAAATCCGATCGGTCTGCGCGTTGGGATTAACCGTACCTGGGATTCCCGCTGGTACGCCAACAAGGCCGATTTCGCTGGTCTTCTTCATGAAGACCTTGCGATCCGTAAATACATCTTCGACCGCCTCAAGCAGGCTGGTGTAGCGAAGGTGATTATCGAACGTCCGGCGAAAAAAGCCCGCATCTCGATCCACACCGCTCGTCCGGGCGTTGTGATCGGGAAAAAAGGCCAGGACATCGAGAAGCTCAAGAACGATCTGCAGAAACTGGCGAATGCCGAAGTGCAGGTTAACATCATCGAAATCCGCAAGCCGGAAATCGATGCCAAGCTGGTCGCTGATAACATCGCCCAGCAGCTTGAGCGCCGTGTTTCGTTCCGTCGCGCTATGAAGCGCTCGGTTCAGAACGCAATGCGTCTCGGTGCTGGTGGCATTCGTATCAATGCTGCTGGTCGTCTTGGTGGCGCTGAAATCGCCCGTACCGAATGGTACCGTGAAGGTCGCGTTCCGCTGCACACTCTGCGTGCGGACGTTGATTACGGCACTTCGGAAGCACACACCACCTATGGTGTTTGCGGTCTGAAGGTCTGGATCTTCAAGGGCGAAATCATGGCACACGATCCGTTGGCTTCAGAGCGTAAAGCTCTCGAGTCGGCTGGTACCAACCGTAAGTAAGGAGATACAGATATGCTTTCTCCGAAACGTACAAAGTTCCGTAAAGCCTTCAAAGGCCGCCTTAAAGGTGAGGCCAAAGGTGGTACGGATCTTAATTTCGGTGCTTATGGCTTGAAAGCCTTGGAGCCTGAGCGTATAACGGCGCGTCAGATCGAAGCGGCTCGCCGCGCGATCACCCGCCACATCCGCCGTCAGGGTCGTGTGTGGATTCGCGTTTTCCCGGATCTCCCGGTCTCGCAGAAGCCTGCCGAAGTCCGTCAGGGTAAAGGTAAAGGCTCGATTGAATACTGGTCGGCACGCGTTAAACCGGGTCGGATCATGTTTGAACTCGACGGTGTTCCGTTGGATCTTGCACGCCGTGCTTTCGAGCTGGCAGCGGCAAAATTGCCGATCAAGACCAAGTTTGTCACTCGTCTTGGTGAAGGGGAGTAATTAGTGATGAAAGTTGCTGATCTCCGCGCTAAAAGCGCTGACGAACTGAAACAGCTGCTGCTGGACCTACGTAAAGAATCGTTCAACATGCGATTCCAGCAGGCTTCCGGTCAGTTTGAGAACACTGCGCGGGTCCGTCAGGTCCGTCGTGATATTGCCCGCATCAAAACCCTTCTCGGTAACGAGAAGGGTGCGACCGCGGCCTAAACTGGACACGCAGAGGAGTAAACACACATGCCGAGGCGTGTATTGCAGGGGACAGTCGTTTCGACCAAAAACGACAAGACCGTGGTGGTCCGTGTGGAACGCCAGGTCATGCACCCGCTGTATAAAAAGTACGTGCGTAAGTCGAAGAAATTCCACGCGCACGATGAAGAGAACCGCTTCAAAACGGGTGACGTTGTTCGCATTCGCGAATGCAAACCGATCTCGAAGTTGAAGTCTTGGGAAGTAGTGGTCGAGGAGTGAGTCCTCAGCCCAATCATAGTCAAGGGGTAAACCCATGATCCAGATGCAGTCCAATCTGGACGTTGCCGACAACAGCGGCGCTCGCCGCGTCCAGTGCATCAAGGTGCTGGGCGGCTCGAAGCGCAAAACCGCTCATGTTGGTGATGTTATCGTGGTTTCCGTCAAGGAAGCCATTCCGCGCGGTCGCGTAAAGAAGGGTGCAGTTCACAAAGCTGTCATCGTTCGCACCGCAAAGGAAATTCGTCGTGCCGATGGCTCGGCGATCCGCTTTGACCGTAACGCTGCCGTTCTCATTAATGCGAACGGCGAGCCGATCGGCACGCGTATTTTTGGCCCGGTAACCCGTGAACTTCGTTCTAAAGGTTACATGAAGATCATTTCGCTCGCTCCGGAGGTGCTGTAATGGCTGCCAAGATTAAAAAGGGCGACCGCGTCATTGTTCTGACGGGTAAAGACAAAGGGAAGACCGGCGAGGTTCTCGCCGCTTTCCCGTCCGAGAATAAAGTTCTGGTTTCGGGCATCAACCTGGTGAAACGTCACCAGCGCCCGACCGGTGCTGATGCTGGCGGCATCGTCGAGAAGGAAGCAAAAATTGCTGTTTCCAACATCGCGATTGTCGATCCGAAAGAAAACAAGCCGACCCGCGTCGGTTTCAAGACCCTTGATGACGGTCGCAAGGTTCGCTTCGCGAAGCTCAGCGGCGAAGTCATCGACAACTGAGGGACGGAAAAATGACGCGCCTGCGCGAACATTACAAAGAAGTGGTGCGTGACGCACTCCAGAAGGAGTTCTCCTACGAGAACACCATGGAGATTCCGCGCCTCGAAAAGATCGTGATCAACATGGGTGTCGGCGACGCCACCCAGGATCGCAAAAAGCTGGAAGGTGCTGCTGCGGATCTCGCTGCAATCACCGGTCAGAAGCCTATCTTCACCAAAGCGAAAAAGTCGGTAGCGGCTTTCAAACTTCGTGAAGGTATGAACATCGGTTGTAAAGTGACCCTGCGTCGCGACCGTATGTTTGAGTTCCTGGACCGTCTGGTCACCATCGCGCTTCCGCGCGTTCGTGACTTCCGCGGCCTGAACAAAAAATCCTTCGATGGTCGTGGCAACTTTGCCATGGGCTTGAAGGAACAGTTCGTCTTTCCTGAGGTAGAGTACGACAAAGTCGACTCTGTTCGCGGGATGGATATCATCATTTGTACCACGGCTAAGTCCGACGCCGAAGCTCTTGCCCTTCTTAAGGGTTTTGATCTTCCGTTCGGAAACTAACGGAGGTTGGCCCATGGCCAAGAAAAGCTCAGTAGAGCGTGAACTCAAACGTGAACGCCTGGCAAAGCAGTTTGCTGCCAAGCGTGCCGCTCTTAAAGCGGTTATCGCAAACCGCGAGACGTCCCCTGAGGACCGTATCGTGGCTGTGATGAAACTCGCCCAGCTGCCGCGTAACTCGGCTCGTATCCGTCAGCGTATTCGCTGCCAGGTATCCGGTCGTCCGCGCGGTGTCTATCGCAAATTCCGCCTGTCCCGTATCGCCCTTCGTGAACTTGCTTCGCGTGGTCAGATTCCGGGCATGGTGAAGTCGAGCTGGTAAGGAGGACATCACATGTCGATGACTGATCCAGTCGGTGATATGCTCACGCGTATCCGTAACGGTCAGCGCGTTGGTAAATCCAGCGTTGTCTCGCCGGCTTCGAAACTGCGTACCGGTGTGCTGGATGTTCTCCAGCGCGAAGGTTATATCCGCGGTTATAATGTTAGTGAAATTCGCAAGGGCGTCAGCGAAATCACCATCGAACTCAAATATTTTGAGGGCGATGCCGTGATTAAGCAGATCGACCGCGTCTCGACCCCGGGCCGTCGTGTATATTCGAAGATCAAGGATCTTCCGAAGGTATATAACGGACTCGGCATCGCAGTCCTGTCCACTCCGAAAGGGGTTCTATCGGATCAGGAGGCTCGCGAGCAGAATGTCGGCGGCGAAATCCTCTGTAAAGTATTCTAAGGAGGGCCACGATGTCGCGAGTAGGAAAAAATCCGGTGGTTGTGCCTAACGGCGTTACCATCACCTTGACCGAAGAGCAGATCAGTGCAAAAGGCAAGCTCGGTGAGCTTAACCTTACCTTGACCTCGGACGTAACCGTTACCCAGGAAGACAACCAGCTCTGGGTGAAACCGAACAACGATAGCAAGCGCGCTCGTGCCCTTTGGGGTACCACCCGTGCGAACATCGCGAACCTCGTCACCGGGGTCTCGGAAGGTTTTACCAAGAAACTGGAAATCACCGGTGTTGGTTACCGTGCGCAGGTACAGGGCAAAAACCTGGTTCTGCAGCTTGGCTTCTCACACGACGTTGAAATGGAGATCCCTGCGGGTCTGAACGTTGTTGCTGAAAAGCCGACCCTTATCGCCATCTCTGGCGCAGATAAACAGCTCGTTGGTCAGTTCGCTGCAAATGCACGCGGCTGGCGCGGTCCGGAGCCTTACAAAGGCAAGGGTGTCCGTTACGAAGGCGAGTATATCTTGCGCAAAGAAGGCAAGAAGAAGTAAGGACAGGCACGATGAAAAACGTGAGAAGCCTCTTCGAACGCCGCAAGCGTCGCGTTCGTTTTGCGATCCGCCAGAAAGCGGCCGGTCGCCCGCGCCTCAGCGTGCACCGTTCGAACGCTCACATCTATGCTCAGATCATCGACGATGTCGCTGGCACCACCCTGGTGGCTGCTTCGACCGCGGAGAAAGATCTGGCAGGCAAAGGCAGCAATGCCGAAGCCGCTGCTCTGGTTGGCAAAGCTATTGCCGAGCGCGCAGTCAAAGCTGGTGTGAAAACGGTCGTATTCGATCGTGGCGGGTATCTGTTCCATGGCCGGGTGAAAGCTCTGGCCGATGCCGCCCGTGAGGGCGGTCTGGACTTCTAAGGAGCACGACCATGGCACGTAACCAGAATCAACAGCAGCAGGCACCGAAAGCCCGTGAAGAAAACGAACTCGTCGACAAGCTGGTTGGTATCAACCGCGTCGCGAAAGTCGTTAAGGGCGGCCGTCGCTTTGCTTTCTCCGCAATGGTAGTTGTCGGTGACCAGCGTGGTCGCGTCGGATACGGCACGGGTAAAGCCCGTGAAGTTCCGGAAGCGATCCGTAAGGCTACCGAAGCTGCTAAACGCAACATGATCCGCGTTCCGCTTCGTGAAGGTCGTACCCTTCACCATGATACGCAGGGCCATTTCGGTGCAGGCAAGGTTATCCTTCGCTCGGCTCCGGCTGGTACCGGTATCATCGCCGGCGGTGCGATGCGTGCGGTTTTCGAAACTATGGGCGTTCAGGACGTTGTGTCCAAATGCACCGGTTCGAACAACCCGCACAACGTGATCCGCGCAACCCTTGACGCTCTGGTCAACGGTGCATCCCCGCGTCAGGTCGCTGCTAAGCGTGGCCTGAAAGTCGGTGACGTCGTTGCCCGTCGCGATAGCGGTTCGGCTGCTGCCGCCGTTCTCGAAAAGGAGTAATTCGATATGGCTGCTAAGAAAAAAGCGACCGTACGCGTTACCCAGACGGGTTCGCCGATCGGACGTCCGGCTGATCAGCGCCAGACCCTTGTGGGTCTTGGCCTGAACAAACTGCACCGGACTCGTGAGCTGGAAGATACCCCAGCTGTTCGCGGTATGATCGCAAAGGTCAAACACCTCGTCCGTGTGGACGAGGCTTGATTGACCCCAGATCGAAAAGGTGTTGAACGATGAAACTCAACGAACTTGCCGATAACCCGGGTGCCCGCAAGGCGCGCACCCGCGTCGGTCGCGGCATCGGTTCGGGCAAAGGCAAAACTTCTGGCGCAGGTCAGAAGGGTCAGAAGTCCCGTTCAGGTGTAGCCATTAATGGCTTCGAAGGCGGGCAGATGCCGGTCTATCGCCGTCTTCCGAAACGCGGCTTCAAAAACCCGTTCAAGAAACAGTTCGGTGTTGTGAACCTTGGTACCCTTCAGACCGCCGTTGATAACGGTGTTCTTGAAGAAGGTGCAAATGTCACCATCGCTGTTCTGGCGGAAAAAGGTCTTGCCCGTCCGCAGAAAGACGGTCTGCGCCTTCTGGCTAAAGGCGAACTGAAAGCGAAACTGAACATCGAAATCTCCGGTGCTTCCAAAGCAGCTGTTGAAGCTGTCGAGAAAGTCGGTGGTTCGGTCAAGGTTCTTGCTCCGGTCGCTGCAGAAAAAGCAGAATAAGCCTAGAATGACTTCGTGAGGGTCCGGTTCCAGTAATTTGCGGGACCGGACCCTCCAGTTTATGTGTATTGGGAGATGAGTGCATGGCATCGGCCGCCGAGCAGCTTGCCGCGAACCTGAATTGGTCGTCTTTTTCTAAGTCGACCGAGCTTAAAAAGCGTATCTGGTTCACTTTGGGAGCGCTTATTGTATACCGTCTGGGGACTTATATTCCGGTTCCTGGTGTTGACCCGTCCATTCTTGCTGACATTTTCCGTCAGAATGCGGGCGGCGTTCTGGGCATGTTCGACATGTTCGCCGGTGGTGCGCTGGGTCGTATGACGATCTTTGCGCTGAATATCATGCCGTATATCTCGGCCTCCATTATCATTCAGCTGATGACAACTGTTTCGCCGTCTCTTGAGGCTCTCAAGAAAGAAGGTGAACAGGGTCGTAAGAAAATTAATCAATATACCCGCTACCTGACGGTGCTGATTGCGACGGTCCAGGCGTGGGGCATTGCTGTTGGTCTGGAAAGCATGACCGGTTCGACCGGTGCTGCTGTTCATGACCCGGGCATGTTCTTCCGCTTTACCGCTGTTGTGACGCTTGTTGGTGGTACCATGTTCCTGATGTGGCTTGGTGAACAGATCACCCAGCGTGGCATCGGCAACGGCATTTCGCTGATCATCTTCACCGGTATTGTTGCCGGTCTTCCGAGCGCGATTGCCGGTACTCTGGAACTTGGCCGTACCGGTGCGATTTCTGCACTGGTTATCGTCGCGATCATCGTTCTGGCGATTGCGGTTATCGCATTCATCGTCTTTGTTGAGCGTGCACAGCGTCGCGTTCTGATCCAGTACCCGAAACGCCAGGTCGGCATGAAGGTCATGGAAGGTCAGAGCTCGCACCTGCCGCTCAAGATCAACACTGCCGGTGTTATTCCGCCGATCTTTGCAAGCTCGCTTCTGCTGATGCCGCTTTCGGTTGCTCAGTTCACTGCGGGTGGCAATGCGCCGGAATGGCTGACAACGGCGACCGCACTGCTTGGTCGTGGCCAGCCGCTTTACATCGCGCTTTATATCGGCCTGATCGTCTTCTTTGCCTTCTTCTACACTGCGGTTGTTTTCAACCCGGAAGACACGGCAGACAACCTGAAGAAACACGGTGGCTTTATTCCGGGCATCCGTCCGGGCAAAAATACCGCAAATCATCTGGATTTCATTCTGACCCGCCTGACGGTTATCGGTGCAGCTTATCTCGCATTCGTCTGTATCCTGCCGGAACTGCTGATCGCGGAATGGTCTGTGCCCTTCTACTTTGGTGGGACTAGCCTCCTGATCGTAGTCACGGTAACCATGGATACCGTTGCGCAGATCCAGTCTCATATGCTGGCTCATCAGTATGAAGGCCTGATCAAGAAATCCAAACTGCGTGGTCGCCGCCGATAAAAACGACTGCGGAATTCAGGGGGAAGACGATGAATATTATCCTTCTTGGCCCTCCCGGTGCAGGGAAAGGCACTCAGGCCAAGCGTCTCGAAACGGGGCGCGGCATGATCCAGCTTTCGACTGGTGACATGCTTCGTGCAGCGGTTGCTGCCGGGACTGAGTTGGGGATGAAGGCAAAGGAAGTCATGGATGCAGGACAGCTTGTATCCGACGATCTGATGATCGGTCTGATTTCCGAACGACTTGACCAGGATGACGCCAAGGGTGGTTTCATTCTGGACGGGTTCCCGCGCACGACGGCACAGGCAGAAGCCCTTGACGTCATGCTGGAAACCAAAGGTCTGGCACTTGATTATGTGATTGAACTGCGTGTCGATGACGCAGCGTTGGTTGCCCGCATCGTGGGCCGCTATACCTGTGCCAAATGCGGGCAGGGATATCATGACGAGTTCCAGAAACCCGCTGAAGAAGGTGTCTGCGACGTATGTGGCGGCACTGAATTCAAACGCCGTGCGGATGACAACGCCGAGACGGTCACCTCGCGACTGGACGCTTATCACAAGCAGACAGCACCGATCATTCCTTACTATGAAAAGGTCGGTAAGCTGAAAACAGTTGACGGGATGGCTGAAATCGACGAAGTTACGCGCGAGATTGAAGCCATCCTGGGGTAATTTCCCGGGCAGGGCGTTTTTTGCTTGCGGGTTAGCAGCGATGCTGGCCCGCTTTTGCAGCGTTCTACCCTACCGGATCTGCCCTTGGGTTTGTTAACAGGAAACAGGAGTTCACATAGTGGCTCGTATTGCTGGCGTAAACATCCCGACCGCGAAGCGCGTCGTGATTGCGCTTACCTACATCACCGGCATTGGCCCGGCGAAATCGAAAGAAATTTGCGAAAAGGTCGGAATCGAAGCAGCGACCCGCGTTCATCAGCTTTCTGATGACCAGGTTCTGAAGATTCGTGAAGTCATCGACGCTGATTACACCGTTGAAGGCGACCTTCGTCGTGAAACCGCAATGAACATTAAACGTCTGATGGATCTGGGCTGCTATCGCGGTCTCCGTCACCGTCGCGGTCTCCCGGTACGCGGTCAGCGTACTCACACCAACGCTCGCACCCGTAAGGGCCCGGCTAAGCCGATTGCTGGCAAGAAGAAGTAAGGTAGGGGAACGACAATGGCGAAAGCTCCTCAGACTCGCGTCCGTCGCCGCGAGCGTAAGAATATTACGAATGGTATCGCGCACGTAAACGCGACCTTCAACAACACCATGATCACCATCACCGACGTTCAGGGTAACACCATTTCCTGGTCGACCGCTGGTGGTATGGGTTTCCGCGGTTCGCGTAAATCGACTCCGTATGCTGCACAGATGGCTGCCGAAGACGCAGGTAAAAAAGCTGCTGAACACGGCATGAAAACTCTTGAAGTACAGGTTAAAGGCCCGGGTTCGGGACGTGAATCTGCACTGCGTGCGCTTCAGGCTGTCGGTTTCACCATTACGTCGATCAAAGACGTAACGCCGATTCCGCACAACGGTTGCCGTCCGCGTAAACGTCGTCGCGTCTAATCGCGTCGATCTTTGCGGACGACCCCGCGTTTGGGCCCGGATACGCCGGGCCCCTTCGCGTTTCTCGCGAGGGCAAATTTTTGTCCTCCTTACCATAGGCTCCAGTTGCGAAGGTGGGTCTCGTGATTCAAAAGAACTGGCAGGAACTGATTAAGCCGACGAAGCTTGATGTTACTCCGGGTACAGATGCCAGCCGCATCGGTACGATCGTGGCGGAACCGCTGGAGCGCGGTTTTGGTCAGACTCTGGGTAACGCGCTGCGTCGCATTCTGCTGTCGTCGCTCCAGGGTTCGGCGGTGACTGCGATCCAGATCGACGGTGTATTGCACGAATTTTCGTCGATTCCGGGTGTGCGTGAAGATGTTACCGACATCATCCTGAACATCAAGACCATGGGCGTGCGTATGCATGCTGAAGGTCCGAAGAAAATGGTTCTGAAGGCGACCGGCCCCGGTGCCGTCACCGCAGGTCAGATCGAAACCGGCGCGGATATCGAAATCCTCAACCCGGATCTCGAGCTGTGCCATCTTGACGATGGTGCAACGCTGAACATCGAATTTACCGTTGATAACGGTAAAGGCTATGTCGCAGCAAGCTCGCACAGCTGTTCGGATGCACCGATCGGTCTTATTCCGATTGATGCGATCTTCAGCCCGATCCGTAAAGTGGCCTACAAGGTGGAAAACACCCGTGTTGGTCAGGATACCGATTTTGACAAGCTGTCGCTGACTGTTGAAACCAACGGCGCACTGACCCCGGAAGATTCGGTTGCACTTGCTGCCCGTATCCTTCAGGACCAGCTGTCCCTGTTCGTCAACTTCGAAGAGCCGGAAGCGGTTGTCGAAGAGAAGAAAGAAGACGAACTTCCGTTCAACCGTAACCTTCTTCGTAAGGTTGACGAGCTTGAACTGTCGGTACGCTCGGCAAACTGCCTGAAGAACGACAACATCATCTATATCGGTGATCTTGTTCAGAAGACCGAAGCAGAAATGCTCCGTACGCCGAACTTCGGCCGTAAGTCGCTGAACGAAATCAAAGACGTACTGGCTCAGATGGGCCTGCATCTCGGTATGGAAGTCGGCGGTTGGCCGCCGGAAAACATCGAAGAACTTGCTCGCAAGTTCGAAGATCCGTTCTAAGAACGGGTCTTCGGCCTTCGGGCCGTTTTCGGAGCAATTGTTGCTCCAAACCGGAAAGACCGAACTGTTTGGCATTTCCGGCGGGCTAGTTGCCCACACCGCACGTGCATGACCTGACTTTGCTCAGGGTGGCGGCGCGGTTTTACAATCGGTTTCGTGAGCGAAGCCAGGCTATTTAGGAGAGTTACCATGCGTCACGGTATGCAAGGCCGTAAGCTTAATCGTACTTCGTCCCATCGTAAGGCGATGTTTGCCAACATGGCAGTTTCGCTGCTCACCCACGAGCAGATCAAAACCACTCTTCCGAAGGCCAAGGATCTTCGCCCGTATGTCGAAAAACTGATTACGCTGGGCAAGCGGGGCGACCTGCATGCACGCCGTCAGGCTATTTCGATCCTGCGTGACGATAAAGTCGTTGCCAAGCTGTTCGGCGAAATCGCTGATCGCTACAAAGAGCGTGCTGGTGGTTACACCCGCGTTCTCAAGGCAGGCTTCCGTTACGGCGATGCGGCACCGGTGGCTGTGATCGAACTTGTTGATCGCAACGTCGATGCAAAAGGCGCGGCTGACCGCGCTCGCCTCGAAGCAGAGGGCGAAGGCGAAGAAGCAGCTGCTGAATAAGCATCGCTTCGGCCTTTAAGAAACAGAAACGGGCGATGCCATATGGTGTCGCCCGTTTTCTTTTATTCTGGTCCTTTTACCCTGACGTCACTTAAGGTGCCTGTCAGGAATTTTGTTCATATTTCCGCCAATGTTGCGCGGCAAATCTTGTTTTCCTAATTCATATGTCTGTGGATTGCCGGCAACACGATCCTTTACTCAGACACATCACATGGTTTGACAGCAGTGAGAGAGAACGACGTGCAGGTAAGATGGATTCCAGCCATTCTGACAATCGCAACGATTTCCATGGCCGCCCTTGTTGGCGTTGCGCCAGTCGGGGAAGCACAGGCCCAAACCCGGACAAATCATACTGAAGATCGCCGACTGCCAACCAGTCAGGCCGAAGTCAAAATGTCTTTCTCGCCGCTGGTCAAACAGACCGCACCGGCTGTGGTCAATATCTATACCAAGAAGGTCGTCGCCGAGCGTCAGCGCACACCGTTCTTCAATGATCCGTTCTTCAAGCAATTCTTTGGGGAGCGGTTTGGAGGTGCATTTGGCGCGCCGCGCCAACGGGTGGAACGGTCTCTTGGCTCGGGTGTTATCGTTTCTGGCGACGGTACAGTTGTGACCAACCACCATGTGATTGATGGCGCAAGCGAGATCCGTGTGGTCCTGCATGACAACCGGGAATTTGATGCCGAGCTTGTCGGATCGGACGAACGTACCGATCTGGCCGTTCTCAAGTTGCGCGGTGTCGAAAGTGCCTTGCCCGCCATCTCGTTTGGCGATTCCGATGCGGTCGAGGTCGGTGATCTTGTTCTGGCCATCGGTAACCCGTTTGGCGTAGGGCAAACCGTCACGAGCGGGATTGTGTCGGCTCTGGCACGTGCCGGTGTTACCGGGCAGGATTATCAATCCTTCATCCAGACCGATGCGGCGATCAACCCGGGGAACTCGGGCGGGGCGCTGATTGATATTGATGGCAAGCTGATTGGTGTCAACTCGGCGATCTTTACAAAGTCGGGTGGATCGAACGGCATCGGCTTTGCTGTTCCGGTCAATATGGTCAAGGTCGTAATGCGCGGTCTGATCAGTGGCGATTTACGCCGTCCATGGGTCGGGGCAAGTGGTCAGGCGGTGACGGCTGATCTGGCGGCCTCGCTTGAACTTGATCGTCCGCATGGTGTTCTGATCAGTGCTATTCGCGACGGCAGCCCGGCCGACCGCGGGGGACTTCGCGCCGGCGATGTTGTCGTGGCGGTAAACGGCCTTCCGGTTGATAACCCCAATGAACTGAAATTCCGGATCGCGACCCTTGAACTGAACCACGATGCAGAACTTCTGGTTCTACGCCGTGGCAAGGAAACCGTGCTGTCGATGCCGCTTGAAGTCGCACCGGAAAAACCGGCTCGCGATGAAAGCGTGATTGATGGCAATAACCCGTTTAGCGGCACCAAGGTTTCAAACATGAACCCGGCACTGGCTGACGAGCTCGGGGTTGATACCCTGACCGAAGGCGTGGTCATCCTTGGGGTCGCACGCGACAGTCTTGCCCGTCGCGCACGTCTTCAGGCCGGTGACTATATTGTTGAAATCAATGGTCAGAAGATTGACTCGGTCGCGCGCCTGAAGGAAGTTGTCAAATCAGGCGAACGCAGCCGGGACTGGAAAATTGCGGTAAAACGTGATGGCAAGGTTTTGACAGGCGAGTTTACCCTGTAACGGCCACCCGTAACGAGAAGACCGCTTATGCCATCCCTGTTTGAAAGTCAGGTATCCCGGCCTTTGGCCGACAGACTTCGCCCCGCCAAGCTCGACGAGGTGGTGGGGCAGGGGCATCTGTTTGGCGATGACGGTCCGATCACCCGCATGATTAAAACCGGGCGCGTGCCCTCGGTCATCCTCTGGGGGCCGCCCGGTTGTGGCAAGACCACATTGGCACGTCTGATGGCCGATGTGGCCGATATGGCTTTTGAACCGCTTTCGGCGATCTTTTCCGGGGTTGCTGATCTGCGCAAGGTGTTCGAACGCGCCCGCGGGCGCCGCGCCACCGGCGGGGCGACCTTGCTGTTCATCGATGAAATCCATCGTTTCAACAAGGCCCAGCAGGACAGCTTCCTGCCCTATGTCGAAGACGGGACGATTACGCTTATTGGTGCGACAACCGAAAACCCGTCCTTTGAGCTCAATGCCGCCCTTTTATCGCGCTGTCAGGTGCTAGTTCTCAAGCGTCTGGATGATAAGGGACTTGAAGAACTTCTGGTTCGTGCGGAAAAGGAAATGGGCTTTGAGCTTCCGCTCACATCCGAAGCGCGAGAAACCCTGCGTGCCATGGCTGACGGCGACGGGCGTTATTTGCTCAACCTTGCCGAAGAACTGTTTTCGATGCCGCCCAGTGACGATGGCCCGCTTGGCGTTGCCGAGCTTGCGCGTACAGTGCAAAAGCGGATGCCGATCTATGACAAGGGTGATGACAGCCATTACAACCTGATCAGTGCGCTGCATAAATCCATTCGCGGCTCGGATCCGGATGCGGCCCTTTACTGGTTTAACCGCATGCTGGCCGGGGGAGAGGATCCCAAATTCGTTGCGCGCCGTCTGACCCGTATGGCGGTTGAGGATATTGGGCTGGCCGATCCGCAAGCCCAGCAATTCTGCATTGGTGCCTGGGAATCCTATGAGCGGCTTGGCAGCCCCGAGGGCGAGCTTGCTCTGGCCCAGGCTGTGATTTACCTCGCCCTGGCGCCCAAATCGAATGCCGGTTATTCGGCTTATAAGAAGTCGCTCAAAATCGCGCGTGAAACCGGCTCCCTGATGCCACCGGCCCACATCCTTAATGCGCCGACCAAGCTGATGAAAGATATCGGTTATGGTACCGGTTATGCCTATGACCATGATCAGGAAGATGGTTTTTCCGGTCAGAATTACTTCCCCGATGGCATGCGTCGGCAGAATTTCTATGAGCCGGTCGAGCGTGGATTTGAACGCGATCTGAAAAAGCGGGTCGAATATTTCGACCGTCTGCGTCAGGATCGGCAACAAAAGCGGCCTAAAGATTAACTGACGGTTGGTTAGTTATCATTTTGGAAACAATCTGGTGAACAGTCTTGGGATAAACAGGAACGGCAGAGAAGAGTAGTTTCAGGTCAACAAACGAACACGTTTCTGGAGACCTCAAATGACCAATATTCTGCATGTGAACGCATCTGTGAACGGTGAGAATTCCAACTCCCGTCAGATCGCTTCCAAACTGATCGAGCGTATCGTTGCTGCCGATCCGTCCGCCAAAGTCGTTGAGCGTGATGCCAATGATAAAGCAATTTCCGCACTGACCGGTGAAACTGTTGGGGCCTTCTACACCCCGGAAGAATCCCGTACCGACGCACAGAAAGAAGTAATTGCTGTCTCGGACAAGATGGTTGCCGAACTTCAGGCGGCTGATGTGCTTGTCATTGGTGCGCCGATGTATAACTTCAGCGTTCCTTCGACCCTCAAAGCCTGGGTTGACCTGATTGCCCGTGTTGGTGTGACCTTCAAATACACCGAAAACGGCGCGGTTGGCCTGCTCGGCGGCAAAAAAGCCTATGTTGTTGTTGCGACTGGCGGCGTGCCGGTCAACAGCCCTGCGGATTTTGCGACCCCGTATTTGAAACAGGTGCTTGGTTTCGTCGGGATTTCGGAAGTTGAAATCATTGACGCATCCGGCTTTGCGGTAAATGCCGAAGAAGCCATGCAGCGCGCCATCGCCAATGTCGAAGCAGTTGCATTGCCTTCTGTCGCCTGATCGAACAACCTTGACTGCGAATGCAGTGCGAATTTGCTGATCAACGAAACCAATTCCCCCCCCCCCCCCGTTCGTTGATTGCTGTATTTCGCATCTCCCGGTGCCCGACTGTTCCCCAGTCGGGCATTTTGATTCCTGCCCAATTCGTATTATTGTAATCGCCGTGTCGGCGTGTGCCAGATGGGCTGGCTTGCGTGCAAACAGACAGGTGGTGCGATTGAGACGGCTGGTAATGTTTGCAATATGGGGCCTGGTAGTACTCACAGGGATATTTGTGGTCGTTCGCTTTACCGGGTTGATCGACCATATGTTACCGGCAGGTGAGCCGCCCAAATTCACCTTCGCACCTGATACGCCGGTGCCGCAAACACGCAACTTCTTCGTGGCCTGCCCGGATGATCTGCTGCCCAAAACAGACCGGTCAATGCAAAGCCCGTATTTTAATGCGGCGGCATCGACACTGGCCGATGTCATGATCGAAACGGCTCCCGCACACGGCATGACAGCCAAAACCGGTGTCAGTGGTGCGGAGCCCGGACGCCTGTACTTCCTTGCACGCAGCCCGATTTTCCATTTTCCCGACTGGGTCGAGGTCGAGCTTGTCCTGCCCGAAAAGGGCGGTGATATTTCGTTTTGCCTGTTTGCCCAGTCGGTCTATGGTCTTGACGATATCCAGCAAAACGAGAAACGCACCCGGGCCTGGATTGCCGATATTGTCACCAGAATGGGACCGGCGGGTTAATCCAAACTTAGATCATTGAAATTAAAAGTACACTGAGGTCAGATAGCAGACCTGATCTGCGATCTGGTCGTAAGCGTGCCGGGGTTCTGATATTGCCTTGGGCCCATGCGGTTTTCACGCGTGACTTTTGGTGTTTGAAAGAATAGGTTCCGCGCCATGCAATTTTCACCGTTGTTTATCGCTTCCATTGCCTTGGGTGGCGCCGTTGGTGCGATCGCACGTCACAGTGTTTCTGTGATGATGGGCTCGCTTCTGGGTAATGGATTTCCCTGGGGAACGCTTACGGTCAATATCGTCGGTTCGTTTCTGATGGGCGTGCTGATCGAACTTTCGGCCCTTAAACTTTCGATGGGGCCGGAAATGCGCGCACTGCTTGTGACCGGTTTTCTTGGGGCATTTACAACCTTTTCGACTTTTTCGCTGGATGTGGCGACCCTATATGAACGAAGCAATCTTGGCCTGTCGGCCCTGTATGTGATTGTTTCTGTCGTGGTTGGTATTTCCGCACTGTTTGGCGCGATGGCGCTGGTAAGGGGTATTCTGCAATGAGTGGTGTCACTCTGCGCAAGGTCAAAGCTGACGAAGCCGATTTGCGGCTTGATCGCTGGTTCAAGCGCAATTGCCCGGAATTTACATTCGGTCAGGTTCAAAAGTTTCTGCGTGGCGGTCAGATCCGCGTCGACGGCAAACGTGCCAAGGCCAACCAGCGCGTCGAGCCGGGACAGGAAATCCGTGTCCCGCCCGTACCGGTCATGTCCGGTGGCGGGGCTGAACCATGGGCGCAGGACGGGGCCTATAACCCCGCCGAAGTCCAGCAGCGCAAACAGGCCGGACCGTCCAAGTCCGATGCCAGCGAGGCAGATCTTCAGGCATTGCGCGATTCCGTGATTTTCTATGACGAAGTGGTTCTCGCGATCAACAAGCCTGCCGGTCTTGCCGTACAGGGCGGAACCAACACGTCGCTTCATGTTGACGGCATGCTTGATGCCCTGAAACTTGACAGCAAGGAACGTCCGAAGCTGGTTCACCGTCTTGATAAGGACACCAGCGGCGTTTTGCTGCTGGCCCGTTCGGCATCAGCTGCCCATGCCCTGACCAAGGCATTCAAGGACAAATCAACCCGCAAACTGTATTGGGCGATTGTTGCTGGTGCACCGGCCGAACGCGAAGGTCTGATTGATGCGCCGCTTGCCAAACTCGCAGGCAAGGGCGGGGAAAAGATGGTCATCGACGAAAAGCTTGGCAAATCGGCACAAAGCGTGTTCCGTCAGCTTCATCGCGCCGGACGCAAGGCAGCCTGGCTTGCGCTGTCGCCACTGACCGGGCGTACGCACCAGTTGCGCGTTCATTGCGAGGCCATTGAATGCCCGATCCTTGGGGATGGTAAATATGGCGGGGCCAAGGCATTCCTTGATGGTTTGTCCAACCAGATGCATCTGCATGCACGTGCGATTGATTTCCCGCATCCTGTGACCGGGCATCGCGTGATCATCGAGGCTCCAGTGCCGCCGCACTTTGCCGAGACCTTGAAGGCTCTCAACTTTGATCCGAAAACGCCGACCAAATTCCTGACGCCTGAAATTCACCGCGAAAAGGAAGAAAAACCGAAACCCAAGGCGAAACCATCCCGGTCGCGCAAAAAATAACGCCGGTCTTTTGATCTGGCCTGAAACCGCGAAAAGCCGACGCAGTGCGTCGGCTTTTTCGTCCCTGTCAGAGGTCAAAACCAAAAGGCGTTGAATGACATTCGAGCTTTATAAGCGGTAAGTTAGTGTTTTCCGAAACGTTTGATGAAGGCATCATGCACCCGGTTCAGATATTGGGCATGAACCGTATTTCCCATGCGTTCACACATTTCGGCCTGACCCTTGATCATGCACGCAATACGTTTGCGTCCATGTGCAGTGTGTACCATGCTTTCGCCTTCCTCCAAGGCCGATACAAGCGGGATATGCTCACACTCGGCAATCGCGAGTATTTCTTCCTCCTTCAGATCACTGAAATCGATGCAGTCACGTAGCGTGAGCACGGGTTGCCTCCGCCGTTACAAGGTCAGAAGACCATAATATCGCGTCTTTGAGGTGATCAAAAGAAGATCAAATTTTACCTGTGGTTTCCAATGCTTCGCGGGTGACTAAAAATGGTTCTGCATTGCGTTGGTCAGGGACTCGATCTTTGGTTCCGTTTGCATTAGGTTCTGGCTTTCTGAAATTCAGGATGAAAGACCCCGCATGACCACCGACCCGCTCAGACTTGTTGTATTTGATTGTGACGGCACCCTTGTTGACAGCCAGCATGCGATTGCGCACTGCATGGATCATGCGTTTGCACAACATGGTCTGGATTGCCCGGGGCTTGAAAATACCCGTACGATCATCGGTCTGAGCCTGCCCGAAGCCATCACGAAGCTGGCTGCTCCCAATCGCATTGACAATGCCCTGATTGAAGCGGTGACTGCGGCTTATAAAACGGCTTTCTTTACCCTGCGCCAGACGCCTGATTTCTACGAGCCGCTTTTCCCCGGTGTGCGTGAACTTCTGGCCGAGCTTGATCGTCGTCAGTGGCTGAGCGGTGTCGCAACCGGCAAGGCGCGCCGAGGTCTTGACGCGGTACTTGCGCGCAATGAACTTGAAGGCCGGTTTGTGACTTTGCAGACCTGCGACAACCATCCGTCAAAACCCAATCCCGCGATGCTCATGGCAGCTCTTGATGAAACCGGTGTCGATGCGCCCAATGCTGTTATTGTCGGGGATACCAGCTATGATATCGAGATGGGCCGTGCAGCCGGAATGATCGCGATTGGCGTTGACTGGGGCTATCACGATGTCGAAACGCTTCACGCGTCCGGCGCACATGCCGTGATCAGCCATTTTGACGATCTGCCTGACATACTCGACAAGATCTGGGAAGACGATCGTGACGCCGCTTAAAAACCCGGAACTGGCCCCGATCAGCTTCGAGCTGGTGGTGGCGATTGACCCGCAAGACGCCTTTGATGCCTTTACCAAGGGCTTTGGCAGCTGGTGGCCAACCGACAGCCATTCGATTTCCAAAAAGGATTGTCTTGCGGTTGAGCTTGATCCCGTTGCGGGCGGCAAGATTATCGAGCGGGTAAAAGGCAAGAAAGACATCGTCTGGGGCCGGATTGAAAACTGGCAACCGGGTGAAGCCCTGTCCTTTACCTGGCATCCGGGATGGGATGTCGGGGACTTTACCCTGATTGATGTCAGGTTTGATCTGAATGATTTCGGGCGCTGTGTGATCCGCCTTGAACATAGGGCGTGGGAAAATGTCGGTGATATCGCTCCGGCCCTGCGTGAGGGATATCTGTCGGGCTGGGAATATGTCTTCGGGGAATGCTTTGGCAATTATCTGCGCAATGGTCGCCGATAATCCCGATATCTGACCGGATCAAAATAAAGGGCACCGTTCGGGTGCCCTTTGTCATTTGTGGCGGACCATTGTTAAAACAGGCGATCTTCGATCATTTCGCGCTGCAATTTGACCGGATCGCGGAACCAGTGCGTCATGAAGCCCATTTCGCGTGCCTGCTGGATGTTCTTTTCGCTATCATCGATAAACAGTGTTTCGCGCGGATTGAGCTTGAAGCGCGCGCAGACAAGATCAAAAATCTGCGGATCTGGCTTGGCGAGTTTTTCCTGACCAGAAACCAGAATGCCTTCGAAGTGATTGAGGAACTCGAACCGTTCAAGCGCATGGGGCCAGGTTTCTGCCGACCAGTTGGTCAGGGCAAACAGACGGACCTTGTTTCTGGCCTTCAGGTCTTCGAGGATGCCGACTGTGCGTTCAATCGGGCCTTTCATCATTTCCGGCCAGCGATCATTCCATGCCGCGATCTGATCGTGGTAATGCGGATAGCGATGCTGCAAATCCGGGATGGAATTGGCAAAGCTGAGCGCACCCTTGTCATGCAAAAAATTCCAGTGCGGATGGCAGACTTCGGACAGGAACTTTTCCATTTCCGCAGGGTCGGTAAAAATCTTGCGATACAGATGGCGCGGATCCCAGTCGACAAGAACCCCACCAAGATCAAACAGGACGGTTTCGATATCGCGCATGATGTCTCCCTGCGGCAATGGCGTGTAACGGGATGGTTAAACCAGCTGTGAGGTACAATCGCAAGCTGCAGTTTGCCAAAGTTTGGCGTGCCGACATGATCTTGTGCAGTGATGCGACCGTATTAAAGGCACCGGGCAGAATAATCTGATGTTCGGGGTTATGGCGTGGCCAGGGCGATGACATGATTGTCATTTGCCAAGACCCCGCCTTTTCGCAAAAGATGGAAATTCCACAAAACAAGAATCAGAGGAGGCTTGAACATGTGTACCCTTGATGGATGTGGTTCCCACGAAGATCTTGGTCCGCCACCCAAGGCGACAGATGAGGACCGTCGACTGTTTCTGAAGGGCGCTATTGCGCTGCCGCTTGCTGTTATTCTTGCCGACCCGATGCTCGCCCATGCCGCCGGGTCGATGCTTGAAAAAGTAACGATCACGACCCCCGAAGGCGATCAGATGGCAGCCGAGATTGCCATGCCCGCAACATTGCCTGCGCCGACCGTGATCCTGATCCACGAATGGTGGGGGCTTAATGATCAGATCCGTGCCGTTGCTGCCGAATATGCCAAACAGGGCTATATTGCGCTTGCGGTTGATCTCTATGGCAAGCCGCCAGCAACCACGCCCGATGGTGCAAAGGCGCTGATGGCGGGGCTTGATCCGGTTGTGGCGACCCGCAAATTGCAGTCATCGGTCGAATTCCTGCGCAATCACAAGGATTCAACGGGCAAGGTTGGCTCTGTTGGCTGGTGCTTTGGGGGGGGCTGGTCGCTCAATACGGCGCTTGCCACCGATATTGATGCGGCTGTGATCTATTACGGCAATGTCAAAAAGACCCCGGAACAGGTCGCAACCCTCAATGCGCCGCTTCTGGGGCATTTCGGAACCCTTGATAAAAGCATCAACAAGGCAATGGTCGACGGGTTCGAGCAGTCCCTTCGGATCGCGGGTAAATCGGATTATCAGTTCTACTGGTACGAAGCCGACCATGCCTTTGCCAATCCAAGTGGTGCCCGCTATGACAGCGAAGATGCGATGCTGGCCTGGGAGCGCACCATGG
Organism: Thalassospira sp. SM2505; assembly: GCF_054901115.1. Classification (NCBI taxonomy): domain Bacteria; kingdom Pseudomonadati; phylum Pseudomonadota; class Alphaproteobacteria; order Rhodospirillales; family Thalassospiraceae; genus Thalassospira; species Thalassospira sp. SM2505. The sequence continues at coordinate 2,001,777 of NZ_CM142731.1, forward strand.
CATTCTTTGGTGATCATCTGGCCTAGCCCAAAGCCACGACTTGCTATTGTAAGACCAAAAAAGGCCGGGAAAATCCCGGCCTTTTTATTTGTCTGATGAATGCGATCAGATGTTCTGATTGCCGCGATTGGCCCATTTGGTGGAACGGCGCTCTATCACGTTGAATATTTCGTACATCGCAATCCCCATCACCGCGATCACCAGAAGACCGGCAAAGACCAGCGGCATATTGAATTTCGATGACGCCGAAAGCATCAGGTACCCGACCCCGACATTCGATGCCACGGTTTCAGAAATCACCGATCCGACAAAGGCCAGCGTGATCGCAACCTTAAGCGATGCAAAGAAATAGGGCATGGCACGCGGAAAACCGACCTTGACCAGAATATCGCGACGGGTCGCGCCAAGCGAACGCAACACATCGCGCAATTCCGGCTCAAGGGTCGCCAGACCCGTCGCCACGTTGACCACAATCGGGAAGAACGAGATCAGAAATGCGGTGATGATCGCCGGAACTGTCCCGATGCCAAACCACATGACCAGAACCGGGACAAGGGCAACCTTCGGGACCGAGTTAAAGCCGACCAGAAGCGGGTTTGCCGCATCATATATCGCCCGGCTTGAGCCGACCAGCGCCCCAAGCACAACGCCAAACACAACCGCAATGGCAAAGCCGGCAAGCGTTGTATAAAGCGTGTGAACCGCATGCATCCAGATCGCTTCATGGAACTGCCAGCCGACAATGATGCTTTCGGACGGGGTTGGCAGGACATAGGGCGGAATGTTGAAGATACGGACAATCAGTTCCCACAGAACAAAAAGGCCAATTGCGCTAAGCCACGGGGCTGCTTTGGAAAGGTTGAGTTTCTTTTTCATGATATCTGCCCGCCCCCCTCAGGATTCTCGCACGTCACGGATGTGACTGCGCAGTTCATGGACAAGGTCGGTGAATGGCTGGGTAAAGGTGGTTTCCTGATCGCGCGGGCGGGGCAGGGTGTTTTCACGTGCCACCAGAATTTTGCCCGGACGCTTGGACATCACATAAATGGTATCAGCCAGATAGGCTGCCTCGCGCAGATCATGTGTCACCAGAATGACGGTGAAGGGACGCACCATCCAGAGGTTCTGCAAGATGTCCCACAATTCTTCACGGGTGAAGGTATCAAGTGCCCCGAACGGTTCATCAAGCATCAAAAGATCAGGTTCATGGATCAGTGAGCGGCAAAGTGATGCACGTTGCTGCATTCCGCCCGACAGTTCCCACGGATATTTGTCTTCATGTCCCTGAAGGCCGACACTGGCCAGAAGTTTGCTCGCGCGTTCTTCATATTCGGCGCGATGCTTGCGCAGTCGGTTACGATGCGGTTTAACGATTTCCATTGGCAACAGCACGTTATCGAGCGTGGTCCGCCATGGCAAAAGGGTCGGGTTCTGGAAAGCCATGCCAACGATCTTGAGCGGGCCACTGACTTCCTTGTTGTCGACAATGACATTGCCCTCGGACGGGGGCATCAGACCGGAAACAAGTTTAAGCAAGGAAGACTTGCCGCAGCCTGACGGGCCGACAACAGCAATAAATTCCCCCTTGTCAATTTTCATATTGGTGGTTTCAAGCGCCAGCTCGTCGCCTTCACTATAGCGCAGCCTGACATTGTTGAGTTCGACAAAGCTCTTCGACACTGGAGTCATTCCCCCTGCTTGTCTCGGTCGTTCTTATTATGGATTGGTGGTCATCAATAGAAAACCGGGGCGGATGATCGACCGCCCCGGAATGTCATGTGACTTACTTGATTTTACGGTCTTCTGCGCCCGGCATGAAAACGTCGGTGAAGACGTCGCCAACGGTCGGCTTGTTTTCAAAGCCGAATGCGAGTGCGACCTGATCGATTGCCTTGGCCATACGGTCGGTTTTGACCATGCCCATGCCATTTTCAAGGGTGTCCGGGGTGACGACGTTTTCATCAATCGCCATCTGAAGGCGTTGCAGCTCCAGGGCCGGGTCGATCAGCGGATCGACTTCCTTAAGGGCCTCGATTGCCGATGCCGGGTCGGCAATTGCCGCACGCCAGCCTTTGACGACACCGCGCAGGAAACCGCGCAGTTCTTCGGCATGGTTTTCCATCATGTCAGGCGATGCAAGAAGGCCATTGCCATAGAAGTCCATACCGAAATCCTTGTATTGGAAAACGGTCAGGTCATCCTTGGTAACGCCCTGTGCCTGAAGGTTGAGGATCGAGGTGAAATAGTGGCCGGAAATTGCATCGACATCGCCACGTACCAGCATCGGTTCACGCAGCGGCGGATCCATGCTTTCCCAGGTTACGGCATCAAGTTCAAGACCGGTTGCCGAAGCAAATGCAGGATAAAGCTTGCGCGATGCATCAAAGACCGGGGCGCCGAGTTTTTTACCAATCAGGTCTTCCGGCTTGGTGATGCCCGATTTCTTGAGCATGAACAGCGAGAAGGGCGGGCGGTCATAGACCATGAAGATCGACTTCATGGCACGATCCGGGTTCGATGCATTGAATTCAACCAGCGAGTTGATATCAGCAAGCGACACATCATAGGCACCGCTGGCAACACGGGTAATCGCGCCGACCGAGCCGTTGCCCGAGTCAATGGTCACATCCAGACCTTCTTCATCGAAATAGCCATTTTTCTTGGCCAGAAGATACGGTGCTGCCGGACCTTCGAATTTCCAGTCGAGCGAGAATTTGATCGCCATTTCAGCCATGGCTGAATGTGCGCCAAGTGCAACCGCAGCACCGAGTGCTGCACCCAAGAGCCGGTTTGTAAAAGTCGTCATTTGTTAAGAAGCCTCCTGTTTTGGGTCGATTATGCCGACCCTGCAACCGAATAATCCCCTGATGACACAGCAATTCGTATGCCATGTCGCGAATGCGCCCGCTTTGTTGCGGATTTGTAATCTTCATCAAGCAGAGTAGAGTTGTTTATTATTTGGTCAATGGGGTAAATTGATCAAAAATTATACAGAAATTATTGATAATCGCCCAAACTGCAATCTGATGCGGTGAAAAGCCCTTGCACAGCGCGCCGCTTTTAGGCATATGGCGATCATGCTTACAAAAACGATCAATCGCTTCTATAAAAAAGCCGAAGCTGCTGCCGATGACAGCGGTTCGGGATGGCGCGTGCATCTTGATGGTCGCGCGGTAAAGTCACCTGCAAAGGCAGAATTCCTGCTGCCTTCTGGAATTCTGGCGCGCGAAATTGCTGCTGAATGGGATGCGCAGGGGGAAAAAGTTCAACCGGCGACCATGCCGATCATGCAACTGGCTGCAACCGCCATTGACCGGGTGCGTCCGCACCGCGATGCGGTTATCGCCGAACTTACCGGCTATGGCCGGTCTGACCTGTTATGCTATCGGGCATCATTTCCCAAGGACCTGATCGAACGTCAGGCCAGGGCATGGCAACCGCTTCTTGACTGGGCAAAGTCCGATCTTGATGTTGCGCTTGCCGTGACTGAAGGCGTAATGCCGATCAGTCAGGATGATCAATCGCTTTTGCGTTTGCAGGACCATGTAAAAAGCTTTGATGACTATCATCTGACCGCCTTGCACAGTCTGACCACGGTATCGGGTTCCGTGGTCATTGGTCTTGCCGTGATGAAGCGCGAGATCGATGCGCAGCACGCCTTTGAATGCGCGATGCTTGACGAAGAATACGCGATTGAGCAGTGGGGTGATGATGCCGAGGCCGTGGCACGATGTGAGCGCCACAAGACAGAATTGCTGGCAACCGGCCGATTTCTGGAGTTGCTGTCTGGCAACTGACACCGGCCGAAACATTTCAGAGATTTCACAAGAAAAGGGGCAGGAAACTGCCCCTTTTCTTGTTTTGGTGTTTCGGCGCTTTTTTACACGCGTGGTTATGCTGGAAATCAATTGGTGCGCACTCTCCAATGGTATAAGTGATGGAAGTGTATTATATACCGTAGTATTAGTTTCTTTGTTCTGTCGCATGTGTGGTGGAACGTGGGTGAGGAATGAAAACAGGCCGATCAAAGCTGGTCTGGACTGATTTGAAGGCAACGATCCGAATGACGCCTGCTGCAAATATGAAAGCACAACAGAGCCAGTTACGCGGTGAAGATTCATCGCGCGATGCCGAGCGACGCTACAAGCGCCTTCTTGAAGCATTGGCCGAAGGTGTGGTTGTTCATGATGCTTCGGGCGCAATTGTCGAATTTAACCATGCGGCCCTTTCGATCCTTGGCCTCACGGCGGACGAGTTAACCGGGGTCACGCCGATTGATCCGCGATGGAATTGTGTGCATGTCGACGGATCTCCTTTTCCGGGCGAAGATCATCCGGCGGCAAAGGTTATGGCGACCCACAAAAGCCAGGCCGATATCGTGATGGGGGTTAATCAGCCAGATGGCTCGTTTTCCTGGATACGGATCAATGCCGAACCGTTATTTAGCGAAGACAACAAAAGCTTTGATGGTGTCATCGTATCCTTTGCCGATATCAACGTGGTGAAAAGGCCGAAGTGGCCATCCAGGAACGCGAACGGCTCTATCGCCAGATGTTCAAGAATACGACAGCGGTCAATTTGCTGATTGATCCCGCTGACGGGCGTATTGTTGATGCCAGTAATGCGGCCAAGGCATTTTACGGGTTTGAGAATGACGGTCTGATCGGACGTACCATTCTCGATCTTAATGTGAATGGTAGTGGTGAAGTCAGAAAACATATTATCGATGTTCTGGAAAAGGGAGCGGCAAGTTTTGATGTGCAGCATCGGCTGGCCAACGGATCCTTGCGTGACATCCAGATCCATGCCGGCCTGATCGAACTTGACGAGCGCCAGTTTATCCATTCAACAAATTTCGATGTGACTGATCGTAAAAACTATGAGCAACAGCTGGTTGATGTGAACCATGCCCTGTCAAGTGAACGTCAACGCCTTGATGAAATCATTTGGGGGACCAATGTCGGGACCTGGGAATGGCACGTCCAGACCGGGGATGTTCGTTTTAACGAAAGATGGGCCGATATCATTGGCTATCGTCTTGAAGAGCTTGGCAATACCAGCATCGAAACATGGATTACCTATTGTCATCCGGACGATCTTGAACAGTCCAATACGCGGCTTGAACGGGTTTTTGCCAGACAGGACGAGTATTACGAATGTGAATGCCGGATGCGCCACAAGGACGGACACTGGGTCTGGGTTCTTGACCGTGGCAAGGTTGTGGAATGGGATGATGCGGGCAAACCGCTTCGTATGTCGGGCACGCATACCGATATCACACCGTCCAAAGCGGTTGAGGAAGAAATCAGACGTCTTGCCCAAACCGATCAGTTGACCGGTCTGGCCAACCGCTATCAGTTCAATACAATGCTTTCGCAGATCGTGCAGCTAAACCGCCGTTATAAAAAGAACGTGGTTTTGATGTTGCTCGATCTTGATTACTTCAAGGCCGTTAATGACACATACGGTCATCCGATGGGCGACAAGCTTCTGATCAGGGTTGGCGAAATCATCAAGACCCATTCGCGTGGCGCGGATGTTGTCGCCCGGCTTGGCGGGGATGAATTCGCGATTATCCTGCCGCTGATTGAAAAAGTGACCGATGCCGCAATACCTGCCAGCCGGATCATCGAGGAAATTTCAAAGCCCCATATCATTGACGGCCAGACAATCCATGTGGGTGCAAGCATCGGCATAACAACCTGTCACGATGGCGAAAGCAATCCGGAGCTGATTTACAACGATGCTGATCGGGCGCTTTATCGTGCCAAGGAATGCGGGCGGAATAAATATTGCTTCCACAAGACGGGCGTCGCGGAAAGCTGCGAAGAATGTGATAAGCTCTTGTGCGGCGAGAGTTTGTCATCACTCATTCATGAGATGGCGGCAAAGCGCGAAGCATAGTGATCGGGGCTGAAGAAGTTGTGCTGCCCCGGATTGTTGATGAGGGCGGTTGCTTGTGGCGCTGCTGAACGGGTAAATCGCGGTTTCTGATGAAGCTTGCCAGCGCCAACCTCTAGACTTTAGTCCAGCTTCTTCTCACATATTGCAATGACGTTAGGGAAATCAGGCCTTTGCGGTCGATTTTGGCATGAGACCAAACTGTCAAAAATAATTGGCATTCCAGTACCGAATAATGCTATTTCATTCTCAGGACGCGCACATTGGGCGAAATGTGCAAAACGCCCGTTCACAGCAAGGAAAACGCAAGATGCAAGAAATCATCGCCAAGCTCGAAGCGAAACGCGCCGAAGCCGCCATGGGTGGTGGCCAGCGACGCATTGATAATCAGCACGCCAAAGGCAAGCTCACTGCACGTGAACGTCTTGATGTGTTGCTTGATGAGGGTTCCTTCGAAGAATGGGATATGTTTGTCGAACATGATTGTGTGGATTTCGGCATGACCGAAAACCGCATCCCGGGCGATGGTGTTGTCACCGGTCACGGTACGATCAATGGTCGGCTTGTCTTTGTGTTTTCACAGGATTTCACCGTGTTTGGCGGCGCACTTTCCGGGGCGCACGCGCGCAAGATCGGAAAGATCATGGATCAGGCGATGAAGGTCGGTGCTCCGGTCATCGGCCTGAATGATTCCGGTGGTGCCCGTATTCAGGAAGGTGTCGAAAGTCTTGCCGGTTATGCCGATGTGTTCCAGCGCAATGTCGAGGCATCGGGCGTTATTCCGCAGATTTCCCTGATCATGGGGCCCTGTGCCGGTGGCGCTGTTTACAGCCCGGCCATGACCGACTTCATCTTCATGGTCAAGGACAGCTCCTATATGTTCGTGACGGGTCCCGATGTGGTCAAGACCGTGACCCACGAGGAAGTCACCCACGAACAGCTTGGTGGTGCGTCAACGCATACATCGGTTTCGGGCGTTGCCGATCTGGCCTTTGACAATGACGTTGATCTGTTGCTGCAGACCCGTCGTTTCATGGACTTCCTGCCCCTGTGTAACAAGGAAGACCCACCCGCCCATCTGTGCGAAGACCCGATCACGCGTGATGACTTCTCGCTTGATACGCTGGTGCCTGAAAACCCCAACATGCCCTATGACATGAAGGAGCTGATTGCAAAGATCGTCGATGAAGGCGATTTCTTTGAAATTCAGCCCGACTACGCCAAAAACATCATCATTGGCATGGCGCGTATGGATGGCCGTACCGTCGGTGTTGTCGCCAACCAGCCGATGGTTCTGGCCGGTTGCCTTGATATCGACAGTTCCAAAAAGGCCGCGCGTTTTGTGCGGTTCTGCGATGCCTATAACATTCCGATTGTCACTCTTGTTGATGTGCCGGGCTTCATGCCGGGCACCGCACAGGAATATGGCGGGATCATCAAACATGGTGCCAAGCTTCTTTATGCCTATGCCGAGGCAACGGTGCCAAAAGTCACCGTAATCACGCGCAAGGCCTATGGCGGCGCCTATGACGTTATGGCGTCCAAACATCTGCGCGGTGATGTCAACTATGCCTGGCCGACCGCGGAAATTGCGGTGATGGGGCCAAAGGGGGCTGTGGAAATTATCTTCCGCTCGGACATGAATGATCCGGCCAAGATCGAAGCCCGCACCGAGGAATATCGCGAAAAATTCGCCAACCCGTTTGTCGCAGGCCGCAAGGGCTTTATCGATGATGTCATTATGCCGCACGGTACACGCCGCCGCATTTGCAAGGCGCTTGGCATGCTGCGCAACAAAGACATCAAGAACCCGGAAAAGAAACACGGCAACATTCCGTTGTAATCCGCCAAGACATATTGGGAGACATCCATGTTTTCGAAAATCCTGATTGCCAACCGCGGTGAAATTGCCTGCCGTGTGATCAAATCAGCCCGCAAGATGGGCATCAAAACCGTCGCGGTTTATTCCGATGCGGATAAAGCTGCCCTGCATGTGCAGATGGCTGACGAGGCCGTCCATATCGGTCCGGCCCCGACCAACCAGTCCTATCTGATCATCGACAAGATCATCGAAGCCTGTAAGGCAACCGGTGCCGAGGCCGTGCATCCGGGCTATGGTTTCCTGTCGGAAAATCAGGCCTTCGCCAAGGCGCTTGATGCCGCCAATATCGCCTTTATCGGCCCGCCGAATGGTGCGATTGCCGCCATGGGTGACAAGATTACATCCAAGAAAATCGCCGCGGATGCCGGGGTTTCCACGGTTCCGGGCTATATGGGCGTGATCAAGGATACCGACGAGGCCATCAAGATCGCCAACGAAATCGGCTATCCGGTGATGCTGAAAGCATCCGCGGGCGGTGGTGGCAAGGGTATGCGTATCGCGCGCAATGACGCCGAATGCCGCGAAGGGTTCGAACGTGCGACGTCGGAAGCCGCAAGCTCGTTTGGTGATGACCGTGTCTTTGTCGAAAAATTCGTCGAAGAACCGCGCCATATTGAAATTCAGGTGCTGGCCGACAAGCACGGTAATGCGATCTATCTCGGCGAGCGTGAATGTTCCATTCAGCGCCGCCATCAGAAGGTCGTTGAAGAAGCCCCGTCACCCTTCATTGATCCGGCAACCCGCAAGGCCATGGGCGAACAGGCCGTGGCACTGGCGCGTGCGGTGGATTACTGCTCGGCCGGGACCGTGGAATTCATTGTCGACAAGGACAAGAATTTCTACTTCCTTGAAATGAACACCCGTCTTCAGGTCGAACATCCGGTGACCGAGCTTGTCACCGGCCAGGATCTTGTCGAATGGATGATCAGGATCGCCGACGGGCAGGAACTGACCCTTAAACAGGATGACGTAACCATGACCGGCTGGGCGATGGAAACCCGCGTCTATGCCGAAGACCCGTTCCGTGAATTCTTGCCATCTACCGGGCGTCTGGTGAAATATCAACCGCCCGCAGAAAGTGCGACGGTGCGCGTTGATACCGGCGTCTATGAAGGCGGCGAGATTTCGATGTATTACGATCCGATGGTCGCAAAACTGATCACCTATGGGGAAACCCGTGATCAGGCGATTGCCGAAATGCGTAGCGCCCTTGATGCCTATTACATCCGTGGGATTTCCCACAATATCCCGTTCCTGGCCGCTGTCATGGCCAATAAACGGTTCCAGGATGGCAATATCACCACCAACTTCATTGCAGAAGAATATCCCGACGGTTTCTCGTCCGATGATCTTCCCGATGAAGATCCTTCGACCCTGATTGTTGTCGCCGCCTACCTTAATCAGCGTTATGCCGAACGCAATTCCGGCATCACCGGGCAGGTCAGCGACCACCCGATCAAGGTTTCCGAAAGCTGGGTTGCGGTCAGCGGCGATGAGCACACCCCGTTTGATATCGAGTTTGACGGTGTTAACGGCGATTACATTGTGGCCATCGGTGATCGCAGCTATGGCGTGGTGTCGGACTGGAAAATCGGTGATCCGATGTTTGTCGGTGAAATCGATGGTGGATTGGTCTGCGTTCAGATCGATATCGAAGGTATTGGCTTCCGCCTGTCGTCAAACGGTGTTCAGCGCAGCTTCAAGGTGCTGCTGCCCCGCGTGGCAGAGCTCCAGAAACTGATGCCGTTCAAGGCGCCGCCAGACATGTCTAACTTCCTGCAATCGCCGATGCCGGGTCTTTTGGTCAAGGTATCCGTGACCGAAGGCCAGACGGTTCAGCCAGGACAGGAACTTTGTATCCTCGAAGCCATGAAGATGGAAAACGTGCTGAAGGCCGAAAGCAAGGGCGTGGTCAAAAAGATCCATGCCGAGCAGGGTGCAAACCTGTCGGTCGATGCCATCATCATCGAGTTCGAAAAAGACGAATAAGCCACCTGATCCCTCAAGGGTGATGCTTTAGGAAGGCGCTGGCGATTAATTTGCTGGCGCCTTTTCTGTTAATCTGATCACGCCGCCGTAGTTTCAACCCCTTTCACTGTGCATTTGCGAATATTAAATACAGATAACGGGGCTTTACTGCGGGTTTGCACTGCCATATGGTCGCAAATCGAGGCTGTGATTCCCGATCAACACGGCCATCCAATAACAAGAAACGAGGCGAAAGAATGTATAAACTGATTGCTTTTGATGGCGATGATACCCTGTGGCACAACGAGCCACTTTTCCGCGAAGCCCACATTCAGTTGCGTGAAATGCTGGGCCATTATGTTGCCCCCGAACAGGTCGATGACCGCCTGTATCAGGCCGAACTGGCAAACCTGTCGATCTATGGCTACGGGATCACCGGCTTTACCCTGTCGATGATTGAAACCGCGATCGAGCTTTCTGATCGCAAGATCAGTGCAGAAGATATTCACAAACTGGCCGAGATCGGCAAATCCATGCTGCGCGCCCCGACCCGTATCATTGATGGTGCGGTCGAAGTTCTGCGCCGTTATGCGGAAAATCCACGCTACAAGGTCGTTCTGATCACCAAGGGTGATCTGATCGCACAGCAGCTTAAAATCGACCGTTCCGGGTTCGAAGACCTGTTTGACGGGATCGAGATTGTCTCGGAAAAGGATCCGCTGACCTATCGCAACATCTTTGGGCGCTATGGTGTCGAGCCCGAAGACGCGATCATGATCGGCAATTCGATGAAATCCGATATCCTGCCGGTCCTTGCGTGCGGCGGGGCTGCGATCCACATTCCCTATGAAATCACCTGGGTTCATGAAATGGTCGACCAGACCGAGATTGAAAACCAGAATGTCGTGACCGCAGAAAGCATCGCCGACGTTCCGGCCATGATTGAACAACTTGAACAACACCGCACTGCTGGGAGTATGGAGCATGTCTGATTGCGCCGGTTCTGAAATGTCAACCGAGGCCGTTCTGGCTAATGGTCCGGCCGCCGACCTTGCTCCGCAAACCAAGCTGGAACTCGAAGCTGCGGCCTTTCGCGGTCTTGTCCTGCATCTTCAGGACCGCAAGGATGTTCAGAATATTGATCTGATGAACCTTGCCGGTTTCTGCCGTAACTGCCTTGCCAAATGGTATCTGGCTGCTGCACGCGACCATGGCGTTGCGATGGATTATGACGGGGCGCGCGAAGTTGTCTATGGTATGACCTATGACGCATGGAAGGACAACCATCAGGCCCCGGCATCGGAAGAACAGAAACAGAAATTCGTTGATACTGCCCATCTGCATGCAAAAATTCCGGGTGCCAAGTAACCCGGAAACGCCAAGGCGAGGGAGGTTTTCATGACCGACACACGCCCCGATCCACAGACCGGATCTGGCAACATATCTGTTCATGCCCGGATCGAGGGCAGGGTACAGGGTGTATGGTATCGCGCATGGACCGTCGAGGAAGCCCGCAAGCGCGATCTTACCGGCTGGGTGCGCAATCGCACCGATGGCACGGTAGAGGCGGTATTTTGCGGTCCGGTCGATGTGGTGCAATCGATGATTACGGCCTGTTACGACGGGCCTCCCCATGCGCGCGTCGACAAAATTCACGAAGAACCCGCACTGGAAGACGGCTTTGACATATTTGAAAAGCGTCCCACGGCCTGAGTGAATTCCAAATATAATCACCGGTTTGGCGTTATTTTCAAACCGCTGGCAAAAGCCTTTTTCCGGCAAGAACTGGAAAAAGGCTTTTTATTTGTCGCAGTGCAGTGGCATGCTGTTGAAATCCTGTCTGCATGGTCAGCATCCATCGGGTCGGGAAATCAACAGGGAGAATATAAAATGACCTTTATCGCAAAATCATTTGGTGTGGCCGCCATTGTGGCGACCAGCGCCCTTTGTGCTTTTGGTGCACAGGCGCAGGAACCTGCACAGAATGACGGTTTGAACGGCACCCTTTGGCTTCAGACCTCGGTCGAATATAAAACGACCGCCATTTCGGTCTATGCCGGTGCGACCCGTCTGCTTGATGCGGCCATTGGCGATCACAGCTGGACCGCAGCACTTGAGCAGGACGGCAACTATATGTCCAAGCCGCCGGCAGTTATTCTGGACGTTGATGAGACGGTTCTGGACAACTCGAAATATCAGGCATGGGTTGTAACCGAGAGCACGCATTACAGCTCCAAAACCTGGGCGAAATTCGTTCATGACATGGTGTCGACCCCGACCCCGGGCGCGCTTGAATTCACCAAGGCCGCTGCGGCCAAGGGTGTGGAAGTCTTCTATGTGTCAAACCGCAAGGCACCGGAAGAAACACCGACCATCGAAAACCTGAAAAAATACGGTTTCCCCTATGCTGACGAAAAACACGTCATGTTGCGTGGTGAAGTCGAAGCATGGGGATCGAACAAAACGCCGCGTCGCAAGGCGGTTGCGGATGATTACCGTGTGATCATGCAATTTGGTGACAATTTCGGCGACTTCACCGACGAGATTGATGGTTCGATCGCAGAACGCCTTGAAGTCATGGACAAATACGCGACCTATTGGGGCGAGCGCTGGTTCATGCTGCCAAACCCGAGCTACGGCTCGTGGGAAGAAGCTGCATTTGGTGGCGATTGGAAAAAGTCGTCTGAGGTCCGTCGTCAGGACAAGCTCAATGCCATGGATCCATGGGCCGGTCCGGGCGAATAAGCCTGCGACTTTGACCATGAAACTGAAAAGGGCGTCCCGCGGGGCGCCCTTTTTGCATTCGATTTATTTCAGGACCCAGCGGAAGGCACGGTTAAGCTCTGCAACTGCATTGGTGTCGTACCAGCGCCCATGGGCAAGAATGACGCGCTTCGGGTTCCAGCCGATCATGGTTTCAACGCATTTGCGCACATGACCACGATGGCCGATAAAGGTTGCCCGCATGTCACGCGGGGCGGATCCATCCGGATCCATGGTTCCGAACAGACGCAGCATGAACCGCCAGAACGGGCTTTTGACCTTTTGCGGTTCGAAATTCTCGATCAGATCGGTCAGGATCAGGGTTTCGGAAGCGCTGTGGAAAAAGACTGCTTCGTTCAGATAGCCGCCCCGAACCAGCACCTGTTTGATGTCATCGGCCCAGTCGGGCTCGGCACTGTCAGCCAGTTCACCGTCAAAGCGTACTGATATGCCAACCGATTTGGCACGCTTGATCACGCCGGGCGCACAAAATGCCAGTGCATCCGGATAGGCCTTCTGCCAGTCAGGCACACCGGCATAGTGAATGGTGTTTGATGCAATCAGCCAGGTTACTGTGCCCAGTTGATCGACTGCCGCCTTCAACTGATCGGTAAGACGGATCGGGGAATGCACAAACAGCCTGTTTCCCGACAGGCGCACGATGGTCATTCGCGTGGGAAAGGGCATGGAAAACCCGAAATTCTGAAACCCGATCACCGGACCATCAATGATCCAGATATTTTCTGCAACCGGTTTGGGGGTATCGAGCGGGGCATAGGTATCGACAGAGAACATGGGGCTTGTCTCCGGTATGGTGGGGTGTTTGTGTAAAGGTTAAACAACTTTACCGGGATTAAACCTGGCATCGGGATCAATCGCTGTCTTGATCGCGCGCAACAGCTTCATTTTTTCGTTGCTGGCATAGTGCGCAAGCTCGTCACGTTTGAGCTGCCCGATGCCATGTTCGGCACTGATCGATCCGCCAAGATCAGTGACAATGTCATGGATGACGCTATTGAGGCTTTCCCAGCGGGCTAGATACTTGGATTTCTCCATGCTGACCGGCTGGCTGAAATTGAAATGGATATTGCCATCGCCGACATGACCAAACGGGCAGGGGCGGATACCGGGGATCAGGGCCTTGGCCGCAGCTATCCCACGATCCAGAAGATCGGGCACACGCGATACCGGCACGGACACGTCATGCTTTATCGAGCCGCCTTCGAACCCCTGGGCCTCGGGGATGCCTTCGCGGATTGCCCACAGATTGGCGCGCTGTTTTTCCGATTGTGCAATGGTGGCATCAGATGCCAGACCGATCTCGACCGCATTGCTTAAAAGGTCGACCAGAAGTCCCTGTAGATCATCGTCCGGGCGTGACGAGGTCAGCTCGATCAAAACATGCCAGTCTGTCTTGGTGGCAAGCGGACGTGTCAGCCCCTTAAGGTAAGTCACCGACATATCATGGGCAAAGCCACTGATCAGTTCGAACGCGGCAATCGCGTCCCCGGTATGGCGGCGGGCAAGGGCCAGCAGATCAATCGCGCATTCCGGCGATGGCACGGCAAGCCATGCGGTGGCGACATGCTGGGGACGGGCAAACAGTTTAAGCGTTGCCTTGGTGATGATGCCAAGTGTGCCTTCGGCGCCGATAAACAGATCGCGAAGATCATACCCGCTATTGTCCTTGCGCAGTTTGGAAAGCCCGTTCCAGATGCTGCCATCAGGCAGGACGACCTCAAGGCCAAGGCACAAATCCCGCGCATTGCCATAACGAATGACGTTCAAGCCACCGGCATTGGTCGCAAGATTGCCACCGATCTGACAACTGCCCTCGGCCCCGAGTGATAACGGGAAAAGAAGGTCATGCCTGGCACAGGCTTCCTGAATGGTTTGCAGGATCGCACCGGCTTCGACGGTCGCGGTAAAATCGCGCTCGTCAATTTCAATAATCGCGTTCATGCGCTTCAGGTTCAAAAGAACCTGTTTGGAACCTGCAACTGCCCCGCCGCATCGTCCGGTATTGCCGCCTTGCGGAACAATGGCAATTTCATGGGCGGCACAGATCGCAACCGCCTTTGCGACTTCTTCGGTACTGGCCGGAAACAGGACAATTTCCGCCTGACCTTTGAACTTGCCACGGGCCTCGGCATTATGTGGTGCCAGAACGTCAAGATCGGTGCTCCAGCCCTTGGGGCCAAGCAGGTCTTTCAGATCATTGATCGCGCCGTCTGGCAAAAAGGGCATGGCGATATCCGTGTCAGGGCGAAGGATGCGGTGCGCGCGGGGCTGCGGCACGTTTCATGCGGTCATTGATCGCAAGTCCAAGTCCGCTATCGGGGATTGGCGCAATCGCAATGCCGTCAAAACGTTTCTGGTCGGCTTCATGAAGTTTGGCAAACAGATTGGCAGCCGCTTCGCGGTCATCGCCGGTTCTGGATAACCAAAGAACCGCGTCAAATCCCCTGGTGTTGCAATCGCCAAATGCCAGAAGGATTTCATTGCCATATTTGGCACTATCAGCGGTTTTCGCATCAAGGCGTACCGGCAGACCCGGCGCATAATGGCTGGTCAGCATGCCGGGGCTTTTGGGTGCGGTATCGTCGGTTTCGGCCATGATGACCGCACAACCAAGAACCTCTGCAACCTGTTCCATGGTAATCCCGCCGGGACGCAGCATCACCACCCGATCCGTGGTCAGGTCAATGACCGTACTTTCAAGCCCGACACCACAAGGACCACCATCAAGGATCATGCTGATCGCATCGCCAAGGGAATGGGCAACATGGCCAGCCGTGGTCGGGCTGATGCGCCCGGAACGGTTCGCAGACGGGGCGGCAATCGGCCGGCCGACCGCGCGTAACAATTCACGCGCCATCGGATGGGCAGGAACACGTACGGCAATGCTTGGAAGACCTGCGGTGACCAGTTCGCAAACATTACTGTCTTTCTGACGGGGCAGAACCAGTGTCAGCGCACCGGGCCAGAATGCCCCGGCCAGTTTGTCGGCACGGGCATCAAAGACCGCATGCTTTGCCGCCGCGTCGCGGTCTGGAAAATGGCTGATCAGCGGGTTGAAGCTTGGTCGCTGCTTGGCGGCATAGATACCGGCAACCGCATCGGCATTGGTGGCATCCGCACCCAGCCCATAGACCGTCTCGGTCGGAAAGGCCACAAGTTCACCGGCGCGCAGTTTTGCTGCAGCCTGGCTAAGGGCACCTTCGGAATAGGGTCGAATGGTCAGTGCGGGTGACATGCAAGTATCCGTGAAAAGACAATCTACTCAGATACCTAGCGACGATGCGCGCCCATGACAAGGAAGAACGCCGCACGGTTACGTGATGGCAGCCAAAAAAGAATGACATATCTGGAAGGAACTTGGGCCCGAACAGCGCAGAGCCGCCATAAAATGGCGGCTCCAATTTACGCTCTAGCCCGATTTCGCCCCGCGGTGGTGAAACTGGACCGCGTCGCCGTTATTCCGGCGGCTATTTACGTCACCTACACTCAGTGTGGCGATACATTCTGTATATTTCAAAATACGCGAAAAGTCAATGAAACTGCGGTTTTTACGGTGTTTTTTCTGCGCCAAAACAAAAGCGGCCTGTCATATGTGCGATGCACAAGGGACAAGCCGCTGATGATGCTGATGAATTCGTCCAGGTCTTTGCGTAGCGGTAAATCAGACTTGATATTTCACCGGTACGGACGGGCTGCGCGCGATGAAGAACGGATTGCGAAAATCGTCTTTTCCATAAAGGAATCGCGATCCGTCCATATTTTCAACAACGCCGCCTGCGGCTGCCAGAACCGCATGACCAGCCCCGATATCCCATTCCATGGTCGGACCCAGACGCGGGTAAAGATCGGCTTCGCCTGCGGCGACAAGGCAAAGCTTAAGCGAGCTGCCCGCCGGGCGCAGTTCCTTGACCGGAAGATCACCAAGAAAGGCCTTCATGGCTTCGGGATCGCCATGCGAACGCGACCCGACAACAACAACGCCGTCTTCTGGCATATCGCGCACGGTGATGTTGGTGATGGTCGGGTTAACATCGTCCTCGATCAGTTTCGCGCCATCCGGGCCGCCGTAATAAAGCTTTTCAATGGCCGGGGCATAGACCACGCCCAGAACCGGCTGACCCTTGGCAATCAGGGCAATGTTGACGGTGAATTCGCCATTGCGCTTGATAAATTCCTTGGTGCCGTCCAGCGGATCAACCAGCCAGAAAAATTCCGTTTCACCATTCACATCTGGCACATCACCCTTGGCCGCTGATTCCTCTGACACGATTTTGACATCCGGGGTCAGCGCGCGCAGCCCCGGAAGGATCACGGCCTCGGCGGCTTCGTCGGCTTCGGTCACCGGGCTTGCATCATCCTTGGAGCGGACTTCGAAATCGGTTTTGTAGATTTCCATCATGGCCGCACCGGCCTTGCGGGCAATTTCGATCAGTCCGTTTTCAAGGGCGTCGGCTTTGGCTGGCAGGGCAATGGTCATTGCGGTCTCGTGCGTTTGCGTGAATATGTTGATTGATGGGGATAGGGAATTTTCGACCCAAGGTCCAGCCTGCACATGCAAATAATTCCGGTTTCAGGATTTCCTGCCGAATTGAACCGTCATCGCGGCCTTAAGCGCGCCAAGCAAATCGGCACTCAATTTATCGGGCCGGATCAAAACCGGCCCCAGTGCCGGTGTCGGGCAAATGCCCGCCATGATATTTTGGGACTGCCAGTCAGGTATCAGATGCTCAATCACATCAACCAGTGTGATCGCACCGGCAACATGGTTGGTCCGAATGCTTGCCCCCCAGCGTTGCGCGGCATCGCGGGTGGCAAAAAGCGGGCAGAATGTCTGACCCTCATGGGTATGCAGCAACCAGCCATGATGAAAAAGCCCCCAAAGACCTTCCCATTTCCCGACTTCTTGCAGAAATTCCCGATACCGGTTGTCGTTCGGATGTTCTGAAGCGGCGTCAGACATCGCGCCAGAAACCGGTTGGTGTTATGTCGAGGGCGGAAATGCCACGGGTGATGAACCGCTGGGCTTGCAGGCTGCCCGACCAGTAATCCATCGGCAATCCGGCCTTGCGTTTCAGGTGGGCTACAAAATCCTTGGGATCGGGCAATTGATCCCAAACCTGTGGCAGGAACAAGCCCCGCCGATTGCCATCCGACAGGATTATGCCGTCTTCAAACGGCGTCAGTCTGGCAATCAGATCAGCCTCGTCTTTAAACGGGAACGGATGGGGCGGCGACAGGACCGAGATCGACAGTTCAAGATCATCACTGATTTCATCACGTGAAAGCCCGGCAAATCGCGGATCGCGGAATGCGGCCTTGAAGGCGTTCTCACAAAGATCGGTGGCAAGATCGGCGTGCGCAATGATTGATCCGATGCAGCCGCGCAATTGCCCGGATTTTTTAAGCGTCACAAAGCAGGCCCCCGGTGCGGCAAGGGCCGGTGGGACTTCGCTGGTGGAGACATGCAATGGCGCACCGGTATCAAGCCCGTGCAGGATTGATTTGCGGCACAGATCAAGCATGGCGGGGCCATGAGCCTTGATCAAATCCTCGGTCGCCTTGGCGAAATTGTCTTCTGTGGCGTCCGGTCTCGTATCGGGCAACTCGTCACTTTGATAAAGCGCCCATGCGCCATAGCCGACCACACGTGACTTGTCGCCGGTGACATCACCGGAATTACGCATGCCCAATGTTTCGATCCGCATATTGCGGCTTCGTGCCGACAGCAACATGCCCGCCACCGGAAGCGCGCCACAGGCGTCATCGCTTCCGATATTTTCCGCATCGAAATTCTCGATCATTTTGCGGGTATTGGCATCCATGCGTTTGGCGGTGTCATAATCATGGAAGTGCGACAGGTCTGATGAAATGACAATCAGGGTTTCCGGGCCACCCCACAGCTTTTCAATGACCTCACTGACCTGACGCGGGCTGCATCGACTGACCAGAAGCGGCACAATGCCGATATCGGCCGTTTCGCCAAACAGGCGCTGAATAAATGGCAACTCGATCTCAAGCCCGTGTTCAAGCCTGTGCGCATCATCAAGCATCTGAACATGCGGCAAGGCTAACGCAGCTTGAAGCGCCGGAAGGTCACAGCGCATGGTGCCAAGCGGGGTTGCAAATCCATCGGCCTTGGCCAGCGCAATGCCCTGGAATGCCATGCGGTGCGCCGGGCCAATGATCAGGATGCGCTTTATCTGCCCCTTAAGGGCGCACACGGTGGCAAAGCCAAGGGCGGCAAGGCTTCCTGAAAACATCAAACCGGCATGGGGAACAATGATTGCCTTGGGGATGGTTTTGTTTTGCGTGACATCGGCATGCAAGGCAGCATCAATCAACCCGTCAATCTCGCTGCGCAGGATATCAGCATCAGCAGGATAGAAGGTTCCGGCAACGGCAGGCGGGCGGATGATGGTCATAGCTTTCCTCTGATGTACCTGAAAGCCCTTTGAAGCGATGTTTCAGAGGGGTTTGGAATGCTTGGACTCAAATTGGTCCAATGGTACCAAGTATAGTGATATACTCCCTGTTGGACGCTGAATTTATTCCCACAAATTGTGCATTCGCATCTATAGTCGGCGGACCAGTTTTGGGCGTCTTCCACTTTATCAGTTATGACAACGAATCCTTCCTCCGCTTCTTTGTTCGGATTGAAAAACATGTTGCTTGGGTAAAGTTCGCATTGGCAAGCCTCAGTCTCTCTAATGAAGCTCAGTTTCTTCAATGCAAAGTTCAGGTGGTAATCATTAGACAACAAGCCAGGGCCACTGTTCTTAAAGATGTTTTTTGTCTCCTTTCTAATTTTTTTCAAGTGCTCGGAAATTTCGAGAAGCTTATCTCTATCGCGTAACTTTCTAATTTCACAGCTGGCCAGCCAAACTTTGTGAGGGTCACGGGAAAGGAAGTGATCTAAAATATCCAATGCGTTGTCCTAAAGTTAGATGCTCATTGCAGCAGGAGATTTCTCAGCGACCTTTTGAAAAAGATAGCGATCAGGACTAGATTTTCAAAGAGGAAGCTTTGCCAAAAGAAAGCCCGCGCCATGAATATGACCACCCCGCAGGTCGATACGGTCCCCGCCCGCTATTGGCGCCATCTCGACGATGGCCGCATTCAGTGCGATGTCTGTCCGCGCTTTTGCAAGCTCAATGACGGGCAGCGGGGGCTTTGTTTTGTCCGGGCTCGCGAAGGCGATCAGATGGTTCTGACCACCTGGGGGCGGTCATCTGGATTTTGCATTGATCCGATCGAGAAAAAGCCGCTGAACCACTTTCTGCCCGGAACGCCGATCCTGTCCTTTGGCACGGCGGGCTGTAATTTGACCTGCAAGTTTTGCCAGAATTACGAGATTTCCAAGGCGCGCCAGATGGACAAGCTATCATCGCTCGCGACCCCGGAAATGATTGCCAAGACCGCCAAGGCACATGGGTGTTCGGCCGTGGCCTTTACCTATAACGATCCGGTCATTTTCCTTGAATATGCGGTGGATGTCGCACAGGTCTGCCGCGAGATGGGGCTGCGGACGGTAGCGGTGACGGCGGGTTATATCGGGGAGGCGGCACGCGAGGAATTTTTCCGCCATATGGATGCGGCCAATGTGGATTTAAAAGGCTTCACCGACCGCTTTTATCATCAGCTTTGTTCGGCCCATCTTGAGGATGTGCTTGAAACGCTTAGATACCTCAAACACGAAACCGGGGTGTGGTTTGAACTGACCAATCTGGTCATTCCCGGCGAGAATGACGGGGACGGGGAATTTGATGAAATGACCGGCTGGGTGCAGTCCGAACTTGGTCCGGATGTGCCGATGCATTTCAGTGCCTTTCACCCGGACTGGAAAATGATGGATACCCCGCCAACACCGCCCGCGACCCTGATGCGGGCGCGGGACATCGCGATCAAAAACGGCATCCGCTATGCCTATGTCGGCAATGTCCATGACAAGGCGGGATCAAGTACCTATTGCCATGGCTGTGGCGGTATCCTGATCGGGCGGGACTGGTATCAGCTATCGGACTGGAACCTTGATGCCCATGGGGCCTGCAAGAATTGCGGCACTCATTGTGGCGGGGTGTTTCAGGCCAACCCGGGAACATGGGGGCCAAAGCGCCAGCCGGTGAAACTGATTTCAAAAACATAATTACAGGAAGGCAGGGACGTCATGGATATCAAACGCGCCGGATCGCAAGCCTCAACCACCGGGTCACCGGAATATTTCACCGGACGGGTGCGGATCGATCCGATCATCAGTGCCGCCGACCCGGCACGGGTTGCCGCAGCCAATGTGACGTTTGAGCCGGGCGCACGCACGACATGGCACACCCATCCGCTGGGCCAGACGATCATTGTCACCGCCGGGGTGGGGCGCGCGCAGCGCCAAGGCGGCCCGGTCGAGGAAATCCGTCCGGGCGATATCGTCTGGTTCGAGCCGGGTGAAAAGCACTGGCACGGGGCCGGTCCCGAAACCGCGATGACCCATATCGCCATTCAGGAAAAACTCAATGGCTCGCCAGTCGATTGGTTGGAGCCCGTGACGGATGCGGATTATCTCGGTAAATAAACCGCTGGTCTGACAATCCGGCCCACGTCGTCATTCCGGGCGGAGCAAAGCGCAGACCCGGAATCCATCGCTCTGAGGTCATGGTGCTGCCCGACTGGATCCCCGCCTTCGCGGGGATGACGGCGGTGGAGGCATTACTTAACACCTGACGATTTCGCTGGCACTCTCGCGTCATATCGCTAAATTGCCGCACAGTTTGACGCGGTAGGAAAGAAAGCACACGCAGTGGCCGGGATGAAAATTCGCAAAGCCCGTTTGGGCGATGTCGGGGCAATTTTTGCCATTCGAAGCCGCGTGCGTGAAAACCATCTTTCCGCCTCCGAACTGGCCGAACGCGGCATCACCAAGGCGGCCTTTGGTAAATGGCTGGAACAGGGATATGGCATCTGGCTTGCCGATCTGGACGGATCGGCGGCGGGCTTTGCCATCGCCATCCCGAGTGAAGCCACCCTTTGGGCGCTGTTTGTTGATCCCGATTTCGAAGGGCGCGGTGTCGGTGCGGCCTTGCTGCGCACGGCCGAGGAATGGCTGTTTGCCCAAGGATGTAATGACATTTCGCTCACCACCGGTGCAGATCCGAAAAACCGTGCCCATGGCTTTTATGAAATGCATGGCTGGCACAGTACCGGGGATGTCGAAAACGACGATGTCGAATATATCAAATCCAACCCGTCGCTTTCGCTGTTTGATTTCTAGAGCACGAAGGACCTAGCGCACCGGAATGCCGCGTGTTTTCTTCTGCGACGGGCCCAACAGAACCGGGCCATAGCCAATCAGAAATGCCAGCCAGCCGCCCAGCCACATCAGGGTCGCAATCGCAAGGATCGTGACATAGTGTTCATTGCTTTGCCCGGCGATGATCCGAAAGGCGGTTGAAAGCCAGATCAGGCCAAAGGCAGCATTAAGCATCCCGCTTGCGCGCAATTCGCGCCCGGTATGGCCAAGGGCCGCCCGCCCGGAAATCGCAATGATCATGCAGGCCATCGCCCCGCCGGTCAGCGCATGCAGCGCATCGCGACTGCCAATCGTATCGGGCCAGATATGTGACGCCCCCAGAAGAGCAAGCCCCACCGGCACCCAGAAATAGCCAAGATGAAGCATGGCAACAATCGGCTCGCGCCAGCTGTAAATCCCGCGCCAGCGGATCAGGCGCACGGCATGCAGCACGGCCGCAACCAGAAGCACACTGCCAGACAATGGCGTGCCAGGTGCGGTAATCGTACTCAGGATGGCGACAACAATGCTGGCCATACAGGCCATGTCAAACCGGCCAAACATGGCGGGCATCGGCGCATTGATCTGTTCGCGCTGCATCCAGTTGCGCGTAAAGGCCGGGATCACCCGCCCGCCAATGAGGCTGATCAGCAAAATGATCGTCAGGATCGCGGTTTGATAAAGAATGGCCGGATCAAGGGCGATGACATCCAGGCAGGATGCAATAAACAGCCCGTCAAACAGTGCGATGACGCCAATCACGGCCAGAACCCGCATATTCTTGAAATTGCGCGCCGCAATCAGTTCGCGTGCGCCCAGCGCAATCAGAAAGGCGAAATAGGCAAGATCGCCAAGGATCACCAGAACCGGTGGCAGGCTGTCGGCAAAACCGACTGAAATCCGCCCCAAAAGCCACGTTGATGTAAGGCCCATTAACATCGGCCCGGCAATGGCCGGTCGTCCGGTCCAGTTGGCAATTGCCGTTAACAGAAACCCGCCAATCGCCGCCCCGCCAAAACCGAATATCATTTCATGGGCATGCCAGTATGACGGCGTGCCAAGGCTTGGCACGACAATTCCGTGGGCAAATCCCGCCACCCACCAGACCACAGCCACAATCGCCAAAAGACCGGCAAGCAGGAAAAGCGGGCGGAAGGCACCACTCCAGAATGGATGGGGAGATTTTGGCGGCTCGGTAATGGTAATCGGTGCCGGCTTGGCGCACATGACGGGGCTCCTGCATAGGGGAATGGGCCATCATAGCGGGTTTTGACCATCCGGACTTGATATTGGGCAATTTGGAGCGAAGCCAATTCGCAACGCTAACACATTGCTGTTAAGTGAAATCCCGGAGCTTTTTCGATGATAAGCCTTTTCAAGCGCATTTATCGCGCTAGATTAGGGGCAGTATTGTTCAGACACAGTGTTCAAGCTGTGCGCCCCGAAACATGACAGGAGTCCTGTTCACCATGAAGATCACGTTTTCCGATCTCGCCATTCCGTCCAGCGGTGCCGTTATTGCCTTTGCGACCGAGGGTGCCGATCTGATGCCAAGTGCCGTCGCACTGGACGAAGCAACCGGTGGATCGATCACCAGGGCGATCAAATCCTCGACCTTCAAGGGCAAGGCAGGACAAAGCCTTCAGGTTCTGGCACCGGCCAATGTTGATCTGTCGCGCGTGATCATTTTCGGGATTGGCAAGGAAGCCGAGTTTGACGTGATCGCTGCCCAGAAGCTTGGCGGTTCTGTGACCGTACGCGCGCTGTCAACCGGCGAGAAAGAGGTCTCTGTCCTGTTTGATATGGAAAACCTTGCCTGTGATTTCGCAACCGGTGCGATGCTGCGTGATTATCGTTTTGATAAATACCGCACCACCGAGACCAAGGAAGACAAGCCGGTTCTGAAATCCCTTGATGTCGCGACCCGCGATCACAAGGAAGCCAAGAAACAGTTCGATACCGCCAAAAAGGTCGTCGAAGGCGTGTTCTTCACCCGTGATCTTGTCTCCGAACCGGCCAACGTTCTGTATCCGGAAACCTTCACCAAGGAAGTCATGGCGCTTGAAAAGCTCGGTGTCGAGATTGACGTCCTTGATGAAAAGGAAATGAAGAAGCTCGGCATGGGCGCGCTTCTGGGCGTTGCCATGGGCTCGGCCAAGAAACCGGCCATGGTTGTCATGCGCTGGAATGGCGGCAAGAAAAAAGACGCCCCGATTGCCTTTGTCGGCAAGGGCGTGACCTTTGACACCGGTGGTATTTCGATCAAACCGGCGGCTGGCATGGAAGACATGAAATGGGACATGGGCGGTGCCGGTGTTGTTTCCGGTCTGATGAAGGCACTGGCGGGCCGCAAGGCGAAATGCAACGTGGTTGCGGTTCTTGGTCTTGTTGAAAACATGCCGTCCTCGACAGCCCAACGTCCGGGTGACGTTGTGACCTCGATGTCGGGCCAGACGATTGAAGTCATCAATACCGACGCCGAAGGCCGCTTGGTTCTGTGTGATGCCCTGACCTATGTGCAGGAAAAATACGATCCGCGTCTGATCGTTGATCTGGCGACCCTGACCGGTGCGGTCATCATTGCCCTTGGTCATGAAAATGCCGGCCTGTTTTCCAATAATGACGATCTGGCTGCCCAGATTTCAACAGCCGGTCTTGCGGTTGATGAAGGTGTCTGGCGCTTGCCGCTGTCGCCTGCCTATGACAAGCAGCTTAAATCCGACATTGCCGATATGAAAAACGTTGGCGGTCGTCCGGCCGGTTCGATCACCGCGGCCCAGTTCCTCAAACGCTTTATCACCAAGGATCGCCCCTGGGCGCATCTTGATATCGCGGCCATGGCATGGTCGACCGCGGATAAGGAAGTCGTGCCAAAAGGCGGTACGGGCTTTGGTGTGCGTCTGCTTGATCGCTTTGTTGCCGATAACTACGAAAACTGATTTCGGTTTTCATCGGCCGTAATTTGCGGGGCAGGGTGTGGATCACCTTGCCCCGTTTTCATGTTCGGGCTAGAAACGCTGTATGGCTGACATCTGGTTTTATCATCTCACCAGCTTGCCGCTGGAACGCGCACTTCCCACCCTGCTCTCCAAAACGCTGGAGCGGGAAAAACGTGCTGTGGTGATGACCGGTAATGATCAGCGCATTGATGCGATCAACACGCTTCTCTGGACCTATGATCCGGCAAGCTGGTTGCCCCATGGTTCTGCCGCTGATGGTGATCCGGAAATGCAGCCCGTCTGGCTGACATCCGAGGATGAAAACCCCAATGGCGCACAGTTCCTGTTCCTGACCGACCGTGCGATGAGCGACAAGGTCGCGGATTACGAACGCGTCATCATGCTGTTTGATGATCGCGACCATGATGCGGTGGCCGAGGCCCGCACGCGCTGGAAAGACTGGAAAGACGCCGGTCACAAGCTGTCCTACTGGCAGCAATCCCCGCAAGGCGCGTGGGAGAAAAAGGCAGAGAGCTGATTGATCATTTCCGGTGATCAAGTCGTTCCTGAACCGGATGTGACGTCTTCAAACAGGATTTCCACCAGCGCTTTTGTCACGTCTTGCTCGGTCAGTTTTCCCGCAGCCATTTCATTGATTGCCGGGAAACTGTCGGATGCCAGGTCAAACAGCTTTGACTGAATTTCGGATGCACGCACTGGCCAGTCGGGATCAATTTGTGCAAGTCCCAACAGCATGCTCCGCGCCATCTGATCGGCATCACCGCTTTTGATCGCGTCCTGAACCTGCGGGATTTGTTTGGCCTCCGATACTGCAACATCAAGTGTCGCCAACAAATCGGCAAGTTCCTTTGCCTGTTTCTGAATATCGGTAACCGGATAGTTTTGTTCGATCTCGCGCAACGGCGCGACAGCGGCCGACGTGCCATAACTTCCCAGATAGGAGATCGCCCCGCCAAGCTGCCAGTTTTCCCATTTTTTCCAGACCCCGGCCTTGAGATCGTCAATCATCGGGGTCGCAATCGTGCCACTATATCGACGGAAAATCTGATCAACCGTGTAAGGGGCGGGGCGATTTGAAATGCGGTCTTCTATCGAGCTGGCAAGACTGGAAATATCTTTGAGGGCCTGTTGATAGTCACTTTGTGCACTCATCGGGAAACTCCCTTTTCATGTGCGATGATATCAGGCATCGACCGCCGTCCACCAGTTTGCATAGCGCGCATTGCCAAAGGCCGTCTGGCCGTCATAGGGGGCGCGAAGTTCATTTGTGCCGCAGTGAATCTCGCCATGCGCGACATGGTAGTCGTCCCAATCATCAATAAAGACGCATTCCGGACCGTTCTGAATTGCCGCGATCTTCTGTCTGATATCGTCCTCAAACAGATCATGACCGTTATTGGGCATTGTGTTGTCGACAATCCAGGGACCAAAAGGCTTGGGAATCATGAGTTTGTCGTTCCCGACGAACATATTGACCATATCCCCGGTCATGGCGCCACTGCGGAAACCGCATTCTCGACCCGGATAAATATTGAAGCCATTATCTGCGCCAATTGTCCAGAAGCTGATCTTGTCGGAAATTGTGAAGTTACCATTGATCTGATGCACTGGAATGAAGATTACGGGCACCTTGATGATATCATTGTCCGTCAGATCGAACGCTGCCTTTAATCGACGGATGTTCTGATTGATCAGATTTTCAATACCATAGATATTCCAGTCTCTGAGTTGTTTGTATGTGTAGTTTTGCAGGTTTCCGGTATTGATATCCTGCCAGCTTGTTGGGGCCTGCCCGTTGCCGAGAAAGTCGGTGATCGTACCTGTCGCATCTATGGCGTTGCCGATACTAAGCCCCGCAAAGTTTGGGGTCGCATTGCCCGGCGAATGTGGTGGGCGCGCAAGAAGTGGTGCGTTGCCATGTGCATTGCGGTTATTGCGCAGAATGCCATAGGCCGTTGCCGGACTTGCGATCAGCAGTTTCCATTTCTTGAAGGCATTGGCCGGGTTGTCGTCCGGAACGAATGTCATCATCTCGTCCACATGACCAACCGCCAACCAGTCAGTGTTCAGTGTGATTGGCGGCTGCATGTTCTGCGCATCAAAGAAGTCTCTGCTGCTTTGATCCACGGTGCTCTGGACATTGTTGCCGAAATAGATCCGTCCATATCGGTAATAGGTTGTCGCGCCGTTCACCGTTTTCTGCACGGGGGGCGTAACGGCAATATTACCCCCGGAATTGCCATCATTAATGCCATCAGCACTCCCTGCCGCAGGGTAATACAGCCCTACATTCTGGCTGATCAGCGTTTGGTAAATCCAGTTCTGCAATGACCGCCAGCGATGAGCTTTCATGAAGGTGTCCTTGCTTTGAACACCTGCTCCGTTTCCTGGCCAGACACTGTGACCTGAGACAATGGTATCGCGCATCCAGCGATCCCTGCTGATGCCGGGCCTCGCGATTCTTCCCGCAGCAATGAAATTCTGCCAGGCATTGCCGTTCAGATAGGGAACGTGTGTGAGTGCGGACGTGCCCGGTGTGGCCAATGTCAGGGCATAGGGCGGGTTTTCGTTGGCGACGGGAACGCCAAGGGCCGCTTGAAAGTTGGCATTATTGGCATCGACAACATAAATCTGCGAAACAGTTTGACGATGATGATTGCCGATCCAGCGCGCAACGACAACCCGGTCTGCAAAGAGATAGGTGGGATTGCCATTGCCTGTGACTTCCTGCTGGATCACGTTTAGGGCGATGCGGATTTGCCCGGATGTAAATCCTGTGCCCGCAAACCGGACGGCTTCAACTGCATAGAGTTTGGACGCACCGACAGTGACGGTGGTGATCGGGACGCTGTGGGTCGTTTCGGGGCCAATGATTTCGGCGCTGTTATTCAGGATGCCGTCGAAAATCCGCAAATGCTGTTGGGCAGGGTTTTCGCCAAGGGTTCCGATCACGCTTAACAGCAAGCTCCAGCCCACCGGAATAGCCGGGGCACCTGCATTCGGGCCAAGGGCATTTCGCCGGATTTCAAGGCGGGATGTGCCGGTGACAAGGTCATTGTTGCCATTGACCCGCTGATCCTGATTATCCGTGTATCCGGCAGCGGTATTGTTGCCGTCACGATTGCAGTTGACCGGAATGATCGCGCCCACACCGGCGGTGCCATAGGTGATTGCCCCCGGTGTTACCTGATTAAGGAGACCGGCATCATCCAGATTGCCATCGCGATTGCGATCAGTATGAAGCGTATACCAGACAACATCGAGATTCTTCGCATTGACGGCATCACCATTCACAACAATGTTCTGTTCGTTGACAGGCACGAAACCGGCACCGGAAATCTCAAGATCCCATGTACCGTTTGCGATGTTGAATACACGCGAAACCGCGACATTCGGCGTCAGGACGACATTCTGGATTTGTTGTGGCTGGCCCACGCAAGTAAATGAAACACGTACTGTGTTAAACGGGTAAACTCCGGCGGGGGCGGTCAGCTGGACGGTGTAATTTGCCATGGCGTCCTCAGCGGCTGCTAGGTTCGTGGGATGGGGGTTCGTGCAACGCATCGGCAATCAGTTGCCGTGCCTGAAGTGCGTTGTTTAAAACCGCAATCCGGTCATCAATGGTGCCAAGACCGGTATCTTTCAGGATCGCGCTGGCCCAAGGCTGGCTGAAGACGTCCGGGCCACCTGTGAATTGCGCCGTCGCATAATCAGTGATCCCGTCGGGGGTTTTCGCGCCAAGCTTGATCGCGGCATCCCCGGCGGCTTTGCTGGCGTTCGCCAGACTGTCGGCGTCGTAGCCCGCGACCGCATCGGGAATGGTGATCTGCAAGTATCCGGGCAGAGATGCGACGACATCCTGCAAGGACGGCACGGGCGAGGGGGCCGGTGCTGGCGTCGGAGTTGGCGTTGGGGTCGGAACTGGGGTCGGAACTGGCGTCGGGACCGGTGTTGGTTGCGGCTGAGGCTGTGGCTTGGGATCGGGTTTGACGCCGCTGCCACCTTGCAGGGCACCGACTGCCTGGGATTCTTGGGTCAGAAGTTTTGCTATTTCATCAGCAAAGCGTTTCTCGGCCTGATAGCGTGTTGCGGCACTGGCATCGAATTTCTGTTTGCTAAAGATGCTCATGGATTTCAGGCGTTCGGCGTCCTGCGCGCTAAAGGCCGACAGGGTCGCCGATATCTGACCGGCGCCGGAGGACAGTCTGGATGCAAGATTTGCGGCATCGGGGCATTTGCCGCTGGCAATCGCCACATCACCTTCGGCGGCTAGCTTTTCAAGCGACGCCGTTTCCGATGACAGGGTGGAAAGCTGTGTCTTGGTACGGACATCCACCTTGTTGCCCGTGACCGTCACGACGGTCGGGTACTGGGCCAGTGTTCTGGCAAGGTCATTGATCCGGTCGGCATAGGCCATCTGTCCAATCCCGCTTTGATATTGACCATCCCTAGACGGGACAGCAGCGGGTTTGTGAATGCCGACCGGCGGGACATTTTGAACAAAATATTTGTGTTGTATATTTCAACTTCATGAAAGCTATGCGTAAAATGCATGATCATTGCCATTGATGAACGGCGTCCAGTCAGGTACACAAGAGCAATCGAACGCGCCGATTTGCTCCTCAGCTTGCGGGCGCGATAAAAATGCGGCTAAAGCGAGAGGGCGTATATGCTCCGTATGTACGACCGCCTCGGTTAAGCCGCGGCGGTTTTTTTGTATCTACGGAAAGGTTGGGGTCCATGATCAGGCTCTCGAACGTCCAGAAGACTTATGCTGCCCGGCGTGGCAGTGAAGAACATACAGCGCTGCGCGGTATCGATCTTGATATTGCAGCAGGCGAGATTGTTGGTGTCATTGGCCGTTCCGGTGCCGGTAAATCTACCCTGATCCGTTGTATCAATCTGCTTGAAACGCCGACCTCGGGCTCCGTGGTTGTGGATGGTACGGACGTGACCAAGCTTTCCAAGCGTGATCTTCCGTTGTTCCGTCGCCAGCTTGGCATGGTGTTTCAGCATTTCAATCTGCTGTCGTCGCGCACGGTCTATGACAATATCGCGCTTCCGCTTGAACTGGCCGGTGCCAGCAAGGCCGAAATCGCCGAGGCGGTAAATCCGCTTTTGCCGCTGGTCGGACTGGAAGAAAAGCGGGATCGCTATCCGGCGGAATTGTCCGGTGGTCAGAAACAGCGTGTCGGTATTGCGCGCGCCCTGTCATCGAGCCCCAAGGTTCTTTTGTGTGACGAGGTGACCTCGGCCCTTGATCCGGAAACCACCCGCCAGATCCTTAATCTGCTTAAAGACATCAATAAACGTCTTGGTCTGACCATGGTGGTGATCACCCATGAAATGGCGGTGGTCAAGGCGCTGTGTGATCGTGTTGCGGTCATGGATGGCGGTGTGATTGTCGAAGAGGGGCTGGTTGACGGCATTTTCGCCAATCCGGTTCACGACACCACCAAATCGCTTCTGGCCGATGAATTCGTCGAATTCCGCGCCGGCCAGTCCAGTAACCAGTCCAGCGACCAATCTAACGGGCAGGAGGGTTAATTCATGTTTTCGACACTCGCACCGATCTTGCTTCAGGCGACCGGGGAAACCCTTTACATGGTTGCTGCTGCCTTGACGCTGGGCACCTCGATGGGCCTGCCGCTTGGTGTGCTTCTGGCCACATCCGGACGTGGCGAACTGTTTGAAGCGCTTTGGTTCCAGCGTATCTTTGGCCCGATTGTCAATGCGACCCGTTCGGTTCCCTTTATCATTCTGGCCGTGGCGATCATTCCGTTCACCCGCCTGATTGTCGGAACGTCAATTGGTACGTCCGCGGCGATTGTGCCGCTGACCGTGGCGGCGATCCCGTTCATTGCGCGAATCATCGAAGGTGCCATTCGTGAAGTCGATAGCGGCCTGATCGAAGCCGCCCAAGCCATGGGCGCACGCCCGGTTCAGGTTGTGACCAAGGTTCTGCTGCCCGAAGCATTGCCCGGCATCATTCATGGCCTGACCCTGACTGCGGTGACCCTGATCGGCTATTCGGCCATGGTCGGTGCCGTTGGTGCCGGTGGGCTGGGCGATCTTGGCATTCGCTATGGCTATCAACGCTTCCGCCCCGACGTGATGGCGGCTGTTGTGATCACCCTGATTGTTGTGGTGCAGGCTGTTCAAAGCTCTGGCGACTGGATGGCGCGCAAGGCTGATAAACGTAATATATGAGCAATCCTCATATTTTGAAATTCCCGCAAAGAACCAGCTAAAACAAGGAGTTTTACAATGCGGTTTCTGCTTAAACTGACGGCTGCGGCCGTTCTGGCATCGGCCCTGACCGGTCAGGCACTTGCCAACGAAAAAATCAAAATCGGCGTCACCCCGGGTGCGCATGAAGAGGTCATGGAAGAAGTCGTCAAGGT
The DNA here is from genome assembly GCF_054901115.1 of Thalassospira sp. SM2505. NCBI lineage: Bacteria > Pseudomonadati > Pseudomonadota > Alphaproteobacteria > Rhodospirillales > Thalassospiraceae > Thalassospira > Thalassospira sp. SM2505. The sequence goes on from NZ_CM142731.1 coordinate 2,032,953, forward strand.
TGCGGCGACCAAGGGTCTTGATATCGAAATCGTCAGCTTCTCGGATTATGTCATTCCGAACCAGGCGCTGGATGATGGCGATCTGCAGGCCAACAGCTTCCAGCACAAGCCGTATCTTGATAACCAGATCAAGGATCGTGGTTATGATCTGGCAGTGGTCGGCTATAACATCCTGACCCCGATGGGCATCTATTCCGACAAGATCAAAAGCCTCGACGAGCTTAAAGACGGTGCGGAAATCGGCATTCCGAACGATCCGACCAATGGTGGTCGTGCGCTTCTGGTGCTGCAGGCACAGGGCCTGATCAAGGTTGATCCGGCAGCCGGTCTGGTTGTCAGCCCGCTTGATATCATCGAGAACCCGAAAAACATCAGCTTTGTCGAGCTTGATGCTGCACAGCTGCCGCGTTCGCTGGCTGATCTTGATGCCTCGGCAATCAACACCAACTATGCGCTTGAAGCCGGTCTGAACCCGATCAAGGATTCAATTGCGATTGAAGGCAATGACAGCCCCTATGCCAACGTGATCGTCACCCGCACCCAGGACAAGGATGCGGCCTGGGTCAAGACGCTGGTTGAGGCCTATCACGATGACAAAATCCGCGAGTTCATCGAAACCAAATACGAAGGTTCGGTTCTTCCGGTCTTTAAAATTTCTGAATAATCAGCCTGATTATTCAATTTAAGTTAATCGCCCGCGTGCCTTCCGGTCCGCGGGCGATTTTCATTTCGGGTTCCTGATTGTCGGGGATCGAGCTTGGCCTCAATCCGCAACCCTCAACCCTCAACGTACAGTCATCAATCAAGTGTGACCATGCCGTGCCATGCGGTCAGAAGGGCAACCCCGATAAACAGCAATCCTGCCGCCCGCCCGATAAAGATGGTGGCGACCGGGTTGCCCGTGATCAGATTGCGGCTGGTTCCGGCAGCAAGGGCAAGCGCGCCATAAACGGCAAGCTGAACCGCAGCCGTCATGATCCCCATCACCAGCGCCTGTGACCAAAGCGGGCCATATTGCGGGCGGATGAATTGCGGATAGACCGCAAAGATAAACAGATAGGCCTTGGGATTGAGCATGCAGGTGATCATGCCCTGACGAAAGGCGATCCACAGTGATGATGGTTTTGCCGCCCGGATCGCCCCGACGGTGATCGCACTTCGGATCAGGGTAACCCCGATCCAGACCATATAGGCCGCCCCGGCAAACAGCATCACATTCAAAAGCCAGGGGGCAATGGCCAGAAGGGCGCTGATGCCGATTGCGCCAAGCAGGGTGTGATACACCCCGCCAAGCATGATACCGACCGTTGCCGAAAGACCGGCACGCCGCCCGCCGGTCAGGGCATTGGCGATGACAAAAAACATATCCATTCCGGGCACGATAATGATGCCCGAAAGCAGAACGAAAAATAGCCAGAGATTTTCAACATAGGTCATGGCACGCCTTGCATCGGGGTTCGTAAAAGTTTGTCACCCGGAAGCTAGCAGGGCGCTCCTGACAGGATCATGTCAGGAATGTCGGTCGCATGATGATCCTTCTGGCGGGAATAATCTGGAACCATTGTAATGTAGGGTTGCTTATATTAGATGTTGAACCAAAAGAACATTTCACGGGGCGGGACAATTTGTGTGCGAAAGTCTGTTCTTCGGGTATTATTTGCAGGTGTCATACTTGAGAATAGGGTGCCTTGGGTGTGGGCAGGCTTTGGCGGCTTGCGCAATGTGCGACTGACAGAAGCAGGAAGGCGATGATCAAACTGGGCCATGTGAAGTCATTTATGGTGTGTTTCGCACCGCTGTCCGCCGTCTTTCTGAGCATTGTCGGATTTCTGGCATGGGAGGGAAGCTCTGTCCGGGAAAAGGCCATTGCCGATGACCAGCGCTATGCTCTTGAGAAGTCGATCTCGGTCCTGCGGGAACGTATTGAAATTGTTATTTCCGATCTTTTGATCCTGTCTGAAAGCAAGCAGATTGACGCGGTTGTTGCGGGCACATCAAACCTGACGGAACTTGCGGACGAGTTTGCGGTTTTTTCCCTGCGCCGCGGTCTCTATGACCAGATTCGCCTGCTTGATAATGACGGTATTGAAGTTGTGCGCGTCAATTATGGCAGCGGCATCCCATTTTCCGTGCCGATGCGCGAGCTTCAGGACAAAAGCAACCGCTCCTATTTCCGGATGGCAAGAAATGCACCGCGCGGGACGATCTATATTTCGGGCGTTGATCTGAACGAGGAATTCGGACAGATCGAAAAACCGATCAAGCCTGTGGTCCGGTTGTCTGCACCGGTGTTTGACAAGTTTGGCGAGCGCCACGGTGTCATGGTTCTGAACCTGCGTGCGGCTCCGATCTTTAACGAGGTCGTCGATGCCTTGCGCCTTGATGGCGCAGAGCCCTTTGTCCTTGATGACGATGGTGGCTGGATGCTTGGCGGCGAGGAGGGGGAAAACTGGTCGGAGGAACTGACCGGCAAACCATCAAGCATCGGCGACCGTTATCCGAAGGCGTGGGAGAACATGCAGCTTGGCCTGCAAAGTTTCCGGGTTGATAGCGGATTTTATTCGGTACAGCGTCTTGATGTTTCCGACCTGTTTTTGGCACGCAATTCGTTGCGTTCGCTGGCGGTTATTTTTGGCAGTGACGACGAAAAAAGCAGCCGTTTGAACCTTTATGTCGGTGCCCGGCTGCCCACCGATACGTTAAACCAGCTTCTTTCGCCCGAGCGCGACACACTGATCATCGTTTCAGCAGCCTTTCTTTTGCTGATTGCGGTGGGCAGTGCCGCCTATGCCTGGACTCGCCAGAACCAGATTATTGCCAGTTTTGATGCCCGCCTGTCCGAACAGGTGCTGCGGGCCTCAAAGAACAGTGTGGTCGTCGCCGATGAGAATGGCATCATCCTTAAGGTCAATCCGGGCTTTACGGCAATGACGGGTTATTTGCCCAACGAGGCGGTCGGCAAACCGCTTTCCTTCCTGCGTGCCCAGCGCGAAAATGCCGAAGCGCTCGACGATATCCTGATGTCGGCGCGCGCCAATGGCATCTGGGAAGGCGAAGTGCGCAACCGTCGCAAGGGCGGGGATTTCTTCTATTCAAATGTGGTGGTCAGCGCGATTACCGACCCCACAACATCGGATGTCAATTTTGTCGAGATGGGACTTGATATCTCGCGCCATATGGAAAACGCCCAGGAATTGTGGCGTCAGGCCAATCATGACGCGCTGACCGGGCTTCCGAACCGGCTTTTGTTCGAGGACCGTCTTGAAGTCTCGTGTGGTCATTCCGAGAATGAAGGGCATTCGGTCGGGCTTCTCTATATCGATCTTGATGGCTTCAAGCCGGTCAATGATCGTTATGGCCATGAAATCGGCGATCAGGTCCTGCGCAAGGTTGGCGAGCGGATCAAGAATACAATCCGTCAGGGCGATACGGTCGCACGTCTTGGCGGGGATGAGTTCGCGGTGATTGCCGATGACGTGAACGGGCGCGAAGAAGCCGAATGGGTCGCTCAGAAAATTGCAGCATCCATCCAGCGCCCGATCGAGATTGATGCGCTGAGCATTACCGTTGGTGCAAGTGTCGGGATCGCGATTTTCCCGACAGATTGCAAGGAAACGGTCGCGCTGCTGGGACTGGCAGATGAAAAAATGTACCAGAACAAGCGGATCAGAAAATCCAAGAGTGGTGATCTGGCCAGTGCCCTGAAGTAACACAAAAAGCCAACCCCAAACGCCCGGTCTTGTAACCATGACTGGGCGTTTTTTTGTACCCTTAACCGGAGCAGATCAGAAGTTCGAAATGCCGGATACCATGATTATCAAAATCAGCAGGCTGGAACACTGGTGACAGAGTTTTGGGATGCTCAATCAAAACTGTTGATGGGGACATGTGTATTCTTCTGACATTGAATGTCTGTCGTTGGGGGAAAAATGGCGATGGGTTTTTGGGGGCAGCGTCGGGGATTAGGTCTTGCGACGTTTGGTGTGGCCTTGTTGTCGGGAACAGCAATTCAGGCGGCGGATTTCACGATTTCCAGTGGTGTTACCGACACAACGGCCAAATCGCTGACGGCCGGGGAAACCGGATTGATCGAGGCGGGCGGGGTTCTTAATGTTGCAGCGGGGACGTCGATCAGTGTTGCGGGCGATGGCGTGACGGTGACGAATAATGGCACGATTTCATCAACAAACTCGGCAATCAATGGTGGTGCGACGTCAACCAATGCCCGGTTTACAAATAACGGCAGTATTTCAACAACCGCCGCGTTTGGGTCCGGGATGGTTGCGCAAGGAACCGGCAGTACGGTGATCAATAACGGGTCAATTACAACAACTGGCGCGAATGCCTTCGGCCTCCGGACCACCGTCGGAACCAACATCACGCTTATCAACACTGGGACAATTTCCTCAGCCGGTAACGGGATGTCTTTCGATATCTCAAACGGCACTGGTATCAATAGTGGCTCAATCACCTCGACCGGTGGTTCCGGCATTGACCTATCAGGTAGCAACAATAAAATTACTGTTACTGATACCGGGATCGTCAATGTGTCGGCGGCCAGTGCCCGGGGCATTATCAGTACGGGTGCGAATACGACAGTCACGGTCAGCGGAACGATTATGGCGACCGGGAGTGCGACAGAAGCGATTCGTTTCACAAGCACCGGTGGCATCATTAATATCAATGCAGGCGCGACGATTGTCGGGACCATTGATCCGGGGGGTGCAACCAGCGTGATCAATATCGATGCGTCGGGGGGCGGCCGGTCTTCAACATTGACCTTTACCAATGCCGGAACAATCAATCCATCGTCGGGGGGCGACGGACTGGCCGTGCAAAGCGGTTCGACAGTGGCGATTGTTGATCCCACGGGCCTTGCGGCCAACCGGGCGGCATTGGGGTCAACCACAGTGGGCATTCATCAGGCTGTCAGCCAGCAACTGGCACGGTCGAACAAGCCGGACCTGATTGTGGTCGCCGCCGATGAGCTGGAGCCCGGCATGCTGTTTGTCGAAGAAATGCCGTTTGCATGGGGGCAGGTTTTTGGCAGTTACCTTCAACGTGGCGATGACGGGGCGGCCTTGGCCTATTCAAGCCGGGTTGGCGGGGTGATTGCCGGATATGAAAAGCCGATTGATGATCACAGCATCGGCCTGTTTGGCGGAGCATCGGTTGCGGGCATGAAAACCGACGAGGCATCGGTTGAAAGTGACAGCAACGGTGTGTTCATCGGCGGATACGGGGAATATGTTTTCGGGAAATGGGCCCTCGACGGGGCGGTGGTTGTCGGATACCAGCACCATCAGGATGAACGTCTTGTGGTCGATAACCTGAAGGGCGAGGAAACAGCCCAATCGGATTACAACAGTGTCTATATCAGCCCCTCCCTGGCGCTGATCCGGTCGATTGATCTTGCCGGGGGCATAGAGCTGCGTCCGTCCGCGGAGGTGAATTACACCTATGGCTATTACGGGGAATATAGTGAAACCGGCACGACATCATCGAACCTGACCGTCAAGGGGCACGGGGTGGATGTGATCAATGGTCGTCTGCAACTGGCCGCCCGGCAGGATATTGCCGACGGGCTTGGCGAAATCGAATTGCGTGGCGGGATGAAATACAGCTATTTCGGGCGCGACAGCGTTGATGTCGGCCTGAGGAACGGACCGATGACACGCTATCAGGGAACAGGGGATACGTCATCGCGTGGGGGGTATGTCGGGGGCAACATGCGCTATGACATTGACCGGCGCATGACCTTTGTCGCCGATATGGAAATGGGCGCTGCCACAAACGAGGAACGGTCCATCAGCGGGTATCTTGGGCTGGAATACCGGTTCTAGGAGCAGGGGGCGTTAAAGTTGCCGCACCCAGTGCGGCAACCCTGCGGCATAACTGGGGGATGACGGGGAAGTGTCCCGGTTGCGTATGTAAGCATCGAGGGCTTCGGCGCGGACCTGACTTGGTGCGGCGTTGAATTTGGCGCGGAAGGCCCGGCTGAAATGGGATTCACTGTTAAATCCGCATTCAAAGGCGATGGTGCCAATATTCTTGTGGCTGAAGCGGGGCTGTGACAGCAAATGCAGGCTGCGCTGCAAACGGCGGTCCCACAAATAAGTCGCGACACCGCCATGGGGGGCGAAGATGCGGTAAATCTGCGACCGTGACATTCGAAAGGTCTGGGCGAGCAATGCCGGAGTGATGTTTTCGGACAGGTTGTTGTCGATATAGCGGTAGATGATCCGGGTTAAAGCGGTCGAGGCGGGCACATCGTATTCATCGGGAAAAAGCCCCTTGCGCAGCAGGCATCCCTGCATCAGATCAAGGGTACCCTGCACCGCGCTGTCCGCCTGACTGATTGTCATGTCGGGAATGCTTTGCCAAAGATTTAAAAAGCTGTTGCCGATGAAGCTGACCAGGGGATTGTTTGATGGCAGTTTCCTGCCATGCAGTGCCGATAACCGGTCTGAAACTTCCGGTCGCTTGTCCCGTGGGAGGACAAGGGTCAGGTTTTCAAAATCGCTGTTGATCATGTCATGGGGCTGATCAAGATCAATGATCAGCATGTCGCCTGCAACGATATGCTCGTTGTCTTTGGTAACACCGCTGCCCTTGAGGAAAAGCTGAACCAGAATGTGATCCATATCATCCTGTATCACCCGGCGGGTATTGCGCGTGAATCGCTGGGCTTGTGATCTGGTTACACCAAAAACGGCGTCGCCGAGATTGCAGACATCGATTTTTGCATGAACATTCGTTGACTGCTTCCCGCCATCGGGCATGGCAAGATCGAAAAAGACGCCGATATTTTCTTGCCAGGCATCAAAGCGATGATCTGGCTCGATACTGGCCGTGTCAAAATGCGATATCGGAACCTGTGCCGTTTCGGACAATCTGAACATTCTTTCACATTGCGGGTAAGGCAAGCAGGTGGGCCAAAACGATGTCCCTCACCCGTTTTTAAATTAACCGAAGGTTGATGATTGCAGCTAATTTATATTTCGTCACATCGCTTTAGACAAGCGCCATTAGAAGCTTTCTAAGGGTGGTGTGGGCCCAATATCCTGGTGGTTCTGCCTTTTTCAGGCCACCATCGCCTCATACTCTTCCTGCTTGTCGAGCCATTTCTGTTCGACCATGGCAAGCTCGTTTTCGATCTGGCCGAGTTCCTTTTGGATGTCGGCCAGTTTTTGCGCGTTGGCGTCTTCGTAAAGGGTCGGGTCGGCCATTTTTTCTTCGATGCCGGCTTTGCGTTCGGAAAGCTTTTCCATCTGCTTTTCAAGCTTTTCGACTTCGCGCTTTATGGGGGCTGCTACCTTGCGTTTTTCGGCGGCCTGTTGGCGTTCTGCCTTGCGGTCGCGTTTGGCGGGCTTGCCATTGCCGTTTCCGTCTTCGCCGCCGTTCTTGTTGGCACGGCGTTCCATGCGCGCACGATCCAGAAGATACTGGCGGTATTCGGCAACGTCGCCGTCAAACGATGTGACCGTGCCGTCCGCCACCAAAACCAGACGATCCGCACAGGCCTCGATCAGATAGGGATCGTGGCTGATGATGATGACCGCACCTTCATAGGCATTGAGCGCATGGTTGAGCGCATCGCGGCTGTCGATATCAAGATGGTTGGTTGGTTCGTCAAGGATCAGCATATGCGGGGCATCAAGCGTCATGAGCGCAAACAGCAAACGTGCCTTTTCACCACCAGACAGGTCCTTGACCTTGGTGTCGCCCTTCGCGCCTTCGAAGGCAAAACGGCCGAGCTGGGCGCGGACCTTGCTTTCGATCACATCGGGCATCAGGGATGCCATATGCTGATAAGGCGTTTCATCGCCGCGGAGTTCATCTGTCTGGTGCTGGGCAAAATACCCGATGCGCAATTTGTTCGAGGATGTCTTTTCGCCGTCAGTCAGTTCAAGCCGGTCCGACAGCAGTTTGGCCAGTGTTGATTTACCATTGCCATTGGCGCCAAGAAGGGCGATGCGGTCATCCATATCAATGCGCAGGCTGATATTGCGCAGAACCGGTTTGCCCGGCTCATAGCCGACTTCACCATTATGGATATTGATCAGGGGCGGCGGCAGTTCCTTGGGGCTCGGGAAGTCAAAGGAAATACCGCGATCCTCGACCACCGGAATGGCCGGGCCCATTTTTTCAAGCATTTTGACACGGCTTTGCGCCTGTTTGGCCTTGCTGGCCTTGGCGCGGAAGCGGTCGATGAAGGATTGCAGATGCTTTTGCTGGGCGATCTGTTTTTCATAATGCTTGGAGGCCAGTTCCATCTGTTCGCGGCGCGTCTTGGCGAATTTGTCGTAATTGCCGCCATAGAGCGTCACCGTGCCATCATGCAGATGGGCAATGGTTTTGACCACGCGGTTCAAAAGATCGCGATCGTGACTGATCAGGATGATCGTGCCGGGATAGTTGATCAGATAGTTTTCAAGCCAGATGGTGGCTTCAAGATCAAGGTGGTTGGTCGGCTCGTCAAGCAGCAGCAGATCAGGACGCAGGAACAGGGTCGCCGCCAGGGCCACACGCATGCGCCAGCCACCGGAAAAGTCATCACAGGCGCGTTGCTGAGCCTCGGCGTCAAAGCCAAGGCCCGAAAGGATCGATGCAGCACGCGCTTCGGCGGTGTGGGCATCAATATCGGCAAGGCGGGTGTGGATTTCAGCAATGCGATGGGGATCGGTGGCTGTTTCGGCCTCGTCAAGCAGGCTTGCGCGTTCGGTATCCGCGGCAAGAACAGTATCAAGAAGGGACCGGCTGCCAGCAGGAGCTTCCTGTGAAACCACGCCCATGCGGGCACGCTTTGACAGGACAATGTCGCCACCATCGGTTGCCAGTTCGCCCGAGATCAGCTTGAGCAGGGTGGATTTGCCAGCACCATTGCGACCAATCAGGCCGACTTTATGGCCATCGGGAATGGTCAGGGAAACCTGGTCAAGAATGACGCGGCCACCAATACGATAGGTGAGATCGGTAATTTGCAGCATTTTATCGGTCGTTCTCTTGATCGTGTAATCCGGTTTTCCCGAGCATTCCCGCCAGTGGTCGGGGGAATCGCAAGGATTTCTGTGCTTTCAATAGGGCAGAGTGCCGTTTGAAGCAAGGTTTCTTGAAACTGTAACCCGTGGAAAATCACCGGAAACAGCAAGGTTATAACCATCGGAAGAATCGCAGTTTTATGCGTTTTTGCGCATTTTCGTGATGGTTTTGAGGTCAATGCAGCTACTGCAGGTCTGTATTGCGCGGGCAGAACTATCTGTTGCGTTGCGCTTCAAGCCCGTTTATATAGCGCCAACCTTTGGGTCTGTGGATGATAAGGGAGCTCTAATCTATGGCTCCTTTATGTTCCGCAGGCCCTTTTGGAAGCCCTCTTGGGGGGTAACGAAATTTTAAAAAGCTAGGTGAAACCAATGGCTGTCGAACGCACTCTTTCGATCATCAAGCCGGACGCAACGCGCCGCAACCTGACTGGCAAAATCAATGCCGTCATCGAAGAAGCTGGCCTGCGCATTGTCGCACAGAAGCGCGTCGCACTGACCCGCGCTCAGGCTGAAGGTTTCTATGCAGTTCACAAAGAACGTTCGTTCTTCGGTGAGCTCGTAGACTTCATGGTCTCCGGCCCGGTCGTCGTCCAGGTTCTGGAAGGCGAAAACGCTGTCGCGACCTACCGCGAAGTTATGGGTGCAACCAACCCGGCAAACGCCGAAGAGGGCACCATCCGTAAGCAGTTTGCAGAATCCATCGAAGCGAACTCGGTCCATGGTTCGGACTCGCTCGAAAACGCTGCAATCGAAATTGCTTACTTCTTCGCTCAGACCGAGATCGTCGGCTAAGCTTGGAATACAGAATTCCGGTTCATCCGGTAAAGAAAACGCCCCGCAGATTGCGGGGCGTTTTTTTGTGCCTGCGTTCTGGAATGAGAGATCAATCTATCAGGAAAGCCGCCATCAAAAGCAGCAAAACAGCAATGGAGATAATGCTCCAGAGAACGAACTTGGTCCAGTTGTGCCAGCCCGTTTCATGGACCTTGACCAGTTCGACGTCGTAGTCGCTTCCTTGCATTGTTTCCTCCCCAATTTCTGGGCCCAATTGCTGGGTCCGATTGTTTCGGATTTCGGGGGTACCCCGGCTATCAATCAAGACAACAGACAAATCTTAGCGATATTTAACCTGTGGGTGAATATCTTTTGTTCACGGATCGTTTTGTGCGCCGCAACGTTGTGGACAAGGCAGGGTCCCCATGCAATGATGCCGGTATGGAAAATGTTGTAACCAATGCATCTGCACGAATTTTTACCGTCATTCACAGGATGGCGGGGTAGCGACGTTTTGACCAAATGAAACCCACCCGCCGGCGAGGCGGGTTTTTTGTGGCTGTCTCCCGGTATTTTTGAACAAGGGAGATTTAAATGCAGCCTGCGCCATCGCATCAAGATCGACGTCAACCAGCCGAGCCAGCCGAACCAGCCCCCGTGCTGCATATGTTATGCGGAAAGATCGCCGCCGGAAAATCCACGCTTGCCGCAGAACTGGCGCGAAAACCCCGAACAGTTCTGATTGCCGAGGATGAATGGCTTTCGGCCTTGTTTGGCGATCAGATGACCTCTGTTGCCGATTATATCCGTGTTTCAGGGAAACTTCGCACCGTCATGGGCCCGCATGTCAGCATGTTGCTGATGTCGGGGATTTCCGTGGTGCTTGATTTTCCGGCCAATACCGTGACCTTGCGCGGCTGGATGCGGCAGATATACGAAGATGCCGGTGCCGGTCACAAGTTGCATTTTCTTGATCTGGATGAAGATGTCTGCAAGCAGCGCCTGCGGGCACGCAACCGGACGGGAACGCATCAGTTTGCGGCCAGTGACACCCAGTTCCACCAGATTTGTGCGGCTTTTCAACCACCAGCCATTCACGAGGGCTTTGATGTCGTCACTTATGTGACAGATACGATCTGAAAACAAAAAAGCTGCCAGAGAATGGCAGCTTTTTAAATTCCGGCTTGATGCAATCAGATCAATGCCAAAGGCAGATCACAGCAGGAAAATGGCCATCAGGACCAGAATGGCGATAACCGAAATGGTCGACCATTTCACGAAGCTGGTGAAACCGTCATAAATCGCGACATGGGTGTCGGTAAGTTCGTAGTCGTTACCCTGCAAGATTGCCTCCTAGGTTTGAATTTTTCAAATTTATATCTGCTGGGTTGAGGTGAGGCAAGCCCAAGATTAACCATAAATATCATCCCTTTGACCAAGGTCACACTGGCTCATTGACCATCGTTGCGACAACCATAAGGCAGGAAGGTACCGGTGAGCCCGTGGCTCATCATCGCAAGTGACATCTCGTTGGCGTAGTCGAGCTCTGTCTTGGATTTCGGGCAGGCATAGGCTCGCCCGGCACAGCCATTCTCGATATAGTCTTCCTCGGCCTTGGCAAATTCGGGGCTGAGTGCGCCGCGCGGAATTTCATCAAGCATTTCATCCCGGGTTTCCTGATAGACAGCGCATTTTTGTGCCCGCCAGGATTTTTCACCCGTTTGCATATCGGCCTTGTAGGAGTCCAGATCTGGATCGGAATCGGCCATCGCAGGACTGGTGAGCATGGCCAAAAGGGCGAAGGGGATGATCAGTCCGGAGAGCTTGCGCATCATGGTATCGGTTTTCCGTGGCGGTGGTGGTATTCGTTGATCCCATAACAGCATCAGAATGCGCAAAGATTATGACCCCGGTTTGCGGATCTGGCAGCAGGCCAAGAAAAAGGCGGGACATATGGTATGTCCCGCCTTTTATGCGTTCAGAAACCTGCGCAGCCAGCGCCAAAGGTTCTTTCATCCGGGCTCGAGTGCTGGGTTGATTTCAGCAAAATCGGCCTGCGGGGCGTCGGCAACCGTCACGATGCCCTTGTCATTGACCGAGACGCGGCCTTCGGCGATCCAGCGGATGACCTGCGGGTAGATGCGGTGTTCCTGTTTAAGGATGCGCTGGGCGAGTTTGCCCGCATCATCGCCGGGGAGAACAGGGACGACTGCCTGGGCGATGATCGGGCCGCTATCGACTTCGGGGACAACATAATGCACGGTGCATCCGGCAAATTTGACCCCGGCATCAAGGGCAGCCTGATGAACATGCAGGCCCTTGAAGCTTGGCAGAAGCGACGGGTGAATATTGATCAGCCTGTCTTTCCAGCGGGTGACAAAGCTTTCACTGACCAGTCGCAGATATCCGGCAAGCACCACAAGATCCGCACCGCTTTCCTCGATCAGGGTGCTGACCGCCGCGTCATAGGCTTCGCGCCCGCCGGGATAGCCCTTGTGCGGGATGGCTTCGGCACGGATGCCTGCCTTGCGGCCGCGTTCAAGCCCGCCTGCGTCAAGCTGGTTTGAGAAAACCAGAACGATTTCGGCAGGGTAGTCAGCTGCATTGCAGGCATCAATGATAGCCTGCAAATTGGACCCGCCGCCTGAAATCAGGACGGCGAGTTTAAGCTTGCTTACTTTTCCCATGCGGGGCCCATGTTCTTGATAACGACCTGCGGGCCGTCACCGGCACGCGGGCCGATCACACCGATCTGGCTGACGGTTTCGCCATGTTCACGCAGGATGGCTTCGGCCTCGTCTGCTTTATCAGCCGGAACCACAACGCACATGCCAATGCCGCAGTTAAAGGTGCGTGCCATCTCGACGGCGGGAATGCCGCCTTCTTTGGCGAGCCATTTGAAGATCGGAAGGAATTCCCAGGTGCCGGCATCAAAGACAGCCGTCAGGTTTTCCGGCAGAACGCGCGGAACGTTTTCCGTCAGGCCGCCACCGGTGATGTGGGCAAGGGCCTTGACCAGACCGGCCTTGTGGGCTGCCAGACAGCTTTTGACGTAAATCTTGGTCGGTTCAAGAAGGGCTTCGCCAACGGTTTTACCCGGTGCAAACGGGGCTTCGTCGCTGTAACCAAGGCCTGCCTTGTCGACAACCTTGCGGACCAGCGAATAACCGTTCGAGTGAACGCCACTGGATGCCAGACCAAGGATCACGTCACCTTCGGCAACGTTGCTGCCATCAAGAAGTTCACCGCGTTCGGCGGCACCCACGGCAAAACCGGCCAGATCATATTCGCCATCCGAATACATGCCCGGCATTTCAGCGGTTTCACCACCGATCAGTGCACAGCCAGCCTGTTTGCAGCCCTCGGCGATGCCCGCAACCACGTCGGCGGCATTATCGACCGACAGTTTGCCGGTTGCGAAGTAATCAAGGAAAAGAAGCGGTTCAGCGCCCTGAACGACAAGGTCATTGACGCTCATGGCGACAAGGTCGATACCGACGGTGTCGTGCTTGTCGGCAAGGAAGGCGACCTTGAGCTTGGTGCCGACACCGTCGGTGCAGGAAACCAGAACCGGGTCGTTGTAACCGGCAGCCTTCAGGTCAAAAAGTGCACCGAAACCGCCAAGCCCGCCGGAAACACCGGAGCGCGAGGTGGCCTTGGCCAACGGTTTGATTCGATCGACAAGGGCATTACCGGCATCGATATCGACACCGGAGTCCTTATAGGTAAGGCCTTTGGAGGCGGTCATTTTGGTGATCCTTGGCATCAAGCATGCATGAAAAAAGGGCGGCATAACCCGCGTTTTTCATCAATACGTACCGACTTCCAATCGACGTTCACCGGGCATTTGCGGGCCGGGTCGCAGCGGATATGCTGCTGTTTGACCAATCCGCCTTACTGACGCCTTTAATCAGATGCAGGAATATTCGTCAGTCCTACTGATAAAAAACGCGGGCTTGATAATTTCCGCTGGGCCGAAAATACTCAAACGCGGACAATATGCAATGATCACCTGCGCATGACAGAGTTTTCTTTGCAGAATGCGTGCAACATGCCACAAAGAGCATTGCACAAGAATTCGACAAGACACGATTAGGGCAACGAGGCATACGTGCTTACTTCATTGAAAAACATCAAGATGTTGGCTGGCGCCGTTACCGTTTCTGCGCTGATGGCATTTCCGGCTTTCGCACAGGACATTTTCACCGTAACGGGCGTTCATGTCGATGAAAGTGCGGAAACCGCCGCAGCTGCGCGCGAAAAGGCACTGGAAATCGGACAGCGCAAAGCATTCGAAGAAGTGGTTGCGCGCCTGACGCTGCCCGAAGACCGCGCCGGATTGCAGATTCCTGCGACCTCGGAAATCACCAATATGGTGCGCGATTTCGGCCTGTCGAACGAAAAAACGTCGTCGGTACGATATATCGCGGACATGACCGTGCGCTTCAAGGATGATGAATTGCGCCGTTTCTTGCGGTTCCGCGATATCTCCTTTGCCGAGCTGCAATCAAAACCGGTGATGATCGTCCCGGTATATCGCACATCGGGCTATGTCAGCCTGTGGGATGATCCCAATCCCTGGCGCGATGTCTGGTCACGCAATATCGCGACATCGGGACTTGTTCCGGTCAAGGCACCGATTGGAGATCTGACCGATATTGGCACCATTTCAGCCGAACAGGCGGAAAATGGGTCGATGGAACGTCTTACGACACTGGCAAATCGCTATGGGGCGGGTGTCGCCGTGGTGGCAAGTGCAGATGTTGCCGGACCGACCGGCGGGGAAAGTGTCAATGTGACCGTGACCCGCTATGATCCCAACAGCGGCCCGCAGGTGTTTGGTGTTCAGGAAAATACGCTTCCTGGTGAAACGCTGAACGAGACGCTGGTGCGTGCCGCGAAGTCGGTACAGGACCAGCTTGCCGATGGCTGGAAGCGTGCGAACCTGATCAATTACAGCACGGGCGGTAGCCTGATGGTGTTTATCCCGATTACCGGTTTGCAGGACTGGGCCAAGATCGAGGACAAGCTGATCGGTCTTCCGGTTGTGCGCAATTCGCGCGTGGTGGCGATGTCACGCCGCGAAGTTCAGCTGTCGCTGGATTTCGTCGGTTCGACCAGTCAGCTGCAGACGGCCCTTAACCAGCAGAACCTTAATCTGAGTCGCATGGGCGAGCTCTGGTTCATCCAGCCGACCGGTTCGGACCGTTTGCAGGGCCTGTCGATTGGCGGATAAGCCAAGCGGCGCGCCATCAAGCCTAACAGGGGGGCGGTTAACGCCCCCTGAGTTTTCGCCACAGGTTTCGGGCGTCTGGCAAAAAGGGGTACCCAGACATGACGTTACGGCAAAAGGCACGTTTCTGGCTTTTATTCACTGTCGCCTTCTTCTTTCTGGTCTGGCTGTTTTCGGGCATCCTGTTGCCGTTTGTTGCCGGGATGGCGATTGCCTATTTCCTTGATCCGCTGGCAGACAAGCTTGAAGCGCGTGGCGCTAGCCGAACCATCGCGACAAGCATCATTACGGTGTTGTTCTTCCTTGTCTTTATTCTGGTCCTGCTTTTGATCGTACCAATGATCGGAAGCCAGCTTGCCGGGTTCCTTGAACGGTTGCCGGGGTATGTCGATGCGTTGCGCACCAATGTTGCACCGTATTTGCAGCATATCCTTGACCGCGTTGCGCCCGAGACCCTGCAAAGTGTTTCCGATGCTGTTAAGGGCCAAAGTGCCAATGCGCTAAAGTGGGTTGGCAATGTTCTGACCAATGTGCTTTCCGGTGGTCTGGCGCTTCTGAACTTCCTGAGTTTGCTGTTTATTACCCCGGTTGTGTCGTTCTATCTGTTGCGCGACTGGGACAAGATTGTTGCCAAGATCGATAGCTATCTGCCGCGTCGTTCGGCCGAGGATATCCGCCAATGTGCCAGCGAGATCGATGAAACCCTTGCCGGGTTCGTGCGCGGGCAGGCGACCGTTTGCGTCTTGCTTGGCCTGTTTTACGGATTGGGCCTGACGCTTGCCGGACTTGAATTCGGCTTTGTGATCGGGCTTATGACCGGTTTGGTATCCTTTGTGCCGTATTTTGGCATGATCGCAGGCTTTGCAGTCGGGATGGGGGTTGCGATTGCCCAGTTCGGATTTGGTATTGATCTTGGTCTTGTCGCGCTGGTGTTCGGGATCGGACAGATTTTGGAAGGCAACTTCCTGACCCCCAAACTGGTTGGCGACAAAGTCGGTCTTCATGCGGTCTGGGTGATGTTTGCCTTGCTTGCCGGTGGTGCGGTGTTCGGTTTGCTTGGGGTGATGCTGGCGGTTCCGGTTGCGGCGGTGATCGGCGTACTTGTGCGTTACGGTTTAAGGCAGTATCTCAGTAGTCATCTATATGACCACGGACCGGATCATCCACGCGGTGATGCGGTTACAGACGGCGAGAATTGAGACCATCGTGACCCGGGCAACAAACAATCCGGCCAATGAAACAGACAATCCGGTGGCGGATGTGCAGGATGACCACGCGGCAATCACGCCCGAAGTCGCCCCGCAACAACTGCCACTGGCTCTTGAATTGCGTCCGGCTCTTGGACGTGATGATTTCATGGTTGCCCAATGTAACCGCGAAGCGGTGGCCTGGATTGACCAGTGGCCGAACTGGCCGGTGCCGACATTGTGTCTTTATGGGCCCAAGGGATGTGGCAAAAGCCATCTGGCCGAAGTGTGGCGGGCTCGGTCCGCAGCCCTTAGCGTTGCTGCAGGTGATCTTGGCGGTGTTGATCCCGACGCGCTTCTTGGTGATGCGCAGGGGCTTGTCATCGAGGACGCCGATGGCGGTCTCGACGAGACGGTCTGTTTTCATCTTTACAATATGCTCAAGGAACGGGGCGGGCATTTGCTTTTGACGGCAACCTTGCCGCCTGCGCGCTGGAAAGTGACCTTGCCCGATTTGAAATCGCGTCTTGGGGCGGCACTGGTCTGCGAGATTTCGCCGCCCGATGATGACCTTATGGTCGGATTGCTGATTAAGCTTTTTGCGGATCGGCAAATTCAGGCAGGCCCGCAAACCATCAGCTATATCCTGCCCCGGATCGAACGGTCCTTTGTGGCACTGACCGATCTGGTGGCGGCAATTGATCGCCGTGCGCTTGCTGAAAAGCGCGCCGTAACCTTGCCGCTGGTGCGCAGCGTGATGGAAGATATCCAGATGGCCACAGGGCAGGGTAATCGCGCGGACTAAATCGTCCGGATGCGTTAAATCCGTGTGCCATTCAGCCATTTGCAGTCTATATTCAAGGCATTATCAATTACCGGACTGTGCATGTGAGCCCGCAACGCGTTAAAGCAAAACCGTCATTAAAATCCCAGACCGAAGCCCTGATTGCTGATGGACATGTTCTGGGCTGGCGGGAATGGATCGGACTCCCCGACCTTAATGTTCCGCAGATCAAGGCCAAGGTCGATACAGGGGCAAGGACGTCGTCGCTGCACGCGCTTAATCCCAAACAGATTACCCTGGACGGACGCGATTATGTTCAGTTCGTCTTGCCCCATTATCGCGGTGATGGTCACGGGCGCATCCAGTGTTGTGCCCCGCTGGTCGAACTTCGCGAGATTCGTTCGTCGAACGGAAATGCCGAAGAACGGTTCATTGTGTCGACCCATATCGTCGTCGGGCATCACAAATTGAAAGTTGAAGTGTCGCTTGCCAACCGCTCAATCATGGGGTTTCCCATGCTTTTGGGGCGCACGGCGATGAAGGCAGGAAGATTTTTGGTGCTGCCATCGAAATCTTATCTTGCAGGGAAGCCCGAACAGAGTTAGATGCGCAGAAGAACGATCGTGTGACGGAACAAATTCCCGGCAGGATCGTTTTTTCTTTCTGACAGTATTTCAAAGCCCCGCAAACGACGTCTGGATCGTTCGCGCGCCTTTTGATGCCGACCACGGGAGTTCATTGTATGAAAATCGCGATGCTTGCGCGGAATCCGAATCTTTACTCCCACAAACGGTTGGTCGAGGCTGCCGAAGCGCGTGGGCATGAGATCGACATCATCAGCACCTTGCGTGTTTCGATGAATATCACGTCGATGAAACCCGAAATCTATTATGGCGGCAAAAAGCTTCTGGGGTACGAAGCTGTCATTCCGCGCATTGGCGTTTCGGTTACGTCCTTCGGTCTGGCTGTTCTTCGCCAGTTCGAGATGATGGGTGTTTATCCGCTCAATGAATCGGTTGCGATTGGCCGTTCGCGCGACAAGCTGCGGTCGCTGCAAATCCTTGCGCGCCGTGGTGTTGGTCTGCCGGTGACGGCCTTTGCACACGATCCGAAGAAAACCGACGAGGTTCTGTCGATTGTTGGTGGTGCGCCGGTGGTGATCAAGCTGCTTGAAGGAACGCAAGGGATCGGTGTGGTTCTTGGCGAAACCGAAAAGTCGGCGAAATCGGTTATCGAGGCTTTCCGAGGTGCCAGCGTGGACATCATGGTTCAGGAATTCATCAAGGAAGCGGGCAATACTGACATCCGTTGCTTTGTGATTGGTGGCAAGGTCGTTGCCAGCATGGAACGCAAGGGGGCCGAGGGCGATTTCCGGTCGAACATCCATCGCGGTGGTTCGGCGCGCTCTGTGCGTATTACTCCGCAGGAGCGATCAACAGCAGTTGAAGCCGCCAAGGCAATGGGGCTAAATGTCTGTGGTGTCGATATTTTGCGTTCGAACCACGGGCCTGTCGTGATGGAAGTCAACTCGTCACCGGGCCTTGAGGGGATCGAAGGTGCTACCGGCAAGGATATTGCCAGCATGATTATCGAATTCCTTGAGAAAGATTACCGTCCGGGCAAGGTCCGGACCAAAGGCAAAGGATGACGGCATGAGCGAAACCGGAACGGCCAAGGGAAAAAACAAAACTCCCAAGACCCCTGATTTTGAAATTGGCGGGAAAAAGGTTGCTCCGGGGACACGCAAGATTGTCGATATTCCGATCTCGCTTCTTTCCAATCACACGCCGGTCAATCTGACGGTCAATGTCGTTCACGGGAAACGCCCCGGTCCTGTTCTGTTTGTCAGCGGGGCGGTGCATGGTGACGAGATTGTCGGTGTCGAAGTCATCCGCCGTGTTCTGAAATCAGCTGGACTGCGCGGGATGCGCGGCACCTTGCTTGCAGTGCCGCTGGTTAATGCCTTCGGTTTTTTGAACCATACGCGCTATTTGCCTGACCGCCGTGACCTTAACCGTAGTTTTCCGGGGCATGCGCGTGGATCGCTGGCCGCCCAGCTTGCCCATCTTTTCCTCCATGAAATTGTTGAAAGGTCGGACTTCGGAATTGATCTTCATTCCGCGGCTGTTAACCGCGTTAACTTGCCCCAGATCAGGGTCAATGAAGACGATCCTGACATCATGGAATATGCCGAGGCCTTTGGCGCGCCGATCATTCTGACCAGCCCTCTGCGCGAAGGATCGCTTCGTCAGGCCGCGCGCGAGCTGGGGGTGCCGATCCTGCTTTATGAAGCAGGCGAGGGGCTTCGCTTTGATGAAATGTCGATCCGGGCAGGAGTATCGGGTGTTTTGCGCGTGATGCGCAAACTGGGCATGATATCGCAACGGACCATACGCGAACCGCGCGTGAAGTCGTTCAAGTCATCGAACAGTCACTGGCTGCGCGCGCCTGTCGGCGGCATCTTGCGCACATTCAAGATTGCCGGCGAGTTTGTCCATGCAGGCGACGTGGTGGCCGCCGTGGCCGACCCGTTCGGGCAAACCGATGAAGAAGTCTTTGCGCGTGAGGATGGCCTTATTATCGGGCGTACCAACCTTCCGATTGTCAATCAGGGGGACGCGCTGTTTCATGTGGCCTCGATCAAGCGACCATCCGAAGTGCAGGAACGCATGGATGCCATCGAAACCCATCTGCAATCTGATCCGTTGCTGGATGAAGACGAGATTATCTGACGAGATTATCCGAGGGACTTGAGTGGGCTGCGGCGATGTCTGGGTATCTGCTGTTGTCTGAATATATTGATGACCAGACCTGCATCGAAGCTACTGGCGAATTGATCCGGGCAATGCTATAGCAATCCTCATGGAACCTATTACAACTACAGAAGAACTGCGCTCACTGTGTGAAAGCTTGCGCAAGTTCGAATATGTCACTGTCGATACCGAATTCATGCGGGATTCGACCTATTGGCCGCAACTGTGTCTTGTGCAGCTTGCAAGCCCTGAACATTCCGACAACGGTGCCGCGGTCGATCCGCTTGCCGAGGGCATTGACCTGACTCCGCTGTTTGACCTGATGCAGGATGAAAGCGTGATCAAGGTGTTTCACGCCGCCCGTCAGGATATCGAAATCTTTGTTCATCTGTCTGGCAAGGTGCCCCATCCGGTGTTTGACACCCAGGTGGCTGCCATGGTGCTGGGCTATGGTGATCAGGTTGGATATGAAACGCTGGTCAACAAGGTGGCGCGCAAAAGCATTGATAAATCGATGCGCTTTACCGACTGGTCGCGCCGTCCGCTTTCATCGAAACAGATCAGCTACGCGCTTTCGGATGTCACCCATCTGCGGGTGATCTTTGAAGACTTCCATGATCGTCTTGAGGCCAATGGCCGTGCCGTATGGCTCAATGAGGAAATGGAACGTCTGACCGATCCGTCGATCTATTCGATTGATCCGGCGGAAGCATGGTTGCGCCTCAAGACACGGTCCAACAGCCCGAAGTTTCTGGCAGTTGCACGTGCGCTTGGCGAATGGCGTGAAACCGAGGCCCAGCGCAAGAACCTTCCGCGGAATCGCATTCTGCGCGATGACACGCTTCTTGATATCGCCGCGCGTCAGCCGATGAGTGAAGAAGATCTCGACAAGACCCGGGGTGTTGGCCGAAATTTCGGAAGCTCCAAACCCGGTCAGGCGATCATCGAGGCCATCAAGGCAGCCCTGGACAGTCCGCAGGACCTGTGGCCGAAGCCCAAGCAGCGCATCGAACTTCCGGCCGGGATTGGTCCGACGGTAGAACTGCTTAAGGTGCTGTTAAAGCTTTGCGCCGAGGAAAAGGGTGTTGCCCAGCGTCTGGTGGCATCTGGCGATGATCTTCAGAACATTGCGGCTGATGACAATGCCGATGTTCCGGCCATGCATGGCTGGCGTCGTGATCTTTTTGGTCAGTATGCCTTGCGCCTTAAACACGGGCAGCTTGGTCTGAAACTTCAGAATGGCGAAGTTGTTCTTGTTGATCTGAACGACTAGGTAAATCTGACGACCGGATATACAAAAACGGGGCCGTAACGGGCCCCGTTTTGTTTTGTGGGGTGGGTCCTAAGCGGGCAGGGCCGCGTCAAGCAATCCCTTGGCAATCGATTTTGCCGTTTGGGCGGCATCAGGAAGGCCGCGTACCTGAGCGGTCACAATTGCGCCTTCCTTGAGTAGGGCGAGTTGTTCGGCAAGTGTGACCGGATCCTTGGCACCTGCATCCGCGCAAAGACCGGCGATGTAGTCGAGAACCGATTGTTTGTGTTCAGCTGCAAGGCGGTGGGCTGGATGATCGGATTGTGAAAACTCGCCCGATGCATTGATAAAGGCGCAGCCCGCAAAGCCGAGTCCCTTAAAGGCACGTCCCCGGAACCATTGTTCCAGGGCATCAAACATCGCAAGAAGCTGTTCGCGCGGGTGATCAGATGCCTTTGTCATCTCGCCGGCAAGCCATTCACGAAACTGTTCATCCCGGCGTTGCAGCGCGGCAAGGATCAATTCATCCTTGGATTTGAAGTGCTTGTACATAGTCATTTTGGCGACGCCGGACTCGGCCAGAATTTTGTCAATTCCAGTGGCATTGAAGCCCTGTGTGTAGAACAGGCGCAAGGCAGTATCGACAAGATCGTCGCGTTTTGATCGCACTTTTATATCTCCAATAGTCAGACCGGTCTGTATTCTTTTGCCCTGAAAGTCGCAGAAAAGCAATAGTTTCAAAATTTCAGAATGATCGTTTTAAAAATATGTTTGACAAATAGACAGACCTGTCTGTATTGATATTGATACTTGAACACGAACATTTCGCTATTGAGGAGAAAACCCCATGACCAGAATTACACTTCCTGCGTCGATTGACGCCGCACCTGCAGCTGCCCAGCCGCTTCTTGAGGCCGTCAACAAACAGCTCGGTGTCGTGCCGAACCTTTTCCGTCTGACCGCAAACAGCCCGGCTGCCCTTGAAGGGTATCTTGGTTTGAATGGTGCCCTGGCAAAGGGCGCACTTGACGCCCAGACCCGCGAACGCATCGCGCTTGCTGTTGCCCAGATCAATGGTTGTGACTATTGCCTGTCAGCGCATAGCTATCTTGGTAAAAACCTTGCCAAGCTTGATGATGCCGAAATCGCAGCCAACCGTAATGGCAAGTCGAGCGATCAGAAGGCCAATGCTGCCGTGCGTTTCGCGGTTGCACTGGTTCACCAGCGCGGGCAGGTCAGCGAGGAAGACGTCAATGCCGTCAAGTCAGCTGGTTACAGCGAAGCCGAGCTTGTCGAAATTGTTGCGCATGTCGCGCTGAACACCCTCACCAATTACCTCAACGAGGCATTTGGCACCCCGATTGACTTCCCGGTAGTGCGCGCTGCGGCTGCGTAACATTCCGGTGCGCCCCCGGTCGACGGTCCCCCCTCCGCATATCTGCCCGCGTCGACCGGGGTCTTTTTCCTGATGACAGTCCAAGGATGAAAACCATGTCACGTCCACCACTTCCGCCCTTTGATCTTGAAACCGCTACGCAAAAGGTTCGCTTGGCCGAAGACGGCTGGAACGGGCAAGACCCGAGTAAAGTTGCACTGGCCTATACCGAGGACAGCCGTTGGCGTAACCGCGCCGAGATCTTTGAAGGACGTGAAAACATCGTCGCCTTCCTGACCCGCAAGTGGGAGAAGGAGCGGGAATATCGTCTGATCAAGGAACTTTGGGCATTCCGGGAAAATCGAATTGCGGTGCGTTTTGCCTATGAATATCTCGATGACAGCGGCAACTGGTTTCGTGCCTATGGCAATGAAAACTGGGAATTTGATGAACACGGCCTGATGCGCCATCGCGTTGCCTCGATCAATGACAAGCCGATCACTGAACAGGAACGGCTGTTCCACTGGCCGCTTGGCCGCCGTCCCGATGATCATCCGGGATTGTCCGAACTCGGACTTTGAAACAACCCAAACCGATTACCCCGCCATGTTCCGGTTCCTTAAACGGATAGGAAAGTTCGGCGGAAGCAAGTTCTACCCGGCAGGCAAGGTGGTGCGTCCCCGGTGCCGACTTGCCTGCCTCCCCGCAAAGGAACCTGAACATGATTGTCAAATATGTCGTCTTTTCGATCACATCGACCGCCGTGCTTTTCGTTTCTTCCCTGCTGGCGTTTGCTCCGTAATGTCAGTTCCAGGATGTCTCCCTGTAAACTTGCCGGAGCCCGTTTGGGCCCCGTTTTCTTATCTAGACAAACAGCCGCCCGGAATGTCGGGCGGCTGTTTGTTTGTTGCGGTGCCAGTGGTCTAGAACATGGTGTTGTCGTGAGCCTGTTGGTCAGGAACAGGCTGGGAAACATCCCAATGCTCGACAATCTTGCCATCTGCATCAAGCCGGAAGATATCTATCACTGCACTTTCGCCCTGTGCGGACGTGGAGCGAACATGAAGTGTGACCAGATCATCCTGGGCAATTGTCCGGACGATGTCGGCATGGATCGAAGGATCGGCCTTCAACCAGCCTGTGATGGCTGAGCGGAACCCTTCAATGCCGTCAGGCGCAAAGGGGTTATGCTGAATATATTCATCGCCCATAAACTTGGTAATCGCGCCATCGACATTATGCTGGTTAAAGACCATCTCATAGAATGCGACGGTATTGGCGGTATTGCGATCCTCTATCTCGCCTGCGTGAAGCGGGTGCGTGATAGTGAGCAAGGCCATGAGTAACGCTGACCGCAGAATGGATTTTGATCCGATCATTTGAGCGCTCCGGCAATAAAGTCCTCAACAGATTGCGGTTTGCGTCCGACAAGTTTTTCGAAATCGTCACTGACGGTTTCGTAGTCACCTTTCTTGGCGCCAACATAAAGACCGGCAAGGGCTTCGACCAGATGGCCCGGCAGCCCGATGCCATTGAGGATGCCGACATGGACATCAGCGGGCAGGTCGGCAAACTGAATATCCTTGCCGGTGGCCTTGGCGATGTAACCTGCGATCTCGGTATGGGTGACGGCCTTGCCGCCGGTCAGATCATAGATTTTGTTGATATGTGCGGCCGGATTGGCAAGTACGGTTGCTGCTGCTTCGGCCAGATCATTGCGCGGGATATAGGTGATTTTGGCATCCCCAGCCGGTGCGCCATAAGCGCCGGTTTCAAGAGCATGCGGCACACCGGCCAGCAGCAGGTCGGCATAGAAGCTGTTGCGCAGCAGGGTATAGTCCAGGCCGCTTGCCTTGATGTAATTCTCGGTATCAAGATGGATGGCCGAATAGGTGAAATCGGCATCCGCACGCGGATTGACAATGCTGGTATAGACCAGATGTCTGACCCCGGCAGCCTTGGCTGCATCAACAGCGGTGCGATGCTGTGCAATGCGCGTGGCGTTATCGGCCTCTGCCGAAATGATCAGGACGGTATCAATGCCCTTGAACGCGGTCGTCATCAAAGCAAGGTCGTCAAAATCGCCATGGCGCACATCAATGCCCTGGGTGGCAAGCTGATCGGCCTTTGCAGGTGTCCGAACGCTTACGGCGATCTGATTGGCGGGAAGGTGATCCAGAAGATGTTTTACAACGAGGCTTCCAAGTTGGCCGGTTGCGCCGGTAATCAGTGTTTTCATGTCAAATTCTCCGGATAAGGGGCAGGCGGCGCCTGTGAATAACACGGAGTTTGACGGCAATAAGTTATATGATCAATTCGATGAATATGATAATTAATATGCATGAATATCGATGAATTGGATCTTGATTATCGTTTGCTGCGTCTGTTTCTGACCATCTATGACGAAGGGTCGGTAACAGCTGCGGCCAATCGCCTTGGTGTCGGTCAGCCAACCGTCAGTCACGGGCTTGACCGGTTGCGCCAGATCGTTGGTGATCCGTTGTTTGTAAGATCGGGACGGTCGATCTCGCCAACCGCACATGCCGATGAAATTGCGCCGCAAATTCGCGTGCTGTTGCAAGGCATGCGGGATCTGACCCGCGTGGTAACATTTGATCCCGATAATCCGGATCACTTTGCGCGCTTTACTCTTGGTGCCAATGACTATGAAGTCGCGGTGGTCCTGCCGGCCTTGATGCAACGTTTACAGGCGTGCAAGGCGGATATCCGGCTCAAGATTCTGTCGATTAATGGCGAGGACCATTTTGTCAGCTTGCTCCGCAACGGCAAAATTGACCATGCCATAAGTATTCAGTCAGCGGGCAAACATGCTGATATCGCGATGCAGGCCCTGTTTCGCGAACGGATGCGTTGCTTTTATGATCCGGCTTTTCACGATGGGCCACCCGATACCGTGGATCGTTATTGCGCAGCAGATCATGCGCGTGTGATCATCGGGGCGAATGATGTGTCGGCGATTGATGATATGCTTCGTGCAGCTGGCCGATCTCGCCGCACGGCACTACAAGTTTCAACCTTTGCCAGTATTCCAAACCTGATCCGCGGGACCAAGATCATCGCGACATTACCGTCACGGCTGTCAGAAAACATGATGGGGGGCTTTGCAACCTGCGAGTTTCCGCTGGCGTTTCCCGGATATGGATTTGCTCAATACTGGCATGTCCGGAATGCGGCGAATGCTGCACATAAATGGCTCCGCAGCGAGATTTTCAGGATTGCACGCGGATTGGTTTAACGGAACATCGCCGTTATTGCGAGCTCGCTCATTGGCGGCGAACTGCTTCTATAAATTCCTTGGGTGCACCGTACAACAATGGTGACAGTTCCTTGAGCTTTGTATCAGAAAGCTCCCACCAGCATGTTTCAAGAAGCTGTTCGATTACCTCATCGTCGAACCGCTTTCGAATGATCCTGGCGGGATTTCCCCCGACAATAGCGTATGGGGGGACGTCTTTTGTTACAACTGCTCCGGCGGCGACCACTGCACCTGTTCCGATTTTCACACCCGACAAGATGATGGCACGCGCGCCGATCCAGACATCATGTTCCAGACTTATCGGACCTTTGGTAATTGCGTCCTGGTTACCATTTTCAGTGTCCCACAGAAGCGTCTTGAAGGGATAAGTGCTTGGGTGATCAAGAGGGTGATCTACCTTGCACAGAAAAAGAACATCAGGACCAATTGAACAGTAACTACCTACTGTCAGGGATGCGTCAGAAGAAACTCCTGCGATCATATTCTTGTGCAAACCATAGGAGTGCTTTCCGATGGTTACATAGGAAGGTAGCTGTTTCCTCTTGGGTTTAATGCCCAGCAGTTTGCGCAAGCGATCTTTAAGTTTCATGATTTCGCCACCATTCGACACAGCTTTCCAAAGCTGACGCGAGGTCAAATTTCGGCTTGAAGCCGATTGTTTCTGCAAGAACAGATGTATCCGCAACCAGGTAGGGAGGATCATCTGGCCGGTCAGGCAGGCTGCCCGCAGATATCTGTCCCTGTCCGATCATGTTTTGCAGCATGTTTGCAACAGACAGAAGCGAGTGTCCTTCGCCACTGGCTACGTTGACAATACCGGTGAATTGACTATCGAATATCTTCGAGAAGGCCGAACCTGCATCCTCGACATGCATGAAGTCCCGAACTTGCGTGCCGGAACTCATCTTTGCAACATCGTTGGCAAGTAATGCCCTGGTAACAGCAGGGACGAAGCGGGCAGGATATTCGCCCGGTCCGCAGAGCAGGAACAATCGAGCCCATGCGATTGAAGCACCCTGATCGTTCAAACGCAGGCAGTGATCCGCCAGTTTGAGCTTTTCCTGACCGTAAAGTGTTGCTGGGTTGCACGCATCAGTTTCGCGTGTCTTCTGGCCCGGCTTTGTGGTTGTCCAGTCATATTCGGCACAACTTCCGGCAAGAACTACGCGCTTGCCACCGTGATCCAGAAACCGGCTTAGCAAGTCGATGGATGCAGCCATCCAGTCGGGATTATCCGGTGCATTCCAGAAATGCCCATGTCTGGTTTGCCATGCCAGATGGATCAAGCCGTCAGGTTTCTCGTCATGAATGATACGGGATCGAAATTCGACATCTAGCAGATCACCCACCAGATGGGTGGATGACTGCGAACCGGAACGCCCGCAGCTCAGAACATCATGTCCCGATGCACGCAGTGATGCGTAAACATGTGAACCGATCAGGCCATTGGCGCCAGTTACAAGGACTTTCATTTCAGTCGCTCATAGTCGGGATAGTTTGCATCACGATCATTGATGATGGTCGGTGCCATTGGCCATTCAATTGCAAATGCGGGATCATCCCATCGAACGCCGCCGGCGAGATCTGCTTTGAATGGCGCACCCATCAGGTACATGACTTCTGAGTTGTCCTCGAGTGTCAGGAACCCGTGAGCACAACCGGCCGGAATGATCAATGATTTACGATTGCGGGATGAAAGTTCGGCTGAGGTCCATTGGCAGTAAGTGGGAGAGCCCGCGCGCAGATCAATAACGACGTCAAATATGCATCCGGCAATGCATCGCACGATCTTGGGATCTCCAACGGGCTCTTGTTGGTAATGCATTCCACGCAATGTGCCGACATGATGATTGAAGGACAGATTGGCCTGATGGATTGTAAAATCATGACCATGTTGACCCAGTTCTTCGACACAAAAGGATCGTGCAAAAAAACCGCGGTCGTCTTCGTGTCTTTCAAGCTCGATCAGGTCGACACCCTCAATATCTGTCTTTGTTAGTTTCATCCCACGACTGCAACTTCAGGTACCGCGACCACAAACTTTCCATCCCACTGCTTTACGTATGCGACATCATTCATGATCTCGTTCTGTAAATTCCATGGCAGAATAAGCACGTAATCAGGTTTGCGTTCTTTGAGGGTGTCGGGGGCGTGGACCGGAATGCGGCTTCCGGGCAGAAGCGTCTGTTGCTTGTGCGGATTTGCGTCGACAACAAAGTCAATCAGGTCAGCCCCAATTCCACAGTAATTCAGAAGGGTATTCCCCTTTGCTGCTGCGCCGTAACCGGCGACCGTCTTGTTTTCTGCCTTCGCTTTTTTGAGGAAGGCAAGCAGGTCGTCGCGGATTTTCTGAACTTTGGTTTCAAAACCTTCGTAGCAGACAAGTGTTGAAATGCCCGCGTCTGCTTCTTTGGAGCGCAACGCAATCAGACGATCGCTTTCCGGACGCGTCCCGATCATCTTCTGAGCCCAGACGCGCAGGCTGCCACCGTGGGTTGGCAGTTCTTCGACGTCAAAGACCTTAAGCCCGTTTGCCGCAAAGCATTTTTCAACCGCGTACAATGACAGGTAAGAAAAATGTTCATGATAGATTGTGTCGAACTGCGTTTTCTCCAACAGGTTCAACAGATGGGGAAACTCAAAGGTCGATACGCCGTCATCCTTGAGGATGATCGCAAAGCCAGACACAAAATCGTTGATATCGGGTACATGTGCCAGAACGTTGTTTGCTGCTGTCAAACTGGCATGCCCGTGTTCAGCGACAACTTTCTCAGCCGTTTCCTTGCCAAAGAAGGCGACCAGACTACGGACGCCTTTCTTCTCGGCTTCGGCTGCGACATTGCCTGCCGGTTCTACGCCAAGAACCGGCACGCCGTTGGCAACGAAATGCTGCAACAGATAACCATCGTTGGACGCTACCTCGACAACGAATGAGTTTTCGTTCAGGCCAAGTCGTTCCGTGGCGCTCTCGCAATATTTGCGAGCATGCTCGACCCAACTGCTCGAATAGCTTGAGAAATAGGCGTAGTGACTAAAGATATCGGATGGCGGGACAACGTCGTCGACCTGAACAAGGAAGCATTTGCCGCAGACACGCGCGTGCAGCGGGTAAGCCGGGTCGGTATCGGTCTTGTGATCAAGTGGAACATAGGAGTTCGCAAGCGGGCTGAGACCCAGATCAACAAGAGTATGTTCAAGATCGGTGCCGCAAGCACGGCAAGTTGGCGTTGTCATTCTTTATCCATCATCGCTTCAAACGAAGTAATCTGTGCTTCTGTAATATTGCGCATGTTTTCGCCGGTCAAATGTGCTTTGTGCCATTTAACAATCCAGTCGACACATTCCGACAGGTTCAGGCGTGGTTCCCATGAAAGGGTAGAGTTCGCAAGACTGGAGTCCAGCGCAAGCGTCAATGCTTCCTTGCTTGCGCCGGAGACATCTTGTTGTCGTGTGCCAGCATCACACCCCCACGCCTGCAATACGAGGCTCGTCATATGTGCAACTGTGTGAGAACCTTTCGGACCAAAGTTCAAAGCTGACGTAGAGGTCTTCTTTTCAACAGCAGCCTGCAAATACATCAGATACCCGGCGACCGGTTCAATGACATGTTGCCAAGGCCGCGTTGTGCCGGGACTGCGCAATTCGACAGCTTCGTTTTTTGATGCCGCCCGGATTATGTCGGTCATCAACCTGTCTTCGGACCAATCACCGCCACCGACGACATTACCTGCGCGTGCAGTGACAAGCGGAATGCCCTTTGCACGGAAATAGCTTTGTTCAAAGCTGCGCGCGACGATCTCCTGACAGCCCTTGGAAGCGCTATAGGGATCGCGTCCGCCCAGCGCATCGCCTTCGCGGAAGACAATCTCACCATGGGCCTGATCATAGCTGTCATTGTCATAGGCCTTGTCACTGGTGACGACCAGAATGCCTTTGACTGTTTCGCAATCACGCAGTGCATCAAGAAGATGGGCTGTTCCCATGATATTGGTTGCCATGGTTTCTACCGGTTCGCGATAGCCGCGGCGCACCAGCGGCTGTGCCGCCATATGTAAAACCAGATCCGGCTGGACATCGTGCACCATCTTCTGAACGTCACTACGATCACGAAGATCGGCAATCATTTCCGAGGCATAATCAAGGTCAAGCAAGTCATGTAAATTTGGATCGGTTTCAGGTGCCAGGGCAAAGCCGTGGACTTCGGCTCCCATCTTCATCAACCATGCGGCTGCCCAACTGCCTTTGAATCCGGTATGACCGGTAAGAAGGACCCGTTTTCCAGACCAGAAAGAACGAAGGTTGTTACTCGGTCGCATCAATTTTACCAGACCTTCCACGGCGCACTGCCATCAGACCACAGGCCTTCGAGCATGTGTTTTTCGCGTAATGTGTCCATCGGCTGCCAGAACCCGTCATGACGCCATGCAGAAAGTTCGTTGTTTTCCGAGAGGTTGCGAAGCGGTTCTGCTTCCCACACCGTCTGGTCGTCTTTGATTTCGGCGAGTACGGACTTCTCGCAAACAAAGAATCCGGCATTGATACGTGCGCCATCGCCAAGCGGCTTTTCCTGAAATGCCGTGACTTGGTCGCCGTCAAGAACGGTTGCACCGAAGCGTCCCGGAGGTGAGACAACCGTCATGGTCGCCTTTCGACCCTGCTTTTTGTGGAACTCGATACTCGCCGTAATATCGATATTGCCGAGGCCGTCACCATAGGTCAGGCAGAACGGTTTCTCGTCATCAAGGTAATCGGCAACTCGTTTGATGCGGCCGCCGGTCATGCTGTTCAAACCTGTATCAACAAGTGTGATCTTCCACGGTTCTGCATTGGCATTGTGATATTCAAGCTGGTTCGAGGCCATATCGATGGTGACATCGGCGTGGTGCAGGAAGTAATTCGCAAAATATTCCTTGATGACATAGCCCTTGTAGCCAAGGCATATGACAAATTCATTTACCCCATGCGCCGAATAGATTTTCATAAGGTGCCACAGGATCGGTTTACCGCCGATTTCGACCATCGGCTTCGGTTTGACCGAAGTTTCTTCGCTCAGTCGGCTGCCGTAACCGCCAGCAAGAATTACTGCCTTCATCAGAATAGATATCCATTCATCCAGATTTGTACGTCAGTTCTTGTGAACAGCTCTGTCAACGCGGAAGTTTTGAAGCCCTGATACCAATTACGGCGGCCAATGAACCCGCAGACCGGGCCAGATCACGCCAACATTTTGCTTGTTTCATGACGACACCATACATCAGTGCTTTTCCAGCAAACCGTAAAGCGTACTTTATGCCAAGACAGTTCCCGGCCAGACGACCTTTGTATTTGGTTTCAAAGTATATTCTGGACCATGCAATGTTCCAGAATTTTTCCCAATAATAGGCTCGGTTCGGGCGTACAGAACCGCCGTTAAGATGTGTGACGACAGAAGATGCAACGAGAATAAGCATGTAACCTGCCCTGCGAAGGCGCACGCACATGTCATCATCTTCGTAGTAAAGATAGATCTCCGGGTCGTAAAACCCGACTTGCTTCATTGCATCCATACGGACAAGGTTGACCGCACCCGATAGAAATTCGACACAAAGGGGGCCTTCAGGAACGCAACGATAGGCCTGTTTCCCGTAGGAATTGCGCTTCCAAATCTCGACATTGTGGCTTGGCTCAATGTTTCCGTTACCATCTTTGTGAAGTGGCCCAAACATCGCGGCGTCGGGATACTGATCTGCAGCGTCGACCAGTGCATCAATCGCATCTTTTGTCATCAGAGAGTCAGGATTTGCCAGAAGGGCAAATTCTGTTGTTACTTCCGAAAGTCCTTGACTGGCCGCTGTACCATAACCAAGGCCGATCTTGTTGCGGATGATTTTTGCATCAGGACGCAATGCAGTCACGATATCGAGGGTGTCATCTGTGGATGCGTTATCAACAACGATCAGGGGAAGGTTGGCCGGCAGCGATTTCAGAAGGCCACCAATAACCAGCCCACCATTGTGGGTGATCGTGATTACAGTTGTTCTCGCCGTCATACATGTTCCCCGAAGAATCTATGCTGTCCCATGCGGGTGAACATATTCAATCCTTGGGCAATGTCCAACCAGAGTTTGTTCATTTGCCAAAAAAGCCGGCACTTGAAAAGCAACGGTGAATTTAAGTCCGAAGGTCATTGATCTATGCCAGTTGTTCGCGACGAAATTTCAATTCCGCCGACCCATCGGGTGCCGGTGAAGGTTTTCAGGAAGTTGCGTTTTCCCGACAGGGTTTCGGTACCTTCCGGCGTCAGGGAGATGGTGCGGGTTGGCCAATCCTGATTGTTGTCGCCTGACAGGGTGAAAAGTGGCGTCGTGGATTTCATCATTGTCTGAATTTCGGTCCAGAACATCAGGTCGCCAAGATAGGGAAGCTGGTCGTAACTTCGCATCAGATGACCAAAGACCTTCCCGACGGTCAGCGGCCCATGGTTGGCAATGATTTGAAGGATCAGTTTCTGGGTCAGGCCAAGCCCGGTTTGCGGATCGGGGCGTTCGGCGTGATGACGTTTCAATGCCGCAATCATATGGGGCAAGGACGTGTCGCCTTTTTCAATGACGGATTGCAGGGCATCAGGACTGGATGATCGAACGGCCTGCCAAGCCGACTGTCCGGCACGCAGCATGGCTTCGGACACAGGTACCCGATGGTTCTCCCAGCACCAGATCAGAAGTTCCGGGGAGAGCTGCCCCAGACCGATGAAGCGTTCAACGCCGGGGACCTGTCCAACCGATATCAGTTCAAGGCGTGTGTTCGGTCGGGTGGCGGCGATGAAATCCATCAGAAATGCCAAAATCAGCTGATCGTAACTGTCATGTTCGAACCAGAGAACAACATGTTCGTAATCGCCAAGGGTTGTTAAAGCGCCATATTCCCGTTGGCATCGTGCAAGAGCATCTTTGGGGGTAATCTGATAGCTACTGGCAATGAAATCGGCCCTGACCGATACAAATTCATCAAGCGGCAGGTTTGGCACCGGCCCCTGACAGAACGGGTCGGCAAATTCCAGAAAGTCTCCCAGGAAACCGGCAATCTGAAGTCCGTTCCGGATATCCGAACCACATCGCAGATGAAGGGTGTTCCCGGTGTCAGGCATCGGCTGCGTGCCGGTTGCGATCTGGCGGGTGTGTTCGGTGATACGGTCAATGTGATGTTTGAGCTTTGGCCAACTGGCAAAGCCGTTCTCGCGTGCGATCACCATCTGAGCATCGGCGAGCTTGGTCTCTGAAATTTCTGTATCCGGGATCGTTTGGCCGTTTTGCGCAAAGCGTTCGATTGCATCGGGATCAGAAGCGTGCAGGGCACGCAAAAGTTCCTTGGCACGTTTGCGTTGCTGTTCAAGGCTCAAGCGCCCGTCAAAGACAAGACGTGATGGTGCAGAAGAGGTTTTGTCGGATTTGGATGTACGTGACGCGGACATACGATTCCCCTGATGATGGGGCCTGTGTCCGCCTGACAGGCAAGGAAACCGTCTGTTTCATATGCGTTCTAGAGTGGGCGCAGCCCTTTCCGCGGACGGGGTGCCGGAAGGCAACCCCAAAATAGCGGTTTTGTATGCGAAAGCAAACCGTTCCTGAATTATTTCAGACGGACTTCGCTTTCGCGGTTCATCAGTTTGGCAAGCTTTGAAAGCCGTTGTTCAACAACCTCGCCATAGAGTGTCGAGACCTTTTCATCGAACTCAAGGATCAGCTTGTCACCTTCAAGCAGAAGCCGGGTTTGTTGCAAAATGCCCTCAACCCCGCCCGAAAGCGTATGCCCAAGTCGAATGACATGACCAAACAGGCGGCCGGTCAGACGGGCATCATCATCAAGGATCCGGTCGCTGGCTTCATCACCCTTGAAGTTGCCGGTATAGCGCGACCCGATTGTGTAGGCGAGAAACACCCGGTCATGATGGTTCAGATCAAGATAGGGGTGACGCAGAATGCGGTTATAGCTCTGTATTGCGCGATAATCAGGATGTTCGTTCCAGCCGACATCGCCAATGATACAGGCTGCAAGGCGCAAGCGTTCGATATTGTCAGGCAGTTCGGAGAAGATGGGCGCACACCAGCGCGCGACTTCCTCACCATGCTGATGAAAGCGTTCACCGTCCTCGGCGAAGCTGAGGCAGGCATCAAGAAGCGGGTCGCGCTGACGCAAGTCTTCTGGCAGGACTTCATACATCCAGCCTTCACGCAGGCCATGGCCGGAAAAGACGACCTCGTTCGGGCGCATGCGTGCCAATAGCATGTTCATGACAAGGGCGGCATGGGGCAGGCTGTCGACACGGCGTTTGGAGACACCGCCAATCTTTTCAAGCGAGATACGGCTTTGCTGCGAAATAATGTGGGTCAGTTCATCCATTTCGGATCGGGGCATTGCCAAGTTATGCACCACAGAAATCGGATAGTTTTCCTGAGCGATGAACAGTTTGGCAATCGAACGCCATGATCCGCCAACCGCAAAAAGCTGCTGCCCGCTTGCTTCGGAGAGCCAGTCGACACTGTCAAGATAACGGGTGATTTCGGCGGTCAGGCGCGCACGGTTCGAACCGAATACGGCATGAAGACGCATGGCCCCGAGGGGAAGGCTGACGCGCTTTTTAATCTCGCCCCGATCAAGCAGGACGAGTTCAAGCGACCCGCCACCAATATCACCCATAATGCCACTTGCAACCGGGTCACCGGAAATAATGCCAAGGGCAGAAAGCCGCGCTTCTTCAAGGCCGTCAATTACCTTGACCGTCAGTCCGGTTTCCCTGGCAATGCGATCACAAAACAGTTTGCCATCACTTGCCGCGCGCACAGCAGCGGTGGCAAGAACATCTACACGAGCGACCTTCATGGCACGTAAAAGCGTTGCAAACCGCTGCATGGCGACCACGGCAAGCTCGACCCCCTCGGGGTTGAGCTTGCCGGTGTCTTCGGGGTCGCGTCCCAGTCCGCACATGACTTTCTCGTTGAAAATCGGGACTGGGGCACGTGTCATGCCATCGAAAATGACAAGGCGCACAGAGTTTGAGCCAACATCAATAATCGCGATGCGGTTGGAAGCCCGTTGGTCAGTTAGCATACTGTTGATGGCACCTGTTGGTCGTGTGTCGGCATCTTGGAAGGATCAATCATCAAGCTGCAGAACGGGGACATTCGGGTCCTCTTCATTCAGGGCGCTACCGCGGCCTGACAGGGACGGGTTGGTCATGAAATACTGGTGTGACGAAAACGCCTTTTCACCGGCTTCGCAGCGTTCATAGGAACCGTCAGCTTGCAGGTACCAAGCCTGTGCCGTGTCTTTGAGGTTGGCAATCATGATCTGTTCAACAATCTGGCGCTGACAGGTCGGATTTTCAACCGGAACAAGGGTTTCAACACGACGGTTCAAATTACGCGGCATCCAGTCCGCAGACGAGATAAATGCCTTGGCCTTGCGCGACGGAAGCTTTGCCCCATTGGCAAAGACCACAATACGCGAATGTTCAAGGAAGCGACCGACAATTGATTTGACCCGGATATTTTCCGAAAGCCCCGGCACACCCGGACGCAAACAGCAAATCCCGCGCACCACCAGTTCAACATGCACACCGGCCTGGCTTGCCCGATAGAGCGCATCAATCACAACCGGATCGACCAGACTGTTCATCTTGGCCCAGATGCCACATGGCTTGCCAGCCTTGCAGTTTTCGATTTCCTGATCAATATGGGTCAAAAGTGTCGGGCGGAGTGTATGCGGGGCAATCGCGATCTTTTCAAGGGAACGCGGGGTCGCATAACCGGTCATGAAGTTAAAGATGCTTGCCGCATCGCGCCCCAAAGCCGGATCGCAGGAGAAGAATGAAATGTCGGTATAGAACTTTGCGGTGATCGGGTGATAGTTCCCGGTCCCGAAATGGACATAGGTTTTAAGGCCGTGGGTTTCGCGGCGGACAACCAGCGACACCTTGGCATGGGTTTTCCAGTCAAGGAAGCCATAAACCACCTGACAGCCGGCACGTTCAAGGTCGGCCGCCCAGCGCAGGTTGGCTTCCTCGTCAAAGCGGGCCTTGAGTTCGACCATGGCGGTGACGGATTTACCGGCCTCGGCAGCCGCAATCAGGGCTTTGACAATCGGGCTGTTTTCCGAGGTACGATAAAGGGTCTGCTTGATGGTGACGACATCCGGGTCGCGTGCAGCCTGAAGCAGGAACTGCACCACCACGTCGAAATCTTCGAACGGGTGGTGAACCACAAGGTCCTTTTTGCTGATGGCAGCAAAGCAATCACCGCCAAAGTCACGCACACGTTCCGGGTAACGCGCCGCATAGGGGGCAAACAAAAGGTCATGATGCAGATCGGAATCGATCAGCTGTTTGACATCGACGACCCCCAGAAGGCCGTCAACCTTGACGACTTCTTCAAGGGCGACATCAAGTTCATCAATGACAAAGTCCAGAAGGTCTTCGGGGATTGCCGCATTGACCTTAAGGCGGATGATGCTGCCGCGACGGCGACGTTTCAGGGCGGTTTTGAAAACGCGCACCAGATCTTCTGCTTCTTCCTCGATCTCGACATCCGAGTCACGGATGACACGGAAGAAGCCATGTTCGATCATGTCAAAGCCCGGGAACAGCTTGCCAAGATACAGCAAGATCGCCTGTTCGACCGGAAGATAGCGTTCATTGCGACCCGGCAGACGCAGGAAGCGCCCGATCTTTTGCGGGACCGGGATCAGGCCGCGCATATTGTGCCCGTCAGCCGGATCAAACAGCTGCATCACAATGGCAAAGCCAAGGTTGGGAATGAACGGGAAGGGGTGTGACGGATCAATGGCAAGCGGTGTCAGGGTCGGGAAGATTTCGCGCATGAAATAGCCATCAAGCCATTTGCGGTCCGTCTGGGTCAGGTCGGACTGATCAATGACCGAAATGCCCTGTTGTTCCATTTCACGGCTAAGCTGTCGCCAGATGCGTTGCTGATCCTGCATCAGCTGGTTGGCATCAAAGGTAATGGCGCGCAGCTGCTCGGACGGGCTCATACCATCCTGACTGACCTTGGTCATGCCTGCGCGCAACTGACCGACAAGACCTGCGACACGCACCATGTAAAATTCATCAAGGTTGCTGGCCGAGATCGACAGAAAGCGCAAGCGTTCAAGCAGCGGGTGCCCGCTATTCTGGGCTTCTTCAAGAACGCGATTGTTGAAAGCCAGCCACGAAAGTTCGCGGTTTATGAAACGGCTTTCCGAATCAATGGTGATCGCGCTTGATTGAACTGCAGCGGCGTGTGTCACGCTATGCCTCCTGCGGATTGAGGGAATGTCTTTGAATTTATGCGACAGTTCCCGGTTGCAAATGGAGTATAGGATAACTGTTTGCGCCCGTGCAATTTTCTTAAATTTATGTGTCAGTTTTTCTGATGGCGCTACAGGCTTCTATATGGCATGGAAGAACACCGTTTGATCATCATTCATGGCTGTAAAGACCGAAGACATGAAGACGTTGCTGTTGCTCAGGCATGCAAAATCAAGCTGGTCCGACCCCGGTCGGGCCGACCATGACCGTGAACTCAACCGTCGCGGCGAAAAGGCGGCACCATTTATGGGGCGTTTCCTGCGTGAGCAGGCCCTGATACCTGATCTTGTCTGGTGTTCGACGGCGGCCCGCACGGTGCAGACACTTGGTCTTCTGGGGCGCGATTTTGCCACCCATGCCGATGTGATCTATAGCGAAGATCTTTATATGGCCGGTGAAAGCGTGTTGCTTGAAAGCCTTCATCACACCCATGAAGACGCGACGTCGGTGATGTTTATCGGTCATAATCCCGGTATCGAGATGTTTGCGCAGGCACTGTTCGGGGCCGGGGACGCCGAGGCCCGAGATGCAATGGCGCGCAAATATCCGACATGCGCGCTGGCGCATTTCAAATTTGATGTGGAAAGCTGGACGGATATCACCTTTGGCTCCGGCACCCTGATCGGCTTTACCAAGGTCAAGGATTTGCAGGCAATCAAGGTCGGATCGTGACGAACTGGCGATCTGCAAGTTGGTGATATGCAAGACGGGCACTTGACGCGCCGCCTTCGAGAGCGTTTTATACCGCGGAAATTTTGACGCCGCGTATGAACGGCAGTGAACACATCACCGCGAAACGTTCCGAAAATGTCGGAACGGGTCTGTTGTGGTGCGTTTTTTGTTTGACAGCGCGGGTCTGGCATGCACCTTTGCGGCCAAATTGGCGGCCCAAAATATAAAGCAACCTGGAATGACAATGCATCCTTATCGCTCACATAATTGTAATGCGCTGCGCGCGACTGACGCAGATGCGGAAGTTCGTCTGTCTGGCTGGATTCACCGTAAGCGTGACCACGGCAACCTTCTGTTTGTTGACCTGCGCGACCATTACGGCATCACCCAGGTCGTGATCGACATTTCCAGCCCGCTGTTTGAAACGCTTGATAAAGCGCGCGCCGAAAGCGTGATCACGGTCGATGGCAAGGTTGTCAAACGTACTGCGGAAACCATCAACCCGAATCTGCCGACCGGCGAGATTGAGGTTTATGCATCGAATATCGAAGTTCAGTCCGCGGCTGAAGTTCTGCCGATGCCGGTCTTTGGCGACGTTGAATATGGCGAGGAAATCCGCCTGCGTCACCGTTACCTTGATCTGCGTCGCGAAAGTGTTCATTCGAACATCGTTCTGCGTTCGAAGGTCATTTCGGCCATGCGTCAGAAAATGACTGCACAGGGCTTCCTTGAAATCCAGACCCCGATCCTGACGGCAAGCTCGCCGGAAGGCGCACGTGACTTCCTGGTTCCGTCGCGTATGCATCCGGGCAAGTTCTATGCGCTGCCGCAGGCTCCGCAGCAGTTCAAACAGCTTCTGATGGTTTCTGGCTTTGACCGTTACTTCCAGATTGCACCGTGCTTCCGCGATGAAGATGCACGTGCTGACCGCTCGCCGGGTGAATTCTATCAGCTCGACTTCGAGATGGCCTTTGCCACCCAGGAAGACGTGTTCGCCGCGATCGAGCCGGTTCTCTATGAGATCTTTGTCGAGTTCGGCGGTGGTCGTGATGTTACCCCGTTCCCGTTCCCGCGTATTCCGTTCGATGAATCGATGGCGAAATACGGTTCGGACAAGCCGGATCTGCGTAACCCGCTTCTGATTTCCGATGTAACCGAGCCGTTCCGTGGTTCGAGCTTTGGTATCTTTGCCTCGAACATCGAAAAAGGTTCGGTCGTTCGCGCCATTCAGGCAACCGGTGCCGCTTCGCGTCCGCGCAGCTTCTTTGACAAGCTGAACTCATGGGCACGTGACGAGGGTGCGGCTGGTCTTGGCTATATCGTTTATGGCGAAGACGGCGAAGCAAAAGGCCCGATTGCCAAGAACCTTGATGCCGATCGTATTGCGCAGATCAAGGAAATCGCAGGCGTATCGAACGGCGATGCTGTGTTCTTCGTGTGTGACAAGGCCTTGGCTGCGGCCAAGTTTGCAGGCAAGGTCCGTGACAAGGTCTGTGACGAACTTGAACTGCGCGAAGAAGGTATGTTCAAGTTCTGCTGGATTGTTGACTTCCCGATGTATGAGGAAGATGACGACGGCAAGATCGAATTCAGCCACAACCCGTTCTCGATGCCGCAGGGCGGTCTTGAGTCGCTTGAAAACATGAACCCGCTTGATATCAAGGCCTGGCAGTATGACATCGTGTGTAACGGTATCGAGCTGTCGTCGGGTGCCATTCGTAACCACCGTCCGGACATCATGTACAAGGCGTTCGAAATTGCCGGTTACGGTCAGGACGTGGTCGAAGAACAGTTTGGCGGCATGCTTAACGCGTTCAAATTCGGCGCACCGCCGCACGGTGGTTCTGCCCCGGGTGTTGACCGTATCGTCATGTTGCTTGCTGACGAGCCGAACATTCGCGAAGTCATTGCCTTCCCGCTGAACCAGCAGGCACAGGATCTTATGATGAACGCGCCTTCGAATGTCGAAGACAAGCAGCTTAAAGAACTGCATCTGCGTGTTCAGCTGCCGCCGAAGGCGAAAAAAGACTGATTATGTTTCGGGGCTTCGGGCCCGGATATATCATGTGATGAACGGCCCGGGTTTGTCCGGGCCGTTTTCTTTTGTGCCAACTGGTTACCTAATATTAACTGCCGATGCGCCAAAGTACCGCGAAGATAACAAATTTGATCCTTCGGGGGATGGCCTGTGAAAAAGATACTCGTTGTGGCTGCACCATTGGCACTCGGTGCGTGCGGTGGGCCGATTGAGCTTACCGTCGCCAAGCTGGCAGGTGATTTGATCAGCTATGTGACCACAGGAAAAAGCACGACAGATCATGCTGTGTCCATCGTTGCCGAACAGGATTGCGCGCTGCATCGTCCGCTGTTTGATCAGGATATCTGCAAGGACGACGAAATCGTTCTTGCCGAAGAAGCAGCAGCACTCGCCCCACTGGGCGAGCCGGAAATCAAACAGGAAATCCGTACCGCCCGACCCGAGATTTATGCGGTCAATGCGCCCGCTGAGAACTGGTCACGCCCGGTTGATATGAATGCAACGCCGATTATCAAGACCGATCTTCCGCCGCGTGCAACAATTGCCCAAACCGAACTTGGCACGCCCGTAAGTGAAAAGCCGGTCGAAGTTGCCTCGGCATCCGAGCAGTTCGATGCCGGTGATGTTGTGTCCTATGGCAATGAAGGCAATGTGCTTGATCCGCAGGCCGAAGCCGATGCCGCGATTGCCGGTTATGTTCCCGACGCCAAACCGGCAGAAACCGCGCAGCCCGAAACAATGACAGCTGCCCTGGTTGATGCCGCGGTTATGACCGATGACAATGCGCCTGTGGCCAATGCAACCGGGATTGATGCAGCGGTCGATGGCAAGGGATTGGCTGGCGATGTACTTGCAGCACCTCTGCCGGGTGATTATGTGATCTTGGCAAGTTTTGCCAATGAAGCCCGTGCGCAGAAGGCCCTTGAGATTTACAACGAATATCAGCCCCGGCTTTTGACTGCACTTGTGAATGGTCGCAATTATATGCGGGTTGCAGTCGGTCCGCTTTCGGCAGAACATGCAAATGATTTACGCCTTCTTGCTGTCAAAAAGGGTGTTAAAGATCCCTGGATTGTCGGGATTGGCGCCACCGGAGAGTGATATTGTCGGTTTTGTTTTCGAAGTTTGAAGAAAGTCGGCGTTCCTTCGCAGGAACGCTGATCTTGTGTTTGGGGCTTGCAGGATGTGCGGCACAGGCTGGAAGTGTTTCCAGTGTCGAAAGTGCAATGATCCCGCATGTCGCGGAATATCATTTCAAGATGACCCGTTCTGATCAGGGGAGTTCGGTGGTTGATGCATCGGGTGTCCTTGGTTATCGCTTTGAAAAAATGTGCGATGGCTGGGTCACTGAAATGCAGCAGATCATGATTCTGCAAGGCGCGGAAGGAACCGCAATCAATTCAGCCTATTCCATGACCCAGTGGGAAGACTTTGCTGGCGCGCATTATCGTTTCCGGATGAGCGACTATCTTGACGGTACCAAGGTTGATGAAATCGTCGGATCGGCCGTCCGTGAAAGCGACGCTGTCAAGGTGAGCTATCAGGTCCCGGTTGAAGTGACCGAGGAGCTTCCGGCAGATACGATGTTCCCGACGCAGCATTCGGCAATGTTGCTTGAGCGCGCAGCGGCCGGTGAGAAATTTGGCAATGATCTTGTCTTTGATGGCAGTGGTGAAACACCGACCAACCGGATTGCCGTGGTCATTTCAGATCAAAAGAAGCCGGACCATAATGCTGATGATCCTGACAAGATCGCAACGACGCTGTTCCATCGCATGAATTTGGCATTCTATCCGCTGGGTGCTGCGGAAAATGGTCCTTCGA
Organism: Thalassospira sp. SM2505; assembly: GCF_054901115.1. Taxonomy (NCBI): domain Bacteria; kingdom Pseudomonadati; phylum Pseudomonadota; class Alphaproteobacteria; order Rhodospirillales; family Thalassospiraceae; genus Thalassospira; species Thalassospira sp. SM2505. The sequence continues at coordinate 2,074,507 of NZ_CM142731.1, forward strand.
CCGAGATGGCGGTGGATTTCGGGCTGAATGGGGTCGCCCATGCCATGCGGTTCGACTATGGCGAGTTCGAGGTGCTGGGAACGCTTGATAAGGTATCGTTGCTGCCGCAGCCTGATTGCGGGTCATGACCCGACGGGCATGCTGTTGCGTGTGATATGGTGTTAAGCCACAAAAAAAAGCCTGCCACAAATGGCAGGCTTTTTTTTGTGGGGGATTACCCTGATCATTTTCACGCAGCAGCGGCATTGCTGCTGGTATCGCAATAAAGCCCATAGAGTGTCTTGATGACACGCAGAGCTTCGTCACCATGCAACGAGTAGAAAATGGTCTGTGCCTCGCGACGGGTTTTAACAAGTTTGTCACGACGCAGGCGTGCAAGGTGCTGCGACAGGGCGGACTGGCTTAGCCCGACGATACGTTCTAGTTCGCCAACGGACTTTTCGCCTTCGTTAAGTTGGCAAAGAATAAGCAGTCTGCTCTGATTGCTCATGGCCTTTAACAGGGTGCTCGCCTGTTGGGCCTTTTGTTCTAAATGGTTTAGTTCCATTTGGCTTCCTTATAAGCCTGGCCGCAAGCGGCCATTGTCCCAATGAAAATCCGATTTTTTTTGTCATTTGATCCCATCAAAGCAGATGAAGATCATGCGACCGGAGTTTCCATTCCTTATACAACCTGAAAGGTTGTGGCTCTTGAACCCACCAAACACTAATGTTTGGCTCGTTCTTATTCTCAAGTATATGCCGGTTCTGTCAAGATGCAGTTTATTCTCAACAGGACATCATTTGATTGTTACTCGGTTGGAATACCTCGCGATACACCGGATTTCCGCGTTGATATCAGAAAGTTCACTGATAAGCGTTTCTTGATCCACCCCCTGACTTTTGCAAGGCTTAAAGGCAAAAATGCGCCGAATTACGGGCAATTTATCGTCTAAAGGTGTCTTTTGCGTCGCTTTCAGGAACTTCGTCGATTACGCAAATCTAACATCGAGAAAAAGGCGAAACTGTGAAAGTGATTACAATTTTAACGGTCAGAGGTCGCCCGGTTTGGTTTAAAAAACAACCAAAGAACTTGCAGCGCCCATGGGGGATATGCTGATTTAGAACAAAGCGGCGCGCCCGGCGTCGCGATTATGATACCAAAATCACGCATATAAGCAGGAGATGCGCAGCATAATCCTGCAAGACCCGATCATATTGCTGATCCAATCAGGAAGGCGACCAAAAGAGATGGCGACACTGTTCGTTACGCATCACGATTGCATTGAACATGATACCGGCCCGGGCCACCCGGAAAGCTCGGACCGATTGCGCGTCATTCAGCGTGTTTTCGAGGCCGAGGAATTCATGTTTCTTCACCGTGAAGAAGCCCCGCTGGGCGATATGGACCTGATCAAGGCTGTGCATGATCCGGCCTATGTCGACAAGGTGATGGCGTCTATTCCGGAAAGCGGCATCAAGTCACTTGATGGCGATACCTATATTTCGCCAAAATCGGGCAAGGCGGCGCTGCGTGCTGTCGGCGGGGCATGCGTTGCCGTTGACGCGGTCGTGGATGGTCATGAACATAATGCCTTTGTTGCCACGCGCCCGCCCGGGCACCATGCCGAATATGACCGGGCGATGGGATTCTGTCTGTTTAACAATGCCGCGATTGCCGCCCATTACGCGCGCAAGCGTTACGGTTTGAAACGCATCGCAGTGATGGATTTTGATGTTCATCACGGCAATGGTACGCAGGATTTGTTCTTTAACGATCCGGATCTGTTTTATTGTTCGACCCATCAATGGCCGCTTTATCCCGGCACCGGTGCCGAGACCGAACGGGGCTGTGCCAACAATATCCTTAATGTCGGATTGCCTGCAGGTGCCGGAACAGCCGAACTTCAGGCGGCCTTTAATGAAACCGTGATTCCGGGCATTTCAGCTTTCAAGCCGGAACTTCTGATCGTCTCGGCGGGGTTTGACGCCCACAAGAACGATCCGCTGGCAGGCCTGTGCTTCGAGACCGACGATTTCGTCTGGATCACCCGGCAATTAATGGCGCTTGCCGATGCGCAATGCGACGGGCGTCTGGTGTCGCTTCTTGAGGGCGGATATGATTTGCCGTCGCTTGCCGAAAGTGTGCTGCAGCATGTACGAACCCTTATGACGGGCTAAGGGATGGCGACTGTTATCCTAATGTTTAGACAAGACGAAATTCCACTCTGTCTGGTTGCCCTGATCAGGACTTACGCGTAAACTCCGGCGCACTCAAAGAAATGGAGCTTACATGTCCGAGGCTACTTCATCTTCCGCCATCCCTGATGATATCGCAAAACTCAGCTTTGAAGAGGCATTGGGTCAGCTAGAGACCCTTGTCCGCCAGCTTGAGCAGGGCCAGGTTGGACTGGATGACGCGATTGCATCATATGAACGTGGTGCAGCCCTGAAACGTCATTGTGCGGACAAGTTACGTGCGGCCGAAGAGCGCATTGAAAAAATCACCCTGAATGCGGATGGCCGCCCGTCGGCAACCCCAATTGAAATTGAATAGGGCGATTGCCCCTTAACTTTCGGAGACCGTGGTGAGTTACGACCTGCTTGCCGGACTGAGTGCAGCGTCTGCCGATCTTGGTGAGACACTCGACAAAATTTTACCGCGTGCCAATGGCCAGATTGAGCAGCGCCTGTTTCAGGCGATGCGTTATTCCACCTTGGGCGAGGGCAAACGCCTGCGCCCGTTTCTGGTGCTGAGCTCGGCATCTTTGTTCAAGGTGTCACGCCATTCTGCTTTGCGCGTTGCTGCGGCGGTCGAGATGGTTCACAGCTATTCGCTGATCCATGATGATCTGCCCGCGATGGATGATGATGATCTGCGGCGCGGCAAGCCAAGCTGCCACAAGCAGTTTGACGAGGCGACCGCAATCCTTGCCGGTGACGCGCTTCTGACCCAGGCATTCGAAGTTCTGGCAGACGAAGACACCCATCCTGATCCGCGTGTCTGTACCGATCTTGTGCGTGCGCTTGCCCGTGCGGCGGGGCCGCATGGCATGGTGGGGGGGCAGATGATCGATCTGGCGGGCGAAGGCCAGTCCCTTGATCAGGCACAGGTAACCCACCTTCATCTGCTGAAAACCGGTCGGATGTTTGCCTTTGCCTGCGAAGCCGGTGCCATTCTTGGCAAGGCACCCAAAAGCATTCGCATGGCGTTGCGGTCCTATGCCCATGACATGGGCTTGGCATTCCAGATCAAGGATGACCTGCTTGATGTCGAGGCAAGTTCCGAAGAACTTGGCAAGACTGCAGGCAAGGATATCGATCAGGACAAGTCGACCTTTGTCAAATTGCTGGGGCTGGAACAGGCTCGCGATCAGGCAAAGATGCTGTGTGATCAGGCGATCAACCATCTGAGCTGCTTTGACGATGAAGCCGAACCGCTGCGTGCAGTGGCGCGGTTCGTTGTTGAACGCGGCCGGTAATCCAGACAGTCACGCGCCCCACCATGACTGATCAGCCAAAATATACAGCCGGTTTTCGTGACCGGCTGTTTGACAAGGACCCGTTCCCGCTTGCGATCTGGTATCCGGCAGAAATGCCGGAAAAACCGGTGCGTCATATGGGGGTGGCATCCAGTGCGGCGCGCAATGTGCCCTTTGCCGGTGACGGGCTGTTTCCGATTGTGATGTTTTCGCATGGATCGGAAGGCCATCGGTTTAACCAGTTCTGGTTGGCCGAATATCTGGCACGGCGCGGCTATATTGTGGCCGCCCCGCAGCATGAAGGGGATAATTACCTTGATGCGTCCGATGCAAGGCAATTGACGATCATTGAACGACGCCCGCGCGAAATGCGTCTGGCGCTTGATCTGTTGCTTGATCATGGGGAAATCGCCGATCACATCGACCCGGATCGCATTTACGCGCTGGGCCATTCGGCTGGCGGGGCGACGGTCCTTAAGCTGGCGGGATGGGATTTTGATGCCAAGGCCTGGCAAAGTTACTGTGCGCTCAATGCCGAAAGTGACAGGGTGATTTGCCAGTTTGCGCCAACGGATGATCACATTGACCAGCTTCATGCCGCCAATGGCGGGCCGGTGGTTTCGGAATATGATCCGAGGATTGCGGCAATCATTGCAGTGACACCGGCATTTGGTGTGGCGGCCACTGATGATGGCCTGTCGGATGTTTCCGTGCCGATGCTGTTTGTCGAGGCCGATAGAGACGAAATCCTGCATGATCACGTCAATGCCGCGCATTTCCGAAAGCTTCTGCGCGGGCGGGCAAAGTTTGTCCGGGTCAAAGGGGCCGGGCACTATTCATTCTTACCTCAATGTACCCCGTATATTGCTGAAAACTTTGGCTATTTATGCCGTGATTTTGGTCGTGAACGCGATGCCATTCATCGCACTGTCGAACAAGTTGTTTACGGCTTTCTCGAACGTGTGAAATCAGGTGAAATTCAGGGTCGCTAATTCAGTTGAACCTCGCTATTTTACGCAGCTTGCAACTTGGACATGGAAACGTCACCCTGTTGTAATCTACGCCATATAAAAATTGAAAATCGAGATCGGTATGAGCACGACCTCCAAGACCCCGCTGTTGGATACGATTAACACTCCTGACGAGCTGCGCAAATTGCAGCCTGCGCAGATGCGACAGGTGGCAGACGAATTGCGCGCCGAGGTGATTGATGCCGTATCTGTCACGGGCGGACATCTTGGTGCAGGCCTTGGTGTGGTTGAGCTGACGGTTGCGATCCATTACCTGTTTGATACGCCGTATGACCGCGTGATCTGGGATGTCGGCCATCAGTGCTATCCGCATAAAATCCTGACCGGGCGTCGTGACCGTATTCGCACGCTACGCCAGGGCGGTGGTCTTTCGGGTTTCACCAAGCGATCCGAGTCCGAATATGATCCGTTCGGGGCGGGCCACAGCTCCACCTCGATCTCGGCCGGTCTTGGCATGGCGGTGGCCAACCAGCTTTCCGATGACAAGCGCAAGAATGTCATTGCCGTGATCGGCGACGGGTCGATGAGTGCGGGCATGGCCTATGAAGCCATGAACAATGCTGCGGCCACCGACCAGCGTTTGATTGTCATCCTGAACGATAACGACATGTCGATTGCCCCGCCGGTGGGCTCCATGTCGGGTTATCTGTCACGCCTGATTTCCGGCAAGGGCTATCAGGGGCTGCGCAACGCTGCGAAGGGCCTGACAAAGCATCTGCCGCGCCAGATCGAAGAAGCTGCGCGCAAGCTTGAAGAATATACCCGTGGCATGGTCACGGGCGGGACCCTGTTTGAAGAAATGGGATTCTTCTATGTCGGTCCGATTGATGGTCACAACATGGATCATCTGTTGCCGGTACTTAAAAATGTACGTGATGCCGATGTTGATGGTCCGATCCTGATCCATGCGGTCACGCAAAAGGGCAAGGGTTATGGCCCGGCCGAAAGTGCCGCAGACAAATATCATGGCGTTGCCAAGTTTGATGTGGTGACCGGGAAACAGGCCAAGCCAACCCCGAATGCGCCAAGCTACACCAAGGTGTATGGCGAAACGCTGGTCAAGCTTGGTGAAAAGGACGAAAAAGTCACGGCAATTACCGCCGCCATGCCATCGGGCACCGGTGTGAATATCTTTGCCGACCGTTTCCCGGATCGTGCCTTTGACGTTGGCATTGCCGAACAGCACGCGGTGACCTTTGCCGCCGGTATGGCGTGCGAGGGCTACAAGCCGTTTTGCACGCTTTATTCGACCTTCCTGCAGCGTGGCTATGATCAGGTTGTTCATGATGTTGCGATCCAGAACCTTCCGGTGCGTTTTGCAATGGACCGTGCAGGTCTGGTCGGCGCGGATGGTGCAACCCATGCCGGGGCCTATGACATTGCCTATCTTGGTTGTTTGCCGAACTTTGTTCTGATGGCTGCTGCTGATGAGGCGGAACTGGTTCACATGACCACGACCGCATGGGCGATTGATGACCGGCCGAGTGCGTTCCGCTATCCGCGTGGCGAGGGTGTTGGTGTTGAAATGCCGACCGAGGGACAGGTTCTTGAAATCGGCAAGGGCCGCATTCTGCGCGAAGGTGGAAAGATTGCCATTCTGTCCTATGGTACCCGTCTGGCAGAAGCCCTTCTGGCGGCAGAGGATCTGGCAGCGCGCGGTCTTCCGGCAACGGTTGCCGATGCACGCTTTGCCAAGCCGCTTGATCACCAGTTGATCGCCGATCTTGCCCGCAATCATGAAGTCCTGATCACTATCGAAGAAGGCTCGATCAACGGCTTTGGCGCGATGGTCCTTCAGCACATGGCAGGGCAGGGGCTTTTGGATAACGGTCTTAAAATCCGTACCATGGCATTGCCCGATAGCCTGATTGATCACGACAAGCCGGAAATCCAGTATCAGAAAGCCGGTCTGGATGCCGCAGCTATTGTCAAGACGGCCCTTGGTGCGCTTGGTCTGAGCGAGAGCAAGGCGCGGGCCTAAACCGGATTGATCATCGGGTCTGTTGAAATACAAACAGCGCAGATAGCGATATCTGCGCTGTTTTCATTTCGGAGACTGGTGGACCTTATTCGACGTAAATCATCTTGTGCGTCATGCCGCCATCAATGCGGATGGTTTCACCCGTCATAAAGCCCGATTTCGTTGCATCCAGAAGGAAGCTTACCGCCTGTGCAATGTCGTTTGGGGTGCCGACGCGCCCGACCGGATGTTGGGATTTGTCGGTTTCACTATGTTCGGGTCGGGATCGGTTGGATGATTTCTGCCAGTCGCCGACTTCGATCCAGCCCGGGGCAATGGCATTGACGCGAACGTCGCCCGCAAGGCTGACCGCAAGGGCGTGGGTCAGGGCAACGACACCACCCTTGGATGCGGCATAGGATTCTGTATTGGCTTCGGATTGAAACGCGCGGGTCGATGCGATGTTCACAATCGCACCCTTGGTGTGGCGCAGATGTTGTGTTGCATGTTTGGTCGCAAGGAACACACCACCCAGATTGACATTGATCACACGCTGCCACTGATCCCATTCAAGGTGCTCAATACCACCCGAACGCGGATTTGCAATGCCGGCATTATTGACCAGACCATCAATGCGCCCGAACCGGTCAACGGTTTGCTGAACAGCAAGTTTGACGTCGCTTTCGTTTGCGACGTCACCAGCGATAAACAGGGCGCGGTCCTGCTGTTCGGGGGCAAGGGCGTCAAAGGCCTCTTTGCCGGCGTCTTCATCGCGATCAAACAGCGTTACCCGCCAACCGGTATCAAGAAGGTGTTTTGAAATGCCAAGACCCAGACCCTGTGCCGCACCTGTGACAAAAGCGACCAGTTGATCAGACGCGTTGCTCATATTTGCCCCGTGTTCGAGTGTGGAAAATAGGATCGGCCAGAACAGCCGACTTGCGGAAAATGGTCGTGTTTTTCAGGGATTGCAATGGCTGGTGGCGCGGAAGTGCAGATTGCTCAGACAGATGGCGACTTGATCGCGGGATCAAGCTGATCAAGCAGCGCATGCACAAAGCCCTTTTGCCGCGGGTTCAGGTTTCGCCGCGAGGCTGTCTGTTGCAGGGCGTCGGTCGCCTCGATATGCAGGCGGTAATGGCCCGGGTCCTGATCAATTGTTGTTGCACGTTCGCTGTCATCCCCAAAGACCATCCTGTGACAGCGTCCTGCATCCGATGAGGTAAAGGCACGGCAGGACAGCGGACGGACATCATAGATGCTACAGCGGTTATCTTCGCCCAGAAGCGGGCAGCGCACGCGAACCTCGGCCGTTGTTTTCGACTGTTCGATGATCGCTGCGGCATTTTTTAAACGGGCAAGAAGGTCTGTCTGTTCGCGGTGATCAAATGTCTTGCGTATGTGATCGGCAATCAGGCTTGTGACACCGGGTGGAACACTGACAAACAGATTGCAGCAAGCACTGCATTGATCGCAGCAATCGTGATGCTGCGGATTTGGGAAACTTGATGCGATGGCCTTAGAGGCCGTGTCGACCATGGACATTGCCAAACGTGCGGCATCGGCCATGGTTGGCTGGGCATCAAGGGCATGTTCAAGTTCGCGCCGGAAGGTCTGGAACATATCGTCATAGCGACGGGATGCCTCGCAGGTGAGCGCACCTGTGGTGGCAATACTTTGCGATATCTTGTCAATGGCGTCGTCAAGTTCGGCCATATATCCCAGCGTCTTCCTGATGGGCGCATTAAGGTTACCAGCGCCGTGGTTGTTATCTGTTTTCTAATTTAGCATCTTGGCGTTCTAAATCCTAACAAGGACATAACAGCAGGTAACGGAAGGGGAAACGTCGGGTCGATGGCCTGCGTTCAGACAAAAAAATTCCGGCCAGATCGGCTCTGACCGGAAGGTTGGGTCTATGACCCTTTGGGTGCTGTCTGTCAGGACAGCGGGAGATATTGGCTACATCACATCATGCAGCAGGGGAGGTAAAGGTGTCGGCATATTGCTTGCGCAGTTCGGCCTTTTGAATTTTGCCCATGGTGTTGCGCGGCAATTCCTTGATCACCCAGATGCGCTTGGGAACCTTGAATTTTGCAAGCTTGTCCTGGGTGCGTTTGATGATGGTATCGGTGTCGGCTGTTTCGCCCTTGGCGGCAACAATGACACCGGCAACGGCTTCGCCGAAATCGGGATGGGGCAGGCCGAAGATGGCGACTTCCTCGACCTCGTCATATTCGGCGATGACTTCCTCGACTTCTTTTGGATAGACGTTGAAACCACCCGAAATGATCAGGTCCTTGTCGCGACCGACAATCGTGACATAGCCGTCTTCACCGATGGTTGCGAGATCACCCGTGATAAAGAAGCCGTCGGTGCGGAATTCCGAGGCGGTCTTTTCCGGCATCTGCCAGTAGCCTTTGAACACGTTCGGCCCGCGCACTTCGAGAACGCCTATTTCGCCAGCGCCCAGAACATTGCCATCCTTGTCACAAACCCGTGCCTCGATCCCCGGAAGGGTCGGGCCAACCGCACCAGGACGACGTTCACCGTCCAGCGGGTTCGACGTGTTCATGCAGGTTTCGGTCATGCCGTAACGCTCAAGAATTTTATGACCGGTACGTTCAAAGAACGCATCATGGGTTTCGGCCAGAAGCGGTGCGGACCCCGACACAAACAGCCGGATGTTGGCGGTAACATCCTTATTGAACTGCGGATGAGACAGCAGGCGGGTATAGAAGGTCGGAACGCCCATCAAGACGGTAGATTGTGGCAGACGTTCAATAACGTCATCAGCATCGAATTTCGGAAGCAGGATGACCTTGCCACCATTCATCAGCATGATGTTGATTGCCACAAACAGACCGTGGGTGTGAAACAGCGGCAGCGCATGCAAAAGCGTATCGCCCGGTTTGAAACCCCACGCCGAATGAAGCGTCCTGGCGTTTGAACCCAGATTGTTATGGGTCAGCATCGCGCCCTTGGACCGCCCCGTCGTGCCCGAGGTATAAAGGATTGCTGCAACATCATCCTTGTCGGCACTTACAATGTCGGTCATCGGTGTTGCACTGGCGGCCTGATCGTTGAGGCTGCCATCGCCATTGGAGCCAAGGGAAAGAACAGCAGCAACATTGTTCTGATCGCCAAGGGCCGTGGCAGCATCAATATGGGCAGGTCGGCACACAAAAACGCGCGGTGCGGCATCGCCAAGGAAATAGGCAATTTCGTCACCGGTATAGGCGGTATTGAGCGGCAGGTGAATGGCACCAAGCTGCAAGCAGGCAAGATAAAGCGCAATCACGTCAGATGACTTGTCGACCTGGGCTGCGACGCGGTCACCCTTGACCACCCCGTGGGAAGCAAGAACAGCGGCATAGCGACCGGTTCGATCAAGCAACCATGCAAAGCTGCGTTCCGTGCCGTCACGTTCGATCAGAAACGTGCGCGACTTGTCTGCCGGGAAACGGTCGAGGAAGGTTTGAAAAAGATTATCAGACATGGTCATACCTACTTAAATGCCGGCAAGCTGTGCGACGGATTTCGATGTTGCGATCTTTCCGTCATTCATCAGCGCTTCGTGATTTTTCTCAATGCTGTCAAGGTGGTAGGCATAATTGACCATCATGCCGCCCGCTTGGCGCAGTCCCTTGATTGATGTGTCTCCCAGCCAGTTCAGCCGTTCAAGCTGTGCGCCATTGCCAAGATGGAAACGTGCGGTGGGATCAAGCGGTGATTTCCCGCGTTTGCAAGTCGCAAGATATGTCGCACAAAGGGCAATCGTCGGTTTGCGCAGGGCTTCGACCTTTTCCGGATCATCAATCCAGTGATCATCACTAAGCCCTTCAAGAACCTGACTGGCAAGACCGGCGTCATCGGCCTTGCTTTTCTGGCGGGTCCGCAGCCAGCCCATAAAGCCCGGAATGGGCGACAGGGTCGCAAACTGTTTAAGTTGCGGGAACTCGCGTTTGAGTTCCTCGACAACCTGTTTGATCAGGAAGTTGCCAAACGAAATGCCCTTAAGCCCGGCCTGACAGTTACTGATTGAATAGAAGATTGCAGTATTGGCTGTATCAGGAGCCTTTTCATCAATCTCGGGTGCGAGAAGGGCCTGAACACTATCGGCCAGCCCATGAACGAGTGCGACTTCGACAAAGATCAGCGGATCATCGGGAATGGCGGGATGGAAGAAGGCAAAGCATTTCCGGTCTGTTGCCAGACGGCGGCGCAAATCATCCCAGCCCTGAATTTCATGGACTGCTTCATAGCGGATCAGCTTTTCAAGGATCGCAGCCGAGGTATCCCAGTCAATGTGACGCAGTTCAAGAAAACCACGGTTAAACCAGCTGGTCAGCAGATGCTGCATATCGGCATTCAGCGGTTCGAGATCGCGGTTGGTTTTCAAAAGCCCGATCAGGATTTCACGCATATCAACAATGGCCCGGGTTCCGCCCGGTGCCATATTGATCCGGCGTAGCAATTCCTGACGTGCAGGTTCTGATGCCTGGGTCAGGGCCGCCAGATTGGTTTCTGACGGGTCCTTGGCAAAGGCATCGGCGGCCTTGGTGACCTTGGCGCGATCTGCACTAAAGTCGTTCTGCATCATCTGGAAGAACCGAAGATGATCCTCCTCTGGCAGATTTTCCCAAAGCCGGACCACTTCGCGGGCAACGGCGGTGCCACGGGCCTCGCCTTTTTGCGAGACGAGGTCCTTGCACATGGCGCGAAGCTGCGCAAACGGGTCCTGCGGGGTGGAAATTGGCAGATCAAGCAATTCCCGACCACGGTCGGCGATGCTTGAAATCCAGCTCCTGACAGAAATCCCTGACATTAGCGTCCTCCAATAACCGTTTCTGGAAGCCAGGTGGCGATTTGCGGGAAGAAGCAAAGAATGATGATCGCAACGACCATGCACAGCACATAAGGCATGGCACCTTTGAGGATCGTCTGCAGGCGAATATCTGGCGCAATGCCATTGATGACATACAGGTTCAAACCGACCGGCGGGGTGATCAGGCCGATTTCCATGTTGATGGTCAGGATGACGGCAAACCAGTAGGGGTCAAAGCCGGCATTGATGATCACCGGAAGCAGGATCGGCGCACTCATCAGGATCACGGCAACCGGCGGCAGGAAGAAGCCGCTGATCAGCAGGAACAGGTTGATGAAGCCCATCAGGACCCAGCGGTTTACTTCAAGTGCTGAAATCCATTGTGCGATCGACTGGGTGATGAACAGGGATGACAGCATATAGCTGAACAGGCCTGCAGCCCCGATGATCAGAAGAATCATCACCGACTCTTTGGTGGTGTCACGCATGACGTGCCACAGCTGGCCGGGCTTCCACATCTTGTAAATGATCATTGCGGTGATCAGGCAGAACAGTGCACCCACACCGGCCGTTTCCGACGGGGTCGCAACGCCGCCGTAAAGAGCAAACAGAACCGCGCCGATGATGACAAGGAAGGGCAGAACACGCGGAAGGATTTCAAACTTTTCCTTCCAGCTGTATTTGATCACGCCAAGCGCAGCCTGGGCATTGCCCTGACGCCAGGTCGAATAAAGCGACCAGGTCATGAAAAGGGCGGTAACCAGAAGACCCGGCAGAAGGCCTGCAAGGAAAAGCCGACCAATCGAGGTCTCGGTCGAAATACCATACACGATCATGGTCACACTTGGCGGGATCAGAATGCCAAGGGTGCCGCCCGCTGCGATGGAGCCGGCGGCCACGGTGTCGGGAAAACCGCGTTCACGCATTGCAGGAATGCCCATCTTGCCGATGGCAGCACAGGTTGCAGGTGAAGAACCCGAAAGAGCCGAAAAGATCGCACATGCCCCCAGGTTGGAAATAACCAATCCTCCTGGCACGCGCGTCAACCAGCGATCAAGAACGGAATAAAGGTCGCCACCGGCACGTGACGAGGCCACAACCGCCCCCATCAGGATAAACATCGGGATGGCAAGAACTTCAAAGCTTTCAAGTTTGCCAAACAGGATTTCAGGCAGCAAAGGCAGGGAACCGGTGCCATCGAAGATGATGATGAACCCGACACTGACCAGAAGCAGGCCGATGCCGACAGGAATGCCGGAAAAAAGGACAACGGTGGTTGCGATGCCAACAATGGCCGCAAGAAGCAAAGGATCCATAATGCGGCCTCCTTAGAATGCGTCATCGCGCAGATCGAACGGGGTCGACCGGCGAGTGACAAGGGACAGGAAGTCGGCAAGGAACTGCAAGAACAGCAGGCCAAAACCGATTGGCAGGGCGGTATATGGTTTCCAAAGCGGAACAGCCCAGATCGTTTCAGACAGCCATCCGCCTTCAAATGCCTCGATCACAAGCTCAAGTCCGTAAAAGCCGAACATGGCGCTGATGGCCATTCCACATAGAAGGGTGAGAACGGCAAGCGTCATGCGTGCGCCGTGTTTGAGATAAAGCGGCAGCAAGTCCACATTCACATGGCCACGCAACAGCTGGACATAGGGCAGGCCGATCAGGGTTGCGCCGATCATCAGGAAAATCACAGCTTCGGTTTGCCAGACAGTCGATTCATTAAGCACATAGCGCATGAAAACCAGCTGGCAGATGATCAGCATTGAAATGCCGAACATGGATGCCGACGCGATTCCGCAAATGCGCGATGCCGTATGAATGACGGCAATGAATGCATCAAGCGGCCCTTTGGGCGGAGCCGCACGATTGGCGGCATTGACATTTTGATCGTCGATGGGCTCGACATCAGGCGGGGGCGGCATATCGGATTTAACGGAATGCGACGCACTTGGGGTCTGCGCGAAATCATCGGGCAGATCAATTGGAAGTGGGTGCGGGGACATGGCGTTGGACACGCGCGTACTCCTCTGACGGAACCTGATTGTTCTGTATTTTTATATTATTCGGGAAATGGGGTGGTGCCGAACGCCTCGGCACCACCAGCGCATCATCAATGGATCACTTTACAGCAAGTGCCATATCAAGAAGTTCCTGACCGTTCGGGGTCTCTTCGACGAACTTCTTGTAAGAGGTTTCCATGGCAAGTTTCTGCCATTCTGCGAAATCCTCATCGGTGAGTTCTGCGATTTCCACACCGGCATTCTTGAAGACATCGATGCTGTCAGAATCCTGCTTGCGGCCTTCGGTGGTGTAATATTCTTCCGCTTTCTTTGCCGCAGCGGCAAGGGCATCTTTCTGAGCATCATTCAGCTTGTCATAGCTTTTCTTCGACATCAGAACCGGTTGATACATGAACCACAGCGCATTGCCTGCTGCCGGGGTATAGCATTTGACCTGCTCATAGATGCGATAGGAAACGAAGCTCGACGAGCTGGTGTTGGTGGCGTCAAGAACGCCGGTCTGCATTGCCGGATAGATTTCCGAGCTTGGCATCGCAGCGATTGAAGCACCGGCACCTTCAAGCATCTGCTCGAACGATTTACCAGCTGCACGAATCTGCAGGCCTTTTACGTCTTCCGGCTTTTGGATGCAGCCCTTGGTCGATGCAAAGCCACCGGCAAGCCAGCCCTTGGCAACCGTAACAACACCATCTTCGTTCAGCAGACCTTCAATCTTGTCCATGAACGGGGAGGTGTTGATGCGGTTTGCGTGGTCATGGTTTTTGACCAGTGCAGGCATCAGGGTCAGGTTGGCAGCAGGGACACGACCACCGGCATAGGCCAGCGGATAAACAATCATGTCAAGCTGGCCACGCGTCATCGGAGTCCACTGCTCCTTTGCCTTGAACAGGGAACCGGACGGGAAGATCTGGATTTCCAGATCAACATTGGCGGCTTTGACTTCGTTGGCAATGATTTCGGCAACCTTGTGGCGGATATCGCTGGTCGACCACTGATGTGACAGTTTCAGCGTTTCTGCATTGGCGGATGCGGACATGCCAAAAGCGGCAACAGACAGAGTAATGGCGGCGACAGACGCCGAAAGGGTCTTCTTGAAAATCTTCATCTTTTCCTCCCGGATGAAGCATGCGTTCTGGATGCATTTTGACGGCTTTTTGCGCGTCTTATTATTGATGCGGTTTTCGCATTAGTCGAAAGCGTTACAGATTTCTGGCATTCTGTCTATGCAATTTTGTATACCAGAAATGCGTTTTGCAGTGCCACAAACCCGCGCTTGAGTATTTGCCTGCAAACTGGCGGAAATCGGCATGTAACTTTTGCGATGCAATATTGAAACTCTGCAAAGCAGCAGAGAAAAGGCTTTGATTAGTACCATTTTATGTGTTCTGGTATACCAGTAACCGAATATGGATGAGGGCGTTTTATGGCGCAAAACGGTAAGCTTGCTGCGGATCTGGTACAGAAACTTGAACGCGATATTGTGACCGGCATTCTCAAGCCCGGCGACAAGCTTGACGAACGTTCGCTGAGCGAACGGTTCGGCGTTTCGCGTACACCGGTCCGGGAGGCTCTGCAGACTCTTGCCGGTTCCGGTCTTGTGGCAACCATGCCCCGCCGCGGAACGATTGTTGCGTCAATCACAGTCGCCGAACTGATCGAGATGTTTGAAGTCATGGCCGAGCTTGAGGCCATGTGCGCACGTCTCGCCGCCCGCCGGATGCCGCGTGCTGATATTGAA
Source organism: Thalassospira sp. SM2505 (assembly GCF_054901115.1). Classification (NCBI taxonomy): domain Bacteria; kingdom Pseudomonadati; phylum Pseudomonadota; class Alphaproteobacteria; order Rhodospirillales; family Thalassospiraceae; genus Thalassospira; species Thalassospira sp. SM2505. The sequence goes on from NZ_CM142731.1 coordinate 2,089,545, forward strand.
AACCTGATTGCACTGTCTGAAGAGTGCAGCGCGCTTCAGGGGCATGCGGATGCAGATGCCTATTATGAGGCCAATGTGCGTTTCCACGAAGCAATCTATGCCGGTTGCCGGAACAGTTTTCTGGAACGCCAGACCAAAAATGTCCGCAATCGTCTGGCGCCCTATCGTCGGTTGCAGCTTCATCGTCCGGGCCGTGTTAAAAAATCAAACAATGAACATGCCGAAATCCTGAGCGCCATTTCAAACGGCGAGGCCGATGTCGCCGGCAAGCTGATGCAGCAACATGTCGCTGTTCAGGGCGAAGCCCTTAACGACCTTCTCGCCATTGTCCCGCGCGGATATCTTGAACCGCTGGCGAGTTAGGCGATCTGTTCCGATCACAGTGAAATTACCGTTATTGGGCGTGACCTTTTTTCATGGGTGCGCTAAAACGCGCTTATGGCAAAGAAACGTTTAGATCAGATGCTTGTCGAACGCGGATTGGTGGAAAGCCGGTCCAAGGCGCAGGCTTTCATTATGGCGGGCAACGTCTTTAGCGGCGAGCAGCGTCTTGATAAACCGGGCATGCAGTGCAAGGAAGATATGGCGATCACCTTGCGCGGACAGCCCCATCCATGGGTTTCGCGCGGCGGGTTAAAGCTGGAAAAGGGGCTTGCCGAATTCAACATTGATGTGACCGGCTTTATCGGGATTGATGTTGGGGCCTCCACAGGCGGCTTTACCGATGTTTTGCTGCAAAACGGTGCGGCAAAGGTCTATGCCGTGGATGTCGGGCAGGGGCAGCTTGACTGGAAATTACGCAATGACGACCGGGTGGTTGTCATGGAAAAAACCAATGCGCGCCACATCACTGAAGAACAGATTCCCGATCTGGTCGATATCGTCGTGTGTGATGCCAGCTTCATTGGCCTGCGCACCGTTCTTCCGGCCAGCATGGAGCGCCTTAAACCGGGCGGGCATCTGATTGCACTGATCAAGCCGCAATTTGAAGTCGGCAAGGAGCGCGTCGGTAAAAAGGGCGTCGTGCGCGAACCCGAGCTGCATCAGGAAGTGTGTGACACCATTTCCGACTGGCTGTCGAATTTGCCGGGCTGGGAAGTTCTGGGCATTACCACAAGTCCGATCACCGGGCCCGAAGGTAATGTCGAGTTTTTGATCTGTGGACGGAAATCAGCCTGATCACAGGCCGATTTCCATCGCGCGAATTTTGATTACTTGCCGATTTTCTTCATGAAGAAATCAATCCCGGCTTGGGCGCAGTCCTGATCCTGCGGGGGCGTGCCGGAACTCACACCGATGCCGCCAACGCATTCGCCATCGACAAAGACCGGAAGACCACCCGCAACAATCGACAGGCGCCCGCCGATTTCGGAATCAATACCATAGGCCGGTTTGCCCGGCTGGGCGGCGGCGGCGTATTCGTGGGTGCCTTTGCGCGCACCCGAGGCAGTGAATGATTTATCCTGGGCAATCGTGGCACTGGTGACCTTGCCGCCATCCATGCGTTCAAAGGCGATGAGAACACCGGATTCATCGGTGATGGCAATGCACATCGGAACACCAATTTCATTGGCACGGTTGCGCGCGCCTTCAATCAGGATGTAGGCGTCTTCGATTGACAGGCGTTTGATGGTCAGCATGGGATGTCTCCGGTGTTCTGGATATAAGCTGGCGCATCTTATGTGGTCGGGCAAAAGCCGATCAATCACATAAAACGTCTTTTCACATGGTGGAAGAATGGGGTCTGCCAATCAGGCTGGAACTGCGTCCGGTGTTACGTCATCGGGGGAAAGGGCTGCAATCGCACCAAGGGCAAGCTCGCGCACTGCCGGGTTGGCACGATCACGCACCATCAGGCTGATATCAACCGACGGCAAGGGTGGCAGAAGATCATCAGAAAGCTGGTGCAATCCCGCATGTTCCGCCGTACAACGCGGCATTGCCCCTACCGCGTGACCGCCATTAATGACGGTAATGATCATGGTATTGGCGTCGCTGCTGTGGCTGATGCGATGGGGAGTGCCCGCCTTCTTAAGTGCGGATATTGCCGCATCACGGATGACACACCCGTCTTCAAACAACACCAGCGGCAAGGGGCGCTGTGACAGATCGAAATCAGGATGCGCAACCCAGACCAACGGTTCGGAAACCACATGCAGGGATGGTGTATCAGGATCGGCCGTCAGAATTGCGAGATCAAGGTCGCCATTTGCCACACGCTTTGAAAGATTGCGTGAAAGATCGGCGTGACAGGTGATTTCGGTGTCGGGAAGCCGCCGTGCCGCAACCCGAAAAAGTTCGGGCAGATAGACTGCGGCGTAATCATCAGGCACACCGACGCGAATTCTCGACGGTGCGGCATCGACAAGATCGGCCAGCATACGGTCATTAAGGCCTATAATCCCCTCGGCATAGGATTTGACGACCAGACCCGTGGTGGTTGGTGTGATGGCCTTGCGGTCCCGAGTGATCAGGGGCGTGCCGACGGTTTCTTCAAGCTTTCTGATCTGCTGGCTGATGGCGGGTTGTGTGCGCAATAGCCGTTCTGCCGTGCGGGTGAAACTTTGCGTTTCAAGCACCGTCAGGAAAGTTCGCAACAGATCGATGTCAACATTGAGAAGGGTCATAAGCGCCCGTTATTTGCACTATAAGCCGAAGCAATTTCACTTCGATAGCGCAATCAACCATCCTGTGTCCAGCCGCAGACGCATCAGATGATCTTTCACCGGTCATTTGCACAACCAACTGCGATGCCACCTGAAAGCAAGCGCCATGTCCCATGCCGAAAGTTCTGTTTGTACTCCCTCCGCCACCAAATGCGTGGATGCAGGCGCGATTAAGGCTGGTGATAGTCATCTCAATCCGCTTTGGGCAATCGGCCTGTTGCTGTTTGCGGGCGGGTTGCTTGGAATGTCGCCAATTCTTGTGCGATTCAGTGGTGTTTCGGCTGATGCGTCTGCGTTCTGGCGCGTTGCGCTTGCCGCCCCTTTGTTATGCGCAACCGCATTCCTTGTGCCGGCCAGACCGGCACGCCCCGATCAGGCGAGCCCGACAAGCGTCGGGAAAGCCGTGATTGCGGGCTGGATGGTTCTGGCCGGTGTCTTTTTTGCTGCAGACCTGATTGCATGCCATGTCGCGATTGAGCTCACGACCGCAGGCAATGCGATCCTTCTTGCCAATCTGGCCCCGGTTATCATCGGTCTGCTTGGACTTGTCGGGCTTGCGCGACGTCCGGGCAGGATGTTCTGGTTCGGATTGCCATTTGCCGGTTTTGGGGCCTGGTGCCTGTTTCGGGCAAGTGATGCCGGAACCGGTAGCATGGCCGGGGATGCCTTTGGGCTATTGGCCGCTGTTTTCTATGCGGGCTATCTGATCGTGATCGGAAGATTGCGGCGGCATATCGGTGCCGCTGTTACCATGAGCGGCACGACCGTTGTCACTGCGATTGTCATTGGCGTATTTGCCGCGATCAAGGGTGATCTGGTTGCGCCAACAGATATGACTGGCTGGTTGGCGCTGGCCGCCCTTGGCATACTGGTTCATGCCCTTGGACAGGGGATGGTGTCTGTCGGGCTTAAATCGGTCGATGAGGCGACGGGGTCGATGGTCCTTCTGGTCCAGCCGTTTGTCGCGACCTTGCTTGGTGCATTGGTGCTTGGCGAAGTTTTGAATGGCTGGCACATGCTGGGCAATATTGCGGTGGTGTTTGCCTTGCTGATTGCCACGCGGGCCCGTAGCAGACCCGCGTAAGGACAATCAGGTTTTAGCGGAAAATCATGAAGTAAAGCGTGCCCAGCGGCAGCAAGACAGCAATCCCGCCAATGATGTTCCAAAGCTTGCGGCTTTTTTCATAGGCCGCTGGCATGGTGCTTTCCCCGGCCTGAACGGTTTTGGCGGCAATCTTTGACATGTAGATCTGAAGAGGCAGCAACCCTGTCAGCCAGAGCATCGCAGCCATTCCAAACATGCCGATGCCAATCGTCAGGTGCGGGGCATCGGAAATTGTGATGCCTGTTGCGTGAAACAATCCGATCCCGCCAATCGTAATCAACGCAGCCCCGAACGCGGTAAAGAACAGGTCGGCCATATTCACCAGCCGACAGGCAAAGGCGATGACGACCGGGTTCTGTGTCCGGTCAGCCTGCGTTTTCCAAAGGGCAGAGACAATGATGTTGCCCAGAAAAAGCACGACACCAAGCACGTGGATAAATTTAACGGTGAAATATTCCATCGGAGAATCCGGTTGGCAGGGGACAATGGGCGGGAATGCGCGTTACATGCCTGTGGGGGCGTTTAAATCTTCGGCCAGAAGGCCAAGTACAAAGCTGCCAAGGTTCTGATCAGCAGGTGGAACAATCATGCCGTCAATCACCAGCATCGCGATCCCGTGTGCCCGGCTCCAGGCGGCAAGGGCACGGTTATAGGCCGTGGCGGCCTCGGTCAGGGTCATTTCGGCCTTGCGATCAACGGACGTGACAGCGCGCTGCAAAACATCAAAGGCATTGTCGGCGGCTTCGCGCAGTTCCGGATATTGATCAAGTGGCGGGCGTTCCCGGCCAAAGATCAGGCGGAAATGCTGCGGGTTCTCAACCGCAAACCCGACATAGGCCGCGCCAAGATGCATGATGCGCTCTTCGTGATGTTCAACATTTGCGGCAACGGCTTCGAGTTGTTCGGCAAAACGTTCAAAGGCCGATATGGCCACTGCCGCCAAAATGCCATCCTTTCCGTCAAAATGACGATAGGGAGCGGCTTCTGAAACACCGGTCATGCGCGCCAGACGTCGCAGCGAAAGACCGGTCGGGCCTTCTTCGGTCAGGATGGTTTCGGCTTTTTGCAAAAGAACATTGCGGACGTCACCGTGGTGGTATTTCCCCATTAGCTCGTATCTCGATTTTCTTATGTTAACTGAGTTAACATTATCGAATGATATCTGGTATTTCAAGGCTAAACTGATCTCGAACCGACAAAATATGCCAGTAAAACAAGGCTGTCCTTTGTTAGGACTTAAAAAAGCACCGCTTCTGGAAGAAGCGGTGCAGTACGTTCAGGAGGTTATCTGAAGAACAGAGGGGATCAGGCAGGATCAGTTACCGGTTTTGGATCATCCGATGGTCCCGGCGTTTGTGTCTGTGCTTGTACCGTATTGGTGCTGTCATCCCCGGTTGCCGGGGCTTGTGGTGCGCTTGCCGGGTTGGTTTCAGTGGCATCCGCTTTGGGCTGTTCTGGCTGTACGTCTTCTGATGGTGTGTTTGCTGCGTCTGTTTGGGATTGCTCGTTTTGTGGTGGTGTTACCGGCACCGCAGGATTTTGGCTGTCTGCTGATTGATCCTCTGGGCGCACTGTATTTGACGGATTTGACGCATCTGCATTCGGTGTTGCAGGCATTGCGGCGGCGTCTGAACCGTCCTGGTTGTTTGAGGCTGGCTCCGGCGGAGTTTCCGGTGTCGTGTCCTTCGTGCCCTTCGTGCCTGTGGTGTCCACGTCTTTATGGGGGAGAGCATCAGACTTGGTCTGTTCGGGTGAACTGGTTTGTTCGGGCATAGTGTCTGTTTTGATCTGCGCGGCGCTCGGCTCTGACGGCGCAGGCGTCTCAGGCATCTCAGACGGATCAGACGATTCTGTGGGGTTCAGGTCAACGGAAGGCGTTGGTGCTTGTAAGTATTTTTTGTCGCGATCCGGGCGGATCAGGAACTTGTCGCCCAGCGTATCCTGCCCGATCAGAAGCGGTTGTTCGAGACCGGTCATTTCCAGAAGCCCGATTTCAACGTCGCGTTCGATACCACGAATTTTCATACGGGTATGGATGACAGGGGCGCGCACGCTTTCGCTGCTGCTGCTGGTTTGAATATCCCGATATCCTGCAATCGGAAGCGAGAGCTTCCAGACAATGGTGCAGGACTTCAAATTGCTTTGGGGATCGGGATTGCATTTCAGGGTCAGACTGAAGGAGACAATCCCGGCGGATGATCCGTCTGAGGTTTTGGTAGGCTCGGCCTCGGTATCCTGATCCGTGTCGGAACTTTCACCTGAGCTGGCGTTATCTGAGCCAGACATTTCAAGATCGCTGACAAACAGGCAGGTTTGCGGGGCCGCTCCCAGGATCATGCCGGGCATTCCGGCAATTCCCCATTCCGGCAGGTCAAGTGCCTCGTCCGGGTAAAGGATCGTGCGGTTGCGCAATTGTGCATCAGTGCCAAGCGATCCGCCTTTGGCGGACTTGTTGTTTGATGCAGCAAGCGAGATCAGGGTTTTGAGCAATATCGGGTTCATGCCATCAAGACGTGGCATCAACCCGATTGTGACAGGAATTATCTGTTTAAGGGATCAGCTCGGGAAATGCTTGTTGATGTTCCAGCCTTCGCATTGCGCGCGATGGCGCAGAAGGTGGTCGGCAAGCACGATGGCCGCCATGGCTTCGCCGACCGGAACGCCGCGAATGCCAACGCACGGGTCGTGACGGCCCTTGGTGACAACGTCGACTTCCTTGCCATAAATATCGATGCTTTTGCGCGGGGTCAGGATCGAGCTGGTCGGTTTGACCGCAAAGCGAACGACAACATCCTGACCGGACGAAATACCACCCAGAATGCCACCGGCATGGTTCGAACCAAAGACGGGTTTGCCGTCGTTGCCCAAGCGCATTTCATCGGCATTCTCGATGCCGGTCAGTTCGGCGGCTTCAAAGCCGTTGCCGATTTCGACACCCTTGACCGCGTTGATGGTCATCATCGCCTTGGCCAGATCGGCATCAAGCTTGTCATAAACCGGATCGCCAAGACCAACCGGAACGCCCGAACAGACAATTTCGATTACTGCACCAACCGATGATCCGTCCTTGCGCAGGCCGTCGAGATATTCCTCGAATACCGGAACGGCTTCGGGATCGGGGCAGAAGAACGGGTTGTTATCAACTTCGTTCCAGTCCCAGTTATCGCGATTGATTTCCTTGGTGCCCATCTTGACCAGTGCGCCACGGATTTTGATGTCATCGCCAAGAACCTTGCGGGCAATGGCACCGGCCGCAACACGCATTGCTGTTTCGCGGGCCGATGAACGGCCGCCGCCACGATAATCGCGCGTGCCGTATTTTTCCCAATAGGTGTAATCGGCATGGCCCGGGCGGAACTGGTTTTTAATCTCGCCATAATCCTTGGATCGCTGATCGACATTTTCGATCAGAAGCCCGATCGGGGTGCCGGTGGTTTTGCCTTCGAACACGCCCGAAAGAATTTTGACCTGATCAGGTTCGCGACGCTGGGTGGTAAAGCGCGATTGACCGGGTTTGCGTTTTTCAAGGAATTCCTGGATATCGGCCTCGGTCAGCTCAAGAAGAGGAGGCACACCATCTACAACACAGCCGATTGCCGGGCCGTGGCTTTCGCCAAAGGTGGTGAAGCGAAAGAGCGTTCCAAAACTGTTGCCAGCCATAACCGAATTCCAGAATTCAAATATTAAAGAGACAAAACGGGCCGCCCATAAGGGCAGCCCGCAAAATCATATCATGTTCAGATCAGGATTTCTGAACATTGATGTCAGGTGCGTCTGCCTGCTTCATGCCAACGGTATGGTAACCGCAATCGACATGATGGGTTTCACCCGTGACACCGGTCGAAAGATCCGACAGGAAGTACAGCCCCGAACCGCCAACGTCATCAAGCGTGACGTTACGGCGCATCGGCGAGTTGTATTCGTTCCATTTCAGGATATAGCGGAAGTCGCCGATACCTGAAGCGGCAAGGGTTTTCATCGGACCGGCCGAAATTGCGTTGACACGGATGCGGTCCGGGCCAAGGTCATTGGCCAGATATTTCACGCTTGCTTCAAGTGCTGCCTTGGCAACGCCCATGACGTTGTAGTGCGGCATGACTTTTTCTGCACCGTAATAGGACAGGGTCAGAAGCGAGCCACCATCGGTCATCAGTTTTTCCGCGCGCTGGGCAACAGCGGTGAAAGAATAGACCGAGATGTTCATTGAAAGCGCGAAGTTTTCCGGCGAGGTGTCGACATAGCGACCGCGCAGTTCGTTCTTGTCGGAAAAACCGATGGCATGGACGACAAAGTCCAGCTTGCCCCATTTTTCCTTGAGCGTGTCAAAAACAGCGTCGATGCTTGCGGCATCGGTGACGTCACATGGCAAGACGATATCGCTGCCGACAGACTCCGCAAGCGGGCGTACGCGCTTTTCAAGTGCCTCGCCCTGGAAAGTAAAAGCAACCTCGGCACCCGCGGCAGCAGCGGCGCGCGCGATACCCCATGCGATGGATTTATCGTTGGCGACGCCCATAATCAGGCCGCGCTTACCGGCCATCAGGCCCGAAATGTTTTCGGTGGACAGGCTCATTTTTCCTCTCGTTCCCACGATCTCATTTTCTGGCAGGTAGAAGCATTCAAATAAAGCCGCGACCGGCACAGAAGGCATTAGACATTCGGCGCATCCTACACAAAGCTAGGCCAAGGTCAATCTGGCCTGTCATATCATGTATCGGCGCGCTATCTTGTTGATCACATGCAGTATAACCGGAAAATGCGTGGGGATAAGCGTTTAATGGTCGAAATTCAGAAAATGATCGCGGACCGAACGGCATTTTGGCGCTATGCAATTATGCGGTTTATTCACGATAAATCGGTCCAGCGTGCAGCGGGACTCTCCTATACGACGCTTCTGGCAATGGTGCCGTTTCTGGCTGTGGCCCTGACAGTTTTGTCTGCCTTTCCCGTATTTGATCAGTTCAAAGATCAGATCATGGATGTCGTTCTGAACAACTTTCTGCCCGAAACCGGGGAGCAGGTAAGCGACTATCTAGGCAACTTCCTGCAAAATACCGGACAGATGACGGCGATCGGTACCATGGTACTGGGGTTGACTGCTGTCATGCTGCTTGGCGCGATAGAAGGGGCGATGAATGATGTCTTTCGCGTTACGAGTCCGCGCAAGTTATTGGCACGACTTGTCGTGTTCTGGACACTTCTGACTGTCGGTCCGATGTTGCTGGGGTTAAGCCTGTCGCTTGCATCCTATATCTTTGCAATGCGTCATCTGGTTGGGGGCGAGGTGCTTGGCCAGCAGATCGGTCAATTGACATTCATTGCACCGTTCCTGTTGTCTACAGCCGCATTTTCGCTGTTGTTCATCGGAATGCCCAACCGTTCGGTTGCAATCATTGACGGACTCGTCGGCGGTTTTGTTGCCGCCATGCTGTTCGAAGCCCTGAAAAAGGGTTTCGGGTTCTATGTCACCAACTTTCCGACCTATCAGACCATTTATGGTGCGGTGGCGATTGTTCCGATCTTCCTGTTGTGGATGTATCTGACATGGATTGTGATCCTGCTCGGCGCTCAGGTGGCCGCCGCACAATCGGAATGGCGTGCTGCACGGGCTGCGGGTCTTATTCCCGACCCGCGCGGTGCCGTGCCCGGGCATATGGAGCGGATTATTGCCGTGCTGCGGGTGCTGGAATATCTGCAGGCGCGGTTCCATGACGCGGCAAAACCGCCGACCTATCGCAAGATGATGCGTGAGCTCAAACTTGGCGGACGTGATCTCAACTGGGCGCTGGCCGCTCTTCGCCGCGAGAAACTGATTGATCGGTCCGAAGATCATCGCTGGTTGCTTTCCGGGGACCTGTCGCGCATTACCCTGACGGAACTGATGACGCGGATGGGACTGTTTCTTGATTATGACCGGTTGCTGCTGGTGCAAACCGATGGTGGCTGGCCGATTGTCATGCGAGAACGTCTGGTAGAGCTTGAGAAAAAGCGCCAGTCTGTTCTTGCTGTGCCGGTAGGGGCATTGCTCGATACGCCAAGACCGGAAAACAAAATACCCGAACAGGTCGAAGCTGATCCTCATCATCTCAAGGCCAATCAGGTTGAACAAAAAGACATGACCGATATCATCAGCTAGATCGCGACCCGAGATATGAACCAAAAAGGCCGGGACAGTTGTTCCGGCCTTTTCATATGTGCTGCTGCGAATGGTTCAATCCGCTATTTGGCGGACTTGCGGGCAATCTCATTCAGGGCCCTGGCGATTTCTGCGCGACGTCCGGCGTCCGCCCGTGGACGGCTGGGACGGTCCGGTGCCTTCAGGGCCTTTTCGAAATAGGTGCGAGCTTCGCTGCTGCGATCCTGCTGCAGCAGGAAGTCACCGTAAAAGTAGTTCGGGTCGATGCCGTCGGGGTTAACGGCCAGCGCCTTTTTCAGGAATTCCTCGGCCTTGGTGTCGCTACCAAAGGCAAGCGGCCATGACGGGACCTGATAGTATAATGACCCAAGCGAGGTATAGGCTGAACCGTCAAGTGCATCGGGATTGGTTTTGATCGCCTTTTCAAACAGCTCGCGGGCATCACGGACCTTGCCAAGTGCGGAAATACCGCGATCAATTCCGGCATCGGTTGATAGCAAAATTCCCTGCCAGATCTGCAGTTCCGGGCTTTCGGGGAACCGGACAAGCAGTTCTGCGCCATCAGCTTCAAGCTGATGCAGGGCTTCTACTTGCTGGTCCTTGTCCGACAGGTCGTATTTGATCCGCGCCCATTCGGTCTGAAGATGTGATACGCCATCCATCACCGCACCGTTGGTGGTTTCTGCATGCCCAATCATGGGCAGCAATACCGCTAGGGCACAGAAAAGAATAAGGGGGTTGAGCTTCATGCGATGTTCCTCCGCTGGGCGTCACAGTTTGGGGCGGCAAGAGGTTGTGGCTCGGCGCTATCCTCCTGTTCGGAATTGAGAATATCGACGCCAATGGCCGTGTTCTTGCGAAGACCCTTGTCGATCAGGGAAGGGCACAGGGCGTTAAGTTGCGCAAACAGGCGTTCGGGCCAGCCGATCCGAACATCGGATTCATTGCGTTCGATGGCGTTGATGATACGGTTTGCCACGTCACGCGGGCGGTCTTCGGTCGTATGGGTCCGCTTGTTCAGCAAACCAAGTTTGCCGGCATTCATTTCGGTGTGAACAGCACGCGGTGCAATGTGGGAAACCTTGACGCCGCAATCTGCCATTTCGCGTCGAAGGGCGTCGCTAAATCCCTTAAGCCCGGATTTGGCCGCGACGTAACCGGTTATGTGCGGCAGGGGGATCAATCCCGCCATCGATCCGATATTGACGATCTGCCCGGAACGGCGTGCGCGCATGGTCGGCAAGACCGCCTGACACAAGCGCATCGGCACCAGCAGGTTCAAGGTCAGAAGCGCGTCGTAATCCTGCTTTTCGGCAAGGTCGAACTCGTTGATCCCGGCCAGATTGACCAGAATGTCGGGCGTGTTTTCGCGCAGGACCTTGCAGGTGGTATCGATATTTTCCATCAGATTACCCTGCTGGGCCCGGTCATAGGTTGTGACATGAGCACCGCGTCCCCTGAGCAGGGCGGCAAGCGGCCTGCCAATGCCGCCCGTCGCCCCGGTCAAAAAGACGTTTTTTCCATCAAGCAACATGTTTTCTCTGTCCTTCATGCGGAATGGCAGCAAACAGGTTTGCAAACAGACGGAAGGTGTTTTGGGCCACTTCAATGATCGCTGCCCGATCATCGGGATCGGTGATCTTGTTGACGGTCTGTTCGAAGAATTTCATATGCTCGATATCAAGCGACCCGTGCGAGAACAGATAGCTGAATGCCGATTTCGGAAGATCAAGGCCGTTCATGACGGCATCAGCACCCTGACTTGCGATCTGGGTCGAGGTGCTTTCAAGCATAAAGACCATGCCAAAGAACCCGACCGGGTTTTTGCGCGCGATATAGTCATAGTTATAGGCAACCATGACCTGGGTTTCGAGGTTCGGCGTTGCGTTGCGCGCTTTTTCGCGATTGCCGCCAGCGGCCTCGATGTCATTGAGAATCCATTCTTCGTGGCCTTCTTCCTCTTCAAGATATTCAATGATCGCCTTGTGCAACCAGCGTTTGTCCTCAGGCAGGCGCGATCCCATCGCCATCAGGAACGGGACGGTGTGTTTGACGTGGTGATAGGCCTCGGTCAGATAGGCAACATAGGTCGAGCGCGAAATATTACCCTGCAGTCCGTCCACCAGCTGCGGGACATGATAAAGGCTTGCACGTGCTTCTGCGGTTTCTGCAACAAGATGATCATAAAAGTTCATGGAAGGCTCCGGGGTAAATTGAGGAGAAAGGTAGCGGGCTGAAATTGCGTCGCGTTTGGGCCGACCATTGCCGGTCAGGCAGCCATTTTCGACGCTAAAAGGCGGGACGATCTGGAAATCGCGTATCTGCGCATAGTCGGGGAGAACGGTGTTGGTCGTCTCAATCGCGGCTGCGATATTGGCGGTCGCATTGCTTGGAACGATCAGGGCGCTCAGATGTGGCTGGTCATCGCCATAGACGATTGCCTGATAGATTTCCGGTTGCGCCAACAGAACGGACTCCGGCCATTCAGGCGATATGTTGCGGCCATGCGAGGTTATCAGCACATTCTTCTTGCGGCCGGTAACGTGAACAAATCCGTCCGCATCGATGTCGCCGATATCGCCAGTGGCAAACCACTGGGCAACGGTGCCGTCCGACTGGTCTGTTGCTCCGATATAGCCAAGGAAACCCGGGCGGTGGACATAGATTTCGCCATCCCGAATTTCTGCCTTTACGTGGGGAAGCAATGTGCCAGCCGTGCCCGGTTTGTCCTTGCCCGGGATATTCATCGAAAGAACCGACGCACATTCCGACAGGCCATAGCCCTCATAGACAGGAAGACCAAGCTGGCGCGCCGTGGCGATCAGGCGCGGGGCAACGCGTGCACCACCAACAGCGATGAATTTCAAATCAGGAAGCGGGCCTTTGGCGTGGACCTGCATCATCAGGGCACGCAAGATTTCCGGGACCAGAATGACCGAATTTGCGCGGGCCTGTTTCAGGACATCGTACAGATTGAGATATTGCGATCCGAATTCCTGCAACCCTGTCAGATGGATTGTGCATCCGGCCATCAGACCGGCATAGACCCCGGCGACATTTTCCAGAAGAACGGCAAGTGGAAGGACACAGGCATGTGTTCCGACAAAGTCATCGCCGAGAACCGCGTGGATGGCATGTGCGACATTGAACATCGCGGTCTCCGACAGACAAACGCCCTTTGGGGTGCCCGTCGAGCCAGAGGTGAAGGTGATTTTTGCCGTTCCTTCGGGGATCAATGGCGAACGGTCAAAGCCGGTTGCAACAAGCCCGCCCGGTGTGACCATGTGCGTGATCCCGCCAGTCGCAATGCTGTGGTCAATCTGATCCTTGGTGAAAAAGGGTGGTAACGGGATGCAGATGATCCCGGTATGCAGGGCCGCAAGATCCCAGAGCAGCCAGTCAATGCCGTTATCAAGTGCGATGCCCAGAACATCAACATCCTGTAACAGGATGCTGCGTTCCTCAACATGACGGATCAGGTCGCCATAGTTAATTTCGGCGGTGCCTGTGCGCAGGGCAGGACGATGACCAGGATGATTGCGGATACGTTCAAACAGCATGATCAAATCTCGCCATTATGCTGGAAGTGGGGATAAAGACGCGGGCGCATATGCAGATATTCAGCGCCATAAAGCGATTGCAGCTGTCGGTAGCCATATGCGACCGATCCGGACAGAACATGCGGGCAGCGCTCGTAATAGCGGCCCCAATCGGTGTCCTTTTCGGCCAGACGCGATGGATCGGCCATGGCGTGACGCACCGGGTTCAAACCCATCTTGCGCAGACGCTTTTCGATATTGTCGGTACCGGTGACGACTGCCTGCTTATAGGCATTGTGATACAGATAGGCCGAAAGGGCGGTGAACAGGAACGATGTTCCGCCGCCCCCGGACGAAGCCAGATTGCCGATTTCGACAATCTGATGGCGAGAAATGCCAAGGATGTTGTCAATCGGGCAGGGCAGATATTGTTCAAGGAAAAGTGGTCCGTGACCGGCAGAGCGAAAGCCAAGGGCTGCAACAATCTTGCCGCTGTCATCACGCACACTCATCAGCGTGTCATATTGCACCCGGATCGACGCGTCATAGGCGTTGGCATAGGTCGCGGCAATGAAATCCTCCACCTCGGCCCGTTCGGTCGCAAGGCTGGTCAGAATGGAGATCGCACAGGCGCGCATTTGCACGCGAGCCAGAAAACCATTCTTCTGCAGGCTTAATCGTGCCGCAGGATTTCCATTCTCATTGTAATTCAACAGAAGCATTTCGGGCGCCTTTGACTGCGTTAAGGTCGCAGTTTGGCGCGCCTACCTGACAGCAACCTGAATATGTGATCCAGATCACAAAAAAGGTTTGATGCTGTTTGTCTGCCTAGTTTGTTGGTGAGGTCATCTCGACGCGAATGGGCGCATCGCCGCTACGCAGGTGCAGGTCGCGTTGCGGGAACGGAATTTCAATATTGTGTTCCTTGAAGGCATCCCAGACATTGAGCAGAATTTCGCTGATGATATTGCCGCGCCCGTTCTGCGGATCATCAATCCAGAAGCGGATTTCAAGATCAACAGAGTTGTCCCCAAATCCGCGCAGCAATGTATTTGGACCGGGATTTTCCAGAACCCTTTGGCATTTTGCTGCCGCTTCGTTGCATAGCTTGATCGCGAAATGCGGATCACAGCTATAGGCAATGCCGACCGGAATTTTCAGGCGCAGTTTGACGTCCGAATGGCTCCAGTTTTCGACCTGCGTGGTAATCAGGTCTTCGTTCGGGATCAGGAATTCGGTGCCGTCACGGGTGCGAACGGCGGTATATCGCGCTCCTAGGGACTGGATCCAGCCAAATGTCTCGCCGATGGCAATGACGTCACCGGGTTTGATCGACCGATCCAGAAGCAGAATGACTCCGCTGATCAGGTTGGCGACGATCCGTTGCAAGCCAAGGCCGATACCAACGCCAACCGCGCCACCAAATACCGCAAGAGCCGTCAGATCAACGCCAATCGTCGATAGCGCAAACAGAACTGCAACCGACAGCAGGACAAGCTTCAAAAGCTTTGCCATCAGGACCTGAACCGACGGGGTCAGGCGGTGGACCTTTTGAATGCGTTGTTCAAACAGGCGCGAGGCAAAGGATGCAACCCACAACAAAACCGCAAGTGATAATACGGCTTTGAGAATGCCATAGACCGACACCCGGAAATCGCCGACCTGCATGGCAAGGCTGTCAAGAATCTCGATGGTTGGTTCAAGCCAGCCAACAATATTAAGGGCGGCAAGACCCCAGGCCACGGTTGCAATCGTACGTGACCATACCGGGTCGTTGACGATGGCTGCTGCCAGCCGAATGACGATCCATGCATTCAAAAGGCTTGCAACCAGTCGAATGACATTGTGGCGATACCCCGCCTGAACAGCGACGGCATCAAGCAGCCAGACAAGGATGACAAGAAGAAGCGGGAAGGCCAAACCGGGCAGGACCGTGGCAAAGCGACGGAACCCGGCATATTGCAAAAGCGGCTTCCAGTTTTGCAGACGCGACAGCAATGTTTCAAGTCTGCCGCGCAACAGGAACGCGGGAATAGCAACAACCACACAGACCAGAATTTGTATCAGGATCGGGATCAGCAACACATTGGCCGAAAGCCAGTCTATCGCCTGTTCAATCCACAGAACGTACTGATCCGGATTGGTAAATTGTTCCATTATCCCCTGATGGTCTGTTTTGCCCTTCACACCATATGGGAACAAGAACCGGTTTTTTCAGGTGCCATAAAGTCAGATAGGACTGACTTTATTTGATCTGGTGGCGTCTCTGGCGGGCTTCGTCTTCCCAGCTTTCAGTGAGAATGGCAGCGCCAAAGCCCAATCCGCCGAAAATAACCAGGCTCAGGATCAGGGCCGGAAACAGGCTGTCAGGTGGCAGGAAATTCGGAGATCCTCCGGGCAGCAACAACCAGACGATTGCAGCACTTCCCCAAAGAAGGCCGATGGCTCCAATCCCTATTGCGGTAAAAGCCAGTCGCAAGGGCGATACGAATTTCATCACTGGGCCTTCCGGCGTTCGACTGTGCCGTCATAGTGAAGGGCAACAGTTTCAAGGGTTGCTTTGTCTTGAGCAAGGGCGACAACATCAAGCGGTTTGCGCCGAAGAAGGGTTACGATATCACCAGAGGCCACATCACCAATCACGTGATAGCCCGCAACGCTTGCAATCTTGCAGTCACGCATTGGTTCGGGAAGCGACATCATCGCCTGTTGCTCGGAAAGGGTAAGCTCGTTGACAGGGGAAAGTTCAATGTCAAACCCTTCTGCCATAAGGCTTTCTTTCCAGCCGTCGACATTCTTGCAGTTGGCCGAATAGGATAGTTCAATTGTCGGGCGTGCAGTGCCGACAAATGCAGTCAGCCCCAAAAGGGCAATGCCAGCGAGAATGGGAACAAATGAAATCGGGCGCATGGTTTTTCCCTTTGTGCGGTGAAATACTCCAAAGGGAAAATACGTGTTTGCGCCCGACCGAGTCTTGAGTCCTGTCAAGCCACGGGCAGGGCCGTGGCCTAGCGCGTTTTGTAGGGATGTTTTTCAGACCATTCCTTGATGAAGTCGATCAGTTCATCATCGCGTTCATCAGGAAGCTTGACCGTCAGGTGAACATACTGGTCACCACGTTTGGTGCCGCGATCATAGGGGGCACCCTTACCGCGCAGGCGCAATTTGGTGCCGCTATTGGCATTGGCCGGGATCTTCATATTCACCTTGCCATCGACGATCGGTACTTCGATCGACCCACCAAGAAGGGCCTCGGGCAGGCTGATCGCAAGATCGCAATGGATATCATTGCCTTCGCGACGGAATGTCTTGTCGGGATGAACATGAAGCTTGATCAGTGCATCGCCAGCCTCGCCGCCATTCATGCCCGCCATGCCCTGCCCCTTCAGGCGAAGGGTCTGTTCATTTTCGCTTCCGGGCGGGATACGGACTTCAAGGCTTTTGCCGCTGGCAAGATTGATACGTTTGGTTGCGCCAAGGATCGCCTCGCTGAAATCAAGGCTCAGCTCATAGGAGATATTCGGGCCTTTGACTTTTTGCGGTTTGCGTTCACCGCCAAAACCGCCAAAGCCACCACCGGACCGGCCACGCCCCTTGCCGAAAATCTCGTCAAAGATGTCTTCGGCATTCGCCCCCGAGAATCCAAAGGGATCACCATTGCCGCCACCAAACCCGCCCGCGCGTCCGCCACCACGCGCAAAGGGGCTGGTTTCACGGCCGTCGGCATCGATTTCGCCATTGTCGAATTTCTTGCGGCGTTCGGCATCACCAAGCAGGTGATAGGCGCTTGAAACCTTCTTGAAGCGTTCCTCGATTTTCGCGTCGCCGGGATTTACGTCGGGATGGAGTTCACGCGCCAGTTTACGATAGGCTTTCTTGATTTCTTCCTGACTGGCACCCTTGGAAACACCAAGTATCTTATAGGGATCCTGCATGTACTGACCGGTTGTAAAAACTAAAAGCACGTAGGTTCATTATTAGAACATGATCGGTCAAATATGAACCTTAATTGCGATCAGCAAGGTGGGAGAACGACCATCTTGTCTGGTCGCGATAATGAAAAGGCGGTGACAATCACATGGATTGCACCGCCCTTGATAGTTTTTGACAGCCTGTGTTGGCTGTTATTGATCAATTAACGACCTGCCAACTGCCATCAGGCTTGCGGCACGCAGTACCATAGGCGGTTTCTTCCTGACCACCGATCATGACGGTCTGCTGGTACTCGCGGCAATATTCCTGGGTCTTGGGTTCCTGATAGGTGCGGGTCGGTGTAACCGTACCCTGAACACCGGTATCCGGGTTCTGCCAGGTGGATGTCTGACCTGTCGGGGTCGCTTCAAGCGTGCGCTGGGTGCTTTGCGCCATGATTGCACGGTCTGCATTGTCCAGCGAACGTCCGACTTCGCTACCGATAAAGGCACCGGCGAGCGTGCCAAGCGCAACGCCAACGAGCTGGCCGCTGCCTTTGCCAAATTGTGCGCCAGCAACCGCACCACCAACCGCACCAAGCAAGGTGCCAGCGGTTTGTTTCTGACCCTGATCCTGGGCGCAGCCAGCGATGAAGGCGGTCATGATGACCGGAATTACGATATGACGGAATTTCATGTTTGTTTTGCCCATCTTGTCTTTACAGTCCCAACCGATATTCTTTGCGTATATATATGAGAAGCAAACGACGTGTCTGCCACCAATGTTCCAAATTAGTTGAACCGCACGGCGACTAATTTCAATCAGCCAAAGGAAATCTTTTCCCAATGGACGAAAAAAATACGCCAAAATTTGGGCACGAACCCCACGACGCCCCTTACGAAATGTTCCAGAAATGGTTTGATGAAGCCAAAGCTGCCGAAAAGGCCTATCCGGACGCAATGACACTGGCGACTGCCGATGCGCAAGGTCGCCCGTCGGCCAGGATTGTTCTTCTTAAGGAATTTGATCCGCGGGGCTTCGTTTTCTATACCAACTATGAAAGCCGCAAGGGTGAGCAGCTTGGCGCGAATGGCTATGCTGCCCTTTGCTTCCACTGGAAAACGTTGGAAAAATGCGTCCGTATCGAAGGCAAGGTATCGAAGGTCGACGCCGCTGAGTCAGATGAATATTTCGCAACGCGCCCGCGTGGCAGTCAGCTTGGCGCATGGGCTTCAATCCAGTCCCGCCCGATGAGTGGCCGGTTTGATCTGGAAAAACGTGTTGCCGAGTTCACCGCAAAGTTTGGTCTTGGCAAAGTGCCACGGCCAGATCACTGGGGCGGGTTCCGTTTAGTACCTGATCGTATCGAATTCTGGTCCGAGGGCAAATTCCGCCTGCATGACCGAAAACTCTATACCCGCGATTCTGATGACGCCGGGTGGAACATCGATAAATTGTTCCCGTAAGTTCGAAACGGTCGGTAGCTGAAAAAAACAAAACGCACAAGGTCGGGGACTTTGTGCGTTTTTGTTTTTGTCAGAGGGGAAACAGCCTTTAAGCGTTTTCTTCCGGCGGGCAGAAGGTTTCCTGCAAGACGGCAATGATCTTCATGATGTCGGGATTGGCAAGGGAGTAATAGATTGTCTGAGCATCACGGCGTGTTTTGACCAGTCCTTCGCGGCGCAACCGTGCCAGATGCTGGGACAGGGCAGACTGTTTGATGCCCAGCTCGTTTTCCAGCGTGCCGACAGACTTTTCCAGATCCCCGAGCGAACACAGGATCATCAGGCGCCACTCATTGCCCAAGGTTTTGAGAAATTCCGCTGCTTCGCGGGCATTCTCATGGAGTGCTTCATAATCCATTCGGCAGACGACCCATTCTAAGTTCAATGTTTCACTTCGCCCATTGTCATAAATTTGCGGTTTTTTGAAGGGCGAAAATTTTGGTTTGATATTGAAACCGCCATCGTAATCACAACCATAGATGATACAATCATTTTGTGTGTTAGGCTTCACTAAATCTGATCAAATGTACGGTATTTGAATGAATGTTCATGATGTTTGCCGGGATTTGATCTTGAACAAAGAAAATGGCACTGAAAAATTGCAGACTTAACACTGGCTTGAAATGAACCCGACCCGGTTTCCGGGCCACGCGGTTATCAAACGGATTGGCGGGAGTGTGAGAAATGGCAATACGAACAATTCTGGCTCCAGTGGCAGGGACGGCCATTGATGAAAGAGTAATGGAAACGGCTTTTCGGATGGCCAAACGGTTTGACGCCCACCTTGAAGCGTTGTTCGTCGCAGCCGAACCGCAGGACGCAATTCCGATTGTTGGCGAAGGCATGTCCGGACTGATCATCGAAGAAATGATCCGTGCGGCCGAAAACGAAACCCAAAAGCGCGAAATCAGTGGCAAGGCATCCTTTGAGGCCGCTGTGAAAGCCTCGGGGGTTGAAGCGACCGACGTGCCGTCCAGCGATGCCAAACCAACCTGTGCATGGCGCAAGGATAGCGGTCGCGAGGATGAAACTGTTGCCCGTCGAGGTCGGCTGTTTGATCTTGTCGTGATCGGACGCGATCCCAAGGAAGCGTCTGCATCCCTGACCTTTGATGCCGCACTTATGGAAACGGGCCGCCCGATCCTTGTTGCGCCGGAAAAGTCGCCTGCGACGGTTGGCGAGAAGGTCATGATTGCCTGGAATGGCGGGGTAGAGGCCGCGCGTGCCGTCACCTCGGCGATGCCGCTTCTGCGCAGTGCAAAGGAAGTCACGATTGTCAGCATCGGGGATGTGCCCTATGGCCGGGCTTGTGGCAAGGCACTGGCCGAACAGTTCCGCTGGCACGGAGTCGAAGCCGTGGTTGTCGATAACACTGAAACGTCGAACGTTGCTAATGCCTTGATTTCCGAGGCGGAAAAATGCGGGGCAGATACCATTGTTCTTGGTGCCTACAGCCATTCGCGTTTCAAGGAGATGATCCTTGGCGGTGTTACGCAGGATATGCTGGGAAAATGCACATTGCCCCTTTGGATAATGCACTGACGTTTTGGTGATGATAACTGCCTGAAATCACAAATTTAAATTATCGGTTTGCACAGGCAAACAGGGAAAGGCGCATGAAAATGCGCCTTTTTTTGTTGCACTCGCGAACAATTCACGACAGGGTTACGGAAATCTTACAAAGACGGAACCCCGATAAACGAGGCGTTTCGCACCGAGGAAAAGAAACGTCTGGCAGGGGAACTCCCATGTTGTCATTGCGCGATATCATTGATTTCGCAGCCATGTCCGAGGATCTGGCGCAAGAGCTCAATAACCCCAAAATCGGGCTTCCTGATCTTGGCGCGGTCGTTGCCGGGAACACGGGATATGGCAGCACGGTTCGTGGATGCGGTGCAACACCCTGTGCCGCCAACGATGTCGATCTGGACTAAAACCTTTCGTCGACCGGATCGCTCGAACGGATTCAGTCCATCCTATTTTGAAAACAGATCAATCTGGTTCTGATCCTGATCGGCATTGTCGGGACGCGCTGTTTCTTCGTGCCAGGACAAGACATGATCTGGCAACGGGGCCAGCATGTGGTGCAGGTCGCGAAATACAATCGCCGGATCGAGCCAATGGGCAAGGTGGCTGGGGCCAATAACCGCAGGCATGCGGTTATGAATATGCGCAATTGATGCAGACGGGGCGCAGGTGATGATGGTGGCCTCGTGCCCGTTTTCCAGCCCGGCAAACAAAAACGGCTGATGATCGGGCAGGGTGATTCGGTTCCTGTGTTTTGATGAGCCGTCCTTGCGCCATTCATACCAGTTGGTTGCCGGTATCAGGCACCGCCGTTCCAGAAGAGGGCGGAAAGTCGGTTTTTCGGCAAGTGTTTCAGATCGGGCATTGATCATCGGCGCCTTCAGACCGGGTACACTTAACCCCCATGACCGAATGGCTATCGAGCGATCTGGCAGGATAACCGCAATCGGGTCGGTTGGTCGTCTTGTGCCGGTCAGGCTGTCGAACGCGGTTTCAAGATCGTCTGATGCGTTGTCCTGCTCATAGAGTGCGTTATTATTCTCGTCCATTGCCATGCGACGGATATTTTCCATATCCAGCGCAAGCTGAGCCTGAAATGCCCGGATATCACTGTTGAGATCAAATCGGCTGCACATTTGAGTCCCTTGTTCGCATTGTCCCGGGATCATAGCGATTTTCACCAGACATGCCAAACAGGCATGGTTTCGGTTTGCAATTGATGCAGCCAAAAAAATGACTGATTTCGGGCTTTTTCTTCAAGGGTTTGGCAACGGAATGCTATAAGAGGGCAATCAAAAGCATGGATGCATGCCCAAGCTTGGAAGTGAGCAGGATAAATGACCACTAGCGCCCCGAAAACTGTCGTTCTGACTGGTGCCAGTCGTGGCATCGGCCATGTCACTGTTGGATATTTTGCCAAACGTGGCTGGCGGGTGATTTGTTGTTCACGCGAAGCGCCGCCGCCCAGCTGTCCGCGTGATCCGGCACAGGGTATTCATATCCGTGCCGATCTTTCCAAACCCGAAGATGTCGAAACTTTTATTGCGCAGGCCAATGAAGTGCTTGGTGATGATCCGCTGCATGCACTGGTCAATAATGCCGGCGTGTCACCCAAAACGCCCTACAAGGAACGGCTGGGCTGTTTGAATGGTGATATTGCAGCCTGGCGAGATGTGTTTGAGCTGAACTTCTTTACCCCGCTGACCCTGTCGCGTGGATTTGCCGCAGCGCTTCATCGCGGCAAAGGGGCGATTTGCAACATCACATCGATCGCAGGCCATTATGTGCATCCGTTTGCGGGCTCTGCCTATTCAACATCAAAGGCGGCACTTTCCGGGCTTACGCGCGAAATGGCTGTGGAATTTGCCGAGCTTGGGGTGCGCGTCAATGCGGTGGCACCGGGCGAGATCAAGACCGATATGATTTCCCCGGAATATGAGGCACTGGTGCCACGTATCCCGATGAACCGCATGGGCACGCCCGAAGATGTGGCAGCAGCGGTTCATTATCTGGTCGGCGATGACAGCAGCTATGTCACCGGGACCGAGATTTTTGTGACTGGCGGGCAGCACCTTTACTGATGATGTCACCGATATCTGGCCAAATGCGAAAGGCAGTCCGGTGTGGCTGCCTTATGTTTTGGGGGCAATTGCAAATGCCGGGTCGTACTCCACCATCCCTTGGGGGATCTCATCGACCAGTGGTCGCGCCATGAAATATTCATCGGGCACGCCTTCAAGTTTCAGATCGGGCAGGGTGGCAAAGCCGAACCGGCTGTAGTAGTTCGGCTCTCCAAGGACCACACAGCCACGCGCGTCATTGGCACGCAGATGGCGAATGCCACTTTGGATCAGTTCCGATCCGATGCCCATACCCTGACGATCCGGGGTTACGGCAACCGGGCCGAGCCCGTACCAGTCGGATTTCTTGCCGTTGATCAGGACAGGTGAAAAGGCAATGCAACCGACAAGCTCATTGTCTTCTTCGGCAATTAGCGAAAGCGTCAATTTACCGCTTTGTCTGAGAGCATCCACAATCAGATGTTCGGTTTGCTGGCTGTGAGGGGCCGTTTCAAATGCACTGGCCAACAGCGCATTAATTGCCGCGAAGTCGTCTTCGGTTTCTTCACGTATCAACATTTTCCGTCCCTGCCTGTGACGTTAGACCGGCTTCCTGCTGGCCTTCAATCACGACTATAACGGGAAAATGCGTCAGGCCAACAGGCTTTTGAGCCAGTCGCGCTTTTGTTCGAGACGTTTTACTTCCATTTCGAGCCAACCGGCAAAGTTTCCGGCTTCGCTGGCATGTTCTTCGCGCAGGGCAAGAACACGGTCCAGATCAAGCTCGCAGACATCATGGAGAATCTCGACCTGTTCGGCGCGAATGTCATCATCAAGCAGATGCAGGAACCGCATTTTAAGCGCCATGATCAGACGCGAAAGTTCACCCGACGTGTCACGCAGGTTACCTTGCATCAGTTCGATGAATTTCTCATGGCCAGCCGGTGTCAGGCTCAGTTGTGCATCGGAAAAGGATCCGTTGGATGTGTCTTCCTTGACCAGACCTTCAAGTTTCAGAAGCTGAAGGGAACTTCCCATCATATCAAGCGATGGTCCCATGATGTGGGACATGAAATGGCGCACCGAATTGGCCAGATCAGCATAGCTGATCGGTTTGTCGGAAAGGGCAAGGGTGCCAAGCGCACAAAGTCGCAGACATTCTTTGGGAAGCAAGGTTCTATCCGAATACATGATGCGGTCCCTGATTGATCACAGGTCCGACGTTAACGCGAACGGTTCTTAATTGCAAGTTCGATCTTGCCAGTTATGGGCGGGTGATCGGTTTGCGGACCCTCAATATAGAGCGCCCCGTCGCGAAAGCAAATGTCAGACGTCAATGATCTGACTTACGGTGTCGCAATTCACCCGGATCACGAAAAAAGGCCGGGGCGTATGCCACCGGCCTTTGATCTGTCATTAGCTTTTGGCGTCAGGCTGCCTTGGAAATTCCCAGCTGTCCCCAAACGGTCAGAAGCGAGTCGATCAGGTGATCAATCAGCGCGTCGTCATGAAGCGGGCCGGGGGTAAAGCGCAGACGTTCCGTGCCACGCGGCACCGTCGGATAGTTGATCGGCTGAACATAGATATCATGTTCGAACAGAAGTCGGTCACTTGCTTCCTTGCACATGGCGGCATCGCCAACCATCAAGGGCACGATATGGCTTGGCGCATCCATTACCGGAAGACCCGCAGCCCGCATGCGCTCACGCAGGGTTTCTGCGCGTTCCTTCTGGGCAAGGCGTTCTTCGTTGCTTTTCTTGAGATGACGGACGGATGCCAATGCACCAGCTGCAATGCTTGGCGGGTGGGAACTGGTAAAGATGAAGCCGTTGCCAAAGCTGCGAACGAAATCGACGATTTCCGGCTTGGCCGCGATATAACCACCAATCACACCGAACGCCTTGGCAAGGGTGCCCTGAATGATGTCAACGCGGTCCATGACACCGTCACGTTCGGCAACACCGCCGCCGTGCGGACCATACATACCGACCGCATGGACTTCGTCCAGATATGAAATCGCATTGTATTTTTCGCAAAGATCGAGGATCTGACCGATCGGGGCGATATCGCCATCCATCGAATAAACGGATTCAAAAGCGACAATCTTGGCGCGCTCGGGCCCGATATCCTTAAGGATCGCTTCAAGATTTTCGACGTCATTATGTTCCCAGATACGGCGTTCGGCCTTGGAATGACGCATGCCTTCGATCATGGAATTATGGTTCTGCGAGTCCGAGATAATCACACAATCAGGAAGTTTGGAGCCAAGGGTCGAAAGCGTCGTCCAGTTTGCGACATAGCCCGACGTCATCAAAAGGGCGGCCTCCTTGCCATGCAGATCGGCGAGCTCTTGCTCAAGCGCGACATGCAGATGGTTGGAACCGGAAATATTGCGCGTACCGCCTGCGCCACCACCCTGGCCGGTAATGGCATTCTGCATCGCTTCAATTACTTTCGGATGCTGTCCCATGCCAAGATAGTCATTAGAACACCAAACAGTAATTTCACGCGGGGCTTCGCCGTTGCCGGGATGATACATGGCCTTCGGGAATTTGCCGACAATACGTTCAAGGTTGGCGAACACGCGATAACGGCCTTCTGCTTTCAGGCCGGACAATGCGTCTTTGAAGAAGTTGTTATAATTCATCTTTGGTTCTTTCGCCTGTCTCTGTGTGACCAGACTGGTTGGTCACAAAGCTCTGTCAGCGCCCGGATCAGGAACCTGATCAGAACATATCTGTCTGTTTTGACCGGGGCTTGATTATTCCCTTATCGGACATGGCGACCGATCCGGCATTGACCCTTGTCAAAAATTAAAGCGATTCCAGTTTAGTTTGGAACCGTTCGAACAGAGAAGGTGTTCCGTCTCTCGTTTGTCGATCTTTTCCCAAGAGGCGCGCCATCGCGGGATATGCGGGCTCGCCCCATCTCAATACAGTTTTCAATTTGGGCCTATTGGCTTCATTTGGCAAGGATTTGAACGCCTTTGCCGTCACAATTATATTGATTTTAGTTATAGGAAAAATCAATTGACTGTTGGTTCTTGGTGTCGTGTTTTCTATTTTTCGGCGATCTTCATTGCAAATGACATAAAATGGAAAATCCCGTGCAACCGGTTTGATTGCACGGGATGTAAGCGTCAAGTGTGACTCACACCGGAAAAAGTGATTGCCTACCGGGTTGCATGCCAAGCCGCCAGACCGGCTTCGACCTTATCAAACATGTCATTGATCTGGTCTTCGGTAATGATCAGCGGCGGGCAGAAGGCGACCGTGTCACCCAGTGCACGCAGGATCACGCCCTGTTCAAGGCAGGCCTCGGCAACGGCCTTGCCGGCAGCGCCATAAGGCTCGAACGGGGTTTTTGCGCATTTGTCTGCAACCAGTTCAAACGCCCCGATCAGGCCGCGACCACGGGTTTCGCCAACATGATCAAACTTGTTCAGGTCTTTCAGGCGTTTCTGGAACGGCGACATGACATTGCGGACATGCTCGATAATGCCGTCTTCCTCATAGATTTTAAGAGTCTCAAGGGCAACTGCTGCCGCAACCGGATGGCCGGAATAGGTAAAGCCATGGCCAAAGGTGCCAACCTCGTTGGAGCCCTTTTTGACCGCCTGATAAATCGTGTCATTGATGAACAGGGCTGAAATCGGCTGATAAGCCGATGACAGCTGTTTGGCGACCGTGATCATGTCCGGTTTGAGGTTAAAGGTCTCGGTCGCAAACATCCGTCCGGTACGGCCAAAGCCGCAAATCACTTCATCGGCAATGAACAGGATGTCATAGCGTTTGAGGACTTCCTGGATTTTCTCGAAATAGGTGCGTGGCGGAACAATCACGCCACCGGCCCCCATGATCGGTTCGGCAATAAAGGCACCGACGGTTTCGGGGCCTTCGGCCTGAATAAGGTCTTCAAGCTGTTCGGCAAGGCGGGTTGCGAAATCTTCTTCCTCTTCGCCCGGCTGCGCTTCGCGCCAGTAATGCGGGGTGTCGGTATGAAGGATACGATCAATCGGCAGATCAAACAGTTTGTGGTTGCCCGGAAGACCGGTCATTGACGCAGCTGCAACGGTGACACCGTGATAGCCTTTCTTGCGCGAAATGATCTTTTTCTTTTCAGGCTGACCGATGGCGTTGTGATAGTACCAAACCATCTTGACCGCAGAATCCGTTGCTTCCGAGCCACTATTGGCAAAGAAGACCTTCGACATCGGGACCGGAACCAGTTCAAGCAGCTTCTCTGCCAGATCAATCGCCGGGTTTGTGCTTTTGGACGCAAAGGTATGGTAATAGGGCAGGGTGCTGAGCTGCTTGGTCGCGGCGTCAACCAGACGCTTTTCGCTAAAGCCAAGGGACGCACACCACAGGCCGGCCATGCCTTCTATCAGGTTGCGGCCACTGTCATCGGTCACATAGATACCATTCCCGCCCGTGATGATATGCGGGCCGGTTTTTTCGTGCGTGACCAGATTGGTATAGGGATGCAGATAGCTTGCGACATCGCGGCTGGCATCGGAATTGCCCGGGATGGTCGGATTGACGTTGGTGGCGTCGATGGTCATTTCGAACCTCTGTATTTTGATATGGGTCCCTGAAACCCGAAAGCAGTTTATTGCACTTTAAGCCTACCGTTTTGCGGCGCAACTCTTTCCTGTGCCGTGTCTGATCTTTGATCCGGAAATCGACTTTAAAAGCATAAAACCGGCCAGTTTCCTGACCGGTTTTACAGCTTTGCGATTGTGCAGACTGATCAAAAGGGATCAATGAGACATCAGAACCGGAACCGTCATGTGGCGCAGCAGATGCTGGGTGACACCACCCATCATCAATTCGCGCAGACGCGGGCGGCCATAGGCACCACAAATGATCAGATCGATGCTTTCATCCGCCGCACGCGACAGCAGCAGATCCCCAACGCTGATCCCGGTTGCATTCATGGTTTCACGGCGAACCTTGATGCCATGGCGTTCAAGGCGTGCGGTTACATTGGTGCCCGGCACCGGCATGGTATCGCGCGCACCCTTGTTCGGATCCGCACATAGCACCAGCGCAGATTTGGCATTCTCAAGGAACGGCATACCGTCATTTACCGCACGAACGGCCTCGCGATAAGGCTTCCAGGCGACCATGACGCGTTCGCCAATGGCGTCAAAACGCCCGACATAGGGAACGACAAGCACCGGTGCGCCAGATGTCAGGATAACCTTGTCAGGCATTTCAGAGACCGAGCACGGATCGGAGCTTTCCGGATCGCGCTGCCCCAGGACAGTCAAATCGTGGTGGCGGGCATACATGGCGGTGGTTTCGGCAATTTCGGATGCCGGGCAGGAAGTCTGTTGCCAACTGAACGAAATGCCTGCTGCTTCACAGGTGCTTTCGAACTCCTTGCGGGCAACGTTGCCGGTTTCCGCCATGGCTGCGCGCTGCTGGGAGATGATTTCCTCGGTGATCTGAACTTCCATGAAACGCGGAATTTCGGGGTATGGCAAAAGATACAGACCCGTCAGATGGGCGTTCTGTGCCTTTGCGATTTTCAATGCGACCGAAAGACGTTCCTTGCACGCTGGCGAGGTGTCGATGTGAACAAGAATATCCCGATACATAGGTTGATCTCCGTTGCATAAAAGACGTGGCGCAGACCGGAACGGTGCCAAACCCTACAGGTCTAAACGTCATGCCAAGCACGATATCGAAGTAACCGGAAGTTTTCTTTGTTCTATCTCAAAGTGCAGCTCATTGAGTTGAAAAGATCTTCAGCCGTCCGAGCCCGAACTGCTCATGGGAATGATCTTTTCCATTGTCGGGGTGTCGCTATCGCCTGCAGGCGCACTCGTTGCCGGAGCCGGAGGCCTTGGCGGACTGTCATTTGCGGGCGCCATCGCCGGATCATTTGAAGGATCGGTCATCGGCATCTGCATGCTGTCCCCGGCCATCATCGACAGGGTTTTATGCAACTGTTGCGACAGGGGTGCCCAATTGGTCTGAAGTGTCGCGCAGGCCGCAGCATCGCCATCCTGAACGCAACGCTTTGCCATGCGATCAAGGATGCCGAGGGCAATTCGCGCCTCGTCGATCTGTTTTTGCTGAATCTGGTCAAGCGCCTTGCGGTTGGCGTCTTCCATCATCACCAGATTGCTGTCGCTGCTGCTCGTTGCGGTACTGCGTGTTGATGATGGTGCGCCCCAGGGCGTGACCAGCGTCTGGGACTCATTGGCAACCGTGACCGGTTCCTTGGCGTCAAGCAAACAGCCAGACAAGGCAAAGCCCATTGCAATCATGGTCAGGCATTTGGCCGTCTTGTGCATCGACATGGGTTGCTCCTTTGACCGTCGGGTAATCTTGCCCTGATCGCGTCTGTGTATTGTCCCGGATATCTGCCATAGTTCGGTCTATGGCTTTGCTTTTACTTGGGAACATATTGAACGTGGTTGTTCACGCTGTCCAGTCTGCGAGGATGAACAATCCATCATTGCGATGTTCGGTGCGCCAAACACCTAAGTCTGTGCAAGATTCAGCCGAGGATCATTTTTCAAGGACTTGCTGATCCAGCGCATGGTTTCGCGGATGCGCGAAATATGGCGCAGATCAGGATGGGTCAAAACCCAAAGCCTGTTTGCAGGAACATCAGGCAGCTTTGCCAGCAATTGCAAACCGGGCCGGGCAAGATCAGCTGGCAAACAGGCAAGGCCACATCCCGCATGTGCAAGTTGCGCCATGGCAATCAGATCATCTGTTCGCTGTTTGTATGGTTTGCGAATATGTTGATCGAGCCACTTGAACGTCGCGTGACCCACAAGGTTTCCTGCGCCACCGATGAACGTGTGATCGAACATCGTGTCTAGCCCGTCCGGTGTGTATTTTCCTGTTGCGCCGTATATGCCCCACTCAATTTTCCGGACTTCGGTGCCAACGAGATGGTCTGGCGGGTTTGCAGCAACGCGAATGGCGATATCTGCATATCGCTGTGTCATATTGAATTCCAGATTGCTGGCAAGCAATTCCACCTGAATTTCGGGCCAGCGTTGATGAAGTTTGGCGATGCAATCTGGCAAGAGAAAATATGAAAAACTGGTTGGGGCGGTTAATCGGACCAGCCCGCCAAGGTCAGTATCGGCACCGGCAACATGGGTGCTGATGGTATCGAAACTATTCATGATCTGACGGGCGGGAACGAGCATTTCATTTCCCGTGTCGGTCAAGTGATACTGACCGCGTATTCGATCAAACAACCGGCTTCCGGTTTGCTCCTCCAGGGCGTGGATATGGCGAAATACCGTGGTGGTGCTTACCCGGATTTTCTGTGCTGCCTGTTCGAGATTTCCCGTTTCGACAATGGCAAGGAATGACTTGATGTAGTTCCAATCCACCGAATGCTCCATTTCAAATTTGCAATCAGATACTACAAAAGTGCCTATGTATTGCAAAATTGAAATTACCTACGGTGGTCGGCATACGGAATTCACCTTCATATGTCAGGAAAGAAAACATGATCGGATACACATCACTCGGCACTAATGATTTATCCCGTTCGGGCGCGTTCTATGACGCATTGCTTGCCGGTTTTGGTGCGCAGCGCGTCTTTGAGCAGCCGGACTTTATCGTTTGGAGTGCTGGCGAAAACAGCCCGGCATTTTCGATGCATGTTCCGTTTGACGGGAATGCGGCAACGGTTGGAAATGGCACGATGATCGCCCTTTCAGCCGCGTCGCGTAATCAGGTCGATGCGCTTTATAAAAATGCGATCTCGCTTGGTGCATCGTCGGAAGGCGAGCCGGGGCAACGCCATGAAAACGGGTTTTACGCGGCCTACTTCCGCGATCTGGATGGTAACAAACTCAACATCCATCATATGGGCTAGGGCGATGACTGGTTGTGATGCTGCGGGGGGATGAACTGATGACATCGTATCATTTGATCGGTCACCGGCTTTGCCCCTATGTCCAGCGTGTCGCGATGGTTCTGGCGCAAAATGGTATTGCCCACAAACGCACAGACATTGCCCTTGATGCCAAGCCGGACTGGTTTCTGGCGCTAAGCCCAACCGGAAATGTTCCTGTTCTGGTGGTTGATGATGGGCGGACCTTGTTTGAGGCCGCCGCCATCTGCCAATACCTTGATGCAATAACGGGGAAAAAACCGTGTGGGACGGATGCCTATGACCTTGCCTTGGCACAGGCGGTGGTTGCGATTGGGGATAAGTTATTATCCCTCACCGCAGATCTGATTTATCGCGATCTGTCTGAAAACAGCGTCGATGCAACGATGCATCAGATCCACAAACAGATGTCGATTGTGTCCGGTCTTGTGCTGCCACAGGCCTTGGACGCGGGCAAAGAGCTTTCGATGCTCGATATCGTTTTTGCGACGGTTTTTCGGCCTTTTGCCCTGATAGCGGTCGGGCTAAACCGGGATTTGTTTGCCGGTTTTCCCGGGTTGCGTGGCTGGGCAAGCGATTTGGCCAAGCACGAGACGGTCCGAAACGCAGTGCCCGCCACCTATTATCGGGAACTGCACGAATTCATCGCGTGCAAGGACGGATATCTGGCAAACCGTTTGCGCATGATACCGCAAGACAACATCGTGCTTGCGCCACCAAGCTGATGATGTGATTGCGTTGTGATGCGCAATAAAGGCAATAAAAAACGCCCGCTTGGTTGAACCCGCGGGCGTTTTGTCTTTTGGGTTTGTTGCAGCTTAGTCGTGCTTGCCACCATTGGCCTTTGACCAGCCGATTGGGTCGTTCAGGAAGGAACGCACGCCTTCGATGGCATCCTTGCTGAAATATTCACCTTCTTCGGCAACGGCCAGAACGTCGGCCCAGGTCGCAAGGTAATGCATTTCGATATCGTCCTTGCGCAGTTCGTCAAGCGCACCTTCGAAGATGTCATAGAAGAAGACGACAAAGGCGTGTTTGCACTCGGCACCGGCTTCGCGGATGGCGTTGACGAAATTGACTTTCGATGCGCCATCGGTGGCAAGGTCTTCGACCAGAAGAACGCGCTGTCCTTCGTGGATGTCACCTTCGATACGCGCCTTGCGGCCAAAGCCCTTGGGCTTTTTGCGGACATACTGCATCGGCAGGTCAAGCGCATCGGCAAGCCATGCGGAATAGGGGATACCAGCCGTTTCACCACCAGCAACCGCATCAAAGGCCTCGTAGCCAGCCGCATCGGATACCTGACGGGCGGCGAGTTCAATGACCTTGCGGCGTGCGCGCGGGAAGGAAATCAGTTTGCGGCAATCAATATAGACCGGGCTGGCCCAGCCGGATGTCAGGATATAGGCCTCTTCCGGGCGGAAGTTTACCGCACCAATATCAAGCAAAATCTTGGCGACGGTCTTCGCAGCATAGGTGCAATGCGCGGTCGGTTTTTCGTTGGTCATGGCGGATATACCCTTCTCGGATCGAATATTTGCCGACCTCTTAACGCTTTCTGCCCAAAAGCGCAAAGAAAAGCCGCTGACCGTTTGGTCAGGTTTGCTGGCTGTCCTGTGTTTGACAATCCGGGGTGGGTGTGGGCGGCGGGATGAAAAGAACCATGTTTATAAAATATGGCAGTGTTGATGTTTAAAACATCACTTATTTACTTTGAAATATCATTTCTCAGGTGCTAGATTTGCCCCCTAAAGAATGATGGCCTGCCTTTGGGAAAGGGACCTTGATGATTTCAGCCGGACAGATGCGCGCGGCGCGGGCCCTTTTGGGGATTGATCAGAAAATGCTGGCGGAAATGTCAGGGGTCTCTGTTCCGACCATTCAGCGGATGGAAGCCAGCAACGGAAATGTTCGCGGAGTCGTCGATACCTTGTCCAAGGTGATCGAGGCCCTTGATCGTGCGGGGGTTGAATTGATCGGGGAGCAGGCACCAAGTCTTGCTACTGGTCGGGGCGTGCGACTGAAAGAACCGGTCATCCGGTCATCGGGCGACGACTAGCTTCGGTTTCGGGATTTTATCCGGTGCAGAAGGCATGGTGAACATGTTCTGCCAAACGGGAAATGCGGGTGCCCGATAGGGCATTGGTTTTGTGCAATCAATATCCACAAGGTTGCAACGGGAAATGAAGACAGCAACATCTGCAAACCAACGGCATCGCAAGCCGGGTTTTGTCGACCTGTTTACGCCGAAGCTCGTAACCGTTCTTCGCGAAGGCTATGGGCTTGCGCATTTGCGCGCCGATGCCATTGCTGGGCTGACCGTGGCAATCGTTGCGTTGCCCCTGTCGATGGCGATTGCAATTGCATCGGGGGCTACGCCCGCACAGGGGCTTTATACTGCGATCATCGGCGGTATTCTGGTATCCCTTCTGGGGGGCAGCCGGTTTCAGATCGGGGGACCGGCAGGGGCCTTTATCGTGCTTGTCGCGGCAACGGTTCAGGAACACGGGATGGATGGCTTGCTTCTGGCCACGATCCTTGCCGGGATCATCCTTGTTCTGATCGGGCTGTTGCGTCTGGGGACCTATATCAAGTTCATTCCCTATCCGGTGACGGTCGGCTTTACGGCCGGGATTGCTGTCATCATCTTTGCCAGCCAGATCAAGGACCTTCTGGGACTGACCCTTGAAGGAAAAGAGCCCGGACCGCTTTTGGACAAGATCCCGGTTATCTGGAACGCCTTGCCGGGAACGGATGCGACAACGGTCATTCTTTCCGGATTGACCATTCTGATCATTGTCGGATTGAAACATGTTCGGCCCCATTGGCCCGGTATGCTGGTTGCTGTTGTTTGCGCGGCTGCGGCAACGGCACTCTTCAACCTGCCGGTCTCAACCATTGGCAGTGTCTTTGGTGGAATTCCCGACAGTTTGCCTGTGCCGTCGCTCCCGGAGATCAGCTTTGCCAAGATGCAGGCCGTTTTGCCCAATGCGATTGCATTTGCGCTTTTGGGGGCGATTGAATCCCTGTTGTCTGCGGTTGTCGCGGACGGCATGACGGGGCGCAGACACCGATCAAATTGTGAACTGGTGGCGCAGGGGGTCGCGAATGTTGCATCGGGATTGTTTGGCGGGATTTGTGTGACCGGCACGATTGCGCGTACGGCAACCAATGTGCGTTCCAAGGCGCATGGACCGGTGGCCGGTATCCTGCACGGGTTTTTCCTGTTGGTGTTCATTCTGGTTGCGGCTCCGCTGGCAAGTTTCATTCCCTTGGCATGTCTTGCCGGTGTGTTGGCCGTTGTGGCCTGGAACATGATCGAAAAACACGCGATTTTTACATTGCTGCGGTCATCGCGCGGCGATGCGGCGGTTTTATTGACGACGTTGTTGCTCACCGTTTTTCGCGATCTGCTCGAAGCCATCATTGTCGGTTTTGCGCTTGGGTCGGTTTTGTTTATTCGCCGGATGTCTCGCATGGCAGATGTCGAAAGCCACACCCCGTTTGTTGCAGAAGATCTGGCAGACAGCACGCTGGTTGCGCCCAATAGCGATGCGGTGTCGGCTGGCGATCCCGATGTTGTTGTGTTTCGGATTTCGGGTGTCTTTTTCTTCGGGGCGACAGCCGCATTCGGCTCGGTACTTGATCGTATCGGCGATACACGTCGTGCTCTGGTTGTTGATTTCTCGGCTGTGCCATTTCTGGACTCAACGGCGGCAAATACATTGGCCGGACTTGTGCAAAAGGTGCGCGGGCGTGGCGGGCAGATCGTTTTTTGCGGAACAAAACACGACATCCGCCGCGATCTGTTCGTGCATGGCATGAAGCCGCCAGCAGTCCATTACGAGGCTGATATCGATGAGGCGGTGGCATGGCTGGACAAAAGGCTGAACAAATCACGGGAAACGGCATCTGTGACGACAGAAAGTCATGGTGTCTGATGTTCTAGTGACCGGAAACTGCTTGTCTTTTATTGGCAAGACCGCTGTTTCGGTTTATTCGGTATAGTTATGCCGAATTAAGCTGTGTCCACACAGCAAGCCCCAAAGGAAATGTCATGACCGACCAGACCGGATTGAATGTCGCCATTGCAGATGGCATTGCGACTGTTACCATTTGTCAGCCCGACCGCAAAAACGCCCTGACAAAGCCGATGTGGGGCACGCTTGCCAATATCGCACAGGAACTTTCCGGTGATCTGGATTTGCGCTGTGTCGTTATTCGCGGTGGTGAGGGGTCCGGTTTCGGTGCTGGCGCAGATATTCATGAATTCGTGCGTGAACGGGCCGGATTTGAAAAGGCCCGTGATTATGGGCTTTTGCATGCAGAAGCCCTGCAAGCGATCCAGAACTGCACCCATCCGGTGATTGCGGCCATTGATGGGCCTTGCATGGGGGCGTCTTTCGTTCTGGCATCGGCCTGTGATCTGCGCATTGCGGCAGATAATGCAAAATTTGCAGTTCCGCCAATGAAGCTTGGTGCGACGCTGGGTTATCCGGAGCTTGAGATCATGCTTGATCTTCTGGGCGAGGCAACCTTGTTTGAAATCCTGCTTGAAGGGCAGGTCTTTGATGCCGAGCGCGCGCGTGAGATCGGCTTTGTTGCCCGTCATGTGCCGATTGCCGACTTTGATACCGAGATCGACAAAACGGCGCACCGCATTGCCGGTGGTGCACCAATTACCCAGCGCCTGCACAAGAAAATGATCAACCGTCTCCGTCAGGGCGGTGCGATTGACGCGCGCGAATTCGACGAAGGTTATCGCGCCTTTGACAGTGCGGATTTCAAGGAAGGCTACACCGCCTTCCTTGAAAAGCGCAAAGCGGTCTTTACCGGGAAATAATCCCGACCTTACAGCGGCAAATCGGGGGTGAGCGGTACATCCGTGATGCCGTAATCAAGACCCATCTTGTGCAATTCACTGGTGATTTGCGATCTGTGATGGGTCTGATGGTTGAAAAGCTGCATCAGGAATAACTGGCGGGGAAGCTTTCTTGTGACCCCGTCCAGCCCCATCAATTCACGGTAATCATCTTGCCATGCATGATCTGTTGCATCGACAAAGGCACTGATTTCCTTGTCCATCGCAATACGTTGTTCCCTGAGATCTTCAAAGTCATCTGCAACGATGGTGCATGCATCATAGGTTCCGGCCTGACCGGTTTTCAGAATGCCCAAAATGCGCAGATCAATATAAAGAAGATGGTTCAGCGTGTTGTGGATTGAGCCAAAAAACATGTTCCTGTCACGGCGGCGTTCTTCGTCGCCAATTTGCGCACAAAGATCAAACAGCACCCCATTCTGCCAGCTGTTATAGGTCGCCATGCAACGACCGTAATCATTGAAATTCATCTTTGCCATGATCGGTGGTTCTCCTGTTCAATCTTTTATTCTGCGGCATCTGTCGCGGATGTTTCTCGTAAATTTGCGGTGACGTCGGTCGGTTTTGCTTCTGCGACGAAATGAACCATCACATTGGCAAATAACCCGAAGATCAGCATCGAAAGCGTGACAGGCAAAAGCGTGCCATCATGAAAATGGCCAATGATCATGCCGGCAAGTGCCCCGGTTGCGAACTGGATGGTTCCCATCAATGCGGTCGCGGTTCCGCCGATATGGGGGAAATATTGCATGAAAGATGCCGTTGCATTTGGCGCGGTCAGCCCGATCATTCCGACCGAAATCATGACCAGAGGCACAACACTATAGAGGCTTGGCTCAAACACATTGATCGCCAGAAACAGTCCGATCACAGCCGCAAACTGAATGCCTGTTCCGTATTTAAGAATCTGATGAAGCTCCATCCGGCGTAGCAATGGATTGTTCAAGCGGTTGCACAGCACGATGACCACAACATTGGCCCCGAACAGATAGGGGAACTGTGCCGGGGTAAAACCGAAAAAGTCGATATACATGAACGGGCTGTCGGTCAGAAAGCTGAACATGACGGCACTCGCACCCGTATGGGTCAGCATGAAGCCAACGGCCTTGCGCGTGCGCAGGACCTCAAGATAGGTCCACCAGACACGCCGGGTTGGTCCGGCATAATGCGGACGGTATTTGGTGGTTTCGGGCATCCTGAACCAGACGACACACAGCATCAGGCTGCCATAGATGATCAGAAGAACAAAGATCGCCTGCCAGTCAAACCAGACCAGAAGTGCTGATCCCACTGTTGGTGCCACCAGTGGCGCGATCATCATGATCACGGCAATCAGCGCAAACATCTTTGCCGCTTCCTTGCCTTCATAAAGATCACGAACGGACGCGCCGACAACAACCAGTGCAAAGCCGCCGCCAATTGCCTGAATAAAGCGCATGACATTTAGTGCCGCAGCACTTTCAACGCCCGTGATAAGCGCGCTGGTGATGATGTAGATAACCAGCCCGGTCAGCGCGACCGGACGCCGCCCGATACGATCAGATAACGGGCCGCCAATCAGTTGCCCAAGGGCAAATCCGATTAGAAATGTACTGATTGAAATTTCAACCGCGTGGGTTGCAGTACCAAAGTCGGCGGCCATCGCCGGGATCGCTGGCAGGTAGGTGTCGATTGCAAAGGGGGCCGTTGCAATCAGGGCTGCAAGCAGCAAAGCCAGACGTTTGGGATCGGGCCTTGTATCGGGCGTGCTTTGTGCCATTTGGTCTGCTTTCCGTTTCATGCAGTGGCAAGTGGGGCGAAATTCCTCGGCGTTCCAGGCATGCTGACAGTTATTTGCCAAGTCGGGCGTAAATCCGCGCACGATATCGAACGCGGTTTTAACGGGATAAGGCAAACGGGGTGGCGTCAATTCTGCGTCCGCGATTGTGCGACACATGCCACACCTTCAGGGACAGAAACCTGAAACAATTGAAGAAATCCCATTATCCACAAGATCGCTGTTTTTTCCAAGTGCCTCAATCCGATCCGCTGGAATGGCTGCTATGTGGCCAAATGAAAAGGGCGGTGTCACGTCGAACACCGCCCTTTTCAGGTTTGTTTCCGGAAAATCAGAACCGTCTAGTGGGTCATTATCCGTTCCGGTCCCATCAGGGTTGTCGGAAGCCATGTTGAGATGGCCGGGACATAGGTGATGAGCACAAGGAAGCCCAGAAGGATCATCAACCAAGGCAGGGCTGCCTTGACGACCTTGAGAAGCGGCATCCCCGTGATTCCCGAAGTCACAAACAGGTTGAGACCCACCGGCGGCGTGATCATGCCGATCTCCATATTGACCACCATGATGATGCCAAGATGGATCGGATCAATGCCCAGCTGCATGGCAATCGGGAACAGGATCGGTGCCATGATCAGAAGGATCGCGCTTGGCTCCATGAAGTTTCCGGCGATCAACAGAACGATATTGACCACAATCAGGAAGCCCCATGCCGGAAGTCCCCAGCCAATGATGGTTTCGGCAATGGTATGCGGAATGCGTTCGGATGTCAGAACATGGGCAAACAGCATCGCATTGGCGATGATGAACATCAGCATGATGGTGACTTTGCCCGCATCCAGCAGAACGTGACGCACTTCCTTGTCAAACGGTAGCAATGCCAAAGCCTTGCCCATCTTCGGAATATTATGGGCAATCAGGCTGCCAAAGCCGGTATTGCCGTTTTCCGGAACCCATGAAAGGTTCTTGATCGGGCCCATGTCACGGTAAAACAGCACAGCAACAAACATGGCATAGAAGGCTGCTACTGCGGCGGCCTCGGTCGGGGTAAAGACACCGCCATAAATGCCGCCCATGATCAGGAGAACCAGCAACAGGCCACCGGATGCTGAAAACAGTGCTCCGCCCCATTCTCCGATGCTTGGACGTGGCTGGCTTGGCAGTTTCTTGATGCGTGCAACGATATAGATGGCAATCATCAAAAGCAGGCCAACCATGATACCCGGGATAACCCCGCCAAGGAACATGCGGCCAACCGAAACCTCGGTCGCGGCTGCATAAACCACCATGACGATGGATGGCGGGATCAGAATGCCAAGCGTCCCGGCATTACAGATCACACCTGCCGCAAAGCTTTGCGGGTAACCCGCGCGGACCATACCGGCAATCACGATGGAGCCGATGGCGACGACCGTGGCCGGGCTTGATCCGGATACGGCCGCAAACAGCATGCAAGCCAGAACAGATGCCATGGCAAGACCACCGGGGAACCAGCCCACAGTGTCAATGGCAAAGCGGATCAGACGGCGGGCAACACCACCGGTCGAAAGAAATGCCGAGGCCAGAATGAAATACGGGATGGCAAGAAGGGTGTAATGTTCCATCCCGCCAAACAGCTTTTCGGCCAGCGTGGCAAGGCTGTCATCACCAAACATCAAAATGGTCGCAAGCGAAGATACGCCAAGCGAAATGGCGATCGGTGCGCCCATGGCCATCAAGCCGAACAGCAGGATAAACAGAAATGCAATTGTCATGAAAAATGTCCCCCGCGCGGCTTACGCATTTGGCTTTGATGCGTCGGCGGACTTGTCGCCGTTTGCAGCTGAATTGCCAGCATGATTAAGCTGATCAATCGCTTCGCGTGCTTCGTCTGCCAGATTAAAGCCAACCTGTTTGCCGGTGATGATGCGCCAGCCAACCTGTGCCAGACGGAATGCCAGCAAAGCTGCACCAACGGGCATGATCAGATAAACGAACCACAGCATCAGCGGGCTGTCTTCCGCTTCCATTTCAAGCATGTGGTTGAAGCTGACCAGTTCCCAGCCACCAATGATCAACCAGCTCGAATACAGGATGCCTGTTGCGACAACGATCAGGCCAATCACGCGCTGTACCCGATCCGGGAACAGACGGACAAGTGCGTCCACACCAATGTGGGAACCGACCTTGACCCCATAGGACATGCCAAACAGGATCAGCCAGGCAAACAGGAATTCGGTGATTTCCAAGGCCCAGGTGAGACCGGAGTTGAAAACGTAACGCATGACGACGTTTACAAAGGTAAGCGATGTCATGGCGGCAAGCAGGAGGGCAATAATGCCCTCCTCCAGCCGGGTAACGACCGTCGAGATCATCGTAAACGGCCCTTTTCCGATAAAGTGGGGAAAAAGCTAGGATCAGTTACACGCAGCAGCGGCGTCGATGATGTCCTGACCGATATCGCCAGAGAACTCATCCCAAACCGGCTTCATTGCTGTCTGCCATTTGGCAAAGTCATCTGCTGAAACGGAAAGGATTTCGGTTTCGCCGGAATCGATCACTGCCTGACGCTGTTCAGCGGTCAGATTGGCCGACAGGCCGTTTGCGTAATCGGATGCTTCGTTCATTGCCTGGGTCAGGCCCGCGCGGATTTCCGGATCCAGACCATCCCACCACTTGGTCGAGGTGACGACCATATAGTCGAGAAGACCATGGTTGGATTCAGTGATGTAATCCTGAACTTCGAAGAATTTCTTCGAATAGATGTTCGACCAGGTGTTTTCCTGACCATCAACAACGCCGGTCTGAAGGGCAGAGTAGGTCTCGGAGAATGCCATTTTCTGCGGAACTGCATCGATGGCTTCGAATTGTGCAGCAATCACGTCAGATGACTGGATACGGAATTTCAGGCCTGCGGCATCTTCGGGTGCGCGCAGCGGCTTGTTGGCCGAAAGCTGTTTCAGGCCGTTATGCCAGTAGCCAACACCGGTCAGGCCCTTGCCCGACATGGAGTTCAGGAGTTCCTGACCTTTTTCGCCATTCTGGAAGCAGGAAACGGCATCCATGTCCTTGAACAGGAACGGAAGATCATAGACCTGCAGTTTTTTGGTCCATTTGCCGAATTTCGCCAGCGACGGCGCCCCGAACTGTACGTCACCACGCAGGATGGCCGGCAGAACCTTGTCGTCATCAAAAAGCTGGGAGTTCGGATAGATTTCGATTTTTACTTTGTCACCCAGAATTTCTTCTGCACGCTTTTTGAAAAATTCCGCACCCTGACCTTTCGGGGTGTTCGGCGCAACAACGTGCGCAAACTTGATAACTTCCTGTGCGGAGGCTGCATTGACACCCATGAGTGCTGCGGCGGCAACGCCTGCTGCGAGGATATGTTTGGTGATAGGACGCATTCGATTGTCTCCCTTTGACTGGCTTATGCGTTTTCCCGTTAGCGCGCCTTTTGTGGCGTCGTTTTGAAACGCCTTTTGGCGCTGTGCCGTAATCAGCAAGGGACGGGCCAGTTTGGGGGTATTAAAAATTATTATTTTAAATCAGCTTATTAAGGTGAATCTGATGCTATTGCGGTGCGGTATATTTTGTTGATTTGTGAGTTATCTCGCACATGATTATTTGCTGTTTGTGTGGATATCCATACAAGTTGGGTGTGGCATCGTCTCAAGCAAAAAGCCCGCCTAGCTGGCGGGCTCTTCATTGCTGTTGCTGCGGGTTTTTCTGAATTCGGAGGGGGTGATGTCGTATTTGGTCAGCTTGTCATAGAATGTCTTGCGCGGGACGCCCAACGCGCTGACGGTTGTGGTCACGTTACCGCGATGCTCGCGAAGGGCCTCGGTGATCAGGCTTTTTTCAAAGGCCTCGACCTGCTGGGGCAGCGTCAATCCGCTTTGCGGTGCCGCGTCATTGTCGCTTGCCAAAGGATCAAGACCAAGAACACGACGTTCGGCAGCGTTGCGTAATTCGCGGACATTTCCCGGCCAGTCATAGGCCGTGAATTGCGCCATTTCAGCAGGTGTTACCAGTTTTACCGAGCGGTCGAACCGTTTGGTCGCATCCCGGGTGAAATGTTCGAACAGAAGCGGGATGTCATCCTTGCGGTCGCGCAGCGGCGGGATGTGAAGCTGCACGACATTTAGCCGGTAATACAGATCTTCGCGGAATTCCCCGCGTGATGATGCTGCCCGAAGATCGGTTTTGGTGGCGGCAACCACACGCAGATCAATCGGTTGCACCCGGTTTGACCCAAGCCGTTCAAGGGCGCGTTCCTGCAAGACACGCAACAGCTTGATTTGCAGGGAAAGCGGCATGCTTTCGATCTCATCAAGGAAGATCGTACCCTTGTCGGCAAACTCGAATTTACCGATGCGTTTGTGATCGGCACCGGTGAATGCACCGGCCTCATGACCAAACAGTTCGGATTCAATCAGGTTTTCTGGCATGCCGCCGCAATTGACCGCAACGAACGGGCCGCTACGCCCCGACATTTCATGCAAATTGCGCGCAATGACTTCCTTGCCTGATCCGGTTTCACCATTGATCAGGACATGGGCATTGGTGCTGGCAATATTGGCAATCAGGGTGCGCAATTTTTCCATTGCCGGATTGCGGCCGATGAAGTCAGACGCATTTTTCGTATGTTTGGCGAGCTCGATGCGCAGTGTTCTGTTTTCAAGGATCAGGCTGCGATGTGCCATTGCTCGCCTGGTCGCATCCACGAACATGTCCGGGGCATAGGGTTTTTCGATAAAATCGAATGCCCCGTTTTGCATGGCCTTTACCGCGGTTGCGACGTCGCCATGCCCGGTAACCATAATCACCGGCATGTCGGGGTCGATTTTTTTGACCTCGGTCAGGAATTCCAGCCCGTCCATTTTCGGCATGCGAATGTCAGAGACGACCACACCGGGCCATCCTTTGCGCAGGCGGGCAAGGGCGGATGTGGCATCGGCAAAAAGTTCGACCGGGATGTCTGCGAGCTCAAGTGTTTGTTGTGCGGCTTCACGCACATCGGCGTCGTCATCAACAAACAGAACACATTCGGCGGTGGCGGGCACTGGCGTATCCTTTGATCCTGATACCGGATCAGAAAGCCGGTTTGCGGTCAGGCCTGATCCCCATGCACATCAAGAGCAGATGCGATTTGATTCTGGTTTTTATCAGGCCCTGCATTTCCCGTCGAGACACTGTTTTCCCGGCTCTCCTCGCCAACACCATCATGGCGAAGCTCGATGATAAAGGATGATCCGCCAGTTGGGCGGTTTTCCGCACGGATGGTGCCGCCAAAGCTTCGAATGATGCCATAACAGATTG
Organism: Thalassospira sp. SM2505; assembly: GCF_054901115.1. Taxonomy (NCBI): domain Bacteria; kingdom Pseudomonadati; phylum Pseudomonadota; class Alphaproteobacteria; order Rhodospirillales; family Thalassospiraceae; genus Thalassospira; species Thalassospira sp. SM2505. Next base: position 2,131,830 of record NZ_CM142731.1, read on the forward strand.
AAAGACCCAGTCCCAAACCGTCGCCAAAGGGTTTGGTGGTAAAGAACGGGTCGAAAAGTTTCGGCAGGTTTTCGGGCAGGATGCCATGCCCGTTATCCTTGACCTTAACAAGGACACGGTCTTCACGCTCGATAATCGAAATCTCGATTTTGGCGTTTTCGATACTGTTGCAGGCATCTGCGGCATTGCTGATCAGATTGGTAAAGACCTGTGTCAGCTGGTTGGCCTCTGCGATGACGGGGCGAATATTTTCATCGTGGGTCATAACAATCTCGGCCATGCCGGCACGACCGGTTTCATGAACAAGATCAATCGCCGTTTGCATCTGTTTGGGGACGTCAACCGGGTGATTGTCCTGTTCGGGACGGCGCGAAAATGTCTTGAGGTTGTTCGTGATCCGCCCCATTCGGTCGGTCAGTTCCGAGATGCGTTGCAGATTGCGGCTTGCCGTTTCTTCATTGCCGCGCGCAATGAATTTAAGGGCGTTTTCGGCATAGCTTCGAATGGCGGTTAGCGGCTGGTTGATTTCGTGGGCAATGCCCGCTGACATCTGACCAAGGGCTGCGAGTTTGCTGGTCTGGACCAGTTCTGCCTGTGCTGATCGCAAGGCATCTTCGGTACGGGACCGTTCATTGATTTCCTGGGCAAGACGCAGGTTGGTGCTCATCAGATCGGCGGTACGAAGGCGAACCTGACGTTCGAGCTCGCGCTGTGACCAGTCACGAATTTCAAGTTGTTCAAGCATCGCGCGTCGGCGCTGCAAGATGATAAACACCAGACCGGTGAAAATGATATGCGCAGCACCGCCCATCAAACCGGCACTGATGATCGAACGATCCAGTGATGATTTGTCGGTCAGCAAATACATCCGCCACCCTTGTGTTGGCAGGGTGCTGCCCGTCACAAGATAGGTGGTTTTCGCCAGTTCGGGTTTGGCTTTTTCGGTGCGGAGCTGACCGGTTTCGGGCGCGGGGGAGATGTCTTGATCGCCCGCATTGCGTGGTGTTCCGCCAAGTGTAAGGGTCCCAAGGTCATTGCCTTTTGGCCAGTCACCGGAAATCAATGGCATCGGATCAAGTGAATGGTCACCATATTTGCGTGAAGCAATGATCCGCGGTCGCTCCTTTGTCGGCAATCCGTCAAGATCGCGGAACCGCCATTCAGGATGAGACGCAATAATGACGATACCGTTTTCGTCGGTGACAAGAACGCTTTCACTGCCCCTTGCCCAGCGTTGCACAAGGGCCTCAAGATGGGTTTTGACCACCATAGCCCCCTGAAAGGTCGTGCCGTCCGGGCGGACCGGATGGGAGATATAGTAACCCGGAACATTCGATGTGATACCAAACGCAAAATAATGACCGGTCATGCCCATGCGGGCTTGCTGGAAATAGGGGCGGAATGAAAAGTTGCGCCCGATAAAGGATGCCTGGCTGTTCCAGTTGCTAGCGGCAATAGTCGCACCACTCTCATCCATGAAATAGATATCAGATGCGCCACTGTCTGCCGTAAGCCGTTCAAGATAGACATTAACCGCCGCTGCGGTCGCCGGATCGGCCCCGAGAGCGAGATCAATGATGCGTTTGTCCGAGGCCAGCGTGATCGGAAGATATTCATGTTCCTTGATCGCGCCCTGCAGGTTGGAGCGATAAAGTTCAAGCTTGTTCCGGCCATCCTCGCTGATGTCGACAAGTTTGGTTTCGCGCCAGAATTCGGTCACCATCCATACAGTGACCGGCAGCAAGGCAAGCAGGATGCACAGGACAGTTCTTGAAGTTCTTTTGACCGATACCGATGAGCCGAGCATTCTGCCTGCGCCTGAGTAATAAGTTTCCCATCCTAAAGAATAGGTAGGGGCGAATGATTAAATTACAAAAATGTTTCATTGCCCAGCGCCAATTTCATGACTTTGCGTGGATGCTTGATAAACCCATAATCTGACTGTACCTATCAGATCAGCATCCATCGACCCGGACAGGCAAAAACGATAATCTGTTTTGTGCCATCGTCGAAAAACAATAATCAAATCAGGAAAGTTTCCCTGAATGACCGAGCAAGACACGCATCTGATATGGGTTCTGGCCGATGATCGGGCCGGAAATGTCAATCAGGCAATCGGTGTCGCCGAGGCATTGGCGCAACCCTTCAAGCGTATCGATATCGGTTATACCAAATGGGCGCGTCTGCCAAACTTCATCCGTGGATCAAGTTTGATCGGTGTTGATATGTCTTCGCGCACCAGATTGACCGCGCCTTGGCCAGACCTTGTGATTTCTGCCGGTCGCAGGACTGCGCCGATCGCCAGATGGATCAAAAAGCAAAGCCGGGGTCACAGCCGCATCTGCCAGATCATGCGTCCGGATGGTGGCGAAGGTGCGTTTGATCTGATTGCGGTTCCTGCGCATGACCAGATCACGATCCGCGAAAATATTGTCGAAATTCCTGGTGCCCCGCATCGGGTCACCGAGACGCGTCTTTTGATCGAGGCCGATCAATGGCGCCCTGTTTTCAAGGGGCTGCCGTCACCGCGTTTTGCCGTCATTGTCGGGGGCAATACCAAGAAGACAACATTTACAAGTGTGATGGCCGACGAGCTGATCTCAAAGGCAATCGAGGCCGCCCAGGCTGTCGATGGCAGCCTGATGGTCACGACAAGCCGACGCACGGGATCTGAGAATGAAGCCCTGATCGCAAGTCGTCTGGAAGCATCGGGGCTTGCCTATCACTATCACGACTGGACATCGCAGAACGAAAATCCCTATTTCGGATATCTCGCACTTGCCGATGTGGTGATTGTAACCGGTGATTCCGTTTCGATGTGTTGTGAAGCAGCGGCCGCGTCCGGTGGGGTTTATATCTATGCGCCCGATGGATTGTCCTCGGAACGTCACCGACGGTTTCAACAGTCGCTCTATGAAGGGGGCTATGCCCGGCCGATGCAAACCGGGACCGAGCTTGTGCCGTTTCATCATCCGTCTTTGCAGCCCGCACGTCTGGTTGCACAGAGATGTCTTGAACTTCTAAGTGCTGCGGAACTTCAGGACTCCATATAACGCCTTGATTGTTCAAGGGGTATAAGGTCTATTCGGTGCGCCCCAACCAGTCAGGATTAAACTGAATGTCCGCCGCCCGTCACGATCCGTCCCCGGTAAACCCGAATGCTGCCCCCGCACTGTTTCCCCGCCAGATTGCTGTGATGACTTTGGCGCTTGTCGCCTGCAGCTTTGCGGGCAACCATGTCGCCGCACGGCTTGCATTTGAAAATGGCACCGGGTTGCTGCTGGCGGTTCTGTGCCGATCAGGTGTGGCGTTGCTGATCCTGATTTCGATCATCACCATGCAGCGTCATTCCATTCGCCTTCCCAGGCGATTGGGACGGTGGCAATTACTACTTGGTCTGATGATCACGATCCAGAGCCTGTGCCTCTATTCTGCGGTCGCGCGTGTACCTGTGGCGCTGGCCTTGCTGACGGCCAATACGTTTCCGATCATTCTGGCCCTTTTGACATGGGGGCTGGGTGGTGCGCGCCCGACACTGAAATCAGCTGCTCTGATGCTGTTCATTCTTTCGGGGCTTGTCCTGGCGCTTGATCTGCCGGGGATCCTGGGGGGCGGTATTGCTGTAACTGATGAATGGTGGCTTGGCATTGTCTTTGCCCTGATGGCCGCAACCGCCCTGTCGGTGGCGTTCTGGGTGACCGATCACAAGCTTGCTGCTTTGAATGGTTCTGTTCGGTCCATGTTTACGATGGTAGTAGTCTTTATCGCCATGATCATGGCCGGAATCGGTGATGTACTGCCCGGTGGCATGGCAACACCGCAAGCCTTGCCGGGCTGGATCGGACTTGCCGTTCTGGTCACGCTTTATGGCAGTGCGTTTTCCGTTCTGTTCATCACCGTGCCGCGACTGGATATGGCGCGCAATGCGCCGGTGATGAATGTCGAGCCGATTGCGACCCTGCTGTTTGGCTGGGTGGTGCTTGACCAGATGATCAGCCCTATCCAGATGGTTGGCGGCCTGATTGTTGTCAGTGGCATTGTCATTCTGACTTTGCGCAAGTCTGCATAGTCCGGGGCATTGATTTCAGGCTTCTTTGACGCAGTTTGCGACAAAGTCGATAAAGGCGCGAACACGGGTGGCAAGATGATCGTGACCGGCCCAGACAGCATGCACCGTTTCCACGTCATCCGCAGTCCAGTCTTTAAGAATTTCGATCAGCTCACCACGGTCGATTGCATCCTGAACATGAAAATTGCCAATCCGGGCTATGCCGATACCTGCCAGACACATAGACTTGACCAGCGGGCCGTTGTTTCCCAGAAAATCACCACTGATGGTTTGTTCAAAGCGTCGATTGGTTTGTGGATCGGTGAATGGCCAGAAATTCCGACCCTTGATGAAACTGAAGCGTAGGCATTTATGATGGGCGAGGTCGGCCGGTGTTTGCGGGATGCCATGTTCTGCCAAATAGTCCGGGGATGCGACGATTTTGCGCTTCGTTTCAAGAAGCTTGCGCGCCATCAGGTTGGAGTCCGGTAACAAGCCTGAACGAATGGCAATATCAGCACGTTCTTCCAGTAAATCAACAATGCCATCGGTCTGGGTCAGTTCAAGCTCGATGTCGGGATATTGACGCAGAAAACGCGGCAGGTTGGGCACAATGAAAACCTGTGCAAAGGCGACAGATGCATTAACGCTAAGCTTGCCACGTGGTGCAACCTGACCGCCGCCGCCGATCAATCGGTCGGTTTCATCAATCTGATCAAGAATGGTCCGGGCACGGCGCAAATACATTTCGCCTTCAGGTGTCAGTTGCAGCTGGCGGGTGGATCGGACAAGCAATCTTGTGCCAAGGCGGTCCTCAATGCGCGTGACCAGTTTGCTGACGGCGGACGGAGACATGTGCAAATCCCGTGCGGCCTGGGAAAAGCTACCATGCTCGATGACTCTGACAAAGGTCTCCATTTCACCTGCGCGATTGTCCAATTGTGCCTCATCTTTGAATTGAATTCATATATGGTTGTCGCGCAATCCAGATTATCGCGCAAGGTTTTGCTTGGCATAGTCACACCAAATTCCGGGAAATCCCGATGAAACACAATTATCCGCATCATCTGCGGAAGGAGAATTTGGATGCCACTTGCCTTGTTTGCGTTGACCATCGCAGCCTATGCGATCGGGACAACAGAATTTGTGATCGTCGGCCTGTTGCCGACGGTTGCAACGGATCTTGCCGTGACCTTGCCGATGGCGGGCCTGATCGTCAGTGTCTATGCTCTTGGTGTTACTTTTGGTGCACCGATCCTGACCGCGCTTACCGGTGGGATGAACCGCAAATCCCTGATGTTGGGATTGATGGGGTTGTTCATTATCGGGAATGCGATTGCAGCACTAAGTCCGAGTTACGAGCTGCTGTTGGTCGCAAGGGTGATTTCCGCCTTTGCACATGGTGTGTTTTTCTCGGTCGGGGCGACGATTGCAGCGGACCTTGTTCCGGAAGATCGTCGGGCATCGGCAATTGCCATGATGTTCATGGGGTTGACGGTTGCAATTGTCACCGGTGTTCCATTGGGAACATTTATTGGTCAGATGTTCGGCTGGCGCGCGACATTCTGGGGAGTTGCCCTTCTGGGGGTTATTTCCTTTGTCGGGATTGCGGCATTGCTGCCCGCGAATCTCAAGCGTGGTGAAGCGGCAGGGCTTGGCGATCAGCTCCGTGTTCTGGGCAGTGGGCGTTTGTTGATTGTCTATGGCATGACGGCACTCGGCTATGGCGGGACATTCGTTGCCTTTACCTATTTGTCAGCGATCTTGCAGGAAATCACCGGCTTTACCGAATCATCGGTCAGTCTGATCCTGATCTTTTACGGTGTCGCGATTGCCATTGGTAATCTTGCGGGTGGGAAGCTTGCCAACCGCAATCCCATCCGTGCCCTGACTGGATTGTTTATCTTGCAGGCGGCAGTCCTTGTTCTGTTCAGCTTTGCTGTCATTTCGCCGATTGCGACGATTGCGACCTTGGGGGCGCTTGGGTTCCTGCAATTTGCTAATGTGCCGGGGCTGCAGCTTTATGTCGTGAAACTGGCCAAACAACATCGCCCTAATGGTGTGGATGTCGCTTCTGCACTCAATATCGCGGCGTTCAATCTTGGCATTGCTCTTGGCGCCTGGATTGGTGGGCAGATTGTCGCATCAAGTCTGGGATTGGTCGCGACGCCCTGGATTGGTGCCATTCTGGTTGTTGTTGCACTTGGTTTGACTGTGTTGAGTGGATCGCTTGATCGACGTCACGAGATCAGTCTTCAGCCTGCCCGGTGAACGCATTCCCGCCTACGAAATATTCCACAGTTTGAAACGCAAACATCAAATGGATGTTTGCCATCAAAACGCAACAAAACGAGGATTGAAAATGTTTGATGTAACCGCAAATGGCGCGCGCATTCCTGCGCTTGGATTTGGGACGTTTCGCATCGCCGAAGATGATGTGAAGCGCATCGTCCCGCAGGCTCTGAAAACCGGATTTCGTCATATCGATACCGCGCAGATTTATGAGAATGAGGCCGCAGTGGGCGAAGCCATCGAAATGTCAGGTATTCCGCGCAAAGACATATTCCTGACCACCAAGGTCTGGGTCAGCAATTACCGTCATGATGATTTCATTGCGTCTGTTGATGAAAGTCTTGGCAAGTTGCGTACAGACTATGTTGACCTTTTGCTTTTGCACTGGCCGAACAATGATGTGCCGCTGGCTGAGCAGATAGGCGCACTTAATGCCGTTCACAAGGCCGGGAAGGTCCGCCATATCGGGGTGAGCAACTTCAGTACCGCTCTGATGGCCGAGACGGTATCGCTTTCAGATGCTCCGATTGTAACCAATCAGGTCGAATATCATCCGTTCCTTGATCAATCCGTTGTGATGGATGCGGCAAACAGGTTCGGGATGTCTCTGACCAGTTACTTTGCCATGGCCGATGGTAAGGTATTTGAAAATGACACCCTGAAAGAATTAGCCGCCGATCACGGAAAATCGGTTGCGCAGATAGTTCTCCGCTGGTTGATCCAGCAAAACAGTGTGGTTACCCTGTCCAAAACTGTTGACGAGCACCGGTTGAAGGAAAACTTCGATATCTTTGACTTTGAACTGTCGAGCGCGCAAATGACGGTCATTCACGATCTTGCTGATGCAAATGGCCGCATCGTCAGTCCTGATGGGCTGGCGCCGCAGTGGGACTGATCTTTTCAACTCCGTTCGATCAATGAAAAAAGGGGCCAATTGGCCCCTTTTGTTGGATTATTCAAAGGATCAAACTGCCTGGGAGTGTCGACCATGTGCGGGATCAAGGTAAGTATCAAACGCTGCACAGACAGCACGCACCAAAGGACGTCCCGTTTCGGTCAGGGATATGTTATTGCCGTTAACTTCGACGATGTTATCGGCGCTCATGGCGCTGATGCGTTCAAGTTCGGGCGCAAACCGGTCCGCCGATGTGCCAAACTGTGCGCAGACGACATCAAGATCAACGGTCAGGTTGCACATCAATTCATTGATGATTTCGCGGCGCAGCTTGTCGCTGGCTGAAAGGGCGACGCCTTTTTCGATGGCGCATTTGCCGTCTTCGACATTGCGTTGCCAGCGCGCAAGGGCCGGATCATTTTGCGCATATCCTTGCGGCAGGGATGAAATCGCCGAAGGGCCAAAGCCGATAAGCGCTTCTGCGCGATCGGTGGTGTAACCCTGAAAGTTGCGGTGAAGTTTCCCGTTTTTCAGGGCAATCGCCATGCTGTCGGCTTCATGGGCAAAGTGATCAAGCCCGATGGCAACATATCCGTGCATGGCAAGACGGTTCTGGATTTCCTCATACTGGGCCCAGCGTTCCTGCGTGTTTGGCAGGGCTTCTGTCGGGATCAGTTGCTGATGTTTTTTCATCCAGGGAACATGGGCATAGCCAAATACAGACAAGCGATCAGGGCGCAATGAGACGGTTTGATCAACCGTTTCGCGCAATGTTTCAAGAGTCTGAAACGGCAAGCCGTACATCAGATCGACATTGATACCGGTAATGCCGCGATCACGCAGATTGGTAATCACATCGCTGACCAGTTCCATGCTCTGGATGCGGTTGACGGCCCGTTGCACAGTTTCATTAAAGTCCTGAATACCGATGCTTGCGCGGTTGAAGCCGAACTCGATCATGGCATCCATGAAATCGATTTTGGCTGTCCGCGGGTCCATCTCAACGGCAATTTCGGCATCGTCAAGAATATCAAGCCGGGCCCGTATGGTTGTCATGATCGCACGCAAATCATCGGCTTTCATGATGGTTGGGCTGCCACCGCCAAAATGGATATGTGAAACGCTGAATTTCTTGCCTGCGGGAAGCTTGCTCAGCGTGCTTTGGATTTCGCCAACCAGTGCGTCGACATACCCGGCGACCGGTTTGTAGTGTTTTGTGATCTTGGTGTTGCAGCCACAAAACCAGCACATTTCCTGACAATAGGGGACATGCAGATAAAGGGAAAGCGGCTGGTCGGGATCAAGGTCACCAAGCCATCCTTCAAATACGTCACCATTTACGCCAGCATGGAAATGGGGGGCGGTCGGATAGCTGGTATAACGTGGCAGTCGCAGATCGTATTTTTCGTAAAGTGCAAGCTGCATGACGGATATCCCGGTTAATTCGTTCTATCCGTCTTTTGCATTATTCCAATCTGGGGTGCCTTGATGTGCGTCAAGCAGGGCTGCCTGAATATCTAGAGATGCTTGAAAGCGGAAATCAGATCGGCCCGCAGGGTAGCAAGACGATCGCGACCTGCATCTTCTGCATATGGCTGAGCCGTTCCAACGCCCCAGATCGGGCCGGGCCATGCCGGATCGTTCTTGAAACGGCCAACGACATGGCAATGAAGCTGCGGAACCATATTGCCCAGCATGGCAACATTGGTTTTGTACGCTTCAAAACGGCGCTTGATCACTTTCGAAACTGCCGCGACCTCGTTGCCAAGGGTGATGCGATCCTCGGTGCTCAGATCATCATAATCAACAAGATCGGGACGTTTGGGCACAAGGATCAGCCAGGGATAACGCGCATCATTCATCAGCAGCACATGCGACAACGGACCATCGGTCACAAGGGTCGTGTCAGCGGCAAGTTGGGGATGAAGGGCAAAGGCGTTGTTCATGCTTGGGGCCTCTATCATGATCACAATAGACCGTTGTTATAGCGACAAGGTGCGGGCTTGTCTTGGGTTGCGTGTGCATTCGAAGATCACAAGCAAAGGTCTGGACGATATCATGAGAAAACCGAATTTATCAGCATGTCCGGTCGGTGGCATCTGATCAGGGACACGACCGGGCCGGGACAGAATCCTTGCCCGGTCGTATGATTTCATGCAGCGTTTCTTGTGCTGTGTTTCCTGATCAGCTTGTTTGCAATTTCGATTGTTTCTGCCTCTGCCATGGCAATTGATCGTTCGGTGCGATCATCGCCGAACTCATCATATTCAATTGCTGCCCCATAGCTGTCCGTAATGCCGAGATATTCAAGCGGTGCAAAAAGGCTGCCTTCGACAAAGTTCAAATGCGCGACCCGGCCGCCGGGGTCATAGCCGTAATCTCCGCGGGAGGACAAAACGACAACTGATTTGTCATCGGTTATCATCGGCCAATAGGGAACACCATCGCGTGAGCGGTCAAAGCCGAATGTTTTCCCGACGCGAACAATGTTGTCGACCCATGCCTTCATCTGGGCGGGCATGCCGAAATTATACATCGGGACACCGGTGACAATGACATCAGCCGACAAAAGTTCATCAACCAGAAGATCGCTTTCACGAAGGACGTCATGCATCCAGTCTTCGCGATCATCGGGTTTGGTAAATGCAGCATGGACCCAGTCACCGGTGACGGGTGCTGGCGGATTGGCACCGACATCACGATAGATAATCTCATCATCCGGGCGAAGGGCGCGCCAGTGTTCGATGAATTTGGCCGACAGGCGGCGGCTGTGGGATCCGTGAGGTTTCTGATCGGAACGACCGGGACGGGCGCTGCTGTCGATGTGAAGAATTCTGGTCATTTTGGGGCTCCATCTGATGATTCTAATTCATCTTTGATTGGGTGATGACCAAAACTTGTCTTGTTTTTCAGGTTAGTGCAAAATCGAATTCTTCACGTATCAGATGAGTTAAATTCATCCATATGTCTTTGCCGCCCCTTGCTGCCTTGCGTGCGTTCGAAGCCGCCGCCCGCCATCAAAGCTTTAAAAAAGCAGCTGCCGAAATTGCCGTGACACCAACGGCAATCAGTCATCAGGTGCGCCTTCTTGAGGAAACTCTTGGTGTGCGCCTGTTTGATCGCAAACCAAGACAGGTGGTGTTGACCCTGGCCGGACAGGAACTTTACCCGGTGCTTCGCGACGGGTTTGTCTCCTTTGCAAATGCAATTGATCGTGTTCGTCGCCGCAAGACATCGCGCGGTTTGACCGTCTCGGTTCTTCCGTCCTTTGCCGCCAAATGGCTGTTGCGCCGTTTGCCGGATTTTCAAAAACGTCATCCTGACATTCATCTGCATCTTCATACCTCGGCAGAGGTGGTTGACCTTGCAAGCGGGACGGTTGACGCAGCGATCCGGTATGGCCGTGGCCCGCATCACGGGCTTGTGGTTCAAACGATGTTTCGCGAAACTTTCGCACCGCTTTGCAGTCCGGCGTTGGGTATTCAAGGCTTTGATGATCTGTCCAGGGCAACCTTGCTACATCTTGACTGGTTAAATCCTGATGACGTTACCCCGACCTGGGAACGCTGGGCTGAGGTCAACGGGGTGAAGGGGCTTGGAACATCGGGCGGGATCAGCTTTTCTGATGATACGCATGCCATTCAGGCCGCCATTGCCGGGCAGGGCGTGGTTCTTGCCAGTCCCGCCATGGCCCGCGAGGAGATCAATGCCGGTCTGTTGACCATGCCCTTTGATCTGTATCTTGAAGGTCACAATTATCACTTCGTCCATACCGGGCGCGGCAATAACCGGGGGGAGGTCGAGATGTTCGGGGACTGGCTTTTGGCCGAAGTCAAAAAATCACAACTGCATCTTGAGAATTCACTGATTGATGATTGACCTTGTGTGGCGCATGGGAAACCATACCGGATAATTTTCACTCACCCGTCAGGTGCGATATGCCACGCTTTGCCGCCAATCTTTCATTTCTGTTTGCCGATCTTCCATTCGAGAAACGGTTTGCTGCTGCGGCTGAGGCGGGGTTTGTCGGTGTCGAATATATCGGTGCCTATGACATGCCGCTCTCAACGGTCAAATCGCTTCTAAAGGATAACGGGCTGGAACAGGTGCTGTTTAATCTTCCGGCTGGCAACTGGGAGGCCGGTGACCGGGGTCTTGCCTGTCGACCGGGGCGCGAGGACGAATTTCGGGATTCCGTGATCAAGGCGCTTGATTACGCGGCGGCAACCGACTGCAAGATGCTTCATTGTATGGCCGGTGTGATGGGACAGAACGAGAATTCCGGCGAGCTGGCCCGTCTTTATTGTGACAATCTGCTCTATGCTGCCGATCTTGCCGATCAGGCGGGAATAGATATCCTGATCGAGCCGATCAATCCGATTGATATGCCGGGTTATCTTTTAAACTCGGTCGAGCAGGCGGCGGTTATCCTGGAACAGCTTGCCCATCCGCGGCTTAAGCTTCAGTTCGATATTTATCATGCGCAAATTGTTGGCGGGAATATTGCCGCCCGTCTGGACAAGCATCTTGACCAAATTGCCCATATTCAGGTGGCCGGAGCACCGGGGCGACATGAACCCGACAGTGGCGAGCTGAACTATCCATTCCTGTTTTATATGCTTGATCGCATTGGCTATGACGGCTGGATCGGCTGTGAATACAAACCGCATGGCAGAACCGAAGACGGGCTTGGCTGGGTCCGGCCATGGATGCCAAAGCCTGATGCCTGAGCCCGTCCTTTGCCCAAATTTTAGCGGCTGATCCTATTCGATCAGGATTGCGCGAAAATCATTCACATTGGTCAGGGTCGGGCCGGTAATGATCAGATCATCGATCCGGGCAAAGGCGCTATAGGCATCATTATTGGCAAGATATTCACGAAGATCGATGCCAAGCTCTTGTGCCTTTTTCCAGCTTGTCCCATCCATGATCGCACCGGCATTGTCTTCGCTGCCATCAATGCCATCTGTGTCAATGGCAATGGCGCTGAACCCCGGCTGATCGCGCAGCTGGATCAGAAGTGACAGCAAAAACTCGCTGTTGCGGCCGCCACGGCCGCCTTTGCTTCGAACCGTCACGGTGGTTTCTCCACCAGAAAGCAGAACACAGGGTTTCGCGGCGGGTTGTCCGTGATTGGAAACCTGATGGGCGATACCGGCATGCATGATGGCGACTTCGCGAGATTCCCCTTCGATGGCATCGCCAAGGATCACCGGGTTCAGCCCCATGTCGCGGGCAACCGATGCGGCGGCCTCAAGACTGTCTTGCGGGCGCGATAGCATGATTGTCTCATGCCCGTCAAAGCACCGATCATCGGGTTTGACGGTTTCATCAGCAGCACTGCGAAGAAGCGTTTCGGCGGCTTCGGGAATGTCGATCTGATAGTGGCGAATGATATCAAGCGCGTCCTGACCCGTGGTCGGGTCTGCAACGGTCGGGCCCGATGCAATAATCGCCGGGTCATCACCGGGAACATCTGACACCAGATATGTCAGCATGCGCGCCGGTGCCGCCACCTTGGCAAGACGTCCGCCCTTGATCGCCGAAAGGTGTTTGCGCACACAATTCATTTCCGAAATTGTCGCGCCACTGCGCAGAAGCGCCTTGTTGATGGATTGTTTGTCATCCAGTGTCAGTCCCGGACCGGGCAGGGCCAAAAGGGCCGAGCCGCCCCCCGAAATCATGCAGACAACCAGATCATCCGGGCCAGCGGATTTGACGATTTCGAGGATGCGTTTTGCGGCTTCTTCGCCTGCGGCATCCGGTACCGGATGGGATGCCTCGACGATTTCAATTTTCTCGCATGGAACAGCATGGCCATAACGGGTTACGACCAGCCCCTCGAGATCACCTTTCCATGCCTGTTCAAACGCGCGCGCCATGTTCGCCGATGCCTTGCCAGCACCGATGACAATGGTTTTCCCCTTTGGCGGTGATGGCATGTTGAGCGGGATCTGAACGCCCGGATCAGCTGCCTTCAGTGCGGCATCCATCAAAGCCAGAAGTTTCTCGCGCGAGGTCGTCATGTCGGTTTTCCCCTGAATGGATTTGTTTTGTTATCGGCCCTGTTGTTTTTTGCGATCAGGTTGATTGCTTGTCCGAGGCCGTTTTAAAGAAATCAAGTACCGCCTGAAGGTGGTTGGACATTGCCTTTTCCGCGGCATCCGGGTCACGGGCTGCAATTGCTTCGATAATGTCGCGGTGGTGATCCTGTACCATGCGGTCGAAGGACGGGCCGCTCATGGAGTTAAACCGGATTTCAGTCAGTGCTGCTTGCAGCACATCGTGAAGCATCTTCATCACGTGATAATAAATGATCGATCCGGTGGCGCGGCCAATCATCATATGCAGGCGATGATCGTCATCTGCACGGTATTTGGCGGCACGCCGCGGATCATGTGCCTGTCGGAAGGCCAGACGCAGCAATTTGATATCTTCATCACTGGCATTGATGGCAGCACGGCGGGCAGCCCATGTTTCAAGCGTACAGCGGATTTCCTGCAGATCGCGCAGATTGTTGATCGAATCGCGCACCAGATCGGTCATCGCCGTGTCCATGTCGATCCCGGTCGATGACAGGATTTCCGTACCACCACCCTGAACCGCACGGAGATAACCGCGCGTCTTGAGCTTTTGCAATGCCGCGCGAACCGAAACCCGGCTGACTTTCATGCTTTCGGCAAGCTGACGCTCGCCGGGCAGTCGGTCACCGGGCAGGAAAATGCCGTCCGAAATCTTTTCAAGAATCTGATCTGCGACCTGATCGGCAATCCTTTTGGGGCGCTTGCCTTCCTGATCGTCGTTTACGGCTGCTGGTTTGGCAGACGGCATGTTGGGTTTACTCCAATCGTTTTCTTCTATGCCAACGCGGTTGCTCAAGCGGTTGCAACGTGATCCTGAACGTAATGGTCATACCACTTTACGGGATGTTTGCGATGGACGCAAAGCGTCGATGCGCGAAGTGATGGCATAATGCAGGGCAAATCTTGTCTCGGGATCGATAAATTGATAGTTCAACAGATGTCGGACGGATCACAGGCACCGCTTCTATCGGGACAGTGACCTGTCGACAGAACCCGCCACCACACAGCAAATACCGACTTTCAGGAGAATATGCGTGCCTCACCATGCAGGGACCTTGTTGGGTCAGGATGATCCGGCCCCGTTCGAAATTTTGAATGAAGCAGGCAAGGGGCATTCGCTTTTTGTCTGTGATCACGCATCGCGCGTTATTCCCAAAAGTCTCGGTACCCTCGGTCTGCCCGAAGAAGAACGCAAACGCCATATCGGCTGGGATATCGGCGCACGCAAGGTGACAGAGATTCTGGTTGACCGTTTTGATTGTCCGGCGGTTCTGGGGGGATATTCCCGTCTGGTGATCGATTGCAACCGTCAGCTTTGGGACCCGACCGGAATGCCTGAAATTGCCGACCAAACGGTAGTTCCGGGCAATAAGAATATCTCGCCGACGGAACATATGAAGCGTATTCGCGAGATTTTCCTGCCTTATCACGGTGCGATCGAAGAACGCATTGCCAATTTCCATGCGCATAAAATCGTCCCGGCCCTGATTGCAATCCACAGCTTTACGCCCGTGTTCCAGGGCTTCGAACGCCCATGGGAAATTGGTGTTCTTTGGGATCAGGATGATCGTATTCCGGTGCCGTTGCTTGCGAAATTGCGTGAACAGAACCCGGACCTGACCATTGGCGACAATGAACCCTATTCCGGGCAGCATATGGCCGACTACACTATTGATCATCATGGCGAAGCAGGGGGATTGCCCTGTGTGTCGATTGAAATTCGCCAGGATCTGATTGATACTGATGAAGGTTGCGAGAAATGGGCAAAGATCCTTGGCGATGCCTTTGTCGATATCCTTGCCGACCCGAACCTTTATAAAATCCGGAGAGACTGATTTGGTTGGGTCCAGTGCACAGGAACCGGGATTTTCCATCGGCATCGAAGAAGAATTCTGGCTTGTTGATCGCCACAGCCGCGATCTTGCCAAGGACCCGCCCGCCGATTTCCTGAAAGATGCGAAGGCAAAGCTTGGCGATCAGGTTTCAAGCGAATTCATGCGCTGCCAGGTCGAGATCGGAAGCAAGGTTTGTAACAGTGCGGCCGAGGCCCGGCAGGAACTGACACATATGCGCTCGACCTTGTGTGAAGTCGCTGGGAAGTATGATATGGCACTGCTTGCCGCATCTACCCATCCGTTCGCGCAGTGGGATAGTCAGAAACATACCGATGGCGAACGCTACAACACGATTGCGCGGGACTTGCGTACTGTGGTTGATCGGCTGCTGATCTGCGGGATGCATGTCCATATCGGGATCGAGGATAATGATCTTCGGATCGAACTGATGGCACAGGCCAGCTACTTCCTGCCGCATTTGCTTGCATTGACGACAAGCTCGCCATTCTGGCGGGGCAGGGACACGGGGCTTCAGACCTTCCGGCTTTCGGTGTTTGATAATCTGCCACGCACCGGTTTGCCCGAAGTGTTTGGTTCATGGGCGGAATATCGCCGCCATGTCGATATGCTTATTCAGGCAGGGGTGATTGAAGACGGCACCAAGCTCTGGTGGGATCTGCGTCCGAGTGACCGTTGGCCAACGCTTGAAATGCGTATTGCTGATGTTTGTACGGATCTTGAAGATGCGATTTGCGTCGCATCCATTACGCGTTGCGTGATGCGGATGCTCTATCGGCTGCGGCGTAACAATCAGCGCTGGCGGATTTATTCCAACATGCTGGTGCGCGAAAACCGCTGGCGGGCCTGCCGCTATGGCAGTGATCCGGGTGACAAGGCAGGGCTTATTGATTTTGGTCGCGCAGAGATTGTCCCTTATGCCGATCTGGTTGAGGAAATCCTCGAGCTGATCCGGCCTGATGCAGAATTCTTTGGGTGCGTGGCCGAAGTCGAACATGCCCGCGAAATCATCCATCGTGGTACAAGTGCCCGGCGCCAGCGCGAGATTTACAATGCCGCAATCGAGCAGGGGGCAAGCCCGAACGACGCATTGCTTGCCGTGGCAGACCGTCTGATTGAACGAACAGTGCCTGGATCGGGAATTGCGTCCTAACGACACTTGTCAGCAGGCAATCCATTGAGTATCGTCGCGCCGCATTAAAAATTTCGCGCACCGGATATCCGCTGTGCAATCCATCATCGGAGAAGAATTGATGACCGAAGTCGGTGGTATCGCAGCCGATCAGCTTGCGAGCTATGTAGAGCGTATCGAACGCCTTGAGGAAGAAAAAGCCAACCTGATGGCTGACATCAAGGAAGTCTATGGCGAAGCCAAGGCATTGGGCTATGACGTGAAAATCCTGCGCCAGATCATCCGCCTGCGCAAAATGGAAGACCACGAGCGCACCGAACAGGAAGAAATCCTCGAGGTTTACAAACGCGCACTGGGCATGAGCTGACACTTTTTGTCAGTAGACATACACGATCCCATGAAGCCCGCTTTCGAGCGGGCTTTTGTTTTTGTAAGATTTCGCCATGGAAACAAGAACCCGCCCCCAAATCACATCTGAAGTCACAGCTGGCGTCTGTCGGCTCTTGTATCATCACCAGATGGCTTGTTTGACAGAGCTGCGTCTGGGTAATGGTCGGCGACTGGATGTTTTGGCATTGGGGGCAAAGGGGGAGTTGTGGGCGGTTGAGGTCAAATCTTCTGTGGAGGATTTCCGGGTCGATCAGAAATGGGAAAGCTATCTTGATTATTGCGACCGATTTTTCTTTGCCGTGCCGATGGAATTTCCAAAGGAACTGATCCCTGACAATGTTGGTTTGATCGTTGCAGATCGATATGAAGCCGCGATCATCCGACAATGTGAGGAATGCTCACTTTCTGCTGCAAGGCGCAAAAAGCTTCTGATTTCGTTTGGTCAAACCGCCGCTACCCGTCTTCAGGGTGGGGGAGGTGATGCGGTGTTCATCACCTGATCTTGCTCAAAACAAAAGGCCCTGAAATATGTTCAGGGCCTTTGTTGATCAACGGGGTTATTCCGCCGCCTTAAGGTGTTCTGGCGGGTTGCGGAATTGTTCGATCAATTCTGCCTCGCGCTTTTTGACTTTGTCGATATTGCCATCCTTGATGTGGCCATAGCCACGGATCTGTTCGGGCAGGGCAAGCAGGGCATTTGCAATACGGGCATTATCCGCATTCAGGCCATCAACGACCTCGGTCACGAGTTTCTCGTAATCGGCAATCAGCTGGCGTTCCATCTTGCGTTCATGGGTGCGTCCGAACGGATCAAGTGCAGTTCCGCGCAGGAACTTGAATTTCGCAAGAACACGAAACGCACTCATCATCCAGGGACCATAGGTGGACTTTTTAAGCTGACCGCTTTCCGGGTCCTGTGTGGCAATGGCAGGCGGTGCAAGATGGAAGTGAATTTTGTAATCGCCTGCAAAATTCTTTGCCACTTTCTTCAGGAACGCCGGGTCCGTGTAAAGACGGGCAACTTCGTATTCGTCCTTATAGGCCAGCAGTTTGAAGTAATATTTGGCTACCGTCCGCGACAGTTCGTCTCCGTCCCCAAGCCGTTTTTCCGCAGCTCTGACTTTATCGACCAATGCAACAAAACGATCGGCATAGGCCGCGTTCTGATAATCGGTCAGGAAGGACCGGCGTTTGGCAACGATTTCGGAAAGGTCGGTTGCAATCGGATGGGCTTCGGTTTCGTTCGGACCGACGACTTCGATGACGCGTTTTGGATCATGGGCATAAAGGCGGCCCCAATGGAAGGACTGCTTGTTCATGTCCACAGCAACGGCGTTAAGTTCAATCGCCTGCATCAGGGCTTCTTCGCTGATCGGGATCAGGCCACGCTGCCAGGCAACACCAAGCATGAACAGGTTGGTTGCAATCGAGTTGCCCATCAGACGGGTGGCAATGTCGCTGCCCTCAACGAAATGAACCGCATCCGCCCCGCAGGCATCGTTGATGACTTTCATATGCTCGCTGGTTCTGAGCTGGAAGTCCGGATTGCGGGTAAAGGCACCGGTGACGGTTTCATGGGTATTAATTACTGCCTGGGTGAAGTTGCGGCGCATCTTGGCAAGGCCCTCAAAACTTGCCGCCACCAAAAGATCACAGCCCAGAACCACGTTTGCTTCACCCGCCGGAATACGCGCGGCATGCAGTTTGCTCTGATCATTGGCAAAACGGATATGGCTGACCACAGCACCACCTTTCTGGGCAAGACCGGCCATATCAAGGCCGACGATGCCTTTGCCTTCGATGTGGGCTGCCATGCCAAGCAATGCGCCAATGGTGACAACGCCCGTACCACCAACACCGGTGATCAGCACGGACCATGGATCATTGATATCCGGCAAGGTCGGACGTGGAAGGCTGGCAAAAACGGCATCACCGGTTTTGTCGCCCTTTGCGGCTGCTTCAGGCTTGCGGAGCGAACCGCCTTCGATGGTGACAAAGCTCGGGCAGAAGCCATTCAGGCAAGAGAAATCCTTGTTACATGCGGACTGGTCAATCGCACGTTTACGGCCAAACTCGGTTTCAACCGGGACAACGGCAAGACAGTTGGATTTCTCACCGCAATCGCCACAGCCCTCGCACACCAGATCGTTGATGAATACACGCTTGGGCGGATCAATCATCAGCTTGCGCTTCCGGCGACGGCGTTTTTCGGCCGCACAGGTCTGATCAAAGATCAGGATCGTAACGCCTTCGATTTCACGAAGCTCTTTCTGCGTATTATCAAGCTCGTCACGATGACGGATATCAACGCCGGGCGCAAAGTCCGCGCCCATCGGGTATTTGTCGGGCTCGTCTGACAAGACGATGATGCGTTTGGCACCTTCGTCAAACATCTGACGGGTGATCTGCGGAACCGTAAGCGGACCATCAACCGGCTGCCCGCCGGTCATGGCAACTGCGTCGTTAAACAGGATTTTGTAAGTGATATTGACGCCTGACGCGACTGCCGCCCGCACAGCAAGCGAGCCGGAGTGATAGTAGGTGCCATCGCCAAGGTTCTGGAAAACGTGCTTTGTATGGGTGAACGGGGCTTGGCCGATCCATGTCGCACCTTCGCCGCCCATATGGGTAAAGGTTTCGGTCGAACGGTCCATCCAGTTGACCATGTAATGGCAACCGATACCGGCCATGGCGCGGCTGCCTTCGGGCACCTTGGTTGAACTGTTATGCGGGCACCCCGGGCAGAACCATGGAATACGCGCGACATCCGGGCGCGGTTCGGCGATTTCCTTTTCTTTTTCAGCAAGCCAGTTGATGCGTTCATGGATGGCCGGGCTGTCATAGAAACGCTTGATGCGTTCGGCCAGAACCACAGCAATCCGGGCCGGGGTCAGTTCATCCATGGATGGCAGGATCCATTCGCCTTTTTCGTCGAACTTGCCGATCACCGTCGGGCGCACATCTTCGCGCCAGTTATAAAGCTGTTCCTTGACCTGGTTTTCCATCACCGCGCGTTTTTCCTCGACGACGATGATTTCCTCCAGCCCCATGGCAAATTCGCGAACGTCATCGCGGTTAAGCGGCCAGCTCATGCCGACTTTCAAAACGCGAATACCGATCTTGGCAGCATCGGCTTCGGAAATGCCGAGATCGTCAAAGGCCTGCATGACATCAAGATAAGCCTTGCCCGCAGTAATAATGCCGATACGGGCATTCGGGCTGTCGATCACGGTTTTATTGAGCTTGTTGGCGCGCGCATATGCCAGTGCGGCATATAGCTTGTATTTCATCAGGCGGTGTTCCTGTTCCTTTGGCGTATCAGGCCAACGGATGTGAAGACCACCTTCGGGCATCGCAAAATCTTCGGGAATGATCGGGGTGATGCGATCTGGCGCAACATCTGCAGCGGCCGAACTTTCCACCGTTTCAGCGATGGTTTTCATTGCCACCCAGCACCCGGAATAGCGGCTCATCGCCCAGCCATGAAGACCGAAATCAAGAATATCCTGCACACCTGACGGGTTAAGAACCGGGATCTGCGCATCGATAAAGGCATATTCGGTCTGATGGGGCAGGGTGGATGATTTGCAACTGTGGTCATCCCCGGCCAGAACCAGAACACCGCCATGTTTTGAGGTGCCAGCATGGTTGGCGTGCTTGAACACGTCACCCGACCGGTCAACACCTGGGCCCTTGCCATACCACATGCCAAAGACGCCATCATATTTGGCATCTTTATACATATTGACCTGTTGGCTGCCCCAGACGACAGTTGCAGCCAGGTCTTCATTCACACCGGGCTGAAATTCGATTTGCTGTTTGGTCAGGAATTTCTTGGCACGCCAAAGCTGTTGATCAAGGCCCCCCAGCGGCGATCCGCGATAGCCTGAAATGCAGCCAGCAGTATTCAAGCCCGCGCGCGCATCCAATTGGCGCTGCATCAGGGGCAAGCGTACCAGCGCTTGAATGCCCGTCAGGTAAACACGACCTTCTTCGAGCGTATATTTGTCGTCCAGGCTGATTGCCGCCAATTGTGCCATGACCGGTCTCCCTTGGGATCTCTCTGATATGCGGGGTCATTTCGGGCCGTTCGCACTGCATTTATTGATATGGGTGTTATTGCAGTGTTTCGGTATGACCTGTTTGTCTTTCATCCGGTGACAGCTTGCGGGACAGATACCGGATACAAGAATGGTAATGAATACTGACCTTTTTTCAAAGTGAACTCGCATCGCAATGCGTAAAACGCCTGATTGCATCGGTTGACGTTGGGTCAACTTATTATTTACTTATTTCAGTACCGATTTGCGCGCAATATAATTGCGCCTCTGCTGCGGTGCGAAACTTCACGGCATGTCGAGTCCGGGCTCGGATACGCAAAAGGACCGTGTTAAAGTGGCACGGGTTTTGGGTGCTCTGACACCGAGGAGCATAATATGGAACAGCGTGTATCGCTGATTACTTTGGGGGTGGCCGATCTGGACCGGTCACGTCGCTTTTACGAGGACGGCCTTGGCTGGCAAATGACCGAGATGGTCGAAGGCCAGGTGGTTTTCTATCAGTTGTCCAATGGTCTGGCACTTGGTCTTTTCGGTCGCGAAGACCTGAAAAAGGATGGGCATTTTGATGATGATACCGGTGCGACATTTGCGGGGCTGACCCTGGCCTATAACGCGCGCAGCGAAGAAGAAGTTGATCTGGTCATGGCCGATGCAGAGAAGGCCGGAGCAAAAATTCAGAAACCGGCCGAGAAAGTTTTCTGGGGTGGTTATTCCGGCTATTTCCGTGATCTTGACGGACATGCCTGGGAGATTGCCTTTAACCCGTTTTGGGAAATTGATCCTGCAGGGAATTTGATCATTCCTCCCAGCAAGGCGGAATAGCACTTGCCAGGGATAGAGGATGCGAAAGAGGGCAGTGCGTGGGTGCTGCCCTTTTTTATGTCCGGATTGCGTCAAATGGCATGGGGGAATGGACTGCAAGGTTGCATCAGGGGGAAATTCGTTTTACACAACGTGAATGTATTATTGGTCGCATTAAAATGAGCGATCAGTATTTGTACGCTAAACAGGGGGATCAGGATCGTGAGTTGGATTGACCAGTTTCAGGGTCTTTCGCGTTTGCCTGACACCATTCGAAACTATCTCCTTGAAGAAAGCAAGATCGTTACGGTTCCGGCCAATACGGTCATTTTTGGCCCGGGAAAGTCGCCAGAAAATTTGTTGTTATTGCTCGAAGGAACCGTTCGGGTACAGCAAACGTCAGATGCCGGACGCGAAATTGTTTTATATCGGGTGCATGCCGGGGAAAGTTGCGTCCTGACCACCGCCTGCCTTCTGGCCTATGAGGACTATTCCGCAGAGGGTATCGCCGAGACACAGACCCGCGCCGTCGCAATACCCAGAGCAGCCTTTGACAAACTGGTGTCTGATTCCATCGAGTTTCGCCAGTTTGTGTTCACCGCCTATTCCAAACGCATCACCGACCTGTTTGTTGTGATCGAGGAAATTGCCTTTCGCAGACTTGATATCCGACTGGCACAGAAGCTGATTGAACTTTGTGGGGCTGAGGACACAGTATCATCAACCCACCAGAAGCTGGCAGTCGAACTGGGAACAGCCCGCGAAGTCGTGTCGCGGCAATTACAGGAATTCCAGCGGCGCGGCTGGATTGAGCAGACCCGTGGCACAATAAGACTGATCGACCGTGACGAGATCGGCAAGCTTGCAAAAAGCTGATGTCGCAATGTTTTCCGGCTTTTGCAGGATATTTTTATTAATACATCATGATGTTTCGTTGTTTGGTGACAAGGTCACTGAACACCCAGGCCAGAATGCATAAAATGAACGGCATAACATGATGATTTGTTCGGAAAAGCACCGAACAGGGCTCATCCCAACCTTGTCTGTCCTGCGCTGTGAACCACAACTTGCAGGCCGTACTGTTTAGGAGGAATTATGTCTGATTACCCGGTAAACATGTCTGTAAATCCAGTCGTATCAGCATTCTTTGATCCTGATACCAACACGATCAGCTATGTGGTCAAGGACCCGGAAAGCAACGCCTGTGCTGTTGTTGATTCCGTGATGGACATTGACTATGCGGCAGGCCGGATCAGCTTCGACCATGCTGACAAGATCATTGCCTTCATCAGGGAAAATGATCTCAAGCTTGAATGGATTATCGAGACCCATGTTCATGCCGATCACCTCTCGGCAGCGCCATATATTCAGGAAAAGCTGGGTGGCAAGCTTGGCATTGGTTCACAAATCACCGTTGTGCAGGACACCTTTGGCAAGGTGTTCAACGAAGGCACCGAGTTCCAGCGTGATGGCAGCCAGTTCGATCGTCTGTTCGAAGATGGCGACACCTATCAGGTCGGTTCGATGACCTGCTTTGCGATCTACACGCCGGGACACACGCCGGCATGCATGGTCCATGTCATGGGTAATGCCGCCTTTGTGGGCGATACATTGTTCATGCCGGACGGTGGTTCAGCACGTGCTGACTTCCCCGGCGGGGATGCGGGAACTCTCTATGACAGCATTCAGAAATTGCTCGCGCTGCCAGACGATATGCGTTTGTTCATGTGCCATGACTATGGTCCGAATGGCCGGGAAATCCGTTGGGAAACAACGGTCGGCGAGGAAAAGCAGAACAACATTCATGTTGGTAACAACAAAACCCGCGAAGAGTTCATCGCCTTCCGTACCGAGCGCGACGCGCAGCTTGATATGCCGCGTCTGATCATTCCGTCTCTTCAGGTCAATATGCGTGCGGGACGACTGCCAACCGATGAAAGCGGTCATCAGGTTCTTAAAGTGCCGGTCAACGGCCTGTAATTGTCGGGAGGATCACCCATGGATACCAGAAAGATCAGTGACGGGATTTCGGTCAGTCCGCAAATCACGCCAGATGATGTCAGCGAAATCGCCAAACTTGGCTTTCGGTCGATCATTTGTAACCGGCCGGATGGCGAAGGCGCGGATCAGCCGACCTTCGACGAAGTTGCCAGAGCCGCTGTCAAGGCAGGACTGGAAGCACGCTATCTTCCGATTGTGTCGGGAAAGGTAAGTGATCGTGATGCCGATGATTTTGGTCAGGCGCTTGATGCATTGCCAAAACCGGTATTTGCCTATTGCCGGACCGGAACCAGATCGGCAACGCTCTGGTCGCTAAGTCAGGCGACCCGTCTTGGTGCCAGTGAAATTCTGCGCGCAACCAAGGCCGCAGGCTATGACATGGGCGGCGTTGTTCGCCGTATCGTTAATGGCGGCAAAACTCCGACCGATAATGGCGATGCCCGCTACGATGTCGTTATTGTCGGTGGCGGGGCTGCGGGGATTTCCGTTGCCTCAAGTTTGCAGGCCCGCCGTTCGGGGCTTGAAATTGCAATCATTGATCCGGCCGACATCCATTATTATCAGCCGGGCTGGACGATGGTGGGCGGTGGTGTCTTTGATGCAAGCACCACGGCACAGACGATGGGATCACTGATCCCGAAGGGTGTTCACTGGATCAAGGCGGCTGTTGCTGCATTCGAGCCAAAGGATGATGCCATCGTTCTTGATGGTTGCCGGGTGGTTAAGTATGGCCGTCTGATCGTCTGTCCCGGGCTGAAACTTGACTGGCATCGTATTGAAGGTCTGGTCGAGACATTGGGCCGCAATGGTGTGACGTCGAACTATCGCTATGATCTGGCGCCTTACACGTGGGAACTGGTATCGTCGATGCGTGAAGGCGAGGCGGTGTTTACACAGCCCCCGATGCCGATCAAATGCGCCGGTGCCCCGCAAAAGGCGCTCTATCTGTCGGGCGATCACTGGTATCGCAATGGTGCGATCAACAACATCAATATCGGGTTTTATAACGCCGGTGGCGTGTTGTTCGGCGTAAAGGACTATGTTCCGGCACTTGAGAAATACATCGACCGTTATGGCGCAGAACTGAATTTCTTCCACAATCTTGTGGCGATTGACGGTGTTGCGAAAAAGGCCTGGTTTGATGTGGTCAAACCAGATAGCGCGGTCCAGCGGGTTGAGAAATCCTTTGATATGATCCATGTCTGCCCGCCGCAAGTCGCACCGGACTTTATCCGGGTGTCACCGCTGGCGGATGCTGCGGGATGGGTCGATGTTGATCAGTCAACGCTGCGTCATAAAACCTTTGCCAATATCTGGTCGCTTGGCGATGTGATGAATGCACCCAACGCCAAAACGGCCGCCGCTGCGCGCAAGCAGGCACCTGTCGTTGCGGAAAATGTTGTCGCCGATATCGATGGCAAATCACCGATAGCACAATATGACGGTTACGGTTCCTGTCCGCTTACGGTCGAGCGTGGCCGGATCGTTCTGGCCGAGTTCGGATATGGCGGCGCACTGCGACCATCCTTCCCGAAATGGCTGATTGATGGCACGCATCCGTCACGCCTTGCATGGTTGCTTAAGGAAAAGATCCTGCCTCCGATTTATTGGAAAGCGATGCTGCGCGGCAAGGAATGGATGGCAAAGCCGGAAAAGATTTCTGCCAACTGACCAATGATGTCGGGGGCGCTTGTCGCCCCCGATTAACTCTGATCGAAGAGATCAATCGATGCTTTTGAAGTCGTTTGTAAAATATATTCCCGTCCTGGATTGGGGGCGGCGCTATGATCGGACCGCGTTCGGGAATGACATGGTCGCTGCCATCATTGTGACGATCATGCTGATCCCGCAATCGCTGGCCTATGCGCTTCTGGCAGGCTTGCCACCCGAGGCGGGGTTATATGCATCGATTGTACCGATCATTCTCTATGCGATCTTCGGAACCAGCCGCGCGCTTGCTGTCGGGCCGGTTGCCGTCGTGTCCCTGATGACGGCGGCCGCCATCGGCAATGTCGCCCAGGCGGGAACCATGGGCTATGCCGTTGCTGCCCTGACACTGGCGGCTTTATCTGGTGCCATTTTGCTGACGATGGGGGTGTTCAAGCTTGGTTTCCTTGCGAACTTTCTGTCTCATCCGGTAATCGCGGGTTTTATCACGGCATCGGGCATCCTCATTGCCGCAAGTCAGCTCAAGCATATTCTGGGTGTGAATGCCGGTGGTCATAACCTTTGGGAAATGGTGATGTCGCTGGTCGACCATCTGCCATCGACCAACCTGATCACGTTGCTGATCGGCGGGATGGCGACCGTATTTCTGTTCTGGGTTCGCAAGGGGCTCAAACCTGCCTTGCGCAAGATCGGCGTTGGTGCACGTCTTGCCGATGTCATAACAAAGGCGGGGCCGGTTGCTGCCGTCGTGGTGACGACATTGGCGGTCTGGAAATTCCAGCTTGCGGATGCCGGGGTGAAAATCGTTGGAGATGTACCGCAAAGCCTGCCACCACTGACCATGCCGGATTTTTCGATTGGTCTGGTTTCCGATCTTCTGATTCCGGCCCTTCTGATTTCGGTGATCGGTTTTGTTGAATCGATCTCTGTGGCCCAGACGCTGGCTGCAAAACGTCGTCAGCGGATCAATCCGGATCAGGAACTGATCGGTCTTGGCGCGGCAAACCTTGGTGCCGCTTTTACCGGTGGCTATCCGGTAACCGGGGGTTTTGCGCGCTCTGTCGTGAATTTTGATGCCGGTGCCCAAACGCCTGCTGCCGGGGCCTTTACCGCAGTTGGTCTTGCGATTGCTGCGATTGCGCTGACCCCGCTGGTTTATTTCCTGCCAAAGGCAACTCTGGCTGCGACCATCATTGTGGCGGTGCTGTCGCTTGTGGATTTCTCGATCCTTAAAACCAGCTGGCGCTATTCCAAGGCAGATTTCGTTGCGGTTCTGGCAACCATTCTTCTGACCCTTGGTTTCGGGGTTGAGGTCGGCGTGACGTCCGGGGTGGTGCTGTCGATTGGTTTGTTCCTTTACAAGACATCGCGTCCACATATTGCGGAGGTTGGTCTGGTTCCGAGTACCCAGCATTTCCGCAATATCAAACGCCACAAAGTGATCACTGATCCCTCGGTTCTGACAATCCGGATTGACGAAAGCCTGTATTTCGCCAATGCCCGTTTCCTTGAAGATTACATCCTTGATCGTGTAGTCGGTGATGACCGGCTCAAGCATGTCATTCTGATGTGTTCGGCGATCAACGAGATTGATCTGAGTGCCCTTGAATCGCTTGAAGCGATCAATCACAGACTGGATGAAATGGGGATCACCCTTCATCTGTCCGAGGTCAAGGGCCCGGTGATGGATCGCCTGAAATGTGCCCATTTTCTTGATGAACTGACCGGGAAAGTCTTCCTGTCGCAATATGACGCGATGAGTGATCTGTATAAGGCGCCGCTGGTCTCCGTCGCCTCAGTCACGCAAGAAGATGGCGATGAAAAGCCTGCGTCAAAGGCTGTTTGATCGCCACGATAAAACGACAAAAGCCCGGCACTGCGTATACCGGGCTTTTGTTTTTTGGGTCAGGCCTTTCGTTTCCCAAGGTGGGGCAGCAGATAAATCAGCCCCCCAGCCAGCAGCCCCCAGAACGCACCTGAAATCCCGTAGAATGTCAGTCCGGCGGCCGTAACGATAAAGGTCACAGCCGCAGCTTCGCGGCCATCTTCTTCCTTGAAGGCGGCAACGGTTGATCCGGCAAAAGCCCCGATCAGGGCAAGCCCGGCAACTGCTTCGATAAGGATGCTTGGTGCCAGACTGACAAAGGCGGTCACCAAGCCGGCAAGCAATCCGAAGACGATATAGAAAACACCGCCCGAAATTGTTGCCCAGTAGCGTTTTGATGGGTCAGGATGGGCGTCCTTGCCTGCACAAAGGGCCGCCGTAATTGCAGCAAGGTTAACCGCATGTCCGCCAAATGGCGCGGACAATAGTGAAAAGATACCGGTTACGGTGAAAAGAGGACCCGGTGGTGTATCATAATCATTGGCCCGCAAAACAGCCGTCCCCGGAATATTCTGCGATGCCATGGTGACAATGAACAGCGGCAGGGCAATACCGATCAGGCCGCTTAACGTGAATTCCGGTATGACAAACTCGACCGGCGGGGCGATTGAGTTACCAAGATCGGCAAGTGCGTTTTCCGGAAACTCCACGCCAAAGATCATGACGGCAATAAAGGCCAGAAGAGCCGCAGGAACCGCCAATAGACGATTGAAACGCCCGACGACCAGCCAGGCAACGGCAATTGGCAGACCAAGCAATGGATTAAAGGCAACGGCCTTGACCGGCGCAAGGCAAAGTCCCAGCAGAACACCGGCCAGCATCGCATTGGCCAGCGGGGCAGGGATGCCCGCGACCGCGCGGCCCAATGGACGCCAGACACCGCTTATAACGATCAGGATCGCACAAACGATAAAGGCACCGACAGCAACGGCAAATCCCCCGTCAACTGCTCCGGACGTCGCCAAAAGTGCTGCTCCGGGCGTTGACCATGCAATGCTGATCGGCATGCGGGTTTTGAATGACAGGACGATCGCACATAGACCCATCGAAACCGAAAGCGCCATAAGCCCGGACGCTGCCTGTTCGGGCGATGCCCCGACGGCAGTCAATCCCTGCAGGACAACGGCAAATGAACTGGCAAACCCGACAAAACCGGCCAAAAGGCCCATGAAGATACTTTGGGGCGAGATATCGCGCAGCATGATGGCTCCGAAATATAAAAGTGTATGGTTGTTCGCAGTGACGCAGATTGCGACCCTAAAGGGAAGTCATTGATCTCACCAGAAAAAATGAGAGCCCCGCAAACAGGTGTTTACGGGGCGACGATGGGGGACGCGTATCAGATTTCCGGAAATGGTGCCTCAGGAGATCAGTTCAAACATGATTTTGCGTTTTTCCGTGTCTGAGCCACTGCCGATAAAGTTCTGGAAGGATCGGTTTGTCCAAATCCCGTCTGCACTGAGGCCATTTGTGCAAGTGATTTTCCAGCGCCCGGTTTCAGTGGTCTTTTCAGCATTTACCGTAATTCCAGAACACTCGGCATTCTGTTCAGATAAGGTGAATTTAAATTCAGTCTGTGCTGCGGTTTCACGGGTAATCACGCCAGACAATTCATCGGAGACGCCTTGCCAGGATCCCTTCATCGTTGTCAATGGTTTCTTGGGGCCGGATTTTTGTGCTCCCGGCAATGGTCCAACGTCCGCAAAAGCCGCCGCGATGCTGACTTTGTCGGCCTCGGTGATCAGATCAATTTTTTGGACGAGTTCTTCCGGCGAGACGGTGAAATTGTCTCCGCATGTTCCGAACCGGACAACTGCGTCGGACCAACCGCGATCATTGTCGTAAGGTGTATGGCTTTTGAAGCGCTTGGCAAACCCGCCAACGCTGCATTTTCCCGTATTCGCAAGCCAGCCTTTGGTGCGAGGGGAAACCTGATCAAGTTCAGCATAACTATCACCGGAAACGGGAAATTTCTTGGCGAGCTGTGAAAAGATCGTTCGATCAGCCATGCGTTCTTCGGTGTTGATTGAAAACCAAGCCGTCGTGAGAAATTCAATTTCAATGAAAGAGCGCCCCGAATCCCACGTGATTGTCTCTACCCAGCCCTGACCATTGTTCCTTTGCCGAGCATGGGTGATGTATTCTTTAGAAGGCGTCAGAAATGCAAACGTATTGAACCGGCTTTCTATGGGCTGGAACGTGCCTTTATCTTCAATCTTCAGGGATTGACCTTTGACATCTCTCGGTCCGTCCGTGGTAACACATGCCGCCAATGTTGCAGCGAGGATAACGGGAATAAGTAGTCTCGGAAGCATTGTCGTTCTTTCTTTTTCCAAACATTGAACTCCAGCATACTTTGACGGATAGGGGTGTATAGTTCCACCTTAAATTGCCCATGCCAAAATAAAAACAGCCCTGAATTGCAGGGCTGTTTTTCGTTTGGAATAATCAGGATTGCCTAACGTTCCGTGATTTTGAACTCGATACGCCGGTTTCGGCGATAGGCGATTTCATCATCGCGGTTATCAAGGGGCTGATATTCACCAAAGCCCGCTGCAACCAGACGATTTGGCGGAACACCCTGATCAATCAGGAACTTGACCACCGAGATGGCGCGCGCGGCTGAAAGTTCCCAGTTCGATGCGAATTTCAGGTTCCGGATCGGTACCTTGTCAGTGTGGCCGTCAACGCGCATGACCCAGTCAATATCGTCGGGGATATCCGCCGCAATGGTTTTAAGCGTCTCGCCAAGTTTGGCGAGCTGTTCCTGACCGCCTTCGCCCAGATCCGCAGAACCCGATGCAAACAGGACTTCTGACTGGAAGACAAAGCGATCGCCAACCACACGGATATCCTGACGGTCGCCAAGGACCTCGCGCAGGCGGCCAAAGAATTCTGACCGGTATCGCTGCAATTCCGCGACCTTGGTCGCCAATGCCGCGTTCAGGCGCTGCCCCAGATTGACGATCTGGGCTTGCTTGTCGGCATTTTCACGTTCGGATGCTTCAAGGGCTGCTTCGATTTTCTGCAATTGCTGGCGCAGTGCCAGCATCTGCTGGTTCAGCGCGGCAACCTGTGCCTGTGCCTCGGTGCTCAGGTTTTTCTGGGTTTCCAGTTCGGCCGCACGCGATGCCAGAAGGGCAGAAAGTTCTTCGATACGGGCATCCTGATCCGATATTTTTTCTTCGCTGTTGCTGCGCAGTTCGGAAAGCTCGGTTTCCTTGTCTTCAAGTGAGGCAAGGGCAGCCAGAAGCTTTTTCTCGATCTCGTCAGCCGAAAGCTTGGCATCAGAAAGCTGCGTCGCCAATGCAGCCGCGCGCGCCTTAAGATCATCACGCTGGTCACTGGTGTTGGAAAGTTCAGTGGTCAACTGGGTCAGTTCCAGTTCCATCCGCTGGTTATTTCCACGTTCAAGCGACAACAGATTGGTCAGTTCATTGACCTGTGCGGTCAAATCACTCAGCGCTTCATCACGACCCGAAAGAGCCGCGCCAAGATAGACCTGCGCAATCACGAAGATCATCAAAAGAAAGATGATCACCATCAACAATGTTGCCAGCGCGTCAACAAAGCCCGGCCAGGTATTTACATCGCGGTTACGACGGCGCGAAAGCCCGATCATGCGATCAGCCCTCCTCGGCGATGGCGGCGATGGTACGGGCCAGAAGTTTGATTTCGCTTCTGATTTCCTGTGTGGATTGCTGGCGGCCGATGGTCAGTTCTTCGGCGACACGGCTCAACTGGTTGTCAAGCGAACGGATATGCGCACGCGTGTTGTCATCAATGCCAAAGCTGCCCATTTTCATGGAGTCTGCAAGCTGATCAAGAACCGGTTTCAGATGCATCTGGTTTTCGGCCAGCTTGACCATCAATTGCTGCTCGGCTTTCATCTGATCGGTGAGGGTCGACAATTTGTCAGCAAGATCAATCAGGGTGTTATGCGACTTGATCTGCGAGCTTTCAGAACGCTGGATCGAATTCTGCAAGCCTTCCATATTGTCAGCCATCTGTTCGATCAGGGCCGAAAGATAGGCCGGAACCGATTGTTCGCCATCCGAAAGTGCACTGCCCGAACCCAGACGGGTAATGCTTGAAAGCCATTCTTCAAGATCATTGAAGAAACGGTTCTGTGCCTGGCCTGCCTGCATATCAAGAAGGCCAAGGGCAAGCGACCCTGCCAGACCAAACAGTGATGACGAAAACGCTGTGCCCATACCACTTAGCGGTTCAGACAGGCCTTCCTTAAGATCGGAGAACCAGAGATCAAGGTTCGACCCGCTGCCGACATTGACATTCCCGATGACATCCGCGACCGAGTTGACGGTCTGAAGCAGGCCCCAGAACGTGCCGAGCAGGCCAAGGAACACCAGAAGTCCCACCACATAGCGCGACAATTCGCGGCTCTCATCAAGGCGCGAACGAATGGAATCAAGGATGGTCCGGGTCGATGTGGTCGAAAGCTGCGGACGATCGCGGCGCTGTTCGGCCATCATGCTGGCCATCGGGGCCAGAAGTTTCGGCGGAACCTGTGATGTCAGGCCCGGACGTGACCGACGGAAATCTTCGATCCAGGTTACTTCCGGTGACAGGCTTGCCGCCATGCGGAAGGTATAAACAACCCCGACCACAAACACGCCAAGGATCAGACCATTGAGAACAGCATTGGCCATAAAGGCATCAGACAATGTTGGGAACAGCAATGCGCCGACCCCGACGATAATGGCAACAAAGATTGCCATACGTGTCAGATAACTTCCGGGTTTGGTAATGGGCAGGACCGTGCCTGCACCATTGGCCGAATGACTGCTCATGACGGATTAATCCTAGCGTTGAACGGTTTTGATATCGACGCGATCAGCAGGGCCGGATGGAACGTTCGAGCCAAGGGCACGAACATCAATGCGCGTGGAGCGCACGCCCTGATCGATCAGATAGGAACGGACCTGAAGTGCACGCGAAAGCGACAGTCGACGCGCCTTTGACGCATTCGCCCCGTCACCCTGCGCATAGGCCTGAAGCTGAATGCGAAGGCTGTCATCTTTGTTCATGGCGGCGATCACCTGATCAAGCTCGCTTCTTGCCTGACTGCTGAGTTCAAAGCTGTCGGCGGCAAAGCCCAGGCTGTATTCATCGCCACCACTTGCAGGCATCGGTGCCGGTGCAGTGCTTGCGGGCGGAATAGCGGCTTCCTCAGCAACTGGTTGCGGTGCAGGTGCCGGTTCGGCTTTCGGTGCGGCTTCGGCCATCGCCGGTGCAGACTGGGTCGTATCAGGTGAGGGTGCCGGTGCAGGCGGAACTTCGGTGCTTTTGGCGATCGGTTCAACCACTGGCGCACTTGGTGCGGCGGGGGCTGCGCTGTCCTCAGACAGAAGCGGCGGGGCCTTTGGCAGTTCAATAACTTCGGCTGTTTCGGCCGCCGGCGCTGCAGTCGGTGCTGCAACCGGTGCTGCTGCCATGGTCGGTGCCGCAGGTGCAGGTTCCGGCGCCGGTTTGGTCAAGGGCGTTGGCGTATTTGATGCGCTGCTTTCTGCCATAACCGGTGCGGCCGGTTTGCTGCGCGGCGCAGACGTCGGTTCAGGCTGTTGCAGGGCAATGGTCTGGTTTGCACCATCATCCATTGCCGCCGATGCACTCACGCCCGGAACGCCATAAAATTCGGATTGGCTCGGAAATGCGTTGCCGCTGCCTGCACCATCAATAACAACGGTTTCATAACCACTGTCATCGCTGCCCGATGCAGAGGCACCGGCGAACTGGTCGCCTGCAAGGAACTCGGATTTAGGTTTGGTTTCCGGGTAAATCAGATCTCCACCGGGCATCACGATATGTTCGCGCGAAACGGTTGGCGAAAGATATTGCGGGACGGTCGGCTGATCGCCAAACCCGTCTGCGACATCCCAGTTTACCTGTACGCTATTATCAACCGAGACGGGGGAGTATTGCTGTGCGGATGCGTCACTGCCATAGAACACGCCGGTTCCCAGTGCAGCTGCCATCGCAAGCACGGAAATATTGGAATACCCCTTCATCAAATCGCAGGCCCCTTAATACCCTGTGTTTGAAATCGTTTTATAACGTTTTTCTTTTTCACACAGTTTTGTGTCGATCGTTAGGCACCCGCAAAAATTTACCGAATGCCGCCCCTGTTGTCTGGCAGCCCGTTCAAAGGCCACTCAGTACCAAGCACCATAGCTTAGAGACAGGTAATGGACAACCGCTTTGACCGATAAAGCAAAAGGGGCACTTCGGTAAATTCCGAAGTGCCCCTTTCAAAAAACGGTAATAAAAGCGGGATGTTAGTCCGTGATCGCTTTCTTCAGCGTTTTAGCCAGAACCGGCTGGATATAGTCGTTGGCAGCAACGACGCTACCGGTGCCAAGCATGTTGGTACCACCGTTAATATCGCGGACATAGCCACCAGCTTCGGTCACGATCAGAAGACCTGCTGCGATATCCCACGCATTGATGTGGGACTCCCAGTAACCGTCGTAACGGCCTGCTGCGACATAAGCCAGATCAAGAGATGCAGCACCCATGCGACGAACACCTGCACAACGATCCATGACCGAATGCAGCTGTTTTTCAAAGGCAGCATGATCGCCATGGCCAAGATGGGGAACGCCACAAGCCAGAACGCATTCGTTCATACGACGGCGGCCGGAAACACGCAGGCGACGGTTGTCAAGAAACGCACCAAGGCCTTTTTCCGCCCAGAAGCACTCATCCTTGGCAACGTCATAGATCATGCCAGCGATGATTTCGTCCCCTTTCTGAAGGGCAACCGAAATGGCAAAATGCGGAATGCCATGCAGGAAGTTGGTGGTGCCATCAAGCGGGTCGATGATCCAGCGATGTTCCGGATCGGATCCCTTGACCTCACCGCCTTCTTCAAGCAGGAAGCCGTAACCCGGACGGGAACGTTCCAGCTCTTCACGCAGGCGTTTCTCGGCACGGTGATCAGCCGCAGATACGAAATCTGCCGGGCCTTTCATCGACACCTGAAGGTTTTCGACTTCACCGAAGTCGCGTTTCAGTCCATAGGCTGCTTTTTCAACAGCCTTGTACATAACGTTGATATTCGCAGAACGACGGGCGGCGCCTCGCACGGCATATCTCCCGGTGTTTGAATTAAAGGGAGGGCAAAAACCCTAAACCAGAGAGCGGATAACGCCCTTAGTCCTTGGCACGCTCGATATAGGTGCCTTCAACCGTGTTCACGACGATGCGGGTACCCGATTCAATATGCGGGGGCACCATCACACGAACACCGTTTTCAAGAACGGCTGGTTTGAAAGAAGAAGACTGGGTCTGACCTTTGACAACGGCGTCGGCTTCAACAATCTGGAAGACAACATGTTCCGGAAGGGTCACGCCAAGCGGCTCGCCTTCGAAGGATTCGATGGTAACAACCATGCCATCCTGAAGATAAACAGCCGGTTCGCCAACAAGGTCAGCATTAATCGTGATCTGATCGTAGGTTTCGCTGTCCATAAAGGTGATCATGTCACCATCGGCAAACAGGTAGGTGTATTCTTTCTGCTCAAGGCGAACCTTTTCGACAGTTTCCGATGCACGGAAACGTTCGTTCAGCTTGGTGCCGGTACGAATGTCTTTAAGTTCAACCTGGTTAAAAGCACCGCCTTTACCCGGCTTCACAGCCTGGCATTTTACTGCACGCCACAGGGCACCTTTATGTTCGATAAGGTTACCCGGACGGATTTCGTTGCCGTTGATTTTCATGGCACCAACCGTTCTTTCAGATCACAGATTCACAATGCAATAAGGGGCACTTGCCCCATTTAAGGTGCGTTAAGTACCAGTTTGGCGTTTTTGCTGCAAGCAGATTGATCAGGGTTGTCGTGCATGACAGCCTGTCATTCCCGCATGGCTGAGGCCAACCGGTTGTCACCCAATATCTTTATGACGGATTGCGCAATCAGATTGCAGTGGCCGCAATTGCTGCCTTGATCGCCTTTGCCCCGGCCTCGGGCCCGTCGGGATGGTTCCAGACACCACCGGTCACTGCGATGAAATCAGCCCCGGCCAACACAATCGGGCCAAGATTTTCGGCCGTTATTCCGCCAATTGCAACGCAAGGGACGGTGGTAAAGGTCGTCCAGATTTCAAGGATTTCCGGCGTGACGCTGGTTTTGGCTTCTTTGGTTTCGGTCGGATAGAACGCACCAAATGCAACGTAGTCAGCACCCTTGTCGCCAAGGATCATCGCGCGGTGGCGGCTGTCATAGCAGGAAACACCGACAATATGCTCTTCCCCCATAATCGCGCGCGCCTCGTCATAGCTGGCATCTTCCTCGCCAACATGAACGCCGTCGCAGCCCGATTTTTTGGCAAGATCCGGACGGTCATTAAGGATCAGCGGAATGTCGCGGTCGTTACACATCGGAAGGATGGTATCAATCGCCTTGCGGATTTCATCGTCGCTGACGTCTTTAAGGCGGAGCTGCAGGCAATCAACCGCACCGGTATCTAGAACGGACTTCAGCTTCTCGCCAAAGGAAGAAAGTTCGATTTTCGGCGGGGTCAGAAGATAAAGACCGGCAAGTTCGTCAGTATTCACAATGATAATTCCTGATGATTTCCTGCGTGTTATGTAACCCTTGGCGGTGCTTTTGGCAATTGCCTTGGGGAAGGGGCTTATCGAAGACTGGTTTTCAAACGCCGGTCAAGTTCATGGTCGGGCAATCGGTCATCTTCCATCTCATAAATTGCGATTGCCGCCGGATGTGCAGTCATGATCGCGCATCCGGCTTGCCGCCCCAGATCGCGCAGGCTTTGGACTTGCACCTCGTCAAGGGGATCAATGATAACACAATCAATGCCGATCTCGATTGCGGCCAATGCCCCCGACAGGCGTCCACGACAATCAAGCGTTGCCTTGAACCGGGCGTCGGGGAATTCGCTGCGGATCAGCGTGACCAGATCACCGAACCACTGCGCACCATGCGAAAGGGCGGCATTTTCAGGTGAGAGCAGGACGAAGGACCGGTTTCCCATAACGCGGCATGCCGATCTTGCACCGGAAATGCCCTGAATTCGGATGATGGGATCAAGCTCTGACGTCATGGGCGCGTATCGTTATGAAGGGGTGCGGGCAACATAGACGGTGTTGATGTCTTCGCGATCAATCAACGGATGCCGGAATGTAATTACCTCTGCACGAATATTGTCAAAGGCAGCTGACAGGTTTTCTTCAAACCACGGTTCGGGCAACTCGGTTGACCACAGGGCAAAAACACCACCGGGGACAAGGTGCTGTGCAAGTTTCTGGAGGCCATCCTTGGTATAAAGGCGTTTATGATCATCATGCAAAACATTGCCCGGTGAATGGTCAACATCAAGCAGTATGGCGTCATGTTTTGTTGCGGGGGCATCCGGGTTCATTCCGGCCGTTTCCGAAAGGGCTGCGCCAAAGAAATCCCCATGCACCAGCGCGCAACGCGGATCGCTCGAAAGTTGCGCGCCAAGCGGTAGCAAGCCTTGCTGATGCCATTCGATGACCTCGGGCAAGGTATCAAGCACGGTCAGCTTTCCGGTTTTGGGATTATCAAGGGCCGCCTTGGCGGTATAGCCAAGTCCCAATCCGCCTACCACAACATCAAGGTTATCACGGTCAAGTTCTGCCAGTCCCAGATCGGCAAGGGCAATCTCGGCGTCGGTGAACAGGCTCGACATCAGATATTCGTCATCAAGCTTGATCTCGTAGACGTCGATATCGAGACTAAGTTCGCGCCGACGACGCAGGCTAAGAACGCCCATCGGGGTAGGCCGGTAATCGAGTTCCTTGAATAAAAGGCTCACGTCCGGGCTCCTGTGTTTTTAATGGGCGAAAGTCTGATCAGACAGACTGACCGATTGGTCTGCAAAAGAAAAGTGCCCGAAGCAGAATACTTCGGGCACTTTTGAAATTTGATCCAGGCGATGCTTAGAGGAATTTCGCCATGGCGACAGCGGTGTCGCTCATACGGTTGGAGAAGCCCCATTCGTTGTCGTACCAGGACAGAATACGAACGAAGTTGCCGTCCATAACCTGGGTCTGGGTCGCATCAAAGGTCGAGCTGTTCGGGTTGTGGTTGAAGTCAACCGAAACCAGCGGTGCTTCGCAAACGCCAAGAACGCCTTTAAGCGGGCCGTTTGCTGCTTCCTTGATTGCGGCGTTGACTTCTTCGACAGTGGTGTCACGACCAGCAACGAAGGTCAGGTCAACCATGGAAACGTTCGGGGTCGGAACGCGGATGGCGGTACCATCGAGTTTGCCCTTGAGTTCCGGAAGAACAAGACCAACAGCCTTTGCTGCACCGGTCGAGGTCGGGATCATCGAAAGCGATGCCGAACGCGCACGGCGCAGATCTTTGTGCAGGCTGTCCACGGTGTTCTGGTCGCCGGTGAAGGCGTGAACGGTGGTCATGAAGCCTTTGGTGATGCCAACGGTTTTGTTCAGGACGTCTGCAACCGGTGCAAGGCAGTTGGTGGTGCAAGATGCGTTCGAAACGATCACGTCATCAGCCGTCAGGGTGTCGGAGTTAACACCGTAAACAACGGTCTTGATGTCGCCCTTTGCCGGGGCAGAGATCAGAACGCGTTTTGCGCCAGCCGTCAGATGTTTGCCGGCACCCGCTTCGTCAAGGAAGATACCGGTGCACTCGAATGCGATATCAACATTCAGGGCCGCCCACGGCAGGTTCGCCGGGTCGCGCTCGGAGCAAACTTTGATGGCTTTGCCGTCAATGACCAGATTTTCGCCTTCGGCTTTGACGTCATTGGCCAGAACGCCATGAACTGAATCATATTTCAGAAGATGCGCGTTGGTGGCAACGTCACCCAGGTCGTTGATGGCAACAACTTCGACGTCGGTACGACCGCTTTCAACGATAGAACGCAGAACAAGACGGCCGATACGACCGAAACCATTAATCGCTACGCGAATAGCCATTCATCCCTCCAAAATTATAATGATTGCTACCTGGGGAGTATCAATCACGGCTTAGGGTTTCAAACCCATAGAAAAAAGGCCGGATCGGCATGTTACCGATCCGGCCCTGTAAATTAAACCAGTTCCTTGGCCGCTTTGACCAGCGCATCGGCGGTGATGCCGAAATGCTCGTAAAGGACCGGGGCAGGTGCCGAAGCACCGAAACCGTGCATGCCGATAACCTTGCCGTTATCGCCAACATATTTTTCCCAACCGAAGACCGAAAGAGCTTCGATGGCAACGCGCGGTGCGCTGCCCAGAACGTCTTTGCGGTATTCCGGTGACTGGGCGTCGAACAGTTCCCAGCTTGGCAACGAAACAACAACGGCGTTGATGCCGTCTGCTTTCAGCTTGGCCTGTGCGGCAACTGCGATTTCAACTTCGGAACCGGTCGCGATCAGGGTGACCTGACGGTCGCCGTCGCAATCGGAAATCACATAACCGCCACGTGCGACGAGGTTGTCTTCACGATAGTCGGTACGAAGCGTCGGCAGGTTCTGACGGGTCAGGGCCAGAACGGTCGGGCCGCTTTCATTGGTGATTGCCATTGCCCATGCTTCTGCCGTCTCGACTGCGTCCGCCGGGCGGATCACGGTGACGTTCGGCATCGCACGCAGCGAAGCAACATGTTCAACCGGCTGATGGGTCGGGCCGTCTTCGCCAAGACCGATGGAATCATGGGTCATGACATAAACAACGCGCTGGTTCATCAAAGCCGAAAGACGGATCGACGGACGGCAGTAATCGGTAAAGACCAGGAAGGTGCCGCCATAAGGCAGAACACCACCATGCAGCGCCAGACCATTCATGGCTGCTGCCATGCCGTGTTCACGGATACCGTAATAGATATACGCACCTTCATAACCGCCTGCGGCGGTAATCGGTGCCTGAACGCTGGTCTTGGTGTT
Organism: Thalassospira sp. SM2505; assembly: GCF_054901115.1. Classification (NCBI taxonomy): domain Bacteria; kingdom Pseudomonadati; phylum Pseudomonadota; class Alphaproteobacteria; order Rhodospirillales; family Thalassospiraceae; genus Thalassospira; species Thalassospira sp. SM2505. Next base: position 2,170,837 of record NZ_CM142731.1, read on the forward strand.
GTTCGAACCGGTCAGGTCGGCAGAACCACCGATCATTTCCGGAATAGCTTTGGTCAGAACTTCAAGAACGTTTTCCGAAGCCTTGCGGGTTGCGACTTTCGGCTGATCAGCGGTGATCTGCTTTTTATAGTCGTTGAATGCTTCGATCCAGTTTTCCGGAAGCTTGCCTTCAACCCGGCGCTCGAATTCGTCTTTCAGGGCAGCTTCGAGGTTTTCGAAACGACCACCCCAGGCGTTGAAGTCTTCTGCACCACGCGAACCTGCTGCAAGCCATGCATCACGAATGTCTGCCGGGATATCGAACGGTTCGGAAGTCCAGCCGAGTTTCTCACGCATGCCGGCAAGTTCGGATGCACCAAGCGGGGATCCGTGTGTTGCCGAGGTACCACCTTTGGTCGGTGCGCCAAAACCGATTTCGGTTTTGCAAGCAATCATCGACGGGGTGTTGGTGGTTTTTGCCTTGGCAATGGCGGCTTCGATGGCGACCGGATCATGGCCGTCAATTTCCTGAACGTCCCAGCCTGCTGCTTCAAAGCGCTTGGTGTGATCTTCAGAAGTCGAAAGCGAGGTCGGGCCGTCAATCGAAATGCCGTTATCGTCAAACAGAACGATCAGTTTCGACAGTTTCAGATGGCCGGCCAGCGAAATGGCTTCCTGCGAGATGCCTTCCATAAGGCAACCGTCGCCTGCGATCACATAGGTGAAGTGATCAACAACGTCGTTGCCAAAGCGCGCATTCATGATGCGTTCGCCAAGTGCGAAACCGACCGAGGTCGCAATACCCTGACCCAGCGGGCCGGTGGTGGTTTCGATACCGGCACCGTGGCCGAATTCCGGGTGACCGGCGGTGCGGAAGCCCATCTGACGGAAATTCTTGATCTGATCAAGATCGAAATCTTCGTACCCGGTCAGGTGCAGAAGCGAATAAAGAAGCATCGAACCGTGACCTGCGGACAGGATGAAACGGTCGCGGTCCGGCCAGTTCGGATGCTTCGGATCGAATTTCAAGAATTTGGTGTAAAGAACAGTCGCAACGTCTGCCATGCCCATCGGCATGCCGGGGTGGCCGGAATTGGCCTTCTCAACAGCGTCTGCCGAGAGGAAGCGGATGGCATTGGCCATGCGGTTGTGTTCTACTTGCGTCGTCATGTGATGCGGTTCCTGGGGGTTTCGCGGTCGGGCGATCAAAACACTTTAGATACGGTTATTCCAGAATTAACGGAATTCGCGCGGAAGATGCCCTTACAGGGGGCATACGTCAACCGCTTCTGTCGAAAAACTGTACCTGTTACCCGGATTCTGGCTAACAGATGTGCCAATAGTGCATGGCTGGTGACGCGCTTGCTGATCTGCCTGCAATTGTCATACAGTGTTTTCATTGCTTTACCGGTCTTCAAACAATTCACAGATTTCTTGTTCAATCGGGCAAAAATGTTGTTGATCGGGATACTGGATGCTAAATCAGCCATTATCATGACATCTTCGCCGGGCTTGATGTCGCCTTTGGTGATTCGTCACAGTTCAGTTCGTTCTGTGGTCTTGGGTAAAACAGCAAACAATCGGGTAGTGATCAATGTCGCGGTTGCAACAGGCAAGTGATCGGCTGAAAACAGCATTGGACCGTCTTGAAATGGTCGCGGAGTCGGCTATCGCTCAAAAAGACCAGTCTGCAGTTTCAGATACACAGGAAGTTGAAGCACTGCGTGCCCAGCTTTCGGCAATGCGCGCTGATTACGACCGTCTGACCGAGGCGACCGAAACGGTTTCTGCCCGTCTTGATGGGGCGGTTGATCAGCTTAAATTCGTTCTTTCCGAAGACCCCGTAAAGAAACAGGCATAACCCATGGCACAGGTATCCATTCGCATTAACGGTCGCAGCTACGACATCGCATGTGATGACGGGCAGGAAGATCGCATTAACGCCCTTGCCGGTTATGTCAACGAACGGGTCAGGGAAATCGCCGAGGCCGTCGGCCAGATCGGCGAGCAACGTTTGCTGGTCATGGCAAGTCTTCTGATTGCCGATGAACTTGGGAACACCCAGGAAAAGCTTGAAAACGGTGCGCAGCAGTCGGCTCAGGTGCCCGGGCTGTCGGATGCGGAAAGTGATGCCCTGGCTGACAATATCGAAACCATGGCCGCGCGCGTCGAAGCAATCGCCGAAAAGCTTGCCCAAAACTGATTATCCCGATGCATATCGGTCAGCCGAGCTTGGTCTGGCAAAGGGTTGCGCCTAACGCGCAGCGGGCATATCGATGCAATCTACTTGAAATTCAGCCGTCCGGGGACTAAGTTCCGGGCGCTGACAGTTTGCGATGCGTCGTTCGCGGCGATCAAGAACCCAGCATAAGGGGGCTGCCCTGTTCGTCAGGTTCGCTAATTCCCGGGGCCGATGCTCATTTCTCTAGGGAGCTGTCCCTTTCCAGGCCGTGGTCTGGTTATACGGCGCCCACCTGCACCTGCAGGTCACGAGGAATTACCACATGGCCAACGGCAGCGGTGGCTCCCGCTTATCTCCCGGATTTTGATCCGGACATTTCCCTTCTCCTTTGCGTAGTGCAATATGCTGTGCGTCCCGGATAGGGTGCATTGATAAAAAAGCCATGCCAAATATTCGGACATGGAAAAGACACAGGAAAGAATATGCGTTTACTTCATCTTGGCGACGTTCTGGGCCAAACCGGTCGCAAGGCAGCACTTGAGGCATTGCCGATGCTCCGCGATCGTTTGTCAGTCGACGTCGCAGTGGTGAATGTTGAAAACGCCGCGCACGGCTTCGGGGTAACGGCAAAGATCTGCAAGGAATTCTACGCTGCCGGGGCCGATGTCCTGACCACAGGCAACCATGTCTGGGATCAGCGCGAAATCATTGCCTATATCGATGAAGACGAAAAGCTTTTGCGGCCATGGAACTTCCCTGATGGGACGCCGGGCAATGGCGATTATGTTTTCAAAACCAGATCAGGCAAGAAAGTTTGCGTGATCAACATGATGGGGCGCCTGTTCATGGATCCGCTTTCCTGTCCGTTCCAGGGCGCGGACAAGCTGTTTTCCAAGCATAAGCTTGGCAAGAATGTTGATGCGATCATTCTTGATTTCCATGCGGAAACCACGTCGGAAAAAATGGCCTTCGGGCATCACTGTGACGGTCGTGCATCGCTGGTTCTGGGAACGCATACCCATGTCCCGACGGCAGATGCGCAAATTCTTCCCAATGGCACGGCCTATCAGACGGATGTCGGCATGTGTGGTGACTTTGATTCCGTCATCGGCATGAAAAAGGAAAACTCGGTCCGTAAATTCCTGACCAAGATGCCGGCGGGGCGTTTTGAACCGGCCGAGGGGCCTGCAACAGTTTGTGGCGTCTTTGTCGAAACCGATGATAAGACCGGTCTGGCAAAACGTATTGAATCAGTGCGGATTGGCGGACGCCTTAAGGGCAGTTGGCCAAGCGCCTGATCGCGAAATCCATTATCGGATTACCAATGTAAAAGGCCCGCCAAATGGCGGGCCTTTGTTTGTTAAGGTCGGGCAGGATAATTACGCCGCGCGGTCCCGGGCCTGCTGACGCAATGCATCAAGAATGGTGGTAATGCGGTTTCGCATTTCACCGACCTTTTCAGATGCCGCACGGGAAGTCGTAAGAACTTCGCCCGACAACTGACCGGTGCGACCGGTTTCATTGGCAACCTCGGTGATCGATGCCGAAACTGCACGGGTGCGATCAGCGGCCCCGCGAACATTGCGGCTGATCTCGTCGGTTGCAGCACCCTGTTCCTCGACAGCCGCCGAGATCGTGGTGGCAATTTCATTGAGATTATCAATGATCGCACCAATTTCACCGATTGCAGTCACGGACTCACCGGTTGCCTTCTGAATACCGGAAATCTGCCCGGCAATTTCCTCGGTCGCCTTTTCGGTCTGGTTGGCCAGGTTTTTGACCTCGGCGGCAACCACGGCAAAGCCCTTGCCGGCATCACCGGCGCGGGCCGCCTCGATGGTGGCGTTCAGGGCCAGAAGGTTGGTCTGTTCGGCAATATCCGTGATGAGTGCAATCACTTCGCCAATGCGACCTGCCGACTGGGACAGGCTGACCACCAGTTCGTTGGTGTGCTGGGCACGCTGGGCGGCTTCGTTGGAAATGCGGGTGGTTTCCGCCATCTGACGGTTGATTTCCGCATTCGAGCTTGAAAGCTGCTCGGTAGCCGCGGCAACCGTTTCAACGTTGCCGGTGGCTTCCTGAGCCGAGGATGAGACATCTTCGCTCTGGCTGGAAACCAGTTCGGCACTTTGGGTCATCTGACCCGAAACGCCCTGAAGCTGTTCCCCAAGGGCAGCGATCTCGTTAACCGCACTTTCGACTTCACCCTGAAGCGTATCGGCAAGGCTGAGCAACTCGTCGCGCAGGGCTTCATTGCGTTCACGGTTAAGACGTTCTTCCTCGGCCTGCATGTCGCGGACCTTGATGGCGTTTTCCTTGAACACGTCAACCGCACGGCCCATGGCGGAAATCTCGTCACTGCCCCTGGAGGGGATCGCAACTTCAAGATTGCCATCGGCAAGAGAAACCATCGACTTCTGAAGACCCGCCAGACGGCGCAGCAAACTGCCATGCACATAAAACACATAGATCAGAAGCGGGATCAGGATTGCAGCGACACCCACGGCATACATCACGACCGTACTTTGCTGGGTCAGGGTGTTTGCCGATTCCGTCGCATTATCAACACCGGTTTGCAACGTATCGACAAGGGCATTCACGCCGTCTTCCATGGCCGATGCATATTCTGCACTGTGACTGACAATATCAATTTGCCGTGCCGAAAGTTCAAGCTCGGTTGTTCGAAGGGTCGGAATGCTGCGCTCTCCGGTGGCTAGATCGGTGATGTCTTCCATCAGACCCTTGTAGAACTTTTTGAGTTTCTCGTTCTCAAGGGTATCGACGGTACTATTGACCACACCAACAGACCCTCGGACCTGAACCCCCATCAGTTTGAGCTGCATCGGATCGTTTGAAGATGCAGCTGACAGGATGGTATTGCTGATTTCAGCGCCGCGATTTGCAAGCTCAAGAACCGGTGCGCGTGATGTCATGATTTCATCAAGCTTGAACAGAAGCCCCTTGGTTGATGCATTCTGTTCGGCGGTCATGAAGGCTCCGCTCAGGCGGAGTTCCTTGATCTGACTGGTAACCCCGGTCAGCTGGGTCTGGGAAGCAGACAGAACCGGCTGGATCATTGAATTGAACCGTCCGGTCAATTGCTGAAACTTGCCGAGCGATGCGGCGAGTTCCTTGGCAATTGCGAACCGGTCAATGGTGGTTTGATGCAGTTCTGCAAGGGCGTTGGCAAGGTCTTTGCCATTCTGTTCAATCAGGGTCAGGGAGTCTTCGGGAAGACCTGATTGCTCCAGTTGTCCGAGATAGTCATTCAGATTGGCCAGCAATCCATCAAGCTCGGACTTGAACAGAAGTTCCTCTTCCGGACTGGTTGCCGCAACAATGCGCGGTGCGGACGCTACGATCTTCGAACTGGTCGCAGCCAGTTGCTGTGCAGCAAACATGGGTGGCAGTTGCTCGTGGGCAATCTTGCCAAGCTGGGTGCCGAATTTTGTGAATGAGAAAACCGCAACTGCGGCGGCAAGGATGGCAATCAATCCGGTTAAAAAGAAAGCAGCAGCAAGCTTTTCACGAACGCCGAACCCTGATTTGTTCGTCTTGTTAGACGATGACGGCTTTACGCCGTGCTTTATGTTCAAACCCATATTTCTAGTAACCCCGTAGACCAAAAAGCCAAAAGCCGACACGGCAAAGCGTCGACGCAAAAGATGCGTGTTTCTTGGACTTTGTTTCCTGGTCAAGCCACTTCGGGAAGACCCGCATATCGCCCGGAGGCGGTGTTGCGGGAATAGAAAGGCACGGCTTGCTTTTATATTTATTAGAATAATCGATAGCACGTTATTCGTTGTATTCGCAGGATTTTCCTTTTGATCTATGCACCGGTATAGGTTTTTGTAATGAGGCAAATAGGTACCGTAATCGTGCGAAGAATACGTCCCCAATTTTCCGGTAAAAGAAAAAGGCCCGCCGGATGGCGGGCCTTTGTTGATCTGGTCGGGCAGGGCGTTCAACGCCTATGCTGCGCGATCATGTGCCTGTTGGCGCAGGTCCTCAAGAATGGTTGCAATGCGGTTGCGCATTTCATTGACCTTCTCGGATGCCGCACGGGATGTTGTCAGAACTTCGCCCGACAACTGACCGGTGCGACCGGTTTCATTTGCAACCTCGGTGATCGATGCCGAAACCGCACGGGTGCGATCAGCAGCCCCGCGAACATTGCGGCTGATCTCGTCGGTTGCAGCGCCCTGTTCCTCGACAGCCGCCGAGATCGTGGTGGCAATTTCATTGAGATTATCAATGATCGCACCAATTTCACCGATTGCAGTCACGGACTCACCGGTTGCCTTCTGAATACCGGAAATCTGCCCGGCAATTTCCTCGGTCGCCTTTTCGGTCTGGTTGGCCAGGTTTTTGACCTCGGCGGCAACCACGGCAAAGCCCTTGCCGGCATCACCGGCGCGGGCCGCCTCGATGGTGGCGTTCAGGGCCAGAAGGTTGGTCTGTTCGGCAATATCCGTGATGAGTGCAATCACTTCGCCAATGCGACCTGCCGACTGGGACAGGCTGACCACCAGTTCGTTGGTGTGCTGGGCACGCTGGGCGGCTTCGTTGGAAATGCGGGTGGTTTCCGCCATCTGACGGTTGATTTCCGCATTCGAGCTTGAAAGCTGCTCGGTAGCCGCGGCAACCGTTTCAACGTTGCCGGTGGCTTCCTGAGCCGAGGATGAGACATCTTCGCTCTGGCTGGAAACCAGTTCGGCACTTTGGGTCATCTGACCCGAAACGCCCTGAAGCTGTTCCCCGAGGGCAGCGATCTCGTTAACCGCACTTTCGACTTCACCCTGAAGCGTATCGGCAAGGCTGAGCAACTCGTCACGCAGGGCTTCATTGCGTTCACGGTTAAGACGCTCTTCCTCGGCCTGCATGTCGCGGACCTTGATGGCGTTTTCCTTGAACACGTCAACCGCACGGCCCATTGCTGCAATCTCGTCACTGCCGCTTGACGGGACATCAACTTCAAGATCGCCTTCGGCCAACGACACCATCGTTTTCTGCATACCGGCAAGGCGACGCAAAAGGCTGCCACGGACATAGAAAACAAAGATCATAAGAGGCAGAACAATCGCCAAGGCACCGACTGCATACATCACGTAGGTGCTTTGGGTGTTCAGGGTCTTTGCTGCTCCGGCAGAACGGTCAACGCCGGTTTGCAGGGACTGAACCAGCGCATCAACGCCGCTTTCCATCGCCGTTGCAAATTCACCACTTTCCGCAACAACATCCGCCTGTTCCTTGATCAGCGCAAGTTCGGACAGGCGCATGGCCGGGATGCTGTTATCGCCAACGGCAAGCGGTTTGATCTCGCTCATAAGGTCGGAATAGTATTTCTGGAGTTTTTTGTTCTTCAGGCCTTCGATCAGGGTCTCAACTGCACCGATCGCGGCATTGACCTGTACGCCTGTGATCTTGAGGCGTGTCTCGTCGTTGCTGGATGCTGCGCCAAGCACGGTGTTTGCGATTTCGCCACCAAGCTTGGACAGCTCAAGAACCGGTTCGCGTTCGGCAATGGCATCGTCAAGTTTGATCAGAAGTTCTGTGCCTTGGGTTTTCTGTTCAAATGTCAGATATGAAACATCCTTGCGGATTTCTTCAACCTGATTGCCGATATTGTTGATCTGGTTCTGCGACATTGCCAGCAACGGCTTGAGCATCGAGTTATATTTGCTGTTCAGGTCCTGAAACTTGCCGATGCCTTCCGCAAGTTTATTTGCGGCGTCGAAGCGGCGAAGTGTCGTTTCGTGCAGGGTTTCAAGATTCTGGGCAAGCTGTTTGCCATCTACCTCGATTTGCGACAGGGCAGACGTGGGCAATCCCGAACTTGCCAGTACGTCAAGTTTCTCGCGCAGACTGTCGAGCAGAATATCAAGTTTGATTTTTACAACCTGTTCTTCCTCGGGCGAGGTTGCCGCGACGATGCGCGGTGCTGCTGCTACAACTTTCACACTGTCGGTTGCCAGTTGCTGGGCTGTGAACATTGGAGGAAGCTGTTCATAGGTAATGTCGTCAAGCTGCCCGCCAAACTTGTTGAACGAGAATACCGATACACTTGCTGCAAGGATGGCAATCAGACCGACGAGAAAGAACGCGCCAGCAAGTTTTTCGCGAACCCCCAGTCCTGACTTTTTTGTTTTACTGGATGACGACGGGGAGGTGCCGCGCTTAAAGTTAAGTCCCATAGTTCTTGATACCCCATAGACGAATAAGTCGAGTATCGACGCAGAACTGCATCGACACACTAATTACGGGTCTCTCAGATGTAGCTTCCCGGAGGCGTCACTTAAGGAAGGCCGATCAGCCAGATCGTGGGGCGGCATGACCGGAAAAAGTGACTTATCATTTATAGTTACCGCTCATATAGCACACAGAGTACAAACTAGGCATGAGTTTTTATGCTCAACCAGACGTATAGGTTGTGTTGCTTTTGCGTATATTGTGGCTAACGCTGACAGGTGGACTGTCTTGGTAAACAAAGGTCACAGAAACGAAAAAGGGCCCGCCATGTGGCGGACCCTTGAAGTCAGGAGTGTTCAGGCTTCGATCAGGACGCTGCCCGGTCATGTGCCTGTTTGCGCAGATCATCAAGAATACCGTTGATCCGTGACCGCAGGTTTTCGACCTTCTCGGACGCATCCTGTGCGGTTGCAAGAACCTGGCCGGACAGTTCGCCAGTTTTGCCGGTTTCACTGGCGACTTCCGTGATTGAGGCCGAGACAGACCGGGTCCGATCCGCCGCACCGCGCACGTTACGCGTGATCTCGTCGGTTGCAGCACCCTGTTCCTCGACCGCCGCCGAAATCGTGGTGGCAATCTCATTGATATTTTCAATGATGCGGCCAATGTCGCCAATCGCGTTGACAGATTCACCGGTTGCTTTCTGAATGCCGGCAATCTGGCCCGAGATTTCCTCGGTCGCTTTTTCGGTCTGGTTGGCAAGGTTTTTGACCTCGGCGGCAACAACCGCAAAGCCCTTGCCGGCATCGCCAGCACGGGCCGCCTCAATGGTGGCGTTCAGTGCCAGAAGGTTGGTCTGCTCGGCAATGTCGGTGATCAGTGCGATAACCTCGCCAATGCGATCAGCCGATTGTGACAGGCTGACCACCAGTTCGTTGGTCTGCTGGGCACGGGTTGATGCCTCGCCGGAAATGCGGGTGGATTCCGCCATCTGACGATTGATTTCCGCATTCGATGCCGAAAGCTGTTCGGTTGCAGCTGCGACCGTCTCAACATTGCCGGTGGCTTCCTGCGCAGAATTGGCAACATCTTCGGTTTGGCCGGAAACCAGTTCGGCACTTGATGTCATCTGACCCGAAACGCCCTGAAGCTGCTCGCCCAGTGCGGCAATTTCATTCACCGCTGTTTCGACTTCACCCTGCAAGGTGTCGGCAAGGGCAAGAAGTTCGTCGCGCAGTGCCTCGTTGCGTTCGCGGTTAAGGCGTTCTTCCTCGGCCTGCATCTCACGAACCTTAAGGGCATTGTCCTTAAAGACCTCGACTGCACGGCCCATGGCACTGATTTCGTCATTACCTTTGGCCGGAACGATAACTTCCAGATTTCCATCGGCAAGCTGAACCATGGTTTTCTGCAAGCTGCCAAGGCGACGCAGAACGTTACCCCGGACATACAGAACATAGATCAGAAGTGAAATGACAACGCCAATGGCTGCAACGACAACAAGGGCCGTCAAACTCTGTTTTTCAACAACCTTTGCCTGGGCCGCGGCATCGTTAACTTCCTGATTAAGGCCGGCAACCAGTTCATTCACGCTTGCGCGCATGGCGTTGGCATATTCGCCACTCTGAACCACAAGTGCCTGGCTTTGTTCGCTGGCTTCAAGTTCACGTTTACGCAATTCGGGCAGGCTGCCTTCGCCGATCGAAAGGGCTTGCATCTTTTCGATCAGATCGACATAGAACGCCTTAAGCCGTTCATTGCCAAGAGAGTCAAGCTTGCTGAGTGCGTCGGTATAGGTGCCCCGAATTCGCACAGGGATGATCGAAAGGCGAACGGCCTGCGTTTCCGTGGTGCTCGAAATAATCATGTTGGCCGCAGCAGAACCCAGACGCTCGATATCAAGGATCGGGGTGCGGACATCAATTGCCGAGGCATATTTCTGGAAGGTCTCCAGAATTTCTTCTTTGTCAGTGCTGAACTGCTTTGCCGGATCATCTTTCAGCGATGCGGCGAACTGTCCGCCCTGCGAGATATCGTTTTGCGTATAAGACAGAACCGGTTTCAGCGTATCGGCATAACGTTTTGCCAAATTCTGGAATTCTGCGAGTTTCTCGGATTTTTGGTCAGAAATCTGGAAACGTTCCTGCGTGACCGTGTGGAGCTTTTCCAGGTTGTCCTGCAAAAGTCCGCGATTGTTATTGATGCTGGCAATAACCTCGGGCATGAAACCGGTGGCTTCGATCTCGTTGATTTTCGAAACGAGTTCCTGAAGACGCAAGGCGAGTTCATCGTTAATCGCATTTTCTTCGTCGGTATTCGCAGAGGCAACAATGCGCGGTGCAATGGCGACGATCTCGGCACTTTCTGTTGCCAGTGCCTGGGCTGCTGCAATTGGCGGAAGCTTTTCTTCTGTGATGGTCGTAAGAGCATCACCGAACTTATTGAAAGAAACCGCGCCGACGACAGCGGAAATAACCGCCATCAGTCCAACCAGAGCAAATGAAATCAGTAATTTGCTTTGGACCCCGAATTTAGTTCCCATTCTATCTAACCTTTGTTTCCTGACTGTTCCCGTATGGCTTCTTTGTCCATTCGGGTTAACTCGACCGCTTGAAAGGGCATTGCTCCCTTTGCTGATAGCCGGTTTCTTGGACCCCTGAGAGTATTCTTCTTTAGTTTAATAAGTACCCTTCTTGTTATTAATGAAAGAATATCCTTACATCTGCAACATCAAACCAAACAGGTGCCACGAATTGCAAGAAAATTACGGTGTTGCAAAGGGCTGGCGTCGGGCTGGCGGGGAGTGTCATCGACGAGATCGTGTTCGGAATGCCAAGCATCGCTGGACCTTCACAGGTAAACACGCTATAGGAGCGGTCGAATTTTTCGTTCGTGTCTGCTGCAGATGACATAAAACAGTCTTGCGGATGCCCGAGCGGGCTGGTCTGACAGGGAACTCCCGCATGACCGGCGTGGTATCAGCCGATACCGTTCCACATCGAGTTCAATGAATACAGGTTACAGGTTATGGCCGGCCATTCCCAATTTAAGAACATCATGCACCGTAAAGGTGCGCAGGATAAAAAGCGCGCCAAGATTTTCACCAAGCTTGCCCGCGAAATCACCGTGTCGGCAAAGATCAGTGACGACATCAACAGCAACCCGCGTCTGCGTGCGGCAATTGCAGCGGCGCGCGGGCAGAACATGCCCAAGGACAACATCGATCGCGCGATCAAAAAGGCGACCGGTGCTGGCGACGGCGACAATTACGAAGAAGTTCGTTACGAGGGCTATGGCACCGCAGGTGTTGCCGTAATCGTCGAAGCCCTGACCGACAACCGTAACCGTACGGCGTCGGAAGTGCGTGCTGCCTTTGCAAAAAGCGGTGGTAACCTTGGCGAAACCGGCTCGGTCGGCTTCATGTTCAACCGTCTTGGTGAAATCGTTTATCCGGCCGATGCTGCGGATGCAGACGAAATCTTCGAAGCAGCCCTCGAAGCGGGTGCGGCGAATGTTGAATCTGATGAAAACAGCCACGTTGTCGATACCGAACTTGAAGACCTTAACGCTGTGCGCGAAGCGCTGACTGAAAAGTTCGGCGATCCGGAAAGTGCGAAAATGGTCTTCCGTGCGGTAACCGAAGCCGAAATCAATGTCGATCAGGCACAGAGCATCATGAAACTTGTTGATGTGCTTGAAGACAACGATGACGTCCAGAACGTCTGGACCAACGTTGCCTGGACCGACGAAATCGTTGCCGGTCTCGATAACTAGACTTGTTTAAAAACCTCTCCCCCGAATATGGTTGCCAAGGCCATCATATTCGGGGACGGTTCTATGCCCGCCCTTCATTTTGTGAATGGCGGGTGTTTTGTATCTGGTTTCTGAATTTTAGGGTGACACTGTGGTCAGAGTTCTCGGAATCGACCCCGGTCTTCAACGTACGGGCTGGGGGATCATTGACCTTCAGGACAACCGCATGCGCCATGTGGCCAACGGTATTGTTACCTCGACCCAGTCTTTGACCCTGGCAGAACGCCTTGATCAGCTCCATACCGGACTGATCGAAGTGATCCGGATCTGGACACCTGACGAAGCCGCAGTCGAAGAAACCTTCGTCAATAAAAACCCGGTATCCACCCTTAAACTTGGTCAGGCCCGTGGTGTCGCATTGTTGGCACCCGCACGGAATGGTATTCCGGTAACGGAATATACACCCAATGCGGTCAAAAAGACTGTTGTGGGTGCGGGTCATGCTGCCAAACAGCAGGTGGAAATGATGGTTTCGACCTTGCTTCCGGGATGTGAAATTGCCGGGGCGGACGCGGCTGATGCGCTTGCAGTTGCCATTTGTCACGCGCAACATGCCGGAAACAGATCGCTTGCGGCAAGCATGGCGGCCAAACCAACAGGAAACGGGAGACGATACAGGTGATCGCGAAACTGCGCGGAATTGTCGATTTCATTGGCGAAGACAGTGTCATCATTGATGTGAATGGTGTCGGCTATCTGGTCTTTGCCTCGCGCCGGACTTTATCCATGCTGCCTCAAAAGGGCGGGGATGCCGGTTTGATGATCGAAACCCATGTCCGCGAAGATCACATTCATCTGTATGGTTTTGCCGATAATGCGGAAAAGCAGTGGTTTTCCTTGCTGACCACCGTACAGGGTGTCGGGGCCAAGGTTGCACTGGCACTTTTGTCTGTTCTTAGCCCGACGGATCTTCTGCGCGCGCTTGCTGCCCAGGATACAACAGCCCTGTGTCGCGCACCGGGCATCGGCCCGAAAGTCGCGACCCGTATCGTTGGCGAACTTAAAGACAAGGCCGCCAAGCTCAATCTTGGTCCGGTGGCAGCACCCGCGGCCCCGGAACCGGCAAAGCCGACGAAATCAAAGAAATCTGACAAATCATCAGCCGATGTGAGCGTGGACACAGCCCCGGTCGAACCGGTTGTCGATGATAGTGTGGTGATGGCTGATGCCGTCTCGGCACTGGTTAATCTTGGATATGGCCGCTCCGAGGCCTTCGGGGCGGTGGGCAAAGCAGCCCAGCAGGCGGGTGAAGACAAATCGATTGATACCCTGATCCGTCTGGGACTAAAGGAGCTTAGCGCGTGAGCGAAGAAGAAGATCGCCTGCTCAGTGGTGAGCGTCGCGAAGAAGACCATCAGGATGGATCGCTGCGTCCGCGCCGGTTGGATGATTTCACCGGGCAGAAAGAAGTGCGCGAAAATCTTGATGTGTTCATTCAGGCTGCGCGCGCGCGTGAAGAAGCCATGGACCATGTCCTGTTCTTCGGGCCTCCGGGCTTGGGCAAAACCACATTGTCGCAAATCGTTGCCAGCGAACTTGGTGTCGGTTTCCGCGCAACTTCCGGTCCTGTGATCGCCAAGGCTGGTGATCTGGCCGCACTTCTGACCAACCTTCAGCCGCGTGACGTTCTGTTCATTGATGAAATTCATCGTCTGAACCCCGCGGTGGAGGAAATCCTTTATCCGGCGATGGAAGATTTCCAGCTTGATCTGATCATCGGCGAGGGGCCTGCTGCCCGCTCTGTGCGGATTGATCTGCCGCCCTTTACCCTTGTTGGTGCAACCACCCGGTCCGGGCTTCTGACCACGCCGTTGCGTGACCGTTTCGGGATTCCGTTGCGTCTTAGGTTCTATGAACCCGAAGAGCTGGTTAGCATCGTTTCGCGTGGGGCGCGGCTTTTGCATTTCGATATGACCGAAGAAGGCGCGATGGAAATTGCCCGCCGGTCGCGCGGAACGCCGCGTATTGCCGGACGGTTGCTGCGTCGTGTGCGCGATTTTGCCGCTGTGGCCGAAAAGTCACCGGTTGATAAATTTATTGCCGATGCCGCACTGACCCGGCTTGAAGTCGATAATCTTGGTCTGGACAGTCAGGACCGCCGGTATCTGAACTGTATTGCCGGGAACTATGGCGGCGGGCCGGTTGGTGTTGATACGCTGGCGGCAGCCCTGTCAGAAGAACGCGATACCATCGAAGACGTGATTGAACCCTATTTGCTCCAACAGGGCCTGATTCAGCGCACCCCGCGCGGGCGTATGCTGGGCATCAAGGGGTTCCAGCATCTTGGTCTGACACCGCCGCGCGAGGCGGGCGGGATGCCGATATCGGACCTGTTTGACCGGCAGATTAACGGGTCGTCCGGGGGCGATTCCTGATGTCACACAATCATCACGATGCGTTGCTGGGTTATATGGATGGCACCCGGCATGTCTATCCGCTTGTTGTCTTCTATGAGGACACTGATGCGGGCGGAATTGTCTATCATGCCAACTATCTTGCATTTGCCGAGCGTGCGCGTTCAGCGATGCTTAACCTGTTGGGCTTTACCAATCGAAATGTTGCAGAACGCCACAAAGTTGCCATAGCGGTTCGACACTGTACCGTCGATTTTCGTCGCGCTGCCCAGTTGGAAGACCGCCTGACGGTGGAAAGCCGGGTGATTAAGCTAGGGGGCGCATCGCTTGGCTTCGAACAGAAAGTCATGCGCGACGGGGAAATACTTGTGGTGATCGAGATTTATCTCGCCTGCATGTCGCTGGAAGAACTTCGGGCACAAAGACTGCCCGACGAATTAAGAACGATATTTAGTCGATATCTGGATGTGAACAAGGACTGACGGGAATATGGAAAATCAAGTGGTCGACGCGGTAACGCTGGGGCAGTCGGTCATGGCGCATGACATGTCTCTGTGGGGACTTTTCATGCAGGCTGGACTGGTCGTCAAAACGGTGATGATCGGGCTTTTGATGGCTTCTGTCTGGGTATGGGCGATCGTAATCGAAAAGATTTTGCGCCTTCGCAAACTGCGCGCGCAGGCAAATACCTTTGAAGAAGCCTTCTGGTCGGGCGGTTCGCTTGAAGACCTGTATGACCGGATTGCGGACAAGCCGCGTGATCCGATGTCGGCGATCTTTGTATCGGCAATGCGCGAATGGCGTCGTTCGAACGCACGCGGCGTCCATGGGGACACCATGCGGGCCCGTTTGCAGCAGCGCCTTGAAAAGTCGATGGAAATTACGCTGGGCCGTGAAATGGACCGGGTTGAACGTTACATGACCTTCCTGGCATCGGTCGGCTCAACCGCACCGTTCGTTGGTCTGTTCGGGACGGTCTGGGGCATCATGGTATCGTTCCAGTCGATTGCGGCTTCGAAAAACACGTCGCTGGCTGTGGTTGCACCGGGTATTGCCGAGGCATTGTTTGCAACCGCCATGGGCCTTGTTGCCGCTATTCCGGCGGTTGTTGCCTATAACAAGATTTCCAGCGACCTTAATCGTTACAATAATCGTCTGGAAGCTTTCGTGGACGAGTTCAGCTCGATCCTCTCGCGCCAACTTGACGATTCGAGAGACTGATCATGGGCGCACAACTCGCATCTCGATCTGGCGGAGGTCGCCGCGGACGTCGCAATAACCGGCGTGCCGCAATGAGCGATATCAACGTCACACCGATGGTTGACGTCATGCTGGTGCTGCTTGTGATCTTCATGGTCGCAGCCCCGCTGATGACGGTCGGTGTCGAGGTTGATCTGCCTGAAACCAGTGCTGCCCCGATGACCGGGCAGGACGAACCGCTTGTTGTCTCGGTATCACGCGAAGGCACCATCTATATTATGGATAGCGAGATCGCCCAGGACACCCTGAGCGAAAAGCTCGCCGCGATTACCGACAACAAGGCTGACACACGCATCTTTGTCCGTGGGGACAAGGCCATTGATTATGGGCGCGTGATGGAAGTCATGGGGCTGATCAAGGATGCCGGCTTTACCAAGGTCGCCCTGATCGCCGAACTGCCCAAAAAGGGCTCGTAACAGACGATGCTGCGTTACGCTCTCATATCGCTTGGTTTGCATCTTGCGCTGTTTCTGGTCGCATGGCTGGGTTTGCCTGACCTGTTTGATGAAACGCCGCTGGAATTGCAGTCCATTTCGGTCGAAGTCGTGACAGTGGACGAGTTTTCTGCTGCCCCGACCAAGGCTTTGCCAAAGCCCGAACCGAAAAAGGAACCCAAACCTGCACCCAAGCCTGAGCCGAAACCGGAACCCAAACCGACACCAAAGCCGGAGCCGAAGCCCGAACCGAAACCGGAACCGAAACCCGAGCCAAAGCCTGAGCCGAAACCGGAACCCAAGCCGGAACCGAAACCCGAGCCGAAGCCCGAACCAAAACCGGAACCGGTGCCCGTGCCCGAGGTTAAAAAAGAGCCTGAACCAAAACCTGAACCAAAGCCAAAAGAACTGGCAGCGGTCAAACCCGATAGCAAACCTCAGCCTCCCAAACCGGAGCCGGTGAAAAAAACGGAACCGAAAAAGGAAGAACCGAAGAAACGCGACCTCATGAGCGTTCTCAAGGATGTGAGCAAGCTAAAGGAGACGGCACAGGCAACACCGGATACGCAACCCGATGACGTTCCAGAGGAAAATGCCAGCGAGGTTGTTGCAACCAGACTGGATGCCAATCTGACCATGAGCGAGCTTGATGCGGTCAAACGTCAGATTGAACGCTGCTGGAGCCCGCCGGCGGGTGCAAAGGAAGCAGGGAACTTTGCTGTTGAAATTCATGTCAGCGCAAATCCCGACGGAACTGTTCGACAGGCACGCATCAGTAATCTGAATGACATTCAGGGCGATTCTTCTCGCCGTACGATTGCAGAAAGTGCTTTGCGAGCAGTGCTAAATCCGCAATGCAGTCCTCTAAAACTGCCGCTGGATAAATACGAAATGTGGCGCACATTCACGTTTAATTTCGACATGCGTGAAATGCTGGGCCTTTAGTGATAAGTTCTTGAACACGCGTGGAAAATAGCGAGGCAGGATGACGATCAAGACCAACGCAGGAAAACGATTTTGGGTAAGAAGCGGTGTTGCCACACTGTGTGCCCTTGCCGTTGTCGCTGGCCTGAATGTCGGTTTCATGTCGCCGGCAAAGGCGGAACTCCGGATTGACATCACCCGGGGTGAACTCAAGCCGATGCCAATTGCTGTCACCCGTTTCCCGGGCGACGGTGTTGCCGAGACCGAGATCGGGCAAAACCTGACACAGGTGATTGCCGCCGACCTCGAACGTTCGGGGCTGTTTGCACCGATCAATGAAAAGGCATTCATCCAGAGTGCTGCTTCGCTGGCGGTCAACCCGAACTTTGCCGAATGGCGCGCCATCAATGCCCAGGCATTGGTCAATGGTCGCGTTGTTACGGAACCAAACGGATTGCTTCGTGTCGAATTCCGTCTTTGGGATGTGTTGGCAGAAACCCAGATGTCAGGGGTTGCCTATCGTACACAGCCCAATAACTGGCGCCGGATTGCGCACAAGATCGCCGACGAGATCTATAAGCGCATCACCGGCGAAAGCGGATATTTCGATACCAGAATTGTGTATGTGTCTGAAACAGGCCCGGCCGACAAACGTGTGAAACGTTTGGCGATCATGGATCAGGATGGTGCAAACCACCGGTTCCTGTCGGACGGTCGGTTCCTTGTGCTGAACCCGCGCTTCTCGCCGACAGCACAGGAAGTGGTCTATATGTCGTACTTCAACGACAAGCCACGCGTTTATGTTTTGGACATTGATACCGGCGAGTTGGAATTGCTGGGCGATTTTCCGGGGATGACCTTTGCACCCCGATTCGCGCCAGACGGGAACTCGGTTGTCATGTCGCAAGCGCTTGACGGGAACAGTGAAATTTATCAACTGGACCTGCGCACGCGCGAAAAGCACCAGCTGACGCGACATCCGGCCGTGGATACCTCGCCTTCCTACTCGCCTGACGGTTCGCGCATTGCGTTCAACTCTGATCGCAGTGGGTCACAACAAATTTACGTGATGAATGCAGATGGTGGGGGCGTACAGCGTATCAGCTTTGGTGGCGGTCTTTATGCCACCCCGGTCTGGTCGCCTCGCGGAGACCTGATTGCATTCACCAAATCACAAGGAGGTCGGTTCTATATCGGTGTCATGCGGCCAGACGGCAGTGGTGAAAGGCTGTTGGCCGAAGGGTTCCTCGTCGAGGGACCAACATGGGCTCCGAACGGAAGAGTGTTGATGTATCACCGCCAGCACCCGTCCAGGGACGGGACCAAGGATCGCTATCGTCTGTATTCGATCGATCTCACAGGTTATAACGAACGAGAGATCGTTACACCTGCGGATGGGTCGGACCCAGCATGGTCACCCTTGATTCCCTGATATCTCAAGAGTATAGTCATCGCGAAGCACTGAATGCGATTCGCTTTAATCGCGGGCATTTTCGGTGTCGCGAGACATGGAAAACACCAACCTCGGGCGAATGCGTCCGGTGTTAAGGGGAAAACTTAAATGAAACTTCGTATTCTCAGCGTTTTTGCTGCTGCCGCTCTTCTGGCTGCATGTGAAACTGCACCTGATAGCTCTGCGACCACTGGTGGCGAGGGTGTATCGACTGTAAACCAGCCGTCCACCAGCACGTCGCTGTCGGAAAGCAGCCCAGAGTGGTTCGCTGTTAACGTTGGTGACCGCGTCTTCTTTGGTTTCGATAAATACGATCTGGCCGGTGAAGCACGTCGCACCCTCGAACTGCAGGCCGCTTGGCTGAAAAAATACCCGCAGTACAAAGTTGTTGTTGAAGGTCATGCCGACGAGCGCGGCACCCGTGAATACAACCTTGCACTCGGCGAACGCCGCGCGAACTCGGTTAAAGATTACCTGATCGCTCTGGGTATCGACCCGTCGCGCGTTGAGACCATTTCTTATGGTAAAGAGCGCCCGGTTGCTCTTGGCCATGACGAAGAAAGCTGGGCGAAAAACCGCCGCGCTGTATCGGTTATCCGTTAAGCGCGTGCAGGTGAAAGCCTGACTTGAATATCAAGGCGCCTGTCCCATCCGGGGCAGGCGCCTTATTTTTGCCGCCTGAAAATGTTGAAAATGTCATGCTGTCCTGTTCATAGTGACGCATCGAAGACCGCATTGACGACAAAGGACCTGATAATGATCCGAGTTCGACCCACGACTGAATCGCAAATTATTGCCTGTGATCACGCCCGTTCTGTTTGGGCCAATATCACAGCTTCACGCGTAACAGGGGCCGCAACTTCGCGCAAAGGCCGCAACTTTCTTGTCGCACTTGCCATTGGTACAGTGCTTGGCATGACGTCACTTGGGTCTGTTCCTGTGCATGCACAGGATGCGAACATGTCCCGGCAGGTCGAACAGCTGCGCAAGGATCTTGATCTTTTACAGCGCTATGTCTATCGCGAGGGTACCAATGGTGCAGCCGCTGCTGCGGGGAGTGCGGTAAGCGGTGCAGACGCCTCGACCCCGGCTGCGGCCCGTCAGCAGGTCCAGATTAACGAACTTCAACGCAATTCTTCCCAACTGACCGGACAGCTTGAGCAGTTCGATTTCCGCATCCGCAAGATCGAAGAACGGCTTGAACGGCTGGTGGCTGATATTGATTTCCGCCTTGGGCAGCTTGAAGGCGGCGCTGCCGTTTCGGGTGGTGCAACTGGCGCGTCCCCGCTTGCAGCCGGGCAGGCAAATACAGCGACCCCGACCGGTAACGCGGTTTCATCGGGTGATCTTGGCGGAGGTGCCGGTACTGGCGAACCGCTTAATGATCGCGGAACCAAACTGTTTGGCGTGATCGAAAGCGAAGGTCAGCCGCCGAAAATTCCGTCAGGCGCCGCTGCAACTGCCGGTGCACAGACCCAGTCTGCTGCCCTGTCTGGTGGCACACCCGAAGAACAGTATCGCGAAGCATTCGGTCTGCTGCGCAAGCAGGATTTCCCGGCCGCGGAAAAGGCACTTAGCAGCTTTGTCTCCGCACATCCGAATGATCCGCTGGCGGGCAATGCGCAATACTGGCTGGGCGAAACCTATTATGTGCGCGGGGAGTTTGAAAACGCTGCCATCGCCTTTACCGAAGGTTTCCAGACATACCCCGATAGCACCAAGGCACCGGACAATCTGCTGAAGCTTGGCATGTCGCTTGCCAATCTTGGCAAGAATGAAGATGCCTGCACTGCATTCAGTCATCTGATTGATAACTTCCCGAACGCGTCGAATGTTGTGCTTGATCGCGCCCGTCAGGAACGCAAAAATCGCGGATGCGCGCAGTAAGCCGACTGTAAAAGGCATGTCATGACCGACAGCGTCCCGACAAATTCCGATCTTTCGGCGGCGTCCAGTGGAACTCCATTGGACGCCGTTGTCTTTGATCGCCTGATGATGGCCTTCGCACCGTTCGAAGTTGCTCCGAAATTGGTCGTTGGCGTTTCGGGGGGCGCGGACAGCATGGCGCTTGCCCTTTTGGCGCATCAATGGTGTCAGGCGCGTGGTGGTTCGGTCGTTGCGCTCACGGTTGATCACGGGCTGCGATCCGGTTCTGCTGCCGAAGCCCGATGGGTCGGTGATCAGCTTTCCAGATACGGGATCGAGCATGTCATCCTGCGCTGGGAGGGGACAAAACCCGCCAGTGCTGTGCAGGAACGCGCCCGCCAGGCACGCTATGATCTGATTGATCGGTTCATGGCTGATCGCGGCATTTTCCATCTGCTGGTTGCCCATCATGGTGGTGATCAGGCCGAAACCATTGCCATGCGTGATGCCCGGGGGACCGGGATTATGGGGCAGGCGGGCATGTCTGCCCGGCGTTTCCTGCGCAACGGGCGTGTCTTGCGTCCGTTGCTGTCGGTTCCGAAAACCGATCTGATCGCAACGCTTCGGCAATCGGGTCAGGAATGGGTGGAAGACCCGTCAAACTGCAACGAAAAATTCGAACGCGTGCGGGTTCGCAACGAGCTGCAAACACAAGGTGCGGGTTTGGTATCTTTTGATGATGCTTCGGAGCGCATCAGGTTTGAAGCCGCTATCGGCCGATTGCTGGCACAGGCGGTCACGTTGCATGGCAATGGTGTGGTGCAATGCGCCCGCGATCTGTTGACCGACACCCAAATCCCCGAAGCTGTGCGGGTCTATGCGCTGGGGCAGGTGGTGCGCACCGTTGGCGGGGCCGCCTATATGCCGGCCATTGACGGTTTGGCTGCTGCACTTGCCAGATTGGCAGCAGCCCCGTCTGCGCGTGTCAGTCTTGGGGGCTGCGTCTTGCATGGTCGCAAAGGCAAGATTTGCGTTTATCGGGAACTTGGCCGTATGGACCGGGAGCCGGTTCGTGTTGCAAGGGACATTGTTGGTCTGGACAGTTTTATAAGGTGGGATAACCGGTTCGAATTGGTCTTTGATCGGCAGACATTAACGCCACAGGATCACATGTGGATTGCGCCTTTGGATCGTTGTGATGTGTGTCACACGAAAGCATTTCGGGCTGCATTACGCGAAATTGTACCATTTATTGGTGATTTGCCACGCGCAGCCCTTGCATCAATGCCTGCACTCTACGATAAAGAAGGCTTGCGATCCGTTGGCGGGCTTGAGGTTTCGGAGCTTTCCGACGTATTATCCGCCGCCGACTGCGAATGGCCCCCGGGCAGGGGGAAATTTTCATTTGGCGGGCGATGGCGGTTTGCACCTCCGGTACCTTTGTGGGAAAGTGGTTTCAAATCGTCGCCGAAACCCGGCAACCTACTTGCGTAAGCAGGGCTTGTGACTATCTGATGTTCAAGCCTTGCGCAGGAAGTTTTGCGTCACGGCACACATAATTGCGACCAGTAGCTTGGAATGAATATGGGAAAAAATCTCGCACTGTGGGTTATCATTGCCATCCTTTTGGTGGCCTTGTTTAACCTGTTTCAGTCGCCCTCCGGACGGTCCGGCCAGTCGTCGCTGGCGTTCTCGGACTTCCTTGCCGAAGTTGATAGCGGCCAGATTTCGGAAGTCACCATCCAGGGCAATACTCTGATTGCAGAAACGCGCGACGGTCGCTCTGTTAATGTTTACACCCCGAATTACCCGAACCTTGTCGAAAAACTGAATGACAAGGGTGTGCGCATCATTGCACAGCCGGAAGAAAGCCTTTCGCCACTCATGAGCGCGCTGATCAGCTGGTTCCCGATGCTGCTGATTATCGGTGTGTGGATTTTCTTCATGCGCCAGATGCAGGGCGGCGGCGGCAAAGCCATGGGCTTTGGCAAATCCAAGGCCAAAATGCTGACCGAAAAATCCGGTCGCGTGACCTTTGATGATGTCGCAGGCATCGAGGAAGCCAAGGGCGAGCTTGAAGAAGTCGTCGACTTCCTGCGCGATCCCCAGAAATTCCAGCGCCTTGGCGGTAAAATCCCCAAAGGTATGCTGCTTGTTGGTCCTCCGGGTACTGGTAAGACGCTTCTGGCACGTGCGATTGCAGGCGAGGCAAACGTTCCGTTCTTCACCATTTCGGGTTCGGACTTTGTTGAAATGTTTGTTGGTGTCGGTGCATCGCGTGTGCGCGACATGTTCGAACAGGGCAAGAAAAACGCTCCTTGCATCATCTTCATCGATGAAATCGACGCTGTTGGTCGCCATCGTGGTGCCGGTCTTGGCGGCGGTAACGATGAACGCGAACAGACACTTAACCAGCTCCTCGTCGAGATGGATGGTTTCGAAGCCAACGAAGGCGTGATCCTTGTGGCTGCGACCAACCGCCCGGACGTTCTGGACCCCGCATTGCTGCGTCCGGGCCGTTTTGACCGTCAGATTGTTGTTCCGAACCCTGATCTTGAAGGCCGTGAACACATTCTTGGTGTCCATGCCCGCAAGGTGCCGCTGGGGCCGGATGTTGATCTGCGTACGGTCGCACGTGGTACGCCGGGCTTCTCGGGTGCTGATCTGGCAAACCTTGTCAACGAAGCAGCTCTTCTTGCAGCCCGTCTTGGCAAGCGTGTCGTTACCATGGCCGATTTCGAAAACGCCAAGGACAAGGTCATGATGGGCGCGGAACGTCGTTCCATGATCATGACCGATGACGAGAAAAAGCTGACGGCCTATCACGAAGGTGGTCACGCGCTGGTTGCTATTCACACCCCGGCATCTGATCCGATCCACAAGGCGACCATCATTCCGCGCGGTCGTGCGCTGGGTATGGTGATGCGTCTGCCGGAACGTGATCAGGTTTCCAAATCCTATGAACAGCTGATCTCCGATCTTGCAGTTGCAATGGGTGGTCGTGTTGCCGAGGAAATCATCTTTGGCAAGGACAAGGTCACCACGGGTGCATCCTCGGACATCAATATGGTGACCCAGTATGCCCGCAAGATGGTCACGGAATGGGGCTTCTCGGACAAACTTGGCAATGTCAAATACGTTGATAATCAGGAAGAAGTGTTCCTTGGTCACAGCGTGGCACAGCACAAGAATGTTTCCGAGAAGACTGCACAGCTGATCGATGAGGAAGTGCGTCGTTATTCTGACGAGGCCTATACTTTCGCCAAGCGTGTTCTGACCGAACATCTTGATGATCTGCATATTCTGGCCAAGGGGCTTCTGGAATATGAAACCCTTTCGGGTGATGAAATCAACGCGCTGCTGCGCGGCGAGGAACTCAACCGTTCGGGCCATTCGACTGGCGGTGGCAAGGATGCCGGTGGTGGACGCCGTTCCACCGTGCCGACCACCGGTGGTGCCCGCAAGGATAACCCTGGTGAAGGTGGCGGAGATCTTTCTCCCGAACCGCAACCGGGAAGCTAACGAAAGAGACTGATGGACGAGATCAAAAGATCGGTCCTGCGAAGCCCCGCCGATGTGCGGGGCTTTGCTGATTTTGATGGACCGCTTTACTACGCACCCACGGGTTTCATTGATCATGCCGATGATCCCAATACGCTGCCGCTTGCGGGATCACGGCGCGGGTTTTCTGCCCTTGAAATCATTCGTCGTCGCGAAGGTGGTGGTGCTGAAAGCATGATCCTGCCGCTTCTGGCTCTCGAAGGCTGGGTTCAGAACAGCGGGCGCGTGGATGAAATCAACAATGTCCTTGACCGGCTGATGGCCAAGCGTCCGGAATATGCCGGGCTTGATATGGCTTCCTGTCACGTCATGGGCATCATCAATGTCACGCCCGACAGTTTTTCCGATGGCGGGGACTACAACACGACTGCTGACGCGGTTGCTCGTGGCCGCAAGATGGTCGAGATGGGGGCATCCATTCTTGATGTCGGCGGCGAATCGACCCGACCGGGTGCGGATGAAGTCTCTGAAC
The DNA here is from genome assembly GCF_054901115.1 of Thalassospira sp. SM2505. Taxonomy (NCBI): domain Bacteria; kingdom Pseudomonadati; phylum Pseudomonadota; class Alphaproteobacteria; order Rhodospirillales; family Thalassospiraceae; genus Thalassospira; species Thalassospira sp. SM2505. The sequence continues at coordinate 2,195,324 of NZ_CM142731.1, forward strand.
AAGAAGAAATCAACCGCGTTGTACCGGTCATCCGTGACCTTGCTGCCGACGGTCATGTGATTTCAATTGATACCCGCCATGCTTCGGTAATGGAGGCCGCGATTGAGGCCGGTGCTGCGATCATCAATGACGTTACCGGACTTGAGGGTGATGAACGCGCGATGGAAGTTGCGGCTGCATCGGGCAAGCCGGTCATGCTGATGCATATGCAGGGTGAACCGGGCACGATGCAGGCAGATCCGCAATATGATTGCGCTGTTCTCGATGTTTATGACTATTTGCTTGATCGCATCGAAAGCTGCGAACGGGCAGGGATTTCACGTGATCGCATTTGCATTGATCCGGGCATCGGATTTGGCAAGACGCTGTCGCACAATCTGGAACTTCTGTCGCGGTTGGCGATTTTCCACGGCTTGGGATGTCCGATCCTTCTTGGAACGTCGCGTAAATCCTTTATCGGCAAAATCGATCCCAAGGCAGAACCCAAACAGCGTTTGGGTGGTTCGATTGCATCGGCGGTTAATGGATGGCGTCACGGGGTTCAGATGATCCGCGTGCATGACGTTCAGGAAACCGTACAGGCGCTTTCCGTGGCCAGTTCCACCTCAATCGTATAGCAAGACAGGTCGATATATCACTGGCTGTATAGCTTGTGATTTTTGACGGTTTGATTAAAAGCAAGATCAGTCAGGTTGTTGAAGAAAGATATTCTCAACCTGAGTTGGTCTTGCTTTTTTTTGTCGGGATTCTGGCATTTTCTGACCTTTGAAGGTTGGGGCTTGCACATTGGGACACATCGTCACATACCAAACAGTGAATGAATAAAAGTGACTCAAAAGTCACAACTGTTGGTTGGCGCAAAAGCAAATGCGAAGGTCTTTGTATGAACGGATTTGAGGGTCTGGCGCAGTCCGTATTCGACGGTGCCACTTCCGGCCGGGATGCTATGAAACACTGTGTGTTCGTCGTGGAAGACAACACAGACCTGAACAAGGATCTGTGCGAATATCTTGATATGTGCGGTTTCGATGTCGTCGGATGCGAAACCGGTGCGGCATTTTATCGTGCGCTCAAAACCGGAAAACCGGATGCTGTCATTCTTGATATCATGCTTCCGGATGCGGACGGTTATGAACTGGCGCAACATGTCCGCAAGAATATTGATTGCGGGATCATGATGCTGACGTCGCTTTCGGGCATGGATAATCATCTGACCGGCTACAAGTCCGGTGCGGATGTCTATCTGACCAAGGACAGCCCGCTTTCGGTCATTGAAGCCGCCCTGAAACCGCTGATGCGCCGCACGACACGCAGTGACATGGACACAGGCCAGGAACAGGTTGTGCCTGATGATGGCTGGGTGCTGGATCTGCTGAACTGGACCCTGCGTAATCCAAACGGGAACGAGGCGAGCCTTACTGCAACGGAACGCACGATCATCAGATTGCTGATCGAAGCCAATGGTGCTTGGCTGACCCGCCCGGAAATCGTTATGGAACTTGGCAAGGCCGATACCGCAGAAAACTGTCGCAACCTCGATACGGCCATCCGCCGTGTTCGCCAGAAAATCCTTAAGGAAATTGGTGAAGAACTGCCGGTTCGAACGGCCTATGGTCGTGGTTATGCCTTTACTTCGACCGGGGTTGTTCTGGGCGCTGCCGACGCATCATAACGCGGCGTTACGATCCATTTTCCTGTCGATCTTCTTTCAGGGTGTCTTGATAGCGGGCTCTTTGATGGGCAAAAGCAAGCACAGTTCTATCCCGGACTGTCCGCGGTCACGCAATTTGATTGATCCTCCGTGGGCATCGACAATGCGTTGCGAAATATGAAGGCCAAGCGCACTGCGTTGCGAACCGGACTCAACGTCCTTGCGGAACAAGGCTGCCCCGATCAGGCGGATTTCCTCATCATCAAGTTCCGGACCGCTACAGGGAATAGCAATTTCGACTAGCCATTTGCTTTGCCGCTGCAATACCAGATGCAATGGATTGCCATGGGCAAAACGTCGGGATGTTTCAATCAGGTTGGTAATAGCAAGGCCAATCAGCGTTTCATCAATGTAGGCCTCGACACCTTCGGCATGGTGGATGGTCAGGAAAATTTCGGCTCCTTCACGGGTGGTGTTGGCAACGAATTCTTCCATGAAACGATCAACGGAAACCACTTCGCGCGCCAGTGAAAGTTCCTGATTATCAATGCCATCCTTGCTCAGGAATATATCGACCAGGCGGGCAAGTTTGCGCGCCTGAAGCTGGATCCGTTGCAGTCGATCCATGACATCGCCCTTATGGTTTTTCAGGCGCAGCATCAGCATTTCAGCCGACCTCTGGATTACCGCAAGTGGTGTACGAAACTCATGCGACAGCATCGAAATCAGTTTGCGCTGTTCTTCAACCAGTGTGGTGGTCTCAGCTGCCTTCATTGCAACAGAGATACGTTCACGATCCATAGACGCCAGACGAAAGCCCATCAGGATACTCATTGCGATGATGTGGAACAGCAATGTGAATTGATGCAGTCCCAGACGCATCGGTGTTGCCTCTATCAGTCCGACATGGGCAAGTTGCAGCATGATGGCAGGGCCTGTCGGCATCACCAGAACGATCAGAAATGCCCAGCTCATCTTGTTGCGAACATTTTTGAACAGTCGTCTGATGATGTGAAGGCACATCAGGGCCATGAATACTGAATGGCTCGGAATAATATAGGTGCCAAAGACCGTATACAGATCGTTGGTTGCTCCAAAAAGGAAAAACAAAATCATTGCGCTATAGCCGCAATAGATTTTGAACATCAGGGGATGTCGTTTCCTGATCCCGGTAATATGTAACCACAGGAACGCCGTGGCGGCATGCGAGATGACATTTAGTTGCCCTAGAAGAAGATCATTCATCCAGGGCGTTTCCGGTCGGATATCGCTTAATACAACACCGTTTACAATTGCGACAACACCCCCGACGCTGGCTACCCAGATTCCATACAGAACCACAATAGGGTCGCGCGCCATAACGCCAAGCGCCAGATAGGCAAAGCCAAGTGTTGCGATTATCCCGAAGAACACATTGGTCGCAATGTTCCGATAGGTTAGCGACGAGATCAGATCACCCGCAGGCCACAATTTTGCCCGCAGAAAATTCGCACTGTTGCTTTTTACCCGGATGAACATCTGGTAGTCGCCAGAGTCAAGCAATGGCAGGGCGGCCACTTGGGTTGATCCCGCATAGGTCCGTTCGCTTGCCGGAACGTGATCTCCGAGATGATCTTGCCAGATCGGGTCGCGTATGCTGTCAGCGACAATCATCACATCAATGAAGTTCAGGTAGGTGGGATTAAGTTCAATGAGCGGCTTTGTGGTCAGTTTGTCCTGAACTGTGATGTCCAGCCTGTACCATATTGCATCCCGGCTATAGCCAAAGGACGGGATGCCGGTGGTCATGACAAAGGCGCTGTCAGGAAGCCCCCTGATATCGCTTAATACCATACGGCGAGTCTTGTCGACATACCATCGAAGATAGGGCGTAATTTCAAGCGGTCCGGGAATAAAGCTTGATAGTTTCAGTCTGGAATATTCACTGGGCTCAGGGGCTTGTTGCGCCTGCGCCGATTGAATTGTCGTGACATTAAGGGCGATGACGATCAAACCCGTGACCACAGTCATCGTGACCACCAAATGGCCAAGCTTTTTTCTGATGGATGCTAACGCTGATAACATAGGGTCAGCGCCTTTTGTCTGAGGGTATCAAGGGCAGCTTCCCCGAAAGGCCGAACTGGATTTCGTTGGTTTTCCCGGCTGTTGCTTGAAGGTTGTAGGGCAGCTTAAGCAATACCGTTGTCCCGCCATGTTCGCCGACACTAAGTGACATGCTGCCTTTATGGGCTTCAATGATCCGGTTGGTAATATGCAGACCCAGTCCCACACCCTGTGTCACCGAAGATTCCCGGCCGCGATAAAACGCATTCTGGACCTTGCCCAGTTCATCCGGCGCGATGCCGGGGCCTTCATCGACAATGCGGATATAGACATAGCCGTTGGCAGACCGGTTGCAGGCAATCCATACCGGGGCGCCCGGTGCATATTTGCGGGCATTTTCGATGATATTTATGATGGCACGTTCCAGCAGAATGCGATCAATATTGACGATCGCGAAATCTGCATTGATCAGGCTGACATTCTGCTCCTGAACTTCTATGGACCGCCGTGCAATCAGATCCGTCAGAAACTGGTCGATGGCAACCTGTTCACGCGATGTCGTGAAGGTCGCACTATCAAGGGTTTCCTTGGTCAGAAAGGCGTCAACAAGAGCTGATAGCTGTCCGGCATTTCGGCGTATTGTCGTCAGTCGGTTATGAACGGATTCATCTTCATCACGCATATGCAATCCCAGAATTTCCGAAGAGCGCTGTATGATTGCAAGCGGTGTGCGGAACTCATGCGACAGCATGGTGATGAATGTACGTTGTTCTCCGGCAAGCTGGGATGCGCGCTGATTGCTCTGATAGGCATGGATGCGCTTGTGTGCAAGTCGATAGACGCGAACACCCATGGCAATTGCAACCATGACCAGATGGATTGTCGAGCTGGCCTTGTAGATGTTGGACGTTAGGCTGTTGATTGGCAGGCTGCCAATCAGCATCAAAAGATGAATACAGGCCGACAGCGTCGGAAAGCCCAGAGCAAGAAGGAAGAACCAATACATCAGTGTATTGTTTTCCCGGTACCCGGTCGCGATCAGATAGCCAAGCAAGATGAAAAGCAGGAATGTATGGGGAATGAAGAACAGCTTGGCATAATAGATATAAAGGTCCGATGTGGAGGTGAGAGCCCCCAAAATCATGAGACCGGCAAGACCCATCATCACACGGAACAGGAACGGGTTGTGCTTGTCCAGGCGAATAATATGGGCCCACATTGCGACAGATGACCCGATAGAAATCGCCGTTCCGGTCCCGGTAATCAGGTCGTTTGCATATAACGAGACATCCTTGAATAACAGCTGGGCATATCCTGTGGTTCCGAGATTAAGCAGGAACAACCCCAGAATATATATCGCATACCAGCTCACAGATGCATCGCGCGAAAACACGCCAAACGTCATATAAAGGGCAAAAACAACAAGCAAAACCCCAAGATAACTGCCGTTGCGGTAACTTTGCGAACCGGTTTCTGCAATGAATGTTTCCTGAGTCTGAAGCTTGGCTTCAAGGACATGTGCGCTGTTTGTGACAACCCGGATGACAAGCCAGTAGTGACCGGGGGCAAGTTCGGGCCAAAGACTTATATATTTAAGGTTGGCCGGGGCGCCGGGATCGTTGGGAACCCTGTCACCAACCCGGTCTTCCCAAAGCACCTTTCCTGTTTCCCGGGAAAGAACAGTTAATAAAATATCGTTGAGATAAGCTGCTCCCAGCTCGATAAAAGCATTGGTACCCGGGCTGTCAAATCGACTTTCAACGATAAACGGGGCGCGATACCAGACCGGCTGGTCGGTATATCCGGGGCCGGGCCTGTTATAAATCGTTTCAAATTCGGTTTCGGGAATATTTATGACGTCGGCCGGGATCGATATTTCCCGGCTTGTCGTCAGACGGGTCAGAAAATGATCAAGGGTGATATCACTGGCCGGACCGTTGTTTCCGATTACGAAATGTTGCTGCCTGTCATGGGCGCGGGATGGCGCCGGGAACATTTCAATGAAAACAGCGATAATGATTGCCCAAAGCACAATCACCGCCATGTTTGAGCGAAAAACGCGCAAAATTCCCCCGGTTTCAATCCTTTAAAACGATGACCTTTTTGATAGCGGGTTTTTGAAAGCAGGTCATTGCTTTTATCAGAAGGTAAGCATGTAATCGCGTTAACGTATTGATGGCAGACTGGGCGTAAAATCTAGCCCTTGTCAGGATGATTGAAGAGTAGCATTGAAGCGTCACTTTGATATAACCGGCAGTCAGAATTCATGAGGCGGTGATCACTGTCCGTCACGTAAGCAGAGAAAAGAACATGAGCCGCAAATATTTTGGTACCGATGGAATTCGTGGAACGGCCAATACGGCCCCGATGACCGCCGAGGTTGCGTTGAAGGTCGGAATGGCTGCCGGGCATTATTTCACGCGCGGGAACCATCGGCACAAGGTTGTCATCGGCAAGGATACCCGTCTGTCGGGCTATATGCTTGAACCGGCACTGGTTGCCGGTTTCACCTCCATGGGGATGGATGTGATGCTGGTCGGGCCAATGCCGACCCCCGCTGTTGCCATGCTGACCAAATCGATGCGTGCCGATATCGGTGTCATGATCTCTGCTTCGCACAACCCGTTTCAGGATAACGGCATCAAGCTGTTCGGTCCGGACGGCTTCAAACTGTCAGACGAAGTCGAACTGGAACTCGAAGCCCTGATGGAAAGCGACCTTTCCGGCAAGCTGGTCCCGGCCAATGCACTTGGACGGGCAAAACGCATTGATGATGCGCCGGGTCGCTATATCGAGGCTGTCAAATCCTCCTTGCCCGGTTCGGTCACCCTTGAAGGCATGCGCATCGTTCTCGATTGTGCCCATGGTGCCGGATATTCGGTTGCGCCCAAGGTTCTGCGTGAACTCGGTGCCGATGTGATCGAAATCGGCACCAGCCCGAATGGTTTGAACATCAATGACAAATGCGGTTCGACCTATACCAAAACCATGTGCGATCGCGTTCTCGCCGAAAAGGCTGATGTCGGTATTGCGCTGGACGGGGATGCCGACCGTGTTCAGATGTGTGATGAAAAAGGTCAGTTGATCGATGGTGATCAGTTGATGGGTCTTGTGACCACCCACTGGAAACGAACCGGTCAGCTGCGTGGTAACGCGCTGGTGGCGACGGTCATGTCAAACCTTGGGCTTGAACGATACCTTGAACGCAATGATGTGCGCCTGATCCGCACCAAGGTCGGTGACCGCTATGTGGTTGAACAGATGCGCGCCCTTGATTGCAATGTTGGCGGGGAACAGTCCGGGCATATCGTACTATCCGACTTCGCATCGACCGGTGATGGCCTTCTGGCAGCCCTTCAGGTGCTTGCCGTCCTTGCCAGCCGCGAGGGGCGCGTGTCGGAAATGAGCCGCGTGTTTGATCCGCTGCCGCAAATCCTTAAAAACGTGCGCTATTCTGCCGGTTCTGATCCGCTTTCCGATAGCAGCGTGATCGAGGCTATTGCGACAGCTGAAAAGTCATTTAACGGCGACGGTCGTGTTCTGATTCGTAAATCGGGTACCGAACCACTGATCCGCGTCATGGCCGAGGGCGATGACGCGGTCAAGGTCGAACAGATCGTTGACCGCATTGTCGCACAAATTACCGCAGTGGCAGGCTGATGCCGGTTAAACGCCGTTTACTGACGTCATAACAACACTTTGCATGCATAAAGGAAGTCGATCATGAAAGGTCGTGTCTTGATTATAGCCGGATCCGACTGTTCGGGCGGGGCAGGTATTCAGGCCGATATCAAGTCGGTAACTGCTCTTGGTGGCTATGCTGCAACGGCGATTACCGCCTTGACGGTGCAAAACACGACCGGAGTCTTCGACGTTCTGGGCATCGCCCCGGAGATGATCGTTCATCAGGCGACTGTGACGATTGATGATATCGGTGCTGATGCCATCAAGACCGGAATGCTCCACAGCGTGCCGGTGATCGAAGCAGTGGCGGAATTCATCAAGCAAAAGGCAGCCGGTATTCCGGTTGTTGTTGATCCTGTGATGGTATCGCAAAGCGGATCCCCCCTGTTGCAGGAAGACGCTGTTTCGGCCCTGATTGGCAAGATGATCCCCCTGGCTACTGTTCTGACACCAAATATTCCCGAAGCGGAAGCATTGTCAGGCATGAAAATTACCGACGAAGGTGATATGATTGCTGCGGCGCACAAAATTGGTGATCTCGGTGCCGAGGCTGTTCTGATAAAAGGTGGTCACGCCGAGGGTGATAAAATCGTCGATATCCTGTGGCGCCGGGATGGCGATATCGAGGGCTTTGAAGGAACTCGTATTCCGTCTGAAAATAATCATGGTACGGGCTGCTCGTTAGCAAGTTCGATTGCAACCGGGCTGGCACAGGGCATGGGATTGAGTGATTCTGTTGCTCGCGCACGGGCTTATGTCCGTGAAGCCATCCGAACCGCACCAAATTACGGCAAAGGAAACGGTCCGCTAAACCATGCGCATCCTGTGACCGGGTAAGTCACTTAACGAAATGTCACAGGGCGCCAAAAGTTGGGACACTTGCGGTATGCCGGGAACTTCGTTTTTTCATCAGGCGCGTAATAATGCCTGGTCCAATCACCGTCTGTTCGGGGTTTGTCAGAAGCTGACAGCGCACGAACTTGATGCCAAACGAACAAATTTTTCGCCCTCAATTCTTGAATCCCTGAACCATATGCTGACCGTTGACTGGTATTATCTCGACGTTCTTACCAACGGGGGACGGGGGGCTGATTGCCTGATCAATGAAATGCCGTTTCGCGATATCGCCAAACTGGCCGCTGCCCAGCGCGACACAGATCATAAACTGATGACCTTCTGTGAACAGCTGGGCGAAAAGGATGCCATGCGTGACGTGAAACTCGAACGTCAGAATAACGGGGTTACACACGAAACCGTCGCCGATATTCTGTCTCATCTGTTTGTCTATCAAACCCATCATCGTGGGCAGGTCCATGTTTTGCTGGGCCAGACCACACAGTCACCGCCACCACTTGATGACTATCATCTTGAATATGATGCGCCTTTTCCCGGAACGGGGTTTGCAATTCCCGGCGGTAAAGGTGCCTGAAGGATACCGATGAATAAACGAATGCTACGTCGTGCAATTTTGGTGGGCGGGATTGTTGTTCTTGCCGCGGCAAGCTATGGCGATCCCGAACGCCACATCGCCGATCTGATCTGGAAGAATGATGCCGCCCCCTGGGAAAAGGTAACAGCGGTCTATACGCCTGATGCAGCGGAGCCTCTCAAGATCGAAATCAGCGAAGCCGTCTTTGCCGATGTTGCTGCCTGCCGTGACCATGTCATGGAATTGGCGGCCGAGCGTAGTGATCCTGACCTTCAAAAAGGCAGTTTTGAATGTGCAGTCGGCTTTTACCCGCAAAGGGATGCGGAAAAAAAGACCGTGACCGGCGACTATCGGCTGATTGTCCGCTAGGCCCTAAAGCACATACCAAAGAAGGGCAGGCAGGGCGATGGCGGCAAGGAAGCTTGAGCTGATGACAACGCCTGCGACTTCTTCTGGTTCGCGGTTATAAAGCTGCGCAAACAGATAGCAGAACACCGCAACCGGCATCGAACATTGCAAGATCACAACGCCGCGTTCGATGCCCTCCAGCCCCATGACTTCCGAAAGACCCAGACCAACCCCGAACCCCATGCCAAGGCGCAACAGGCTAAGCGCTGTGCTGCGCGCAAGGCTGACCGGACGTAGCTTGGCCAGTGACACACCAAGCGTGAACAGCATCAGTGGAATGGTCAGCTGCCCGATCAGGTTGGTGGTGTTGTAAAGCCATGCCGGAACGTCGGTGTCGGTCGCAAGGAAAACCGTCGCAATCAGGGTTGCCGGAATGATCGGCATCTTGGCCAGTGATCGGATCGAGAAACTGCCCGAGACAAAAGCAACCCCGATGGTCAGTTGCAAAACAACATAGGTGGCAAAAAACGCCACCGACAAAGCCAGACCTTCCTTGCCATAAGCCAGCATGCAAAGCGGCAAGCCGACATTGCCGACATTCGGCCAGGTCAGCGATTGCAAATAGGTCCGCGGAGACAGATTGAAAACCTTAAGGATCGGCCAGCCGATCAGTGCAAACAGAATGTTCGCCGCAAGGGCAGCCGTTCCCATTAAAATCAGGGCATCCCCCCCAAGTTCGACCGTGGCAAGGGCGGCAAAGGTCAAACAGGGTGTCGCGAAATAGGTGACAATGGATGTTACAAGGTTGGTATCAAAATGCTTGCCGGCACGGGCCCAGAAATAGCCAAGTCCTGCGGTAATAAAGACCGGTGCCAGAATGGCTAGAATATCGGCAAACATTGAATACGCTTTCTCTGATCAGGTTCTTTTAACCAGAACCTGTCACGGCGGGCCATATTTCTGCAAGCGAATAATGGTAATACCACTTTGTTTTTCGCGCTGCGGAATGTGGGGTGCCTTTTGCCCGCGAACTTGCCATATTGGCAAAGCTTGCGGCATTGTTGCCCGAAACTGATTGCGTAAAAGGTTGCTGATGCAAAGCCCGTCCCATGATTCCGTCAAACGTCATCTGATTGATCCTGCACCCCGATTTCGGGATCGGCGGCATTTGCTTCCTGCGGTCTTTCTGGATCGTGACGGCGTGATCAATGAAGAAGTCCATTATCTGTCACGTGTCGAGGATTTGCGTCTGATTGACGGTGTTGCAAGCGCCATCCGTCGTTTGAACGAGGCCGGGATTCCGGTGATTGTTGTCACCAACCAGTCAGCGGTTGCCCGTGGCTATATCTCGGAAGATCAGCTTCTGGATATTCATAAGGCACTTGTCGCCATGCTGGCCGAACAAAAGGCCTCGTTGCAGGGCATTTTCTATTCCCCCTATCATGAAAAGGGCGAGGGGGATTATCGGCGCGAAACAACCTGCCGCAAACCGCAACCAGGCATGTTGCTGGCTGCGGCGGACGAGTTCGCCATTTCATTACCGGACAGTGTGCTGGTTGGTGATCGTATCAATGATGTTCGCGCAGGACATGGCGCGGGCGCGCGCGCGATCATGGTGCGAACCGGGCATGGAGCCAAGGAAACGCAACTGCCCGAAGCAGCCGAAGCAGACGTGATTGCCGATGATCTCGCCACTGCGACAGATATCATTCTGGATTCAATGATCGCCCGATAAGGCGCTGAGTTGTCAGGGGCCTACCCCCGTTGAAGGCACCAGTTCTGCCACATCTCGCGGCAGGCCTCTTCGAATTCTCGGGCAATGGCCGGTGGGTGAAACGCCTTGCTGTTGCGGATGCGTTCACGCATGTTTTCGCGGATGCTGGCAAGGGCGGTAAGGTCGGAACTCAGCATGATGCATTTATCGACATACCCTTTTTCGGTTTGTGCGCATAATGCCTCAAGCCCGATATCACTCAGTAATCCCAGCCCCAGTCGAGACCCTGGAAGGTCATTGGCAAGCGATACAAACGGCACACCAGACCACAGCATCTCGAAATAGTTTTCAAGCGACATGGCGGGAAACGGCGCTAGACCGATATCAATCTGGGCAAACAGCGCCGGGCGATCTTCTTTGGCAACAGCACCGGCAAGATCCAGTCGGTCACGATTGATCCCGGCCTGACGGATGCGGTCCAGGAACGTCTTGGCGGCATATGAATCCTCAAGAACGTCGTCCTGAATGACGATGCGGCTGTTTTTGACTTTATTGAGGATGCGGGCAAAACAAATCAGCGTTTCGTCACTGATATTGGCAACCCGGTCAATGCAGCCAAACCGGATAATTTCGTCACCGAATGCCGCCGGAAGCGGGCTGACAGGTAAAGCATCATCTCGTTCAGCCGGAAGATACGGCCCCATCTCCAGTCTCTGGGGGCGTTCGGAAAACTGTTTGTTATCGGCAAGGCTGCCACTGAACACTTCCTTGTGCCCGATCAGATAGTCAATCTGCGCAATCCCGGTTGTTGCCGCTGAAAGGCTGGCCTGAACCGGTGCGGCGTAAAGGGCAAAGACCTCAATCGGCTGGGTCGGGTGCGCGCCGCAAATATCAATCAGGATATCGATCTTGTCCTTGCGAATGCGATCGGCAATCTGCATCGGGTCCTGACCAAATACCTCGCGCCAGCCATCAGCCATGACTTGCCAGGACCGTGTGACATCATCAGGTCGCGGTGTTGCCGAATACAGGAACAGCTCGATCTCATGCCGGTTCAGGTGGCGCGCCAGCGTCCCCAAAAGAGCATGCGACGGATGCTCGCAGAAAAATGGTGACAGCCACCCGATGCGCAAACGCTTGTCTGCCTGCCTGCTATTGGCAAATACCGGTTTTGCTGCAATTGGCATATGATGCTTTGCCCAGTTCTTTGCGGCCTTGGCATGGTCCGAGGTGTTTGCGGATGCCAGTTTGACCTTGGTGCGCAGCAAAAGGGCGTCGGCAGTCGCATGGTCAGGATGTTTTTTAAGGATCGCTTCAAGGGTTTCGATGGTTGCTGCGATATCACCGCATTTCAACGTGATATCTGCCAGAACCAGATCAATATCGGCTGTATCCTTGGTGAGCTGCCGGGCGGTTTTCAAAAGCGCAATTGCCTTGGCATATTGCCCCTGATGGGCAAGTGCCTGTCCAAGTCCGCGCAATCCGGGAACGAATTTCGGATTGATGCTGAGCGCGCGCTGAAACAGGCCTTGCGCCAGCTCAGGATACCCAAGCCGCAAATAAGCGCCGCCAACACGACAGATATATTCCGGTGAAATCCCCGCCGTCCGGGCCGCATGTTCAAGCGAAGTCAAAGCCGCTTCTTCCTGACCCAGTGCGTGCAGCGCATCACCAAACAGCAACAAGCCTTCGTAATGATCCGGTTTTAACCCCAGCAAACGCCCCAAAAGATCAACCGCCTGTCCCAGATGCCCGCGCGGCATTTCAAGACGCGCCAGATGATAAAGGGCTGTGGGGAAGTCGCCATGATAGCTGATGGCCTGTTTGAACTGATCAATTGCCTTTTCAATCTGGCCTGAACTCTCAAGCGCGATCGCATAGTTACATCTGGCGGCCGGATTGGCCCCGAAACTTGAAAGGCAGCTTTCAAAAAGATCAATCGCCTCGCCATGGCGTCCAAGTCCGGTCAGAAGTGTTGCCAGAAGATGCTCGGCCTCTGCATTATTGGGCGCGATATCAAGAACCTGGCGGTAAATCTTCTCGGCTTCTTCGGGGCGGTTGCCCTCATGCGCACTAAGTCCGCGTCGCAACAATGTCTTGAGTTGGTCGGACATGGGGGTGCGTTTCTCCGCCGGATCATCATTTCTGAATTCTGCAATTGGTCTCAAGACATTAAAGGGTTTGGGGGAACCTTTAAAGTGGTCAGTTGTGACAGGCGGGCAGACGGTTGCCAAATCGGAAAAAAAAGAACCCCGAACCGTTACGGGTCCGGGGCGAGAATGGGAGTGGGAGAATCGCCTGGCGGCGATAATCACTTGTTAAGATATGGATTGTTTGGATGAAGATCGCCTATCCAAGGGGATAGTGGCTTTGGTATTTGGGGTAGGTATTTCAGGATAATGGAATAAATGGTGTGAAGTGGTTCACTTATTTCCGCAATGGTCTGTTATCTTGTCTGATTATCATGTGCAAAGTGGATGGTCGCGTAGCAATCATACCCAATGATCGGTCCGTGCGAAATTTTCAGGCAAAAAACTGTCAAAAAGCGCGAATACTGTGCTAGAACGCGACTATATTAAAGAAACAGACCCCGCGAAGATTTAGAGAGGTTCCTTCCATGCCGGAATATCGGTCCCGTACAACAACCCATGGCCGCAATATGGCTGGTGCGCGCGGCCTTTGGCGCGCCACTGGTATGACTGACGAAGATTTCGACAAGCCGATCATCGCCGTCGTCAACAGTTTCACCCAGTTTGTGCCCGGTCACGTCCATCTCAAGGATCTGGGCCAGATGGTCGCCCGCGAGATCGAGGCTGCTGGCGGTGTGGCCAAGGAATTCAACACCATTGCCGTTGATGACGGTATCGCGATGGGCCATGACGGCATGCTCTATAGTTTGCCTTCGCGCGAAATCATTGCCGATTCTGTCGAATATATGGTCAATGCCCATTGCGCCGATGCGATGGTCTGCATTTCCAACTGTGACAAGATTACCCCGGGTATGCTGATGGCTGCGATGCGCCTTAATATCCCGGCTGTGTTCGTTTCGGGTGGCCCGATGGAAGCAGGCAAGGTCATTCTGAACGGCGAAGAGCATCACCTTGATCTGATTGATGCGATGATCCAGGCTGCCGATCCGAATGTTTCCGATGAACAGGCCAAGGTGGTCGAGCGTTCTGCATGCCCGACTTGCGGGTCTTGCTCGGGCATGTTTACCGCGAACTCGATGAACTGTCTGGCCGAGGCGCTTGGTCTTGCGCTTCCGGGTAATGGATCTGTGCTGGCAACGCATGCTGCGCGCAAGGAACTGTTCCTTGAAGCAGCACGGACTTCGGTCAAGCTCGCACGTCGCTATTACGAAGAAGAAGACGTAACTGCGACCCCGCGTGGTATTGCCACGTTCGAGGCCTTTGAAAACGCCATGGCGCTTGATATCGCAATGGGTGGCTCGACCAATACGGTTCTGCATCTTCTGGCGATTGCCAAGGAAGCCGAGGTCGATTTTACCATGGCCGATATGGATCGCCTGTCACGCAAGATCCCGTATCTTTCCAAGGTTGCGCCAAACCACCCGAAATTCCACATGGAAGACGTCCATCGTGCCGGTGGCATCATGCGTATTCTGGGTGAACTTGATCGTGCCGGTCTGTTGCACACCGATGTTTCGACCGTGCATACCAAAACCATGGCCGATGCCCTTGAAAAATGGGACATCAAACGCACCACCAACGAAGCTGTCCACAAATTCTATCGTGCGATGCCAGGCGGTGTTCCGAGCCAGACGGCCTTTTCTCAGGAACGCTACTGGGACGATCTCGATCTTGACGAAAAAGAGGGCTGCGTTCGTGATGTGGCGCACGCCTACAGTCAGGATGGCGGCCTTGCGGTTCTGTTTGGCAACCTTGCGGTCAATGGCTGCATTGTTAAAACCGGTGGTGTGGATGAAAGCATCCTGAAATTCGCCGGTCCGGCCGTGATCTGTGAAAGCCAGGACGAGGCTGTTGCCAAGGTTCTTGGTGGTGAAGTCAAGGAAGGTGACGTTGTCATCGTCCGTTACGAAGGACCGAAAGGCGGACCGGGCATGCAGGAAATGCTCTATCCGACCAGCTATCTGAAATCGATGGGGCTGGGCAAGGCCTGTGCTCTGATCACGGATGGTCGTTTCTCGGGGGGGTCTTCGGGCCTGTCGATCGGTCACGTATCTCCGGAAGCCGCTGCTGGTGGGGATATCGGCCTGATCGAGCCGGGCGATATGATCGAAATCGATATTCCGAACCGTTCGATCAAAATCGCTGTGGACGACGCTGTTCTCGCCGAACGCCGCAAGGCGATGGAGGCCAAGGGTCCCGAGGCATGGCGTCCGGCCAAGCCGCGCAAGCGTAAAGTCTCGACCGCCCTTCGCGCCTATGCCGCCATGGCAACCAGTGCCGATCAGGGGGCAGTTCGTGATGTCAGTCAGGTCGAGTTCTGATCGGTCCTGCACCAACAACAGTTATGAAAAAGGGCACCTTTGGGTGCCCTTTTTTTGTTTTGGAATGCCCGCATTCAGGACAGGGCCTGTTCCAGTGGTAAATTGTCATATCCAAGCGCATCTGCCACCGCCTGGTAGGTGACCCTGCCACTATGAATATTAAGGCCCGCAGCCAGATGCGGATCATCCTTGCAGGCCTGTTTCCACCCCTTGTTGGCCAGTGCAAGGGCAAAGGGCAGGGTGGCGTTGTTCAGTGCAAAGGTTGATGTGCGTGCAACGGCACCGGGCATATTGGCAACGCAGTAATGCACGACATCATCAATGATGTAGGTCGGATCAGCATGGGTAGTGGCTTTGGATGTTTCAAAGCAGCCACCCTGATCAATGGCGACATCGACAATCACCGATCCGGGTTTCATCTTTGAAAGCTGTTCCTTGCGGATCAGTTTGGGGGCCGCAGCACCGGGGATCAGAACCGCGCCAACAACCATGTCGGCATCAAATACCAGGGCTTCGGTGTCGTCAATCGTTGCATATTGGGTTTTGATGCGGGGGCCGAAAACGTCATCAATATAGGTCAGGCGTTTGACATTCTTATCGAGAATGGTGACATCAGCCCCCATGCCCGCAGCGATCCTTGCGGCATTGGTGCCGACAACACCGCCACCGATCACGACAACCTTTGCTGGTGCCACACCAGGAACACCGCCAAGCAAGACCCCGCGTCCGCCATTTGCTTTCTGAAGGGCGGTTGCACCGACCTGCGGGGCCATGCGTCCTGCCACCTCGGACATCGGTGCCAGAAGTGGCAAGCCGCCATTCCGGTCCGTCACGGTTTCATAGGCAATTGCTGTTGCGCCAGATTTGATCAGGCCTGCGGTCTGGTCCGGGTCCGGGGCAAGATGGAGATAGGTAAACAGCAACTGACCTTCGCGTAGCTGTTCATATTCAACCTTCTGCGGCTCCTTGACCTTGATAACCATTTCAGCGGTGGCAAAAATTTCGGCTGCGGTTCCGACAATTTCCGCACCCGCAGCCACATAATCTTCATCACTGCAACCGATCCCGGCACCTGCCATGGTTTCGATTTTTACCTTGTGACCATGAATGGTCAGCTCCCGGACTGAACTTGGCGTCAGTCCGACACGGTACTCGTTGTTTTTGATTTCCTTTGGAACACCAATCAGCATTTCGTTTTCTCCCGACGAATTCAGGTGGTAATCGGGTTATCTCCCGGCTTTGACCGGGGACTCCCGGGCATTTCGCGCCCATTTTTGATTGTTTGTGCATGATACCCTAAAAATGGGGCAATTAATCTTCAATTCCAGACCTGTTTGGTGATATCATTGCTAGATAATTTAAAAGAATGACCTAAATCTCGGAGGATTATTCTAATGCAGATGGACGAACGTGACCGCATGATCCTGCGTTTGTTGCAGAAAGATGGTCGCATCAGCAACGCGGACCTTGCTGAAAAGGTCAACCTGTCGGCTTCGGCCTGTTTGCGGCGTGTGCGCCTGCTCGAAGAGGCGGGCTTTATTGATCATTACACGATGCTGCTCAATCCGGCCCGGATTGGCAAACCGGGCAATGCGTTCGTCAATATCGCAATTACCCGTCAGACCCGCGAAGCACTTGAGACCTTTGAACGAGAAGTTCAGAAGGTGCCCGAGGTTGTCGAATGCTATCTTCTGGCCGGACAAAGCGATTATCTGGTGCATGTTGTCTATAGTGACACCGCCGATTACGAGCGCATCCACAGCGAAGTTCTGACCCAGCTTCCCGGTGTCGAGCGCGTTCAAACCGTGATCACCCTGCGCGAAGTCAAACGCACCACCGAATTGCCGGTCTAGAACCTCTGAAATACTGAACGTGTGCATCTCTGATGCGAATACAAGGCCCGTTATCTGACGGGCCTTGATGGTACCTTGCCTTGATCTTTTAAAAGTCGTGCGGCGGGATAAAACCGGTTTCGGTATCTGCGACTCGTCAGGGAAATGTACAGATTCGCAAGATTTGTTCGGAAATTTGGTGCTGGTTGATTTTATGTGACCGTTATTCATCTACCGGAGAGGATGTGTCACAGATAAAATCCCTGTTTTTTCAAGGTGTCATAAGTTTTGTCTATTTATTCTCGTTCCACGGTTTGACTTTTAGGTGAATTACAATGCAATAATATTGCGGGGAAAAACGCTGGGGGAAGCTAATAAATATGGAACAAGAAAATCTTGTTCGTGCGCGAAGCCACGAACAGAAACTGAAGCGTCGTGCTGATATCCTTGAGGCTGCACGTGCGCTGTATCTTGAAGGCGATGGAACCTTGCCATCGGCAGCCGAGGTTGCTCGAAAGGCCAATCTGGCCAAGGGAACCCTTTATCTCTATTTCTCAAGCAAGGAAGCCCTGTTTCTTGAAGTGCTGCGCCATTTCCAGAAGGGCTGGTTTGAGAACAATCTTGATATCATTGATCAGGAAGCATTGCGTCGCCCCGAAGAACGGGACTCTACCCGCGTGGCGCGCGAATTCGTGCAATATCTGGTGAAGAACGAGAAGTTTCTCTGTCTGGCATCCTTGGCACAAGGCGTTCTGGAATCAGGCTCGGACGATGAAATGGTCGTCGGTCAGCGCCGTTTTCTAGCCTCTATGGTCAAACGTACGGCTGATGCCCTGGCCGAGCTTTATGCGATCACGCCAGACGAGGCCAGCAAGCTGATGCGGTCTTCCTATGCGCTGGTGCTTGGGTTGTGGCAGATGTCACAGCTTCCGGAACGGGTGAAGCGCCTGATGGAACAGAACGCCCTGAACAGCCTTATCATCGATTTTGGAGAAGCTGCCGAAGAGGCCGTGGTGTCTTATTGGCAGGTTGCTGCACCGGGCATGAAATGTCGCGAGATGATGCGACGTGCCGCAGCAGGTGAATGTTCCTGAGCAACAGGTTTTCAGATCATCTGATTACATGAAAACAGCGCCGAAAGATTTCTTTCGGCGCTGTTTTTGTGTGAGCATTTTGGTTCAGGAAATCGGGTCTATATGTCGCTCGCATTTGCTGAGCGGTTGCGCATTCGTTCAGATCGCAGGATCATGATGCTTGCGATCACAATCAAGATCGACACGGCAAGAATGATCAGTGTGGCTAATGCGTTGATCTCTGGCGATACCCCAAGACGCACGGACGAGAAGACCTTCATCGGAAGGGTGGTTGACCCCGGTCCGGCGACAAAGCTTGCAATCACCAGATCATCAAGCGACAGCGTAAAGGACAGAAGCCAGCCCGCCAGAAGGGCCGGAAGGATCATCGGAAGCGTGATGACGAAAAAGATCTTGCCGGGCTTTGCACCCAGATCCATCGCGGCTTCCTCGACCGAGATATCCATCCCCGACAGGCGCGACTGCACAACAACCGCGACATAGGCCGCACAGAAGGTCGAATGCGCGATCGTGATTGTTGAAATCCCGCGTCCTGCCGGCCAGCCGACAATTTGTTCAAGGGTTACAAACAACAGCAAAAGCGACAGACCGGTAATGACTTCGGGCATCACAAGCGGGGCTGCGATCATGCCTGAAAACAGGGTGCGTCCCTTGAACCGGCCGAAGCGCGACATGACAAGCCCGGCTGGCGTGCCAAGTGCCAGTGCAAGGGTTGCCGACATCACACCGATCCGAAGGCTGTTCCAGGCTGCATCAATCATACCGTCATTGTTAAACAGCGACACGTACCATTTGGTCGAAAAGCCCGACCATACGGTCACCAGCTTGCCTTCGTTAAACGAATAGATGATGACAAGCAGGATCGGCACATAAAGAAAGGCAAAGCCAAAGGCCAGTGCCGAAATCAGGAAGGTTGAACGTTTACCACTCATTGCTGGCCTTCCTCCTGCTTGGTCTGGATATGCTGGAACCACATGATCGGAACAACCAGGAAGACCAGCATCGCAATCGCCACCGCCGATGCAATCGGCCAGTCACGGTTGGCAAAGAATTCGTTCCAAAGCGTTCGACCGATCATAAGGGTGTTCGGACCGCCCAGAAGTTCCGGAATAACGAATTCGCCCACAGCCGGAATAAAGACCAGAAGCGATCCCGCCAGAATCCCCGGAAGTGACAGCGGCAGGGTGACTTTGACAAAGGCCTGCCAGGGCTTGCAGCCAAGATCAAGGGCTGCCTCGATCAGGCTGACATCCATTTTCTCAAGTGTCGAGTAAAGCGGCAGGATCATGAAGGGCAGGTAGGTGTAGACAATCCCGACATAGACCGCGAACTCGGTCTGGCGCATGATCAGTGGTTCTGAAATGATGCCGGTCCACAGCAGGAATGCATTGATCAGGCCTTCGCGATCCAGAATCCCGATCCACGCATAGACACGGATCAGAAAGCTGGTCCAGAATGGCAGGATCACAAGCATCAGAAGCACACTGCGCATCGATCCGCGCGCACGGGCAATCCCGTAGGCCATCGGATAGCCGATCAGCAGGGTGATGACGGTGGAGATCGCGGCAATCCGGATCGAATTCAGATAGGCCGTCGCATAAAGGCTGTCTGATAACAGGAACAGGTAGTTCCCGAAATTAAGCGTTATCGTTACACCTTCATCAATCCAGGCGAACAGCGCGCTATAAGGCGGCTGCGCATATTCGGCCATGGAAAAACTGATCTTCAGAACGATCAGAAACGGCACAAGGAAGAACAGGAAAAGCCAGAAATACGGAATACCTATGACCAGTACCCGGCCATGCTTGATCATCCAGCGATCAAAACGTTGTTTCAGGGTTAGCTTGTCACTGCTCATTGGTTCAGAACCGAAGCAGCCCCGGCCTCCCACGATACCCAGACGCTGTCTTCCCACGTGTAACGCGGTTCGATCTGGCGGGTGGAATTCGGTTCGGTCACCTTGATGCGTTTGCCGCTTGCAAGGCGCACGTGATAGGTCGAAATGCCGCCAAGATAGCCGATCTCTTCAACCTTGCCCGACACACAGTTATATTTGGTGTCTTCCGGTGCCTCTTTGGTCAGACGCAGGCGTTCGGGGCGAATGGCGGCCCAGAATGTCATGCCCTCGTGGCCCTGAACCGCGTGATCAATGTAGATTTCGCAACCGGCTTCGTCGGATTTGATGACGGCGTATTTCTCGTCATCATCAACCAGAACGCCTTCGATCAGGTTGACCTGACCAAGGAAGTTCGCCGTGTAGCGGCTGTTGGGATATTCATAAAGTTCGAACGGCGTTCCGATCTGGTTGATCACGCCTTCATTCATCACGGCGATACGTGATGCCATCGTCATGGCTTCTTCCTGGTCATGGGTCACCATGACAAAGGTCGTGCCGACTTTTTCCTGAATATTGACCAGTTCGAACTGGGTCTGTTCGCGAAGCTTCTTGTCAAGTGCGCCAAGCGGTTCATCAAGCAACAGAACCTTGGGGCGCTTGATCAGTGAGCGGGCAAGGGCAACGCGCTGGCGCTGTCCGCCCGAAAGCTGATGGGGTTTGCGTTTGGCAAACTTGCTCATCTGGACAAGGCCAAGCATCTCGGCCACCAGTTCCCTGATCTCGCTGCGCGAAACCCCGTCCTGCACAAGGCCGAATGCCACATTCTGCTCGACGCTCATATGCGGGAACAGGGCATAGGACTGGAACATCATGTTGGTCGGGCGTTCATAGGCCGGAACACCGTCCATATCGACGCCATCAATATAGATTTTTCCCGATGTCGGTTCCTCGAACCCGGCCAGCATGCGCAGAAGCGTTGTTTTCCCGCAGCCCGAACCGCCCAGAAGGGCAAACAGCTCGTGGCGATAAATATCAAGGGAAACATCATCAACGGCGTAGAAGTCACCGAATTTCTTGGTCACATTCTCAAAGCGGATATAGGGAACCGCATCCGGGTTGTTCCAAGGTTGCGTCTTATGCACGTCCTCATGCGCGCGATCCAAAACCGCCTCAGGCACCAGCATTCTCCCCTGTTTCAAATTCATGATGAACCGATAATTCCAGACGACAGTCCCTGATGATCTGCTGCGCAATCTTTGAATGTTGCGTCGGCGCCGGTATGTCGGTTCGCTCTGATAACAGGATGAAGCAATTCTACAATCTGTAAAGAGGGGTGTGCGATATTTTGAACAACAACTCGTATATGCCGCCAAAAATGGCAGGAAATGACCTTGGGGTGTTCAGAAAATGTGCATTATTCAACGGGCCTCAGGATGCGGGCTGTTGGTCGGGCAGGTGTGAATATCATCACAGGATCGCGAGTCACATCACGGCCCGGCTGCACATCAAAAAGGGCGCGATCAAAATCGCGCCCTTTGACGTTCAGAAGGTCCGACCATCAAGCGATGGTCGCAACAGATTTCTTACTGACCGGTTTTAAGTTTGGTCCACAGACGGGTACGGGTGCGCAATTCGCGGGGACCCGGTTCGATTTTCGAACGCAGACGTTCCTTGACTTCCTGAGACGGGTAAACGCCCGGATCAGATTTCAGCGCTTCGTCGATCATCGGCATGGCTGCAAGGTTCGGTGTTGCATAGGCGACATAGTTTGCAATGTCGGCTTCAACATCGGCACGCAGGACATAATCGATGAATTTGTGTGCGAGCTCGGCATGCGGTGCATCGGCCGGGATCATCATCACGTCAAACCAGATCAGGGTACCTTCATTCGGGATCACATATTTGATCTCGTTGCCGTTGCCGGCTTCTTCTGCGCGGGCTGCTGCCTGACCAACGTCACCCGACCAGCCGACAGATACGCAGACATTGCCGTTGGCAAGGTCGTTAATGTATTGCGAGCTGTGGAAATAGGTGATGTACGGGCGGATTTTCTCCAGCTCGGCCATCGCACTTTCGATGCTTTCTGCGGTCGGTGCGCCTTCCGGCATATTACCAAGATAGAAGTTCACAAGCGGGACGATCTCGCCCGGATCATCCAGAAGCGTCAGGCCGCATTTGGACAGGGCTTCGGCATATTTCGGATCGAAAATCAGCGACCAGCTGTCAAGCGGCGCGTCATCCCCAAGGACTTCCTTGACCTTGGCAACGTTATAACCAAAACCGTTGGTGCCCCAAAGATACGGAACAGCGAAATCGTTGTTCGGATCGTATTTTGCGGTCTGGGCCAGAATGACCGGATCAAGGTTGCCGAAATTGGTCAGTTTGGTCTTGTCGACTTTCTGGAAAATGCCCGCCTGGATCAGGCGCTGGGCATCGGCCAGGGTCGGGACAACAATGTCGTAACCGGAATTGCCGGCAAGAAGCTTTGCCTCGACAACCTGGTTGCTGTCATAGACGTCGTAGTTAACCTTGATGCCGGTTTCTTTTTCGAAATTGGCAATGGTTTCTTCGCCGATATAGTCAGACCAGTTGTAGATGTTCAGAACATCTTCGGCC
Source organism: Thalassospira sp. SM2505 (assembly GCF_054901115.1). NCBI lineage: Bacteria > Pseudomonadati > Pseudomonadota > Alphaproteobacteria > Rhodospirillales > Thalassospiraceae > Thalassospira > Thalassospira sp. SM2505. The sequence continues at coordinate 2,218,043 of NZ_CM142731.1, forward strand.
TGCGCTGCACCGGCAAAGCCGATCGAGGCAAGCACGACAAGGCTTGAAGATTTAAGAAGAGATTTCATTTCGCTGAGCCTCCCATGTGGCAGCGTTTGAAAGTTTGGTGATCCTGTTGTTTGCTTCCTCCAGGACCCGAGGACACGTCCAATATCCTTCGAATGCATCAGGATATTGTCAAACACAAGATGGAAAATTGTGCATTTTTCGCATCAAGTAAAAAATTAGGCATTTTCGATGCAATAATCTTGCGCCGGGACTTCACACCCGGCGCAAAATTCGACCCGCAGTTTTAAACGTTCAGCAGAAGATGCTCGCGTTCCCATGCACTGATCACGGTCTGATAGGCATCCCACTCGGCTTCCTTGACCGCCAGAACCGCTGCCGAGAATTCCTCGCCAAGCAGCTCTTTGAGCGGCTTGCAACGCTGGAACTTCGCCAATGCTTCATGGATATGGCGGGGCAGGGAATGGGCGCGGTCATAGCCCGAACCCTCGATCGGTGCGGTTGGCTCGATTTCTTCAATGATGCCAAGCAAGCCACAGGCAAGTGATGCGGCAACCGCCAGATACGGGTTTGCATCCGCGCCCGGGATCCGGTTTTCGATACGACGTGCCGCAGCCGGCCCATTGGGCTGACGCAGGCCGACGGTACGGTTATCAAGGGACCAGTGCATGTTGATCGGCGCATCCGACCAGGGCTGCAAACGGCGATAGCTGTTCATGTTCGGAGCCAGAAGCGGCATGGCCGCAGGCAGGTAACGCTGCAGGCCGCCAATATAGTTCAGGAACATCTTGGAGTTCTCGCCATCATCATCGGCAAACAGGTTCTTGCCAGTGTTGATGTCGATCAGACTTTGATGGATATGCATGGCGCTACCCGGATGGTTGCCCATCGGCTTTGCCATGAAAGTTCCATAGACTCCGTGTTTGAGTGCAGTTTCGCGCAGGGTGCGTTTGAACAGGAACGACTGATCGGCCAGTTCAAGCGGCTCGCCATGGTTGAAGTTCATTTCAAGCTGGGCCGGACCGGATTCGTGGCTCATGGTATCGGCATCGATATCCATGGCCTCGCAATAGTCATACAGGTCTTCGATCAGCGGATCGAATTCGTTGATCGCGTCGATTCCAAACGCGTTCGATGCCCGTTCCGGGCGCCCGGAACGTCCAATCGGCGGCTCAAGCGGGTTGTCCGGGTCGGTGTTTTTTGCCACCAGATAAAATTCAAGTTCAGGGGCAATGACCGGTGTCATGCCGCGTTCCTCAAAAGCCTTGAGAACACGTTTGAGAACCCCGCGCGGCGAGGTCGAAACTTCCTCGCCCGAGAAATGATAACAGTCGCAGATGATCTGAGCAGTCGGCTCCTCGTACCAGGGCACAACGCGGATGGTCTTCGGGTCAGGAACCATCACAACGTCTTTCTCGGCGGGATCAAGGAATGCATCGGTTTCTTCGGGATAGCCGCCAGTCACAGTCAGGCAGAAAATTGCCTCCGGGATGGCAAGGCTTTTGGCCTCCAGACCGCGCAGGAATTTCTGCGTCGGCAGGACCTTACCCCTTGCAACCCCTGACATATCGGGGACGATGCATTCGACTTCTTCGATTTTACGCTCAGATAGCCACTTCTTGAGATCGGTGCTCATATGTAGTCGGGCGCTTTCACGCCAGTCCTTCAAAATTGCATTTTCTTGCGTTTTTCGGGCCATTCCCGACAAAATTCACAAGAAAGAATGTTGGTCTTCGAAGATTTTTGTATTTAATTTTCTTATTGTCTTTGTTTTTCGAATTATAGTCGAAATATTGGTGTTATCGTCGAAGATATCAATTCATATCTCTGGAACGCTTCCACCATATTGCGCTATAAGTGCTCCAGATTATAAGGGCAGCGTTTGGACGCTGGTCAAGGAGGTATTATGAAAATCGAACATCCCTATCTTATGTTTCTTGGTGACGCGCCGGACGAACTGGCAGCAAAAACCGCAATCGGCATCAAACAGTGGCGTCCGGAATGGTGCGTCGGTCAGCTCAGCCTTCCGGGCTGTCAGGCCGACTTGGGCCTTCCGGAAATGTCCATTGCCGAAGCAAAGGCAGCAGGTGTTAAGACTCTGGTACTTGGCGTTGCCAACCGTGGCGGCATTATCGGTCCGGCATGGATGGAAACCCTTCTGGCAGCAATCGATGCCGGCATGGATATCGCCAACGGTCTGCATACCCGCCTTTCGACCATTCCCGAACTGGTTGAAGCTGCCGCTGCCAAGGGCGTGAACCTGTTTGACGTGCGTCACTTCGATGGCAAGGTTCCGGTCGGTAACGGTGAAAAACGTTCCGGCAAGCGTGTTCTGGCCGTCGGTACCGATTGCTCGGTTGGTAAAATGTACACCACGCTTGCCATTGATGCAGAGATGAAAAAACGCGGCATGAAGTCCGACTTCCGCGCGACCGGTCAGACCGGCATTTTCATCGCGGGTGAAGGCATCTCGGTTGATGCGGTGATCTCCGACTTCATTTCGGGTGCTGTTGAAACCATCGCACCGGCAAATGATGCAGACCACTGGGACGTCATCGAAGGGCAGGGCAGCCTGTTCCATGCATCCTTCTCGGGTGTAACCATGGGCCTCATCCACGGTTCGCAGGCTGACGCGCTTGTGATTTGCCACGAACCGACCCGTGCGCATATGCGCGGTCTTCCGGGCTACAAACTGCCCGATCTCAAGACCTGCATGGACGTCAACCTGATGCATGCCAAACTGACCAACCCCGATTGTGTAGTCGTCGGTTTTGCAATCAACACCAAGGCGCTTGACGATGCCGCTGCCAAGAAACTTCTGGCAGAGATCGAAGCGGAATTCGGTCTGCCGGCGGTTGATCCGGTTCGCATCGGCGTCGGTCCGATTGTCGACAAGCTTCAGGAGATTTAAGTTGCCCCAGCTTAGTGTGATTTCCGAAGTCTTTCCTCTGGCGCAGGTTTTCAAAATCTCGCGCGGGGCGCGGACCGAGGCACATGTGGTCAAGGTGACCCTGACGGACGGCACGCATACGGGCTATGGGGAATGCGTTCCCTATGCCCGTTACGGCGAAACTGTGGAAGGTGTCATTGCTGACATCAATGCACAGGCTGATGCGCTGTCACGTGGCATGACGCGTCTCGAGCTTCAGGATGCCATGAAAGCCGGCGCAGCGCGCAATGCTGTCGACTGTGCCTATTGGGATCTCGAAGCCAAGCGCACCGGACGCCGCGTTTGGGAAATGATCGGTCACAAGGCCCCCGAAGGGTTGGTGACGGCCGAAACGCTCAGCATCGATACGCCTGACAACATGCGCGAAGCGGCACGCAAAATTGCCCATGCGCCTTTGTTGAAGGTCAAGCTGAATGGTGAAAATGTTCTCGAATCCGTGCGTGCGGTTCGCGAAGGTTCACCCAAGGCCCGTATCATTGTTGATGCCAACGAGGCATGGACGCTGGATCTGCTTGCCGATATCGGCTCGGAACTTGACGGGCTTGGCGTTGAAATGATCGAACAGCCGCTTCCTGCGGGGCAGGATGATGGTCTGATCGATATCGACTGTCCGGTTCTGTTGTGTGCCGATGAGTCGGTTCACACGGTTGCCGACATTCCGCGTCTGGCCAATCTCTATGACATGATCAATATCAAGCTCGACAAGACCGGCGGTCTTACCGGTGCGCTGGAACTGGCAGAAGCCGCTTCCAAGGCCGGAATGCAGCTGATGACCGGGTGTATGGTGGGGACCTCGCTTGCGATGGCACCGGCCATGATCACCGGGGCAATGTCACGCATTGTCGATCTCGATGGCCCGATCTGGATGGCCAAGGACCGGGAAAATGCCCTGACCTTTAACAATGGGGTCATGGGGCTTCCTGATCGTGCTCTTTGGGGCTGATCATCATGTACCGGAAATTGCCCGAGATCGGGCAATTCTGATCCCTGTTACGATATACAAGGCCGCACCGAAAGATCCGGTGCGGCCTTGTTCGTTCGGGAAAGGTCGTTGACAGGCCGATGACCCACGGTGCCGATCAAGAAAGTTGCATTTTTCTTAAAGCGGTGCTGAAAATATTGGTTAACAAATTGTTATTTGTTTTCAGGTGCTTACGTATAGATTTCCAACGGAAAAGTATCGAAATACTCACCGGTCGGGTACTTCCACCTCTAATGGATAGTTGTATCTTGGGTTAAATAAGGGAACCATGATGCTCATATGAGGGGACAGGTAGGGCCCTTTAAAAAACTGAAGCTGGAGCTGTACTGCGTGCTATCTGATCCCTTTAAAGATAGTAGACGCACTGCCGGATCTTTGCGGTGTTGCTATCGTGACTTCCTCTATACGCCAAGGCATGCAGAATTGATGCATTTGCGGCGCAAGGAGTCGATTCAGCTTTCCGCACGTTTTGCCGCTCTTTTTGTTCTCGTTCTTCTGCTGGCGGCCCCTTTCTGGGATCACAGTTTTTCCACCGATATCTGGTCGTCACAGACTGTTATAATGCGATTGCTGGTTGGTTTGGTTGCCTTGGCGGTCATTACCAATCGGGCTGTCAGTGCGCGGTTGCGACGCCGGTTTCCCTATTTGCCGATGTTGATGCTGATCGTTGCGGCCTGTTTGCTCAGCATCTTTTCCGGCAATGATCCCGAATCCACTATCTTGATGCATTCCGCCCATAGTTGTTTGATGCTGGGCCTTGTGCTGATGATTGCGATCATGCCGGTGACCCTGGTCGAGGCGATTTTGCTATCGCTTCCCATCATCGCGCTTTTGATCGTTGGCAGTTACGTCGATCTGGCAACCGGGGTCATCCCGCTTGAAATGCTGTTGTCGGTCTTGCTGCCGCTTGCCGTTTTTTCGGCCCTTGTGCAGCTTTACCGGACGATCATGGCTGCCCAGGAAATTGCGATCGACCCGCTTACGGGCTGTTATACCCGGGCTTTTGGCATGGAAATGATCAAGGTCAGCTTCGATGGTGCGCTTCGCAAACGCGCCCCTTACACCGTGGCCTTTATCGATCTTGATGACTTCAAGCAGATCAATGACCGCTATGGTCATGATTACGGGGATCGCATTCTGGGCGAGGTCGGGGAAAATCTGGTAACCCGGTTCCGGCGATCCGACCTTGTTGTCCGCTGGGGCGGGGAGGAATTCCTTGTTCTGCTGCCCGAGCTTGATCATGCGCGTGCAGCCGAAGTGCTGGACCGTGTTATGGCGCCGGGGCTGGCGGCACTCGAAAATGGTCAGGTTCAAAGGGCCAGTGTTGGCCTCTCAGAGCGGATCGAAGATGCGATTGCCCTGCCGCAAAACCTGATCGAGCTGGCTGATCGTCGCATGTATGAGGCCAAGAAACGTCGCGATCATGATGATATGATCGCCAATAGCCTCTCGGGGCGTCGCAACGCTGTGGCGCGCAATCCCGGTGCTCCCTGCAGTGCCAAGGTTCAGCCTGTTGACCGGACGCTGAACTAGGCTTTCAGAGCTTTCCTGATTTTATTTTGATCCTTGTATTAAAACACCAGTCTTGCTGGATTGTGACAACAGGAACGTGTTTTAGGCGCGGCCAAAGTCATCATTGTGATCGCTTGGGCTGCGGATTTGCGAATCCCTTGGATCATTTCCGGTGCAATTAGAGGCCAAAATAACCGTTCAACGGGAAATGATGGTGGCGGACAGGCGATTTTTGGTCCTGCCTGAAACCAGATTCGCGCCGATTCTCTTTCCGATTGTGAAAATACGCTTTTCTTCAGTGATCAAAAAATAATCTCTGACTGGGGATTTTCAGGGCGATTGACGGGCATTGTCATAAAATTGTGATGAAAAAACGTGCAATAATATTTTTGGCGAAAAAATAGTCAAAAAGCTGTTGCGTCCTCCCCGGCAAATCGGTAATGTTCATTTGTGCGCTGCGGTAGGACGCAGTGCATTCCGGCGAGCGACTTGTCGCTCGTTTCTTGGACGTTTCCTCCCTAGACTTGGGCCGCTGTCACAGGCGGCCTTCTTTTTTGCCTGAATTCTGCCGTTTCGGTTGATGGTTGTGCTTGAAACTAACCGATTGGTCCAAAATCCCCCTGCTCTGAAAATATTATTGTGCGCTGCAAATCAATTTCCGGTTTTGCTGATGCGGTTGTGTCTTTTGTATGTGTGAACTCTTGTGTACCGCAGGATGCTTTTACCGAACATCGCGCCCTGTTGATTCGGTTCAAGTGTTAAAAAGGGCGCCATCACAGTTGTTTCTGCAATGGCGCCCTGGAATTCGCGGTTTCGAATGTTCTGAGATTACTTCTCTCGGGTCGGGTTGCCTTCGGGAATCGTGCCGTCACCATCCCCAAGCCCGCGCTGCATGATCACGCTATCGACCCAGCGACCGAGTTTGAAGCCCGCCGATTGCAGGGTTCCGGCAACCCGGAAGCCCAGACGCGCATGCAGGCCGATAGAGGCTACGTTGGCACTGTCACCGATCACTGCGACCATCTGGCGATAACCGAGCGCTGTGCACCGTTTAATCAGCTCTGAAAGCAACGCGCGACCCGCACCCTTGCCGACGACATCTGGTGCGATATAGATCGTGTCTTCGACCGTAAAACGATAGGCCGGGCGTGTACGATAGGACCCGGCATAGGCAAATCCCTCAACCCGGCCGTCAAGCTCTGCGACCAGATAGGGCAGGCCGCGCTCGCGCACATGTTGCCAGCGCGATGTCAGTTCGGCGATTTCCGGGGCGCGTTCCTCAAACGAAGCCAGCCCATGCAGGACATGATGGCCATAGATTTCAGTGATGCGCTCGAAATCTTCGGGTTCTGCGTCACGGATCACCAGATCGTGCAAAACAACACTGGTCGCGGTATCGGTCATTAAAGCGGGTTCCCGTCGAGATCATGGAAGGACGCAATCAGATTGGTCATCTGGTCGCGCAAAACGTCAAATCCGCGATGCGGGGTGATTGTGGCTTCATCCATGTAAAGCGCGCGCGACAGCTCGATCTGAAGACTGTGCACATGCTCCTCGGGGCGGCCGTAATGGCGGGTGCAATATCCCCCGGCATAGGGGTCATTGTGCGCCGGGCCAAATCCCATATCGCGAAGACAATCATCCACAAACCGCGTCAGTGACGGGTGGCATGATGTTCCATAGCAATCGCCAAGCACCAGATCAACGCGGTTTTTTGTGCTGTCGGTGGAATCGCCGGGCATCGAATGGCAATCAATCAGGATGCAATAGCCAAATGTATCGCGCGTCTGCTCAATCAGCTTCTGCAAGGCCCGGTGATAGGGACGGTAATAGGTATCGATGCGTTCGAATGCTTCTTCGACGGGCAGGCGGCCTTTATAAATCTCGACCCCGCCACTGACCACACGTGGAATCGACCCAAGTCCCGAAAGCGCGCGCATCGAATTGATTTCCGCATCATGGGGCAGGTCGCCCTCGAACATGCGCGGATCAAGTTCCATCGCCGCCCGGTTCACATCGACATAGGCCCGCGGGAAGGTCGCGCACAGCAGCGGCGCACCGAGTTTCGGGGCCGCGCTGAAAAGCTGATCGACAAAGGCATCTTCCGATGCGCGTAATTCAAACGATCCGATCCGTGCGCTTTCAATCAGATCCTGCGGGTATTGGCGCCCCGAATGCGGGGATGCAAAGACCACAGGCAAGGTCTGCCGTGGCGGCAGGATAACAGTAGCAGGCCCGCTAGAGGCAATTTCCGAAGGCAACTGGTTCATTGTCTTTCGTAATGTCCATCCCTGAATGGGTGTGTTGAATGTCCCGCGGTCCCCAAAAATCATATTGCACCTGATCAGGGGCAATATGTTCCTCTAGCATATGGTAATTGGAGCAGAATTGATGAAGATTTTTTGTCAAAAAACCATTTCTGGGGTTGCGCCTTTGTCTGCCTTGGGCTAAATACCGCCTCGCCGACGCAAACGGCACAGACCAATCCTTTCGATATGATCGGGGCGGTCTTCTGAAAGATGGATTTGCGGGCCTATAGCTCAGTTGGTTAGAGCGTTCGCTTGACATGCGAGAGGTCACAAGTTCGAGTCTTGTTAGGCCCACCATCTTTCACACCCATAGGGGCCTATAGCTCAGTTGGTTAGAGCGTTCGCTTGACATGCGAGAGGTCACAAGTTCGAGTCTTGTTAGGCCCACCATTCCCACCCCGCCGGGTTGCCGCGCGGGGTTTTGTGTTTTCTGGCTCTGTGTCTGACCCGTCAGATACCGAAAAAAAAGCCCCGGCTGGTGTTGCCGGGGTCTGTGCAAATGGGCGCCTGTTGTTTATTGGGCTGTCATTTGTGCCTTAAGTGCGCGAAGCGCCGGGTCGTTTTGCCAGTCATAGACCGGATCGAACTGACCAAACCATGCAACGATATCTGCACGGCTTCCCTTGGTTATTTTGATCGCCCCTTGTTCGATAAGATCATCGACAGAAGCCAGATTGTTATAGATAACCGTCCAGTCTTCCGGGCTCAGAGAAATGGCAAGATCGGAGTTGGCTTGTTCTTTGGCTGGCTCGGAAATGAAGTCGACAAGACTTTCACGAATGCGAAGTCCGAAATGCTGACCCTTTCCAAAATCAAGTGTCAGCAACTGATTGGTTGTTGCTGACCGTTCCGGGTTAATCCGCACCCGATAGTAATTCACATAATCGCCGAGGTTGGATTTGACGGATGCGGCATCGGCAGGTACGGCCGAGATGATTGCAACTTTGCCCTCAAGTGCCAGTGCGTCGGATAGATACCAGGACCGGCTGTTAGTCGACGTGGTACGGTAAGCCATCTGGCGCAATGCGTCGGCTTTGATCTGGCGGTTTGTCCCGGTATTGTTGTTTGCCACAAGATATCCGGCAATTTGAGCAGACCAAAGATAATCGCCGTCCTGATATGCCTGCTGTGCCTTTTGTTGTGTCGCCACTTCGCCGCCCATCGCATCAATCATGCGGGCTGCTTCTTCTGCGGGATGCAACTTGTTCAGGGTTTCGACGCGGTTATTGTCAAATTGCCCGAAAATGGCGGTGTAAATCCGCGGAGGCATGGTCGAGATTTCACCATAGTTCTGAACAAGTATCGGCGCTTTTTCCAGTCTCTCGGGGAGTTTTACACTGTAACGCAATTCATCCGGGCTTAGTCCCAAAAGAATGCCTTTAAGGGTCTGGTCAAGGACATAGGCGAGGCCATCACGGTAGTTCTGTAAACGGGTTTCTATCTTGTCAGCACCGCTTAATGATGTGCTGTGGGTACTCAGAAGGATATCCGGTTTCAAGTTTCTTATGAAATCAAGCGCGTAAATCCATCCATTCGGATCGCGATAGCGTCCACCACGGGCGCTATATATGTTGGGAAACCATCCCCAAAGCACATTGTTCATGACCAGTTTTTTGCCGGGTATCCACACCAGCACCTGATTGGTCGTGTCGGTGCCGATATCCTCTGTGTAAAAGACAACATCAAGTCCGGCGACCTTCATCGTTTGTCCATGAGTAACGGTCGTGTTTGCCGGGACAAAGCCGCCAGCACCGGGAATGATTGTGTTTTTATAACCGCTATCGGGGCCATCCTTGGGCAGATAGAGGTTAAACTGCTGCACTGTTCGCGCGTAAAGAACGCTGGAGACTTCCGGGTGTGCAGCGGCAACCCCGCCGGTCTTCGCAAAAGCATCATTCAGGTTGCTGTGTGCGATGATTTTGATGTCGGTATTGCCGCGCTCGGCCTCGCGATCGATGAAGACTTTTGCGCCATTCACATAATGTTCATGGGAATAGATGATGGCGCGGATCGGTGCGTCCGATACGGATCGCAACATGGTGTAAAATTTATTGCCATCGTCAAGATTGTCGCCGGTGTCATAGACAATCAATCCCTCCGGCCCCAGAACGGCGTGGCTGTTGACAATGCTGTGCGTTCCAAACGTCCACACACCGTCTGCGACTTCGACAACAACATCCTCGTCATAAGATGTCCGCATCGGTGAGTCGCTCGGCAGGGACCAGTAATCCACTGTTGGCTGCGCAACTTTTGCACCGCTATCTATCTCAAAAAGCGGTGTCGACTTGGCCCCCATATAGGGCGAAGGATATGTATCCTGGGCGTGCACGTTGTCGGTTGTGACAATAACTGATGCGCCAATAGAAGCGGCAATGCACCAAGATGCCAGACGTGTACCATTTCTGGTAAAGGCTCTTCTTGACACCGTTGAGGGGACCATTGGATTGCTCCTGTTCCAGTTCTGTTTGACTGCTATTGGTATTATAGGTTGGGTTGCGCTGATGTAAAAACTATTTTCGGTGGCTTTCGTGCTGTCGTCTGGGGCTTAACGCATCTGCGCAATACTTTTCCTGAACCGCATGGCGCTAAAGGCAAAAAACGCACTGGCAATTACAAAGACCAAAAGGAATTCCGGCCACACCACATCAATGCCCGCCCCGCGAAACAGGATGGCCTGCGCATATTTTACGAAATGCGTTGATGGGGCGATCTGCATGATGTTCTGAAGGGTTTCGGGCATGCTTTCAAGCGGGGTCGTTCCCCCCGACAGCATGCGAAGCGGCAGGACGACAAGGATAAACAGCAATCCGAATTGCGGCATTGATCGGGTCATGGTCGCAAGGAAAATGCCAAGTGCGGTGGCAAAGAACAAATACAAGACCGTCCCCGCCATGAATAAAAGCTTTGATCCGATCACCGGCACGCCAAGCACCAGCTGAACCACGAAGATCAGTGACAGCATACTGGCAATCAGGATCACAAGGCCGTTGGCCCAGACCTTTGCCATCATGATTTCAAACGGATCAAGCGGCATCACCAGAAGATGTTCAATCGTGCCATGTTCGCGTTCTCGAATAAGGGCCGCCCCCGAAAGAATGATCGACAGCATCGTGATGGCATTGATGATTTCCATGGTCGCCGTAAACCAGGAACTCGTCGCATTCTGGTTATAGGCATAGCGTGTGACGATCTGTGCCGCACTATCCGTATTGGCCCCCGCATAGGCCGATTTTCCCCCCAGCCAGCTTGAAACTTCCTGTGCGATGATGTTGCTGACATAGCCCTGACCGATCCCGGCCTGCATCATGGCCGTGGCATCGATATTAAGCTGCACTTCCGGATTGCGCCCGCCAATCAGATCGCGCTCAAACCGTGGCGGGATAACAAGGACAAAGGTGAAGGCACCGCTATTCATTGCTGCATCCAGATCACGCTCGGCAATCTGCACCGGTGTCTGGAAAAATGGCGGCAGGAAAGCATCCCGAATGCGAAGCGATATGGCCGATCCGTCCTGATCGGAAATTGCAATCGATGCATTATTCAGGTCATGCGAAAAACCGGTCGCCGCGTTATAGATCGCAAATGAAAACGCCCAGACGATCAGGGCCATCAAAACGACATCGCGCCTGAGACTGTAAAGCTCCTTGATACCAAGGCGATAGATATTGCCAATCCGTCTTGAAAACATCGCCTTACACCTCCTGCTTTTTCAAAAGCAGCATCGAAATCACACTTAGGGCCGGGAAGAATATCGCAAGCTTGATCAGTTCGGGATAAAGTTCGGCAAAGCCCAGCGCCTTGGTAAAGGTGCCGACACTGATCGACATGAAATGGGATGTCGGGATGATGGTCGAAAGTACCGCAGGCGCGCCCTCAAGCGACGAGATCGGCTGCATCATCCCTGAAAACATCACCGATGGCACCATGGTAATGATCGCTGTGCCGAACAGGGCGGCGATCTGGGTGCTGGTAAAGGACGAAATCAGAAGTCCGAGCCCGGTGGTCGCAATCACAAACAGGGTTGCACCGACCAAAAGCGTCAATCCGTTGCCACGCAACGGTACCTCGAACCAGAACAGCGCCATCGCTGTCATCAGAACAAAGTTGATCAGCCCAAGCCCGATATAGGGCAACTGTTTGCCCAGCAGGAATTCAAGTTTCGATACCGGCGTCACATAAAGATTGGTGATTGATCCCAGTTCCTTTTCGCGCACCACGCCTACCGCCATCAGGACGGCGGGAATAAACATCAGAAGCAGGGCAATCACCGATGGCACCATGGCATAGATGCTTTTGAAATCCTGATTATAGCGATACCGGGTTTCGATCCGGATCGGCAGGGGGGATGACGCGCTGCCTTGCGCGCGACGTGCACTTTCGGCCAGGTATCGTTGATGAATGCCTTCGACATAGCCGTGAATCGTCTCGGCCCGAAATGGCATGGTTCCGTCAATGAACGCCCCGATTTCCGGGCTTGCCCCCCGGCCGACATCCCGTCCGAAACCCGGCGGAATTTCAATCGCCAGCGATATGTCACCTGACAACAACCGCGCCTCAAGATCGTTATTGCTGATCAGTGCGGGTTGCTCTTCGAAATAGCGCGATCCCGACAGGTTTTCGATATAGGTCCGGCTTTCTGGCGTCTGATCGCGATCCAAAACCGCATAGGTCAGGTTTTCAACGTCAAAGGTAATGCCATAACCAAAGACAGGCATCAGGATCGCCGTCCCGATCAGGGCAAACATCAACCGGATCGGATCACGGATCAGTTCCATGGTCTCGCGCAGTGAATAGGCCCATAACCGCCTTGGGCTGAAGATCGATGCCTTTGCCGGTTTCCAGTGATCAGGCTGGATATCATCGCCTGCAATCTGATCGGGGTCCGGTTCAGGTGCGCTTTCCTGTTCGCCGCTGGCTTCCACCAGATAGCTGATAAAGGCTTCTTCAAGTGTCGCACATCCACGCCCCCTGGTAATGGCGTCGGGTGTGTCGCTGATCAGAACCTTGCCCGCATGCATCAGCGATATGCGATCACATCGCTCGGCCTCATTCATGAAATGGGTGGAAATAAAGATCGTCACGCCCTGTTTGCGTGAAAGCTCGACCAGCAATTCCCAGAACCCGTCACGTGCCACCGGATCCACACCCGATGTCGGTTCATCAAGGATCAGGATTTCCGGGTCATGAATGATCGCAACCGCAAGCGACAGGCGCTGTCGCACACCAAGTGGCAGGCGTTCGGACAGATCGTCGTGATATTCACTGAGCCCGAACCGGTCTGAAAGTTCGGCAATCCGCGGTTTGATCTGATCATCGGGCAGGTGAAACAGTCTTGCATGCAGCTCAAGGTTCTGAAGAACGGTCAGTTCGGAATAAAGTGAAAAGGCCTGACTCATATAGCCAACCCGGCGGCGCAGTTCGATATCCTGCCCGTCAACCGGTTTGCCAAAAAGTTCTGCCGTGCCTTCGGTCGCTGCCAAAAGCCCGGTCAGCATCTTCATGGTCGTGGTCTTGCCACAGCCATTTGATCCGAGGAACCCGAAAATCTCGCCTTTTTCGATGCGAAAACTGACATTGTCGACGGCGGTAAAATTGCCAAATCGCTGGGTAAGATTTTCGGCAACGATGGCCGGTATGTCGCCATTTTTCGTGCGGGGCGGAATGATCAGCTCATGATGCCCGCTACGTTCTTCTTCGGGTAAAAGCGCGATGAAGGCTGCTTCAAGGCTCTCGGTCCCCGTCCGGCTTAAAATCTCGTCGGCACTACCGGTCGCCAATACCTTGCCGTCATTCATCGCAATCAGATGATCAAACCGCGCAGCTTCATCCATATAGGCGGTGGCGACCAGAACCGTCATTTCGCTTCGGGTTTCGCGGATGGCATCAATCAGTTGCCAGAACTGCCGACGCGACAGGGGATCAACCCCGGTGGTCGGTTCATCAAGGATCAGGATATCGGGATCATGAATAAGCGCGCAGCAAAGCCCCAGCTTCTGTTTCATCCCGCCCGAAAGCTTGCCCGCCGGGCGCTCGGTAAACGGGGCCAGTCCGGTTGCCCTGGTCAGCGACGCAATGCGTTCATTGCGCTCGCGTTTGCCCTGACCGAACAGACGCCCAAAGAAATCAAGGTTCTCACGGATCGTCAGGTCCATATAAAGGTTCTTGCCAAGCCCCTGGGGCATATAGGCAATCCGGGGCAGGACCGCATTGCGATGCGCGCTGTCGCTCATGGATCTGCCCAGTGTCTCGACCAGCCCGTCCTGACCTTTGCGCGCACCTGATATCAGGGCAAGGGCCGATGATTTCCCCACACCATCGGGGCCGATAAAGCCCACAGTCTGTCCGGTCGGAATTTCCAGATGGATATGATCAAGGGCTGTGACCTTGCCATAGCGATGGCAAACATCACGAAGCCGCACGGCAAAATCAGTGCCGGGATCAGGATGCGCCGCCACGCCCGCCATTATTGCAGGCTCTGGCGAAGGGTGGCGTCATCGGGCACATTGGGGGTGAATTCGGCGGGCCAGTCATTATGATCGGCCAGCATGATATAGGCCTCACCCGGAAGGCCGGTTTTGACCCGCTTGATATGTTCAGAAAGCAATTCCCGATCAATGCGGATCTTGACCCGGAACATCAGCTTGTCACGTTCCGACCGCGTTTCGACTTCACGCGGGGTGAATTGCGCATCATCGGCGACAAACGATACCCTGGCCGGGATCACAAAGCCCTGTGCCGCATCCAGAATGATGCGCGCCTCGTTACCGACAAAGGCAAGGCCTGCCTGACGGGTTGGCAGGAACACATTCATGTAAACATCGGTCAGATCAATCAACGTGATGACCGGTCCGCCACCCGATAAAACCTCACCCGGTTCGGCAAGGCGATATTGCACACGCCCGTCACGCGGGGCTTTCAGGACAGAATCATCAATCTGTACCTGGATGCGTCTGAGTTCGGCCTCGGTCGCCTCGACATTGCGCCGGGCGCTGACCAGCCGGGCCTCGGCAGCACTGAGCGCGGCCTGTGCAACATCGCGGTCTGCGCGGCGCTGATCGACCTGTTCACGCGAAATGTTGTTGTTTTTGACCAGTTCATTGGCGCGTACCAATTGCTGCTGGGCAAAGGAAAGCTCGCTTTGGCGCTGGACAATCAGGGCCTCGGCCTCGGCGATACCCTGTTCGGCACCGGCAACTTCGGCCCGTGCGCGCGCCTGACTGGCCATCAGTTCGGCGGTATCCATGCGTGCAAGAACCTGACCGGTCGTGACTGTATCGCCCTCATCGACAAGGACTTCATCAATCCGCCCGGCATATTTGGTCGCCACCCGGATTTCTTCGGCTTCAATGCGGCCATTGCCCGATGCGATATAGGATGGAAGTTCGGATTGCTGCGATTTCCAATAGGCAAAGCCGCCACTGGCCGCTGCAACAATCACCACAAGAACAATCATCAAAGAACGCAGGTTCTTCATTCCATCCTCCGGAAACGGGGCTAGGGTTCTGACCCTCGAACATGTCGGCAAGGAATTTACAATCTCGGATCGTATTATCTGACCAGAGTTCGCTTACGCTTGCAATGTCCGATTTTCTGGAATGATCCTAATGGGTTGCCGCACTGCATTCTTTGATGTTGCGCAAAGTGAAGCTCTTCAAAGTCTGGACGCTGACAGTAAACTTCGAATGGTCCGCTCTCATAGTGAGAGCCCTTTAATCAGCTGATGGTCTTGACGAACCATTAGTCATACTCTGTGATTTGTTCCTCAAGATGCTCGCGGATTTCTTTTCCTATGCCTCGGGCCATGTTCTGAAAGTTATGAGGGATTCGGTTCTGACGGGTGTTTTGGATTTCGTGTTCGATGCTTTTTTGGGAGTTGGGTACAGCATCAAGGTAATCAAGCAAAATGTTGTAGCAAGGCACTAGTTTAGGCGAAGCCCGTCGTAACCATTTCTTGAGCCTTTCGTAGTGTTTTTTTCTTTCAGCGTCGCTCATGTTTTCGGGACCATTTCGTTCATCGGTACCTAAAATGAGATCAGAGAAAGCTTTGACACTTATGTCATGTTGCTCGAGAAGTGTTCGAATTTTTGCAGAAATTTCAACTGGATTGGTCATTTCTGTGGCTAATGTCCCCAAGTGTCCCCGGCCCCTGATTTATGGTTTCGTTGTTCAGTCTGAACATTTAATCAAACATTCAGGAGCTAAAAATGGCAAAACAATCAGGTGGTAATTCTAATCCGAATTGGCCGTCCACGACTGGCGAGAAGTCGGGAGGAGGTCGCGGAAACAATCCTCCGAAAGGTAAGTAGAAAGTTTGTTTGGATGACGGCTAAAACCAGCCGTCATCCTTTTTACATTCATTAGCACTCTCTTCGAGGGCAATTGCAAAGGCGCGTTCAGTATGGTCGGGAGTGTCATTCAATGCTTTTGAGAAGGTGCAAACGCACAGACTTAGTGCGTCCTCTTCCAACTTTATTCGTTGAGATGGGGAAAGTAGAGATTTTCGGCTTTCCTGATCAACACATGCTGAGATTAAGGAGTATTCTTCTTCCATGGGTAAGCGGTTTTGCAATATCGCGTTCTCGGCCCAAATTCCTCCTGCAGCGGAAAGTGAGGAAATCAACGCTATCATCATGAAGGGTTTCCGCACCTTGAAGCGACGTATTTTCCCCGCACATGTCTCACAGTGCACGTCGATATAAGTACGTGAGTTACTTTTCTCACAAATGCACTCGTTTGGCATTTCTTCAAATTTCCTGCTCTTGCGCGTCCAAATGTCTTTCCATCTTAAAGTATTGAACATGCTGGGATACTGTTCATAAGAGCAGGAAGGAAGTTGCTAAAATTGATCACGTAATCTCAAGATCAAACACCACCAACCCCGACAATCCGCCGTCAAGCATCCCGACCAGTTGCCCGCCGAGTTTCTGATGTTCGGGATGTTCAAGATAGGCATCGCGTGCGGTGGCATCATCAAAATCAATGCAGAAACCATGACGGAAACCCTGTTCAAGCTTCTCCGGGCTGACGGAAACGCCTCCGTCAAATCCCCGCATGCCGGGAATAACGGTGCCAAGATTGGCAAGGGCATCAAACAGGCTGTTGATTTCATCCTGTTTGATGCCGGGTTGGAATTTGACCAGAACGATATGGCGGATCATGACAGTGCCTTTGTGAAGGTTGACTTTGCCTGATTTCACCTTTGTTTCGTCTGGTCTGTCAACTGATCTGAACGTGATCAGCGACCATTAAGGCTTGCGGCAATGCTGTCACCAATGATCGAAATGCCAAGATCAAGTTCTTCTTCGGAAATGGTCAGGGGCGGGGCAATGCGGAACACGCCGCCCATGCCCGGAAGCTTGACGATATTCATGCTAAGCCCGCGTTTAAACGCTTCACGCGCAATCGCAGCGCCAAGATCATGATCAGGCGCACCGCCATCCTTGACGATCTCCATACCCAGCATAAGCCCGCGTCCACGCACATCGCCAACACATGAATACTGGTCTTTCAGTACGGCCAGCCCGTCAAACAGCCGTTTGCCCATCACACCCGCCCGCGCCACAAGGTTTTCTTCGGCCACCACATCAAGCACCGTGACACCCACGGCGGCGGGCAGGGGATCGGATACGTGGGTGGTATAGAAAAGATACCCCTTTTCATGGGCGGCATCTTCGATTTCGGGCGTGGTCATAACGGCCGAAAGCGGCAATCCCGCCCCGATGGTTTTTGAAAGCGTCATGATATCGGGCATCACGCCATCGCGTTCAAAGGCAAACATGGTGCCGGTGCGGCCAATGCCGGTCTGGGCCTCGTCCAGAATAAGCAACATCCCGCGTTCCTGGCATTTCTGCTTAAGGGCTGCGAGGTATCCCTTGGGAAGCTCCAGCATCCCGCCGCTGGATAAGATCGGTTCGGCGACGAATGCCGCCAGATTGCCGGTCGATTGCGCATCAATCAGGGTGAAGGCGTCATCAAGCTCGGCCTGCCAGTCAAGCGACCCGTCGGCATTCCTGAAACGCGGGCGAAAGGCATTGGGGGCGGGGATGGCAAGCGATCCGACGGCTGCCGGGCCATATCCCTTGCGCCCGGCACTATAGGTTGCCGATGCCGCAACCCCGGTCATCCCGTGCCAGCTTTTGGAAAACGCCACAATCTCATGTTTGCCGGTCACAAGCTTTGCCATGCGAATGGCCGCTTCGTTGCTTTCGGCCCCCGTCGACAGCAAAAGCACGCGATCAAGCCCCGGCGCAAGGGCGGCCAACCGTTCGGCCAAGGTCACCACCGGGCGGCTCAACATGCCGCTAAACAGATGGGCAACGGTTTCGACCTGCCGCTGCACGGTTTCGACGATTTTCGGGTGCCCATGTCCCAAAACCGCACTCATCTGCCCGGATGTGAAATCAAGGATCGCGCGGTTGTCGGCGTCATAGACAAACGATCCCTTGGCACGTTCAATGATTGCGGGCTCAAACGTTCCGCCATAGCGGATCAGGTGTTTTTGGGCAGCATCCCAGAATTTCGGATCGGCATTGTTTGACATGATCGGCTCCCCGTCAGCATGTGTCTTTGATGGTCACAGGGTATCGGCTGTTGATATCTTCGTAAAATTGATAATGATGGCATTCCGGTATTGGAAAAATTGATATGCGGTGTCAAAGCGATGCAAACCTTGCTTGATCTCAAACTGCTGACGACCTTTGTGCGCGCCGCCCATTCCGGGACGCTGAGTGCCACCGCGCTTCAGGTCGGGCGCACGCAATCAACCGTCACCATGCAAATTCAACGTCTTGAAGATGCGCTGGGCCAGACGCTTTTTCACCGCAGTGGCAGTGGCGTTCGCCTTACCGGAAGTGGTGAACGGTTCCTTGGCTATGCCGAACGGATATTAAAACTCCATGACGAGGCAGTCTTTGCCTTTTCCGATCGGGGCCTTCGCGGTTCCATGGTATTTGGCTGTCCCGAGGATTACCTGATCGCCTTCTTCCCGGCCCTGCTTAAAAGCTTCGGGACGATCTATCCGGATGTGGAGATCAAGGTGGTTTCGGCCCCGACGCCGGAATTGCATAAAATGCTGCGCGCGCGCCAGATTGATCTCGCACTGGTCTCGGTCGCCAACCCGGACGGGGAACCCGATATCGCAAGGACCGAACAACTGGCCTGGGTCGGGGCCAAACCGACCCTTGATCTGCATGATTTCGGCACAGGGGGCGGAAACGGGATTGGAAACGGGATCGGAGAGGGGGCAGGCAACAGCCGGACAACCGCCCGAACCATCCCGCTGGCCTTGCCCGCATCAAATGCCCTTGATCACAAGGCCGCCTGTGATGCCATCGAGGCCGTCGGAATTCCCTACAAGATTTCCTATGCCAGCAGCAGCCTGACCGGCCTGATCGCGGTGGCCCGTTCGGGGCTTGCCATCAGTGTGATGATGCAAAAGGCGGTGCCCAATGACCTTTACATCCTCAAAGCGCCGCTACCGGCCTTGCCCAAGCTGGGCCTTAAGGTGATGGCAGGCGAGGGCACCCAAAACCCCGCTACAACCGCCTTCGCCGAGCACGTCAAAAACATGCTGCCGTTTTTGTAAGGGGAGGGGCGCTAGGCCTGTAAACCCGCACAGCGTGCGGTATTGCGCACATGTGCCTGCATTTCCTTGCGGGCACGGTCCGCGTCATTGTCGCGCAGGGCCGCCATGATTTTGCGATGTTCGCCAATGGATTCGCGCATGCGTTCCGGATCGGTGATCGGAATCGGCTGGCGCTGGGTTTCGGTGATCTGATCGCGCACGGTTTTGTAAAGATCACGCAACATGCTGTTGCTGCATGCCGCCACGATGGTGCCGTGGAACTCAAGGTCGGCCTCGACATTGGCAATAAGGTCCTGATCGGCCCAGCATTTTTCCATGCGGTTGGTGGCATCTTCCATGGCTTCAAACTGGGTTGCTGCCAACCGGCCGCAGGCCAGTGCCGTGATTTCACCTTCGAGGATCAGACGGGTCTGGAAAACGTCAAAAACGCTATGGGTTTCCGAATAGCGCCAGGGCGCCATATCGCCTTCTGATTTTGTGCCACCGGCGGTAACAAAGGTGCCACGTCCGGCTTCGGTCTTGATCAGGCCAAGGGTTTCGAGCGTTAAAAGGGCTTCGCGAAGCGACGCGCGACTTACCCCGAATTTCTGAGCAAATTCGCGCTGCGAGGGAATCTTTTCGCCGGGCTTCAGGGTGCCGTCCTGAATCATCCCCTGAATTTCCCGTGCCACTGATTGTGGCAAAAGGGTCCTGTTGAACATTGCTCTTCCCTCGTTCCTTGTTCTTAAAGCGAATACCGCGCTGGTTGTGTGCTTGTCACGATTTTTCTCCAACCCACTTGCAACGGTTCCGGATTTATGTTTCCTTGTGGTCTAACTGGTCTGACCAGTTAGACCAGTAGTTATCAGGGATATCGAAAAACACAAGGATAATAAAATGAAGCTCTTTTCATATGTTGCGGCTTCCGTTGTCGGTGGGGTTCTTGCGATGGGTGTCGCAAGCTCGGCCAATGCCGCCGATCTGACGGTCGGGGCGAATATCGGCAACGTTCCGTGGGAATTCGAAACCGCAGACGGCACCGTGGTTGGCTTTGAAGTCGATCTGGTCAATGAAATCGCCAAGCGTCTGGGCAAAAGCGTCGAATTCGTCAACATTCCGTTCAACGGTCTGTTCCCGGCGGTGCAATCGGGCCGTATCGACATGGCAGTTTCCTCGATCACCATCACCGACAAGCGGCTTGAGTCTGTGACCTTCGCACAGCCTTATTACGATAGTGACCAGTCCCTGACCGCGACCGCAGCAGGCGGTGTCACCGGTCTTGATGCCATGAAGGGCAAGGTTGTCGGTGTTGATACCGGCTCCACGGGGGATATGTGGGTCACCAAAAACGGTGGCGAATATGGCATCGAAGATGTCCGTCGCTACGAAGGCCTTTCGCCTGCGATGCTTGATCTGACCGCAGGCCGTATTGACGGCTATATCAGCGACATTCCGGCACTGCTTTACTACGTCAAGGACAAGCCGAGCCTCAAGGTTGTTGAGCGCATCACCACGGGTGAAAAATACTCGATCATGTTCAACAAGGATGCCCCGCTGGCAACCGAGGTCAATGATGTGATCACCGAACTGAAAAAAGAAGGCTTCATCGCCGGTCTGCATGAAACCTGGTTCGGTGCCGTTCCCGAAGACACCACCTCGACGGTCAAAGTGCTCGATATGCCGACCCTGAAATAATCGCGCATATCGCACATCAACCCTGCCGGTGATGCCCCCGATATTGGCATGCGGCTCCCGGCATTGTCGGCAGGGTGAATTTGAACTGGTGGTGAAATGGAATTATTTTCGACTTTCTTTAACATCCCCGTACTGGTTGCCAGCCTGCCGCAATTGCTAAACGGCCTGCTTGTGACTATCGGGATTGGTATCACAAGTATTATTGCCGGTCTGATCGGCGGTCTTTTTCTGGCGGTTTTGCGGCTTTATGCCGGGCCGGTGACCAATGCGCTGGTGCGCGGATATATTGATGTTTTCCGCTCGATCCCGCTGCTGGTGCTTTTGATCATTGTTTATTACGCGCTGCCTTTTGTGGGCATTCGTCTGTCGCCGTTCTTTTCGGCGGTGACGGCGCTGACACTGGTTTCGGCGGCCTATACCGCAGAAATCTTCCGCGCCGGGATCGAAGCCATCCCCAAAGGCCAGTTCGAGGCATCCGCCGCCCTTGGTCTTTCCAACCGCTATACCATGACCGATGTGATTCTGCCCCAGGCGATCCGCATCGTTATCCCGCCACTGACCAATAACTGCATCAACGTTCTCAAGGACACCGCACTGGCATCGGTTGTTGCCATGCCCGACCTGCTCAAACAGGCAACACAGGCACAGGCCCTTTCTGCCAACCCGACGCCACTGATCGGGGCGGCTGTGATCTATCTGATCTTGCTGTTGCCGATGGTGCGTTTCGTCGCCCGTCTTGAAAAACGTTTTAGCCGCGGGAGAACATGATGAAAGCGCCCCTGATCAAAATCAAAAACCTCCGTAAGGCCTATGGCAATTTCACTGTCCTGCACGGCATCGATCTTGAAATTTCGCAGGGCGAGGTGGTTTGTGTTGTCGGGCCTTCGGGATCTGGCAAATCAACGCTGATCCGCTGCATCAACCATCTCGAACCGTTCGAGGATGATGGCGAGATCATCGTTGATGGCATTCCGGTGCGCCCCGGTCGCGATCTTGCCGATGTTCGGGCCGAAGTCGGCATGGTGTTTCAGTCTTTCAACCTGTTCCCGCACATGACCGTTTTGCGCAATGTCATGCTGGCCCCGATCCGGGTCCGCAAAATGAACGAAGCCGATGCCGAAAAACGTGCGCGCGATCTGCTTGAACGTGTGGGCATTTCGGTGCAGGCCGATAAATATCCCGGTCAGCTTTCCGGCGGTCAGCAACAGCGCGTCGCCATTGCCCGTGCGCTTGCCATGGAACCCAAGGTGCTTTTGTTTGATGAACCCACATCGGCCCTTGATCCGGAAATGGTCGGCGAGGTGCTTGACGTGATGAAAAAGCTCGCCGGGACTGGTGTGACCATGGTCGTCGTTACCCACGAAATGGGCTTTGCCCGTCAGGTCGCCGACCGGGTGCTGTTCATGGATGGTGGCAACATCATCGAGGCCGGCACACCCACCGAAATATTCGACGCCCCCAAAGAAGAACGCACGCGGAATTTCCTCCACGCCGTTCTCGATCATTAAAAATAGAAACCATACACCCGGAGGATGCCTTTCATGGCAAACACACGCACCCTTGATATGGATTATGTCCACAGCCAGTTTCCTGCACTTTCAAATGGCTGGACGTTCTTTGACAATGCCGGGGGATCGCAGATCCTGACCAAGGCGCTTGATCGCATCAACAGCTTTCTGATCAATCGTAATGTGCAGATCGGCGGGTCTTACGAGGTTTCCAAACTCGCAGCCGAGGCCCTTATGGATGCCCGTAAAAGCGCGGCACAGCTGGTCAATGCATCGCGCCCCGAGGAAATCATTTTCGGTGCGTCGACCACCGTTCTTGTGCAAAATCTTGCCCGCGCCATGCGCAGCCAGTTTTCCGCTGGCGATGAAATCGTTGTTACCATCGGCGATCATGAATCCAATATCGGGCCGTGGGTGGCACTCGAAGAATTCGGCGTCAAAATCCGCTTCTGGGAACCCGATGCCAAGACCGGGCGCCTGCATCTTGACGGGCTTAAGGCCGTGATGACCGACAAGACCAAACTGGTCTGTGTCACCCATGTGTCAAACATTGTCGGTGAAATCAATCCGGTGCGTCAGTTCGCCGATTATGCCCATGCCAATGGTGCTAAAATCTGTATTGATGCGGTGGCCTATGCGCCACACCGCGCAATTGATGTGCAGGCCTTTGACGCCGACTATTATGTCTTTAGCCTCTATAAAACCTATGGTCCGCACGGGGCGATGATGTACGGGAAGTATGACCTGCTTCTCGAACTTGATACGCTTTATCATTACTTCTATGGCAAGGATAAAGTCCCCGGAAAGCTCGAGCCCGGCAATCCAAGCTATGAAATGGCCTATTCGGTGTGCGGTATTGTCGATTACCTGTGCGAACTGGGCGAACGGGCCGGGGAAACCGGATCGGTGCGTGACAAAATCGTTGCCGCCTATGAGGCCATCACAAATCAGGAAAATGCCCTGACCGACCGGTTGCTGTCATACCTGCGCGGGCGCAATGACTGCGTCGTGATCGGGCAGGCCGACAATCGCGACGGCACGCGCATTCCAACCATCAGTTTCCGGTTCGATAATCGCAACGCCGAGGAAGTCTGCAAGATCATTGACCGCGAAAAAATCGCCATCCGCTTTGGGGATTTTCATTCCCGCCGTCTGGTCGAATTTTTGGGTCTGTCTGATAATGGCGGGGCAGTTCGTGTTTCCATGGTGCATTATAACACCATCGAACAGGTGGACCGTCTGACCGCGGCCTTTGACCGTCTGCTTGATACAACCGATCAATAAAGGGGGCAGGCCATATCATGCAGTTTGACCGCATCATCAAAAACGGCACCATCGTCACCGCCAGCGACACTTATGTCGCCGATCTTGGCATCAAGGATGGCAGGATTTCTGCCATCGCTGCCTCCCTTGACGGGGCCGACGATATTATCGATGCCACCGGGCTTTATGTCATGCCGGGCGGGATCGACAGTCACGTCCATATTGATCAGCCATCCGGCGATGGCATCGTCATGGCCGATGATTTCGAAAGCGGCACTCGTTCGGCCGCCATTGGCGGCAATACCTCGATCCTTACGTTCTGCATGCAGGAAAAGGGCGACAGCCTGCGTCATTCCTTGGACGTCTATCACGCCAAGGCCGATGGCAATTGCCATATTGATGTGGCCTTCCACCTGATCGTCACCGACCCGACGCCGTCGGTTCTGGGCCAGGAACTCCCGGCCCTGGTCGAGGACGGCTATACCTCCTTCAAGGTCTTCATGACCTATGAAAACCTGCGTCTGCGCGATAATGAAATCCTCGATACGCTCGATGCCGCGCGCAATACCGGCGCGCTGGTGCTGGTGCATTGCGAGAACGAGGACGCCATTCGCTTCCTGATCGGCCAGCACGAGGCCGCCGGCGAATTCTCCGCCAAGTCCCACGCCACCACGCGCCCCATTGCCGCCGAACGCGAAGCCACCCATCGCGCGCTGTCACTGGCCGAAATCGTCGATACCCCGATTGTGATTGTCCATGTGTCGAACCAGCAGGCCATGGAAGAAATCGAACGGGCGCGGGTGCGCGGCAGCAAGGTGGTGGGCGAAACCTGCCCGCAATATCTCATGCTGACGGCTGATGATCTTGATCAGAATGAACTCGAAGGGGCGAAATTCGTCTGCTCCCCGCCGCCACGCGACAAGGAAAGTCAGGACGCCTGTTGGGATGGCCTGGAACGCGGTGTGTTTGACCTGTTCTCGTCCGACCATTGCCCGTTCCGCTTTAACGACCCGGAAGGCAAGCTCAATGAAAAGGGCAAGAAAAGCTTCCGCTGGATCCCCAATGGCATCCCCGGTGTGGCAACCCGTCTGCCAATCCTGTTTTCCGAAGGTGTTCAAAAAGGCCGCATCGACCTCAACCGCTTTGTCGCACTCACCGCCACAAATCACGCCAAGCTTTACGGCATGTACCCGCAAAAGGGCACCATCGCGATTGGCTCGGACGCCGACCTCGCCCTTTGGGACCCCAACAAAAACGTCACCATCACCAACGACATCCTGCAACAGGGCTGCGACTACAGTCCCTATGAAGGCCTCGAAGTCAAAGGCTGGCCCGTCCACACCATCGTGCGCGGCAAAACCGTGGTCAAAGACGGCGAAGTTACGGGGCAAAAAGGCGACGGCAAATATCTGCCACGGCAGAAATCCAATCTGGTGACGTCAACGCCGGTCTAATCAGACCGGCACAACCCGCCGCCATCACCACACCGCCACCACCCCAAACCGTCATTCCCGCGAAGGCGGGAATCTCGCGCCACACGCATCAGAACCAAAAGGCAGCGCTCGAAATAGGCGCTGCCTTTACTCATTACTTCACCAAGATACTTCCGTTTTACGAGGTTGAAAAAGATATCAAAATGGATGATCGATATCCCATCTTTACGCAGGTAGTGAATTTCTGAGGCGTTCAAGCATTGCTGTTGCTGAGACTTTTGAGAACTTCACTGAAAGCTGGTTTATCTGTTCCCGGTGGCATTTTCTGATGCGTTCTCCGCTGCCGCATGGACAGTCATTGTGCCCCTTAAGTTTTCCCATGCTTAAAGTTTGAAGGTAGTTCTCTATAACTTCTAAATCAGGCTCAACTCCGAGTAGTTCAGAAAAACTCTCGACTACGCCCTCGCTACCGTGAGCCCGGTGGCCGTATGGCCAATCACCCTTTGTTTCGAAGTACACTTGACTGACAAAGTAATCATGCATGACACCGGTTAGAAAGTTCTCGAACGAGGGTGTTGGTGTCGTGTGCAGCCATTCCTCCCAAATACAGAGACAGCAATGTCCTTCATTTGGGTAAACATGCCGGTCAGCCGTTCTTGGAATTCTTTCCCCTGTTTCGAAGACGCAGGGTTCTTTCTCGGGGAAATTAGGTGATATCCCAGCCCGAATCTGGAATGAGTCGAATGGGCCTTCCTCAGGAGAAGAAACCACAAAAACACCCTCTAGAACGACGATGCCTTGTTTCTGATATACCGAAAGCTCGGGCTGATGCTTTTCGACGACATCTTTGACCTCATTGAGGAAGTCAGCTGGAACTGCTAGTTGGTCCAAGGTTTCCCGCCACCACCGCTATCACTTCTTGACCGAACTGCGGACTCCATGCGCCGTGCTTTTTCCTCTGCAGTCAGTTCCGCAGCGGCTTTGGATGCAACGAAAGGGGAGGCAACAGCTGCTATGCCAGCACTACTATGGGTCTCGTTCGCCGTACTCGATTTCTCATCCTCGTCGCTGAAGAAGCTGTGTTTGAACACATTATTCCAGATTTTTTGCGCTTCAGCATCGGAAGTTATCTGATCAAGCTTGTCTAGTTGTTCGACGGCATCCTTGGCTTGGCTAATCAGTCTTTCAATTCGATCAACGTCTTTGGCATCGGAAACTTGCACTCCATTCGCATAAACAGGAGTATTTTTGGATCGGTTTGAAATGTTGCGAAGCGTCTCGCGGAACGCTTTGTCATCCCGTTTCAAGTGTGGGGTGTAAGCTTCTATGAAAAGTGCCGTATTTACTAACCCAGCTGGCAGCTTGCGGTTGATGCGTTTCGCATGAACCTTTCCAAAGAACTTTCCAAAGCGGATTATGCGCCGAAGTTGGTAGCTTCCGGAGTCTTCTGGGCTCAGATTTGAGACCCTATTTTCTATCCAAGTGTTCATTGCCTGCGGGTCAGACTCAATCCACTCGTCTCCGTTGGAAAGTTCGTATACCCAAGCACCTGCTTTGAAAGACTTGCGAAAAACAGGAAAGTCACATTGATATCCGTCTGCATAGACCACGCGGACGCATTTTTTCTTGGTTTCAGGGTCGTTCTTCATGTTCGAAGACTTTTTGGCGATCGCATCCCGAACCCATTTACGGGTGGTTCGTGGCGTTGCGGAAACGTCACTATCAAAAACTATCCCAAGATCAATATCATATCGGCTTTCTTGATCAGCCTCGGGCGGCTGTGTCATAGTCTTCTGAGCGTAGCCACCTTGATTTATTGTCTCAACAAAAGCGGGCTTTTCCAGTGCCTCCAGTCCAGACTTGATACGGTCGAGATTGGTTTCCCGACGCTTACGCATATCTGTTTGCTGTTCCCGTGTTAGTCGTACTTTTTCTTCGTGGAACTTGCCAAGTCTCTTTGAGTAATCATACATGTTGTGCTCCGTGTCTTTGCAACCTAGGATATGTAGCGTTACTCGTCAGCCGCAAGTGTATATATTAAAAAAAAGTGTAGTAACGTTATGTATCCACTACTGCCTTGGAAAATCGTTTCAATTCTACTCGTGATTTTTACGGGTTGTGCTGTTTATGTGGACGACATGTTTCGGGCGTTTGGGGAGGAAGTCGCTGATCGAACAATTGTTCGGTTTTTGCCACTAATCACTTTATTCATTGTTTCATTCTTCTTTGGTCCGAAGTGGTATTTCGCCCCTTGGCGGATACTTTGGCGCTGGGTGCCGATGTTGAATAAGTTTTTCCCCGATTTAAACGGTGTGTGGCTTGGAACCACGTCGTCGAACTGGCCCAAAATCAAAAAGCTCATTGCTTGTTCACAATCGCCAGAAACGATCACCGAAGAAGAACTTTTTGATCTTCCTGAGCAGCCCAATACTATTGCCGTACAGATAAAAAACTCATTGTTTAGAGTGCATATACAAGCGGTATTAACTTCCACTGACGGGGAATCGTACTCAATTACAGCCAAGCCTTGGAGGCATCAACACACTGAGGATATTCATCTTTCCTACGTTTATCGGCAAGAGAACCAGAGCCATGTTCAGACAGACGAAGAGTGTCATTTGGGAGCCGCAGATTTGATCTTGCGCTCTGACAAATACAACGAAGCGAATGGCGTCTACTGGACGAAAAGGAGATGGAAAGACGGGCGAAATACAGCTGGTACGCTGGAGTTGAAACGCGTGTCGAACAGATTAGTTAGCGCTGGCGAACTAAGGGCAATTGCAGAGAGACGCAAACGCGAAGTTGGGTATTAGTCTGGTTTTGCCAGATTAGGAAGATCACTCGACAACCAGATCAAACACCACCAACCCGGCGACACCACCTTCCAGCAGCCCAACCAACTGCCCGCCCAGGGCCTTGTGCTCTGGGTGTTCCAGATAGGCGTCACGTGCTTCCGCATCGTCAAAGTCAATTGAAAATCCGTAGCGGAAGCCTTGTTCCAGGCCCTCCGGGCTGACCGAAACGCCGCCATCAAAGCCGCGCATGCCGGGGATGTGGCTTTGAAGGTCTGCCAGCTTGGCAAACAGGCTGTCGATTTCGGCCTTGGTGACCTCGGCCTTGAATTTGGTCAGTACGATGTGACGGATCATGGGGACTCCGGTTGGCGGCTTTCGTAGCCTTAGACGTTGGACTGTCAGAGATATTTATGGTCGACCACCAGGATCAGATCCGGTGCCGCTATTTGATCCGGAATAGTACCGCGCGCCGGGCAGTGAGCCATGTTCTCGACCGTCGCTGGATCGGCGATCTCGACCGCTTACCCAGAAAACCCGTATGACGAATACGCCAACTGCAAGCGCGAAGATCGTACCAAGAATGTTTTGTATAAGTTCCATCTCTTATCCTCAAACCAAATGCCGCGCCAGATATTCCACCGGATGCTGCGGCTTGACCCCTTCATAGCGGTCCACCTGACAGCGGCACGAATAGCCGGTCACCAGCATGTTTTCGGCCCCCGTGGCATCGACTTTCTTTTTCCAGCTAAGATCGTACAACTCGCGCGAGGTTTCCTGGTGGCGGGTTTCGTGGCCGTAAACGCCCGCCATGCCGCAGCAGCCGGTTTTCTCCGCCGTCAGTTTAAGGCCAAAGGCCTCAAAGATTTTCTGCCATTTCACGCCGACATCGGGGATCGATGTTTTTTCCGTGCAATGGGGGAACAGGTTTGCCGGAGTATCCATGTTAACGGCGTTATCAATTTTGGGTGCGATCAGGCGACCGTCACTGATTTCGGCGGCCAGCCATTCATGGAACAGATGCACACGGTAGTCCGGCCGGTCTGAAAGGCGCTGGGCATATTCCTGGCGATAGGTGAGCGTCACGCTGGCCTCGATCCCGACCATGGCGACACCGGATTTGGCGATGCGGCCATAAACGATATCGTTTTGCTTGGCCTGATAATCGAATTTCTTCAGGAACCCTTTGACATGCATGGCCTTGCCATTGGGGCGATAGGGCGGCACAAACACCCGGTATCCAAGGCGTTGCAGCAAATCCACATGGGCAAGGAACACGTCGGTGTCATAATGCGTGGTAAAGCAATCTTGCAGGATAATGACCGACCTGGCCTTTTCTTCAGAGCTTAGCACATCAAGATCAGCCTGCCGGAATTTGCCAATCCCGCGCGCACGCAAGCCCGATTTAAGGCCTTGGCTATGGAGCTTCGGCAGGTCGGTCAGACCGATGAAACGTTTGAAAATCCACGGCATCGGCGGGATCGATTGCAGGGCATTGAACAGGCCGGGCACACTTGCCAGAAGCGGGGCCATATATTCAAGTTTCGCAATGACATAATCCTTCACCGGGCGTTTATAGCGGGTGTGATAGGTCTCCAAAAACCGGGATTTCATTTCCGGGATATCGACCTTGACCGGGCATTGCCCCGCACAGGCCTTGCATGACAGGCAACCGGCCATGGATTCATAGACATCGTGCGAGAAATCGCGCCCGTTGATCACCGCCAAATCCTGGTTCATTGGGTCGGTGCCGACGGATAACTGCCGGATCCATTCGCGCAGCATCCCGGCGCGGCCCTTGGGCGAATGCACACGTGATCGCGTGACCTTATAGGACGGGCACATGGCATCCATCAGGTCCCAGTTAAAGCAGGCCCCGTTGCCGTTACAGCGCGTCGCATTAAGGTATTCATCGCGAAGGGCATCTTCGATCTGGCGGTCAATCTGCCCGCGCATCGGGGCTTCGTCGATTTTGGTGATCGGAATGTTTTTGGAATAGGGTGATGCGATCTTGCCGGGGTTTAATTGTCCCTCCGGATCAAAGGCTTCCTTGATGCGACGTAGAACATCATAAAGCTCCGGCCCGAAATAGATCGGGCTGTATTCGCCGCGGAATCCCTTGCCATGTTCGCCCCAGATCAGGCCGTTATAGCGCTTGGTCAGTTCTGCCACTGCGTCCGATACCCGGCGCAGGCGCGCTTCGTCTTCTTCATCTACCATATCCAAAAGCGGGCGCACATGCAGGCACCCGACATCGACATGGCCAAACATGCCGTAATCAAGGCCTTCGGCATCAAGGAGGGCGCGGAATTCGGCAATGAAATCGGCAAGGTTTTCGGGCGGGACGGCGGTATCTTCGACGAATGGTGTCGCGCGGCGTTTGCCTTCAAGATTGCCGAGCAAGCCCACCGATTTGGCCCGGATTGACCAGATCGCAGCAATCTGGCCGGGGTCGGTTGCCTGCACAAAGCCGATGGGGGCGTAATCCGTGTCGGGATTGCCATCAAGGTATGCGCGCAGCTCGTCCTGTTTGGCGGCGACTTCTTCGGGGGTTTCGCCGACAAATTCAACGACGTTAAAGCCGCGCGTAGCAACAGTACTGTTTTCCGTGCCCAAAAGCTTGCCCAGCATGTGCCAGCTTTCATCCTGCTCGGCCAGTTTCATGACCTTGTCATCGATGCTTTCAATCGCAACAGGATCAAAGTTTACAAGGGCTTGCACGTGACGAAGGGCGCTATCAAAGCTGTCATACCGGACAACAGTGATGGCCTTGTGCTTGGGAAGCGGAATGACGCGGAAGGTGATTTCCTTGACCATGCCAAGGCTGCCCTCGGCCCCGGCAATCAGGAAGGAAAGGTTCATATCCCCTTGATCAGAAACGGCTTCCTTGAGGTTATAGCCGGTCAATCCCCGGTTCATTTCCGGGAAGGTGGCATTGATCTGATCACGACGCGGCGCGATTTCGTCATGGACCTTGCGATAAAGCCGACCGGTGCGGTCATCGCGATCCATGATTTCCCTGGCTTCTGAGGCACTTAACGCACGGGTGTTGAAATCGGTGCCATCAATCAGGACCGTGGTCATGTCATGGATATAGTGGCTGGTTTTGCCATAAATCCGCGAACCCTTGCCCGAACTGTCCGATCCGATCATGCCGCCCACGGTGGCGCGGCTTGCGGTTGAAACAGCGGGCGGGAAGAAATAGCCATGGGGTTTGAGCCAGGCATTCAGCTGATCCAGCACCACGCCCGGTTCGACATGAACCAGTGCCTTTTCCTTATCAAAACCCAGTATGTTATTGAGATACTTGGATGTATCGAGAATGATGGTGTTGTTAAGCGACTGGCCATTGGTGCCGGTACCACCGCCGCGCGGGGTGATTTTGACCTCGCTGAATTTGTCGCGACCGGCCATTTCCATGACGATATTGATGTCATCGCGCGAACGCGGCTGCAACACGGCGCGCGGCATCACCTGATAGACACTGTTATCGGTGGCATGGATCAGACGGGTTGGGAAATCTGCATGGATCTCGCCGCTAAATTTTCCTTCGGATTCAAGGGTTTTAAGGAAACTCAGCGTCAAACTGTCCAGCGACCGGTCCGGGGTCAGGCGGGGCAATTTGGCAATAACGCTTTTGGCGGCGGGCATGGTGATCTCTCTGTCTGCGATCCCCGGATTGGCTTCCGGTTCCAGATCGGATTTTTGGGTTAATTTACCCTATTTGACCCTATCAGGATTAATTGGACAAATTGAAAATTCCGAATGATTATTAGTTTGAGCCTAATAATCGAAGGTCGCCAGATCGAGGTTACAAAGCCCGGCTACTGACATCTGCTGACAGAAATTCCGGATCATCGACGACAAATGCAAAAATCGGGCACCATTTCCGATCGTTCCGGGTCTTAATGGTATGAGGATTGGTTCTCCCGGTGATGTGGCTTTGAGGGATGGCATCGAAACGGTGAGGTCGACGCAACGCGGGTGTAAAGAAAAGTTTACAGTGGCGGCGTCGGTCAGTTGTTCGTCATTCCAGGCTGACGTCGCCCGGTGGTGGTGTTCGAGTTGATCTGATCTGAACCGATACGGGCATGGTCCCGAGGCCGTGCTGCCGAAAGGCAGAGGACCTGTGTCGGGTCCGTTCGAGAGTGCCAGTTCGAGAGTGCCGGTTCGAGAATGCCCTTTGGGAAATATAAGTCCGGAATACCGGCTGGAAATTATGGGGGAGTTTGGATGTTTTCATCACTGAATATGCGCCATATGCGGTCCTTTGTTGCGGTGGCTGATCACGGCTCCTTTACGGCGGCGGCGGCGGAGCTTGGAATTACGCCGCCCAGCCTGACCACCACCATCCGCCAGTTTGAGGATGTGACGGGGGCGGCCCTTTTTGATCGCACGACACGGCAAGTCACCCTGACCGACACCGGGGAGCGGTTCTTGCCCGTCGCCCGGCGTCTGATTGGCGATTTTGAGGAAGCCTTGGGCGATCTTGATGCGCTGTCCAGGGGGATTGGCGGGAAAATCACCATCGCCGCCGCCCCGTCGGTTTTGACCCGGATATTGCCCGCGGTGATTTCGCGCTTTGTGGTCGATCACCCCGATGCGCGATTACGGCTTGATGAAATGAATGCCGGTGAAGTCCATGAGGCGGTGGCCGCGAGTGCGGCCGATTTCGGCATTGCCGGGGAGTGGGAGCCACTACCCGATATCGCGTTTCGCCCGCTGTTTTCCGACCGGTTCGGGGTGCTGTGCCGGGCCGATCATGCCTTTGCCAGTCAGACTTTCGTGACCTGGGCGGAGCTTTCTGATCAGCCGTTTGTCGGGTTGGGCCCGGAATCCGGGACATCGGCGATGATGGCCGGGGTTGGCGGTGCGACAAGCAGCAATCAGACCCGTCAGAGCAAACAAAGCGGATCAGATTTCACCAGTTCCGCCATCAAGGATGCCGCCGCCCTTGGTATTGCCGAGGCCCGGGACGTAATGAAACAGGCCGAAAAACTGGCCGCAGCCCAGAACAAACTGGCCGATATACGCGCCAGCAATGCAGGGAAATCCGCCAAATCCCGGTCCCTGGCGGGTAATGACACCCCCATAACCCTGCCACGCCCGACGGTGGAAACATCAAACACCCTCACGCTGGCCGCCATGGTCGCGCAAGGGGTGGGGATCACGGTGCTGCCGGAACTGGCCGCACGGGTTTCGGACATGACCCGTGACAAGGGACTGGTTTTCGTGCCGCTATCCGCCCCGGTGCGCCAGCGCCATATCGGCATCATCACGCGCAAAAGCAAAAGCCTGTCGCCGATTGCCAGCCTGTTTTTAAGCGAGGTCCGCGATCAGGCCGCAAGCCTTGATCTGCCTGCGGCGCTGGAGTGGTATTGAAGCCAGTCAGGATTTGCGAGGGGATGTTTCCGAAAAGAGAGGACCAATGAAAAGAGCACTCATATTGTTAGGTCTGGTGCCTGTTTTGGCCGGTTGTAGCATCACCCGGAACGTGATGCCCGTTGCTGGCGGAATTGAGCCGGGCGCGGTGATCTGTGTCGAGGAGAACCCGCGCGTGACAGAGCCGGAGATACTTTCCGTCATCACAAACAGCATTTCGTCGCATGGCTATAAGCCCAAGATCTATCGGGATGTGCCGGATGATTGCGCATATCGTCTGACATATGTCGCGTACCGAAAATGGGACTTCACAACGTTTTTGAGCCAAGCCGACATTCGCCTGTTTGAAGATAACGAGATGATTGGTCAGGTTTTCTACAAGCTGCCAGACGCGCCGTTTGGTGGCGGCGGGCTTAATGCTTCCAAATGGGCGTCGACGGAAGAGAAAATCGCACCGCTGATGGACGAGCTGTTGCGTGGGGCGTCGGAGACGGGGGAGCTTGGGACCTGAATTCAGGCCGATGATTTCAGGCCGATGTCGGGTGTTTTGGGTGACGGGGGAGTGTTGCCGGGAACTGTGTTAGGCGGGCCTTAGGTGCTTAGCGACCCTTGGCACCAAACCGCAAGCCATCAATCATCAGTTCAAGCATGCGATGCGTGTGTTCCGCACCCTCGGTGCCGCCCGTGGAGGCCAGATTGCCGATGGCGCGCAGAAGGTCATAGGCATCAATATCGCCCCGGATTTCACCGGCCTTGGCGGCGGACTTCAAAAGCGATTGCAGGGTCGGTTCGAAGTTGGACCGGAAATAGGCGGGCAGGGCATCAAAGGCCGGATCGCCGGAATAAAGCGCGGCGGCCAGTCCCTTTTTGGTCAGGATGAACTGGCAATAGCGTTTGAGCCAGTGGCTCAGGGCGTCGCCCGGGCCATATTGCTGCGTAAATTCGGTGGCGGCACTGACGCAGGCATCGACCTCCCGCTTATACACCCCGACCACAAGGTCGCTGCGTTTGGGAAAACGACGATAAAGCGTGCCGACCCCGACCCCGGCCCTGGCGGCAATTTCACGCACCGGTGCATCGACACCAGAGGTCGCAAAAATCTCCTTGGCGGCTTCAAGAAGGGCGTCCTCATTGCGCAGGGCATCGGCACGGATGCTTTTTTTTGTGCCGGTGGTGTCGTCGGTCATCCTGTTGTTTTCCAAAAACAAATTCAGTTTCAGACGTGCAGACAGAATCCACCCGTCAAATTTTTCACTTGCTAAACGGAACATTGTTCCATATCTGCATTCCTGCAAGCGGAACGCTGATCCACTTATGACGCCAAGCGTATCGGATCAATGTTCCGTTTCCAGATATATAGGTGAAACACCCGGTTTCGCCAATCGGAAAAGGATTGCAGACATGAATAACCTGATCGACAAGGCCCGGCATATTCCGGTCAATGACGCAGTTTCGACCATTTCGGTCTGCCCGGTGATCCTTGCCGCCCCCGGACGGGCCAAACCGATTGAAATGCGGGTCACCGCCCCGGCACAGGGCCGGGATTTGCCGATCATTTTGCTGTCGCACGGGCATGGGCCATCGCTTTATATCCCGTCAAAGGATGGGTATGGGCCGCTGGCCAATTTCTATGCCGAGCACGGATTTGTCGTGATTCAGCCAACCCACGGCAATTCCAAGGTGGCGGGGTTTGGTGCGGATGTGCCCGGTGCGCCGTTTTTCTGGCGATCAAGGGTCGAGGATTTCAAAACCATTCTCGATCATCTGGGCGAGATCGAACGCGCCAGCCCGGTTCTGGACGGGCGGCTGGACCATGGCCGGGTGGCGGCGGTCGGCCATTCGCTGGGCGGGCAGACGGTGGGCATGTTGCTGGGCGCGCGCCTGAGTGACAGTGCGGACCCGGATGCGCAGGATGTCAATCTGATCGAACCGCGCATCCGGGCCGGTGTCCTTTTGGCCGCACCGGGCCGGGGCGGGGATAGCCTGAGCGAACATGCGCGCAAGAACTATACGGCGCTTAATCCGGACTTTTCGCATATGACGACCCGAACGCTGGTGGTGGCGGGGGATCAGGACATCAACCCGCACCTGACGACATGCGGGGCGGCCTGGCACACCGATCCGTTCCATTATGGGCCGGGCGGGGAATATTTGCTGACCCTGATCGGCGGCAAGCACGGGCTGGGCGGGATTGCCGGATATGATGCCAAGGAAACCGATGACGAAGACCCGGACCGCCTTGCCATCACCCAGCGCATGACATGGGCCTATTTGCGATCCGCCCTTTATGATGATGATCCGGCTTGGGAAAGCGCGTGCACGGGCCTTGAGACCCATGCAAATCAGTTGGCCTATATTGAGGGGAAAACAGACCGCTAATGCCGGGTTTATCCCGACCCCGATCAACCGGACAGGGATGTTCTGTTGTCCACTCTCCGGCCCCTGTGGTGGATTGAATATTTGCGCAGCGGGGCGGGCGGGTGTCGGTTTTGTTGCGGTTTAATAACAAAATAAATGGCGGAAAACTGCCAATGTAAACGTTTCAAATGTTCATAAAACTGAAACGCAGGCGTTATCGAACTGTCTTTTTTGTCGGCTATGGTGTTGGCCGTCAGAGGAGATTGGATGATGACGTCGAAGTCAACCATGCGCGAAGTTGCGGGCAAGGCCGGTGTGTCGATTGCCACCGTTTCACGGGTGATCAACAGCCCCGATGAAGTGCCGACCGAAACGGTCGAGCGGGTCCGTGCCGCCATGCGTTATCTGAATTATCGTCCCAACATCAATGGCCGCCGTCTCAAGATGGCGCAAACACGATCCGTCGGGGTTCTGGTCCCGACCATGGCCAACCCGGTCTTTGCGACCTCGGTCCAGGGGATCGAACAGGCTGCGCATGAAGACGGCCTGACGGTTTTGCTGACATCATCGAATTATGACCCGCAACGCGAATTGGGGGCGGTGTCGACCTTGCTCAATAACCGGGTTGACGGGTTGATCCTGACGCTTGCCAATGCCGATGACAACCCGGTGATTGATCTGTTGAAGGCAGAGAACATTCCGTTTGTTTTGCTGTTTAACCAGCCCGCCCGCAGAGATGTCGCATCGATCAGCGTCGATAACGCCAGATCGGCCTATGACATGACACAGGCGATGATTGCCCAAGGGCACACATCCCTTGCAATGGTGGCCGGCCGGTTTGAAAGTTCGGACCGTTCCAAGCAGCGTTTTGACGGATTTGGTCAGGCATTGTCCGATGCCGGACTGGGTGCGGCGCGCCTGTGTCAGGTCGGGTTTGGCGAAACCGAGCTGTTTACCCCGTTAAAAAGTTTTCTGACCGGCCCGGATGCGGTGACCGGTCTGGTTTGTTCCACCGACATGCTGGCAATTGCCGCGATCAGCGCATGCCGTGACCACGGTTTGAGTGTTCCCGGTGATGTGTCTGTGGGCGGGATTGATGGAATTGCGGTGGGTGGGCTGATTTCACCGAAACTGTGTTCGGCCATTCAACCCACCCAGGAGATGGGCCAGCAGGCGCTTGCATTCCTGCGTGGCCTGATAAGGGGGCAGGCAAACCCGCAAAGTTTGATCCTGCCTCATCAACTTAGCACGGGTGAGTCAATCGGGCCCGCCCGGCATTCGTCATCACCCCGATTATAGGGAGATCAAAAGTGCGTTTCAAACAACTTGTACTGGGTCTGGGACTGGCTGTTGCCGCGTCGCAGCCTGCTTTCGCCGAAGATGTTGCCATTTGCTATAACTGCCCGCCAGAATGGGCAGACTGGGGCGGACAGCTTAAGAACTTCTCCAAAGACCTTGGTATTGATGTCCCGCAGGACAACAAGAATTCCGGCCAGACCCTGTCGCAGCTTCTGGCTGAAAAGGAAAACCCGGTTGCCGACGTTGCCTATTATGGCGTTTCTTTCGGGATCAAGGCCAAGGAAGCCGACGTTGTCAGCGCCTACAAGCCGGTCAATTTCGATGCCATTCCCGATGGTCTGAAAGACCCGAATGGCAGCTGGTTTGCCATCCATTCGGGCACGATTGGCCTGTTTGTCAATGCAGATGCCCTTGAAGGTGCGGCTGTTCCGCAAAGCTGGGCCGATCTTTTGAAGCCGGAATACAAGGGCATGGTCGGGTATCTTGATCCGTCGAGCGCCTTTGTCGGTTATGCCGGTGCGGTTGCGATCAACCGTGCGATGGGCGGGTCGCTTGATGATTTCACCCCGGGGATCGAGTTCTTTAAAAAGCTTAAGGAAAACGATCCGATCGTGCCGAAACAGACCGCCTATGCGCGTGTTCTGTCGGGCGAAATTCCGATCCTGATTGATTATGATTTCAATGCCTATCGCGCGAAATACAAGGACGGCGCGAATGTTGAATTCGTTATTCCGGCCGAAGGGACGGTTGCCGTTCCCTATGTCATGAGCCTTGTTAAAAATGGTCCTCATGCCGACAACGGCAAGAAGATCCTTGATTACGTGATGTCGGACAAAGGTCAGGCCCATTGGGCAAATGCCTTCCTGCGTCCGGTGATTGCAAGTGCAATGTCCGAAGACGCGGCTGCGAAATTCCTTCCGGCTGCGGATTATGCGCGTTCCAATCCGGTTGATTACGCCAAAATGGCAACCGCACAGGGCGGTTTCGCCGAGCGTTACCTGTCCGAGGTACGTTAAGGTGGGTTTGCAACATCCTGGAGAAGGGCGTTCGCGCCCTTCTTTTTTCCAATCGTTCGGGGCATCGCGTTCGGCGATGGCCAGTCCGGCGACGTTTCTGGCGTTGATGACGCCCGGTGTTGCGATTATCGCGGCCTTTTTCCTGATCCCGCTTTTTCTGGTGGCGATCAAGGTCACCGACGGCCCGGATGGCTGGGCGACCTATCTGGTGATCCTGACCAATGGCCGCTATCTTGAAAGTCTGATCCAGACATTGATGATGTCCGCAGGGGTGACAATTGTTGCCCTGATATTGTGCGGGGTTGTCGGGATGTTTCTGGTGCGCAACCAGTTTGCCGGGCGCAGTATCCTGATCGGGTTGCTGACCCTGCCATTATCCTTTCCCGGAACGGTTGTCGGTTTCATGGTGATCATGCTGGCCGGTCGGCAAGGGGTGATTGGCGGTATCAGCAACGCACTGACCGGCGAGAAGATTGTTTTTGCCTATGACATTGCCGGGCTGTTTATCGGCTATCTGTATTTTTCCATTCCGCGGGTGATCCTTGCCGTGATGGCATCGGCTGAAAAGCTTGATCCGCAGCTTGAAGAAGCCGCGCGGTCGCTTGGCGCGCCGCGATGGCGGGTGGTGCGCGATGTGATCCTTCCGGGATTGATGCCCGGTCTGATTTCATCGGGTGCGATCTGTTTTGCAACCGCGATGGGGGCCTTTGGCACCGCCTTTACGCTGGCGACCGATATCGATGTTCTGCCGATGGTGATCTATACCGAATTTACCCGAAACGCCAATATCGCCGTGGCGGCCGCGCTGAGCATAGCACTTGGTGCGATCACGTGGATGTGCCTGAGTGCAGTGCGGTTCTTTGTTGGTGAGTCCGCCGATGTAACGACACGGGGGGGCGCATGAGACGCGGTTATTCGTTTTATGCGCAGCTTGGCCTGACGGTTTTGCTGTGTCTGTTCATTGTGGTTCCGATTGTGATGTCGGCTTTGGCGGGGGTGACAGTCAATATCTTCAAGGGGGTGTCATCGGGCCTGACATTGCGCTGGATTTTTGAGGTCTGGGACCTGTATGCGCAAAGCATTCTGTTGTCGCTTTGGCTTGCGGTGGCGTGTCTTGTGGTGACGACGCTTGCCGGTGTGCCCCTGGCCTATGTTCTGGTGCGGCGGCCAAACAGGCTGACCCGGATGTTTGAGGAAATCCTGACCTTGCCGGTTGCCATTCCGGGGCTGGCACTGGCTTTGGCGTTACTGATTACCTATGGCGGGTTTGGCAGTTTCAGAAGCAGCTGGGTGTTTATCCTGATCGGGCATGTTCTGTTTACCCTGCCTTTCATGGTGCGCTCGGTCGCAGCTGTCATGTCGGCCATGGATATGAAGACGCTTGAAGAAGGGGCGGCAAGCCTTGGTGCCGGGTTCTGGCACCGGTTCCTGCATGTGATTGTGCCAAATGCGATGCCGGGCATTCTTGCCGGGGCGTTGATGGTGGTCACCCTTTCGATTGGCGAATTCAATCTGACCTGGATGCTCCATACCCCGCTGACCAAGACATTGCCGGTCGGACTGGCGGATTCCTATGCGTCGATGCGTCTTGAGATCGGCAGCGCCTATACGCTTATTTTCTTTGTATTGATCATGCCGTTGCTGATCGCCATGCAGATGCTTGCCCGGCCGGGCAAGAAACGTCACACGGCATCGCAACTGGCGGAGGACGAATAATGAATGCGACCGAAATGGCGCAACCCGCCGACCAGAATAACCAGAATGCCCGGAATGAAAACAGGGCAAGTACCCGTATCGAGCTTGCCGGATGCACCAAGACCTTTCCCGATGGCACACGCGCGCTTTTGCCGTTTGACTTGACGATCAATGGCGGAGAGACGCTTGTTCTGCTCGGCCCGTCGGGCTGTGGCAAAACCACGATTTTGCGCCTGATTGCCGGTCTGGAATTTCCCGATGCGGGCGGAAAGATCACGTTTGGCGACGATGATGTGACCCGTCAGTCGATTGAAAAACGCCGGGTCGGCATGGTGTTTCAGTCCTATGCCCTGTTTCCGAACATGACGGTGGCCGAAAATGTCGCCTATGGACTTAAGGTGCAGAAAGTCGAGCGGCGCGAACGCGACGAGCGGGTGCGTGCGATGCTTGAAATGATGCATATCGATATGCTGGCCGATCGCCGGATTGATCAGCTTTCGGGCGGGCAGCGCCAGCGTGTTGCGCTTGCGCGTGCCATTGCCTTGCGCCCGCGGGTGTTGCTTCTGGATGAACCGTTGACGGCCCTTGATGCCAAATTGCGGGTCAGGTTGCGTTCGGAAATTAACGGGCTGTTACGCAAGCTGGGCATCACGGCGATCTATGTCACCCACGATCAGGAAGAAGCGATGGCGCTGGGGGACCGGATTGTCGTCATGCAAAAGGGCTCAATTGCCCAGATTGGCACCCCGCGCGAGATTTACCGCGCGCCGGTTTCGCCGTTTGTGGCGGATTTTGTCGGGGCCAGTAACCGGCTTGAAGGCCGGATTGAACAGGACAGCCTTGTGCTTGGCGATGTGAAAATCGCCCTTGATCAGATCGGTCATGCGATTTCGACCGGTGGCAGCCAGCATGGCAAAGGAGATGACGGGAATATTCCGGCAGAGGTTTTCTTCAGGGCCGACGGGCTTTCGATTTGTGACCCGAAACAGGCGCAGCTACGCGGTCGGGTCGAGGCTGTTTCCTATCTTGGCGAGAAATCGCGTCTGACGGTTTCGGGCATTGGGGAAAGCCCGGTCACCCTTGATGTCGATCCCGATTATCAGATCGCTGTCGGGGATGACATCCATTGCTGTTTCAACCCGGAACGCCTGACGGTTTTTACACGAAATATGGGCGCTGATTGCCGTGAAAAAGCGGTCTGACGGCGTTTGAATGCGACGAAACAAGAAAGATCAAAAAGCATGATAATTGCACAATTGACCGACCTGCATATCGGGGCAGGTCGACGTCTTGCCTATCGCAAGGTTGATACGGCCGGGGCATTGGAAAAGGCGGTGGAACGCGTCAATCATATGGTGCCGCGCCCCGATATTGTTCTGTTTAGCGGTGACATCGGTGATCTTGGCGTTGATGCGGAATATGGCCTTGTCGCAGAGATATTGAGCGCCCTTGAGGTGCCGTATTTCATGGTGCCGGGCAATCATGACCAGCGCATGCCGATGCGAAAGGCATTTCCCGCCGCCACCCCGATTGGGTCGGATCAGACATACGTCAATTACGTGATTGAGGGGTACCCGATCCGTCTGATCGGCATTGATACGCTTGATGAAGGCCGCCCGGAGGGCAAGCTTGCGCCAGAGACGCTGGACTGGCTTGAAAAGGCCTTGTCAGACGGGTCTGAAAAGCCCTGTTTGCTGTTCATGCATCATCCGCCGATCACGGTCGGGATCACGCATATGGATGTTCAGAATCTTGGCGACGGGGCGGCGCGACTGGCCCGGATCGTCGAGGCACACAAGGACCGCATCAAGGCGATTATTTGCGGGCATGTGCATCGCCCGATCCACACGGTTTGGGCCGGGGTGCCGCTGATTATCGGGCCATCGGTTGCCCATCAGGTTGCGCTTGATCTTGATCCGGCCGGACCATCGGCCTTTGTGATGGAGCCACCGGCGATGCATTTGCATGTCTGGGACCCGGCACAGGGATGTTTATTGACCCATCTGGCTTATATTGAGCGCTATGACGGCCCGTATCCGTTCTTTGATGCCAATGGCAAACTGATCGTCTAGGCAGGGCAGGATGCTGTGCCGTTTGCGGCTTTTGACTGTTTCAAGCTGGTAATCCGTAAATCCTGCGACATATCATCAGGGTAGAGTTTTGTTGGTGACTTTGATGATGTGACGCAGGAGCGGATATGAGCGCGGACGAAACCGGGAGCAGAACCGGCAAGGCGGCAAAGAAGCCGGCAGCCAGCAACGGATCAAGGAAACCCGGCAAGACAATCAGTCTGGCGCTTCAGGGCGGCGGGTCGCACGGGGCGTTTACCTGGGGCGTGCTTGACCGGTTGCTTGAGGATGAGGAAATCACCATCGAGGCGATTTCGGGTACCTCGGCGGGTGCGATGAATGCCGCCGTGGTGACGTCGGGCTTTGCCAAGGGCGGATATGAAGGCGCGCGGGCCGATCTTGAGACCTTCTGGCGGGCGGTGTCCGAAGCAGCCCGCTTTAGTCCGCTTCAGCGCAGCCCGATTGATATCCTGTTTGGGAACTGGT
Source organism: Thalassospira sp. SM2505 (assembly GCF_054901115.1). Lineage (NCBI taxonomy): Bacteria > Pseudomonadati > Pseudomonadota > Alphaproteobacteria > Rhodospirillales > Thalassospiraceae > Thalassospira > Thalassospira sp. SM2505. The sequence goes on from NZ_CM142731.1 coordinate 2,260,361, forward strand.
CGCTTGAAAACTCGCTGGCCTATATGTGGCTGGATATGAGTGCCAAGATGTTTTCGCCCTATGACCTTAATCCGGCGGGGGATAATCCGCTGGCTGCGATCCTGCGTGATGTGGTCGATTTCAAGGCGCTTAACAGCAGTCCGGCCAAGCTTTTCATCACGGCGACCAATGTTGAAACCGGACAGGCGCGGATATTTCGCAATCCCGATATCTGCATTGAGGTATTGCTGGCATCGGCCTGCTTGCCAACGATCTACAAGGCGGTCGAAATTGACGGCGTGCCTTATTGGGATGGCGGATATTCCGGCAATCCGAGCCTTGGCCCGCTGGTGCGCGAATGCGGGTCCGATGACACGGTTCTGGTGCAGATCAATCCGGTCAGACGGCCCGGTGTGCCGAAATCATCGCGCGAGATCGCCAATCGTCTGAATGAAGTGTCGTTCAACAGCAGCCTGATGAAGGAATTGCGGATGATTTCGATCCTGCGCAAGGATGCGCCCGAGCATGTCTGCGAAGCCAGCAGATGGGGGGCGATGCGCATGCATTGTATTGCCAGCGACGATATGCTTGATCTTGACCAGTCATCCAAGCTCAATGCGGAATGGAGCTTTATGACCATGCTGCGTGATATAGGGCGCGATGCGGCCAGTGCATTTTTGACAAAGCACCGAAAAGATATCGGTGTGCGGCCGTCGCTGGATCTTGATTTGTTTGCGCCGGATTATACGTAACAGGCGATCTGGTGTGATTGCGCGTTTGCGGGCAAAGGCGTAGGATTTCACCCGCGTCATAAGAACAAACAGCAAAGCGCCACCGGAAATGTCGAAAACCGAATTTGAAAAAATGCAGGCGGGGGAATGGTATAGCTGCCTTGATCCCGAACTGACCGTGCTGCGCCGTCGCGCACTTGAGGCCAGCCACGAACATAGTCACCTCTATCCGTCAGAACGCGGCAATATCGGGCCGCGCCTGCGCGCGCTGTTTGCCGAGTGCGCCGAGGATGTGCGGATCGAGGCGCGGTTTCATTGTGCCTATGGCATCAATATCCATTTGGGCCGGGACGTGTTTTTGAATGTCGGCTGCGTGATCCTTGATACCGCACCCGTGCGGATTGGCGATCATTCGATGCTGGGCCCGAATGTGCAGATTTACTGTGCCGATCATCATCGCGATCCGGAGCTTCGCAAACAGCATCTCGAAATCGCCAAGCCCGTGACAATCGGCAGCAATGTCTGGATCGGTGGCGGGGCGATTATTCTGCCCGGGATTACCATTGGCGATAATGCGATTATTGGTGCCGGTTCGGTTGTGACCAAGGATGTTGCACCGGGCACCACGGTTGTGGGCAATCCGGCACGACCAATGCTCTTACCGTAATCCTCCGATCACAGCAGGAATAAAAGTGTAGGATCAAACTGCGTTTGTCCTTGTGGCTAAGTCTTTCAAATCCTCCCAAATTTGAACATTAGTCCGCGTCACAGTAGCAAGTTCGGCAATCCATCTCTTGTGCAGGTCGTCACTTTTTAGATCTTCACATAAGACACGTATGGCTTTACCTGCAAGGTCGACTGCTCCTACAAAGTGCGCATCTACACCGATTTTGGTTTTTCTGTTTATTTCGTCAGCTGGAGCAAAATCGGACTCTTTTATCAGCTTAAGCGCCTGAGTCTTGATGGTGGTCGCAGCTTTGAGAGCTTGGTATGCGGTAACCGTCACGACCGCTGTGTTGGGTCGTAATTTCGATATTATCAACGGGTTGGTATCGTAAATTGCATAATTAGTTGGTAGAAAATCGATAGTGAATGCACCCCAATCTTTACTTCTGTTTGCTGCGATTACGTGTTTAGCCAAGTGCATGCTAACTGTGTGCAGCTCTGTAATAACTGCGACTACGGAGCCGCGCATTTCTTCTTCTCGCGCCTTGTTATCTCTTTCTTGGTTCGCCTTAACTTGAGTGTTTACCCCGAAAAGAGCAATGCTTGCAGCTCCGATCGCGCAAAAGCCAGCGATGAGATTTTGATACCTTTCTATTAGACTAGGCAAGTAAACTGAAAAGAACTTAAGACCGGCTTCCCACGTAATAAGTTCCTCGTTCATCTTCACTTTCTCCTTTGGGGGAACTAGCAATCCTATGTGGATGAATTGGCTGCTTCACAGGTTTCTTTATCGGGCTGTTTTTGGTTTTTTTATGCCGGGCAGACCTTGGGCAGGTCATATTCGCCGCGAATTTCAGACAGGCCGTCGGCCAGTTCGCGGCGGCGGAGTTCGGCGGCGGTTTCATCGGAAATTTTGGGGTCCCTGGCGATGATGTCGCCATACATCGCGCGTGCGCGGTCTTCCTGACCCTGATCGGAATAGGCAAGGGCTTCAAGCCACAATCCGGCAATGACGAAATCGCTGTTGGTCGAGGCTTGCGCGACACCGGCCTTGCTGGTGGCGGTGGCATGGTCACATTTGGCAAGGGCGGTCAGCCCGGCAAAGGCATCATCGCCGATCTTGGCCTGGATGCGATCACGTTTTTCCTTTTGGGCGGCTTCATAGGCATCCTTGGTGGCGGCATCGGCCGATGCGCCGGAAATCGCCCCGGCCGTTCCGCCCGCCGCCGCCCCGAAGGCCGCCGAACGGGCCGCAGATTCCACCGGATTACCGCCAAAGATCGCCGCCGTGACAAAGCCGCCAACAGCACCTGATATCGCGCCGATCCCGGCCCCTTGTCCTGCATATTCGCCGGTTTTGCCGGTGCAGCCGGCAAGAGTGGCAAGGGTCAGACCAAGGGCGGTGACAAGGGCAACAGGGCGCATGAAATATCCGATCCGGTTTCAATTCACGATGGCAAAGCTTAACCCGAAAACACGCCGGATAAAAAACAATAAGCAAAAAGCAATCAGCAAAAATGCCCGGACCGGTTTGGGCCGGGCATAAAAAACGGCAGCCGTAAGGGGTTCAGGACGGCTGCCGCAAGGTTGCAAGTATGAGGGAGTTCAGAGTAGAAGGTTCGGTTCTGATCGGGACGGATCAGGCAGGAACGTTCAAGTCAGGTTCACGTCAGGCTGGTTCAGGCGATATCATCAGACATCGGACGGCGTTTGCGACCGTTCACCATGGAACGGACCAGATTTTCGTGATGGCGCAGGCTTGCCAGCAGCACGCCGCCAACATGCAAAAGCACAAGGATCAGCAGGCCATTGGCGAGGAATTCATGGATTTCTTCGAGCCAGTCAGACCCCCAGAAGGCATTGGTGGTCGAAAGCCAGCCGGTAAAGGCACAGCCCGCCATGGCAAGCATCAACGCGACAATCATCGCAGCCCCGGCCGGGTTATGCCCGAGATAGCGCTGTTCACGGCCGCGCATGATATCGCGCAAATAGCCAATTGTCGCCGCAGGGCTTTTGATGAACTGGGTAAAGCGGGCATAGCGCGTTCCGACCAGCCCCCAGACAAGGCGCAGCGCAATCAGGCTTCCGGCAGCATAGCCAGCCCAGTGATGAAGGGTATCCCATTCATCGGCGGTGATCCATGCGATCACGAAGCTTGCGGCCAATCCCCAGTGAAACAGACGGATAAACGGGTCCCAGACCTTGACGGACATTTAAATTCTCCTGGATGGCGGGTTTCGGTTCTGGCGGGGATGGGGCAGTATCGCCGCCAGAGACCCCAGGTCCTTGATCAGAGGCAGGCGGAACTAGTCTTCCTTGTCCTGCTTGACGATTTCAAACGAGGCCGGGTTGAAATAGGCTTCGATTTTCTTGCCATCGGGGGTGATGGCGTAAACTTCGAAGCAGCCTTCGTCTTCCTTGATCTTGCGCACGTCCCAGCCATCGGCGATCAGTTTTGCCTTGAGCGCGTCGGTGGTTTTCCATTCCGACTTCGGAACGTTGCAATAATCATCGTCGGCGCGGGCAGCACCGGAGGTCAGGGCGAGGCTGCCACCGGCCAGCAGGGTAACGGTAAATGCACTGGCAAAAACACCAGCAATGACTTTCGGGAAAACAGTTCTTTTCATGGTCATATTCCTTCATAACTAGCGTCAGGGTGTCATGGATGAGAGTGACAAGACGCGGGGCAACGTGACGTGGGATGCGTCGGACAGGACCAAGATTGCCGCTGTTTCCTGACAGCTAACTGAAAAGGCTGCTTGATGCCGTTCAGCTGAATGTCAGGATCGGGAAATATTCGGTTGGGTTTGGAACCGCTGTTATGAGGGGGCGCTTGTGCGCATTCTTCTGGTTGAAGATGAATTGATGCTGGCTGATGCGGTCAGGGACCATTTACTGGCCGCAGGCGAGGCGGTGGACCATAGCGACAGTGTGGTCGATGCCGAGATCATGATGCGTGGCACGAATTACGATGTGCTGTTGCTTGATCTCAATTTGCCCGACGGCAAGGGGATTGATCTTTTGCGTGGCCTTCGGCGCAGCGGATCGACAACGCCCTGCATCATTCTGACCGCACAGGACCAGATTTCCGACCGGATCGAGGGGCTTAATGCCGGGGCCGATGATTATCTGGTCAAGCCGTTTGATCTGAACGAGCTTTCGGCCCGGCTTGCCGCAGTTGCACGGCGTTATAGCGGCAATCCCAATCCGTTCATAAGTCTTGATGGCGGGGTCGAGGTCGACCTTGCCGGGCGCACCATCCTGATTGACGGGGTGCAGACCGATCTGACATCGCGGGAATGGGCACTGTTTGACCAGATGGTGCGCAGGCCCGGTCAGACGCTTTCAAAACGGCAGCTTGAAGAAGCGTTATATGAATTTGGCGCGGAGATCGAAAGCAACACGGTCGAGGTCTATATAAGCCGACTGCGCCGCAAGCTTGGCAAGGATGTCATCAAAACCGTACGCGGCGTTGGCTATCGGGTTGGGGCATGAGGTGACGGTGATGCGCAAAAAGGCCAATAGAAGTCTTCAGTCAATCCTGACGCGACGATTGACTTTGATGCTGAGCCTTTTCTGGCTGGCGGGATCGGTTCTGGCGGGGTTCACCATGTATCACGAGATGGAGGAAGCCTTTGACAACAGTCTTGTTTCGACAGCCTACCGCTATGCACCGCTTATTGACGATTATCTGAAGGGTCACAAGGGCGGCGGTGCCAGGGAAGTGCTGCCAAGCCCGGCCAAGGGCGAAATCCGGAAGGATGACGATGCAGATGATCATGCAGATGATCATGGTGACGACCGTGGTGACGGGGACGGGGATGAGGAACTTGGCGAAGACTATCTGATGTATCACGTGCTTGACGGTGGAGGGCGGCTTTTGCTGCGGTCATTTAATGCGCGCGAACATCCGTTTACCGTTCCCCTTGTCGAGGGATTTTACGATGACGAGGACTATCGCATTTATACCGCCGAGCTTTTGGGCGGACAGCGTATCATACAGGTGGCAGAGCCTCTTGAGCATCGGCGCGAGGCGCTGTTTGAAAGCGTGGTTGCGCAGTTCCTGCCCATCGCACTTTTGATCCCGGCGGTGATTATCGGGATTATCCTTGGTGTCCGGCAGGGGTTGGTGCCGGTGCAACGGGTCCGCGATGAAATCGAGGCCCGCGGGGAGGGTAACCTGACCCCGATTGAACAGGAAGAAGCGCCCGAGGAAATCACCACGATTGTCTTGGCGGTCAACAGTCTGATGGGCAAGCTTGAGGCGGCCCTTAATGTCGAGCGCAGCTTTACCGCCAACAGTGCCCATGAATTGCGAACCCCGATTGCGGTTGCGCTGGCGCAGACCCAGCGACTGGTTCTTGAACTGCCCGAAGGCCATGAAAGCCGCAAGCGTGCGCTTCAGACCGAGGCGTCTTTGAAACGCTTGTCGCGACTTGCCGAAAAGCTGTTGCAACTGGCGCGGGCCGAAGCGGGCGGCGGGTTCAGCCCGACCGGCCATAATCAGAAGCTTGGGTCGACACTGGCGCTGGTGGTGGATGATCTGGTCCGTTCGGGGGCCGATGGCGGGGCGATCCGGTTTGATGGCGAAAATATCGACGGGCTTGAAGCCAATATCGATCTGGATGCCTTTGCAATTTGCCTGCGCAACCTGATCGAGAATGCCCTTAAATATGGCGGGACGGATGAACCCGTCGAGATCAGGGTGGTGGATCGCCATATCATTCAGGTCAGCAATGGCGGGCCGGTGGTCGCGACCGGGAACCTTGATGATCTGAAAACCCGGTTCAAACGGTCTCATAATGGCGGGGATGGTGCGGGGCTTGGACTGGCGATTGTCGATGCGATTGCCCGCAACACCAAGTCCGAACTGAACCTTTATTCACCGCGTCCGGGCAAGACGGACGGCTTTATGGCCGAACTGCGATTGCATCGGAGTTAAGGTAACAGTCATGCATTAAAAAAGGCCGCCTTTACGGGGCGGCCTTTTGTGTTTCAGGAGCGTTTCGGGCAATTGGTGTGGATTACTTGCCAACCCCGACCTTGATCGCGAGTTTGCGAAGCGGGCCGATGCGGTTGATCGCCGACAGCCCGGCATAGCGCAGATCGCGGAGCGGTTTGGGCTCCAACATGGAGGCACGGTTGAGCAGATCAATGCCGCCGACACGGGCCAGCGTTTTGGGAAGCTGGCGGCGTTCATAGGATTTCAGAAGCGGGGTTTCGCCGATATCCTTGCCATGCAGCTTGGCCTTTGCCATCAGTTCAGCCAGCGTCTCAATGTCATGCAGGCTCATATTAAGTCCCTGCGCACCGATTGGCGGGACAACATGGGCGGCCTCGGCAATCAGGGCAAGGCGCGCGGCAATCAGGCGATTGGGAACCTGGGCAATCATCGGCCAGACCGCGCGCGGCGATGCCACCGTAAGCGGGCCAAACAGGTTCATGGTGTCATGGGTGATTTCGGCCGAGAGGGCATCGTCACTCATGGCATTGAGTTCATCGGCACGGGCAGCAGGCGTCATCCAGACCACGGACGAGCAGGGCTTGCCATTCAGATCCGGCATCGGCACAAGGGTCAGCGGGCCGCCGGTGCGATGAATTTCGGTCGAGATATTGTCATGCGGTTTGTCATGGGTGACGACAAAGACAATCGCACTTTGATCGTAGGCCCAGCGTTTATGTTTGATTCCGGCCAGTTCGCGGAGCGATGAATTGCGACCATCAGCGGCAATGACGATCCTGGCGCGCACGGTTTCACCACTTGAAAGCGTAACATCGGCAAAGCGCGCGGTATTTTTAAAGCCCGTCACCGTGGTCGAGAACCGGAAATCAACATTGTCCAGTTCGGCAAGCTTGGCCATCAGGGCAACGCGGGCTGCCTTGTTTGATACGTTCCAGCCAAAGAACCCTTGCGTGGTTTCAGCACCGTCAAAATCAGCCGTTTCGCGCGGGCGGAATTCGTCGCCACCTGCATCGACAATCCGCATGACGCGCAGTTCCGCACCGGTCGGTTTGATCGCATCCCAGACGCCAGCCTTTTTAAGGGTTTCAATGCCCGGTTCAAGGAAGGCGGTGGTGCGAAGATCAGTCCCCTCGCCAATATCAGCGGGGGCCGGGTCGACAATCACGATCTGATGTCCGTCAGCGGCAAAGCGTGCCGCGGCACTCATTCCGGCGATCCCGCCGCCTGCAATCAGAATATCGGTTTCGATCATGATCGTTCTTTCCTGTCGTCGCGCGTCACGGCAAGGCGATTTGGCCATATGTGACGGGTCTTGTCTTTCTATCGGGCAATCTGCCCGTTTGGGGGATCATACGCAAATGTTTTAGGGGCGGATTTGATACAGATCGGGCACGAGAGCCATAACCATGCCGGATCATATCTGATCGTGACGACGAGATGACAAAAACAGAGGGGGATAATCCCGGGATTGCGCCAAATGACCGGATCGGCCATTTTGGAGCCAGTTTTGATCATCAATTGATTGTTGTCACTGGAAATTTGCCATGCTTGCCTGGGGGTATCTGCTTGTTGCGATCTGTCTTGAAATTGTCGGGACGGTGTCGCTTAAATTTTCAAACGGATTTACCGACTGGCGCTTTACCGTCCTGAGCCTGACGGTTTACGGACTGAGTTTCTGGACACTTTCGCTGTGTCTGCGGGTGATCCCGATCGGCACGGCCTATGCGGTGTGGTCGGGGCTTGGGACGGCGGCGATTGCGATCATCGGGCTTGTATTTTTCAAGGAACCGATGACCGCCCTTAAGGGTGTTTTTCTGTTGATGATTATCGGCGGCGTGGTTGGCCTCAAGACGGTCGGCAGCAACAGCTAGGCCTGCACGGCATCGAGTGACTTTGCGATGCTGGCAATATCGGTTTCAAGATCGGTGTGACGCGGCTTCCAGCCAAGGTCAGCCGCCGCACGCCTGCCCGAAAGAAACTGGTTGCGACCAAGCCCGCGCGCCCAGTTGCCATATTCCTTCATGGCAGCGGCAGGCGTCATGTCCCTGATATCGCAGTCTGCGCGGCCAAAATGACTGGCAATCCGTTCGGCAACCTTCCGGTTCGAAATGCCGTTGATGCCAACGCCAAAATAGGCGGCACCGGGTTTCGCATGTTCAAGCATCAGACGATACAGATCGGCAAGGTCATCGTTATGGACTATTGGCAGATGAACCATGTTGCCCCCAACTGCATGAACGTAATTGCGGGTACGCGCCGTCTCGATATTGGTGGCCAGAAGACCGGTGTGCCCGTGCGGGTCGGTGCCATAGACGCAGGCCGGATGAATGACCATGCCATCAAGCCTGTTATCGTCAAGAACCCGGTTGATGCCGTCGATCATCCAGCGAAATTCCGGAAGCGGATCAAAGGGTGCTGCTTCATCAATCAACTGATCGGGGCTGTTTGCGCCAAATAACCAGCTGCCACCGGTATAGAGGAACCTTACGCGATCTGGCATGCGATGCAGGACGGGGATCAGATGGTCAAGCAGGGCTTGATCGACTTGCGTCATGGCGTCGGAAAAATCGCAGGCGGCATGAATGACCCCGTCAATCTCGGGCAGATCATCACACCAGTCTTGCGGTGCATGAATGTCACCGGTGATCGGGGTGGCACCAAGCGCGATCAGTTTGTTGCGGCTGGTTTCTGATCGGCCAAGGGCAAAGACTTTGTGATGACGGGCAATCAGATTGCGAATGATGGCCGATCCGATCAGGCCGGTGCCACCGGTGATAAAAATGCGCATTGGAGTTCCCTAAATATGTCGATGCGCCCTGTTATCGGACCTCAAGTATGGTTGAGGTCAAGGAGTTTTGTCATAAAGCCAGACATGAAAAAAGCCGGGCAAGTGCCCGGCTTTGATGCGCTTATTGCTGAGCAGATCAGGCAAATTCAAAGATGCCATCAATCTCGACCGCCACACCAAGCGGAAGGGAGGCAACGCCAACAGCCGAGCGGGCATGTTTGCCGACATCGCCAAAGACTTCGACCATGGTGTCAGACGCACCATTGACGACTTTGGGCTGATCGGTGAATTCCGGGGCGGAATTGACAAAGGCATTGAGTTTGACCACACGGGTGACCTTATCAAGATCGCCAATGGCGGCCTTGAGCTGTGCGACAAGGTTAAGTGCACAGAGGCGGGCGGCTTTCTGACCGTCTTCGACCTGATAGTCCTTGCCGAGTTTACCGACAAATTTCAGTTCGCCATTTTCCATGGTGATCTGACCGGAAATGTGAACCAGATTGTTCGAGACGACATAGGGCACATAATTCGCAACCGGTGCGGTGGCCTGTGGCAGGGTGATGCCAAGTTCGGCAAGGCGTGCGTCAATTTTACCAGCCATGAAGATCCATCCTTTTAACTGTGGGGACGTGTAGTTTGACGCAAACTTAGCGACCTTGCGGGCCGAACAAAACAGTTTCTTTTGGATGCGCTGCATCATTGCAGACTGACGGTGCCAAAACCTGCGGCCGGTTCAGCACCGGGACCGCCAAAAGGATCGTTTCACCGACAGTTGAGAAAAATCAAATTGCCATCGGCGTCAAAGCGCCCCACAACTATGTGCAGAAAATTGACGCCAGGGATCAAGTTTCGGGCGTGTTTTTATAATGAAACCAGTTATTTGAAGGTTGCAGCATATGTCACTTCGTCAACGGATGGAAAATTTGCACGGTGCGTGGCTTGCCCTGATCGGGGTGCTGGTCATTTGCCCGGATGCGCTTTTGATCCGGTTGATCAAGGTTGATGACATGACGGCATCGTTCTGGCGGGTGACGCTGCTTTGTGTGGCATCGCTTCTGATGGCACTGTGGAAGGGGCATCGTCGCGGCGAGGGTGTCTTGCAATCCATCACCCCGAGCAAAACCGAAATCCCGGCAGCGCTGTTTTTCTGTGGCACGACGATCTTTTTCATCCTGTCGGTACGCAATACTGATGCCGCCAATACCTTGGTGATCATTGCCGCAGCGCCGCTGATTGCCGGTTTGATGGGGGTCTTTGTTTTCAAACGGTCACAACCGATGCGGACCTGGATCGCGTCGCTTGTGGTTCTGGTCGCCCTTGCAATGATTGTCGGGGCCGGATTTGGCGGCAAGAATGCGCTTGGGGATATTCTGGCGCTGGGAACAGCGACCTGCATGGCCGGGTTCTTTAACGTCATTGGCGCTCGTCCGCACACCAATGAAGTCAAGGCGATGTTGCTGGGCGCGTTTTTGGGGGCGTTGATCCTGTTGCCAAGTGCCGATCCGTTTACGGTGACCGGGCTTGACTGGTTGTGGCTGGTGTTGCTGGGCTTTTGGGTGTTGCCGGTGTCATTTTTGTTTATCTCGGCCGGGGCGCGCAAAATCCCCGCCGCCGAGGTCGGGCTGATCATGCTCAATGAAGCAATATTCGGGTCCTTTCTGGTCTGGGTGTTTATCGGGGAAGTGCCCAGCCAGACCACATTGATTTGCGGGACGGTGGTGATTGCGACATTGGTGGTTCATAGTTTTCTGGGAATTCGCGAAGTCCGCCGGATGCGGGTGGGGGCTTCGGTCTGACCGGCTGTTTCCGTCCGGTTCTCCAAGCGCGTTTTCAGGGCGTTCAGTTTTCTGTCAGGTTGATATCCTAGATGTTGCGGGGTTGGCCATCGGGCCAATTGCCCCGCGAAACATGCGTGTCACGATTGCCTGAAACGGGTGATGAGGCGGTGTTGTGCGGGGTATATGTGCCACGTAACAGGTAACCCTTCATGCCCCGTTCCCGGTTGTTGCCGATCCGTAAGCCGATTGATTATCGCGTCATTCTGGTGGTGCTGGCGGTGTATTTTACGCTGGTCTTCAATAGCGGAATTCTTGGTCATTTTTACGATATTCTCGGACAGCTTGGTGATTATGATCGCGGTTTTGCGATCAGTGCGCCATTTGTTCTGATCCTGGCATCGCTTGTTGTTTTTACGCCCTTTTCATTCCGCTATCTGTTCAAGCCGTTTTTTGTTTTGCTGATCATGCTGAGTGCGCTTGCGCATTACGGGATGGCCAAATACGGCATCGTGTTTGACCGTGGCATGATGGAAAATGTGATCGAGACCAACCAGCTTGAAGCATTTTCCTATTTCAATCTGACGGCGGCTTTGTGGTTTGTGGTGACCGGTTTGCTTCCGGCGCTTATCCTGATTGTGGTGCCGGTTCGGTATCCCGAAACAATCCTGCACGGGGTCGGACAGCGTTTTGTGATGATTGCCGTGCCCCTGGTGATGCTGGGCGGGATTGCCGGATTTTATTTCAAGGATTACGCATCGGTCGGGCGCAATCACAAGGTGCTCGGCAAGGAAATCATCCCGTCAAACTTCATCACCGGGACCATTCAGCTGATCAAGCGGCGCTATCTTTATGCCGATATGCCGTTCCGCAAGATTGGCGAGGATGCCCATATCGTTGCCAAACCGCATGAAGACAAACCGACCCTGATGTTCCTTGTCATCGGGGAAACAGCGCGTGCGCAAAGTGTTGCCGCGAATGGCTATGGGCGTGCAACATCGCCCTTTACCAGCAAGATTGACGGGCTGGTGGCATTCCAGAATGTGCAATCCTGCGGAACCGCAACGGCGGTATCCGTACCCTGCATGTTCTCGCCGATGGATCACGCCGTTTATGACGGCGAGGTGGCACGCCATAGCGAAAGCCTGATGGATGTTCTGAGCCATGCGGGGGTCAGGGTTCTTTGGAAAGACAATGACGAGGGATGCAAGGGCGTTTGCGACCGTGTGCCAACCATCGAGATTTCGCCCAAGGACTTCCCCGAAGAATGCGCTCTTGGCACCTGCTTTGACGAGGTCATGCTGCGCCAGCTTGATCAGCAGGTTTCAGACAAGGCCGAGAACCAGCTGATTGCGTTTCATCTGATGGGAAGCCACGGGCCGACCTATTACAAACGCTATCCTGATGCCCAGCGTGCCTTTGCCCCGGATTGCGCGCGCAGTGATATTGAGAATTGCAGTACACAGGAACTGATCAATACCTATGACAACACGATCCGCTATACCGATTATGTTGTCGCCCAGCTGATCGCGAAGCTGAAAAGCTATCAGGATCGCTATAACACGGTGCTGCTTTATGTTTCCGATCATGGGGAGTCTCTGGGCGAGGGCGGGCTTTATCTGCATGGTGCGCCCTATATGTTCGCACCGGACGAGCAGACCCATGTTCCGATGATGATGTGGATGTCCGAGGACTATCAGGCGTCACGTGAAATCGAAGGTGATTGCCTGTCATCTGCGGCCCGGGATGCGGCATTTTCACATGACAATCTGTTTTCGACGGTTCTGGGGGCAATGCATGTTTCCACGAGCCTTTATCAGCAGAAAAAAGACATTCTGGCCAGTTGCAGCAAACCGGTTCTTGAAGCGGCACTCGACATGTCAGGGACGATTCAGAGGAATTGACAGAAAGGGCTCTTCGTATTAATTGAGTTTACTCAGTGAGTTCACTTGACCAATTGGAGGGCCCCGATGAGCATCCGGGCAACCAGACGCGAGGAAACCCGTCAGAAGATTCTTGAGGCTGCGCGCAGTTGCCTTGAAGAAGGTGATTTTGAAGGCGCATCGACGCGCGAAATCGCCAAGCGGGCCGGGGTGGCCGAAGGCACCATTTTTCATCACTTCCCGACCAAGGAAGAACTCATCATCAGTTGTGTCTGCACGCAACTGGCCGAAGCCATTGAAAAGGGTCTGCATACCATGGACCCGGAATGGTGCTTTGTGGACAAGATGATGCATGTGGCCTCCTATCGCTTTACGCAGATCGGCCTGCATCCGGGGCTTTGGTCCATGATCATGCAACAGGTGGCCTTTTCCCCGCGCAAGGGGGCGGTCAATGAAATGCTTGATCGTAGCGGACTGCTCAAGGCGACGCGCGACCTGATTGAGGAAGCCCAGCTTTGTGGCGAACTCAATCCCGATCTTTCACCGGATCTGATCCGCAAAACTTTGATGGCGCTGTTTCTGTTTACGGTTCACGAGCATATGAGCACGCAGAATTTTGACTGCGAAGACATGTGCGCGACATTGCGTGAACTGATCGAAGTCCAGACGATCGGTCTGTGGGCGCGCAAGCCGGAACTTGCTGTCTGATATATCGGTTTATTCCCCGATCAGATGCAGGATCACGCTCCGCCGATGCGGTGCGTGACGATGTTCAAACAGGTAAATCCCCTGCCAGGTGCCAAGCATCGCATGGCCATTATCAACCGGAATGGTCAGGGACACGTCGGTCAGGGCTGATTTGATATGGGCAGGCATATCGTCCGGGCCTTCGCAGGTATGGCGATAAAGGCTCGGATTTTCCTGAACCAGCCGGTCAAAAAATGTTTCCAGATCAAGGCGGACATCGGGATCGGCATTTTCCTGAATGGTCAGGCTTGCCGATGTGTGTCGGACAAAGACGGTCAGTTGGCCGCGCATGATGCCGGTCTGGCCAATCCATGACTGCACCTGATCGGTGATTTCAATCAGACCCTGAGCACTGGTTTTGACTTCGAAGGTGACTTGTTCCTGACGCAGCATGGCATTTTGTCCGGTGATGATGGGGGCGGCCTGATCGTAAAAGGCCGGTGATGCGATGACAAGGCCGGTAAATATGATGCGCAGAAATTCGGTTAAAATCACAATTTTACAATGTGTTATGGCGTGCCACAATATTGCCACTTGACCAAATCGCGGTGTGCGCATAACGATTTGGCCGTTAACTTTGAACTGGAATAAATCTGTTGCGTTTCGTTTCCTGCATGCTTGTGATCCTGATCAGTCTGACAGTTCTGCTGTCGGGGCATGATACCGTGCAGGCAGCATCCGGCCATGCGGGTCAAACGCATCACGCCGTGATGGTCGATGCCGCGCAACCGGCTTCATTCGATCCCCACGGATCGCATGCCGATATTTGCGGCATGACGGTTTGCGGCCCCTATGTCGATGAACAGATCAGCAAGGCATTGTTCATGCCGGTGGTTTCGACTGTGACCTTCTGGGTCAGGGAACGGACCGTTGTTTCCGCCGAGGCGGATGGCAGCTACAAACTGCCCCGCGCCTGAAAATAATCCCTTCTTTTTGATAAATGCCGTCGTTTGTTTGATCCGTTCAGGGTGAAACAGCAAAACTTGCGCATGTGTTTGTGCAACGGCGGCGATCAGTTCGATGATTATTTTCAGGAGCATGATATGCCCAACTCTAAATCGACTTTCCTTGCCCGTATTGTTCTTTCAACCGCGATTATCGGGTCCCTGATGAGTGCACCGGTGGCGAGTTTTGCCAGCCCCGGTCATGGTGCGCAGACCACCAATATCGGTGCGCCGGGCAAGGTAGCCGATGTAACCCGGACCATCCAGGTTACGATGGAAGACAATTTCTTTGATATGGAAACCATCGAGGTGCGCGCCGGTGAAACCGTGCGGTTCGAGATCGTGAACAAGGGTGAATTCGTTCATGAATTCAATATCGGTACTGCGGCGATGCATGCCAGCCATCAGAAAGAAATGATGATGATGATGGAGCATGGTGCGCTTGATGCCGACAAAATCCACATGGACATGATGAAAATGGACATGGGGAACGGCATGACCATGGAGCATGACGATCCCAACAGTGTGCTTCTTGAACCCGGAAAAACAGCCGAGATCATTTGGACCTTCCCAGCCGATACCGAGCTTGAATTCGCCTGCAATGTGCCAGGCCACTATGAGAGCGGCATGATGGGCAAGGTCCGTCTGCAGTCATAGGCCAACCGGTTTGCGATGCCAGGGGCCGGGGAAATACCGATGCCTCTGGCGTTTCCGAGTTTTTGGGAATTCAAGAAATGAAAAATCACTATGTCAAAGGTGCCCTTTTGGGCACGTTGGCAGCACTTGTCCTGTCCTCGGGCAGTCAGGCTGCGAGCTATGACCTGTCGGTCGATTACGTCACGATTGATACCGGCGAGATGAAAACAACGGGGATTGGCTATAACGGGTCATCCCCCGGTCCGACCTTGCGGTTCAAGGAAGGCGAAGAAGCGGTGATCAAGGTCACCAACAATCTTGATGAGGCAACATCGATCCATTGGCATGGCTTGATCCTGCCCTATCAGATGGACGGGGTGCCGGGCATCAGTTTCCCCGGAATTGAACCGGGCGAGACATTTACCTATCGCATTCCGGTCAAACAAAGCGGCACCTACTGGTTCCATAGCCATTCCGGTTTTCAGGAGCCGGACGGGGCCTATGGTTCGATCATTATCGAGCCGCAAAAGCGCGAACCGTTCAAGTTTGACCGCGAATATGTGGTGGTTCTGAAAGACAAGCATCCGCATTCGGGTGACCGCATTCTGCGTAACCTGAAAATGATGCCGGACTATTACAACCGCAATCAGCGTACCCTTGCCGATTTTATCGGTGATGTGTCGAAAAACGGTCTGGGGGCGACGCTTTCGGAACGCGGCGACTGGGGTTCGATGCGGATGATGCCGACCGATATCGAGGATGTGCAGGGCTTTGTTGGCCTGATCAATGGCATGTCGCCCGATCAGAACTGGACCGGCTTGTTCAAGCCCGATGAACGGGTGCGGCTTCGGTTTATCAATGCGTCGGCCATGACCTATTTCGATGTGCGGATACCGGGGCTTGAGATGACGGTGGTGCAGGCCGACGGCAATAATGTGCAACCGGTCAAGGTTGACGAGTTCCGTATTTCGGTTGCCGAAACCTATGACGTGATTGTTCAGCCCAAGGAAGAAAAGGCCTATCCGATCATGGCCGAGTCCATGGGGCGGTCGGGATTTGCCTTTGCCACGCTGGCCCCGCGGGAAGGCATGCGCGCCGAAATGCCGGAACTCAGAACCGAGGCACCGCTTCTGACCATGGCTGATATGGGCATGAGCCACGGTGACATGGCCGGAATGGATCATGGTGCGATGGCGACGGCGGCAACGGAGGAAATGGATAGCAACGCACAGGATACCATGCCGGGGATGGACCATTCGAACATGGCCGGAATGGATCATTCGATGATGGGTATGGCTGACAAGGCTGATCCGTTTTATGCGGCGGGCAGTGGCCTGATCCCCGAAGCGGCGAATGGCGGAAAGTTCCTGTCATACGCAGATCTGAAAGCACAGAAGCCGCTTTATGCCGAACGTCCGGCCACCCGCGAGATCGAATTGCGCCTGACCGGGAATATGGAACGCTATAGCTGGTCGATCAATGGCGTGAAATACGAGGATGCCGAACCGATCCGCCTGAAATACGGTGAACGGGTACGGTTCAAGTTCGTCAATGAAACCATGATGACCCATCCGATGCATCTGCATGGCATGTGGTCGATCCTTGATACCGGGCAGGGCAAGTGGAACCCGGTCAAACACACGATCAGCATCAATCCCGGCACCACGGTCTATTCGGAAACCGAAGTCGATGAGCCCGGTGAATGGGCATTCCATTGCCATCTGAGCTATCACATGGCGACCGGGATGTTCCGCAAGGTCATTGTCGAGGGCGGACCAACGGTCGCCAAACTTGAGAACGGGAATTGATCCATCATGAAAAGATTTGATCTGATGATTGGCGGCGGTGTCGCATTGGCGCTGGGTTCGTTTTCGAGTGCCGGTATGGCGATGGACGCCCGGATTTATTACGGGTTTCAGGCCGAACAGTTTGAATACCGCGTCGGTGACGAAAGCGAAAAACGCCTTGTCTGGGATACGGACGCCTTTGTCGGCACGGACGAACTGAAACTGCGCTGGCAGGGAGAGGGCGAACGTGACCTTGATGCGGATAACTACGAGAAGCTGGAAAACCGGTTTGTCCTGCAAACCCCGATCAGTGACTTTTTCGATGCCAAGGGCGGTGTGCGGATTGACACCCCCGAGGGCGCGGATCGCTGGTATGGCACGGTTGGTGTCGTCGGGCTTGCGCCGCAATGGTTTGAAGTCGATGCCGATCTTTTCGTCAGCGAGACCGGTGATGGTTCTGCGCGGCTTGATGTCGAGTATGAAGGGCTTCTGACCAACCGGTTGATCCTGACGCCATCGTTCGAAATCAATGCGGCGTTCTCGGAAGATCGTGAAATCGAAGTCGGCAAGGGTATTTCAAGTGCCGAGTTCGGCTTGCGACTGAGCTACGATCTGATTGATCGTGCGGTTGTGCCCTATGTGGGGGTTGCCTATGAACGGAAGTTCGGGGATACCGCCGATTTCGCCAAACATGACGGGGAGGATTACGAGGCCACCTATGTGGTCACGGGCATTCGCATGATGTTCTAGACAAAAGGCCGGGAGATGAGTTCTTCCGGCCTTTTTGCTTCTGTTGAATTTACGCCAGCGGGTCAGGCCGCGATCCTGGCTTCGCCCTGATCATAAAAACGCAATGCGGTCATGGCGAGATTGCCGAACTCGTAACTGTCATGCAGAAGATCGGGTTCGAAGTCATCGGATGCGGCACCCAGCGCTACATAAAGCGGCATCAGGTGATCATCCTCGGGATGGGCCATCACGGCATGCGGTGCGAGGTTGCGATAATTGAGAAGGGCGTCGATATCGCGAGCCCTGACCCGATCAATCATCCAGTTGGTGAATTCAACCGCCCAGGGATCAATCGCACCTTCGTTCCGATCAAGGGCGCGAAGGTTATGGGTCATGGCACCACTTGCGACCACAAGAACACCAAGGTCACGCAACCCGCGCAGTTTCTGCCCCAGCTCGTAATGCTCCTTGGGGCCGCCATGGCCGAGCATGGAAAGCTGAAATACCGGGATATCGGCATCGGGGCGGGCAAGGATCATTGGCATCCATGCACCGTGATCAAGGCCGCGGGTGCGATCCGTCGCGAGGCCGATCTGATCGGCGATTTGCTGTGCCAGTGCCGGGTCGCCGGCAACGTCGTAATGCAACTGATAAAGCGGCTGCGGGAAACCGTAAAAGTCATGAATGGTTTCCTGACGGGCGGAGGTCGAGATGGTTGGTTCAGCTGTTTGCCAGTGTGCCGAAACCATCAGAATGGCACGGACCCCGTCGGTCTGAGGGCCAAGCTGGCCAACAAAGAAATCAAAGGCGGGCGTGCTTTGACGGGCAACCAGCATCGGCGAGCCGTGAGAGATAAATATCGGCGCAAGGCTTTTGGCAGTGCTTCCGGAATTATGTGACATCTCGGTCATGAAACTACCTCGATCATGAAATCATCTGAGGTGAATATGCGCTCTGGTCGAACGGTTGACTAGTCACGTTTGGTCAACAGTGTGTTGATATTGACTTGTTTTGTTGGTCAATCGGAAACATTGTCAGGGTGTAAATGACGGCTTTGCTGTCCGTCAGATGGCAATATTCCGATGCAAGAGTAGCGGCATGGAGATCAGACACATGTCAGCCTGTACCGGGAATGTTCGGCCCCGCGGATGGTGATCCATCAGGGTATGGATCACCAGACCGGTAAAGATCAGATGTCTGAAGCCGGTGATCTATCCTATTCCCAGAGACTGCGATCAGAAAGGCACTGACATGGTAACTTCAACCGCACTGGTATCACTGTTGTCATCGTCATTGGCCACCGACATCATGTGGCTGAATGCGAGTTCACTGGTCAGGCGTCCGGCATCAAAGCCAAGGCCGGTACGGACGCGCTGATTGCCATATTCATTGAGCTTGCTGGTAAAGAACGGTGTGACAATCCCGATTTGGCGTCCATCCTGATCGAGCAGGGCAAAGCCATAGGTCACCGTGCCCCCGATGGTGTACTCGGTATAATCAGCGCGCCCGGCAAGATAGTCGCCTTCAAGGGCGGCATTGAGCCCAGTATTGCGGTCAGACAGTCGCACACCGCCACCAATATTGAACGCGGTTTTGTCATTGTTGATTTCATCGGTGAAATCATAGATCAGGCCGGTTTCAAGGAATGGCGTTATGGTCAGGCTTTGAGTGGGCGCGAAATCATAGGCGGCCTCTATCGCCGGTTTGATCTGCCGGGTGTTCGACCGGGTGGTGGCATTGTTTGTGCCGTCACTTTCGGTATAGCCATCGACGGTTTTACGGGCGGCCATAAAGGCCAGGGAAGGGGTCAGGGACACCGGTAGGGTGTCATATGGCTGAATCCGATAGGATGTGGTCATCGCGGCATACCACATGTCTGAGTCTGTATTTCCCGACACCGTATTGTTGTCGCGGGTGACATCAATATCACCCATGCCATATCCGGCCTCGGCGACGATGTTGATATTGGCCATCGGGCGATAAATAATATAGGGCGATGCGACCCAGCCGGTTTCCTGATAGCTGCCACTGTTAAAGGCGGTGGTCAGGTCGGTATCGTTATAGCCCAGCGACAGGCCCGCAATCAGCGCATCGGCGAATTTGTAATCGAGCCCGACATTATAGCCCCAGACATCGCCGTCATAGCGGTTGTCCGTACCGCCATTGACATAGTCACTATCAACCGAGGTAAAGGAGCCATGCCCCCACACGGTAAAGGGCGTGGTGGTGGCAAAGGCCGCACGGCCATCAATGCCGCTGGCGCCGCCCACATCGCCTTGATCGGTCGGGCCAAGGCCCAGCATTTGCATGCCCTGACCGGTGGAACTGTCAAAACTGCCCATCATCGCCACGCGACGCAGCGCATCATTGCGGTCGGTGATGCTGTTGCCGTTGTTGTTGCGATCATCATGACCAGCGGTGGTGTCGATCAGGCTGGCGCGATGGGGGACGGTTTCGCGCACAGAGGTGGTAAGGCCCGCCACATTGTCCGTATTGGAAGTGTTGGCAGTACTGATTACCGATGAGACGCGCGATGCGATATTTTGTTGAACAACCGTGGTTTGGGATCGCGAGACAGCACCGATAACAGCGGATGACGTGCTGGCGGAGGATGTTGAATTCTCAGCCGGTGGCGATCCGGCAACGCAGCTTACCGTTATGTTGTACTCCGCACCGGGGCCAGACATGAAAAGCCTGCCGTTTGTTGTATCGCCCGGAATCTGAATGGTGAGGGTGACTGTTTCGCCGAGGCTAATGCTGCCCGCCGTGGCGGCGCGGGAATTGGCGGCGTTTACATTATCCGTATAGGTATAGGTATAGTTAACTGGCGATGCACCGCCTGCGTCATTGTGTTTGAAGGTGACCTTGGCCACCTCCCAAGCGCCAAACGCTTGGTTGCTGGCCACTACGCCGTTGCTGGTGGTTGAAGTGTTCCAAACAGTACACCCCGTGCTCAGGGCGAAAGCGCTGTTGGCAAAGGGCAGGGATAGTCCGGTCAGGGCCAGCGCATAAAGCCCTTTTTTAAAGAAAGACTTGCACGCGGTGAGTGGCGAACGATCAGATCGTCCCGGTTTGAAGGTGATTCTGTTCTTATGCATTGTTCGCCATGCCCATGTCCTTTTTGATCGGTGCCGACGGATCGGTCCCGTTGCAAGAGCTTTAGGGGTGGTGCATGGGAAGGGCTATTCTTAAAGGGAGGATGATGTCGATTTTTGACACTAAGTGGATAGTGATTGACCATAAGTGGATAGCGAATGCGGTCAGATGCATGATTTGGTCAAGAAAAAGTCGTTCAGGACAGGGGGCTGATCACATCTTCACTGCGAGTAAGCGTGCAATATTCCGAAGCCAGCACGGCGGCATAAAGATCAAACACGGTTTGGGCATCGAACCGTTTGCCGTTGGCATCCGTGACATCAATCGCGGTGGTGGCATCGAGCGGCAGCCAGTTTTCAAAGCCCAGACAATGGGCCATACGGATGGTGACATCCATCGAATTATGAATGACCACACCGGTAAAGATCAGGCGCTTGATGCCGCGGTCACGCAGGTGCTGTTCAAGGGGCGTTCCGACAAAGGCGCAGTTTTGCTGCTTGGCGATGATGGTTTCACCGCTGATTGGCGTAACTTCATCCTTGAACGGTTGTCCGGGACCGTTGACATAAAAGCTTGAGGCCGGATTGGCTTCTTCGTGGCGGATATGAATGATCGGAAGCTTTGCCGCCCGAAAGGCCGCCAGCAGTTTGGCAATCACATCGGCATAACCGGGATTGTTTTTGGCATTCCAGCGCGGATTATCCATCGCCTTTTGCACATCAAGAACGATCAGGGCGGTATCGTTACCAAGAGCGGGCAGGGGCATCATTTATTTCCTTCTCTGACGGCGGGTGGCGAAACAAAAACGGCCGGGGAAATCCCGGCCGTTTTGCTGATCAGATCAGAAGATCGTTCGGGCCGGAACCCTTAGGAGCAACCGGTGGTCGCGCCACAAGAGTCGCATTTCAGGCAGGTGCCGTTACGGACCAGGGTGAAGTTGCCGCAATCGGGGCAACCGTCGCCTTCGTAACCCTTCATGCGGGCTTCGCGGATCTTGTCCATTTTGGCATCGGTTTTGGCGATGACTTCTTCGCTGGCGGTCAGGATCGCATTGTTCTGCGGTGCTGACGGTGCAGCGGTGGTCACAGCACTTGCGGTGGTTTCATGGCTGTGATTATGGCCATGACCGTCCGTACCGGTGGACTTTACCTCGATCACGCGTTCTTCGGTCTGGGCACCGCCGTCAACCACATAGAGGTTGCGACGCACGAAGCCGCTTGATGCCACCTTGCGGATGGTTTCGATCGCCTGATCGCCGGTTCTTTTGCCTTCTTCACCAAGATCGCCTTCGGCGACACCTTCGCCAACCGCATCGGGAAGGATGTCGGACGGCTGAACATGGGCAAGGTCGTTACGGCCAAGATAGGAGATGGCGAGTTCGCGGAACATGTAATCAAGGATGGAGGTTGCCATCTTGATCGCATCGTTGCCCGAAACCATGCCTGACGGCTCGAACCGGGTGAAGGTGAAGGCTTCGACATATTCTTCCAGCGGCACGCCATACTGAAGGCCGATGGAAACTGCGATGGCGAAGTTGTTCATCAACGAGCGGAAAGCAGCGCCTTCCTTGTGCATGTCGATGAAGATTTCGCCAAGCTTGCCGTCTTCATATTCACCGGTGCGCAGGTAAACCTTGTGACCGCCAACGGTGGCCTTCTGGGTGTAACCCTTGCGGCGACCCGGAAGCGAACGACGGTCGCCACGGATGACGCGTTCGATGATTTTCTCGACGATCTGTTCAGAAGCAGCGGTTGCCTTGGCGGCAGTCGGCTGATCTGCGTAATCGTCTTCTTCAACCAGAGCAGAGTTGAGCGGCTGGCTGAGTTTCGAACCATCACGGTACAGGGCGTTTGCCTTAAGACCCAGACGCCAGGACAGCATGTAGGCGTCCTTGCAATCCTGAATGTTGGCGCTGCTCGGCATGTTGATGGTTTTGGAAATCGCACCCGAGATGAACGGCTGGGCCGCTGCCATCATGCGGATGTGGCTTTCTGCCGACAGGTAACGCTTGCCGATACGGCCGCACGGGTTTGCACAATCAAAGACCGGAAGGTCTTCGTCACGCAGATGCGGGGCACCTTCAAGGGTCATCGAACCGCAAACATAGGTGTTTGCTGCTTCGATCTGTTTCTTGTCGAAACCAAGGGCTGCGAGCATGTCAAAGTCCATCGAATTGATGGCTTTGGCATCGAGGCCAAGGGTGTTGATGCAGAAATCATCACCGAAGGTGTATTTGTTGAAGACGAATTTGACGTCGAATGCGTTTTTAAGCGCGCCTTCGACCTTGGCAATTGCGTCGTCATCGAAACCTTTGGCACGCAGATCGTCATGCGAGATCGCCGGCGAACCAACCAGTGTGCCATGACCAACCGCGTATTTTTCAATGTCGCGGATCTGGTTTTCGGTATAGCCGAGCGTTGCAAGCGCAACCGGAACGGTACGGTTGATGATCTTGAAATAACCGCCGCCAGCGAGCTTTTTGAACTTCACGAGTGCGAAGTCAGGCTCGATACCGGTGGTGTCGCAATCCATGACCAGGCCGATGGTGCCGGTCGGGGCAATAACAGTGGTCTGGGCGTTGCGGTAACCGTGCTTTTCGCCAAGTTCCAGTGCCTTGTCCCAAGCAGCACGCGCTGCTACCGGAAGATCGGCATAGGGGCTGTCAGCAGCAACCAGCGGAACCGGATTGATCGAAAGACCTTCGTAGCCTTCCTGTTCTCCATAAGCCGCACGACGATGGTTGCGCATGACACGCAGCATTTCATCGGCGTTATCGGCATAACCCGGGAACGGACCCTGTTCGCCAGCCATTTCGGCCGAGGTCGCATAGGATACGCCACACATGATCGCGGTCAGGGACGCGCCAATCGCACGGCCTTCGTCGCTGTCGTACGAGATACCCATGCTCATCAGCAGGCCGCCAATGTTGGCATAGCCAAGGCCAAGGGTACGGTAACGATAGGAGAGTTCTGCGATACGGTCGGACGGGAACTGTGCCATCAGAACCGAGATTTCAAGAACCACAGTCCACAGACGAACGGCATGTTCGTAAGCCGCGATGTCCACGCCGCCATCGTCAGAACGGAAGTTCATCAGGTTGAGCGATGCAAGGTTACATGCGGTGTCATCAAGGAACATATATTCCGAGCACGGGTTGGACGCATTGATGCGACCCGAGTTCGGGCAGGTGTGCCATTCGTTAATCGTGGTGTCGTACTGGATGCCCGGATCTGCACAAGCCCAGGCTGCTTCACCAACCTTGTCCCAAAGATCACGTGCATTAACGGTCTTGGAAATCTTGCCATCGGTACGGCGGGTCAGGTTCCAGTCGGAATTGTCCAGAACTGCCTGCAGGAAGTCATTCGATACACGAACAGAGTTGTTCGAGTTCTGACCCGATACGGTCAGATATGCCTCGGAATCCCAGTCGGTGTCATAGGTCTTGAAGCTGATTTCAGTGAAGCCCTGACGCGCGAACTCGATGATCTTGTTGATATAGGAATCCGGGATCATCACGGCGCGTGCAGCCAGAACAGCTTCTTTGAGCTGCGGGTTCTGGCGCGGAACGAAGCGGTCTTCGGAATCCGCAGCACCGTCCCAGTTGGTGCAGGCAGCAAGAACAGCAGTCAGGTGTTTTTCAGCAAGTTTGGAACCGGCAACAAGGGCAGCAACTTTCTGCTCTTCGACAACTTTCCAATCAATATATTCTTCGATGTCCGGGTGATCGATATCAACCACGACCATTTTCGCCGCACGACGGGTGGTGCCACCCGACTTGATGGCGCCAGCTGCGCGGTCACCGATTTTCAGGAAGCTCATCAGGCCCGAGGAACGACCGCCACCCGAAAGGGTCTCGCCGCCGCCACGAACGTTGGAGAAGTTCGAACCGGTACCGGAGCCGAATTTGAACAGACGGGCTTCACGGGTCCAGAGATCCATGATGCCGCCTTCGTTGACCAGATCGTCGGCAACGGACTGAATGAAGCAGGCATGCGGCTGCGGGTGTTCATACGCGCTGGCCGATTTGGTCAGTTCGCCGGTTTTGAAATCAACATAGGAGTGACCCTGTGCCGGACCATCAATGCCATAAGCCCAATGCAGACCGGTGTTGAACCACTGCGGAGAGTTCGGCGCGCCCATCTGGTGGGAAAGCTGATAGCGCATTTCATCAAAGAAAGCCTGCGCATCAGATTCGGCGTCAAAATAGCCGCCTTTCCAGCCCCAATAGGTCCAGGTACCTGCGAGACGGTCAAAGACCTGGGTCGCGCTGGTTTCGCTGGTGTAGCGTTTTTCAGCAGGCATCTTGTCAAGTTTGGCGGTGTCAGCGGTCTGACGCCACAGCCAGGACGGGACGTCCTTTTCCTTGACCGGTTTGAGCGCAACCGGAACACCGGCCTTGCGGAAGTATTTCTGAGCCAGAACGTCACTCGCCACCTGTGACCAGGAAGCGGGCATGTCGATGTCATTCATCGCAAAAACAACGGAACCATCCGGGTTTTTGATGACAGAAGATGACTTACGAAATTCGATGTCGGCGTACGGGCTGACACCGTCCTGAGTGAACTTTCTGGTAATCCGCATGGTCTGCTCCGGTTCTGATCAGACGTAAGGGGGCGCTATCTGGTAATGCGCCAACATCGCCTGATTCTATATAGTTTGCTCATCGCTATTGCGCTGCCCCAAGGGCCGTTATTTTCCGGCTTTTTTGGCGCGTCGCATCTATTTGAAGTCGGTGGTGTGGTCCCCCCTTGGAACCATCCGGTCCGTGGGAAAGACTATAATGGCAAAATTTCGCCACAGTCCACTAATCTTTGTGGTTGACATCAATTTTTACCACAACATGTAGTGGGTCGGTTGCTGTCTTGCTGATTCGATGCTGACGGGATTCTCGTTAACAATCTCTGAATCAGGCCGGGAGGCCCGGAAAACTGCGGTTTCTGTCCCCGCGAGATTGTATGCCGGTCATAAGACTCGGACTAGATGTAGTGTCGGGACGGTTGGTTCCCCACAACACAGACCAAAGCTACCGCTGTTTGCGTTCCATTTCCAGCATGAAGCTGAAAATGTGCTGTTTCATTGGCCTTGTTAGCACATGTCGTCATGATAACAGTTTGATATTTATATTAAAGTATTGATTTCAGCATGCGCGCAAAACAAAGCATATCAAGCGATGGCACATACTACATATATGTGTGTGATTGTGGATAACCGGGTGGATAGACGCCCCAGATATACGCAGATCAAAGAGTCGTCGCACTACAAGCAGTTGTGGGTTGTTTTGAAGCGGTAAATATCATTGTGACAGGGTTTCAGTTCCCGTTTGGGTTGAGGCGATTTGTGCACCTGATGTGCCGTGTGACCAAATGTTGTGATATCGCGCCGGTCAATGTCCTTGAAACATTGACTTTCAAACAACATCACGACATATAAGTCTCTTGTTCGACAGGGGGCAGACCGCATGTTCCCTGTTCCGCCTTGTCAGTTCGGGCGGACAAACCAGATCTGGAGAGAGACCCAACATGGCCACCGTCGGCACCCGTATTTTTACTGCGCTGTTTGGCAAGCGCGTTGGCGAAGACCGTTTCGGCAATGTCTATTACACCGAAAAGACTCCGGCCAAGGGCCGTCGCACCAAACGTTGGGTCGTTTACAAAGGTGTGGTCGAGGGATCGAAAGTTCCGGCTGAATGGCATGCCTGGCTGCATTACACCGTTGATGCGCCGCTGTCTGAAAAAGCCGAAGACCGTTACGAGTGGCAGAAAGAGCATCTGCCGAACCTGACCGGGACCAAGCATGCATATCGTCCGCAGGGCCATGAATATAATGGTGGCAAGCGCGCGAAAGCGACCGGTGACTATCAGGCATGGTCGCCGGAAGGCTGATCTGCCGGAAGAATTGAAAATTTCAGCGGGCGCGGGGTAACTCGCGCCCGTTTGTATTTACGTGATTGTATTAAGTGGTTGTGTTTTGGGCGGTTGTGTTTTGGCGCTGTGCAAGACAATATGCCAGTCAATGAGATACAGATCGGATAAGGTCCATGAGCAACAGACTGATTGAAACCCTTGCTGGTGCTGCGGTGATTGCCGTCGCGGTTGGATTTGCGGCCTATTCATACAGCCGTGCAGGCATCAATACGGTTGAGGGATATGAGATCAAAGCCAGCTTTAACCGCATTGACGGTCTGGTTGTCGGTAATGATGTCCGTATCTCCGGAGTCACGGTCGGCAGCGTGACGGCACAGGAACTTGATCCTGATACCTATATGGCGGTTGTCAAAATGTCGCTGCGCTCGGATTTGTCCTTGCCGATGGACAGTTCGGCCAAGATTGCGTCAGACGGGCTGCTGGGCGGCAAGTTTGTTGCCCTTGAACCGGGGGGCGATATCGACATGATCCAGGCCGGTGGTGAAATTGAATACACGCAAGGCTCGGTCAATCTTGAGGACCTGATTGGTCAGGTCATTTATTCTTCGACCAACAGCAGCGATTAACAGGTTCAGATACTATATCGTGATCGTGGCATGATGCCCGTTGCGGATACCCCGTCCGGGGGCAACAGACGGTCATGATTTTGCCGGTTTTTGCGGTGAACATATGCAGCGCAGGCAGGAAAAGAAGCCCTGCAAGGACAAGTCGGAGCGGTCGATGAAGAAAACCGAACAGATGGAACATTTCCCGACATGGCAGGCGACCGATGGTTCGCCGCTATCTTGCGTGGAAAAGATCAAGGTTTTGAACGACAATTTCGGCGAACTGCGCGAAATGATGCAGGATGCGCTTGAAGATGCGCTTCTGATGGGCTGCGACGAGGAACAGTTTCGCAAGGTGATGCGTGATCTCGTGGCCGAGCTGCACAATCCCTATGATACAAGTGACAAACAGGACTGAATTCCAAGATGAAACGATCTTTTGCGATTGCCGCGATCTGTTCGACATGTGCAATGATCGGTACGGCCTATGCCGCCCTTGATTATCGTCCTGCACCGGTAGCCCAGCTTCAGGGGCTTGATAAAATTACGGCCCGCATTTCGACCTTTGAAGTGCCGGTCGGGCAGGTTGCCTCGTTCGGCACGCTTTCGATCCGGGTTGATGCCTGCTATCGCACCCCGCCGGAAGAGCGCCCGGAAAGTGCGAGTTTCCTTGAAATCGCAGATGTGCGTGACGATGGTCAGGCGACCCGTGAACAGCTGTTTTCGGGCTGGATGTTTGCATCAAGCCCCGGACTGTCGGGCCTTGAACATCCGGTCTATGATGTCTGGTTGAAGGACTGCCTTGACCCGGCCGATGCCAAGGAAACCACACCGACGGCACCGCAGGGCAAACCGGCACCGGAAGACCCGTAACAGCCTGTCGGGTGCCGCTATCGGGATCGTTCACCGATCCGGGCCAACGATCCGGGCCGTTGCCTTCAACTCACAGAAAATTCTGAAACCGGTTTGCGGCTGTGGTCAGGCCATATGTCCCGGTTTTCTGCCGTTTATGGCGGAATTATTTCCTTGTCACGTTATATTTAACTGTTCGGATATTGTCCTAAATAGGGCGATGTTGCCAATTATTGTTTCCGCAATGGAAAATATATGTTGCCGCAGCACCGGCTTGAGAGCAGGTGTGGGGGCTGTCATTCTCGGATCACAAATTGCGATGCAGCATGACTGGTCGTAAGTCGAACATGAGGGAATAGACAATGTTTAAAGTGATGAAAAAAGCCGGTCTGGTAATGGCGGTTGCCGCAGGTCTTTCGGGGGCATCTTTTGCAGCGCAGGCAGCCGAGAGCTATAAACTCGATCCGACGCATACCAGCGTGATCTTTATTGTAAACCATCTTGGTTTTTCCGATTTCCAGGGCCGTTTTGCCGGTGTAACGGGCGAGCTGACCCTTGATCGTGAAAATCCGGCAGCGTCGTCTGCTGAAATTTCGATTGATCTCAATCAGGTTGATAGCGGTGTCGATGCGCTGAACGCGCACATGAAAACGGCTGACTTCCTGAATGTTGAAAAATTCCCGACCGCGACCTTCAAAAGCACCGCAGTTGAACTGGTTGGTGAGAATGGGGCGAAAATCACCGGCGATCTGACCCTTCTGGGTGAAACCAAGCCGCTGGTTCTTGATGTCAAGCTGACCGGTGAAGGCGATCACCCGATGACCGGCGACCATGTTCTTGGTTTCGGTGCAACCGGTACCGTGACCCGTTCGGAATATGGCATGAATTTCCTGGTTCCGGGCGTTGGCGATGACGTCAAGTTGCAGATCTCTTCGGAATTCCTGAAGCAGAAATAAGCCACAGGTTTCCTGAATATGGCGGGTCCTGCGTTTCAGCAAGCCCGCCATTTTCTTCTTTTGCGTGGAAGGTGTGCGATATGGCGCTGCGTAGTGACAATACCGGATTCGGCAGTATCACCAAAAGCCTGCACTGGGTGATGGCAGCCCTGTTTATCAGTGTGTTTTCTGTTGGCTGGTATATGGATTTCCTGCCGCTGGGCATGGCCAAACTTGAATGGATGTCGCGCCACAAGTCGCTTGGGGTGACGGTTCTGATGCTTGCGGTTCTGCGCATTCTGTGGCGGTTGTATGAACCAACCCCGGCCGCCCTTGGCAAACATTCGATTGAGCGGCTGGCGGCCAAGCTGGGACATCTCGGGCTTTATGCGGTGATGATCGCCATGCCGCTGACCGGCTGGATGATGTCGTCGGCAGCAAATTTCCCGGTCAGTGTGTTTGGTCTGTTTACACTGCCCAATCTGGTGGCGCCGGATCAGGGCCTGTTCGAGACACTGCGGACTGCGCATTTCATTTTGTCCTGGGCGATTGTTGTACTGGTGCTTGGTCATGTTGCCGCAGCGCTCAAGCATCATTTTATTGACCGTGACGCCACATTGCGCCGGATGTTGCCAGCGTCGGGTGATCAGGATGGGGATATCCCTGCATCCAACACAGCCAAGGAGAATTCCTGATGAGCATGAATTTCAAAACATCCCTTCGCCCGCTTGCCGCGGGTCTGGTGGCATCAATGCTGGCACTGAGCGCGCCTGCACAGGCGGCTGATCAGTGGAATGTCGAGGGCGGTGACAGCGCGATTGCCTTTACCGGCACGCAGCTTGGCGCGGAATTCAATGGGGCGTTTGAAGATTTCAGCGCATCAATTGCCTTTTCGCCAGATGATCTTGCAGGATCGTCGGTCGAGGTGCTGATTGATATTGCATCGGTCAATACCCAGAATGCCGACCGCGATAGCCAGATTGTTTCTGCTGACTGGTTTAATGCCGGTGAATGGCCGACGGCCAAATTTGTCACCAAGTCGTTTTCCGAAGTTGCGCCGGGATCCTATCAGGCGGTTGCCGATCTGACGATCCGTGATGTGACCAGGGAAGTGACCCTGCCATTCGATCTGGTGATCAATGGCAATGAAGCAGAAGCAACGGGCAGTGTTACCATCAAGCGGACGGATTTTGGTGTCGGGCAGGGGCAATGGGCCGATGTCAGCCAGGTCGGCGATGATGTGACGATCAGCATTACGATCAAGGCATCTAAATAACGCTGATCAGCAGCGTCATATGAATTGTCGAGGACCGGGCGGAAGATAACTTTCCGCCCTTTGTCTTTAAGGGACCCGAACTTACCGGACGGGAATAAGGATTTCGCCAAGGCGTCTGGAATCACCATTAAAATAGGTGCCATCGACTTTGGTGGGAACTCCGGGAACAGTCAGTTCCTCGGTATATTGCCAGAAGCTCCAACTGGCCCATTCGACCGGAATGGTGGGTTGGTCAACACCATATTCGGCAATCCAGAGCTGATTACCCGGAAAATGTTCCTTCATGGCGTGTTCCCAGAATTTACGTCCGGTATAGATGATCGGGCGGCGATGGTAATGCTGTTCAAGCAAGGAGAGAAAGGTTTCGAATTGCTGGTGAAGGTCACCTTTGATCGGGGCCTTGATGCGTTCGATATCAACCACGGGCGGAAGATCGCCAGGTTGAAGCGTCACATTCTTGATGAACCATGCCGCCTGTGCAGCACCGTCATCATTGGTTTCATAAAAATGATAGGCCCCGCGCAAAAGTCCGGCCTTGCGTGCTGCGGCAAAGTGATCGGTGAAGGTCGGATCAAGATAATCCAGCCCGTCAGTTGCCTTGACGAAGGTAAAGGCAATGCCGCTATTTTGGACCTGTTGCCAGTTGATGTCGCCATTATGGTGGGATGTATCAATGCCATGCAGGGCAAGGCTGGTTCCATCGGCACTGGCATCACAGCTATTGGCCAGAAGCAGCGCCGAGCCAAGCATCAGACAGCCCGACAGTTGCAAGA
The DNA here is from genome assembly GCF_054901115.1 of Thalassospira sp. SM2505. NCBI lineage: Bacteria > Pseudomonadati > Pseudomonadota > Alphaproteobacteria > Rhodospirillales > Thalassospiraceae > Thalassospira > Thalassospira sp. SM2505. The sequence goes on from NZ_CM142731.1 coordinate 2,291,390, forward strand.
AAATGTGCTTAAGATCCAGAACAGACGTCATTTCAAATCACCATCCGCATACCAGAACGAGCAGCCTGTCACTGCTCGTTTCGGAACGGTAGTGAGCCAAGCCGGCAAAGACAGTTTAATGCCGGCTTGGCATTCAGGCTAGGCCGGTATGCGGGCGTTGTTGCGCAGATTTTCGAGAAATGCTTCGACCGCTTCATCAAGTTCCACAGCTTCGGTGACCAGTTTCTGTGCCGAACCGGCAAGGTGGGTGGTGCCAGAGGACACCTTTTCGGCATTCTGGTTGACGGTTTCGATCCGCTCGGAGACTTCCTGTGTACCGTCAGCAGCTTGCTGGACGTTGCGAGAGATCTCGCCGATTGCGGCGTGCTGTTCCTCGACGGCAGCGGCAATCGCGCTTGAACTGTCCGCGACCGACGCAATGGTTTCGGAAATGCGACGGATGGCATTAACCGCTTCGCTGGTTTCATTTTGAACGGCAAGGATCTGCTGGTTGATTTCCTCGGTTGCCTTGGCCGTCTGGTTGGCAAGGTTTTTGACCTCGCTTGCGACGACGGCAAAGCCCTTGCCGGCATCACCGGCACGCGCGGCCTCAATCGTGGCATTCAGGGCCAGCAGGTTGGTTTGTTCAGCAATGTCACCGATCAGTTTGGCGACATCGCCGATACGCTGGGCGGCATCGGCCAGGCCGGTGACGGTTTCATTGGTTTTGGAAGCTTCTTCGTTCGCACGATTGGCAATGTCGGCAGAGTTGGCGATTTGCTGGGCGATTTCGTCCGAAGAGGCCGTGAGTTCCTCGGTCGCGGCCGAGACAGTCTGGACATTGGTCGATGTCTGGGTGGTGGCGGCCGCAACCGCGTTGGAAAGTTCGCTGTTCATGTTGGTGGCATCGCGCATTTCATCAGTTGCCGCCTGCATGTCCTTGATCGAGGTCGAGATGGATCTGATCAGACCTTTGACCTGCTGATCGAGGGAGTCTGCCATATCAAGCAGGGCCTGACGCCGGTCGGCATCGGCCTTTTGTTCCATGGCGCGCTGATTTTCCTGAAGTTTGACATTCTCGCGGGCCTGTTCGCGGAACGAAACCACGGTCCGGGCCATTTCACCGACTTCGTCCTTGCGTTGTTGTCCTTCGATCTGGCCTTCGAGATTGCCAGAAGAGATGACGCGCATGCGCGAAGCCAGTTTGTGAAGTCCGGTTGTAATGTCACGACCAATGAGCAGACCGGCAATTGCCATGATTGCCAGAATAATGCCGCCAATCAGGATGACATAGATGGCCTGTTCCCTGAATACTGCATCGACGTCATCAATATAGATGCCGGTACCGATAATGGTTCCCCAGGGCAGGGGATGTGCATAGGACATTTTTTCAAATGTCTTGTCCTTGTCCTCGCCAGGTTTTGGCCAGTAATAGGACGAGAAACCACCTTTGGGATTGTTGCCGGCCTTGATCAGGTCACGGATGAAATAATTGCCTGCGGAATCCTGAAGTGTCCCCAAATTCTTGCCGACCAAAGCAGGGTTTGCACCGTGCATTTCCGTCATGCCATCTTTGGCAAAGACAAAGAAGTAGCCAATATCGCCATCATATTTTCCGGACCCGGCGATCTCGTGGAACTGTGCGATGGCTTCTTGCTGGGTTAAGACACCGGACGTTACCTTGTCCTGATAGTGCTGGGCGATTGTGACGATATATTCGGTCGTCGCGCGAATTTTTTCCTTTCGGTCCTCAAGCAGGGAGTTGCGCAATTCAAGAAGCTGTATGGCTGCAATGGCGACAACTGCCAGCAAGGCAATGACAGACAGTGCGGTGATCTTGAGACCGATCTTTATGTTGCCGAGCATTGTTTCCTCCGACGAATTTGGCAGCAAGGTCTATTTATTATTATTTTAATATTATCATGTATTGATGTAATGCCAGTATTATCCTCCGCATTACACAATCAATTTCGCATTGTGGAATTTCATATGAGCTGATTTTGATATGGGAACGCCGGATGCCGGGATCAATTCATTGTGCAAATTTTATCAAGAATGCACATGAAAAAGGAGCCGCAAACCAGTGTTCGCGGCTCCTGTGATGTGATGAAAAGTCCCTATATATCAGTCGATTGCCCGCTTACGTAAATCGGCGAGGAAGTGTTCGACCGCTTCATCAAGTGACTGGGCTTCTTCGACCAGTTTTTCCGCAGAATGGGCCAACTGGGTGGTGCCCGAAGACACGCGACCGGCATTCTGGTTCACTGTTTCGATACGCTGTGAAACCTCGGCGGTGCCATCAGCCGCTTGCTGGACGTTGCGTGAAATTTCACCGATGGCAGCGTGCTGTTCTTCGACCGCCGCAGCAATGGCGGTCGAGCTATCGGCAACGCGGGCGATGGTTTCGGAGATCAGGCGGATCGCCTCGACCGCTTCGCCGGTTTCATTCTGAACAGACAGGATCTGCTGATTGATTTCTTCGGTTGCCTTGGCGGTCTGGTTGGCAAGGTTTTTGACCTCGCTTGCGACGACAGCAAAGCCCTTGCCGGCATCACCGGCACGCGCGGCCTCGATGGTGGCGTTGAGTGCGAGCAGGTTGGTCTGTTCGGCAATGTCGCCGATCAACTGGGCAACGTCACCGATTTTCTGGGCTGCTTCGGCAAGTCCGGTCACGGTCTGATTGGTGCGGGTGGCCTGATCATTGGCCTGATTGGCAATGTCGGCGGACTGGGCGATCTGATGGGCGATTTCATCAGAGGAAGCTGTAAGTTCCTCGGTCGCGGCCGAAACAGTTTGCACGTTGGTCGATGTCTGGGTTGTAGCAGAAGCAACGGCCGCTGAAAGCTGGCTGTTGGTGCTGCTGGCTTCTTCCATGGTCGAGGTGGCCTGTTTCATTTCCGTAATGGAACCCGAAATGGCATTGATCAGAACCTTGACCCGCTGTTCAAGACTGTCGGCCATGTCGGTGATGTCCTGACGGCGTTGCTTGTCAGCCTGTATTTCAAGTTGTTTCTGACGTTCCTGCAGTTCGAGGTTTTCGACGGCCTGTTGCCGGAAGGAAACCACCGTACGCGCCATGTCGCCAACTTCGTCACCACGATTCTGGCCTTCGATTTCGCCGCTCAGGTCGCCACTGGCAATCCGGGCCATGCGGGCAGACAGCTTTTTCAAACCAACCGTGATATTGCGGCCGATCGCAATGGATACGAAGCTCATGATAGCGAGGATGATCGCAATCATAACAAGTACCAGAATTGCCTGTTCCCAGAAGGCGGTATCGACATCGTCAATATAGATCCCGGTGCCGATGATATGCCCCCAGGGCAGGGTTGCTGCGTAGGACAGCTTTTCAAACAATTCTTCCTTGGGCATGTTGGGCTTTGGCCACCAATAGGAAAAGAATCCGCCACCGGGTTGCTGGCCAACTTTCAGCATGTCCTGAATGATATAGGATCCTGTCGGATCCTGAACCTTGCTCATATCCGTGCCGACAAGGGCGGCATTCGCGCCATGCATTGTCGAGATACCCTTGCTGTCATAGGCAAAGAAATACCCGGTGCCCTCATCAAATTTCGATGCAGCCGCCGAGAAATAGAAGGCGGTCTGAGCGTCTTCCTGACTGAGTTCGCCGCTGTCAACGCGGGCCTGATATGCCTTTGCTGAACTGAGCAGCATTGCTGTCGTGGCCTGAATCTTGTCTTTGCGGTCTTCCAGAAGAGCGTCGCGCAAGGCGACAAGCTCGAAGGCGGAAATCGCCAATAGCGCGATCAGGGATAATATTGAAAGGCTGGCGACCTTTTTGCCAATCCGGATGTTTTGGAGCATGTTCTGTACCCGTTTTCCTGCTGTTCCGTCCTAGCCAAGGTACAGATGTCTATACCAAAGCATTGTTGTTTGTCTAAATGAGTGGTTCGGCCTGTTAAAAAGTATAGGCATGTTCCTTGTCGAATTTCATCAACTATTTGAAACGCTTGGTTTAATATCTGATTGTAATGTTTCTATTCTGTTGTGCTCGGGCGATCTGGCGCACGCAGACCGCTAATCGCATGCAAATATGTTCTGGCGGTCGGGGAAATAAAAAAACACCCGCCGGAACCGGCGGGTGTTTTGTCTGTGCAGGCAGTGCGTGCGGTCTGGAAAGCGGGTGGTCAGCCCAGATTTTTGCGCAGGAATTCAAGCGCCAGGCCAAGGCCTTCCTCGTCAATGCCATGTTGCAGGTTCGGGCGTTCATGCAGGGCAACATCAATGCCGTTTGCGGCAAGGGTTGTCTTTGCAATCCGAGATGCCTCGATCGGGACGACCGGATCGGCAGTGCCATGAACCAGAAGAACCGGCGGGCGTGACTTCAGTTCTGTGCCAAAGGCTGCATCGCCAAGAAGGGCGCCCGAGAAACCGACAACACCGGCAAGCTGTTTGGCACGGCGCGGGGCGGTCTGAAGCGACATCATGGTCCCTTGCGAGAACCCGACAAGTGCGACCTTGTCCTCGGTCAGGCCATGGGTTTTCATCAGGTGATCAATAAAGCCGTCGACAAAGGATGCACTTTTATCGGCACCTTCGGCCATGGCAGCAAGGGCACCGGACATGGTTTCTGGCGTGCGGCGGAGAAATTCCGGATCATATTCGGCCAGACTGAACCATTGACGGCCAAATGGCGACATTTCGCACGGGTAGGGTGCATTGGGGGAATAGAAGCTGGTATCGGGCAGGGCACGTGCGAGATGTGGCGCCAGACCAATCAGGTCATTTCCGTCAGCCCCGTAACCATGCAGCAGGATCACAATGTTTTTGGTTGTGCCAGATGCAGCAGGCAGGGTCGGACCAGATAATAAAGTGTCGGTGCTCATCATAATTTTCCTGAATAAACCTTTCCCCCTGATTAGCAACGCAGCGGTCAGACGACCAGTCATTTTTGTCATATCGACTGTCGGTCAGCTTTTGGCTCTTCGGGAATTGCAATTTGCAAGGCTATCCTGTGGATAAGTTTGTGGATGGAAAGGGGCGTATAGGCGAAATTTACCAAATTTGCCGCCGAATTATCGTCTGAACGCGCCGATATCTATCCGTTGGTATCGGTTTTCAGAAAATGACCTTATGCGGTTGGTCGGGTTTGTGAAATATTATTTTCTGTTTAAAAACAGTGATCTGCGTTGGTTTCTGGTGAAGTTTCAGTTTTTGGTATTCCGAAAAATTGTCGAAAATTCCCCAAAATGAAAATCATCATGCGCGAAATGATAGGTATGACTCCCGGTCACATTCAACGATGTGGATTTTTTGAGCTGGTATAATCAAAAAACCTGCCTTTTGCCGTTGGCTTTTCTGTGCCACAAGAAATCTTCCGGTTCGCCGGAGCGCCCCGTATCAAGATAAATCTAGAGGCCCGTATGAACCGCCCGCGCCGCTGGTTCGGCAAAGGGGATCGACGCGTTCTGTCGTTGACCCTGCCGATTATTCTGTCCAATGCGACTGTGCCGTTACTTGGCGCGGTTGATACTGCCGTGGTCGGTCATCTTGACAGCCCGCACTATATCGGGGCGGTTGCCGTCGGGGCGCTTGTCTTTTCCTATGTGTTCTGGAGTTTCGGCTTCTTGCGCATGGCGACCACCGGGCTTGCGGCACAGGCTTATGGCCGGCGTGATCCCAATGGCGTGCGTGCGGTCTTTGCCCGTGCCGCCCTGATTGCGATTGTCGCCGGGCTTGCCGTGATGGTGCTGCAATGGCCGATCATTGAATTGTCAATGTCGCTGATTGCGCCGACACAAGCGGTCGAGGCCGCAGCACGGGATTATTTCCATGTCCGGATCTGGGCGTCACCCGCGACCCTGATGCAATATTGCATGCTGGGCTGGTTATTGGCGATGCGAGACAGCCGGGCAGTGTTCATTTTTCAGGTGGTGCTCAATTCGCTGAACATCATTCTGGATATCCTGTTTGTGCAGGGGTTCGGCTGGGATGTCAAAGGGGTGGCCGGGGCGACCGTTATTGCCGATTATTCCGGCGTGGTGCTGGGCTGGTTTTTGATGCAGCCGCATCTCAAACGTCTTGGCGGCACATGGCGGGGGATCGGTATTCTTGACCGTAGCCAGATTGCCAGGCTGATGAAGATCAATGGCGATATCTTTATCCGGACCATGGCGCTGACATCGGCCTTTGCGCTGTTCACCAGTTTCTCGGCCCGGTTTGGCGAGGTGACGCTTGCTGCCAATGCCGTGTTGCAGAATTTCCTGATGTTCGGATCATTCGCCCTTGATGGCTTTGCCCATGCGGCTGAAACCCTTGTCGGGCAGGCGTATGGGGCAGAGCGGCGCAAACAGTTTCTGTGGGCAGTACGCAAGACCACGATCTGGGGTCTTGTTTCCGCCGTTGCGATGGTAATTGTATTTGCCGCCGTCGGACCATGGATCATTGATGCGCTGACAAGTATTCCCGAAGTACGCGATGCGTCCTACGAGTACCTGTTATGGGCGGTGATATTGCCGGTGACAGGTGTTCTGGGCTTTCAGTTTGACGGGGTGTTTCTGGGCGCGATGCAAACCAAGCACTGGCGCAATATGATGCTGGTGTCTGTGGGGATTTACGGCCTGATGGCGTGGGGAGCCGTTGCGATGGGCAGTAATCATTTGCTATGGGCGTCGTTTAACGCCTTCTTCCTGCTGCGCGGGGTGACGCTTGCCATCCTGTTTCCGACCATTATTCCCGACAGGCGTACGGCAGCGGTGTAAGGCTGGACTGTGTTCGGATGCGGTGTTCGGTGTGGGGGCCGGGGTCTGGGGCAGGCCACGGAGCAGCGTCAGTGCAACGCCAAGCAGAGCAGAGCCAGGACATAGCCTGAGCCTGAGCCTGAGCCTGAGCCTGAGCCTGAGCAGAGATAGAGTGTCTTGAACATGTGGTTCGAAGTCCCCGCCTGCGCGGGGGTGACGGTGCCAGATGGTGCCTGATGGCGCGTTCCATGTTCTGGCGTCAGGCCTGCGATGGCAGGCCGGCATTGATCAGTCGATGTCGGAAACCGGAAGCGTGGTGCTGTTCTTGACTTCGTGCAGGGTGAAGCTTGATTTCATGTTGGCAACACCCGGAAGCTTCATCATTACTTCGGACAGGAAGCGCTGATAGGAAGCCGGGTCTGGCACGACAATACGCATCATGTAATCCTGATTGCCGACCATGGCATAGCAATCAACGATTTCCGGATGAGCCTGAACGGCGGTTTCGAACCGGCGAAGCGACGGTTCGTCATGCTGGGTCAGGGACACAGTGACAAAGACATTCACGCCAAGATGCAGATGGGCCGGATCAAGCAGGGCGACATATTTGCGAATGACGCCGCTTTCTTCGAGTTTGCGAAGTCGCCGCAGGCAGGGCGAAACAGACAGGCCGACCTTGTCTGCCAATTCGACCATGGAGATTCGCCCGTCTTCCTGAATTTCACGAAGAATTTTGCGATCAATTGCGTCGAATCCGTTGCGCGCCATAGCGTGCCACACTCCTTTGGGTCATAGATAGCCAGATTGCATTCGGTCCATTAAGGATCGAATTGCGTTGGCAGATTTTGCCAAATTTCGAACTGGCTGTAAGTATTTTCTGCTGCGCGATAAGCCATGACTTCGGGTTTCTGTCAATCTTTGCGTAGTCGAACGCAGCATTTTTTACGGTGCGGGACTGTATATGAATGAAGTCATAGCGCGTGCTTTGATGCCTGCTTGGGTCTTGCAAGAACTAATGAATAACAGTATGTCCTTCAATTCCTTGGAATGCTTGGGTTTAGTGTGATTCCCCTCGCACCTGCAGCGGAACTTATCATTGCCGCGTGCCATCTGTGCAGTGTAGTATAATCGTACCAATTTACTTATTTTGATTGTGGTTATTCTCCTGATCGGAAGCCGGGGGAGGTTGGCAAGGCCAACCACGTTACAGAAAGGCATATAAGGTGGACGCTGCGCAAAATACGCCGGGATATAACCTGGTTACGATTGGCGAGCATAAAATCAATATTCGTCCGGCGGTTCTGGAAGACCTGCCAAATGTCGTCGGTCTTGATGACCGCACCACAGGTTTGCGTAAACCCGAATATTGGGACGATCTGTTTACCCGTTATGGCAACCGCAAGGATTCCCGCTTTTTCCTGGTGGCAGAGGAAGAGGGTACGCTGCTTGGCTGTATCTTTGGGGAAGTCCGGTCCTGGGAATTCAATTCCGTACCGTGTGGCTGGGTCGGGACGGTCAGTGTCGAGCCGGATCTGCGCATGGGCGGGATCGGCACCATTCTGTATAACGAAATCTGCCGCTGTTTCCGCAATGCCGGGGTGACCAAGGTCCGTACCATGATCCCGGGCGATGCCACCGACCTTATGTCGTTCTTCCGGTCACAGGGCATGATGGCCGGCCCGTTCATCCAGCTTGAAACCGATATGGAAGAGGGGGCTTAAGCCATGATGTCCTTGCAAAAGGCAACCCTGTTTGCCCTCTATGCCGTGCTTGAACTGGCCGAAGATACCGACCGTCAGCTGTCAGCATCGGAAATCGCCGAGCGGTATAATATCTCGACCAATCATCTGGCAAAGGTTCTGCGTGATCTTGGCCGTGCGGGACTTGTTGAGTCCGTGCGTGGTGCGGGGGGCGGCTATCGTTTCTGTGGGAATGCCAAGCGCACGACGCTTCTCGATGTGGTGCAACTGTTTGAGGAGGTCGGTACCGGCCCGTCCAACAGCATTGTCCAGAATACCAATGCCGGAAATGCGCTTTCGCTTGTTATGGACGAGATCGAGGAGATCACCCATGCGACGCTGCTTTCAATCACGATTGAAACCATGCTCAAACTGATGCGCAAGCGCCGCCCCGAAAAGCCGAGTTCTACCGGATTGTTCCGCGCCGTTTAAATCAGGTTGCATATCGCACAATAGAAAAAGGCCGTCAGAATGTTCTGACGGCCTTTTGTCTTTAACAGGTTTTCTTTGGACGGACTTTCCGACCTAGCCTTCGCTTGGGGTCGGTGCCGTATCAGCAGCTTCGGCGCTTTCCGCAGCTGCGGCCTTTGGGGCTGCTTTTTTGCGCGGACGACGCGGAGCGCGTTTTTTCTCAGCAGGCTTTTCTGCAACCGGTGCTGCTTCTGTCTCTGTGCTGGTCGAGACAGGTGCCTCGGTCGCCGGGCTTGCATCGGCTGCCGGTGCTTCGTCAGCGGCCTTTTTAGACGCGCGACGCGGCGTTTTGGCGCGCGTGGTCTTGCCCGTCTTTGTCGATTTTGCTGCCGCCTTGCGTGCAGGGGCCTTTTTCGGCTCCTCTTTCACGTCTTCGTCGTCGGTTGACTTGCGACCAAGGCTTGATGCCGGAACTGCTGTTAGCAGGAAGGACGGAACGTGATCGCCAAAGCCGACAACCGGTTTGTCATCACGGTCATCACGATCACGGCGATGATTGCGGTTGTTGCGATCATTGCGGTCGTTACGATCCGTGCGTTCGGTCCGGTCATGACGTTCGTGGCGGTCATGATTGGTTCTGGCGTCGCGTGCCGGTGCCTTGGGAGCTTCTTCTTCCTTGGCGACAGCCGGGGCATCCGTCTGGGACTTTGCCGGGGCTTCCGGTTTTGCACGCTCATTCGATTTTGCCGAACGGGCCGGTTTGTCATCGCGGGTGTTTGATGACTTGCGGCTTTTCTTGTTGCGACGCTTCTTGCCGGTGAAGTCCAGCTCAAGCGTTTCAATGCCTTCAAGGTCGGTCAGCGGAATGTCGATATTGATCGTCTTCTGGATTGCCGCGACCAGCTTGCCGTCTTCAGGCACGGCAAGGGTAAAGGCCTTGCCGTCGCGGCCTGCACGACCGGTACGGCCGGTACGGTGGACGTAATCTTCGGAGTTGAAAGGAACGTCGAAGTTAAAGACGTGCGATACATCGGCTACGTCAATGCCGCGTGCGGCAACATCCGAGCAGACCAGCAAAGTGATCTCGCCGGTTTTGAATTTCGCAAGCGTTTCGGTACGTTCGCTTTGTGCCAGATCGCCATGCATGCGTCCGGCATTAAAGCCGTGCTTGGTCAGAGATTTGAAAAGGATGTCGACATCCTTTTTGCGGTTACAGAAGACGAAGGCGTTCTTGACGTCTTCGGCACGGATCAAACGGCGAAGTGCTTCGCGCTTGTCCATGTCATCCATGACCACAAGTTTGTGTTCAACCGTTGATGCCATGCTGGATGGGCGGGCAACGGTGATTTCCTTTGGATTGGACAGGAATTTGTCGGCAAGACGACGGATCTCAGTGGGCATGGTCGCCGAGAAGAAAAGCGTCTGGCGCTGCTTGGGCAGCATATTGACGATCTTTTCGATGTCGGGGATGAAGCCCATGTCGAGCATGCGGTCGGCTTCGTCGATCACAAGCAATTTGCAATCGGAAAGAAGCAGTTTGCCACGTTCAAAGGTATCAATCAGGCGGCCCGGCGTCGCGATGATCACATCAGCGCCTTTTTCCAGGATCTTGCCCTGTTCGACAGCAGACTCGCCGCCGATGATCAATGCCTTCGACAAAGACATGTATTTGCCATAGGTGTCGAAGTTTGCCGCTACCTGTGTTGCAAGCTCGCGGGTCGGTTCCAGAATGATGGAACGCGGCATACGCATACGCGCGCGGCCATGATGCAGGATATCAAGCATCGGCAGGGTGAAGCTGGCAGTTTTACCCGTACCCGTCTGTGCACAGCCCAGAATGTCGCGCGCCATCAGCACCGACGGAATAGCTTGAGCCTGGATCGGGGTGGGGGTGTCGTAGCCGGCGTCTGCGACGGCTTTGAGGATATCTTCGCTCAGACCGAGATCGGCGAAATTCATATGGTTCGTTTTCCCGCAATAGAATGCGTTAAGTTAAGCGGATATGCAAAAATCTGTTTGCGTCGTAAAGCTAACCCTTAATTAAGTCAAGAAAAACGCCGCAAAATTCGCTTGGAAAACCGATAAACACCTTGTTGAGAGGCTTGTTTGCAACAATTTGGCGGCGTAACCTGTCTAAATAGATAATGCACAGGGGAGAAAAGCCGTGCTGATGGATGCAACGCGTGCAAGTTTGCTGGTTATCGATGTTCAGGAAAAACTCTATCCGGCCTGTCAGGAGCCTGAACAGATCATCGCCAATTGCTGTTTTCTTGTGAAATGCGCCAATCGGCTGGGTGTTCCGGTGATTGTCACCGAACAATATCCCAAGGGCCTTGGGCATACGGCAAAACCCATTCTTGATCTGATCGAAAAGCCAAGCGATGCGTCAGAAGGCGGAAATGTGGTTTCCAAAGTGGCGTTTTCAGCCATCCCCGCCGATGGTTTTATCGAGAAAATGGAAGAAAGTCCGGGCCGTGATCAGGTGGTGGTCATCGGCATGGAAACCCATGTTTGTGTGTTGCAGACCGTGATGGAACTGATCGAGCGTGGCCGCGAGGTTTATGTGGTTGCCGATGCGGTAACATCGCGCAGCATGTCAGACAAGATTTTCGGCCTTGAACGCATGCGCGATGCCGGAGCAAAGATCGTGACGCGCGAAAGTGTGATGTTTGAATGGCTGCGCGTGGCGGGTACCCCGGAATTCAAGGAATTGAGTGCGCTGATCAAATGATATCCCGACCGGATCAGAATATCGGGCACGCATCAGCCGATGGCGTGCCCGTTGTGTTTTTATCGGGCATGCTGGCCGATCAGCGCATGTGGCATCAGGCGCTGACGGCTTATGATGATCTTCGCGACGTCAGAAAGCCCGCCATTGTACCGGTATTTTGCGAATTGTTTGATCAGGATACGGTATCGGATATGGCGCGTGCGGTGCTGGAAGCCGTACCCGAACGGTTTGCGCTGGTGGGTATGTCGATGGGCGGATATGCCGCCTTTGAAATCATGCGCCAGGCCCCGGAGCGGGTCAGTCACCTGATGCTGGTCAATACCCGGGCAACAGCCGACAGCGAGGCGGTACGACGCCGACGATTGTTGCTATCGCGTTTCGTGACAGCCAGGCAACCGTTTGTCGCAGTCAATGAAGGGATGCTTGACGAGATGCTGCATCCTGATAATCGCAATGATGAGACGCTGGTTTCACTGTTGACCGCAATGGGTGACGCCTGCGGGGTCGGTGTGTTTGAACGCCAGAACCATGCGGTAGCCATGCGCCCGGACAGCATGGCGGATCTTGGCGATGTTATTGTGCCCTGTAGCGTAGTTGTCGGGACCCACGACCGGATCATCAGTCCGGAAAGCCACCGGGAGATGGCGGATGCTATTCCCGGTGCGACCTATCACGAAATTGCCGGGGCCGGACATTATGTGCCACTTGAACAGCCGGAAATTTTCGCCAGTGCGTTGCTGGATCTTCTCGTACGGTAGGGCGGGATTTTTTATATGTTGCGGGCAACCCATTCTTCGAGCATTTCCCTGATTGTCTGATCGGCAGGTTGTTCACGGGTGAAAGCCCACCATATGTGTGCCCCTTGCCATATGCTGGCCATTTGCCAACCAAGCTTTTTTCCTTCTTCGGGCTGCTTCGACAGGCGGCGGCCAAGTATTGCGGCAAGGTGATGTCCCCAGGCAGCCCCGCGTGCGCGAAGTTGCGGGTTGCGGATGTCTTCATGCAGAACCAGCAAGCCGTTGGTGGTGTCCCGGTCTGCTGTTTCCGGCGGCATCAGGCGCAGCAGAATTTCGATTGCACCATTCGGACTTGGTGGTTCTTCCTGATCCGCTGCATGCGTTTCAGCATCAAGCCGGTCCCAAGCGCGGAGCAATGTCGCAAGGAGCAGAGCATCACGCGTGCCGTAGCGTTGCACAAGTGTCGCTGGTGAAAGGCCGCAGGCTTTTGATGCCCGGGCAAATGTCAGGTTTGACGGTCCGGTTTCAAGCACGGTTTCAAAGATGGTGTCGAGCACCTGACTGTCGGGAATTGTCTTGTTTCTTGCCATGATTATTTATAAACGTATATTCGTTTATAAATCAATGGAGATTTGGTCATGGCAAGAATTCTTGGGTATATCGCAACCAGTCTTGACGGGATGATCGCGGACAGAAATGACAATCTCGATTGGTTATTTGCATATGACGGGATGGATCTTGGTGCATACGATTACAACAAGTTCATCAAGCGCATTCAAACCCTGGTGATGGGGCGGGCAACCTATGACTTTGTTGCAAGCCAACCGTCGGAATGGCCTTATCACGGAAAGCGGGTAATTGTGGTCACATCCCGTCCGATTGATAATCCCGTCGCGGATATTGACGTGCGAAGTGACGTTGACGCATTGATCTCCGAGCTTCGTGCTTTTGATGATGGGGATGTCTGGATGCTGGGCGGTGGAAAGCTGCAAATGGCGTTCATTGAACGGGGCGCACTCGACGAAATTGAAATTTACGTCATGCCGGAAATACTGGGTGGGGGAAAACCGCTTTTCCCCCAGACAGGTTTTCGCTGCAGTCCGACATTGATCAGCACGCAAATGCTTGATCGCGGATGCGTGCGTTTGCATTACCGGTTCTCGCCAGCAGGCTGATCGGGGACTGATCGTTTCGGCTGCGCGGGCTAGCAGTTCGTGATGAACGGGCTGCAACGGCGGTCATCATCGTTGCTGCGGATCTGGCGCGGGAACAGTTGGAAACTGAGCACGGCTGCATTGTTAAACAGCTGTTCCTCGAAGTTTTCCTTCACAAAGCGCGCACGGGTTTCGGAAATTACACTGTCTCCGGCACAAAAGCCGAGCCGGACAATCAGGCGATCCGAAATGTCTTCCATCCCGCCGGTTTGTGGATCGGTGCAAATCGCATTGCCAAAGGTGTTCTGGGACGGATTGACCACGGCAACCAGACGGTTTTCCGGTTTGATGGTTTCATTGGCGGCGATATCGGCGGGATCGGTCACAAAACGCAGACGCGGCGCATAGCCGTGATTGGACAAGGCATCTGTCCATGTTTTTGCCGGAAGGGCGTTGGCGGGATCAACGACCTCAAGCAGCATGACGTTGCTTGGTGCGCCGGCGGTCTTGAAGCTCCACACTTCTGAGACCTTGTAGTTCGGCGCTTCTATCAAGGCGGCACCACATCCGCCAAGCAACATTGCAGTCGTTGTGATGGCGGCAACGGAGAGTCTGGAATGTTTGCGCGTGTTCATTGGACAAGTCCTTTGGAAGCGTTCCGGTGCAATCTACTATACGGCAAGGTCTGGCATATCCGATCACAAACGGCCGGGTGCACAAGGTTGCGATCACAGTGAAAGCCGCATTGTTTGAAAAATTTACGGCGATGTGATGGCGATTATATCCATGAAAAAACCCGGCTCAAAGGCCGGGTTTTGACATACTCGATATGGTGCAATCAGACGTCGATATCCTCGACGAAGCGGGCATGTTCCTGAATGAACTGGAAGCGCAGTTCCGGTTTTTTCCCCATCAGACGATTGACCAGATCCTTGGTCTGTCCGCGTTCATCGGGTTCGGCCGCATCGGGCAGGGTGACACGCAGCAATGTACGCTTTTTATGCGCCATTGTGGTTTCACGCAGCTGCTGCGGCGGCATTTCACCCAGACCTTTAAATCGGGAAATCTCGACCTTGTTCGGGTTCTTGAACTCGGTCTTGAGGATGACTTCCTTTTCGGCATCATCCATCGCATAGATCGATTTGCCGCCCTGAGTCAGACGATAAAGCGGCGGCATGGCCAGATAGAGGTGGCCGCTTTCGATCAGACCGGGCATTTCCTGATAGAAGAAGGTCATCAGAAGGGACGCGGATGGCCCCGGCATTGATGAACGGATTGCGCGGAACGCCGTTTTCCTATTCGAGCTGGACCAGGGAATTGAACGCCGAACCGGATGGTTCGCGCCGGACACAGTGCCAGAGTCGTCGCCATAGGCGCGCTGAGCCAGTGCAAGGGCGAAAACCTTTGATATGCTCTGGATTGAAAAGGGCAGGTCGGCCTTGCCAATCGCAAATTCCGGTTCACCGATGCCGCAAATCACCATGTCAAAGTGATCATCGGGGACGTCTGATAGGGCGGGAATATAATCGGCCTTGCGTGCGGTGCCAAAATCGGCTGTTGCAACATGTTCGGCGATCTGTTCAAGGATACGGCATAATTATGCGACATTATGCAATCCAGTCTAAGCGGTTTGGCGGATGTAGACAAAAACAGAACAAGCCAGATGAATACTGTATCTAGATCGATATTAGATTTACTGAATAAATAAAGAGCAAGGTATCCCGTCAATGCGGATACCATCGTCCAAAAAAATTGAAAAGCGACATAACTTGTGCATTATCTTTGGTGTTCAGTTAAGCAGCTATTTGGTTTGATGGATTTCAGGAGCGATATACCATGGTAGCGAAGGCCTTCAGAATCAACTTGCTGGCTCTTTCCTTGGTGGTGTTTTCGCCTTTAGCGGCCCAGGCAGATGCCGGTGATTGGTATGTTCAGGCTAGCGGTGGTTTGAGCAGGGCATCTGATGTCAAAAGTTCACGTATTATCTCAACCGGTGCAACCAGTACATCAATCAATACAAAAATGGAGTTTGAGCACCGGTATGCTGGTGGTGTTGCATTTGGTTACAAGTACAATGATAACGTTCGGTTCGATCTTGAGTACACGCACCGTTCTAATAATACTGAACGGTATTACAATGCAGCATCAGGTACTGTTTTAAGCACTGATGGTTTCATAAAAAGCAATAGCTTGATGGTGAATGGAACTTACACCTTCGACACAGGTGTACCCTCTGTAAGACCTTATATTGGAGCAGGGGTTGGTATGTCGCATGTCGAACTTGAGGTCTTTGATAGTTTTGGTCAAAGCGATGATTCAGATTGGGCACCAGCCGGTCAACTGACGGCAGGAATCGGTTGGAATGTTACTGATAATATTGAATTATTTACACAATATCAGTATTTTCACATCTTCAATCCAGACTTGAATCCATCGGCATCAATTTCATCTGGCTCCTTTACGTTTAGAGAGCACACGCACGAAAAAAATAACATTTCGTTCAGTTCGCTGTTGGTTGGTGTGCGCTATTCTTTTTAGACATAGTTCTGCTTTACGGTCCGTTAGATGCTAAGTCCCGTCATTAGGTTGGGGGGAGCATTCCGGATCGTTTGACGGTTTCGTGATCAAGTAGCTGATGCCATAGCCAAAACAACCGCTACATTGGATTGCTAGCGGTTGTTTCGTGTCCGTGGGAGCAGGAAAGAGAACTCTTTGACCTGTCACCATACCGCCCATCTCACACGTGGTCAGGATTTCTGGTGAAATCTGCTTTCAAAATCAGACGTCGATATCCTCGACGAAGCGGGCATGTTCCTGAATGAACTGGAAACGCAGTTCCGGTTTTTTGCCCATCAGACGATTGACCAGATCCTTGGTCTGTCCGCGTTCATCGGGTTCGGCCGCATCGGGCAGGGTGACACGCAGCAATGTACGCTTTTTATGCGCCATTGTGGTTTCACGCAGCTGCTGCGGCGGCATTTCACCCAGGCCTTTAAATCGGGAAATCTCGACCTTGTTCGGGTTCTTGAACTCGGTATTGAGGATGACTTCCTTTTCGGCGTCATCCATCGCATAGATCGATTTACCACCCTGGGTCAGACGATAAAGCGGTGGCATGGCCAGATAGAGGTGCCCGCTTTCGATCAGACCGGGCATTTCCTGATAGAAGAAGGTCATCAGAAGCGACGCGATATGCGCGCCGTCGACGTCAGCATCGGTCATGATGATGATGCGTTCGTAGCGCAGGTCGTTCAGACGGAAATCATTACCAGAACCGCAGCCAAAGGCTTCGATCATGTCCTTGATTTCCTGGTTGGCCATCATCTTTTCATAGGTCGCCGACGCAACGTTCAGGATTTTACCGCGCAGCGGCAGGACAGCCTGCGTTTCGCGATCACGGGCCTGCTTGGCAGAACCACCTGCCGAGTCACCCTCGACCAGGAAGATTTCAGTGCCAGCGGCAATTGAACGCGAACAGTCGGCAAGTTTACCCGGCAGACGCAGGCGGCGGGTTGCCGACTGACGCTTGGTTTCCTTTTTCTCCTTGCGGCGCTGACGTTCCTCGGCGCGCAGGATGATGCGTTCAAGCAGACGCTTGGCGTTTTCGGTATCCCCGGTCAGCCAGTGGTCAAAATGGTCACGGACCGCGGTTTCAACCAGCTTGGTCGCACCCTGTGTGCCCAGCTTTTCCTTGGTCTGACCCTGGAATTGCGGGTCGGGGATAAAGACCGAAAGCATCACGCAGCCGCCACCAAACACGTCCTCGGCGGTGATGGCTGCGGCCTTTTTCTGGCCGGTCATATCGCCATAGGACTTGATTGCCTTGGTCAGAGCATAGCGGAAGCCCGCTTCGTGCGTCCCGCCAAGCGGGGTAGGGACGGTGTTACAGTAGGAATGGAAATAGCCTTCGCCGCTTTCGGGCCAGCCGATTGCCCATTCAACACGACCGGGACTATCGGAAAACTTGGCTTCGCCCGCAAAGGGACGTTCGGTCACAAGGTCGCGACCCTCAAGCGTCATTTCCAGATAGTCGAGAATACCGTTCGGGAATTTCAGGACTTCCTGCTGCGGGGTCGGGTCGTCACTTGTCAGAAGCAGCGGGTCAACCGACCAGCGGATTTCAACGCCCTTGTAAAGATAGGCCTTTGATCGCGCCATGCGGAAGATGGTTGCTGCCTTGAGCTTCGCCCGTGCACCGAAAATCTCGGGATCGGGTTTGAAGATGACCGTGGTGCCGCGACGGTTGCTGATCGCGCCGCCATCCTGAAGCGGCATTTGCGGCACACCGCGCGAATATTCCTGAAACACCATCTTGCGGTCACGGCAGACCTCGACACGGAATTTTTCAGTCAGGGCGTTCACCACCGACATGCCGACACCGTGCAGACCGCCGGATGTTTCATAGGCCTTGCCCGAAAACTTGCCACCCGAATGCAGGGTGGTCAGAATGACTTCGAGGGCTGATTTATCCGGGAACTTCGGATGCGGATCGGTCGGAATACCACGACCGTTGTCGCGGACAAGGACTGTGTTGTCCTGTCTGAGTTCCAGTTCGATCCAGTCAGCATGGCCTGCGACCGCTTCGTCCATCGAGTTATCGAGAATCTCTGCGACCAGATGGTGCAAGGCTGCATCATCCGTGCCACCGATATACATACCGGGGCGTCTGCGAACAGGCTCCAGGCCTTCGAGAACCTCAATATCCTTGGCGGAATAGGCTTTGTCTGTTGATTGGTTTGAATCTTCAAAAAGGTCGGTCATGCCCCGGAACGCAACTTCTTTTAATTGTGTTAAAACAAGGTCCAACAACGCATATCTGTTTCTCGATATTGAGCGTTGGATGCCTCGGCGCTAAACGAGTACCATATGTCCACTGGTCTGTGCCATATGTCGGTTCGCACAGCCCATAAAAATGTGTTTTCAGGTTCAATGCAAGTAGTGGTCTTGACCATAGATCACATTTTTGCGGCATTGGCGCAGAAAATCGAGACCGGGAGGTCCAATAAAAAAATTGGCCCGTCTTTATCGACAGGCCCGAAACAGGAGTGAGCCTGATGGCGACAGCAAATGAGCAGAACTTGATGAGTGAAAACACCATGCCACGGGGCGATCTTTGTACCCGCACCCTTGCCATGCCCGCCGATACCAACCCGAGCGGAGATATTTTCGGTGGCTGGCTGATGTCACAGATGGATATTGCCGGTGGTGTTCTGGCCAGCCAGGTTGCCGAGGGCCGTATTGCGACGGTTTCCGTTGACGGTATGACCTTCCTGCGCCCGGTTTATGTCGGCGATACGGTTTGCGTCTATGGCGATATCGAACGGATCGGCAATACATCCATCGTGCTGCATCTTGAAGCCTGGGTGCTTCGCCGCAACCAGCCGCCACGCATCAAGGTCACCGAGGCAACCTTTACCTTTGTCGCCATCGACGCCGAAGGCCGCCCGCGTCCGGTGCGTAAGGATGAGATCAGGGTATAGGCAAGATAATCCCGGAAATTTAAAGAAGCCCCGTCCTGCAAAGCCGGGTTTTAACATTCTTGATGATCAGTCGGCGCTTGCAGGACGGGGCTTCGTTATGTTCGGGTAAATCACGGCATTGCCTGAGACATTTTACCTAGTGTGAAATGGAAATTACGAGCTTCCCTTCATTCAGGCGGTTTTCCAGCAGATTGTGGGTTTCGAGCACATCGGTCAGCCCAAAGTTGCGGGGGTCAAGTTTAACAGAGAGCTTGCCTGCCTCGGCCAGCTGTGTGGCTTTGCGCATGATGTCACCATGATGGGCACGGCCTTCGTTGTCGAGAAGAGGCATCAGGGTGAAGACACCAGAATAACTGGCACCCTTGAAGGAAAGAGGGGCGAGGGAGTGGGCTCCCCATCCCAGACAACTGGTAACGTGACCAAATCGAGTAACTGCTGCAAATGCGGCATCAAGTCCTGCGCCGCCAATCGTGTCATAGACCACATCAAAGCCTTTGCCGTTGGTGTGCTCCTTGACATAGTCTTCGACGGCCTGTTCCTGATAGTCGATTGGTGTTGCACTCAGGGATCTGATCGTATCGGCTTTTGTACCGGAATCTACGGCATAGACCGTGGCGCCGAGTGCCACTCCAATTTGGATAACATTCATGCCAACGCCGCCACTGCCGATCACAAGCAAGGTTTGACCAGGCTGCAAGTCGATGCGATCAACAAGGCCTTCCCACGCGGTGATAAATGTCAGTGGTAGTGCAGCGGCCTCACGCATGGAAAAATTCGAGGGCTTTGGGGCAAGCAACCGCGCATCGATAGCCGCGTATTGGGCAAGAGATCCCTGGACGCTGCCAACGCCACCCGTCATGCCGTAAACTTCTTCGCCGACATGGAACGAGGTTACACCCGGTCCCACCTGTTCGATGGTTCCTGCGACATCAATGCCGAGAACAGCCGGAAGCGGATGACGAGCATGTGCGGCTTTTCCCGAACGGATTTTGGAATCAAGCGGATTTACACCACTTGCTGCAATACGTACCAGAACTTCGCCTTCTGCCGGGACAGGTCGGTCAAGCTCTGTAATACGGAACGGCTGGTCATATGCTTCGAGGAAAGCGGCTTTCATTTTGGTCATCAGATTTACTCCTGTTTGATTTGGATGGTCTGATTGTGAGAGTTTGATTTGTGAATGGAAACGAAAGATAATGAGAAATGTTCATGCAAAAATGAATGGGTATGATGAACTGGAGTGACGTCGAAATATTTCTGGCAATCGCACGGGAAGGGACGCTTGGCGCCGCCGCCCGTCGACTTGCAATGACGCAGCCAACAATGGGGCGGCGCATCAAGAAACTTGAAGACAGTTTGGGATGCCGCCTTTTTCAGAGAACACCGGACGGATTTATTCTGACAGACGAGGGTAGCGTTATTCTGGGTCATGCAGAGCGCATGGAAGAGGAAGCCTTTGCCCTGCAGCGTGAGTTAACCGGGGCAGAAAAATCTCTGGATGGAAGCCTGCGTGTTTCGTCTTCAGACTGGTTCGGGTGGCATGTTTTGTCCCCGTTGATCGGGGAGTTTTGCCGGTCTTATCCGAATGTCAGTGTCGAACTTCTAACGGACGCGCGACTATTGAGTTTACCCCGCAGAGAAGCAGATATCGTTTTCCGGATTACTCCGTTTACCGAGCCTGATGTTATCTCACGCAGAATTCTGACCGTTGAGTATGGCGTCTATGTTCAGGACGGCCATAACGTCGACCGGCCGGAGGTAATGAATGTCATTACGATGGACGATGCATTTTCGGACATGCCCGACGCCAGGTGGCTTAAGTCCATGTTTCCGAATTCGCACATTGCTGGTCGCAGCAACAGCCGCGATGTTCAGGCAAGGTTGTGCCAGGAAGGAGTTGGAGCTGCTGTGTTGCCAAGGTTGCTGGCCCGATCATATTCCGGGCTTGTCGAATTGCCGCTGGCAGAGAGGCCTCCTTCAAGAACTACATGGGTCGGATACCACAGGGACATGCGTCGTTCGCGTCGATTGCGCGCGTTTCTTGAAATGGCACTTGCAAGGTTGGGGAAAGAAAGCATGCGAGATACCTAAAAAAACTTTCCAGTTTCTCTCGCATGCTTGCCGAACGGGGATGTGCTACCAACTGGCCTTCGCAACCCGGATGAAGTTTTCACCCATGATTTTGTCGACGTCATCGGTTGAATAGCCGATGCCAATCAGGGCGTCGGCAAGGGCAGGGAGCTTTTTGGCATCAAACACCGCAGCACCGCCCGCACCGGGGCCATAGCCGCTACTGACCGGCCAGTAATAGGAACGGTCGACACCATCGGGGAAGTCGTTGCATCCGGCGACTTCGGGCATGGTATCAAGACCGATGCCGACATGGTCGATACCGACGAGATCAACCGCATATTTGATATGGCGGACCATGTCCGGGACTTCGGGTTCGTTGAGCGATTTGATGAAACGCTGGAAACCGCAAATGCCGATCACACCGCCGGTTTCAGCGCAGGCCCTGATCTGTTCATCATCGACGCAGCGTTCATGACCGCCAAGAACCTTGGGATTGGCGTGGCTGAACACCACCGGTTTGGAGGATACCCGCATGATATCAAGCGAGCTTTGCCGACCGGTATGCGAGCAATCCATGATCATGCCGCTGGCATTGACCGATTTGACCATTTCCACACCAAGGTCGGTGAGTGGCATATCTACATCGTGACAGCCGCCCGCGACCGAATTGTTGCGGTTATAGGCAAAGTGGATTTGCTTGACGCCGAGCTTGGCAAAAACCGGGATCATTTCGGGCATGTCCTGGAGCATGACCGATCCTTCAAGATCAAAGCCGACACCCAGCAGGCCTTTGGATTTGGCGATGGCAAGATCGTCAAACTTTTCGATCTGCATGTATTTGTCCGGGTGGGCTGCGATCTTGGCCCGGAAGGCGGCAATCACACGCATGATGTGGGGGATGGTGTTCATGTCCATGCCGACATTGACACAGACATAATCCACATTGCCCTTCACATACTCATCAAGCAGGCTTTCGGGCGTCTTTTCATCAAGCGGCAGACAGGCATGGGCATCCCAGGTGAAGCTGGGGCGATAGCTTGCCGGGCGTGAGGGATTGGTGGCAATCGTCATTCAATCAGGTTCCCGTATTCAGGCATTGCACAGATCAGATCAATCCCAGTCGACAAAGCTGTCAACGACAGCACGGTCATAACCCCCGGCGGCCTTGTAAAGCTGCTGGGAGTAGGGATGTTCAAGTTTGCCTTCGGCAAGCTGTTCTGCGGTGGCACGTTCGACAATGCGGCCATGGTTCATGATGGCGATATCGTCGCACATATGCGCAACAACGGCGAGATCGTGACTGACCATGATATAGGTCAGGCCAAGCTCGCGCCGAAGGCGGCTGAGAAGGTTAAGCACCTCGGCCTGAATGGAGACATCAAGGGCCGATGTCGGTTCATCAAGCAGCAATATCTTGGGTTCAAGGATCAGTGCACGGGCAATAGCCACGCGCTGACGCTGACCACCGGAAAGCTGGTGCGGGTAACGGAACCGGAACGAATTATCCAGACCGACCTGATTGAGCGCCTCGACCACACGGGCATCGGAATTGCCAAGACCGTGAATATTGACCGGTTCGGTCAGAATGCGGTCGATGGTGTGACGCGGATGAAGCGATCCGAACGGGTCCTGAAACACCATCTGGGCAAGACGGTAAAACGCCTTGTCGCGCTTGGCACCCAGTTCCTTGCTGTTGACCAGTATGTTGCCTTCCCAGTCATCAACAAGGCCGGTGATGGTGCGAAGGACCGTCGATTTGCCCGATCCGGATTCACCAACCAGACCGAACGAGCCGTTTGCAGGTACAGAGATATCGACGTCTTTCAAGACGTGGTGATCATCGAACCAGGCATTGAGTTTTGAAATCTCGATCATGTTCTTATCCTTCTGCCCAGCTTGCTTCGCGTTCAAGGATCGGCAGATCGCCATGATCGCCATCCATTTTCGGCAAGCAGTTCAAAAGACCCTTGGTATAGGGATGTTTGGCTTCGTGCAGGGCAGAGGCCGCAAGTTCTTCGACCACATGTCCCTGATACATCACCAGAACCCGGTCGCAGAAGCTTGAAACCAGTTGAAGGTCATGGCTGATGAAAATAAGTGCCATGCCGCGATCGCGTACCAGATCGTCAAGAATTGCCATCACCTGAAGCTGAACCGTGACATCAAGGGCCGATGTCGGTTCATCGGCGATGATCAGTTCGGGATCAGGGATCAGCATCATCGCGATCATCACGCGTTGCCCCATCCCGCCCGATACTTCATGCGGGTAGGAATTGAAAACGCGTTCCGGGTCACGGATCTTGACGGCTTCGAGCATGTCAATCGCGCGATGACGGGCTTCCTTGGCGTTGACCTTGTGATGTTCGCGATAGGCCTCGATGATCTGGTCACCAATGGTCATGACCGGGTTCAGCGAATATTTCGGGTCCTGCATGATCATGGAAATACGCGCACCGCGCACCTTGCGCCATTGCTTGGGCGTGAGGTTGGCCAGATCAACATCGTGGAAGGTCAACTGATCGGCGGTAATGCGGCCATTGGCTGCCGTAAGACCCAGGATCGCACGCCCGGTCTGGGATTTGCCAGAGCCTGACTCACCCACAATGCCAAGACGTTCACGCCCAAGGTTAAAGGAAACACCGCGTACGGCATTCACTTCACCCTTCGGGGTGTTGAAGGTGACTTCGAGGTTCTTGACCGTCAGAAGGGGTTCGTTACTCATGATCAATCCCCTCCACGCGGATCAAGAACATCGCGCAAGCCATCACCCAGAAGGTTGAAGCCAAGACTGACGATGAAGATGGCAATACCGGGAACGGTCGCAACCCACCATTGTTCAAGCAGGAACTGGCGACCGTCAGACACCATGGCACCCCATTCGGGCATCGGCGGCTGTGCGCCAAGACCAAGGAAGCCAAGACCCGCTGCAATCAGGATCATGCCCGCCATGTCAAGGGTGACACGCACGACCAGCGAGCTCATGCACATCGGCATGATATGGCCGACGATCAGGCCCATATTCGATGTGCCCTGCAAGCGGGCAGCTTCGATGAAGTCGGATTTGCGCACCGTGATGGTTTCAGCACGTGCAATACGCGCATAGGGCGGCCATGCGGTGATGGCAATTGCAAGGATGGCGTTCTCAAGTCCCGGACCAAGTGCCGAGACAAAGGCCAGTGCCAGGATCAGTTTCGGGAAGGCCAGAAAGATATCGGTGATGCGCATCAGGGTGGCATCGACCCAGCCCCCGAAGAAAC
The DNA here is from genome assembly GCF_054901115.1 of Thalassospira sp. SM2505. NCBI lineage: Bacteria > Pseudomonadati > Pseudomonadota > Alphaproteobacteria > Rhodospirillales > Thalassospiraceae > Thalassospira > Thalassospira sp. SM2505. The sequence continues at coordinate 2,315,652 of NZ_CM142731.1, forward strand.
CGGCAGCCGTGCCAACCAGAAGGCCAAGCGGGGCGGCAGTAATGGCCACAAGACCGACAATCAGGAGGGTGTATTGCGCGCCATAGATCAGGCGTGACAGAATATCTCGACCAAGCTGGTCGGTGCCAAACCAGTGTTGTGCACCGGGCGACTGGATACGGTTGGTCAGATCGGCAGCCAGCGGATCATAGGGGGCCAGAAGCGGTGCGAAAATGGTGACAAGGATCAGGCCGATCACAATCGACAGGCCGATCATGGCCAGCTTGTTTTCGGAAAACTTGATCCAGCCGAGCCATGCACGGCCACATTTGGCCTGAAAGCGTGATTTTGGCGTGTCGGAAGTCAGCCATTGTTTCAGGCCCGGTTTGGAGATGTGAGCTTGTGTATTCATGATTATCTCCGCGCTCTGGGATCGAGCAGGCGGTAAAGCACGTCAGAAAGCATGTTCACGCCAATAAAGACCGCACCAACGACAACCGTTCCGCCAAGAACAGCATTCATGTCGGCATTGAGCAACGAGTTGGTGATGTAAAGACCAAGTCCCGGCCATGCGAAGATAATTTCAGTCAGAACCGATCCTTCGAGCAGGTTGGCGTAAGACAGGGCAATTACCGTAACCAGCGGAACCATCACGTTGCCCAGCGCATGACGCCAGATGATGCGATGTTCGGAAATGCCTTTGACCCGTGCGGTCAGAATGTATTCCTGGCTAAGCTGTTCAAGCATGAAGGAGCGGGTCATGCGGGCGATATAGGCCAGTGAAAAATAGGCAAGGATCGAAGCGGGCAGAATGATATGCGATACCGCATTCCAGAACAGATCCATGTCGCCTTCGATCAATGTGTCGATCAGCATCAGGCCCGTGGTCGGCTCGATAAAATCGATATAGAAGGCATCAAGGCGTCCCGGCCCGGCAACCCAGTCCAGTTTCATATAGAAGACCAGAAGTCCCATCAGGCCGAGCCAGAAAATCGGCATTGAATACCCGGCAAGACCAATCACACGCACGACGTGGTCAGGCCATTTCCCTTTGTTGATCGCAGCAAATACGCCAGCGGGAATGCCAAGGACAACGCCAATGATGGTGGCGATGGTCGCCAGTTCCAAAGTCGCGGGGAAGACACGTTTGATGTCGTCAAGCACAGCGTTTGAGGTCAGAACCGACTGGCCGAAATTACCCTGCAGGACGTTGGAAACATAAATAAAGAATTGCTGCCAAAGTGGCAGGTTAAGCCCCATTTCTTCGCGAACGCGGTCATAGGTGCTTTGTGAAGCATGGTCGCCGACTGCGGCCAGAACCGGATCAATCGGCAAAACGCGACCGATCAGGAAGGTAACAAGCAGCAGGCCAAAGAATGTGATGGCGAGCGAGAAGGCAATGCGCAGGAAGCTTCCTGCCTTGCCGGAAATGAGACGGGCGCGTGTGCGCCCGTCCCGGTTTTTGCGTGTAACAGCGGACATTACGACCGTTGTCTCCTTAGTCTTTGGTGACAAAGCGATAGTAGTTGGTGTCGAATGACGGGCCGAGAACGAAGTTGTTCACGTTACCACGCATCGAAGCAATTTCAGTTTCCTGGAACATGATCACGAACGGACCATCAGCCAGAACTTTTTTCTGAAGTTCGATATACATTGCTTCGCGTTTCGCATTGTCACGCTCAAGGATCGCAGCATCGGTTTCTTCGGTCATGCTGCCCGGGTTCCAGGAGTTACGCCATGCAAGCGGCTTTGCCGATGCATCGTCGGAATTGTCCGGGTTCCAGGCAAAGGTCGAAGCGTTGGTGTGCGGATCCTGATAATCCGGGCCCCAACGACCGATATAGATGTCGTGCTGACGGGCACGATATTTGGTCAGGGTCTGTTTGTTGTCACCCGGAATGATTTCCAGGTTGATACCGGCCTGCGACCAGGTTGCCTGAATCGACTGTGCCATTGCCATGACGGCGGTGGTGTTGCGGGTATCCATGGTTACGGAGAAACCGTCAGCAAGGCCCGCTTCGGCAAGAAGCGCTTTTGCTTTCTCGACATCAAGGCTGTACGGATTTTCGTTATAGGCACCAAGGAAGCCTTCGGGCAGGAATGCCTGATGGGTCTGTGCACGACCGGCCATGATGGTTTCGGAAATACCTTTGTAATCGACAAGGTATTTCAGAGCCTCGCGAACTTTCGGGTTCGAGAGATATTCATTTTTCTGGGACAGACCAAGGTACCACAGAGCGCCTTTGCCCTTCGGCATGACTTTCAGGTCGTCATTGCCGGAAATGGCTGCGATCTGGTCTGCTTCAAGGTTACGGGCGATATCGATATCGCCTTTTTCCAGAAGCAGCTGCTGCGATGCGGCTTCTTTGACATTACGAATGATCACGCGCTTCATTGCGGGTGCACCATCCCAGTAGTCTTCGTTCGCGGTCAGGCTAAGGGTTTCGCCCGGTGTCCATTTGTTCAGTTTGAACGGACCGGAACCGGCGTAGTTGGTTTTCATCCATTCTGCGCCAAGGTCGCCATTTACTTCGTTTTCAAGGACAACCTTTTTGTCAACAACAGCACCAACGCCAGCGGTCAGGCAATACAGCACAAAGCTTGGTGCGTAAGGCTGATCAACTTCCATCGAGAAGGTGTAGTCGTCGATAACACGGATTTTTTCTTTGACGTTCTCCGGGGTCAGACCGAACTGACCAAGGATGAATGCAGGAGAACCATCAATCAGGATCACGCGCTGCAGCGAGAAGGCCGCATCTTCAGCGGTCAGATCATTGCCGGAGGCGAATTTGATACCTTTACGGATATGGAAGGTGAAGGTCTTGCCATCTTCGGAGATATCCCAGCTCTCGGCAGCCTGACCGGAGATCTTTGAGACATCGTCGTTATCAAAGGTAATCAGGCGATCATATGTGTTGCCTTCATACTCAAGGGCGGAAAACTCGAACATGCCAGCAGGATCAAGGGTGATCATGTCATCAATGGCATTCGCCATGACAAGCACGTTTTTCGGCGTTTCAGCCTGTGCCGCCAGCGGCATGGTAGCGAGCGCGGTCCCCATGACCAGCCCTGCGATTAATTTGCGCATGATGCGCCTCCCGTTTGTTGTTGTGGGACTGCAGGCCAAGGCGAAGACCGATAGACAATCAAACAACAATCCGGGGCTGTGCACCGGTCGGCGCACGGCAGGCAGATCGCGGTCAATGCCTACAAGCCCGAAAGTGGGGCGGCCTGCAAGTATTTCGCTTAATGCCCGCAAAGCTGAGCATAATTTATACGATTAATCAATGACCAGACGGTCAGGATTGCCGCAAAACTGAACAAATGACAGATTTCACCAGAATTCACCGTGCAAATGGTTGATTTTTCGACGGTGTCATGTGCGCAGGCATTGTTGTTGGTCGAAATCTGATTCTGCGAGGCAGGAAGGGAGGGGCTTCGGGGTAAAAACAAAAAAGCACCATCGGATGAACCGTGGTGCTTTTTTGTTTCATTCCCATCGGGAGGGAATGGCGCGAGTGACGGGACTTGAACCCGCGGCCTCCGGCGTGACAGGCCGGCGCTCTAACCAACTGAGCTACACCCGCATGGTGTGTGGCGCGGTTTATATAAAGCCCACCGGACGGAGGCAAGTGTTTTCTGACCGATTTTTCAAAGAAAAATGAAACCATCTCAATCGGGGCAGTTTTGACCGGATTTCGGGGTGAAAAACAAAAAAGCACCATCGGATAAACCGTGGTGCTTTTTTGTTTCATTCCCATTGGGAGGGAATGGCGCGAGTGACGGGACTTGAACCCGCGGCCTCCGGCGTGACAGGCCGGCGCTCTAACCAACTGAGCTACACCCGCATGGTGTGTGGCGCGGTTTATATAAGGGGTGGTGCACTCTGGCAAGGGCTTTTTTACAAAAAAAGGACAGGGCCGTTTTTTATGGCAGTATCCGTGGGAAATTGTGACTGTTTTCAATGTTTTAGACCAGATCGCGCAGTGCTGGTCATGGCAGCGGGACGCACATCAATTCGAAGGCATTTGATCGGGCACAGAAAGCGCTGACACTGGTCCGACCAGCAATAATCAATTCGGGTGAATGTGCGTTCTGAACGGGGATAAAAACAAAAAAGCACCATCGGATAAACCGTGGTGCTTTTTTGTTTCATTCCCATCGGGAGGGAATGGCGCGAGTGACGGGACTTGAACCCGCGGCCTCCGGCGTGACAGGCCGGCGCTCTAACCAACTGAGCTACACCCGCATGGTGTGTGGCGCGGTTTTTAACAGTCGGTCTTTGGGGGCGCAAGCGGTTTTTGATCTGAATTCGAAATTTCTTCCCGGTTTCCTCTGTGGGTAGAAACCACCCGTTATTCCGAAGCGTCAAGGTTCTCTCAGGGCATGTTTGACAATGTCATTGCAAAGCACGGAAGACACGGAAGACGCAGAAACAGGTTGGTCAAGATAGCGGTGCGCCTACCCGAATGCAGAAGACAGATCGTCTCGGAAATGGGGGATGACATGAGGAAACGCAACATCAGACTGTTGCGTTTCTCAATGCTATTCGCGGGGTAACTCGTGGCGTTCGGCAAGTTTGGTCAGGGCAGCGACGGTGGCCTGTTCGACCGTCGAGCCAAAGCCGGTAACGCGGCCTGCGAGAATGACATAAAGCGAATCAATATGAAGCTGGATGACAAGCAGCTGTTTTTCATTGGCGGTGGTACGGTCCGCAACGAAAGTTTCCAGCGATTTTGCAATCTGGGTCATCAACGGGTACTGGAACGTACCGCCAAGTGCCTTGACCGAATAGGCAAGGTCTGAGCTGCTGGCCACGGCATCGCTGCGTTTTGTCTTGTCGCCCAGTGCCTGGATGATCTGGCGGCGGCAATCCATCAGGTCCTTGCCGACGTCGCGGACAAAGGTTTCGGAACTGCGTTGCACAACCTGTTCAAGCTCTTCGAGCTGTTCGGGGGACAGATTGATATCAAATCCCTTGATGAAGTTGACAGCTCGCCGCTTCAAGTCGGTTTGGGCGGGAATGATCTGTACATTCTTCTTTTTCTTTGGCGCGTCCGGCTTCACGATTGCTCCGCTTCCCCAGTCATAATGGGTCATTCGTCAAGGCTCCTTCGGTCAGGACCATCAAACTGGACCTGCCTGCGGCGTCGGTCTGGACCAAAATACGTTCCGGTATTGATGAAACGTCGTGGTCGAGCAATGACCGATACCAATCGACTATAAAGTGCCTTGGCATTGAATGGTTTGGCAAGAAATTCCGTAATACCAAGGTCGCGTGCGGTTGTTACGTAACGGTGTTCCGAATGCGCAGTCAGCATGATCACAGGAATGAACCGGTTGGGCGAGTTGGTCGAATTGCGCATGACGTCAAGAAATTCAAGACCATCCATGCCACGGAGTCGCCATTCACACACAACGATATCAATCTTTTCACTGCGCAAGACATCAAAGGCATCATTCGGCGTTTTTACGCGCTGAATGTGACTGGCACCGAGATAGGCCAGTGTGTCGTAGACTACTTGAGCTGAAATCTTGTCCCCGTCAACGATCAGAAAACTGATTTTACTAAAGTCGATTTTCGCGTTCATCCGGCCTCGTTTCCTGAGCATCATCACGAATATGCGTCGCTGTTCAGGGACTAACAGCAGCAATTCATCTCGGTTGCTGTTGTATAAACCCTTATACCTTTGTCTGGTTTCCAGCAAGGTCTAACCGCCCCTGATTATGCTGGAGAATCTGACAAATACTGACCTGAGATCAGCAGCAGGCCTGAACTTGCGACGTTTACGTCTTGTTTTTTGAATGCTCGTATCCGGTCCGAACCCACCCATATTGGAGGTGGCGGGCATTTGTAAAGAGGGTGATAGATTATTTCATCGGCTTTGTGGTGCCGTCATTGTCGATCACCTGAACAATGACCCCGGATTCGTCAAACATTTCGGTCGAAATCTTCATATCCTGTTCCCAGCGTTCAAGAAAATCCGCGGTAAGTTTGGTTTTATCCACGAAGACCTCGGCGATTCCGGCCTGAATGATGGCGCGCGCGCAGTCACAGCACGGGAAGTGGGTAACATAAAGCGCACAACCATCAAGAGATGTGCCGGTATAGCTGGCATTGTAGATGGCATTGCGTTCGGCATGTTCGGTATAGGCGTATTTTTCCGGGCGCTGGTGGCGGCTTTCGACAGCGTCATCCACACCACGCGGGAAGCCGTTATAGCCAACCGCACGGATTTCCTTTTTCGGGCCGATGACAACCGCGCCGACCTGCGTACTGCGATCCTTTGACCAGTCTGCGATATGGGCTGCAAGACCAAGAAAGCGGTGGTGCCATTTATTCATTGAATGAAGCCCTGTTTGCGTCAATGTGATCGGAGCATTTCGCGTGCGGCGAATGCGGCTTTTCACCTCTTTTAAGAGGGGGCTTCTTGTAATTGTCCAGTGAAAAATCACATTTTTGTAAAGGCATTTAAAGAAAAGTCCCTGTTCAAATAGGGGCTGATTGACTATTAAGGGGTTACCCCCAGAAAAATATCAGGACGCCCTGGCGCCTCGCCGCAGATGCAGGCCGAAGCGGTAGGGCTCACGTGTAAACCAAATAACAAGAGGTAGTAGCTGATGCGCCGTCAACGTAAGGCGAAAATCATCGCGACCCTGGGGCCGGCGAGTTCAAAGCCAGAAATCCTCGAGAAAATCGTGAAAACAGGCGTCGATGTATTTCGCCTGAATTTCTCGCATGGGGAACACTCAGAACATCTGGCCCGTTTTGAAGCTATCCGTGCTGTCGAAGCAAAGCTTGGTCGTCCGATCGGGATTTTGATGGACCTTCAGGGGCCGAAAATCCGTGTTGGCACCTTTGCCGACGAGAAGGTAGAACTCGAAGCTGGTGATACCTTCAAATTCGACATGGACAAGACGCCGGGTGACAACAAGCGCGTTTCCTTGCCGCATCCGGAAGTCTACGCAGCCCTGAAACCGGGTGCGAACCTTTTGCTTGATGATGGCAAGCTGCGCATGCGTGTTGAGAAATGCGATGACAAGTCGGCTGAATGTACGGTCATCACCGGTGGTCCGCTGTCAAACCGCAAGGGTGTTAACCTTCCTGACGTCATGTTGCCGCTGTCGCCGCTGACGGACAAAGACCGTGCCGATCTGGTTTACGGTCTGGAAATGGGCGTCGATTTCGTCGCGCTGTCGTTTGTTCAGCGTCCCGAAGATGTCGCCGAAGCCCGCAAGCTTATCCAGGGCCGTGCAGCCATCGTTTCCAAACTGGAAAAGCCGCAGGCAATCGAGCATCTCGACGAGATCGTCGAGCTGTCTGACATGGTGATGGTTGCCCGTGGTGATCTTGGTGTGGAATGCCCGCCGGAAGATGTTCCGATTCTTCAGAAACGGATCATCAAAGCCTGCCGTGAAGCTGGCAAGCCGGTGATCGTGGCAACCCAGATGCTTGATTCCATGGTATCGAACCCGGCACCGACCCGTGCAGAAGCATCTGACGTCGCGACTGCGATCTATGACGGTGCCGATGCCGTGATGCTGTCGGCAGAAAGTGCTGTTGGCAAGTATCCGCTTGAAACCGTTTCGATCATGGACCGCATTCTGGTCCGTGTTGAGCAGGACGAGCTTTACTACCGCATGCGTGATGCCAACCGCCCGGATCCGGAACATAACGCACCGGACGCGATCAGTGCCGCAGCCCGTCAGGTTGCTGCCACGATCGGCTCCAAAGCCGTGGTCAACTATACCACGTCCGGTTCCACGGCATTCCGTGCCGCGCGTGAACGTCCGGAAGTTCAGATTCTTGGCCTGACCCCGCGCATTCAGACCGCACGTCGTCTGGCGCTATGCTGGGGTGTGCATCCGGTCTTTACCCGGGATGCGACCAACTTTGCCGAAATGGTCGGCATTGCCTGTGAAGTCGCCCAGCGCGAAGAATTTGCCGGTCCGGGTGATTCACTGGTGATCACCGCAGGTGTTCCGTTCGGAACGCCCGGTGCGACCAATATCCTGCGCATTGCATGGGTAAGCAACTGATCGGGATCATCAAGATATCCTGATAACAGATTTAACAAGCGGGCGGCCGGATCGGTCGCCCGCTTTTTTGTGCCCAAAGGCCGGATACGGGCCGGGGAGAGGGCCGGTGTCGGTGAATTTCGGTGCGGGAAAAGCGAGCAGGTTCGCCCAACTTTCGCGGCGAATATCACCGGTTTGTATAGTGCGCTGTATTGTTAATGTTTTTTTGAGTCTTTGCGTCGATAGTCTATTGGTAATCAAGGCTGTGCCTGATGGTTTCGGCCTTTGATGTTGGGGTAATGAATTTATACGTCTAGTCTGGTTGTGTATCACTGTCGGTTCTGGTTAAACTGTTCTGACAAAACATAAAAAACACAGGTATCTGCATTGTTTGATGCCTGATATGCCGCCAGGCAAGGGACCAGGGGAATAGCTGCGATAATGCTGAGTTGGATGTTCAATCGGCAGAAAAATACGGGTGACGCGGGGCTTGATGACAAAGCCACTGCCAAGCTTCGTGATCTTGCTGAAACTGTCCGTACAGTCGCACCTGATGCATTTTCTGCCGATGCCGGTAATGCGCGTGGGCGGTCGATCCCCCGCAAAAGCTCCAGCGAAGAGATTTCAGAACAAAGCGCGCTTGAACATGCGGCACGCCTTTCAACGGAAATGGCGCATGCTGATGATGACGATGATGCTCCGGATTTTGACAGCGATGTCCGTATGGATGTTGCGCGCCGTTTGCGCCGTCACCTGCATGATGTCAGTCCGTCCGAGCGCCTTGAGATGGTCGAGGAATTTGTCGCGGCCATTGCCAATATGGGTGAATGCTATCGCCCGCAGGTGATCAATCTGATTGAGCAGGAACTGGGCCATACGCCTTATATGACCCGTCAGGCTGCAAGCCGCCTGCGCCAGGACATTCAGGCTATTGGTCGGGTGTCGATCGGTGAATATATCGAACTTCTGAGCGATTCCGATTTCCTTGATATCATGCGCGGACGCGGCGAGTTTGTTCAGACCGCTGCCGAACGTGCGCGTGAAGAACAGGAAGCCGCGGCAAGAGCACGCCTGATCGAACAGAAAGCCGAGAAAGAAAAAAGCAGTCTTCTGAACCGGTTGCTGTCATCTGACGATGCGCCGCGCAATGTAGTGTCCATGACCCCGCATTTCGCAGAACGCAAGACAAATGCCCCGACAACATCGGGCAACGACCTTATGGGTGGGCAAAGCCGCATTTCGCGTCAGGCCCAGCGTCGTGTCGCGCATTTCATCATGGCATCGCTGTTTGATACGCTGGTCGAGCAGGGACGCATGCGCACCGAAGTCGCACGTGCCCTTCGCCAGTCCGTGCGCCAGCGTATTGAAAAGGCCCGGTTTGAAAACCGCATGCCGCTTTATGCAGCCGATAGCACAATGGCGATGGATGTGACTGATGACGTGATGCTTGATCACGAACAGGAAGTCGCGTCAAACCAGAAAATGACGATTGATCAGTATATTCTTGATGCGGTATCGCGCAACGAGGACGCACTTGTCGTGCAGTCCCTTGCGCATTACGCACAGATACCGGTCAGTGCAGTTTCGAAAATCCTTGATTCCGGAAGCGCGCGCGCGATTACGGCCCTTGCATGGCGTGCGGGCATGACTGCACCGTCATCGGTGGTGCTGCAAATCAGCAACGGCATTCCCGAAGCCAATATCGAAAGCCCGGCAGCGGGGGGACGGTATGCGATGGCCTCAACCGATATGGATTGGTATATCGATTTCTTCAACGACACCAAGCCCGCCACAGCGCGTACACGTGTCGAAAAGGAAACGGTTGCACCGGCTGTAAACGCCAAGCGGAACCCCGGTTTGAACCCGAATATCCGGCCGCGAACGGGACGCAACAGCGGTGGCCTTGAAGGCTTGGTCTCAGACAAGCGACTCACCAAGGGTCCAAAAGGAGACTGAGTGCCATGAGCAGCAATCACGGCATCTCGTATGACGCGTTGAAATATGCGCTCAATATCAAGGAAAGTTATCAAAGCGGCGAACCATTGACCGTAACCGGCGCAGCAAAGCAGCAGCGTCTTTTGATGCCGGAGCATTTGCTCAGCAATGATCTGGCATTGATGCAATATGATGATCCTTTGGCACTTGCCGTGATTGCGACCCGTGACCCGGAAAGCCCGATGGCCCTGGCGGCTGCGATCCGCATGGGGCCGCATGCCAAATGCAAGGAACTGATTACCGGCGTGTTTGAAGTCGTTTCCGATGCGACCAAGCATGAGCTGGTTGCCGATTGCGCCAAGCTTCTGACAAAGAACGCCTTTAGCCCCGAAGCATTCCATCTGGTGCGCACGCGCGCATCCAACCATGTTGTTGAAATCCGCGAGGCATATCGCCGGGCGATGGCCGACAATTTGCGCGCACTTCTGGATGGCAAGATGGCGGCGCGCGAGTTTGTCGAAGAATTCATTGAGCTGGCATCAAACGGAAATCTGCGAATTGACATCTATCGCCGTCTGGTGATGAAGCTGATGCGATCAGACGCGGTGCGGCCAAGCGTGAAATTCATGCTGCTCGAACGGCTGGACCGGTTCCCGCAGATGGTGAAACTTCAGATTGTTAACGAGGTTAACTCTGCGCCCGATACACCGGAATATCAGACCCTGAAGCAGGAATTGCGCTGGATCTACGAGACCAAGCAAAAGCAACAGGCGCCGCAAACCCCGATCAATGCCAGCAAGCAGCAACCAACGGCGGCCGAACTGGTGGCGCGTTCACAGATTGACTTCGGGGCGGCAGCCGGGATGCATCGGCGCAATGCCATCATCAAACCGGCCGAGCCGCAGCTTGCACGTAATGCCAACCCTTCGATCATGCGAAGCGGTGGGTTCAGCACGCGCGAACTGTCTTCCTGGCTGAACTAGAACTCGCCCGACAGTGCCCGACAAATATCGGGCAGGGTCAGCTGACCAGACGGGACGCGGTTTCAGCTTTGCCAAACGGGGTATGAAGCCCGATCTGTTTTTCCAGATAAATTGTGCAAATTACGCGTAACAGCGATGCGAAGTTTGGAATGTCGCCACGTTGTGCGACAACTTCGTCATAAATCTTGCCCAGGAATTGCGGGGTGGTGAAACCTTCACCCGACGAGATTTCATCAAGGATTTGCCAGAATCGCAGTTCAAGACGCAGGCTGGTTACCACGCCATTGATCCGTACAGAACGGCTGACACATTGATAAAGTTCGGGTTCGGCACCTGAATAGATTTGACACATGAGGACGGCCTTTCCTGTGATGCGGCCGGTTTTGTATTCCGACCGCTTTTTTCAGGGCCCGTAACCAGTCCAAAGGCAGACCCTGCAGAGTGTTTAACACCAGAGGTCCATGGTCAGGGAAAAATCGCCCAAACGCAACTCACGATTGGGCGATATCCGGTTACAAGTTGATTTCAGTGCCAAGAACAGCAAGGAAGGCGGCAAGCCATTTCGGATGCGCAGGCCATGCCGGAGCGGTGACAAGATTGCCATCGGTGCAGGCATCATCAATGGCGATGTCGGCATAAATGCCGCCGCCCAGTTTGACTTCGGGCGCGCAAGCCGGATAGGCCGAAACCGTGCGTCCCTTGATGATGTCGGCTGCTGCCAGAAGCTGTGCGCCGTGGCAGACCGCAGCAATCGGTTTGCCAGCGTCATTGAAGTCACGCACCAGACGAATGACGTCCTCGTTCAGGCGCAGATATTCCGGGGCGCGACCGCCGGGGATCAGAAGCGCGTCATAGTTTTCCGCGCGCGCAGAGGCAAAATCCGCATTCAGTGCAAAATTGTGACCGCGTTTTTCGCTATAGGTCTGATCGCCTTCGAAGTCATGGATTGCGGTTGCGACCGTATCACCAGCTTTCTTGTCCGGGCAGACCGCATCGACCTTGTGGCCGACCGCAAGCAGGGTCTGAAACGGGACCATGGTTTCGTAATCCTCGGCGAAATCACCTGTGATCATCAGAATTTTTTTGGCAGACATTTGATATCCTCCCGGGGGATGTTGTGGTTTGTTTTGTCCTTCACGGTCAGAAATCATACGCCTGTAAGGTGGCATGCGGGTAACAGCGGGCTACTACACTGACAGCAAGTAGCTTTCGTCAGGAACTGGCACGACACGGACACAAAAAAAGAGGCCCGTTGGGGCCTCTTTTAAAGGTTGTGATTTGCGCGGATCAGCTTTTGCTTTCGGTCGGCTTTTTCGCAGCTGTGGTTTTGGTTGCGGTTTTGGCCGTTGTCGCGCGCGAACGGGTCGCCGGTTTCTTGGCTGGTGCCTTTGCTGCCGGTTTGGCAACAGTTTTGGTCGCACTCGCCGTTTCCGGTGATTCGATAACGTGCAGATCGCGTTGCGGGAACGGGATCGAGAAGCCGGCGGCTTCCAGTTCGGTTTTCGATTTGCGGGTCAGATCAAAGAAGGCCGGCCAGAAGTCAGCCGTCGCTACCCAGCCGCGTGCGGTCAGATCGACCGAGCTTTCGCCAAGGGTGGCGACAAAGCTCATCGGTTCGGGGTCTTTGAGAACGCGGGGATCGGACGCAACGAGGTTTTTAAGGAACTCAAGTCCGGCATCAACATCGTCGTCATAGGAAATGCCAACCTTGATGTCGAGGCGGCGGGTCGGGTTGCGCGAATAGTTTTTGATCGCGCTGTTCCAGATTTGCGAGTTCGGCGCAGAAATGAACACACCGTCCGGCGTCTTGAGCAGAGTGGTGAACAACGAGATTTCAACCACGGTGCCCGAGACCGAACCTGCTTCAATAAACTCGTCAATCTTGAGCGGGCGCAGGATCAGGATCATTACGCCAGCGGCAATGTTGGACAAGGTGCCCTGCAGGGCCAGACCGATTGCCAGACCGGCGGCGCCGAGAACCGCGATGATGCTGGTGGTTTCAACGCCGAAATTCGACAGGACAGCGATGATGACAAAGACCAGCACGGCGTAGCGGACAATGCTTGCTGCCAAAGGTTTGAGTGTTGCATCAACAAACTTCGCATTTTTCAGCGAATGGCGCACAAGTGCCGAGGCGCGACCGGCGAACCACCAGCCGACAGCAAGTATGACAATTGCGCCTAGAAGATCCATGCCAAAGCCGAGCGCAAACTCCTTTAGCATTACTGTGATCTTGGATACATCGGTTTCGATCATTTGACCCTCGTCCGCTCTGTGTCTTGGTTGTATTGGTTGATACTCATACGACGGTATGAGAGAATAAGCATTACAGGTTTATGTGTTCTTGAAAAGTGTGTACCGACACCCATTTCTTTCTACGGGTATGGAACAAATCGCGTTTTCGGTCGTTTTGAGACATAATATTACCATCTTTGGTGATAAAGTATCCGCTGAATAACAACCTTCACGACAGGGGTAAGACATGCAGCTTCGTCCGACTATTCTTTGTGCACTTGGTGGTGTAGCGCTTCTGAGTGCATGTAGCAGCGTAGATAATTCCGGTACTGCAGCTATGTATGGCGGTAACCCACTGACATACAGCAGTTCCGTATCTTCCGCGATTTCCGGTACCGAACCCACAACCGCATTCGGCAAGGCGCTGAAGGCTGAATATATTGCCTATGCGCAGCGTGAAGCTGACGAATGGTACGACTTCTTTGATGCTGATTTCTTTGCCAAGAAAGCTGGCAAAGTCGTCGAAGATGAAAACATTCTGCCGGAAGATCCGGCAAACTGGCGTTTCTCGGCAGAGGAAATTGCACAGAAACGCGCTGTTCGCGATGAACTGATTGCGCTTCTTGATGATGGCAAGCGCGAAGAAAAGCCTGATACCGCAGCCGTTGCGCAGGCACGATTCGATTGCTGGATCGAGGAAAGCGAGGAAGGCTGGCAGGATGATCTGATCAGCCAGTGCTGGAAAGATTTCGAAGCCGCAATGGCCGAGCTTCGTGCTGTTGAACCGGCACCGATGGCTGCACCGGTTGCCGCCAAGGAAGCACGCCTGTTCACGATCTTCTTCGATTTTGACAGCGTTGCGATCACCCCGGTTTCCGAGCGCGTTCTTGATGCGGCTGCGGAACAGTGGGCATCCTCGATGGGCAATGTTGCAATCGTCGGTCACGCCGATGCGTCAGGTTCTGCTGCCTACAACCTGAAACTGTCCGAGCGTCGTGCGCAAGCCGCCCTTGACCAGTTGACCGGTCGTGGCATTAAAGCCGGCCAGATCGACAGTGATGCCGTCGGTGAAGGCGATCTTCTGATCCCGACTCCGGATGGTGTTCGCGAACCGCGTAACCGTCGTGTGACGATTTCGGTCGACTGATTTCCGTCATTTACCAAATCTTTGGCAACGAGGTGGCATCATGCCACCTCGTTGTTTTTTTATGTGCTTTTTTCCGTGCCGGACACTTTCGCGGGAATTACAGTTGAAATTCGGATTAATCTGCATAATCTCTGCGAAAGATTTCGATACGTAAGAGTGAGAGGCGGGGACATATGATAAAGGCCATCAAGGCGGTCTTTTCGCGACGCTCGGGGGGCGTAATACTTGCACTGGCCATGGCGTCAGCGGCAACCACACCGGCAGCAATCGCCGCCGATATCACCCCAGTCGTGCCTTTTGAAAAATATTATGCTGATCAGCGCGGGGACGGAAAATACCTGCGATTTAATGCCTTCTCCGGTGAAATTCCGGGGAAACGCATCAAGGCGCTTTTGCGTTCCGGGCAGGTGATTGGCGACCGTATTCTTCTTTCCGAAGATGTCGCTGTCTATTTCCCGGATGGCTATATCGTTCAGTCCCAGGTGCGGTTTGGAAAATATATCCCCAAGACCAGTATCGAGCCCGGCTCGATATCCAAACGCGAACATCTTACTGAAAACCCGCGTTATGCCCTGGTCGAACGTTTCGATACGATCCTGGGGCGTGAATGCGCACGCACCGAATATGCTAACGGGTTTGCGGCCCTTCGCATCAAGCCTGACGGGGTAGTGTCGCTGGTGCTCGAAACATCGGGTCTTTATGACCAGATCATGGATGAGCACACCACGACCTACAATGTGACCAGTGCGGTTCAGCCGGTCTTTATCGGCAATCAGGGCTTGATGCCCGAGTTGATGGCAAAATGCGGACGCGGTTAGGCTGATAACCATCCCTATGATCGAATGTATAAAGGCACCGGTTTCCGGTGCCTTTTGTTTTGCCGGTTGATCGGGGATTGATCTGAAATGGCAGCTCAGAACAAGCGGGGAATTTCAATAGCCGGGCAGCGATCCATCACGGCCGTCATACCATGTTTCTGCGCCTTGATTGCGGCATCCGGGGCCAGGACTCCAAGCTGCATCCACACCGCTTTGGCGCCGATTGCAATGGCCTCGTCAATCACACCGGGCGCATCTTCACTATTGCGGAAAATATCGACCATATCGACCGGTTCGGCAATGTCGGCAAGAGTGGCAACAACCGTCTGTCCGTGGATTTGTCCGCCAGCCTGACCCGGATTGACCGGGATGACGTGATAGCCGCGATCAAGCAGGAATTTCATCACCCGATTGGATGGCCGTTCGGCTTTGGGGCTGGCACCAACCAGCGCAATCGTTTTTGTGGTTTCGAGCAAGGCTTTGATATTCTGCTCACTCGGGTTTTCAAACTGGGGCATTTGATCCATCCATCATCAGGGGTGATGATGTGATAGTTATATGTTTGCGATTGCGGTGCAACTGTTTGCGGTCAAGTGCGGGCAGGCAAAGACGGGAAGCCCGTTCTCGCGGAAAGTTGATGACGAGTTTAAATGACGTGGCCGGTCAAATGCGCTTTGAGTAACAGACAGACACACTAGAACAGGCTTTGACTGCATGTATCCATGGCTTGACCCGTCCGGGCGTTTTTCCGTTTTCAAACTGGCTGTTTTTATTGCATTGCTTGTGCCCGGTGCCTTGTTACTCTGGCCGGTGATCGCGCAGGGCGGGGCAACGATTCCGGTCAAGGACGCGATCCTTCAAAGCGGTGACTGGACGATCCGCATATTGCTGATTTCGCTTTTGATCACGCCGTTGCGCCGCATTACCCGGTTTTCGAAGCTTGTGCAGGTGCGCCGTCAAATCGGGGTCGGGGCATTTTGCTATGCGATTATGCATCTTTGCCTGTATGCGATCAGCCAGAATCTTGATCTTGGCCGCATAGCAAGCGAGATCGTCTTGCGGATCTATCTGACCATTGGCTTTGTTGCGGTGCTTGGTCTTGCGGTTCTTGCTGCGACCTCGACCAAGGCCGCCATGCGCAAGCTTGGGGCGAAATGGGGCCGGTTGCACAAGCTGGTCTATCCCATTGCCGTTCTGGGCGTGATCCATTTCTTTTTGCAGTCCAAGGTCGATGTCAGTGAGGCGACCCTGATGGCGGGATTGTTTGTTGCCCTGATGCTGTACCGGTTTGCGCACTGGCGCGGCTGGGCGTTGCGGTCTGCCAGTACACTGATTGTCATTGCGCTGGTTTCCGGGCTGACAACGGCGGGGATTGAATATGCCTGGTACGCACTGGCTACCGGTATCCCGGCAGATCGGGTGGCAGCGGCCAATCTTGAATGGATGTGGCCGCTACGCCCGGCATGGAATGTGTTGCTGGTATCGCTTGTGATGGTGGTGGTTTACCCGTTTGGCCGGGACGGTGCCGGGCGGGCAATCATGTCAAATCTTGCAGGCAGTTTGCGTCTTAAGCCGCAGCACTCGCGCGGCGGGTAAGGGCGGTCAGAAGGCCTGCCCCGATCATCACACCACCCCCGACACGGGTCAGGCGCCGCATGGCTTCGGGTTTGCGGAACCGTTCACGCAATGCACCGGCCATGATGGCCCAGATGGCGACATTGACTGCGGCAAGCGTCACGAAGGTTGCCGTCATGACAATAAATTGCGGCAGGACCGGACTGCCTGCTGTGATGAATTGCGGCACAAAGGCGATGAAAAAGACAATGCCCTTGGGATTAAGGGCGGTGACCACATAAGCCTGAAGGAACATGCGCGACGGACGGTTGCGTTTGGCATCAGGATTGTCTTGCAGAATATCGGGTTTTTCGCGCCACATCTTGATCCCAAGATAAATCAGATATCCCGCCCCGCACAGTTTCAGCACGGTAAAGGCATCTGCCGAGGTTGCAAGCAGTGCACCGGCGCCGGCAAGCGACACAGTCATTGCAGTCAGATCACCCAGGGCAACACCGGGAACCGTTGCCCATGCGGTTTGACGACCTTTGCTCAGCGCGTAGCTGACGACAAGCATGATGGTCGGCCCGGGAATAATCAGGATGACGGTGCATGCAACAACAAAGGCGAGCCAAATTTCAAACGGCATGGTTGTAACTCCGAGAAAGATATTATCCATTCACAAAGAACCGTCGGCATGATTGTGTCAAGCCCCCTGCAACCATGCATAGCGGTTCGCTTCCGGCTATTCGTGACGCCATTGCGGATGGCGCTTTTCAACAAAGGCATAGATCCCTTCGCGGGCATCATGCTTTTGCATATTGGCGGTCATGACGTCGGAAGCATAGCCATAGGCATCGGAAAGCGGCATTTCGATCTGTTTGTAGAATGCCTGTTTGCCAAGTCTTACCGTCATGCCGGAACGTGCGGCAATTCCGGCGGCAAGGGCCGTAGTGGCAGCTTCAAGGTCGGCTTCGTCAACCACATCGGAAACAAGCCCCATGCTAAAGGCAAGTTCGGCGGGAACCGGATCACCTGTCAGCAACATCCGCATGGCGTGTTTACGAGCGATATTGCGGCTTAATGCGACCATCGGGGTCGAACAGAACAGCCCGATATTCACGCCCGGCGTTGCGAATTTCGCCGTGGATGCCGCAACCGCCAGATCGCAACTCGCAACCAGTTGACACCCTGCGGCTGTTGCCATGCCACGAACCCGCGCAATAACCGGCTGGGGCAGGGACACGATGCGCATCATCAACCGGCTGCATTGTGCAAACAGGCTGGCATGCTGATCACATTCCGATATGCCACCCATTTCCTTAAGGTCATGACCGGCACAGAACACCGGCCCCTCGGCCGCAAGAATGACACACCGGATGTCAGGGGAATTTGCGATCTGGTCAAACGCATCCTGAAGGGCCGTCATCATCGCGCCCGACAGGGCATTGCGCCGGGCAGGATTGGACATGACAAGGGTGACATATCCATCATGATCATGCCGGATGACGAGTGGGGACGGGGCTGTTTCTGTGGTCATGGGTTCCTCCGTGATGCCTGTTGGTGGTGTCGTTTTTAGTTTTTCTTCTACAGGTGATCGTAGTAGAATTGCACGCAATGGGTCATCAATAAAACCCTCTAGGCGCATCGCATTGATTGTCGCCAGGATAATAAGTCAAACGGTCAAAAAAACCGTAAGGTTGTGGATGAGTGATAGTGATACGCGGCGTCCCAGCCGGGCGCCGAGCCGTTTTGTGTCCCGCCAGAAAAGGCAGGAGGCACTAAGAACGCAGAAACCCGTCCGTGAAACGCCGATTAAACGGTTTGATCGGAAGGACGTAATGGAGCGCGATCTTGAACGATATCGCGCCGAGGCACGCGCGCGCCTGCTTCAAAAAGGGTTTGATATCCCGGCCTTCCTGATGCCCAAACCCAAGGTTATTGACGAAGACGAGGGGGAAACACCCCAGTCATCCGATACTGATTTCCATGACTATCGCCCACCAGTGATGATGGGCCCGAAACCCGCCCCTATGGTCAACGACAAGAAAATTGCCGAGACCAGACCCGAGCCAGTCCGAAATCCGGTCCGGCCCAAGCCGAACCGGCATGTGCATGTCCAGAACAAGTTTTCCGGGGCGGCGGCCTTGCATGGAGGGATGAATGGTCCGGTGGCGAACAATGCCGCCCGTGAAGCCGAACAAGCCGCAGCCATCGCACAGGAAAAAACGGCTTATGACGACTATGTCGAAAGCCTGAATGGCGGTGCGACCTTGCTGGATCGGGTCCGAGAAAAGGACAATTCAGGTGACTTGGTCGGGGCGGAAGACATTCAGGGGCGGGTGGATGACCTCAAGGAAAAGGAAGTCCGTCAGTCGCGTATTGATCTGCCCGACAACACAGCAAGTTGGGCTGCGCGCGATGAACTTGATCGCAAACGGATGGAAATCCTTGCAAAGCAGGAAATGGCGCGCGGCAAGTCGCGCCGGTCCAACCGAAAGCCGATGACATGGGACAAGTTCTTGCCGCGTGTGGCGGCTTACATGATCGCGGCGGTTGCGGTCGGCTATGTACTGGTGCTGACGGTTAATGAATTCTCGGCAATTATCGGGAAATAGACCGCTATTGTCGAATAGTTGCCGTAATCCCCATATATAGAAAATGAAAACAAGCTTTGAAATGAACTGTTTTGGGGCAGTTCATATGCAGATCGAAAAGAACACAAGGCTGATATAGACGCGGGGCGTGAGTGACAGACCATCAATAAGGGGGCCGTCAGGATCGTGGTGCACTGAATTGCATCATGGAAATGACCGGAAATTTGCGTTTACCCTTGTTGCAGGAGCCAGCGAATGACGCTGTGATATCGCCATGATGAATGACGAGACTGGTCAGGAAGGCCGCCGCCCTGTTTATCTGCCCGAGAACCGGTATCATTGGGCGTCCAATGATGAGGTCACTAAGCCTGTTGTCGATTTGTCGCGCGGTCCTGTCAGAGCGCGTTTCAAGCGTAAGACCGGTTCTTCCCCGACATTATCGCCCGGCGAATGGATGCGCGAGAATTTACCGCAAATCGGGGCGACCGCCATTGTTGCCATTGTGATTGGCTGTGTGGTGGTGGCGATCTATACCGATGTGGCGGGCATCGTTCTGCGTTAATCCGGTTCACATTCCATTGCCAATCTTGTGACTTCTGGCGTGCAGGGGCAGTCTGTCGCCTGCCTGATGCGGGTTGCTTTTTGTCTAAGATATTGACGTTAACGTAAACGTTATGTCAGGCTGTGGTGTCTTTATCAATAAAACCAAGACAAAACTGGCAATCTGGGGAGGCCCGCATTCATGAATAATTCCCGAACCCGGACCGGGATCACACCGGCGGACTTTGACGCGATCATGCGTGAAAAGGTTCCGTTTGTCGGTGACATGGGGGTCCGCACCGAAAGCCTTGAACATGATACCGCCATTCTGAGATTGCCTTTTTCGGAACGCTATCTGCGTCCGGGCAATGTGGTAACGGGGCCTGCGATCTTTGCGCTGGCCGATATTGCGCTTTATGCGGTGGCCTGGCTTGTGGTGCCGCAGGCTGATCTGGCGGTCACGACCGAGGCAACGGTGCATTTCCTATCGGGGGCAAAGCCCGGAGACCTGATTGCCGAAGCCAAGATCCTCAAGGCGGGCAGGCGGCTTTTGATTGCCGAATGCCATATTCGATCAGACGTTGATAACAGCCTGTGTGCGCATGTGATCGGGACGTATGCGATGCCACCGGATCAAAAATAGCCCGAAATCGTGTGGTAAAATAATACCTATCTGTTTAACTTATTGATTTTAAATGAAATATTCCTGTTGTTTTCCTGTTGAATGCTGGCATAATGCGCCGACTTTCAACGAGGGACGTTTCCCTCCGTGGAACCCAGTTTTCGAGTATAGATATAATGAAAACCTTCACTGCGACACCGAGCGACATCGAGCGCAAATGGTTCGTGGTCGACGCTGAAGACGTCGTCCTTGGCCGCCTTGCTGCTGTTGTTGCCAACCGTCTTCGTGGTAAACACAAAGCAATGTTTACCCCGCACATGGATTGTGGCGATCACATCGTCATCGTCAATGCCGAAAAAGTCAAACTGACCGGCCGTAAACTTCAGAACAAGAAGTTCTACTGGCACACCGGTTACCCGGGCGGCATTAAAGAACGCACCATGGACAAGCTCCTGAACGGTGAGCATCCGGAACGTGTGATCATCAAAGCTGTTGAGCGTATGATGTCCCGTGGTCCGCTGCGCAGCCAGGTTCTTTCCAAACTGCACGTTTATGCTGGTACCGAGCATCCGCATGAAGCTCAGAAGCCGGAAGTCCTCGACGTTGCGGCTATGAACGAAAAGAACAAGCGGAGTGCTAAATAATGGCCGACACCAAAACTCTTGAAGATCTCAAGGATCTGGCACAGGGCGGTGAAACCGCAGCTGCCGAAGGCACCCTGCCGGAGCCGAAGATCGACGCACAGGGCCGTTCCTATGCAACTGGCCGTCGTAAAAACGCAATTGCACGTGTCTGGATCAAGCCGGGCTCGGGTAAAGTCACCGTCAATGGCCGTGAATTCGAAGACTACTTCGCACGTCCGGTTCTGCGCATGGTGATCAACCAGCCGTTCGGCGTTACCGATCGTAAAGATCAGTTCGACGTCGTTTGCACCGTTTCCGGTGGTGGTCTTTCGGGCCAGGCTGGCGCAGTTCGTCACGGTATCTCCCGTGCGCTGACCCTGTTCGAACCGGCACTGCGTGGTTCGCTCAAGGCTGGCGGGTTCCTTACCCGTGACTCGCGTGCAGTTGAACGTAAAAAATACGGTCGCGCCAAAGCCCGTCGTAGCTTCCAGTTCTCGAAGCGCTAAACCGGCACGCTTACGCGATACGCGATTTCAAGAAGGCCCGCTGGTTCAGCGGGCCTTCTTTTTTTGTGCTTTTTTCACGGCAATTGTGGAAATGCAGCCTTTAAACCCCTGATTTGAAAGGGACCACCATTATGCAGTACAGAAAGCTGCACGACGCCGACCTCGATGCCGCAAACGCATTCCTTGCCAATCATGCAGCGACCAGCATGGTTCTGCGCGGGAACCTGCGAACTGCCGGTATCGAGCGACGCCGTCATCCGCTTTCTGGAACGTATTTTGGTGCGGTGGATGCAAGCGGTGCGATCAGTGCTGTCATTGCGCAGTTTGGCAATGGCAATGTTTTTGTCCAGTCGGGCAATGAAGCAGGCGCGCCGTCGGGGCTGGTTGATGTGTTTCGCTCCGAAATGACGGGTCCGGTTGCAGGTGTGTTCGGAGATGCGGATCAGGCGGCTGATCTTCTCGGTCATCTTGGGCTTTTGGATGCGGATTTTGCGATCAATGCGTCAGATTTTCTTTATGACCTCGATCTTGCCAAGCTGATTGTGCCGGTCAATGCGCGGGCCGATGATTTTCAGATGGTCGATGCGGAAAAGGTGGAACGCAGCACGCTTCTGAGCTGGTTGCGCGCTTATGAGATCGAGGCACTGGGGGCCGAAGATACCCCGGTTCTGGATAGCAAGATCGCATCACGTCTTGTTCATGCCCTTGATGCACGCAACATGTGGGCGCTGATTGTTGATGGCAAGGCGGTCAGTCTTTCCGGATTCAATGCCCAGATGCCCGATATGGTACAGGTCGGGCCGGTCTGGACCCCGCCGGAATTCCGGTCCAACGGTTATGCCCGCATTCTGGTTGCCAAGACACTACTGGCAGCGCGCGCGCGCGGGGTTACCCGTGCGATCCTGTCAACCGACAGCGAAGCTGCTGCCAGGGCCTATGAGGCGCTTGGTTTCCAGAAGATCGGGCGCTATCGCTTGGCGCTGCTTAAAAGCCCGGTTAAGCTCTCTGCAGCATTAGAAAGCCAACCTTAACCGGATTGAGGTCTGCTCTGAAACGCAGCCTGGTGTCAAATCGAACAGCCAAATTGCTCCTGCCAGCAGTTTTAATCTTGCTGGCAGGAACTTTTGGTTTGTTTTCGTCGGGCAACGGTGCGCAGGCACAGGATCTTGCGCAGGTTCTGTATCGTTTTGAGAACCGGGCTTTGACGCTTGGACGCTACGGGGCGGTTGCGACATTCCAGCAGCGGCTTTTTGCGCAAGCCGCCAATTGTGCCGGCAAGCCTGCCAATAGCTATGGCAAGGCCGATGGCGTGGTGGGGGCCAAGACCCGTCAGGCGATCATTGATCTTCAGCCCTGCCTGAATTCGGCAGTACGTGCTGCGGTCGGTGCGGAAAGTTACGGGGCGATCACGACGGGTCTTTGGCGACTTTTGATGCCGCCGCAATTGCCACCACCCGATGCAATCGAGCGGGCCAATCAACTGACCTTCGCACTTGAAGGAACAGATTACGACGTGATCCAGTTCAATTTCTGTCAGTCCGCCAATCCGCGCAGCGGCAAGCGGTATCTTGAAGGCGATCCATATTGCTTTACCAATGATCCGCGCGCCTATCTGACATGGGGGCCGCGCGGGGCAACCGCCGGGGCAGGGGCCGAAATCCAGCAAATCCTGTTTGCGGCCGAGCGCGCCAATCCCGGATTACTGCGTGATATCTTTGGTCCCTTTACCGAAGATATGCACAGACTTGCCCTTGGTAATAATGATGCGGCCTTTGATTTGTTGTGTGCGATCTGGGTGAATGACCGCGAACGTGCTGATTTTACCCGGCGTTTTGCCGCCTATGGCGCGCGTGCCGAGGTGCAGGAATCCTATCGCCGGGTTTATGATGCGGCCAATGCCGATGGCGGCAAGATTGCGCGATTCTTCAAATTGTATGCGTCAATAAAACCGCTTATCAGGCGTGATCCGACCGAGATTGATCTGGCATTTTTCATCGACCGCGCAACACATGGTTCGGTGCCGCCAAGCGACATCAGCCAGCTGGTCAGCCAGATGACCAAATTTGTCACCCGCACGCGCAATTTGCCAAGCCCCGGCAATCTGCGCAAACAGCTTGCCGCCTGGCTTCCGAGCCATCACAAATATAATGACCGGCTGGCGCGCGATACTATCTTTCTGGTCGACGATCCCGACGTCGTGGTGTCGGACGCGCACCGTCGCATGTGGTTGCAGCGATCAGGTCTTAAAGCCAGTGATTTTGGCTTGTCGGATCGACGATATGTCGCAAGCTACCCGGTCGCGGCACCCACCGGATATGAGCAGATCGAGAAATTCTATACCGTACTGCCACAGGACAAACGTGCCTGTCCGTCAACAGTACGCCGGGCACGCAAGAAATAACCGGCCTCATATACAAGCACCTCATCTACAAGCATTTGAGCATCATGCTTAATTTGCATGGGGATATTGCGGTTTATCAGGGATATTTTCGGCCTAATTGCTTGCATCTGGTGGGCTTGTTTGCCAACATCCGCACGTTATCAATACCCGTTCATCACGGGTGCCTAACTTGGAGCAAGATTTAAATGAGTGACGTCAAGGTCAAAGTCGGAATTCTCGGTGCCAGTGGCTATACCGGGGCAGAGCTGGTTCGCATTCTTGCGCATCATGCTGCCGCGGAAATCACCCTGCTGACCGCCGACCGACGAGTCGGGCGTCCGTTCGGGGAAGTTTTCCCGCATCTTGCCCATGTCAAATTGCCAACCATGATCTCGATTGCCGAGGCCGACTGGTCAACGGTTGACGTGATTTTCTGCGCACTGCCCCATGGCACCACGCAGGAAGTCATTGCCGGTCTGCCCGCGCATGTAAAGGTCGTCGATTTATCGGCGGACTTCCGCCTGTTTGATCCGGCAACCTACAAGGAATGGTATGGCGCAGAACATGCCGCACAGGATTTGCAGAAAGAAGTCGTCTATGGCCTGACCGAACTGCACCGCGAGAAGATCAAGAATGCACGTGTTGTTGCCAATCCGGGTTGCTATCCAACCCCGGTACAGCTGGCACTGACCCCGCTTCTTGAAGGCAAACTGGTTCATGCCGATGACATCATCATTGATGCCAAATCCGGTGTGACCGGTGCGGGCCGTTCGCCGAAGGAAGGCACGCTTTATGCCGAGGTGACCGAGGGCATTCATGCCTATGGCACCGGTGGGCATCGTCATGCGCCTGAAATCGAGCAGGGCCTCGCATGGGCGAGCGGTCAGGACGTGGTTGTGAACTTTTCGCCGCATCTGATGCCGATGAGCCGCGGTATCCTTGAATCCATCTATGTCAAAATGACCGATGGCACCACGGCCGAAGACATTCAGGCAGCACTCGAAAAGCGTTTCGAGGGCGAGCCGTTTGTACGTGTCCTGCCATTTGGTGTGACCCCGCAGACCCGCCATGTGCGTGGTTCGAACTACGTCCTGATGGGCGTGGTCAAGGATCGCGTACCGGGCCGTGTGATCATTGTTGCGGTTGAGGACAATCTGGTCAAAGGCGCATCGGGACAGGCGGTTCAGAATATGAATGTGATGCTGGGCCTACCGGAAACCATGGGGCTCGAGATTGAGCCGCTGTTCCCGTAAGCGATCCGAAGTCAGATAAAATGACAAAAGGCGCACCCAGTCGGGTGCGCCTTTTGCTTTTGGGGCCGGTCATGGGCGCATGGCGCGTTCAAGCACGTCGAATATTTTGGGGTTCTGACATTGCGCCACGTTAAAGCGCATCAGATTGCCTGCTGATTGCGAGATGCTAAAGACATTGCCCGGTGCAAGGACCACACCATCGCCAAGGGCATTGCGCGCTACTTGCTCGGCATCGATCCCGTCGGGTAACGCACACCATAAAAACAGTCCGGCATTTGGCGTAACAACGGGATAGATACCAAGTGATGCAAGACGTTTTGCCGTCTGGGTCATGGTGTGCGAAAGCCGGTCTCGCAGCCCGTCCATATGTTTGCGATAGGTGCCGTCCTTAAGCACGGCATGGACCAGTTCCGGGGCAAGATTGCTGCTTGAAAAGCCGGTGGCGACCTTAAGGTCAATCAGGCCGTCAACCCATTCAGGCCGGGTAGCGATATAGCCGCAACGTATTGAGGCGGAAAGCGTTTTGGAAAAGCTTCCGATGTGAATAACCCGTTCCATCCCGCCCATGGCAGCCAGACGCGGGGACGGTTGGTTTTCAAAATCGGCAAAGATGTCATCTTCGATGATGATCAGATCATGCTGATCCGCAATTTTCAGAACCTTGTGGGCGACCTGTGGTGACAAAGACGCACCGGTCGGGTTGTGAAGGCCGGAATTGGTGATGTAAAGGCGGGGCTTGTGGGTGACGAGGATGTCTGCAAAGGCATCAATATCCGGGCCGTTCGGGCCAAAAGGCACACTGACGATATTGGCGCGGTGCGCACGCAAAAGCGCGCAGAAATTGAAATAGCAGGGATCGTCAATCAGGACGGTGTTACCCGGTTCGATCAGAAACCGGCAGAGCATATCAATCGCCTGCGTACCCGATTCCGTCAAAAGGATCTGATCGGGACCGGCTTCGATCCCGAAAGTCGCCAGGCGTCGTGACAACAATTGTCGCAAGGGCGCAAGGCCAAGCGGCGTACCATATTCGGTCAGAACGGTGTCAGTTGCGCGCGAAAGATTGCGCAAGGCGCGCCTGATCGATGTTTCGGGCATCCAGTCGGGTGGCAACCAGCCGCAACCGGGTTTGAGCATATCGGGTCTGGCATCAAGCGACTGGCGCGACACCCAGAACGGATCAATCGCCCGGTCAAGTTTCGGGCCGATCTGGGCAATCGACAGCGGCGCAGTGTGACCCGATACATAAAAGCCCGATCCGCGCCGTGACTGTATGGTGCCGTCGGCAACCAGCCGGTCATAGGCTTCGACCACGGTAGAGTTCGACACAGCCATCTGACGTGCGCAGGCGCGGATTGACGGTAGCTTGTCACCCGATAGCAGGTTGCGCGTTGCGATCCGGTCACGGATGGTTGCCATGACTTGGGAAACAAGGGTGCCACCCTTGCCGGTGGTGCTGTTGTTCGCGGGCTGGTGAAAGGTCACTGTATTGCCTTTCGTCTCAGTACAGTTTGCTATATTTGTATTGTATTGTGTCTGGTGACGTGCACTTGGGCAAGTCAAAGATATCTCTGTCATTGTGATGGAGGTATTCATGGCACGGGTTACTTATCAAACACGCGCAGGCTGGCTGAGCGGCATGATGGGAATTGTGATTTTCAGTGGTTCCTTGCCTGCGACCAGACTGGCGGTGATGGATTTCGATCCGGTATTCCTGACTGTGGCCCGTGCTGCGATTGCCGGGTGTCTGGCACTTGCGATCCTTCTGGTATCAAAGCCTGTACGACCGCAGAAATCGCAATGGACATCGCTTTTGGTGGTGGCGGGCGGCGTGGTTGTCGGCTTTCCGTTGCTGACGGCTCTTGCGCTTGAACATATCAGTTCAGCAAGATCGATTGTGTTTATCGGATTGTTGCCGCTTGCCACGGCGATTTTCGGGATGCTGCGTGGAGGCGAACGACCACGCCCGGTTTTCTGGCTGTTCTCGGTCTTGGGGAGTGTGCTGGTGGCCGGATTTGCTGCGATTGGCAGTGAACCCGGTGCGCTTTCAGGTGACCTTTATATGCTGGGCGCTGTCATTGTCTGTGGTCTTGGCTATGCCGAAGGCGGGAAGCTTTCGCGGCATCTTGGCGGGTGGCAGGTGATCTGCTGGGCGCTGGTGATATCGCTTGTTCCGATGGTAATCCTGTGCGGGGCAACACTGCCGGACAGGACCGACGCGATTGGACTATCGGCATGGCTTGGGCTTGGTTACGTGTCACTGTTTAGCATGCTGATCGGGTTTTTCTTCTGGTATCGCGGACTGGCATTGGGCGGGATCGCCACGGTCGGTCAATTGCAGCTTTTACAACCCTTCATGGGATTGATGCTGGCTTCAATGATTTTGGCCGAGCCGGTCAGCTGGGCGATGATTGTCGTCACGCTTGCGGTTGTGTTGTGTGTGGCAGGGGCCAAAAAATTTGCCTGATTTGCGATATCGTCACTGGATCGGCTGCGTTGCGTCGGGATTGTCGTCCCGGGAATGCTGGCTCGGCCCCTTGTCGGGCCAATATTGCTCGTGAAGGCGGTCAATGAAGCCTTCATCAAGCAGGTCTTGCATGATCTGAGATATCTGTTCGGTGCGCGCCATCAGGGGGGATTTGCGCGAAACGGCCATATGGATGTCGTTGTGATGCCCTGACCGGAACGGGGCCTTGACGATTGTGTCTTCCAGATGATCGCGACGAATTTCGAAATCGGCGTTGGAATCCGATCCAACGATGGCATCAAGCCGTTTGGCATTAAGCATCCGAAGCAAAATGATCTCGCTGCCAGCTTCGAACTTATCAAGGGACGTGTCGCTATCAAACGGTTCAAAATACCGTGAATCGACCACAGCCCCAATGGTCAGATTGCGCAGATCGCCGTAATCGGTGATCGAAACCGGGTTTTCACGATTATAGTAAAAGACCGGTGTCACCTGGCTATAAGGCGGGGTGACGTAATGGGCAAATTCCGCGCGTTCTTTGGTGAAGGCAAAGCTTGTAAGGACATCTATTTGTCCGTCTTCAAGTGTTTTCAGACAACGCCGCCAGGGGCAGGGGTGCAAATCAAGTTCCAGTCCGAGGCGACGGGCAATTTCGGTGAGTAGCGCAACATCAATCCCGTGCCGGGAGCCATCTTCATCCTCAATCACAAACGGTTCCCAGACGGAAAATGCTGCAATCAGCAATCCGTTGTCGGTCCGGTTAAAGGATGGTTCGTGCGCATCTGTCGGGCCTGTGAAAAACAAACCTGCAAAAATTCCGGCCACAGCTGCGCCGATAGCACGGGTCAAAAAACGCGTGGCAGTTGTAAGGACAAGGCTGGATGGCATGGATATGATCATGAGCAAGATTTGTTGCGACAGGGTTTCCATCTTTTCATGTTAGAATTTAAACTGCCAAATCAAGAGAGACCGCACCGCGAGATTTACGATTTCACAAGGTGGCGATGTCTGAACACAAGTTACGAAAGGTCATCTGACCATGCGTCTGTCCTATCGCGGGGTAATGCCCACCATCGATGAAACTGCGTTTATTGCCCCGAATGCGACAATTATCGGGGATGTTGAAATCGGGGCAGAGACCGGCATCTGGTTTGGCTGTGTTATTCGTGGTGACGTGCATGAAATCCGCATTGGATCACGTACCAATATTCAGGACCTGACGATGGTACATGTCGCCAAAGGCAAGTTCGGGACCTATATCGGTGATGATGTGACCATCGGCCATGCTGCGATTATTCATGCCTGCACACTTGAAGACCGAAGCTTTGTCGGGATGGGGGCCACTGTGATGGATGGTTGTGTGATCGAGCAGGGCGGCATGCTTGGTGCCAATGCACTACTTGCACCGGGCAAGCGTATTCCGGCCGGTGAATTGTGGGCAGGTGTTCCGGCGCGCAAGGTGCGCGATCTGACACAGGAAGAGATCGAGTTCTTCAAGGTATCTGCTGATCGCTATGCCGATTTGGCGCAGGAATATGTAAAATCCATTCCGGAAGATCTGAAATAAAGACTGCGGGACAAGGGGCGGTGCCAGGTATTTTCTTGCGCGGTTAAGTTGCAAAGTGGTTTGACGGCGCAAGGATTTTCTGCATCATTCAGCCCGGGTGCGAAAAGGGGATGCGTTCGCTCTCACATAATCAGGCATAACCGATCATAAAAACAAAACGGTATGCCAAGGCGTAAAGAAGGCGTGGGAAAATATGGCGGCTCGGCATTTTATGCCAGGCATCGCAATGCTGTTTGTCTTGTTGTTCGGGGGGATGCAAACAAGCTTTGCAGAACCGATCAGTGACTGTACGCGCCCGTTGGTGATCCGTGCATCCGAGACCTATAGCCCGTTTAGTATCAAAGATGCGAACGGTATGGCTGCGGGCATTGACAACCAGTTCATCGCACGGGTTATGCGCGCCACGGGGTGCGAATTCCAGTTTGTTTTCATGCCCTGGAAACGGGCCCTTTATGCGATCGAACATGGCGATATCGATATTCTGCCATCGGCATCCTTTACCGAGGAACGTGCCAGATATGGATTGTTTTCGGTTCCCTATCGCAATGACATCTTCGGGTTTGTGGTGCGCAAGGGGGACGCGCGACGCATCAAGCTGAGCAGTCTTGAAGATGTGGTGCGCCAGCAACTTGTGATCGGATATGTGCGCGGCGCCTATCGCGGCGAGGAATTCAAGGCATTCAGCGAAAACCCGGAAAATGCCCCCTATATCGCAGACGTATCGATGGCACCCCATGGCACGCAGCTTTTGATGGCAAAGCGTATTGACCTGTTGTTGGGGCTTCCGGCGGCATATCTTGCGCAGGCCGAGGCGCTTGGTTTTAGTGGCGGGGTTGAAGAGCATCCGTTCATTCTGGCCAAAGAGCCAGTGCGGTTGATGTTCTCGTCCAAAACCATTTCGCCGCAGCTGGCCCGGAGATTATCAAACGCCATTACGCGTGAAACATTCACCGACAGCTATCACAGTCTTTTTGGAAATCAGAGTGTTAGCACCAATTAGCTGACACATCGATCTATGCTGTCTTGTGAAAGCAGATGGTCACCGGTTGATCCCGGTTGCGAAGTAAGCCGACTTGGTTTAGCAAGTTTCGATCTTCGACACTTAACGTGCCGTGCGCCACCACGCCCGGGCACAGGAAATGGACCGGGAATATGACGCGTTGGCAGGCAAATGCCGTTATCGTCTTTGTGGCCCTGATTTGGGGCACGACTTTTGTCGTTCAACACACAAGTATGGAAAATATTGGCCCGCAATATTTTACGGGGGTGCGTTTTCTGCTTGGAACACTTGCAGTGTTGCCATTTGCACTTCGCGAGTTGCGCAAACTTGGTCGGGCCGGTCGTTCGCTTGATCGCGTAGATATCCTTGGCATGATCGCAACGGGCATTTCGATGTATCTTGCCAGTATTTTCCAGCAGATCGGCATCATGAGCACCACAGTGACCAATGCGGCGTTTCTGACCGCATTTTATGTGCCGACCGTGCCGGTTCTGGCCTATGTCGTGTTTCGCAGTCGTCCGCACTGGTCGGTCTGGCCGGGCGGGGCAATGTGCGTTTATGGCACCTATTTGCTGAGCGGCGGCGATCTAAGCGGACTTGGAAGCGGCGATTTGTGGGTCTTGGCCAGTGCCCTGTTCTGGGCTGTCCAGGTGGTTTTGATCGGGGTGATGGTCACGCGCACCAATGCGCCCGCGACTGTTGCTGCGACCCAGTTCTTTATTACCGGTCTCCTTGGCATGGCGATGGGGGCAATGACGGAAACATTCAGCATCGCCGACATTCAGAATGCCGGGTTTGAAATCCTGTATGCCGGGATCATGTCAGCCGGGGTGGCCTTTACCCTTCAGGCTGTTGCCCAGAATTATACCGAGGCATCCGATGCCGCCATTATCATGAGCGCCGAGGCGGTCTTTGCCGCAATTGCCGGGGCATGGTTCCTTGGCGAACGTCTGGCGCCAGAGGAATATGCAGGCTGCGGGGTGATCCTTGCTGCGATCATTGCTGTTCAGTTGTTGCCATTGATGCGGCGTCGACCGTCGATTGCAATCTGATTGGGAATATCCGAACGATTGAATTGATACATGAAATGGCAGGTCACTTAATTGGCCTGCCATTGACTTTTATCAAAGCAGGGGTCAAGTCTGTGGGTGTAAATGCGTTGCGTTCGCGATTGAGCTTCCTGCCGCGCCTCCATCAAATCCTGTGATCAGATCGAAGTACCTTTTATGCGTCATCAGAACACCCACCCATTCCGTTTCGCACTGATCGCGTCGGCGATGACTGTCGGCTTTGTCGCGTCAGCACGGGCTGAAAGCCCGGAAACCTTCCTGCATCGTCTTGCCGGACAAGCGCCGGATATGGTGGAAGTGGCGAGTGCGGGGAACGCGCCCTTTGCCGATAAAGCGGCACTGGGCGAGGCGCTTTATTTCGATACCAATCTGTCGGCCAACCGTACACAGGCCTGTGCGACCTGTCATGAACCTTCGATGGCGTTCAAGGATCCACGCATGAATGTGGCCAATGGCGCCTTTTCTCTGGGGGACGATGGAAAAAGCCTTGGTGATCGAAATGCACCGATGGCAGCCTATGCGAAATTTTCACCGAAATTCCACGTGGGTGACGACGGCATTGCCGTCGGTGGCCAGTTCTGGGATGGGCGCGCAAGTGATCTTGCCGAACAGGCGGGTGGCCCGCCGCTTAACCCCATCGAAATGGGCATGAGTGACAAGGCAGGCGTGGTGGCGCGCCTTTTGGAGAATGACGACTATGTCGCCGGTTTCAAGGCGCTGTTTGGCGATGATATCTGGTCAGATAGTGACAAGGCCTATGGTGCCATGACCCAGGCGATTGCGGCCTTTGAGCAAGGCGATGACTTTGCGCCGTTTGACAGCAAATATGACCGGTTCCTGCGCGGTGAATATAAAATGACTCCGGAGGAAGAACTGGGACGGGTTCTGTTCTTCTCGCAGCAGTTCACCAACTGCAATACCTGTCATATGCTCAAGACCAGTCCGACCGCCGAGGGGGAGACATTCACCAATTATCAGTTCCACAATATCGGCGTGCCGCGCAACATTGCCACGCGCAAGGCCGTTGGAAAGGATACCGCCTTTACCGATAACGGGCTTCTGGACAATCCGGCGATTGATGATCCGGCCTATCGCGGAAAACACAAAACCCCGTCACTGCGTAATGTCGCAATCACGGGGCCTTATATGCATAACGGTGTGTTTGCGGATCTGGAAACCGTGGTGCGGTTCTATAACAAATATAACAGCAAGGCCAAAGCCAACCAGACCAACCCGGAAACCGGCAAGCCGTGGGGTGCGCCCGAAGTTTCCGATACCATCTCGATTAAGGAGCTAGAGCAGGGTGATGCTCTTGATGACCAGCGCATCAAGGCTGTTGTTGCCTTCCTCAAGACCTTGACTGATGCACGATATGAACCGCTTTTGGTCGAACACGAAAAAGCAGCCGCCAATTAGGGCTTGAGCGTTTCGATCACCGCACTTTGCGCAAGGTCGCCAAAACCGGCCCGGCTGGCAGTTTCGAATACATCGTATGCTGCCTGTCCGACCGGGACAGAAATGCCATATTCTTTGGTCATGGCAAGCGCATAGGATGCATCCTTTGCCCGAAGTGCCGTGGTGAAATGGATCCCCTCATGGTGGTTTCCGCTAATCATGCCCGGTACGGTTACAAGTCCCGACCCGCTGGCATTCGCGCCAATTGAAAATGTTTCGGCCACGGTTGCGCCGTCCAATCCGGCCTTCTGGGCAACCGCCAC
Organism: Thalassospira sp. SM2505; assembly: GCF_054901115.1. NCBI lineage: Bacteria > Pseudomonadati > Pseudomonadota > Alphaproteobacteria > Rhodospirillales > Thalassospiraceae > Thalassospira > Thalassospira sp. SM2505. Next base: position 2,348,665 of record NZ_CM142731.1, read on the forward strand.
CAATTCAGCCGCAGCGGCTATATGAACTGCGCCCAGCAAATTATGCATCAGTTTGTAAACCGTTCCTGACCCTACCGGGCCGAAATGCACGATCCGTTTGCCTGTGTCCTCAAGGATCGGCCGGATGCGGTCAAGATCGGCCGGTTCTGCGCCAATCAAAAATATTGTGTTGCCTGCTTCGATGTCGGCGGGAATACCCGTGACAGGTGCGTCGATATAGGTATGTCCGGTATTTGAAACCGTCCTGGCAAGATCAAGCACAAAGGCATGCGAAAGGGTGGAGCATTCAATGGCGATTGTCCCGGGGCTCATTGCCTCAAGCGCGCCGTCATCACCAAGCCACACGGCTTTTGCAGCTTTGTCGTCTGCCATGAATGAAATGATGGTATCGACGCCGGTGGCGGCAAGTGCAGGGGTGGCGCAGGCAACTGCACCCAGTGCGACCAGCGGTTCAAGCTTGTCCGGGCTGCGGTTCCAGACCTGTATCTGATAGCCTTTGGAAAGAAGGCGTTTGATCATGGCGGCGGCCATGCGACCTGCGCCGAGAAAACCGATTTTCTGTGTCATGTGCGTTGCTTTTAACTGGTAAATGTTTTCCGATGGTTTCGCAAAGATCGTGCGCAGTCAATTGATTACCCGGCGGGAAGCTGAAGTGCAAAGAAACACCACCTGTTTAAATGTAATCGCCGTCCTGGGTACACTTCTGATGTGCGGATGTGACTGGGGGGCAAACAGTTCGGATATTGCGTCTTATCGCATGATCCCGCTTGTGCCTGATCCGGACGGAGAAAAGCATTGTTCACAGGATCAAAAATGGTGCGTGCTGCTTGCCCAGGATGCCGACACGGGAGGCGTTATGGTTTCCGTCACACGGGATGGTAAACCGCGCCGCGAACGGACACTGGCTTATGATATCCTAGCTGATGCCGATTCCTTTGGCGGGACAGATCGCGAAGTTTGGCCGTTTCTGATCACGGATTCCGACAGGTCAGCCGATGTTCTTGTCGGGGTGATCAGTGCCGTCAATGTTGGCTATTCCGGTGGCGGTATCGAGGCGCATTTTCTTGACGTGATCAGGCTGGATGCAGGTGACGGTCCGTCGTTATCGACAAACCCGGTTGTCCTGTCGGTGCCAATTGGTGCGGTGAAAATGATCCGGGCCTGTTTTAGCGAAGCCGACATTCAAAAGCGCCGGGATGTCTGCCACGACGAATATCGGTTTGCGGCCGATATTCGTTTGAGCCACCACGGGGTGGTTGGTTTGCCAGAGATCGAATATGCAAGCAGGGCAACGGCATTTCCCGCGACCGCATTGCTTGATCAGGATTCAACGCAGTTGCCAGGCTTGCGAGATGAAGACCTTGTGGAAAGGGTCGATGAAAGATGCAGTTTTGACCGTATCTTTCGGTTTGATGTCGCAAACGGGCGTTATGAACCGGATGTGCGGTTGCCCGACTGCGACGACTATCTGATGCCTTAGGGGGTAAATAGCCGTCGCCGGGGCGTGTGCTGGTTTTGGATTACGACAGGGTGACCTTTACATATTCACCCGGTGCCGGGCCAAGTACCTTGAGCTTGCCGTCACCTTCCTTGCGCGCCGGGACCTTGCCGCCGGAGCGGCGGCTGATCCAGTTCTGCCAGTCCGTCCACCATGACCCTTCGTGCTGGGTGGCCTTGGCCATCCAGTCATCGGGGTTGGCGGGCGTACGGTTATAGGTCCAGTAGCAATATTTCTTGGCCGCCGGCGGATTGACCACGCCGGCAATATGGCCCGACGCGGACAGGACAAATTTCACCTGTCCGGACATCAATTGCGTTCCGGCATAGGTCGCCTGCCAGGGCGCGATATGGTCTTCGCGGGTCGACAGGAAGTAAACCGGGATCTTGATATCGCGCAGGTCAATCGGCTGACCGAGAATCGAGATGCCGCCCGGTTCGCGCAACAGGTTCTTGTTATACATGTTGCGCAGATAGAAGCTGTGCATGGCCTTGGGCATGCGGGTGGAATCGGAATTCCAGTACAGCAGGTCAAACGGGAAGGGATCCTTGCCCAGCATGTAATTTGATACGACAAAGGACCAGATCAGGTCATTGGCACGCAGCATATTAAACGACATCGACATATCCCGGCCATCGAGATAGCCCTCCTTGGACATGTTGCGTTCAAGGCTTTCGATCTGTTCGTCATCTACAAAGACCGAAAGTTCACCCGGCTTTTCAAAATCGGTGAGTGTTGTAAAGAACGTCGCCGATTTGATCCGCTCGTCACCGGTCTTGGCCATATAGGCAAGGGTGGAGCTAAGAAGTGTGCCGCCCAGACAATAGCCAATGGCGTTGATCTCAGTTTCACCGGTGGCCTGTTCGATCATGTCGAGCGCCGCAAGCACGCCTTCCTTGGCGTAATCTTCGAACGACTTTTCGGCAAGTTTGCTGTCAGGGTTGACCCACGACAGGACAAACACGGTATGCCCCTGATCAACCGCCCATTTGATGAAGGAATTTTCCGGGCGCAGATCAAGGATGTAATATTTGTTGATCCATGGTGGAACGATCATCAGCGGGCGTTTGGCGACCTGATCGGTGCTGGGACTGTATTGCAGCAATTCCATCAAGGGCGTTCTGCCGATCACCGATCCCTTGCTGGTGGCGACATTTTCCCCGATCTTGAAGGCATCAAGATCCGTCATGCGGATTTGCAGCTTGCCCTTGCCACGTTCAAGATCGCCCAAAAGATTCTGCAAGCCCTTGAGCAGGTTCTCGCCACCGGTTTCGATGGTGGTGCGCAGAACTTCCGGATTGGTCATCAGGAAGTTGGTTGGCGAAATCGCATCGACAAACTGACGGGTATAGAATTCGACTTTCTGGGCGGTCTTGTCGTCCAGCCCGTCAACATCATGGACCAGATTCTGCATCCATTGCGACGAAAGCAAATAGGACTGCTTGATGTAATCAAACAGTTCGTTGTTTTCCCATGCCTCGTCGCGGAAGCGACGGTCACCCTTTTGGGGTGTGACGACCGGTTCGGATTCTTCGCCCAGCATGCGCAAGGTGGTGTTGTGCCACAGCGTATAATATTGCTGCCAAAGTTCCATCTGGGCTTCGACCAGCTTGGCCGGATTTTGCATGATATGGGTGGTCAGTTCGGCAAATGCCGACCCGATATTGAGCGGATCCGGGTCCGAGATTTCCGGGTCTTCTGCCTGTTTTGCAAGAAATTCAGACACAAGTCGTTGACTTCTCTCGGCAATTTCTGCCATTGCTGCAGATAGTTTTTCGGGATCCGGGTGCGTGATTTCGGTTTCGATGGCCTGTTGATCGCTCATGGGGCATTCCCTTATGATACCGCCGCAGATACTCGGTGACTTCAAAACGTTTTGGGCTTCTTTGCAATATCGCAAGACTTTTAGCGTTTTATGTGTTCGGTATCTGAAAGGCGCTCCGGGTTGAAACTCTGCTTGATCCCAAGCTTATCATGGTCTTAGCCTAGCGCGTCGCCAAGGGGTAGTACAAGAATTATAAGGTGACGTTTCTGCGGATATTTTAACGCAAGGGTCATCCAACTGAATTTGGAGCAGCGAAAACAAATGGGCGTTCTGAAATCGACGACAGGGCAGTGGTCGTGGCAGGAAACTGCAAGGGGGAAGCTGCGGATGGTTCTGCAGACCGGCTCTGCGCTGGCGGTGGTGCTGACTTTGGGCGCCTGTTCCTCTGTTCCTGATGCCATCAATCCGGTCGAATGGGGGAAGTCGGTCGGGGACATGTTTGACGGCGATGACGAAACAGCCGGTGCCAAATCCGGGGAAGCGATTCCCGGTGAAGATGGCGAATATCCGAATCTTTCCGATACCCCGAACAAGCCGATTGTTACTGGTGATGCCGAACGCGATGCGCTGATCGCTGGTCTTGCTGCCGATCGCGCCAATGCACAATATTCCCAGTCTGGCCGCCGTCAAAGCAGCCCGCCGGTCAATGCTCTTGAAGCCGCGCCGCAAGTAACCGCTGCCCAGCCGGTTATTGCTCCGGCGCCGACCACCCCGGTTACGACCAGTGCTATGGCTTCGACAACGTCGGCTTCTGCTGCGACGACCGCTGCAACAACCAGTGCCGTTACTTCGGCACCGACCGGCTCGTCAATCGCCGATGAATGGAATGCCAAGTCGCCTGTATCCGGTCCGGTTCCAACCCCGGAACCCGCACCTGAACGCCCGGCAGTGATTGCCGGTGCCGCCGCCGGTGGTGCCGCAGTTGCAGGGGCATCGGGCGGTTCTGCCGCCGATCCGCGCGCCCAGCAGCTTGCTGCCTATGAGGCTGCCCAGAAGTCGTCAGGTGATCCGGTGATGGATCAGTATCAGCGTCGCCTTGCCGAAGGTCAGGGCGTCTTTGCCGATGAACCCGGTGTTGCGGTCGATTCCGGTCAGGGATTTGACTATTCGCTTTATTCCGATAACGGGTCGGTCATTGTCGATGAAAGCCAGCTTGGCGGCAGTGCCCCGGTCTATGGCGAATCCGGCATGGTCGATATGACCGTGACCAATGATGCACTTGCCGCGCGTCTTGGTGTCGGTTCCGTTGACCAGTTGCCGCCGGCCATTAACGGCATGCAGATCGCCCAGATCCAGTTCGCCCATGGTTCGACCAATCTTGGCGGAACCGACAATGCCGTCCTGCAACAGGTTGCAAGCACCTGGCAGCAGACGGGTGGAGTTCTGCGCATCATCGGTCACGCGTCGATGCGCACCGGCAATATGTCGCTTGAACAGCATCAGGCGGTGAACCGTCGTGTGTCCGAAGGTCGTGCATCCTCGGTCGTCTCACGCCTGTTGGCGATGGGTGTCAGCCCGAATGCGATTTTTGTCGGTGCCGACGGATCAGCTGATCCGCGTTATTACGAAGGTGTTCCGGCAGGTGAAGCCGGGAACCGTCGTGTCGAAATCTATCTGGATTACTGATCGCCACTGGCGAGGTGATCGATTGAACATGGTGTCTGGCAGACTTGCCGGGTGACGCTTTTGGCAGCGCGAAGGGAGAAATCCTTTCGCGCTGTTGTCGTTTCAAGATGGTTTTTGCAATGACGCCTGCAAGGCTGCGATTAATCCTGAACTTCGGAAATATTGCCGAATTTGCGCCGTCGGTTTGCCGCAAACGCGAATTAACCATGGATCGGGCGCATTAATTCGTTGAGTATGATTTCCATAAAAGGTACATCCTTCGAATTGTACGCTGCTTCGGGCCTGTTTTGATGGCTCAAACGCAATTTTCGTGAATTCGACGATGTGCTTTTCGCATAAAATTCGAAATTCGGCAATTTGATGAGGATGTAGGATAATGTCCCAAGACTTCCACCGCATAAAACGTCTCCCGCCCTATGTATTCGCAGAAGTAAATGCGATGAAGGCGGCGGCGCGGCGAGCGGGTGAGGACATTATCGATTTCGGCATGGGCAATCCGGATCCGGCCACGCCGCAACACATTGTCGACAAACTGGTCGAGACTGTTCAGAACCCGCGCACCCATGGTTATTCGATGTCGCGCGGGATCCCCGGCCTGCGCAAGGCGCTTGCGGCCTATTATGATCGTCGTTTTGGTGTTGATATCGATCCGGAAACCGAAACCGTTGTCACCATTGGTTCCAAGGAAGGTCTTGCGAACCTTGCTGCGGCGATTACCAGCCCGGGTGATATCTTTTTGGTGCCAAACCCGTCCTATCCGATCCATGCCTTCGGTTTTATCATTGCCGGTGCGGCTTTGCGCCATATTCCGATCGGGCATGATGATCAGGGAACGTTTAACACCGAAAGCTTTATGGAGCAGCTCCATCGCGCGGTGAAACATTCGGTCCCGAAACCAAGTGCGGTCGTTCTGAACTTCCCGGCAAACCCGACTGCACTGGTGGTTGATCTGGCCTTCTATCAGGAGGTGGTTGATTTCTGCCGCAAGCATGAAATCTATGTCCTGTCTGATATCGCCTATGCCGAGATTTATTTTGATGGCAACCCGCCGCCCTCGATCCTGCAATGCAAGGGGGCAAAGGATATTGCTGTTGAATTCTATTCGCTGTCGAAAACCTATTCGATGGCAGGCTGGCGTATCGGTTTTGCCACCGGCAACAAAAAGCTGATCAATGCGCTGACCCGTATCAAATCCTATCTCGATTACGGTGCCTTTACCCCGGTTCAGGTCGCGGCAACGGCGGCACTTAATGGCCCGCAGGATTGCGTCGAAGGTTTCCGTAATCTGTATCGTGAACGTCGTGATATCTTTATCGAAGGTGCGCAAAGTGCGGGTTGGAACATTCCGAGCCCGGCGGCAACCATGTTTGCATGGGCACCGATCCCCGAACCGTTCGTAGAACTGGGATCGCTTGATTTCTCAAAGCTTCTTTTACAGGAAGCCGGGGTGGCTGTGGCACCGGGTCTTGGCTTTGGTGAATATGGTGATCGTCATGTGCGCATTGCACTGGTCGAGAACAAACACCGCATCCGTCAGGCCAACCGGAACATCAAACAGTTCTTTGCCAAATGTCCTGATGCAGAATCTGCACGTGAACTGTTGAAGAAATCTTTCTGATATCCGATAAAGCATTCTGTGTTTCGCCCGGGACATGTCCCGGGCGTTATTTTATCAGGACGCGATAACCGGTTTCGGTTATCTGCGCGCTTGCGAAACGAACCACGTGCTTAAGGAGTTATCGTGAAAGACGTCGTAAAAATCGGTGTGGCAGGCCTGGGTACGGTCGGTGCCGGAACCGTTAAGCTGCTGAGTGAACATCGCGACATTCTGGCCGACCGTTCGGGTCGTCAGATCGTCGTTACAGCGGTATCGGCGCGTGATCGAACTCGTGATCGTGGTTTTTCGACAGAAGGCCTGACCTGGTACGACGACGCCCGCGATCTTGCTGCGGACAAGGAAATCGACATTCTGGTCGAACTGATCGGTGGCTCCGAAGGCATCGCCTATGATGTCTGCAAGACCGCCCTTGAAAACGGCAAGCATGTCGTCACCGCCAACAAGGCGTTGATTGCACTCAAGGGCGTTGAACTGGCCCAGATTGCCGATGCCAACAATGTCACCATCGCCTATGAAGCAGCAGTTGCCGGTGGTATTCCGGTGATCAAGGCGCTGCGTGAAGGTCTGGCAGGGAATGCGATTTCTCGCGTTACCGGCATTCTGAACGGCACGTGCAACTATATCCTGACCACCATGCGTGAACAGGGGCGCGACTTTGCCGATGTTCTGGCCGAGGCACAGAAACTTGGCTATGCCGAGGCCGATCCGACCTTTGACGTTGATGGCATTGATGCCGCGCACAAACTTGCAATTCTTGCCAGCCTGGCATTCGGGGTCGAAGTTGATTTTGACGCGGTTGCTGTCGAAGGCATTCGCAGTGTGTCGGCCCTTGATATCCAGCTTGCCGAAGAACTTGGCTATCGCATCAAGCTGCTTGGTATTGCCAAACAGACTGCCGAAGGCATCGAACAGCGCGTTTCCCCGGTCATGGTCAGCCGTTCAACCCAGATTTCCAAGGTCGAGGGCGTGTTTAACGCCGTTGCCCTTGAAGGTGACTATGTTGGTCCGGTGGTTCTTCAGGGCCGCGGGGCGGGGGAACGTCCGACTGCATCGGCGGTGGTGGCCGATATCGTTGATATTGCTGCGGGCCGCAATGCCCCTGTATTCGGTGTTCCTGCCGAACGTCTTAAGAAGAATGTGCGTGCGTCACTCGAAAAGCATACCGGCGCCTATTACCTGCGCCTGATGGTATGGGATCGTCCGGGTGTCATGGCCGAAGTCACTGCGACCCTTGCCAAGCATGGAGTGTCGATGGCATCGATGATCCAGCATGGCCGGGCCGAAACCGAAGGCGGTGTTGTGCCGGTTGTGATCGTCGCCCACGAAACGACCGAAGCGGCGATGTCGGGTGCAGTGCATGATATCGCAGCCTTCGAAAGCAATTCGCAGCCGCCGGTTCTGATGCGGATCGAAAGCTTCGCATCTTAAAACTTTAAAGCTCAAAGCGCCTCGTACCTGTCAAGATGCGGGGCGCTGTTGTAAAGTTTCGACGCAAAAATAACAAAATCAAGAAATAGAAGACAACAACGAGACGGGGCCCCCAGACCCTGCATCACACTACGAGGAAGATAATATGGATCGAAATCTAGCGCTTGAAACGGTTCGCGTGACCGAGGCAGCAGCACTTGCGTGCTCGGGCCTGATGGGACGTGGCGACGAAAAGGCAGCCGACCAGGCCGCCGTTGACGCGATGCGTAACGCGCTTAACAGCATGGATATCAAAGGCACGGTCGTGATCGGCGAAGGCGAACGCGACGAAGCCCCGATGCTGTTCATTGGCGAAGAAGTCGGTTCGGGCAATGGCCCGGAAATCGACATTGCGCTTGATCCGCTTGAAGGTACGACCATCTGCGCAACCGGTGGCCCGAACTCTTTGGCCGTTGTCGCGATGGCAGAAAAGGGCGGCTTCCTGAATGCGCCTGATACCTATATGGACAAAATCGCCGTTGGTGGCGGTCTTCCCGAGGATGTTGTCGATCTTGACGCGACCCCGCAAGAAAACCTCAAAAGCCTTGCACTGGCGAAGGGTTGCGATGTTGCCGATCTGGTTGTGTGCATTCTTGATCGCCCGCGCCATCAGGAAATCATCGCCAAAACCCGCGAAGCTGGTGCGCGCATCATGCTGATTGGTGATGGTGACGTTGCCGGTGTGATCGCGACCTCGCAGAAAACCTCGGGCATTGATCTTTACATGGGGACTGGCGGCGCACCGGAAGGCGTTCTTGCCGCAGCAGCCCTCCGTTGCATCGGTGGTCAGTTCCAGGGTCGTCTTGTTTTCCGCAACGACGATGAAATCGCGCGTGCGAAGAAATGGGGCATCGAAGATCTGACCCGCAAATACAAGCTTGGTGAGCTTGCCAAGGGCAATGTCATGTTTGCCGCAACCGGTGTGACCGATGGTGCGATGCTGCGCGGTGTGCGCCGTTTTGCCAACGGTGCTGAAACCGAAAGCATCGTGATGCGTTCGCAGTCCGGTACCGTGCGCTACGTCCGTGCTGTTCACGATTTCAGCCGGAAAATCTGGTACAAGTAATCTCTGCAGCCAAAGGTTTAGGTTGCACATATATATTCTGCGTTTAAAGTCCCCGCTCAGTCGGGGACTTTTTCATTGGGGCAGAAATGACTGCGAAGATTGCAACATATCTTGGAATGTCTGCATTGCATGCGGTTAGGTTCCTGCCCAGCGTTATCATTTTCGCGCATTATGCTTGGGGACTAGCCGGTGCAGATGTGCCAACAGGCGTCATGTTGGCGATTTCCTATGTTTCGATAGCTTTGGTAGTTATCTCTGTTCTGGATTTTTGGCTGTTTGCAATAAGTACCGTGCTCTTTATCGCCGCGGATTTGGCTTTGATGTTCGGTCTGAGCTTGGTTGTCACCAAGACACTGATGTCGACATCCTTTTCGATGTACTACTTCAATGTAATCGGATACTGGGTCCTGTTATATATTTCGGGACTGGGCGCGATGTTTGTTATGCGCAGGTTTTTGCGTTTGTCGAAGGCGATTTAAGTTTGCTTCTTGTGTGTCCGCCTGGCTTGCGCTAAACCCTCCGGCCCAATTCCGTTGATGAAGTTCTGGAGCCTGCCTGATGTCTGAAATTATTGCCCTTGATTTCGGTACGACCAATTCTGTTCTTGCGGTCGCAGACAGCGCAGGCAATGTTCAGTCGGCAAAGTTTGAAGTCGGTGCCAACAGCTTTGATACCTATCGCACGATCCTCTATTTCTGGGAGGAACAGGAGCTGACAGCGCCCGGCGCGCCGACCCATTCCAGAAGCTGTTCCGGCCCGTTCGCGATTGCCGAATATCTTAAGGAAAGCCACGACTGCCGTCTGATCCAGTCGATGAAATCCTACCTTGCGGCCAAGGATTTTGAGGGCACCGAAATTTTCGGAACGACCTATTCGATTGAAGACCTGATTGGCACGTTCCTGACGCAAATCCATCACTTCGCGCAGCACAGCCTTGGCTGGTTGGGGCAGCGGGTGATTTCCGGGCGTCCTGTCGCCTTTGCGGGGAGCAATCCCGACAATGATTTTGCCGAAATGCGCCTGCGCGGGGCTTATGAACAGGCCGGTTTCGATGTTGAAGCCATGGTGTTTGAACCGCTCGCAGCTTCCTATTATTACGGGCGCGAGCTTGATAAACCCGAAACCGTTCTGGTGGCCGACTTTGGCGGGGGGACCAGTGACTTTTCGCTGATCCGCTTTACGCCCGGTCTTGGCATTCGCGGCGTGCAACCCTTGGCCCATACCGGTCTTGGCATTGCAGGCGACCGGTTTGATTATCGCATCATTCAAAAGGCCGTCTGGCCGCGCCTTGGCTTTGGCTCGGAATATAAGTCGATGGGCGCGACGTTGCCGGTGCCGCGTCAATATTACACGGCCTTTTCGCGCTGGCATGAACTTGCCATGATGAACCAGCCCAAAACCATCAACGAAATCAAAAGCCTGATCCGTTCGGCAACGCGCCCGGATGATATTGAAGATCTGGTGGCTATCATCGAGGATGAAATGGGCTTCCACCTTTATCAGACGGTGTCCAAGGCCAAGGCAGAACTGTCAGATCGCGATAGCACAATCCTGCAATTCTCCCATGGCGGGGTCGAGATCGAAGAAAAACTGACCCGTGCCGATTTCGAAACCGCGATTGCACCCGATCTTGCCGATATTGAACAGGCGGCGAAGAACTGCCTTGAGCAATCCGGTCTTGATGCCCGCGATGTGTCAAAAGTCTTCATGACCGGCGGCACATCCTATGTCCCGGCCGTTCGGAAAATCTTTGAAGACGGCTTTGGCAAGGATCGGATCGAAATCGGCCAGCCGTTCCTGTCGGTTGCGCATGGTCTGGCGCTTATTGCTGCTGACGAAGGCATCGTTTGATCAGCAGCTGAAATCCCCGCTGCACATGACATCAAGCAACACAAAGGCGCTGACCAGTAGCCCGATGGCAAGGCCGCTCAGGGCATAAAGCCAGATGCCAAGCTGATGACGTCGAAACACCCATGGCAGAATGCCACCGGCAAGGCAAAGTACCGGGAAGGCGAGGACGCTGAAAAACAGGAACTGGGTAAGGATGTTTTCCTCTGACCCCGGGGCGTCGAACATCATGGGTGAGAACATCACCAAAGGCATCGACATCACAGCACCAAGCACGGAAAGGACGGTCAATCCGATCCGCAGGCCCTTTTTCTGGTTCATTGCTCGTATCCGTTTGTTTTATTGATTGTTGTCACAGTCTGCACAGCTTTGAGTTGTCTGCAAGTCATCGTGACATTGTGAACTTTTCCACAATGCGCAAACGCATCTTCTTTTCGGTTTGAGAAATCACACCTATCTTGAATCTCAATAAGCCCGGTCTGTCGAAACAGGATCAGAGAAATGGTGTTCAGGGAGGAACGCAAATGAATAGCGAAAGTGACGCACATGTGATCGAACGGCTGACCGGCCAAAACCTGCCAGCCTTGCCGCTTGGTGCGACCAATGATCAGATGGTTGATATCTCAAGTCTTGCGGGGCGCTCCGTCGTTTATGCCTATCCGCGCACAGCCGAACCGGGTGTTCCGTCGCCCGAAGGATGGGATGAAATCCCCGGTGCCAAGGGCTGCACGCCGCAATCCTGTTCGTTCCGCGACCATGCGGCCGAATTGCGGGCAGTCGGGGTGGAAAACCTTTACGGGCTTTCAAGCCAGACCACAGACTATCAGAAAGAGGCTGCTGAACGCCTTCATCTGCCATTTGCGCTGTTGTCCGATGCCGATCACCGCTTCAAGGAAGCCATGGCAATGCCCGATTTCGAAGCCGATGGCATGCGCCTGTTCAAGCGGCTGACCATGGTCATTGATGATGGCAAAATCACCAAGGTTTTCTATCCCGTCGATGATCCGGCAGCCGATGCCGAGAATGTCCTTAAATGGTGTGGAGACAACCCGCGCGGGTGAAATCGTATGGCCGGTGACGAAGTTTGCCGAACTTCAAATTATCCGGTTTAAGCGTGCCCGAGATTGCGCTATTTCATAGGGCATGAAAGATCACGCACAAGAAACGACATTCATGGGTATCGAACGTTCCGTCACCGGCAAATGGTGGCGCGAACGTGCAAGCGATGAACGATTGGCAACCACGATTTCGCAACGCTTTGGCGTGCCGGAAATCGTTGGCAGGGTGATGGCAAATCGGGGCATTGGTCTTGATGATGCCGAAAGTTTCCTGTCGCCGACCTTGCGCGATCTGATGCCGGATCCATCATCCTTGCAGGATATGGACAAGGCCGCATCGCGCATTGCCGATGCGATTGAAAAGGGCGAGAAAATCGCCGTTTTCGGCGACTATGATGTTGATGGCGCAACCAGTACGGCACTGTTAAAGCGTTTCTTTGCTGCGCTGGGCGCGGATGTTCCGGTCCATATTCCTGATCGCATGACCGAGGGGTACGGCCCGAATGCGCCCGCACTTCTGGCCTTGCAACGCAATGGTGCCAACCTGATCCTGACCGTGGATTGCGGGGTGACGGCCTATGCCCCGTTGCAGGAAGCCAAAGATGCCGGGATCGAGATCATTGTTGTCGATCACCATGCTGCCGAGCCTGAATTGCCGCCCGCCGTTGCGGTGGTCAACCCCAATCGCCTTGATGATGAAAGCGGCCTTGGGCATTTATGTGCCGCTGGCGTGGCGTTTTTGCTGTGTGTGGCGATGCTGCGTGAATTGCGCAATCGCGGCTGGCTTGAAAAGGCCGGTATTCGCGCCCCGGATTTGCGCAACTGGCTTGATCTGGTGGCGCTTGGGACCGTGTGTGACGTGGTGCCGTTGCGCGGACTGAACCGCGCCTTTGTCACGCAGGGGCTTAAGGTCATGAAGCATCGCTCAAATGTCGGCATGACATCCCTTGCCGATGTGGCGGGGGTGAATGAAACGCCAAGTGCCTATCACCTTGGATATGTGCTGGGGCCGCGTGTGAATGCCGGTGGGCGCGTTGGTGAGAGTTTTCTGGGTACCACCCTGCTTTCAGGGGATAACCCCGCCCAGGCGCAAGATATCGCGCGCAAGCTTGATGAATATAACCGCGAACGCAAGGCAATCGAGGATATCGTCCTTGATCAGGCGATCAGCGCGGTCGAAGGACAGTCAAAGGTAGCGTCAATGGTGCTGGTCGGCGGGGATGACTGGCATCCCGGCGTGATCGGCATCGTCGCCAGCAGGCTTAAGGATCGCTATCACGTGCCGTCGCTTGTGATGGGGCTTGTGGATGGCGTTTATAAGGGGTCGGGCCGTTCTGTGCGCGGTATAGATCTTGGTGCTGCGATCATTGCAGCGCGGCAGGCAGGGCTCCTGATTAATGGCGGTGGCCATGGCATGGCGGCGGGCTTTACACTTGATCCCGAAAAGCGCGATGCATTTGAGGCCTTTCTTGAAGAACGGTTTGCCAAAATCATCGAAGAAAATGATATTCGCCCAACCATCACGGTGGATGGCGCGCTTCATGCCCATGGGGCAACGATTGAGCTGATCAATGCGCTCGAAAAGCTTGGCCCGTTCGGGGCAGGCAATGCCGAGCCGCGGTTCGTGTTTGTTGATTGTCGTGCGATCAAAGCCGATGTGGTCGGTGCCGATCATGTGCGTTGTATCCTGACCGGGGCCAATGGCAAGGGACGGCTTAAGGCAATTGCTTTCAGATGCCTTGATAACGATATGGGGCAGATCCTGATCAAGCATGGCGGGCGTCCGTTGCATATTCTCGGACATCTGCGTCGTGACACCTGGCAGGGCAATGAGGGTGTGCAGCTGATTATTGACGACGTTGCATTACCTGTTTGATCTATCAGCGGTTTTGGATGGCGGGCACCGGTTCCAGAGCGGTGTCAAAAATTCTGGCAGCTGCCATGTAATGCAAAGGCTTGCCGTTCCGTGATGATGGGATTATCCCAGATAACATCATGACAGAACACACAAAACACTCGCCCCCCATTGCGCGGACCAGTCATTTCATTCTGGTGCTCGCGCCGATCCTTCTGGCTTTCTCGCTCAGCCAGTTTTTCCGTTCGGCCCAGGCTCTTTTGGCCGAACCCTTGCGTGTTGAACTTGCCGTCACCCCGGAACAGCTTGGGCTGGTTTCCGGCAGCTTCCACTTTGCCTTTGCCCTGATGCAGATACCGGTTGGCGTGATGCTTGACCGCTATGGGCCGCGCCTTACCAATGGCATCCTGATGCTTGGCACGGTGGCGGGCGTGATCATCTTTGCCAATGCTCATAGCGTCATCGGTCTGATGATCGGGCAGGCGGTGATCGGGCTTGGCTGTTCAGCAGCTTTCATGGCCGCGCTTGTTCTTGCCGCGCGCTGGACTGCACCCGAAAAATTCGCAGCCGCATCGGGACTTATTGTCTCCTTTAGCCTGCTGGGTGTTCTGGCCTCGGCAACGCCACTGGCAGCCCTTGTCGAAACTCATGGCTGGCGAACAGTTTATTTTGGTCTGGCCGCGATCAGTTTGGTTTCGGTGGTGCTTGATCTTTTGTTCGTGCGCGATATGCCTCCCGGTCATGCGGTTGTTGATCGCAAGGGCGAAACGGTCCTTGATGCCCTTAAGGGCATGGTGTCTGTCTGGAAGAATCGTCAGGTCTGGCTGTTATCGGGTGTCGCATTCTTTAGCTATCCGGCGATCCTTACAGTACGCGGATTGTGGGGCGGGCCGTATTTGCATGATGTCTTCGCACTTGGCCCGGTCGAAGTTGGCAATGTGTTGCTGATCATGACAATCGGCATGATCCTTGGGCCGCCAGCCTATGGACAGCTTTCACGTAAATTTCCGGCCAAGACCCAGGGACTGATTGTCTTTGCCGTTCTGGTCGGGGCAGGGGCCTGTTTGCTTCAGGCCTTTCTCGGGCCTTGGGGCGTTGGCGTGGCGGCTGTTCTGATGCTGATTCACGGCTTTATCGGGTCCAGTGCAACGCTGAGCTATGCTGCTTCCCGGCAGGCTGTCCCGGAACATCAGATTGGCCGTGCGCTTACCACTGTCAATCTGGCGACCTTTGCCGGGCTTTTTGTGTTGCAGGGCGTTGCCGGTCTGATCATCGGACAGTTTGAGGCCGGTGCACCGGAAGCATATCAGTCAATGTTTGTGTTTTTGGGAATCGGTCTTGGCGTTGCGGGGATTACCTTCTGGTTCGGTGCAAAACGCAAAAAGGACTGATCTGGAAATATTTTTTCCATCCATATCGACCTTGACGGGGGATGAATTCATTCTCATCTGGCAGGTGGATGGAAAAAATGAACCATCAGGTTAAACATCAAGGCCTGGTTTTTTCGGGATTGGGCGGGATATCGCCCTATTTTCGGTGGGGGATTAAAAAAAACGTCATAAGGGCGAAAAAGCCGCTTGACCTGACCCGACCCAATCGCTAAAAACCGGCCTCGTTAACGCGCTGCGTCCCCTTCGTCTAGAGGCCTAGGACACTGCCCTTTCACGGCGGCAACAGGGGTTCGAATCCCCTAGGGGACGCCACTCGTTAACATGATGACTTCGATTGGTGCTATGTCCCCTTCGTCTAGAGGCCTAGGACACTGCCCTTTCACGGCGGCAACAGGGGTTCGAATCCCCTAGGGGACGCCACCAACCGAAAGTCATTTGACATTGGCACATCGTGCTTGTGTCCCCTTCGTCTAGAGGCCTAGGACACTGCCCTTTCACGGCGGCAACAGGGGTTCGAATCCCCTAGGGGACGCCATCTTTCTTTAAGAAAGATTTGGCCAAGTGGTAAATGCTCGCAGCGATCAGCTGGCGGGCATTTTTCATTTCTGGCTTGTTCCCTAAAATCTGAAGCGCTGCTGTCGCACGATTTTCTTTTTGTGCTGACGATACCGCCGTGTGAGGCTTTCACGCAGCTGTTCTGCCGTCGGGCGCGGCAGTTCGATGGGTGCGCGCGGGGCAGGCGTGCCCGGATTGGCGTCATCATCGGTCAAATCGTTTTCGGATGCTGTATCGGCAAACAGATCGACCGGGTCGGCCTGATCGGCGGCAAACAGATCGGTGACCCCGACGCCGAGAAGCCGGTATTTTGTGCCGTCGATTTCCTTTTTCAGCAATGTCAGTGCGGCTTCGAGGATTACGTCTTCACGCAGCGACGGATAGGTCAGGCGCATATTGCGGGTGCGGAGTTTGAAATCCGATGATTTCAATTTCAGGACCACGGTATGTCCGGCGATTTCCTTGCGCGCCAGATCGCTGGCAACGCGCGCGGTCAGACGGGTGGCGATGGCGGTCAGTTCATCGAGACCCGCGATATCGTCATTGAATGTGGTTTCCGATGACAGGCTTTTGCGTTCGCTGCTTTGTTCAACACGGCGATTATCCTGCCCGCGCGAGAAATAGTAGAACCGCTTGCCGATGCTGCCATAGCGCCCCTGCAGGGCATGGATATCAAGCTCCTGAAGCTGTCCGATGCTGGTGATGCCATCGTCATGGAGCTTGCGCTCCATGGCCGGGCCAACGCCCCACATCATGCGCACAGGCTTGTCGGCGAGAAAATCAACGGCCTCGGCCGCACCGATCATGGAAAATCCGAACGGCTTGTTCAGGTCTGAGGCGATCTTGGCCAAAAACTTGTTATAGGAAAGACCGATGGAAACGGTGATGCCGACTTCCTTGCGGATGGTTGATTGCAGCTCTACCAGACATTCGGCGGCTGATTTGCCATGGGTGTCCTGTGCACCGGAAAGGTCCATAAAGGCCTCATCAATCGATAGTGGTTCGATATCCGGGGTAAGCGCCCGCATCATGTCACGAATGCGATATCCCTCGCGCTGATACTTGGCCATGTCAGGTTTCAGAAAAACACCGTCCGGGCACAATTCCCGCGCCTTGAAGGCAGGCATGGCTGAACGGACGCCATATTTGCGCGCGACATAGCAGCAGGTCGAGACAACCCCGCGATGGCCGCCGCCGATGATGACAGGGGCATCAATCAATTCCGGCCGGTCGCGCTTTTCAATGGATGCATAAAACGCGTCGCAATCAAGATGTCCGATGCAAAGTTCGGGCAGTTCGGCATGGGCAATCGCGCGTTTGCCGCCACAGGCCGGGCAAGGCATATAGGAACCCGCACCGCTTTTGGGCAGTGTCTTGTCAAGATGCAGTCGCCATTTGTGATGGCAGTCTGGGCAAAGCGCGTACAACATATCTATTTGTACTTCTTTTGTTCCTTTGGTGCCAAGGGGTGAAATGTGCAAATCCACCTGATGATCAAAGGTTCCTGTCAGTCTTTGTCAGGAGGTGGTTCTGAACAGAAAAAGCCGGGGAAATCCCCGGCCTGTTAGGTGTTGATCACACGTGGCGTCAGATCACTTTTGCTTTTGCGCAGCCTTCTGGGCACGCTTTGCACGGCGCTGACGGGCAATCATATTGTCGATATAGCGTCCCTGGAACAGGGTAATGCCAAGCGACTGGCCGAATTTTATCGCGGTCGGCGTATCGCACCGGCACAGAATAACGCGTTCACGACCGGAATTTTTCACAAGGTTGTCCATCTCGGAATATTTCTTGCGAATGACATTATCGGTCATTTCTTCGCGCCAGGCGACCTTGATGAAGTCGGCCTTCAGCCTGTTGCGATCAACAAATGAAAGCGATTCCACCGTCAGGTTATCGATCAGAATGCGATAGCCGCGCTTGTGGAAGTCATCGCGCACACTGAGATAGGTTTCAAGGTTCGAAAACAGATCAACCTGATTAAGCTCGATAATCACATTGCCCGGCCATTTGCTGCGCACGGTTTCATCGAACTTGTCAAAATCCTTGGAGGTCAGGGTTCCAAGATTAAGGTTGATCGAGAACGAGCTGGCATGGGTCTTGAACGTCCGCTTGCACAGGTAATTGAGCATGCGTTTGTCCAGAACTTCGGTCATGTGCTGGAACAGCCAGCGGTTCGACGCCAGATCGATATTGGGCATCAGCGCATTGCGCAAATCCGTAATCGATACAAAGAATTCGTCAAAGACCGGATGCAGTTCCTTGGATCCGCCATGGGCAAAGACGCAAACCGGTTGCTGGCGGATATGCTCGGACAAATCGGCTGTATGGATGGTTTCTTCGAGCTGGGCCAGATTTTCAGCGTTGATCGGGCTAAGCGCCTGATCCTTTTCACGTTGAAGGGCGGTGCGCATGTTGCTGCTTTGCTGCAGCTTCTTGGCACGCTCGTCAAGGTGCTGGCACAGAAGAAGGAATTCCTGAAACTCGGTATTGAGGTTGTACCATGTGCAAAAACCGGTTTCTTCGCTGTCATCCTGTGACAGGGGATCATCGCGGAACAGATAGCGCAGGGTATCAACAGCCGGTTCGACATCGGCGATCGATTTGTCTTTCCAGACAAAGATCAGATCATTGTTGGTCAGAACAAAGATACGCCCGACATACAGCTTCACATAGCTTTCAAAGGTATTGGTCGCCACACGAATGTGATAGTCGCGGCGATGGAACGGTTTCATGCGCGATAGATGAATATGCACAGCACGGTGCCCGTATTTGCGGGTTTCAAGCCGTTGGACATAATCCAGCAACAGGTATTCCTGTAGGGCCTGTTGGCCATATTGCTGCGGTTCAATCACGCGGGACCCCTGAAAGAGAATCTGTTTTTATCGTTACGGCCTCGTTCCATACACCGAAGACCGAAGTCTGATCAAATCATAATGTTCTGAAGCACTGGTTAATGGTTCTAAACCAATACCCTTTATATGAACTATACATATGGAAGGGACAAGGGGACCTTGCCCGCCCTGCATGATTTAATTCCTGTAATTTATGCCTGATTGCGGCTTTAACGAATTCTTGGCAAGCAGGATGCAAAATCAATGCGATATAGGGAAAGGGGTGCTGCTTTTTACTGGTTGAATGCAAAGCCATGCAGCATGATTTCCGGGAACAGGTTTTAGATAATAGGGGATTGGCGCCATGCAGGTATCCGCAAAGCGGACCGGAAACTGGCTGAAAATCAGCAAGGGGATTGCTGTGATCGGTATGGTTTCATGGGTGTCGGCCTGTGCGCCGCTGCTGGATCAGGACTTCTGGGACGAGGCAACGTCATTTGCCGATGACAATTACACAGCACTTGGCTTGCAGCAGCTTGCAACAGGGGACTATGCCTCAGCCGAGAAGCTTTTTAACGAAGCATTGCGTAAAAATCCGCAAGATGGCCATGCGATGCTTTGGCGCTCGGTTCTGTATCAAAATACCAATCGGCCTGATCGTGCCCGCGATGGATATGATACGCTGATTGCCATGAACCCGCCGGGCACGGTTCTGATGTCGACGGCATCCGGAACCCAGCCCCGTCCGCTACGTGATGCTGCTGAATTCAACCTGAACCGTTTGCAACGCGGTCTTCCGGGATCACTTAGCATTAATGATCAGATTGCAACCGGTCCATCAGGGCTCGGAACCGGAAGTGGTTCTGCAATCGCTACCCCCATGATGACCAATACCCAGTCTGCAATGACCGGCGCACCAACCAAGGCCATGGATATTCCCGCAGGGGCGGCTTTGTCTGGCGGGGACGAGGCAGTTGCGAAACGCTTTTCAATCCTGCGAGACCTGCAATCTACCGGGTTGATCACGCCGGAAGAATATTCGGCACGCCGCTCCGCCAACCTTGGCGCGCTTCTGCCAATGAGCCAGCCTGCACCCTCGGCGTTCCTGAATAACCCGCCGCCAGATGGTTCACAGGTCGAGCAACGCCTTAATCAGTTGAACCGTGCCTTGCAGATCGGGGCGATCACGGTGCAGGAACATGTGGCCGAACGGACTGCAATTCTTGATGCATTGCTGCCCGCACAGCCGCGCCAGCGCGCGGTGCCACCACCGGCGCCACAGGGCCTTATGGATGCTGCCCGTCAGATTGCGCGTCTTGAAGATTTGCAAGGCATGAAGCTGGTGACGCCAGATGAATTCAAGCGTGAACGCGATGCGATTGAAGCCGCGATTGTCGAACCGGCCAAGGGAACGGCAATGACGCTCAATGCCGGGGAACCGGTCCGCAAGGTCGCAACCGGCGAAAGCCGTCCGGTGCAGGCAGGTGAAGAAATGGTGTCGGATGCTGCACAACCGGCGATGGCAAGCGGCAGTAAATCGGTTCATCTGGCATCCTACCGGAATGAAGGGCAGGCAGAGCGCGGCTGGCAGATACTTGCGAGCCGCTATGGACAGCTCGCCCCCCTGCAGCATGGTGTGACCAGGGCCAACATTCCGGGCAAGGGTACCTATTATCGACTGATGGCAACGGGGCTAAGCGACAGTGCGGCAAAATCGCTTTGTGCGGATTTGAAGCGTCGCGGCCAGTTCTGCGAGGTCAAGTAGCAGTCAGGGTTTTAAGCCCTATATAAAGATCAGAATAACGCCGGTGGGGATGAAGAATGACCACCGGCGTTATCGTTTTCGGTGTCATTCTGACAGGGAAATTTCCAGAAAGATGATCTTTGTCTTTAGTGATTTTGGTGTGATCGGTCCCTATAGCGGAACCATGCGCTCGGTTGTAATGCGCAACGCACCTGATATTGCCATATGTGATCTGATGCTTGATGCGCCGGATCGAAATCCCAGGGCATCAAGTTATCTTCTTGCCGCACTTGGTCGAGAATTCAAACCCGGTGATGTGGTTCTGGCGGTTGTTGATCCTGGGGTTGGCAGTACGCGCAAGGGGCTTGTGGTCACGGCAGACGGGGTGACCTATGTCGGACCGGATAACGGTTTGTTTGAAATGATCATTCGCCGGGCGGAAGACGTCACAGTGCGATGCATCGACTGGGAACCGGAAACACTTTCAGCAAGTTTTCATGGCAGGGATATTTTTGGCCCGGTGGCGGCAATGGTTGCAACCGGGCAGGATTTTGCCAGCCATGTCTTGCCATCAGATCAGCGATATGACGACGCACAAGACTGGCCCGATGCGCTGGCCGAGGTCATTTATATCGACACATACGGCAATCTGATGACCGGTCTTCCGGCGCAAAATAGTGAGATTAAACTGCGCATTGGTGATCGCATGGTTACGGCCGCGCGTACATTTTCCGATGTGCCCTTGGGGGAACCATTTCATTACTGTAATTCGATCGGTCTTTGTGAAATCGCAGTCAATTGCGGACGGGCCGATCAGGTTTTTGAAGCACAGATCGGGATGCCGGTCAGCGTGCAATAGTCATGTTTCCACAATCCTTGATTGGTTTGTGGGAATAAAATGCTATCTTTCAAGGATGTTACAGAAGTGATCCGTATCGAACTGTCAACGGATGGACGGGGTCTATTGAATGTCGATTGAGGTTAAGTTCTGGGGAGTTCGTGGAAGCATTGCCTGTCCGTCACCCGATCATGTGGTGTATGGCGGCAATACGAGCTGCCTTGAAATGCGGATCGCGGGAAAGGTTCTGATCTTCGATGCCGGAACCGGCATTCGCAACCTTGGCAAGGATCTGATCCGCCGCAAGGTGACCGAAGCCACGATCTATCTGACCCATACCCATTGGGACCACATTAACGGGTTCCCGTTTTTTGTGCCGGCCTATAACCCGAAGGCGTCCTTCAGGGTGATGGCCGGGCATCTGACCGATCAGGGCGGCGTTGAACGCGTTTTCTCGGCCCAGATGGCAAATCCGACTTTCCCGGTGCCGCTTTCTGCCATGCAGTCTAAATTGACATTCGAGGATTTCGCCGTTGGTGATGACTTGCATCCGGGCGAGGGGATCGTGATTAAAACCGCCCCGCTGCGTCATCCCAACGGGGCGACAGCCTTTCGTGTCGAATATGGCGGGCAGGCTGTGTGCTTCGTAACCGATACCGAACATGAACCGGGAAAACCCGACGAGATCATTCTGGATTTCATTCGGGATGCCGATCTTGTGATTTATGACAGTACCTATACCGACGAGGAATTCCCGCAAAAGGTCGGGTGGGGGCATTCGACCTGGCAGGAAGGAATACGGTTGTGTCGAGCGGCAAATGCCAAGCGTCTGGCGCTATTCCACCATGACCCGGACCACAATGATGCCGATATGACTGTCATTGAGCAGCAGGCAAAAGCAATGTGGTCAGGCGCATTCGCCGCCCGTGACGAGATGGTGTTGCGGATCGAATAGGCGACATTGTGACGGGAATGAACAGGATGAAAAAAAACACCGCGCATAAAGCGCGGTGTTTTTGTGTCGACGGCTTAACGTTTACTGCCTTGCTGCATGTCGTTGACAATCTGGTCAACATCGACCGAGAAGCTTGCCTGTCGTGGCGGGTAATCTTTGAATGATGCAAAGAACTGGTTGACCACTCCGATTGCCGGGGCAAGGGTCCATGACCGGTTTTCCTGCCATTCATCAAAGCCGCGTGCTTCGTGGAATCTCTCGAACGGATCAAGTTTCAGGTTGGTGATCAGCGGGCTTGTCAGATTGTTGGCAACGCCGTTGAACCATTTGTCCTGATCTGTAAACAGGAACTTCCAGTCGCCATAGCGCAGACCGTGGAATTTGGTTTCGGTGAAATAGAAAAATTCCTTGCGCTTGGTTGGGCCGGCTTGGGTGATCAGGTCAGTCTGGTCGTAACCGTCAAGATGAACCCGGTATTTCTGATCGCCAATCTTGTATCCGTCGAGAAGCTTTTCCTTCAGATCCTTGTCGCCAAGTTGCGACATGATCGTCGGCACCCAGTCTTCCATTGTCATGAATTCGCCAGTGGTGGTACCGGCCGGAATTGTACCTGGCCATTTGACCGCCATCGGCACGCGGAAGCCACCTTCGTAACCGCCAACACCTTTTTCACCGCGGAACGGCTGGTTGCCGCCATCCGGCCAGCTGTTTGATGCCGCACCATTATCGGTCGAGAACATCACCATCGTGTTGTCCGCAATGCCAAGTTCATCAAGAAGATCAAGGAGTTCTCCGACATCGTCATCCAATTCCTTCATGCCATCTGCATAAAGGCCATATCCGGTGACGCCATCATAATCCTTGCTTAGATTGGTGCGGTAATGCATCCGGGTGGTGTTGTGCCAAACGAAAAACGGCTTGTCTTCGGCAACTGCGTCGCGAATGAACCGCTTGGATTCTTCAAGAACTTCCTGATCAAGCGTACGTTGCCGTTCGCTTCCGAAATTTCCCAAATCTTCAATGGTCTGGGATCCGTCTTCCTGATGAAGAGAATGGATGATACCGCGCTGGGCAATCTGTTCGGCAACTTTGGTGCCTGTCGGGTAATCATATTGTTCGACATATTCACCAGCATTCAGATGATAAAGAATGCCATAGAACTCGTCGAAGCCGTGGTTGGTTGGCAGATGTTCGTCACGGTCGCCAAGATGGTTTTTCCCAAACTGCCCGTTTCGATAGCCCTGCGCACGCAACATTTCGGCAAGGGTCGGGTCTTCGGATTGCAAACCGATGTCAGAGCCGGGGATGCCAACGGTACTTAGGCCAACGCGCATCGGGTACTGACCTGTAAGAAAGGCTGCACGTCCCGCGGTACAGGAAGCCTGGGCATAGTGATCCATGAACAACATGCCATCATTGGCTATCCGGTCGATATTGGGGGTGCTGCCACCCATCATGCCACGGTGATAGGCGCTGATATTCCACATGCCGACATCATCGCCCCAGATGACCAGAATGTTCGGCTTTTCTGATTTTGGCGCATCCTGGGCCTGAGCGCATAACGGTGCGATCAGCGCTAGGGCTGTCCAGAGTACTAGGCGTTTGCTCATGAGATCACCTGTCCATTCGTTGGTTGCGCATTCGCGGCCTCACAACTGCCTGGTTACAGCCTAGAACGTATGCTGTGGCGATGTGACGAGCTTATTAGGTAGGGAGTGATTTTGCCCGAGCACGGATCCCGCGATGAAACTGATACACCTCAAAAGTGTATTGTTCGACCACCGGATGGGCAAGTTTAATTATTATAAACCCGAAGTTTGGTATCAGAAGACGCGTGAGTATTTCGGGAAAACACGGATCTCGATGCGGCGGTTTGCCTCACGATTTTCTGCGATAGGGTTGCCGGAATCATCGCGGTTTGGAAGTTTGGGTTTGGTGTCGCCATAGGAAATGGCGCGCATCCGTTTCTGATCGGGATCAACGCCAAGGGCAGAAAAGAACCGAACCACTGCAATTGAACGTCCCGCCGCCAATTCCCAGTTTGACGGAAAACGCGGGGAACTGATCGGGGTATCATCGGTATGCCCGGTCACTTCAATCTGGAAACCCAGATAGCGCGGTTCCTTAAGCAGGTCGGCAACATCCTTGAGAAACAGGACAGCATCCTTGGTCAGGTTGGCTGAACCCGGCTGGAAGAACGAGCCGCTGCCCATTTCCATCAGAATGCCTTCATCATCCGTCGAAACATTGACCGCACTGTCCATCGCCATGTTGAAGACGACGTCTTTGAGATCGGTTTCCAGAACCTGTGTCGGGCGGACAATATCGCGTTTGCCGATTTGCTCAGCAATACCGGCTTGCACCTTTTCAAAGACCGGCAACTCAACCTTGGAAAAGCTGACCAGCATGACAAAGAAGGCCATCAGAAGGGTGATGGCATCGGCGTATGTGGCAAGCCAGTCTTCGTTGACTTCTTCTTCTTCGACCTTGGGGATTTCCCGTCCGCGCCGTGCCATGATGGTGTTCCCTACTTCGCAGATTTGTCGATATTGAAGTGGATCGCAGGATCGAGGAATGAATTCATCCGGTCCTGAATGGCGCGGGGGCCCTTGCGATCGGCCAGCATGATCAGGCCTTCGGCTATCAGGTAATTGCGAAACCGCATGATTTCTTCGCGTTGCTGGATCTTGCTTGCAGCAGGCATGAAAAAGAACCGGGCCGCAACAATACCGTAAAGGGTCGTGATCAGTGCAATCGCAAGACCGGCCCCGAGCGATGTCGGATCATCTGCCATCTTGTCGAGCATGATCACCAGACCAACCAGCGTTCCGATCATCCCGAATGCCGGGGCCGCAGCCGCCATGCTTTTGAGGATCGAAACCGGCACAAGGTTGCGGTTAAAGGCATTATCGATGGCGTTGTGAAGCATTTCGGCCACTTCATCACCATTATAACCGGTAATGATCACTTCCATCGCCCAGCCAAGAAACGGCTCGTCCTTGCCGACACGCTCTGCTTCCTGTTCCAGGGCATTGATGCCCTTTTTCTGCAGCAAATAGCCCCATTTGACGACGCGGCCGACTTCGCCGGTCAATTGTCCGCGGCCCATTTGCGGGGCACGGAAAATCTTGAAAATCAGTTTTAATGCAAGCAGTACATAGCGCGCCTCATAGGCAATAAAGGTCGCGGCAAGCGTGCCGCCAACCACCATCAGTGCGCTCGAAAGGCTCAAGAATACAAGATAGTTATCGGTCGAAATAAAGATCGACCCGACAAACAATCCCAAACCAACCATAATGCCTAATATCGTCGTAAACGACATTGTTCCCACAATCCCCCGGTGTCGTCATGGTCGGGCTTTTTACATGAAATCACCCAGCTTTATAATTAATCTATTAGTTTTTACGTAAGAATAGGACCCCAAAAGCTTGAAGTCTGGTTAATGCTACGCCCGGTAAAGCAAAAAAGCAGGGGTTATGCCGGTGGTTGATGCGGGCTGATGTCCGGATTTTGTCTGAATGCAGGGAACGCTGATCTTGTCGATAGCGCTTGTCTACTACCTGACTCGTTCCGGCAAATAGTGTCCCTGAGTGGCATAACCATAAAATGAAGTTGGCAATTTGTCTGCCCCGAAATAAGCAAGTGGCACCGCCGTCCTGTACCTGCCGGGGCAGCAAGGCGGGCATCCAAATGAAAAAAGCCTGCTACAAGCAGTAGCAGGCTTTTTTGGGCAGCTGTTTCAAATGGAAACTGCAAATCACGTCGTTCGGATATCGACAAGGAACCGGTCAACTTCAGAACGCAGGTTATCCGACAAGGTCCCAAGTTCGCGGGCTACATCAAGAACCAGATGGGCCGCCTCATCCGTATCGGCAACCGTGTTGCTGACACGTTCGATGTTGCTGCTGACTTCCTGGGTGCCAATTGCCGCCTGTTCGACATTCTGGGCAATTTCATCAGTGGCTTCGGCCTGTTCGCCAACAGCGGTGGAAATGGTATTGGCCATCTCGGTGATGCGTGAAATCACCGCAGAGATATCGCCAATAGATGTGACGGTTTTACCTGTTTCTTCCTGAATGGCGGTGATCTGTTCGGCGATCTCGTTGGTGGCGCGTGCGGTCTGGTTGGCAAGGTTTTTGACCTCGGCTGCGACCACGGCAAACCCTTTGCCGGCTTCACCGGCACGGGCGGCTTCAATTGTCGCGTTCAGAGCCAAAAGGTTGGTTTGTCCGGCGATATCGCTGATCAGGGCGACAATTTCGCCAATCCGGTTTGCAACTTCGGACAGACCCTGAACAGTTTCCGACGATTGCTCGGCTTCACGTGATGCTTCGGCGGCAACCTGTGTGGATTGCTGAGCCTGTTCGCCAATGCGCGAAATCGATTCAGACAAATGATCGGCGGCATCGGCAACGGTGCGAACATTGACCGTCGCCTGTTCGGATGCTGCGGCAACCGTGGTTGCGCTTTTGCTTGCCCGGTCAGCGGATTCAACCAGCCCGCTTGCGGTTGACTGCATCTTTTGGGCTGAACTTGAAACGGCACTGACGATCTTGGCGATCACGCCCTCGAACTTGCCGATGTGACGTTCCAGGCTTTTCATCCGTTCGTCCCGGCGATGCGATTCTGCCTGTTGTTCTGCTTCCATCTGCTTTTTGGCGATGGCGTTGGTGCGGAAAATGTCCACCGATTGTGCCATGCGCCCGATTTCGTCGTGACGGGTCAGGGCATTGATTTCGAAATCGGTATTGCCTTCGGCAAGGGCGGTCATGTCCCGTCCAAGGTCAGACAGGGGGGCTGTCACAATGCGCGTAAGCAAGACGCGCATGCCGATGATGGTCGCAAGGGCAATGGCCAGACCGCCAATCACGATGCCGATCAGGATATTGTTGGTTTTCTCACGTTCCGGGGCAACCGACAGGCTCGATGACAGAACGGCAATGACGTCACCTTTTTGCGCATCCATTGCGCCATGGCAACTAAAGCAGACTTCACGTTCCGCGCCCTTGGTTTCACCAAGGATAATCGGCATCGACATACGATAGGTGCCATTTTCCGTATAGCGCCCGATAAGTTGGCCGGTTTCAATTGCTTCGATGTCGATCTCGTCACGCGGGGCCTTGATCGGTTTGTCGCCATATTCCTTCATATAGGCTTGCGTAGTGGGGCCCCAGGCGGACCATAGTTCTCCAGGATAATCACCATTACGGCTGTCAAACCAGTTGTTGAAAACCTGAATACCGATGTCGTCGGCATCATCGGGACGGGCGGCCATAACATTGACAATCAGAGCATGAAGCGAGGTCAATTCATTCTCGCTCAGCTGTCGCAATTTGCTATCCATCGCTTTTTCTTCAACGATGGTCATCATCAACAGAGAAATAATGACAGTCGACGTAACACCGAATGCGGATGCCCACATAAAGCGCTTGCGAATACCCATGGCGTTGAAGGCAGACAGAATTTTCATGTTTCTTCCCCGGTGCGGTGACGGAAAGCAGCTTTTTGCATCAGCCGGTTTCGCGTTGTCCTGAATCGGTAAAACAATGCATGATCGTGAAAGTTGCGCCTTGATATGACTCAAGTCGATCTTCATATCGGGTCGTGTGTCTGATCTAGTTTACATTGTATCGGGGATTATCTTGCAACAAAACAGACAGTAGCGGGCTTGTTTCTGGCCGGTGGAACGGGCATAACCACGCCAATAATGACATTTGAATGAAACAGGATTGCCTTATGGCGCTTTCATATAGTGAAACCCGCAAAAAGCTTGATCAGATCACAGCCGAAATGTTGGGGCTGATCCGCAAATATGATCTTGATGCTGCCAGTCCGTTTGATGTGATTGAGGTCGCGCGCACCAAGATCTCTGATCAGAACGACTATATCCGTTTCCTTGAGCTGTCGCTTGAAGGGCGGATTTATGGTGAATATGGTGATGCCTTGCAAAAGCAGATCGACGAAGAAGCCAAGGCACAACAGGCCAAACCGCTGAACTAGGTTTGCCACTTGTCGCCTGCGTGAAATGAAATAACGGTTCGTTTTCAAACATGAAGACGAGCCGTTTTTCAATTCGGGCACCCTGTCACAAAATCTTCCTGATCTTGTCACCGTCGTGCAGTTGAGTAGCCATGAAGTTCGGACTATATGGCTGCTGTAAAAGATGCACCGAAAAAGGTGTGTTTCTTTCGCAAGACACAACCCGCGAAAGTCCAACGAGCAACAGGATGGCTGACATGAAAAAGAGTTATGTCCAAACTCTGATGGAAGTCGAAAAAGTATTCGGTCAGATCAATGACCATGATTTCCGCCTTTACCGTGCTGTCTGGGGCAATCGTCAGGCCGCCCAGACCGGTTTGCCGCGTGGCACGCGTGCTGAAATCAGCAAGAAACTTGCAAATGATTTTATCGCACTGGGTAATTCAAATCACCGCACCCATCTTCGGGCGTCAGCACCGCACGCTGCCTGAACGCATTCGCGCGTTCAGGGTTTCCGGGCATATGACCCGATGAGACTTGCCAATCCGGCAGCTTTCAGGCATCAAGTGTCGCCGTATGTACAACGGGATTCTGATATTCAGGGACCTCGTTGATTGTTGCGAAAACCACCTGAAAGCTGGCCGGAGTATTCCATGTCGATTAAGTCGTTGATCCGTACCATTCCTGATTACCCGAAAAAGGGGATCATGTTCCGCGACATCACGACACTGTTCGAGGATGCTGACGGCCTGCGAGACGTCATTGACAGCTTTGCCGCCGAATTTCAGGACAAAAAGATCGACATGATCGCCGGGATCGAGGCACGCGGTTTTGTCATTGGTCCGGCTGTCGCACTTGCACTGGGTGTCGGATTTGTCACCATCCGCAAAAAGGGCAAATTGCCTGCGGAAACCATTGGTGTTGAATACGAACTTGAATATGGCTCTGACGTGATTGAAATCCACAAGGATGCAATCAAGCCGGGCAGCCGTGTTCTGGTCATGGATGATCTGATTGCGACGGGCGGCACTGCACTGGCAGCGATTGAACTGATTGAAAAGGTCGGGGCAGAAGTTGCTGCCTGTGCCTTTATCATTGATCTGCCTGACCTTGGCGGCGCAAAGAAAATCCGTGATCGCGGCGTCGAGGAATTCCATCTTGTCGAATTTGAAGGCGACTAAACATACGCCTTTGTGACGGATTTTCGAAATTCCTGCCTTTTCCCATTATCTTGATGTATAATGCATGGGTTGAATTAGGTTTCACTCATTGCCGTGATATGGCAGGAAAAGGAAATGCTTACACCGGTTCAGACAGCACAGACAGTCTCACAGGTCAGCCAGTATGGCCGACTTGCGGCGGCCGGTGCGCGCGGTGTATCGACAGTTGACCGCAGTACGCAGGTCGAAGAATCCTCGCAGCATTATACCTATAACCCTGATGATGACGGGATTTTGTTCAACGCCTATGTGGACGGCAAGAACAAGCGTCAGCCGGGGCAGGGCAATCCGGGTGAACAAAAGGACCAGCGCGCCGAACAGCGTCATCTTTCAGCAGCAAGGCGTTCCAGTGACCGCGAAGGGGCCGTTGATGCCGCCACCGATCAGGACTTTGCGTCCATGCTGGACCCGTCAATTCCCTTTGATCTTTCCGCCAATAGCGGCACATCGTTCTATGCATTGGTCAATGCGGTGGCCCATGGTTATGGCATGCGTGGAACCCGGCTTGATGCATCAGTCTAGGCAGATCGTTTGACTTTGTGCCGATCTTTTCGAAATTTCCCAAATCTCTGTGCGGATGCTTGTTGGCATATGCCAATGGCCTTATGATGGCTGATATTTCCGTCAGACCATCGGGCCAAGCATGAAGAACAAGCCGGTTCTCAGTACAGTTTTCGAAGCTGCTTTCAGATTTATCGATCTCGCGCTGAACGATAATGAATATTTGCAGCCACAGAAATTGCATCGCCTTCTGTATCTGGCGCAGGCCTATTACGGGGCGAATTATCACGGCAATATGCTGATGCCCGCCATCTTCGTTGCCGAGGAATTCGGACCGGTCGAACCTAACCTTTATGCGGTGATGGAAGAAAGCCGTCCTGACGTGCGTCTAAAGGCCATTGATCCCAAAACGTCCCATTTCCTTGAAAGCATCTGGTCGCAATTTGGCCATCACACGGTCGAACATCTTAGCATGACCGTGCGCAACCATCCGCCCTTTACCAAGGCCTATAAGGAAGGGATCGGAACGATCATTCCCTTTGACGAACTGGTTGAGTTCTATGCGTCTGTTCGCAAAACGGCGACGACCCCGGAGGCAAAGGAAGTCGTGCGCCCGCGTGTCATGCGCTCGCACAAGGGCAAACCGGTTGCGACCACCGACTGGCTTCCACGCCGCATCAAATAACCTGAAATTCTGTCTGGTTTATTGCCCGGCTGTCATATCAGCACAGGGATCCTTGCGCAGGATGTCGTTAGTAAACCACAGGAAATCAATATCGTTGGGATTCCCGAAACGCTCAGCATAGCCTTGCGGTTTTGGCGGATTGTCACTTGGATCATCCGCTTCTATCAGGCTGACGACGGCAATTTCATTCGGGGGCAGGTCAGGTTCAAACCGGGCAAGGTGCCAGGGAACGGCAATCGTGTTACGCACATGCATGGCACCGGCAATCAAAAACGCACCGTCAGATCCCTGTAAGGCAGCTGCATCGACCATTGCGCGGGCAAGTGACGCATCACGCGCAAACTGTGCTGTTGCGAACCCGTCGAGCATGCTTTCGGGCAGCGCATTGCAATGACTTTCTGCCATCTCGACGCGAAACCGGGTCAGGATATCCTCGGGCATTTCAGGCAGATCAAGCTTTGTCGCCAACTGATCGGGCAGGGCTGAGACGCCATTCGAAATGAGTGGCCGCAAAAGATCGTCCGGCAGATTGCCTGCGATCATTTTCAGATCATTATCGCGGGCGACCTGGGCAATCGGGGCATAGTCATGCCATGACGGCCAGCCGCGCTCTTCCCAATCGAGTTCCTGCCCCAGATCAAGAACCGGCACGTCCTGCCACTTCTGATCAAGAGAAGCCTGTTGGTCGCGGGTAAACATTTCCCAGACCACAGCTCGGTGGCGCTGATCGGATTTGCTCAGTGCATCAATCAGGTGGGACTGATGATGGTGATGAACCGGATTGTCATGTTTCTCGCCGATCAGAACATATTTCCGATCTGACAGCCGACGCACCAGTTCGTCAAACATGATGTATTCACCAGCCAGAAGATCAAATATCAGACCGGGTGCCGGGGGCAGGGCATTGATATCTGTTTCGTGCTGATGTGGTTTGCCATTTGTATCGTGGGCGGCAAGCTGGCCGGGTGCGATAACCGCAAACAAACCCGATGCCACCGCCAACACGCACACATTGCGTCGCATTGTTGCTGTGTAAAACCTTTGAACAGGTTGTTGTGACATCGGGCAGGTATTCCAGTTTGAAAACGTTATGGCTTACTTGCTTAACCGCAAGGCCGTTTCCAGGTCGTTAACAAGATCTTCTGCATCTTCAATCCCGACCGACAAACGCAGCAAATCAACCGGAACCGGGCTGGTCGGACCTTCGACAGATGAACGATGCTCGATCAGGCTTTCAACACCGCCAAGCGATGTTGCACGCTTGAACAGTTTGCACTGGTTATGGAAATCGACCGCACGCTTTTCACCGCCCTTAACACGCAGCGAAAGCATCCCGCCAAATCCGCCGGTCATCTGTCTTTTCGCAACTTCGTGACCGGCATGGCTTTCAAGGCCGGGATACTGGACCTGCTCGATTTCCGGGTGGTTTTCGAAATGCTTGGCAATCGTCATGGCATTGGCCGATGCCCGTTCGACACGGATCGCAAGGGTACGCATCCCGCGCAACAGAAGCCACGTTTCAAATACGCCCAGAACCGCACCACCCGATGCATGCTGTTTGCAGACGCGCTGCCAGAATTCATTGTTCGATGCGGTGGTCAATGACCCGGCCAGAACGTCACTATGACCGTTAAGGTATTTGGTGGCTGAATGCATGACGATATCAGCACCAAAATCAATCGGGCGGGTCAGAAGCGGCGTGGCAACCGTATTGTCGACGACAACCTGTGCACCGGCCTTATGGGCCAGTTCGGCAACGGCGGCGATATCGGTAATCTGCCAATCCGGGTTTGCCGGGGTTTCAAGCCAGACAATCTTGGTTTTGCCGGCAACGATATGTTTGTCCCACTCGGCAATGTCGGCATTATCGACAAAGTCAAACGACAGACCCGCACGCACACCACTTTCAAGCATGAAGCTGCGCAGCGCCCAATACATGACCTTGGGGGCGACAACATGATCGCCGGGGCTCAACGCATGAATGACCGCAACTGCGGCAGCCATCCCAGATGCAAACAGACGGGTTTCAACGCCACCTTCAAGGGTATCCAGTACCTCGCAGGCCTGATCATAGGTCGGGTTATCCGCGCGCGTATAGCAACGCCCGTCATGATAGCTCAGATCGGTATTGCGCTCGAACGTGGTCGATGGATAAAGCGGCGGGGTTACAGATTTGGTTGCGGCATCGACCCAGCCCAGTGCCTGGGCGGTGATGGTGGCTGGTTTCTGTTTTTTTGCATGATCAGACATGGTGGCTACCTGATTTGGTTGAGATTTATTGGCGCGCAACATAACTTGGTTCGCGCCACACACCAAACTGTAATCCTGTTTAGGGTCCCCACATGACGAAATACCCCGAAATCGAACTGCCCAAGGAATGTGACGTCGTTGTTATTGGCGGCGGAATTCATGGCGCATCCAGTGCCTATTACCTGACCAAGGCGGGCATGAAAGTCGTCCTTCTGGAAAAGGATACGATTGCATCCCATCAGTCGGGCCGGGCATGGGGCTTTGTGCGTCAACAGGGACGCGATCCGGTTGAACTGCCATTGATGATCGAATGCAATCGCATCTGGCAGGGACTGGAAAAGGAACTGGATACCGATCTTGAATGGCGTCAGGGCGGGGTTCTGTTTGTCGCGCGCGATGACGCGGAAATGGCGGACTACGAACAGTGGATCGAAGATGCCAAGGGATTTGAAATCGAAACCCAGGTGCTGTCCCCCAAAGGGGTCGAGAAAATCACGCCCGGCATCACCACTCCGGGAGTTGGGGGCATCTACACCCCATCCGACGGGCAGGCCGAACCCAAAAAGGCCGCACCGGCAATTGCCAAGCGCGCCAGTGAAATGGGGGCCGTGATTGCCGAAGGATGCGGTGCGCTTTCGATTGAAACAACGGCTGGTGCGATCAGTTCGGTCGTGTCGGAAAAGGGCGAGATCAAATGCAAATATGTGATCTGTGCCGCAGGTGCCGCCACCCATAAATTCGTTGCCAAATTTGGCCGCAGGCTTCCGCAGCAAACCACACGTGGCACAGTCATCAGAACAACGCCGGTTCCCGATATCTCGGCGGCTGGAACGCTTGCCGCCGGTCTGGCATTTCGTCAGCGCACCGACGGTTCTATGAATATTGCCGACGAATTCATGACTGATATTGATCTGACACTGGGGCGCTTCAAATATGCCAAGGCGTTTGCACCGGGGCTTTTTGATAACTGGGCGACCTTCAAGTTCCACTTTAACAAGCGGTTCTTTGACGATCTTGTCGACCGGATGCCGGGATCAGAGGCATCGAAACAACCGATGATCGGACGCCGCACCAATCAGGCGGAGCCCTATAAGGTCCGCGTCAGCAACGCGATGGCCAATCTGCAAAAGGTCTTTCCGCAGATCAAGCAGGTCGGCATTGTCGATAAATGGGCCGGTGACATTGATGTCACGCCGGATGCGGTACCGGTGATTGATCAGTTCGACAACCCGAAACACTTCTTTGTCGCCACCGGTTTCTCTGGCCACGGATTTGCCATGGGGCCGGTCGTTGGCAAGGTCTTGGCCGACTGGATCACCACCGGTCAGCCATCCATCACCCTTGCCGGTATGGAACTGTCGCGCTTTGAAGATGGTTCGGTCCGTCGTCCGCGCACACGCGTTTGATTTTCAGGACCAGATGGTTGTGCCGGGGCCACTGTTTTGGCGGCTTGTGGCGTGGTTGTCTGGTCCTTTGCCATTCTGCCCTCAAAAAACCGGGTCGCGCCAATCGGCGGAGCGATGAAATCATCATCCCCAAGTCCGGCACGTTTAAGCGCGGATGCCAGTCGGACGGGCGGCTCATCAACCGGTTCAGCGGTCAGAACAAATGTGCCCCAGTGAATGGCAAGGGCCTTCTTGACGCCCATGACTTGCATGATCTGAACCGCTTCTTCGGGATTGCAGTGGGAATTGCGCATGAAATCGCGCGGGTCATAGGCCCCGATCGGGATCAGGCCAAAGTCAATACCGCCATGGATTTCGCCCATCTCGGTATAAAGGGCTTCGTTCCACCCGGTATCGCCAACAAAATAGAACCGGTAGCCATCCCCGAATTCAAGGATGTAACCACCCCACAGCATTTCCTTGCGGTCCTTGGTTGTGCGGCTTGACCAGTGGTTGGACGGGACATGGGTGATTTTGACATTCCCATGCAGGATCGTGTCATCCCAATCCATCTCGCTATAACGATCAGGCGTAACGCCCGCCTTTTCAAGCAAGGCACCATTTTTAAGCGGCAGGATATAGCGTGGCGCATTGCCAAGTGCGGTCAGGCTGGCGACATCGAAATGGTCATAGTGATTGTGTGACAGCAACACCAGATCAAGTTCAGGCAGCTGATCAATGCTTAAACCCGGTTGGCTGTATCGTTTTGGACCAACCCGTTTAAAAGGCGATGCCCGATCCGAAAAGACCGGATCGGTCAGAATGTTAAGCCCGCCATACTGGACAAGAACAGTGGCATGACCGACCCATGTGACCTGCAGACGCGCCGGGTCGGGATTTTGAATGGCGTCGTGGTCGGGGACTTCGGTCGGAATTTTGCCGATCTGGTGCTTTGCCTTGGGCCAATTGTCATTGCCAAGAAACCGCCGCCGCAAGAACCGCCAGAAAGACCGTTTGACCGGATCAGGCAGGGGATGACGGTTTTCAAAACCGGTTTCGGTATGGTGATCGGGCTTGGTTCTGATTTGCACGTGGCTGTCCTGACGCAAAATGGCCTGACGAAAAACGGAAGACACATGATCTTTGCGGCATGTGCAGGTGACCATAAGGTAAACGTCAAACAGACCATTGCAAGTGAAAGGCCGGAACGAGGGGCGCACGTTCCGGCCTTCCGGTTTGGTCTGCACATGCGGATATACAGACCAATGCTTCCGCATCCACCGGGAAAGCGCTGCGGAAGCAGGGGGCTTGTTGGTTATTCGATCACGGTGGCGTAGGTTTCAAGCGCCGGGCTTTCCTTGATCAGGCCCTGTTTGACCATGTAATCGGCAAAACGGGCATAGCGTGCCTTGTCCAATGCCGCCGGACGCAGGGCAAAACGCGGCAGGGTATCTGCCCATGCCTTGATATTGAGTTCATCATCAAGGTTCGGATAGGCCGCGATAAAGGCCTTCCAGCTGTCATCGGGATGGTTGATCAGATATTGCACGCCTTCTTCGAGGGCGGCCAGCATCCGGGCAAAGCGCGGATCATCGATCTTGTCGTTTCGCACGGTCAGGATCAGCTCGTCATAGGGCGGAACGCCTTCTTCCTCGACATAAAATGCCTTGCCCGGTTTACCTTCGATTTCCATCTGGTTGAGTTCGAAATTGCGATAGCCGCCAATAATGGCATCGACCTGACCGGAATAAAGCGAAGGCGACAGCGAGAAGTTCACATTGATCAGCTCGACATCATCCATCGATACTCCATGATTGCCCAGCATGGTGCCAAGCAACGCATCTTCAAACCCGGCCAGAGAATAGCCGATTTTCTTGCCCTTAAGATCGGCAATCTCCTTGATCGGACCGTCTTTCAGGACGATCAGGCTGTTAAGCGGGGTGGCGACCAGCGTGCCGATACGCGTTAACGGCAATCCTTCGGCGGCCTGAACATGAAGCTGGGGCTGATAGTTAACGGCAACATCGCCCTGACCGGCAGCGACAAGGCGCGGCGGGGCTGAGGGGTCGCTTGGTTCGATCAGCTCAACATCAAGGTCATGCTTGTCAAAGAAGCCCTTTTCCTTGGCGACGATCAGCGGTGCGTGATCGGGGTTCACGAACCAGTCAAGAAGAATGACCAGCTTGTCTGCGGCAAAGGCGGTTGAAGACGTTCCAAGAACAATTGCGCCCAGTGCGGTCGCGGTGATCATGGATTTAAGGCGTGACATGGATGAACCTCCGTAAGATGCGCCAGATTATAAGTATGA
The DNA here is from genome assembly GCF_054901115.1 of Thalassospira sp. SM2505. Classification (NCBI taxonomy): domain Bacteria; kingdom Pseudomonadati; phylum Pseudomonadota; class Alphaproteobacteria; order Rhodospirillales; family Thalassospiraceae; genus Thalassospira; species Thalassospira sp. SM2505. Next base: position 2,385,171 of record NZ_CM142731.1, read on the forward strand.
GGATTTAAACCGCAGCCAATCTGGCGGCGGGGAATTGTATTACCGGGCCGGTTTCAGGCTGTCGGGCTGCCAGGGCAGGGCGGCGCGCAGGATGCAATCAACAATGAAATATTGCGTGATCGAAAAAGCGCACAGGATCAGAAGACAGGCAAAAACCATATCAATCTGCACCCGGGCATTGGCATGCAGCATCAGATAGCCAAGCCCGTGGCTTGAACCCACCCATTCGCCAATCACAGCGCCAATCGGGGCGACGGCGGTGGCCACCCGGAACCCCGAAGCAAAGGCCGGAAGGGCTGCAGGCAAACGGATATGGGTCAAAAGCCGCCAGCGACTTGCCCCCATGGTGCGTGCCAGATCAAGCCATCCGGTTTCGGTGCGTGCCAGCCCGTCAAAGAAGGCCACGGTGACCGGGAAGAAAATGATCAACGCGGCCATGGCGATTTTGGATGCCAGGCCAAAGCCAAGCCAAAGGACGAGAAGCGGGGCAAGCGCAAAGAATGGAATGGCCTGGGACACCAGAAGGATTGGCATCAACCAGAACCGTACCGGTGAAAACAATGCCATCGGAATGGCCGCCAGCGTGCCAAGAGCTGCCCCGGCAAACAGGCCGATCACGGTTTCCGCAATCGTATAGCGGGCGTGATCAAACAGAACATCATGCCGGGAAATCAGGGTGTTCCAGACATCTGCCGGGGGCGGCAGCATGTATTTCGGCGCACCGGTCATAATGACCAGCACCTGCCATGTGGCAATCAGGGCAACAACAATAATCACCGGTCGCGCAAGTTTGAGCCAGCGACGTTCTGACAGCGGGATTGATTTTGCATTGGTATGAGGATTGTTTTGACTGCTCATAATGCGATCTCCGCACCCAGTTGACGCAGCAATTCGGCCTGCTTTGCCAGAATGTCGGGATCAGCAATCTCGCGCGGGCTTTGACCGCTTGGCATGATGGCGTCCTGAAGGGTGGCCGGGGTCCCTGAAAGGACGTGAACATTATCGCCAAGCCGCAACGCTTCGAGCGGATCATGGGTCACAAGCAGAACCGTCTTGCCGCGCAGTACCCGTGCGGCCAGTTCCTGCAAACGCAGGCGGTTGACCGGATCAAGGGCGGAAAACGGTTCATCCATCAGGACAACCGGACGATCTTCCATCAGGGTACGGGCAAGGGCTGCGCGCTGTTTCATCCCGCCCGAAAGTTTTGCCGGACGCAGATGTGCGGCATCCGTCAGGCCAACTTGTCCAATGAGTTGTTCGGCGCGCTTATGATCTGGCCGCTCGCCACGAAGGACCGCGCCCAGTTCGACATTCTCGCGCACGGTGCGCCAGGGCAAGAGCAGGTCCTGCTGCGCCATATAGGCAACGCGGTTCTTAAGGATTTGGCCGTCCGAACAGGTGATATTGCCGCTAACATCGCCTTCGACCAGACCGGCGAGGTAGCGCAAAAGCGTGCTTTTGCCAACACCGCTTGGGCCAAGCAAACAGGTAAAGCTTCCGGCCTTAAGGGTCAGGTCAAGGTCATGGAAAATATCCGCGCTGCCAAAGGCCACACGGGCACCGGACAGGTGAACATCAAATCTGGTTGGATTTTGCGTCCCGACGGACGTTTGTTCTGTGTTGCGCATTCGATCCTTCCTACGCCGGTCTTAACCGGTTCAGGTTCAAAGGGTCGTTCGGCAACACCGAACCTCTCAGCCAATTCACGATCGGCCCCCCCGGAGATGACGGGACTATGCGCAGACAAATTGCTCCCGTCAAGGTTTGTGACAATTTGTGTCTTTAATCCCGATCATAATTCACCAGTTCGGGGCATCGCGACGCAGTGATCCGGCCGGGTGCGCCCAATGATGCCTAACGCCCTTGATATTTGCAGGAAAGGCAATGCGATGAGCCGGTCCCCAGCTGGTGTTTTCAATGGTTTTGTCAAGATCATCCGGTTGTTCATCCCGGATGATACCGTCAAGGGTGGTGCGCGCAGATTGGCACAGCAGATGCGCTGTTTGCGCCAGTGAATGGCGGGCAGTCGTGATTGAACCACTACTCTGGCGTTTGAACAGGGCGCGCACCGCACTGGCAGCCATCAGATACCCTGTGGCGTGATCAAGGGCCTGAACCGGAAGCGGTAAAGGTTTGGATGCCTTTGCGTGCTTCATGCCCCAGTCGGCAATACCGCAGCTCATCTGGACAAGGCTGTCAAAACCGCGACGCTGCGCCCAGGGTCCGGTCCAGCCATAAGCGCAGAGCGTAACGTCAATCAATGCCGGGTTGATCGAACGAAGGGTCTTGCCGTCATAGCCAAGTCCGGACAGGGCATCGGGGCGATAGCCATGCAACAGGATATCGGCATCCGAGATAAGGTCTTCAAACCGTTTGCGGTCTTCAGGTGCATGCAGATCAAGTCCTGCGCAGCGTTTGCCAAGGGTAACTTCGGGAATGACGGCACCTTCGTTCCAGCCCGGCGGATCAATGCGCAGAACATCTGCACCGAACGCCGCAAGAAAACGGCCGGCAACCGGCCCGGCGAGGACACGAGTGAGGTCAAGGACACGAACACCAGCAAGCGGACGTGCCGGATCAACTGACTTGGCAGGTATCGAAACATTGCCATGGTCGAGCCAGTCGATCAGTGGTTCGGCGCGAACGGCGTGACCTTGCGGGTGGTTCTCCCAATCCGCAATACCGCGCATGGTTGCCGCACAGCCATTTGCCGCAACAATTTCAGTTTCAAGATCATCTGCCGACCACCCGCGAACGGCTGGCGAAAGGCTGTCGTGCGTTTCATGATGCCCCAAAACAGACAAAGCCGCCTTGCGGTGATGCGGGGCATTGGTGTGCAGCCGGATCCAGCCATCGCTGGTTTCATAGTCGCCCGCCAGCGGATCCCATTTGCCGGGCAAGGTCCAGCCTTGCGGGCGGATGGTCATGTCAAACCACCTGGATGCCAATCTGCGATCAATCTGAACCGGTGCATCCGATCCGTGATGAAGCCCGCGCCAGTGTGCAATCATTGCGGTTGCCATCCCGATGGACGCACAGGCAAGATCGGTCACAGCAAAGAAGGATGGCAGGCTTTCAGTCCCGGTGACTTCGAAATTCGGCGTGGTTGCCAGTCCAAGCGCATCGGCAATCTGGTCATTGAAGCAGTCAAGCATGGGGCAGTTCCTTTTTGCAAACAAAACGGCGCGTCAGGAAAGCATCATGCGGGACTGGACAAATCGTCAATCTTGATCAAGATAATCAATATGAAAAATTCTGATGACGGATCATTTTGTACCCTTGCGGCACATGAAGTCTGTGCGCAGGTCGGGATATCGCGCGATACGCTTTATGCCTATGTCAGTCGCGGGATCGTTCGTGCCATTGCCCATCCCGGCGATGCCCGCAAAAGCCTGTATGACCGGCGTGACGTTGCCAAGCTTCACGACCGTAAAAGACGTGGCCGTTCACGGCAATCCGTCGCGGCATCGACCATCGATTGGGGGGAGCCGATCCTTGTGTCGGAGATCACCCGCATTGCCGACGGGCAGTTTTATTATCGCGGCCGAAATGCAGTGACGCTTGCGCAAGCCATGACACTTGAAGAGGCCGCCAACCTTCTTGCCGGTCTACGATGCGACCCGGCCCTGAATGCGGCGGCGGATTTCATTCCCGCTGACCACGCATTGCCGTTCCAGCGCATGGTGGCAATGATGGCGGGTCGGATGACAGGTGCAGGGCAAGGTGACGGGCGACCGGCCGCTGCAAAGATCATGCGTCTCGCTGCATTGGCTGCCGCCGGACAGCCCGACGATGGTCAAAGCCCGATCCATTTGGTGCTGGCAAAGGCATGGTCGAAACGTGATGACGCCGCAGAACTGTTGCGACTGTCTCTGGTTTTGTGTGCCGATCATGAACTTAATGCGTCAGCCTATGCCGTGCGGGTGGCTGCGTCGGCAGGGGCGACGTTGCCCGCGTCATTGATGGCAGGTCTTTCAACCCTTTCAGGGGCGCGACATGGCGGCCTGACACCCAGATGCAGGGCATGGATGGATCAGGTCGAAAAGGAAACGGGGATCAAGGGGCATTATGAAATCAGGCAGGTGCCACCGGGATTTGGGCATCCCCTATATCCCGATGGTGATCCGCGCACACGTGCGATCATGGAAGCTTGCGGGCAAACAGGCGACGCATTCTGGGCACGGATTGCACGCGAAGTTGCTGACAGAACAGGCCAGTATCCCAGTCTGGATTTCGGTCTGGCCCTGATTGAGCGTGAACTTGATCTGCCGAAGGGGGCTGGACTTGGCATCTTTGCTGTCGGGCGCATGGCAGGCTGGATTGCACATCTGTTTGAACAACGCAAAAGCGGCAAGATCATCCGTCCGCGCGCGAGTACTTCCTGAACACACAATCAGCTCTTGCCCATTCATTACGCCGGTTCTGTAATATCAAGCGTTTTGCGGACCGCGTGGGCAAGCTCGATATTCGTATAGGGTTTGCTGATCAGGGGATAGATCGGTTTGTCGTCGGGGCGTTCCTGTAATACATCGGCGGTAAAGCCCGAGCAGGTCAATACCGCAAGGCCCGGGCGCATTTCACAGGCCCTGTCACTAAGTTCAATGCCGTTCATCCCGCCAGGCATGATCACATCGGTAAACAGGATGTCGATTTCGGGATGTTTCTCGATCTGTTCAAGGGCCTCTTTGCCGCTATGAGCCAAAATGGTCCTGTAACCATATTTGTTCAGGACTATGGATGCGATTTCGGCCAGTTCCTGTTCGTCATCAACGATCAGAATCGTTTCCGTACCATGCACAGGTTCGGTGTCGTCCCTGCGCTGATTGCCTGTCTCGGTTTGGCTTGCCTCGTCGGCGACGGGCAGATAGATGCGGAATGTGGTTCCGATACCAAGTTCGGAATAGACCGAAATATATCCGCCCGAACGTTTAACAAAGCCATACACCATTGCAAGACCAAGCCCGGTACCTTTGCCGCGTTCCTTGGTGGTAAAGAAGGGTTGAAAAATCTGAGCGCCGATCTCGGGGGGCATGCCAGCGCCATTGTCACTGACGTCAAGTTCTACATATGTGCCGGGGGGAATGCGCTGAACGATGTTGCTGCTCAGTGCATCAATCCGGGTCAGTTTGGTCTTGATGGTCAGTCGCCCCCCATCTGGCATGGCATCGCGTGCATTGACGGCAAGATTGATAATGGCATCTTCGAAATCCCCCTGGTTAATGCGAACCGGGGGGATGTTTTCCGTCAGGCTGAGCGTAAAGGCGATGCTTGATGTTATTGATTTTCCAACAAGTTCTTTAAGGTCGCCCAGAACGTCATTGAGGATGACTGCGGCGTTTTCCTCGGGGGCCTGACGGGAAAAATTCAGCAATCTGCGCGTCAGGGTCGCGCCGCGATCAGCCGCGGTCAGTGCCTTTCCGATAAACTTGGTGACGGGTGATGTCTCGTCAATCTGACGGCGGGCAAGATCAAGATTGCCGATGATGATACCGAGCAAATTGTTGAAGTCATGGGCGACACCACCGGTAAGCTGGCCGATGGCCTCCATCTTTTGTGATCGGCGCAATTGTCGTTCAAGTGCGTGTTCAACTGTCAGGTCCGTGATGGATGCGATGAAGTGGCGGCGGCCCTGAACATTCATCTCGGCAATACCGAGATTCATCGGGAAGATCGTCTCATTTTTGCGCTTGCCCTTGACCTCGCGGCCGATGCCGATGATCTGGGCATCACCCGTACCAAGGTAATTTTTGATATAGTCGTCATGACTTGCATGGTCCGGGTTGGGCATCAGGATTGAGACATTCTGTCCCAGTACTTCTTCGGCGGCATAGCCAAAGATCTTCTCGGCTTCGGGATTGAACCCTTCGATCGTGCCTTTTTCATCGGCAAAGATGATGCCAACCGTGACACTTTCAAATGCCACGCGAAACCGTTCGCGGCTTTCGATCAGATCAGTGATGTCGCGGCCCGTGCCGCGATAGCCCCGAAAAATTCCGTAATCGTCAAACACCGGGATGCCGGAAATCGAGATGGTTCTGATCGCATCATCGGCCATGGTGATGCGATATTGAAAGTCCTTGAAAGGACGGCGTTCATCAAGTGCTTGATAGTGGTCGTGCCATTTGGGCGTATTTGCCGGTTCCGCTGTGAATTCGTCACGCCGCTTGCCGATCAGTGCGTCAAGGTCAATATTGACGTTTCCAATGTGCTGCATACTGGTTTGACTTATGCGATGTTGGGGATCGGTTTCCCAGACCCAGTCAGACGCAGTAACGGTAAAGTCGCGGAATTTTTTCTCGCTATCGCGCAGTTCACGCTCTTTGCGTTTCAGCTCGGTGATATCGGTGCGGACGCCAACGATGCCACCATCCTGAGTGCGACGTTCCGAGATCAGGATCCAGCGATCTCCAACCTGTTCTTCCAGCTTGCTGTTGTCTTTGTGATGCTCTGCCATACGATCGGCAAGCCAGATTTCCTCGACATCAAATGCATCTGGAAATGTCCCGCGTGCCAGTCCGATACGCAGAATTTCTTCAAATGTGGCACCGGGTTTGAGCGCATCTGCGTGGTTTCGATAAATCTGGCGATAGACATCATTGCAAATCACCAGCCGATCTTGGGCATCAAACAGGGCAAAACCCTCGCTGATTGAGTTCAGCGCCTGTTCAAGCATGTCTTGCGCTCTGTGCGTTTCCTCCAGAGCCTTTTGCAAATGTTTTTGCGTATAAAGGAACCGGTTGATGACATAGGTCACCTGGGAATGGGTAAAGGCAGTGGCGAGACCAATGGCGGCGATGCCAATGATAATCAGCGCAATACTGGTTGAAACAAAGGGTTCAAGCAGCTTGTCTTTGGGGATGCCAACCACCACAGCAACACCCAGATTTTGTGCCGGGGCATAGGCAGTCAGAACGTCATGATCATGGCTGTCGGTGACCCAGCTTGTACCGGCATATCCCGACAGTGCCGCAAGCATCGGCTCGGCATATGGATCGGTGATGCTGATCAGGGCAGGGTGGTCATCTTTTTCGGCCTTGCGTTCCTGATGCACCAGAATTCGAATTTGATCGCCTTCACGCTGGACAATGAACAGTTCCCCGGATGCATCCAGTGATGAAAGGTTGTTAAAGGCAGAATGTATTTGCGAAAGGATGGCGTTGAATGCCGGGTCCTTGTCATTTCCCGGTTCATCAGGTCTGTTGTCGGCGGCAACCGCATTGATCAGTTCTGCATTGATAACCGCAAGACGCAGGAAAGCATGACGCTGATCTTCAAGGATTTCCTTGTACAACACAAAAAGCGCGCCCCCGCCAATGACAAAGGCCACCACAATCAAGGGCGCGAGTATCTTGGCAAGAAGGACGGGGCGTTTCATGTCGGGATCACCAATATTGTGACAAGGCGTTGGGTGTAACGTCTGAAGCCGGGCTGCTCAGGACAGATAAAGATGTTCGATTTCCCAGGCCGAGACCGGGTGGGACATGTGAAATCCCTGACCGATTTCGCAACCGAGTTCCCGGAGCAAATCGAATGTTTCCTGATCTTCAATGCCTTCGGCGACAACATGCATATTCAGGCCATGCGCAAGGGAAATGGACATTTGTGCGACCGTGCGGCATTCCGTATCCTTAAGCATCTGGCGGACAAAGGATTGGTCGATCTTGAGTTCGTTAAAGGGAATCCGTACGAGATGTTGCATGGACGAGTAACCGGTACCAAAATCGTCAATCGACAGGTTGAACCGTTTCATCCGCAGCCGTGTCAGGATGTCCATGTAAAGACTGGCATTTTCCATCAGCGCTGTTTCTGTCAGTTCGATCACGATCTTTTCCGGATCGATTTCAAGCGCAGTTGTCATCGCATCAAGTTTTTCGGGCATATTAAGATCAACAACCGTGGTCGGCGAGACATTGATCGACATTGTGATGTCGGCGTGATCCCATTTCGCCATCTGTGCAAGGGCCTGTTCGAGAACCTGCTCGGTCAGCTGGTTAATCAACCCCGATTGTTCAGCAAGCGGGATAAAAAGTCCGGGATGAAGCAGACCAAGGGTCGGGTGCTGCCAGCGTAGAAGAGCCTCGACACCAACGATCTTGCCAGTCGCAATGCTGAATTGCGGCTGATAGACCAGAAAGAATTCCTGACTGGCAATACCGCGCCGAAGGCTGCTTTCGGTTGGTGCAATGCTTGGCGGTTCGTCGGTCTTGGGCTGTGGCATGTTGAATTTGCCCAGCAGTTCTTCCAGCTGATCAATCGTAAAGGGTTTTTCCAGAACGCCGAGAACTTCGATATTGCGTTCGGTTGCCAGTTCGGAGGCGGCATGAAGGATCGATTTGTCCTTGCCGCTCATCAGGATCAGGGATGCGTCTGATCTGTTTTCATGCAGGAAACGGATGATTTCGATCCCGTCGAGCTTGGGCATGAACAGATCAAGAATAATGACGTCAAAGGCCGTGGAATAGGTTCGAACAAAATCGTCCGTGTCGGAAACGGCCACGGCATTGTTGCCAAGCGCGCTTATGGCATCGGCAACGAATTCACCCATATCGGCTTCGTCATCGATGATCAGGACATTTAACGGACGTGCTTTTGAGGTGATCAAAGGCGCTTCTCTTCATATCGGTGGCGGGGCCCGGCGCGGGGCACTTTGTATGAGAATCATACTAGTTGTTTGTATAGGTTCTGATATCCCCATATGGGGATGCGTTGCCCGGTGTCATCCCGCGAATGACATCGGGATTGAGTGCGTGCTCAGAAATCGACACAGGTAAAGAGGGGCCACGCAGTTCGCCGGTTTGGCAGAAGCAAAACGGGAAACCGTCACCGGACCAGAGACAGGATGATTTAATCTGATCGGTCCGTAACGTTCCCGATCCATGTGGAAAGCCTGTTCAACACGCCCGGGGCATAAGCATCCCGGCCCATGACGGTAAACAGCAGTTGTGTGGTGGCCGGCATGTCGGAGGCCAGCTGATAGTTAAACAGACCGCTGCGCAAAAGCCCGTGGGTCGCATCGGCAAACAGGATGGTTTCGTTATGCTTGTTGCGACCGGTCAGAATCGACTGATAGGTTGCGAAATCGGTTTTGGCATCGACATTCAGATCATCTGTCCCGAACAGTGCCAGTATTGGCGACGTGGTACGCGCAAGATCGTCTTTTGCATCTGCAGAGATGTTGCGTTTGACGAAGTTGAACCGGTCTTCTGACATCGGGGCAGGGGTATCTTGTCCAACGGTTTCAAGATATGAATTGTAATCAGCATCAGGGGCAAAAACCACGGCATCACGTGTCTTGCGTCGGGTGATTGCATCGGTGATTTCGCGGTCGGTTTTGCCTTCGGCCAAAAGGCGTTGACGGGTGTAATACCGCCCCTGATCCTGCCAGTTAACAGCCCCGCCGATAATAACGCCAAATGCGTTGTCAGGGGTAATCTGTGCGGCCTTGGGGATGACCCAACCGGCCTGCGAGAAACCAAGAAAACCGATCTTTCCGGCATTCCCGGGGCGCTGTAATGTGATCATCTTGAATGCGGCCACTGCTTCAGTCGCACGATCATTCATGGATTGATCCAGCCAGTTGCCTGTGCTTTCGCCGATACCGGCCTTGTCCCAGCTATAGATACCGATATTCTGATCCAGCAGGGCACTGAACAGCGGCAAATATCCATCACCCGAAAAGCGATCCTGTGGGCCGTCGCCATGAATGATCAGGGCAATTGGTCCGTCATGATTTTGGTTTGGAAGGATAAGCGACCCGGACAGGTGGTCTGGGCCGTGATCAAAGCCGATCTCGGTAACGGATCGTTCCGAAAGATCAAAATCCATCATCCCGTTCATGAAATAGACGGCGGGTAAAATGATCAGTGCTGCAATCAGAAGGGCTGTCGTATTGAACTTGTTGGCAGGGCGGCTTTGGCGGGGCGATGGCACGTCGGAACCTTTTGGTTGAGCGTCAGGATGCAAGGCTTGTGAAACAGAGCTTGCGTGAACAGGGGGGACGCGTCAATTCTTTGCGCTATGCCGATACTTCAAACACCAGATGAATGCATATTGTGACCTCGCCTGATTTACGACATCCCGACAAAACACCGCGCATGATCGCGGCCGAGATCTACCGTGGTTCAAGTTATGGTCCCAAACATCCACTGGCGATCCCGCGTGTTTCGCTGGTGGTGGATATGGTACATGCGCTGGGCTGGGTGGATGAAGACACCTATCTGACCGGTCCGGTCGCAACCGCCGATCAGTTATCGCGCTTTCATGACCGCGAATATGTTGATGCCGTGATGCAGGCTGAACGCGATCAATTCCTTCCCGAAGAGATGATGGTACGCTTTGGCCTGGGCAAGAATGGCAATCCGATCTATCCGGAAATTTTCCGGCGTCCGGCAACAGCCGCCGGATCATCGATCATGGCTGCCCAGCTGATTGCTGATGGTGGCATCATCCATCATCCGGCAGGCGGAACCCATCACGGATTGCGCGACCGGGCATCGGGATTTTGTTACTTCAACGACCCGGTTCTGGGGATTTATGCGCTTCTCGATTCGGGGCTTGATCGGGTCCTTTATGTCGATATTGACGCCCATCACGGCGACGGAGTGCAATATGCCTTTGCTGATGATGACCGGGTCCTGACCGTCTCGATGCATCAGGAAGATTTATGGCCAAAGACCGGGCCGATTGATGATATCGCCGGGGGCATGGCGCGCAATCTTCCGATGCCCGGTGGCATGCATGATGACGAGATGCGCTTTGTGCTGCACGAATATTTGATTCCTCTTGCATTAAGTTTTGCGCCACAAGCTGTTGTTTTACAATGCGGATGTGATACGCTTGCCGAAGATCCACTCTCAAGACAGCTTTTGGGCAATCAGTCGATCTGGGAAGTCGTGGCGGCGATGACCAGACTGGCCCCAAGAAGTCTTGTTCTTGGAGGCGGAGGATATAGTCCATACGGGGTTGCACGCTGTTGGTCCGGGGTCTGGGCGACCGTTAACGAGATCGAAATACCACCTGTGCTACCCATCACAGCGGAAAATATCCTGCGTGTCATAAAATGGTCGCATAGCCGTGGCAGACAGCCGGCCGATGAGTTGTTTACAACCTTGGCTGATCCATGGCGGGGTGGCGCAATCCGGGGCGAGGTCCGGGAACGCGTCAAAAGACTAAGAGGGTATGGGGTATGAAGTCGTTCATTCAGATGACTTTGGTGGTGTGCTTTATCAGCGCAGCGGTGGTTGCCGGGCTTAATGCCAAGGCGACAGGGTTTGAACGATCGCGCATTCTGGTCGATGGCGAAGTTTATAATGTTGAAATGGCCGTCACACCCGAAGAACGATCACGCGGTTTGATGTTCCGCACCGAAATGGCAAATGATGCAGGCATGCTGTTTGATTTCGGTGGCGCACGCGACATTTCAATGTGGATGAAAAACACCTTTATCTCGCTTGATATGCTGTTCATCGATGGCAGCGGCACGATTGTTGGCATTGAAAAACGCACAGTGCCGCAATCGGAAACCATCATCCCGTCGCCCAAGCCGGTGCGCTTCGTACTTGAGCTCAATGGTGGTACAGCCGACAAGATGGGCTTTGAGGTCGGTGAAAAGGTCGAGGGCCTGCCGCGCTAGGCCCGGTTTTCCGGTGCTTTCCGATATTAAAGAACAATCAGCAATAGCAAGGCCGCAGACGATATCTGCGGCCTTTGGTTTTTGTGCAACTTTTTCGGCAAAAAAGCACAATGCGGTCTTGCCCACCCGGCAGGATGGTGCTAAATCCACATCCGCGTCGGGGAGTAGCGCAGTCTGGTAGCGTACCTGCTTTGGGAGCAGGGGGTCGCGAGTTCGAATCTCGCCTTCCCGACCATTTCCCCTTTTGTTGTTCGACGGTGATCCATCAGGATTTCCAATTCGCGATAAAAGGTGTAAAAGATGAAGTATTGGCAGGGGTTAGAGAGACCCGTCAAACTGCCATAACCATCTTATCCCGACGGTCAAGACGAGGGTCCCGATGAAGGTCCGTGTTTACAAACCTGCCAAAAACGCCATGCAGTCCGGTCAGGCTGCGACCAAGCACTGGGTCATGGAATTTGAACCGGGTGCGAAAAAGGTTGCTGATCAGCTGATGGGCTGGATCGGTTCGACCGATACCCGTGGCCAGGTTCGCATGTATTTCGAAACCCTTGAGGAAGCCCAGGCCTTTGCTGTGAAGCACAAGCTGATCGCAGATATCGAGCAGCCCAAGCCGCGCAAGGTCCAGATCAAGTCCTATGCCGATAACTTCGCTTTCAAGCGCGTTGTCTGACACAGGCTGGCTGTCAGCCGCTTTTGACCATACCATCGGGGCGGGCATCTGCCCCGTTTCGTCTGACAGGGGACGTTAAATCCTGAACACATATCGGGCAGGCGACCAATGCCATGCCTCGGGGTCAGCAAACCACCCCACCCAGCGGTCCCTTAGCTCAACTGGATAGAGCAACAGACTTCTAATCTGTAGGTTGCAGGTTCGAGTCCTGCAGGGATCGCCATTTTTTTAAGCAAGAGTTGCATCAATACTATCGTACCAACCCGCGTCATGGATGATCCGTTGTACGTGCAGATTGTTTTGTAAAATTTCAGCTTTAGTTAGTTGGGATAACCGTTCCCAATTGCTATTAAACACGTATGTAGCATTATCAAAGTTACAGCTCTCCAGTACGCATAATCCTTTGTAGTCAAATACATACGCGACATAGTCTCGAAAGCCGCCATTACCTACAACAATACGATTTGGGTCCTTGTTTGCAATATGAGCTTGTCTCCGCCGAATGGGGTTCCGCTTGCGAATAGTCCAGTTCGGATATCGAAGATCTAAGTGTTGTTGAACCTGCTCCCATGGGCGCTCCCCGGGAGGTAAGAATGACCAATTTTTTTTCTCGACGACACGAGGGACCAGTGCTTGCAGATCAGCTTCGGCAATCTCACACATTCGAAATAGCTCAAAGAATATGTTCGCATACGTTTTGATTTGATTGGGATCACTATGCTCTGCGTTCAATATGTCACTACAGATTAGGTGACGATTGTCGTGGAAGATATAACTCAGTTCTAAGCTGGTAGGCGGTAAAAGTTCTCGCTGATAGCAGTTCCGAGTGACATCGACCTCTGTCGTTACTGTTTCTGTTCGGCCAGGTCCTGCCCACTGTTCTCTCGTCCACTCTAGCGTCGTTATGTATCGAAGTTCTTTCGGAAGATCTTTCCTTGGAACAAACTTTCCATATGCATTTAGGCGGGTCGAGGCTCCTCTTGGAGTTGGAAGAATGCTTGAACCTGAAGGTGGATTAACTGGAAATCCTATTTTCGTGAGTAATTCGTCTGCATCATTGGTTATGTCATGCAAAAGCCGAAAGTCTCTATTGTCTCCGATATTCTTTAAAATAGAATCCGCTGACAAAACTCTAGACTTTGAGATGATCATGACTGTATCCTCTAGTTATACGTGCCTTATTCTAATATAAAATAAACCATAAGTATAAATCGCTGTCGAGCCGAAATTCGGGTTACCGCGCCGCCAAATACCGCCCAGGACGGTGATTCAGCGCGATGATCAGGTTGAGTACGACCGCACCGAGGATCGACAACAAGACCTTGTCAAAGGGCAGGGTCAGGAAGGCGATGACGAGGATCACCATATCGACGGCAAGCTGGAAGTAACCGGCACGGATGCCGAAATGTTCCTGAAGATAAAGCGCCAGGATATTGATGCCGCCAAGGCCTGCACGGTGGCGAAACAGCATGAGCAAGCCGATGCCCATCAGCGCGCCGCCAGCAATCGCGGCATAGACCGGGTTGAGCATCTGAAAATCAACCATCATCGGGGTGAGCTTTGAAAAGCCTGATACCAGACCAACCGCGATAAAGGTTTTGACTGTAAATGCCACGCCCATGCGCTTGAAGGCCAGCCAGTAGAAGGGCAGGTTGATCACAAAGAAGATCAGACCAAATGAAAGCCCAGTGGCATGTTCAATCAAAAGTGCCGCACCGGCCGTGCTGCCGGTGACCAGAACGCTTTCACTATAAAGCGTCACCCCAAGCGACACCACCATTGTCCCCAGCAGCAAAGCCAGCACGTCTTCGTAAAGGCGATGGGAAATATCGTCTTTTTTTGACGGTGCCTGTGCGGCATCAGTCGTGCCGCTGTCAGGTGCGGAGGCGTTGGTGGATACAGTTGTGGATGCGTTGGTTTCGGCCATTTCGGGCAACAGTCTTTTGTCTGATGAATAGGACCAGATTACGCTTTTCGCACATGCGAAACAAGTTGGTGGAAAAGGGCAGGCCTAATTCGCCCGTTTTTGACAGGGCCGGGTTCCTGCACGCAAAAGACCGGCCTGATAAAGGCCGGTCTTGGTAAAATCATGCGTGAAAATATAAGTTCCGGTGGTCGCGACGGGGCAGAAATCAGGCGGCTTCGTCCCATTTCGGGGCAAAGGACGGGTCAATCAGGCGGCCATCGGGTTTGGATAGTTCATTGATTGCTGCCATATCGGCATCTGACAATTCAAAATCAAAGATGTTGAAATTGGCCGCCGCATTTTTCGGCGAACCCGATTTCGGGATCGCCATCACGCTGTCTTGCTGCATCAACCAGCGCAGCGTGACCTGAATGCCGGACTTGCCGTATTTGGCGCCGATTTCCTTAAGGACCGGATCATGCAGAACAGTGCCGCGCGCAATCGGGCAATAGGCGGTCAGAAGCATGTCATGGCCACGCAGGCTTTCAAGCACCTTCGACTGGTCAAGATAGGGGTGATATTCGACCTGATTGACGGTGAGCGGTATGGCGCTTTGCGCGACGGCCTTTTCAATAAGGGCAGTCGGGAAGTTTGAAATCCCGATCAGGCGAGTCATGCCAAGGTTCTTGACCTCGTTCAGAGCGGCCAGTGTTTCGGCAAGCGGCACTTCATCGGTCGGCCAGTGCAAAAGCAGAAGGTCAACATGGTCAAGATCAAGCTTGCGCAGGCTTTCGACGACCGAGGTTTGCAAATCACCGCTCTGGAACTTGTCGTACCAGACCTTGGTGGTCAGGAAATAGTCGTCACGCGCCAGCCCCGAAGCCTTAAGGCCGTGACCAACGCCTTCTTCGTTGTGATACATCTGGGCTGTATCGAAGTGGCGATAGCCGATCTTGGCGGCCTCGGTTACCATTTTGGCCGCATCATCATTATTAAGCTCGTAGGTCCCAAATCCGAGGGCCGGAATTTCAATACCCTGCCAGTTCCGGTAGATCATGCTGTGTTACCCCCTTTGTGCTGCTTATTGTGATTTTGGCTGCTGTCACTGTCATGTGCAAATGACGATCAGGTGTCAATGTGGCTGATATGCGCCAGATTTAGTGCAGTGCCACAAATTCGCAACCTGTACGGTTGGATGAGATGTGCTGTTCAATGGGGAAGGACGCCCGGGCAATGTCTTTGTGTCAAAAGAGCTTTTGCCAAAGAAAAAGGGCGACCGGGTATGTCGGGTCGCCCGAAGTTCAGGACTTAGAGTGAGGCTGTATCAAGCCAAGAACAAACTTGCACCAGATCGCAGAGGATATCCTTGATTTGCCTCAAGCCGTCGAAAATTAGGCCGGTTTTCCATCTTCTCCGGTTTCACTGACCGCAGCATTAAGGTGATAGAGGGAATCCCGGATGACCTGCGGGCCAAGATCCTTGGTGATGAAGACGATCTTTGAGCGATGATCGTCACTTGGCCATGCCGGAAGCGATGCCGGCGGATGGAAAATGTGCTGAACCGCGTGAATGGCGACCGGGGCGTCTTCGCCAACAAGGTTGAGAATGCCTTTGACGCGCAAAAGGCTTTCACCGCGCATCTGGGTAAAAATCTCGGCCCAGGTGACAAAGGCATCCCAATGCAGCGGTTCGTCAAAGGTGATGCAGAATGACCGGATATGATCGTCATGGCGGTTTACGTCATGGGCGTGGTCGTGATGGTGGTGTTCATTGTGATGATCGTGGTCATGATCATGACTGTGTGCATGCTCATGCGGATCATCGCCATGATGGTCATAGGCCTCGTCACGCAGCCATTTCCGGACATCCATGCTTTTGGTCGCCGGATCATACAGCCCGGCATTGAACAGCTTTGATACCGCGATATCGCCATTCACCACCGGATAGATCGGGGCGGCGGGATTAAGGGCGCGCAGGCGGTCAGAAAGAGCGTCTCGGGTAGCCTCATCGGCCAGATCGGACTTGGTCATCAGGATGCGGTCAGCAACAGCAGCCTGTTTGACACTTTCAGGATGCTGGTCAAGCTGCCCTGATCCATGGATGGCATCAACCGTGGTGACCACGCTATCAAGGCGAAACTTGGTGGTGAGCAACGGGTCGGTCATCAGGGTATGAAGGATCGGTGCCGGGTCGGCAAGGCCGGTGGTTTCAATGATCACCCGGTCAAAAGCGGGGATTTCGCCGCGCGTGCGTTTGACAAACAGATCGCGCAGACCCGAAATCAGATCACCGCGCACCGAACAGCAAATGCAGCCTGAATTCAGCAACACCACATCTTCGGACACTTCGCGCACCAAAAGATGATCCAGCCCGATTTCGCCAAATTCATTGATCAGGACAGCCGTGCTTTCCATGCCGTCCTGAGTCAGAAGGCCGTTAAGAAGCGTGGTCTTGCCGCTGCCCAGAAAGCCGGTAATGACCGTGGTTGCGATGCGTTCAAACTGTTCGTCGGAAATGGCCATGTCGTTTGTATCTTACTTCTTGCCGTAGAGTTCATCGACGGAGACTTCCGGTTCGGAAATCACGACTTCCTGTCCATCGCGGGCGGCGAAATAGAAACAGTTGCGCCGTCCGGTGTGGCAGGCAACGCCAAGCTGATCAACCTGCACCAGAATGGTGTCCTGATCGCAGTCATAGCGGAAATCGACAAGTTTCTGTACCTGGCCGGAGCTTTCACCCTTGCGCCAGAGTTTCCCGCGCGAGCGCGAGAAATAGCAGACCCGACCGGTTTCAAGCGTTTCAAGCACCGCGTCACGGTTCATCCAGGCCATCATCAGAACCTCGCCACTGTCATGCTGCTGGGCGATTGCCGGGATCAGGCCGTTTTCGTTGAATTTAAGCTTGTCGGCAATCTGTTGATTGGCAGCCGTCATGGGGTGCTCCGGTCGATGATGGTTGACTTTTTACGTTCGGCACGTCAGAAAATGATATATTATAACATTTCATCAGATGCCATGGCTTTTTGGGAATGATTGGGATCATAGCCGAAAAGCCATCGAGACGAGTTATCCAGATATGAGCGATCTTTTCCCGAAAAAGGGCCACGATCACGATAGATGTGTGCATAGCGCACTTGCGCAGGCAGAGAAAGTCTGTGACGCGGAAAATGCGCGCTTCACCGATATGCGCCGCAAGGTCTTTACCCTGATCTGGCAATCGCACAAGGCGGTGACGGCCTATGAACTGCTTGACGCGCTGACCGCCGAAGGGCAGCGCGTGCAACCGCCAACGGTTTATCGCGCACTGGAATTTCTGACCGAGCTTGGTCTGGTGCATCGTATTGAATCGCTGAATGCCTATTTCGGCTGTGACCGGCCTGACTGCGAACATCTGGGACAATATTTTATCTGTACCGATTGCGGCCGGGTTGCCGAAGCCGTGAACGAGGAAATGAGCAACGCCGTGCGCAAGGCGGCAATCGGCGTCGGCTTTACCATTCAGGCGACCACGGTCGAGATCAAGGGGCTGTGCCATGACTGCGCCACTCATTGAGGGGCGGGGACTTACCCTGTCATTTGGCAGTGAACGGGTTCTGGATCAGGTATCGCTTTCGATCCGGGCTGGTGAAATCATTACCCTGATCGGGCCGAACGGTGCGGGTAAGTCAACGCTGGTCAAAACCCTGTTGGGTTTGCAAAAGCCCGATAGCGGCGAAGTAATCCGCAAGCCGGGTCTTCGAGTTGGCTATGTTCCGCAAAAGCTTGCGATTGATCAGGTGTTGCCGCTGACCGTGAAGCGGTTTCTGACCCTGACGCGATCAGCAACACGCAACCATTGCGAAAAGGTCCTGACACAGGTCGGGGCGTCGCACGTTATTGATGCCCAGATGAGCAGCCTTTCGGGTGGCGAGGCACAGCGCGTGATGCTTGCGCGGACATTGTTGCTGCGCCCGGAATTGCTTGTGCTTGATGAACCGACACAGGGTGTGGATGTCAGCGGGCAGGCCGAACTTTACCGGTTGATTGATGAAATCCGCCATGAGCTTGATTGCGCGGTTCTGATGATCTCGCATGATTTGCATCTGGTGATGGCCAAGACCGATCAGGTGGTATGTTTCAATCGCCATGTCTGTTGTTCGGGTATCCCCGAAACCGTGCGTCAGCATCCGGAATACCGTTCGCTGTTTGGCGTGCGCGAGGCAGATGCGATTGGCATCTATACCCACGAACATGATCATGAACATGATCTTTCGGGCCATGTGGTTGGCGGATGTGGTCATGACCATTCCCATGATCATCACAACCATAATCACGGTCATAACCATGGGCACGGGCATTCTCATGCCCCTCATAACCATGCAGATGCACCCATCCGACAAGAGGCAGACACAGCAAAATGATCGATGATTTTCTTGTGCGCGCCATTGTTGGTGGCGTGTTGCTGGCCTGTATCTGTGGTCCGTTCGGGGCTTTTATCGTCTGGCGGCGGATGGCGTTTTTTGGCGATATGCTGGCCCATTCCGCCTTGCTTGGCGTTGCTCTTGGTCTTCTGATCGGGTTGGATGTGCGGCTTGGCATGATTGCGACCTGTCTTGCCAGTGCCTTGATCCTGGCCTTTGGGCAGCGGCAATCAAAGATCGGCAGTGACA
This sequence comes from Thalassospira sp. SM2505, assembly GCF_054901115.1. Lineage (NCBI taxonomy): Bacteria > Pseudomonadati > Pseudomonadota > Alphaproteobacteria > Rhodospirillales > Thalassospiraceae > Thalassospira > Thalassospira sp. SM2505. The sequence continues at coordinate 2,404,030 of NZ_CM142731.1, forward strand.
CGGTTCTGGGCATGCTGGCCCATTCGACCCTGGCACTTGGCATGGTTGCTCTTGCCTTCGTACAGGGTGTCGCGGTTGATATCATGGCCTATCTGTTTGGTGATATTCTTGCCATCACCATGGGCGATATCTGGCTGATGCTGGGTGGGGGTGTCGTTGCAATTGGTGGCCTGATCTGGATGTGGCGACCTCTGCTTGCCCTGACGGTCAGTCCGGAAATTGCCGCTGCCGAAAGTATCCCGGTCGAACGTCTGCGTTTGATTTTCATGTTGCTGATGGCGCTTGTGATCGGTCTTGCGATCAAGATTGTCGGGGTTCTTTTGATCACCGCACTTCTGATTGTACCGGCCGCCAGCGCCCGGTTCTTTGCCAGAACGCCGGAACAGATGGCCATCGGGGCGGCATTGTTCGGGGCGGCATCGGTTCTGGCGGGGATCGCGCTGTCATGGCATGTTGATACGCCAGCCGGGCCAAGCATCGTGATCTCGGCAGCGGGATTGTTTGTGATCAGTTCAATCGTGATGATGGGATTGCGTCGGCGCTAAAGCCCGAAGGATATTGCGTTACGTCGTCACGGGAAAAATAAGCCGATATCGCATCAATCAGGCATCGCACGCGTTTTGGGACACTGTGCCCGGACGGATAGACAAGTTGTAAATCCGTAGGCGGCGGTGCAAAATCAGCCAGGATCGGGACAAGGCGCCCGTTTTTTACGTCGTCTTCGATGTCCCAGTGCGATTTCATGCAGATACCAAATCCTTCGACAGCCCACTGGCGGATCAATGATCCTTCATTGGCTGTCCGGTTGCCCTTGATCTGAACCATTCTTTCACGACCATCAATCGTAAAGGGCCATTCCTGTTCGGGTTCGTTGCCAAAACGCATGACAAGGCAGTTATGCTGTTCTAGGTCCGCAGGCGTTTGTGGCGTGCCGTAACGGGCAAGATAATCGGGGGATGCAGAGGCAAATCGATGAACATCTCCAAGCTTGCGACGTTTCAGGCTGCTGTCGGCAAGCTTGCCATAACGCACGGCCAGATCGATGCCTTGCCCGACCAGATCAATATAGCCGTCGGACAAGAACAGATCGATTTCGATATCGGGATGTTTTTCGATGAAGTCATTTAGGATCGACGCAATCCGGTGACGGCCAAGATCAAAGGTCACGCTGATCCGGATCGGGCCCGACAGGCGATCCGCACCATGGCGGATCTGTGATTGCAGGTCATTGGCCTCGCCAACCAGTTGTCTTGCACCGTCAAGAAGGGTTCGTCCTTCTTCCGTCAGACTGATCGCACGCGTGGTGCGGGTCAAAAGACGGGTGCCGTAATGGTCTTCAAGGGCAGCGACCCGTTCCGAAACCGTTGCCGGGGAAAATCCGAAATCACGCCCGGCCGCTGCAAGGCCGCCTTTTTCAACAATCCGGATGAAAAGCGAAAGGTTGGTCAATAAATCCATTGTTCGGAATTTCCAAAAATATACTGCATAATTTTGGCAATTATTTTGAAAATCCGCAATCGATAAAGTCAGGGCAATGACGACGAGCGCCCTGAAAATGTGAGAATCAAAGACTTATCAGGCTGAAAGAACGGCATATTTCGCATGATTTACCGTTCGCCGGTCCCCCATCCGCATAGTCGATACTTTTTGGTCGACACGCTTTCAGGGCGTCCACATACCAGTGACAGGATCAATGAAATGACGAACAATCTGTTTGCCCGATATGATTTGCGTGGACTTGAATTGCCAAACCGGATGGTGATGGCTCCGATGACCCGTTGCCGCACCGATCAACCCGGTGACATCCCCAATGATCTGATGGCGACCTATTATGCGCAACGTGCCAGTACTGGCCTGATCGTGACCGAGGCCACCCAGGTCTCCAAACAGGGGCGCGGCTATTCCTTTACGCCGGGCATCTACACGGATGAACAGGTGGCAGGCTGGCAAAAGGTTACCAGGGCGGTTCATGACGCGGGTGGTCGCATTTTCCTTCAACTTTGGCATGTCGGACGTATGAGCCATGCCAGCTTCCATGATGATGGTATGCCGATTGCGCCATCCGCATTGTCGCCCGACGCCCAGGTCTGGGTGGTCGATCCCGAAACCGGGCAGGGCGGTATGGTCGATTGCACACCGCCACGCGCAATGACCATTGATGATATCAATGATGTCATCGAACAGTTTCGTATCGGCGCGGCCAATGCCGTCAAGGCGGGCTTTGATGGTGTCGAAATCCATGGGGCAAACGGCTATCTGATTGACCAGTTCCTGCGAACCACGTCAAACCAGCGCGATGATGCATATGGGGGAACGGCGGAAAATCGCATTCGCTTCCTGACCGAGGTGTGCGAGGCCGTGGTTGGAGAGATCGGTGCGGATCGTGTTGGTATCCGTCTGGCTCCATTCATTACCCAGCGCAATATGAATGATCCGACGATCATTGATACGATATTGCTGGCCGCCAAGGAAATTGACCGGATCGGTCTTGCCTATATCCATCTGTCCGAGGCCGATTGGGACGATGCGCCGCAAATCCCCGAACAGTTCCGTAAGGATTTGCGTGCGGCCTATTCCGGATCCATCATTGTCGCAGGCAAGTATACCAAGGAACGCGGCGAGGCGATCCTTGCTACGGGATATGCCGATCTGGTGGCTTATGGACGTCCATTTATCGCCAATCCTGATCTGGTGGCCCGGTTCAAGGGCGATCTGCCCCTTGACGAGCTTGATGGTGCGACATTGTTTGGCGGTGATGCCAGGGGATATACGGATTATGTGTCAGCCGAAGCAGCCTGACACAATGAGGAACGGGCGGCATCATGTGCCGCCCGTTTGCTTTTCAACGATCTTTGATGCCGCGATTCAGGCCGACTTCAGTCTTTGGAAACCGGCGTCAAGATCGGCAATCAAATCATCCGGGTCTTCAAGACCGATATGAAGACGGATAAGTTGGCCTTCCTCGTCCCATTTCGTCGCCGTGCGGATGCCTTTCGGATCTGATGGCAGGATCAGGCTTTCGAACCCGCCCCAGCTAAAGCCCATGCCAAACAGTTCCATGTTGTCGACCATATTGGCGAGCTGAGCCTTTTCGACCGGCTCCATCACAAAGGAAAACAGGCCGCAGGCACCGGTGAAATCACGTTTCCAGATCGCATGGCCCGGATCATCGGGCAGTGCCGGGTGCAGCACACGTTTGACTTCGCTGCGCGTTTGCAGCCAGTTGGCGACCTTAAGGCCGCTTTCATGATGCTGTTTCAGGCGCACACCAAGAGTGCGAAGACCACGTTGTGCGAGATAGCAATCATCCGGACCAATCGCATCGCCCGAAATGATGATCTGTTTCTTGATAGTCAGAAGGTCTTCTTCGGTCGCGGTCGTGATCGTGCCCATCATGACGTCGGAATGACCGACGATATATTTGGTCCCAGCCTGAACCGAGACATCAACACCAAGTTCAAACGGACGGCACAGGATCGGGGATGCCCAGGTGTTATCAAGCAGCACCTTGACGTCACGTGCATGAGCTGCTGCGGCAATTGCGGGGATATCCTGCATCTCAAACGTCAGGGAGCCGGGGCTTTCACACCAGACAAGAACGGTATTGTCGCGGATAAGACCGGCAATATCACCACCGATGGCCGGATCGTAATATTCGGTTTCAACACCAAACTTCCTAAGGAAGCTGTTGCACAGATTGCGAGTCGGATAATAAGTGCTGTCGGTGACCAGAATATGGTCGCCCGGCTTTACAAAAGCCAGGATCGTGTTGGTGATTGCCGCAACGCCCGATGATACGCAAAGCGTGCCATAGCCGCCTTCAAGTTCAGCCACGGCTTCTTCCAGCAGGAAGCGGGTCGGGGTGCCATGACGCCCATAGGTGACCTTGCCCGGTGCAGATGCACCAGCCTTTTCAAGTTCGACAAGACTGTCAAACAGGATGGTCGATGCGTGCAAAACCGGTGGATTGACCACGCCATGATACTGGCTCGACCGGCGACCGGCATGAACCAGTTGGGTTGCCGTCTTTTTGGGGCTGTTGGCAGACATTGGTGGTGCTTCTCCTTGATGGGCGAATTCGGGGCGTGGCGTCATTTTTGTTGTGACTAAGTCAAACCATCTTGGGCGGCTGCCATCAAGGATTTTTGCGCAAAAGTCATTGTGAAATCAGTGATCCGGGTTATTTCTGGATGTCTGACCAATTGGTCGCCACCACAAATCCGATAAAAAGAACATCCAGTTCCCAAGGAGGCCCCGTGATCGAACTTCAGGATTTCCGCGCTGCGCGTCGTGCCATTTCCGACCATATGCGTCTGACGCCAGTTTATGCCGCAAGCAACTTTGCCGATAACATGGCCTTTGGCAGTACAAAGCGCATGCCGGAACTTTTCCTGAAACTTGAAAACATGCAGGTCACCGGATCGTTCAAGGCACGCGGGGCGATGAATGCGGCCCTTGCCCTTGATGACGCAAAGCGATCCATGGGGCTGTGCACCGCATCGGGTGGCAATCATGGCATGGGGGTTATCCATGCCGCGCGCACCCTTGGTGTGCCGGTCAAAATCTTTTTGCCGACCAATACGCCCAAGCCCAAAATCGAAAAGCTGCGCGCGCAAGGTGTTGATGTAGCCCTGATCGGGGCTGTGTGGGACGACGCCAACCGTGCGGCCATGGACCATGCACGCGAAAGCGGCATGGCCTATATCCATCCGTTTGCCGATCCCAGGGTAATTGCAGGCCAGGGTACCATTGCGCTGGAGCTTCTGGAACAGCAGCCCGATCTTGATACGCTTGTGGTGGCGATTGGTGGTGGCGGTCTGATTTCCGGTGTCGCGACTGCGGCCCGGTTGTTGCGCCCGTCCATTCGGGTGATCGGGGTTGAACCGACCGGGGCTGCGACCCTGTTTGAAAGCCTCAAGGCAAATGAAGTCGTGACCCTGCCAAGTGTGAATACGGCCGCGACCAGTCTGGCCCCGCGTCAGTCATCGGCCCTTAATGTCGATCTGATCGGCAAGAATGTTGATCGCATCGCATTGGTCAGTGACGAGGAAATGCAAAAAGCCGCAAACTGGCTTTGGAAGGATCTTGGCATTGCTGTCGAACTTTCTGCTGCAGCCGGGATTGCAGCAATCATGACAGATCGTCTGGGGGTGAATGATCCGGGCCGGGTTGGTGTGATCATTTGCGGCACCGGGACCGACGGGATCAAGTAAAGCCCAAAAGACAGACGGGCAGGGAGTTTCCTTGTCCGTTTCTGTTTGTAGCCCGTTTTGTTCGGGCTTTGGGCAAATAAAAAGGGATGGAACCTTTGGGCTCCATCCCTTTTTAAACCAGACGCCATCTGAAATCAGATAGCGTGGAATTTTGTAGCGTCGCAAACCGCCAAAGAGCCAAAGCTCTCCGGGACGGAATTACATCTTCGGCTCGACCACCTGACGACCACGGTACATACCGGTGTTCGGGTCAATGTGGTGCGGGCGATGCAATTCGCCGGTCTCTTTGTCTTCGCGGTACGAGCCCTTGGCGAGCTTGTCATGCGAGCGACGCATGCCCTGACGGGACTTGGTCACTTTTTTCTTTGGCACTGCCATGGGTCATCATCCTCTGGCTTGGGTAAACTCAGGCGCGCTTGTTACCTTGCGCGGTCGGGAAAGTCAACGACCAAAGTGCCAGAATCTGCATTATTTGCATTTTCCGGCCTACTTTCGGCATCAGGCGCGTCACCACCAGATTGTCCACCACGATCAACATGATGATCAATATGCGGGATCAGCCCAACATCGCGCGGATCGTCGATAATGTCCGTTCGCTGGTCGTATACAACAAAGCCTGCCTTTTGGTAAGCCCCCAATGCACTTGGATGGTCCAAAGTGCAGGTATTTACCGTAACCCGCGCGGGCTTTAGGCTCCAGGCGGTATCAATCGCCCAGTTCAGCAGATATTTGCCGTATCCCTTGCCAATGAATTCCGGGATCAGCCCCATATAATGCAGGTCAATGGTGCGGTCTTTTTCAAGTCCGGTCAGATCAAGTTCGCAATAGCCCGCAGGAACACCCGCGACATAAAGCACATAGACATGTGTTTCGGGGTTGGAAATCAGCGGAGCAAGTTCTTCGTCGCTCATCAGGCGGCGTTGCCACCAAAGCCACGGTTCGCCGACGGTATTATATAAGTAGCGATAAAAAGACAGGGTGGGGTCTTCGGCACGGATGATCGCGACCTTACCTGGCGGAATGATTGCCGGTGCACGGTCGGGCGGGCTTTGCATTTCCAGAAAGCTGACAACAACTTCCAGCTTGCGCGGATTGGATGGGCTCATTGGTCTAAACTCTTGCGCATGATTGTATTTTGACGGCAGACAGGTGTTGGCTGTGTGGGGGCGTCGTCAATCACGTCATAGCCGAGTTTGGCGTAAAAATCACCCGCTGTGGCATTTTCAATCGTGACCCGGATTTCGGATAGGCCGATGGCGCGCAGGATATCTTCGGCCAGCGTGACCAGTTCACGACCCAGTCCCGAATTCTGTATGTCCGGGGCAATCGCCAGATAATGAATCCAGCCATAAAAATTGTCATGGCCGGTCATCATGGTGGCGATGATCTGATGGTTTTGGGGATGGCGGGCAATAATCAGGCTGCCATGGGCGGAATTAACACAGTTTTCGATATCCTGCCTGGTATCGCGAATTGCCGGGATCAATCCGGTTGCAATCCAAAGGGTGGTGATGGCCGCAATATCGTCACTGGTCGGGGATTTAAGCTGTTCAAGAATAATGCCTGCTCCGTCGCGGGCTGTTTCATGAATATTCAGGCCAGATTGCGACGGTGCAGGCATATGAAACTCTTGAACTTTTCGAGATGCCGGGTGGTCCTGATCAGGCAGGACCAGTATCAACCGGGCTGTCTTCGGTTGTGGCCCACTGCGCCCAGGACCCGTCAAAGACGGCAACCTGTTTGTGGCCGGCGATATAGGCGCCCATGGCGAGCACGCAGGCCGTAACACCCGACCCGCAGGTTGCAACAACCGGCTTGTCCAGATTGACGCCAGCCTGTTCAAACGCGCCCTTGATTTCCTCTGCCCCCTTGAAGGTGCCATCGGCATTCAACAGCACATTGAAAGGCAGGTTGTAGGAACCCGGAACGTGGCCCGATTTACCCCATGGATCGGCAACTTCGCCACGGAAACGTTCGCCAGCACGGGCATCGACAAGTTGTTCGCGCTTGGTCTTGACGTTTGACATCACCTGATCAATCTCGCGCAGCAGGAAGCTGTTGGCGCGCGCAGTGAAATGGCGTTCGCGTGGCGGGGTCGGTGTGTCGGTAACCGGTCGGTTTTCGGCAAGCCATTTGGGCAAGCCGCCATCAAGCACAACCACGTCATTATGACCGAAGTGACGCAGCATCCACCATGCGCGGCAGGCGGCAAGAGCCGATCCCGTCTGACCATAAACAACAATGCGTACGCCATCCCCAAGGCCAAGTTTGCGTACCTTGGCCGAAAACTTGATCGCGTCGGGCATCATGTGCGGCAGCGGGGCGCTGTCGTCAGCGGCAATTTCATCAATGTCAAAAAACACCGCGCCGGGAATGTGCTGCGCATCGTAAATCTCGCGGGCATTTTTATTGTCAGCTGGCATGTACCAGCTTGCATCCACGACGCGGACATCCGGTGCGTCGAGGTGATCCGCCAGCCACTGGGTTGTGACCAGGGCATCGGAAAGTGGGTCAGTCATGGACAAGCTCCGATTAGCAATGTGGGTATTGCACGACCCCGGTTGATCCCGGGATCATTATATTGTGTGGTCCTGATGGTCTTATATGACTTCTTGTTGTTCAAATTTGTAACGGTTAAGGGGGTGGTCAGCAACCTAGTGATGAGCTTACAGCAGTGGGCGAATGTCTTCGACCTTAATCCTAACTCCTTTCCAGCTTTGGAAGGCGTGTTTACTACTAATTTTATTTAGGGTTTTTTCAAGAATGATTTCTGCGAATTGCGCTTTGTGTTGCTGGAAAAGGCGTTTGTATTCGTTGTGATTAAGAGGGGGCATGTGGTTGTTGAGGGCAGCCAAGGCATCGGGTTCGATGACCGCCAAGAGGTCGCTAAATGTTTGCTCGTCTATAAGGGGAGGTTCATGAAGTCCGATGCTGGGATCAATGATCTCGAATTCGATTTTTAGGCCTTCGTCCGGGGCTGTACCGACAAGGCGGGTGATTCGGCAGGTTGGCTTTTGCATATATACCTCTCCGTTACTCGGCAAATACAATGTTGATCCGGCGGTTCTGGCGGCCTTTCTTTTCGATCTTGGCGACGCTCACCGGGCCGATTTCACCTGTTTTGCGTACATGGGTACCGCCGCAGGGTTGGAAATCGATCCCCTCGATCGTCACGGTCCGGATCGAATTGCCATCCATGGGGGGCTGTACTGACATGGTGCGCACAAGTTCCGGATTGGCTTTAAGTTCGGCGATGCTGATTTCACCATCATAAACATCGGCGTCACGTGCAATCAGCTCATTGAGTTTTTCGGTGATCTCGTCCTTGTCCAAAGCGATATCAGGCAGGTTGAAATCAAGGCGCGCCTTGTGTGCGGCAATGTTGCCGCCGGTCACGTCGCCCTTGATGACCGCGCAAAGAAGATGCAGGCAGGTGTGAAAGCGCATCAGTTTGTGCCGGTTGTCCCAGTCAAGTTCGGCTGTGATTGCATCGCCAACCGCCGGAAGAGGGTGGTCATCGGCGATAATATGAAGAATTCGGCCGGTTTCGCGATCCTTGACGGTGGTGGCAACAGGAAGAACAGTGCCGGACGCGGTTTTGAGGATGCCAATATCCCCGGTCTGACCGCCAGCGGTGGCGTAGAAGACAGTCTGATCAAGCTCGATACCGCGTTCTGAAACGCTTTTCACGGTCGCATCGCAGCTTTGGGCATAGGCGTCTTCGCGAAACAAAAGGCGTGTCATGATTGTTTATCCTTCCCTGATGGTGGCTTCAGATTTGCGCGACCTGTGATAGGCGGGGCGGCTGCGCATGTTCTTCACCGGAAATGAACATCTGTCATCTTCACGGGTGTTTTGTTCATGGTGTGGTGGTCGCGTCCTGATTGTCGAGGGTAAAATTGTCGGGCGACAATACTATGAATGTATGTTTGTGTACGTGAATCGGAAAATGATGTTGAATATCGTACAATATGTATGGTATTGGGTTGTGCAAATCAGGAGAAGCAGCAACCTTGGCAGCAATAATTCACGTCAAACTGACCGGCGAGGGGGATTTTGGCCCGGTGGATCTCGAATGCGCGATCCCGCCAGCACGCTTGCCTGTGGTTATGGCTGCCTTGTTCGGACAGCCAGTGCAGGCGCCTGTTGCACAAGTAACACCATCCGGCTTGACTGGAAATGCCGCACGGTCGACGACACTCCGCGCCGCACAAGCAGGCGACAGCGCGATAGCGCGGCCTCACACCCCGAACAGACAACAGAGTATAGATCGACATACAGACGATATACCGGGGGGCGTGCCCGTTCATGCAGACGAGGGTGTATATGGGGCTGAACTTGCTGGAACTTCACCGCAAACAGACTATCCGCAGGCGGCATTTTCTGCCATCGAACCGGGCGCCTTCATTACCAGTTTCATGGGGTCGCTTGGTGATCTGGTCGCGCGAATACAGCCGCGCGGTTTTGCCGAAACCATCCTGATTGCGGCGATCTGGCTGCATTACCGGGATGGACGGGGCTTCGTGACGCGTGATGACGTCCGCCGTGTTCTGCGTCGCCAGGAACATCTGCGGATGCCGCGCAATTTTAGCCGTGATTTTCATGTTGCCGTCTCACGCGGCTATCTTGACGCCGTCGAAAATGAAGATGGTTACGTCGTGTCACAGCTTGGCTATCAGTGGTTCCAATCCGAATGTCGAAATTGATACATAATGTCGAAAAAAATGTTGACTATATGTATGTGTAATGTATCGTTTTTACATTGGGACAAATAAAAAACGGGTGGGACCAACAATGCGTGAATGGGAAGTCAGAACAAGCTGTCGTGTATGGCGCGGGCGGTATGTGATCCGTGGGGATGTGGATCGCATTGCCAATGACATTGTCCAACTTCAACAAAACCGGTTTCCGGGTCTGGAAACCAGCAAGGTATCGCTTCGCGTGGTTACCATGGCCGTTATGTCGGTTCTGGCCGAAGAATGTTGCGAAGACGGGGTTACAGCAGCCGAACTTTCATTTCTTCTGACCACCTGTCTTGGCATGCCGATCTCGCCGAGCCGCATCGAAAAGGAAATGGCCGGGCTTTCCGGTCTGGTCTGGACAGGGGAATGGGGCGGCGAAACCCTTTATGTCATGGAAAAGAGAGGCCTGCGTTTCTTTGAAACGGCACGTGATCTTGCCCTGACCGAGCAGGGGAATGTCAGTCAGGATGATCAGGCTGCGGTTATGGCGCTGGAAAGTGCCGAAGAGGCGGCGGGCAAGCCCATGATCAGTGCAACCATGATCAATAATCCGGCCCTGCATGCACGTTATCGCGTTGTCAGCTGATCATTAGAAACCGGTCTTGTGACAAACACCTGCCATCGTCTGGCGGGTGTTTTCGTTTTTGGGATCAGGGGGCGCGTAAAGGGATGGTGATGCAAACAGTCTTGACTGATCATGAAATGCGCCATATGCATTTGGGCATGGAAAACGTATTTGCACAGTTCAACTCGTATTATCCGCTGCACACATAGTGCGGCGCCTGTTGATGTGTTTGTAAATTAAACCAAGACCGGCTGCCCCAGGGCAGCCTTTGTTTTTTTCCATAAACCGGTTTGCCCGAGGTGGTCCCACCATCAAGGAAAACCGAAATGACAATATCCCAACCTGTTGATCACCCGACGACGCCGCAAAATGCCAGTGAAGTGACGGCAAACGGATTTGAATCCGATGCGTTGCTGGCCCTGCATGCGCGCGGTTTTATCCATCAATGTACGTCCTTTGCCGGGCTGGATCGTATTCTTGCCAGTGAAGAAGCCGTGCCGGTTTACATCGGATTTGATGCCACGGCTGATAGCCTGCATGTGGGCCATCTGTTGCCGATCATGACGCTGCGCTGGTTGCAGCGCCAAGGGCACAAGCCGATTGTTCTGGTCGGTGGCGGGACGACGCGCATCGGGGATCCCAGTTTTCGCTCGGAAGCGCGTCCGATCCTGACTGATGAACAGATCACCGCCAATATCAATGGCATTCGCAAGGTGTTTGGTCGTTTCCTGCGTTTTGGCGATGGCCCAACCGATGCGGTTCTGGTCAATAACGCCGACTGGCTTGACCAGTTGGGCTATGTCGATCTTTTGTGTGATATCGGGCGACACTTTTCGGTCAACCGGATGCTGTCATTTGATTCCGTGAAATCACGTCTGGAACGTCAGGAAAGCCTCAGCTTCCTTGAATTCAACTACATGATCTTGCAGGCCTTTGATTTTCTGGAGCTGTCGCGGCGCTTTGGATGCCGCGCGCAGATGGGCGGGGGCGATCAATGGGCCAACATCATCAATGGTGTCGATCTTGTGCGCCGGGTCGATGGCAATGAAGTGTTCGGGATGACAGCACCGCTTCTGACAACGTCATCGGGTGTGAAGATGGGCAAAACGGCGGCAGGGGCGGTGTGGCTGAATGCCGACCGGCTGAGTACCTTTGATTACTGGCAGTTCTGGCGCAATTGCGAGGATGGTGATGTTGGGCGTTTCCTGCGTTTGTTCACCGATCTTCCGTTGCTTGATATCGAACAGCTTGAACAATTGTCCGGTGCCGACATCAATGACGCCAAGGTTGTTCTGGCCGATGAAGCCACAAGGCTTGCCCATGGCGAGTTTGAACTTGAAGCTGCCAAATCAGCCGCCGATGGCATTTTTGGTGCCAACGGTGATCTCAGTGGTTTGCCGACACTCGAATTCACTGCCCATGCGCTACAAGACGGGATCGGGATCCTTGCCCTGATTGTCATGGCCGGATTTGCCAAAACCAATAGCGAAGCCCGCCGTCTGGTCGAAGCGGGCGCAGTGCGCATTGATGACAAGCAAATCACCGACCCGGAACATCATGTACTGCATTACGCATTTGATGATTGGGAGTTGCTGCAGCTTTCAGTTGGCAAAAAGCGTCATGCCGCGATCAAGCGTGTCGGCTAAGGGCATGGCAGCTTGATATCTGACGGGCAGATGTCAGAACAGCGACATCTGCCCGTCCGCGCTGGGCCGCTTGAAGCCGCTGCAATCAAGATCCATCGACCGGCCGGTCAGGTTATATTTCTTGCGTGCCAGTTTGAAACGATGGGCGATCAGTTCGGCAATCGGACCGGTGCCGCGCATACGGTTACCAAATTCCGACTGATAGCGTTCGCCACCGCGCATCTGGCGGATAAGAGACATGACCTTGTCCTTGCGCTCGGGATAGTTTGCCTCCAGCCATTCTTCGAACAGATCGGCAATTTCGAGCGGCAGGCGCAGGACAATGTGGCTGATCGCGCAGGCCCCGGCATCGGCACAGGCTGCCACGATGTTTTCAATCTCCATATCATTCAGGCCCGGGATGATCGGGGCGGCAAGCACAGTGACCGGAATCCCTGCGTCTGAAAGCTTGCGGATGGCATCAAGCCTGCGATGTGGCGCAGAGGCACGCGGTTCCAAAAGATTGGAAAGTCTGTGATCAAGGCTCGTGACTGAAACGGCAACCGATGCGCGATTGCGCGCCGCCATCGGGGCAATAAGATCAATGTCGCGGGTCACCAGCGCACTTTTGGTGATGATCGAAAATGGATGCTGGCAATCTGTCAGAACCTTGATGATGTCGCGGGTCAGTTTCTTGTCACGGTCGACCGGTTGATAGGGATCGGTGCTGGTGCCGATCACGATCGGGGCAGGGTTGTAGGCCTTGCTTGAAAGTTGTTTGCGCAAAAGCTGGGCGGCTTCCGGTTTCCAGAACAGTCTGGTTTCAAAATCAAGGCCGGGGGACAAGCCCAGATAGGCATGTGTCGGGCGGGCAAAACAATAGACACAGCCATGTTCACACCCGCGATAGGGATTGATTGACCGATCAAACGGGACATCCGGGCTTTGATTGCGGGTGATCACAGAACGCGCCCCATCGATGCCAAGGGTGGTTTTGGTGCGCGGGGCGTCCTGATCTTCCATCAATGTGCCCAGCCATCCGTCATCAACCGCCTGATGGATGTGACGTTCAAATCGCCCGTCAATATTCGAAACAGCCCCGCGTCCCTTTTGTCCGCGGGCGGGCAAGATGTTCAGATCACATTTCGCGTTTGACCATCCATCATCAAAAATGACGGCGCAGGTGTGGGCATGGGGTTGGCTGATATTGTTCTTCATATGCTCACAATAAAGAACAAAAAAAGAACATTCAAGCCAAAGCCGATATGTCCAGATTTGTACAGTATCAAGCTATCGACATTCGAGGTTGTTTACTGCGGTGCTGTCTACCGCGGTGCCGTCTACCGTGACTGAGCCAGTAACGGTGGGAAGGGTTCCGCCGCCGTCACCGCATGGGTTGACGTTGTTGGTGGTATTACCTGTCCCTGACAGGTTATTTATGGTTGATGAATTGGCGAAGAACACAAATCGCTTGTCGAAGCCTGCTCCGCTCACGGAAAGCTTGTTGTCATCGATGCTGATGTTGGAATTGTTGCCGATAATCGCCAGGAATCGGGCACCATTTGCATTGGAGGTAATGGATGAAACATTATTCTTGATGGTCACATCCTGGCTGTCTCTGATTATGATAGCGCCTGCGGTTGAGTTGTCGTTCTGCGTTGTCAGGTTGTTGTTCCGAATGGTAACATTTTGCTTTCCTTCGATGTGGACGATGTATGCTGACCCGGTCGTGTTAACGTTCGCGGTCACACCAATCAGGCTGCTGTTATCGGCCATGTTAAAGAAACGTGCACCACCGCCGGCGCCGCCATTACTGCCGGTGCCCGAGATTGATGCATCCGGAATGGTGACCGTAACCGACCGTCCTGTCGGGGTTTTGATGTCGAGTGCGCCACCCCCGACAATTGTTTGTCCACTTTGAACCGTTGTGACGGAATTGATTGCGGTGTAATTACCGCTCAGGATTACGGTTGAATTGGCACCTGCATTGGCAATGTCAGTGGCAAAGTTCGCCGCCGATGTCGAGTTGCTGTTCAGAACTGTGATCGTTTTCCCGTCCGCAGTCTGGGTGATTTCACTTGCTTCAGAAAACTGTCCGGCCTGACTGACCACATCAATATCGCGAATGATGGGATCGGTCATGCGCCGTTCCATCGCGCTCAGGCGGGGTTTCGGAGTATCGCCGAAGCCTTGCAACGGGATACGAAGGCGGAAGCTGGCAAAGCCCTGCGTGCCCCGTGGGCTGTCATGCTGAATTTCCGCCCCGAGCGAGAAGCGCGACCCTTCCCACAAAAAGGGGACTTCATCAAAGGTCAGGTCCAGTCGCCCACGCGGACCCTGCACTGTATCAACACCGTCTTCCGTAAAGCGATAACCACCGGCATAGGCACGGAGTTGCTGTCCGGCATCAGCCGCAAATAACGGAATGCGCCAGCCAATTTCCCCGTCAAAGCCACGTAATGCGCGTTCTTCACCTTGATTGTACATCAAGGAGGTGCCGCTCACATCAACAGTACTGAGGCTGTCCTCGAAGTATTGTGTCGTGCCAATCGGGACATAGGCATTGGCGCGAAAATCCCAATCAAGCGACAGGGCCTCTGCGCCGAAGGTCAATTGGTTGAATTTGTTGCCATAGGGGCTGTGGCGGCGGTCAAAGTAACCATAGCCGCCAATGTTCCATCCCGAATCAAGCATCTGACGGATGCCAAGACCGAAGTTCCCTTCGTGGCTGTTATTGTCATCCATCCGGGCGCGAAGGCTGGTGAATGTCAGTGTGTCCTCATCCTGCCAAAGCGGAATGAACAGATCTGTTTCACCAAGGTTGCGATCTGTACCTGCCTTGCCTTCAAGATCAATATGGCCACCCCATTTATCCGTATTTGGCAAGGTATCGGCTTGAGTCGTGGATGTTGCAAAAAAAGTGATGGCAAACAGGAAGACGGGCAGGGTGGCTTTGGTCATGTACATGATCAATCTGGTCAGAAAAGTTCATTGCGCAACAGCGATATGCCGATGCACTTGCGAGGAGCAGGGTTCTGTTGGCTCATGGGGAAATTGGTGCCCCGTAAATGTGCGGCTGTGCGCCGCATCTGTATTTTCACTAAAAATCTAATGGGATGCGGGTGCCGGAACCACTTCTATTCTTTATCATTTTTCGAAAAGTTATCATTTTCCTCGGGGACGCGAGGAACGCGAAGAGCGCGAGGGGCGTGACCTCTGGGCAAATGTCATGGTCACAATCATTTTCTTGTTGGAATACCGTGTGGAGCTATAGTCGTCATGCGCTGTCAACATGCATAACCACGTATCAGGGAGCTGCCCCATGGATTGGACCCAGTTTTTGAGCTTTGCGCTCGTGACGTCGCTTCTGGTGATGTCGCCCGGGCCGAATGGTGTTTTGGTGGCCAAAACGGTACCGACATCCGGTCGTGCAGCCGGTTTTGCCAATGTCGCCGGATTTGTCACAGCCTTTTACATCCACGGGACATTATCGATCCTCGGGATATCGGTGATCCTTGTGCAATCGGCACAGGCATTTATGGTCGTCAAGTTGTTGGGGGCGGCCTATTTATGCTGGATCGGTTTCAAGGCATTGCGCGATGCATGGCGCGGTGTTCAGACCGTTCGGGAAATTACCCCGGCCAAGCGCAAGCGGACCCTTGTCATGGCCTATGGCGAAGGGTTCCTGACCAATGTTCTGAACCCGAAAGTCTCGATCTTTTATCTGGCAGCGTTTCCGCAATTCATTCCGGCGGGTGAAGGGGCGGTATCATCGGCCTTCATGCTGGTCTGCGTGCATGCCGCAATCAACGCCATCTGGTTCGGGGCGATCATCCTGCTGCTGGCGCGCTTGACGCGCTTTGCCGGGAGTGGCCGGTTCCAGCGCGTGCTCAAGGCAACCACCGGTGCGGTCTTTGTTGCCTTTGGGTTGAAGCTTGCAACCTTCCGCCCCTAGGTGTTGCATTCCAGCCGATCTGCAAATCCGCCGGTGGCCATGCCCCGGCGGGTTTTTATTTGCGGACGATGATCAACGCCATGACTGCACAAAATAGCGCAAGCAGGATGTCACTTGCCGCAATGCTGCCCATCACAAGGGCCTCAAAACTGGCAATCGGAAGGATGATTGATGCCAGAACCAGAAAGACCGGGTTGAACAGTTTCTGTTTCATTTCAGGAGCCCCCATTCATCGTTGCGATCAACATGATACCAAGTGCCATGAAGCCGCAAAGGGCTGTCAGGATCACACCGGTTTTCAGAACCACGGATAATACCGGGCCTTCCTTGCCCGAAAGACCAACAGTCGAACATCCAACCAGAATCTTTGAAGGTGCCAGCATACTGCCAAGCGAGGCACCGGTAGCCTGTGCGGCAAGAATAAGTGAGGTTGAAAGTCCCGACAATTCAGCTGTATGGCGCTGGAACATGCCGAACACGACGTTGGAATTGTTTGTGCTGCCGGTCATGAAGGCCCCGAGCGCTCCGATGGCAGGCGATATCACCGGATAGGCAACAGCAAAAGCACCCGAGAAAATCGCCGCACCGCCCTCGGCAAGGGCATAGGTCATGCCGGCATGATCCATGATGATGGCAAGACCGATCACCGGCACCATTCCGATGCTGGTTGGCAGGCCGCTTTTGAGCGTGCGTTGCCAGATACGCTTGCCAATCCCTGCATCATAATGGCCGCGCAGCTTGAAGAAGGTAAAGCTGATCGCAGCGGTATAAAGCAATAGCGCGCCGGGATGGCCGAAAATGGCAATCGACTTGGCGCTTTCGGCATTGATGACCCAGCCCAAAGAGGTGGCCGTTTCCGGGAAATCAAGTGTGAAGCGCACTTTGCCCAGAATGCTTTCCAGGCCGGGAACAAAGGTTGCCAGTGTTACCAGACCAATAAAGACCAGATAGGGTGTCAGCGCTTCAAGCAATGGCATGTGATGATGATCATCGGCGACCTGTTCGGCGACGTCATCGGGATGCGGTTTCCAGAAACGGGTGACGATGATTGACGTCACAAGACCGGCGATGCCCGCAGTCAGGCCGCCCAGCGTCCAAACGCCGTAATTGGCCATGCAATATTGCACCACACCCATGACGCCGGAAATCAGGACAAGTGGCACAATACGGCGACGAATGGTGCGGAAACCACCATCAAGCCACAAAACAGCAGCGCCACAGCTAAAGCCGGAAAGTCCCAGAAGGATGGCGGAATAATGGGTCAGTTCCGTGCCCGGAATGCCGGTCACACCGATCAATGCTTCAAACGAGGTTGCCATATTGCCAAACAGCACCGACCAGCTGTGCCCGATCATCGGGGCTGCAACGGCCAGTACCGGCGAGAACCCCATGCCCAGAAGCAGCGGGGCGACAACTGCAATCGGCACACCAAAGCCGGCAACACCCTGAAGGAAGCTTGCAAACACATAGCCAAGGATCAGAAGTTGCAAGGGGCGATCATCGGTCAGCGACCGGATGGCGCGCCCGATGGTTTTGATTGCACCGGCTTCGTCGGCAGCGAAATACAGGATGAGCGCCGCCCAGACGATGTAGAGAATATAAAGGCCAAGCATCACGCCCTTGGCCTGGGCGATGATCAGCATTTCGGTTGGTGCGCCAAAGAAAAAGACGGCGATGATTGCGGTGACAAACCACGCGGCAGCACCTGCACGTGCAGCCCCCCAGTTTGCCTTGATCATCAGAAACAGGATGGTTGCGATTGGCAATGCTGCCAGCAAAAAGTCACTCATGGGTGGCGCACCATAACCTTTTGAAACAATGGGGCTGTCGTCGATCGATGCGACGGGATGCGCATATTGTCCGAGCTGTGATGCAAGCGCAAGTAGCGTAAGTTGGTATTTCGTATGATGAAACGACCTATACGAACTGGAGCACATCAAGCCAAGTCAATGAACAATCATGTGCTGTATCTAGTGTGATCCGACGGTTGGTGCCCGCTATGGCGATACGTTTGTTATGATTTTAACGCTGAACAATTGTTAAGGGACCTTGTCGTCAGCCTTTATGAAAGCGACACAAGACACACCACTTGATGATCCACATATCTGCCGAAATGAAAGGCCCCACCATCGTCAGCAAGCGTGCAATATTCAACTGGCTCATTGGGCCTCAGAACCTGATGACGAATGGCGTAGGTTTCTTTGGCTGTTATGCGTTCCAACGCGATTAGGTGTGTCGGTTCTATCACGCAAGAAGGCGATGAAATGCTGTCGGCGGATTGTTTCTGACATGATTGATGATGTCTGCGGCACACCGCTGTGCAGACAAGCGGGATGTATCAACTGTGAAATCATAAGCGCCATGAGCATGCACGACATCGATTTGCGACCTTGCCAAACCGTTCGGGCGATCATCTCGTGATCTTTCGCGTTCTTCTGTGATTTCAATCGGGCATTTCACGCCGATGAAATACAGATCGACACCTTCAAATATTCCGGCAATTTCAGGCGCCCATTCCGCCTGATTAAGAACGTGATCAATGATCACATTCTGCTCCTCGGTACAAAACGGCAGCAGTGATTGATGGAACTGGCGAAAGAGAGTCGGGCCGATTAGACGACGAAGCGCTGCATCTTCCCAAAACTGCGCGGGCAGGGATTGATGAAACTGATCGCGCGAGAATATCAGGGTCGGGTCGGCAAGTTGTTTGCGCAACGCATGTGCAATGCTTGTTTTGCCTGCACTCGATGTGCCGTTCAAAAGGATAAACACCTGAAATCCCGTATTCAGTGGTGGTGTGATTTATGCCAACACGATAGGTGGCTTCGCTTGTGGGGTAAAGCCATCCAAATACAAAAATGGCGGCAAATAGAAATCTGCCGCCACTTCCTGCCTTGGAGCTTTTGATGGCTTATGCGCAATCCTTGTCACTGCTTTGCGCATTCATTTCGGCAAACAATTCTGCGGCAATCGCGAAGGATTTCTGACGTGCAGCCTGATCAAAGATATTTGCCGTCACCATGATTTCATCGGCATTGGTCATATAGGCAAATTCGCGAAGCTTTTTGCGTACAGTGTCGCGTCCGCCAATCGCGGCATAGCGCATGGCGTGATCCACACCGGCCTTTTCAACACGGTTCCAGATTTCGCTCATATCCCTGACCGGTTGGGGCAGCTGACCTGGCGTACCACGGCGCAGATTCAGGAACTGTTGCTGCATCGATGTCGCAAGATATTCGCCTTCCTCGTCCGTGTCGGCGGCAAAGAATCCCATCGCGGCAATCGCATAGGGTTTATCAAGCTGTTCGCTTGGCTCAAAGCGATGGCGATAAAGGGTCAGGGCATCCATCAGCATGTCAGGGGCAAAATGCGATGCAAAGGCAAAGGGCAGGCCAAGGCGTGCGGCAAGGTCGGCAGAAAACAGGCTGCTTCCCAAAAGCCACATTGGCACTTGTGATCCGTAACCGGGAACCGCACGGATCGGCGGGTTGCCTTCAAGGGGGGCAAGGAAGGCCTGTACTTGCAAGACATCCTGAATAAAGCGTTCTTCGGATCCATGCATGTCACGACGCAGGGCGGCAGCGGTGCGTTGATCCGTGCCCGGCGCGCGTCCAATGCCAAGATCAATACGGCCGGGATGAAGTGCATCAAGGGTACCGAACTGTTCAGCAATCACAAGCGGCGCGTGGTTTGGCAGCATCACGCCACCCGATCCAACCCGGATGGTTTTGGTGCCAGCCGCGACATGTGCCATGACAACGGACGTCGCCGCACTGGCAATGCCGGGCATATTGTGATGTTCGGCCAGCCAATAGCGGTGATAACCGAGTTTTTCGGCATGCCGGGCAAGTTCAAGGGTATTGCGCAGGGCATCTGAAGGATGTTCGCCCGCATTTACCGGGCAAAGATCAAGAAGGGAATATCGTAGCATCAGCCAGACTTTCGGTTTGGCGCACAAGGCCGCAATGCGGGGTGCGAGATTTCACAGTTGGGCTTAATCTAGCCCGAAATCATCGTCTTGCCAGTCCCAAACGGGAATGGTCATATGGATGCCCTATCTTGGAGCAATGAAAATGTTAATCATTCTTGGTGGATTGCCCGGTGTGGGTAAAACGTCGATTGCCAGATTGGCTGCCCGGGAACTCGGTGCGATCCATCTGCGAATTGACACGATAGAGCAGGCGATTATTGATTGTGGTGTTGTTCCATCCGATGAAATGGGGCCGGTCGGATATGTTGTGGCAAACCGGATTGCCACGGATAATTTGCGTCTTGGGCACTTGGTGATCGGGGATGCGGTCAATCCGATTGAAGTTTCCCGTGCCGAATGGCGAGAAGCTGCAAGGATGGCAGATAAACCCTTTGTTCAGATTGAACTGATTTGTTCTGATCGTGATCAGCACCGCCATCGGGTTGAAACCCGCAAGAGCGATATCGACAACCTGAAACTGCCCGACTGGCAAAAGGTCTGTGACCGAGAATATCATTCCTGGGCCGAAGCGGATCTTGTGATTGATACGGCTTTGCAGACCCTTGATGCATCTGCCGATATGCTTGTCAGGTTTGTTCGGGAACGGATTGCAACCATCTGAATAGAATATGTTTGTTTGCCTATCTATCGATGTCAGGTTTTCGATGTGCAGCAAGCGTGCGGCTGACGAAATTTCGAAGCGCGATCGAAATATCGTTGCTGCGATAGGCCAGTGACAACTGGGCAATTGGAACGTTACCCTCGATCTCGCGATAGGCAACGCCATTGGCCTGAAGCTGTGTCATTGGTTTGGGTACCAGTGAAAAGCCAAGTTCGGCAGCAACAAAGTTAATGACCGATCCCAGCTGCGGGGCGATCTGACCCAGTTGCGGTTCAAACCCGGCGTCACGGCAGGCGGTGACTACCTTGTCGAAATGGGTGGGGCCAACGGCCCGCGGCGTCAGGATCAATGCATCATCGCGCAAGTCAGCCAGCGATATCTTGTCGTGCCGTGCGGCCGGGTGACCGGCCGGAAGCACGGCCACCATCGGTTCGGATGAAATCACATGCAGGCGAATGCCATCTCCTGCAATCGCATCCTGACGAAGAAACACCGCATCAAGGCGTTCTTCGCGTAGGCTTGCGACAAGCTGTGCCGAGTTGGCTTCTTCAAGCGTCATTTCGACACCGGGATAGGCACGGCGAAAGTCGCGAAAGACCCGAGGTACGGACGGGCTGAATGCGGCAGAGGCGGTGAACCCGACGCGAATGGACCCGACTTCGCCACGACCGGCCCGCTGGGCTGCGCGAATGGCACGTTCGGCAAGATCAGGGAATTGGACAACCACATCGTAAAACGCTGATCCGGCTTCTGTCAGTTCGGCGCCATGGGGTACGCGATGGAAAAGGGTCGTACCAATTTCGGTTTCAAGGTCGCGGATTTGCTGACTAAGTGGCGGTTGACCGATGCCGATCCGGGCGGCGGCGCGGGTGAAATTGCCTTCGCGGGCGACGGCCAGAAAGTAGCGAATATGACGAAGTTCCATTTACAATATATCCAAAACATATCAAGAATGACTGTTCCATATATTGGACGGATGACGAAAGGAATGCAATCATAACCATACCCCACGAACCCTTCTAAACGAGGTCGCAAATGTCTGTTTCTCCGGAACAGGAACCTGAGTCCCATGTGCAAGAAGTAACAGCCATGCCGGCATCGTCGATAAGTGCGCTTCCCCAGCGTACTGATAACCCACTCGCGTCCACCAATGCGCATATGCCTGCAGAACCGGTCTGGATCAGTCCGGGTTCTGCCGCATTTCGCCGGATCAGTGTTGCGCTTTTCCTTGCCGGATATGCGACCTTTTCCCTGATCTATTGTGTGCAGCCACTGTTGCCCGAACTGGCCGATCATTTTGGCGTCGGGCCTGCTGAAAGCTCGCTTGCGCTGTCACTGACCACCGGGCTTCTGGCTTTTGCCATTTTGTTGGCCGGTGCCGTGTCCGAAGCCACCGGGCGCAAACAATTGATGCTGGTGTCGATGTGTGTGGCATCGATCCTGAATGTGATCGCGCCGTTTCTGTCGGACTGGCATGCCTTTCTGGCGCTGCGCGCGGTTGAGGGACTTGTACTTGGTGGTGTTCCCGCTGTTGCCATGGCCTATCTGGCCGAGGAAATCGACCCCAAAGGGTTGGGCATGGCGATGGGCATCTATATCAGTGGCACGGCAATCGGTGGCCTGAGTGGTCGTGTCGTGATCGGTTTTCTGACTGACCTGTTTGGCTGGCACGCGGCCCTTGGGGCCATGGGGGCGCTTGGATTGCTTGCAGCCCTTGGCTTTGCCGTTTTGTTGCCGACATCGCGCAACTTTGTTCGCCGTCCGGGCTTTCAGGTACGCTACCATATGCGGGCCTGGGGCGGGCACCTTAAACATGCCGGATTGCCGTTTGTGTTTCTGGTCGGTGCCTTTGCCATGGGCTGTTTTGTCACGGTGTTTAACTATGTCGGGTTCCGGCTATCTGATGCGCCCTATGGCCTTAGTCAAAGTCAGATCGGTCTGATCTTTGTGGTCTATCTGTGTGGATCGGTGATGTCATCCCTTGCCGGGGCTTTGTCAGACAAGCTGGGCCGGGGGCCGGTTCTTGTGGTCGGGATTTTGTTGGCCGGTCTTGGTGTTGCGCTCACCATGCTTGAAAGCCTTGGCGGGATCATTGGTGGCATTGTGGTTCTGACCAGTGGCTTTTTCGTTGCCCATTCGATTGCAAGCGGCTGGGTCGGGCGACTTGCCGAGACCTCCAAAGGCCATGCATCGTCGCTCTATCTGCTGGCCTATTATCTTGGGTCAAGCATCATGGGCTCGGTCGGTGGCTGGTTCTGGTCACATGGTGGCTGGAATGCGGTGGCGGGATTTGCCGGTGCCTTGCTGGTTGGTGCGCTTCTGTGCGGCATTTATCTGTGGCGGTTGGCATCGCAAGCGGCTCAGGCCGTTCCCAAGGAGAAAGGGCGTTCGTCCCTGTCAGTGGAACTGGCCGACGCGACATGAAACTGCGTTCAAGGCAGATGACAAAAACAAAACCCCGCCAGTCGAACTGGCGGGGTTTTGTGTTGGACAAGGCGTTGGGACTTACAGCCAATCGGGGCTTGGAAGACCTTTTTCCTTAAGGAATTCGGGATTCCAAAGCTTGCTCTGATAGCGGGTGCCAAGGTCGCACAGGATCGTGACAATGGTTTTACCCGGGCCCAGTTCGCGGGCAAGGCGCACTGCACCGGCAATGTTAATGCCGGTCGATCCGCCCATGCACAGACCTTCTTCCTTAAGCAGGTCAAAGACGATCGGCAGCATTTCTTCATCCGAAATCTGGAACGGGTGATCGATGTCAACGCCTTCAAGGTTGGCGGTGATACGGCCTTGACCAATGCCCTCGGAGATCGAGCTGCCTTCGGATTTCAGTTCACCGAACTTGTAGTGGCTGTAAAGGGCTGCACCCATCGGATCGGCAAGGCCGATCTGGATGTTTTTGTTGCGCTCTTTCAGTGCGAGTGAAACACCGGCAAGCGTGCCGCCAGTGCCGACTGCACAGATAAAGCCATCAATCTTCCCGTCGGTCTGTTCCCAGATTTCGGGTGCCGTGGTGTCGATATGGCCCTGACGGTTGGCGACGTTATCGAACTGGTTGGCCCAGATGGCGCCATTGGGTTCGGTTTGTGCCAGTTCTTCGGCCAGACGGCGGGAAACATGCACATAGTTGTTCTGATCGCGGTAGGGTACAGCCGGAACTTCGCGCAGATCAGCACCAAGCAGACGCAGAAGATCTTTCTTTTCCTGACTCTGGGTTTCCGGAATGACAATCACGGTGCGATAGCCAAGCGCGTTGCCAACAACAGCAAGGCCAATACCGGTATTGCCAGCCGTACCTTCGACAATCACGCCGCCGGGTTTCAGAAGGCCGCGGGCCTCGGCATCACGAATGATGGCAAGGGCAGCACGGTCTTTGACCGATCCGCCCGGATTTGCATATTCGGCCTTGCCAAGAATGGTGCAACCCGTCAGCTCGGAAACCTTTTTCAGCTTCACAAGCGGGGTGCGGCCAATGGCTTCGATGGTGCCATTGCGAATGTCCATGACAGACTCCAAACGTGGTTGGGTTCAAAATTTGATTAGTTGTTGATTGGGACTTTATTACACAAAAGTCAAGATAGTTTGGAAATTACAACGAA
The DNA here is from genome assembly GCF_054901115.1 of Thalassospira sp. SM2505. Taxonomy (NCBI): domain Bacteria; kingdom Pseudomonadati; phylum Pseudomonadota; class Alphaproteobacteria; order Rhodospirillales; family Thalassospiraceae; genus Thalassospira; species Thalassospira sp. SM2505. The sequence goes on from NZ_CM142731.1 coordinate 2,428,321, forward strand.
AAGTTTGTGTTGAATTTCACAGTCGTCGAAATGCAGTGAAATAGATGCTAAATGCCAGCTTCCTTGCGGATGCGGTCGCGGTTCAGCATCAGCCATTGAATGGCAATGGTTGTCGTTGCATTGCAGAGTTGTCCATTCTGCAACATGGCAAAGCATTCTTCTGCGGAGACGGTAAAGACGCGAATGTCTTCGCCTTCTTCATCAAGACCGTGAATGCCGCCAACCTTTGATGCATCAACCCGCCCATAGAACATGGTGACTGTTTCGCTCGAACAGCCCGGTGTCACGTAATATTGCGATATCTTTTCAAGCGGTGCGATGATCTCGCAACCGGCTTCTTCGATGGTTTCACGGAGTGCGACGTTTTCGGCGGTCTCGCCATCCTCGATGATGCCCGCGACAATTTCGATCAGCCACACGGGCATATCAGGATAGCGTTCCTGAACCGACAATGTGCCCGGACGGAATTGCTCGATCAGAATAACTTCATCACGTACAGGGTCATAGGGCAGGACGGCGACAGCATGCCCGCGTTCCAGGATTTCGCGCTGAAGAATTGCACTTTTCCCGCCATCAAACTTGTCATGTTGTAAGCGATAGACATCAAGTTTGAAATACCCGTCCCAACCACGTTTGCGTTGGATGATGTCAAAAGTTTTGTGAGGCATTGCTTCTTTTCCATGATTGTTCGTTGACGGGCATGTTTTGAATGCGCGAAAAGATGGAATAATTTTAAACTGGAAGTGATATTCTTTTATTCTTATGTATGTGTTTGATGAAACGCATGGCTGTAGTGGTGCTGGCCATGCCGGTTTAACAGGTCGTCGTTGGGATAGGTAGGGCATCCCTATGTTTTAATTATACCTGAACTGTTGTACTATTTAAGGCATCATTAAAGCCACGTGACGGGAAAACATGTGGCTTCGCATTTCAGAGTTTCGGGGGAAACAAGACGTTGATGCGGTTTGAGCCAACAGAAATCGCACGTCTGTATGGGCGGTCACGCGTGGGAGTTGTCGTACATCAGGATTTGAAAGCCGTGTATGTCAATGACGCCTATGCGAAGATGCTCGGTCGCCGGGATGTCAAGGACTTCATGAGCGAACCTGACATGCGGCAATACATCCCGCCAAGTTTCCACCACGAGGCTGCCAAACTGTCCGAAGGCTTTCAGGAAGGTCACGGATTTCACGGCTGGAAGAAAGTCTACAACATCCGTACGGATGGTACGCCGGTCTGGATGGAAATCAGCGACGAAACTGTTGAATGGGGACAGGGTAACGCTGTTCTGACCACTGCTCAGATGATTGACAATGGTACGACCGCCATGCAGGTCGATCACATGTTGGGGCGCTCCTTTATCGGGGTTATGGTCCATCGCAATATGACCGCGCTGTATGTCAATGATGCCTTTGCCCATCTTATGGGGTCGGAAAATGCCAGCAAATTCATGGAAAACCCCAATGTTCTACGCTTTATACCGGAACAGAACCGCCCACGCGCGCTGAAGCATGTCGCAGGTATTCTCAGTGGCGCGTTGCGCGGTGAACGACACCGCGTCCGGGACATCCTTGATGATGGAAGTTCGGTCTGGCGTGACCTGACTGACGAACGCATTCTTTGGCATGACGGAAAACCCGCCATTCTTACGACCGCGCATGATGTGCGCGACGAAGTTGAAATGAACGAAGAATTGCTGCGCGCCAAGGCAAGCCTTGAAGAGGCAGTAACCGAAGTGATCCGGCTTGTGCCATCAGCGGTGGCGATGCTTGATAGCGACCTTAAGGTCATTCATCATAATTACGAATTTTCCCGTCTGTTTGGCGTTCCGAAATCCGAGGATGATAGCCCGTCATTTGATATTTCAGCCCTTCGTGAATGCTATGCGAAGATGAAGCAAAATGGTCACGGGCATGCGACGCTTGATGAAATGCAAACGCCGTCCGGGCGGCTAGCCGATATTCGCATGAATATGATGGAAGGTGGCGGGGTGATGGTATCTGCCACCGACATCACCGATCACAAGCGCAAGGAACAGATGCTTGATACTCTTGCATCGACCGATCCGCTGACCCGTGCCTTGAACCGGCGTGGTTTTGAAATCGCCGTCAGTCGATTGCGTGAAATCCGTCATCTGAAAGACAAAAGCTGGGTCTTTGGTCTGATCATCCTTGATCTGGATTACTTCAAGGATATCAACGATACCTATGGTCATGCTATTGGCGACAGGGTGCTGGAAAAAGTGGCCGAGACCCTGCGTCAGGCATTGCGTGATGATGACCTCGTTGTACGTCTGGGCGGTGAGGAATTCGCAGTCCTGTTGCCATCTGCAACCGCAGCCGTAACCAGGCGCATTGGCGAACGACTTGCAAATATGATCCGCGCGATCGAAGTGCCGGTTGAAAAGGATGGTGATGCTGTTGCCAAAGTTACCGCAAGTTTTGGTGCAACAGTTGGCGGTGAAGGTCGGCAAAGGTTCATTGAGCTGGCCGAAGCAATGGCACTTGCCGACGAGGCTATGTATGCCGCCAAGGAAGCCGGTCGCGACCAGCTGATCTTCCGGACGTTCGAGCGCGAGCAGGATAGCTAGTGCTTGATCAGTCTCGCGTTTGATGGTTGAGTTTTTCCCACTCTTCCCGATTTAATCTTGCCTGTGACAAAACCGTGTTTGTGCCGGAGTATGAAGCATGATCATTCGTGCAATGCGTCCTGAGGACGGGGCTTCTGTGGTTGATATTTATGCGCGCGGTATTACAACCGGGAATGCAACATTTCAGGAAAATGCCGGAACCTGGGAAAACTGGGATGACGGACATCTCAAGGAATGCCGATTGGTTGCCTGCGATGATACCGGCCGTGTGACCGGCTGGGCAGGACTGTCGGGTGTTTCAAGCCGATGCGTCTATCGCGGTGTTGCCGAGATATCGGTTTATGTTGACCCGGATGTACAGGGGCAGGGGATTGGAAAGGCTCTTCTTTCCAGCCTGATCACAGAAAGCGAGGCACTGGGTATCTGGTCTCTGGAGGCCGGGATCTTTCCCGAAAACACTGCAAGTATCGCCCTTCATAAGCGGCTTGGCTTTGAAGAGATCGGTCTTCGACGTGGTCTTGGACGGATGGGCTATGGTCCAATGGCGGGGCAATGGCGCGATGTGATGCTTTTGCAGCGGCGCAGTACAACCGTCGGGGTCGACTAGGCTGATATTTATTTGCGTGTTTCCTTAAATTCAGGCTGTTTTCTGCGAGTGTAGCGGGCTTTTTGTCGCTTTATTTGCAGGTTGCGCAAAAATACGTAGATGCGCTTTAAATTCGGCCTGCGATAGGGTAATCAACAAGGATAACCCGCGAAAACGCATAGTCCAGATATTCAGCCGAAAACGGCTGGTCAGACCACACAGGAGAGCGCCACCGTGAACGAGATCAGCAAAATTGCGCCAGTCGCAATTTGGGAAAACTTTCAGAAACTTTGCGATACCCCGCGCCCGTCGACCAAGGAAGAAGCCGTTCTTCAGCTTCTTGAAAAAATGGCAGATGACAAAGGTCTGACGCATTTCCGTGACAGTGGTCAGAATCTTGTGATCTCCATACCGGCAACACCGGGATATGAAGATCGTAAAATGACGATCCTTCAGGCCCATGTTGATATGGTGACCCAGGCGAATTCCGGTTCGACCCACAATTTTGATACCGATCCGATCCGAATGCTGATTGATGGCGAATGGATCACCGCAGACAACACCACGCTTGGCGCGGATAACGGTATTGGTGCTGCTGCCATGATGGGCTTCATGACTGAAGAGGGGCTGGAGCATGGGGCACTTGAACTTCTGTTCACGGTTGACGAAGAGCGCGGGCTGACCGGTGCGATGAATCTTGAGCCGGGTCGTCTCAAGGGCGAGATCCTTCTGAACCTTGATACTGAAGACGAGTACGAGCTTTGCGTCGGCTGTGCCGGTGGTGGCGATCTGGTCGCGACCTTTGATTACACGCCCGAAGCAGTTGCTGCCGGTTATGTTGCTCGCGATATTGCCCTGACCGGTCTTAAGGGCGGTCATTCGGGGATTGATATCATTCTGGGTCTTGGTAATGCGAACAAGCTGATGGCGCGTTTCCTGCGCACCGCCATTCGTGATTTCGACACCCGGATCGTTTCGATCAATGCCGGTACGGCGCGCAATGCCATCCCGCGTGAATCCTTTGCGACCATCGTTCTGCCAGAAGGCAAGGTTGGTGCGTTTGATGCAGCACTTTCTGTCTTTGCGGCTGAGGTGCGCGACGAAATCGGCGCGCTTGAACCGAACTTCGCCATTGCAGCCAAAGAAGCCGCACTTCCGGCAACAGCAATGAGCGCAACCGATTCCAAAAACTTCAATAACGCATGTGTAAGTGCACCAAACGGCGTTCAGGCCATGAGCACCTCGGTCGAAGGTGTTGTTGAAACCTCGATCAACCTTGCGATCATCAAGCTTGCAGATGGTACAGCCAAAGCGACCCTGTCAGCGCGCAGCTCGATCAATTCGGCGCGTGATGCCATTCGCGAAGCGGCAACCGCCGTTTTTGAGCTGATCGGTGCGACTGTTGTGTGGGGGGATGCCTATCCGGGCTGGAAGCCGAACGCAAACAGTGAAGTCGTCGACATGATGAAGTCGGTTCACCGCGACATGTTTGGCAAGGACCCGGAAATCCGTGTGATTCATGCCGGTCTTGAATGTGGTGTTCTGGGAGCGAAATATCCGCACTGGGATATGGTTTCCTTTGGCCCGACCATCAAGCGTGCCCACAGCCCGGACGAATGCGTCCATGTACCAAGTGTTGCCCGTTTCTGGGATTATCTTCTGGCGGCGCTTAAAGCGATCCCGACCAAAGGGTAAGGGGCTTCCTGAAAAGGGGCTTTAACCCACAGATTAGAAGTCTGTTGGTGCGACTGACCGGATTGTTTCGGTCAGTCGCATTTGTTTGTGGTGCACCATTTGTCGCGGGCGGTCGATCCATTGCCCGGCACAAGTGCGTCAAGATTGACAAAACCGTTTTCGCCGATAGTGGTTTCGACCTCGATCCAGAAACCCTGACTGTCACCTGAAATATAGACGGTTTCAAAACGGGTCAGACGGCGAATGATCTTGTTATTGACGCTGGGACCGTCACGCATGTTCAAAAGTTCGCGGTCAACGTAATAGGGATCGCGGTCTTCGCCGATCAGTTGTTTGACCTGTCTGGTGATCTGGCTGCCTTTTTCGGCGACAAGTTCGGGAATCTCGCGCGTGACAAATCCCTGACCCGGACCAAACGCGATCAAAGCCACAAAAATCAGCACAAATAGCGGACTAAGATGCAAAAGTGCATCGCCCATGCCAGCACGTTTCCATTCGTCACGCACGCGTCGTGTCGGCTGGCCATCTTCGAGGCGGCGCAGGCTTGCACGTACCTGTTCGGCAAGAACCGACCTGTTGGTGCCAATGAAATCAAGTGCCTGCATCAGAACCGCCCGCGCCAGTTGTTTGTTTCCGGCGCGCTCAAAGGCGGTTGCATGGGTAAACAGCATTTTGGCGTTACCCTCGGGCGGGAAACTGCCGCCACGCATATTACCCAGGATGGCCTTCCATGCAGGGATGAAGCTTCGCCATCCCCAAAAACCGCGCAGCCAGGTAATCAAACTTGCCTTAAGAGCCATACGCTTCGCCCCTTTGGGGGCAAGATTGGCGGTAAGGGTTTCGACCTTGCAGGAATGCAGAAAACCGCGAACGATCTTGAATTCGACCTGTCTGGGCTGGGCTGAAACAACCCCGGTTACCGCACATGAAATGAAACCCTGGGCATTGCTGTCAGTTTTCTTGCGATTATGCCTGCGGGCGCCGGGGTGAATGTTGCTTTTGCGTGTGCCAGCCTTGGCCTGTTGTTCGCGATAGGCTTGGTTGGCGCGCGCGACTTTTTCATCAGGGCCCGGTTTGGCCTTTTCCTGTTTGCGTCCTGCACCGGCAAAACCCTGTTTGGTGCGGTTGGCGTTCTGCGCACCTGTGGCGTTCGGACCATAACCCGACGCCGTTGATTTATCGGACGGGCCAGATTTGCCTTTGGCGGTATCCTTTGTGCGGTTCGCGCCGCCATTGGATGCCTGTGCAGGGGCTTTGCGTTCACCCGTCAGGATTTCATAGGCTTCGGTGATGTCTTTGAATTTTTCTTCAGAGTCCGGATCGGTGTTACGATCAGGATGATACTCAAACGCCAGTTTGCGATAGGCGAGTTTGATTTCCTTTGCGCTCGCGCCGGGCGCAATGTTCAGCATACTGTAATAGATGCCAAGACGATCATTGTTCATATCTAAAGCGGATTCCTGTCCTGACACACTTTCCGGCGCATGCGATTGACCGAGGCAGCTTTGGCTGCTTGCCTCTGGTGGCGTAATCATATGATGGAAATCTTAACACGTTGTCACTTTTGCCTATTTGTCATATTTTGCAAGAATCACTTGTGCATAGATTTCGAATAAACAGGTAGTCGGCTTGAAACTCAAATTTTGGCAACGCAAAGTCGACGAAGATGACGAACTGTCGGATGACGCTGCCGTATCCGAGTTCGAAATGCCGCCGGGCCATCATCTGGGTTTTGGCACCCGTTTGCGCGCCAAATGGGAAGGGTATGACGACCCGGTCGAATATTACCTGCTTCAGCTTGAAATAGATGTCTATGCCGAATGGCTGCGCAAAATGCGTGTCTGGCTGTCACGCCCGGTCGAGCCGGAGCTCGCCGAGCTTGATCTTGATGAGGAAATCGGGCGCTGGCCGCCAGAGCGAATCAAGCTGTATGACAAATTGTTCGATCACGGGATCATGATTCCGGGTGGGCACGAATATGCGCTGGAACTCGCAAAGCCACTGGCCCTTGACGAAACGCTCAGCTGTCTTGAAATCGGAGCCAGACTTGGTGGTGTTGCGCGCTTGCTTGCCGATCGCCTCGGGGTCTGGGTAACAGCCTTCGAGCAGGATGGCGAGTTGGCCCTGTTGGGGATGGATCGTTCTGTTCATGCCGGTGTGCAAAAAAGAGTCCCGGTTCAGACTTTTGATCCGGCTGAACCGGAATTGCGCAAAGGCTATTTCAACGTTGTGTATTCGTTTGGCGAGCTGTTCAAGGTGCCGGGCAAGGAGGCATTTCTGGGCGAAGTTGCAGAAACCCTGCGTGAACAGGGGCAGATTCTGTTTACCGACTATGTCCTGACTCGCGATCTTGACGATAATGCACTGGCACAATGGGCCAAGCTTGAAGGTGACGAGCTGTATCCCTGGACCGCACAGGAATATAAATCCCGGCTCGGGCAACTGAAATTTGATATCCGCATCGCCAAGGATGAGTCGGAAACCCATCTCGTTCACATCAAAAAAGCATGGATGACCATGCTTTCAGATATTCAAAAGTCCGGATTGGACCCGGATGTGATGGATTATATCGTTCCAGAGATGGAAATGTGGATGAATCGCGTAAAAATGCTTGAAAATGGCTCGCTGGCCTTTTATCGGTTCTACGCAACGATCAATTGATCGCTCAGGTTTCAGACTGCTGCTGGCGACTTTGACGGGATTTGATCTGATTTCTGTCGCCGCAACCTGTTTTAGGTATTGACAGGGGCATGTCGTACTTCTATTTTCCGGCTTCCTCGAAGGGGCCAAGTTTCTAAGGTTTAAGATTATGAAGATCCGGAACTCATTGAAATCCGCGAAGCTGCGGGAAAAAGGCTGCCGTATCGTGCGCCGCCGTGGCCGCGTATACGTGATCAATAAAAAGAACCCGCGTTTCAAGGCGCGCCAGGGTTAATTCCCGGTACCTTGTTCTCAAAGGTTTTACAAAACGCCGCACCGGTTTATCCAGTGCGGCGTTTTGTTTTATCTGCCTGATGTGTGGTGGCGTCTGGTGCCTAGGCGTCGATACCGTCAATGGCAATGGTGTAAACTGCGGTGGTTTCGCTTCTGCCGCGGAGCAGAACCTCCTTGGCAAGGGTAACGCGTGACGGATCAGAAAGCTGATTGCGCGTGGTTTCCCCAAGCAAAATCCTGGTGCCCAGTTCCTTGTTCATGGCTTCCAGTCGCGCCGCACTATTCACAGAATCGCCATTGACCGTGAAGGAAAGCCGATCCGGTGCGCCAATGCTGCCTGCCACAAGCTCACCGGTATTGACGCCGCAACGGCACCGCAATGTCGTACCTTTGAACTGTTTGCTGTGAACCAGCTTTTGGAGCTCTATCGCTGTTTCCAGCGCTGCATCGGCGTGATCTGGCTGTTCTCCAACCGCATTATAGACCGCCAGAATCGCGTCCCCCTGAAACTGGGTGATAATCCCGTGGCGCGCCTCGATAATGGCGGTGGCATCAGCGAAATAGGCATTGAGGATATCAACCACATCCTGCGGATCGGCCTTTTCACTCATTGTCGTAAAGCCCTGAAGATCTACAAATAGCGTTGTGGCCACGCATTTGCGTGACGGAACGGTGCCGGTATCGCTTTGAGATGTCAAAAGTGTCTGGGCAATAGCTGGGGGCACAAATTTGCCAAAGATCCGTTCAATACGTGCGCGATCATGTAGCGTATGGACCATGTGGTTGAAGGATGTCGCTGCATCGTTGAATTCGCTGATGATGCTGTCTGGTAGCTGCGGCAATGCCTTGAGGTCACCGTCTTCAAACTGGCGCGTTGCCATCGAGAACCGTTTGAGTGGTCGGGAAAAGAGGTGTGCGATCACCCACGCTATAATCACGGAACCCAACAGAACAACGGCTCCGATAAGAAACAGTCTGTTTATTCTTTGTCCCTCTGCCTCGAAAACAGAGGGCGCAAAATGTATTCCGAATGTGATCGGATTCGTTGAGCCATCAGAATCGTTTCGGGTCACGATGATCTGATATTCACCGTTAATCACGACCTGGGATGCGTCAATTCGCTGATCAAGTGCATAACTCAGGCTATCGCCGAGCTCAACCGGCTCCCATCTGGCACGTTGGGACAAGATCGGATCGCCAATCTGATCCATACGGGGCAGGACACTTGTCGCTTCTTCAATCGATTTTGGAATGAACCCCGATTTCTCGGTGCGCATATTGACCTTTTGCCAGTTTGACAGACCTGGATGGGCGATAATGTGGTCTGCAACTGTGATAAAGGCTGTGCGTCCATCATCTTTTTGCTGCATCGGAAGGTCACGCGACAAACCGGGCAGGGTGAGATACTGGATCAGTGCACCAAGATACTGACCATCCTGAAACAGCGGGATCGCTTCACCAAGGACGGCTTCACCAATCAGGCTTTGCCAGTAGGGGAAAAGAGTCTGACTTTGGGCCGGTCCCATTTTCAGAAGCTGTGAGGTGATCATCATGTCATAGAGATCAGCTTTTTCTTTCACAACCTTCTGATTGTGTTGATCGTAACCGATAAAGGAACCGTCGGGCGTTGTAATCCCGATGGCGGCAATGGCTTTTTCGGTTGCGATCAATGATGCTGCCTGGCTTGACCAGAAGGCTGGTGAAAGAGGATCAATTGCGCCTTCTGCAACCTTGGTGGCGATCCAGACATTGCGGCGCGCTGTCTGTGCCAGCCTGTCGTGGATGATCCGTTCTGCATCGGCAATGTCCGCACTGGTCATCGTGATCCAGAGGTCGCGGGTATTCTGAAGAGCTGTCTGGAGACCAAAATAAAGCGACAACCCGACGCCGGTCACACTGCTGAGCAGCAAGCCGCTGAGCAGGACCGCGAAAATGGAAAGTCGCCCGTGACGTTTTGCCAATATGCTCTCCAATGACTTAAAGCGATTCGGTGAAGCGCAGCCTGTCGTCTGAGTTGAACTGAGCTCATGAATTGAATAGCTTATGGGCTTTTGAAGACCATGGAAAGGGCGGAGCGACATCTCGCCGCTGCCGCCCGTTCCGATCGCGTTAACTGGCCTTGAAGCCCGGCACCGTGTAAAGCTCGGTCGTGCTGTGGCGGCCACGCAACAGAACGTCACCGGCTTTGACAACGCGTTTGGGGTCCGAAAGCAATACCCGGGTGGTTTCGGAAATCAGAACATTGGTGCCAAGCACCTTGTTTTCCTGTTCCAGTCGCGAGGCGGTATTAACCGCATCGCCATGAACGGTAAAGGACAAGCGCGCCTTTGCACCAACATTCCCGGCAACCATCGGTCCCGTGTTGACCCCGCAGCGGATCTGTAATGTCAGGCCTTCGAATGTACGGCTGGAAACCTCGTTTTGCAGGGCAATGGCGCTATCAAGTGCCGCATCCGCGTGGTTTTCCAGATCGTCAAACACGTTATAGACAGCAAGAATCGCATCCCCCTGGAACTGGGTCACGATGCCACCATGGGATTCGATGATCTGGGTTGCACAATCGAAATAGTCATTGAGCATCGCGATGATCTGATTTGGATGCAGGCTTTCACACATTGATGTGAAATGTGCGATATCGATAAACAGGACGGTTGCTTCTGATTGTTGTGGCGGCAACACACCTGAATCATTGCCAGATGCCAGAAGCTTTTTGGCAATGGATTGCGGGACAAACTTACCAAACAGATTGGTGATCCGTTCGCGGTCATGCACTGCCATCATCATGTGGTTAAAGGAGCGCGCTGCGTCATCATATTCACGGATACGGCTTCCGGAAAGCTGCGGGACATCGGCAGAGGCAATGTCCTCATCCTCAAAGGCGCGGGCAGCGGCGGCAAAGCGCCGGATCGGTTTGGTGAACTGTTTGGACAGTATAATCGCGACAATCACCGCGATGACCAGCACGGCACCACCCAGAACGGACGCCAGAACAAGGCGATTCCATTCATCATTAAACAGCTCTTCGGTAAAATGTATGCCGATGATAACAGGTGAAATGGGGGCATTCATCACCTGACGGGTGACAATGAGATGATATTTACCATCGACTTCAAGTCCGGCAAGGCGCAAGCCGGTATTTTGCCGCTCATCTTTTTCATCCGTTTTGATCCGTTCCGATTTGCCGATATTGGCAAGAACCCGGTCACCGATATCGTGAATGGTTGGCAATGGAAGCGGGCTTCGCGCGATATCAGCCCCGTTGATCAGTTTGTTGGCGGTGTCTTCCCCCCAGTCGCGCAAATCAGGATGGGCCATCACCCGATTGCCGCCAATCAGGATGAACGGAGTGCCGGGAAGGTCTTCGCGTCCGCGAATCAGGCTGTCCGACAAGTTTGACAGCGACAGGTACTGAATAAAGGTCCCCAGATAATGCCCGTCATAAAAAAGCGGAACCCAACTGGTCAGGACCGTGCGATTGAAAAACGGATCCCAACGCGGAAATCCGGTGCGGTTGGAAACCGGGCCACGAATGTGTGCCAATTCGGAAAACAGCATATCGTCCTGGGGCAGGGTGCGTCGGATTTCTGTCATATCTTCGGGATTGAAACCGATGAATTGCCGGTCCCCTGTTATCAGACCATAGGCCATGACATCCATGTCTGCGGCAGCAAGGGCACGCATCGCATTGGTCCAGCCATACTGGAAGCTGGGATCAAGTGTGCCGTCGGCGACCTGCTTTGCGACCCAGTCGGAACGTTCATCAACTTCGCTCATACGTTCATGCATGGTGCGCTGGACAGCTGTCAGGTCCACATCAGCCAGCATGACCCAGAGATTGCGGGTGTTTTCATATGCGGTACCAAGACCGACATACAGGGCAAGGCCAACACCAAAAACGCTGGTGGTAACGAAACTGGCAAGAAGGACAGAAAGGACAGAATATCTGCGTTTGGATATCACTCGGTTTTTTCCTGAAACGGAGGTTCCCCAACCTCAGGCGGCATCTTAGCGGCGATCGAACTTGGTTGAAAGGATGATTGAACTTGATGTTCGTTTTATTCCGGCAAGCTCTCCAATCCGGTCCAGTACCCCGTCAAGCTCTTCGGGCGTATCGGCGGCAACTTCGGCAATCAGGTCATATTCCCCCGAAATTGCCAGACAGCGAATGCAATGCGGGATTTTCTGCAATGCGCCGACCACTCCTGCGGATTGCTTTTGTTCTAGCTGGATCATGACTTCGGCCAGAAGAACCGGTCGCGCGCTGTCTCCGAGCTGCACCGTGTATCCGGTAATGGTTTGTGATTTTTCAAGGCGTTCGAGCCGTTCCTGTACAGCACTGCGTGATAGTCCGACATCGCGCGCCAGTGCCGCAGTCGGTATGCGGGCATTTTCCTGCAGTCTTGCGATCAGGCGACGGTCGGTTTCATCAAGTCGGCGTTTCATCGGTCATACCCATTAAAATGACGGGTTATTCAATTGTTTTGACAGTATTGCCGGGTTGCAAGCGTTAGTCCAGCGGCGGAGCATAAAGGGGTAAACAACAAAACGTTATCAGGGCAGTTACGGCATCCATCGCGATGGTGTCTGTTCCGTCGGGAGTTAGAGACAATGAAAAAGATTTTGATCCTTGGTGCCGGTAAAATCGGACGTATGGCCGCTGTAATGCTTAAGGAAAGTGGCGACTATGCGGTGACCCTGGCAGATGCCAATGGCGATATGCTGGAATTCTGTGCCCGGGATGATGCCGCAACCCTGATCAAGGTTGATGTCACCGATGAGGCGGCTCTGACCGAGGTCGCCACCGGTCATGATGCCATTCTGTCGACCTGTCCGTTTTACCTTAATGTTGCGATTGCGCGTGTTGCCCGTGCGGTTGGCGCATCCTATTTCGATGTGACGGAAGATGTCGAAACCACCCGTGCCATTCGCGAAATTTCCAAGGGCGCAGCAGGGGCATTTGTACCGCAATGTGGTCTCGCGCCGGGTTTTATTTCGATTGCTGCGCACGATCTGTTCAAGCGGTTTGATACGGTCAAAAAGCTTCGTCTACGGGTTGGTGCCCTGCCACAAAACCCGACCAACCGTTTGAAATATAACCTGACCTGGTCGACGGACGGTTTGATCAACGAATATCTCAATCCCTGTGAGGCGATCCTGAACGGCAAGCGTGTCGAGGTTCTTCCGCTTGAAGGATATGAGCGTTTCACAATTGATGGTACCGAATACGAAGCCTTCAATACGTCGGGCGGGGTTGGTGCGCTTTGTGACATGCTTGAAGGCAAGGTCGACAATCTTGATTACAAAACTGTCCGTTATCCGGGCCATCAGGAAATTCTGAAAATCCTGATTGAAGACCTTCGTCTGGGCGAACGCCCGGATATGATGAAGGAAATCTTTGAAAATGCCCTGCCAGTCACGCAGCAGGATGTGATTGTGATCTTTGCTGACGCCGTCGGGACCCGTAACGGCGAACTTTGCGAAGAAAACTTCATCCGCAAGGTCCATGGTACGGAAATTGGCGGCAAGAACTGGTCCGCCATCCAGATCACGACATCGGCCGGATTGTGTGCGGTGATGGATATGGTGCTTACCGGCAAGCTACCGGGAACCGGTTATGTGCGTCAGGAAGAAGTCGGACTGGATGATCTTTTGGCCAATCGTTTTGGTCGCTATTACGCCAATCGTCAGCTTGCAGTCTAAAATCTGATAATTGCCGGTAGGCAAGTCTCGAAATCCCCCTGAAGTGCTTCAGGGGGATTTCTTTTGCTATCAGCCTGTTATCAGCGTTCGCTTCATTCGAATGTCAGCAAATTTTGAAGTATCCCAAAGCATGTCAGTCTTTTGGCAGGCAAGGCATGGTCAGAGCCGATTATTTGTGGCAAAGACGTTGTTTGTTAACGCTTGGCCCTTATGGTGGCCGTTAATCAAACTCATTATGAAAACAGGTATTCCTTGTCTGATTTCGATGCCACATACCGATCTGCACTGGGCCTGTATGAAGCAGGCCGGTTTGCGGAGGCCGAAGAAGCCTGTCGCATGCTGATCCGTGCATATCCGCAAGCCGCAGACGCCATGCATCTGGCGGGCCTGGTTGCGGCAAAACAAGGAAATCAGGTTCTGGCTGCGGAACGAATGGGGCGCGCTGCGATTGCCGATGCCAATAGTGCCGAAATCCAGCACGACCACGCCCAGGCGCTCAAGGCGATCGGCAAGTTGCGCGATGCGGTTGGTGCGTTCAAGCGTGCCATTCGGCTTTGTCCGGATGCGCCAGCCCTTTACTGCAATATCGCCAATACCTATCGCCAGCTTGATGAGTTGAAAGACGCGCGCGAAAACTATGAACACGCGCTTGAACTCGCCCCCGATATTGCGGAAATTCATGCCAATTATGCGGCATGCCTTTATGCAATGGGCGATATCAACGGTGCCGAAACATCGTGCATGACCGCACTTAGGATGCGTGACGATATCGTCAATGCGCTGGTTCTGATCGGGCAAATCCGCCTTGATCAGGGGCGTACAGTGTCGGCAAGCGAACCTTTGCGCCGGGCACTTACACTGGAACCGGGACATCAACGTGCATTGACCGCTTATGGCGATGCGCTTTTCCGTCTTGGACAATTTGCAGGCGCCCAGCATTGCCTGCGACAGGTTCTGGCGCTAGATCCCGATGACGCAAAGGCACGTCGAACACTGGCATTGCTTAATCTGCGTGTCGGGCAGGGGATGGAGGCCATTGGCGCATTGGAGCCGTTACTTGCGGCTAATCCCCACGACCCGCAATTACTTTTGATGATGGGCGAGGCCCTTAGCCTTGTTGGCCGTCATAGCGAAGCTGTTGAACGGTTCGGCGCTGCAATCGGGGCGGGCGGCGGTGACGATGCCGTGTTTCGTCTGGCTGTGGAACTTGCCGAGGAAGGTGATACCGGCTCGGCGCAATCGGTGTTGCAGAACGGTATTGATCGCAAAATTGCCGCTGGTGAAAACACTGCGCTGTTTCGTACTGCGCGCCGGTTGCTGTTTGCGCCGGTTCCAACCAATCTTGCCGCACAGAATGACGAAGTTATTCGCGATCTTCTTGATGACACGCTTGATGAAGATGCGCTTGAACCAGACCTTTCGTTCGTGGGATCTGATCGCATTGACCCGATGATCCTCACGCGCTTTCCTCCGGTCTGGCGTGCGGCTTTGCGTCCGGAAGGTGACAAGCAGTTGCGCGCGGTTGGTCATTACTGGGAACGGCTTGTTTCGGGCTATGATGTGCCCGAAGTCAATCTTTCGCGGGATCGAAAGGGTGGCAAGATCCGCCTTGGTGTTGTGTCAGCCAATATGTGTGATAACGGTATCGGGCGTTGGGTGCTTGGTCTTGTCGATGCCATTGATCGGGACCGGTTCGATGTAACCGTCATTCGCCCGCCGACCGGTGAAGATGACATCACGATGCGGATCGATGAACATGCCGATCTGGTTGTGCCTTTGCCGCTTGATCCATTGCACTCGGCACGGGTGATTTCCGGCCTTGATCTGGATGTCCTGCATTATGCCGATCCGCAGGCAGATGCCTATACGATGTTGCTGGCAAGCTGGCGTTTGGCTCCGCTTCAGATTTCCGGAGGCGGTATTGCTGCGACCAGCGGCCTTTCAAACATCGACTATCATTTGATTGCAGAGGACTGGGAAACCGCAGGAGGCGAAAAGCGTTTCAGTGAAAAGCTTGTTCGTTTGCCCGGATTGTTCGTCAATGCCACCCCGCCTGAAAGCGTGGATATGACGACAACAGAATTGCAACGTCTCTGGCGTCTGGCACAGGACCGAAATACCTATTTGTGTCCGCAGCCGCTTGATGTTCTGACCGCCGATTTTGATCCGCTGATTGCCGAGATTTTACGTCTGGACGAAACCGCCGAACTGTTATTGATCGCGCCGGAACGTGACAGCTGGGACGCCGCATGGGGGCGCCGGTTTGCCGTAAATTATGCCGATGTCGCGGGACGGATGCGCTTTGTCAATGTGCGCAGCCGGGCAGACTTGCTGTCGCTTCTTTGTGCGGTTGATGTCGTGCTTGAAAGCCCGGCATGGAATGATGCAATGTTGGCCTTTGACTGTCTGGGGCTTGGTGTTCCACTGGTGACCTTGCCCGGAAGTGCGGCGCGATCCCGACGCAGCCATACCTGTTATCGCCAGATTTCGGTCTTTGATTGTGTGGCATATCACTCGGCAGACTATGTCGATACGGCATTGACCCTGGCAACCGATAAACGCCGTCGTTCGGTGGTATCGCACGCCATAAAAAGCCGGTCGCATATCCTGTTCGGGCAGAAATCGTCCTTTGACGCCTATATGCAATTCCTTGAGGAATGTATGGCGGTTCCCGTCGAAAATGTGATGTAAGACGCCGCTAAGCGTGAGCGTGAAGGTTGTCTGTCAGTCTCTATACTGGCGTGGCTGACGGAATGGTTGCAGGATAAGATCAGCTCAAGGCGTCAATGTCGGCTTCAGACAGAGCGGCAGGAACAATCGTTAGCGGCAGCCTAAGCTGGCCGACGGTGTCGCTTTTGGTCAGGGCTGTAATCAGCGGGCCGGGGCCTTCTGACGTGGTGCCCGCTGCAAGAACCAGAATGGAAATCTGTTCTTCTTCATCAAGAAGGTTCAGCAATTCATCCTTAAGACGACCTTCGCGAATGAACAGAAGCGGCATTGATCCAGTCTGTTCATGGACATAGGCAGCCAGTTCATTGACCCGCGATTCTGCTTCTTCGCGGGCTTCTTCCTTCATCAGGTCGCCAACAGCCATCCAGTGCTGAAACTCTGCAGGCTCAATGACACTGAGCAGGGCAACGCGACCTCCGGTATGTTGCGCACGGCGACACGCATAGCGCAGGGCCTTTGTCATTTCATCACTGTTATCAACAACAACAAGAAATGTTCGGTTGGTCGAGGCGCGGAGTTCCTGATCGGCATCAAAGGACGTCATATGGGCTCTCTGAATTGTTCATTCTGCCGACCGAATGCCTTTGTTGACGGGGCAAGGCATCGCTCGGATAAGTGAAGTTTGCCGTAAATCAGGCTGTGTTTCCAAGCGGTTTTTACTGTCACAGCGAAAGTTTCATGCTTCGCAGGTGCGAGTAAATATATGCTGCACTTGCGTAGCAACTGCTTGCATGGGGACAGTTCTACAGCTAGATGGCGAGGATCAAAACTGACCCCAAACAGCTTAACGTTTGCGGAAGGCTACACTTGCGATCCAGCCTGCAACCACCGCGATGATAACGGCAATGATCCCGTAAAGGGCTGAATAGCGATGGGCAAATTCGTAAACTTCGGCACTTATACCGGTTTTTGACACCACAAGGGGCGTGGTTTTCACACTTGCGATACGACCATCACGGATCAGATAGACATTGATCGTATAAGTCCCGGTCGGTGTGTTGGCCGGGAAGTGAATGTCGGTCCGGAACAGCTGATTGGACAGGAAGCTGATCTTGGCCGGGCGTCGGTTGAACAGACCGGCATTTTGCATGTTGCGGACCAATGCCGCACGATAGACCTCCTGGTCGGTATCCGGATTGTCGCTTGTGGCAATAAAACGCTGATTTTCCAGTCCGATACGGTAATCCTGCAGAATGCTTTGCGGGGCAATGATATCCATCGGACGATTGGATGCACTGGCATAGTAGGCCGGGACATTCTTGTATCGTGCGCTTTCGGCATTCACCCAGATCCCGACTTTACGTTCCTTGCGGCGAACCACCATGTCCTGATCCGGACCACGCACCGTGACAATGACATCGCCTTCATGCTGAACTGCGCCGAACAGTAACACGTCGGTTCCCGTAAAGCCGGTCGTGATTGCCACCAGATGGTTGGATAAATCAACAACCAGTGGGTCGGCAGATGCACGCTTGATCGGGCTTTCTACTGCGACAAAGGTCAATACGGTCATGCAGAACGACATGAAAATCCGGACCGGAGACGTCATCACAGGTCCCCCGGCATGATCGAATAAAGCTCGCTTGGTTCGATCACCAGATCAAACAGAAGCTTGAGACACACCGAGAGCACCAATAGTCCCAAAAGGGCACGAAGATGTTCTGCCTTAAGCCGCGCGCCGAACTGGGCTCCAAACTGCGCTCCGATAACGCCACCAATCAGAAGCAGGATGGCAAGGGCAACATCGACCGTTTGGGTTTGAACCGACTGAAGGAAAGTCACGTTCGCCGTGACAAAGATGATCTGGAAAAGAGACGTTCCAATCACAACGCCGGTCGGCATGCCCAGCAGATAAATCATGGCAGGCACCATAACAAAACCGCCCCCAACCCCCATCAGGGCGGTCAGCATGCCAACAAAAAAGCCGACAGCCAGCGGCAACAAGGCGCTGATATAAAGACCAGAGCGGTAGAACCGCATTTTAAGCGGCAGACCATGGATAAAACTGTGCTGATGCTTTTTTGACCGGCGGATCGCACCTTTGCGACGGGTTCGGAAGATGGCACGTGTTGCTTCAAGCAACATCATCCCGCCAATGATGCCAAGGAAAATGACATAGCAAAGTGAAATGACGAGATCAATTTGCCCCAAGGACCGCAACCAGGCAAATACCCAAACGCCTACAGTCGAGCCGACAATACCCCCGGCCAGCAGGACCAGCCCCATTTTCAGATCGACATTGCCGCGACGCCAGTGCGCAAACACACCGGAAACCGATGATGCGACAATCTGGTTTGCAGCGGTTGCTACGGATACTGCCGGGGGGATGCCATAAAAAATCAAAAGCGGCGTAATCAGAAAGCCGCCGCCAACACCAAACAGGCCAGACAAAAAGCCTACACCGCCGCCCAGTCCCAAAATCAGAAAAATATTTACCGATATTTCGGCAATAGGGAGATAGATTTGCATCGTGGGCAGGCTAACAGCGTTTGATTGATTGTTATTATTCAGTCTAACATATTGTGTAAATGCAACAATCGCCAATTACCGCTATATCAGGCCGAATTCCGATTTTTTTATAAGGTCTTTCATGACGTCATCTTCAAGTGATAAATTTGATATCGTCCTCGATGCCAGAGGGTTGATCTGTCCCATGCCGGTCTTGCGTGCGAAGAAATCCCTGCGTGATGTTCAGAACGGCGGCATTCTGAAAGTTCTGGCGACGGATCCAGGATCGGTCGCCGATATGAAGTCATTTTGTGAAATGACCGGAAACCGCCTGATTGCCTCGCACCAGGAAGATGACGTCTTTATTTATTTCATAGAAAAGATCGCCTCCTGATCGCAACTATTGGCGCGATCAACGGATTTGTTCGGAAAGTGCATCTCAATGTCTGATACATCTAGTGATCTGGCGTGGGTCGTCTGCCAGTTCGACGCCATGACGGCTCATCAGGTCCACAGTCTTCTGCGGCTGCGCCAACAAATATTCATCATCGAACAGGAATGTATCTTCCCTGAAATTGACGGGCTTGACCCGGTTTGCACCCATCTTTTGGCCTTGGACGCCAAGAGCAACGGCAAGGATGTTCTGGCTGCGGCCCGGATTGTCGCGCCGGGCATCGACCCGGATCACACAGAGCAGGGAGACCGTCCTGCAATCGGACGCGTGGTCACCAGTGAACGTTTGCGCGGGCAAGGTGTCGGTCGTGAATTGATGGAACGTGCCATTTCGCTTTGTGATCAGCAATTTGTGTCAAAGCCGATCTATCTTAATGCGCAGCTTTACCTCAGGGAGTTTTACCAAAGCTTTGGTTTTATTCAGTTTGGTGATGAATACATTGAAGATGGCATTCCTCATATCTGCATGGAACGCCCGGCATAAAACCGGGCGTCACTGCATGATCAATTATGAGCAACGTGAAACCGGTATGTTTAACGCAGGCCCGTGGTTGCCATCCCGGTAAAGAATTCCAGCTGCCAGTTCATATCATCCTCGCCAAGCGGGTACTGGTTGCCTGCGCGCGGATTGAGGGTCTGGCTGGGCGGGACGTGGCCAAGTTTGACCTGAATTTTCACCGCCAGATCAGCTGGAAGTCCTGCTTTCCAGGCAAGTGACACAACACCCTTTGCCGAATGGGTATTCAGAACCTTGGTGACAGCCTCCGGGGGAATGCCGGCAAGAACAGCAAGGGCCGCACGGGCAAATTTCACATCATTTGACGCCAGTGCCTTGGCCACTTCCTTGTCGGTCAGCTTTTTCTTGGCATGCAGGGCAAGGGCGGTCTCAAAGGCAGATTCACCTTCCTCTTCTTCCTGCTTTCCGACTTCTGCCGCGCCGGCCTTTGGTTGAGCAGGTGTTGCCTTGTCCGCTTTTTGCTTTTTGACCTGAGGGGCGTTTTCCGCAGCTTCGTCCCGCTTTTCAAATTCTCCAGATGCAATGCGACGCTGAACAACTTCACGGACCGCATCGAGCTGGTCCTTTTTCAGATCCCTGCGACGTTCAAGAACACTGATCAGGTTCTCGGCAACAAAGCGCGCAAGTTTTCCAGCGGCTGTCGGTGGCAATTTCGGACGATCAACCAGTGGCTGGTGCCATTCCGGATAATCCGGCGCCCGGTCAATAAGCTGGTCAAGAGTTTCTTCGCGAATTTGCGCCGACTTGTTGCCAAGAAGATGGGAAATTGCATCCTTGTCGCTGCTTGCGGCAATGGCATCGGCAAGCTTTTCGCCAACATTCCGACGACGCGACACAAAGCTCAGCGCGCCACGGCCTGAACTTCCTTGGATGATTTCAAGAAGGTCTTCTTCGGTAAGGACAGGCGAATATTGCAGAACCGGTCCACAAACGACACTTTCGGTGTCGCGTGCCAGTTGCTGAATAATCGGTTGGGGGGCCTCGGCTATATCCTTAAGCGTTTCCGAAATCACCTGACGAACGTGAACCGCCTGATCGCGAGCCAGCTTGTCGAGCGCCTCATATGTCATCCGGCGCAGTTTATCGGTCTCGTTCGGCGTCAGTCCGGCAGACAGATGCGCGATCTTTTCGGCAAGGCTTCCGCGCACACCGTCATCAACGTCATCGGTCAGAAGAACGTCGGCCTGGACAGGTGTGGCTTCGTTGGCTGCAATATGACGACGAACCGATGAATCATTATCGGTCGCCAGGAAATAAAGGATTTCCGGTCGGGTATCATGACGCTGTGCCAGTTTGCCACGGATATTCGCGTCCGGGCTTGCTGCCATTTCCTTGGCTTCGTCATATGTGATCGGGGTTTCCCGGCGTTTGGTGAATACCCGCTGCAAAAATCCCTTCATCGGGCATTCCTCCTAATCTTCGATCTTTGCCGGGTCATCTGATCCGGGTGCGGCAGCGATGCCAAAACGACCTTTTCCACGTTTCTTGACCTGATACATGGTTTGATCTGCACGTTGCACAAGTTGTTGAAGACTTTCTTTTGAATCGGGTTCATGGACAGCGATGCCAACTGATATGCCCAGCGGATGTTCCTTGTCACCGGAATACTGGCGCAAGACCGCACTTTCGTTCATCAGAAGCCGTGCACGTCCGGATGCGGCGGCAATATCTGCGCCTTCAAGCCACAAAACGAACTCGTCACCGCCCAGTCTGGCAATCAAGTCAGCTGGTCGGACATTTTCCTGAAGAACACGGGTAAGGGCAAGAATAGCTTCGTCCCCGGCCTGATGGCCGTGAATATCATTGACCAGTTTGAAGTTGTCCATATCGACATACATCAGGGCCGCCGGGGCACTTTCACGCTGTAGACGGCTGTGACGGCGTTTGAGTTCTTCAAAGAAGGCGCGGCGGTTAAGCAATCCGGTCATGCCATCGGTTCGTGACAGGGTCAGAATACGTTCATGCTGGATTGCCTGTTCGATAGCAATGCCGACCTGATCTGAAACCTCGGTCATGATGGCGCGTTCACCATCGGTCGGCTCGGGATGATCGGCCGAGAACATGAAGATGACGGCACCATTGTTGCGCTGATGGTAATGACAGCGCAACGCATAGATACGAAAATCACCAACATGGGCATCAAAGGTTTCGCCAGCACCCAGCAACTGGTTCAGAGCCTGCTGGGCGATATCATTGACGTCCTTGCTATCGTCGCCTGCGGCAACTTCCAGTTCACCGGTTTCGTCGTTGCGCTTGAAGATGATGCAGTTTGAGCAGGCAAGCGCACGTGTACTTGCCTCGGATGCGCCTTTGAGAACAAGAAGCGGATCAATCTCGTCTCGCATTGTTCGCACAATATAGGTCATCAGACGGTCACGATTTCGCGCAGTAGCAACTTCACTTTCGCGGCGTCTTTGTTCGGTGATGTCATGGGCAAGGCCGCGTGTGCCGGTCCATCGCCCATCGCGGGAATATACCGGTGTTGATGAGACAGAAAGACAGGCATCCTTGCCATTTGATCGCCGGAACCAGACCGGAACATCACGAACGGCTTTCTGACTGCGAAACACATGTTCGCTATCCTGATCGGCGGTATCGAGCAGGAAGTTCTTCGGGAACCGCCCGACAATGTCATCTGCCCGGTAGCCAAGCGCACCACGTGGCGAAACAAAGATGAACTTGCCGCTTTCATCGGTTTCCCAGGCAAAGGCAGAAGAAACCTCGACGATGTCGCGATAACGCTGACGGGAATCAATCAGCGCTTCACGCAGGTTGCGATCCATACTGACATCGCGCGGCAGGATCATGACCTGATTGTTGGTGGTCGGGAGGGCAGTGAGCTCAAGCGTGGCCGTGCCGCGCTGGACTTCGAAAGTCATCATTTCGACAACCCCGCCCGGTGTGGTCAGGGTGCGTCGGATCAGCTGATAAATCTCGGGGAAAAGGCCATCGCGAATACCCTTGGCAAAGCCAACAGCATTCTTGTTGGCGAACAGGGGCACGCCATGGGAATCCATCACGATAACCGGTGCTTCGGCCTGCGCCATGACTTTGGGGTCAAGAGTAAAAACGTCTGCATCATAGCTGGTCAGGTCGTCTGGCGTACCCAGATCATCTTCCCTGGAACCAACAGGATGGTGGGGCGTCATAGGTTTCCTCCTGTTGCGCTTGAGGCCGTTAAGCTGTCCTCTGTCGCGTCAACATGTACAATATCATTGGTCAATTTCTCGAAGGAATCATCACTGCCAAGGGTAACAGGCGGGCCGAGATGATATCCTTGCCCGTAATCAATTCCGAGATCGCGCACCATTTCATAGCTGGCCTGATCGTGGATCATTTCTGCAATGGTATGAATACCCAGATCATTGCAAAGAAGGGCTGTCGCCTTAAGGAATGCTCGGCCTTTGGGATTGGCAAGGGCGGTACGCATCGCACCGCCGTCAAACTTGATGATGTCGACATCAAGCGCGCTCAGATATTCGAAGTTCGCAGCACCGGCCCCGAAATCATCTAGGCAAATCTCATGACCACGTTCGCGCAGAACCTGCAATCCGTTATTCACTTCGGCCAAGGCGCGAATACGTGATGTTTCGGTGATTTCAAACAAAATGCGATCCGGCGCAATGTCATACTGATCAAGCAAATCTGCAATTGCAGGAAGAAAACCTGCCTGTTCAAGAGAGTGTCCAGAAAGGTTGACGGCGACCGGGTGCGGAATCTTGTTTGCATTGTCGCGCAGGTGATCAAGAACCTTGCCACACATTGCCAGATCAAACTCGGTGATCAGGCCTGTGCCTTCGGCAAAATGGATGATTTGATCCACAGCAAGCGGGCTGTTGCCAATTGTAAAGCGCGCCAGCGCCTCGAAATGGTGCATTTCCTGGCTGCGCAAATGGACAATCGGCTGCAAGGCAACGGCAAAGGAACCATTTTCGACAATTTCGCGGAATGCACGGACCGATTTCAGAGTCTCGTTGATCAGGTGTGGCAGGCTTGCCGACAGGCGTGCTGCTGTAACCTCATTCTGGGCTTTGCGCTGCATCCTGTTCAGAGCATAGGCGACGGCACGCGTCAGGTTGGTGTCGCGGTCATTTTTATCTTTGTTGATATCAAAATGATGGATGTTACGGGCACTGTCATAATCACGACCAAATGGATCGCGGATATCCGTTTGCGCTGATTTCTTGTCAATCGTTCCGGAACTGTTGGTCAGTGATGCGAGGCCGTCATTGCCGGGGGACAAGGACTCGGATCGAATTTCATCTGCTATCGGTGTTTCGAGATCGGCGCGCAGTGCGCTGGCATAGGCAACGATGCGGCGTTCGAGCTCGATCATTGGTTCATCGACCGGATGAATCTGTGCTGATCGTCCCGATGACATGATTTCTGACGCGCTTAACGACGAGAGTCGCTTTGCGCCGATGCCGATCAGGCGTGCCAGCTCGCTGGTTGCAGCTGTTTCTGCCTGCGAACGGGATGCCGCAAGGTTTTCAAGTACAACCAGTGCTTCGCTATGGTAGCAGGTAGCTTCCTTGGTGTTGAGCAACTGGGTTTGCCGTGTTTCGGCATTCTGGTTCTGACGAATGACCGCGTTTTGCAAGATGATCCTGTCAATGCCGGATCGCGCGCGCGGGCGAATGGCCCGGTGACGTGCTGCGATGTAATAACGCAGTGATGGATCGGCAATCACATAGCCGCTAAGCGACAAGGGGACCGCTTCCTTGACAGGCTGGTCATCTGACTCGCAAAGCTGAAAATCGAGATCGAGTTCTTCAAGCCGTTTCAAACCATTACTGGTATGCAGATAGGCCCTTAGCAACGGGCGTTCCGATTTAACGACAATCTTTTCAAGAGCTTCGCCGATCAAGCGATCCGGCGTGCAGCCCAAAAGGCTTTCGGTTGCACCGGCCACAAACAGGATATAGCCGTTTTCATCGACCTCCAGCAACATGTCTGCCCAGCAGAATGCCATGGCGGCCAAAAGGTCTTGGTCATTTGTTTCCGCAGAGTAGCCAGTGCTTTCTGTCATTTGAGAACCGTCATCCAAAGCCGCCTGATCTTTATATATCGTAGTGTTCACTACGGTTGTTAGATGACAATCTTACAAAGGATATGAATGATTTGCACTTGATAAGCCAAAAAACGTAGCTGTTTCTGCGCAAATTCAGAAATTCCTGATAAATCGACCTTTCTGGCAATGTGTCTGTCCGCTGGGTTGTCGTGATGCGGGCAAAAACATCCAATCGATTATGCCGCGTCGGTGTCTTTTTTGCGGATGTTGTGGCTTTTGCGCGAAGCGTGTTTCTGTTCATACATTGCATCATCTGCAATGCGGATCAGTTCCGAGATATCGCTTTTTGCGTCATAGACCGTATGGCCAAAACTTGCCTTGATCGGTAATGCTTTGCCCTGCCATATCAGCGGAAAACGTGCGGTTGCCTGTTGAAGCTGGGTGATGCGTTTTTGTGCGGCATCTGGGCTGCTGCCAGTCATCAGAATGGCAAATTCGTCACCGCCAAAGCGTGCAACATAGTCATCAGATCTGGTGTGGGTGCGCAGGTTCTGACCGAAATGCCGCAGCACCGCATCACCCGCAGCATGACCGTGTTCGTCGTTGATTTCCTTGAAACCGTCCAGATCGGCAATAACCATCAGGCCGCGTTCGCCTGTGCGTGCCGCGCGTGCCAGTGCCTCGCGCGTGCGCCGCATGAAACCGCGACGGTTATAAAGGCCTGTAAGCTCGTCACTCTCGACCATCAGTTCTAGCTGACGAATGCGATTTTGTTGCTGATCAAGGCGGTTTTGCATGTCACGGGCAAGATCGACCAGTGTCGACAGGGCGTTGCTCTGCTCGGTTTGTTCCGAGGCGCGATTATTGATTGCCGTTTGCTGCTGAAAATCAGCGGCAAGTTCCATGAGCAATTCTATCTGCGACTTTTCCATGGGCTGTCTTGTAATCAATGACAATGAAAGGTGGAACCCTTAAAAGGTAGCTATCGTTGTATCGTTGATGGCGTTACAAGAACCTTAACGCGACACGAAAGAGTTTGTGTTCAAAGAGAATCGTTCACGCACAGGAGAACGACCGATGAAAAACCGGTTGATGGTTGGGTTTGCAAGGAAAGTCGCAGTGTTTGGCGTTGCTGTTGCGCTGTCTGCCTGTTCCGTTCTGGAGAAAGAAAACTTCACCGTTGCTGGTGAAATTACCGATCAGGGCAGGGAATGCGTAACCTTCCGTGCCGAAGATGGAACGCTTTATGCGCTGGCCAACAAGGCAAGCCGATTCCGTCCGGGGGATAAGGTTCGTGTGACCGGGCATAATGCCCTTATGACGACCTGTACCGAAGCAACGACTCTGATCGTCGAAAAGATCGTGTTGCTGTCGCCGGGAAACTGATCACGCGACCACGTCCTAGCGATGTGTAGCAAAACAATCAGTGCCGTCAGCTTTAAGCTGGCGGCATTGTTGTTTCGCACCTTCATAACTGGCAAAGCCGGTAAGTTGAAGGCGATGATAAATGCCCTTGGTGCCAAGATCGGCCGTCACAATCTGTTTGGTATGTGCTCTGGAAAGGTCGGGATACCTTACGAGGAAGCTCGCCCAATAGCTTTCGGCTGAAATGGTATCGTGAAATGCACCAAGCTGGATCAGGTAAATCCCGCTTGTGTCGTTCCCAGCAATATTTGGTGAACGGGACGCCGTTTCGGTCCTGATTGCAACCATCGGGGCTTGCTTTTCCGTTGCGCCGGTCGGGGCCGGTGCGGATGTGCCGGTTTGGGTTGTTTGGGTCGAAATCACCTTGGTCCTGTTGACGGTTGCAGCTGGTGTTGTCCGATTTTGACGCGCCTGTGCGGTTCCGGTTAGGGTCTGGTAGTACTGGTTTGCCAATGACGGTATTTCTGCGTCGTCTTCAATACTGTTATCAACGGGAATGGTGCCGGGCAGCAAACTTAAGGGCCGGTTTCGGTTCACCGGTTCAGAAGCATGTGCGGGCAAATCCGTCGGGATCATGTCGACACCGGTCGGCATGGTCGGGTTTCCCGGTGTCTGTGCGATTGCCAAAGGCGTTGACGCAGTAGAAATCGCCCCGAAAGCCAGAAAGCCGACCAAAAGCAAAAGACCACCCCGGTTCCAGGATGCACAAACTCCATGCAACGCAGGTGCTGCATGTTGATTGCGATCACAGGGTGGTCTTGCCATTGTTACATCTCCGCGCGCGGTGGATAGGCATAGCGGTCGCGCAATATGAGATCATTTTTGCGCAGCCGTTCCATGGCCTTGCCATAGACACTGTCCGTCGGATATTGGCCGTCTGTGCGGTCACCCGACGGCATGCCTGCCAAAAGTTCAATTGCGTCATTGATATGTTCAATGGTCCAGATATTGAACTTGCCCTGACGGATCGCCTGAACGACTTCTTCACGCAGGACGACGTTTTCGGCATTGGCTTGTGGAATGATCACGCCCTGATCGCCGGTGAAACCCTGATCGGCGCAGATACGATAGAAACCTTCGATCTTGTGCGAAATTCCGCCAACCGGTTGCGCTTCGCCAAACTGGTTCATCGAACCGGTGATGCCGATATTCTGGCGCATTGGAACGTTTGAGATTGCCGATATGATCGCACAAAGCTCTGCCATCGAAGCAGAATCCCCTTCGATCCCGCCATAGTTCTGTTCGAAGGTGACGTTACAGGCAAACGATAGCGGGAATTCCTGAGCAAAGCGCGATTTCAGGAAACCTTCAATCGTCATGACAGATTTTTGTTGCAGCGGGCCGGACATATCGACCATGCGTTCGATATTCAAAACACCCAGACTCCCGACATATGACCGCGCCGAAACACGGGCCGGAAGGCCAAAGGCGTGGTCGCCGTAGTCAAGCACGGTCAGGGCGTTGACCTGACCAACAACAGCGCCATAGCTGTCGATCAGGATTTCACGGCGTTGAACGCGTTCGTGTGATCTGTCTTCCAGGCGGGAATTGCGGTGACGTCGTTCTTCGATGGCACGTCTGACATCGGCAGCCCGGATGCTTTCACGGCCATCGGATTTGGCAAGGGCACCGGCCTCAATCCCGACATCTTCAACCCGCTCTATCTGGGCGGTCAGTTTGTCGCGTTCACCGGCCCAACGAGCGGCCTGTCCCAAAAGCTGGCGGATGGCACCGTTGTCGACCGGAATACCCGACCGAGCGAGTGCGGACTCCCGCAGAAGCCCGGTATAGATTGAAATATTGCGCCCGGCTGCGGGCATGTCGGCATCAATGTCGGCTTTCACGCGGAAATGGTTGCGGAAATCCACATCGAGCGAAAAGAAGGTATAGTAGAATTTCGGTGCACCAACGATTACGACCTTAAGATCAAGCGGAATCGGGCGCGGTTCAGGGGCGCCAGCGGTGGGTGGACCGCCCTTGTGCGTTTCTTCGATGCGGATTTCCCGGTCGCGCAGGGCCGCTTTGAGGAAGCCCCAGCATTCTTCATGTTCAAGCAGTGATTCAGCACGCAGAACCAGAACCCCGCCATTGGCACGGTGCAATGCGCCCGGCTTGATCAGGCTGAAATGCGGATGCATCCCGCCACCCATTGGGCGGTACTGAATTTGCCCGAAAAGATTGTCGTAACTCGGACTTGGTTCAAGAACAACATCAGGACATTTGTCACGGGAATGGTCGATCAGAAGATTAACCGCATAACGGTCATCGACGGTTTCCGGAAT
Source organism: Thalassospira sp. SM2505 (assembly GCF_054901115.1). Taxonomy (NCBI): domain Bacteria; kingdom Pseudomonadati; phylum Pseudomonadota; class Alphaproteobacteria; order Rhodospirillales; family Thalassospiraceae; genus Thalassospira; species Thalassospira sp. SM2505. Next base: position 2,456,692 of record NZ_CM142731.1, read on the forward strand.
CTTGCCATCACCGCTTTCGATGGCGGGCTGGTCACTGGCTTCTTCGAACGCATCGATATTATCAAGGATGTCCTTTTCAAGCGCTTCGAACCATGCCTTCAGGCCGGGGCTTGTAAATTTGTCGCGCAGTTTCTTGATGCGCGGCTTCAGAACGACCTTTGCCGCACCCCGGCGCAAACTGTCGAGTGTATCTGCAATCTGTTCTTCAAGATCACGGGTCGAAAGCAGGGTTTTGCGGGCTTCTTCGGCGACTTCTTCAAAGGCATCTTCGGCCTCGTTGCGACGTTCCTTGGGGATTTCGTCAAGTGAAACCGGCTCGCCTTCTTCGTTCAGCGCGACAATCATCACGCCTTTTTCGTTTTCTTGAACATCCAGACCGCGTTCGCGGGCATATTCGCGAAGGGCGTCGAACTTTTCGCGCAACTGCGTGCGGGCTTCTTCGGTCTGTGTCTGGGTTTCGGTCAGATGGGCCGGAGCGTTAAAGGCCGAAACGAACGCTTCGCGTAAATGGGAAATCAGGGTTTCCATCGCCGATAGAAGCTTGCGACCTTCACCTGCGGGAAGGGCATAGGGGCGCGGACGGTTGGTGCGCGAAAAATTGTTCAGATAGACCCAGTCATCCGGGGCTGAACGTTCTTCCATTGCCTTGTTCAGATAATCAAGGGTCGCGGTCATGCGACCGGCACGATCCAGACCCAGAACAAAGATGTTAAAGCCTGGTTCGGACATGGATAAGCCGAATTTAAGGGCTTCTGCGGCACGATAATGCGATGAGAAATCAAAGATTTTCGGCTGTTGGTCTTTATGAGGGCTGCGAATACGGAAATGCGGGAAACCGCAATCTTCTGCGTCAAGGCGGGAAACTGGCATCTGCTGACTTTCTGCTGCCCAAGATAACAAATCATCGGGGGCTTTTGCGCCCCGCAACATATCTTGGAAGCAACGCAATCACGTGGTCAAGCGTTGCTTGCGGAAATAATTGAAATGCCGACAGGAAATCAGGGCGGGGGTGCTTTGGGCCAGAATGTTTGGCAGGGATGTTGGCGCGTGTTGCGCCGCGATCCCTGACCAATCAGCAGTCCTTACATGACAACGGCATTGCCGAAATCACTGCTTTTTAGCAATCGATCAACGATCTGGACCCCGCGCCGCAGACGTTCGGTGGAACGTTCCGCACCAAAACAGAGTCGCAATCCGCGCGGGACGTGACCGACAGAAAACTGTTGAGCTGCCGTCAAAAGAACGCCGCTATTTGCCGCATTCATAACAAGCTCGCCCGGATCGATATGGTCGGGCAGTTCAAGCCAGATATGGTAGTTGGTCGGATGGAAGCGGACGTCATATCCCTTGAGTGTTCCCAAAATGACAGCAAGGCGTTGTGCAGCTTCATCACGGTGCCATGCTTCGTACTGGCCAAGGCTGCCATCCATGATCATCCGTGTGACCAGTTCCAGATTGATGGTCGATACCATCCAGCAGGTCGACCGGATCGCACTGGCAAGTTTGCCGATCATTTCGCCAGGGGCATGGATATAGCCGACACGCAATCCGCCGCCGATGCTTTTGGAAACGCCATCAAGATAGATGCTGCGTTCCGGGGCGAAGCAGGAAAGTGGCGGTGGGGCATCGGGATCAAGGAAGTGATAGATGCCATCTTCAATCAGTGTCAGGTCATATTTGCGCAGGATTTCGGCAATCTCGATGCGGCGTTGCTGATCCATGGTGCTGCATAGCGGATTGTGCAGCGTCGGCATCAGATAGATCGCGCGCGGGCTTTGGGTGCGGCAGGCATTCTCCAATGCCTCGGGGATGATGCCCTGATCATCCATGGCAACGCCGCGCAGGCGGAATTGCAGCAAGTTGGCAAGGCTTCGCAAATTGGGATAGGTCAGTTCTTCACACAGGACCAGATCACCCGGTCGTACTGTTGCAAGAAGGGATACAGTCATCCCGTGCTGAACACCGGCCGTTGGAAGGACGCGCTCCGGATTGTCATCCAGTCCGACAAGACCGGCAGCATGTGCCAGCGCTTGGCGTTGATGGGGGACGCCATATTCGGATTTATATGACACCATGTCGTCAATCGGCATTGACCCCGCAATTTCAAGCAATGTCTGACGAATATGACCTTCCTGCGGGGGAAGGGGGCAATTCATGCGGAAATTGATCGGGCCGGTATCTTCGTTGTCGTCTTCAGCGCCATGCGCAAAAGGCGGCTTGCGACCCAACTGGGCCAGATTGTTGGTAAAGGCAAGCGGGATCGGCGCGGTTGCAGCCATATCCAGTTCGGACTGGATGTTATCAAGAACATAGGTCCCCCGTCCGACTTCACCTGCGACAAGTCCCAATCGTTCTGCTTCGCGATACGATCGTGTAATCGTACCGACTGTCACGCCCAGATGATAGGCGAGGTCACGGTGGGTTGGCAGTCGGTCCCCGGGCTTCAAAGAGCCGTCCTTAACCGCTGCGCGAATGGCCTGCGCGATCTGTCGATAAACAGGACCGCCGGCGTCAGAAAGGTTTGGAAGCCATATTGTCATGGTGACAATGTTTAAATTGACACAATGACAATGTCAATGACAAAACAATATCGAGACAATTAACCGATAGGAGATGGAAATGGTAAATTGTAACGATACAATCCAGCTTCCCGACATTCATGTCAGTGATCGCGCATTGATGAACGGCAAGCAGGGTGAAAAGCCTGCGACCTGGCGCGCGGCGATGATGGATGTTGTCATCTCTGCGGTGGAATATCTTGCACGTCTGCAGGCCCGGTCCCGCGACCGTCATGCAATCCAGTTGCTTGATGATCATATGTTAAAGGATGTCGGGCTTTCGCGTGCCGACATAGATGAAGAACTGTCAAAACCGTTCTGGACCAGGTTGCCACCACGCAGTTAGCCACTGCTGCGTGTGACGGAGGTGCGTGCTCCCATCGTGCCTCCGTCCGGTACATTGTACCGGTTTTGATTAATTGTCTTGATTTGTTAATTTCAGGGATACAATCAGAATGTTCTCCTTGACCGAATTGCGTGCGGCTGCCGATTTCGTGCATCAATATGTGGCACCGACACCTACAATTCACTGGCCGTTGCTGGATCGTGGTACGGGATTGTCCCTGTATGTCAAACATGAAAACCATACCCGACTTGGGGCATTCAAGATTCGGGGTGGTCTGACCTTTTGCCGTTATCTCGGCAGTCAGGCCCATAGCAATCGCGGTATCGTGTCGGCAACCCGGGGTAATCACGGACAAAGTCTTGCGCATGCCGCCAGCCGGTTTGGTATGGCAGCAACGATTGTCGTCCCGCACGGAAACTCGGTTGAGAAGAATGCTGCCATGCGGGCATGGGGTGCGGAAGTCATAGAACATGGAGATGATTTTCAGGCCGCGGCTGAATATGCGCAGTCCTATGCCACCCGAGAAGGCGTCGTGATGGTGCCGCCATTCCATGCCGAACTTGTGCGTGGTGTTGCATCCTACGGTCTTGAGTTGTTTGAAGATGTAAAGGGCATTGATCGGGTTTATGTGCCGGTCGGTATGGGGTCCGGCATCTGTTCATTGATTGCCGCGCGCGATGCGCTCGGGATTGATACCGAGATTGTCGGTGTGGTCGCGACCGGCGCGGATGCAGTGCGCCAGTCCTTTATGGCCGGGAAGGTTATTCAGACGTCAGAAGCAAAAACCTTTGCCGATGGTGTTGCCTGTCGCAGCCCGGATCCGAAAGTGATCGAAATTATTAAAAATGGGGCTTCTGATATTGTCGCAGTCGATGACGATCAGATCGCTGATGCCATGCGGCTCTATTTCAGTTGTTGCCATACCCTTGCCGAAGGTGCCGGTGCGCTACCGCTTGCTGCTGCAATTGCAGACCGCGACCGCAATATCGGCAAGAAGGTTGCCCTTATATTGACCGGGGCAAATATCGATCGGGCTGATTTCGCCCGCATCCTTTCAGGAGAGAAAAGATGAACCGCATTTCAAATCGTGCAGCTGTCAGCCCCACTGCGGATGCACGTCATCTCATGTTTGATGACCTTGAAAAGCTTGGCCGCATCCTTGTGGAAACAGGGGATGTCGCCCATGGCTTCATTCAGGGGGCGGATGACATGGATGTTACCTGCCGCGATTTCTCTGCTTTTGACCCCTCGCGCCCCTTATCAGGGCAGGGAAGCGGCACGCTTGATGCGTTGCGGGCAGCCAAGGAAGAAATTCTGCCGCTGCTCGCCGCATCAATCGGACCCCGGTATCTTGGCTTTGTGACGGGAGGCACGACGCCGGCTGCCCTTGCCGGTGACTGGCTGGCTTCAGCGATTGATCAGAATGCAACCGGTCCCGAAGGATCGGTTAATGCTGCTGTCGAAGAGCAAGTCATTAGCTGGCTTTGCGACATGGGCGGATTGCCGCATGACCGCTTTGATGGTGTTTTGACGACCGGCGCAACTGTTTCAAATCTGCTTGGGCTGGTTGCTGCACGTCAATGGTGTGGTGAACGGATCGGCGTCAATATTGATGCTGATGGCGCATCTGTCTTGCCTGACCTGGCGATCTTTGCAGCAAGTCCCCATGCCAGCATGATCAAGGATATGTCGATCACCGGGATTGGTCGCAACAGCTTTGTCAAGGTCGCTACACTTCCGGGCTCGGAAGAAACTGATATCGTCGATCTGAAGGCAAAGCTTGATGCCAGCGATGCGCGTGGCAAGATTGTGATTGCATCGTCAGGGACGGTGAATGCGACCGATTTCGATAATCTCAACGCCATTGCTGATTTGTGTGCCGCTTATGGCGCCTGGTTGCATGTTGATGCAGCATTTGGCCTTTTTGCTGCCCTTGATGATCGCAGGGCGCATTTTCTGGCTGGGATTGAACGGGCGGACTCAGTCACCTCGGACGGTCACAAATGGTTAAATGTGCCATATGATTGCGGGATTTTCCTGACCCGGCATGTCTCTGTTCTGGAAACGTGTTGTCGGGCGTTCGCGCCATATCTTGACACCAAGGCGGATGGCAATAGCTATATCAATCGCGGGGTGGAAAATTCACGTCGTTTTCGGGCCTTGCCGCTGTGGATGGCGATCAAAGCCTATGGTCGCGATGGCATGGCGGGCATTGTACGTGCTAACTGTGATCAGGCAGCAGGCTTGGCTGCGTGGGTGCGCACCCACGAAAAGCTGGAACTGCTGCGCGAGCCAAAGCTTAACGTTACGATGTTCAGAGCCCTTGGTACTGACGACGATAATCGTGCCTTGCTGGATCGCATTAACGCGACGGGGAAGGTGTTCCTCACGCCAACGGTGTATGGCGGGCATTTTGGATTCCGCGCGGCATTTTCCAACTGGCGTACGCAGGACCATGATCTGGTGATTATCAAGGACGCGATTGAGATGGCTCTGTAAAACGATTTTCAACAGGGTGCGATCCAGCCTTCAAGAATCAAAGAATTCCTATTCAGGATACCGACATGACGACCCAGACTTTGCCGATATATCAGATTGATGCCTTTACTGATCTTTTGTTTGCAGGAAATCCGGCAGCAGTTGTGCCATTGACCCAATGGTTGCCTGATGACGTGCTGCAAAAAATTGCCATGGAAAACAATTTGTCTGAAACGGCGTTCTTTGTTCCCTGTGACAATGATGGTGACGCCGATTTTCACATTCGCTGGTTCACGCCAACCGTGGAAGTGCCGCTATGTGGGCATGCGACCCTTGCCAGTGCATTTGTCATCTTCAATCATCTGGGTTTCCAGAGAGATTTGGTGAAGTTGCAAAGCCAAAGCGGTATTTTGACCGCGGGACGGGACGGGGACGCAATTGTTCTGAACTTCCCCAGGCAGCCAATCACTGCACAGGCAATTTCAGACGAGGTTCTGACTGCACTGGGCGGCGTAAAGCCGGTCGAGGCATATGTGGTTGCAAGCAGGGATACAGATATTGTTGCAGTATATGACGATGCCGCAGCTGTGCGTGGCATGAAACCCGACATGTCGGTGTTGGGCAGGCTTACAGGCCGTGGTGTGATTGTCACAGCACCCGGGGATAAAACCGGACTTGATATGGTGTCGCGCTTCTTCGTTCCGGCGATAGGGATTAACGAAGATCCGGTCACCGGTTATATGCATTGTGTGGTTGCACCATATTGGGCAGGCAGGCTTGGTCAGGCGGAAGTGGTTGGTTATCAGGCATCGGCACGCGGTGGCGTGGTTGTCTGCAAGATTGATGGTGATCGTGTCCATCTTAAGGGCGAAGCGGTTCTGTATCTCAAGGGTGAAATCGTCATCCCGGCCTGAGGGCAGGGCACTTTTTATCTTCATCGTGACAAACGGGCAGCTTGATCGTTGCCCGTTTTTTTCTTGTGCAACAGGCCCCTGAAATTGCTGTTTTTCAATGAAATGCTTCTACCGATTAATCCGCATTGCGCCTGTCCGATGCCGTTTTTTTATTGACCGGCCTATGGGGCTTTCGTCTAAGTAAAGGCAAAATACGATGAATGCGGACCGGGCACATGGCGTTGAAGCTATGCCTTAAACCGCAAGGATGCTGGTTTTACAGGGGTAGATTTATCGTGATCGAAAGTGTTGTCGCCAGTTCTGCGACGTCGATGCAGATGTGGGTGGTCCTTGCACTTGTTGCGGGGTCGCTGGTTCTGTATGGGCTTGAGCGCATTTCGCTCGAACTGACCAGCATGGCGCTGATTGCAACCCTGTTGCTGTTCTTTGAATTCTTCCCGCTTCTGGATGCAGACGGTCACAACATGATGGGGGCCGATACCATCATGTCGGGCTTTGCCAATCCGGCTTTGCTGACTGTTCTGTCGTTACTTGTTGTCGGGCAGGGCATGGTTCTGACCGGTGGTGTTAGCTATATCGCCGGTCTGATTACTGAACATGGCGGGAAAAACGCGTCCGTTGCAATTTTCATCGGCCTGTTTGTTGTGATGCTGATGTCGGCATTTCTCAACAATACCCCGGTTGTTGTTATCTTTATCCCGATTATTCAAGCTCTTGCAGAGCGTATTGAGCGTTCGCCGAGCGCGTTGATGATCCCGCTATCCTATGCGGCGATCCTTGGCGGGATGACAACCTTGATTGGTTCTTCTACCAACCTTCTGGTGTCGAGTTCGCTGATTGAACTGGGGATGCCGGGGCTTGAGTTCTTCGAATTCACGGCGATTGGTAGTGTGCTTGCGATCAGCGGCTTTATCTATGTCCTGTTTGTCGCTCCAAGACTTTTGCCTGCCCTTGCATCCATGCGCAGCAAGCTCACCAATCCCGATAGCAGTGGCAAACAGTTCATCGCCCAGATCACGGTGGGACCGGCGTCGCAGATGATCGGAACCCGTCCTGTTGCCGGATTTTTCAAGAATCTTCCAAACATCACCATTCAGATGATCGTTCGTCGTGAACATGCTGAATTACCGCCATTTGAAAGCGACATGGAAATTCAGGCCGGTGACGTTCTGGTAGTTGCGGCCACGCGCAAGGCATTGACCGAGGCACTTCAAAAAGACCCTGGTCTCTTGCATGCCGATGCTGCGGCGGTTAACAGTGACGGCGAAGAAACCCCGCAAAAGGCAACACAGCTTCTTGCCGAGGTTATGTTGCCGCCGGGCTCGCGTCTGATCGGTTTTAACCTTGAACAGATCGGTTTCCGGTATCAGTACAAATGCCTTGTTCTGGGCATTCAACGTCGTTCGCGCATGATCCGAACACAAATGACCGAAATCCGGCTTGAGGCTGGTGACGTGCTTTTGGTGCAGGGGCGTTCCGAAGATGTTGAAGCACTTCGAACCATTCGCGATGTGGTGCTGCTGGAATGGTCAACGCGTACATTGCCCCGTCCGTTCCATGCCCGTCGTGCGGCGACCATTTTCCTTGGCGTCATTGCGCTGGCGGCAACCGGTGTTGTACCGATTGTGGTTTCGAGCTTCATCGGTGCGGGTTTGATGATCGCATCGGGCGCGCTTAACTTGCGCCAGGCATCGCGTGCAATTGATCGAAAAATTGTGCTTCTGGTTGCTGCTGCACTGGCACTTGGCAATGCCCTGCAACTGACCGGTGGTGCGGAATTCGTTGCCGATCAGCTTTTGACTGCGACGCGCGGGGCGCCAGCACCTGTGATCCTGTCGATGTTCTTCCTGATCGTGGCGGCCTTTACCAACGTTCTGTCAAACAATGCCTGCGCTGTATTGTTCACGCCGATCGGAATCGGAATGGCGCAGCAGCTTGGCGTGCCTCCGCACATCTTTGCGATTGCGGTGGTGATGGCGGCAAACTGTTCGTTTGCATCGCCAGTTGGCTACCAGACCAACCTGCTTGTCATGGGGCCGGGGCACTATCGGTTCGTTGACTTCCTGAAGGCTGGAACGCCGCTGATCATTGTGCTTTGGATTGTTTTTAGCCTGTTTGCGCCCTGGTATTACGATATCCCGTTCTAGGGGCCGCATTGCGCCAAACCATTAGCGACCCTCATACACGGGCCAGCCATGCAAAATTGGCTGGCTTGTTTGTGTCGAAGGCGTTTGACTTTTGCCTTTGTCTCAATAGGATCAGCCCCCTAATTTGATCCGGAATGATCCACGCGGATTGTTCCAGCTGCTCAGGAATATGCCGATGGCCCAGAATGCCGAGAATACCGCTTTCGCAAAGCCCGCACTTCGTCCAGCAAGCCCGCATTTTTCGTCGGGTCCGTGCAAGAAACGCCCGGGCTGGTCTGCATCTGCACTCGAAACGGAAATTCTTGGTCGTTCCCATCGTTCCAAACTGGGCAAACAGCGCCTTGAAGAGGTTATCGACCGTTCGCGCGCGATCCTGAATTTGCCTGATGATTATCTTTTGGGTGTGGTTCCGGCGTCTGATACCGGTGCTGTTGAAATGACGCTTTGGTCGATGCTTGGTGCGCGTGGTGTTGATATGCTGGCTTGGGAAAGCTTTGGTGCGACCTGGGTCAGTGACGTTATCAAGCAGCTGAAACTCGAAGATGTTCGCACCCTTGAAGCGGATTACGGCAAGTTGCCCGATCTTGGTGCTGTCGATTTTGACCGTGACGTTGTCTTTACCTGGAACGGTACGACGGCAGGCGTGCGTGTGCCCAATGGCGACTGGATTGCCGATGAACGCAAAGGTCTGACGATCTGCGATGCGACCTCCGCGATCTTTGCGATGGAACTACCATGGGACAAGCTCGACGTTGTAACCTATAGCTGGCAGAAAGTGCTGGGCGGCGAGGGCGGTCACGGTGTGATAATTCTGAGCCCGCGTGCGGTTGCGCGTCTGGAAAGCCATGAGCCTGCATGGCCGATGCCCAAAATCTTCCGCATGACCAAGGGCGGCAAGTTGATTGACGGTATTTTCCGTGGCGAAACCATCAATACACCCTCGATGCTGGTGGTTGAAGATGCGATTGACGCCCTGAAATGGGCCGAAGACATCGGCGGCCTAGAAGGCCTTTTGGCTCGAACCCGGGAAAATCGTGCGCATCTTGATGCTTGGCTGGCGACAAGTGGCTGGGCCGCTGATCTTGCAGAAGATCCGGCAACGGCGTCGAACACGTCGATGTGCATCAAGATTGTCGATCCTTGGGCGCTTTCGCTTTCGGCGGATCAGCAGGCTGCATTGCCCAAAAAGATATCGCAGCTTCTTGAAGCAGAAAATGTTGCACTTGATATCAATGGCTATCGCGACGCGCCGGCTGGACTGAGAATTTGGGGCGGCGCGACGGTCGAACCAAGTGATATCAAGGCACTTTTGCCTTGGCTTGACTGGGCGTATTCGGTGGTAAAAGCCGAATTTAACGCTGGCTAACGGATATTTCGTACGTATTATTTGCGTTTTTGGGGTTTTCCCCGTTGCTCTGTCCGGCACAACGCGGTAGTAACCGCTACCGGATAGTGAGCCCTGAGTAAAACTCGGGACGTTATCGAGCCTAATTGAATTTGCGCGCCTCGTCCGGGAAAGCACACAATATGACCGAACTCGCCAGGAAAGCACTTTTGCCCGCCGGCCTGCAGGATGTCCTGCCAGGAACCGCCGCACGGGAAGCCGAAATCCGCGAAAAGCTGATGGCCAGTCTGGCACATGCAGGCTATGACCGGGTAAAGACCCCGCTGGTCGAGTTTGAGGAAAGCCTGCTTGAAGGTGCGGCGCCTGAACTTGCTACCCAGACTTTCCGTCTTATGGATCCTGAATCTAGCCGCATGATGGGTGTGCGTTCCGACATGACCCCGCAGGTCGGTCGAATTGCAGCAACCCGTCTTGGCGATGCACCACGTCCGCTGCGTCTGTCCTATTCGGGCGATGTCTTGCGGATCAAAGGATCTCATCTGCGCCCGGAACGTCAGTTCGCCCAGGTTGGTGCGGAACTGATCGGTGTTTCAAGTGCGGCTGCAGATACCGAGATTGTTCTTCTTGCACTTGAAGCGCTTGAAAGCATCGGTCTTGCAGATGTTTCGGTCGATCTTAATCTTCCGACACTTCCTGTTCGTCTGTTTGATGCATTCGGTGTGTCGCGTGATGATCGCGAAGCCCTGACCGAAGCACTTGAGCGCCGGGATGTTGCCGCCCTTCGTGCGCTTGATGGCAAGGTGACCGACGTTCTTGTCGCCTTGCTCGAAGCAGCCGGTCCGGCAATCACAGCACTGCCAAAGCTTAAAAAGCTTGAATTGCCACTGGGTGCATCCGAAGAGCTGTATCGCCTGATAGATGTGGCAGAGCGCGTGCTGGCATCTGACCTTGATGCTGCCCTTACCATTGATCCCGTCGAAATGGCCGGTTTCCGATATCAGACAGGTGTCAGCTTCACGCTGTTTGCCCGCAATGTGCGCGGCGAGATCGGTCGCGGAGGCCGTTATCGCGCGGGCGGCGCATCTGGCGAGGCCGCAACCGGGATGTCGCTTTATATGGACAGTATTCTGCGCGGTCTTCCTGATGCAGAACCGCTTTCGCGTGTTTATCTGCCGCTTGGTACGCCACAGCGTGAAGCGCGTCAGCTGCGTGCAGAAGGTCATTACACCGTTGCCGCCCTTGAAGGGGCCGCCGAAGCAAAAACAGAAGATGCCGCGCGGATCGAAGCGCGCCGTATGGGCTGTGACTTTATTTACCTTGGCGGCCAGGTCGTGCCGCTCAACGCCTAATCGAACGAAATTTTTATCGCGCAAGGAGTTTTGCGATGACCAATGTTGCCGTGATCGGTTCCCAGTGGGGGGACGAAGGTAAAGGCAAGATCGTCGACTGGCTGTCCGAACGGGCAGACGTCGTTGTGCGTTTTCAGGGTGGTCATAACGCCGGTCATACTTTGGTGATCGACGGTGTTACCTACAAGCTGAGCCTGTTGCCGTCGGGTATTGTTCGCCAGAACAAGCTGTCGGTAATCGGCAACGGTGTTGTTGTTGATCCCTGGGCACTGCTTGCGGAAATTGCGCGCCTGAAAGAGCAGGGCGTCGACATTACCCCGGACAACCTGCGTCTGGCGGAAAATGCCTGCCTGATCCTGCCGCTGCATGGCAACCTTGATCGCGCACGTGAAGCTGCTGCATCGGGTGACAACAAGATCGGCACCACCGGCCGTGGTATCGGTCCGGCATATGAAGACCGTGTTGGTCGTCGTGCAATCCGTGTTGGTGATCTTGCTGATGTTGACCTGCTGGAAGCAAAGGTTGAAAACCTGCTGACCCACCATAATGCGCTTCTGCGTGGTCTTGGTCAGCCGGAAGTCGATGGCGCAGAACTGCTCGCGCAGCTCAAGGAAATTGCACCGAAAATCCTGCCGTTCTCTGACACCGTCTGGAAATCGCTGAACCAGTTCAAAGAAGCTGGCAAGCGCATCCTGTTCGAAGGTGCGCAGGGCACGATGCTTGATATCGACCACGGCACGTATCCGTTCGTGACCTCGTCGAACACTGTATCGGGTCAGGCTGCTGCCGGTTCTGGCATGGGCCCGTCGGGGGTCGGTTATGTTCTTGGTATCACCAAGGCCTATACCACCCGCGTTGGCGAAGGTCCGTTCCCGTCCGAACTGTTTGACGCAGATGGCGACCGCCTTGGTGAGCGTGGTCATGAATTCGGTGTTGTTACCGGTCGCAAGCGTCGTTGCGGCTGGTTCGATGCTGCTCTTGTCCGCCAGTCGGTCAAGGTTAACGGTATCACCGGTATTGCACTGACCAAGCTTGACGTTCTTGATGGCTTTGATGAAATCAAGATCTGCACCGGGTATGACATTGATGGCAAGATCTATGATCATCTTCCGGCAAACCAGCGTCTGCAGGCAAAAGCAAAGCCGGTTTATGAAACCATTGAAGGCTGGTCTGAAACGACCATGGGTGCGCGCAGCTGGGCCGATCTTCCGGCCGCTGCGATCAAATATGTGCGCCGTGTCGAAGAACTGATCGAAGCGCCGGTTGCGCTGCTTTCAACCAGTCCTGAGCGTGACGACACCATTCTGGTTCACGACCCGTTCAGTGCCTGATTGCCAATTTGTGCTCTGCACTGCAAAGCCACCAGTTCCGACTGGTGGCTTTTTTCGTTTTGTCTGAATGCCTTGGCTGTGAACAGGCTTGCGTGGCAGGTGCATAACAACTTGCCCCTATGCGATATCAGAAGTATCGTTTTATCAACCTTTTAAAGGTAGCGTACTGAAGGACGCGTCAGGAAGACCGTAATTCAGGATATACGCGCCCCTATAAATGATAACTCGTAAAGAAATATCGGGATCATGGCAGAGCAAGCAGAAGACCAGGAACAGGAAGTTTCGGACGGTACTTCACAAGCTCCGGTGATGGATGCACCGGGCGGGGGGACATCTGCGCCCGCTGATCAGGATGACGTCACGGAAGACATTCTGGAGATCTCCACTGGCGGCAAAAGTGTCGAGATCGGAAACTTCAGGATATTCCTTGATCTTCGCATGCCTGAATTCGATATGGGACATTGCAAGGCCTATTCCGCGGATAACCTGCGTCGGGATGAAGGCAGTGCCTTTGCGGTTGTCACCGATCCGGTTTTGCCAACGCGTCATGATCACATCCAGTTTCTGACCGGTATGCACATGGCAGGTCAGATTGATCTGATTGACCATGAAATCGCCTACTGGCCGCCGTTCGGGCGCAACACAATGGTTTTGTTCTACGAAAAACCATCTGGTGGTCGTGTTGTTCTTGGCGAAGGCAAAAAGCCGATCATTGACGAACACGATATTTCAACAGTTGTCGTCGAACCGATCATCGGTGTCTTGCAGGCATTTGCAGATAAGGGACTTGCCCATCGTAATATCCGGGCGGGTAACCTGTTTTTTGGTGATCCGTTACGCCAAAAGGTTGTTCTGGGGGACTGTTGTGCGGCTCCACCAGGTTATTCGCAGCCTTTGGTATATGAAACCACGGCACGCATGAGTGCCGATATTGCAGGGCGTGGTGCTGGCACCCCAGCTGATGATCTGTATGCGCTTGGTGTGACACTCGCGGAGCTCGGCATTGGCCACAGACCGCTGAGCAAGCTGAGCGATCAGGAAATTATGGATCTCAAGCTTTCAAAGGGATCGTTCCAAGCGATTGCCTCCCAGGAAAGGTTGCCTCTTATCCTGATTGAGCCGGTGCGCGGGTTGCTGTGCGATGATGCAGAAGAGCGTTGGGGCTTCAATGAGCTTAATGCATGGCTTGACGGGCGACGTACCAAGCCGGTTCAGTCCAATACCGAAAAGCGTGCGGCGCGTTCACAAAACCTTTCAGGCCGGGATTACTATACCGTTCGTGCCCTTGCACAAGGCATGGCAAAAAACTGGGTCAGTGCGCTGGCACCATTGCGTGAAGGTACAATTGAAATCTGGCTAAGGCGTGGTCTTGGCGACAATGACCGTGCAAAGGCACTGGCCGATGCAATGCGCCAGTTGCAATGGGCCGGTGCCGACAAACGTTCTGCCGAGGATGTTCTCGTCGCACGTGCCATTTTGATCATGGATCATGAAGGGCCGGTCCGGTTCAAGGGATTTTCGGCCATGATTGACGGGGTCGGCTACATGCTGTCCTATGATGTTCAGCATGGTCGCGGACCGCAACGTTTTGCTGATGTGATTGTTCGCGATATTCCGTCCTACTGGTTCGGTCGACAGGAAGGCTATAGCTCGGAAGTTCAGAAGCTCCAGCAGCTCTATAAGAACCTGCGCTACTACATTCAGCAACAAAGTGCCGGTTACGGGTATGAGCGTTGCCTTTACACGCTGGTACGCAATCAGCATTGTCTGAGCCCGTTGATCGAACAGGATTATGTTGTCGAGATTTCGCAACTTCTACCTGCTTTGGAAAAGGCCGCAGAAAATGCGTCCGAGGATACCTGGCCGGTTGATCGTCACATTGCTGCTTTTATCGCAACGCGCCTTGAAGATGATATTGAAGGCCAGTTGATGGCAATGCAAAACCCGTCTGACGAGGTGGAGTATAGCCGGGCAATTATCAGCATGCTGGCTATTGTTCAGTGGCGTCACGGACCAGACAACCTGCAAAACCTGTCGCACTGGGTTGCACGTTTGATGGAACCGGCCATCAAGGTCTTCCATAGCAAGGCGCGCCGTGAACGGGTTGAAACCGAAATCCCGAAACTGGCAAAGCGCGGTAATCTGGTTGAGCTTTACAATCTGATCAATGACGAGCAGGAGCGCCGCAAGGATCAGTCCGAGTTTGTCGAGGCCGTTGCCGAATATTCCGAGGCGGAAAGCGAGGTCTTTGATCTCGAATCGTCTGGCCCGGCACGTCTGGAGCTCGCCGAAAAAGTCGGGCAACAGGCAGCTGCCTTTGCGTCGACCATGATTGCGTTGCTGACGGTATCAGCGCTGTTTCTGATCCATATCTTTTAGGGGGCCGACATGGCAAGAGGTAGAGGCCCTAAAAAGGGGCGCAGCGCATTTTCCGGATTGTCGGTTGTTGCTTCGGCGGTGCTGTTATTTATCGTCGCACTCCCGACCTTTATCACCCTGGTTGTCGGGTTGTTGCCGTCGATGGTTGCTTTCATTTTTGATCGCAGCCCGGGACGGACCATGGCACGCTGTGTCTTTGGTCTGAATTTTTCGGGTGTTGCACCCTATATCCTTGAGCTTTGGCTTGTCCCTGCCCAAACCGTTGGTGGTGCGACCCAGCAAATCTTTCAGCCATTGGCCCTGTCAATTATGTATGGCGCCGCCGGGCTTGGCTGGCTGCTGTATTTGGCAATGCCGCCAATTGTTGCGAATGTCCTGAACCTCTCAGCCCAGCGTCGGGTAGGGGAGCTGCGTAAAAAACAGCGCACTCTGATCAAGACATGGGGGGACAGTTTGATTAAGGAAGTGGATCGATCCGGCAACTGATCCCACTACTTTCTGTCTCAAAAATTCCTGAACAGAACAAAAGAACGGCGGACTTTATGTCCGCCGTAGTTTGTTGCAAGGGGGGGGAATATAAGCAGACTATTCCTGCAATTTGATTAGTGCGGCAGATCGCTATGGATCGATTTACGGACTTTTTCAAAGGCCCGAACTTCGATTTGCCGGATGCGTTCGCGTGAAATACCGTAAGCAACGCTAAGATTTTCCAGTGTTACCGGGCTTTCAAGCAGGCGGCGCTGTGTCAGGATGTCACGTTCGCGGTCATTGAGATGTGACATCGCGCTCTTGAGCATATTCATGCGCTGAAGGAATTCTTCGCGTTTGCCAAAAAGCGTTTCCTGGTCTTCATCTTCGCTTTCGATCCAGTCCATCCATTCGCCATCACCGTCAATCCGGACAGGCGCATTAAGCGAATGATCCGGACCGGCAAGGCGGCGGTTCATCATGATCACGTCGTCTTCGGAAACATTCAGCTTGGTCGCGATGAGCTCGACCTGTTCAGGCAACAGATCCCCTTCATCAATGGCCTGCATCTGGCTTTTGAGTTTGCGAAGGTTAAAGAACAGCTTCTTCTGTGCTGCTGTGGTGCCCATTTTCACAAGTGACCAGGAATGAAGGATATATTCCTGAATTGCTGCGCGGATCCACCACATGGCGTAGGTTGCAAGACGGAAACCCTTATCAGGGTCGAAACGTTTGACGGATTGAAGCAGGCCGACATTGCCTTCGGAAATCAGTTCATTCAAAGGCAAGCCATAGCCGCGATAGCTCATGGCGATCTTGGCAACCAGCCGAAGGTGGCTGGTGATCAGTTTTTCCGCCGACTTGTCGCATTCCTTGTCACGGAAATTACAGGCGTACGTCGTTTCCTGTTCCGGGGTAAGCATCGGGTAACGGCGGATACGCTGTAGATATACTGTCAGACCATCCTGAGAGATTACTGGAAGAGCATTTCCCTGTTTCATTGAAGCCTCCCGTTATGCTTCGTAATGGTGCTGTTATCCCCTAGCACCATCTGAAGCTTATACGGGGGTATTAGATGTCGTCAATGACTTTTCGACCATAAAGGTTAGGTCAACCTACCCCATGGGATAGGTTTAGGCTTTCAATGAGGTCTTTCAGGTCGTCTGGCAAGGGGGCGGTTGTAGAAATATATTTACCGGTACGGGGGTGGACAAAGCCAAGTGTTCTGGCGTGTAGAGCCTGTTTGTTGAATGCGTTCAGTAATTCTTGCGTCTTGAAGTTGCACTTCTGTGAATTTTTATTCCTGCCATAGACCGGATCACAAACAAGTGAGTGACCGATATGGGTCATATGAACCCTGATTTGGTGCGTCCGACCGGTTGCGAGGCGGCACTCAACCAGAGATGCTAACGAGTCGTCACGAATCTCGAGGGTTTTGTAATGAGTTAGTGCGTATTTTCCCGCATTTTTAAGAACGGCCATCTTCTTACGGTTGCGCGGGCTGCGCCCGATATTGCCTTCTATATCGCCTTCCAGTGGTTTTGGAACGCCCCACACTACGGCAAGATATGCTCGATCAATATTCTCCTTGTCTTCGGAAAACAGGGTCGAGAGGGCTCTGTGGGCCATATCATTTTTGGCAACGACCATTGCGCCGCTGGTGTCCTTGTCCAGGCGATGAACGATACCCGGCCGCTTCACGCCCCCAATTCCTGACAGACTGTCACCACAATGGGCCAGCAACGCGTTCACAAGTGTTCCGCTTTCATTACCCGCAGCCGGATGTACAACCATGCCAGCCGGCTTGTTGATCACCAAAAGGTCATCATCCTCATATAGAATGTCGAGTTTGATATCCTCGGCAACCGGCTCTGCAGCCTCGGCGGGCGGAATAACAAGGCTGAAAACATCACCCTGTTTGACCTTTGCTGACATTTTGCGTGCGACAGTGCCGTTCAGACTAAGATGGCCGTTCTCGATCAATGACTTGATGCGCGAACGCGACTGTTCGGGCCATGCGGTTGCCAGCACCTTGTCAAGGCGGGCTCCTTCGTCATCGGCGGTCGCGATATAGCTGAGTTCTTCTGGCATCTGGTCACAATCGGTCATGTGTCTGAATGTTATTGTATGGGGGATATGCTTTGAAACTGGTTAAGCCGTCTTCAGCGCAGCTTGTAGCCGTTTTGTGCGCGATTGCAACGAAATGCAAGAAATCGGATCAGACAGACAAACGACAATAAATACCTGTTGTGCCCAAACAGGACCGGCGTGCGCAAGTGATGTTGTTACCTTGCATTTATCCTTACTTGTCGCTATGGCCTTGAAAAGTGTTTTGCGTGATTGGGTCCATTATCCGATCATACTATTTTCCAACAGGTTGGGCGGTTGAAAGACGATGCGTGTAGTTAAGGCCTTGGTGTTGTTTATGGGCGTGCTGATCGTGATCGGCATCGGGCTTGTTGCATATGGCTTGTCGCTTGATAAAAACGCCAAGGACGAAAACGTGTCGAATGTCATGCCAGCCCCGGTCGTCCCGATCGCGGGTGAGAATGCAGCAGAAGGCATTCAAACGCTGTCTGTGACGTCGATCCCCGCATTTGGTGATATCAAGATAAAGATTGAACCGGGTGAGCTTCTGGTGGGCTATAGCGTGCAGAGCACGCAGGCGATTTTGCAGATCGAAGACCCGAATGGAATGGGGGCTCGTCTTGTTGTCGTTTCGCTGACAGACAAAAAAGTAATCGGGCGTATCCTGCTGGAGCCGGACGCTCAATAAGCGGTGTGAAGGTCGCCAAACAGGGCAGGGCGAGTAATGGAAGATCAGGGAAATTCCGATGATATCGCAACTGTATTCATTTCATCCGCCCTGCATGACGAAATCTGCGATCTTGCCGCCCGGTGCTGGCCTGAGGAATGTTGCGGTCTTTTGATCGCTTCAAATCAAAGCCCCACTCACATCCGTCGTATTGTTCCGGCGCGCAATATTGCGACAGAGCCACGCAAAACCTTTGAAATTGATCCCCAGACCCTGATTGATACCTATCGTGCCGTGCGGGGCCGTGACGAGGCTGTTGTCGGCTGTTTCCATTCCCATCCCAACGGCAATGTTCTGCCATCGACCACAGATCGCGCTCGCGCTGATGTGCATGGTTTTCTTTGGCTGATCATCGCTACCGATCAAAGCGGTGTCTTGCAATCTGGAATGTACCGCGCGCAACACCAGTCACCTGCACAGATTAATGGTGGTGAAACCATCCGCTATTTTCGCCGTTGTCAGGTCATCCAATCGGCAACGGCTTAACGGATCGTCTTAATTGGCCGGTGAATGAGACAGGGCGGTGATGACCTGTTGTCTTTTGATCGTGCCGATCAGCTTGTCATTGCGATCCAGAACCCTGATCGCCTGATCACTCGCCAGTGCCATTGGCAGTATGTCGTCAAGGACCGTATCAGAACGCACCACTTGGCTTGTATCCGCCTGTTCGCCTGAAATCGTGCCGGTTGTGGGTTCCATAATGCTTTTGGCACGAAGAACCTTTCCGCGGTTTACATCGCGCGTGAAGGCCTGAACGTAGTCATCAGCGGGGTCAAGGATGATTTCTTCTGGGCGCCCAATCTGAACAAGCTTGCCGTCCTTGAGGATTGCGATCCGATCCCCGATCCTCAGTGCCTCGTCGAGATCATGGGTGATAAAGACGATGGTTTTGTGAAGCTCCGCCTGAAGCTTCATCAACTCTTCCTGCATGTCTGAGCGGATCAGCGGATCAAGGGCCGAAAATGCCTCGTCCATCAGAAGAACTTCCGGGTCGGTGGCAAGGGCACGGGCAAGGCCGACGCGTTGCTGCATGCCGCCGGAAAGCTGATCGGGAAACTTGTTTTCGTAGCCTGCAAGCCCGACCCGTTCGATCCATTTGCGTGCAATGTCTTCGCGGGTCTTGCGATCTGTGCCCTGAATTTCCAGACCATAAGCCACATTATCCATCACGTTACGATGGGGCAGAAGGCCGAACCGCTGGAATACCATGCCAAGACGCTTGCGTCTAAAGGCATTCAGGGTCGGGATATCCATTGCCAGAATATTTTCTCCGCCAAAGGAAATTTCGCCAGCAGTCGGGTCAATCAGGCGGTTCAGGTGCCGGATTAGGGTCGATTTTCCCGATCCCGAAAGACCCATGATGACAAAGGTTTCCCCCTGTTCGATTGACAGGGATACGTCATCCAGACCAACTGTGTGTCCGGTTCTGACAAGGATTTCCTCCTTGTCTGATCCCGATTTTGCCAGTTCAAGTGCAGCTTGCGGGTTTGGTCCGAAAATTTTGAAAATATTGCGTATTTCAATGTAGCTCATCACGCATCCTCCGCACTGGAGGTGCGCTGGGATCGCTTGCCATAGGCCTGTCCGATCCGGTCAAAAACAACCGCCAGAAGGACGATGGCAATACCGGCTTCCATGCCGGCGCCAACATCAAGGCGCTGAATGCCCATCAGGACCTGTTCACCCAGACCGCGTGCACCAATCATTGAGGCAATTACAACCATCGAGATCGACATCATCGTCGTCTGGTTAATTCCGGCCATGATATTGGGAAGCGCAAGGGGAAGCTGGACGTTAAACAGGATCTGTTTGCGGCTTGCACCGAATGACCGGGATGCTTCAAGAACTTCCGGATCGACAAGGCGAATGCCCAGATCGGTCAGGCGAATAACGGGGGGGGCTGCATAAATAACGGTTGCCAGAATGGCCGGAACCTTGCCCAGTCCAAACAGCATCAAGGCAGGGATCAGATACACAAAACTTGGCATCGTTTGCATGGTATCAAGGATCGGTAACATGATCGCGCGCAGACGATTTGACATCGCCATTGCAATCCCGACCGGAACCCCGATAATGACAGAAAGGGATGTGGCCACAATCATCAGCGCGAGTGTTTGCATTGCCTTGTCCCAAAGGCCCAGTGTCCCAATGACAAACATTGCAACCACCAAGCCAAGGACAAGCTTCCAGTTCCGGCTTGCATGCCAGGTGATGGCAGCAATGGCAATCAGCACCAGCCACCAGGGCGCACCGCGCAATACCTGTTCCAGTGCGACCAGAACAGTTAACAGGCTGTCTGCAAAGGCCTCGAACGCGGCACCATAATTGATGACCAGCCAATCAACGAACTGATTGACCCACTTGCCCAAAGGCACATTCAACTGTTCTGGAAACATGGCGGTGAGGTGCCCGTTTTGCTCAAAAAATCAATGAGCCTCAAAGCCTAACAAGATCGTTCTTCTCATGCGACCGTAAATCGAAGGGTGCCTGACATCTCCTGACAGATTTTGGTTGGTCTTGGCACGAAAACACCCCGCAGAATTTCTTCTGCGGGGTGCGGTATTTGCCAATCTGAAACTGGTCAGATGTGCATACCGGAATTACTTCGCAGCAGCACGTGCTTCTTCGAGCCATTTGTCGAAGATTTCGCGATGGCCCTTGATCCATGCATCCGCATGACGGCCGATATCCTCGGCGGATTTTTCACCATCGCGCATGCGCAGGTTCTGGGCCGAGATGTCATTTGCGGAAACTTCCATGACTTCAAACAGTTTTGCAGCCGCCGGGTTGGCTTCTGCCCATGCCTTGTTGGCGATGATCTGCTGATTATTCACCTGGAAGCCGAAGTCCGAACCATCCGGCAGGGAAGTATCAGCGTCTTTACGCTCGCCCGGAAGCGACGAGAACGGAACCTGCAACCAGGTTACGTCTTTGCCCGGTACGAGAACGCCGGAAACCCAATACGGGGTCCAGGTGTAATAGAGGACCGACTCACCGGCTTTATAACGGGTGATGGTATCGGCGATAATGGCCGAATAGGAACCCTGATTATGGGTGACGGTGTCGCGCAGATCATAGGCATCAAGGTGATGCTCGATCACAGCTTCGCAGCCCCAGCCCGGGTTGCAACCCGAAAGGTCGGCTTTGCCGTCGCCGTTATTGTCAAACAGTTTGGCTATTTCCGGATCAGCAAGCTGGCTGACATTGGTGATGTTGTGTTCATCAGCCGTTTTCTTGTCGATCAGGTAACCCTGAAGCGCGCCCGGTGAATACACACCTTTGCGATAGATTTTGTCATCTCCACCAGCAGCCGTGAAGAAATCGGCATGTAGCGGGTTCCAGTGGTCTGCAAGGAAGGTCGCGTCACCATTACCAATTGCAACGTGACCGGCGGCATACTCGATTTCCTGGATTGGTTTGACGTCGTAGCCAAGTTCTTCAAGTGCCTTCATGACCAGCAGGGTCTGGAAGGTTTCTTCGGCGATCGAGCTTTTAAGCGGCTGTACTTCAACACCTTTGCCCGGCATGTGATGGTCGGCAAAGGCCGTGCCGGTCATCAGCATCGAGCCGGTAACAGCGATCACAGCGCCAGTTGTCAGTTTCTTGAGGATCGTCATGAGCTTCTCCTGGTTTTATGAGCCTGGGACAGTTTGTCTGTCCCTGTTCTCCAAACCGATGGAACCGGGAATGGTTCCATCAGCTATCTCGGGAATGGATGTTACTTTTTGCCAAGTACGGACCGGACGACGGCCGCAGGGCCGCTTTCGTACCAGTGGCGCGTACCCTTGGACCGCTGATCGCGACCCAGTGCCTGGGTCATCCGGTCAAGGACGATGGCAAGCAGGACGATGCCAATGCCGCCAATGGTCGCCAGCCCCATGTCCAGTCGGCCAATGCCACGCAGAACCATCTGGCCCAGACCGCCAACCGCGATCATGGAGGCAATCACCACCATCGAAAGAGCCAGCATCAGTGTCTGGTTCACACCAGCCATGATGGTTGGCATGGCCAGCGGAAGCTGAACACGAAACAGAAGCTGTTTGGGGCTGGCACCAAACGAACGGGCAGCCTCGACCAGATCGCCGGGGACCTGACGGATGCCAAGAATGGTCAGTCTGATCAGCGGGGGCAGGGCAAAGATAATGGTCACGACCACGCCCGGCACATTGCCAATGCCAAACAGCATGACAATCGGCACCAGATAGACAAAGGCCGGGGTCGTCTGCATTGCATCAAGGATCGGACGCACCGCATTGGATGCCCGTTCGTTACGCGCAAGCCAGATGCCGGTCGGAAGTCCGATGACAACGCAGAAAAATACAGATGTGATGACAAGTGAAAGGGTGACCATGGCTTCGGACCAGGCCCCGATCAAACCAACCACAATCATTGAAATCAGGGTTCCGATAGCCAGTCGACGGCCGGCAAGCTGCCACGCAATCAGGGCCATGATGAGAATGACAATGATCGCCGGTGTTGCTTGGAGGCCGGACTCAACGCCGGTCAGAACTGCATCAATCGGCCAGCGAATGGCCTGGAATACACCGCGGAAATGCGTAACGATCCATTCAAGACCGTCATTGACCCATCCATCAAGCGGGATCACGGCATCCTGAAATGGATGAAGGATATCGAAATGTTTTTCCGGGGCGGGGGCTGCATTGGACAGCCAGTCTGTTGACCCCGCCGCATCACTACCCGCACTGCCGCCCGGACCGCTTGCGGCTGAATCCGGGGTTGCCGGGGCCGCGCTTCCCCAAGGATTGCTGCCTGCTGTGGTTCCAGATGTTTCTGCGGAGCCGGTGTCAGTGGTCTGGCCCCAGGGATTGCTACTATCAGCCATTGGTGCCGTCTCCTTCCCGGTCAAGGGTCGCCAAAAGGTTGGCTTTCTTGATTACGCCCATATATTTCCCGTCTTCTCCGACAACCGGAACGCCGCATGGCGCGTGGGCTACAGTGCCGATCAGTTCGGAAAGCTGGGTGTCGTGCGACACAGGTTCGACATTCGGAAGGAAGGCGGCCGAGAGCTTGTCTGCACCGGACTTGATGGCTTCATCAAGGGTGTCGACGGAAATGATGCCGTGGAAATCAAGCTTGTCGCCAACAATATAGCCATACTCGCGGTCTTCGTTGCGCAGACGGTTAAGTGCGGTTTTAAGGCCGACACCTTCGCGTTCGATCACTGTTACCTGGCGCTTGGATGCGATGTCCTTGGCGCTCAGGATGGTTGATACATCAACGCCGCGGAAGAATGACTTGACGTAGTCATTGGCCGGATTGTTGAGGATTTCTTCGGGGCTTCCAACCTGAACAACGACCCCGCCTTCCATGATCGCGATGCGATCACCGATCCGCATGGCTTCATCAAGGTCATGCGAAATGAAGATGATTGTGCGTTTATGTTCGCGCTGAAGTGTAAGCAGCTCGTCCTGCATCTCGGTCCGGATTAGTGGATCAAGGGCAGAGAAAGCTTCATCCATAAGCATGACGGCGGGGTCATTGGCCAGTGCACGCGCAAGGCCTACGCGCTGCTGCATGCCGCCCGACAATTCATCCGGATAAGAATTTGCATGTGCCTTAAGCCCGACCTGATCAAGGGCTGTAAGGGCGCGCTTGTGCCGCTCTGCCTCATCGATTCCAGCGAGTTCAAGGCCGAAGGACGCATTGTCGATAACCGAAAGGTGAGGCATCAGGGCAAAAGACTGAAACACCATCGCCATGTCGCGACGACGCAAGGCGCGGAGTTCTTCGTCCGACATTGCTGCAATATCGACGCCATCATACAGAACCTGACCGGATGTCGGTTCGATCAAGCGGTTGAGCAAACGAACCAGCGTGGATTTGCCAGAACCTGAAAGACCCATCACAACAAAAATTTCACCCTCATGGACGGTGAAATTGGCGCCGCATACACCCACGGTCTGTCCGGTTCTGTCAAAAATTTCGTCTTTGTCGATACCGTCATTGATCATTTGCATGGCCTGATCAGGACGTTCGCCAAAGACTTTATAAAGGTCTTTTACAACGATTTTTTCGGTCATGAGTCCTTGTCGATTTTTGGCAATGAACATGCCTGACATCGCCAAAGGAAAAGCTTTGACGTAGCCGGATTGCTCATCGGTTTTTCATTGTGAGACCCGCAAAACGCTGGCGGTATTGCCGTCATTCGGGCGCAGGTTCCCCCAAGTCTCGTTATATTCGCCAAACAGATAGTTACAGTTCAAAACATTTGATGTCAAATGATAGTGACGTTAAGTTAGGCCAAATCAGCAAGTGTGGGAGCGACGTCAATATGAGATCGGAACAGCCAAAGCGTAAGGAATTTCTAGATGTTCTTGTCGCTTTGAGACAAATCATCCGGGCAACAGACCTTCATTCAAAACATGTGATGAAGGTTTGTGGTCTTACTGTTCCGCAGCTGGTTGTTTTGCTGGCGATTGAGGAATTGGGGGCTGTGACTGTCCGCGAGATTTCACGCCATGTCTCGCTTAGTCAGGCAACCGTAACGACGATCCTGAACCGTCTTGAGGCGCGCGGTTTCATTACGCGCGCGCGCAATGCTTGTGACAAGCGCGTGGTAAATAGCAGCCTGACGGAGAAGGGGCGCGATGTTCTGATCAATACACCGCCACTGATGGACGGGCATTTCATGCAATCATATGAAATGCTGGGACAGAAGGAACGCGAGAAAATTCTGGCGTCACTGCAACAGGTCGCCCATCTGATGGCGCCTGATGATGTGGATCCGCGTCCGCCAACGGGTCGTAACATTATTTCTGCAGATGACGAACCGACCGATCAGCAATATGGAAATCTATTCAATGAAGACGCATAGACATGTCTGCACAAAACAAGGCGCAGATATCTCGCTGCGCCTTGCTTGATTTGTTCAGATCGTTTCTCGGGCAGTCAAATCTTAAAGCGCGCTTTCGACCCGTTCCGCGACGGCATCTGGCACCCATGGCTTCCAGATTTCAGGTTTCTGTTGCAGGAAATAAAGAGCGGCCCCTTCGGGTTTTTCGTTGTTTTCCTGCATATAGGCCAGCATTTCTGAAACCAGTGAATTACTTGTTTCGTAATGGGTCAGGAATGTGACCAGTTTGGGTGCGGATTTCATGAAGTCGGTATTGACGCCAACTGTCACCGTGCTTTGCGGATAGGCTGTTGCCTTGGTCGGGGCGGGATCGGTTTTGAGCTTGTCAAAAATCGCCGCATCATAGGCGGGTTCTTCAAGCCGGTAACTGTCATAAAGCCCCATGACCCACGTTGGTCCCCAATAATAATAAAGGGCCGGTTTCCCGCGTTTGTGGGCTGATGCAATGGCCGCAGAAAGTGCCGCACCTGTGCCAGGACGGAAGTTTGTGTAACTTTCATCAAGATTATAGGCGTGTAATTTTGCCGAATTGACCTTTTCACAAACCCAGCCCGACGGGCAGTTATAGAAACGTCCTTTGCCGGGTTCTTCGGGGTCATCAAAAAGATCGATATATTTGGGCAAGTCGGAAACCGACTTAAGACCCGGTGCCATCGGTTCGATCCCGCGTTCGGCGTTGCCTTCGACCACATAGCGTGGCACGAACCAGCCTTCGATTGCATCGTCAAAATTTACGCCGATCTGGCTTACGGTTCCTGCGGCTTCTGCCTTTTTCCATGCATCAGCAACATTGTCGCGCCAGATTTCCATGACGACATCAACATCGCCTTTGCCAGCCCCGGTCAAAAGTGGAATGACGTCGCCGGGCAGTGCGTCGGTTTTACAGCCATATCCCTTTTCAATAATGAAACGTGCAACGGCATTGTGAAACAGTGCGCTGTCATAGTTCAATCCGGCAAACATCACCGGACGATCTATTTCGCAGGACGTTTCCTGTGCCTGCGCGCTTGAACTGAATGTGGAAAATGCAAGGCCTGCGGCCATAAGCATTGCGGCTCCGGTAGGCAGGGTTTTCATCCTTCTGTCCCTTCGTGGTTGCGGTCCGGAATCGCATCAAATGCACCGTCTTTGCGGTATATGCGCGTGCTCAATTTGGTTTTGGTTTTATAATGAGCCAGACCGTGCCCCTGATACAGGTGGTGCAAGTTTAACCGTGGGTTCAAAAATCTTGCAACCCCCGGCATGTGAGATAACCGTTACGTGATGACGTTCGGTTGTCGGGATCATTGCATATCGCTCCTGACAGTTATGTCAGGAGATGTCAGGTAAACTGCTGTCAGTTCGCGCCAATATTCCTGTGAATTTCGAAACGCTTGTCGTTATGTTGGGCAAAACAAACCTTTGGGGCCAGCCATGATGCATTCCAGTCTTTTCGTTTTTGATATTGAAACCGTGCCCGATATCGATGTGCTGCCGCAACTGACCGGGGAAACCGCACCAGACCCCGAAACCGGTCGCAAGATGCTTGAAGAGTACCACCTGGAAATCACCAGTGGGCGCAATGGGTTCCCGCGCCAACCGTTTCACAAGGTTGTTGCGATCAGTTTCCTTCGGGCAACCATCCAGCGTGACGGTGATCTTGAGATGTACGAGCTCGAAGAGTTGCGATCAGGCGGAGAATTGTCATCCGAGGAAAAGGACCTGGTGAACGGGTTCTTCGCCTATTGCGGCAAGCTTTACCCGAGGCTTGTGAGCTTCAATGGCCGTGGTTTCGACTTGCCGGTCCTGAAATACCGGGCGATGAAACATGGTGTCACGGCGCGCTGGTTGCATCAGGCAACAAACAAGTGGGAAAATTACACCTCACGCTATGCGCCAAACTGGCATTGTGATCTGGCGGAAGTCCTGTCTGATTACGGGGCATCAGCGCGTACCAAAATGAACGAAGTCTGCGCGGCCCTTGATCTGCCGGGCAAGACCGGGGTTGATGGCAGTAAGGTCTCGGACATGTATGACAATGGCGAGATTGACGCTATTCGACGCTATTGCGAGACCGATGTCCTCAATACCTATCTGTTGTATCTGCGACATGCGCTTCATACCGGGCTGACTGATCGTGATGGCTATAATCACGCCATCAATTTGACTGTTGGCTGGCTTGAAGAACGGGCAGGGGACGTTCCGGCCTATCAGGAGTTCCTCGATGCCTGGCGTGTATCAAGTGGCGGATCCTTCAACGTTCTTTGATCCGGAAAACTACCGTGAATTAACAGTTTCTAATGTGTGACATTGTTCACACTTGTAGCGGTGCATTTGACAATGGCTGTTGAACTGCGTGCGGATTGCTCTTAATTGCAAGTGCGGTTGCAAGTGATTTGCAATTAGGTGGAATAGAGACGTAATCACGTTCAACAGGGATCGTTCAGATGGAATTCAGGAAGATTATCGGTGCTGCTGCATTTGGTGCGACGGTTGTTGCCGCAAGCCTTGCCAGTGCGCAGGAAGTAAATGTCTACTCCTTGCGTCAGGAATTTCTGGTTGCACCATTGTTTGAAAAGTTCACCGAAGAGACCGGCGTTAAGGTCAATGTGATCTTTGCTGAAAAAGGTCTGGTTGAACGCATCAAGCAGGAAGGTGCCAACAGCCCGGCAGATATCCTGATGACGGTTGATATCAGTCGTATTCAGCAGGCCGTGGACGCCGGTGTGACCGACAGTGTATCCAATGACGTGATCAATGCGAATATTCCTGCGCATCTGCGTGATCCGGAAGGTCACTGGTTCGCCCTGACCCAGCGTGGACGTGCTATCTATGCCTCCAAGGATCGTGTGGGCGAAGGTGAAATCACCTCCTATGAAGATCTTGCTGATCCGAAATGGAAGGGGCGCGTCTGCACGCGCTCGGGTACGCACGTTTATAACGTCGCGTTGTTTGCGTCGATGATTGCTGTCCATGGCGAAGAAAAGGCGCAGGAATGGCTTGAAGGCCTGAAAAACAACCTTGCCCGCAAACCACAGGGTAATGACCGTGGTCAGGTCAAGGCGATCAAGGAAGGCGTCTGCGATATTGCCATCGGCAATACCTATTATTACGGCAAGATGCTTGAGAATGAAGAGCAGCGCCCGTGGGCAGAGTCGGTAAATATCGTATTCCCCAACCAGAATGATCGTGGCATGTCGATGAATATTTCCGGCATGAGCCTGATCAAGGATGCTCCGAACCGCGACAATGCAGTCAAGCTGATGGAATTTCTGACGGGCGACGTTGCACAGAAAATCTATGCCGAGGTCAACTACGAATATCCGGTCAAGCCGGGTGTCGAGTGGGCGGAGAATGTCAAATCATGGGGCACGTTCAAAGCAGATAAACTGCCGCTTGCCGATATTGCTCGCTTGAATCCCGATGCGATCAAAATGGTCGATACCATCGGCTATAACGAGTAGGTCCTTTGAGACCTTGCAGTCGAGCTTCTTCAGGGGATGGCATCTTGCCATCCCTTTTTGCATTCATGCGCTGTGCCGGGAAGCGCCGGATTTGCAGATGAGGCGGCCCTTTAACATGGCTCATATGTGGTTTTGGGACTTGCAAGGAATGCCATCTGACCTTTAGTTTCGCCAGAGGCGAATACAAATCATTCCTAATTGCTGCGCATTCTTGCGGCGTATCTATCAAGAGGCATTCATGATCTTTCTGCGCAAAACGGTCTATGGTCTGGTCGCGGCTGCAATGGGGCTTTCGATGGTTCAGGCCGCACATGCAGCAGAAGAAGTGAATGTCTATTCCTTGCGACAGCCGTTCCTGATTGAGCCGATGTTCAAACGCTTTACCGAGGAAACCGGTATTCGCGTCAATACTCTGTTTTCGCAAAGCGGTCTGGTGGAGCGCATCAAGCATGAAGGTCGCAACAGTCCGGCGGACCTGCTCCTGACAGTTGATATCGGTCGTATTCAGGATGCGGTTGATGCCGATATTGCTCAGCCTGTTTCAAGTGATGTTCTCGAAGCAAACATCCCTGCGCAATTCCGTGACGAGAATGATCTCTGGATTGGTCTGACGACCCGTGCGCGCGTGCTTTACACCTCTATCGACCGCGTGGCACCGGCTGCGATTTCGACTTATGAAGATCTTGCCGATCCGAAATGGAAGGGACGCATTTGTGTGCGTTCGGGCATGCATGTTTACAATATCGCCCTGATAGCCTCAATGATCGCCCACCATGGTCTGGAAGACACCAAAACCTGGCTGATGGCGCTTAAGGACAATCTCGCGCGCAAGCCGCAGGGGGCTGACATTGATCAGATCGAGGCCGTTTCACAGGGGGTTTGTGATGTTGCTATCGGTAACTCCTACTATTACGGCAAGATGCTTGATGACCCGAACAAGGCGCCCGCCGCAAAGCAGGTAAGGATCGTCTTCCCCAATCAGGGCGACCGTGGCACGCATGTCAATATTTCCGGTGTTGCCTTGATGAAAAACGCACCAAACAAGGAAAATGCGATCAAGCTGGTCGAATTCCTGTCCGGGGATGAAGCGCAGCACATGTATGCTGATGTTAACTTCGAATATCCGGTCAAACCGGGGGTAGCCTGGTCCGAAATGGTTCGTTCTTGGGGAACCTTCACGCATGATGAACTGTCTTTGAACACGATTGCGGACAATCGCGGTGCTGCCATCCGTCTGATTGATGAAGTGGGATTCAACGAATAGGGGCAAAGCCCTTGATCATGACTGGTTGACCGGGAATATCGAGTTCTTTGGGTGAATTTCGTCTGAACGTTTGCCTTTGACGATCATTGCAGGCTATCAGAACCTGGCCTAACAGCTTCTTGAAGAAGTTGCCTTCGACGACTGAGACGGAAACTGCCTTGAACAACGCATGTCATACGCCAAAGGACGATGATATTCGTCCAGCCGCAGTCACAGAAACACTTGATCCGATGCGCATGCCAAGTGGCAATGTTGCCATGCGCTGGTTGCCGCGCGGGCAGTCGGCTCTATGGCTGATTGGTGCCTTTGTCATTGCAATGATGGTGGCAGCGCCGATCATTGCCGTCGCTTATCTGGCATTCTTTCCGACAGAGAATATCTGGCCGCATCTGGCATCGACCATGTTGCCACGGTATGTCAAGAATACCGCTGTTTTGATGCTTGGCGTTGGCATCGGGGTGACGCTGATCGGTGTATCGGCAGCTTGGGTTGTCACCATGTGCAAACTGCCGGGAAAACGGTTTTTTGAATGGGCGATGCTGCTTCCGATGGCCGTACCGGCCTATATTGTTGCCTATGTCTATACCGACCTTCTGGAATATGCCGGGCCGGTGCAGGGTATTCTGCGTGACATTTATGGGTGGCAGTCGGCTGCCGATTACTGGTTCCCTGATATCCGGACCAAGGGTGGGGCGATCATGGTGTTGAGCCTGACACTTTATCCCTATGTCTATATGCTGGCCCGCGCGGCTTTTCTAGCACAGTCAATTTGCGTTATCGAAGCGGCCCGTGTTTTGGGGCGTAGCGCCTGGAGCTCGTTTGTGACCGTGGCCTTGCCGCTGGCACGTCCCGCAATCGTTGTTGGTGTCGTGATTGCGCTGATGGAAACGCTGAATGATTTCGGCACCATCGATTTCTTTGCTGTTCACACTCTTACCGCTGGCGTTTTTAACGTCTGGCTTGGCATGGGGAATGCGGGCGGTGCTGCCCAGATCGCACTGACCATGTTGGCAGTGGTGATTGCACTTCTGGTGATTGAACGCTATTCCCGTCGTCGTCAGCGCTTTCATGACACGACAAACCGGTATCAGGAACTGCCGGGTTATGACCTCGGCCCGGTGGCCAAGGCTGGTGCGCTTGCAATCTGTATTTTGCCGATCGTTCTTGGTTTTGTGATCCCGTCAACGGTACTGATCTACTATTCAGTCGGCTATTTCGATCAGAGCTGGACGGCGGATTTCTTCGAGTTTGCAGGCAACAGCCTTCTTGTTTCGGGCCTTGCAACAGCGCTTGCCGTTGGGTGTGCGTTGTTTATGGCCTATGCATTGCGTCTGTTCCCGCAGCCGGTTTTGAAGTTCTTTGTTCGCCTGTCATCGGTCGGCTATGCCGTTCCCGGCGCGGTTCTGGCAATCGGGGTGCTTATTCCGTTTGCACGGTTTGACAATGCCCTGGACGCGATCATGCGTGATACGTTCGGGATATCGACGGGGCTTTTGCTTAGCGGGACAGTCTTTGCGCTTGTGTTCGCCTATGCCGTACGTTTCATGGCAGTGTCTTACGGCTCGATCGAGGCTGCACTTGGCAAAGTGCGGCCCAGCATGGATGATGCGGCACGAACCCTTGGCGAAAGTCCTTGGGGAACGCTCAAGCGTATTCACTTCCCAATGGTGCGCGGCGGCATTCTGGCGGCATCTGTTCTGGTGTTTGTCGACGGGATGAAAGAGCTGCCAGCAACCCTTATTCTGCGACCATTCAATTTTGATACCCTGGCGACCCACGTTTACCAGTATGCCAAGGATGAAATGATCGAACAGGCGGCTCTTGGTGCCTTGACAATTGTTCTTGTCGGCGTGGTGCCAGTCATTATGCTCAGCCGGGCGATTTCCAAATCCCGTCCGGGCCATGGCGGTAAATCCTGAACACTTAGCGTGTTCCAATCGGGTGAAGACAAAGATGCAGAATAACAAACCCGGACTGACATTGCTTTCAGAGGCGCTCGACATCGCATTTTCCGAAGTGCCGGTGCACCGTGACGTTGAAGACCGGTTTTTGACCGACTGTTACGGTGCGGTCCTTCGCCAAGATGTGACGGCCCGGGTTTCAGTACCCTCGGTCGATAATTCGGCGATGGATGGCTATGCGCTGCGTTTTGCCGATCTTGCGGCGATAAACGGGCCGGTTGACGTTGTTGGAACTTCGCTGGCGGGGCATCCCTATGAAGGAATCCTTCCGGATCGTTGCGCTATTCGGATTGCCACCGGAGCGGCCATTCCCGACGGGGCTGATTGCGTCATCATTCAGGAGAATGTGAGCGCGAACGAGGCTGAAACATGTATCGAGATCAGTTCCGATGTCATCGCACGAACGGTGTTGCATCAAAATATTCGATGGGCTGGTGAAGATATAAGGCAAGGTGACATCGTTCTGAAAGCAGGCGCCATATTGCGCCCGCAGGACGTTGCGATCGCCGCCGGTCAGGGCTATGGCAGCCTTAAGGTATCCAGACCCTTGCGTGTTGCTGTTTTTTCGACCGGTGATGAACTTGCAAAGCCCGGTGATCCTTTGCCGCCTGGTGGCATATATGACTCCAACCGCTTTGCGATGATTGGAATGCTGCGCGAGATCGGATGTGTGGTAACCGATCTGGGACTGTTGGCAGACGATTTTGACGTTTTGCGCAATGCGCTTCAGGATGCGGCGAATAGTCATGCTGTCGTGATGACATCAGGAGGCGTTTCTGTAGGCAAGGCCGATTTGCTCAAGCCGGTTGTCGATCAACTTGGTGAAATTACGGCCTGGAAGCTTGCCATCAAGCCGGGCAAGCCGCTGATGCGTGGTAAAATCGGTGATTGTCTGGTGATCGGGCTTCCGGGGAACCCGGTTTCGGTTCTGGTTTCGGGGCTTCTTTATGTGATGCCGTTGCTGCGTCATGTGATGGGGGCAGACAAGTCGCAAACAGTACCGGTGCGCATGCCGGTTCGTGCGGGTTTTGAATTCAGTCGGGGTACAGGCCGTCGGGAATGGTTGCGTGCCCGGCTGATTCAGAATGATGATGGTGAATTAGAAGCCGAGGCATTTGCTTCGACCAGTTCGGGGATGCTGTCATCCATGGTGTGGGCCGAAGGGCTTGTTGAAATTCCCGAAGATTGCGGCAAGGTGTCGAAAGGGGATGTGGTGTTGTATTTGCCGCTGCGCGGTTTGCAATAAACCATTCCAAAAGTGATCCATATCATTGCAATGACAGGGTGATTCCTGAAACCTTGCAGACTTGTTGACGTGCAGAAGGAAGAACAGGAATGACCGTATCAGTTACGTTTTGTGGTGCTGCTGGTGGTGTCACCGGGTCATGCTATTTGCTGCAAACCGATCATGGAAAGTTCCTGGTTGATTGCGGGATGTTCCAGGGCAGTAAAACTGTCCGTGAACTGAACTATGGTCCGTTCCCGTTCAAGGCCGAAGAAATATCGGCAGTTCTTCTAACCCACGCACATATCGATCACTCGGGATTGCTGCCCAAACTGGTAAAGGCGGGATTTGACAATTCCATTCTTGCGACGGAACCGACCTGTGATCTGCTGACTTATATGCTTCCGGATTCCGGATATATTCAGGAAAGCGAGGTCGAACGCCTGAACCGGCGCAATGCCCGGCGGGGACGACCGGAAGTAACCCCCATCTATACTCGCAAGGATGCAGAGCACACGCTTTCGAAGTTAAAACCTGTCGAATATCACGAATGGCAGGTTGTTGTCGAAGGCGTGCGTGCCCGTTTCTGGGATGCTGGCCATTTGCTTGGATCTGCCTCAATCGAGATTGAGTGCGCAGCGAAGGACAAGGATGCCAAGCCGACACGATTGCTGTTTTCAGGTGATATCGGTACGGGCGAGGCCGTGTTTAACGAGGCCCCCGAGGCACCGTCGGATATTGACTATCTGTTTGTCGAGACAACCTATGGCGATCGCAATCGTCCCAATCTTAATGACGAAGAACGTCGTGCCATGCTGGGCAAAGAAGTTCGCGAAGCATTATCAGCCGGTGGAAACCTTGTCATCCCGAGCTTTGCGGTCGCACGTACCCAGGAGCTTCTGGTTGATCTCGCACATCTGTTTAATCGTGGTCAATTGCCCGAAGCAAATGTCTTCATTGATAGTCCGCTTGCCCAGCACGCGACCGAAGTCTTTGCCCGGCATCTGAATGCAGATGATGCGCGTGCATTGGAACATCCCAAGTTCCACATGATTCCGGATGTCGAGGCCAGCAAGCAGCTTGCCCGCATCACAAGCGGCGCCATCATTTTGTCGGCCAGTGGCATGTGTGATGCCGGACGTATCCGTTATCACCTCAAGAACAATCTGTGGCGGTCGAATTGCACGGTGTTGCTGGTCGGTTTCCAAGCGGCCGGATCGTTCGGGCGTGTCTTGCAACAGGGGGCCAAGCATGTCCGAATTCACGGTGAAGAAATAGAAGTACATGCGCGTATTCGAACGCTTGATGTCTATTCCGGACATGCCGATCAGAATATGCTCTTGCGCTGGACACGTGACAGACTACCTGTGTCCAAGCGGATTTTCCTTACGCATGGTGAGGAGGGCGCGCGTACGGCGTTCCAGCATGTTCTGATTGCCAATGAGATCCCGGCTGAAAAGATTTCCATGCCAATGCTTGATGAAACGGTGACCTTGCAAAAAGGTACGCTGCATATCGTTCAGAACAAGCCCAGGCTCTCGGGCAAAGAACTTTCATGTGATGATTGGCATAATATGTATGCAGGCACGATTACGGCGCTTTCCGAGAAGCTACAGGGACTTAAAACAGGAAGCGAAAGGTGTGAACTGCTCGAAAAACTCTTGCGCGATATCCGGTCAGTGTGAGAGCAATTATCATGGGAAACCAATTGCAAGCCGGATTGGTCGATTACGGATCGGCTTGCCAATAAGAGATATGCTGTCACCCTGAGGTCAGGTTGGCAGAATATTTAGGATCACTACGCATACGGGCGGGTATATGTCTATCGTGGGGAACACCGGCTATCGGGTTCTAATTTACAGTCATGATACGTTCGGGCTCGGCCATTTGCGCCGTTGCCGGACAATTGCACACGCACTTGTTTCACGTCGTGATGATGTTTCAGTTCTGATTCTTTCGGGGTCGCCGATTATTGGCAGTTTCGAGTTCCGTTCGCGAGTCGATTTTGTCCGTATTCCGGGGGTTATAAAACTCTCTAACGGTGAATATACGTCGCTTAATCTGAATATCGATGTCGATCAGATTTTGGCGATGCGCGAGTCAATCATTCAGCATACTGCCGATGTGTTTAACCCCGACATCTTTATCGTGGATAAAGAACCGCTTGGCCTGCGCGGCGAGGTGGAATCCACGCTCAAGATGTTGCGTCATCGGCGCACCCGTTTGGTGATGGGCTTGCGCGATGTGATGGATGATCCGGTCAATCTGCGTGAAGAATGGGATCGCAAGCAATGTGTTCCGGCTCTTGCCGATCTCTATGACGAGATCTGGGTTTATGGTCTGCAGGAAATCTGTAATCCGCTTGAAGGTATCGATTTGCCTGAAGGTGTGGAAGACAAGATGGCCTATACCGGTTATCTGCCGCGTACCGCGACCCGTCGTCCAACGCCCGAGCACGGTGCCCTTGGTCTAGAAGAGCCCTATTACCTTGTTACCACCGGCGGTGGCGGGGATGGCATCAATCTGGTCGATTGGGTGATCAGTGCCTATGAGACCGATCCGACCATTGCTGTTCCGTCACTGGTGGTTTTGGGTCCGTTCATGCCTCCTGCCGAACAAAAAGCCTTCATGGAACGTGCCGAGAAGATCGATAAACTCTCGGTCATTACCTTTGATGCCAATGTTGAGATGCTGATGGACAGATCGGCTGGTGTCATTGCAATGGGTGGATACAATACGTTCTGCGAAATCCTGTCCTTTGACAAGCCGGCCGTAATCGTGCCGCGCACGGTGCCGCGACTTGAACAGTATGTTCGTGCGTCAGCAGCTGAAAAGCTTGGTTTGGTTAAGATGCTGACCGAGAAGGGTGGTCGTGATCCGCGCAAAATGGCAGATGCCCTTCACGGACTGATCAACCAGCCAAAGCCGTCGCATGTGACGGTGCCGAACCTGATGGGCGGGCTTGATCGCGTTGGC
Organism: Thalassospira sp. SM2505; assembly: GCF_054901115.1. Taxonomy (NCBI): domain Bacteria; kingdom Pseudomonadati; phylum Pseudomonadota; class Alphaproteobacteria; order Rhodospirillales; family Thalassospiraceae; genus Thalassospira; species Thalassospira sp. SM2505. The sequence continues at coordinate 2,492,565 of NZ_CM142731.1, forward strand.
GATCTGGTTGACCGCTGGCTTCCGCCGCAAATGGCTGCTGAATAAGTATCACCGGGAACAGAATTAATGACACGCGACAATCTCGCAATCGTGGTGAAGGGGTATCCGCGATTGTCGGAAACCTTTATTGCGCAGGAAATTCTGGGCATTCAGCAGGCGGGTATCCCGTATCGCATCGTGTCTTTGCGTCACCCGACAGATAAAAAACGCCACCCGATCAATGATCGCATCACCGGTGCGGTCGACTACCTGCCTGAATATGTCTATCAGGAACCAATGCGGGTTCTGCGTGGATGGCTAAAGGCACGCAAGCTGCCGGGCTATCGTCGTGCTTTGAATATCTGGTGGCAGGACTATCGCCGGGATCGTACATCAAACCGTGCGCGCCGCTTTGCGCAGGCGCTGGTGATGGCAGCCGAACTTCCCGACGATATCACACGCATCTATGCCCATTTCCTGCATACCCCGGCATCTGTTGCACGTTACTGCGCGATCATACGGGGACTGCCATGGTCATGTTCGGCCCATGCCAAGGATATTTACACCAGTGAAGACTGGGACATGCGCGAGAAGCTGCGCGATATGGACTGGCTTGTGACATGTACGAAGGCCAATGTGGATTATCTGCGCCAGCTTGCAGAAGATCCTGAAAAGGTGAATCTGCTTTATCACGGTCTGGATTTTTCACGCTTTCCGGAAGAACTTCCACAACGCCCAAGCCGGGACGGTCGTGATGCCAATGATCCGGTAACGATCCTTTCGGTCGGACGTCTGGTGGGGAAGAAGGGCTATGATGACTTGCTCCGTGCGTTTGCCAAGCTTCCTGCGGATTTGCATTGGCGATTTATTCATATTGGCGGTGGCAGCGATGGCAAATACAAACAATTGGCGTCCGATCTCGGGATCGCCGCGAAATGTGACTGGCGTGGCGCACGTGATCAGAAGGAAGTCATTACAGCCTGTCAGTCATCCGATCTCTTTGTACTTGCCAGCCGGATCGAACAGGACGGTGACCGCGATGGTCTGCCCAATGTCTTGATGGAAGCACAGCTTTGTGGCCTGGCTGCTGTGTCGACCTCTATTTCCGCGATCCCCGAACTGATTGTCGATGGCGTGAATGGTAAACTGGTAACGGAACGCGATCCTGATGCATTGGCCAAGGCATTGGAAACGGTGATTTCCGACCCCGCCTTGCGCCATGAAATGGGCAGCAAAGGCAACGAAATCGTGCGTCGGGATTTTTCGTTCTATCGTGGTATGAAGGAGCTTGCGCACCGGTTTGGTGTCACAGACTCCAAAGATAACAAAACGATCACCCGACAACCCGAAGCAGTTTAGGAGACACGCGATTGCAGGTCGCCTTTTATGCGCCGCTGAAACCTGTTGACCATCCGGTGCCATCGGGGGATCGGCTGATTGCGCAGCTTTTGTGCGATGCGCTTGAGGTTGCTGACATGAAGGTCGACATTGCATCACGCCTCAGAAGCCGGGTTGCAGATGGCAATGGCCTTAAACAGGCGCGGCTTTCAGAACTCGGGGGCAAGCTCGCCGGACGGTTATTGCGGCAATATCAGTCCGGTTTTCGTCCACGTCCCGATGTCTGGTTTACCTATCATCTTTATTACAAGGCACCTGACTGGATCGGACCGATCGTTGCTCGTGCACTTGATATTCCCTATGTGGTCGCCGAGGCATCTTTTGCACCTAAAAGATCGGATGGTCCCTGGCGCCAAAGCCATGCCGCGGTTGAAACCGCTTTGCGTCAATCTGAAGCGGTGTTTTCATTAAACCGATCGGATATGACCTGTTTGCAGGATGTTTGCAGGGACGACGTTCTGCATTTCATCGCACCCTTTACCCATGTCGACCGCTGGATCGTTCAAGATCGTGCGGGCATTGATCCGGATTGCCTCAGACTGGTGACAACAGCGATGATGCGAGACGGAGACAAGCTGAAGTCATTTGCTGTCTTGGCGCGCGCGTTGGGGCGACTTCTGCGCATTGGTGTGACCAACTGGCATCTGACCGTTATTGGCGATGGCCCGGCCCGACATCGTGTCGAGTATCTCTTTGACGAGCAGGGTATCGCATCAGATCAGGTGAGTTTTTCCGGATTGTGTGTACCCGAAGAAACCCGGGATATCCTTGGGCAGTCTGACCTGTTTGTATGGCCAGCAGTAAACGAGGCATTCGGGATGGCGATGCTTGAAGCACAGGCGTCCGGCTTGCCTGTTCTGGCGGGAGATTCCGGGGGCGTGTCCGGTATCATATCAAACGGCACAACCGGCTGGCTGGTCCCGGTGGGGGATGAGGAGGCATTTGCTGATCGTCTTGCCAGTTGTCTGACCACGGATCTGGATGTACTTCGACCATTTGGACAAGCTGGTGCATCGAAGGCATCGCAGCATCACACTGTTGCTGCGGCGGCAAACATCCTTGGCACGTCGCTTCGCAAGATTGCCTGTGATCATCAAAGGGGCGGATAATGAAAGCCGTCCGATTTGCATTGCTCCGCCACGGTGTAACTGAGTGGAATGCTCAAAAACGCATTCAGGGACATTCCGACATATCGCTGAGTACTGATACCGTTGCTTCCTACCGGAAGCTTCGCCTGCCTGACGTTTGGCGTTCTGTTCCATGGTATTGTACCCCCTTGTCGCGTACCCGCGAGACAGCGGATGCCTTGTCCATTACGCCGGTTTCGCCTGAACCTGAGCTGATTGAAATGAACTGGGGGCAATGGGAAGGCAGAAGACTTCCTGAATTGCGTGCAGAACTTGGGGATACCATGCGCGAGAATGAGGATCGAGGTTGGGATTTTCGTCCCGATGGTGGTGAAAGTCCCCGCGATGTGTTGCAACGGGTCGAGGGATTCTTGAGTCGCTCACCTGTGCCGGAATTTGGTGCCATTACCCACAAGGGCGTCATACGTGCAGTTTATGCCACAGCAAAACCCTGGAATATGATGGGGAAAATACCCGACACGCTCGATTGGCAACGTTTGCATGTTTTTGAATGGAACGAGAAGGACGGGTTTTCAGTGTCCGAACTTAATGTGCCACTGATCGCTGTATCGGGGCTAAATGATGTCTGATGTCTTTGTTTATGTTCAGCATTTGCTGGGGATCGGCCATGTCAGACGCATGGCGTTGATCAATCAGGCAATGCGCGATAACGGGCTTTCGATCACCGTGGCGAGTGGTGGTGTGCCGGATGACGGGATTGATTTTGCCGCAGACCGGGTTGTTCAGCTTTCACCGTGTAAAACAGCAGACAGCAATTTCTCCGGTCTTGTGGACCCGAATGGCAATCTGCTTGGGGATGAGTGGAAAGAGTGCCGCAAGACAGAACTTCTTGCTGCATTCAAGGCTTCAGCTCCGAAACTGGTCCTGATCGAGATGTTCCCCTTTGGACGTCGGGCCTTTCGTTTTGAGCTGATCCCGTTATTGGAAGCCGCCAAAAAAGCTGGAATTCCAATCATCTGTTCGGTGCGTGATCTCCTGGTGCGCAAAAAGGACCCGGCCAAGACGCAATGGATGGGAGATATTGCGCGAAAATATCTTGATGCGGTTCTGGTTCATGGCGATCCACAGTTGTTTGGCTTTGATCGCAGCTTTGCCCAAGCCGACCAGATTCCTGATTTAATTGTTCATACGGGATATGTCGCACCAGCCATGAAAGCTGGTGCGACGGTATCGCGCGAAGGTGTTCTTGTTTCGGCGGGTGGTGGTGCTGTTGGCGCAGAGCTGATCGAACTTGCTATTAATGCCCGCAGCCATTCCTCAAAATTTGGACAATCGCGCTGGAATATTGTCACCGGACCGCATTTTCCCGCCGCACGTTTTGATGCTGTTGCGCGGAATTTACCAGAAGGCATCACTCTTCATCGTTTTCTCCCTGACTTTCGGGAACGTATGGCCGGGGCCGCAGTTTCTGTGTCACAGGCTGGTTATAACACGCTGATGGACGTGCTTGCGACCAGAACACCTGCTGTTATGGTTCCTTTTGCCGAGGGGGGCGAAAGCGAGCAAACAGAGCGTGCAGAAATTCTTTCAAAAGAAGGGGTTATTTCCCTGCTTGATCTTGATGGCCTGTCTGCGCAATCATTAGCAAAACAGATTGATCGCGCCAGCCAACCGACAAACGTAAAAATTGCATTGGATGGCGCGCAAAAGACTGCGTCAATTGTCGCAGGAATGATTAAGGGGCAGGTATGAGCGGTTGGGATCAGTTGCGCACGGAGCTTGATCTGTGGCAAGCCGAAGGCGGCGTTGCCACGGCTTGGTGGCGCGACGACGATGCTGTGACGGTGACCGCGGAACTTGAAACCATTCTTGCATTTGAGCAGGATTACAAAGTTCCGCTAGCGCTTGCAGTGATCCCGGCTCTGTTGGAGGACGCCCTTGTCGAGCGTCTGGTGGAAACCGTGGACACCCGTGTATTGCAGCATGGATGGTCTCATCAAAACCATATGCCGGAAGGTTGCAAAAAACAGGAACTTGACGACGTTCGTGATATCGGGGCGGTGGTTGCTGACTTGCGACAGGGGTTTCATGTTCTTGAAACGCGCTTTGGAAGCCGGTTCCTGCCTGTCGTGGTTCCGCCCTGGAACCGCATTGCCAGCGATGTTGTGGCGAGCCTGCACTCACTTGGGTTCCGGGGGCTAAGTACCTTTAATGCGCGCAAGACAGCCGAACCTTTCGAAGGACTTCTTCAGGTCAACACACATGTCGATGTCATCGATTGGCGCGGAACACGCGGATTTGTTGGTGAAGATGTTGCTCTTGCTATGATGGTCAATCACCTGAAAGCCAGAAGAACAGGGCAGGTTGACAGGGATGAGCCAACCGGCATCCTGACCCATCATCTTGTTCATGACGAACCAACGACCAAGTTTCTCGATAATTTGTTCTCTATGGAGCATGCTGCATTAAGCTGGCTTAGAATACCCGGGGTATTTCCATGGCAATAAGTCCCAAAGATCATTTGCAAGCTGAATCCGCTGAAGGGCCAACGACCCATGCGGATCCTGTTAAACCTGTCGGGGTGGGGGACAGTGATGTTCAGGTGATGGCTTACCCGGCCAAACTGATGGCGCCTGATCTGGCAAAATCAACTGTCGGCCTGTTGATCTGCGGTGTGATCGCGCTTATCCCTGACATGCTTGAAATCATTCAATGGACGGCGGCCGGTCTGGCATTGCTGTTCATCTTTTATTTTGCTCGAACCCTGATCAGGCTGCAGTCCAAGCTGTTTGTCTCTGAATACGGTATTCGACTTTCAAGCCTGCGCGGGGGGACGGCTTTTGCATGGCCGGAACTTTCAAAGTTCCGTTTGCGTTATTTCAGTACCAAACGCGATGGAAATAAAGGCTGGTTCGAACTGACGCTTCATGCTGGAGAAACCAAAATTGTCGCAGAATCAACACTGGACGGATTTGACGATCTGCTTGAAATTTCACGGGATTGGGCGAAAGATAACCAAATTCTTGTGGACGACGTTACAAGAACAAACCTGATGCGTCTGGATGAAGCTGAAACACTTGTTCTGGCTGCTGCGGCAGAGCGCTCAAATGGTGGTGCCAAACGAACATGACTGACATTCTGCGTATCAAGGATCTGAAAGTTGAGTTCGTCTTGCCGCATATGCGGGTCAAGGCTGTCGAAAACGTAAGCTTTCGCATCGGTGCGCAGGAAACGGTCGCTCTGGTCGGGGAGTCCGGATCAGGCAAAAGCACAATCTCGCAAGCAATTATGGGACTGTTGCCGAAATCAGCACAGATTACCAAAGGATCAATAATCTTCGCGGACCCGAAGAAACCGGGAACGCGTGTTGATCTTGCCATGCTTGATCGTTCGGGTGCCGAAATGCGTGCGATCCGCGGTGGTCGCATTTCAATGATCTTCCAGGAACCGATGAGTTCCTTGTCACCGCTTCATACCATTGGTGATCAGATTTGTGAGGCCGTGCGCCTTCATCGCAAGGTAGGCCGGGCAGAGGCCAACGAACTTGCAATCGAAATGTTGACCCTGATCGGGTTCCCGCAGCCAAAGAGGGCGCTTAAAACATATCCGTTTGAATTGTCCGGTGGTCTGCGACAGCGCGCGATGATCGCAATGGCGATGGTCTGTCGTCCGGCTTTGCTGGTGGCGGATGAACCGACAACCGCCCTTGATGTAACAATTCAGGCGCAAATTCTTCGCCTTATCAAGGAAGTGCAAAGCGAACTGCAGATGTCGGTTTTGCTGATCACACACGATCTGGGCGTGGTCGCCAACATGGCAGACCGGATGGTCGTCGTATATGATGGCCGGGTTGTCGAGGCAGGGAAGACCGATGATGTTTTCATCAATCCCGGTCATGCATATACCCGGTCACTTTTGGCTGCCGTACCGCATTTCAATATGGGCCCGGACGAGCGGTTGCGTCCTTTACGGGAAATCAAACCCAAAACCGGAAGTCTGTTTTCTGAAAGCAACCAGACAGATGGTACGCGAGATGCGCCGGAAATTCCGCCGTCACTTGCGTTGCACCCGGCCATGGCAAGCGAGCCTGTTCTTGCGGTGCGCCATCTCAGCAAAAGCTTTAGCACGCGCAAGGGCAACTGGATCAAATCAGAAGAACGGCTGGTTCCCGCTGTTGATGATGTGTCCATCACGGTTAATCGTGGCGAATGCGTCGGTCTGGTCGGGGAAAGCGGATGTGGCAAGACAACACTTTCCAAACTGATCATGCGGGCGATGGAGCCTGATACCGGTTCGATCCTGTTTCGCGGTGAAAGTGGTCAGATGACCGAGTTGACCGGTCTTGATGAAGATCAGCTCAATCCATACCGGAAACGGATACAATTCGTGTTTCAGGACCCGTTTGGATCGCTTAACCCACGAATGACAGTTCAGGATATCATTGCAGAACCAATGATCATTCACGGGGTCGGGGATAGTGCATATCGCAAACAGATGGTGCTTGAGCTGATGGATCTTGTCGGGCTTGATCCACGTTTTCTAAGTCGCTATCCGCACAGTTTTTCAGGGGGGCAGCGTCAGCGCATCGGCATTGCACGCGCACTTAGCCTGAAGCCGGATTTGCTGATATTTGATGAACCGACCTCTGCGCTTGATGTGTCTGTTCAGGCGCAAATACTTAATTTGTTGAAAGACTTGCAGCGTAATCTTAATCTGACATATCTGTTTATTTCTCACAATCTGGCAGTCGTCGATTACATCGCGGACCGGATTGCTGTGATGTGTGCAGGCCGCATTGTTGAGTCAGCCCCTCGCGAACAGCTGTTTAAGAACCCGGTGCATCCATATACGCAGGCGTTGCTGAATGCCGTGCCGTTTGCCGATCTGGATCATTTGCTCGACTTCGACAAAATTGTTGATGGCAAGGCATCTGATCCGGCACGCTGGCCAGCACCCTTTACGATCAATGACACCAGTGCACCCAAGATGATGCAATTTGCAGAAGACCATTTTGTACGCGCTGAACGTGCCGATTTTACGGAGGTCGCAATATGATCAAGCATTGTGCCAGTTCGACTGTATCAGCGCGCCGCATGTTCGGTGGCCTGATCATCGGGATGGGGCTTGTTGGTGCTTCTTTGATGCCGGTGAAGGCACAGGCAGAAGTTCCGTATTTTGAGGACGCTGTCGCCAAGGGTACCTTGCCGGCAATGCTTGAGCGGCTTCCGGAACATCCAAACGTTATTGATTTTGGTGCCGAGGATAAAACCATCGGAAAATATGGTGGTGAATTCGTCACCATCATGGGGCGTTCCAAGGATATCCGTATGGCTGTCGTATATGGCTATGCGCGTCTGGTCGGTTATGACCAGGACCTGAATTTACAGCCCGATATTCTCGAAGCACTGGACGTGAACGAAGAAGGTAACGTGTTCACGCTTCATCTGCGCAAGGGACACAAATGGTCCGATGGTAAGCCCTTCACTGCCGAGGATTTCAGATATTATTGGGAAGACATCGTCAATAACGACGAATTGTTCCCGGTTGGTCCGCCGCGCTTCCTGTTTGTTGGTGATGAACCGGCAACCTTCGAAGTTCTGGACGAATACACCGTTCGCTACAGCTGGTCGCAGCCCAATCCGTTTTTCCTGACCGAGCTGGCAGCAACCCGTCCGCCGTTTATTTATCGCCCGGCGCATTACCTTAAACAGTTCCATGAAAAATATCGTGACCATGATGAGCTTGAGCAACTGGTTCACGAACGTGGATTGCGTAGTTGGGCTGTCCTTCACACGGATCTGGACCGCCCCTATAAGCTTTCGAACATCAACCGCCCGTCGCTTGAACCCTGGCTGATCACAACGGAGGAACCGTCTGATCGGTTCGTGTTTGTGCGCAACCCGTATTATCACCGTGTCGATCCCGAGGGAAATCAGCTGCCTTATATCGACAAGATGATCTTCAATATCTCGAACTCGAAACTGGTGCCGGCCAAAGTTGGGGCAGGAGAGGTCGATCTCCAAAGCCGTATCCTGTCTCTTAAGGATTACACTTTCCTCAAGCAGTCCGAGGGCAAACAGAATTATCAGGTTCGCCTTTGGGATGTCGGTGCAGGTTCCTATGCGGCCCTTTATCCCAATCTGACATGTTCGGATCCGGTTTGGCGCGATGTCATGCGCGATGTACGTTTTCGCCGCGCCCTGTCGCTTGGGATCAACCGTACTGAAATCAACCGGGTTCTGTTCTTTGGGCTAGCGCAACCCACCAACAATACGGTTCTGCCAAAAAGCCCGCTTTTCAAACCCGAATATCGCGAGAATTACGTCAAGTTTGATGTAAAGGCGGCCAACGCATTGCTCGATGACATGGGCCTTGATCAGCGCAACGATGATGGCATCCGTTTGCTGCCTGACGGCCGCCCGATGGAAATCATCGTCGAGACTACTGGCGAGAATCCTGAACATGACGACATGCTCGAGCTGATTGGTGACAGCTGGCGTCAGATCGGCATCAAGATGTTTGTCAAAGGCTTGCAGCGCGAGGTTCTTCGTAATCGCGCCTATAGTGGCGAAACCATCATGTCGATCTTTAACGGGGTCGATAACGGTCTGGCGACGGCCAACTCTGTTCCATCTGAATTCGTTCCCGTACAGCAAGACAGTCTGCAATGGCCGAAATGGGGGCAGTATTATCAGACCGACGGCGAGGCAGGCGAAACGCCAGACATGCCCGCTGCCAAGGAACTGATGGATCTGTATCGCAAATGGCAGACCAGCAATGAAAAGGGCCGGAGGGAAGCCTGGCAGGGCATTCTTGATATCAACTCTGAAAACATGTTCTCGATCGGACTGATCGGCAATGTGCCGCAGCCTGTCGTCGTTGACAAAGACCTGCGCAATGTCCCGGAAAAAGGCATTCATAGCTGGGAACCAGGTGCATTCTTCGGGATTTATCGTCCGGACACATTCTGGTGGGACAGATAAGCCTTTTGAACCAATAACAGGGCGTTTTGCTGCCAACGAGGGAAGGGCACAAAACGACAGGGGGAGCGATTTCGCCGATGCTGACTTACTTGGCAAGACGGCTTTTTGTAATGGTGCCAACACTGATCATGATCAGTGTGCTGGTATTCGTGATCATTCAGCTCCCGCCGGGCGATTTCCTAAGTACCTATCTGAACGAACTTCAGGCCCAGGGCGAAGCAGTCGACCCCGCAAAGATCGAATTTCTGAAGCGGCAATACGGCCTCGATCAGCCGATCTATGTCCAGTATGTGGAATGGGCATGGGGGCTACTGCATGGTGATCTTGGCTTTTCGTTTGAATATAACCTGCCGGTAACCGATGTGGTTGGTGACCGCCTTTGGCTGTCGATGGTGCTGAATTTCAGCACCGTGATTTTTATCTATATCGTCAGTTTTCCGATCGGGATTTATTCGGCGACCCGCCAGTATAGCTGGGGCGATTACGGTTTTACCCTGTTAGGGTTCCTTGGCCTTGCGATGCCAAACTTTCTGTTTGCGCTGATCCTGCTTTATTATGCGAATGTCATTTTCGGTACATCGATCGGCGGCTTGATGGACCCGGAATTCATCAATCAGGGTTGGTCCTTTGCCAAGATCATGTCAGTTGCGGAGCATCTTTGGGCACCTGTCGTCGTGATCGGGACATCGGGTACGGCTTCGATGATCCGTCGGTTGCGTGCAAACCTTCTTGATGAACTGAGCAAGCAATATGTTGTTACCGCACATGCCAAGGGACTGTCGCCAACCAAGGTTCTATTCAAGTATCCGCTGCGGATGGCGCTGAACCCGTTTATTGCGGACATCGGTAATATCCTGCCGCAGGTGGTATCAGGATCGGTTCTGGTGTCTGTTGTGATGTCCTTGCCGACAACAGGTCCGATGCTGCTCGCTGCTCTGCAGAGCCAGGACATGTATCTGGCGGGCTCGTTCCTGATGTTTCTGGCACTTCTGACTGTGGTCGGGATGTTCATATCCGATGTCTTGCTGGCCTGGCTTGACCCCCGCATTCGTTTGCAGGGAGGTGTGATGAAATGAGCACGGACAGCAACAAGCGCAACGAACATTACGTCGATGCGACACCGTTCGATCCATGGGATCGCGAAGCCCTGACACCGGAACAGGAAAAATACTATCTGGCATCACAGTGGCAATTGATGTGGTGGCGACTTAAACGCCATCGGTTGGCGTATTTTTCGCTGATCATTCTGGCCATCATGTATGCGTCTGTGCTGATTGTTGAGTTCATCGCACCCTATGCGCAAGAAAGCAGAAATTCAGAATTCATTCATCATCCGCCGCAAGGTATTCATCTGTTCCATGATGGGAAATTTGTTGGTCCGTTTACCTATGGCACCGATTTCTCGGTTGATATGGAGACGCTCAAGCCGACTTATGTTGTCAATAAGGACCGCGTAAACCCCATCAGGTTTTTCTGCTCAGGCGATGAATATGCGTTCTGGGGGATGGTCGATATGGATTTCCATTTCGTCTGTCCGGCAGATGATGGAACGCTGTTTATCTTTGGTACGGACCGACTGGGGCGAGACATGTTTTCGCGCATTATCTATGGCGCGCGCGTTTCACTGACCATCGGACTTGTCGGTATATCGGTCAGCTTCCTTCTTGGTGTCCTGATCGGCGGGGCGGCTGGGTATTACGGTGGCTGGGTTGACGCAACAGCTCAGCGCACCATCGAGGTCATCCGGTCACTACCGGAAATCCCGCTCTGGATGGCGCTTTCCGCAGCCTTGCCGGTAACCTGGAGCCCGGTTCTGATCTATTTCGGGATCACCATCATTCTCGGCCTTATTGACTGGACAGGGCTTGCCCGCGCTGTGCGTTCAAAGCTCCTTGCCCTTAGGGAAGAAGATTATGCATTGGCGGCACGCCTTATGGGGGCAAAGCCAAAGCGTATTATTGCCCGCCATCTTTTGCCGAACTTTGCAAGCCATCTGATTGCGTCTGTAACACTTTCCATTCCAAACATGATCCTTGGTGAAACGGCGCTAAGCTTCCTGGGACTGGGATTGCGCGCGCCGGTAACCAGTTGGGGAGTTCTTTTGAACGATGCCCAGAATATCAACGCCGTGGCGGTTTATCCGTGGCTGATGTTGCCGGTGGTACCGGTTGTGATCGTGGTGCTGGCGTTCAATTTCCTCGGTGACGGGCTGCGTGATGCGGCCGATCCCTATAAGAACTGATTCTGCGATGACTTCGGCCATCCCGAGACTTGAAACAGATCGTCTGATATTGCGTGAGATCTCGATTGCAGATTGGCCAGAATATCGGTCTATGTTGATGTCCGAACGCGCCATTCATATGGGCGGCCCGTACTCATTGGCCGGTGCTTGGGGAATGTTCTGCGCGGATACCGCGCAATGGTCGCTGTTTGGTGTCGGAGCATTGATGATTGATGAAAAATCAACGGGGCTTTGTGTGGGTCAGGTCGGCATCAATCATGGACCACTTTTCCCTGAACACGAACTGGGTTGGCTGCTTTATCAAGATGCCGAAGGACGCGGAATAGCGACCGAAGCCGCTATTGCCATGCATGCATGGGCCTTTGGTGTCCGCAAATTGACGACACTCGTCAGCTATATTGCGCCCGATAATCATCGATCCATCGGGCTTGCCATACGGCTTGGCGCAGTCCTCGATCATGATGCACAACGTCCCGATCCCGAAGACCTCGTCTTTCGGCATCAGGCTCCTTAACGCATCCTTACTTTTTACGTAGCCACAAACTGGTTTCATGCGCGCTGTCAGGCAGGTGGATGCCGTTGGCAATTGATTTTTCAATCAGTCCGCCAAGTCGTGTCGTCGCATAGGCGCTGGACCACAAGACTTCAAACCCGTTACCGGCAAGAAGCGATGCAACGCCTTGTTGCTCGTTATATCCGCGCCACTGCCAGATTTCCGGATAGTCATCGGGAAGCGTGATGTCATGGATATGGATGATGGTACCGCTTGGTAGAACCGGGATGACAGTTGAAAACAACAAGTCAACATCTGTACCAGGCATCAGGATATGGCTCGAATCAATCGACAGAATGTCCGATCCTGCAAGCCTTGCGAATACGGCCGGATTGGCCTTTTGTACGATGGTTCGTTCAATCGTGATTGGAAGTTTTGCAATATCGGCACGCGGGGCGGGATCAATGGCGTGGAAGTCGGTGGCAAGTTCGCCGTCGCGGATGGCACGATGATAAAACCGTGTTGAATGTCCTGAACCGATTTCAACGATACGGTTCGGGCGGAATTCACGGGTAAAGACATAGGCCATCATACCGTCAAGGCGCGGAAACCAGCTTTGTTGCCAGCGCGGTTCAGGTGGTGTTGCGTTGCCGAAACTTGCGAAGGCATCCTGGTACTGTGCGGCCTTGGTCAACCATGCCTTCATGGTTGGCGCGGCCTGTTCCATCATGGTTTCGATGGCGGGATATGTCGGGTGACCCACTGCCTTTTGTGTTTCACTGGCATAGCGATAGGGGATGAAATAGCCCGCCGGTTCTTTGCCAAAAAGCGTTTTCAAACCAAGTTTCCAACGGCGCATTCTGCGTGAGAACGGCATGGCAGTCATATTTTCAGTCCCTTTGGTTCGTCGGTTTGAATGTAGATGAAACTCTTGAGCTTTAAGGCATCAATCACAAAAAGTCTGATCTTCACCGCGCCAGCTTCGCATGAGCCAGAATGAAAATGCCAGTGCAATTCCCGACAGTGCGGCCATGAAGTAATAGGTGTGCGCACCAAAGCTTTCATATAGCGGACCGGATGCCCAGATACTGCTGCCAAGGAACACGCCCATTGATAGTGTCGCCATCAGGCTTTGGGCTGATGTCGCAAGCTGTTGGGGGATGGCGCGGGCGATGAAGCTTACTGCGGCCAGATGGGTGATGCCAAATGTCATGGCATGGAGTGGCTGAACAAGGAAGATCAGCCAGACATTGTCGCTGGAACCCAGAACGATCCAGCGAAGGACACCGGCCATTGCGCCAAGTGCAAACAGAATGCCCGGATGACGTCCGCGTACAAACCGTCCGGCAATGGCAAACAAAACGATCTCGGCTGCAACACCAATGGACCAGAATGTACCGATCATTTCATGGGAATAACCAACCGATTCCCAATGGACAGAGGCAAAGCTGTAATAGGTGCCATGCGAACCTTGGGCAAATCCGATGCAGCCAAGGTAAATCAGGAATACCGGCTTGCGCAAAAGATAGATCAGCGAAGACCCGGACCGAAGCGGACGGTCTGTTTGCGGGTCCGGCATGCGGGTGGTGATCGCGAAATTGATGATCCCGGCAATGAACAACATCCAGACGATCCATTCAACGGATGTTCCGTCAAGCACCCAGCCCGCGCCGTAGGATGCCAGAATAAAGGCCAATGACCCCCAAAGCCGCACCCGGCCATAGTCGAGTTGCCGGGCCTTGCATTCGTGAACTGTAATCGTGGTTCCAAGCGGCAAAAGTGGCGAGAACGTAAAACCAATGACCACAGAAAGGGCTGCGAGCCACCAGAAGTTGCTTGAAACCGGAAAGGCCAGAATGGAAACGACATAAATACCCGCAAGCCACATCATGGGGGTTTTGCGGTTGCCAGTACGATCCGCACGCTGCGCGATCAAGGGATCTGCAAAAACACGTATCCAGTTGGGCAGTGACAAAAGTATCCCAATCTCACCGGCTGACAATCCCTGCGCCTTGAGCCAAACCGGCCAATAGGGCAGGAAAACCCCCTGTACCAGAAACAGGCCCGAGAAAAACAGGGCAAGAGTGGTCGCGGTTCTAAAGCGTTCCGGATCTTTGTGCGGATAAGCTACCGAACTGTTCATACAGAGATTTGTCGACGTTTGAGGCCACGGATAATAAAGCGCGCAGGATGCACCGCGTGCATCAGGGATTTTTCCAGTGGCAGGGGCATAGCGCAAATCTCGCTGGCAAGAATTTCGGCGGCAAGCGGGGCACCTATCAGTCCGCGTGCCCCAAATCCCGTACAGATATACACGTCTTTGTGGTAGGGCGCACCGATATATCGCGCACCTTTTTTGCCTTTGTCGATATCGTGATAGGCCGCAAGATAACGATCAAAATCCGGTGCTGGTCCGATCAGCGGCAAGTGATCAGCCGTTGTTGTCCGCAATGATGCGCGACCATCAAGCACTTCAGATGAAAGTTTCTCAGCCAGTACAGGAAATATTTTTCCTAACTGATTGATATTATGTGCATGATCTGCTTCGCGCAGGTCGGTCTGATCATCGTCGCGACCAAAGGTTGCCCCGATCACATGCAGGCCGTTTCGTGCTGGCGTGAGATAGCCCTTATAGCTGACAACACAACCGATATTGGCGTTCTCATAGCTCTTTGATACCAGCTCTTCCGGGCAAAAACTGATCTGGCCGCGTACCGGATTTAAGTGATCGCCAAGCCATCTGGTTTGCTCCAGCTGGCTGGTCTCAAGGGCACCTGCGATAACGACGGCATCAAACGTGCCAAACGCGCGCCCGTCTGCTGTCAGCAGCATTTTTCCGTCCGGGTCGTCGACAATTGCGCTAATCGCCGTTCCAAGCTGACAGGTGATATTGCTGGTCAGGGCCCGAACCAGGGAAGGTGGATGGACCCAACCGGCAGACGGGTAAAAAACACCATCCACCGGAACCGGCAGGCCTAGAATATCGCGCGCTTCGTCACGGGTCATCGGGCGAACCAGATCAGGTTTATCTTTCAGGCGTGCGACCAAACCATCCAGTCGTTCGCGCTTGCGCGGACTGGTCGCCAGATCAAGAACGCCGCAGAAATCCGCTTCTACCTCGCCGCGCTCGGCCATAGGTTTGATTTTTCGATGACTGTATCGATAACCAGCCTCGTAAAACCGCCCCATGATCGCGTGATCAACGGTCAAATATGGTTCAAGCATACCAATCGGGTTGCCTGACGCGGCATTGGCCAGCTGGTCATGCTTTTCAAACAGTGTCACGTCGCATCCGCGATGGTGTAGTGCCTCGGCACAAGCTGCACCCGCCATGCCACCACCAATGATCGCAACCGACTTTGTGGTACTTTTCCGGGGAAGATTGAACCATGGATCGTCGGCAATCTCGTATTTGCCGGTATCCTCATTTACGGCGTCATCGTTCGACGTCAGACAAGCAGTGATCATGTCGCGCTTATAGGCATATCCCTTGCGCTTGCTGATGATAAAGCCCGCACTTTCCAGCCCGTCACGGGCAATGCGCGCCGCAGTAAAGGTCGCAAGTGTCGCGCCATTCGGGTTGGACGCGCAGGCAAGGGCAGTAAACAGGGAAGGGTGCCACATATCGGGGTTGCGAGATGGTGCAAAACCGTCAAGGAACCAGCAATCAATATTGCCCTCATACCCCGACCAGCATTCAATCGCATCGCCAATCAAAAGGGTCAGGCTGACCGCTCCATGACCAAGAATAAAACGGTGCACCCCCGGAAGCATCGTTTCGCGTGGCCATATCTCACAAAGCTCTGCTGACAATTGGCGGAGTTCCGGCCAATTGTTATGG
The DNA here is from genome assembly GCF_054901115.1 of Thalassospira sp. SM2505. Classification (NCBI taxonomy): domain Bacteria; kingdom Pseudomonadati; phylum Pseudomonadota; class Alphaproteobacteria; order Rhodospirillales; family Thalassospiraceae; genus Thalassospira; species Thalassospira sp. SM2505. Next base: position 2,508,589 of record NZ_CM142731.1, read on the forward strand.
GCCCGGATCATGTCTTCACGTGACAACGGGTACTTTTCAACCGAGACAAAGTGAAGCCGACCGGATCGATCAGAGTCCTGTGTCCAGCATTGCCAAGCAGCAAGAAAGTTCAGGCCGGTTCCGAAACCCGTTTCACCAATGCTGAAGTTTTCTTTGCCTTGCCAGGCCGACGGAAGATTGTTGCCCTCAACAAAGACATATCGCGTTTCAGAAAGACCGTCTTTGGGATTGTAATAGACATCGCCAAAATGCGGTGAAAACGGAACATCTCCGTCCCGCCAGGTTATCTCGCCCGCTTCGGGAATGGTGTCATCAGGTGCGATGGCATCATCATCGGCCGTCATGCAGACAGCGCCTCGTCATCAAGTTCGGGCACCAGTGCAAGTGCTTCGCGCACTACCTCTGTACCCGCACCTTTGCGATGGGCGTTCTCGCTAAGGTACCGACGCCATTGTTTGGCACCGCGCATTTGCTGGAACAGGCCAAGCATGTGGCGGGTGACATGACCGATCGTGGCGTTTTCTTCGGTCAGGTGCTGTTCGATATAGGGGATCATTGCTTCAACCACCTGATGGCGGGTCAGCGGTTTGACGTCATCACCATAGAAACGTCGATCCACATCAGCCAGAATATAAGGGTTCTGATAGGCTTCTCGCCCGATCATCACGCCATCGACATGCTCAAGATGTTGCTCTGTTTCATCAAGCGTCTTGATGCCACCATTGATCAGGATTTCAAGTTCGGGAAAATCCTGCTTCAGTCGATAGACCAGCTCGTATTTCAGCGGCGGGACTTCGCGGTTTTCCTTGGGCGAAAGACCGTTGAGCCATGCCTTGCGGGCATGAACGATAAAGGTTTTGCAGCCCGCATTGGCGACAGTTTCGGTAAAACGCTTCAGCGACGGATAATCCTCCTGATCATCAATGCCGATACGGTTCTTTACCGTTACCGGCGCGTCACTGGCTCCGATCATCGCTTTGACGCAATCTGCGACAATGTCGGGCGTCCCCATAAGACAGGCACCAAAAGCACCGTTCTGGACGCGATCAGACGGGCAGCCGCAATTCAGGTTGATTTCGTCATAGGCATAGCCATTGGCGATTTCACATGCGCGTGCCAGATCATCGGGATCGCTGCCGCCAAGCTGAAGGGCAATCGGATGTTCGGCGTCGTTATACCGCAAATGCCGCTCGACCCCGCCATGAATGATGGCGCCGGTTGTGACCATTTCGGTATAGAGCAACGTATGACGACTGATCTGCCGCAGGAAATAGCGATCATGCCGGTCCGTCCAGTCCATCATCGGGGCGACGGAAATACGTCGATTAACAGTCATGTGTTTGCCGTTTGTCATCAAACTGGGTGAATGAGGTTGCCGTATTCAAATCGCGGTCTTTATATATGTTCCGGGATTTAGGGTCAAAACCGATTGCGAGATGCATGGCTGCATCCCGGCGATAATAATTTACAGGAATAGATATGGTCACGATTTACGGCATCAAGAACTGCGACACGGTTCGCAAGGCTCTCAAATGGTTCGATGCGAAGGGTGTTGAGAACAAGCTCCATGATTTTCGCACAGATGGCATTGATGCAAAAACCATCGAAGGCTGGCTGGACGAAGTCGGTGGCGCCGTCCTTATTAACAAGCGCGGTCCGAGCTATCGCAATCTCACGGATGCTGACAAGGCAACGCTTGAACAGGGTGGAGCAGCCGCCTCAGCCATTCTTGCTTCCAATCCGACCGTGATCAAACGTCCGGTGGTGGATTTCGGTGCGACCCGCACGGTGGCTTATGATGAAAAACGCTGGGCTGAACTGGCTGGTCTTTGAGGATGTCTGACATGACAAAGCCGGTTGTTCGGGGTGTCATTTTTGATTGCGATGGTGTCCTGGTCGATACCGAAACCCTTGCTTGTCGTGTTCTGACCGAACAGCTGTGCGAATATGGCTGCGACATGGACATGACCAAGACCCATGATCTGTTCATTGGCGGAACCCTTGCAATGGTACCGCCAAAGATGAAAGAACTTTTTGATATTACCTTGCCGGATGACTGGCTTTCGGAATGTTATCAGCGCACATTTGTTGCCTTTCGCAATGATCTTGAACCGTTTGCCGATCTGGCACCAATCCTTGATTTTCTGGATCATCACAACATCCCGATGGCGGTTGGCAGCAACGGACCGCATGACAAGATGGATGTTTCACTGGGCAAGGTCGGGATCAAGGATCGTTTCGGTGACCGGATCTGTTCGGCACATGATGTCGCAAATGCCAAACCGCATCCGGATGTCTATTTGCTTGCTGCGGAAAGGATGCGTCTGCCGATCACCGAATGCATCGTTGTCGATGATAGCCAGAATGGTGTTCGGGCGGGGGTGGCATCCGGGGCGACAACAATCGGGCTTGTCGACATTACACCAGCCAGTTACCTGAGTGATGCCGGTGCACATTTCATCGCCAATGATCACCGGGAACTTCATGATTTGCTTAAAAGCTGGATTGCCGGGCACTAGGTTCTGACAGGTTTTCAAAACCAAAGCGGGTCATCTTGTCTTGGTAAGGTGACCCGCTTTTTTGTTCAAAAGACCACGTTATTCGCCGATGACGATCCCTTCGCGTCGGGGATCGGCACCGCCGATCAATCCGCCGCCGGTGATCATAATGGCGTGAATGCCGGAATTGAGGTCCTGCACACTGGTTTTGTAACCAAGTGCTTCCAGCTCGGGTTTCAGGGTCTCGGCAGATGTCCCGGCCTCGATGTCAAAAGTGCCAAAGCGATTGACAAGGTGCGGCATGCTGATCGCTGCTTGCGGATGCATTTTCCAGTCGATCATCGCGATGATTGACTGTGCGACATAGCCGATAATCCGCGATCCACCAGGTGATCCCGTGACGATGACCGGTTTGTTGTCTTTCATGACAATGGTTGGTGCCATCGAAGAACGCGGACGTTTGCCTGGTTCAAGCCGGTTGGCAATGGGAACGCCTTCCTTGTGACTGCGAAACGAGAAGTCGGTGAGCTCGTTATTGAGCATAAAGCCATTAACCATCAGCCGAGAGCCGAAGCCATTCTCGATTGTTGTCGTCATCGAAACCACGTTGCCGTATGTATCGACGATGGAAAAATGGCTGGTACTCGGGAACTCGATAGCCTCGTCATCAGCAAGGTTCATTGCATGACTAAAGGATGGCATGCCCGCATCCACACTCTCAAGTGCTGTGGTGCTTTCAAGCAGCTTTGCACGCTCAGCCAGATAGGTTTTATCAAGCAAACCGGTCAGCGGCATCGGTACAAAGTCGATATCGGCCATGTACCGCCCGCGATCAGCAAAGGCGAGGCGCGACGCATCACCAATCAGGCGCCAGCTTTCAGCAGAGTCGGGGCCAAGTGATGCAATATCAAACGGCTCGATAAGGCCAAGGATTTGCCCGACGGTCAGTGCACCCGACGATGGTGGCCCCATTCCGCAGACGTCATAACCACGGTAATCTGCACAGACCGGCTTGCGTTCCCTGATCTGATAAGTGGCAAAATCACGCAGCGACAGAACACCGGGGTTCCAGGTTGCACCCTTGACCTTGTCAACGATGTCACGGGCAATTGTTCCGAAATAGAAATTTTTCGTACCGTTCTGCGCAAGGTCACGCAAGGTTGATGCATAGTGCGGGTTTCTGAGCAAAGTCCCGGCCGCAAGTGGCGCACCAGCATCATCAAAGAAGTAGCTTTTTGCCGTAGGATCGCGAGACAGCTTTTCCTGATCGGCAGCGATCAGGGATGCCAGACGCTCCGAAACTTCAAATCCGTTATCTGCACGGGTGATCGCAGGGGAAAGCAAAGCGGGCCATTCCAGTTGCCCCCATTTTTCATGTGCGGTCTTGAGAAGGGCCGGGGTTCCCGGCGTGCCGACAGATCGTCCGCCGACGACGGCGTCATAGAATTTAAGAGGTTCCCCGTTCTCATCCTGAAACAGGATGGGGGTTGCATCCATTGGTGCCGTTTCGCGGCCATCAAGGGTGGTCAGCGTGCCGTTTGTCGCATCGTAATATACAAGAAAAGCTCCCCCACCAAGGCCGGAGGATTGCGGTTCGACAAGTCCAAGCATTGTTTGGACGGCAACCATGGCGTCAATTGCGTTTCCGCCCTGACGCAAAATGTCTGCACCGGCCCGGACCGCAAGGGGATTGGCTGCGGAAATCATCCAGTTTATTGATTGAACGGAGCTGCGAAGGGCCGTTTTTGTTGTGCTATTTTCTGGTGCAATTGCATCTGTTGCCTGCTGGGCACTTGCCGATACTGCACCAAGCGAAACCAGACCGACAAATGCGATGGCCCAAAATGCAGTGGAATTCCTGATCATGTGGGGCATGTCATCAACCTTTGTTCTTGTTAAGGTTGATCATGCTCCCAGAAAAAACACGCAATTGAAAGCCATCGTTTGATGCAATGCGTAAATCAGAAAACGGGAAATTACCCGTCAGGCGGCAGTCTTGTTGCCTTTACTGCGCTGCTGGCTGACCAGTTTGACCTGAAGCCATTCAAGCATGGTGTCGGCAACCTGCTCCCAGTTCTTATCAAGCATCATTGCGTGATGGATATCGTCAACAAGCGCGTAGTCCGCATGGTATCGTTTGGCTGTGTGATGGATCAGTTCACTTTGGATGATTTCGTCATCGCGGGCGCCGATCACGAGCATAGCCGGTGCCTGTTCCGGTGACAAAAAGATCGGATTGGCCCCCATCATATCGAGCAGTGCTCTTTGACTTTCAGTTTCAAGGCGGCCGAAATAGATCATGCCTTCGTCTTCGGCAATATCAGGCGACAACATCGCGCGTCCGAGACGTTCACGCAGGAAAGTATGGGGCCCGATGGCTTGAAGCCATGCCATATGGAAATAAAGGTCCGGTTGTGCCATTGCCATCATTGCATTGCTCGCAATAAGGCCTTCCGGTGGAACGGACGCCATCAGAATGGCGGCCTCGGCACTATGATTTTCAAGATATTTCTGGATGATATAACCACCCATGGAATGACCGATCAGAACCGGCGTCTGTCCAAGCGTATCGACCACTTCTTCAAGATCTTCGACATAATCATCGATCGAGGCCAGACTGCGCAATTGTCTGCCACCACTGCCGCCATGTCCGCGCAGGGAAAACGAGACAGTTTCAAATCCCTTTTCGGCAAACCAGGTCAGGAAATGCTCGTTCCAGCACCAGGCACCGGTAAAGGCTCCATGGACAAAAACAAGCGGATGTTTGCTTTTTGGTTTGCCCGTCGGACTGCGACGGAAAATTTCCAGTTCTGGACTCATGATAGGTCTCCTAAAGGAAACAGGACCAGCGTTCGAAAAGTCGTGGTGGAAAATTCTGAGATCATGTTCGCACATGCAGCATGGTTGTGTCTATCATGATGTGTCATTGGGTGAGCTTGCTGCAAGAGATTGTCAGTCGGGGGTTGTTTGCTTATGATTGCGCGCGGGACAGCAGAGTCATAACAGGGCAGCGTAAAAGTTGCCGGTTTGCATAAAAACAACAGCGCAACAAAAAGCACGGGTTCATGATTAAATTATCTGTCGTTGGCATTTTTGCCGACCTTGACGAAGACGCTCTTGGGGACGTTGAACGTCATATCAATCGCAAGACATATGCTGCGGGTACCCAGATTATTGAACCCGAGGCGGACAGTTCCGACGTTTATCTGATCCTGTCGGGCAGGGTGCGTATTGTGAACTATTCGCTTTCCGGTCGTGAAATAACGCTTGAGGAAATCGGTGCCGGGGGATGTGTTGGTCAATTGTCAGCAATTGATGGTGAACCACGATCAGCTTGTGTGTTTGCAGTCAGCAATACCGATGTCGGTATTCTTAGTCCGTCCAATTTCGAGAAGGTCGTTAAAAGCCATCCGTCTGTAGCATGGAATGTGATTACCGAGCTGGCGCGTATTGTGCGCACCTCGACCCGACGCATTGTCGATGTTAGCACGCTTGGTGCGAACGAGCGCGTCATTGCCGAAATTCTGCGTCGCGCCCAAAAGGTTTGCGATAGTGACGGAGCAGCAATCTTGGCCCCGGTGCCGGTTCATTCCGAAGTCGCCGGCCGCGTCAGCACCTCGCGCGAGACCGTTGCGCGCGTCATGGGAAGTCTTGCGCGCAAGGGGTTGGTGACCAAAGAAGATAACGGGCTGCATGTTCCTGATGTTCGTCGCCTTGAAGAGTTTCTAAGTGAATCCATTCACTAGAATTGGCAAAACACCGGCCAATAAAACTCTTCCGAACCTGAAATGTTGCCAAATGAATGATATTTTTGGGGAATTGTGACGGCTGTCACAGAATTGGGAAATATCCAAAGGTACTAATAATCTTGTGACGAGCATTTCGATGGCTCGGCACATCTCCCCCAAGAGAGTTTACTGGCCGTACTTTTTAGTACGGCCATTTTTTTTGCGTTTTCGCATGGCGATAGCAAGCATCGCGGATTAGTCTGTGCCGATATTTCAAATGCATATCGCAGAAAGAGGACCGGGCAATGCGATTATCGATAATCATGGCTGGATTGAACGGCGCCGTGGGGGTGGCCATCGGGGCATTTGCGGCCCATGGGATGGCAGGAAGCGAAATGGACTATGCCAGAAGCCTTGTTGAAAAGGGTGCGCACTATCAGCTTGTTCACGCTGTTGCGCTGGCCGCTATTGCCGGATTGGTTCACCATGTCCCGGACGAGAAGTTTTTGCGGTTCGCTGCCTATGCCATGCTCGTCGGCATCCTGTTCTTCTGCGGGTCGCTCTATGCCATCGCCTTTAGCGGAGTGACGCTATTTGGAGCTGTTGCACCGATTGGTGGTCTGTCATTCATTGCGGGCTGGCTGATGCTTGCCGCTGCGGGCTATCGTCGTTTCGGTCGATAGACAGGCAAGAGGGGGCTCAAAGCTCGTTTCCATGGCGCACAGATAAAAAAGACGTGTCCCGAAGGACACGTCTTTTTTTAAATCTTCCGGTAATCAGATTCCGAAGAACCAAATTACTTCATTTTCGCTTCTTTGAACACGACGTGCTTACGCACGACCGGGTCGTACTTGCGAAACTGGAATTTCTCGGTGGTATTCCGCGGGTTCTTCTTAACAACATAGAAGTAACCGGTATCTGCGGTGCTTACCAACTTTACGAGGATCGAAGCGGGCTTCGCCATGTCTCTGCATCCTGTGTTCAGGTGTATCTCAGGCGGCGGAACATAAAGGTTATCGCCAGAGTGTCAAGCCATTTTGGCAAAAAAGAATGCATTTTTAATTCGCATCAAAAGTATCGGCGATTTCCTGTTGTCCGACAAAGGCGAGATTCTTGTAATCAGGGCTGTTTTTCAACAATTCCAATGCTACTTTGACGTCAAATTCTTCACTGCGATTGCTTGCCGGACAAACATTGCGAAGTTCACGGCGGTTTTTTTCGTCGCGGTAATCAAGGCTCCGCCATTTCACCATCGTACTGGCCGTCTGATCACGCTGCGAAAGGGCGGTCGAGACCTGATGCCCTGGTGTGTCATCTTCACCCGACTGCGTGCAGATGGCCGGGAAAAGACCGATTCTGTCAAATGTATAACCAGACGGGGCTGTCATGCGTGACCAGGTAAAGGTAAGGGTGCCGTGATTGGGCAAATCATTGATGGCCTGAACCGATCCCTTGCCAAAGCTTGTTGAGCCAACCAGAACAGCACGGTTTCTGTCCTGAAGGGCTGCGGCAACCAGCTCGGCCGATGATGCGGTTCGCCCGTCAATCAAAACGATCAGTGGTGCCCCCTTGGTCAAATCATCTGTTTCCGCCCGAAAGGTATGACGTGCTGCGGTGACGCGTGAAAATGTATTGCCAATCGGTCCGTTCTCCAGAAACAGATCGGCAACAGCAACACCCTGTTGAAGCAACCCGCCACGATTTCCGCGCAGATCAAGGATGACCCCCTTGAGCCCGCCGTCATAAAGCTGCGCCTTGAGGATATTGTCCCCCAAAGTGCTTGCCGTTGCACTGTTAAAGCTGGTCAGACGGGCAATCAGGATGTTGTCCCGGATTTCTGCAAAAACCGTCCGGTCAATCACACGTTCGCGGACGATTTCCATCGGAGTAATAGTCCGGTCACCGGCAGTATTCACGTCAATGATCACTCTGCTGCCTTCCTCGCCATGAAGCAGCTCGGCAGCATATTGGCTGGTCTTGCCATACATGTCTTCGCCGTTAACCGTAACGATCTGGTCCCCGGGATGAAGGCCTGCCTTTGCAGCCGGGCTTTCGGGATGAACAAGTTTCACTACCGGATAGCCGTCACCACCGATCAGGCGAATTCCGATACCGATATAGCCATCGCGGCGATTGCGGGCTGTTTCGGCCTGTTTGGGGCCTTCGTAGCGGCTGTAGCGGTCCAGGTTGCGGATGGCACCGCTGACAAGGGCAGCCTGTACGTCAGATGTCTGGCTGTTGCGCAATACTGGGGAATAGGCCCGATAGGTACCAAGCCCGCGCAGGGTGATTTCGGACCAGATCTGGGTGCCTTCGGCACTTGTCTGGTCATAGTTGGTCTGCGGCAGGGCAATGGTCTGAACCGTTTTGCCATCATATTGCAAAACGAGGTCATCAGGGGTGATGCCGACACGGATGTTGTCATCAATTTCCGAAAGACCATCAAGCGTATTGACCAGAATTTGATCGCGGCTGATGGGATCAATGTAGCGCGTGGCGACCAGTTCGATGGTCTGTGTGACGAGTTCGCGTGTTTGCGGATCGTCAGGGGCAGTTATCCCTGCCACCTGAGAGGTGCCGCAAGCTGCTTGTAACAGACAAAGGCCAAGCGTAGCCCCGATACGCCGCCACTGGCTTAAGCCGTTATTCAAGGGGAGATAATCGATCCGGGGCAGGCCAAAGATGACCAAGCGAAACATCCGATCAGTTCATAAAAGCCAATACGCCTAATTCTAAGCGAAAAGGTACGGAATAGCCAATGGCTATCCTTTGATGCGCATTGCCCATTGCGTGCCGAGAACAGCACCCTTGATAAATGGCAGGAAGCCTAGGCACAGCAATACTGTGGCAGGAAGCCAGATGGACAATTGCATCAGAACTGACGGCTTGATGGATTGCTCCATCATCAAGACGCCAGGCACAACGATATGGCCGACCAGAAAAATAGTGAAATAGGGTGGGGCATCATCACAGCGATATTCGCCTATCGGGTGGCTGCAGACATCGCATTCCGTACGCAGCTTCAGATATCCGCCAAAAGCCAATCCATGTCCGCAATTGGGGCATTTACGGCGAAATCCGCGACGCAGACCAAGCAAAAGACGCTTTCCGCTGTCGGTAGGTCCTGACATGTTGGCGTCAGTGTCGTGATGATCAAGGGGGTTCGGGGTATTGTGGGGCTCGGTCATTGGGCGTGAAACTCCTTTTTCGTTCCTGCCTGCACTTGATCCGAAGGGCAAAAAAGGGCATTGAAACGATATACCATCATCATGATGTTCAAGAGCGCAAGCAAGTGAAATCGTCCCTTTCAATTCACCCTATGGGCGACTTTGTGGCTTTTGACCATAAATGAATACCTGCCAAAGGAGTGCCCAATGGGAAATGCAGACGCCATCGTTGCCGGTCTGAAACAGGACTTCATTGAGGACACTATCGAGCGTATTGATCGCATTGAAACCACGATTGACCGGGTTGCCGGCGGCATGGATGAGGCCGCCGCAGGCATTGCCGAGCTGCGTCGAGAAGCTCACACGGTCAAGGGGCTTGCCGGATCATTCGGTTTCCCACTGGTCGGCGCAATCGCCCATCGACTGGAAGACTACATCGCCGAACTCACCGAAATTGATGACCTCGAAGCTGCATCGCTGGTCGATTTTACCAGCTGGATTCGAGAAATTATTGAAAGCGGGACCAATCCGCCCGCAGATGAAGAAACACGTATTTTGCGATCCTTGCCGACGCGGAGTGCGAAAGCAGACGATGTCGACGTAAAATCGGCCGTCGCAGTTGCCCAGGACAAGGAAGTCTTGCTTGTGACAGCGACCACAGTTCAGGCGCATTTTCTTCAACGTGAATTGCGCGAGAAGGGATTCAGGACGATCACCGCCCGCACCGCAGTCGAGGCCTTTCAGACGGTGGTGCAATCGCATCCGGACGCTGTGATTACAGCAGCCGTGCTTGATGGGCTAAGTGGCATCGAACTGATCCGTGCGTTGGCTGCAATGAAAACCCTTGCGGACAAGAAGCTTGGCCTGCTGACCAGTTTTGATGCTTCGCACCCTGATCTCGAAGGATTGCCGGGAAATGTCGCAATCATTAATAACCGGGGCAAACAGACGGCGGAACATCTGGCGAAATTCATTGAAACAATGATGTAGTCACACAGCACAGGATCCGGGCGTGAAATGCAAAAGAGCGGCCAGTTGGCCGCCCTTGTTATATCTCTGGTGTATCTGACTGTGCTGTTATTGCGGTTTGTCACCGCGTTTTGCAGCACTTCGGGCTACCCGGCTGGACGCCACCAGTTTGCGTTGCTTTTTAGGTGTCGTTTTTTTCTTGCCACCTGCTTTGCCCTTGGACTTCGTCGCTGATGTCCCGTCGGGGCCGGTCGCCCCGCGCGGTCCCGAACGGAATCCGGGCTTGCTTCCATGGCGATGACTACGCTCGCCGGGGCTTCCGCCACGATGCTTGTTCTGACCGCGTCGTCCACGCGGGCGTTCGACCAGATCGCGTGCAGTGATATCAGCATGTTCTGCCAAACGCAGGGCCAGTGACCCGGTTGCCGCGTCCGCATCAGCAATGCGCACAACGACCGTGTCACCAAGCTGGAACCTCTTGCCGCGGTTCTGTCCGACAAGTGCATGACTTGCCGCATCATGGACATAGTAGTCATCGGGCAGGGTGGAAATCGGTACCAGACCATCCGCACCGGTTTCGTTCAGTGAAATGAACAGACCAAAATGCGTGACACCGGAAATCTTGCCGGGGAACTCGGCTCCGACCTTGTCGGACATATAAGCGGCAACATAACGATCAACCGCATCGCGTTCGGCCATGGCGGCCCGACGTTCGGTGCCCGAAATGTCTTCGCCAATCTGTTCGAACCGTTCACCATCTTCGGGCGGCAAACCGCCTTCGCCAAGTTTCAAACCTGCAATCAGGGCACGATGGACCAGAAGGTCGGCATAACGGCGGATTGGGGATGTGAAATGCGCATATTTTTTTAGAGCAAGGCCAAAGTGCCCGATATTATCCGGGCTATACATGGCCTGTGACTGGCTACGCAGGACGACCGTGTTGATCAGTTCGGCTTCGGGGGTGTCCTTGGCCATTTCAAGAATGCGGTTGAAGTCACGCGGACGCAAAACCGATGCCTTGTTTAACTGATAACCAGCACCTTCAAGGAACTCGCGCAGGGCTTCAAGCTTTTCCTCGCTGGGTGCATCGTGGATACGATACATGCAGGGTTGCTTGATGCGCTCAAGTTCCTCGGCAGCACAAACGTTGGCCGCAATCATGAATTCTTCGATCAGCTTGTGGCTGTCAAAGCGCGCACGTGGTGCGATGGCCACGATCTGGCCTTTGTCATTCAGCTCGATCTTGCGTTCCGGCACGTCAAGTTCCAGAACCCCGCGATGTTTGCGGGCCTCAAGAAATGCATGGAAAGCACCGTAAAGCGGTTTGATGATGGTCTCGACGAGCGGACCTGTGGTGTCATCTGGCTGCCCATCCATCGCGCGCTGGACCTGATCATAGGTCAGGCGGGCGGCGGATTTCATCATGCCGCGGCAGAATTTATGACGTAGCTTGTGACCATGTTTGTCCAGCCACATTTCGACGGCCATACAGCCGCGATCTTCATGCGGGACAAGCGAACACCAACCATTTGAAAGCTCAAACGGCAACATCGGGACGACACGATCCGGGAAGTAACAGCTGTTGCCGCGTTTGACGGCCTCGCGGTCAAGCGCATCGCCAGGTCGGACATACCAGGACACATCGGCAATCGCGACCATGATGTGCCAGCCACCCTCGTTTTCCGGGTCACTGTCGGGTTCTGCCCACACAGCGTCATCGAAATCGCGCGCATCGGCACCATCAATGGTGACTAGCGGGATATCGCGAAGGTCGGTACGTTTGCCAAGCGGTGTGGCCTTTGATTCGCGCGCCTGAAGTTCGACTTCGGGCGGGAATTCAAAGGGAATACCACGCGCATGGATGGATACAAGGCTGATGGACTTTGGTTCATTGATATTGCCAAGAACCTCGGTGATACGGCCTTTGCGCAATCCGAAATGTTTGCCCGGCAGAATTTCCGTCAAAACCAGTGCGCCGGTTTCAAGATCGGGATGATCGTCAAGCGGGACTGCGATCTCGCCGCTATCCTTGCGGTCTGTGGGTACAACGCGACCTTCGCGCTCATTGGGGCGATAAAGACCCAGGACGCGCTGTGGGCCGCTTCCAAGGACCCGCATGATGCTGGCCTCATAGGTCTGCTTACCGGTATAGCGCAGCTTGGCCAGAATCTTGTCACCGATACCCGGGGCACTCGGGCCACCACGACGGATCGATTTCACGACGATCTGGGGCGGGTCGTAATCGTGCTTCCAGACATTCGGCCTGGCAAGAACCTCGCCATCATCGTCAATGCCGGTAATTTCCAAAACCTCGACCGGGGGCAGACGGTCAGGTTTATCAAACCGTCTGCGGCCCTTGACCACATCGCCTTCAATTTTCAGGTCTTTGAGGATCTTTTTAAGCTCAATCTTGGCTGCGCCCTTGATGTTAAAGGCGCGCGCAATTTCGCGCTTGCCGACCGGGGTCGGGCTCATATCGATGAATTCGATAATTTCTTCCCGGGTCGGGAAGTGCTTCTTGTCTTCTGTATCGTTCGCCAACGGTGCGGCGTCCTTTCAATCATTAACCCCTGAAAAGGAAGGCGGCGATTAATTCGCCGCCGCCTTTTTCGTGGTTGTCTTCTTTGCTGCGGGTTTCTTTGCCGCCGTTGTTTTGGTTGCCGTTTTCTTGGTCGCGGCTTTGGTTGTCTTGCCCGACTTGGTTTCCTTTTCCTTGATGGCCTTTATCGCCATTTCAAGGGTGATATCGTCACGTTCGACATCGCGAATATTGGCGATGGTCTTTTTGTGTTTCACAAACGGTCCCCAACGTCCGACAGCGACAAAGATCGGTTCGTTATCGTCGGGATGTTTGCCGATTTCAGTGCCCGACTTTTCACGTTTATCCGCGATCAGGGCAATGGCACGGTTTTCACCAATAGTCAGAACGTCATCGTCAGCCTTAAGGGACGCAAAGATGCTGCCTGCCTGCACGTAAGGGCCAAAACGGCCAACGTTGGCTTTCATTTCCTCGCCGGTATCGGGGTAAATCCCGACAACACGTGGCAGGGTCAGAAGTTCTTCGGCCTTGGTCAGGTCAACAACTGACGGTTCCAACCCTTTGGGAAGGGACGTCCGTTTCGGTTTGACCTTTTTGGGTTTACCGTTCTTGCCTTCGACTTCTTCTTCCTCGCCAAGCTGAACGTAAACGCCATACGGACCTTTGCGCAGGGTGATTTCCTTGCCGGTTTCCTTGTCGATCCCAAGTACCTTGGGGCCGGAATCAAGTTCGGAATCGCTACCATTTTCATTGGCAACCAGCGGACGCGTAAAGTTGCATTCCGGATAGTTCGAACAGCCAAGGAACGCCCCGAACTTGCCAAGCTTAAGGCTTAGCGTACCGTCGTTGCATTTCGGGCATTTATGCGGATCTGAACCGTCTTCACGGGTCGGGAACAGATAGTTTTCAAGCATCACCTGAAGCGCATCAAGCACGTCAGTGATCTTGAGTTCCTTTGCCTCGTCCACGTTGCCTTTGAACGATTTCCAGAAATCCCTGAGAACATCTTTCCAGGCCAGATTCCCCATCGAGATTTCATCAAGCTGGTTTTCCAGATCAGCCGTGAAATTATACTGCACGTAACGTTCAAAGAACTTCGACAGGAAGGCCGTTACAAGACGGCCCCGGTCCTGCGCGACAAAGCGGCGACGTTCAAGCAACACATAGTTGCGATCCTGAAGGACCGAGATGATCGAGGCATAGGTCGACGGGCGACCGATGCCCAGTTCTTCCATCTTTTTGACCAGGCTCGCCTCGGTATAGCGGGGCGGGGGCTGGGTGAAATGCTGATCGATGCTGACTTTGCCAAGGTCGGGTTTCTGACCTTCCTTAAGCGGCGGCAGGCGACGATCATTTTCGTCCTCGGCCTCGTCATCCTTGCCTTCCTGATACAGTTTCAGGAAGCCGTCAAATTTGACGACAGAACCGTTTGCGCGAAGAACGACATGGTTGTCATTTGATGACAGATCAACCGCAACCTGATCAAAACGGGCATCTTCCATCTGACAGGCAACCGTACGTTTCCAGATCAGGGTGTAAAGAGCCAGCTGGTCCTTGTCGAGATGACGAGAAACCTGATCAGGGCGACGGAACAGGTCGGTCGGGCGGACAGCTTCGTGGGCTTCCTGCGCGTTTTTGGCCTTGTTGGCAAAGCTGCGTGCGCTTGGCGGCAGGTAAGCTTCGCCATAATCCTTGGCAATCAGGCGACGGGCCGCTGCCAGTGCTTCCTGTGAAAGAACCACGGCGTCGGTACGCATATAAGTAATAAGACCAACGGTCTCGCCGCCGATATCAACACCTTCATACAGGCGCTGGGCCAGCTGCATGGTGCGTTTCGCTCCAAAGCCAAGCTTGCGCGATGCTTCCTGTTGCAAGGTGGATGTGGTGAAAGGTGGCTGTGGACGACGTTTGACGTCCTTGCGCTCGACCTTTGAAACCGTGTAGTTGCGGCTTTCGACTTTTTCCTTGGCGATTTTGGCCGCATCTTCATTGCCAAGTGCCAGCTTATCAAGCTTCTCGCCATTCAGATGGGTCAGGCGGGCCGTAAAATTACCTTCCGGAACGGCAAAGCCTGCTTCCAGTGACCAGTATTCGTCGGGTTTGAAGGCTTCGATTTCGATTTCGCGTTCGCAGATCAGGCGCAGCGCAACAGACTGCACACGTCCTGCCGACCGGGAGCCGGGCAACTTGCGCCACAAAACCGGCGAAAGGTTAAAGCCTACCAGATAATCAAGTGCACGGCGCGCCAGATAGGCGTCGACCAGTTCCTGATTAAGTTCACGTGGATTGGCGATTGCGTCGGTCACGGCTTTCTTGGTGATCTCGTGGAATACGACGCGATGAACATCACGACCGCGGAGCAGCTTCTTCTGCTCGAGAACTTCAAGAATGTGCCAGGAAATGGCTTCCCCTTCGCGATCCGGGTCAGTCGCGAGATAGATGGTGTCGGAGTCACGTGCAGCAGCTGCGATCTCGCGGATCTGCTTTTCAGAACGCCCGTCTGTTTCCCAGACCATCGAAAAATCGTTGTCGGTATCGACCGAACCGTCTTTTGACGGCAGATCGCGGATGTGACCGAAAGAGGCCAGCACCTTATAATCGTCGCCGAGATATTTGTTGATCGTCTTGGCTTTGGCCGGGGATTCGACGATGACAAGATTCATTACGTTTTTCGTGTCCGGTTCTTGCGCCCGAAGGCGATATTTATGTTGTGCTTAAAATGACCCGAATGCGTGAGACACATATATATAGTGTCTGTGTATTTCAGATCAGATTGCGCAAATTGCAGCAAATCACAACAATATTTATCGCGCCACATTTCGACGCGACTCTCATTTGGCGATACGCGATACCCTATTTCCGGGGTGACGTTCAACCCTTCCTGCAAGTTCAAGCTCAATCAAAATCGTAGAAACATGGTTTGCAGACATATTTGATGTACGAATTAGCTCATCAACCAGCAGGGGGGATGTGGACAGTAAATCAAAGATTTTCTCCTGATCATCAGAGGCCAGATCGGATGAATGTGTTTTTGATGTTTTATGTTCATTTTCAATATCTTGCCCGGATTTTGGGGCCGGTAAGGTTTTGGCGTCACGTTCAAGTGACGCGATGATGTCCCCATAGTCAGTCGGGGACGCATCTGTATCGGGAATGCGACCCTCTGTGTTGAAATGATGAAATCCTTCGAAAAGATGGATGTTTTTTTCTGCCTGACGCAACGCATCAAGAATTACGTCAACAGAGTCGCATAAAATTGCGCCATCGCGGATCAGGCTGTTTGGCCCGGCCGCACGCGGGTCGGTTGGTGAACCGGGCACGGCAAAGACGTCACGCCCCTGATCCGCGGCAAAACGGGCGGTAATCAGCGACCCTGAATTGCGTCCGGCCTCGATAACGACAGTTCCGGCAGATAGACCCGATATGATCCGGTTACGTCTTGGGAAATGGCGCGCCTGTGGTTTTAAGCCTGGCGGCATTTCGGAAATGACCAGTCCGCTTTGGCAAAGCTGTTCATAAAGTTCCTGATGTTCACGGGGATAGATGACATCGACACCACCCCCAAGCACTGCGATTGTTCCTCCGGCGTGATCACCGGTGATGCCAAGTGCCGCACTATGGGCTGCGCCATCAATGCCGCGCGCCATCCCGGATGTGACGACATATCCCGCCGATACAAGATCAAAGCTGATTTTACGCGCAAAACCACAACCATTTGCAGATGCATTGCGCGCACCAACGATCCCGATGGATGTTTTCCCTAAAAATTCCAACCGCCCGATTGCATAGAAATAGGGTGGGGCATCTTCAATACGCGCCAACAAAGCAGGATATTCCGGGTCACCGAAAATGACTGGTTTTGCGCCACAGGCCTTTGCCTGATCAATTTCGGCAATGGTGTCCTCACGGCTGGCGAGTGTGATTTTTCGGCTATTGGCGGATTGCCGGATGATTTCAGGCAAAACTTCGATGGCCTCACGCGCAGAGCCAAAGCGTTCAAGCAGTTTGCGAAAGGTAACCGGGCCAATATTGCCACTGCGCGCAAGCCGCATGCGGGCAAGGCGTTCTGATTGTGCCAATCGTGCCGGTTGTTGATCACTTAAATGCATAACGCCCGGATTGTGGTCATCCGGGCGTTGCTTCGTCAAGCTATTCGAAAGGACGGCTCAGTTTTCCGGGGGCGCGCTATCTTCTTCTGACTGTTTCTTCTTCTGACCGATCTTGGGTTCTTCACCGCGCAAAAGACGCCCGATATTGGCATGGTGTGCTGCCCAGACAATGACTGCCAGAAACACGCCAAGCCATCCGGCACCGGGATCGTTTGCAATGAAAAATGCAGCAAGCGGTGCGGCAATCATCGCAATCAATGCCGACAGCGACGAGATGCGGAAAATCAGCGCCATAACAAGCCAGGTCAGTGCTGCACAAAGCCCCATGATCCAGTTGACGGCTGCAAGGGTGCCAAGCGTGGTGGCGACACCTTTGCCGCCTTTGAAACGCAACCAGATCGGGAACATATGTCCGATGACGGCGGCGCCACCGGCAAATATTCCCTGTTCAACACCTGCCATATGAGTGAACAGAAGGGCTGCAAAGGCACCTTTGCCTGCATCGCCAATCAGGGTCATGAATGCCAGACCCTTGCGACCGGTACGCAGAACGTTGGTTGCACCAATATTGCCCGATCCGATTTTGCGAATGTCCCCAAGACCCGCCATACGTGTCAGAACCAGCCCGAACGGGATGGAGCCCAGCAAATAACCACAAACCGTGGCGATCTGCAGCGACATCAGCATGGCCTTGTAGCCTTCGTCGAGTTCCATATCAGGCGCCTTCCTTGAAGATTTCGCGGCCATCAATCAGGGTGCGCAGAACACGACCCTGTGTAAGGCGACCATCAAATGGTGAGTTTTTCGATTTCGAATGGAACTGATAAGGATCGATTTTCCACGGACGATCCGGATCAAATACCACCAGATCGGCCGGCGTGCCTTCGGCCAACGTTCCGGCACCCTTGATGCGTACCAGTTCTGCCGGAATACGTGTCAGCTTGGTGATGACCTCAAGAAGCGACATGTGGCCGTTGTGGTAAAGTTCCAGTGAAATCGGCAGAAGTGTCTCAAAGCCCACCGCACCGGCAGCTGCCTGTGCAAAGGGCAAGCGTTTGGAATCGGCATCTTGCGGATTATGGTCCGATGCGATGGCATCAATGGTGCCATCGGCCAGTCCGGCCACAATCGCCTGACGATCATCTTCTGAACGAAGTGGCGGGGACAGTTTGGCAAAGGTGCGATAATCCGATACCGAGTTTTCATTCAGCGCGAAATAGAATGGCGCGGTGTCACAAGTCACCTTAAGGCCGCGTTTCTTGGCCTTGCGGATGACTTCGACCGATTCACCTGTCGAAATATGTGCAAAATGAAGTCTACCGCCTGTCATTTCGGCCAGGCGCAAGTCGCGTTCGATTTGCATGACTTCTGCAAGCGGCGAAACACCTGACAGACCAAGACGGGTGGCAAGCTCGCCACTATTCATCGAAGCCCCCGTGGAAAGTTCGGGTTCTTCGGGGTGCTGCACAATCATGCCATCGAAAAAGGCGGAGTAGGACAGAGCCTGACGCAGCAAACGCGCACTGGCGATGGTTTTGACGCCGTCACAGAATGCTACTGCACCTGCCTGATGCAGAAGGCCCATTTCGGTAATTTCCTTGCCTTCGATACCTTTGGAAACGGCACCATAGACAAAGACCTTTGCCAGCCCGACCTTGCGCGCACGGCGTGCGATGAACTCGACACCGGCAACATCGTCAATCACCGGATCGGTATTGGGCAGGGCGATGATGGTGGTAACGCCACCAATGGCGGCTGATTTACCAGCTGTCTCAATGGTTTCCTGGTGCTCGAAACCCGGTTCACGGAGCTGGGCACGCATGTCAACCAGACCGGGGGCCAGGCAGGCACCACCAAGATCGATGATCTCGAACCCTTCGGGCACAGTATCCTTTGTAATGCCGGAGCCGGATTTGATGATGGTGTCATCTTCGATCAGAAGGCCACCCGGGCCATCGGTCTGGGCGGCCGGATCAAGAAGGCGAGCATTGATAAGGGCCTTTTTGCCTGCGCCCTTGGCGCGAATAGCGGGGTTCATGCCTGACCTCCCAGCTTTCTGTGGTTCTGCACAAGCAATTCCAGCGCGGCCATACGTACGGCAACTCCCATTTCGACCTGTTCGCGGATCACGGAACGTTCGACGTCGTCGGCGACTTCACTGTCGATTTCAACGCCGCGGTTCATCGGGCCGGGATGCATGATAAGTGCATCGGGTTTGGCATTGGAAAGCTTTGCCCGGTCAAGACCATGGAAATGGAAATACTCGCGCACAGACGGGATAAAGCTTCCTTCCATGCGTTCAAGCTGAAGACGCAACATCATGACGATATCGCAATCCTTCAGTCCTTCTTCCATGTCATGGAAAATCTCGACACCCATGCGGTCAATCTTTGACGGGATAAGGGTTGGCGGAGCGACCAGACGCACACGCGATCCCATGGTGTTGAGCAACAGAATGTTCGAACGTGCAACGCGCGAATGCGCAATATCACCGCAGATCGCAACGTTCAGACGGTGCAGACGTCCCTTGTGGCGACGAATGGTCAGTGCATCAAGCAGGGCCTGTGTCGGGTGCTCGTGGCGACCGTCACCGGCATTCAAAACCGCGCAATTGACCTTTTCGCTCAGCAGTTTGACAGCGCCACTATCGCCGTGACGAACGACAAGTGCATCGGGGTTCATGGCGTTCAGCGTCATGGCGGTATCAATCAGGGTTTCACCCTTTTTGACCGAGCTGGTCCCGACCGTCATGTTGATGACATCCGCGCCCAGACGTTTGGCGGCAAGCTCAAACGATGTCAGCGTGCGGGTGGAGTTTTCGTAAAACAGATTAACAACCGTGGCACCTGCCAGAATATTGCTGGTCTTGTCAGCAGAACGGTTCTTTTCCGCGTAATGCTGTGCCCGATCAAGAATAAGGGTGATTTCCCCGGGGGTGAGACCCTCGATGCCGAGGAGGTGTGGGTGCGGATAGTGATCCGCCGCTGGTCCCATGACGCTCATGGCGTTGCACATTTCCCTTGGATGGTCTGGAAAAATTTTCGCGCGGAGCATAGCGAATTGCCCCTGTCACGAAAAGTTAAATATTCCAAACCTGGCCCCGAAGATGCGAAGGTTTTCCTGACTGATCGGTCAGGTTTTCGGCGTGGTCAAGAATTGTGAGGCCGGTTAAACCACATGCATCAGGACGGCGATGATCGGCATGGTGATGATGGCAACAAGTGTGTGAACGGTGATGATGCTGGCCATCATTTGGGCATCGCCGCCCATCAGGCGGGCAAGAACATAGGCGCTGGCCGAACAGGGAAGGGCGGCATAAAGCACTACTGCCGCGCTCTCGATTGTGGGCAATCCCAGGGCAAAACAAAGTCCGGCGGCAATTGCCGGGCTGATCGCAAGCTTGCCGAAGGTCGATATGCCAACCGGAACCCCGGCATTGCGTGCGGCCTTAAGATCAAGCCCGGCGCCGACCGCAAGCAGGCCGATTGGCAGTGCAGCACGTCCAAGAACTTCAAGGAACGGGCCGATCACAGGGGGTAAACCGAGACCTGAAACATTGAAAAGGCTGCCCAAAACGCATGCCACCAGTAACGGGTTTTTGCAAACATCGCGCAACAGCGATAGCAAGCCGGGTGTTCGGTCATTGTTCCCCCAATGGGCGCAGGCCAGAACCGATATGACATTCACGGTCGGAACAACCAGTGCCACACAAAGCGCTGTAACCGTCAGTCCGGATGTTCCAAGAAGGGCGGCTGCAACCGCAAGACCAATATAGGTGTTGGGGCGTATAGCCCCCTGAACCAGCGATGAAAATGCCGCCGGGCTGACCTTTAGAACCGGCTTCAGTACCATGATCAGGACGGTGCAAATCGCAATGGTTCCAAGCATTGCACTGGTGATCCCGACAAGTGGCAGGCTGCCAAGGTCGGCCTTGGCGGTATTGGAAAACAGCAACGCTGGAAAGGTAACAAAATAGGTCAGTTTCTCTGCGCCCGGCCAGAATGTATCAGGCAGGAATCGTCGTTGGCGAAGCACATAGCCCAGAACGATCAGGGCAAATGTTGGCAAAAGGGCGGACAGAATGGCGATCATTAAAAGACCTGCTGGCTTGATGTGTGCCGGGTGCATTTCGGTTTGAAAGGTCCGGCGCTAGCTTATGTTTTCCGATAAAAATGCAATCGCTGCAAGCGATTGGGCTAGGTGACTTTAATTCACCTGCGACCCGGTTGTTCTTTGTTGAGCAATCAGAATGTGATAGTCAGCACATCTATAAGGGTGCCCTCGTTGTAAAGTGCCAGGGCTGCTAAAACAAAAGGGGACGCTATGTCGCGCGCAATCGACCATTTGGTTCTATGTGTGAATGATCTTGATGCGGCGATTGCTGCCTATTCCCTGCTCGGTTTTACCGTGACGCCCCGTGCCATTCATCCGTTCGGGACCGGCAATGCGCTGATCCAGCTTGATGGTATGTATATTGAGCTGCTTGCCGTGGTGGATCCCGGTAAGATTGCCGAAACCGATTTGTCGGCGCCGTTTTCCTTTGCGGTCTATAACCGTGATTATCTGCGCCATCGTCAGGGCATGTCGATGCTGGCACTGCAATCACGCGATGCAGAAAAGGACCGCGAGGATTTCATTGCTGCCGGTGCTGCGGTTCCGCCGGTATTTCACTTTGAACGTGACGCCCGGACTCCAGATGGTGACACGGTGGGCGTGGCATTCTCCTTGGCCTTTGCAAATCATCCGTTGCTGCGCAATGCGGTTACATTTGTTTGCCAGCATCGCCACCCGCCACAGAATTTCTATTTTCCGCAATATCAGTCGCATGCCAATGGTGCAAAGGCGATTGGCAAGGTGATGTTAAGCCATTGGGCGGCGGATGCAGTACGTGATTTCTATGAAGCAATCAGGATCGATCATCTGGTTGAAGCCCTTCACAGCGATGAATTGATTGCAAAATACGGTTTTGATGATCCTGAATTCTCAACAGACGGATTTGCCGGATTTGAGCTGATTGTCGAAGATATCAGCAAGATTGCAGACGCTGCATTGTCCCTTGGGGCGGTTCAGAAGAAGGGGCAACTGATCCTGCCGCCATCGAAGTTCTTTGGACTGATGGTCGTCATCAAATCCAGATAAAAAAGCTGCCTGAATGAACAGGCAGCTTTTTAAAATCATTAGATGATCAGGACGAGGATATCAGTCTTCGTCGCCGTCAAATTCGTCTTCATCGGGTTCCGCGTTTTCACCCGGATCGGTATGACGGTTAAGGTGATCAAGTGCGCCCTGCAGGATATAGGCAGCTGCCGTTTTATCGACGACTTCCGCACGACGTTTGCGGGTCATGTCGACTTCCTCGATCAGGATACGCTCGACCGCGTTGGTCGAAAGACGTTCGTCCCACATCAGTACCGGCAGGTCGATGTATTTTTCCATCTCGTCGATAAAGGCGTAAACGCGATGGCAGGCCTTGCCGATCGAACCATCCAGTTCGCGCGGGAAGCCAATGACGATGCCACCAACATTCTGCTTGGTAATGATCGACGATAGCTGTGCGATATCGCGGGTAAATTTCTTCCGCGAGATCAGCTCATAAGGTGAAGCGATCTGCAGCCCGACATCTGAAAGGGCCACGCCAATGGTTTTGGTGCCAAGGTCCAGGCCCAAAACGCGCGCTGCTGGTGCTAAAAACCGCAGCAATTCCTGAGTATCATTGCAAATCATGGCGACCTTATAGGCGGGTTGATTGTAAAACACCAGCCGAATTGCCGGTTGAAGGACGCAATTCAGGCATGCCCGATTGTAACGTCATTTGCGGATCGTTGCGGGCATTTTTGACCTTGATGGCGACATTGGATAGCGGTGATTGCAGATGTCGCACCTTTAGGGCGTTTGCGGGCCTTGCGATAGGGGCGGCAGGGTGCTAGTTTCCGCGCTGTAATTCAAGTTCTGGCAGATGAAATGTCTGCCGGGTTTTTTGTCATTCCTTAAGAGAGACTTTCATCCATGTCGTCTTTGGATAAGGAAACAGTTCGCCGCATTGCCTATCTGTCACGTATCAACGTGTCCGAAGAAGGTCTTTCCGAACTGGCGGGAGATTTGACCCGTATCCTCGATTTCGTCGAGGAACTGCAAGAAGTTGATGTCGAGGGTTGCGACCCGCTGACGTCGGTTGCCGATCTCACCCTGCCGCTGCGCAAGGACGAAGTCACCGATGGCAACATCCAGCAAAAAGTGCTGTCGAACGCACCGATGACCGATGCTGGCTGTTTTGTTGTGCCCAAGG
Organism: Thalassospira sp. SM2505; assembly: GCF_054901115.1. Classification (NCBI taxonomy): domain Bacteria; kingdom Pseudomonadati; phylum Pseudomonadota; class Alphaproteobacteria; order Rhodospirillales; family Thalassospiraceae; genus Thalassospira; species Thalassospira sp. SM2505. The sequence continues at coordinate 2,531,885 of NZ_CM142731.1, forward strand.
TGGTTGAATAATGACTGATCTGACAAATCTGACGCTTGCAGAAGCCCGCGACGGGCTTGCAAAAGGTGATTATACCTCGGTCGAGCTGACCGAAGCACACCTGAAATCGATGGAAGCGCATCGCAATCTGAACGCTTACATCACGGAAACCCCGGAAAAAGCCATCGAGATGGCCAAGGCATCCGATGCCAAGCGCGCCAAGGGCGAAGCTGGCAAAATGGAAGGCCTGCCGATTGCGATCAAGGACCTGTTCTGCACCGAAGGTGTTCAGACCACGGCGGCTTCGCACATCCTCGAAGGTTTTAAACCGGAATATGAATCTACCGTCACCCGCAATCTTTTTGACAACGGTGCGGTCATGCTCGGCAAGGCCAACCTTGACGAGTTTGCCATGGGGTCTTCGAACACGTCGTCCTATTACGGCAATGTGATCAACCCCTGGAAGGGCAAAGACGGCAAGGATCTGGTGCCGGGCGGATCATCTGGTGGTTCGGCGGCAGCTGTGGCTGCCAACATGGCGCTTGCAGCCACCGGTACCGATACCGGTGGTTCGATCCGTCAGCCGGCATCCTATTGCGGTATTGTTGGCCTGAAGCCGACCTATGGTCGTTGCTCGCGCTGGGGCATTGTTGCCTTTGCGAGCTCGCTTGATCAGGCTGGTCCGATGACCAAGACCGTTCGTGACGCGGCAATCATGCTGGGTTCGATGGCGGGCCATGATGCCAAGGACAGCACGTCGGCTCCGATGGCGGTTCCTGATTTCGAAGCAGCCCTTACCGGCGACATTCGCGGCATGAAGATCGGTATCCCGAAAGAATACCGTGTCGATGGCATGCCCGAAGAAATCAGCAAGCTTTGGGATGACGGCGTTGCCATGCTGCGTGATGCAGGTGCCGAAGTGGTCGATGTATCGCTTCCGCACACCAAATACGCGCTTGGCACCTATTATATCGTTGCCCCGGCAGAAGCATCGTCGAACCTTGCACGGTATGACGGCCTGCGTTACGGCCAGCGTGTCATGGATGAGGGCGACAGCCTTGACGACATGTATATGAAGTCGCGCGCAGCAGGCTTCGGCAAGGAAGTCCAGCGCCGTATCATGATTGGTACCTATGTGCTGTCGGCTGGCTACTATGATGCCTATTACAACAAGGCGCTTAAAGTCCGTCGTCGTATCTATGAAGACTTTGCCAATGCCTTTGGCTCCGTTGATACCATTCTGGCCCCGACGGCCCCGTCGGCTGCCTTTGCAATCGGCGAGAACGAGGGCGATCCGGTCAAGATGTATCTGAATGACGTCTTTACGGTTCCGGCAAGCCTTGCGGGTCTTCCTGGCCTGTCGCTTCCGACCGGCCTGTCGTCCGAGGGGCTCCCGCTTGGCCTGCAGCTGATTGGCAAGCCGTTTGATGAAGAAACCGTTCTGCGTGTTGGTGGTGTGCTCGAAAGTGCCGCCAACTTCACCGCAAAACCGTCCGGGCTGGAGGGTTAATCCATGACCTATGTGATTGAAGGTTCGACCGGCCCGTGGGAAATCGTTGTCGGTCTGGAAGTTCACTGTCAGGTGATTTCCGAATCCAAACTGTTTTCTGGTGCCTCGACCAAGTTCGGTAATGATCCGAACACCAATGTCAGCCTCGTTGACGCTGCAATGCCGGGCATGCTTCCGGTTGTGAACGCAGCATGTGTCCGCCAGGCGGTTAAAACCGGTCTGGGTCTTAAGGCCAAGATCAACAAGGAAAGCGTTTTTGCCCGCAAAAACTATTTCTATGCCGATCTGCCGCAGGGCTATCAGATTTCGCAGTTTGACAAGCCGATTGTCGGCGAAGGCACGATCATTCTTGATATGCCCGATGGTTCGACCAAGGCAGTGGGCATCGAACGTCTGCATCTTGAACAGGACGCCGGCAAGTCGATGCACGATCAGGACCCGAAATATTCGCATATCGACCTGAACCGGTCGGGGGTCGCGCTGATGGAAATCGTTTCCATGCCGGATATCCGCACCCCGGAAGAGGCGGGCGCGTACCTCACCAAACTGCGTGCGATTGTACGTTACCTTGGTACCTGTGACGGTAACATGAACGAAGGTTCGATGCGTTGCGATGCCAACGTTTCGGTCCGTCGTCCGGGCGAGCCGTTTGGTACCCGTTGCGAGATCAAGAACGTCAACTCCATCCGCTTTGTGATGCAAGCGATCGAGATTGAAGCAAAACGCCAGGTCGAAGTGATCGAAGGTGGCGGCGAAATCGTTCAGGAAACCCGCCTGTATGATCAGCGTCTGGGTGAAACCCGTTCGATGCGTTCCAAGGAAATGGCACATGATTACCGCTATTTCCCGGATCCGGATTTGCTGCCGCTTGTTTTCGATGATGCATTCATCTCGGAAATCGAAAAAGAGCTGCCGGAACTCCCGGACGAGAAAAAAGCCCGCTTCATGCGTGAAAACGGCCTGTCGGCTTATGATGCCGGTGTGCTCGTTGCTGAAAAGGAAAAGGCTGATTACTACGAAGTCGTTGCCAAGGGCCGTGATGGCAAACTGGCGGCGAACTGGGTGATCACCAACCTGTTTGGCGCACTGAACAAGGCAGAAGTCGGCATTGCAGACAGCCCGGTTTCGGCTGAAAACCTTGGCAAGCTGATCGATCTTATTTCCGATGACACCATTTCTGGCCGTATCGCCAAGGATGTCTTTGAAATCATGATCGAAACCGGCGGTGATCCTGAAAAGATCGTCGAGGAAAAAGGTCTGAAACAGATCACAGATACCGGTGCGATTGAAACGGCAATTGACGAAGTCATTGCTGCGAACCCGGACAAGGTAGAAGAAATCCGTGCGGGCAAAGACAAGATGTTGGGCTGGTTTGTTGGTCAGGTCATGAAATCCACGGGTGGTAAAGCCAACCCGGGCATGGTCAACAAGATGCTTCGCGATAAAATAATCCTCGGCTGATTGAGGGTCGAAAGCAAATAGATGAAGAAGCCCCGCAATTTGCGGGGCTTCTTTTGTTTGGAATGCGAGACAGAAAGGGGAAATATTGCTGACCGTTCGTTTCTTGTGCATAGTACCTGAAATCACAATTTCACGGTGAGTTAATGACTTCTTCTGAAAAGCGTTCTTTCCTTGCACGGGTAAGGGCGGCTTTGCCCGACTTGCATCCGGCGGAGCGCCGTCTGGGTGAGTTTGTTTGTGACTTTCCAGGGGAGCTTGCAAGCTACTCAGCTCAGGAACTGGCACAGCTCGCAAACGTCTCGAAGGCGACGGTTTCTAGGTTCGTGCGGCGTGTTGGCTATGAGAATTACGAAGCGGCCAGGTTGCATGCAAGGATTGAGCGGCGAACAGGCTCAAGACTGTTTCTTGGCGGTCACGGCGAGAATTCGGAAGAAGCATCTCTTGCGTCAAGCATTGCTCAGAACAAGGAAAACCTTGATCGAACGTTCGTTACTATTTCTCAGGTGGAAGTAGATGATGTCGCTTCATCGTTGCTGTCAGCACGCAAAACTTGGGTTTTTGGTTTCCGGGCCAGTCATCCATTCGCCAGTTATTTGCAGTGGCAATTAATACAGGTCATCGAAAACATCGTTGCTCTCCCACGGGGTGGTGAGACGCTAGGAGAGCACCTTGTTAGTGTCAAGCCAGAGGACTGTGTGATCGTCTTCGGATTAAGGCGCCGGATACCCCAGTTGAGCCAGATTATTGATCATTCTGTTCAGACGGGGGCGAAGGTTCTTTACCTTACTGATGAGGGGGAAGACTTCAACAAAAGCGCAACCTGGCATTTTCGTTGTCAGACACAGGCTACCGGGCCCTTGTTCAGTCATGTTTCGGTCATGGCGGTTTGTCACTATCTCTGCATGCGTACTATAGAACTGGCAAAGGCCGATGGCAGAAGCCGGTTGCGTTCGATAGAGACGTTGAACGAAAAGCTTGGCGAACTTTAATCCGCCCAATAAATAGACAGTAAATTTGGCGTCGCACAAAAAATAATCATACGATTGGTGTTTTTTTTATGCAGCACCCTTCCGGAGAGTGCGGATATTGCATGAAAACACAAGAAACTATGGTTTCATGTAAAAATGGCATGAAATTTGTATCGTCATGTTCGAGCTTGGTGGTGCCTGTGCTTTTGCGCAGGTCGTGAACGGGAGGGGGGAATTTCCTTCGTTCACCCATAGTTGTTGGCTCTGTCATGCGGGCAGACGGTGTTCTGACCGCACATTGCGAAGGAAATGGATATGCGTATGTCGAAACACATCTTGATGGTTATTGGTTTGGTAGCCGCGTCAGTCGTGCCTGCTTCCGCTGAGACGCTTTCACTTAAAGTCATGGGGCAACCTGCTGGTTCAGGTCTTATTGCCAACAACAAAGAAAAACCGTTCTTTGAAAACCTTGCCGCTAACACAGGAATTGATGTGGCGGTTGCCTATAGCCCAGTGGACGTAACCGGCATTCCGGACTCAGATGGATTGCGCGTTCTGAAGTCAGGCCTGTTTGATATCGTCTCAATTCGTGGTCCTCAGGTCAGCCGCGACGAACCAAGTGTTCTTGGTCTTGATCTGGTCGGTTTGAATACGACATTTGCGGCTGGCCGCAAGAATACGGACGCATTCAAAAACTATGTCGATGGCAGAATTCAGGAACAATTCAACGCCAAACTGCTTGGTGTTTGGCCAGCTGGACCGCAGGTTATTTTCTGTAAACCTGAAATTACCGGGCTTGATGACCTGAAGGGTCTGAAGGTGCGCGTCGGGGATCAGAGTGCAGCCAACTTTATCGCCGGGCTTGGGGCAACTGGTGTGCCAATGCCGTTTGGTGAAGTTCAGCAGTCGTTGTCTCGTGGTGTTGTTGATTGCGCCATTACCGGACCAGCGTCTGCCAACGCAGCTGGCTGGCCAGAAGCAACGACAACCGTATTGCCGTTGGCCCTTCAGCTTGCCATCAACGGCTATGCCATAAATCTCGATACCTGGAAAAAAATGACCGCGGACGATCAGTCGAAACTTGAAGGCGCTGTAGCGGCGCTTGTCGATGAAATATGGGCTTACTCGGAAGAACTGTACGACGACTCAATGCGCTGCAATACCGGTGTAGAGCCGTGCGAGCAGGGCAAACCATACAGCCTTAAGGAAGTCCCGGTTCTAGACAGTGATATTGCCTTGGTCGCAAAGGCCGTTGGTGAAAAGTCGCTACCGGTTTGGGCCGAACAATGTAATGCCATGTCACCGAACTGCGAAGCGGAGTGGCGTGCAACAATTGGTAAGAATCTCGGCCTGTAACGCGATATCTCACAAAGGGGAAGTGCGATGAATTTTTATGGAAAGGTTGCCGGAACGGTATTTGGTATCGTGATGATATTTCTGTCGATCACAATTACTGCCGAAACCCTTTTACGGAAATTTTTAGCCTTCTCCCTTGGTGGGGTGGATGAGCTAAGCGGTTATGCAGTTGCGATTTGCGCACCTTTGGCTTTTACAGTGGCCCTGATCCACAACGCCCATATCAGAATCAATATCCTGCAAAATAGATTGCCGGTCGCCGGGCAGGCAATCGTGAATTTGGTAGCGTCCGTGATGATGAGCGTTCTTGCGATTTATCTTGTCTATTTTTCTATTCGCACGGTCATCGATACCGCGACCTATAACTCAATCGCGCAAACGCCATGGGCGACGCCCCTGATCTATCCGCAATCTATCTGGGTGTTCTCGATGGCGATGTTTGCCTTGGCTACGATCGCTCTATCGATCAGGGCGGCAAGATTGCTGCTAAAACGGGATTGGCAGGGGTTGGTTTGTCATTTCGGTCCAGAGACAGTTCAGTCTGAACTTGTTTCAGAGCTCAATGACCTTCAACAACGGATGCAGAGAGAAAAAGTATGAGTATTGTGCTTGTCGGTGTCGGGTTTGCGGCAATGTTGGCCTTGATGTTTCTCAGTATTCCGGTAGCGATCGCCATTGTTATCGTTGGAGCATTGGGCGGATATCTGATGTTTGGTATGCCAATGGTGGAAATCATGGGGGGCGTCGTGTGGGCAAGCCTCAATTCGCCGTCAATGCTGGCAATACCTTTATTCATGCTGCTGGGAGAGCTGCTTCTGCGAAGTGGTATTGCTGACAGGATGTTTGAAACGCTTGCGGTTTGGTTTGATAGGTTGCCAGGCGGACTTCTCCATACAAATATTGCGACCTGTACGTTGTTTTCGGCGACTTCCGGATCATCCGTTGCGACTGCGGCGACAGTGGGGTCGATCGCGCTTCCGGCTTTGCATGAACGGAAATACCCGGTGAAACCGTCGCTTGGCACATTGGCGGCAGGTGGCACACTCGGCATTCTGATACCGCCTAGTATCAATCTTTTGGTTTATGGATCTCTTGCCAATACTTCAGTCGGGCAGTTGTTCGCTGCTGGTGTGCTGCCGGGACTTCTTTTGGCTAGTCTTTTCTCCTTGTATGTGATTGTTGTTCATCGCAACGCCAATCCCGTTACCCAGAATGAACGTGTCCCATTGCGCGAAAAGCTCAAATCGCTGATCCATTTGATTCCGGCTGTTGTTATTTTTGTGGTTGTGATGGGTAGCATTTATGGGGGACTTGCAACTCCGACTGAATCTGCTGCTCTTGGGGTCGTAATAGCCTTGGGATTTGTTTATTTTAGCGGAAAGCTTGACTGGGAGTTGTTTGTTAATTGCTCGCTTCACGCGGCAAAAACGACCGGGATGGTTGTCTTGGTGCTGGCTTGTGCTCTGTTGTTAAATGTGACCATTTCAATGCTTGGTGTGACGCAGGCCGTAACCAATTGGATCGTATCATTTGAACTTGAGCGCCTTACCTTACTGTTTATTCTTATCTGCTTTTACATCGTCCTCGGGGCATTTCTTGACGCAATGTCCATGCTGGTCTTGACTGTACCAATTGCACTGCCAATGGTGACGGCGGTCGGCGTCGATCCGATTTGGTTTGGTATATTCATTGTAGTCATGTGCGAGATTGCCCTTATTACGCCGCCTGTTGGCATGAACCTTTTTGTTGTCGAGGGCGTACGTGTAGACAATGGTAGTTTTAGCGACGTAATTTCTGGGACGCTTCCGTTTGTCGCGATCATGATCGGCGTGGCGATCATGTTTGTTGTCTTCCCCGAGTTTGTCATGTGGCTACCGAATATGGTGGCGAACTGATCATGCAGACTAGTTCCATCTCGCCACGCCGCCGCATTCTTGTCATCAATCCAAATACCAATCCTGAGGTCACAGCGCGCGTTCGGTTGGCAGTAGACGGCAGTGCACGGTTTGACAGTCATATTGAGGTCGTAAATCCCCTTGAAGGGCCGTTTTCGATTGTGACGGCGCAGGACCGAGAGACAGCAAAGGAGCAAGTGCTCGATATCGCAGCCAAGACCATGAGCGATCCGTTTGACGCTTATATCCTAGCGTGCTTCGACGACTTTGCTGTTGATGAAGTAGCTTTTGCGACAGGTCGTGTGACGATTGGTATGTGTGAGGCAGGTATGCTTGCGGCAAGCAGGATTGCGCCAGCTTTCTCTATCGTTACGACGGTTAAAAGCGCGGTGCAAGGGATCGTCGAGCTCACTAAGAAATACGAAGTTGATAAAGTTTCGCTCGTCCGAGCTGCAGATATCAGTATCGAAGATGCCGCAGCTTTCGGGCAGACATCGGAATGTCTCGATAAGGCCATACAGAGTGCGATTGACGATGATCACGCGCAGGCAATACTTCTGGGATCCGGGGCGCTGGCCGGGTATGGGGACGAATTATCTTTCCGGTTCGGTGTGCCTTTTGTGGATGGGGTGTCCGAGGCAGTGAAGCTTGCTGAACAACGAATAGTTTTATCCAGAAACTACTGACCAGAGTATTGCAGTAATATGGGTATGGCAAAGAAAAGCCGCCTGCATCAATACGATACAGGCGGCTTCGACGTTCGGGTGGGGGACACGAACGTTGCTATGTCGTTTAGTGCGTTTCCGATGCCGGATAGCCAGCATCGGTGATTGCCGCAATCAGTGCATTGACGTCTGGGTTTCCGGAAACGGCGACTTCGCCTGCCTCCAGATCAACGGTCGCGCCGTCAACGCCGCTGACTTTGGTTGCTGCTGCGGTCACGGCACTTGCACAGTGCCCGCAGCTCATTTTTTCGACCTTCAGTTTCACCATCAGATTTCTCCAGAAGTTTGGTGCCTATGGCGCCAGTATGGAGGTTCCAGTAGATGGAAGGTCAAGCGGTTTTATGCAGACAGCAATTTGATAATCTCATCTGCTGTTGCGTCGCTGGATGCGGGATTTTGGCCGGTGACAAGTTTGCCATCGACCACGGCAAAGGGTGCCCACATTTCACCGCGTTCGTAACTGCCGCCCTGCTTTTTGAATTCATCTTCAATTGACAGGGGTACGACCTTTTCAAGGCCGATAGCTTTTTCCTCGTCATTGGTAAAGCCGGTGACACGTTTGCCAGCAACCAGTGGCTTTCCGTCCGCTGTTTTGGCGTTGACCAGTGCCGCAGGCCCATGGCACACGGCTGCAACCGGCTTGTTCTGTGCAGAGAATGCCTCGATCAGGGCAATCGATTTCGCATCAGTGGCAAGGTCCCAAAGCGGTCCGTGCCCGCCCGGATAAAACAGTGCGTCAAAGTCATCTGCGCGCAGCCCATCAAGGGTTACGGTGCTTTCAAACGCCTGTTTGGCCGCGTCGTCTTTTTCGAAGCGTTCGGTTGCCTCTGTCAGGGCATCGGGAACCAGACTGTTGGGATCAAGTGGCGGTTTCCCGCCCTTTGGGGAAGCCAGGGTAATTGTCGCTCCGGCGTCGATGAAGCGAAAATAGGGGGCAGCCAGTTCTTCAAGCCATATGCCGGTCTTGTGACCGGTGTCGCCCATCTGGTCGTGGGATGTCGTGATCATCAGAATACGCATCAAATCCTCCATGCGTTGAATTCATTTGCCCTGATAGTAACTGGCTGACAAAATTTGCGTTAGAATGAATAATTGAACAGATTGTCAAATTTATTGAGCATATAATATGTCGGCACTTGATGAAGTCAGAGCAATGATGATTTTTGCCCGAGTGGTCGAAGAGGGCGGGTTTTCAGCAGCTGCGCGCAAGATGGGGCTTAGCCGGGCCGCAATATCGCATCAGATCCGTCAGCTCGAAGCCAAGCTGGGGGTGCCATTGTTGCGTCGAAGTACACGAACTTTCAGCATCACCGACGCGGGGGCACGTTATTATGACAGTTGCCGAACCATCATGCTTGAAGCCGAAGCCGCACGCAAAAGGGTCGAAGAATTGCGTGACGAGCCGGTTGGCAAAATCTCGATAACCTCGTCAGTTCATCTCGGGACGTTACGTATCGTTCCAATCCTGAACCGTTTCCGGCAGCAATATCCCGGCGTGGCAATCGATGTGCATCTGAGTGACGATGTCGTTGATCTGATTGGAATGGGCATTGATATCGGTATTCGGTCAGGGCCGTTGAAAAGTTCCGAACTTAAAAGCTTCAAGCTTTATCAAACGCGCCGCATCGTTGCCGCAAGCCCGGAATATCTTGCGCGGGCAGGGTGTCCGGGCAGTATCGAAGAACTGGCCGCTCATGAATGGGTCATGTATAGCCGGATGCCCGAAACGCTTGCGATGATGTGTGACGGATCAGAACAGAAAGTGCGGGTGAACGGGAATGTCCGGGTCGACAATGCGACGGCACGATTGCAGTTCCTGCGCGGGGGGCACGGGCTTGCTGTTGTGCCGTTCTGCGATGTTCAAGATGAAGTAACCAAGGGCGATCTGGTCTGGGTCTTGCCTGATTGCACTCTTCCGGATTTACAGGTTTATGCGGTTTATCCGACAGGCGTGACCCGCAGTGCCAAAGTCCAGTCATTGTTGGAATTCATGCGTCGGGAATTGCGAGATATTGATATTTCGCGGAATGCCTGATGACATCCTTATCACCATATTGATCAATCGCACATGATCGGCTATGTCCCATTGACGACTTTCGGGGGGATCCATGGCCAATCTGTTTTTTTACTATTCGTCGATGAATGCGGGCAAGTCGACCACACTGCTTCAGGCAAGCTTCAACTACCGTGAACGCGGCATGGAAACCCTTTTGCTGACTGTGGCATTTGACAACCGTTTCGGTGAAGGCAAAATTGCATCGCGTATCGGCCTTGAAGCCCCGGCATTGCTGTTTGATGCTGACACGGATATGTGCGAATTGATCTTTGCTCAGATGGAAAAGGGCAAGGTTGACTGTGTTCTGATCGATGAAGCCCAATTCCTGAGCAAAAAACAGGTCTGGCAACTTTCCGATATTGCCGACAAGCACAATGTTCCGGTGCTGTGTTATGGCATTCGAACTGATTTCCAGGGCGAGCTTTTCGAAGGTTCAAAATGGCTTCTGGCCTGGGCGGACAAGCTCAATGAACTCAAGACCATTTGTCATTGTGGCCGCAAAGCCGGCATGGTGCTGCGTGTTGATGAAAACGGTGATCCCGTTCGTGAAGGGGCGCAGGTCGAAATCGGTGGCAATGACCGCTATGTGCCGGTCTGCCGTCGCCATTTCAAGGATGCAATGGAAAGCTGAATTCCGACTGGTTTGACGGATTACTCAGTTGGCCAATAGCGGCGCTATTTCCGGTGCAAGCAGGCTATAGGCAACAAGCCACATCACGGTGCATGTGAGCCCGTCGACGATCTTCCAGGTGATCGGGCGTGCGACATAAGGGGCAAGCCAGGCGGCACCCAGGGCAATGGCAAAAAACCAGACAAAGCTCGCACTCATGGCACCCAGGGCAAATCCAATGCGCTCATCTGCCGGAAACTGGCCGCCAATGCCTCCAAGCATCACAACCGTATCAAGGTAGACATGCGGGTTTAAAAGCGTCACTGCGAGGGTCGCAGACAGAACCGCTTTCCAGCCTTTTTTCGCCTGCGCATCCTCAGACAGGGTTTCTGTTTCAAACAGGCGCTTTAGCGCACCAAACCCGTACCAGATCAGGAATCCACCACCACCCCAGGCAGCGATTTTGGTCAGGATGGGGTAGGCGGCAATCAGGGAGCCAAGCCCTGCGACGCCCGCCGCAATCAGTATCGCGTCGCAAAGCGCACAGACCAGTGCCACCAGAACAGGATGGTGGCGGCGCAACCCCTGTCCAAGGACAAAGGCATTTTGTGCGCCAATCGCGATGATCAATCCACCGCCAAGGCCAAATCCGGTCACAAAGGTCAAAAGCATTCTGGCAATCCGTTGATAAGTGATGCGCCAGTGATAGCAATTTATTGAAATAAGAAAATCGAATTATGATAAAGTATCATTAGAAAAAATAATGGTAGAGATATGCTTGATTATAAACTTCTTGAAGCAAGCGCAGAGGTCATTCGTCACGGCAGCTTTGAAAAGGCGGCGCGTGAGCTTGGATTGACGCAATCTGCGATATCCCAGCGTGTGAAACTGCTTGAAGAACGTTTGGGGCAACCGGTCATTATTCGCGCCAAACCGATTGCGGCGACGGCTGCGGGGCAAAGGTTACTGCAACATTATCAAAGTGTTCGCCTGCTCGAGCAGGAACTGCGTGATGAATTGCCTGACATTCAAAGTGACGGCGGTTATGGGCAAATTGCGCTGGCCGTCAATGCAGACAGCCTGGCGACCTGGTTTGTCGATGTGCCAAAACATCTGTTTGAACAACTTGGCCTGCTTGTTCATCTGGCGGTCGGGGATGAATCGCTTAATCACACAGCCCTGCAGGACGGAACGGTGTTAGGCGCGGTCAGCATGCGTTCAACGCCCATTCAGGGGTGTCGCGTCCGACCGCTTGGCTTGATGCGATATGTTATGGTTGTCTCGCCTGACTTTAATCAGCGTTATTTTCCAAACGGGGTCACTGCCGAAGCCCTGCGGGCATGCCCTGCGGTGAATTTTTCCGAACATGACGAGCTGCAAAACCAGTTTCTAAAACAGTATTTCGGTCTTAATCCGGGGGAGTTCCCGGCCCACATGGTGCCGAGTTCACAGGGTTTCGTCACGGTGGCCGAGCAGGGCATTGCCTATGCCGTCGTTGAACAGCATCAGGCCGAAGATGCGCTTCGGGCCGGACGACTGATCCGGCCGTGTCCGCATGAAATTGATCGGCCGCTTTATTGGCATCACAAAACCATCCAAAGCAAACTGCTTGATCAGGTAAATGAGATCGTGCTGTCGCAAGCGCGCCGTTTTTTGCCCAAAATTACGCTGTAACAACGGCCTGTCTGATGTCTTTTGGGCGTCGGAGGCACATCGGCTGCGGCCATAGGTTTCACGATGCGATTTGACTTGAAGTCGAAAGTGTCGCTTACTTTGATGGACGAGCCAATTTTGATAACGGTTTGTTTCAACAGGAAAACCATGTCGCGTCGATTGATTGCGTGTGAGCATTGCGACTATCTCCATGTCGAGGAAGATATCCCGGCAGGAAGCGTTGCCTGTTGTGCACGATGCGGATCGCCGCTTTACTCCGCAGAACAGACCCGGTTCGACAAACCGCTTGCCTTTGCGCTGACAGCACTGCTGCTTTTTGTCATCGCCAATATCTATCCTGTGCTGACCTTCGGGATGGAAGGGCGGGTTGAAACCAATACGCTGGCAAGCGGTGTTTTGACCTTCTGGGATGAAGGTTTTCCGTTTCTGGCGTTCATGGTGGCTGTGACCTCAATTCTTGCGCCGTTGCTTCTGATCGTTGCTCATATCTATGTCCTGGTGCCGATCTGGCTTGATACCAGCTGGCCGGGAATGCAAAAGGTCTGGCGGGTTCTTGCGGTTGTGCGGCCCTGGTCGATGCTTGATGTGTTCCTGATCGGTTTGTTGGTGGCATTGACCAAACTTACCGATTTTGCACAGGTGATTGCCGGACCTGCCTTTGTCGCAATCTGCTGTTTGATCCCGACTGTTCTATTGATGAATGTTTCACTTGATGGTCGGGCAGTATGGCGGCGGATTGCCCCCAAATCGTTGCGTTATCCTGATCAGGATGATCTTAAACCCGTCCATGAAGCAGGCGGTGTCGAAGCACGGCATCACGGACTTCTCAGCTGCCATACCTGTGCGATGGTGGTTATTGAAGACCCGTCGGGCCATACAAAATGCCCGCGTTGCGGCGATGCGGTTCATCAGCGCAAGGCACGTAGTTTGTCTCGGGCCTGGGCGTTGTTATTAACGGCCATTATCCTTTATGTGCCAGCCAATGTGTTTCCGATCATGAAAGTGACTTACCTTGGCAAGTCAGAGGCCGACACAATTCTATCAGGCGTCGCAGCACTGACAGCAGCCGGGGAATGGCCCATCGCAATTGTCGTCTTTACCGCCAGCATTCTGGTGCCGATTGTAAAGATCGTTCTGCTGGGATGGGTGTATCTTGCAACATATCTTGGGCTTTCAGGGCCGCTTAGGGAACGCACGATGATTTACCGGATCACCGAACTTGTCGGACGATGGTCGATGGTTGACGTCTTCATGGTTTCGATTTTGGCTGCATTGGTCAAACTTGGAAACATCGCATCCGTTCACCCCGGATTTGGTGCCGTTGCCTTTTGCGGGGTGGTGATCCTGACCATGGTATCGGCTATGGCCTTTGATCCGCGCCTGATCTGGGATCGCGCAGGCATGCGAACATCCGTGATATCGTTCGGCTCCGACCGCGCTGAAAAACAGGGGACACCGTCATGATTGACGAAAATTCATCTTCATCAGACCCGCGAGCGGCGTCGCCCGAGGTCAAAAAAGGATGGGGACGCTTTTCCATCGTCTGGTTGGTGCCATTGGCGGCTTTGATCGTTGGCGGATGGTTATTGTGGCGTGATGTCGTCTCAAAAGGTCCGGAAATCACGGTGACCTTTGAAACCGCAGAGGGGATCGCAGCCGGCAAGACCGCGGTACGTTATCGCGATGTCGATGTGGGGCAGGTGACATCAATCAATCTTGACGACGAACTTGAACACGTGCGCCTGACCATTCGTATGAACGCGGATTTTGCCGATTATCTGACCGACAAGACCCGGTTCTGGGTTGTGCGTCCGCGTGTTAGTGCGCGCGGTATTACCGGGTTGGAAACAATTGTATCGGGGGCCTATATCGAAGTGGTTCCAGACGCGTCTGGTGAACGCGCCCGCGCCTTCGAAGGGGAAGAAGAACCGCAATACATTCCCAATAACAAAGACGGAACCCGGTTTGTTCTGAAGGCGGATGAGCTTGGGTCGCTGACGACCGGAACGCCCGTTCTGCTGCGTGGTGTTGAAGTCGGTGAAGTGCTTGAGACCAAGCTTGATGAAGATGCGACGGGGGTATCGGTCCCGGTCTTTATTCGAGAACCGTTTGATGCGCTGGTCAAGCGTAATACACGGTTTTGGGATTCCAGTGGTATCGCCCTTGATCTGAATGCAGACGGACTGTCGGTCCGTGCCCAGTCGGTACGGTCGGTTCTTGCGGGCGGAATCAATTTTTATACGCCAAATGACAGCGTAAATGACGAAAGGGCCGAGGCCGACACGATATTCCTTCTGCATGGCAGCCTGGAAAAAGCCGAGTTGCTGGCACAGGGACACAGTCTGAAATATATCCTGTATTTCGACACATCGGTGCGCGGGCTGTCGCGTGGGGCACCTGTGGAATTCAACGGCATTCGTGTGGGCACGGTCGAAAGTGTTGATCTTGAATATGTGATCAATCAGAACATCTTCCGTGTTCCGGTTGTCGTCACAATCGAGCCTGAGCGGGTCCGTCTTGTGGGCGGTAATCTTGATGAGAACGATCCCCAAGCGACAATTGATACACTGGTTGATAATGGCCTTCGGGCGCGCCTGAAGACCGGAAGCTTCATCACCGGACAGCTGTTTGTGGATCTTTCAATGAACCCGGTCACGCCTGCAAGGTATCTGGGCGACGGGAATGGGCAATATCGTGAATTGCCGACCTTGCCACAGAAGCTTGATGAAATTGCCAATTCGCTGAGCAGCCTGCTCGAGAAGGTTGAGACTTTCCCGATTGAGGAAATCGGGATCAGGTTGCTGGGTACGGTAGAGGGTATGGAAAATATCGTTACATCGCCCGCGCTGAGTGATGCAATGACGAACCTTAAACAAGCCGCTGCGGGTGTTAGCAGTCTGGTCAATAATCTTGATACCACTGTTCTGCCCGCGACCCAGACCGCACTTGATACGGCCCGCGAAGCCTTGGGTGGGGTGCGTGATATCACCGCACCGACGTCGCCGCTGCGCTATAATCTTGAACAGGCGCTTAAGGAGCTGAGTGCAACTGCACGGTCCTTGCGTGATCTGACTGAATTCCTGGAACAGAACCCGAGTGCCCTGATCCTTGGGAAAAGTGGCCCGAAGGAGGATGAATGATGCGACAGGTAATCCGAATGCAGTTTCGTATATGCGCCTTGCTTTTGCTTGCGCCGATCCTTGTTGCCTGTGCATCCCAGTCCGGTACGGATCGCTATTATCTGTTGTCACCGATGGGGCAGCAGATGGCGTCGCCATCTGCGCAGGCGCCCGTTGTAGGGGTGGGGCCGGTTTCAATCCCCAGCCATCTTGACCGGTCGGTCATCGTGACCCGTAGCAGTGCCAATCGGCTTGAAGTCAATGCAGGTCATCGCTGGGCCGAACCGCTTGATGAAAACATTACCCGTGTTCTGATGGATAATCTTGACCGAACAGGGAAGGTGGCCCGTCTTGAAGTTTTCCCATGGACGTCGCGGGATGGTGTGGAACGGCAAATCGTTCTTGATATCGACCGTTTCGAACGTCAGGCGGATGGAAACGTTATACTGGTTGCGCGCTGGAAACTGGTGGATTTCAAGAACGGGGAAATTATTCAGTCGGCAAAATACAGCAAGATCAGCAAACCTGTGGATTCAACAATTGAGAATACAGTGGTTGCAATGAGTACGCTTTTGTCTGACATGACGACGGAAATTGCATCCCATATCCCTTAGTTCCCCTGTGACGTTGTATTGTACGTCGCGGATCTATTTTGGAAGTGCGATACTTCCTTTTGCCGCTCTGTAATACTGTTGCGTTAAGGTCCTGATGTGCAATGAAATCTGGGAATATTGTAAAAGTTCTTGATCAACCTATTGTTTTCACATCCGCAATAGCCTTATAAAGAAGATATAAATATAAAAAAGTGGGACACGCGCCTGACTGCATACCGGCAAGCATATGCCGCCCAAACAGGAAGTTAGGGAGCCAGAGCGCGTCATGTCGGATACGACATTTGAAGTATTGGTTCAGCGAGGGGATCGCTGGATCATCCATTCGACATTCGATGTCGAAAAAGAAGCGGTTTCTGAAGCTGAAAAGGTTCTGAAAACCAAGGTATCTGCCGTACGCGTTGTCCGTAACTGGGAACGCGGCGACGGTCGTCATATTGAAAAGGTTCTTCTGGAAAAAGAAGGGGCTGGCGATAGCGAAGAAGAAGACGTTCGCGTTTCTTCTATCGATGAGGCGCCCCTGTGCGAGACCGATAACGACCTTTTGCAGAAGGAAAGCCGCGCGACCATCAACCGGTTGCTGCGCAAGTATTTCGAACAGGAAATTCTGACTCCTTGCGAGGTAATGTATAATTACCAGAACCTCCGCAAGTTGATGTTCCATGACACCTTGATGCCAACAGCCGTCGACAAGGTCGCGGGTCTGCACGCCAAGGCGACGGATGGCGACCATATCGAGGCGATGAATAATCTTCATGGTGCGATCGAGCAATTGTCTGCGCGCGCCCGTGAAGTTGAAAAGGTTGATCTTCCTGCATTCGAAGACGCGACGATATCGGAAGTTCGTGACGAAATCCGCCGCCTTAATCTTGCCGAAGATACCGATTTCCTGACCATGGTTGCCCTGACGCGTGTGTTGTCCTCAACACGAAACTGGGTGGGCAAGCTTGATCTCGCGCTCAAGGTCAAGGGCGATGAAAAGGACGAAGCTGCTCGCAAGATGCTTGATGATGTGATCGCAGATATTCTGGGATCACCGGTGGCGCTCAAAGACCTTTTGGGCAGTTCGCGAAGTTTTGGCGAGGCTGTGACCTTGCACATTGATCTTGCTCTTGGTCGGGCAAAGGGTAACCGCGGGGCAGCGGACGATATTCTCGAACTGTTGAATCCTCTCTTTGGTTCAGGACTTCTCACGACCAGTCAGGAAACGATGTTTGACTACATCGTTCGCGAACTGCGCAGTGCAAATAGTCTGACACGTCATGAAGGTGACCCGGATCCGCTGGTTGGCATTCTTGATCGCCTGATTACCGAACAGGGCGTGATTTATGGCACGCCAATGGTCGAAGCCATCGCCGAGCGTGGCGCACGGTTGCGCAATGTTGGCGGCCCGCGCGCTCTGATCGAGGGTGTTGAAGAAATCAACGGACGCCTCATTCCGAACTATCGTAAACTGACATGGCTTATTGCCGTCGCCAATAGCGGCATTGTGGAAGATTTCGGAGATGAGCTGTTGGTCATGATGCTCGACGCCGTCAAGGATATGCGGGCGTTGCGTGCATTCTGTGATCCGGAATCCAAACCGCGCGACAAGATGGCCACGGTCAAGCATATGAATGACATGCTTAGCACAAGCAATTTGCCGGACGACCAGAAATCGCAGATTGGTGAAAAGCTTGATGACGGGCTGGCCGAATATCTTGTGCGTGAAAAGGTTATCGAGCGTATTGATAATCCGTCGCTGCATCTGCGCAAGCGCGCCTACATGCTTGTCCAGTTCTGTTCAAGCGGCGTTCTGATCGAAGGCAAGTCGGCAGCCATGGCCCGAAAAAGGGTGGTGGGATATCTCAAGCAGCCGAACTTTACCGACAAGCTGGTGGATGACATCAGTGATATGACAGCCAAGGAAGGCACGATCCGCGATTTTTATGCCTTGTTGCAACGAAGCGGTTTCTAGCAACCATTCGATGATATTTTCGTTCTGAGTTCAAAAACACCCCACGAAAGCCATTTGGCAAAATTCGTGGGGTGTTTGTCATTGTTGCCAAATTTCTTTTGCGGCATTCTTGGCGATGTACCAAGGAGATGCCCGATGTCCGAAACTGATACCCACCAGCGACTGGTCGTTTGTCACGCTTATGAGCGTGTCATGAGCCTTGATGTCGTCGGACCGCTTCAGGTGTTTGGTTCAGCAAATGACGAATTGGTCAGAACCGGACGCAGCGCATCCTACGCGGTGCAGGTGGCGGCTGACCAGCCGGGACCAGTCAGGACTTCATGCGGTGTGCAGCTATATGCTGACTGTGCTTGGCGAACGCTTGATCTGACACAGGTCGATACGTTGTTTGTGCCAGGTGGAGACGGTGTTGCGAGGTTTTTCAAGGATCAGGAGTTCCTTGACTGGCTAAGGCACGCAGAGCAAACCATACCGCGGCTTGGATCGGTTTGCTCCGGTGCTTTGATCCTTGCTGAGGCAGGCGTTCTTGACGGGCGTATGGCCACGACCCACTGGTCGCGCTGTGACCAAATGATGCGGGATTATCCCTCTATCCATATGATGGGGGATCGCCTCCATAGCTATGATCCGACCGGACTTGATGGTGACCCGCATGTTTTTACCTCTGCAGGGGTGACGGCGGGCATAGATCTTGCCCTGGCAATTGTCGAAGCGGATCATGGCCGGTCACTGGCATTGTCTGTTGCGCGACGTCTTGTGATGTTTCTTAAACGTCCGGGGGGGCAGGCGCAATTTAGCGCCTACCTGACCCCTGAAGGCGGGGTAACAACGCGCTTGGCAGGGTTGCTGGAATGGTTGCCGGCTAACCTTGCTGCGGATCTGTCACTTGAAGTACTTGCTGATCGTGCGGGCATGACGCCACGGACATTTTCGCGGGTTTTTTCGCGGGATCTGGGAATGAGCCCGGCGCGCTATGTTGAACGCATCAGGGTCGAGGCCGCCCGCGCATTGCTTCAGGACGAAACGATCAGTATTTCGCGCGTGGCGGATCTATGCGGGTTCCGTCATCCCGAAACGCTAAGGCGGGCTTTCCAGCGTCATCTTTCGGTAAGTCCACAGGAATATGCCGAACGGTTTGCCAGAAAATCTGCTGTCGCAGCAGTTTGACGGCTTTTACCGCGACCTGACGAAACACATCATCACAATCTGATTTTTCGGAGTTGGCAACATGTTGTTACTGACCAATGGATCATTGCGTCTTCTGTTTATCGCCCAGGCTCTTTACTGGTCCTGTTCACTGATCGGAATTACCCTGACATCCCTTGTCGGGGCCTCCATGGCCCCGGTTGTCGAGCTTGCAACACTGCCGCTCGGGCTTTTGATGCTGGGTAATCTGCTTTCAGTGCATCCTCTTTCAATGCTGATGCAGCGTTACGGGCGGCGGGCCGGATTGTGCCTGGGGGCGGTCTGTGGTGTTGCAGGCGGGTTGCTTCTGGCCGCAGGTATTTATCTTGATGAATTCTGGGTGGTTGCAATTGCGCCGGTTTTAATCGGGACCTATCAGGCATCGGCGATGTATTACCGCTATGCGGCACTGGAAACGGTTGAGGAAGGTCTGAAAGGCCGCGCCGCGGCTCTTGTGGTCGGGGGCGGGGTGCTGGCTGCCATTATCGCCCCGGAGATTGCATCGACTAGTCGTGACTTCCTTCCGGTTCCGTTTGCTGGTGCCTATATTGCCCTGGCCGGATTGGCCGCGATCGGCGCAGTCCTGATGGCGATATTGCCAGATGGAGGCGTTCCCGCTCGTACCGGTTCGAGCCGGGCGGTTATGGCAGCACTTCTGCGCCGCCCGATTATCCGTGGTGCCATCGCAGTCAGTGCCGCTGGACACGGGATCATGATCCTGGTGATGACAGCAACGCCGCTTGCCATGAAATATTGCGGGTTTGATATTGATGTTTCGTCAAATGTGATTCGCTGGCACCTGATCGGGATGTTTCTGCCAGCCTTTGTGGCAGGCCCGATGATTGACCGGTTTGGTCCGCGCCGTGTGGCCTCACTTGGCGCGCTGATGCTGGGGGTGAGTGTCGGCTTCGCGGTTACGGGGATATCTGTCTCGGCGTTTTTGATCAGTTCGTTCCTGTTGGGCATCGGTTGGAACATGATGTTGCTTGCCGGGACAACCATGCTGGGCGAGGGACATGATGCAACGGAGCGTGGCCATGCGCAAAGCCTGATGGAGCTTGGCAATAGTGTCACCGCGACAGTCGCATCGCTCGCAAGTGGCGCCCTGATCGCAGGTGCCGGATGGAATCCGGTCAATTATGGCGTGATCCCGGTTCTGGGATTTGCCATGATTCTGATGTGGCGCGGGGCCGTTGCAAGGCGTGCAGTCCTTCAAACACAGGCCTGAAGATAAAAGGAACCGCCGGTCAGGACGACCGGCGGTGAAGTTGCGGGGCAAACGGGGAGTTTCGCCCCGGCGCGACTGAGAAATTCAATCGTAAAACCGGGAATGAACGCCAAGGCCGACGCCATTCACGCAATAAAAAACCGGCCATCAGGCCGGTTGGGATTCAAACGATGCGGCGTTGCCCGCAACAAATTCCTTGATCTTCTGCAAGACAAACTCGCGTGAGCTGTTTTCACGGGTGCGGAACAACACTTCACGATCCTGAATGACCAGTCCCATATAGACCGGGTCATTATGACCTTCCTTGATCATTTTCAGGGCGCGGAGGGTATGACCGAGATCATCGGTGCTTTGATAGATGGTGCGCATCTTTCTCCAACCAGCTTTTGTGTCGGGTGACAATGTTAAACCAATCGACCAAGGCTTTATGACAGCTGTTTTTTTCTAACCGATGACAGCTTTATGATGGTTTGAAGACAGTTTTGCCGTTCAACCGCAAAACCTCATGACAAGGGCGGTCAAAAAGCTGCTGGTTTTATTTGATGGGCCTGTTAAAAAGAAAACGTCATTGACGCTGGTTTCGGGCATTGACATGGGCCGAGACGGTGTTTAAGAAAGGCGTCGTTCCGCAGGGAACACCAAAGACATAAAGGGCAAATGGCCGAGTGGCTGAAGGCGCTCCCCTGCTAAGGGAGTATAGGGTGACAAGCCCTATCGAGGGTTCGAATCCCTCTTTGCCCGCCATTGATTAAAGCACCCCAAAAGGGTGCTTTTTTCGTTTCAGCTCCAAATAATCAAATAAATACAAGGTGTTGATTGGTGTCCGTTTTATCTTCTTGTCAGTGCTGTGTGGTTTGAATTACCCTTCGACCGTGATTTTGGGTCACATTTTGGGTCACATTTTGGGTCACATTGGCATTTATGACGAACGATATCGGGGCTTATATTATCCGGCGCGGTCGGCGTTTTACGTTCCGTCGCCGGGTGCCGGTCGATCTGGCTGATGTGCTTGGCGGGTATGTTAAAATCTCGCTTAAAACCGACAGCATGGAAGCCGCACGACAAGCGGCTGTGCGGGTCAATGCCGAAGTGGTTGCCTATTGGGACAGTCTGCGCGCGACCGGCAAGGCTGAAGCCATCAAGGATCGATATGCCAAGGCGCGCGATCTGGCGGCGCGTCTCGGGTGGTCGTACAGGCCGGTAGAAGAACTGATCGATGATGCACCCGCGCATGAAGTGGTGGAGCGTCTTGAAGCCCTTTCGGGTGTCAGTGACCGTCGCGTCACGACTGCTGTTCTCGGGGCTGCTGCCAAGCCTGATCTTATGCTTTCGTCATGGCTGGAAGAATATGAGAACCTGACCCGTGATCAGCGCGTCGATAAGTCGGAGAATCAGGCCCGAAAGAGTTTGCAACCATATGCAAGGTCGCTGCGCAATTTCATTGCCAAGGTCAAGGACAAGCGGGTTGCCGACATTGATCGCAACGATGTTCTGGCGTTCCGTGCCTGGTGGTCCGAGCGGATCACGGGGGAGGGCTTGACAGCGAAGTCGGCCAACAAGGAAATGAACTGCCTGCGTGCGATGTATCGGGCCGTGAACGATGCCCATCAATATAGCCGTGATAACCCGTTCCGGGATGTCAGCTTTGCGATGAAAGGCGGGGTGAAGGGCAAAAAGCGCGGCGCAACGGTGCCCGCGCAGTGGGTTTACGACACGGTGCTCAAGCCCGGATGTCCCATGGATGGCATGAATGACGAGGCCCGTCTGATCGTCGCGATACTGGCCGAAACCGGCGCGCGCCCCGGCGAGATTTGCGGGTTGCTCCCTGATGAATTCATATTGAACCATGCGATCCCGCACGTTCGTATCCAGCATAACGCCATTCGTGAAATCAAGAATGCCTGGTCTGATCGCAAGATACCGCTGGTCGGGGCAGCACTTCCTGCGGCCCATGCGTTGCTCAAGGCCGGGGGCATCGACCGCTATCTTGGCAAGAATGATGTTTTTTCTACAGCGGTGAACAAGTTCCTGAATGGCAATCACGCATTCGAGAACCGGCAGCAAAGCCTTTATTCATTGCGACATTGTTTTGAAGACCGGATGACGGTGCTTGAGGTGCCCGACAAGGTGGCTGCGTCCCTGATGGGACACAAGTTTCACCGGGAAAAATACGGGTCGGGTCCGTCCTTGAAGCAAAAGCATGAATGGCTTCTGAAAATGGCGCTTATGCCACCTTCATCAGATCGTTCATCAGGTTTTGCAATTGATCGGGTTGGCTGATCCGGTTGCGTTCATCATAAAGCTTTTGCGCCAGACGCATCAGCTGCCCTTCCTCGAACAATTCCCCTTGATCGCGCATGATCCGCGCAAGGATTATGAGCGCATTGTCGATACGGGCAACCGTCAAGCGGCTATCCGTATCGATTTTGCGTGCGCCCTGCATCGTAATGGCGATGTGCAAGCTATCCCTCCATTAAACATCGCCCCCTGATAACTTCGCGGTCAAAGGACAGGATGCCTTCGCCTTCGGTGACGATCCGTTTGTCGGTGACTTCGTGCCCGTTGGGGCACATGCCGTATTTAAGAACTTCCTCGCCCATCCATCGTTCGCGGTCCTGTTCGGTCATGCCGTTGATAACCAGAACGATATAGACAAATTCGGTGTCGCTGACGGGCGTGAAAGTCGTGTGGTCGTATCGTGTCTGGGCCTCACACCCCGCAATCATCAGGGCGGCCATGCCTGCCGCTGCGGCTATCCATTGCCGTGTTCTCATTGCAATCCCCGTTTATAACTGTGCCGATCACTACAACGACCGGTCGTACAGGGTTGCGCGGATTGTCGGGTTTGGCAAGAAAACAGCGGTCGAACCAGCTTGGTGCAGGTGGTGCGCCTTCGATGGTAAAGCGGGTCGGGCCGGTATCATCGGCAACCGCAATGGCAATCACATCGTGGTCGCGGGCCGGGCTGGCATCGGTGAAATCAATCAGGACCGGGTTGCCATCAATCATGAAAAGCGCCTGACCGTCCTGCAACCGTGGCAAGCCGGGATCGTTGGCGGCAATCAGGGTTGTCGGTTCGATGTTGTAATCCGAAAGCGGCCTGTGGTGGCCGTCGGCCCGGTCCTGCCGGATCTGGGCAAGCAGCGCATCGCGCACCGCACTGAACCGTGTTTGCAATATCTGGCTGGCGCGGGAATTGATCGCACGGATATCATCGCGGGTCGGGTTCCAGCGGGGCCGGCGGCGCGGGCGATGTGCCGTGATCGGGTTTTGCCCGGTGCGGTCGTTCATCCAGTCAAAGACCCAGTTCACCACCTGAACGGCAAATCCCGGTGACAGCCATTGTGCCAGGTGCAAGGCAACTTTTGGATGAACCCACGTTCCCTGTTCGCTTGGCGTTCCGCCGCGTTTCACAACGACAAGCTCCGTTGCGCGAATTCGCGTTTCGGTCGCCAGTGCGTCGATAAAGTCGCGCGTTACAGTGTTGCGAAGATAATTGTTAAGACGCTTTCCAGCGGCGTTGCACATGGCCGTGGCATGGATATATCCATCGTCCTTGCGCTGGCAGATGGTCCGGTCATTGATGGTATGGGGTATCAATTGGGTGTTCATTGATATGGTCCTTTGTAAATTGGACCCGAGCACCCCTCGCCAAAAGGGTGGCCGGGCAACAACAGGTTGGCGAACCGGTACAAAGGGACCGGCAGACCCGAAGGTCTCCCATTGCGCCCGACCATAAGAAAAACCGCGTTGCAGAAAAGCAAGGCGCGGTTCGAGCGCCTTTGTTTCCGGGTCGCCAAACCCGGTCATGGATGCGTCCATGACATCGGGGATGCTACGCCCATCTTTCTGCGCGGTCAAGAATGTCATGCTGAGATCTCAAACCCCGCGGCTGTAACAGCAGCGATCATGTCGCGCTTTTCCAGCTCCATCGTGTCGGGATCGATCTCGGACCATTTCGGCCCTTCGAGCCCGGAAAATTCTTTGATGTGTGCCTGCTTGCTGTTGAATCGTGCCTCCGCCATTGCCGCGATCTGATCACGGGTGAGCGTACATTTTGACGAATGGATATAGCGGGCCGCCCGCCCGAACGGATATAGTTCAATCATCGTGTCGTCGGTCGGAATAGGCACCGCTGCCATGATCTGCTTCATGCTGCTAACTCCTGTAATGCGTATCCGCCCCACTGGTCGGCGCAGGCGTCGGCCATATTGGGGAAAAAGCGGGATCGTTCCTTGCCACGGTCGGCGCCGGGCGGCATGCGCCAGACGCGGTTCCATGCTTTCCATTCGTCCGATCCGCGTTCGGGTTCCGGCACTTGCTCGGTTGGTTCCAGTTCCGGCAAATTCTTGAGATACCAGCCGGTTGCCTTGTATTCCGGGTGCCCGAACTGGTTGGGCTGGACGATTTGCGGGTCGGGCAGATCGTCTGGCATGTGTGCCTTTGCGATGTCGTGCATGACAGGGTTTTCAATGGCGATGCGCTTGACCGGGGCGCGCCAGCAGGTGGTGAACAGGTCAACGCCATCCATGAATTCCTGTTTCATGCTTTCCCATGTCCGCCCGCGTGGTAGGGATTTCGGCGGGGTCATGAAGCCCGGACCAGACAGCCAGCGCCGCCCGGCACGGCACAGGCGCGTGCAGGGCGGGTGACAGACAATCAGCAAGTCCCAACCATCGCCCAGCACATCACGGATATCGCCAGTGATATGGCGGTTTGATCCGTCTTCGGCGGGCAGCAGGTCACAAGACCATGCATCGTGACCGCGCGCCGCAAAGGCCCGGCGCACGATGCCGGAATATTCACAGCCAATCAGGACGCGCAGTTCGCTGGTCATGCCGCGTCCTTTCCGTTTTTGGCCGGTTGCTGGTCGTTGGCCGGGGTGGTGTGGGGTTGGTATCCGGCGCTGGTCAGTGCCGCGTTGGCCTGATCGATCAGGTGGCGGAACCAGTCGGGATCGGCGCATTGGTAGACTGCGCCGCCAATCTCAATCGTTATGGATGTGCGGCCCGCCATTATTGAATCGTCGCTATGGCAGTAGCTGCCACCCTTGATCCATTGCGGTGGTTTCGCGTAGGCACCGATGTCGAGATTTGCGGCAACGGGGCTGTCAAATGTTGGGCTGCTCATAGTCCTGCGTCCTCCAGTTCCCTGATCAGGTGATCGGCCTTATGGGTGATCATTGCTGGCTGTGACCCCAGCGGCGTTTCGCGACGGTAGCGGCGGATTAATTCCCCTGCTTCAATCAGCATGTCGCGATACGTTGATTCCTTGTCGTAGGAATACGAAAACACGGGTGACTGATTTTGTCCGGTTAGTTTCATCAGCCATGTGGACCGCTCCGAAATGCTGTCAAAGTGCGCAAATACTGCGAGATGGTGGGGTTTGCTTGTCATGCTGCTTCCTTTCGTTCATCAATCAGCATTTGCAGCTTTGCCTCGCTGATTTCCTCGCAGCCTTCCGGCACGTCCATATTAGCGATGATTTCCAGTTGGCCTTTGATCGAAAAGCCGAACATGTCCTTGTCAGTCAGGAACAGATAAAGCAGGTCCGTGTCATAGCCGAGCTGGCATCGGCAGCTTTGGTGAATATTAAGCCATTGGGCAATTTCGCTGCGGCGGCGGTCATGCCCTGGGATAACCGGCAGTGCGTTGATTTCATCCCAGATCGCAACCGCGTCCTTTTTGCGCTTGTCATGGGACGGGTGCCAATATCCCTGCCGTTTGTCCTTGACCCATTCCGGGCCGGGTTTCTGACTGGCGGTGATGCCGATCAGGGGGCCATGGATGCCGGACCAGAAACGGGTTCCGCCATATTTGCGGGTGAAATCCTGTGCGGCATCATAGGCGGCTTGGTGACGGTGGCGGTATTCTTCGGCCTTGGCTTTCAGTGGGCCGGAATTGATTTTGAAATAGCGCATCACACACCCCCGCAATGCTGGTCGCGGTTCGGATAGGTGATCTGGGTGATGTGGACCCATGCGGCCATGGGGCAGGCATGTGCCGGGCTGTCCGCATGGTGGTAGCGGATCAGGGCCGTGTTGCGATCAGGCGGGGCGCAGATCACGGTGGCGGCGCGCGGGAATGGATCGCCGGGCAGGGTGACCGATGCCGTTTCAAAGCGGTGCGGGCGGGTGTGATCCCGGCAGGCGGTGCTTAATCCCGCGCGGGTTCGTGCGCTGGCATCGTCAAGGATGTCTTGCGGGATACCAAAGTTGAGGGGGCCTGTCCGGTCGTCATTGGCCGGGGCGCGTTTGTGAATTGGAATGTGTATGACGTTTGGTTTTTCCATGGGTCAATTCCTTGTGCGGTGATTGCGGCCTGCTGCCCGATCACAACCGCGATCAGGGCAGCGCACGCAAAAAGAAGGATTGAGGACGGGCGGGGCATCAGGCCACCGACTTCCCGGATTTGACCAGTTCGGCTTCTGCGTCGTTGGCCGGATCCTTTGTGGTGGGGGCGGTCTTGAGCGCCAGCACCGGGCGGGTCTTTTCCTTGGTGCCCGGATTGGCATCATTGGCCGGTTCGGGTTTGGCTTCGGGCGCTGGAAGGTTCAGCCATTCATAGGCCGTCGCGCCGCCTTCGGAATAATCGCGCATCGGCATTACAAGCCCGAAAAAGTCCCGTGTCGCACCGGATGTGATCATGACCGGTGATTGATCATCAGGTGGTGTGGAAATGTTGAGGGCCGCAACGCCACTTTCGGCCAGCGTGGCTATTGCTTTTGTGAAACGGTCGAAGTGTTTGCCGTTCACCGCAAACCGGGATGTCTTGTCGATGGCGTCGTGCGGGATGACCTTGCGCCAGTCGGGGAATGTTCCGTCAATTGGCGGGGCGTAGGCGATTGCCCGGTGGAACTCGGTTATTTTGGTCGGGTCAAATCCGTCCTCACATGCTTCGATGCCAATGATCGCGTCGATCAGATAGGCGGTGTTGCCGACAAAGTGCAGTGTGCCTGCGTCCTTGCGTTTCAGGGCGGTGATGAACTGCTGTTTTGGGATTGGGCAAATCCACCCGCCATCGCCTTCGATCCGGGCGTTCCGGTCGCGGATGGCGGCAAGAACGTGTCCGTCGGTAGCGACCATCAAAACCCCGCCATCGGGATGCGGTTCGATGAATACACCGTTCAGGTAATAGCGGGTTTCCTCGGTGCTGATGAACTGCCATGCGGCATAGAACCGTTTGGCGCATACGCTGATCCGGCGTTCTGCCGGGTTGGTTTCCTTGATTGCTTGCTTGATAGACATCGCAAAAACACCCTTTTGCGGTTGATGATGCCGCAAAGGGTGCGCCCGTGATTCGCATTTGTCAATGCACAATCCGCATTTAAATGCGAATTGTGGTGCGATCAAATCACGCGGCGCTGTGTCGTGTTTGTTGCCTCTGGCTGGGAATGCAAGGCGCAAAGCCGGT
Source organism: Thalassospira sp. SM2505 (assembly GCF_054901115.1). Classification (NCBI taxonomy): domain Bacteria; kingdom Pseudomonadati; phylum Pseudomonadota; class Alphaproteobacteria; order Rhodospirillales; family Thalassospiraceae; genus Thalassospira; species Thalassospira sp. SM2505. Next base: position 2,559,631 of record NZ_CM142731.1, read on the forward strand.
TATGCGATAGAGAATCGGGTCGCGTTGCTGTGCGATGAAAACCGGCTTTGCGTGCGATAGTTGGGAAAGTATGACGCCGTTCGCGTCGTGTTTGCACAATCGCCCGATTGTGATCCTGCCATCGCTGGTTGCGACCACAATATCGGCATTATGGAAGAATGGATATTCCGGTGAGAAAAACCGTTTTACGAACAACAGGTCATTGGGTTTGTAGCGCGGGAACATCACGGTTGTATCCACCGTGATCTGCGTCAGTTCGGTGTTGTTATGTGTCACAAGGCCCCCTGTCCCCGCAAATGGGGATGGATACTTATACGCCTGTGTGGAACCCTATACCTGCCTACGCGTGGGTATGGGAGCGGCGTTTATATGTCGGGCGCTGTGAACGCAGCGTTGCTTGGCGGTGTTGACGCACCGTCGGCCTCCCATTCCGCCGAGGCATCCGGGGGTTGATTAAAGTGTTCCCGATAAGCTTTGCGCGCGATACTGTTTTGAGGGATAGGTATGGACAGAAATAAGTCGCCAAAGGGATAGGCATATACCTATGTCCGTATATAGGCGACCCGTCCAATGCGCTCTATGTCACTGCTTTTTAGAGTTATTTTAATCTGGGGGTCGGCATAGGTCGTGCCGACAAAGCCGCGCGCGTCGGTGTATTCCAGACAATGCAGGATATGGATATCCCCGGTCCTGGTGATGATAATGCAATCATCCTGGGCGGGTGCGCCTTCGTCCGGGTTGGCGATCAGAACCTCGCGCAGGCGAAAGCGCGGCATCATGTCCTGATTGATAATACGAACAGCGAACGACTCCTTGGCAAGCCCGAGTGTGGACGGGGCTTCGACATAGGCAACCGGATAGGGCGTGTTGACCAGCTTGCCACCCTCGGCCCGGCCAAAGATCGGCACCATGGTCGGTTCGGTCTGCGGGGATGGTATGCGTGCCGGTGCGGCGGGTGCTTCCGGGATTTCCTTGCGGTCGCCAAGGTCCATTGTCTGACCGAAAATATCGGTGATCGGCACGCGCAAGGCATTGGCGACCTTGATCTTTGTTTCCAAAGTCATATCGCGGGTGGTGGCGTTGCGATAGTTGCGAAAGGTGCTTTCGCGAAGTCCGGTCAGCTTCGCCAGCGTGGTGTTGGCGGTGCCGGTTTTGCGCATGAATGCGTCAAAGGTGGACCGCTGATGCTCGACCGGATCTTGCATAAGAGAGTGCCTGTTTTCTTCGTTATTTTCATTTGGTTTGCGCATTCTGCACCGCCTTATCTTTCACGTCGCCCGCATTTTAATGCGAAATCGCATTGACAATCGCATTACGATGCGATTACAGTACGTGCATCATGAAGATCGATACCGTTTTAAACCGCATCAAATCATTTCGTTTGTCTTCCGGTCTGAACACTTCGCAGTGGGCCGAGCGGGTCGGTGTGGGTGACACAACGTTCCGCGACATGATGACGGATCGCTGGAACCCGACAGCATCGACCATTCGCAAATGCGAGGCCGTTATCCCGCCGGAATTCATGACTGAATCCAATGACAACGAACTGTCATGTTCGACCCCGCAGGCCGGTTGTGCTGATCGGGGTGAAGACCAGAGCAACGCGGCCTGACAGGATCGGGCTTTGACCATGTATCGGGTGCGGCGGGTGTTTCCGCATCCCTGACTTTCCAACCATCGCATGGATTGAGGGAATAATTAATGTCGAATGCAACCCAAAATGCCCATCGTTTCGACCCGCCCAGCCCGGACCTGTTTCAGGCGGTGTTTACAACGGCCCTGCGCGATTATGTCGGCACCTATAACAGTGAAGGCAAGGCGATGACCTTGGCGGAGCTGGCAGCGGCGATTGGCAAGGAAAAGTCGCAGCGCACGGTGCAGTCCTGGCGCGATGGTGACAGTTGCCCGCGCGGGGCGGATTTGTTTGCGGTCATGGCTGTGTTGCCCGCCGGTTTTTCCAACCGGTTGCTTGAGCTTGCCGGTCTTGGCGGTGCGCAATCGCTGGTCGGGCCGGGTATTGATCTTCATGCGCTTGCTGCTGATACGGCGAGCTATCTGGCTGTGCATACAAATCATATGGCCGATGGCCGGATCGATCATCGTGAACGGGTGGTGCAAGAACAGAAGCTCCGTCTGATGCGTGATCAGATTGACCTTTATTTTGCTGCCCAAGGGACGGCAACGCCTGAACAGGCACCGATGGGTGACGCGGCCAAGATCCTGCGCATGAATGGCGGTGCGTGATGGCAAAGCAGATCAAACTGATCAAGCGCGCCGGGGGCGGCAAGGCGGATCAGGCGACCGATCTTGTTTCGGTGTGCCGGGACTTCTTGCGGGCATCGATTGCGCAAAGCAATGACCCGGCCCTGCCGCGTGACACGGATGTTGATGAATATATCGACATGGTGGCGTCCCAGCCGCGCGCCATCCGGCGGTCGCTGCGCGGGATCAATCTTGCCATGACCAATCTGTGCCGGGCGCTTAAGGCCGTGCGCGATGCGTCGGGTCAAACCGCGGGGGATGCGCAATGACTGACACGAAGAAGCATGAGTATGACCGTGACAGACTGCAGCGCGTCAAGGATTTCGTTGCCGGCTATGGATCGGTTTTCAATGATGAAAATGTGATTGCCGAGATACGTGGTGGCGGGCGGATAAAGCAGCTACGCCTTGATGACTTGTCCGCCATTATCAAAGACGCGACCGATAGCTGGTCCGCAGCCAGTTCAATGAATGGTGACGTGACGAAGTTTGCCCATGATCTGAAAGAGGCAAACGCCGAGATCGCTCGGCTTCGGGCGGAAGTGAAAGAGTTCCATGAATACCTGCGAGAGGATCACAATAGGCAAGCCTTTCGAGGGTGGCAGATTTTGAAGGCGAAGGTGCAAGCCCTGAAAGGCGGTGCGCAATGAGTGCCGCAGTCAAACCCGTTCTTCCTTTGGCGATCATGCCCGAGCCTGTCCCGACCCCGGCCAATGATCCGTTGCCGGTGGGCACGCTTACCATGGCCGATATCCGGCAACGGTTGCCGCGTGGCCGGTCGAAGCCGGTCGCGGTCGAAGTGATCCGCCCGCGCAAGGTTCACCATATCGATGTGGCCGAGGCCGCGCTTTTCCCGCGTATGTTCTGGGCTGTCCTGATTGCTCCTGAACATGCCGGGGATGCCGACAATGATCGTCTCGCGCGGGTATTTCACGATGACATGCAGCGCTATGCCGATCTTATGAACCCGTCACAATGGGCCGATTTCCGCCGCGAAATGGATCACGGGGCCGATAGTGCCTTTGGCGTTCTGATTGACTGGCAGGTCGGGCAGGCGGGTGGATGGCAAAGCCTCAAGGTCTGTGCCGTTCTGTTCCTGCTGATGCTTTGGGTGGATCGTCACGCCGCACAGGCGATGTTTACCGATGATTTCGCCAAGGCCGCCGATGAAGTCTTTGCCCATATCCGCACCCTGCATGGCGATGCCTTTGCCGCCATCGAACCATCGGCGCACAAGCAACTGCCCAAGGTGATTGCCAAGCTCAAGGCGTGTGGCCTGTTTCTGTGGCTGCCGGATTATCGAAGGATTGAGGAATGACGAATAGTGCAGGCGGCATTTCCCAAGCAGAGGCCGTCAAGATTTCAGAAGTCCTGTATGCGGCTTCTGACCAGAAAATGCCGCATGAAATCATGTGCCTTGATCGTGATGCCGGGTTGTGGGCCATCGTCTTTGATATCGATGGCATCGACTACCTTGTCAGCTTGTCGCAGGTGCCAAGCCAGCGCCAACGTCCGGAGGTGAACTGATGAACCTCGTACCTGTCACCTATATCAAGGCCGGGGAGACCCCCGCCAACTGGTTTGATCTGTCAGTGATCGACAATGCAACAGGCAAGGATGTGCGGTTTGTGGTCGAGGCAGATACCAAGGCTGGCTGGGTCCGCCAGCAAGCCCTGGGCCGTGATGGCCGGTTCCTTCGCTTTGCAGGCGAGATCGTCACAAGACGCATCGAAGGTGATTTTTCCGTGGTCAATCCCGGTGTGCCGGGCTGTCCTGTTGAGATGCAACCGGAGCCCGAGCCCGTACCTGCGCCTGCGCAATGTCCGGAGCCAGAGCCGCGCGCCTTTCCGACTACGCGTATTTTCTTTGACCGGGGCACGGGTGCCACATTGGCTGGTCCTGGCGGATCAGTTCGGTGCGGTAGCCAGGTGTCAATGCTTCTGATGATGCTGTGCGGCAAGCCGGAGCGGCATGTTTCGGCATGGATGGACATCGCAGAAAGCCTGTGGCCGCACCCGGATGACATGCCAGACAGCTGGCGCGAAGTGATTGATGTTCAGGTTTGCCGCCTGCGCGCCGCCCTGAAATCCATCGATTCAGAAATCACCATTGTCACCCATTGGGGGCGCGGATACAGCGCGGCCCGTGGCCCTTATGCCAATAACGACAACCATCACGAAGCCCCAGCGGCAAGCGCGTCTGCGTGACGTGTTTGGCGGTGTGGCGGCGTGGAAGCCAGAGACGCAAAGGGCGTCTCAGAGACACGCAGACGGTGAATGCCCTGTCAGACCCTTAAGAGGGAAACCGACGCGCCGAAAGGCTGGCAATGCGCAGGGAGCCGGAGTAGCGACCGGCACACACCGAACCGCCGAGGATGGGCGGGATAACGAGCAACCAGAACCCCGTACCCGGCTTGAAGGCTGGGTCGGGGCTTTCGGGTGGATAGACGGAACGCTGCGCCGTCGCACAGGTGGGATGCAGCGCGTAAACCCGGGAGGTTGCCATGTGATGTTGTTTGCCCTGATTGCCATGATCATCACCCGCCTGATTCAGCGGTCGGTGATGGTCTTCGCCCCGGATGGTGAACAGGCCACCGGATCCGACCCGCCAGCGGGACATTCAAGACGCCATGGCGCACCGTATTGGGCGGTGAATGTGTGGCACCAGTGCAGAGGCAAGAGCGTAGCAGAAAGCGGCCACCCTCATGAAACGACCCGGCGCGCGCTGCTGATAACGGAAACCCCGTCATCCATCTGACCAGCGATCAGACTGCAACCCAACCAACCTTTGCCCGACCCCGGTTTGAAGACCGGGGCGGGCTTAAGGCAGCATGAAGGCCGGGCGGGTTTGCTCCTTAACCGTGTTGTCCGCACCAAAGGCCGCCCGGTTCTTCCGTCTGATCTGGCAAATTGCAAAATCTGCAAATTGCTCCTTCGTTTCCATCATGCCGTTACAAGGGTGAGTGACATGGCCAAGATTGAAATCACTGTTGAAATGCGACAGGCGCTTATGGCGGCTGCGATGACCAATACGATCGATGGCCCGCGCGGTCGGGCTTTGGCGGTGATCCGCACATATTACGACCGCCACGCCAAATATGTCGAAACCCGTCATGTGATCGTGATCCATAACACGCCGGTCATGGTGTGCCAGGCGGTCGATATCGCCAATGACCTGTTGGCGGCTGTCGATCTTGATGCCTACCGGATCGACTATCCGGGCGCGAAATTCCAGTCCGCCCTTGTCACCGGCGCCAATGACAATCACCCGCTTGCAGCCAGGTTTTATGATCTGCGCGGGGGTGTGTGATGGGGCAGGTGACATTCAAACAGGTTCTTGAAACCACCATCAGGGAAGCCGCCAACGACAATCTTGGCACGTCCGATGCCGTCAACATGATCGTCGCGGATCTGGGGCTTGCGGGCTTTGCCATCCGGCGCACCTTTGATGCGGTGAATTATGGCCTGCCGATTCTGGTGCTGTGCGATCCTCAGCACGGGACGCCGGGCACATTTGGCGCACAGGTCCAGTCCATGGCGCCAAGTGTCGATGACCTGCAAGGCCAAAAGGGCTGGCTGGTCACATGGACCGAACAGGGGCGGGCAAAATCCGCATGGTTCGATGATGAAGGCCGGTCGCTCAAACAGCCCGATTACCGGGTGATCAACCCCAAAACCCCGTGCGCGGGTGCCATCGCCGCACAATGCGCAATCATTCGTGAAAGGGTGGCGTGATGGGTACCGGACATTATCTGAATTGCGACCGTGCGGGGTGTGGCATGAGTGGTGATATCTTCGAGCGTGTGCCGTTTCGCGGGCGGGTTTTGACTGGCTCGTCGGGGGTAAGACCATTTTCAGGGTGTCACGAAAATGGTGGTGAGGTCTGTTTTGGCAAGGCTACGGTGCGCCATATCGCAACGATCACCTGCAAGCGTACCGGCCAGCGAACTGTCGTAGGGGAGGTATCGGAAGAGGACCTAGCCCATGATGACGATCACAGCATCATCAATATTCATGGCTCCGGCCCGGTGCCGATTGTGCCGGTGGATCAGGGCGCGGATAAAGCCGTTTCGCGCACCCTTGATGGTGTCAAAACCGGTCTGGTGGTGGGGCGGTGATGTCCTACCGAAGCCCGGACTGGCTTTTACGCAAGCTGCGCCACTTCGACATGGAACGTGCGAAGCGTGAACCGTTCTATGTGTTCATGGACGTTCGCCTGCGGGTTTTGTGTTTCCCCGGATACAAGGTATTGCGCGATGGCCGGTCAAATTGGCCGATTGGTGTGGGGTTCCGTCATGTCGCCACCATTAAGCCAAAAGGCGGGCAATATGAGCGTCTTGTTTATCAGGTCATCGTGGAAGGGGCAGAGTAATGCACATCCCAAGCGAAGGCAGCGTTCTTGATCATTACATCAACCGGGCAACCGAAAGCATTCGGTCGCAGAAGTATGACGGAAAAGCCAGCATCGCGCGGGTGTGGTTTGCGCGGCATCTGTATCTTCATAACGAGCCGGAATTTTACGATGAACTGATTGCTGCCCTGATTGCGCGGGGGATTCTGGTGGTTAATGGCAAGCGCCTGATGATCGGGCAATTGCCGCTGCCGACCAAGATCACCCGGGTTACGGTCGGCGAAGTGGTCGATCATGAATATGCCCAGAAGTCGGACGCAGAAAAGGCCGCCATCGAACGGGCGGGCGCGCTGGCATCACAGGCCAACCGCGCCCGCGAAGCCCGCAATGCAAGGCGGGCCAAGATGATGATGCGGAGGATACGGTGATGTCGGTTGAGCGTGGCGCGCGTTAAACCGGCTATTCTATGGCATCATCAACCGTTCGTGTGGCGCGAACCGACCGCAACAAGGGATAAAGCACAATGCCGATCTTTGCAGAGAGCAACATTTTATATCAAGGCGATGCCTTCGCATTCACTCGCGAATTGGCCCCTAAGGTGGACAAGTTTCATTTTGGCTATGTCTATGTAGTGAAGATGACCCCGCGTTTGATCAAGATAGGCCGTACTGCCGATCCGGTTGAGCGGATGCGATCAATTCGCCGCTCGGTCGCAGCGGCGCCTGGCATCATGCCGAGCCGGATTTATTTGTCTGTTGGATGTCTGAACTACAAAGAGGTCGAAGCCTCTCTTTTGGAGCAATTCTCACAATTTCAGACAGACGGCGAATATTTCCGTGTCGCGATTTCCAAGGTTGTTGACGCGATCAATGCCGCCCGGCTTGCGGTTCGTCGCACCGATGAAGAGCAGGCCGCATTTGATCGCTCTCAGCAGCAGAGCGAGACGAATCTGCGCGCCTTTTTTGATCAGACGTTGGTGGCGCATCAGGGGCGACGTGATGATTGAGTTGCGGTTTTTGACAGACGGGCGTATAGTCCCTGCATCCGCACCACAGGTGCGGGCAGTCACGGCAAAATCCGTGGCCGGGATTGGAACCCTGTCTGTCAAGAGGCGTCCGAGCCGCGCCAAATTCAATTTGCGCGGTTTCTCTATGGTCGGGCGTATGGGGCCGCGTAAGCGGGCCACTCCTCTTGGTGGTAGTTCCAACCCTGTACGTCCGGCCACCAGAGATTGGAACCTCCGGTGGCTGGTTAATCCAGTTCAAGAGGAGGTTACCATGCCTGATCATGGCCAAGGGCGGACTCTGCCCGCGACACTGACTTTCCAGGATACAGAATTGACGATCATCGACCGCAATGGCGTCCCGTGGGTGCCGGGATCTGACATTGCGCGTGCGCTTGGCTATAAGCGACCGGATAAGGTTGCGAAGCTGTACCGGGATAATATTGACGAATTTACCGACGAAATGGCCCTTGACCTCTCTGAGAGGTTGAGGGGGCAGGTTGCCCCAACCCGTATCCGTGTGTTTAGCCCTCGCGGGATGCATCTTATTGCCATGCTGGCAACCACAGACCGGGCGAAGGCGTTCCGGCGCTGGGTTCTTGATGTGCTGGAAGCACAGACGGCCGTCACGTCGGCCGACGCTGAAACCCGCACGGCCGCGCCATCGATCGCGCATATGCAGGTGGTCAATGATGTTGTCACCATCATCATGAACAAGATCGGGCCGCAGATTGCTGCGCGCCCGCCGCGCACCATGCCGCCACTGACCCGGCCCGATGATCCGATGCCGCGCCTGATGGACGGGCACGCGGTGTTTCGCATCGGCAGCAAGATGGTGATTGTCGATACGCAGGATTACGACCTTATGCCCGGTGATCGCGCCGTGGTGCTGCAGGTCGAGGATGGCGAGTTTCCAAAAGTTGTCACTGTGCAAGGCAAACCGCCCGTCAAGGGATGGTTTGACCGCTGCATGATCTTTGATTGCGGGGTGAACTGGCTGATCCCCGTCGGGGCCGTTCTTGGCCGTGTTGTTTGGGAGGGTGAGTATCGTGGATAGTTGTTACCGAATGAGCGGCCCTACCGTCATCAGCTTTTCTGGTGGGCGATCGTCGGCATATATGCTTTCGAGCATATTGCAGGCCCACAACGATAACCTTCCGGACGATGTGAAAGTGATCTTTTGCAATACCGGTCTAGAGCATCCTGCAACGCTTGATTTCGTTCAGGAGTGCGCCAGCCGGTGGGGCGTCCACATCACTTGGCTTGAGTGGCGCGATAAAGCTGTTTTCGGGGCTGCGTTCGAGGTTGTGAGCCACAACAGCGCAAGCCGGGATGGTGAGCCGTTCCGGGCACTGGTTCGCAAACGTAAATATCTCCCGAACCCGGTTACGCGAATGTGTACCGCAGAATTGAAGGTCAAGACCACAGAGCGATATTGCAAGCAGGTTCTAGGGTTGAAGGAATGGACTTCTGTTGTGGGCCTCCGCGCAGATGAACGACACCGCGTCGCGCGTATGAAAGCCCGGAACGAAACCGGCAAAGATGCGTGGGAAACCGTCATGCCGATGGCCGAAGCCGAAGTAACAAAACGTACTGTTTCGAGTTTTTGGCAGCGCCAGCCCTTTGATCTTGGCTTGCCGAATATCAACGGATCGACACCGGATGGAAACTGTAGGCTTTGCTTCATGAAGGGAGAAACAACCATCATGGGAATCATCCAGCTAGACCCGAATAGCGCCGATTGGTGGATCGATACTGAAGCCGAAGCGACTGAATTGGCCGATAAGCCATCCGGTGCGCGGTTTCGTAATGACCGCCCTTCCTATGCACAGATGAAACAGCTTGCCCAAGATCAGGGTGATTTCGGCTTTGAGGCCGATGAAGGTTTGCCCTGCATGTGTACGGATTAAGAGGAAATTGGTGATGGATGCAGTTATTCAGCGGTTGCGGGATTATGTCGCCAAGCGCGGCAAGCCAGCCTTGCATGTCAGCGATATCAGCGCGGTTCTTGACGAGATTCAGTCAAGGGATCGTGAAATCGTCGAGCATATCGAAAGCGAATTGGCGCTGCGTCATCTTTGCTCTGAGGCCGATGCGAAGCTGGTCGAGGCACAGGCCGAGATCGCACTTTATCGGGCTGCGCTGGGTGCCGTTGATGAAAGTGCGCGTGAAGTCTGTGTCGGAGGCGGTGACGTCGTTGTTACCTCTTGCGAGGCATTAGAGCAGGTGCGGCTTGCTCTCAAATCTTCCGAGCCACGCGAGGGCGGTTATCCCATGCGGTTAGCTCCGAGGGACGGCAAGGGCCTCTTGATTGAAACCAGCGATTTCGGGTGGGTTGAGGGATATTGGGACGCGTCTGTGCCCAACTTCTATGCGTCGAACAAATCATTTCTCAGCTATGACCCGGACAATGCGCAGGGAGACTGGTGTTCTGACTGGGTTGTTGGCGCACCCGACGACATTAACGACAAGCGTCTCTATTGCGGTGCCAGCCCGATAAGCTGGCTGCCGCTGCCAGCGAAGACAAAGGACCCGATGTTTGATGATGTGGAAGGGGGTGCGTGATGACCCTTGCCCGGATCGAAAATACCCTTCTGCGGCGTGTCTGCGTGGTTGCGTCCTATCTGGTGATCCTGCCGCTGCTGTTGTTGCTGGTGGCCCTGTTTGTGGCTTGGGGCAGTATCTTTGCTGTCCGTGATGCTGTGGCCGGGGTCATGCGCAACGAGTTGGTCGAGGTTGTCCGGTTTCATCGGTACGTTGCCGGTGCCTGGCGCGGAGGGCGGCGTAATGGATGACCTGTTTCCTTACCTGATCGGGTCGGCATCGGTGTTGCGACCCACATGGCATAACTGGCGGCGGAGGCGATGATGCAAACAAATGAAGAAATAGCCGCCTATATCGCAGATTCATCTGACAATATTCGGTATGGGGCGCGTTGGCAGCGGATCAAGCGCCGTGCCTGGCAGGAATTGAACAAAAAGGATATCGCGCTGGCAATTGCGCGCGGGGAGGATGAAAACAATGTCATCATCAGAACTTGATCGACTGTTTGAACCGGTCAATGACGATGACCGGGAAGCCCGGCGGCTTGACCGGATTTTTGCGGTCGAGGAAGAGCCGAACAATGTCGAGGCCGAGGTTCAGTTGCTTTGCAGTCTGATGCATCGCAATGAGGGCTTTGACCAGATCGCCGATATCCTTGAGCCCGATCATTTTTATGACGGGGCGCTGGGCCGGATTTTTGGCGCCATGCGCGATTTGCTGGTGCGGGGCGACAAGGCCAACCCGGTGACGTTAAAGCGCGTCATACCCGATTGTAACGACGTTGCGGTGCAGGTCGCGGGCTGTGACGTGATTTCGTTTATGAATAACCGGGAATATGCCCGCATCATCGTCAATATGTGGCAGCGGCGCGAAATGATCCGGATCGGGCGTATTCTGGTCGAGGATGCCGGTGCGGGCGATGTTCTTGATGACCCGCAGCGGGTACGCGAGGATGCGGAGGCCGCACTTTTTGCCCTTGCCAGCGGGCAGCAGAATGACAGCGGTGCGGTTGCGCTTTCGGATTTCTCGCGCGAGAGTCTGGCCGATATCAGCGAAGGGATTGATGCCTATCGCAAGGGTGAGGTGACAGGGGTTCCCAGTGGTCTTGCCAAGCTTGACGAGCTTCTTTCGGGGTTCAAGGCGTCCCAGTTGATCATTCTGGCGGGGCGTCCATCCATGGGGAAAACCGCCCTTGCTCTTTCTCTGGCATATAATGCGGCGCGGGATCAGCGGGGCCGGAAAACCGGCGGGGTTGCGTTTTTCAGTCTTGAGATGTCCAAGGGCGAACTGATCGAACGGCTGTTTTCCAGTACGTCGGATCTTGACTACACCGCGATCAATAAAAGGGCGCTGAATGACCCGGATTACAAGCGATTGGTGGGGGCCGAGGATATCCTGCGCAAGGTGCCGCTTTATGTCGATGACCGGGCAGCGGCCACCATCGCACGGGTGCGCACAGAGTGCCGGAAGATCGCCCGCAAGGCGGGCGGGCTCAAGCTTGTGGTGATCGATTATTTGCAGCTTATGTCGGGTGGCGGGCATTTCAGGCCCGGGGATCGCTATGCGCTGATTACCGAGCTTACCATGCAGCTTAAGCAGCTTGCCAAGGAACTGAGCGTGCCGGTTCTGGTCTTGTCGCAATTGTCGCGCGAGGTCGAAAAGCGCGACGATAAAAGGCCGCAGCTTGCTGATCTGCGTGAAAGCGGATCGATCGAACAGGATGCGGATGTTGTGATGTTTGTCTATCGCGAACAGTATTACCTTGAACGTGCCGAGCCGGTGCAAAAGGCACAGGAAAGCACGGATAAATTCGGCGAACGCTATGCGCAGTGGCAGGACCGGCTTAACCAGGTGCAAGGCACGGCAGACATCATTGTCGGCAAGGCCCGCGGGGCGCGGATCGGTACGGTCCGGTGTGCGTTCCTTGGCCATCGGCAGCGGTTCAGCAATTTGGAACGGGTGGCGTGATGAAGGGATTTGTTGCCGGGCAACGTAGCCGGTTCGAGCACCCGCTTTTCCGTGCAAGCAAGGGCCGCCCGTTCTGTCGTGGCTATGCTTGGGACTGGATGGTTGCGCACGCCATATGGTCGCATGACGGGTACGATGATGATGTCAATGGCAAGGTGGTTCATCTTGAGCGCGGGCAGCTTTCATACTCGATCCGGTTTATGGCTGAAAAATGGTGCTGGAGCAGGACCGCAACAGAACGGTTCATCAAGCGTCTTGAAACCGAGACAATGATCAGGACAGCAACCGGGACGGGCCAGCTTGTTATAACGATATGTAATTACGACAAATATCAGGCCGAACAAGATGACGCCGGGACAGCAACCGGGACAGCAACCGGGACAGGAGCGGGACAGGAGCGGGACAGGAGCGGGACAAAGAATAATAAAGATAATAAAGATAACACCGATCAGGGGGCGCGTGCGCCCGATCGGTTCGATGTCAATCAGGCATTCAAGGATTGTGAAACGATCCTTGACGAATGTGGTTATGATCGTGGGCGGTTCGAGGTTTCAGCGGGCAGCTATGAGCCGATGCTCAACCTTTTGCGCCAAGGGGTGCCGGTTCATGCGCTCCGGGCTGCGGCGGGATCGGTGCCGCCGGAACGTGCGGCAACGGTTGGTGCACCGCCGGCATGGATCGCCAAGCTGTTTACTTCGAGCCGGGAAAAGTTCATGGCAACCCAGCCGCCCGATCCCGGTATGGCGGCATACGGCGCTGCGGTTTCGAAGTGGCAAGCCGATGGCAGGCAGGGGGAAATGCCCCGGATCGAGGATTACGTTTTCAGCAAGAGGGCAGCGAATGATGGCTAAGCGCAATGTGATGGACGTTCAAAAGCTGTCCAGAAGTGAATGCAAGCGGCGGTTCAGGGATCCTAGTTCATGCGAGTTCGGTCTTGTTGTGGATGACAGGGGCCAGTCCCATATCGGTCGGTATCGTGATCTGCTAACAGGCGAAATAAAGCGATACGACGTGGTGGATCGCAAGATGGTTGTGGTCGTTGATGTTGATGGCGGTATTCTGGTTGAGGATGAAGCTTATGCCTAAGCAGGATGTGATGGATATCTGGTCGGCCCTGCAATGGGCGGTGCGGGATCAGAAGGCGGACCGGGCGTTTGCGGCCAATGATGATCTTCGGGTGATGGTGCCCGGTGGTTCTGTGACCGGGGCCGTGATGCGGATGGGTGAGCTTAATGCGCGCATTGATGGTGGCGGCTGTATTGCGGGCTCGGATCTTGACCCGGATGCCGAACGCATCTGGATGGGTGTGTTGATGATGCTTGATCAGTGGAAGCGTGGCGGGCTTCGTGATCAGATCGGGGGCGGGCTTTCGGCGCATATGCAGCGGGCCATGGCGCGACTGGCGAACGAGCCGGGCAGCAATCCTGTGTTTGCGGCTGTGGATGCGGCACGGTCGGGTGACATGCCGGAATGGCTTTCGGGTAATAGCGGGATGCCGCGGCGCATGGTCGAAGAATCGCGGCTGGGATATGTGCTGGTGTGGGATGTTCTGATGCATTTGTACACGAGCTTGCAGCTTTGCGACGGCATGGGCATTGTGATTGAAATGCCCAGTATTCCGCGCCTTCCATGGCAGTCCCGAAAAAAGATGTTTGACAAGGCATCCTGATCCGGGCTATTGACAAATCTGTCGAAGCGATACAAGCGCCTGCTGGAGAAATCCGGCGGGCGTTTTTGTTTGCGTATTGAAGACCCAGAGGGCCCAGCGGTTGATGATGCTTGCTGGTTTTCTTGTGACTTGGACGTTTCCTCCCTCAATCAGCAATGATTGCACTTGCGGCGGTTACCCTCACGGGTTCCGCCGCAGTCTTTTGTCGGGCGATTGCTGGGGTGTCATCGACGCAATCACCATGATGATGGTGTCGCGGGTCCTTCCCGAACACCTTACTATACGGGTGAGCGAAGCGCGTTTGTTCGGTAGTTTTGTGTATTTTCAAAAGGGTTGACAGGTTGACGGGTTGACATACCCGGTTGACAGTTGACCGATTTCGATATGGCGGTGCCAAGCATGGTGAATATTCGGCAATAAGGCAGGGTGTGAGGCAGTATGAACGGTGCATCAACCGGACCTGTCGGCAACCAGGCGGCCTATGCCAAGCATCGTGGCGTTTCCCGGCAGGCAATATCCAAGTTGGTCAAGAGCGGGAAAATTCCGTTCACCAAGGCAGGAAGTGTAATCGAGATCAATTTTGCGCAGGCCGACAAGGCGCTGGGGCAAACAATTGACCCGTCGCGGACCCTTGCGGCGGAAAGTGGAAGCCAGCCGGTCGGCAAACCGCACTCTGGCGGTGATCTGTTTGACCAGCCGGTTGTGACGCAGATTGATACCGGGCAATCCGGTGAACAAGGGTCGGACTACCAGCAACATCGCGCAGCGCGTGAAGGTTACAACGCGGAAATTGCCCGGCTTGACCTTGAGGAAAGGTTGGGCCGCCTTGTTGATAAGCAGGATGTTGAAGAAAGCATGGTCACGGCGGGTCGACAGATTCGCCAGGGCCTTGATGCCATTCCGGGATGGTCCGATGAAATCGATGCCGCGGCCAGAAATGGCGGCGTGAACGCGGTGCGTTCCCTTTTGAAAGAGAAAGTTCGCATCTTGCAGGATGTGATTGCAACCAGTCTTGTGGTGTTGATCGAAGATGACGGCAATGGGGACGCGGGCGACTGAGGCATATTCTATTGTTGCCAACGCGCTTGCGATGGGTCTGCGTCCTGATCCGGTGGTGATGCCATCAGATTGGGCCGAAGAACATCTTGTCCTGGCAGACGGGCCCAAGGCCGGTTTCCGTTGGGACCGTGCTATGACGCCATATGCACCGGGCATACTGGATTGCCTTGCATCGACAACGCCATACAACAGGGTGAGCGTGCGCAAGTCGGCGCAGGTTGGTTTAACTGAATTGATGATCGCCTGGGTCGGTGAAACGATCGATATCGAACCGTGCAAGATGATGCTTATCATGCCGACGATCTCGACGGCGCAGGATTTCAACCGTGAAAAGCTGTCGCCAACAATTGAACAGACCAAAGTGCTAAACCGTAAGGTCCGGCAAGCAATGCGCCGTTCCGGTCAGTCGTCAACAGCCCTTTCGAAACGCTTTCCGGGTGGGTCGCTGACATTGACCGGGGCAAATAGTGCAGCAGACCTGCGGTCAAAGACAGTACAGCGTGCCGCATGCGATGAAATCGATGAATGGCCGCTTGATCTTGATGGTCAGGGCGATCCCATGGAAATGGTCGATGCCCGCCAGATTTCGTTCCATGCAACAGGCGATTACAAGAAATTCGAGGCGTCGACCCCGACGATCAAAGGGCAGTCGCGCATTGATGCAGCCTTTGAAGCGGGCGATCAGCGTTATTGGGAATGCCCGTGCCCGCATTGCGAGGTATATCAACGCTTGATTTTCGGTAGCCCGGATATCGATTATGGCCTGAAATTCAATAAGGAATGGCCGTATGAAGCGCATTATATCTGCTGCAATTGCGGCGTGCCTATCGAACATCACCAAAAACGGGAAATGGTTTCTGCGGGCAAATGGGTGGCCTCGTGCCAAGAACCTGGCAGGCATCCCAGCTTCCATATTGATGCGCTGTGTTCTCTGCTTACGACGTGGGACAAGCTTGTCGAAGCATTCCTTAAAGCCAAAGACGATCCCGGCAAGCTAAAGGCGTTTGTGAACCTTTGGCTTGGTCAGGCATGGGAAGAACGGGGCGATGCGCCGGAATGGGGCCGCCTGTTTTCCCGTCGTGAAGAATATGCACCGCGCACGATCCCGCCAGGCGGGTTGGTGTTTACCTGCGGGTGCGATGTTCAGGGTGACGGCATCTATTACGAGGTCGTGGCCTGGGGGCGGGACAAGCAAAGCTGGTCGATTGATCAGGGTTTTCTGGTTGGCAATACGGCGGACCCGCATGATCAGGTCTGGCGTGATCTTGATGACCTGTATCAGCGACGATATCCGGATGCTTATGGGAACTTTTGGCCTGTTGACGCGTTGGCCATCGATTCCGGTTTTAATACCAACCAGGTCTATATGTGGGCGGCGAAACATCCGAACGCACGGGCCATCAAGGGTGATGACGGCTGGCAAAAGGCCGCCATTTCGGCATCACCATCGAAGGTCGATATCAATTGGCAGGGCAAGCGGCGCAAATACGGTGCGCAGCTTTGGCATGTCGGGACCTGGGGTCTGAAATCAGAGCTTTATGCAAACTTGCGCAAAGAAGGTGCCCGCGATGGTCAGGAATATGACCCGCCGGGTTACTGCCATTTCGCGATGTTCCATGATGAACCCTATTTCAAGCAGCTTACGGCGGAATTTCTCAAGGAAAAGGTGATCAAGGGGCGCACGGTCAAGGTGTGGCACGCATCCGCGCCAAACCACCTTCATGATTGCCGGATCTACAATATGGCTATGGCGGCGCACATTGGCGTGGACCGCATGAACGTTGCCGAATGGGATCAGGTGCAGCATAGCCGCGCCGAACCGCCAAAAGCGCCGCAAGGTGATCTGATTGACCGCATGGGGCCAAAGCCACAGGCGGAGGCGAAGGCGAAAGCCGCGAAATCGACGGAAAAACAGTCTGCCAAGCGGCCCTCAACCGATAAAGCGGGCTGGCTTGGGCCCCGAAAGGGTGGCTGGCTTAACAAATAGGTGACGCATGGCGTGGACCCAGACGGATCTTGATAATATCGAACGCGCCATGGCCCAGGGCACCCGCAAGGTGGTGATCGAGGGCAAAGAGGTCGAATATCGGTCGCTTGAAGAAATGATCAAGGTCCGAAACCTGATCAAGACTTCATTGGGCACAACATCGGTTACCAAACGCCGCTACGCAACGTTTTCACGGGGATTTTGACATGAATTTCCTTGAGAATGTCATCAAGGCTGTTGCCCCGGAAGCGGCGCTGCGCCGGGAAAAAGCGCGTATGCGTTTGAAGGCGATGTCCGAGGCGCGCAACATGTATGATGGTGCGAGCATCGGGCGGCGTACAGCGGGCTGGCGTCGTGTTTCGACGGATGCCAATTCAGAAACAGCATTCGGGACGTTGGCACGACTGCGCGACAGCGCCCGTGATCTGGTGCGCAACAACGAGTTTGCCGAGAGCGGCGTTGACGGGATTGCTACATATACCGTTGGTGCCGGCATTGTGCCCCATTTCAAGGGGCCGACTGACCAGATCACAGAAACGCTGGAACGTCTGGCAATAGCGCATTTCGATAGCACGGATATTGACGCGCAACAGTTGCATGACCTTTACGGCCTTCAAGCGCTGGTGATGCGCACAGTCGCGGAAAGTGGCGAGTGCCTTGTGCGGCGTCGTCGCCGTCGTCTGAGTGATGGCTTGGCATTGCCGTTTGCCATTCAGGTCCTTGAACCGGACTTTCTTGACGCAACCAAGGACGGTGATGCCGGTAACGGCAATGTGGTTGTGCAAGGTGTCGAGTTTGATGCCGTGGGTCGTCGTGTGGCCTATTGGCTTTTTGATGAACATCCGGGTTCGCGGTCTTCGTATCGCTTGCCGACTTCTCGCCGCATCCCGGCGCGTGATATTGCCCACATCTACCGTCAATCGCGTCCGGGTCAGGTGCGCGGTGTGACCTGGCTTGCATCAACGATGGTTCGCCTGAATGATTTTGGCGACTATGAAGACGCCCAGTTGATGCGACAGAAGATTGCCGCATGCTTCGCGGCTTTCGTTACTGACATCGAAGGTGTTGGGGCGGGCGATGGTGGCCATCTGACCACGGTTGGCGGCGACACATCAAACTATCGCGAAAATCTGGAACCGGGATTGATCGAAACCCTGCCGCCTGGTCGGGATATCAGGTTTGGTGATCCGCCGGGCGTTGATGGATACGGGGAATATTCAAGCCGTCAATTGCATGCCGTGGCAGCAGGGTTGAAGGTTCCATACGAGCTTTTGACAGGCGACTATTCGAACGTGAATTACAGTTCCGCGCGGATGGCTTGGCAGAACTTCCATAAAAAGGTCAATGTTTGGCAAAAGCAGATCATCATCCCGCAGTTCTGCCGGGTTGTTGAACGGTGGTTCCTTGAAGCCGCAGCCGTATCGAATGGCACGGGTGGGGTAATCAAGACGATCTGGACGCCACCACCACCGTCCATGGTCGATCCGACCAAGGAAATCGCCGCCCAGCGTGATGATGTCCGGTCTGGCACCAAAACGCTTTCGGATGCTGTGCGAGAACGCGGCAAAGACCCGAAAGAGCATTTTGCGGAGCTTCAATCGGATTTCGCGCTGCTTGATGAACTTGGCTTGACGCTTGATTGCGATCCCCGCCGGGTGTCGCGCACGGGAACGATGCAGCGTGAGCAGGCTGCGTCGGATATGCAGGAAACCTAGGGGTTATCATGAAAAATAAAGCCACGGGCCGTCCCGGCCCGCGCGCGCTTTCCGTTCTGTCGAATGGGGAGGTGCTTCTTTATGGCGTAATCGGCGATGATTGGGACGGGCTGGATAGCGCGACAGTTATTCGTGACATTGATGCGCTGGGTGAGATTCCGGAACTTCATATCCGCATCAACAGTCCGGGCGGGTTTGTTTACGAAGGTTTGGCTATCTACAATTACCTGGTCGCGCACAGTGCCAAGGTGATTGTTCATATTGACAGCCTTGCCGCGTCGATGGCGTCGGTCATTGCAATGGCAGGTGACCAGATCATCATGCCGCAGAACGCCAGCATGATGATCCATAATCCTTGGGATGTTGCCTTTGGCGAGGCCGATGATTTCCGCAAGAAGGCGGATAACCTTGACCGGCTCAAAGATCAGATTGTTGGCATTTATGCAGCCCGCACTGGTCAGGATGCCACGCGACTTTCCGAATTGATGGATGTCGAAACCTGGATGACTGCGCAAGAAGCAGTTGCCGATGGTTTCGCCGATGAAATTGCCGATGCTGATACAGCAGCAGCGATGCAGCGATTTGACTTGTCGCTGTTTAATAATGTTCCGGAAGCGGTTTCCGGGGCTGTTATGGCGGGTCGCGATAGCGCCGCCGCGATGGCGGATATTTCCGCCGGGCATGAAACGAGGAGTGACCAAATGCCTAAACCAAACGTCGCGAACGGCACCGCGCCTGCAGGTGCAGCCAGCCCGACCCCGGTTGTTGATGCGAATGACAATCCGCAGAACACCATTGACCCTGCGACCATTGCGAATGAAGCAATCGCAAAGGAACGCACCCGCGTTTCCGAAATTCAGGCCGCCGTACGCGCTGCAAAGCTGGACAATGAGTTTGCCAACGACCTGATTGCGAAAGGCGTGTCGATTGACCAGGCTCGCGCAGCGATCATTGACAAATGGGCTGACGCCGACAATACCCCTGAACCGACCAACCATGTGCGTGCATCGGTAGTCAGTGACGGTGTGGACCGGTTCCGCCAGGGCGCTACCATGGCGCTGATGGAACGTGCCGGGCTGTCCGGTGGTGAGCGCAACGAGTTCACGGGCTTGAACCTGCGTGAGCTGGCGCGCGAATCTCTGAATGTTCGCAATATTTCTTCGCGTGGCATGCCGGTGATGGAAATGGCTGGCATGGCGTTTTCACCGCGCAACTTTGGACATCATTCCACGTCCGACTTTGGCAATATCCTTGCCGATGTCGCCAACAAGTCGATGCTGATCGGTTACGAAGAAGCCGAAGAGACATTCAAGCGTTGGACGGCCAAAGGTGTGCTTACGGACTTCAAACCGACAAAACGGGTTGATTTGAACCTGTTTGATAATCTTGTGGAAGTCGGCGAAGGTGCCGAATACCAGTACGGCACGATCGGGGATCGTGGTGAAACCGTGATGCTTGCGACCTATGGCCGCAAATTCAGCATTACACGCCAGGCTATCATCAATGATGATATCGGCGCATTCACGCGTGTCCCGCGCAAGATGGGCCGTGCGGCAATCCGGACTGTCGGGAACCTTGTTTATACGATCCTGACCGGTAACCCGACGCTTTCCGATGGTGTTGCTCTGTTCCATGCAAGTCACGGCAACCTTGCTGGTTCGGGTGCCGCGCCGTCAACCGCGACCCTTGATGCTGGCCGGACGGCGATGGCAACGCAAAAAGACCCGGATGACAAGGCGGCTGGTGGTCTGAATATCCAGCCTGCCTATGCGCTGGTTCCGGCGGCATTGCGTGGGACAATGGAAACGGCGATTTCGTCGGAATATGACACGGCCAAGGGTGACAAAAAGCTGCCAAACAGCATCCGCAATATGGCCGAGGTGATTTCAGAAGCCCGCTTGGACACTGATTCGGCCACGGCCTGGTATCTTGCCGCGAACCCGAATGCTGCTGACACGATCGAGGTCAACTATCTTGACGGCATGGACACGCCATACCTGGAAAACCGTGAAGGATGGGATGTCGACGGCGTCGAGATGAAGGTTCGCATTGATGCATCGCCTTCTGTTCTGGGCTATCGCGGTCTTTACAAGAACGCAGGCGCATAAATCGTCGTTCTGACGATCTGAATGGCGGCGGGTTTTCCCGCCGTTTTCTTTTGGTAAAATCGGAGTTTGAACGATGAAAAATTTTGTGCAGCATGGCGCAACCATGCATTGGACCAACGGCACGGGTTCTGATGTTTCGTCTGGCGATGTTGTGGTCGTTGGTAATCAGGTGTTTATTGCGATCACGGATATTGCCGACGGGTCGTCTGGCGATCTGTCGAGTGAAGGTGTGTACACTGTTCCGAAAACGGCTGGCGCGGCTATTACCCAGGGTGATGCGGCGATCTATGACGTGTCTGCAGGGGCGTTTGTTCCGTCCAGTGCAACCCCGGCGACCGGTGACGTGTCCGGCGCTGTGACGTGCTGGGTCGCTGCGGCCAGTGGCGACACCAGTGTAGCGGTCAAGATCAACACCGGGGTCGGTTCTGTCGCATAAATCGGTGCATCATCACTGAGTGTTTCGAAAGGCGGGCTTGTGCCCGCCTTTTTGTTTGGGGGTGGCGATGGAAGCGGCGTTTTTCGAGACGCTCTTTTTCGACCCGTTTTGCAGTTCTTCCGCGGACTACATTCCGAAGGTGGGTGACACCGCCCCGGATATTCGGGTGATCAAGTCGATCGGTGACCAGCAAAGTGAAATTTTCGGACAGCCAGCCGTTACGACCGATATCGTGATCGAAGTGCGCGGCGATGACGTTGCCCAGCCCGTGAAGGGTGGGAAATTTGATATTGCCGGTACGCTATTTGAGATCAACGCCCAGCCGATGCGCGACATCACCCGCAATGTCTGGCGGTGTACCTGTTTTGAGGTGGTGTGATGCGGATCAAGGTTGAGCGCAAGGGTAACCTTCGCCAGGCACTTGATGTAAAGCGCATTGCGATCGAACGTGCAGTTGTGTCCGGTGTCCGGTCGTCAGCAAACACCCTTAAGCAACGGTTGCGCGGGCAAACCATCGGGGCCGGTCTGGGTCGGAAGCTGGCAAATACATGGCGAGACAAAAACTACCCTGAACAGAATATCGCCGCGGCAAACCCGGCTTCGCTCGTCTATAGCAAGGCCCCGCAAATTGCCGAGGGTTTTAGCCGGGGGACGCCAATCAAAAGTTCCAAGGGCTTTTATCTTGCGGTGCCAACCGATGCTGCCCCCAAGCGCGGAACGAATAACCGCAAAATATCACCAAGCACCTTCCCCGAATGGCGATATGGGCGGTTGGAGTTTGTCTATCGGCGGAATGGCCCCAGCTTTCTGGTCGTCCATAATAGCGGCATCACCAAGTCAGGCCGTGCATCCAGACAGCGCAAGAATGGCGGCCGGACGAAGTCGGGCACCTACCGCAAGGGTACGGCGTCCGTAATCATGTTCCTGCTCTATCCGCAAGTTCGTTTGCCGAAAGTCTTTAAACTCGATCAGGAAAGGCGGCGCGCGGCGGTCGAGTTGCAGCGCGAAATACGCTTGCGATTGCAAAGGATGTCAAATGGCAACCGGTAAGACAGAAATGGCGCTGCAAGCCCTGTTTGCAGCTATCAGCGCAGTAACAGGGCCGGAAATCGTCCGGAATGCGGTTGAAGCGGGTGATATTCCGCCAGGTGGTCGCGTCAATCAGCTTGATGGCAACCGTGGCGAACCGGAAGAATTGCTTTCGCCGCACCGATACAGCTTTCAGCATCGGGTCGAACTGATCGTCATGGTGCAGGAAAGTGACCAGGCGGTGCGCGATGCGGCCATGGACAATATCTTGCAAGATATTGTCGCTGCTGTGCGGGCCAACCCGACGCTTTCCGGCGTTGTCGATTATGCCTATGAGGCCCCGCCGGAAACTGATGACGAAGCAATTGCCGGGGCCGAAACGGTCAAGGCGGCCTTGCTTCCGGTCATTCTTGAATATACCGCGCCAACAGCCGTTGGTTGATGTAAAGCAAACCGGAGATTGATGAAATGGCAAAGGCACGGGCCTATGGCGCGGATGCGCAGCTTTTGGCAACGTTTGAATCAACCTATGGCACTGCGCCGGATGGATCGGGCGGCGGCGTTTACAAAAAACTGTCGTTCAAGTCCAGCACACTTGGCGGGGAAAAGCCGTTGGGCTATGACCCCATCCTGGGGCAGGGGCGTGACGCGCAGGACCCGTATTATGATGCCTTGTCAGTGAACGGCGATATCGTCGTTCCGGTAGACCTGCGCGCCATCGGGTTCTGGCTTAAAGGTCTTCTGGGTGCTGCGGATACGACCGACAATCTCGATGGGACATATACCCATGTCTTTACGTCTGGTGGTGATCTGCCCAGTCTCGCGATCGAGACAGGCCACACGGCCCTGACCACCCCCGTTTTTGATATGCGCATCGGTGCAAAGCTTGGCGGGTTGCAGATCGACATGCAGCGCACCGGTCCGGTCAATATGACCATCAACGGGGTGGTGGCCCAGGGTGAAGCGTCTGCTTCGTCTTCGGAAGATTCCACGCCTGGAACCTATGCGCTTTCTCGCTTCTCGCAAGGGTCCGGTTCAATCGAACTGGACAGTTCGCAGCTTGCTGCCGTAACGGGCGGTTCACTGACCTTCTCGAACAATCTTGAGCCGGTTGAAACCATTCGTGATGACGGCAAGATTGATGGCGTCGATGAAACAGAGGCAACGGCGGAAGGGTCGATTACGGTACGTTATTCGACCGATAGTACGATCCGCGATGCTGTTGATGCGGAAACGCCGGTCGCCCTGCAATATGGCTGGTCGATCCCGGGATCCGAAGGTTATGCCCTGACTTTCGATTTCCCGCGCGTGTTTCTGCCAAAGGTCAAGCAGTCGATTGATGGCCCCGGCGGGGTGCAGGCGGAATATAACTGGCGGGCAGCCTATGACGCGTCGTCTGGCCACATGATGCAGGTGACACTGATTAACGATGTGGCGAGTTATTGACCTGATTTTGCCCTTCGCCAGAAGTGAAGGCAGGTTGATAAAGTAGTGTCGGGCCACCTTCGGGTGGCCTTTTCTTTTGGGGTTAACATGCTGAAACTTTCCATGCCGACAGAACCGTATTGGATGGATTTGCCGCTTGATGTCCGGCTCAGGGTGCGCCCTTGCACCACACCGATCATCGAGTTTGCAACCTCCAAGGCAATCCGGGTCATTGCCGATATCGAAAAGGGTATTTCCGATCTTCGGATGGTTGGTCATGACGCGGAAAGTCTGCGCAAGGAAATTCAGGACCCGGACTATCGCGCCGGGATCATGCAGTTTGTCTATGCCCAGAAGCTTGCGCTTGCCGCCGTGATTGAGTGGGACGGGGCCGGTGTCATGACCGATGCCGGTGATGTTGCGCCAGTCACCGAGGATCACATGCGCGATGTGATGCTGCATCCATCGATCGCGCGCACCTTTGTCGCGAAATATACCGAGCCTGTCCGCGCGGTTGAAGCGGAGGGAAACGCCTAGCGGCCCGTGCGGAATGGCATTACGGCGTCGGGCCGAAATATTGCGAAGGATGCCGTGCGGAAGGTGCGCCCTGCGCCCAGGGGCGCGAGGTCATGGGACCGGACGGCAGTCTGTGCCGATGTCCCTATGTCGAGCATGCGCCTGAAACCATCGAAGGCAGTGCGGCATGGGAGCTGGTGATCAGTTCACCAGGGCAGGTGCGTGTTGTCGGGATGGGTTCTGTTATCGGGCTAGAGATGTCTGCTCTGATGGAGTTGGCCCGATATCAAGGGTATGACCCAGCGATCATGTCGCGTCTGTTGCCCAGCATAGAGCGTGGGATTTTGACGGCAATTTCTGACAGGGATAGAGACGATGACAGCTGATGTAGCTATTCGCCTGTCGGTCAAGGATGGCGAGATTGTTCGAACGGCGCTCAAGAATATCGGGCGCGACGGTGAGGCGGCATGGGGGCGGATCGAGGCGGGTGCGGTTCGGGCGGGCAACGCTACAGATCGGGCGACGAAACCGATCATTGCCGTGGGCAAGGCTGCTAACGACAATGTGCCGAACTTTCGTCGGTTCGGGTCGGTGGCCCAGCAAGCTGGTTACCAGATTGGCGACTTTGCAGTGCAGGTGGCTAGTGGCCAGAATGCGCTTGTCGCGCTGACACAACAGGGGGCCCAGTTGCTTGGGTTCTTTGGTCCATGGGGGGCGGTCCTTGGCGCAGTGGCCGCAGTCGCAGGTGCGCTGGCGATTTCGCTGTGGGATACCGGAGATGCTGCTGATGACGCGGTTACCAGTCTTGAGGCATATGAAAAGTCGATAAAAAAAGCCGAGGACTTTATCAAACGCCTCAATGATCAGCAGAAAACCAGTGCTGAGTTGCTTCGCCAAGAGCGGGACGAGATTCTCAAAACGGCGAAAGCCCGGCTTGATGCCGCCAAGGCTGCGCTTGAAATTCGAAAAGCCGAAATCGAGCAGATCAACCGAATGTCGAATGACCCGATGTTCGGCATTGGTGATGAACCGATTGATGCGGGTGTGTACCAGCAGCAAATCAACGAAATAGCCGAGCTGCAGGCCAACTTTGACGATCTTCGCGCCAGCATGACCGGTGCTATTGAGGCCAATGAGGCATTCAAAGCAAGTGAAGAAAACAACAAGTCGGTCAAAAAGGCCGCCGACGAAACCGCCCGCCAAGCCGAAAAGGTTCGAGATCTTGTTGCGGCTTTGAACGCCCAGCGGGATGCCTTGTTCCAGACCGAGCGTGAACAGGCAATCAGTAATGCCCTTATGCGTGCGGGCAATGACATTACCCGTGATCAGGCTGCGCAAATCCGTGATGCGGCTGGTTCGCTGTATGACTACCAGCTACGCATCAAGGACCTGAATGAAGCCCTTGATCGTGAGCAAAAACTTATGGTGGAGGGGCAGCAGGTCCGTGACGCCACCCGTACCGATCAGGAAAAGTACAACGAAGAGCTTGAACGCTTGTCCGAACTTCGTCGGGCCGGGGCGATTGATGAAGAGACATACGGGCGTGCCGCAGTGCGGGCCGCAGACGATTTGTCCCGATCACAAGAGCGCCTGCGCAAGCAGCAGGAAAAGCTTAATGAGGTCGGTCGCGGATTTGGTCAGGCCTTTTCGTCAGCGTTCGAGGAAGCGGCACTTTCGGGTGCAAAATTCAGCGATGTCCTGAAAGGTCTTGAAGGGGATATTGCACGGGTCATATTGCGGGCATCTGTAACCAAGCCGCTTGAAAATGCCGTCGGCGGGTTTGACTGGGGCGGGTTGTTTGGCAGTATTGCCGGTTCATTTTTCGGGGGTGGTGGTGCGACGACCGGCCCGGGGGTGAGTTATCCGGCGGGCAGCACCTTTGCCAATGGCGGCATCATGACGTCAAGGGGCGAAGTCCCGCTTCGCAAATATGCATCCGGTGGTGTGGCGACTTCGCCGCAGCTTGCGCTGTTTGGTGAAGGTTCGATGCCCGAGGCTTATGTGCCGTTGCCTGATGGCCGGAATATTCCGGTCAAGCTGCAAGGCGGCGGCGGGGATACCTACAACCTGTATTCCACGGTTGATGCGACGGGATCGAAGCTTTCGCGCAGCGAGATTCAGGCGATTGTCAAAACCGCGCAGGATGGTGCGGTTGCGCAGGTGCGCGAGATGCAAAAGCGTAAGGGGAGTGCGCGGATATGACAATTACCTATCCGCTGTCCCTGCCTGCCAAGCCGGGGGTAAAGGCCATCCGGTGGCGGGAAATGTCACAAGTGGGTGTTTCCGTGTCGCCCTTTACCTTTCAGAGGCAAGTGCAGGTCGGTCAGGGGCAGGCATGGGCGGCGGATATCACGCTTCCCGTCATTCGGGGCCGCGCAATTGTCAATCAGTGGCAGGCGTTCCTTTTGGCGATGAATGGCAAGCAGGGCTATTTCGCCATGGGTGATCCCGATAATTTCGGGCCGCTTGGTGTTGCCACCGGATCGCCTGTGGTGAGCGGTGCCGGTCAAATCGGGCAGGCGTTGCTTACATCTGGCTGGACGCCATCGGTCACCGGGATCCTTAAGGAAGGCGACAGGATCGGCCTTGGTTCCGGGTCAAGCGCGCGGTTGCATAAGGTCCTTGCCGATGTCGACAGCGACGGCAGCGGCAATGCCACCCTGTTGCTGTGGCCGCGCGTCATTGTTTCGCCGGTGAACGGATCGCCGATTGATCTGGATGACCCGAAATCGATGTTCTGGTTTCCCGACGGGATTCCGGAACGCGATATCGACCGGCTTGGCGATATGGAACTGACCCTGCGTGTGATGGAGCATCTGGTATGAGCCGTGACATTGATCCCGATCTTCTGGCGCAATTGCAGGGCTCGGAGCTGTCGCCGATACTGTTGATGCGGGTTGGGACGGCGGACGGGCCGGTCCGGATGTGGACCGGTTATGGCGACCTGTCCTATGGCGGGGAAACATGGCTTGGCGGCGGCGAGTTTATCGGCGTTTCGAATGTTTCGGAAACCGCCGATATTCAGGCCAATGGCATCACCTTTTCCATGTCGGGCATCACCGAGGAACTTTTGGCAATCGCCATCCAGTCCATGCGACAGGGTGAAGATGCCGAACTGTTCCTTGGGGCGCTGACCGATACCGGGGAACTGATCGGCAATCAGGTGGTGCGGGTGTTCAAGGGCAAAACCGATGTGCCGGTGATCGATGACGACGGGGCAAGCATCGTCATCAATCTGACCGCTGAAAGCGACCTGATTGATCTGGAACGATCACGGGTGCGGCGTTACACGCCCGAGGACCAGAAGTCGGTTTATCCCGGTGATTTGGGATTTGATTTCGTTACCCGTCTGCAGGAAACCGAAATCGCCTGGGGTCAGATCAAGTAAGCCAGACAGGTATGCCATGAAAAGACTTGTTCATTGGGAGCGCAAGCTTGCCGAATTTCACAAGGTCGCCTTTCGGCGGCCTTTTGTTTGGGGGCAAAGCGATTGCTGTCTGACCGCATCTGACGGGGTTCTGGCGATCACCGGGATTGATCCGGGCGCGCGGTTTCGCGGGGTCTATTCCGATATGGCGGGCGGCTATCGCGCCATGCGGGAATTTTCCGGGGGCGGTGTTGCCGAAACAATTGCCGCCCTGATGTCAGAAAATGACTGGCCGGAAGAGCCGGTTCTGATGGCGCGGCGCGGTGATGTCGGGCTTGTGCCATCCGGATTGCCGGGCGCGCAGGCCGATGCCGCCGCCATATGCCTTGGCCCGCATTGGGCGACACAGGGCGAAAGCGGGTTAATCACCCTTCCTATCAAAGCGGGCCTGCGTGCCTGGAGGATCTAGGCCATGCCACCAGTCGTTGTTGCGGTTGCTGCTGCTGCGGCGGCTAATGCTATTGCTACATCGGCGGTTGTCATTGCCGCCCTTGGGTCGATTGGCGCAGCGGTCGCGGGTGCTGTTGTCGGGGCGGTTATTTCCTATGTCGGTGCGCTGGCCTTTGCCAAGAAACCGAAAACAGCAGACCTGTCTTCGCTTGGTTCCGGTCTTTCAAATCGCAGCCAGATGGTCCGTCAGCCCATCGTGTCGCGCAAGATCGTCTATGGTGAGGTCGCGGCGTCCGGGCCGGTCACCTATCTGAACGTTACCAACGGCAACCGTAAACTCAGCTGGCTGATCACGCTTTCGGGCCATCCGGTCGAGGCGATTGGCGATGTCTGGTTTGGTGATACCGTCGCCTTTAAAGGTGAGGGCACCGGCAATGCGATTGGCAAATATGCCGGTTATGCCACCATCTGGAAGGGCGACGGCACCCCGGCGGGGGATGCGGCCCTGCTTGCGCAGATGCGGGCAACCAATTCGGAATGGACGGTTAATCACAAGCAGGAAGGCTGCGCGAAGCTTTATATCGAATTTACCTATGACCAGGATGTTTATGCCGGCGGTATCCCGCAGGTCAAATGTCTGGTCAAGGGCAAGAATGATATCTATGACCCGCGCACGGAAACCACCGGCTACACCGATAACTGGGCACTGGTGACGGCGGATTATGTTGCCAGTGATATTGGCATATCGGCAAGCATCGCATCGGTTCTTGAGGATGATCTGATCGTTGCGGCCAATGTTGCCGATGAAGAAATCACCCTTGCCGCCGGTGGAACGGAAAAGCGTTACATCACATCGGGCGTGGTCGATACGGAGGTATCGCTTGGCGATAACCTGCGCGAACTGATCAATCCCGGTGCGGGGCTTGTCGTTAATACCGGCGGGTATTGGTCGGTTCTGGCGGGGGCCTATCGCACGCCGGAATACACGATTGATGAAAGCTGGCTGGCCGGGCCGATCCGTGTGCGGTTGCTGCAATCCAAGCGCGATCTGTTCAATACCATGCACGGTGTCTATTCGTCGCGCGATACGCTTTGGCAGCCGACCGACCTTCCGGTTTTGAAGTCCGATGTGTTTATTGCCCAGGATGGCGGGCAGGAAATCCCGGTTGACCGGGAATATCTTTACACCCCGTCCGCCCCGGCAGGGCAGCGTTTGCAAAAGATCGGCCTGTTCAAGAACCGTCAACAGGGCGAGGTGGATTTGCAATGCAACCTCAAGGCCATGGCGTTGCGGGTTGGTGACGTGGTGCTTTATTCGCGGTCTGTTTATGGCTGGGATGAAAAGCCGTTTGAAGTCATCGCGTGGGATTGGGCGATCCGCGAGGAAGAGGACAACGTTCATTTCGGCGTTGATATCACCATTCGTGAAACCAGTGCGGAAACCTATGACTGGTCAACCGATGATGAAACCATTGTCGCGGCATCATCGATCAGCACATTACCCGGCCCGGGGGATGTTGCCACGCCCGATGGTCTTGATGTCACAGAGGTTCAATATCAAACCCGCGAAGGTGGCGGGGTGAAGTCAAAGGCGGTGTTGTCGGCGGGTGTCGCTGATGATGCCTTTGTCGTGTCCTATCAATTTGAACATCGCCAGATTGGCGTTCTGGACTGGACCGTTTATCCGCGTGTCACGGATCCCGAACTTGAAATATTTGATATTCCGGCGGGGGTCTATGATTTCCGGGTCAAGGCGGTAAACCGGCTTGGCGCCAGTTCGGGCTATGTGTCGCTGCGGCGCGAGATTTACGGGCTTGGCGGGAAACCGTCGGCTGCTACCGGCCTTACCATTTCCGCGCTTGGCGGGTTGGCGGTTCTGCGTTGGGACCGGTCGCCTGATCTTGATGTGCGTATGGGCGGGCAGGTTCGGTTTCGCTGGTCCCCGGCAAACAGCAATCCGCTGGTATCGGAAAGTGCAACCATCGGGGCCCCTGTGCCAGGTGGTGACACGATGGCGGTTTTGCCGCTCAAGCCCGGTTGCTACCTGTTGCAGTTTGTTGACGGGTCGGGATCGGTTTCCGATGCCACATGGGTTTCGACCGACGGGGCAACTGTCCTTGAATACGGGGCGGTTGATGAACTTGTCGAAAGCCCGGCATGGTCGGGTGATCTGGACAATCTAACGGTTGATGACGGGTCGCTTAAACTTGTCGGTTCGGGGATGTTTGATGACATTCCGGTGTTTGACGATGTCGCATCGCTTGACGCATTTGGCGGCATCGTTGCAAGCGGACTTTACACCCATGCATCAGGCCATGATTTCACCACCAAAAGCCGTCGGGTGATCAGCGCGTCGGTTACGCTTCAGACCATCAATGTCATTGATCTGTTTGATCAGCGTGAAGGGACGGTCGATAGCTGGGCAAGTTTTGATGGCGAAACCAGCGGCGAGGGCGATGCCATCACCTGGTATCGCACCACCGACGATGACCCGGCGGGGTCGCCGTCATGGTCATCATGGCAGCGCCTTGACCGCGCAGAAGTCTATTGCAGGGCCGTGCAATACCGGACGGAAGTCACGGTATCGGACGGGTCCTATAACGTTCTGATAACCGATCTGCGCGTTCGCGCGGAAAGTCTTTCATAAGGGTTCATATGATGGCGAAAAAACGGCGCAATCCGGGTGCCGCGACGAAGTTTGTCGCGGTCCTGGATGACCAGAATATCCTGCGCGATATCAGGGAGGTCTCAATTGATGAACCCGGCATTGACGTCGGGCCGGATTGCGATCTTTTGACGCAAAAGGGGCTGTTCCGGTTTATCGAAAAAACCGGACAGTTTCAGCCGCTCCGCGAAAAGGTCCCCGCCGCCGAGGATGCGATGATTGCCGTGATCGATGCGATCGAGGCGGCGGGAATCGCCATCGCCCCGGTCGCAATTGACTGGCGCGATTTCCGCAAGAAACGCATGGCCGGGGGTGACGCATAATGGCACAGCATGATTATAATGTCGCCGACGGTTCCGGGTCGGCCGTGCGTTCGGACATGAACGGTGCGTTTGAAGCGATTGTAACCAACAATCTGGGCCCAAGTGCACCCAGCCCGACATGGCCGTTGATGTGGTGGGGCGATACGACGGCTGGCAAGCTCAAGCAGCGTAACGCTGCCAACACCGCGTGGATTGACCACGGTGATTTGGGTGCCGCGCTTTTGCGCGTCGATGGCGATGGATCGCAGCTTACCGGCGTTAACGGTTTGCCGGTTGGTGTTACTTTTTGGTGGCCAGCGGCTACGCCGCCCGCCTGGGCGCTGGAACTGGATGGTTCCGCTGTGTCACGGGCGACCTTTTCAAGTCTGTTTGCAATCATGGGCACGACGTTTGGGGCCGGCGATGGGTCTACGACGTTCAACCTTCCGGATTTGCGGGGGGAATTTATCCGTGGTTGGGATAATGGGCGCGGGGTCGACGGTTCTCGTGTCTTTGGTTCTGCCCAGTCTGACGAATTGAAATCGCACAGTCACGGATATCACACCAATGTCGGAGCATTTGCAGCGGGCGGGGCCGCGCAGCTCAACTTTAACGGGGCTGGTAGTGCTGTTTCCACCAATGCTTTCGGCGGTTCGGAAACCCGTCCGCGAAACATCGCGCTTCTACCTTGTGCCCGGTTCTGAGGTTCGCAATGAAAATTTATAACTATGACAGTGTGTCGGGTGAATTTACCCGTCAAACCATGGCGCGCGAAAACCCGCTTGAAGCTGGCGCCTATCTGATTCCGGCGAATGCGACCGCCATTGCGGTGCCGTCGGTGGCACTTGCAGCCGGGCATGTCTGGAAATTTGACGGGGCAGGATGGGCGCAGATCGAAGACCATCGTGGCGATGTTGTTTATCGCAAGGAAGATGCAAGCAGCGTTACGGTCGACTGGCTGGGGCCGGTTGGCGATGAATACACATCGCTTGTTCCGGCATCGCCTCTGGATAGCTGGGATGGTTCCGCGTGGGTAAAGCCTGCGCCGGTTGTGGCGGATGCCGAGGCCGAACGCGACCGTCGTCTTGCCCTGGCCTCCTTCACCTATGATTTCGGTGATGCGCGTGGTGTCCATACCATCGGCACCGATGAAAAGGACATGAAGGCATGGATGGATGAAGTCATCCCGATTGCGCAGGCGCGGCTTGCCCTTGGTGATGCCATGCCAATAGACATCGTCACCAATACCGGCCCGGTATCTGTGACGCCAACCGAATGGATGGATATTGTGAATACCGGCGGGGCAGGGCGACAGGCGATCTGGCAATATTACTTTGCCCTGATCGCGATGGATCCGATCCCGTCTGATTATCAGGACGATCAATACTGGTCGCCCCCGCCCGAACCCGAGGAATAGGAGGTCGCAGCCATGAAGCGCTATGCCGGGATCGCACTTGCTGCGGTCCTTTTTTTATTGCCATCGCCCGGCACATCCGCAGGCCCGGTCTGTGGTGATCGTCAAAAGGTGATCGCAAGCCTTGCTGACAAATATGCCGAGGAACCGGTTGCGATTGGTGTCACCGCAAACGGTGGTGTGATCGAGGTTCTTAAATCCCCGCACGGGGAAAGCTGGACCATCCTGTTTACCTATCCATCGGGTCCGACTTGTCTGGTGGCAAGCGGGGAGGCGTGGCAGGACCTTGAGGCAAGAATCAAGGGGCCGGGGGCCTGATCATTCTTTCGTGCAACGTCCAACCGACAGGGGTGATCAGATGGACGCAGCGACGTTTTACTGGGTTGTTGGCGGTATGGGGGCTGCATTTCTTGCCATTATCGGTTGGGTCCTGTCGCGGCAGGCGGCTGACCGGGTGGATGCCAAGGAAAGCAGGGCCAAGCAATGGGACGCCCACAACAAGCTGCGCGAGGACCATCATGGTCTGGAACGTCGCATGCTCGAGAACATGTTCACCAAGGATGATGGGAAGGACATGGAAAAACGCATCACCGACACAATCAAGGCAACAACACGATGACCCTTACAGGATTTGTTTCACAGGCCGCTGCCAGTCTTGCTGGGGCGGTGATCGTTGCCGGGGCTGCCTGGTGGTTGTCAGCGCCGCTGTGGCTTTGTGCGGTTCTGGCGCCGGTTGGCGGCGTTCTTGGCTGGCTGCTGTTCTGGATCGTGTTTGTTGTTGCGATCTGCAAAGGAAAATAACATGGATTATCAGGTTGATACACTTGCCCGCACGATCTATGGCGAGGCGCGTGCGAATGATGCCGATGATGCGCGGGCAATTGCCTGTGTGGTGATGAACCGGGTTGGCTATCGCAACTGGCCATCGAACCCGGCGGCGGTCTGTAAACAGCCGTGGCAGTTTTCATGCTGGAATCAGAATGACCCGAACCTTTCGCGGATTGTCAATGCGTCCGGCCCGTGGTTCGAGGAATGCTGTGCCATCGCACAAATGGCGGTCAATGGGCAGCTTGCCGACGAAACCGGGACCGCGACCCACTATCTGACCCGTGCGGTGCAGTCCAAAACATTCTGGGCAAAGGGCAAGGTGCCGTGTTTCGAGACCGCCGGGCATCTTTATTACAACGATATCGATACCCCGGCCCCTGTCACGGCCAAGGATGCGCTTGATCAGCAACGCCCGCTGTCGCAATCACGCACCATCAAGGGGGCATCCGTTGCCGGGGTGATGACAATCATCGGGCCGCTGGCGGGCGAGGTATCTTCATCGCTTGAACAATATTCCCATCTGTCGGATGTGATCAAATGGGGCTGTGTGATTCTTGGGGCGCTTGGCGCGGGCTGGGCCATCTGGGCGCGGCTTCATGATCGCGCGCGGGGGCTGGTATGATCGCCGCAATCGGGGGGCTGTTGTCCGGGGGCTGGGCCCGCCTGTTGATCATCGGCGGTGCGGCGCTTGCCGTTCTGCTGGTGCTGTTTTCCGCACGACAGGCCGGGCGACAGGCCGAGCGGGTTGAAACATTGAAACGTAATCTTGGGGTGATCCATGCACAACGCAAAGCGGCGTCTCGCGCCCCTGCTGATCGCAGGGGCATTGTTGACCGGTTGCGCAACGGCCAGTTCTGATCAGAATGTTTGCCCGGTTCCGGTCGAATACAGTGCCGATTTCCAGAACCGGCTTGCCGACGAGGTTGCGGCATTGCCGCCCGGTGCGGCGCTTGAACGGGCGATGATCGATTATGGTCGTGAACGGGCAGAGCTTCGGGCCTGTCATGGCTCGGAGTGATCATCAGGGTTTGCGACCGATCTGACACACATCCTTGCATGCGCCATACGGATCACAGGGATGATATCCATCAGTGCGGATTGCGCAAAACAGGTTTCTGGCCGGGGTCTTCTTGTTCCCGGCTTCGATAATTGGAACCGCGCCGCGCAACCCGCACTCCGTACATCGAAGCTTGCGCAGAATTTTCCCAAGCCCGGTGGCCGGATGATGCTTTGTCAGAAGGGGTTCGAATGCAAGTGTACCCGAATGATCGCACAGGTGGTTTGCGCAAGATATCCGGCAATGATCGTTCATGCGTGCTGCATCGCCGATGCTGATATATTGATCCCAGTTATGAGCCATATATTTTTTGCCCGGAAAGTTCCTGATTTGTTCCTATTTGTCATTTGGTGCGAAAGTGTCAAGGGTCAAGCTGGTCAGTGATGATGGTGTTCGCAGGTTTGAATGCCAAATCGTTTCAAAACGGGTCACATTTTGGGTCACATTTTGGGTCACATCCAAATCTGAATTACAAATAATGTCTTATTATTCAACGCATTGTGGTGAAGTCAACATAAGGCATGAATCCCTCTTTGCCCGCCAATGATTAAAGCACCCCAAAAGGGTGCTTTTTTCTTTGCCCTGATGGCAGAAAATCCGCATTGAAATCGTTGTATCGTTAACCGGAGCTCGCATTTCGGTTCGAAGTTCATATCTATGAACGAATGCATTGTCACAACGATTGAGGACGAGATGTCTGAAAAAACCAATTTTTCCAGATTTGCCATGACGATGTCGGTTGCCCTGTGCGCAACAGTGGCGTCTGTTTCTGTGGTGCAGGCGCATACCATCAAGACACCTCATAGCCATGATCTTGTCGAAGTTGCACAGGGTGGCGGTATTTTTTCCGACGAGGAGCGCCGTATCATCAGTGACGTCCTTGATATCGCGACGGGCAATGTCGATGACGACAAGGGGCGCGAAAAAGGTTCTAAAGGCGGTAAGGGCGACAAAGGGAAGGGCAACAAAGACCTTCCACCCGGCATTGCCATGAAGCTTGAGCGTGGGGGTACCTTGCCTCCGGGGCTTGCCAAGCGCGATCTGCCGTCCGATTTGCGTTCAAAACTGCCGCGACGCACCGATGGCGCCATCCGTCAGATCGTTGGCGATGACATTGTCCTGATCGAGAAGGGAACTGACGTCATTCTTGATGTGATCCGCGGCGTTGCCCGCAACCAGTAACGTAAATGACGGGATTGATCATAAA
The DNA here is from genome assembly GCF_054901115.1 of Thalassospira sp. SM2505. Lineage (NCBI taxonomy): Bacteria > Pseudomonadati > Pseudomonadota > Alphaproteobacteria > Rhodospirillales > Thalassospiraceae > Thalassospira > Thalassospira sp. SM2505. The sequence goes on from NZ_CM142731.1 coordinate 2,594,991, forward strand.
AAAAACGCGGCGAATGACATCGCCGCGTTTTTCATTTCGGATTGGGAAAATGCTAATCAGGTAAAGGCATTAAAGGTAATGATGGTCTGGGTGTCCTTGATATTGGGCCGTTTGTGAATCTGTTCGTTCACATAGCGCCCGATATCCTGTTCGTCTTCAACATAGACCTTGACCAGAAGTTCGAACGGACCCGAAATTGAATAAACTTCCGATACACCTTCGACCTCTTCGATAAGATCGGCGGCCACGTCATAGGCTTTGCCAAGTTCACATTTTACAAAAATGAAGAACGGATGCATCGGAACGGCTCCAATTTGAATTTGAGTTGCAGACAAGCTACCCGGCTTGGACGCTGCTTGCAATCTTCTAGCAAGATGATTTCACCCGGTCAGGGTGATGTGAATATAATCAAAGGGACGACTTTTCCGCCAGCTTGGCGCGGCTTTCAACAGCATCCTGCGTCAGGTTCCAGACCGTTGTGCCATCCGTTTCAGCCGTGAGGCTTGCCATGGCAAGGCCGGATGCAACGGCTCCGTCAAAGGTGCAATCTGGTTTGGTATAGGCGGACAGGAACCCGGAATAAAACGCGTCACCTGCGCCATTTACATCACGCACTCTGGTCGGAAGCGGGTCCCAGAACGCGGTTCCTGCGTGTTCAGAGGAAGTCACGATCCCGGTCGCCCCAAGCGTGATGATGACATCAGGTATGCCTTTGCCACGCAGCAACTCGATTGCAGTTTTGGCCTGACTCTTGTCATTGATCTCGATGCCGGTCAGAACCTGTGCTTCGGCGCGGTTGGCAATGAGAAGATCAAGTTTGCCAAGCACATCCTTGAAACGTACGGCCTTGCTTGGTGACACTGTTGCGGCACACATCTTTGTGCTGCCCTTGTTGTCAGCAAGCCAGGCGATGGTGCTGGCCGGCAGGTTGGCATCAATCAGCCACCAAGGCCATGCTTGCAGGTTGGCAAGTTGCGGTAAGAGCCGTTCGATGGTCAGAAGGTCATAGACCTCGGCATCCATCATGCCCATTGCAAGTTCACCTGTTTCATCAAGAATTGCGGTATAGCCCGCTGTATGCTTGCCTTCGAACTTCATCATCCGGCGGGTATCGATCCCGATTTCCGCAAGGGCTGCAATCACGTGTTCACCGTCGCCGTCATCTCCGACTGCGCCCAGCATTGCCACATTGTTTCCCAGCAGACGCAAATGTACGGCAATGTTCCGTGCGACCCCGCCCGGTTTGCGATGAAGGGTCCGAACTGGATTGGATGCAGCCGGAATATAATGTCCCGTGCATTGCAATGTACGATCAAAATGCGCGGCGCCAAAGCACAGGATATTGGCAGAGTGGGTGATCACGTTATGTCGCTCTTCTTGGTGGATGGGCTCGTCAGTGACGGGCAATTATCAGCCAGCGAATGTCATAAGCTGTGAGCCTGCGCAAAGGCAAGAAAAACAAAAAGGAGCGGCTCCTATGAGCCGCCCCCCTGGATTTGGTGCAGGATGAAACCCTTATTTCATCATGATCCGGTCTTTTGCCATTGGCGTCATCGGGGAGTTGTTGGCGATATAGTCCGCGACTGCCTGTTCAAGGTTCGGACCGAAGTCATAAACATCACTCGCATTGTCACGGAACAGGGCATAGCCATCGCCGCCATTGCGCATGAAGTCGTTGGAAACAACACCATAGAGTTTGTTCATATCGATAGGAACAAAGTCGTCACCCTCGGCAACCATGACATTGGATACGCGGGATCCAACCGGCTGTGACAGATCGAGGTCGAACTTAAGACCTGCGATCTGCGGGAACTGGCCCTTGTCCTCGTCGACTTTGGAAACACCATGTTCAAGCGATGCTACAACGTCCTTGCCCGAGAGCTTGAAAGTCGCCAATGCATTCTGGAACGGCAGTACAGTCAGGACTTCACCCATTGTTACAGTACCTTCGTCGATGCTTGCGCGCACGCCACCACCATTCTGGATGGCGATCTGATAACCATCACCAGCCTTCCAAAGCATGGCGTCGGCGATCAGGGATCCCATCGAACATTCCATATGACGGCAGCTTTCGCGCGATCCGTCAGCGGCCGTAGTAAACGTACCGACTTCGATATTGCGAACGGCGTCAACTTTCTTGCTGGCTTCGGCAATTACAGCAAGGACGTCCTCGGCAGGTTTGACACTTGCATCAAGCGGGATCGGTTCGCCCGACCATGCGGTGGCAACACCATCATCGTCAAAGGTGACGTTGAGTTCACCAAGGTAACGGCTATAGGCATAAGCCTGAACGACCAGAACCGGCTTGCCATCCGGTGCGGTTTCAACAACCGGGTAGGGATAGTTGGCCTTTTCATTGGTATTTGAAAACAGCTGGTTGTCGTGACCGCCGACAATGACGTCAATGCCACTGACGGTGCGCGCGAGTTCGAAATCCTTGTAGGAGCCGGAATGGCTCATGACGATGATTTTGTTTACCCCCTTAAGGCGCAGTCGTGCGACCGAATAGCGTAGTGCCATTTCTGAGTCGGTAATTGAAACCTTGTCACCGGGGCTTGAAATATCGGGAGTTTCTTCGGTGGTGATACCGATCAGGCCAATCTTTTCGCCGCCAAGTTCGACAATGGTATCGGGGATAATCTTGCCCTTGAGGTTCGATGCTGCGCTCGGATGCACGTTGGCGGACAGGACGGGAACCGTGCTTGCCTTGATAAAGGCTTCAAGGACTTCGGGACCATCATCAAACTCGTGGTTCCCGATTGTCATGGCGTCATAGCCCGCCATAGCCATCAACTCGGCGGTCAGTTTGCCCTTGTATGTTGAATAGTAAAGCGATCCCTGAAACTGGTCACCACCATCAAGAGCGAGAACATTCCCGCCTTCCGCCTTTGCATCACGGATGGCTGTTGCAAGACGGGCATATCCGCCAAAGCATTTGCCCTCTGCGTCGTCTTCGGCCTTGCAGGTGTTGTTATATTTCGTAACCGATTCAACGCGATCATGGACGTCATTGGTGTGGAGGATGCGCAAGTCGTAATCAGCCAATGCGCTTCCTGCACCAAAGGTCAACATGGTGCAAGCCGACAGCAATCCTGCAATTTTTTGTTTCATTACTACTCTCCAACAAAGAGGCTCTTTTCCCGTCCCTCACGGGAAAAGATACCATCACAGATCAGAATTTCCGGGAGTGAAGTTTTCCCCTGCGCGGAATGCTAGCATCAAAATTATTCAAGGGGTATGCCCGGTTGATTACGGCGGGATGAAACTTGATCAATATGTGATCGGCATCGCGGTAAACAGAATGTCGGGAAGAATCGATTTAATCTCCAAAGTGGCTGATCGATGCATTTTCTTGAAAATTTTATTGGGCGAATTATTAAGTCTGCCGAGAAAATATATCTTCTGGAAATCTGTCTGTGAGTTTTGGGCCCGCTTCGGGAATCTAAGGGAAACCCCGCAGAAAAAGGACCCGATAGTTGATTCGGATCAGGACGATTTTGACCGGATGGACAGGTTTTGTCTTTCCCTTGCGTGGTCGGCTATTTACAGGGCACTATATTTTGTAGTTACCATAAGCATTCACACCATGAACAAGCGGAATGCTAAGGTTGAGGGACCGTAGCAACACCGATATGGTGGAAATACGTTTTTTCGATGAGGGAGTTCCCCCGGTTAAGGGCACCGGCGGGAAGAATAATCAGAATTCAAGCAATGAAGGGCATCGGAATGAAAAAGCTTCTGACCTCGGTGGTCGCGGCTGTTGCCTGCTATGCAGGTGTTGCTTCGGCTGCAGAAATCAAACCGGCAGTGGTCTATGACCTTGGTGGCCGCTTTGACCGTTCGTTTAACCAGGGCGCATACAACGGCGCCGAAAAATACAAGGCAGACACCGGTACCGAGTATCGCGACTTTGAAATCCAGAACGATTCCCAGCGCGAACAGGCAATGCGGAACTTCGCGCGTCGCGGTATGAACCCGATCGTCGCAATTGGTTTCTCGCAGGCATCTGCACTTGAAAAAGTCGCAAAAGAATTCCCCGAAACCAAATTCACCATCGTGGACATGGTTGTCGACCTTCCGAATGTTCAGTCGGTCGTGTTCAAAGAGCACGAAGGTTCGTTCCTGGTTGGTGTCCTTGCTGCCATGGCTTCGAAAACCGAAAAAGTTGGCTTTGTTGGCGGTATGGACATTCCGCTGATCCGCAAATTTGCTTGCGGTTATGTTCAGGGTGTCAAACACGCTGACCCGAATGCAGAAGTCTTCCAGAACATGACCGGCACCACCGGTGCTGCATGGAACGACCCGGTGAAGGGTGGCGAACTTGCAAAGTCGCAGTTTGACCGTGGCGCAGACGTTGTTTACCACGCAGCCGGTGGTACCGGCGTTGGTGTTCTTCAGGCCGCTGCAGACGCAGGCAAGCTTGGTATTGGCGTTGACTCCAACCAGAACGCATTGCACCCGGGTTCGGTTCTGACCTCGATGCTCAAGCGTGTTGATGTTGCTGTTTACGAAGCATTTGCTTCGGCAGCAGGTGACAACTGGAAGCCGGGCCTGACCATTCTTGGTCTTGCCGAAGGCGGTGTTGACTGGGCTCTTGATGAGAACAACGAGAAACTCATCACCCCTGAAATGAAAGAAGCCGTCGCCAAGGCGAAGGAAGCAATCACGTCAGGTAGCCTTGAAGTCCATGATTACATGAGCGACAGCGCTTGCCCGATGTAAGGCAGCCTTGAAGCAAACCGGGGATTTGTAGTGTCGGATACGATGCATCAAATGCACGGCACCGGGGAAACCGGTGCCGTGCAACCCGCTATTGAACTGCGTGGCATTGACAAGCGGTTCGGAGCGGTACACGCAAACAAGGAAATCGACCTTAAGGTCGATAAAGGAACAATCCACGGTATCGTGGGGGAGAATGGGGCAGGCAAGTCGACCCTGATGAGTATTCTGTATGGCTTTTATCAGGCCGATGCAGGAACAATTCATGTCGATGGCAAGCTTTGTGATATCAAGGGTTCCGAAGATGCCATTGCCGTCGGGATCGGCATGGTTCATCAGCACTTCATGCTGGTCGAGACATTTTCGGTTCTTGAGAACGTAATTCTCGGTGTTGAGGGAGGGGCAGTTCTGCGCGACGGTGTTGACCGGGCACGCGAAGAACTTCAGCGACTTGAGCGCGAATATTCGCTCGACATTGATCCGGATGCCATTGTTGGCGATCTGTCGGTCGGTCTTCAGCAGCGCGTTGAAATTCTCAAGGCACTGTTCCGTGGTGCTGAAATTCTTATTCTGGATGAACCGACCGGTGTTCTGACCCCGCAAGAGGCAGACCATCTTTTCCGTATTCTTGAAACCCTCAAAGAGCAGGGCAAGACGGTGGTTCTGATCACCCATAAATTGCGCGAAATCATGGCTGCAACGGACAATGTTTCCGTCATGCGTCAGGGCGCAATGGTGGCGCATCGCAAAACAGCGGAAACCAGTCCGGAAGAACTTTCCGAATTAATGGTTGGTCGCAAGGTGTTGTTACGCCTTGAAAAAGGTGATGCGAACCCGGCTGATACCGTTCTTAAGGTCGAAAACCTGTGCGTTGATAATGCGCAGGGTGTTCGCAAGGTCAAAAATGCAAGCTTCAACGTCCGCGCAGGCGAGATTGTCGGGATTGCCGGTGTGTCCGGTAACGGTCAAAGCGAATTGCTAGAGGCGCTTGGCGGTATCCGTTCTGTGTCTGAAGGCGTTGTCGAGTTGAATGGTCAGGACGTGACGCCCGGTAAAGGTGTTGACGCAGCCGAATTGCGTCGTCGCGGTGTGGCCCATGTCCCTGAAGACCGTCATCGTATGGCGATGGTAACGGCCTTTTCTGCAAAGGAAGCAGCCATTCTGGGGTACGAGGACGACCCGGCCTATCAAAAGGGTGTCTTCCTGGACTGGCAAGCGATTTCGAATGCCACAGCCAATATGATGTCCGAATTTGATGTCCGTCCGGCCAATCCGGACCTGAAGGCTGCCAATTTCTCGGGTGGCAACCAGCAGAAACTGGTTCTGGCGCGTGAAATCATGCGTAATCCGGAACTGCTTCTGGTCGGGCAGCCGACCCGTGGTGTTGATATCGGTGCTATTGAATTCATTCACAAACGTATTGTCGCCATGCGGGACGCGGGCAAAGCCGTTCTCTTGGTGTCCGTGGAGCTTGACGAAATCATGTCGCTTGCCGACCGAATTCTGGTGATGTGCGATGGTGCCATCATCGGCGAAGTCGCTGCCTCTGAGGCGAATGAACGTGTCCTTGGCCTGATGATGGCCGGTGTTGATCCGAACGAAGCCAAGGCAGTGGAGGGCCAGTCATGAGCACGACCGTCCAGTTGCCGCGTTGGATTGACGTTGGCGCCTTGCCATTAATGAACCTGTTGCTGGCTCTTTTGATTTCGGGGCTCGTGGTTCTGGCGATTGGCGAAAACCCCGTCCAGGTGGTGGAAATTCTGCTTTATGGTGCGTTCGGCTATGAGGAAGCTTGGGGTTATACGCTTTATTACACCACAAACTTCATCTTTACCGGTTTGGCGTTTGCCGTTGCTTTCCATTGCGGGCTTTTCAATATCGGTGCCGAAGGGCAGGCCTATGTCGGTGGGCTTGGTGTAACACTTGCCGCCCTTTACCTTGATTTCCTGCCATTTCCGGTGATGCTGGTTGTCGGGATGCTGGGAGCCATGATCTTTGGGGCTGCATGGGCCTATATTCCCGCCTATCTGCAGGCACGCCGCGGATCACACATCGTGATCACGACGATCATGTTCAACTTCATCGCATCGTCACTGATGGTTTATCTTTTGGTCAATGTTCTGCGACCGGAAGGGTCTATGACCCCGGAAAGCGAACAGATCGCCGAAAATCTGCGTTTGCCGTTCATTCATGATATGGCGGCGGCATTCGGCATCGAAATGGCTTCGAGCCCGCTTAACCTGTCATTTGTCTATGCGCTGGTTGCCAGTGTCATGGTGTGGCTGTTCATCTGGCATACGCGTTGGGGATATGCGATCAGAACTGTTGGTGCAAATGCAGTTGCTGCGACCTATGCCGGGATCGAGCCGGGCAAATTCATCATTATTGCAATGATGATTTCCGGTGCTTTGTCTTCCTTCATGGCACTTAACGAGGTTATGGGCGTTCAACACCGGTTGCTGATTGATTTTACAGCCGGTTACGGGTTTGTGGGGATCGCCGTGGCCCTGATGGGGCGGAACCATCCGTTTGGTATCTTCCTTGCGGCCTTGCTGTTCGGGATGCTTTATCAGGGAGGGGCGGAACTTTCCTTTGAAATTCCGACCATCTCCAATGACATGGTTGTGGTTATTCAAGGTCTTGTGATCCTGTTTACCGGCGCCATGGAGCATATGTTCCGTCCGCGCGTAACCAAGATGTACACCGCGTGGCGTTTGCGTCGTGACGCGCAGGAGGCAGCGTGATGGAAAATTTTGAACTCGTCATTCTGTTGCTTGATGCAACCTTGCGAACCTCGACGCCTCTTATTCTTGCAGCCCTTGCGGGCATGTTTTCAGAACGGTCGGGTACGATCAACCTTGCCCTTGAAGGCATGATGCTGGGCGGTGCGTTTTCTGCGGCGGCAGTTGCCTTTTATATGAATGACCCGTGGATTGGCCTTTTGGCGGCGATCGCAACAACGATTGCCTTGTCTTTGCTTCACGGTTTTGCCTGCATCACGCATAAAGGCAATCAGGTTGTCTCGGGTATGGCGATCAATATTCTGATGTCGGGCCTGACAGCACTTGTCGGTATTGCCCTGTTTGCACAGGGGGGCAAAACTCCGGCACTCGACAAGGCTGCTCGTTTTCAGCCAATTACCTTGCCCGGTGCCGAAGCAGTGAAGGACGTGCCAATCATCGGCCCGATCTATTTCGAACTTCTGAGTGGCCACAATATTCTTGTCTATATAGCGTTTCTTGCGGTTCCCGCCGCATGGTGGGTGATGTATCGCACGCGGTTTGGCTTGCGCCTGCGTGCTGTGGGTGAGAACCCGGGCGCAGTCGATACTGCTGGTATCGGCGTTGTCGCCATGCGCTATCGTGCCGTCATTTGCAGTGGTGTTCTTGTTGGTATGTCCGGTGCCTATCTTTCGACGGCGCAAGGGGCGTCCTTCTTGCAGGATATGACGGCCGGAAAGGGTTATATTGCGCTTGCCGCGATGGTGTTTGGTAAGTGGCGTCCGTTCCCGGCATTGGCGGCGTGTCTGCTGTTTGGCTTCCTTGATGCTGCAGCCACCCGTTTGCAGGGGGTTGTCTTGCCAGGTATCGGTGAAGTGCCGGTCCAGCTGGTACAGGCATTGCCATATGTTCTGACGGTTATTTTGCTGGCGGGCTTTATCGGGCGTGCAATTCCGCCCAAGGCTCTTGGTCGTCCATATGTGAAAGAACGCTAAGTTTAGTGACGTCCGGTTGCAGGGTAAAATGTGCGACCGGACATTTCTTCTTGCGATTAATGACGGCAAAAGGCCGTTTCATTACCACATGTCAGATGAATAGCGTGTCCGGATCGGGGCACGCATAAACTATAAGACAGGATTACGAAGATGGGTGATCTGAAACAGGCACCGCGCGACTTGATTGATGCAGCACTGGCTGCACGCGACAAGGCTTATGCGCCATATTCCAGGTTTCATGTCGGTGCTGCCTTGCGCACGGCAGAGGGCAAGGTGATTGCAGGCTGTAACGTTGAAAACGCAGCCTATCCCGAAGGCGTCTGTGCCGAAGCGGGGGCGATTTCGGCCATGGTTCTTTCGGGGGAAACCAAGTTCGACGAGATAGTCGTTGTCGGTCTTGGCGATGTGGCGTGCACGCCGTGTGGTGGTTGCCGACAAAAGATCCGGGAGTTTACCGGCAGTGATGCGACCATCTTCATTATCAATGATTCAGGCAAGACACTACTGACCCTTACACGCGAAGAGCTTATTCCCCATTCCTTTGGGCCGGAGAATTTGAAATGAGCAATGTAAAAGCCGCGTTGGACGTTATTGCGTCGAAGGCACCGGGTTTCAAGGCCGAGGTTGCCCTGGTTCTTGGCAGTGGTCTGGGCGGGGTTGTTGATGCTGTAAGTGACGCCATTAGCATTTCCTACGCGGAGCTGCCGGGCTTTCCACGTCCGACTGTTGTTGGACATGGCGGGACACTTGTGCTGGGACGGATCGGTGGTGTTTCGGTTGCTGTGATGCAGGGGCGGGCGCATTTCTATGAGCATGGCCGCTCCGACCTGATGGCGGAGCCGCTTGAAACGCTGCGTGAACTTGGGGCCGAGAAACTTATCCTGACCAATGCGGCAGGATCATTGATCCCCGAAGCCGTTCCGGGAAGCCTGATGCTGATTACCGATCATATCAGCCTGTTCGGGCCAAATCCGCTGATTGGCTATCATGGCAATGACAGGTTCGTTGGCATGGATGTGCCCTATGATCCGGAAATCGGTTCAGGTTTGCACGATACCGCAGCAAAGCTTGGTATCAAACTGTTCGAGGGTACCTATTGCTGGTGCACGGGGCCAAGCTTCGAGACGCCTGCGGAAATTCGCGCGCTCAAGGTTCTGGGGGCGGACGCTGTTGGTATGTCGACCGTACCCGAAAATATCCTTGCCTGTCGTCTTGGTTTCAAGGTGGCGGCAATTTCAAATGTCACGAACCTTGCTGCTGGCATGAGCCCAACACCGCTTAGCCATGAACAGACCCTTGATATGTCCAAGGAAGGTGCTTCCAATCTTATCAAGATCTTGTTGCAGTATTTCTCGGGTTCTGCATAAAGCCGATTTTCAATTTCGGTTTTGGTACCCCATAACGACAAGCGTGCAGGAGACAGCAAATGCTGCCGCAGGAAATCATTCGCCGCAAACGTGAAGGCGAAGTTCTGACAGACGCTGAAATAGCGTTTTTCGTCAAAGGCATCACTGATGACAGTATCAGCGAGGGGCAGGTTGCAGCCCTTGCGATGGCCGTTTTCTTTAACGGAATGACCATGGACGAACGGGCTGCGCTGACTCGTAATATGCGCGACAGTGGTACAGTTCTCGATTGGAAGGCACTTGGCCTTGACGGGCCGGTTGTTGACAAACATTCCACGGGTGGCGTCGGTGACAAGGTCAGTCTGATGCTTGGTCCGATTGTCGGTGCGTGTGGCGCATTCGTTCCAATGATTTCCGGACGGGGCCTAGGCCACACAGGTGGAACGCTTGATAAATTTGATTCGATCCCGGGCTATCGCACGACGCCGACACTTGAAGAATTTGCCAAGGTTACCCGCGAAGTTGGCTGCGCGATTATCGGGCAAACCTCTGATCTTGCGCCGGCAGACAAGCGGTTCTATGGCATTCGCGACGTAACAGCGACGGTCGAAAGCATACCGCTAATTACCGCATCGATCCTTTCCAAGAAGCTGGCGGCTGGCCTTGATTCACTTGTCATGGACGTCAAGTTCGGTTCGGGCGCCTTCATGAACGAATATGACCGTGCGCGCGAACTGGCGCAAAGTATTACGGAAGTGGCAACGCGCAATGGTGTTCCGACAGTAGCCTTGCTGACAGATATGGAGCAGGTGTTGGGCGATACAGTCGGCAATGCCCTTGAGATGCGTGAAGCGATCGATTTCCTGACCGGAAAACATCAGGAACAGCGTGTTTATGATGTGACAATGGCACTTGCCGCAGAAATGCTTGCAGTTAGTGGTGTTGCTATCGATGTGGCTGACGGGCTTCGTCAGGCAACGCTTGCGCTTGAAAGCGGCAAGGCTGCAGAAGTCTTTGCAAAAATGGTCGCAAGCCTTGGCGGCCCGGCGGACTTTGTCGAAAACAACACGAATTATCTTGAAGCAGCACCAATGATCAATGCGGTGACGGCTGCCAAAACTGGTCGGGTTGTTTCGATGGATGCGCGCAAGGTCGGCTTGGCACTGGTTGCCCTTAAGGGTGGGCGTACGCGCGCTGATCAGAAGATCGATTTTGCAGTCGGCTTCACCGATTTTGTCAAGGTCGGGCAACCGGTTTCGGCTGAAACGCCGCTTTGCATTGCCCATACCCGTGATCAGGCCCAGCTGGAAGAAGCGACGGCCCTTCTGCGCGAAGCAATCGTTATCGGTGAGGGCGAGGTCGCGCCAACAGGCTCCGAACCCGCTGTGCGCGAACGCATCGTTGCCGGTGTAAAGGGGTGATCCTTTTGATATCGGGTTGAAAGAAAGGCCGGGAAATTTCCCGGCCTTTCTTTATTCTAGCGGGCAGCAGCCTTGATCATGGAAGCCGCTTTTTCCGCAATCATGATCGTTGGCGAGTTTGTGTTGCCTGACACAATGGTCGGCATGATGGACGCGTCGGCAATGCGCAAACCATCCAGACCGCGCAGTCGCAATTCAGGATCAACCACAGATGCCGCATCTGCCCCCATTCTGCAGGTGCCGACCGGGTGGAAGATCGTGGTTCCGATATCGCCAGCCGCACGGATCAAATCTTCTTCGCTGTCATAGGATGGGCCAGGTTTGAATTCTTCCGGCGCATAGGCAGCAAGGGCCGGTTGGCCTGCGATCTTGCGCGTCAGACGAATTGAGTCTGCTGCCACCTTTTTATCTGCATCTGCTGACAGATAGTTCGGGGAAATCGCAGGCTGTTGCGTGTGATCCGGGCTGGTAATGTGAATGCTACCGCGGCTTTGCGGGCGCAGGTTACAGACACTTGCCGTGAAAGCCGGGAAGGGGTGGACGGGCTCGCCAAATTTCTCAAGTGACAGTGGCTGGACGTGATATTGAAGGTTCGGCGTTTCAAACGATGCATCAGACCGGGTGAAAATCCCCAGCTGACTTGGTGCCATGGACATCGGGCCTGACTGATTAAACAGGTATTCCAGCGCAATGCTGGCTTTGCCCAACAGACTGGTTGCCTTTTCATTCAGGGTGCGAATGTTGCTTACCTTGAACGCACAGCGCAACTGCAAATGATCTTGAAGGTTTTCGCCGACTTGGGGGTTATCAAGCACCTGTTCGATGCCATATTGCTGCAAGACATCGCCGCGTCCGATTCCGGAAAGCTCCAGAATTTGCGGGGAGCCGACAGAACCGGCTGAAAGTACTGTTTCACGATTGGCATAAACAGTTTCGATATTGCCTTCGCGCTCATATTCAACGCCGGTTATCCGGCCTTCGGAAATGATCAGACGCCGGACATGGGCATTGGTACGAACTTCAAGGTTTTTACGATCAAGGGCAGGGCGGAGAAATGCTTTGGATGTGTTCCAGCGAATGCCGCGCTTCTGGTTTACATCGAAATAGGATGACCCTTCATTGGTTCCACGATTGAAATCCGGCACTTTCGGAATGCCTGCCTGTTCGGCAGCATCCTGAAAGGCCTCAAGGATTTCCCAGCGTACGCGTGCCTGTTCAACCCGCCATTCGCCGCCTTCACCATGCAGGTCATCGGCACCGCGATAGTAGTCTTCCGATTTCTTGAAGAAGGGCAGCACATCGTCCCAGCCCCAATTGGTACATCCGGACTGGCGCCATTGATCATAGTCATTGGCCTGACCGCGCATATAGATCATGCCGTTGATGGACGAACATCCGCCAAGAACCTTGCCGCGCGGATACCCAAGGGACCGGCCGTTCAAACCCGGTTCGCGGACGGTATTAAAACACCAGTCAACCTTGGGATTGCCAATGCAATAAAGGTAACCAACCGGAATATGAATCCAGGGATTGCGATCTTTTCCGCCAGCTTCAAGCAAAAGAATATTTGCGTCTTCCATATCGGACAGGCGGTTCGCCAGCGTACAGCCGGCCGATCCTGCGCCAATGATGATGTAATCAAACCGGTCCATGTGTCATTTCCTGAATGAGGACAATATGGAACCGGTTTCCCCGGTAGCGGTTGTGTTTCACGGAAGGTTCCTCTCTGAGTGGCAGCCAAGGTTTTTCTTGTGAGTCTTGTTTCTTGGTGTGACGCTACCATTGATTTGACTGTCTGAAAATATAATCAAGCGTTGTATCCATTCCGGCATGCGGAAAAAGACACCTTTGTTGATTGTTGGAATAATTCAAATAAAATCAATATAATAGCAGTTGTTTAAGATCGAAAAACTTGATTAGTCTCGTCTGTCCACAAACTCAACCACGAGCTTGATTGATGATCCGTTTTCGATGGCTTGATCGTTTGCCTATTTCTGCGACCGGGGCACATCCGGAATCTCCCCGACGGCCTGGTGCACTTCGCCGCCAGCTTGGGTTCTGGGCCGGAATCTTGACAGCTGTTTCAATGGTGTTGAGTGGACCACCGGACGATATGGCGCCAGCTGCGTGGCATACAGCTGCAATTGCTGCATTGATGGCAATCTGGTGGTTGAGCGAAGCGATCCCGATAGCAGCAACCGCATTGGTTCCGGTTGCTGTTGCCCCGAGTTTTTCGGTGGCAACAATTGACGATGTGACTTTGCATTACTCGAACCCATTGTTGTTTTTGTTTTTAGGCGGATTTGTCATTGCCATTGCGATGGAGCGATGGAATTTGCACCGACGTGTCGCACTGGTGATTTTAAAGCAGGTTGGTTTTAAGCCATCTTCGCTGGTCGGAGGTGTCATCGCTGCGACGGCGGTGCTTTCAATGTGGGTCAGCAATACCGCAACAGCGACCATGATGCTGCCAATCGCGCTTTCACTTGTGAATTTGCTTCGAGAACACGATAAAACTCAGGATTCCTCGTCTTCTCAAGCTGTTGAAGCAGGCGATGAACCTGTCAAATTACCGCGATCAGTTCGAAACTTCGCACTTTCAATGCTTTTCGGGATTGCATTCGGCGCCAGCATTGGTGGCATTGGAACGCTGATCGGGACACCACCCAATGCATTGTTGGCAGCATATCTTGATAGCAACTTTGGTGTTTCGATCGGGTTTGGGCAATGGATGTTAATCGGCGTACCATTTGCTGGCATTCTGTTAGTCGTGTGCTGGCTGGTTCTTACCCGCTATGTCTATCGACTGGACGATTCCTTGCCTGAACCTGTTTGCGAGGAACTGCAACGCGATATGGACGCGCTTGGTCCTATGTCTCGCGGCGAGAAATATGTTGCGACAGTTTTTTGTGTTACAGCGCTTCTATGGCTGGTCCGACCGCTCATCACAAATATTTTCCCGACATTGTTGCTAAGTGATGCGTCTATTGCGGTAACAGCTGCCATCGCATTATTTGCGATTCCGGTAAATGCGCGCGAGAATCAGTATATTTTAAGCTGGAAAGCTGCCCTTGCATTGCCTTGGGGCGTTCTGATACTGGTCGGAGGCGGGTTGGCACTTGGCGCGTTAATCAACGATACGGGCCTTGCAAGTTGGGTGGCCAATAGGGCGGGTGCTCTGCCTCATTTGCCCGTTATTATCCAGATAGGAATGATTTCCCTGATTGTCATTTTGATCAGTCACCTGACGTCAAACACAGCTACGGTTGCGACGTTCCTGCCCCTTGTCGCTACCTATGCATTGGCCGAGGGGATAGATCCGGTTCTTCTATCTGTTCCGGTAGCGCTTTCAGCAAGCTGTGCATTTATGTCTCCTGTTGCCACACCTCCAAACGCGATTGTGTTTGCCAGCGGATATTTGACAATCGGAGACATGGTACGTGCCGGTGCATTGATGAATGTGATTGCGCTTATTGCTATTATTTTGTTCGCCGTGATTTTGGTCCCGATTGCTTTCTAATTGCCAGAAATGTCTGACAACTCTTGCCAAACAGTTCAATAGAACGCATTTTGATCAGTAATGAAAATTTACCCGCCAATATGAAAATCAGAAAAATCAGGAGAAAACGGCATGGGAAAACTGGATCGGCGCCGTCGCGAGATACTTGAACTCGTTGCGTCCAACAGCTTTATGACAATTGATTCCCTTGCTGACCATTTTTCCGTTACCCCGCAGACCATCCGTCGTGACATCAACGAAATGGCAGAAGAGGGGCTGATTGCGCGCTATCACGGTGGGGCGGCCAGTGTTTCCACGACCGAAAACACCGCCTATCAGGATCGCCAGGTACTTAATCTCGGGAGCAAGCGCGAGATCGCCAAGCTGGTTGCCGAGCATATTCCGGAAGGCGCTTCGCTCTTTATCAATATCGGTACAACGAATGAAGAAGTCGCCCATGCCTTGTCCGGGCATAAAAGTCTGAAGATCATTACCAATAACCTGCATGTTGCAGAAATTTGTGCCGCAAATCAGGGGTTTGAGGTCATTATTGCAGGTGGTGTTGTTCGCCAGCGTGACTTCGGGGTCATAGGGGAAGCGACAATTGATTTCATCAACCAGTTCAAGGTTGATTACGCAATCATCGGGATTTCCGGGGTTGATGAAGATGGCAGTCTGATGGATTTCGATTACCGCGAAGTCCGTGTGGCACGGGCCATTATTTCCAACGCCCGCCAGACATTCCTGTGTACCGATGCATCAAAGTTTGGTCGACGGGCAATGGTGCGGTTGGGCCATTTGTCGGAAATCGATGCATTGTTCACGGACCGTCATCCGGGGCCGAATTGGGCAGACGTGATCCGGGAAGCCGACGTTTCGGTTTATACCGCGAATTAAAGCGCAGTCAGAAAGCCAAGCGTGTTTACGTTCAGGCGTAAACACCATCTTCGCGCTTGCCGGTACGCATTGTGATCGGTCCTTGTGACGATCCATCAAGCATCTGGGTCAGATGTTCATTATGGGCATCATCAATGTCACTGGTCTTGCCAGACCAGTAAACCTTGCCATCATGCATCATTGTCAGGTTCTGATAGCGCGTGCGTGCGATCTGCATGTCATTGGTGATGGAAATGACAGTAGTGCCGCGTTGCTGCGCAATTTTTGAGATCATCAGTTCGATATGGTTCGACAGAACCGGATCAAGACCCGCTGTCGGATTGTCGAGCAAAAGCAGTTCCGGATCGCTTGAAATTGCCCGGGCGATACCAACACGCTTTTGCATGCCACCAGACAGATCATTAGGGGTGAGGTCTGCACTTTCCTCGGCCAGACCGACAAGCCCCAAAAGCTCGGTCGCACGTTCCTTTGCGGCCTTGCGACTCAGGGTGCCAAGTTCGATTTGCCGGAAACAGATGTTTTCCCAAACAGTAAGGCTGTCAAAAAGGGCATTGTGTTGAAACAGCATGCCGATTTTTGCAGCCCATTCCGGACGCGCAGGGGAATCTGCACGGCTCACATCGTCACTATCAAGAAAGATGGAACCCTCATCTGCGCTGTAAATCCCGACCAGACATTTCATGAGAACGCTTTTGCCAGCAGCGGACGGGCCGATGATTGCCATGGTTTCACCCTTGGCAACACTCAGGTCAACGCTGTCGACTGCAGTCATTCTCCCGAAGCGTTTGGTGAGTTTGTTTACCCTGACAAAGGCAGTCTTGTCCGTTTGAGAAGATGCAGTTTGGGTCATTTACATTCCGGTTTTGGTCGAGTTCGCGCTGAGTTTCGGCAATTGCCGAGCAGGGGGCAAGTACCAAATTCACAAAAATGAAAACGGCCCCAAGCGGGGCCGTTTTGCAAGATATGCTGAATTCGTGAAATCCGCTTAGTGCGAAAGGATCTGGCTGAGAAACAGCTTGGTACGATCGCTTTTGGGATTGTCGAAGAATTCCTGCGGACCAGCCATTTCGACGATCTGACCTGCATCCATGAAGATAACCCGATCAGCAACCTCTTTGGCGAAGCCCATTTCATGGGTTACGCAAAGCATGGTCATACCTTCTTTGGCAAGCTCGACCATTACGTCGAGAACTTCCTTGACCATTTCCGGATCAAGGGCCGAGGTCGGTTCATCAAACAGCATGATTTTCGGCTGCATGCAGAGCGAGCGGGCGATTGCCACACGCTGCTGCTGGCCGCCGGAAAGCTGACCCGGATATTTGTGGGCCTGTTCGGCAATCCTGACACGCTCAAGATAGTGCATGGCCAGATCATTGGCTTCTTTCTTGGGCATCTTGCGAACCCAGATCGGTGCCAAAGTCAGGTTTTCAAGCACAGTCATGTGCGGGAAAAGGTTGAAGTGCTGGAACACCATGCAAACTTCTCGGCGTACGGCTTCAATGTTTTTGACATCATCGCCAAGCAAAATTCCGTCAACATAGACTTCACCGCTTTGATAGGTCTCGAGGCGGTTCATCGTGCGAATGAGGGTGGACTTTCCAGAGCCTGAAGGGCCGCAGATGACAATACGTTCACCTTTGCGAACAGTCAGGTCAATGTCCTTCAGAACATGGAAGTTACCATACCATTTGTTCATCTTGCTGACGGTGATGACATCCTCCTTGGACGGAGGAGGCACAGCGCCGGTAGTGGTTTCAGTTGCTACAGTCATTGTTTTCTCCTCGTTCCTTACCTGCGCTCGCCTTTGCGAAGCTCTTTTTCAAGATAGGCGGAGTATTTCGCCATCGAGAAACAGATCAGGAAGAATATTGCCGCGGCGAAGGCATAGCCTTCCACGTAGTATTTGGTCCATGCAGGATCACTGCGAAGTGCAAGCTTTACCGTTCCAAGGAAATCAAACAGGCCGATAATCACGACCAGCGTGGTGTCCTTGAACATTGAGATGAAGCTATTCACCGTTGGCGGAATGACCAGACGCAATGCCTGCGGAAGGATGATCAGACGCATGGACTGCCAGTAGGACAGTGCAAGGCTGTCGCCTGCTTCGAACTGTCCGCGCGGGACAGCCTGAAGACCACCACGAAATACCTCGGCAAGGTAGGCCGCCGTAAACAGGATAATACCGATCTGCGCACGCAGCAGCTTGTCGATGGTTACCCCCGTCGGCAGAAACAGCGGAAACATGACGGATGCCATAAACAGGACCGTAATCAGCGGTACGCCGCGAATAACTTCGATGTAGACAACGGATACAGTCTTGATGGCGGGCATGTTGGACTGACGGCCAAGCGCAAGTAGCAAACCCAATGGAAATGCAAAGATCACGCCGATAGACGACAGGATCAGGGTTAGCGGCAAGCCACCCCAGTAACTGTTCTGGACATAGGTAAGACCAAGAACACCACCCCACATCAGTACGCCGATAACAGGAACACCGACAACCCACATCGGGATAATCCATTTGCGAAGGCCGGGATATTTTACGGCCCCCAGGCTACCGCAAATGATTGCAATCAGAACAATCATGGCAAGTACCGGCCGCCATTGTTCTTCGTACGGATAGGTGCCAAACAGGATCAGACGCAGGTTGGCATTTACAAAGCCCCAGCAAGCGCCGGTAACCTCTGCACATCCCTCGATCGTTGGTGTCAGTGTTGCATTGACAACCGCCCAGTTAAACAGCGGTGGAACAAGCCAAAGAATGAAGGCGAGGGCACCCAGCGTCAGAAGGGTGTTAAACCATCCGTCAAAAAGGTTCTTCTTTGACCAGGCAACAGCTCGCTCGCTGAAAGTCCCGGTTGGAAGAGGAGGCAATTTTGCGTTTTCTGACATATTACCTCTCCACCAGTGCCATTTTCTTGTTGAACCAGTTCATAAAGAGTGAGGTCAACAAAGACAAACCAAGATAGATCGACATGAAGATCGAAATCGCTTCAATTGCCTGACCAGTCTGGTTCATGGTTGTGTTGGAAACTGAGACCAGATCCGGGTAACCGACAGCTACGGCAAGCGAGCTGTTTTTGGTCAGGTTCAGATACTGGTTTGTCAGTGGCGGAATGGCGACACGCATGGATTGCGGCAGAATAACCTTGCGAAGGGCAACAGAGCGCTTGATTCCAAGACTGTCCGCTGCTTCCCACTGGCCGTTTGGAACGGCCTGAATGCCAGAGCGTACGACTTCGGCCACATAGGTTGACGTGTAAACCGTCAAGCCGATCAGAACGGCCATAAATTCTGGCGAAATATTATAACCACCACGAATGTTGAAGCCCTTGAGTTCCGGCATGCTCATCTCGGTCGGAGCTCCGCCTGCAAGGTAGGCAAGAAACACAAGACCGACAAAGATACCAAGACCCACAAGGAGCATCGGGAAGGTCTGTCCTGTCGCGTCCTGGCGTTTGACAGCCCATTTCCTGATGAAATAGATAGCGACCAGAGCGATAATCGCCGCAATACCCATCAGGGTATATGCGTTGTCCGCAACCGGCACAGGCATATACATGCCGCGCGAAGTCAGCAGGACACCCGGGAGCGGCTCTAGCGCATCGCGCGGGTGGGGGAATGCCCCGGGGATCAGCGCGTACCAGAAGAACAGCTGAAGCAGAACCGGGATGTTACGGAATGTTTCAACATATACCGTCGCCAGCTTGCGAACGATCCAGTTGGACGAAAGGCGTGCAACGCCAAAAATGGTTCCGATAATCGTGCAAAGGACGATACCAAGAACCGATACTTTCACGGTGTTCAGGAGACCGACCATCAGTGCCGTCGCGTAGTCGCTCTGGGCACTGTATTCGATCATGCTTTCACTGATCTCGAAGGAAGCTTCAAGATCGAGGAACCCGTAACCGGTCGAGATGTTTTGTTGCTCAAGGTTGTACAGGGTGTTGGACACCAGGTACCAGCCAGCCAGAATGATAAGACCGATGGCGATGATTTGATAAAGCACCGCGCGAACGTTCTCGTCATTCAGATAGTCGACAAGGCTCTTGGAACGAACATCTCCCGGGGTATGTTGAGGCTTACTCATAGGACCCTCAGGTGTAGATTGTATCCAAAATCAGTAGGCACCTAACGAAAAGCTCCGCCCATGCGTTCAGGCAGTGGGGCGGAGCTTCGTAGGTTTAGTGGAACGGTTGCTAACGAATTAGCGAACCGGCCATGCGTACTGCAGGCCACCATCGGTCCACAGAGCGTTCAGACCACGCTCGAGGCCAAGCTTGGCGGTAACGTTCTTTTCATAGCTTTCGCCATAGTTACCAACATTCTTGACGATACGGTATGCCCACTCTTCGTCGAGACCAAGAGCCTCACCCATGCCCGGTGATACGCCCAGCAGACGCTGGATGCCCGGGTTGGTGCTGTTTGCTTTCATATCATCAACATTCGCCATGGTGACGCCGAATTCTTCAGCTTCGACCATTGCAGTCAGAGCCCAGCGAGAAATGTCGGCCCACTGCTCGTCACCCTGAGCAACAACCGGACCAAGCGGCTCTTTGGAAATGATTTCCGGAAGAATGACGTAGTCATCCGGGTTTTCTGCCATGGTGGTACGGATCGAAGCAAGACCCGAAGCATCCGTGGTGTAAACGTCGCAACGGCCCGAGAAGAAGGCAGCGGTTGCTTCGTTGATGTTTTCGATAACGACCGGCTCGAAGCTCATGCCTTTGGCGCGGAAGTAATCAGCGAGGTTCAGCTCGGTGGTGGTGCCCGGCTCTACGCAGACGGTTGCTCCGTCAAGCTCGGTAGCGCTGTTCACGCCGAGAGCTTTGGGGATCAGGAAGCCCTGACCGTCATAGTAGTTGATGCCGACGAAGGTCAGGCCGAGCTTCGCGTCACGCGTGGTGGTTGCAGTGGTGTTACGCGACAGGATGTCGATTTCACCGGACTGCAGCGCCGTGAAACGCTGTGCTGCGGTCAGCGGGGTGTACTGAACGCTGTTTGCATCGCCAAGGACTGCGGCAGCAATCGCACGGCAAACATCAACGTCGATACCTTCCCACTTGCCTTCAGCATTTGCTGCGGAGAAACCCGGAAGACCGGTGTTCACACCACACTGAACGAAACCTTTCGCCTTGACGCCGTCAAGCACGGCACCAGCCTGTGCATTCTGTGCGGCGACGGCTGCAACAGTCATTGCACCCGCGGCGAGGATCGTTTTGATTTTCATAGAAAAGCTCCCTTATTAGCAAAGCATTGTTTTTAGCTTTTGTGCCACCCTGGATACGCAATTAAGCATATCCATCAATCCAAATTGATTGGATTGCCAAATTAAGAAATTTTAGGCCGCTATGTGTCAAGTCTGAAAAATTTTCGACTGGTCGGGCCGGTACTGTTTTTTGAGGAAAATCGCCGATTTTTTCCATCAGGTGAACGTTGTAAATGGAAACGCATCAAGGTGATGGATAGCGTAATTGGTTTTTATATCAGTGTCTTAATCGGTTCTGGTTTTGGGTGTTTCGCAAAAGGACGAGAATGCACGAACTTTTTTCGACGGAAATATGCCAGTGTCTAAAAAAAGATCATTTTTTTATGCTGTCCAAAATGCGTGCACATTGCAGTGCGGAATCGGAGATGTCGTGACTCCGGTTTGAATTATTCCATTCTGCGTGCAGACGAGATGAAAAAGCCCCCTCCGACGCTGTCATCCGAGGGGGCTGGTTTTATTTCTTGAGATCATTCAGGTTCGAGAACAGCTCAAGAGCGGTCGGATTTGCTAGAGCTTCCTGATTTTTGACGGGTCTGCCATGGACAACATCGCGGACTGCCAGCTCGGTTATTTTTCCGGACTTGGTGCGTGGAATGTCGGCGACGGCAATGACCTTGGCCGGGACGTGGCGCGGTGTGCAGTTGGTACGAATCTGCTTCTTGATCTTGTCAATCAGTGCCGTATCCAGTTCATAATTATCGCGGAGCACAACAAACAGGATGACCCTGACGTCGTTATCCCAATCCTGTCCTATGACAATCGATTCCTGAATTTCCGGAAGCTTTTCGACTTGGCGATAGATTTCTGCTGTGCCGATGCGAACACCACCCGGATTCAGGGTTGCATCAGAACGGCCGTAAATAACCATGCCGCCTTCGTCATCAAGTTCGACATAGTCCCCGTGGCACCAGATATTCTCAAACCGGTCGAAATAGGCCGCGTGGTAACGCGATCCGTCCGGATCATTCCAGAACCCGACAGGCATGGAGGGGAAGGGTTTAGTACAAACCAGTTCGCCTTTCTCGTTGCGAACAGATTTGCCTTCGTCATCAAATACGTCGACGGCAACACCAAGGGCGCGCGTCTGGATCACGCCGCGTTTTACCGGCAGTACAGGTGAGGCCAGAACAAAACAGCCCAGAATATCTGTCCCGCCCGAGATCGATGCGAGATGAATGTCTTCCTTGATGTCACGATAAACGTAATCAAAGCTTTCAGGTGCGAGCGGCGAGCCGGTCGATGTCATGGCACGCACAGTCGAAAGGTTATGCGTTTCGCGCGGCTTGAGTTCCGCCTTTGCCAGGGCATCGATATATTTTGCAGAGGTGCCAAACAGGGTCATGCCTTCGGCATCTGCGTAATCAAACAGGATGTTGCCGCTCGGATAGAATGGTGAGCCATCATAAAGCAGCAACGTCGCACCTGCTGCCAGTCCGGCCATCAACCAGTTCCACATCATCCAGCCGCATGTGGTGAAATAAAACACCCTGTCTCCGGGGGCGACATCACAATGCAAAACATGTTCTGAAACCTGTTTTAGCAGCGTACCACCGGTCCCGTGGACGATGCATTTCGGCTTGCCGGTGGTGCCTGACGAGAACATGACATAAAGAGGGTGATTGAACTCGACCTGTTCGAATACGATCTTGTCACCTTCGAACGGGGCGATGAATGCCTCATAAGTCACAGCATTGCGGATTCCCGTGCTGTCAGCACCATCAAAGGCATATTTGACAATGACGACCCTTTTCAGGCTGTCGATGCGATCAACAACATCGCGGACCTTTTCACGGATGTCATGTTGCTTGCCATTATAATGATAGCCATCGACAGTTATCATCACGGTCGGTTCGATCTGACCGAACCGGTCAACGACGCCCTGCACACCGAAATCGGGCGACGCGGATGACCATGTTGCGCCAATCGCGGCCGTAGCAATCATTGCAATGACCGTTTCTGACATGTTGGGCATATAGCCACAAACACGATCACCCTTTTTGACACCTTCAGCACGCAATGCTTGCGAAAAGCGGGAAACAGCAATGTTGAGTTCAGCCCAAGACAGGCGCGATTTGACCTTGTCTTCGCCCCAGAAAACGATGGCGTCTGTATTGTCATCACGAGCCAGCAGGTTTTCTGCGAAATTCAGTCGAGCATCGGGGAAGAACTGTGCGCCGGGCATCTTGTTGCCATCAATCAGAACGCGTTCACCCCATGTCTCGGCCTTGAGTTCGGTGTATTCGACAAGGGCAGGCCAGAAATCCTCGATCTTGGCGACAGACCAGTCATACAGAGCGGTGAAGCTCTGGAGATCAAGGCTGTATTTGTCATTCACCCAGCGGCGAAAGCTGGTGACATTTGCGTTTTCAACACGTTCTTTCGTCGGTTGCCAAAGCACGTCGCTCATGATGGGCCTCTGTTTCCTGCGATGTTGTGTCTTCAAATTAGCGCGTTATCTAATTTGGTATCTTGATACCGTTTTCTACGGGGAAAAAAGTCGGTCGGCAAGCGGAGTAACGCAGATGTCTAAAATTGGTAATACCAATTATGCGAGAAAACTTCTGAAATCGCATCAATAATCTCTGTCAATATATTGTTATATCGTAAAAATATAAGATTTAAGATGCTTGTAAAAATCTTTTCAACCCGGATCGATATGGACTGGTTTTGCTAATAAAATGACAAAAATGGGTGCATTTTTATTTTATCGTGATTCGCTCTCTGTGCCTTCGGAGTATCTTCAGATGAAAATGCTTGCACGTTCAAGGCAGCGTACTAGTTTGCTTTGATCGCAAAAAAAGCTGGAGACTCATCTTGGCCGGGATTGATGAAAGCAAGGCGTTTGTATCAATCAATATCGCTGTTTTGACAGTAAGTGATACGCGCACAGCAGCAAATGATACCTCGGGTGATTTACTTGTTAGCCGAATAGAAGCCAATGGCCACCGCGTCCACGAACGATTGATCCTGCGAGATGATCAGACGATTCTGCAGCGCCAGTTGCTGGCTTGGTGCGAAAATCCCGAGATTGATGTGATTATCTCAACGGGCGGAACAGGGGTGACAGGACGTGATGTTACTGTAGAAGCCCATCGGGCTCTTTACGAAAAGGAAATCCCCGGATTTGGCGAGCTGTTTCGGTGGATTTCGTTTCCCAAAATCGGGACGTCAACTGTTCAGTCGCGTGCAACGGCTGGGGTCTGTAAGGGGACTTATCTGTTTGCGCTGCCCGGATCGACGGGCGCATGTAAAGATGCCTGGGATGAAATTCTGACCTATCAGCTTGATATTCGCCATCGCCCCTGTAACTTCGTGGAACTTATGCCACGCTTGCTTGAACGCTGAAGCATGAAGTGGCGGAACCTGGTTGGTTCCGTTTTTGACCAGCATCAGCTGATTCCCGGTTCATTGCAGGAAAGCATCATGGATTTCATCACAGATCCGTTCTTTTACGCTGTCGCAATCCCGGCAGTCTTGATTGCCGGCGTTTCCAAAAGCGGATTTGGTGGCGGACTTGGCGTGATTGCTGTTCCCTTGATGGCGCTTGCGGTATCGCCTCAGGCGGCCGCGGCCATCATGCTTCCCATCCTGTGCCTGATGGATGTTGCAAATGTTTGGGCCTATCGGACCCGATGGGACCGACGAAACATGCTCATTCTCGTTCCTGCCGCACTAGTAGGGATTCTTGTCGGGGTACTGACATTCAGCTACCTGAGTGTCGCAGCGGTGAAGCTTATCATCGCGATGATTGCTATCATTTTTACCCTTGATCACTGGCTGCGCGGCAAAAAAGCCGGAGCTACACCAAAATCGCCAACCTGGGGAAAGGGAACGATACTTGGAAGTCTGGCAGGTTTTACCAGCTTTGTAGCCCATGCCGGGGGGCCGCCGGTCTCGGTATTCTTGTTGCCGCAGCGTATGGATAAATCAGTTTTTGTTGGGACGACTGTGATGTTTTTCATCGTCGTTAATTACGTCAAACTGATCCCTTACTGGTTTCTCGGTCAATTCAGCGGAGCCAATCTCGGGACGTCTGCCGTTCTTGTCCCGATTGCGATTTTTGGAACTTGGCTGGGCCTCTGGGCGCATGACAAGGTCAATGTCATCTTGTTCTATCGCGTCTGCTATACTCTGCTGTTTATGACAGGGGTAAAGCTGCTTTGGGACGCTGTTTCACTGTTTACCGCAGGATGACGACAGCGCGGGTAAGACCATGGTTTGAAATTTCCTGCGAAGCGAAGCACCTCTTTTGAGAATTCAATCCTGAAACATACTCTGGCAGGCAGCACGAATCGAATTTTATGCGGCGTCTTGTCGGGGGCATATATGTCCATGCTGCCTTGAAACAAGGTACCGGCATTTATGCATTTATCTGAAAATGAACGGTTTTGGTTTAATAGAACCTATATTTTTGTATTCAGGGGTTTTACGTAGGCGATTTGTTCCGGATTGTCACAAAACTTTTAAAGTTTCGGAACTTTCGGCTAATATCATGAAAATAAAGTGTTTTTATATAACGTGAAATCTTATGTAGTTTAGATAAAACTGATGATTGATCATGATCCCGGCGACAGGCTTATGGCGAACCAAAAAAACAAGGGGAAGCCATATGCCAGAGAGAATTCTGAACGCCGCAACAAACATGTCGGAATTAACGACTGCCAAAGTTAACGAAATTCAGAATGTGACCAAGACTGCCAAGATGCTCGCGATGAATGCCTTGATCGAAGCTTCTCGCGCAGGTGACGCCGGGCGCGGGTTCGCCGTCGTTGCCAATGAAGTCAATGTTATATCCCAGAAAATTACCTCCATCGCCAATGAACTCCAGGAACTGTTTGTCCAAGAAGCAGCAGAGCTTCGCAGGACAGCACAGATTGTTCGGGGATCACGGCTGTCTGATCTTGCACTATATGTCATCGAATTGATTGACCGTAACCTATATGAGCGCAGTTGCGATGTGCGCTGGTGGGCAACCGATAGTGCGGTTGTTCAGGGCTGCGAGTATACGGCCGATGAGGCAGCCCGCAAGTTTGCCTGCAAGCGGCTTGGTGTCATTCTGGATTCCTACACGGTTTATCTTGATCTTTGGGTGGCCGATAAAAACGGACGCGTTATCGCCAACGGACGCCCTGATCGATACAACGCTATTGGCACCGATGTCAGTGACAAGGCCTGGTTCCGTCAGGCAATGGCAACACAGAATGGTGGTGAGTATGCCGTTGCAGATATCGAAAACATTGATGCGCTTGGTGGAAAGTCTGTCGCCACCTATGCAACTGCCGTACGTGCAGGCGGTGAAGCAGACGGGCAGATCGTCGGCGCGATGGGGATCTTCTTTGATTGGGAAGAGCAGGCTGAATCTGTTGTTAACTCGATCAATCTTCCCGACGAGGAACGCGAGAGGACAACAATCATGATTGTCGACCGCGACTGCAAGATCATCGCGTCCTCTGACCCGACAATGCGTCTCGGAGAATATATGGCGCTTCGGCACGGTAAGGAAGAAAAGGGGGCTTACCTGATCGAGGACCAGACGATTGTGGCTCATGCCCTGACGCCGGGTTACGAAACCTATGCCGGTTTGGGGTGGCGAGGGGTGATCGTCCAGAAACCGGCATCCAAATCAGCTTCTGCTGCATATGCAAGTGTCCGGCGCGCAGAAGATCTGGTCCAACAACATAAGATGGCGGGCTGATCTCCTGGACAGGATGTCTGGTGACTAGTTAAGGCCGGACAATAGAATTCATGACAAGGCGGTCATCATTCAGATGGTCGCCTTCTTTTATTCCGGACCATTGTAAAGTGGTTCGGACTTGCCCCTTGGCGTCAAACCATATAGCGATAAAGTCAATTTGTTGATAAAATGTCATTAAATGACTTGTGCGTGAGGTGCCCGAACGTGGAACTGATTTTGGCAAAGCTGGGTGTTTCAGTTGGGATGGTTCTTGGACTGTCTTTTTTGGCTGAACGCGCCGGTCCCCGTGCGGCGGGTATTCTGTCGGGCTATCCACTTGGAACAGCAATTTTGCTGTATTTCATTGCAGTAGAACAGGGCATCGCATTTGCCAGTGAAAGTGCTGTCTATGCCATGCCCGGCCTGATCGCGACCCTGGCATTCCTTTACGGATATTTTCATGCGTCGCGCCGATTGGTGTCTTTGCCGGTTATCTTGCAGATTTTGCTGAGTTCACTGGCGGCATTCGTGGTTTACTTTATTGTGTCATGGCTGTTTCAGCTGACCTCAATGAGCCTGACACAGGCCGCGATCATTTTGTTATTTGCAATATTTGCAGCCCTCGTTCTGTTTCGTAAGATCGAGAATGTCAAAATTCTGAACCGGGTGCGCATTACCAAACGGGTGATCGTCTTTCGGGCCGGTCTGGCATCGCTGATTGTCCTGGTTATCAGTGGTCTTGCTGCCTTGATCGGTCCGCGCTGGTCAGGATTGCTGTCAGGCTTTCCGGTTGCCCTGTATCCGACAATGATTATCTTGCATTTCAGTTATGGTGCGGCACCAGTCCATACGCTGGTTCGGAACTTCCCGCGCGGGATGGGGGCATTGTGGATATATACGCTTGCTGTATCGCTCAGTTACCCTGTGCTTGGACTGAATTTTGGAACGCTGGTGTCATTTGCTGTCGCGACGGTCTATCTTGTCGCTTATTCCACTTTCGTTTGGATGAGGCAAAAGTCCGTGCGCACAGTAGAATGATCCCATAATATTCACCAACAATAGTGAATTAGCGGTCCGTTTGAATGGGCCAGTTCAGGGAGACGTATCTGCATGCAGCAGGTTCAATCACTGGTCAGAGCATTAAGCATCCTCAATGCGCTTGCAGAAAGCGATGATGGCATGACTCTGACCGAAATTGCCCAACAGGTTAAGTTACCCCCATCGACGGCCCACAGATTGCTGACCACGATGCAGCACGAACGATATGTTTCGTTCGATGGTGAACGAACCCTTTGGTTTGTCGGTGTGCAGGCCTTCAGTGTTGGCAATGCCTTTACCAAAAACCGCAATCTTAGCCAGATTGCACGCCCCTATATGCGTGCGTTGATGGAAGATAGCGGTGAAACGGTGAACCTTGCCGTTGCAGATGGCGGCGAGGTGATTTTCCTGTCTCAGGTCGAATGCCGTAAAATGATGCGTGCGCTCGTAACCCCCGGTCGCCGTGCGCTTATGCATTGTTCCGGCGTTGGCAAGGCTCTTTTGGCGTTTTTGCCAGAAGCAGAGCTGAAATCCGTGGTTACCAAGCATGGCTTGCCTAAGATCACAGAGCGGACTCTCGTATCAGTCAGTGCCCTTGAAAAGGATCTGGAACGGTCACGTCAACGTGGCTATGCCCTTGACGACGAAGAGCATGCTGTTGGCCTGCGTTGCGTTGCAGGTGTGGTACGTGACGAAACAGGAAGCCCGATTGCCGCACTTTCACTTTCTGGGCCAGCGGCACGCATTCCGAACGATCATATCGAATTGCTGGGCCTGAAAGTCCGCCGTGTTTGTGCCGATCTCAGCCGTGAATATGGCGGTATGCCTGTATAATCGTCATCGCGGTCGTACTGACGGTTGCTCAGCGAGTTCTTGATCTGTTGTTTGTCGCAAAGCGGAAGTTGTTCCTTCCGCTTCTTTTTGCGGCATACATGGCGTCATCAGCAGAAACCAGAAGCTCGTCAACGGTTTCACCATGATCGGGATAAAGAGCAATCCCGATAGATGCGGAAACGTGGTAAGGTGGGCGATCATTGCCAAGATCAATCGGGGTGCCTGAAAGTGCGTTTTGCAGTTTTCGGGCGACCTTTTCTGCGTCTTGCGGAGTTTCGCTTCCGGGCAGAATAATAGTGAATTCATCGCCGCCAATGCGTGCCACAGTATCAACATTTCGAAGCGTGCCGGTCAGGCGAGATGCAATTTCGCCAAGAACCTTGTCGCCTGTTGAATGGCCACCGGTATCATTGAGTTCCTTGAACGCGTCGATATCAATGAACATCAATGCAAAACATTCGCGCCGACGTTGGGAAAGTTTTATCGCGAAGCCCAGACGGTCCATGAACAGATAGCGGTTCGGCAATGAGGTCAATGCGTCGTGACTGGCTTGAAAACGAATTTGTTCTTCAGCAAACTTGCGATCCGAAATATTGGTGAAGCTGGTGAGGCGCAGTGTCTTGTCCTGAACCATCACATTCCGTCCATTGATTTCACATGGAAACATCGTGCCGTCCTTGCATTTTGCGACGGCTTCGTAAGGTTTGTCATAACCTGATCTGATATTGGCCATGACAAGTGGCAGGGTTTCGCTGGAAATAATATCGGATGCGCTGAGATCAAGAAGTTCATTGCGTGTATAGCCAAACATGCGTTCGGCAGCGTTGTTTGTATCAACACACTTGCCACCATCGTGCAAGAACAGGGCTTCATTGCTTAGCGTTTCAAGGATTTGCAAGCGTTCCTCGCTTTCGCGACGTCGATTGCGCTCCTGCACAAGCTCCGTAATATCCCACAGTATGCAGTCAATCTGGCAGTCATCGGTGAACGGAGGCAGAGCCCGCATCTGGATGCGAACCCATCGTTGTTCGCCCAGGTTGGTTTTGACAGTGTCTTCAAATGTCTGAATCGTGCCCTTGGCTTCAATGGCTTCGCGGCGAAGATTCTGCAAGGTTTCCGGATCAAAGACCTGTTTTGGCAAACTGTCAGATGTCGACACGCCCGCCCAGTCAAGACCATGTTCAGATGCGAACTCGACCTTGCCGGTTTCGTCGATGCGAAAAACCACTCCGGGCAGTCGGGCAAAGAAGCGTTCACGTGCGCTGGCATTTCGGCGCACCATCAGGTGTAAAACTGCCAGGACCGCAGCAATTGATAAGAAGAAGATTATTGACGTCGAAAGCTGAGGAAGCGGGATACTTTCATCCATCAAAGAAACGGCAACCTCAAGGCCACCGCAAAACCATATCCCGAGCAGCCACCAGGATATGTGCAGTGCTATGAAATAGCGGTCATTCAAAAACGGGCCCGGCATATCTGTTGGTATAACCTGCGCTTGTCATTCCGGACAAAGAATATACCTATAACGAGATATGACAAGTAACTGATTTGTATCAGTTAGATCTCAAACCGAGCGTTGTCGAACAACCGCTAAATATCATCATTACATGCCGGGACAGGAAATACCCGTGCCACCAAGCCCGCAATATCCGTCCGGGTTCTTATGAAGGTATTGCTGATGGAAGTCTTCTGCATAGTAGAAGGTCGGGACATCTGCGATATCCGTGGTGATGTCACCTTGGCCAGCCGTGGTAAGCGCGGCATGATAGTTTTCGCGTGATTCTGTTGCCGCGGCTTTCTGATCTGCGTTGCCTACATAGATAACCGAACGGTATTGAGTTCCGATATCGTTACCCTGTCGCATGCCCTGGGTTGGATCATGGTTTTCCCAAAATAGTTTCAACAGCTGTTGATAGGAAATGACAGCCGGATCAAAAACAACCAGAACGACTTCGGCGTGGCCGGTCATTCCACTGCAAACTTCGCGATATGTCGGGTTGTGAGTGTAACCACCAGCATAGCCGACCGCAGTGCTCCAGACGCCATTTGCTTTCCAGAACAGGCGTTCAGCTCCCCAGAAGCATCCCATGCCAAACACGGCAACTTCCATATTATCGGGGAAGGGGCCAACCATCGGATTACCGGTCACAACATTTCGATCCGCAACGGCAATCGCATCGTCACGTCCGGGTAATGCGGTGTCGGCTGTCGGCATCTGTGCCTTGTCGGTTTTAAGAGCGGAAAGCATGTCTTTTACCTGATAAAATTTCATATTCTCTGTGCAATGTAACCCAGCACACCACAATAGCAATTCCCCTGACGATAAAATGTCTTTGAACATTCTTTTGGTGCCACACCGGTGCCACCGGATAATGAGACGGCAGTTGATTGGTCTCGTGATGACAAGGGATTGTTGTGCGCAGAATACGGCATTTGAAATCAATGGGGCTGATGCTGGCAGGGGCCATCTGTTTGATCATCGGCTTGGTGTTTTTGCCGTTGCCGCCGCCATTTTTCGGTATGGTTTTTATTGCTGTGGGGCTGCCGATGTTGGCCGCCGGGTCAAAACGGACGCGACGTCTGATCCAGCATGTGCGCTGGCGTTACTATCGGCACAATGAAAAAGTGGAATATCTTCTGGGCCGGATGCCCGGATTTTTACGTCGTCACGGGTACAAAACCCGCCCGGATGTTCTGGCCCGCCTGAACCGTAAAGCGACCGCAAGAGATATCGGGCAAAAGAGCGTTAAGTCCTGATAAACTATAATTTTAAATCAAGGCGTTACGCGACGTATCAAGCAATCAAGACCAACTGACTTTAATTGCCCGCAGGCCGATATTGCCTCCGCCTGCGTGGAATATTTTCCGGTCAGGAGCCTGAAGAAAAGTCCCTGACCCTCAATTGCAATGGTGACGACTTCATGTTCGGCATTACTCAGAACACCTCTAGAGGATGACTGGAATTTCGACCAGGCGTCCTCAGCCCGCCCACGTGATCGATATGCTGCCAATTGCACTGCATAGTAGGGGCCGTTTGTTATAACGGGCGCTGCTTTGGCTGTTGGTACAATTCTTGGCGCGGAAGATGCTGTATTCTGATTGGCAACCTGTTTGGCTTCCGACTGTGACGCCATCGGCAATTCGATCATGGTGCTGGATGGCTCGCGGTCAACCACTTCAAGCTGACCTTGCTCAATCGGTCGAGAGTTGGTTGCAACGACCGTGCCGTCATGTTCAACACTTTCTGCTGTTCCTGCAATGGTTGGTGCATCGACCATTGGTACCGGCACAGATACCATCTCTGATGTGGCAGCGGTTTCAGCCGGTTTGGAAACAGGGACAGGCACCATTTGCGGCGGTGCTGCTGTTGAGGTAGCTAACATGGTGCTTGATGGCGTAGCTACAGCGACGGTTTGCGGTGCTGGCGCAGATGCAGACGAAATGCGTGGTTCGACCTTTGTCAGCTGGGCCGTGTTTGCGCTGACTTCCATGTTCATACGTTCAATAGGCTTGGTGCTATCTTCCGGGGCCGCAACAGTCACTCCACCGGTTTCATAAAATCGACGGTCGCGCTCGACCTTTGGCGGATCAGGAAGTTCCGGGCCCGGTGCAACCGTTGCGGCAGCAACAACGGCGTCGATTTCATGAGATCGCGCAAATTGCGGCGCGCTCCCATCAAGGGTCTTCAATCGGCGTTGGGCGAGGGAGCTGATATTCCCCGAAAGCTTGATACCCTGACCGCAATCCAGATTGACTTTGTTTTCCGGGGGGGACGCCGTCAGCCATACGTAAAGCTTTCTGGCGTTTGCATAGTCACCATCCATGTCAAATGAGATGGCCTGTATCAGGTTTTCTTGCGGCGTTCGGTCAAGCGGAATTTCAGCTGCCGTTGATTGCAGCTGATCCGTTTTGGTTGCCGGAGCAAAGAAAAGACCGCATGCTGCGCGGTTGAACTCGACGCTGGCTTTTTGATCCATGTTCGCAGGTTGCTGTGCGCCAAGTGATTGTTCGTTGCTGCCAGCACCGAACCACAAGCCTGAAAGATCATCTGTGCTGCAGGCAGTTAGTAGTGGCAAAAGTGCTGCGGCTGTAAACCAGCCCCGTCTCAGACGGGCATTCTTGTTGGTTGTCGCAGCTCTGATTTTCACGCTTCACCTGATGATTATATTATCAGCGTCAGTTATAGCCAGCAGCAGGGCTTGCCGCAACTGTTACAAGCGCCATCGTTGCAGTCAAGCAGGCTGAAAAATCAGATGGATATGAGGTTTGGTGAAGCTATCAAGGCAAAAGCAGTGTGGTAAAAATCCCGTTTTGATCAACGTGTGATCAGCGGGATCATGATGCCGGCCAACAAAACCAAAACGGTAATTGCAATGACGATATTGATTACGCTTTTGCTAGCCTTGTTTGCTGTTTCCCTGTTCATACCGGCGTTCGCTTTACCTTTTCGGCCATTTCGACTTGCACCGGCACTTCCGCCACCTGTTTCAGCGGTCAGGATTTTGATGACCTGTTTTTTGTCTTTGCGGGTAGCCTGATCATATTTGCTTTCGACAATACGAACTTCGGTATTGTTTCTATTCGCCAGTGCTTCTTTGGCTGAATTCATTGCTGCGTTGTAATCGGCGACCGTTTCAAGGTCCATTTGTTGACCCGTCGACCGGATACATACAACAGTGTAGCTTTTGCGCATTATCGCGTCTGACATATCTCTTCCACTCTCCAAAACGCCCGTCTTCCTGCGACATATGACGTTTTGGAGCCAAAATAAAAAGATATTCTAACGAATAGGGCCGATATTTTTTATTGTGTGGAAGATTATGGGCCTGGCAGTCGTTATCTAACTTCCGATTTTCCCGGAAAGTTCTTTGTACTCTTTGCAATCTGTGCCGCAAACCTGTTCCAGACGCGCAAGATTTTCGCGCGCCATTTCAGGTTTTCCGGTCTGCAGGAACAATTCACCCTGATATTCGAGTGCCCCGACATGTTCAGGATCAATCATCAAGGCACGTTCGTAATTCTGCGAAGCGCTTTCAAAATCGCCGGTTTTACGCTGGCTGTAAGCAAGGTAATTGAACAGGTCCGCATTGTCCTGATCGTCTTTGAGCATCGCTTCGATCTTGTCGATGGCCATGTCATACATACCGGTGTCGACAAGCTCCGTAACAGCAGACAAATCCGTCCCGTCCGAGCTCCAGGTGTTGGAGTTGCCCATTGCAAGTGCACTGGTGGAGGTCATCGAACCGGCCAGCAATACAAACATCGCACAAGCCGAGATCATTTTAGGGGTTTTACCCTTGCGGTTCATCGTCATACCTTTCATTGATCATCTTGTGGCATCTACATGTGCGTTGGGACGCTTCGAATTTTTGATTTATCACAACTGTAAGCTTCTAGTAATCACTTGTTGGTGAAGAATATGTCAAAGAAAGGGCGTGCCGTTGGGAATCATTGAAACACTTGCGCTGAGCATGGGCGGTGCATGGGCCAGCGGGGTCAATCTTTACGGAACGGTGGTTGTTCTGGGCATGATGAACAATTTCGGGTTCATCGATCTGCCGCCAGATTTGCAAATTCTTGCAAGCTGGTGGGTACTTGCCCTTGCAATGTTCCTGTATCTGATCGAGTTCGTCGCGGACAAAATTCCGGTCGTTGATAGTGTTTGGGACGCGGTCCATACCTTCATCCGGATTCCAGCCGGTGCTTTGCTGGCGGCAGGAGCCATGAGCGGTATTGATGCCGGACTGGGGGACGAAGCGCAAACCGCGATCAGTTTGCTTGTTGGCGGGACCATTGCCGCTGGCAGTCACTTCACCAAGGCCGGTAGCAGGGTCGCGATTAACACATCGCCTGAACCGGTTACCAACAGCATCGCCTCTGTCACCGAAGATGTTGCCGTCTTTGGCGCCCTTTACACGGTCGTTTTCCACCCCGTGATCTTCTTCGTCTTGTTTGCGTTGTTCATATTGCTGCTGATCTGGCTGGTACCAAAAATCTGGCGTTTCATTGCCGAAGTTTTTGGAAATGCCCGCCATCCCGCAGCGGCATACGGGCAAGCAAGGGCGCAACATGCGGGGCCTGATCGCGGTCAGTTTGGAAAGATAACGCTTTCCGGTACGACGGATAAGGTACAACTTCCCAAAGGGGATCCTAAGTTACCGCCGCGCTGATCTCAGTATGACCAAACAAAAAAGCCCGCAAGCAATTGCCTGCGGGCTTTTTATCGTTTTAAGCAGTTGATCAGAACTCAGCTTCGATCACGCGATCACGGATTTCAGCAGCCATTGCCTCGGCAAGTTCATTGATGGCAAAGGTTTTCTGATGCTGGAAACCGATACGACGAACCGATGCGGTTTTTTCTTCCGCTTCGCGTTTGCCAAGGGCAAGGATCATCGGAACCTTGGCATGGCTGTGTTCCCGGACCTTGTAGTTGATCTTCTCGTTACGAAGGTCAAGCTCGACGCTGAGACCTTTGGCTTCAAGAGCTGCCTTGACCTCATGGGCGTAATCGTCGGCCTCATTGGTGATCGAGCAGATGACCGCATGAACCGGAGACAGCCACAAGGGCAGGCGACCGGCATAGTTTTCGATCAGAATACCAATGAAGCGTTCGAGCGAACCGAGAATTGCACGGTGCAACATGACCGGACGGTGTTTCTCGCCATCTTCGCCCATATAGGACGCATCAAGACGTTCCGGCAGAACAAAATCGGCCTGCAGCGTGCCGCACTGCCAGTCACGACCAATTGCATCGCGCAGAACGAACTCAAGTTTCGGCCCGTAGAACGCGCCTTCACCCGGATTGATTTCCAGTGCAAGACCTGCTTCTTCGGCGGCTTCTCGAAGGGCCGCTTCTGCCTTGTCCCAAATCTCGTCCGAACCGGCGCGTACTTCCGGGCGGTCGGAGAATTTGACGAGAATGTCGGTAAAACCGAAATCCTTGTAAACCGATTTCAGAAGGTCACAGAAAATCTTGGTTTCCGAGACAATCTGGTCTTCGGTGCAGAAGATATGCGCATCATCCTGAATGAACTGACGGACACGCATGATGCCGTGCAGACCGCCGGACGGTTCATTCCGGTGACAGCAACCAAATTCCGCCATGCGGAGCGGCAGATCACGATAGGATTTGCTGCCCAGACGGAAAATCTGCACATGACACGGGCAGTTCATCGGCTTAAGCGCCAGAACCTTTTCGGGATCATCTTCATCCGGGGTCGTGGTGAACATGTTCTCGCGGAACTTTTCCCAGTGACCGGATTTTTCCCAAAGCACACGATCAACAAGCTGCGGGGTACGAACTTCCTGATATCCGGCGTTATCAAGACGATCACGGATATAGTTTTCGACCTTGCGATACAGCTTCAGTCCCTTGTCATGCCAGAAGACAGACCCTTGTGCTTCTTCCTGCATGTGGAAGAGGTCCATTTCGCGGCCAAGACGACGATGGTCGCGTTTCTCTGCCTCTTCAAGCATGTGCAGGTACGCATCAAGGTCTTCCTTGCTTTCCCAGCAGGTGCCATAGATACGCTGCAGCATCTCGTTGTCCGAATTGCCACGCCAATAGGCACCGGCAACCTTCATCAGTTTGAAGGCCTTGCCAATCTTGCCCGTGGACGGTGCATGCGGGCCACGGCAAAGATCAATGAAATCTCCCTGACGATAGCAGGTAATGGTTTCGGTTTCCGGCAGGTCACGGATGATCTCGGCTTTGTATTTCTCGCCCTTATCAAGGAAGAATTTGATCGCTTCGTTGCGATCCCAGACTTCACGAACAATCGGCTCGTTCCGTTCGATGATCTTGTGCATCTGCTTTTCGATCTTGACCAGATCGTCGGGCGTGAACGGCGTGCTACGTGCAAAGTCGTAATAAAAACCGTTTTCAATGGACGGGCCAATGGTGACCTGCGTGTCAGGATAAAGTTCCTGAACGGCTTCGGCCATCACATGGGCGCAATCGTGGCGGATCAGCGGCAGAACCTCTGCATGGCCCTTGGTCACGATTTCGATAGTCGCGTCAGTGTCAATCTCGCGCGAAAGGTCGCGTACTTCACCGTTGACGATGATGGCAAAGGATTTCTTTGCCAGCGAAGAACTGATGCTTTTTGCGACATCAAAACCCGATACCGGGCCGTCAAATTCGCGTACGGCGCCATCGGGAAGGGTCAGGGCAATCATGGTTGGCTCAACTCTGCTTTATCTGCGGGCATAATTCAATAATGCACATATAGAACCCGCATGTTTACGCGGGGTAAATGCACAAGAAAAGGAATTTCAGGATGAGGTCAAGTTCGCTCTTTGAAAAAAGCGATATTCGGGACAGCACAAAGCACTGTGCAGCCATCAAGGCGCGCAGTGATTGCATTGGTGATCAAGTTTTTGTCGGCAAAGCCGTGCATTGATACTATCCCGTCAAGTGATGAGCCAATATAACAGGTGAAACATTCAGAGCAAGACACAAGCACATGACAAAAGCCAATATCTGGCTTGCAGTCGTGAAGGTGAACCTGTTCTATCTTGGAAGATCAAAACAAAGGCGCCACCAACGCCTCGTAAGGGAGCCCCAAAATGTCCAGTCCGGAAGTTCGCCGGAACATTATGTTTCTGAGTTTGTGTGTCGCGCTGTCTGCCAGTGCGATGTCGCTGATTTTCACGGTTGCCGCAGTCATTGGTTATTCATTGGCAACCGATAAATCGCTTTCCACCCTCCCGGTTGCCTTCATGATGATTGCCATGATGGCGATGACTGCACCCTCGGCCATGGTCATGGCAAAGTTCGGGAGAAAGTTCGGATTCTGGATGGGCTCGGGGATCGCCATGATGGGCGCGCTTTCAGGGATGGGGGCTGTTTATTACAGTAACTTCTGGCTGCTATGTGTAGCCTGTGCCTGCATCGGTGCGGGAAATGCCATTGCCATGCAGTACCGCTTTGCGGCAGCTGAAGCAGCCCCGCCGGAATTTCGTGCGCGCGCTATTTCCTACACGATGCTGGGCGGATTGGCTTCGGCCTTTATCGGGCCAAATCTTGCAAGTTTCGCACGTAACTGGTTTGAGACGGTTCCGTTTCTTGGCACATTCGTTGCCCTGATCGGGTTACAGGTGCTGTTGGTGATTGCGATCGGACAGTTGCGTCTACCCGATATGCGTGGTCACAAGCATGCAGAACCGGCGCGTCCGCTTAAGGTCGTTCTGGGCCAGCCTGCTGTGATCGTTGCCATCATTGCCGGGGCGCTTGGCTATGCTGTCATGAGTTTTGTGATGACAGCCACACCACTTGCGATCCTTGATTGCGATTATGCATTCGGCGATGCGGCCTTTATCATTCAGTGGCACGTTGTCGGGATGTATGCGCCGGGCTTCTTCACCGGCAATCTGATCAAGCGTTTCGGGGCGCTGAAGATCATTCAGGTTGGCGCGTTGTTGAACTTTGTCTGTCTGGCAGTCGGATTGTCCGGACAGGACCTGATCGGGAATTTCTGGGTATCGCTTGTGCTTCTTGGGATTGCCTGGAACTTTATGTTTGTTGGTGCAACAACATTCCTGACGGAAAACTATCGTTCTTCCGAACAGGCGCGCGTTCAGGCGATCAACGAGTTTGCCGTATTTGGCACCGTGGCGATTGCTTCCCTGTCGGCCGGGTCGATTTACGCCGACTCTGGTTGGGTGACGCTGCTTTACAGTGCAGCTTTGCCCGTTGGTCTGGTTCTGTTGATTGTGGCTGGGTACGCAATTCGTCGGAAAGCCCAGACGGCTTAGGGGATTGGGGCTGCAGAATATAAAACCAAGGGCCGCATAATGCGGCCCTTTTTGTATGTGTCGCTGGGAAATCAGTGATGACCGCTCAGGATGTCAAGGGCGTGCGATCTGAATTCCCGATTGTAGAGAACCAGCGTCACCCAGGTGGCACAAACGATAAACGCGACTGGATGGTAAAACCATGCAAGGGCTGACAGCGCAAAGAAATAGGCCCTGATACCGCGATTGAAGTTATGTGCTGACATCATGCTCATCCGCGAGGCACGCGCCGCAGCACGTGCCGCATCAGGTTCACCAGGGTCAGGTGCGGCACCAATCAGGATCGAGCAATAGTTCGACAGGCGAAATGCCCAGGTGAATTTAAAGAATGCATAGATGAAGATGATGACCAGCAAAACCACCTTGCATTCCCAGACCCCGGCCGTCGTTTCGACCGCAAAGGGCAGGGCGGAGACGGTTTCAATGGCCTTATCGGTATAGCCAAGAAGCGCAACAAGGCCGATCAATACCAGAATGGTGGTCGAGGAAAAGAAACTGATGCCGGTAATCAGGTTGCCCGCAATAGAGGTGTCGACCATTCTCAGATTGCGTTTAAGCATCTGTTCCATCCAGCGATGGCGATTGCGCGCCATATGAGCCGAGATAGAGTTGCGACGTCGCGGTCCTGCATCAGCAAAAATTGTATAGCCGACCCACCAGGACATTGCCCAACAAATTGCAACGATATCAATAACGGTAAAAGCCGGCATCATTTGGTCCATACGTAAACTGACGACATAACAAAGCAGTTTGGAACTGTTTTATATCCTACTGACATTGCGTTATTCTTCGCAATCTTCTTTGCAAGCGCCTATATCGTCGAAATGTGGAACCTGCATAGCTGATCATCATGTTGCCAGTGCGGGTTGAGTTTTACCGCAATCCAGAGTATCAGCAGCGCAAATTTTCATTGGAGACCGACATGAGCGATCTTGAGAACGATCTTGGCGAAGATATCGACTTCGAGGAATTCGAAGCGCACACCGAAAAGCTGCTGGAAGACGGTCGTACCAAAGACGATCTGTTCGAATTTGTAGGCTTCATGAACATCAACGAAGTCGGCACGCATATGATCGCGGCCGAGATGGTTCTTGATGAAGACGCTATCGACCAGATGAGCAAGAACCTGCGCAAGCTGGAAATTGACCTTGAGCCGTTGGGCGAACTTACCGGAGGCCTAAAAGGTGGTGAAGACGTCAAACGTGCACTGGGTGCGCTGTTCCTTGAACTGGTCGAGCTGTGCGAACTTGACGATGATGACGAAGACGCGGGCGAACTTTCCGAAGAAACGCTGCTTCTCCTGAACTTTATCAAGCGTTTCAACCCGCAGATGCGCCGTCTTACGGTCGCGTTGACGGATACGGACGATGATGACGTATCTTGCGAGTACGAAGTCACCAACTGGTAAGACTTGCCGATCAGGCAATTTATCATGTAGGCAAAAGGCAGGGCTTTGTTCCCTGCCTTTTTTCGTTTCGGAGCTGCCACCGTGACCGCCTGTATGCCAATTCGTGCCGCCAAACGTTTTCAGAACTATCAGGATCGCCTTGCTGCAGGACAGGAACCTGTTCCCAATGCGGAAATGTTGCGGCAATGGTTGGTTGAAAACGCTGATACGTTTAGCCCGGTACTGGAATGGGACCTTAAGACGTGCGCGAAGATCGTTTATGATTTCTCGGCCACTGGGGATGTGGTGATTGGCGGAACCAGCGATCCTGCACGACAAACTGAAATCATGTGGCAGCAGCTTGCCAAGGCAAACGCGCCTGTCGGTGTCGGTCGCTACCGCGAAGATCGCATATGCTATCAATCCGATCAGTTCAAAAATGATGGCGAGGCCCGTAGCCAGCATCTGGGCATTGATCTGTTTGCGCCTGCCAGCACGCCGGTTTTTGCGCCGCTTGATGGTGTCGTACACAGCTTTGCTGATAATAATCTTCATCTTGATTATGGCCCGACGATCATCTTGCAGCATCAACCTGAAGAAGGTGTGATGTTCTATACGCTTTATGGGCATCTGAGCCGGGACTCACTTGATGGTCTTTACAAGGGCAAGGAGTTTTCTGCGGGTGAGATTTTGTGCCGGTTCGGAGATTTTCCCATCAATGGGGACTGGATTCCTCATCTGCATTTTCAGGTGATTTTTGACATGCTCGGACGTGAAGGGGATTATTTCGGGGCAGCAAAGCCGTCCGAGTGGGATATCTGGGCAAGCATTTGCCCGGATCCGAATCTGATATTGCAAATGTCGGAAAATGTTGTCGCCACACGGGAAGGTGTTTGATGCAGCCTCGCTTAAAGGCAGGCCTTTGGGTGCGCGGACAGATTGCAATTTGTCAGGCAAATCTGATCACAGCCATGGTTGCTCATAAAGGCAATGAAGAAGCAGGGGCGGTCTTGTTGAAGTTAAACCGGTTTGATGCGGGCTGTTTTGTCTATTCACGCGTCACAACCCTTGACGGTGAGCTTGGCTGGATGATGGTGGCCGGGGGGGCAGAGGGCGGACGCGAAACAGAATTCAACTGTGATACATATTGTCGCAAACAGGTTGAATTCGACCGGGATGTCTGGGTGCTGGAGATCGAAGACCACAAGGGACAGTACGAGCTTGATGCGCCTGTTGTCGAATTCTAGTGCCAAACAAAAAGGCTGACACATAGGTGCCAGCCTTTGATCATCGCAGCAACGAACTTTGCAATCAGGCGGTGCGCTGCAGAAGGTGGTAACCGAAATCGGTCTCAACCACATCAGAGGTCGCGCCGACTTCCATGCTGAATGCAGCAGCATCGAATTCCGGAACCATCATGCCGCGGCCGAAGAAGCCGAGATCGCCGCCCTGCTGGCCGGACGGGCAATCAGAGTTGGCTTTTGCCAGTTCTGCAAAATCGGAACCGTTTGCGATCTGATCCTTAAGAGCATTGATTTCGTTCAATGCTTCTTCTTTGGTGCGGGTTGCACTCGAACGTGCCGAACCGGCATACATCAGGAGAATGTGCGACGCGCGAACTTGTTCACTCATAACTGGTCCTTTCTTCCGCCAAGGCTTGCACCTGGCGGATTTTCTGCAAGATTAGAAGTTTATGGAAAACGCCAAGGGTCCAAATCCATGTACAGTCGTATACTCCTGTACATGGGCTTGGGCCCTAGACATTGTCCATGCCTTATGGCTTGTTACGACAAATTGATCCGAGATGAAAGAGAAGAGGCAGATTGATGCTTGCTGTTGTGTCCCCGGCCAAGAAGCTGGATTTTGAAAC
Organism: Thalassospira sp. SM2505; assembly: GCF_054901115.1. NCBI lineage: Bacteria > Pseudomonadati > Pseudomonadota > Alphaproteobacteria > Rhodospirillales > Thalassospiraceae > Thalassospira > Thalassospira sp. SM2505. The sequence goes on from NZ_CM142731.1 coordinate 2,636,455, forward strand.
AGACGTGCCTGAAATGGCTGTTTCACAACCCGCATTTCTGGACGACACTGAAGAACTGATTGAAGTTGCGCGGAAAAAAAGCCGCAGCGATTTGATGAAGCTGATGGGGATCAGTGAAAACCTTGCTGATCTGAATTACCAGCGCTTCCAGCATTTTTCACGGCCTTTTGATCGCACCAATGCCAAACCGGCAATCTATGCTTTTCGTGGCGATACCTATGTCGGACTTGATGCCGACACCATGAAAGCAGACGACATAGACTGGGCGGAAAGTCATTTTCGCATGTTGTCGGGATTATACGGGTTGCTCAAACCACGCGATCTGATGCAGCCATATCGTCTTGAGATGGGCACACGACTGTCGAACCCGCGTGGCAAAGACCTTTATGCTTTTTGGGGTGACAAGATCGCCACTGAAATCAACAAGCTTACACAGGGCCATAAGGATCGCAGCCTGATCAATCTGGCCTCAAGCGAATATTTCAAGTCAGTAAAGACCAAACTGCTTGAAGGCCCGGTAATTACGCCGGTATTCAAAGAAGTCAAAGGCGGGGCAGCCAAGGTTGTTGGCTTCTCAGCAAAGCGCGCCCGTGGCATGATGGCACGATACATGATCGACAATCGACTGGAAAATCCGCAGGGTTTGAAGAAGTTCAAGCTTGATGGCTATTACTATCAGGATGACCTGTCGAGTGAGACGGAGTGGGTCTTTACCCGCGTTCATGACCAATAACACAAACTATTTCGGTGATAACTAATGACCGACGAGCATCTTGAACAGCTCGAGGATGACAATCATCTGCCCGAGGCACATCCGTTTTCCGGGTATTTGAGAACATTCTTTCGGGGGCCGGGCCGTTCACGCAGTCTGACCCGTGAGGAAGCTTTTGACGCTTTTTCCATGATCCTGCGCGACGAGGTTGAACCCATTCAACTGGGGGCTTTCTTATTGATGCTGCGCTATCGGGCAGAAACGCCCGATGAACTTGCGGGCATGATCGAAGCTGTCCGCAAGGCCGCCCGACTTGACCCTGATGATGGTCAGGACGCTGGTGCAGAAGGGCGACCGATGCTCGATTGGCCGTCTTATGCGGCGGGGCGTACACGCGGCTTGCCCTGGTTTGTACTTTCGGCACATTTGTTGTCGCAGAATGGTGTGCCGGTCCTGATGCATGGATATAATTCCCATCTGGTCAATGGTGTTGGCACCGAAGCTGCGATCAAGGCCTTGAAACTGCCAATCGCGATGTCCGCAGAAGAAGCAAGATCAGATATCGCTGCCCAAGGGTTCGCATATCTGCCATTGCGGCACATGCATCCGAAATTGCAGGAACTGATCGGCTTGCGGTCGTTGCTGGGTTTGCGAAGCCCGGTCAATACATTACTGCGGTTGCTTAATCCGTTACAGGCGCGTGCGGCTTTCCTAGGTGTATTTCATCCGGCCTTTCTTGATGTGCATCGTGAAACCGGAAAGTTGCTTGAACTTCCACGGATCGGCGTGATCAAGGGCGGTGGCGGTGAGGCAGAACGTACGCCTTTCAAGCATGTCGACCTGCGCATGCTAGATAACGGTGAGCTTTGCGACGTCAGATGGCCTGCGATGCTGTCCAAAACGGAAAAAGAGCTCGACGAGCAAAGTCCGGTAACCCTGAAACACTTCCTTTCAGTCTGGCGCGGAGATGTCGAAGATTCTGGTGCCGAAGCACGGATCAAGGGGAGTGCTGCAATGGCGGCATTCCTGGCAGGCAAGGCAGATTATATCGACGAAGCCGAAAGGTTGGTTCAGGAATGGTGGGACAAACGCGATCGCAATGTCGGCTAATAGCTGACTGCTAGCTCATCACATCTGATCAAAAGAAAAGGGACGGGTTGCCGTCCCTTTTTTGCATTTTAGAACGAAGAATTAGGTTCTTTGAGGAATGCCAGCTCTTCGGAGGTGGATACACGCCCGAGAATCTCGTTGCGATGCGGGTAACGGCCGAAACGGTCAATGATCCTTTTGTGTTTGATCTCGAACTCGTAGTTATGCTCAAGCCCCGGTTGGGCAAACAGTTCCAGTGCGATTTCGTGGATCAGTTCAGATTCCGAATGCATATAGGGCATGTAAAGAAATGCACGCTCTTGCGCGTTGGACAGTTTCTTGTCCGTTCCATTTGCCACGGCTTCCTGTGCCAGTATCAGGGCCACGGTATCCGATGCAAAAGATTGCGGCTGGTCGCGGAACATGTTTCGCGAAAACTGGTCAAGAACAATGATCTCGGCCAGACGGCCATTTGCAGTCGCGCGCCAGGAATAGAGTTCACCTGCATGCGCCGCAGTGTGGAAGTCCGAAAACCGCTCGGAAATGTGGGCGTCAAGTGAGGTATCCTTGATAAACCACTGTTTTTGATCAAGTTCCTTGAACCAGAAGTCCAGAACAGTTTCAGGTTTCATGTCGTTTAGCCCTTAAACAGAATGCATTTCGTATGGTTATACGGTGTGTTAAGCAATTTTTGCCAGCGGCAAACAACCGGTCAAGTTATGCTATCCGAAAGATAGTGGGCCAATGGTTTGGCAAAGAGTTGACAGTTATGATCCCGACATGGATTATGCCTGTGTCTTGGGTGCTGATCCTTCGGGATTGGCTTAAAAGGGAACGTGGTGCGTTACGACAATGCCACGGCTGCCCCCGCAACTGTAAGCGGTCCGAGCATTACACATGCCACTGGTGAGAACCGGGAAGGCGTAATGCTTTTAAAACCGTGAGCCAGGAGACCTGCCTTTGACTGCCAGACACGGCTTGTCTGGTGCTGAACTGTTGGACGCCGGGGTGAGCGTCAGGTTGCAGGGAAAATGCGGTCTTGTTTAACCGGTATCTTGCTTCCAGCCATCCTATCGTTCTTTATCCTAACACTGCGTGTCGGGCAGTTGCCCGGTATGCATCGTTCGTGGAAGAGACGATTATATGTTTAAGACCGTTGGCAGGTGCGCTGTTGCAAGCGTCTGTTTTATATTATTGATGCCATTGGCCGCACAGGCCCATTTCCAGTTGGTATATACTCCGGAAGTCAATCAGGCCGCTGCTGGTGATGTTCCGGTCAAGCTGATCTTCTGGCATCCGTTTGAAAACGGACATGTCATGGATATGGCCAATCCGATTGAGTTCTACGTTATTCATCGTGGTGAAAAGATCGATTTGGAATCAACGCTTTCTCCGACGACGTTTACCGGGTCTGAGAACTCGGCGGCGGCATTTGATGGCACGCTGACACTCAAACGCAGTGGCGATTACGTCATGGTGGTTGTGCCTGCGCCATATTACGAACAAAGCGAAGATATCTATATCCAGCAGATTACAAAATCCTATGTGAACCGGAATGAAATTCCGACGGACTGGATGGAAGCACAAGGGCTGAAAACGGAAATTTTGCCGCTAAACAGACCGACCAACATCGTCGCCGGGTCGACTTTTAGTGGTCGTGTTCTGAGTGACGGGCAGCCGGTTTCCGGTGTCGAGGTGGAAGTTGAATACATGGCTGCCGAACCGGATATGGCAAATGGCCGACCGAAGGAGCCAACTGCAAAACCAATGCCCGGTGGGGCTATTGTGGCGCTTACCGATGAAAACGGCTATTTCACCTTCGGTATTCCCAAAGCCGGGTTTTGGGGATTTGCGGCACTTGGCAGTGGCCCTGATAAAGAATTCAACGGTAAAGAGCTTTCTCAGGATGCAGTCCTGTGGGTTCGTGCCTATGATGTGAAATAGGCGTGGGGACAAAAACAGATGCATATTGTGGACGGGGCACTGGCTCCTGAAGTTCTGATTGGGGGCGGGGTTCTTGCGGTTGCCGGACTTGGTCTTGGGTTGCGCAAGCTCCCGATCGATAAAATTCCGGCAACCGGTGTGCTGTCGGCAACGTTTTTTGTGGCCTCGCTTATTCACGTCCCGGTGGGGCCCTCAAGTGTTCATCTGATCATGAGCGGCCTTGCCGGTCTTGTTCTTGGTTGGACGGCATTTCCCGCACTTTTTGTCGGGCTGTTGTTACAGGCGATTTTCTTCGGATTTGGCGGTCTTACGGTTCTTGGGGTCAATACGGTCAATATTGCCTTCCCGGCTGTGATTGCCGGATTCATGTTCCGTGGTGTCGTTGCGCGCAGCAACCCGACGGCTGCTGCTGTTTGGGGCGGCATTGCCGGGGCACTTTCTATCTCGTTGACCACGTTGTTTGTGGCGATTTCCCTGACGCTGAGCGGGGATGCGTTCATTCCGGCCGCCAAACTCGTGTTCTTTGCCCATATTCCGATCATGGCTGTTGAAGGCTTTGTTTCTGCCGCTGCCGTGTATCTGATCATGAAAGTCAAACCGGCCTTGCTGATGACCGGTGATCAGGCCAATGAATATGCGGTGCAAAGCTCGATCATCCTTGCTGAACAGGCAAATGAGGCCAACAATGGCTAAGCTGGCCACAGGGATCATTATTGCCGGGGTTATGTTCGGCGCGCATGGGGCTCAGGCGCATAAGGTGATCGCGTCTGTCTTTCCAAGTGGTTCGAATGTCGAAGGGGAAATCGGGTTCTCCAACGGAGATATGGCTGCCGATACGGTGGTTGAGGTCTTTGACAATCTGGGGAATAAGATCGATCAGGTCATGACCGATGGGGACGGATTTTTTATCTATACGCCAAGCGAGAAGGTCGATCTGGTCTTTCGGGCGGATCTGGGCGCCGGGCACATCGCCGAGGCAGGCTTTGCCATTTCTGATTTGTCCGACCAGGCCGGGCTGACGGGCGAAGCGCAATCGCGAGCAAATGAAAAAACCAGCATAAAACAAGCTGGCCCGGATGGTTCAAGCCGTTCCGGGAATGTCGCGATAAGCCGAGAACAGGAAGAAGCCATAGCCGCCATTGTTCGTGATGAACTTCGGCCCCTTCGGCGCGAAATTACCGCCTATAAGGAGAAGAATGATCTCCAATCGGTTCTTGGGGGTATTGGCTATATATTCGGGTTCTTCGGGATCGCATATTACATTGCTGCCAGACGGTTGAAAGCCGAAGCGTCAAAGCCATGAGTCATTTATTCGGGCATGACCAGCCGTTAAGCGCGCGAGGAGGCGGGGTTAAACCACCATCCTTTGTTGGATCGTTTGATCCACGCGTGCGTGTTGTGGCTGCTTGTCTGTTTGCTGTGATGGTGGTGTCCTTGCAACAGATCGAATTTGCCCTTGGTGCCTTTGTCATCGCCATTGCCACAATGTTGCTGACCGATCTGCCACTTCGACTGACCTTGAAGCGTATGGCGGCAATGGACGGCTTCATTATTGTCATGTTGGTCATGTTGCCGTTTACCACGCCTGGAACACCGATGTTTTCGATGCTGGGCGCGGACGCCAGTAAGGAAGGCCTTTTACATGCTGTCCTGATCGGGATCCGGGCAAACGCGGTTGTTCTGATGATGCTTAGCCTGCTTTCGGGGCTGACGCCTGTAACCTTGGGGCATACCTTGTACCGGTTAAGGTGCCCGGCGGCACTGGTGCATCTGATGATGTTCACGGTGCGTTACATTTCGGTACTGCATGATGAGTATCACCGTCTGCGGATGGCGATGAAGCTGCGCGGGTTCAAGGCACGAAACACGTTCCATACCTATCGATCATTCGGTTACCTGTTCGGTATGTTACTTGTTCGGTCGCTTGAGCGGGCAGAACGTGTGCTTGAGGCCATGAAATGCCGGGGGTTTAGTGGACATTTCCCGATGATTGATCAGCTGGTGTTTCGCAGGCGTGATGCCATCCTTGGTGCAACCTTTTTCGTTATGATCGCGGCCCTTATCCTGATGGATCGTATTTATGTCCTTGCTTATTGAACTAAACGATATTTCCTATGGATACCGGGCAGGACATAGTGTTCTTGATCGTGTCAGCCTGTCACTTTCAGCAAATGAACGTCTGTTTATCACCGGGCCCAATGGGGCCGGGAAAAGTACCTTGCTTCGTATCCTTGTCGGGTTGATCAAGCCGCTTGGTGGAGAAATCAGTGCATTCGGACAAAAACGCGTTTCTGATGCAGATTTTCATGATCTTCGTTGTCGGGTTGGCTTCATCGTTCAGGACCCGGATGATCAACTGTTTTGCCCAACGGTTGTCGAAGATATTGCCTTCGGCCCGCTTAATCTCGGTGCAAGCAGGGAAGAAGCATTGGCGATCGTCGACGATGTTCTGGATCAGCTTCATCTCAAACATTTGCGTGAACGCATCACGCACGAACTCTCAGGTGGTGAAAAACGGCTGGTTTCTGTTGCTGCGGTGCTTGCAATGAAACCTGATGTTCTTCTTCTTGATGAGCCGACAAATGCGCTTGATGAAGAAAACCTGCAACGGCTTGAAGAAATCCTGCTTGAGCTGCCCCAAGCGATGATCCTTGTGTCTCATGATCCGCATTTTCGCAGGAAACTGGCAACCCGCACCCTGGAGCTGCGGGCAGGAAAAATGTCCGAAGCCAAACAGCTTCCAGCCAAGAAATGCACGGCTTCCGAACGTGCCCGGCAACAGGCAGAGTCAGTATAAGCTATGTTTTCAAAGCCCTGTAATCGGATTTGACCCGCCATCTGAAATGTAGCCAAGGACAACGCCCACCATGTCACCGTTCTCCATTGCTGCCTTTCGGCATCTCTTCTCTGCTCAGGTTACATCCCTGATCGGGACCGGTCTGACGACGGTTGCCTTGTCGCTGTTGGCCTATGACCTTGCCGGCGCGGATGCCGGCCGGGTGCTTGGCTCAATTCTGGTTCTGAAGATGGTGGCGTATCTGGTGATTGCACCCGTTGCCGGTGGTATGGCGCATTTGCTGCCCCGTCGGGCTTGGCTTGTCGGGCTTGATATTCTGCGTGCTACGATTGTTCTGTGCCTGCCATTTGTTGATCAGATATGGCAGGTTTTTGTTCTGGTCTTTGTCGTGAATGCAGCGTCAGCAGCTTTCACTCCGGTGTTTCAGGCGATCATTCCAGAAATCCTGGAAGACGAGAGAACCTACACCAAGGGTCTTTCATATGCCCGGCTGGCTTATGATCTGGAGAACCTGATAAGCCCGGCACTGGCAGCTGCTTTGTTGTTTGTCTGGTCGTTTGACAGCCTGTTCATGGCAAACAGTCTTACATTTGCGCTTTCAGCCATTCTGATTGTCTCAACGTCAATTCCTCGTGCTGCTGCGACTGATCGTGAAGGCGGTGTTTATGCCAATACCCGTTTTGGTGTGATGGCTTATTTGAAAACACCGCGACTACGTGGTCTTCTGGCCGTGCATTTTGCTGTTTCCTGTGTTGGTGCGATGATCATCGTCAACACAGTCGTCCTGACCCGTTCTGTGCTTGGCGGGACCGACATTTTGACCACGGTCTTTCTGGCCTGTGCCGGCGGTGGGTCAATGATTGCGGCTTTTATCATTCCGAAAATGATTGATGCATGTGGTGAACGCCGCTTGATGATGTTCGGGATATTTGCCGCAGCATTGGTCATGCTGATCGGGGCGATGTTGATTGTGAACGGGGTACAAACTGCCATCGCATTTGCCGCATTGTGGGTGCTGGCAGGGGCAGGGACCACATTCGCACAGACACCCGGCGGACGATTGGTTCAACGATCAGCAGGAGCGGGTGACAGGTCTGCTTTTTTCGCTGCAAATTTTGCGCTGTCACATGGTGGCTGGTTGATTGCCTACGGGGTTGTGGGGTGGCTTGGCAGCCTTGCTGATCTTTCGGTTGCGTTTATGGCATCAGGTGGACTGGCACTGATTGGTGCGATGGCGGCGATCATGTTGTGGCCCAAACAGGACCCGCTGGAAATTGATCATAGCCATCCGGGATTCTGGCATGAGCATCCCCATGATCATGACGACCCGCATCATGGCCATATTCATGGTAGTGACGCGCAAGTGATGCAGGAAAATAATCCGAACCTTCATGGTGTTCATTCCCGCGACCATGGTTGCGATAAACAAAAACATCGTCATCGACACTATCATCCACCGGTGAAGCACAAGCATCGCTTCGTCATTGATAGTCATCACACAAGATGGCCGGTTGATGGTAGCGAAATGGTCTAGGCGCTTTGATCGGCGTGCGCGTCTTGCCAAGACCCGGACACCAATCCCGACAATTCCGATGATCACCCTGATGTCACCCGTGATATCGGACATCTGATCACGATTATTTCTGAATAAGGACGCTAAAACAGATGCTTGGCGTCGTGATGTTTTGCTGTATCGTTCCTTGACGCAAAGATAGAAGGGGACGGTTCAGTGGAAGTTGTTTACGTTTCAGACGACGGGAAGGACCATTGGATTGATTCAAAAATGCGTCCGACAACAACGCTGGAAATGGCAATCGTCAACAGCAAACCCGGACAGCTTATCCGTCTGATCGACGGAACCTATCGTGTCAAACGGCCCATGCCGTTTCCGCACAGCGGCGAACAAGGGAACCCAATCGTTGTTCGTGGCGAAACCGGTGTCGTTCTTGATGCTGCGCAAAAACCCGATCCAAGCGTCTCGGCAAGCAATCCGGGGCAGGCGCGTTTCGCCGTTTTTCAATTGATTGATGTTGAGCATATCCGCATCGAGAACCTCAATATTACGCGCGCTTGGCCAAGTGCAGTTTACATTGAAAACAGCCGAAACCTGAGCTTCAGGGGGCTTGATATATCAGACGGAACCTATGCGTTTTATGCCAGTGGCGAACGTTGCCATGGCATCAAAATCACCGAATGCCGATGGGTTCAGGATTCATCAATCTGGCGCGCCATCCGTTGGGATGAAATTCACGATGGCAAGGACGACGAGGGAAACGTCATCAAGGTTCCATTCCGTTATCTGAACGGTGCGTTCTTTGGGGCGGATGATATCGCCGGTGATGTAGAGATTTCTCGAAACGATATTCGTGATTGCTATAACGGTATCCGCATGGATGTATCGAGCTTCAATGTTGGCGCTCCGATTGGCACATTTAACCGCGACATCCGTATTATGGATAACCGGTTTAGCTATATCCGTGACAATCCGATTGAGCCAGAGTTCGTGGCCCTTGGCTGGTGGATTGGTCGCAACCGATTTTACAACTGTCACAAACTGTTTTCACAAGATGGCGTGCGCGGTGGATTTTGGTACTACTTTGCCAATATTTGCTGGTTTGATAGCCGTCCGGGGCCAGAGGGCGACGAGTATAATGGCGGTGCTGTTTTCAAACTTGGAAAGGGTGGAAACGTTCCTCAGCCAGACTATGTTTCTGTCTGTTTTCACAACAGTTTCTATCTGCGGCAGAAATATATCAAAAAGGGAACAACACGCGGTCTGGTGAATGCACGCAACGCAATTGAACATGCAGAACCGGTTACCTTGCCTGATGAAATGATGCCACTCGATCAGTCGTTCTTTGGCGAATATGCTGACCTTTACCTTTCAGCCATGCCGCCTTTGCCGGTCGTGTTCTCAGGGGATCTGGCAAATCATCCTACATATCCCGATGTTTTTGATCCCTACGACGGTGTGCTGAGTTGCCCTAGACCCGCAACAGGTCCACTGTTTGAAAACAGTCTTGCTGGCCAGTTCGAGCTTCGAGAAAGCCACCAAATTCCCTATGTCAACCCATTGGAGGTACCTCTGCCTGACGGCAGTGTCTGGTGCAGCAATCCCGAACATTGGCCGGGCGCGATTACCGATGGATGTCTGATACAGGGACCGGACTATGTTCCGGTTGATCTCGATTATGTCCGATCCTTACCCGTTCCGGAAGTGCAGGCGACGTCATCGTAACCCCGGTGATCAGGTGTTTTATGTTTACGTTTGCGTAAATATGTTGACTGGAATGTCGGAAAGTTGCGATGTTGACCCATCGCAGTCATCAAACAAGAAAAACCATGAACGACAAGCTATACAGTATCACCGAGTTGGCCGAAGAGTTCGATATCACGCCGCGTGCAATCCGGTTCTATGAAACCAAAAATCTTCTGGCGCCGCAGCGGGCCGGGGCAACGCGCGTTTATAACTATCGTGACCGGGCACGCCTGATGCTTGTTCTGCGTGGCAAACGTCTTGGTTTTTCGCTTGAAGACATCAAGGAATATATCGATCTCTACGATGCCGACCGCACGCGGACTGAGCAACTCGCTCATCTGATGCTTGTCGGTCGCCGCCGGATCGCCGAACTTGAGCAGCAGCTTGAAGATGTGCAGACCACGCTTGAAGAACTGCGTAAAATCGAAAACGAAGCCGTCGACAGCCTGCGTGAAAAGGGTATCGATCCCGAAAAGGCAGTTGCCGATATCCGTGCCAAACTTGTGGCCGATGGTGCCTAGCTCCGTTCCGAAAGTACCAAAGACAAAGCCCGGCAGTTGCCGGGCTTTTTTGTTGGAAATTGCCTGATTAGTGAGCGTCGCGTTGGAGCGGTAACGTGACCTCAAAAACATCCTCGTCGGGGATGTATTTGCGGCTGAAACCAAGTTTCTCGCAAAGGGTTAGCATGCGGCGGTTACTAGGCAAGACCTGACCGATAAAGGTTTCGGTACCCTTGCGACGGCAATAGGCAATCATCTGTTCCATCAGAACACGACCAAGACCGCGCCCCTTGATGTCCGACCGGACCATGATGGCATATTCTGCATGTTCGTTATTGGGATCGATGACGACCTGAACAATGCCGTGGATCTGGCCCTGTTCCGGACCATCGGGTACCACAGCCAGGAACGCCATATCGCGATCATAATCCAGCTGGGTCTGACGGGCCATTTCAGAATGTGGCAGTTCACGCACAGAACCGAAGAACCGGAAATGAATATCTTCGGGTGTCAGTTTTGACATGAACTCATAGTGCGCGGGTTCGTCTTCCGGCTTGATCGGGCGCAGAAGATAAGTCGTTCCATCATCCATCACCAGTTCCTGTTTCAGGTGTCTTGGATAGGGATGAATGGCAAGGCGCTTATCGTCGCTGACGACCTTTGGGGTTACCTTGATACGCGCATCAAGGGCAATCACACCATGCTGGTCGGCAAGAAGCGGGTTCATGTCAAGCTCAACCACTTCGCCCAGATGCACAACCAGCTGCGACAGGCGAACCAGCGTCATGTAAAGGTCTTCAAGATTTACAGGGGGAACGTCCCGATAGCCTTTGAGGAGCTTGTAAATGCGTGTACCTTCAACCAGTTCACGGGCTAGCTTCATGTTCAGCGGGGGCAGGGCCATGGCACGGTCGCGTACGACTTCGACCTCGACGCCCCCATGACCAAACAGGATCACCGGACCAAAGATCGGGTCGGTGGTCATGCCGACAATCAGTTCACGTGCGCCCGCACGGGTGATCATTTCCTGAATGGTAAAACCGCGCAGACGGGCATTGGGGAATTTTTGTTCGATGGTGCGCTGCATTTTCAGGGCCGCCGCCCTGACTTCCTCGCCACTATCAAGATTTAGGACGACGCCGCCAACGTCGGACTTGTGGCTGATATCGTCGGACAGAATCTTAAGCGCGACCGGATAACCGATATCGTCTGCGGTGCGTACCGCTTCTTCGATGTCACTGGCTGCAATGGTTTTGACTGTATTGATGCCATAGCATTCCAGAACGGCTTTTGCCTCAGGCTCGGTTAGCATGTCACGACCGGCATGAATGGCGGTGTGGATGATGCTGCGCGCCTTATCTGTCTGCGGCGTATAATCGCGTGGGACCGATGGCGGTGTTTCCATCAACAGGTCTTGCAATTTGCGATAATTGACCATGTGCTGGAAGGCTGCCACGGCGTTTTCCGGTGTGCGATATGTCGGAATTCCTGCGGCATAAAACATGTTTCGGGCTTCGGCCACGGTAGCTTCGCCAACCCAGTTGGTCAGGATATTTTTCTTACTGTGTTTGATCTGGTCAATGACACAACGCGCGACTTCGACAGGGTCGGTGATAGCGGTCGGGGCATGCATGACCAGAAGACTGTCGATATTGCTGTCAGTCAGAACCGTTTCAATTGCCTTGGCATAACGTTCTCCGGGGGCATCTCCGATAATGTCGACCGGGTTGGCATGCGACCATGTAGCAGGCAAAACCTTGTCCAGGGCCGTGATGGTCTCAGGATCAAGGTGGGCAAGATGACCCTGACGTTCGATCAAAGCGTCAACCGCAAGCACCCCGATCCCGCCGCCATTGGTCACGATGCCAAGCTTGTCGCCACGGAACGGGCGCATGCGTGAAAGCGTTTCGGCAGCCGAGAACATTTCGCTAACCGTGTAAACGCGCAGTACCCCGGCGCGTTTGATAGCAGCGTCAAAGACGTCATCTGCGCCAGCAAGTGCGCCTGTATGTGATGCGGCCGCGGCCGCACCTTCGGCAAAGCGCCCCGACTTGATGCAGAGAATGGGCTTGTTGCGTGATGCGGCACGGGCAGCCGAGATGAAGCTCCGGCGTTCATGAATGGATTCGATGTAAAGCATGATCGCACGGGTATCAGGATCCGAACCCAGATAGTCGATCACATCACCAAAATCGACATCGTCGCACTCGCCAAGAGATATGAAGTGTGAAAACCCGATGTCGCGCGCAGATGCCCAGTCAAGAACGGCAGTACAAAGCGCACCTGATTGCGAAACGAATGCGATTTTGCCACTACCGATATTCTGGTGGCTAAAGCTGGCATTCAAACCGATACCGGGAACCATAAGGCCAAGGCAGTTCGGGCCAAGAAGACGCATCTTCTTTTCAGACGCAATATCAAGCATGGCCTGTTTGATACTTCGTTTCTCATCAAACGGTTCGGAACCAAGTCCCGCAGTCAGAACAATCGCTGCCAGACACCCTTTTTCCGCAAGGCATTTCATTACCGGAATAACCGCCTGCGGCGGCACGCAGATAACGGCAAGCTCTGGTACGACAGGCAGGCTGTTGACATCGGGATAAGCCAGGACACCGCCAATCGACTGGCTGCGGGGATTGACAGGCATGATCGGTCCATCAAATCCACCGGCCAGCAGGTTTTTCATCAGCACATGGCCAACAGAATGAGGGCGGTTGGACGCGCCAATCACGGCGACCGATTTGGGTTTGAACAGATGGTCCAGATTAATTGTACTCATCGCCGAATTCCCGCGTTGTGCTGTGGGCTGGTTTTAGGCAATGGCGTTGCGTTACTCTTAGTGAATATCCCCGCACACCATGCTCGAAGCAAATGCGATGTTAAGTCAGTGGCTAGTATATTGATTTGCTGTGCATCAATAAAGCACTGAGGCGACGAAGTTTTTATGGCGTTTTTCAGATATGCCGCAGTTTCATGCTTGTGACCGCAGATGCAGCGGTGAGGGGGTCAATGGAGATGACCGTGATGACCTTCATCGTCAAAGCGTTCGGATTCTTCAATCCATTCTTCGACTTCGGCTGCAGATGTCATCGCCAGCGCAATTTCAAGATCATTTTGTACATGGGCCAGACTGTCAAACATCGGGCACCAGCCAAAGGCCTGAATGCGTGGGTCTGTCGTTGATGAAATCGTGAACAAATCACCATCAATCGGATGCACCATGCCGTGAATGACGTCATTTTCGCCCGCAATTAACCAGCCGCGGGTCGATCCCGAAAGGGTGGCGAGCTGAACTTCGCGCAATTCGATCTTGACGGTTTTCATGGTGCTTTGCCTCATCTTGTGACGTGCTAAAAGCAAAAGGGACCGAACATTACGTTCGGCCCCTTTTTAATTGGCTCCGGCAGCAGGACTCGAACCTGCGACCCAATGATTAACAGTCATTTGCTCTACCAACTGAGCTATGCCGGATCAGGCTGCGCGCTCCGTCCGAAGCGCGTGGCAGGTGTATAATCAAACCGTCGGAACGTCGCAAGACCTTTTTTGCGAAAAAATGACCAAACTGTTGTCTTTTTTGACCCGCTTGGAATGGATGCAGCTTTGGGTTAACCGGAGTGCGGGCTTAATCGCGAAAAGGGTGGTGTGGTTACATCGAAAACATTGTTTTCGTGTTGTAATTCGCATCCGGGTGGCGTCGTAAGTCGCGCGGCTTCAAAGTTTGAGTCCGGAGTAAGCAGTGCAGATAATGGCATGTAAGCCAAAAAGCAAAAAACCCCGGAACTGAGTTCCAGGGTTTTTTGGCTCCGGCAGCAGGACTCGAACCTGCGACCCAATGATTAACAGTCATTTGCTCTACCAACTGAGCTATGCCGGATCAGTGGAGGCGCGAGCCGGAATCGAACCGGCGTGCAAGGATTTGCAGTCCTCTGCGTAACCACTCCGCCATCGCGCCTTCGCGTTGGCTGGAGCGGTGTATAGCCTCATAGAATACGAGCCGTCAAGCACCCAATTTTACATTTTTTGAACAACGGCTTGATATTTACACTGAAACGAGAAAAACCGCCCGGGATACAATCCCGAGCGGTTCAACAGGGTGGGGTACTGACTGTGTCAGGCAGACTTCTTGCCATATTTACGTTCAAGCCACGGGGCGAGTTTTTCCTCGCGGTTTTTACTTGGTGCGAAGTCAATATTGGCAATCGTGTCGTGCGAATGTTCAACCTCGAACGGGATCGTCGTATTCGGTCCTTCAAGGGTGATCTCACCTTTGGCGCCTTTCTTTACCGGTTCAGCCAAAGAAACCTTGGCGCCGCCGGTGGAGATGTCGACGGTTTTTCCGCGAATGGATTTGCCACCAATTGTTAATGTTACCAATATCTGGGTTTCGTAACGCGGATCCTTACGGCGGTTCACTTCAGGTGTTGCTGTGCGAACGATTCGAACGAGACTGTTGCGAAGCTGGGCAATGCTCCCATCCACTTCCTCGGCGATTTTGTTCATTTGCGCTGCACGGTTGAGGTTTTCCTGCGCTTCGGACGCGACATGACCGATTTTTTCGGTAACTTCGTTTGATGCCTCAGCCGTCTGGATAACGTTTCGGGCAATTTCCTGAGTTGCATCGTCTTGCTGGCGCACGCTTACCGCAACGTTCGATGCAACTTCATCAACGCGTCGAATGCTTGCCGTCATCAGCTGCACCGTGGATACAACGGAATCTGTGACGTTCTGGATCTCGCCAAGCTGACGGGTGATTTCCTCCGTTGATTTTGCTGTCTGATTTGCAAGGTTTTTGACCTCTTGTGCAACCACGGCAAATCCTTTGCCGGCATCGCCAGCTCTTGCAGCCTCAATCGTTGCGTTCAGGGCAAGCAAGTTGGTTTGTGCGGCAATATCACTGATAAGCTCGGCAACTTCGCCAATCTTGCCCACGCTGTTCTGAAGCGAGGTAACCGTTTGCTCTGCGCTTTCGCCCGCCCGGTTGGCTTCGGCGGTCAGATTGGTGGCTTGTTCGATTTGGCGGGTGATTTCGCGAATGGAGGCAGCCAATTCCTCTGAGGCGCCGGAAACTGTTTCCGCATTTGCCAATGCTTGATGTGCTGCTGCAGCAACACTCTCGGAGTTTTCTGAGACACGTTCGGATGATCCTGCCATCTCGCCAGCAGATTCGTTCAAACGCCGGGTTTGATCAATGATCGACTGAACAACTTTCTGCAGTTCTTTTTCAACCGTTTCGGCAAGGCCGCGAAGGGCTCCGATCCTCTGGCTGTTGGCTTTGGACTCATTTTCATCACGTTCAAGACGATTATATGCAAGCTTTGCATGCAATGCACGAAGTTGCTGGGTCAACGGTTTGAAATCAGGCATTTCAGGTAAAGGGATGAGATGAGCTAGGTCATTTCGTGCGATTGCATCGAAATGTTTTGCCATCTCGTTCAGGGGGCGACGGAATTTGCGGATAAGCCATGCGCCATAGATCAGAGTCAGGCCTGCTGCGATCAGGATCAGGACACCGTCAACTGTCGCGGCCATGAAGAATGCCTGACGGGCATCTTCAACCTGTACACCGACAATCTCGTTTTGCGCGACTGACAGATTGCCAATCTGTTCGGTGAGCGGATCTATGGTCTGATAAAGTTCATCCTTGATCAAAGCGTCAAGTGCAACTCTGTCGCCATCTTTAAAGATGGCGCGGAGGCGCAGGATAAGCTTGTCGGCGGGCGGGAGCAGCTGTTTAACACGCTCGACGACTGCGACTTCTCCAGAATCAAGGTTCCGTGAAAAGTAGATATCAAGGTTTTCCTTGATGCGCTGTTCCGCGATATTGATGCTATCCAGACCTTCCTGCCACGTGAAGTTACCGTTGCGGACTTTGTGAGACGCATCAACAACAAACACGGCATAGTCATCAGATACCTGTTTTAGCAGGTTCAACGGTTTGACACGGTCATTATAGACGTTCTCAAGAGCTTGCTCTGTTTTGAATTCGCCATACAATGCATATCCGCCAATCAACAGCATCAGGATAAACATGGTTCCGAAAGCAAGGCTGAGACTGCCTTTGATGCTGGCGAGAAACTCTCTCATCTTCGCTTTGGGGCCTGTATTAACAACTTCACCCTGCTCAAGGCGAATATCCTTTGCCGACCCTGTGCGAATATCGGCATAGATCCGGTTGGCCGTATTTTTTTCTACCTCGGATGGTTTTGTCCGGATGGAAATGAAACCGTTTACCTGACCGTCTTCTATAATGGGTGTCACGTTTGCCCGAACCCAGTAATGGTCACCATTTTTTGCGCGGTTCTTGACCAAGCCCTGCCAGGGCGTCCCGGCCTTGATGGTTTCCCAGAGGTTTGCAAATGCTTCCTTGGGCATGTCAGGGTGTCTGATCATGTTATGTGGAGCACCCACAAGTTCGTCGTTGGTGTAACCGCTGATCTCAACAAACGTCTGGTTGGTAAAGGTGATACGCCCACCTGTGTCCGTTTTCGAAACCAGAATATCTCCGTCTTTCATGACGACTTCGCGGTTGGTGACTGGTCCATTGTCACGCATGATTTGCTTTCCCCCGGATGAAACACATGACACGGTCTGTCAGACTGTCACGTTCTGTAGAATTCCATTTGTGCATTTATCGAGTTCGATGGTATATGTTTTTAATACTGACGTATAACATCCTCATTTGAGGATAAAAATTGTGACAGATCAAAAAATCATGTGCCGGTTTCAAAAAATCTTTGAACCGTAGGGGCGCGCCTTCTGTTTCTGTAAAAATTGGCGGAAAAACGCGCTCAAAGAGCAGGTTGGAGTTGATCCGTTGTTGTCAGTTGCTTATGTGGCAACTATAAACAGGGCAATTGCCGTGACCGCGTTTGACAACGATCAAACAGGAAGCGGAGAGTTTCTCGCGAGAATTTTCAGGTCAGATAATCATGGATTACCAAATCGCGCGCCATAACATGGTGGAAAATCAGGTTCGGACCAACAAGGTTACCGATCCGCTGGTCATCGCTGCGATGGAGGAAGTTCCGCGCGAACTGTTCCTGCCCGAAGGCAAACGCGGCATTGCCTATATTGATGAAGATATTCCGGTTGGTGATGGTCGCTTCGCGATGGAGCCGATGGTGATTGCACGCTTGATGCAAAGTGCCGAGATCGCTGAGGCAGATGTTGCTTTGGTGATTGGTGCGGGCTTTGGTTATGGCAGTGCGCTGATTTCGCGCGTCGCAGAAACCGTTGTTGCTGTAGAAAGCAACAAGGAAATGGCGAGTGCTGCCGAAGCAGCCTTCCAGAAAGTCAACTATGACAATGTTATCGTTGTCGAAGGTGAACTGGCTGCCGGCTACGCCAAGCAAGCACCTTATAATGTAATCATCTTCGATGGTGCAGTTTGCGAAGTGCCCGCCGCCATTCTGGATCAGATCGCAGAAGGTGGTCGTTTGCTCGCCGTTGTAAGAGAGGCTGGCAAGGTCGGTGTTGCCAAGCTTTATGAACGTGAAAATGGCGTCATTGGTCATCGCGATCTGTTTGATGCAAACATTCCATACCTGCCGGGCTTTGAGCCGGCGGAAAGCTTTGTATTTTAATCTGACGAATTGCCCGGAACCATCCGGGCAATTCTTTTTGTGCTCATCGCGATTGTCAGGATTTCATGGTTAGGGAACTTGCATGCCAGGAGTTGGCTAAAATCCTTGAACAAAAATTGCCAATCGTTCTTTTGGATGTGCGCGAAGACTGGGAAGTTGAAATCTGTATGATCAGGGAATCTGTGCATATTCCATTATCGGAATTGCACGGCAGGCTGGATGAGCTGCCGCAAGACATGCCGCTTGCCGTTATCTGCCATCATGGCGTTCGCAGTCGTCATGCAGGGATTTTCCTTGAAGAATATGGATTTAAAGATGTTTTTAATGTTACAGGCGGTATAGATATCTGGGCGTGTCAAATTGCGCCAGATATGATGCGCTACGATTAAACGATGTAACGATCAGAAAGCGGGCAAAATACTTTTTTGGCTTCCAAATGCCTCTTTTCTTGGAAAATTTTGTTTCCGTCGTTACCATGAGTGAAACTGCGCCGGGGTCGGGACTTGGTGTAGGATTTTACAAGGGTAGATAAATGTTAAAACGGTTCTTGCTGACCTGCAGTATCCTTGCAACCGGAGGAATGGTTGCCGGTGGCGCATCTGCGGAAAGTCTTGAGGACGCTCTTATTAAGGCATATCAGAGCAACCCGACACTCGAAGCCGGGCGCGCATCGTTGCGCTCGACAGACGAAGAGATTTCGGCTGCACTGTCAAACTGGCGCCCGAGTGTTACATTAACTGGTGATGCCGGTCTCCGTGAAAACAACACGGAAGTCAACGGGACAAATACCGACAACAGCCTTACGCCTTATACTGTCGGCTTGAACGTGACCCAGCCGCTCTATCGTGGTGGCCGTACAACCGCGCAGACAGAACGTGCCGAAGCACGCATTCAGGCAGCGCGCGCATCCCTGCGTTCCACAGAACAGGATGTGATGTTGCAGGTTGCGACGTCGTATTTCAATGTATTGCGTGATACTGCCGTTGTTGAACTGAACCAGAACAACGTTCGCGTGCTTGAGCGTCAGCTTGAAGCAACCCGGGATCGTTTTGCGGTTGGTGAAGTGACCCGTACCGACGTCTCGCAGGCAGAAGCCCGCCTTGCTGGTGCGAAAGCAGACTTGATTTCGGCACAGGGGGCGCTGGCAAATACACGCGCACAATATGAGCGTCTGGTTGGAAATCCACCAAGCAACCTTGAAATTCCCAACCCGCTTGCCGGTCTTCCAACCAGTGTTACGGATGTTTTGTCGATTGCACAGGGTCAACATCCTGATGTTCTGCAGGCGCAATACACCGAACAGGCAGCCCAGTCTGATATTCGTCTGAATGAAGGGTCGCTTTACCCGGAAGTCAGTCTTTCAGCTGGTGTTGAACGGGCGCATGAAGGGTCGACCGAGGATTTTACGGCAGACAGCGCTGATATCATCGCATCCGTTTCTGTGCCACTGTACCAGCAGGGCGCAGTTTATTCCGGTGTTCGAGCTGCCAAGCAGACCGCAGGTCAGGCGCGCATTCAGGTTGATGAAGCACGCCGTGCTGTGATTGAGAATGCCACCAGTGCATGGGAAACCCTTGTAACTGCGCGGGCGAGTATCGAATCGCAGCAGGCACAGGTATCGTCGGCAGAAGTCGCGTTGGATGGTGTTCAACGAGAAGCATCTGTCGGTTCGCGTACTGTTCTTGATGTTCTTGATCAGGAGCAGGAACTTTTGCAGGCCCGTGTGGACCTTGTCGGTTCGCGTCGTGATGCGGCGGTTGCAGAATTCCAGGTCAAGGCTGCAATGGGAGCTCTTAATGCCCAAGTCCTTGGCTTGCCAGTCGAAATTTACGACACTGAGTCCAACTACAATAAAGTCAAGGACCAGTGGTGGGGAACAGACTGACCTGATGTGTTTTCAGGACAGGGTGTCTGGCATCCTGTCCTGAACAAACTTTCGGATCGGTCTGGTTAAATGACACTAGTGCGGAAATTTAATTATGAGTGACGGGCAACAAGAACCTTCAATGGAGGATATCCTCCAGTCCATCCGCAAAATTCTTGCTGATGAGGGGGATGAAGAAAAACAGGAAGCCGCTCCTGAACCCGAACCGATGCCGGAACCAGAGCCTGAGCCGGAACCGGAACCCGAACCGGAAGAAGAAATCGACGAACTCGTTCTTGATGAAGAACCCGAAGAACTTGAGTTTGACGATGAACCCGAAGAACTCGAACTCGACGAGCCGGAGGAAGAGCTTGATCTCGACGATATGCTCGATTTCGACGAGACTCCGCTTGAAGACGAGCCCGAGCCATTCGAAGACGAATTCGAAGAGCCTGAGCCCGAGCCGGAACCGGCAATGCCGGCTCTTTATGATGACGATGATGACGAACCGCTGATTTCGAATATGACGGAATCGTCGGCGACCGGCACCATCTCGGAATTGGCACAAGCCGTTGCAAAGAAACGTGCTGTTGCCCTTGGCGTTAATGCCGGTCATGCCACCCTTGAGGATCTGGTGCGCGATATGCTGCGTCCGCTGCTTAAGGAATGGCTTGACGAAAACCTACCCTATATGATCGAACGCCTTGTGAAGAAGGAAATCGAGCGGATTGTGAACCGCGCCGAAGACCTGTAGGCGAGCCGATAGTTGATTTAAAGCGGCGCGCCTTCGGTGCGCCGCTTTTTTCTTTGTATGAATGATTAAACCCGCAGCGGATCAAAAGACCATGTTGGAGAAGACTTACAGCCCGGCCGACGTTGAAGGCAGACTTTACGATAAATGGGAAAAGTCGGGGGCGTTTGCCTGCGATACGGCATCAGGTGCCGATCCCTATGTCATCATGATGCCGCCGCCCAACGTGACCGGCAGCCTCCATATGGGGCATGCGCTGACTTTTACGCTTCAGGATATCCTTATCCGTTATAACCGCATGAACGGGAAGGACACCCTGTGGCAACCCGGAACCGACCATGCCGGTATCGCCACCCAGATGGTGGTTGAACGCCAGCTTGGCGAACAAAATGTGACGCGCCATGATCTTGGCCGCGAGAAGTTCGTTGAAAAGGTTTGGGAATGGAAAGAAAAATCCGGTGGTACAATCACCAACCAGTTGCGTCGCCTTGGGGCTTCGCCTGACTGGGCGCGTGAACGTTTTACCATGGACGAAGGCCTTTCTGCCGCTGTTCGCAAGGTTTTCGTTACCCTTCATAAACAGGGCCTCATTTATCGCGACAAGCGTCTGGTGAACTGGGATCCGAAGCTTCTGACTGCGATTTCAGATCTTGAAGTTGTCCAGAAAGAAGTCAAAGGCCATTACTGGCATTTCAAATACCCGATCGAAGGTCGTGAAGGAGAATTCATCACCGTTGCAACCACTCGTCCGGAAACCATGCTTGGCGATACCGGTGTTGCGGTTCATCCCGATGATGAACGCTACAAGGACCTGATTGGCAAGTATTGCATTCTGCCGATCGTTGGTCGCCGCATCCAGATCGTTGCCGATGAATATGCCGATCCGGAAAAAGGGTCTGGCGCGGTCAAAATCACTCCGGCCCATGATTTCAACGACTTCGAAGTCGGCAAACGTGCTGATCTCGAAAAGATCAACATCATGGACGATCACGCCTGCATTAACGAGAATGCACCGGAAGAATACCGGGGGCTTGATCGTTTCGAAGCACGCAAACAGATCATCGCCAAGATGGACGAGCTTGGCTTGCTCGAGAAAATCGAAGACACTGTTCATATGGTGCCATATGGCGACCGTTCGAACGTTGTTATCGAGCCTTACCTGACCGATCAGTGGTTCGTTAATGCCGAAGTGCTGGCAAAGCCGGCAACCGAAGCCGTCGAAGACGGTCGCATTCGCTTTGTGCCGAAAAACTGGGAAAACACTTATTTCGAATGGATGCGCAACATCCAGCCTTGGTGTATTTCCCGTCAACTTTGGTGGGGTCATCGTATCCCTGCATGGTTTGGGCCGGATGGCGAAATCTTCGTTGAGGAAACCGAGCAAGAAGCGATTGCCGCGGCAAAAGCGCATTACGGTAAGGACGTTGAACTGACCCAGGAAACCGATGTTCTGGATACCTGGTTCTCTTCTGCTCTGTGGCCGTATTCGACCCTTGGCTGGCCGGATAAGACGCCCGAGCTTGATAAATACTATCCGGGCGATGTTCTGGTTACCGGCTTTGACATCATCTTCTTCTGGGTTGCCCGTATGATCATGATGGGTATGCATTTCATGGACGGGAAAATTCCGTTCAAGGATATCTATATCCATGCTCTGGTTCGTGACGAGAACGGACAGAAGATGTCGAAATCCAAGGGGAACGTAATCGATCCCTTGGAAATCATTGACGAATATGGCTGTGATGCATTGCGCTTTACCCTGACTGCACTTGCAGCGCAGGGACGCGATATCAAGCTTGCTGCTTCGCGGGTTGAGGGGTATCGCAATTTTGCGACCAAGCTCTGGAACGCTGCACGTTTCGCGGAAATGAACGAATGCAAGCCGGTTGATGGTTTTGATCCTGCAAACGTCAAATCCACACTCGCACGCTGGATCGTGGGCAAAACTGTCGAGGCAGCCAAGGCCGTCGGAACGGGGATTGAAACCTATCGTTTCAATGATGCCGCAAGTGGTGCCTATCAGTTCGTTTGGGGCTCATTCTGTGACTGGTATCTGGAACTGGCAAAACCGGTTCTGATG
This sequence comes from Thalassospira sp. SM2505, assembly GCF_054901115.1. Taxonomy (NCBI): domain Bacteria; kingdom Pseudomonadati; phylum Pseudomonadota; class Alphaproteobacteria; order Rhodospirillales; family Thalassospiraceae; genus Thalassospira; species Thalassospira sp. SM2505. The sequence goes on from NZ_CM142731.1 coordinate 2,659,034, forward strand.
GGCCAGGACGAAGAAGCCAAGGCAGAGATTCGCGCCGTAACCGCCTGGGTTCTTGACCAGATTCTTCTGATCTTGCACCCGGTCATGCCTTACATCACCGAAGAACTCTGGGAACAGATTTCCGATAATCGCAGCAAGATGCTGATCTCGGAAAGTTATCCGAAGTTTGACGATGCCCTGATTGATCGTACTGCCGAGGCCGAGATTGATCTGGCAATCCGCCTGATTGGTGATATCCGTGGCGTTCGTTCCGAGATGAATGTGCCGCCAGCCGCCGAAGTCCCGATCTATCTGGTTGATGCGACTGACGCGATGAAAGCTGCTGTTTCGGCGCAGGAAGCGCAGGTCAAGCGTCTGGCACGTGTTGCTGAAATCGGCTTCAAGGGGCAGGGCGATGTCGAAGCGATCGCCAAGGGGGCCATTCAGGCCGTTGTTGACGGTGTGGCCGTCTTTGTTTCTGTTGCCAACTTCATTGACGTCGCTGCTGAGAAGTCGCGTCTTGAAAAGGAAATGCAGGACAAGACCAAATATATCAAGGCACAGGAAGGCAAGCTTTCGAACGAGAAATTTGTCAGTCGCGCGCCTGAGCATATTGTGGCGACTGAAAAAGCCAAGCTTGAGGAAGCCCGCGACACTCTGGCGAAACTTACCGAGGCTTACGACCGTATTGCTGCGATGTAATCGGATCTTTGTCCTCTGAATAAAAGGCCAACCTGTTAAGGTTGGCCTTTTTCTTTGGCAAGCCGGGCAAGGTTGCAACTGTAAGAATATTTTTTACCGTAGCCCCGAAGAATCACGTAGATTTTTCGTCTCCTGCCTTGTGCCAAAAATGCTTCCCTGTATCTTACCGGGGAGAATTGTATCTCCCGCAAGAATGCGCCGCTAAATGCTGATAGAAGAATGTCCCTATATTGAGCCGGTCGATGCTTATGGTGCCTTTGCCCCCTTTGCCGACAGTCATTTTCTTGATTCCGGCGACCGGGATCGATTTTCCTACATTGTTGTTTCTCCATTACACAAACTGACGTCAAAAAATGGTCAGGTGACACTGGATGGTTTCCCGTTCCCGGGAAATCCGTTTGAAGTTCTTGGCGATCTGTTGTCGCGCTACCCGCAACGGCGCCGGACTGATCTGCCACCATTTCAGGGCGGAGCTGTCGGCTATTTCGGCTATGAATTGGCACATCAGACCGAAACGCTGCCGCGCGCGGCCGAAGACTGGCTTGCCATGCCTGATATGGCGGTCGGTATTTATGATCTGGTGATCGCCTTTGATCAGAATGATCGCAAGATGTGGCTGATCTCGACGGGGATGCCCGAACGTCTCGGAAAGGCGCGCGAACAGCGTGCCGCAGACCGGATGAACTTGCTGCGAAAATATCTGCGTCTTGCCAGACCGCTTTTTGAGGTGCCGTCCGCGCCACACTCGCCAAGCATTCAGCCATGGCGGTCAAATTTTGGTCGTTCTGAGTTCGAAATCGAAGTTCAAAAAGTCATCGATTACATCTTTGCCGGTGACATTTTTCAGGCAAATTTATCACAAAGCATTCGGGCTGAATATCCGCGAGATGCTGTGCCGGATCGTTTTGGGCTGTATCGGCGTCTGCGAGATATCAGTTCCGCGCCGTTTGGTGCGTTTCTGAATTTCGGTGAATTTGCGGTTCTGTCAAACTCGCCAGAACGGTTTTTGAAAGTTTCGGACGGACAGGTTGAAACCAGACCGATCAAAGGTACAAGGCCCCGTGGAGAGACGCCGCTAAGCGATGCCGAACTTGCGCAAGAATTAATGCTTTCACCGAAAGATCGCGCAGAAAATATTATGATTGTTGATCTTTTGCGAAATGACCTCTCCAAGGTCTGCAAACCGCATTCGGTCAATACACCGGCAATCTGTGCGCTGGAAAGCTATGCCAATGTTCATCATCTCGTGTCGACAGTAACAGGTGAACTGCGCGACGGAAAAACGGCAGTTGATCTTTTGAAGGCCAGTTTTCCGGGGGGATCCATTACGGGTGCGCCCAAAATTCGGGCCATGGAAATCATAACAGAACTTGAGAAGACAACACGCGGCGCCTATTGCGGAGCAATTGGCTTTATCGGCTTTGACGGTTCCATGGATACCAACATTGCCATTCGGTCTCTTTGTGTGAACGGTGGTCGTATGGCCTTTAACGTTGGCGGCGGAATTGTCGCAGACAGTAACCCGGCCCTTGAATATGAAGAAACGCTGGTCAAGGCGACCAAGATGTTCGAGCTGTTCGGTATTGACGCGGAAGAGGTCGTACCGTGATCTTGCTTATTGATAATTATGACTCCTTTGTCTTCAATCTTGCCCGGTATATCGAAGAGCTCGGTCATAGTGTCATCGTGGTCCGCAATGATGAAATCGGCTCGGAACAGGTCCGCAAGCTTGATCCCGATGCAATCATCTTTTCCCCCGGCCCATGTGGCCCCGATGACGCGGGAAACAGTCTTGCTCTGGTTGAAGAGCTCAGAACGGAATATCCGATGCTTGGCGTTTGCCTTGGGCATCAGGTAATCGCGCAGGTTTTTGGCGGTGTGGTTAAGCGCGCCAAGCGTCCGGTGCATGGTATGACCTCCGAGATTGACCATAGTGGCACAGATTTGTTCGCGGGATTAAAAAATCCTTTGCAAGTAACGCGTTATCACTCCTTAATTGTTGAGTTGCCCGAGGATGGAAGTTTGATCGAACTTGCGCGCGGACCCGAAGGGGAAATTATGGCGTTTGCGCATAAGGAGCTTCCAATCTTTGGTGTACAGTTTCACCCGGAAGCGGTTTTGACGGAGCAGGGGCACGACTTGTTGGCAAACTTCCTGAAACGGGCTTCTTCCTGAAAAGCACATAAAGACAGAAGGGACGGCATGATGCAGGTATGGATGAATGGCAGCTTTCGTGATCTGGACGCAGCGTCTATTCCGGTAACGGATAGAGGCTTCTTGCTTGGCGACGGGTTCTTTGAAACCATGCGCGCCCACGAAGGCAAAATTGCCTGGCTTGATGCGCATATGGAACGTCTTGACTTCCATGCCGAGCAGATAGAGTTCCCGCTTGATCTTCTGCCAGCAACCAAAGACGTTGCCGAGATCGTTGCGACCCTGTTTGAACAGGTTCGTCGCAAGGATGCCGTTGTCCGTCTGACCGTATCGCGTGGTTCGGGCGAGCGTGGTTTGCTGCCGCCTGCTGATCCGGATCCGACCATTCTGATAACGGTTTCTCCGTTTGAGCCTGTTGATCCTGGTGTCGGACTTAAGCTTTTCACGTCCCAGAAAGTGCGACGTAATGCCAATTCTGTTGCTGGCGGTATCAAGAGCATCAATTACCTTGATAACATAGCAGCCAAACAGGAAGCTCATTCCTACCGTGGAGATGACGCGATCATTCTTTCTGCTGATGGTAATGTCGCGGAAACAACGGCGGCCAATATCTTTGGCATTAAAGGGGATACTTTGTGGACACCCGATGAAGATACCGGAATTCTCTGTGGCCTCGCCCGCGGCTTTGTCCTTGGGTGGGCCGAGGAAACCGGCCGGGAAGTGGACTTTGAACCCAAAACACCCGAGATGCTTAAGGAACTTGATGCGGTTTTCACAGCAAACGCTCTTCAGGGGCTTCGCATTGTTGATAAGGTAGATGGTCTTGTGATCGGTGTTCCGGCGATGACTTTCTTTGCCGAACTTGCTCAAATGGTGGAAACTTCGCTATGCGAAGGTATAGTTGTTTAGGGTAAATTAACACTGTCGAATACATATTCATAGGCAGTGACCTGTTGCAGGACTGCCTATGACTGCCCTTATGACGAAACCCGCATTGACCCTTAACCGTTTTATCGAAAGCCTGCGGAAGCATGCTGCCAATGGTAAAACGCCGCATATGGGTATCCTTAATATCCCGCCTGAACTGCGTCTTGGTGCCGAGGATTATCAGGCAATCACCCGCGATGCTTTCCACTACCTTCCTGAAAACACCCAGATATATCGTCTTGAAAACGGAATGCTGGCGTGCGTGCGTGGCGGGAAGTGGGCCGAGGACGATTCCAACTTTGTTGATCATGTTCGTGAAACGCTCGAAGAAGTAATTGACCGTCAGGGGTTGGGAAGCATCCCGACCAATCTCTGGAACCGTTTCAAATGGCCCGATGACGACGAACGATTGGGCAAGCTGTTTGGTCTTCCGGTTTCGGCACGCATGATGGGTGAGAACTGGGAACGGTTCGATATGGCCGAGATGCTGCGCGGTGCCATTACGACCGACGCAGTTTTTGATTCCTGTCGCCGTCAGGCAATTCTGAGTTTCGACGACACCCGTCGTCAGGTTCTGGGACATGAGATCTATTGTTCCCTTGATTACCTGCGTCAGCATCATCTTGCGAGCTTCCTTCTTGAAGGGCCCGGCGAACTTGAGATTCTGTCAAGGGTGCTCGATGAAAAGGTCATGGAAGTTACCCGATCAATTGCACCGTCCATTCTGCCGGATCGGCTTCATCTGAACATGCAGGTACAAACCGTTTTAAGCGACACGTTCGCTGAATTTATCAATCACGATGACGGAAAACTTGTTCAGAACCTTGCGATCGAGTTCTCAATGGAAAATGCGATTGCAAACTGGTGGGAGTTCGAAGATGCATGCGAATTTCTGCATTCTTCCGGAATTCAGGTTGGTTTGGATCGGATAACATTGCCCGCGCTGGAGTTCCTGTCTCCACGCAAGATGAATGTCGATTTTATCAAGGTGATCTGGGATCAGAACATCATAGGATCGCGCCGGACCGAAGTTGCCGAACGGCTTCGTGAATTTGCCAACCTGTTTGTTGAAAACAGCCTCATCCTGACACGTTGCGACAGTCGCACGGCCCTTCGCATGGGGCGCAGTCTGGGCGTTGAAGTCTTTCAGGGCAGTTACATCGATGCGATGATGGGGGCTTATCTTCATCGGGAATGCAAATCCAAGCGCCGTTCGACTGATAAAAGATGTGCCGTTTGTCAGTGGGCGCCACGTGAAGCACGCAAGAACGGATGCGAGTTCCACTTTCGAAACGGCAAACGTCTTTCCGAGATTTAAACCAAAGGTTTCCTTCGTTTTTTAGATGTTTGACAAGTGTGTGGTGCTTTCTTAAAGTACGCACAGTTGATCAATTATGATCGGCTATGTCGTTAAAACACGGCGCTTATTCTCAGGGCAGGGTGCAAATCCCGACCGGCGGTAACCCAGATATCTGGGAAGCCCGCGAGCGCCCGAAGATTTCACGATCTTTGGGGTCAGCAGATCCGGTGTAATTCCGGGGCCGACGGTAATAGTCCGGATGGGAGAGGATAAAGCGTGACGTTCAGGACAAGAACGCATTGGCGTGACTGTTTTGACGTCTGCCTGCGACCGCAATGTGGCAATTCTGCTGCAAAGCGGGCCTTTCTTTGTTTGCCCTGGTTCGTAAGCCCCATCCGTAGAGGACGGTTATGAATCAGAGTGTTGAACCACAATCAGGTCTTTCGATCTTTGGCGATCCGCATGCGCGTATGGAACGTGCACTTGCTGATCTGCGCCAAGGTAAGGGGGTTCTAGTTGTTGATGATGAAGATCGCGAAAATGAAGGCGATCTGATTTTCTCCGCAGAAAAACTTACCAATGAACAGATGGCGATGCTTATTCGTGATTGCAGTGGCATTGTATGCCTCTGCCTGACCGATGAAAAAGCAACTGCGCTTGATCTGCCCCCCATGGTCGCAACCAACACGTCAAGCATGGGGACCGGCTTTACCGTCACCATCGAAGCCAAGGTTGGCGTCACGACCGGTGTTTCGGCTGCTGACCGGGTCACAACGGTCAAAACGGCGATTGCAGATGACGCAAAGCCGTCTGATCTTGCCCGTCCTGGGCATGTCTTCCCGCTGCGTGCCCGTGCGGGCGGTGTTCTGGAGCGTCGCGGCCATACCGAAGGTACTGTTGATCTGATGCGCCTTGCAGGCTTCAAGCCGGCTGGCGTGTTGTGCGAGGTAACCAACCCGGATGGCACAATGGCGCGTTTGCCCGAACTGATTACCTATGCCCAGAACCATGACATGGTTGTTATCAGTATCGAGGACATTGTTGCCTATCGCACAGTGATGCAGCAGGCCGCAGAATAAGAGTTCCGGTCCATAGACCAGATATGAAAAAGGGCAGCGTTTTGAGCGCTGCCCTTTGTTTTTTTGATCCGGTCATGTTTCCTGGATCAATCGTCGATCATGCACCAGACCGGGGTGTGATCGGATGCTTTTTCCTTGCCGCGCGGGTCGCGATCAATGTCCGAAGCACTCAAACGATCTGCCGCCGCCGGGGTCAGCAAAAGATGATCAATGCGAAGACCATTATCCTTGTTCCAGGCGCCAGCACGGTAATCCCACCAGCTATATTGATGGCCTTTTGGATTGAAGGTGCGGAAGGCATCGGTAAAGCCCATATTGAGCATCGTGCGCAGGCGTTTGCGTTCGACCGTTGTGCAAAGAACGGTTTCATGCAGTTTGATCGGATCGTAAACGTCGGAATCATCCGGTGCGATGTTATAATCGCCGCCCATAACAGCGGCTTCACCGCTGGCATGAATTTTCTCAAAACGGGTGATCAGGCGATCAAGAAAGTTCAGTTTGTAATCAAACTTTTCATCGCCAACGGCTGTACCCATCGGAACATAGATCGATGCGACCCGTACCGGGGTGGTTGAGCAGATTGTTGCTTCGATATAGCGCGCCTGTTCATCGTCGTTATTTCCAGGCAGACCGCGTTCGACATCCTCAATCGGGAATTTCGAGAGGATGGCAACACCGTTATAGGTTTTCTGGCCATGTATCGCGATGTTGTAACCGAGATCCTCGATTTCCATCGCCGGAAATGCTTCATCAACGGTCTTGGTTTCCTGCAACAGGACAACATCTGGTTTCGCTTCACGCAACCATTCAAGAATGTTGGGCAGGCGGGCCTTGATCGAGTTGACGTTCCAGGTGGCGATTTTCATTCGGGCCTCGGATTTTTTGTGTTTAAGGTCATTCTGATCAAACAAAACGGGGTCCGAAAGTAACGGACCCCGTTTTATAAATCGTTTTTCCGATCTGGATCAAATCGAGAAACTTGATCCGCAGCCACATGACGATGTGGCATTCGGGTTATTCACGCGGAAAGCAGATCCAACCATTTCACGTACGAAATCGATCTCGGCACCGCCCAGAAGATCAAGCGATACCTCGTCAATTACCATTTTCGCACCGTGATTTTCGAAAATGCAGTCTTCATCAGTGGTGTCAGAGTCCAGTGAAAACTCGTACTGAAAACCACTGCATCCACCACCTGAAACCTGCAAACGCAGCATTGTGTTCGCAGCGCCTTCGCTTGCGATCAGTTCCTGGATGCGTTTCGCAGCACTTTCGGTCATTTGAACTTGCCGTGAAGCTTCGGTCATTCAACACTCCTTGGTCTCAAACCCGCCAGAATGCTGACGGGAGTAGTTCCGATCCTTGGCGTTATGATAGCACGGTCAGATCGCAGTATTTAAGTCACTATTTAGCGCGCATGGCTGAAATGTCAAAACCTGTAATCACTCCAGACAAGGGTGACTTGCGTTTTGGAACGAAATGGCTCAAAACAAGCCCCAGTCAAATGGTCCAGCGGACCAGAACCAAAAAAATGCAAAGTTCAAAGTCATGAATGTTTTCAGCCTGTTGAAAAGCGACATCGAGAGCCAGATTCTCGGCCTTGAGAAAGATGGTGTTCTTCCTGCCGGTATAGACACCTCACGCGTGACGGTAGAGCCGCCGCGCGATGCGTCTCATGGCGATGCCGCAACCAATGCCGCCATGTTGTTGTCCAAGGCCGCTGGCATGAAACCACGCGATCTCGCCGAAAAGCTTGCTGAAAAACTGCGTCTGCTTGATCACATCGACAATGTCGAGATCGCAGGGCCCGGCTTTATCAATCTGCGCATGGCTGACCGGTTCTGGCTGTCACAGGTTTCCAAGGTTCTTGAAGTCGGCACAGCATATGGCGAAAGCGATCTTGGCAAGGGCGAAAAGATCAACGTTGAATATGTTTCGGCCAACCCGACCGGTCCGATGCATGTCGGCCATTGCCGTGGGGCGGTTGTTGGCGATGTTCTTGCCAACCTGCTTGCTAAGGCCGGCTATGCTGTCACCAAAGAATATTACACCAATGATGCTGGCGCGCAGGTCGATGTTCTTGCACGGTCGCTTCATATGCGTTACCGCGAGGCACTTGGCGAAGATATTGGCGATATTCCGCAGGGCCTTTATCCGGGCGACTATCTTGTCGAGCCGGGCAAGAAAATGGCCGAGCGCGATGGCAATAAATGGGTGAACGCCGCCGAAGAAGAATGGCTTGAAGAATTCCGTAGCTTTGCCATCGTCGAAATGATGGCACTGATCAAGGAAGACCTTCGCCTTCTTGGTGTGTCTCACGACGTCTTCACGTCTGAAGATGGTCTGGTCAAGGCTGGCAAGGTTCAGTCGGCTTTCGAGCATCTTGAGAAAAAAGGCGATATCTATGTCGGTGTTCTCGAACCGCCAAAGGGTAAAAAGCCAGATGACTGGGAACCGCGCCCGCAAACCCTGTTCCGTGCCACCGAGTTTGGTGACGATGTTGACCGTCCGTTGAAAAAATCGGATGGCAGCTGGACCTATTTTGCGTCGGACATCGCGTATCACTTCGATAAATACGAGCGCGGCTTTAATCTGATGATCGACATTTTTGGTGCCGATCATGGTGGCTATGTCAAACGCATGAAAGCGGCTACCAAGGCGATCACGGGTGGCGAGGGCGACCTTGATGTCAAACTGTGTCAGCTGGTCAGCCTGTTTGACAATGGCGAACCGGTCAAAATGTCAAAACGCGCTGGAACCTTCGTGACGCTGCGTGACGTGGTTGAACGTGTCGGCAAGGATGTTGTGCGTTTCATCATGCTGACCCGCAAGAACGACGCCGCACTTGAATTCGATTTTGCCAAGGTTACCGAGCAGTCCAAAGACAACCCTGTCTTTTATGTTCAATATGCGCATGCACGCGTCAATTCTGTCTTCCGTCAGGCTGCTGAAGCCTTCCCCGGGCAGGATTTCTCGGATGCCACTCTGTCGGGTGCCGACCTGAGCCAGCTTTCAACCGAAGAAGAAAAACTTCTGGTTCGTCGTATGGCTGAATGGCCGCGTATCGTTGAACAGGCTGCCATTGCTCACGAACCACATCGTATTGCCTTTTTCCTGACAGAAATTGCAGCAGAATTCCATGCATTGTGGAACAAGGGACGTGACAACACCGCATTGCGGTTCATCGTTGCCGATGATCTTGATGCTACGCTGGCACGTCTTGCGATGATCCGTGCAGTTGCGACCGTAATCGCATCGGGTCTTGAGGTGCTTGGCGTCAAGCCTGTCGAGGAGATGTAAGATATGAACGAAGAATACGGCCGTGGCCTTCATGCCGAACGCGCAGAACAGTTTCCGGCTGAAAAGCCTGCGCGCAAAAGCATGCTAAAAGGTGCGATAACCGTATTCTTCGGTCTGGCTGTCGTCATTGGCGGTCTGGGTGGCGCAGGTTACTGGTTTTATAATCAGGGACAACCGATTCAGGATGACGGCAAACTGCCAATCCTGTTGCCAGACCCGGCTCCGATCAAGTTGCGGCCCGCTGATCCCGGCGGAATGGAAGTCCCGCATCGCAATACCACTGTTTATGATCAGCTCAATGATGTTGATCCGGATGCCAATGTGGTGTTGCAGGAACTTCCTGATATGCCACGTGCCCCGGAAGTAGCCAGAACTCCCAAATCGCCAGATGCGGCGGCAGTTGCAGAGAACTCTGCCCAAGCAGCCGCATCGGCTTCACCGGATGCAGGTGAAGCTGCCGCGGTAGAACCGTCATCAGCTGTAAGTGCGCCGGCAATCAATGAACCGGAACTGACAGATGCCGAAAAGGCTTTGGCAGCTATTGCTGAACGTGAAGCCGAAGCAAAAAGTGCAAAGCCTGCGGCGGTGCCGGAAAAGGTGTCGTCATCGGCGGTTTCGATGAATGATTTCCGTATCCAGCTGGCGTCCGTTCGGGATGAAAGTGGTGCTTCGGCAGAATGGAAAAGATTATCGTCGAAAAACAATGACTTGCTTGGTACTCTTCAGATGTTCGTACAGCGCACCGACCTTGGGGACAAGGGCGTGTTCTATCGTTTGCAGGCGGGGCCTTTGGCCGATTCAGCTGCGGCCGAAAAGCTGTGTAGTGATCTGAAACAACGCAATGTGGGGTGCCTCATTGTCCGGCCTTGAAGTCAAAAAGCCGCGCGCCTGTATTTTGGGTGTTGCTGGGACAGAATTGAGTAATTGGGAAAAGGGCTTCTTTCGCGAAGCCGACCCTTATGGCTTCATTCTCTTTGCACGAAATGTCGAAGACCGTACTCAGGTTCGCGCACTGACCGCGTCACTTCGCGAAACGGTGGGCAACAGCAACGTTCCGATCTTTGTTGACCAGGAAGGCGGACGTGTGATGCGGCTCAAGCCGCCGCATTGGCGCAAAATCCCGGCAGCTGGCGTTTTTGGCGAGTTGTTTGACTCAAACCCGGAAGATGCCCGCGAAGCCGCCTATATCAATGCACGTCTGATGGCGATGGATTTGCGTGAGGCCGGTTTCAATACAACCTGTGCGCCGGTTCTGGATTTGAGATTTCCGGGGATGAGTGACGTTGTCGGTGACCGGTCATATGGTGCCGATGTTCAGAAGGTTGTTATGCTGGCAAGTGCGGTTGCCGCCGGTCTGCTTGACGGTGGTATTGCCCCTGTTATCAAGCATATTCCCGGGCATGGTCGTGCTTCGGTCGACAGTCACAAGGATCTTCCGGTCGTTTCTGCCTCGCGTGCGGAATTGTCACGACTTGATTTTGCGCCTTTTGTCCAGATGAAAGATGTTCTTGCTGCGATGTCTGCGCATTTGCTGTTTACAGCAATTGATGATCAGCGTCCCGGCACGGTATCGCCAACCGTGATCAATGATGTCATTCGCAGCGAAATCGGGTTCGAGAACCTTTTGATCAGCGATGACCTATCCATGGAGGCACTTGGTGGCTCCATCGCCAGCCGTACGCACGAATGTCTGCGGGCAGGGTGCGATGTTGCACTTCACTGCAATGGCAAGCGAACCGAAATGGAAGAAGTCGTGTCAATGGCGCCACTATTGAACGGGGCTGCCTTGGTGCGGGCACAAACATTTTCCAACCAGATCGCTGCCTTTAAAACCGACGTACCGTCTGCTACGCAGTTAGCAGATTGGCGCTTGCGTCTGGCGGAATTACTTGCACCGGTCTGGCAATCCGAAGGCGCGAACACGTGAATGATATTATCGAACTGATCGTATCTGCATCGACCTGGGTCATTCCGGTTCTGTTTGCTGTTACCTTGCACGAAGCAGCGCACGGATTTGCGGCAAAGCTGTTTGGTGACGACACGGCCCAGCGCATGGGACGTCTCAGCCTTAATCCGATCCGTCACATTGATCCGGTCGGAACCATTCTGATACCCGGATTGCTGCTTGTAACAAATGCGCCGTTCCTTTTCGGCTATGCCAAACCGGTTCCGGTCGCTTTTCATCGCCTTCATCCCCAGCGTTTGGGCATTATCGGTGTGGCTGTCGCGGGACCCGCGACCAATGTGTTGCTGGCTATCGTATCAATCCTGCTTATGGTGTGGCTGCCGAATTTTTCGCCAGCAGTGAATGACTGGTTGGCAACAACGTTGAATCAGTCGATCTGGCTTAACTGTATTCTTGCCGTTTTCAACATGCTGCCGATCCCGCCGCTTGATGGCGGACGTGTGCTGACCGCGATTTCTCCGATGCCAGTTGCGCGGGTCTTGGCGCGCATGGAAAAAACCGGCATGATCATTTTGATCGGTCTGGTCTTTTTGCTGCCTTACGTAACAGCCAAACTTGGAATTGACCTGCCGATCTTTCAATGGCTGGTGATTGAGCCGGCCAGTGGGCTGGTAAGACTCTTGGCGAATATCTTCGCCTGATTTCCAGTACGAGACGGGGGCAGTCGGGGACATATGGCAGACCAGTTCGAATTGGAAATTCCGGACGAGGTGTTCGACAAGAAGCCGGTCGATGAAGACGGACCGAGCCTTGCCGAACGTCTGATCCTTGATCTAGACGGTTTCGAAGGTCCGCTTGATGTTCTGCTTGAACTGGCACGAGACCAGAAGGTCGATATCATCAAGATTTCGATCCTTGATCTGGCAGAACAGTATCTTGAATTCATCAATACGGCCCAAGGGTTGCGCCTGGAACTGGCGGCCGACTATCTGGTGATGGCGGCCTGGCTGGCTTACCTCAAATCGCGACTGTTGCTTCCCAAGCAGGAAACTGACGAGGAAGAGCTCAGCGCCGAGGAAATGGCTGAACTTCTTGCCTTCCAGCTTAAACGTCTTGAAGCAATGAAGGCAGCCGGTGAAAAGCTTCTTGAACGCCCAAACCTTGGTCGTGATTTCTTTGCGCGGGGCGCCCCCGAAGAAGTCCGCGTGACGACGGCGTCGGTCTATGATGCGTCGTTATATGATCTTCTGAAGTCATATGCGCGCATCATGTTGACATCCGAAAGCAAGACACTCGAAATCGAGGCATTCGACCTGTATGCCATGGATGATGCCATTCAGCGTCTGCGTGATCTTTTTGGTCGACGTGTGGTCCCGACCTGGACAAAGCTTCTGGAATTCATGCCGCGCGGCTTGGGATCACCGCTGAAGGCGCGATCAGCACTTGCGGCACATTTCGTCGCAAGTCTTGAAATGTGCCGGGACGGCGAACTGGAAATTCTGCAAGAACAGGTATTTGGACCAATTCTGTTGCGTTCACCGCAAAAGCCGCGTGAGGGGGATTTACCGCGGCCGACTGCGTCTGACGACGAGTTGATCAGGGATTAAGGGGCAGGGGCATATAAATGAGCGATAACGCACAGCTTGAAATCGAAGGTGTTGAAAGCACGCCTGATATTGATTTTCAGCATATTCGTATTGTCGAGGCCGTGCTTTTTGCCTCGGCCGATCCGGTCAGTGAACGCGTCATTGCGGCACGTCTGCCCGAGGGTACAGATGTCGCAGCCATTTTGAATGCGCTGTCGGAAACATATGCCGCGCGGGGCATCAATCTTAATCGTGTTGGCGAAAAATGGGCGTTCCGGACGGCGGTCGACCTTGCAGGCGATCTTCATATCGAAGTCGAGAAAGCCAAGAAGATGACGCGCGCAACCCTCGAAACGCTTGCGATCATTGCCTATCACGAACCGGTCACCCGATCCGAAATCGAGGAAATCCGTGGTGTGGCTCTATCAAAGGGGACGCTCGATATCCTTCTTGAAGCACGGTGGATCCGTCCGCGCGGACGTAAACGTGTTCCGGGACGGCCTGTGCTCTGGGCAACTACAGACGACTTTCTCGATCATTTTGGTCTTGAAAATCGCGATGATCTTCCTGGACTTGCCGATCTCAAGGCTGCGGGACTTCTTGATAGCAGACCCGGTATGGGCCGCTATGGCGCAAATTCTGATGACGATGTTTTGCCTGATCTGGTCGATGATGGCGAGGTTGCGGATGCTGTCGTGGAAGAGGCTCTTACCACGCGCAATCTCGAAGAGCTTGATGAAACAATCTATTCGGACAATCCGAACCTGATGGATGACCGGGACTTTGACAGCCAGTCAGTGTCCGCTAATGAGCTTTTTGATGAAGAAGATGACCTGAATTGATCCATCTTCTTGCATCATAGGCACGGTGACCTTAAGTTTCAGAAAGATTTCGCAAATCATTTGCACCTGCAGGTGCGCGACCATTGCAGCTAAAAGAGAATTTGAATGACCGACGGCCTTAAGATGTCGAATGTCTCGCATATGTTCGGGAAAAACCGGGTTTTGCGTGATATCAGTTTCGATGTCGCCCCCGGGGAACTTGTTTGTTTGTTGGGACCGTCTGGCTGCGGGAAGACCACGGCCCTTCGTCTTGCTGCCGGGCTCGAAAAACTTCAGGTCGGGGAAATTTCGGTGAGCGACCAGGTTGTTGCCCGTCCAGGTGATTATGTGGAGCCGGAAAAGCGCGGCGTTGGCATGGTGTTTCAGGACTATGCACTGTTCCCGCATCTCAATGTCGCAAAGAATATTGCATTCGGACTGCGCCATTTTACAGAAACCGATCGTAGCGCTGCTGTAAAAAGGGCATTGGTGCAGGTTGGCATGGCCGATTACGAGAATGCTTTTCCGCACGAACTTTCCGGGGGACAGCAACAGCGCATTGCGCTGGCGCGTGCGTTGGCACCTACACCACGTATCATGCTGCTTGATGAACCGTTTTCAGGGCTGGATGTTGCCCGGCGTGCCGATTTGCGTGACACAACCTTGCATGTGCTGAAAAATGCCGGGATTGCGACGGTTATGGTAACCCATGACCCGCAAGAAGCCATGTATATGGCCGACCGGATCATCATCATGAACGAAGGTGAAATCATGCAGGACGGCACACCGGAGGAACTGTATTTCGAGCCGCAAAACCGTTTCGTGGCGTCGTTCTTTGGTGAAGTGAACCATTTCCCGTCAGTTGTTGCCAATGGTGCCATTTCGACCCCGGTAGGCATACTTGAAGATGTTGCTTATGCTGACGGTACGAGTGTCGATGTTCTGGTGCGTCCCGAGGGGCTTCATATTGGCAAAGCTGTCAATGGTCATGACATTCTTGCAAATGTTGATGCGGTGCGCGCATTGGGTGAGGTGAACCTGATGCATTTAACGCTTGAGTCGGGTTTCCACATCCATGCACGTGTCCCGCGGCGGTTTTCGACATTAAATCAGAAATCGGTTGCTATAACGCTTGATCCCGAGATGACCTTCGTGTTTCCTATGTCCTGATGTGACGAACTGCTCCTTGGACGAAAAACAGGGCGGACTGTCAGATTGACTATGATCAACAGATGTAAGTAGTGCCGGTTTTTAATCCATCCGTCGCATTGCACAGTGGGGGGCTTTCTGCCATTATCCGAGCACATCGCCGGAAGGCAGAATGGATCTTTGGAGATTGAAGTTATGGGTATTGGCGTTTGGCAAATCGTTCTGATCCTTGCGATTGTCCTGATCATCTTTGGCGCGGGTAAACTGCCAAAAGTGATGGGTGACATGGGCAAAGGCATCAAGAGCTTCAAAGCGGGCATCAACGAAAAAGAAGAAGATGCGGCCGCTTCGGCCAAGACCATCGAAAACACGACCTCTGCATCGGTTTCTTCCGAGAGCAAAGACAAGGATTCCGTGAAATCCTGATCGTCTGTCGGATTTCCTTCAGATAGGCGTGTCAAATGTTTGATATCGGCTGGACCGAAATGGCTCTTGTGGCCGTCGTCGCTTTGTTCGTCGTCGGCCCCAAAGAGTTACCTCATCTTCTATACAAGTTGGCAGGCTACTGGAAAAAAGTGCGCGGAATGGCACGAGAATTCCAAAGTGGCATTGATGATATCATCCGCGAAGCTGAACTTGATGATCTGCGCAAACAGGTCACAAGTGCGCCGACCAGTGGTGCCGACTTCCTTGATAAAAGCATTGGCGCTCCAAAAAGCACCGACAAGGCTAAGGACAGCAAGGTAAAAGAACCGGAATCAAAATCCGATCCGAAAGGTGACGCTGACAAAGCCGAAACCAAGCCTGCCGCCAAGTCAAAAGCCAACGAGAGCAAAAAGAACGACCACCCGGAGAGCCAGGCGTGAACATGCAGTCGCATGACAAACAGATGCCGATTATGGAACATCTGATCGAGCTGAGAAACCGTCTGACCTGGGCGGTTCTTGCTTTGTTTATCACCTTTGCGGTTTGCTATTATTTCGTCGAAGATATCTATGGTTTTCTCGTGCGGCCTCTGGCCAACGAGATGGGCCCGGACCGGCGCATGATTTACACTGCGTTGACCGAGGTTTTCTTCACCTATGTCAAAGTGTCGTTCTTCGCGGCCCTGTTTGTTTCTGCACCTGTGTTCTTGGGGCAGCTTTGGGCATTTGTCGCGCCGGGGCTCTATAAAAACGAGCGGTCGGCATTCTTGCCGTTCCTGGTTGCGACCCCGATCCTGTTTCTTTTGGGCGGGGCTCTTGTTTATTACTTTATTATGCCGCTTGCCTGGAAGTTCTTCCTGAGCTTCGAGCATGCTGGTGGTGATAGCGGGCTTGCCATTCAGCTTGAAGCCAAGGTGGGTGAATACCTGTCTTTGGTGATGAAGCTGATCTTTGCCTTTGGTTTGTGTTTCCAGTTACCGGTTCTGCTGACCTTGATGGCACGGGCTGGCATCGTGACGGCTGATGGATTGGCGCGGCGTCGCAAATATGCGGTTGTTATTGCGTTTGTCTTTGCCGCTATCCTTACTCCGCCTGACCTTATCTCTCAGGTTGGTTTGGGTATCCCGATCATCATTCTTTATGAAATCTCGATCATCATGGCGCGTATTTCCGAACGCAAAAAGCGTCAGGCCGCCGAAGATGACGAAGATGAAGGGGAAGACGATGATGTTGCCGAAACCGAAGAGGGTTCTGGTGAAAATGTCGATGATCAGGGGGCCGCAGCAGCTGCCTATGATGATGGTCAGTCTTCTCTGACAGGGGACGAGAACAAGAAATCTCCTCGACTGTCCGGACCTTCTGACAATGGCGATGGTGAAGACGATTTCAATAACGCGCGCTAGTTGGAATTGTTAACCGGAAACGTCTGATTTGATGGGGTGGACCTGGCGTTCACCCCATCGTATAAAGCCACAAATATTTGACTGACAGGGTGCTGTTTTATGCACGATATTAAATGGATTCGGGACAACCCCGAGGCTTTTGACGCAGCGATGGCTGCGCGCAAGCAGGAAATTACTGCGGAACGTCTGATGGATATCGACGTCGAGCGCCGCAAGCTCATGACTGAGCATCAGGAAATGCTGGCGCGCCGTAAAACCATTTCCGGTGAAATCGGCATGCTTCGCAAGAAGGGCGAAAATGCCGACGAACTGATGGCCGAAATGGGCTCGCTCAAGGACAATATCAAGGATGCTGAAGACGGGCAGGCTGCTCTGAATGAGCAACTTGATCTGCTGCTGGCCTCACTGCCCAATATTCTCGATCCAGAAGTGCCGGTCGGTGCGGACGAGGAAGATAACGTTGAGGTCAATCGCTGGGGAACACCCGGCGCGTTTGATTTCCAGCCGCTGGAACATTTCGAGATCGGTGAAAAGCTTGGCATGATGGACTTTGAGGCCGCTGCCAAACTTTCGGGCTCGCGGTTTGTTATCCTGCGTGGTGGTCTTGCCAAACTTGAACGTGCTCTTGCGCAGTTCATGCTGGACCTGCACACCAATGAACATGGTTACGAAGAAACCATCACGCCAATGCTGGTGCGTGACGAGGCTATGTTCGGGACCGGGCAGTTGCCGAAATTCGCCGAAGATTCGTTCAAGACAACGAATGATTACTGGCTGATTCCGACCTCGGAAGTTACCCTGACCAATCAGGTCGCAGGCGAGATCATTGATCAGGCCAAATTGCCGCTGCGCTACACTGCACTGACCCAGTGTTTCCGCTCTGAGGCCGGTTCTGCCGGGCGTGATACTCGTGGCATGATCCGTCAGCACCAGTTCTCGAAAGTTGAGATGGTGTCGGTTGTCGAGGCCGAAAAGTCTGATGAAGAACTGTCGCGCAAAACCCGCTGTGCCGAAACCGTTCTGGAGCGCCTCGGGCTTCCGTACCGTACGGTTATCCTGTGCACCGGCGATATCGGGTTTTCGGCCTGCAAGACATATGACATCGAAGTCTGGCTGCCGGGACAGGGGCGCTACCGCGAGATCTCATCTTGCTCGAACACCCGTGATTTCCAGGCGCGTCGCATGAATGCGCGCTACCGTGCGGCGGGCGACAAGAAAACCCAGTTCGTTCACACATTGAATGGATCTGGCCTTGCGGTTGGTCGCTGCCTGATTGCGGTGATGGAAAATTACCAGCAGGCAGATGGTTCCATTCGGGTACCCGATGCGCTTAAGCCCTATATGGGTGGCCTCGAGGTTATTAACCCGCGCTAAGGCATGACCAGCATGATTGATCTGACCAACGCACGTATCCTGATCAGTAATGATGACGGCATTGATGCACCGGGGATCAAGCTGCTTGAAAGGCTTGCACGGGAATTTTCCGATGATGTATGGGTGATCGCGCCTTCCATGGAACAAAGCGGTGCAGGGCATTCCTTGACCCTGCGCCGCCCTTTGCGCATTCACAAGCGCGATGAACGTCACTTCGCTGTTGATGGAACGCCGACCGACTGCATTCTTTTGGGACTGCAGCAGGTCATGCGTGATACACCGCCTGACATCATCCTTTCCGGAATTAATCGTGGCGGCAATCTTGGCGAAGATGTGACCTATTCCGGGACAGTTGCAGCCGCAATGGAAGCAACCTTGCTCAATGTGCCCGCAATCGCATTTTCCCAGTATTTTTCGGGCGACATGATCGATTGGACCATTGCCGAGAAATATCTCAAGGACGTTGCAACTACCTTGGTCAAAGCTTCATGGCCCAAGGGGGTTCTGATCAACGTCAACTTCCCGGAACATGAAGCAAATGGCGGGGCAAAAGTCCGCATTTCCAAGCAGGGGCAGCGTAAAATTGGCGACCATATCGCCGAACGTCATGACCCGCGCGGGGAACCTTATTACTGGATTGGTGCCATTCTTTCGGAACTGCCGGAAGATCCGAATGCCGATCTGCGGGTGATCGAGCAGGGGCATATTTCTGTGACCCCGATCAGCCTTGATTTCACCCATTACGAGACTGTTGATAAACTGACGAAAGCATTTCCGTGAACGAGCCGGTCATTACGCGTGAATCCAGAATAGCCGATTTGCTTCAAACGCTTCGCCATGATGGCATTCATGATGAAGCGGTTTTGCGTGCGCTGGCCGAGGTCCCGCGTGAATCTTTTGTCGCCGATCCGTTCGTGAACCGCGCCTGGGAAAATGTCGCCTTGCCAATCAGCAAGGGCCAGACGATTTCGCAGCCTTATATTGTCGCCCTGATGACACAGGCTCTTGAGCTTAATGACCGGATGAAGGTTCTTGAAGTCGGCACCGGATCAGGTTACCAGGCCGCAATTTTGGCAAAATTAGCCCGCCGTGTTTACACGCTAGAACGCCACAAGCCGCTTTTGCGGCAGGCCGAAGAGCTGTTCCGGGCTCTTGGTCTTCATACAATATCTACCCTGCACGGGGATGGCGGGCTCGGCTGGAAAGCGCAGGCACCGTTTGACCGTATCATCGTAACGGCTGCTGCTCAGGATGTTCCGCCCGTGCTGGTTGATCAGTTGGCTGTTGGGGGGATTATGGTCGTGCCGGTCGGAGAGGTCTCTCATACCCAACTCTTGCTGCGTGTCTTGCGCACTCCAAGCGGGGTCGAGGTTACCGAGCTGATGCCTGTGCGGTTTGTTCCGATGCTGCCCGGCACCGAAGAGTTCTAACCCCACTCACAGCCAAAGAAAATCACGACAATTCCATCAATCGCTTACCGATTGTTAACGGCTGATCACTGACAATCGAAAACATGATGGAAAATTGTGTCAAACTTGCTGTTTATCGCGGAAAACGACTGCTGCTTGTCTGTGCGACAAGCGCGGCGTTAGGCGGCTGTTTGCTAAATTCTGTCCCGGTTCCGGTGGTCTATGGCGACGGGGCAAGTTACAGCCCCTATAGTATGCCAAAGCTGAAAAACGGCGAGCGCGTCATTACCGTTGAGCCGGGTGATACCGTATCCCAACTGGCGACACGTTATCGGACCGATTTCAATCGGTTTGCGTCGCGCAATGATCTTCGTAAGCCGTATGTCATTTATCCGGGACAACGTCTGGTGCTTCCTGCCTGGTCTGAGGATTCTAACAGTTCCAGCTCGACTGTCGTGACGGCGAGCCAATCCAGCCCGAGAACAAAGACTGTTACCATCGGTGGCCAAAGGCAGGTTGTGAGTGTGCCGTTGGAACAAAGTACGCCGAGATCTCGAACCTCATCCCAAACACGGACAGCAGGCGTTGCACCTCTTGAAGGTGGAAATATCCCGACACCGGGCATTAAGCCGCGCGACTATGCTGCTGATGCGCAACGTGAAATTGCTTCAGCACGCAGCTGGAAGACGGACAGCAAACCGACACCGGTTGCAGGACAAGGAAGCGATGTTCGCAAGAATGTTCCGATTGCCGAGCCAGCAGATCGCAAAGGATTTATCTGGCCCGTTCAGGGGAAAGTTGTTCTGAAATACGGGGCAGGGACCGGCGGTCTGTTCAATGATGGTATCAATATTCAGGCCAATCGCGGAACGCCAATTCTTGCTGCAGAGAACGGTGTCGTGACCTATGTCGGTAACGAGTTGCGCGGTTTCGGCAACCTTATCCTGATCAAGCATGCTGATAATTTTGTCACGGCCTATGCTCATACCGAAAACCCGCTGGTCGCACGCGGGGATGTGGTGACCCGCGGACAGCGGATTTCGAGTGTCGGTACAACCGGTGCCGTGACCTTTCCGCAACTTCATTTTGAAGTCAGAAACGGACGCAAGTCATCCGATCCTCTGAAATATCTGCCAAGTGTGATGGTCTCCAGATAAGCAAACACCCGGAACCATGTCCGGGTGTTTTTCTGTTTTTGCTCGGAGGCTTGATCCGGCTAGTCGAGGGATTTACCCATCTCACCGGCGATTTCCTGAATGAACTGCCATGCGACACGACCTGAGCGGCTACCGCGTGTGACGGTCCATTCCTTGGCACGGGCATGGAGTTCTTCGATCGGCATGTCCAGTTTGAACTCTTTGGCATAGCCTTCGATGATTTCGAAATAGACATCCTGGGAAATGTTGTGGAAGCCAAGCCACAAGCCAAAACGATCCGACAAAGAGACTTTTTCTTCTACGGCCTCGGATGGATTGATTGCGGTTGAACGTTCATTTTCGATCATATCGCGCGCCATCAGATGCCGGCGGTTCGAGGTCGCATAGAAAATAACGTTCTTGGGGCGTCCTTCAATGCCACCTTCAAGAACCGCCTTGAGCGATTTATAGCTTTCATCCTGCATATCAAAGGACAGGTCGTCACAGAACAGAACGGTTCGGCGACCACTTTTTTCAAGAATGTGAAGCAGTTCAGGCAGGCTGGGAATGTCTTCGCGATGAATTTCAACCAGCGCAAGGGCTGCAGGTCGTTCAGCGTTGATTTTGGCATGCATTGCCTTGACGATGGAGCTTTTCCCTGTACCACGCGCGCCCCACAAAAGGGCATTATTGGCAGGAAGGCCATCGGCGAAGCGTTTGGTATTGTTATAGAGAATTTCTTTTTGTTGACCGATGCCCTGCAGCAATTCGATATCAATACGGTTAACGTTGCGAACCGGCTGGAGATAGCCGGTTTCCGCCTGCCACACAAAGGCGTCTGCCGCGCCCAGATCATTTTCGGTGCGCGCTGGTGGGGCCATGCGCTCAAGTGCGGTTGCAATTCTTTCAAGTGTGGGCAGCAACTTATCGAAGTCCGTACTCATCGAAGCCTCTTGGATGTTTAATGTTCTTGGTGACACTGATGGTCGGCAAACTAGCATATCAAGCATGAAAAAGAACAAAATGTTGACGGTCCTATCCGTCGGCACAACGTGAACGAAACCACATGTTTGCCAATTTTCATCCTTTAAGTCCGGTTCTTCCTTGCTTTGGCGTTGTACGCCGTTATATTCCGGCAGTTGATATTTTTTGTTCTGAGGAATTAGGAGTTCCTAATGTTTATTTCGACGGCTTACGCTCAGGCCGCTGGTGGTGCAGACGGTGCAGGCGCACTTATGCAGTTCGCGCCGCTTATCCTGATTTTCGTTGTTTTCTATTTCCTGCTTATCCGTCCTCAGCAGAAAAAACAGAAAGAACATAAAGCAATGCTTGGCGCGATCCGCCGTGGCGACAAAATCGTCACTGCTGGTGGCCTGATTGGCACGGTTGCCAAGGTTGTTGGCGATGACGAGCTGTCTGTCGAGATTGCCGAAGGCGTAAAAGTTAAAGTGGCACGCGGCATGGTTTCGACTGTTCTGTCGAAAACCGAACCTGCCAAAAACGACGCCAAAGATGACGAAAAAGACGAAGAAGAGACCAAAAAAGATTGATCTCTTCGCGCTAAGCAAGGCGGGGCATAGTGGCTCCGCCTTCTTGCATTTTACCGGTGGCCTGAAGCGGCACAAATAGCCGTTGTTCCAAGCACCTTGGAACCAGACCAAGGTTGACCCAGACATATCCGGTCAAAGAACACATGCTTTATTTTACAAAATGGAAAGCAGCACTGGTCCTTCTGGTGTGTGCTTTGGGCGTAATCTACGCCGCGCCAAACTTCCTGCCGTCGGGAGCTTTCCCGACCGAGGCAAGCTATTTGCCCGGAAAACAGATTAACCTCGGTCTTGATCTTCGTGGTGGCTCTCACATGCTGCTCGAAGTTGATACTGACAGCGTTCTGCGTGAACGTTACGAGGCATTGGCAGACACGATCCGTACCGACCTGCGCAAAGAGCAGATTCGGAACCGTCCGCGTGAAGCTACGGCAAACGGTGCGGATATCACCATTCTTAGTCCAGAGGACTTTGAAAAAGCACGCGAGATTGCACGTTCTGCGGAGCCGAACACAGACTTGAGCGGCGAAGGCAACACCATCCACGTTACCTATAACGCAGTTGCCCGGAAGGAACTGATTGACCGCGCCATCGCGCAGTCTTTGGAAGTTGTCCGCCGTCGTGTTGACGAGCTTGGGACGACTGAGCCATCAATCCAGCGTCAGGGTGAGAACCGTATTGTTGTTCAGGTGCCGGGGCTTGATGATCCGTCACGTTTGCGCGCGATCCTCGGTCGTACTGCAAAGATGAATTTCCATCTTGTGAATAACGAAAAAACAGCTGCTGACGCACGTGCTACTGGCTTGCCGCCAGGAACCATGATCCTTCCTGCTGCAGATGCATCAGACAAGGCGGCTGGCATCAAGGAATTCCTGATTGACCGCCGAGTGGTCGTTTCTGGCGACAACCTTGTTGATTCGCAGCCGACCTTCAGTGATGGTCGCCCGGTTGTTTCGTTCCGCTTCGATGCGGCAGGCGGTGCACGATTTGGCGACATTACAAGCAAGAATGCGGGGCGCGGGCTGGCGATTGTTCTGGATGGCGAGGTGATTTCTGCGCCACGCATCAACGAACCAATTCTGGGTGGTAACGGTATCATCACCGGCCAGTTCAGCGTTCAGGAAGCAAATGATCTTTCATTGCTGTTACGTGCGGGTGCATTGCCTGCACCGATGCAGATTCTTGAAGAACGTTCTGTTGGTCCGGGGCTTGGTCAGGATTCGGTTGAAGCCGGTGAAATTGCTGCTGTGCTCGGACTGGTCTTCGTTGTGGCCTTCATGGTCATCAGTTATGGCCGTTTTGGTCTCTATGCCGACATCGCCCTGATGATGAACCTTATTCTTGTCGTGGCTGTGATGTCCGTTCTTCAGGCAACGCTAACACTTCCCGGTATTGCCGGTATCGTTCTTACCGTTGGTATGGCCGTTGATGCCAACGTTCTGATCTTTGAACGTATCCGCGAAGAACAGCGCAATGGTCGAACCGTCATCAACTCGATTGATGCCGGTTACCGCAGTGCCATGTCGACAATTCTCGATGCCAATATCACCACGTTGATCGCGGCACTGGTGCTGTTCAGCTTTGGTTCTGGTCCGATCAAGGGCTTTGCCGTCACGCTGGCAATCGGCATCATCACGTCGATGTTCTCGGCGATCTGGTTGACCCGCCTGATGATTGCAGGCTGGGTCAAGCGGCGTCGTCCGACCGAGCTGGTACTTTGAGGAAGGGAACAGGGAAGATATGAAACCTTTGCATCTTATCCCGGATGACGTGAACGTCCCGTTCCTCAAATTCCGGAAACTCTTTTATATCGTATCCTTGGTGATGGTTCTGGCATCTGCTGCCTTGTTCTTCACCAAGGGACTTAACTTCGGGATCGATTTTCGCGGGGGTATCCTTGTTGAAATCAAGACCGATGGTCCGGCAGATATCAGCGGATTACGCGACAATCTTGGAAGTCTTGGTCTTGGTGACGTTTCGATCCAGGAATTCGGGGCACCGGATGACGTTCTGATTCAGTTGCAGCGTCAGGATGGCGACGAAAAGGCCCAGATGGCTGCGTTGGCGACAGTCACCGATGCCCTTGGCGAAAATGTCACCATCCGTCGTAGTGAACTTGTTGGCCCGAAAGTTGGTAGCGAGCTCAAGGAAGCGGGTTTTTATTCGGTCGTGATTTCGCTGTTGCTGATCATGGTCTATATCTGGTTCCGCTTTGAATGGCAGTTTGCAGTGGCTTCGGTTGTTGCCCTGTTGCATGACGTTGTGATTACGGTCGGGTTCTTTGTGATCACCGGTGTTCAGTTCGATCTTGCAACGCTTGCCGCCGTTCTCACTGTTGCCGGTTATTCGATCAACGATACCGTCGTTGTGTTTGACCGTATTCG
Organism: Thalassospira sp. SM2505; assembly: GCF_054901115.1. NCBI lineage: Bacteria > Pseudomonadati > Pseudomonadota > Alphaproteobacteria > Rhodospirillales > Thalassospiraceae > Thalassospira > Thalassospira sp. SM2505. The sequence goes on from NZ_CM142731.1 coordinate 2,683,615, forward strand.
AGAATATCTGCGCAAGTTCCGCAAAATGGAAATTCCGGATCTTCTTGATCTCTCGATCAACTCGACGCTGTCGCGTACAACCATGACGTCATTCACGACCTTGCTGGCGCTGATTGCTCTGTTTACCTTCGGTGGCGAGGCAATCCGCGGATTCACGCTGGCGCTTATTTTCGGCATCGTGATCGGTACATATTCGTCAATTTGTGTGGCTTCTCCGCTTTTGATTGTTTTGCGTCTGAAACGCAAAATTCCCGAAGCAGAAGAAGGTCAGGAAGTAAAAGCCTGATCCGACCAACATTGATCTAGAATTTGCAAGAAGGCCGGGGATGTGCGAAAACGCCCCGGCCTTTTTTGTTTTGCCGTTTTGTTCGCCCGAACAGAACATGATGCGCTCCAGATGATACGAGGATTTCCATGTCACTTGAAGTCAGCCCACTTGTTGCCGAAGGTCGCAATCTGGTCTCAAGCTATGGTGACGGTCTGTTTCGCTTTGGCGAAGAAACGGTAAACGGTTCAGTGTTGCTGTTTCCGGAATCCATCTACTCATGGAATGTCAAATCCATCGATGACATTTCGGTGGACTCATTTGCCCGCATCATCGAGAAAGCTGATGAAATCGAAATCTTGCTGCTGGGTATGGGAACGCGTTTGACACCTGTGCCGCTGGCATGGCGTCATGCGCTTAAAGAGCATGGTATCGTGATCGAGCCGATGGATACCGGTGCGGCTTGCCGCACATACAATGTCCTGGTTGCAGAGGCCCGTCGCGTAGCAGCCGCCCTGATTGCGGTTTGACGCCTATTCCTTCAAATAGGCCAATACCTGCTGGCGAACCTGTTTGACGCTGGCAAACAAGGCAGCAGGGCCCGGTGCAGAATCCACCGGGAATGAATCACCGCACAGAAACAGGTTCTTCCAAGGTGTTTTCAGGCGATTCCGCAAGGCGGCATGGCCAGGTGTAAATTCGGGAAATGGAGCTTCCGCATCAATGAAGCTGAAATTGGGATGTTCGGCCCCTTGAACATTTTGAGCCCGTGCCTGCAAATCAAGATTGAGATACTGGTTGCATAGCCACACGCAGCGCTGCCAGATACGGTCCACAAGCTGTTCTATTGTTCCGTCAGCAGGAAGGTGAAAGCTGCTGTTCAGGCTGACCTGGATATGTCGGCGATGGCAATATATTGCCCGGACAAGGTCATCGCTAACGAACAGGCAAAGAGGTTCCGCAAATGGACGTCGTAGCTCATATGCCACTGTTTGTCGGCGTGCCGGGGCGGGCGGGATACCAATGTCGGGGACAGCGTTGCACAGTGGTTTGGGATGAAGTGCAAGTACGACCGCATCACTGGGATTGATCATAACCTGAATATCATCGTTAAACAAAAGATCGGTGGCATATTCAGATGTGCTGTCAATATCACCAAGCCTGGTTCGGGCCATGATCTTTCCACCCGCTGCTAAAAAGCGTTCACGCAGTGTCGGCAGGGCGATATCGTTGAGGATGATAGGATCAATCGCCGAAAAGACCGGCTCATGTGATCGGGCGACCACGGCGCCTGCTTTGGGCAGGAGAACCCGCGCGAGCAGAGTGCTTGAACATTTGTGAGCCGGAATTGAAAACAGGACTTCTGCCAACACTGCCAGAGCATCGCGATGGTATGTGCCGGGTTTATGGGCGTGCTCGTCGCTATCAAAGTCACCGAACGAAGCGGCCGCCTCGACCCGGTTTTCCTCATTGCCATAACGCTGTCGCCAAAAGTCGATCATGGTGTATATGCGGGCCAAAACGCCAAGTCGCCGGGCGATCAGAGCCCTTGAAACACCCTGATCAAGCGTGATGATCGCAGGTTTGCGTCGGCCGCGTTTTAATCCCATGACACAGTGGGCCGGGCGGACGAGTTTGGCCGGGATTTCGGGCCATCGGGCAAAGTAGTCTGCAACCAGGCCGTCCGGATCATAAAAGATTTCCGGCTCCGACGTTTTGTGACTTTCGGGCGCGGTTTGCATGCCACGGGTCCAGCGGCTTTCGAATGGCTCGCCTTCGTCATACAGGTGTACTTCCACGCCGTCTTCGGCCAGCTGGGTCGCCAGTGCCGCACCAGCCAGGCCGCCGCCTATAACGTGTAATTTTCCAGAGGTGAAGGATGCCATATGCCTGCGCCACTTTAATTGTTATACAAGGCCGGAAATACTGGTTTGCACGTTATCGTGTCATTCGGTCTGACAAAATAACCTTAACAGCAGAACACCTTACAAGCCATGGATGAAATTATCACTGCGCAGATCAACCAGCCAATTGAAGTTGTTGGTGCAATGAAAAGCGGGTTGGAAGCATAGAATGACTGAGACGCCAAAGCTCTCGCATTGCGCGGACTACACGCGCCGTCATGATCGGGATCGTTTCCTGTGTGCGTTATTTGCCGCACCTGAAAAGCGTGAAGACCTGTTCACGCTCTATGCTTTCAATCAGGAAGTCTCGAAAACGCGCGAAATGGTTACGGAAATCATGCTTGGCCATATTCGGCTGCAATGGTGGCGCGATACCCTGAGCGAAATCGGGGAGGGCAAAGTACGCAAGCATGAAGTTGTCGAACCGCTTGCGGAACTTGTTCAGTCTCAAGCCGTTTCGGTTCGTGACCTTGAAACCGTCGTTGCCGCGCGTGAATTTGATCTTGAAGACCGCCAACCTGCTGATCAGGAAGAACTTGATCGATATATCGATCAAACCTCAGGTCAGATGGCGGTTCTTTCCGGGCGTGTTCTTGGTGCGACGGGAGACGATGCTGAACACGCAATCCGTCTTGCGGGCAATGCCTATGGTCTGGTCGGTATCATGCGTGCAATGGTATTTCATGGACGTGCCAAGCGCCTTTATCTCCCCAAGGACCGGATGGAAAATCACAATGTCGGGCAGAGCGATATCTTTGAGTTCCGAAAAAAGGAAGAGGTCCGCAACCTGACCAAAGAACTGGCAGAACTGGCAAGAAAGAGGATTGCCGAGGCACGCAAGCATCGAGGGGCTGTTCCGAAATCTGCCCGCGCTGCTGCATTGCCACTGGTTCTTGCCGACGGGTATCTGCGCAAACTGGCCAAAGCGGAATTTGATCCGTTCTCGGCCGAATTCGGGCTTGCGCGACCGGCAAGTGTGCGTCTGACCCTTAATGGCTTGCTTAAAAGCTATTGATGCCAATTCACGTGATGGCTGGATATTGCGAAAATATCATCTACATTAACGATAAAGGATAAGACAGCTTCGTTCTGTCCGTGTTAGCGTTAATAACGCCTTGTTTACACGGTGCAACGTCAATTGTGGGCTACCCAGCATGAGGGTTCGTATGGCATATCCGCATTCCAGACTTGGAACTAACTGGCTATCGAAGCTGGTTATTGTCATGCTGTTTGGTGGTTTTGGTTTTGCGCCATTCGTCGCCCAGGCAGCCAGTATAGATCCGTTCGTTGGTGATTATCACGGTGTGACAATTGAACATGCCGATGGCGAGCTGCAGGCCCGCGATCTTGACGTCAGCATTGAAAAGACGGAAAGGGGTTTTAACGTTGACTGGGCTACTGTCATTCACAAAAAGGACGGGCGCGAAAAGAACGTTTCGCTGAGTATCGAGTTCTATTCAACCGAACGCCCGGACATCTATGGCAGTGCAATGCGCTCAGGCCTGTTCGGGAAACGTATCCCAAACGATCCGTTAAAAGGTGAACCGTTTTTCTGGGCACGTATTGTCGGTAAAACCCTTACCATTCATGCCCTTTATATCACCGATGAAGGTGGTTACGAGATGCAGGTCTATGAACGCAAGCTTGATGATGAGGGCAATATGGACCTTGTTTTTAGCCGGTTTCGGGATGGCAAGCAGATCCGTGACATTACCGGCAAGTTGACCCGCCAAAAGAAAACTTATTGATTGTGATCAGATAGCATCAAGCTGAGATAAGAAAGCCGCATCACAGGATGCGGCTTTTGTCTTGTTACGCAGCGTTTACCGCACTTAGCCATTCATCAAACAACGGAATGGCACGGTCCGAATAGAGCTTTTTCCGATCCCGGCCCTTGACCCGTTTGGTCAGCTCCAGATCCGGGAACAGTCCGAAATTGACATTCATCGGTTGGAACGTGCTTTCGTCTGCGCCGCCTGTGATATGGTTCAAAAGCGCCCCCATTGCCGTTGCAAGGGGCGGGGTAGGAATTGTTTTCCCTACTTTTTCAGCCGCAGTAAAGCGACCAACCATCAGTCCGACCGCTGCACTTTCAACATAGCCCTCGCAGCCGGTAATCTGACCGGCGAACCGCAAATCAGGACGCGCTTTGAGGCGCAAGGTCGGATCGAGAAGGCGTGGTGAATTCAGGAAGGTGTTCCGGTGTATGCCGCCAAGGCGGGCAAACTCGGCGTTTTCAAGGCCCGGAATGGTTCGGAATACGTCAACCTGGGCACCGTATTTCAGTTTGGTCTGGAAGCCGACCATATTGTAAAGCGTGCCAAGCGCGTTGTCCTGACGAAGCTGAACAATCGCGCGCGGCTTTACAGTCGGGTTATGCGGATTGGTCAGACCGACCGGTTTCATTGGACCATGGCGCAGGGTTTCGCGCCCGCGCTCAGCCATCACTTCAATCGGAAGGCAGCCATCGAAATAGGGGGTGTCTTTTTCCCATTCCTTGAATTCGGTTTTTTCGCCGTCAAGCAGGGCATCAATGAAACGGTTATACTCGTCTGCATCCATCGGGCAGTTAATATAGTCCTTGCCATCGCCCTTGTCATAACGCGACTGGAACCATGCCTTGTCGAAATCAATGCTTTCCTTGTAGACAATCGGCGCAATCGCATCAAAGAAGGCAAGACTTGCTTCACTGGTGACTTTGCGGATTGCCTCGGCAAGCGCTCCAGAGGTCAGAGGCCCGGTCGCAATGATGGTATGCTCCCATTCCTGCGGCGGCAGATCATCAATCTCGCCACGTTCCATGGTGATAAGCGGATGATTCTCCAGCGCGTCGGTAACAGCCTGCGAGAAGCCTTCGCGGTCAACGGCCAACGCGCCGCCAGCGGGGACCTTGTGTTGATCGGCGCAACGCATGATGATGGACCCGGCACGGCGCATTTCGTCGTGGATCAGGCCAACAGCGTTATATTCCTTGTCATCCGAGCGGAACGAATTCGAACAGACCAATTCGGCACATTTATCCGTATGGTGCGCGTCTGTCGGACGTACCGGGCGCATCTCATGCAGGATAACGGGCGCACCGGCTTCTGCCAGCTGCCAGGCGGCTTCACTGCCGGCCAGACCGGCACCGATAATATGAACAGGTTTAACCGTATTCACGTGTGCGAACTCCTCGCGAAGAATATGTTTGAAAGCTTGGCACACACATAGCGGTGCATGGGGGCATATTTCAAGTCAATTGCGCAGTCATCATCCATCAGTACGCATGGACCCATGAATTTTTTCACATTGCCACAGCAAGTACGTCTTATATGCCAGACCCGTTCTGTCGAACATATGTGAAACTGGGGCCAATATGAGCTACCCGCATCACCCATATGGCTATGAACCCACACATTGTCCGGTAATCGGGCTTGTTCCCCGACGTCGGATCATACGCGATGTCGAGTGCAAGACGACTTCGCAAGACGATGCCGCGTGTCAACCAGACGCTCCGACGGAGAGCAAGGAACGGCGGCCGGGATTTCCGTTTGGTGGTTTCCCCGACGGGGTCTTTAGTCCTGCCGATATCGAAAGCATGATTGAATACGTGGTGGCAACCCGCCAGGGATGGCGAGCCTCGCTTGTCATGCGGGCGTTCTTGCGATGGTGGCGCAATGAAGTGGCCCCGGAAAGCAGTGCAACTGATCGTAAGCAATCCGATGCTGTTTTGATGCTTTTGGCGCTTAATCAGGGACGCGACGGCTTTGTCCAAGGGTATTTGCACGATCTGAGCGCAGAGATGAAAGATCATCCCAAGTTACCAACCCCCGAAAACCCGATTGAAAAGGCCTTCAACAAAAGCCTTCGGATTGCAGCACTTGCTTTGGCGCTGTCGCCAATCGTTCTGATTTTTGCTGTTCTGATGTTTGTCCAGATCGACACCATCATCAGCACAGGCAATGGCAAATTGTTCGGGTTCAGTTACGACCTGTTGTTCTTTGTTGGCAGCTTCGGTGCCATTGGTGCCCTGACAAGCATGATGATGCGTTTAGGGAAGGACACCCCGTGGGCGGATATGGAACCGTCGTCAGTGTTCTTTAATTTCCTGTTCCGGCCATGCATGGGGTTTTGTTTCGCACTGGTCGTGCTGCTTGCGCTACGCGCCGGGATACTGCCCATACCGCTTGATGAGCTGCATAATCTTGATGACCTCGACCAGATCAGCAATTCCGCCGTGGCCGGACAACAAATGTCGATCGTTCTGGTCTTCGCATTCTTGTCAGGATTTAGTGAACGGCTGAGTACAGCCTTGGTCAAAAGAGTTGAAAACCGGGTAACCAGTGGCGGGTAGGTGATGAAAAAGGGCAGCAAAAACATGCTGCCCTTTAAATATTATTCCAGTCCCAGATGCCGTTTCAGATAACGACCCGTATAGCTACGCTCATTGGCCATGATGGCCTCCGGGGTGCCAGTGCCGACCAACTGACCGCCGCCGTCGCCGCCCTCGGGTCCTATATCAATGATCCAGTCAGCCGTTTTGATAACGTCAAGGTTATGTTCGATCACGACCACCGTGTTGCCCTGATCCACAATGGTATGCAGCACCTCAAGCAATTTGCGGATATCGTGGAAATGAAGACCTGTGGTCGGTTCATCGAGAATATAGATCGTCCGTCCTGTCGCGCGTTTTGACAGTTCCTTGGCAAGTTTGACGCGCTGTGCTTCACCACCCGAAAGAGTTGTTGCCTGCTGTCCAAGGTGGATATAGGAAAGACCGACCTGTTTCAGGGTTTCCATCTTGTCACGGATCGAAGGAACAGCCTTGAAGAATTCGGCGCCTTCTTCGACCGTCATATCAAGGACATCAGATATCGATTTGCCTTTAAACGATATTTCCAGTGTCTCGCGGTTGTATCGTTTACCTTTGCACTGATCGCATGTCACATAGACGTCGGGCAAGAAGTGCATTTCGATTTTGATGACGCCGTCACCCTGACAAGCTTCGCAACGACCGCCTTTGACGTTAAACGAGAAACGACCGGGCTTGTAGCCGCGTGTTTTGGCTTCGGGCAACTGTGCGAACCAGTCCCGGATCGGGGTGAAAGCCCCGGTATAGGTCACCGGGTTGGATCGCGGGGTTCTGCCAATCGGGCTTTGATCAATATCGATGATCTTGTCGATAAGTTCGACACCGGTAATGCTGTCATGTGCACCGGGATGATGACGGGCGTTATGCATCCGTTTTGCCAACGCCTTATAAAGCGTTTCGATCACCAGACTGGACTTGCCACCACCGGAAACTCCGGTAACACAGATGAATTTTCCAAGCGGGAAATCAACATCAATGCCCTGAAGGTTGTTGGCCGTGGCCCCCTTGATGGTAATCGCCTTGCCATTTCCTTTGCGACGTTCCTTGGGAACAGCGATCTGTTCGATCCCGACAAGGTATTTCCCCGTCAGGCTGTCGGGGTTCTGCTGGATTTCTTCGGGGGTTCCCTGCGCAACAATACGTCCACCATGGATACCTGCACCCGGGCCCATATCAACGACATAGTCAGCCGCGCGAATAGCATCTTCGTCATGTTCAACGACAAGAACAGTGTTTCCAAGATCACGCAGGCGCTTGAGGGTTTCCAGAAGACGGTCATTGTCGCGCTGATGCAGGCCAATTGAAGGTTCATCAAGCACGTAAAGCACACCTGTGAGGCCCGAGCCGATTTGCGATGCCAGGCGAATACGCTGGCTCTCACCGCCCGAAAGGGTGCCGGACGTGCGCGACATGGAGAGATAATCAAGTCCGACGTCACGCAGGAACCGCAGACGGTCATTGATCTCGCGAAGAATACGCCGGGCGATCTCTGTTTCTTTCTCGTTCAGCTTGCCTTCAAGGCCGATAAACCAGTCACCGGCCTTGGCAATCGAAAGATCAGTGATCTGCGAGATATCAAATCCATCAACCTTTACGGCCAGTGCTTCGGGTTTCAGGCGCTTTCCCGAACAGGTCGGGCAATGTGAAACCATCTGATATTTGGACAGTTCGTCACGGGCCCACTGACTGTCAGTTTCGCGCCAGCGACGGGCCATGTTTGGAATAACACCTTCGAACGGGCGAGAAACCTTATAGCTGCGCGACCCGTCATCATAGGTAACGGTGACTTCTTCTTCGCCGGAGCCGTTCAGAATAATGTCCTGAGCTGTTTTCGGTAATTTGTCCCAGGCAACATTCGTCTTGAAGCCGAAATGCTTTGCGACCGATTTCAGCGTCTGCAGATAATATTTCGATGTGCTGCTTGCCCAAGGAGCAACAGCGCCATCTTCAAGCGTCTTGCTTTCATCAGGGACAACCAGCATCGGATCAAATTCCATCTGGGTGCCAAGACCATCACAAGCCGGGCAGGCGCCAAAGGGATTGTTGAATGAAAACAGGCGGGGTTCGATTTCCTCAATCGTAAAACCGGAGACGGGGCAGGCGAACTTTGCAGAGAAGACAGTGGTTTCCCCAGTCTTGGCGTCTTCGGTCAGAACGATGCCATCGGTCAATTCAAGGGCAGTTTCAAAACTGTCGGCAAGACGGGTGGCGATGCCTTCCTTGACGATCAAACGATCCACCACGACTGAAATATCATGTTTCAGTTTTTTATTGAGTTCGGGGGCCTCGTCGATGTCATACATCTCGCCATCGATTTTGACGCGCTGGAACCCGCGTGAGCGCAGATCACGCAATTCCTTTTTGTATTCGCCCTTACGTCCGCGTACGATCGGAGCAAGAAGGTAAAGACGCGTGCCTTCTTCCATCTCCATCACCCGGTCGACCATCTGCGACACCGTCTGGCTGACAATTGGAAGACCCGTTGCAGGCGAATAGGGGATCCCGATGCGCGCCCACAGAAGACGCATATAGTCATAAATCTCGGTGACGGTACCGACGGTCGAACGCGGATTGCGCGATGTCGTTTTTTGTTCGATCGAAATGGCCGGGGACAAGCCGTCGATATATTCGACATCCGGCTTTTGCATCAATTCAAGGAACTGGCGTGCATAGGCAGACAGGCTTTCGACATAGCGACGCTGACCTTCAGCATAGATCGTGTCGAACGCAAGCGAACTTTTTCCGGATCCCGACAGGCCGGTAATCACCACCAGAGAATCGCGTGGCAGTTCAACGTCGATGTTCTGAAGATTGTGTTCTTTCGCACCGCGAACCGAAATTTTCGTCAGCATATCGGGCCTTTTGTTCCTGAATTGTTCGGAAAGTGTATAGAGGACGTCAACGCTATACGCAAGCGCACCCCTGACAGCTCCTGTCAGTATTTGTCAGGAGACTGTCATTTCACAATGACCATGGCGATAGAGACACGAAAAAACCCGCCGAACAAGTCCGGCGGGTTTCACAAATCCTGTGACCATTTTGGTCGAACAAGGCTGATCAGGCTTAGCCCTTGGTGACCGAACGACCGGTCGCGCCAAGGTCTTTGAAAGCTTCTTCGAGACGGGCTGCCATCGAAAGTTCAGCTTCGCGAACCCAGACGCGCGGGTCATAGTCTTTTTTGTATGGTTTGTCCGTTTCCGGATCGACCTGATACTTGAAGGCGCGCGCATGGGCTTCGACATATTCACCGACCGGGCGGGAATAGGCGAACTGGGTATCGGTATCGATATTCATCTTGAAAACGCCATAGCTGACGGCTTCTTCGATTTTTTCTTTTTCCGAACCGGAACCACCATGGAATACGAAGTCCAGAGGACGGTCGCCAAGACCATGCTTCTCGGATACAAATTTCTGGCTTTCCAGAAGGATTTCTGGACGCAGTTTGACGTTGCCCGGTTTATAGACGCCGTGCACATTACCGAATGCAGCAGCAACCGAGAAATGGCCGAGCGGCGACAGACGGCGATAGGCCTCTTCAACTTCTTCCGGACGGGTATAAAGACGCGGATCGATCTCGTCACTTGACGTGTCAAGCTCGTGACCAATGCCGTCTTCTTCGCCACCGGTAACGCCCAGTTCGATCTCAAGGCTCATCTCGATGGCGGACATGCGCTTAAGGAAGGTCTCGCAAGTCGACAGGTTGTCTTCAAGCGTTTCTTCCGAAAGATCGAGCATGTGAGAGCTATAAAGCGCCTGACCGGTTTCGGCATAGGCCTTTTCGCTCCATTTCAACATTTCATCGACCCACGGGACGAACTTGCGGTTCGCGTGATCGGTATGCATGACAACAGCGACACCGTAATATTCAGCAAGAAGCTGTGCATGACGGGCAGCCGAAACTGCGCCCACGACACGGGCAGCATCAGCGTCCTTGATGCCCTTGCCGGCAAAGAACTGTGCGCCACCATTCGAAAGCTGAATGATAATGTCAGAACCGGCATTCGCGGCAGCTTCAAGGGCTGCGTTCATCGTGCTTGATGATGTGATATTAACAGCGGGAAGGGCGTAACCGTCCTGCTTGCAAGCAGCGACAAGGTCACGATAGGCAGCACCGGTAACAACACCGGGTTTAACGGAAGGCATGTGGGTACTCCTCCTGGGGGTCAGAGTAAAACAGGTGCCCCCGTGCGAACCGACTGGTCCGCAGCAAGGGCAATCCGTAAGGAGCCCAATGCATCTTCCATATGCTGCGTCAGGTCAAGATTTTCTGTTATAGACTTTAGGAAAAATTCCTGTTCACGCAGGCAAAGACCATCGTGATCGGGTTCGTCATCTGTGCGGATGATTTCATCAACGCGGGTGAATTCGCCGGAACTGTCGGTATCTGCATGATGCAGGCGCAATGCATTTGTCTTGGTGTGGGTATCGATGTCGGCCGATCCGGCTCCTTTTTCTTCGACATCGGTAATCGAGACGCAACCTTTCGGTCCAATGACATCCTTAACAAAAAATGCGGTTTCGCTGATCATCGGACCCCAGCCAGCTTCATACCAGCCAACTGAGCCGTCATCAAAACGTACCTGAAGCTGCCCATAGTTATACATCTCTGGTGCGACATCCTCAGAGAGACGCACACCAATTGCATTGACCGATACCGGCTTTGCGCCGGTCATCAGGCACATGATGTCAAGATAATGAACCCCGCAATCAACAATCGGCGATACGCTGTTAAGCAACCGCTTGTGGGTTTCCCAAAAGGCGCCACTGCTTTGTTGGTTAAGGTTCATCCGCATGACAAGCGGTTTGCCGAGTGTCCTGGCAATTTCGACGAACTTTTCCCAGGATGGATGATGGCGCAGGATATATCCGATTACCAGTTTCCGATCATGTTTGCGTGCAGATGCGACCACGCGTTCAGCATCTGCGACGGTCGCAGCCAGCGGCTTTTCAATAAAAACATGTGCACCGGCTTCAAATGCTGCGATGGCGAAATCTGCATGTGTTTCGGTATAGGTATTAATTGAAACCGCATCCGGTTTGGTTTCTGCCAACGCAGTATAGAAATCGGTAAATTGCGGATAGTCGGCAAAACCATCAGGAAGCTTGTTTGCCGGGATTTCGGAACGTGCGCAAATGCCGACGATTTCGTATCCATCCAGCGCGTGATAAGCCTTTGCGTGGGACATACCCATATTACCAAGACCAATGACAAGAATACGAACCGGCTTCATTTTATGCCTCCTGAAAACCTGATAAAATATTGATTGTTTTGATTGTTATGCGCCGTTGATCCAGCTGCGGGTTACAGTGTAGCTGTCATCAAACAGAATGATATCGGCCTGATAGCCCGGTGCAATGCGCCCCATCTTGTCATCTAGTTTCAGGAACTCTGCCGGATAAAGGGATGCCATTCTAAGCGCTTCGCCAAGCTCAATACCGATCATCTCGACACAGTTTTTAACCGCACTGATCATATCAAGATCGGAGCCTGCTAGCGTCCCGTTGGCCAAGGCGCAACGCCCATCAGTGGCGATAATTTCCTCACCACCAAGGACAAAGCGTTTTTCAGTTGCGCCAACTGTCGGCATCGCATCCGTCACAAGCATGATCTTGCCTTTTGCCTTGGCTTTAACGGCGATTTTCACAGCGGCAGGATGCACGTGGTAACCATCAACAATCAGTCCACACCAGGTGGTATCATCTGCCATTGCCGCACCGGCAACACCAGGTTCGCGATGGGTAAGGGGACTCATGGCGTTAAACAGATGGGTAAAGCCACGCATTCCTTCGCCAATTGCCTCCTGAATATCATCATAGGTACCTGCAGTGTGCCCGGCGCAAACCAGAACACCTTTGTCTGCAAGCTTCTTTATGGTTCCCTTGGCGGCTTTTTCCGGCGCCATGGTGACCAGAATTCTGCCGTTGGGCAGGCGGGTCAGAAGTTCAATCGCATCATCTTCCATCGGGCGGATGATGTCGGCGGAATGAACGCCTTTACGCTCGACATTCAGGTACGGGCCTTCAAGATGAATACCGACGATACCCGGAACATTTGCATCAATTGCAGCGCTGACGGCCGCAATGGCATCTTCCATCTTGTCACGATAGTCGGTGATGAGAGTCGGCAGCATCGCAGTGGTACCGAACTTACGATGGGCTTCCATGACGGCGCGCACCCCGTTGATATCGGGTTGATCGTTCAAAAGAACGCCGCCGCCGCCATTAACCTGAACGTCAATCAGGCCGGGGGCCAAAGTTTGGCCCTGACCATCAACGATTTCAATGTCGTTGGGCAGGGCTTTTGCATCGGAAATTGCTTCGATCTTGCCGTTACGCACGATGACCGCTCTTCCGTCGAGAAATTCTGTCCCGTCGAAAATGCGGGCATTGGTAATGGCAAAGCTGGTCATTAGTGGGTCTCCGTCACTTTCGAAAGGTGCGGCGGCGCATCGGGGTTGCAGCCACGGGCCAAAGCTACATTTTCCGCCAGAGTGTAGAATGTCTGGATCATGGCAATCGGCGCCAGTAACGGGTGGATATCCTCGACCACCGGGAGGTGACCCTTGATATCGGCATAGCCCGTCTCTGCGGCAAACAGATTGTCTGTTTTTGCCCGCATCTCGGAGAGGAAATCCTCGACGCTGTCACGTGACGCATCTTGCTGCGAGAATACCAGCATCGGGAAAGTCGGCGTGACCAGTGCCATCGGTCCGTGTTTGACTTCAGCTGCGCTGAAAGCTTCGGCGTGCAAGCTGCTGGTTTCCTTGAATTTAAGGGCAGCTTCCTGTGCGATTGCAAATGCTGGTCCACGCCCGATAACATAAAGGCCGTTAGAGTTGGCAATTGTTTCCGATGCGCCCAGCCAATCCTGATCCAGAGCAGAATTCAACGACTGAGGTAACTTAACGAGCCCTTTGTTAAATGCATCATCCTGTGTCCAGGCACCTACAATCTGCGCAATCGCTGACAGGGTTGCGATATAGGATTTGGTTGCTGCAACGCTTGTCTCTGGTCCGGCCATCAGCGGGATCACATGGTCAACGGTATCGGCCAGTGGAGAATCGACCACATTCACAAGTGCCACAGTACGCGCACCCGCGTCACGGGCTGCCTCGGCATTCTTCACCAGATCAGGGCTCTTGCCGGACTGCGAAACCGCTATGAACAAAGCGTCTTTCGATGCAATTGAACGATTATAGATTGATACAATTGATGGTGCTGCCGAAACGACCGGAATGCCAAGCTGGCTTTCGATCAGGTATTTGGCATACAGGGTGGCGTGGTCGGAGCTTCCGCGCCCGCAGGTGACAACAAATTTCGGCGGATTGTTCCGCAGGTCTTCCGCCAGCTTGGCAATTGCATCCCTGTTGTGTGCAAGCTGAGTTGCGACAACTTCCGGGGCTTCTGCCAATTCGCGGCCCATCTGCGTTTTCGGACGCCAACTTGTCGTCATGTGCTATATTCCCTTGGTTCTGTATGAATGGCGAATTGACTCGATCAACGCGCATCCACCTGCATTTCAGCGATAAAGTCATAACTGTCACCGCGGTAATAGGACCGGGTGAATTCCACTGGCGTGCCATTGGCAAGGAAAGAGCGTCGCTCGATGTAAAGCGCGGCACTGCCATCCGGCACCCCAAGGATTTTGGCGGTTTCGCCATCAAAAAGTTCGGCCCGAAGGCGCTGCAACGCGCGCTCGGGCTTTTTGTTGTACTTTGCCAGCGCGTCATAAAGCGATTTGTCGACTTCATCCGGGCTGGGCAAAAAGGCGCGCGGAATGACCGCATATTCAAGCGCCATAGGTTTGTCATTCGCTGTACGCAGACGACGCAAACGGGTGACCTCGGTCCCCGGTGACAAATTAAGGGCCATGGCTTCTTCGGGCGAGGCATGACCAAGTGTTTTTTCCAGCCAGACCGCACCCGGATCCATTCCGCGTGTAATCATGTCTTCAGTAAAGGAAGTCAGTCGCGACAGAGCCTGTTCGACACGAGGCGCTACAAAGGTTCCAGCTCCGTGTCGTTGCACCAGAACGCCTTCCTCAACAAGGGCACGCATCGCGTTGCGAACTGTTACCCGTGAAATACCCAATTCGGTTGCCAGATCGCGTTCACTTGGCAATGCATCGTCAACTTGCAGGATGCCATCTTCGATGACAGCCTTAAGAGCAGACTGCAACCGACGATAAAGCGGGCCATTGCCGGTATTTTCAATATCCCGGGTCCTGAGATTTGCGATGATGTCCGACGTTGCGATCATGCGGCGGCTCTTTCATGCTGTTTGGCCAACAAAATAGCACCATGCATGGCGTCAAATTTTGCAGGCGCCATCAGTTTCTTGATATCTTCTGGCATGCGTTTGGCCATCTGTTCGGCAAGCCCGCCCATCAGGGTCAGACGTGGTGCGCCAAAGGCGACCAGCTTCCGGAGAATCTTCAGGTTTGCATCTACGGCGAAATTCACAAGTGATATCGCCGCCTTATCACCGGCAGCCTCGGCATCAAATACCATCGGGCAAAACGCGCCATAATCTGATGGCCGCGCGGTTTCGGCAAATACGACAATATTCTCGGGATTGTTGTCGAATTTGGCCATCACAGCAGTAGTAAGGTCTGTTTTCTCAGCCAAACCTTCATGGGCGAGCAGGGCTGTTTCAATGGCATTGCGACCAATCCGCGCACCACTACCAAGATCGGAAACTTCAAACCCCCAACCAGCGACCGCCAATTCTGTGTTGTCGATGATTGCCTGTCCGCATGTTCCGGTGCCAACGATCAGAATTGCACCATTTGCGCCGTCATGAGCGCCAAGGCACGCTGTATAGGCATCGGTTGCAAAACAGGTGCTGGCGAAGGGATGCGCATAAGATTGCGCAAGTTTGCGATCACGCTCAAGTGGGAGGCCGGCAAGCCCCATTCCAGCATGCAGATCACCAAGTCGGGAATCATCCATACCGGCATTTGAAAGCGCAAGAGACGCAGCTGCGATGATTTCACCAAAAACATGGTCGATACCAAGGCGGGTATTGGCCCCGCCACTCACGGATTCACCCAGTACGCAGCCGGATTCATTTGCAATCCGCACGCGGCAGCGCGTTCCGCCGCCATCAACACCAAGATAAAGCCGTTCGTTTGCCATGATTGCTTAGCTGCCTTCCCGTTTCTGATCAGAGCATAGCAGAGTGGTATCTTAAAAAGCAATACCAATATAGTGCCACTATATTTGATAGTGGTCTGATTTTGGAGTCAGTAGATATACGCACAGATTGTAGGGGTGAATTGAAATAGTTAACTATTGTATTGTTTTATATAGGTTTTCCGAGTGTATTGGCGGTCTTTATCGAAAATATTTACGAAGTGGCTTGCACCGCTGGTATCACAATGGTATTTAATTTGGAGAGGGAGACGGAAAAATGGCATCACGCACTGAAGAATTTGATTCGCGATTTGCCGGGTTGGACCAATGGTCTGACGCCGATTTCCTTATGGCCTTGTGGGAAGGCCAGATGCGTGCTGTGGCCTCGGTTGGTCCGGTCCTGGGGGATCTGGCCACAGCAGCTAACGGGATTGCACGCCGCCTGGGGGGCGGCGGGCGTCTCGTTTATGTCGGCGCAGGAACTTCCGGAACGGTTGCATGGCAAGACGCCAAGGAACTTGGCGGGACCTTTGGTTGGCCCGAAGAGCATACCATTGTCATGCTGGCTGGCGGTGTTCAAAGCTCGCCAAATGAATTCAATGGTGCCGAGGATGATGTCGACCTCGCTGCGCGCGAAATATCCCAACATAATATTTCGGAAAATGATGCCGTAATTGCCATCGCTGCCAGCGGCGCAACGCCCTATACGGTGCGCGCACTGGAGCTGGCGCGCGAACGTGGCGCTTTTACTGTCGGCATTTGCAACAATCCTGATGGTCATATTCTTGGTATTGCGGACACAGGAATTTACCTCGAAAGCGCCCCGGAAGTTGTCGCTGGTTCGACCCGCATGGGGGCGGGAACAGCACAAAAGGCTGCGCTGAACATCCTGTCGACGCTTGTGATGAACAAGTTGGGGCGCCTGTTTGATAACCTGATGGTTGGTATGCGCGCAGAAAATATCAAGCTGCATGAACGGGCAGTACGCATTGTCTCGCACATTGCGTCTTGCGCGCCAGATCAGGCCAAACACGCGCTTGAAAAAACAGACTTTGATATTCGTTCGGCGGTGCTGGTGGCCAAGGGTCACACACCGGACCGGGCAAAAGAAATTCTTGTACTGTCTAATGGAAATCTCCGGACAGCGCTTGAGTACAGGAACTGACATCAACACGGTGCCAGTCCGCCGACATTGATCAGAGGAGGCATAAATGTCGAATAAAGTCTTAGCAAAAGGTCTGGCCGGGGCCCTGGCGGCAAGTGTCGCCCTGGTTCCGTTGATGGCATCTGCTGGCGAACTTGTAATCGAAAGCTGGCGTAACGACGATATCGATATCTGGAATGATAAAATCATTCCGGCATTCAACAAAGAACACCCGGACATCAAGGTTTCGTTCAAACCGACCCCGCCGACCGAATATAACGCATCGGTCAATGCCAAGCTGGCAGGCGGCACCGCAGGCGACCTGATCACCTGCCGTCCGTTTGACGCATCGCTTGAACTTTACAAGCAGGGCAACCTTGCGCCGCTCGATGACCTCAAGGGGATGGATAACTTCTCTGATGTTGCCAAATCTGCATGGCAAACAGATGACGGTTCTGTCACCTTCTGCCTGCCGATGGCGTCTGTCATTCACGGTTTCATCTATAACAAGGAAGCCTTCGAGGAAGTCGGCGTAGAAGTCCCGAAAACCCGCGAAGAATTCTATGCCGCCCTTGACAAGATCAAGGAAGAAGGCAGCTACATTCCGATGGCAATGGGCACCGCAGACCAGTGGGAAGCGGCAACCATGGGCTTCCAGAATATCGGTCCGAACTACTGGAATGGTGAAGCTGGTCGTAAAGCTCTGATCGATGGTAGCGCGAAATTCACCGATGCGCCTTATGTCGACACCTTCAAAGAACTTGCAAGCTGGAAGAACTATTTGCCAGACGGCTATGAAGCCATTTCCTATCCGGATGCGCAGAACCTGTTCTCGCTGGGGCGTGCAGCTGTTTATCCGGCTGGCTCCTGGGACATTTCGCTGTTCAACAACCAGGCTGATTTCGAGTTCGGCGCATTTCCGCCACCCCCTGCAGCTGGTGCCGATACCTGCTATATCAGTGACCATACCGACATTGCTCTTGGCCTGAATGCAGGTTCGAAAAACGCAGCAGAAGCCAAGCTGTTCCTTGAATGGATGACGGGTTCCGAGTTTGCCGAACTCTATTCCAACGCGCTACCGGGCTTCTTCTCGCTTTCAAACCACAAAGTCGCCGTGACCGATCCGGTTGCAAACGAGTTCGTCAGCTGGCGCCAGAAGTGTGAATCCACCATTCGCAACTCCTACCAGATTCTGTCGCGTGGCACGCCGAACCTTGAAAACGACCTGTGGAACCTTTCTGCACAGGTAATCAACGGTACGCTGACCCCGGCAGATGCAGCAGGTGCTGCCGAAGCTGGTCTTGCGAAGTGGTATGCTCCGCACCAGTAACATATCGAAAGGATGGCGGAGACTGCGGGTTTCTGCCATCCTTGCTTTATCGCCCGATCAGGTAACAGCATGCGTTCTGTATCTTGAGGCCGCCGGGCGGAAAAACTGCGGTCCATACATGAGAAGGTTATTCAGAAACCTTCAATCTTTTAATCTTGGATAACAGGACAGGGTATGGCGCATTCCGGCCCCATGACCGATTGGCGCAAGGCAAAATTGCCTGTGATCGCCTTTTTGGCCCCAGCAACGATCATTTACACGCTGTTTATGATCTATCCGCTGCTTGATTCAATCCGGCTCAGCTTCTATGCGACCCCGAGTGGTGGTGATACTGCTTTCGTTGGTTTGGACAACTATCGCACCATTTTGGCTGATCCGGATTGGTCGGCGACCTTTTGGAACAGCTTCTGGAACAATATGAAGTTCTTTGCTGTTCACATGTTGATCCAGAACCCGATCGGCATTGCGCTGGCTGGTATTCTCAGCCTGCCGCAGCTCCGCTTCCGGAATACCTATCGCACCATGATGATCATGCCGACCATGCTTTCAGTGGTGATTGTCGGCTTTATCTGGCAGTTGATCCTGAGCCCTGTCTGGGGTGTTGGCGCAGACCTTCTTGATATTGTCGGTCTTAAATCTTTGTTCGGTCCTTGGCTGGGCAAGGAAGGTAGTGCCTTGATCACTTTGTCATTCATTTCGGTCTGGCAGTGGGTTGGCATTCCCTTGATGCTGATTTATGCCGCCTTGCTTGCGATCCCGGACGATCTGGTTGATGCCGCAATTGTCGATGGCGCGACCCATTTCGAAGTATTCATCCATATCAAGTTGCCGTTGGTCCTGCCGACTGTTGCCATGGTCTCCATTCTGACATTTGTTGGTAATTTCAATGCCTTCGACCTGATTTATGCAGTAAAGGGTGCGTTGGCAGGCCCGAACTTCTCGACCGATATCATGGGCACATTGTTCTATCGCACATTCTTTGGTTATCAGTTGCAGCTTGGAAACCCGCATCTCGGGGCGACGGTTGCATCCCTGATGTTCCTGATCATTCTGGCAGGCGTTCTGTTCTATCTGTTCGCCATTCAGCGCCGTCTGGCGCGTTATCAGCTGTAATCGGGGGCGACAATGAATTTTGCAAATATACGTCGGGAAGACGCCAGTCGCGCTGTGATCGTTCATGCGATCCTTCTGACCTACACGCTGGTGGCGCTGTATCCGATTTTCCTTGTGGTGATTAACGCCTTCAAGACCCGTAAGGGTATCTTCAAGGATCCGATGGGTCTGCCAAATGCCGATACCTTCAGTCTGGAAGGGTTCACCAAGGTTCTGGCAAAATCGAATTTTGAGCTGTTTTTCTATAACAGTTTTACAGTGACCATCGTTACCATCGTGATTGTTCTGTTGCTGGCGGCGATGGCTGCATGGGCATTGTCGGAATACAAATTCCCGGGCAATACGGTGCTCGCCCTGTATCTTGCCATCGGTA
Organism: Thalassospira sp. SM2505; assembly: GCF_054901115.1. Taxonomy (NCBI): domain Bacteria; kingdom Pseudomonadati; phylum Pseudomonadota; class Alphaproteobacteria; order Rhodospirillales; family Thalassospiraceae; genus Thalassospira; species Thalassospira sp. SM2505. The sequence continues at coordinate 2,703,229 of NZ_CM142731.1, forward strand.
TCATGGTGCCGATCCGGCTTGGTTCTGTGTCGATCCTGAACCTTGTGGTCGATATGGGGCTGGTGAACACGTTGGCTGCACTGGTTCTGGTTTATGTGGCGCAGGGATTGCCACTGGCGATCTTTATCCTGACGGAATTCATGCATCAAATTCCCAAGGATTTAAAAGAAGCCGCACGGTGTGACGGGGTCGGGGAGTTCAAAATCTTCTTTGCGATCATTCTTCCGCTAATCCGCCCGGCCGTGGCAACTGTCGCAGTTTTTACGATGATCCCGATCTGGAATGATCTTTGGTTCCCGCTGATTCTTGCACCGGGCGATGGCAAGCAGACCATTACCCTGGGTGTGCAGCAATTCATTGGCCAGTATGTGACTGACTGGAACGCAGTTCTGGCATCACTGAGCCTTGCGATTATCCCGATCCTGATCCTTTACCTGATTTTCTCCCGACAACTCATTCGCGGCCTGACATCCGGCGCGGTGAAGTAATTGTTGGCTGATAGGAGCTTTGAATAAATGGCTGACTTGAAACTTGACCAGATCCGTAAAAGCTATGGCGCGGTTGATGTCCTGCATGGCATTGATCTGGATGTAAAAGACGGTGAATTCGTGGTGTTTGTCGGGCCGTCAGGTTGCGGAAAATCCACCTTGTTGCGCATCATTGCCGGTCTGGAAGACATCACTGGTGGCGATCTGATGATTGATGGCGAACTGGTGAATACCAAAAGTCCGCGTGATCGCGGAATTGCCATGGTTTTCCAGTCCTATGCGCTTTATCCGCATATGACAGTCTACAAGAACATGGCGTTCGGGCTTAAGCTCGATAAACAGGACAAGGCTGCAATTGACGCTCGTGTGCGTGAAGCCGCGCGCATCCTGCAGCTTGATCAACTCCTTGATCGCAGACCTTCGGAGCTTTCAGGCGGTCAGCGCCAACGTGTTGCCATTGGTCGTGCGATCGTGCGCCAGCCAAAGGTGTTCCTGTTTGATGAACCGCTTTCAAACCTTGATGCCGCGTTGCGCGTTCAAACCCGCATCGAAATTGCAAAACTGCATCAGGATCTGAAATCGACGATCATTTATGTTACCCACGATCAGGTTGAAGCCATGACGTTGGCAGACAAGATCGTGGTGATGAATGGTGGCAATGTCGAACAGGTCGGATCACCGATGCAGCTTTACCATCATCCGGAAACCCGTTTTGTTGCGGGCTTTATCGGATCACCAGCCATGAATTTCACCAGCGTCACGATCGACGGGGTTGAGCAGGGCAAAGTGACCGTATCGGTTCCAGGCGGTGTCAAATCGGTTCTGCCATTTGACGTTCCGGCTTCCGAAATCGGATCGCAGGTCGAACTGGGAATTCGCCCGGAACATCTGTCCCTTGGCGATCAGGGCGAATTGACGGTCAATGGTGAGGTCGATGTCGTCGAGAAGCTTGGCGATTCTACCTATTTGTATCTGAAACTTGCCAATGGTGATCGCGTCACGGTTCGCGCCCCCGGACATAGCCGGGTAAAAATCGGTGAAGCCGTTACGGCATCGGCGCCCGCCGGAGCCGCGCATCTGTTTAACGGGCAAGGCAAAGCCTTTACGAAAGTAGATTGCCCGGCCGAGTTCAGTGCAGAAGACTGACCATATCCGTCGCACTGAAAACGGAACATCTTGAGAAAAGGCGCCCGTTCATGGCGCCTTTTTGCTTTTCAGTCAGCCGGTCTGCTTCACAGCTGAAAAACTGTTGCAGAACTTTAACTTGCCCTTGCTCTAGACAGGCGCAAAAATGAACCCTGCGTGTTCAAAAGAAAGAAAAAGTTTCGTTTTTTCTTTCGTATCAACACGAATGTTTGCGATATTGCTCCGTGCCGGAGCGAGATAACCAAATTCTATGAACGATCCGGCCACAGGGAAATGCCATCACGTTTATAACGAGGGTTCAAAATGTCTAAAAAACACGGCGCATTGCGCGGTTCTTTGCTTGGCCTCACAGCGATTGCTGGAATGGTTGCCTTCACTTCAGCGGCTCAGTCTGAAGAGCTTCGTCTGCTGACCTGGGGGGGCTATGCCCCGGACGAAGTTGTCGAGCTGTTCGAAAAAGAAACCGGCATCGATGTCGAAGTGACGTTGTCCAACAACGAAGACATGATTTCAAAACTGCGTGCGACGGGCGGCGGTGGTTTTGACCTTGCCCAGCCGTCCCAGGACCGCATCGCCGGTGCTCAGCTTGAATACGGTATCTACAAACCGATCGACCTTTCGAAAGTCGACGCGGCCAAATTCATTCCGTCGATGCTTGATGCGACCAAAACCAACACCACCGTTGAAGGCGACGTTTACGGCGTGCCGCATGTCTGGGGCACCAGCGGCCTGATCGTTGACAAATCCAAAGCCGCAAACGTCGCAGACTATACCGACCTTTGTGCACCGGAAGTTGCAGGCAAGGTTTCCTATCGCCTGAAGCGTCCTACCCTGATCGGTTTCGCTTACGCGATGGGACTTGATCCGTTTGCGGCATATGGTGATGAAGCCAAGTATCAGGAAATCCTTGATGCGGTCGAAGCCAAGCTGATTGACTGCAAATCCAACGTTAAAACCTATTGGGAAGGTGGCGATGCGCTGCTGAACCTCGTACGTTCGGGTGAAGTCGTTGCAGCAATGGCTTGGGATACTGGCGGCTGGAAGCTCAATAACGACAATGCCGACATCACCTTTGTCGCACCGAAATCCGGCGCACTTGGCTGGATTGATACCTTTGCACTGCCGCGCAAGACAAAGAACGAAGATGCTGCCTATAAGTGGATCAACTTTGTCATGCAGCCGGAAATCGCTGCTAAAATCACTGCAAGTGCAGGCAACTTTACCGCCTCCAAGGGTGCGGATGAGTTTGCAGATGCAAAACTCAAAGCTCAGTTCCAGGGCAGTTTCCCGCCGGCTGACCTCGACAACATCAAATGGTATCCGACCGTTCCGGCCGGTCTTGAAGTGCTTGAGGGTAAAACCCTGGATCGCGTGAAGGCTGCTCAGTCGAACTAAGGAAACTTATTTCCTGAGAACTTTCGTCCCCGGCATATTTTTGTGCCGGGGATATCGTGCTTTCTGGAATGGCAATCACCATTCGATTGGCTCCACCAACAAAAATAACGTGAACAGGGCTCCTATGGCTGACCAATTTGACCTTGAATGCCGCAATGTGGTCAAAACTTTTGACGACTTTACCGCCGTCAATGACATCTCACTGGCAATCCCCAAAGGGTCGTTTTTCTCCATCCTTGGTCCAAGTGGATGCGGCAAGACGACGCTGCTTCGGATGCTGGCCGGGTTTCAGGCCCCCACATCGGGCGATATCCTGATCAAGGGCGCATCGGTGCTGGGTGTTCCACCCAACCGTCGGCCGGTCAATATGGTATTTCAGCATCTTGCCTTGTTCCCGATGATGAATGTTGCCGAAAACGTTGCCTACGGCCTTAAACGCCGTGGTGTTGACAAGGCAACGATCACGCAAAAGGTCAATGAAACCCTTGCACGGGTCGGACTTCCAGATGCAGGACCCAAACAGATTAGTCAGCTCTCAGGTGGCCAGAAGCAGCGCATCGCGATTGCGCGCTGTCTTGTTCTTGACCCCGCTGTTCTGCTTTTGGACGAACCCTTAGGGGCGCTAGACCTTAAATTGCGCGAACATATGAAGGTTGAACTCAAACAGCTGCAACATGAGATCGGCACCACGTTTGTTTACATCACCCATGACCAGTCCGAGGCACTTGTGATGTCCGATCAGGTTGCGGTAATGAATGCCGGACGATTTGAGCAGGTCGGTGCGCCACAGGACCTCTATTACAATCCCAAAACGGCCTTTGTTGCAGGCTTTGTCGGTGAGAGCAATCGCTGGCACGGCACTGTAGAAGGTGGCGATGATCACAAGATCGAAATCAATCTTGCCAGCGGCGGTAAAGTCATCGCTAAACGCGACGGCCAGAACAATCTGGTCATTGGTCAGGGGGTCGACGTTTTTGTCCGTCCCGAAGCCATTGCCATTGATGGCACGGAAGGTGGCGACAACAGTCTTTCCGCCAAGGTTGATAATGTCCTGTTTAATGGTGCCGCAAGCAGCCTTCAGGTGCGTGAACTTGTGACCGGTCATGAAATGACCGTTGCCTTGCCCCAGACCGGTGCATTTGCCTCCGTCAAGGCAGGGGACGAAATCAGGCTTTCATGGAGCGTCGAGCAAACCCGTTGCTTCGCATCGACCGAAGGCGGAGCAGGAGCATGAGCAAGACAGCTTCCATAACCGGAGGCAGTGCATTTCGCTTTGGCTTGCTGTTGCTGGCAATGCCGTTGCTATTGTGGCTGTTTCTGTTGGTTATTTTGCCGCACATGGACCTTTTCCTGGTCTCGATGCGCGAACGCATCTCATATGGAAAATATGAATTCAGCCTGATCAACTATATCGAATTTTTTGCAGAACCCCTTTACTGGAACACCTATGTCCGGACGGCGGTGATGTCGATCTTTGCCACGGTTCTGACGCTCGTGATCGGCTTTCCGGTGTCGTACTACATCGCCAAGGTGATGCGCGGAAAGGGCAAGAATGCGCTGTTTCTGATGTGCCTGATCCCGTTCTGGGTTTCGGAACTGGTTCGGACCTTTGGCTGGATGATCCTGCTGCGCGAAAGTGGCGTTATAAGCAATTTCTTGCAATGGGCCGGGATCGCGGATGGTCCTGTGGAAATGCTTTATAACGACGCGGCCATTATGGTCGGTCTGGTTTACACATCGATGTTGTTCATGGTTGTGCCTCTGGTTTCGGTTCTCGACAGCCTTGATGACAGTCTGATCGAGGCGGGATATGACCTTGGTGGCAACGCATTCACCGTAACACGTGACATCGTTATTCCCCATGCTATGCCCGGTATTGCCTCAGGATGCATCGTTGTCTTCATGCTGACACTTGGCAATTACCTGACACCCAATCTGTTGGGGGGTAAGGACAGCCTCTGGTTTACCGAACAGATTTACACCCAGTTCATTACCAGATTTAACTGGGAGTCAGGGTCTGCGTTTGGCTTCCTGCTGCTGATTTTGTCATCTGCGATTGTCTGGATCGGGTTGAAACTCAGCAAACAGACGCTTTCAGAAACTGTGGGCTAGGGGAAAGAACATGATTCCAAGTATTCCGCAGCCCAAATTCTACAAGGGCCTCTATTCAAGCTATATCGCGCTGTTCTTTGTCTATCTGAGCGCGCCGCTGATTGTCGTGGGTGTCTTTGCCTTCAACGATAGCCTGTTCCCGTCCATGCCCTGGGAGGGAGGGACTCTTGCCTGGTTCTTTGGAAATGAGGATCCCTATATCGGGATATTCAATGACACCAAGCTTCTTGAAAGTGTCGGCGTTTCGGCATTTGTAGCGTTTTGGGTCACCATCCTGTCAGTGACGGTCGGAACCTGTAATGCATTTCTGTTTGAACGCAGCAAGTTTCCCGGCAAGAACCTGCTTTATATTATCTCGCTTTCGCCACTGGTTATTCCCGGTGTGATCCTTGGTATTTCAATTCTTGTCTTCTCGAATGCCATTGCAAACGGTATCGAAGATAGTATTGGCTGGGATCTTGAGTTCCTGCGGCCGGGCCTGTTTCTTGTGATCATTGGCCAGTTCGCCTTTATCACGACGATCACGACACTGGTGATCTCGGCTCGTTTGCGTAAATTTGATGTCAGTCTTGAAGAAGCTGCGCTTAATCTTGGCGCGACACGGCGTGCAGCACTCTGGACCATAACGATCCCATTCCTCAAACCGGCATTGATCGGGGCAGGGATTGTGGCATTCCTGATGTCATTTGAGAACTTCAATACGACATTGATGCTGGTCGGGTCTGATGCGCCGCTGACCATTGCGATGTTTGATCGCCTCAAGCAGGGATCAACACCAGTTCTCAATGCGTTGTCGTTGCTGTTGATGGTGGTGTCAGGCGGTTTGGCTTTGCTCTCGGTCTTCGTGCAGCGTGACACCAAGAACTGATATCCGATCAAAATGTTCATTTCTGAATGTTAAAGGGTGGCATCAATGCCACCCTTTCTTTTTATCTTTGATAAACCGGCAAGCCGCATAAATGCGCAAAAAAAAACGTGACAGATTCATAATATGGAAACAAAAAATTCATATTATACAATGTATTGATAGCAACATTGAGATGACTCCATACTATCAGAAGCAATAATTTTGCGGGGTTTTGCAAATTCATTGCTGTTCATGTGAACGTTTAGATCAATCAAATTGTGAGTTTTAAACCCAAATAACAGTGCAATATTGATCATTTATACGTTCGAAAAGTAAATTTCCGAAAACTGTCACTTGAGGAAACAGGGCTCCCGACAGAAAACGAATGCGTTGTGACGAACCGGACAACAGGCGGTTTGAAACAGATGTTTTTTATTTGGGAGCTAACAGATCATGTTTCGCAAGACACTAATGGCAGCCGCTGCCGTGTTTGCCATCGGCAACACTGCAGAAGCCGCAACCGAGATCACCTGGTGGCACGCTATGGACGGCGCGCTTGGTGGTGTGGTTGATCAGATCACCGCAGATTTTAACGCAAGCCAGTCCGATTATCACCTTGTTGCAGTTAACAAGGGTGGCTACGAAGACACCATGACGGCAGGTATCGCTGCGTTCCGCGCGAAAAACCAGCCGAACATCATTCAGATCTTCGATGCTGGCGCTGCAACCATCATCAATGCCAAAGGTGCTGTTAAGCCGGTTCAGGACCTGCTCGAAGAAAACAACGTCAAATTCGACATCAATGAATACATTCCGGGTGTTCGCTACTTCTATGCGGACTCTGATGGCAAGATGATCGGCATGCCGTTCAACAGCTCGACCCCGCTTCTGTATTACAACAAAGAAGCCCTTGCCAAAGCCGGTGTAGACGTTCCGAAAACCTGGCAGGAATTCGAAGAAGCCGCTCCGAAGCTCAAAGCTGCCGGTTACACCGCTCTTGCCCAGTCGCACAGCCCGTGGATCTTCTTTGAAAACTTCATGTCGCGCCACAATCTGCAGATGGCGACCGGCAACAACGGCTATGACAGCACCGATGTTAAGATCCTTTATAACAACGATGCCTTGAAAGATCACTGGAAGCGCGTCAAAGCCTGGAAAGACGAGGGTTACTACGGCTATTACGGTCGTGCATGGGGCGCAAACCAAGATGCTTTCGTTCAGCAACAGGTCGCCATGTGGATCGGTTCCTCCGGTTCGTTCGGTGGCCTTCGCAAATCCGCCCAGTTTGATTTTGGCACTTCGACCCTTCCTTACTGGAAAGGCGTTGGTGACGCACCGAAATCGACCTTTATCGGCGGTGCTTCGCTGTTTGCCTTCTCTGGTCATAGCGCAGAACAGGATGCTGGCGTTGCCGCATTCTTCAAATTCCTGACCAAGCCGGAAACCCAGTATTACTGGCACAAAGAAACCGGTTATGTGCCGATCACCACGGCAGCATACGAGCTGGCGAAAAAAGACGGCTACTACAAAGAAAGCCCGGATGCCGAAGTTGGCATTCAGCAGCTTTCCGAGGAAGGTGGTGAGTGGACCAAAGGTTACCGCCTTGGTTTCTACGTCCAGATCCGTGAAGTCATCTATCGCGAAGTCGACAAGATGATGAATGGCGAAGAAACCATTGATGCAGCCTTCAACACGATTGAAGAAGAAGCAAACGGCCTTCTGGATCGCTTCAACGATACCTATTCGAACTAATCTGCTTTTCGCAAATACGGGGCGGCCCAAGCTGGTCGCCCTGTTTTGCATTTTTTGGACTTGAGTAATGGTGGCATAGGCGATGAAGCGCGTACAATTTGAACATAGCGCGGTGCCCTATCTTTTTGTTGCACCCCAGATTTTGATTATTTCCATATTCTTCCTGTGGCCAGCGGCACAGGCGGTTTACCAGTCATTCCTTCTTGAAGATGCCTTTGGCATGTCTTCGCAATTTGTCTGGTTCCGCAATTTCGAGGATGTTCTATCGAGCGCATCCTGGAGCCGTTCGGCGATCTTTACAGTGATCTTCTCGGTGGCAGTTGCCGTTATTTCGATCACCATATCGCTTTTTCTAGCGGTACGTGCCGACGAAGTTATCCGTGGCGCCAAATCCTATCGGACGCTTCTGATGTGGGGGTACGCGGTTGCGCCGCCCGTGGCTGGTCTGCTTGGTAATATGATGTTCAACCCGCTGATGGGTGACCTTTACAAAGCGTTCAACAGCTTCGGGTTTGAATTCAATCATATTCAAAACGCCAATGATGCGGCCTTTGTTGTCATTCTGATTGCGGTCTGGAAACAGGTCAGTGTGAATTTCATCTTCTTCCTGTCCGGCCTTCAGGGCATTCCGAAGTCCGTTCAGGAAGCAGCGACACTTGATTGTAAAAGTGCAGAACGTCGTTTCTGGACGATTACCTTCCCGTTGCTTGCTCCGACGACCTTCTTCCTGCTGGTGATCAACCTGACGTACGCCTTCTTTGAAACCTTTGGCATCATTGATGTGTCGACCAAGGGGTCTCCGGGCGGGGCAACAGCAACGCTTGTCTACAAGGTTTATGTGGATGGTTTCATCGGGGCGGATTTGGGCGGCAGTTCCGCGCAATCGGTTTTGCTGATGATCATGGTCAGTATTTTGACCGTGTTCCAGTTCCGCTTCATTGAACGCAAAGTGCATTACTAGGGGGCCGCGATGTATCAGTCGAAATGGCGAATATTCACCAATCACACAATCCTGATCCTTGGCGCGCTTTTCATGATCATGCCGGTCTGGATTGCATTTGCATCATCCACCCATACGCGTGAATTCATTTTCCAGAACGGTCTGCAATTCTGGCCGGGTGGACATATGATTGAAAACTACGGCGCGATCCTGTTTGATCCGGCGGCAACAAAGGGCAGGGTGACCGCTCTTGAAATGCTGTTTAACAGCATGGTACTGGGCCTTGGCTTTGCAATCGGCAAGGTGATCATTTCCATGATGGCGGCCTATGCGATTGTCTATTTTCGGTTCAAACTTGCCGTGCCGCTGTTCTGGGTGATTTTTTCGACCCTTTTGCTGCCGCTCGAAGTGCGTATTGTTCCGTCTTATGAGGTCGTTGCAAATCTTGGGCTGCTAAACAGCTATACCGGTCTGATCCTGCCGCTGATTGCCTCGGCAACCGGGACTTTCTTCTTCCGGCAGTTTTATCGGTCGGTACCCGATGAGCTGCTTGAGGCAGCCCGTCTTGACGGTGCCGGTCCTGTCCGGTTCTTTATCGATATTCTGGTTCCGCTTTCGGTCACGATGATCGCGGCAATCTTTATCATCATGTTTGTTGTTGGCTGGAACCAGTATCTTTGGCCGCTTCTGATGACCACCGATGATCAGCTTTACACGATCGTGATCGGCATCAAACAGGTCTATAACTCGCTTTATGAAGGCGGACAGATACCGCAATTTCCCAAGGCATTCGCTCTGACAATCATGGCGACCATTCCACCGGTGCTGGTGGTGGTGATCTTCCAACGCATGTTCATCAAGGGACTGGTCGAGACAGAGAAATAATCTCTGTCTCCCGATTTCTGCTGAATGGAAACCAACTGATCCGGATACAGGATACAAAGATGGCAACAGTTACCCTTAATCAGGCTGAAAAAACCTACCCGAACGGGTATAAGGCGATCCATGGCATTGATCTTGCCATTAAGGATGGCGAATTTACAGTTCTGGTCGGCCCATCGGGCTGCGGAAAATCCACCTTGCTGCGCATGATAGCAGGTCTAGAAAGCATTTCAGCTGGTGAGATCAGCATTGATGACAAGGTCGTCAACAAGGTTGCGCCGGCTGATCGTGATATCGCAATGGTGTTCCAGAACTACGCGCTTTATCCGCATATGAACAATTTCGACAATATGGCTTATGGCTTGCGTAACCGTGGCTATAGCAAGACTGACATCGAAAGCAAGGTGCGCGAAGCCGCCCGCATTCTGCAACTTGAAGATCATCTGGAACGCAAACCCCGTCAGCTTTCTGGTGGCCAGCGTCAGCGTGTTGCCATGGGCCGGGCAATTGTCCGTCAACCAAAAGTCTTCCTGTTTGACGAACCGCTGTCGAACTTGGACGCGAAGCTTCGTGTGGACATGCGTCTTGAAATCAAGAACTTGCAGCAACGTCTTGGCATTACATCTGTTTATGTCACCCATGATCAGGTGGAAGCCATGACTTTGGCAGATCGACTGATCGTCATGAATGGCGGCGTCGCTGAGCAGATCGGTACTCCGATTGATATCTACGAAAAGCCTGCCACCAAATTTGTTGCTGGTTTTATCGGGTCTCCGGCGATGAATTTCCTGACGGCTAAAGTATCTGATGATTGTAAACATGTGATCGTCGGAGATGGCGTGATGCTTGATATTGATCATGATGTTGCCGGCGGGCAGGCGGTGACCGCCGGTATTCGTCCCGAACATCTTAGCCTTGCCAACAATGGCGATGGGCACATCAATGCGGTTGTTCGTATGGTGGAATCTCTTGGCGCTGAAACGCTGGTATACCTAGATTTCGGTTCCGGGGCGGACAATGTGACGCTGCGCCTGCAGGGAACGCACCAGTTTGCCAAAAACGATGCCTTGAGCTTGACTGTTCAGGCAGACAAAATTCATCTGTTTGATATCGAGACTGGCAAGCGTATCTGAACGCTACCAATCAGTTGAATATGGCACCTCCGGCGGGGATGACCTGTCGGGGGTGTTTTTTGTTTCAGAAATGGGGCACTTTACCCTTGTCTCGAATGGTCCGAACGGGGTAGTTCGTATCGTCAAAGTTTATGGAGAACACTGTGCAGCCAGACCTGAAAAAATCCCTGTATGCAGAAGCCGAAAAAGAGCTTCTCAGCATCACCGAAGGGGAAACCAACATCACCGCTTTGATGGCCACAGTGTCCTGCGTCCTGTCGGAAAAGTTCGATTATTACTTCTGGACCGGTTTTTATGTGGCTGATCCACAGAAGGAAAACGAGCTGGTCGTTGGGCCGTATCAAGGTACACTTGGTTGCCTGCGCATCCCGTTCGGGCGCGGCGTTTGCGGCACAGCGGCGGCTTCGCGCGAAACACAGCTGGTTGCTGATGTTCATGCATTTCCCGGGCATATCGCCTGTGACAGCCGGTCAAACTCTGAAATCGTGGTTCCGGTCATCAATCGTGATGGGCAGTTGATTGCTGTGCTTGACGTCGATAGTGTCGAATATGGCTCCTTTGATGAAACGGATCGCGTTTCACTTGAATCTTTAATGCAGCGCATTTTTGCGTAATGATAATTCACAAGTCCCGATTATTCGGGACAGCGGACAACACAAACTTGGAAGATAACCCATGGCTGGTAGTGTCAATAAAGTCATTCTCGTCGGGAACCTCGGGCGCGATCCTGAAATCCGGTTCACTCAGGCCGGTAAGAAAATCGCCAATTTCAGCATTGCGACCTCCGAACAGTGGCGCGACCGTCAGTCTGGTGAACGTCGCGAGCGTACTGAATGGCACCGCATTGTTGTCTTCAACGAAGGCCTTGCAGATGTTGTCGAGCGTTTCGTGAAAAAAGGCAGCAAGCTTTATATCGAAGGCCAGCTCCGCACTCGCAAGTGGCAGGGGCAGGATGGCAAAGACAACTATACCACTGAAGTTGTTCTCGAAGGTTTCAACTCGAACCTGACCATGCTTGATAACCGCGGCGAAGGCGGCGGCATGGGTGGTGGCGCATCATCCGGTGGCAACTATGGCGGTTCTGACAGCGGTTACGGTGGTGGCTCTGACGCAGGTTGGGGTAATGGCGGATCTTCCGGTGGTGGTTCTGCCCCGGCCGGTGCACCTGACCTTGATGACGAAATTCCGTTCTAGGATTTTCTCTGGAACTACGGTTTCAAAACACCCCAAAACAGTGACTGTTTTGGGGTGTTTTACTTTGCGAGACTTGTCGGCATAACCATATCTATCGAAGCTGATCGAAGAAAATCGTGCACAGCAAGAACCGCCAGATTGCGTCCACTGGAAGACGGCGGTTTGCATCAGAAAGACAAGGAGAACTGTATCGAGACACGACACGTTGCAAAGTTATGCCTGATCGTGCTATCGCGTTACAAAATAATTAGAAAAACTCTTGTTCTCGGGAAACGGCATTCAGTTGTGGAAGGCTGGTATATCCAAGTTGGTTGGACCTGTTTTTGGAACCCCGCGCATGGGGCAAAGCTATAACGTTCAGGATTGTTCCTATGCCGTGATCCGAAATGGCGAGGGAAAGTTTGCCGTGGCGCGCACACCAAAGGGTATTGTTCTTCTGGGTGGGGGCGTTGAGCCTGGCGAAAGCGAACAGGATGCACTTTATCGCGAGGCCTATGAGGAATCCGGATATCGGATCAACATTGTTTCGCGCCTTGGTTTTGCATCCCAATATGTCAATAATCCGGCCAAAGGACGCTATCGGCTAAAACGCGGGACCTTTTTTGAATGTGAACTCCGCGAAAAGCTTGGTCCGCCTGTTGATGACGATCATGAACTAATCTGGCTTTCCTACGAAGATGCCCACGCAAGTTTGATCCGCCCATTTCATAAATGGGCCATCGAATTCATGCGCTAGTCAGCCGCAACACTTCTTGAATTTCTTGCCGGAACCACACGGGCAGGGGTCGTTTCGGCCCACCTTTTCCAAAGTGGTTTTACCGTCCTGTAAAGACGCACCTTCGCTATGTTGTTTTGTGTCTCCGGGAAAAATACCATCGACATAAAACCATTTTCCATCACGGCGTTCGAAGTTCGAACGTTCATGAAGCTGGTATGTCTGACCATTTTCAACAAAGCTTGCGATGAATTCGACAATGCCGGTTTGATCAAGCATTCCACCGGCAACCCGGTCGATAATCTCCAGTCCGGTCCAGTGTGTTTGATCCCGGCCAATGCTACCCCCATCAAAACCCCTGCGATTTTCTTTAGCCAGTGTCGAAGTCAGGTAATCCCCATTGCGAAGAACAAACGCTGTGTAACGCGATCGCATCAGCTTCTCGGCAGTTTCGGCAAAACTGCGCCCCGAATGATACAGACCACAGCAGTGATCATAAGGTCTGGAGCTTCCGCACGGGCAGGACGACGTGGGTAAATGGTCTGGCATGATGTGTCCCGGTTACCAGCAAAACAGGAATGTTCGCGACACTACAATAAGTGTCCCTTTGATGCCAGATCAGGAAGTCTGGTGTTTACCTTTCGGTCACCCGATACCGGTGTATTTGACCATAGGTCACCAGTTCCATCGAATTTGGACAGCTTGCCTTTGTTTCGCCTTATATCGATTTTACCGTGAATTGTTGGCGTTTTGAGTACCTGACAGCGCTTGTCAGTTATCTTTTCTAAAATGCTGATAACGGTTGATTAATATAACTGAAACTCTGGTCAGAAGTTCTTGACTGATTTGGTCGGGATTAGATATATTAAGCAATGCGGGTGGGGGCCCAAAGGCACCGCCGGATCAACGTCCGGCCTATTGGCGGACATGTAAATTGTCGATTTGCTTCATGTAAGGATGAGACACCATGAATGAACTTCTTATTAGCGTCTGCTGTCCTCTTCCATAGGTCTCTATGGAATGAATATGCGACCGGACCAATCAGCTTTCCCAAAAAATCCGGTCGTCCAAGTGAATAAATTCACAACCGACAGTGTTCGCGCGTCATCTAACCTATGACGGACTCCGTATTCAATACAGATGTCGACGCGTGAACCTCTCAGGAGGACATATAATGAGCGCCATTAAATTACCTGCAGTATCTCTGGAAGACGGTTTCTCGGGCTATCTCCGTGAAGTCTGGAAGTTTCCAATGCTTACTGCGGATGAAGAATACATGCTGGCCCACCGTTATCAGGACCATGATGACACCGCGGCTGCACATAAACTTGTCACCAGTCACTTGCGTCTGGTCGCCAAGATCGCATTCGGTTACCGCGGCTATGGCCTGCCGATGGCAGACCTTGTTGCCGAAGGCAATACCGGCCTGATGCGTGCGGTTCAGAAATTCGATCCGGAACGCGGCTTCCGTCTGTCGACCTATGCGATGTGGTGGATCCGTGCTGCGGTTACGGAATACATCCTGCAAAGCTGGTCGATGGTCAAACTTGGCACCATGGCAGCCCAGAAGAAGCTGTTCTTCAGTCTGCGCAAGGCAAAACGTCAGCTTAACATCTATGACAATGGTGAATTGTCGCCCGAAGAAGCTGATCAGGTTGCCGAAAAGCTTGGTGTAACCGGTCGTGAAGCGCTTGAAATGAACCGCCGTCTTGCGGCACGTGATTTCTCGCTCAACACGCCGATGCCAAAAGACGAGGGGATGGAATATCTTGATACCCTGTCTTCGGATGCGCCGAGCCCGGAAGCCATCGTTGCCGATGCCGAAGAACGTGTTCTTCATAACGGCATGCTGAAAAACGCACTTGGCGAGTTGCCTGAACGTGAACAGGAAATCATCAAGGCCCGTTTCCTGAGCGACGACCCGATCACCCTTGAGAAACTGGGTGAACGCTTCGGTGTCAGCCGCGAACGTGTCCGCCAGCTTGAAGCACGTGCATTCAAGAAACTTCAGGAAAGCGTTCTGCTGCAACATGCCGCAGCATGATCCTGACGTTCCTCGGAAACAACAAAAGGCGGCATCATGGAGATGTCGCCTTTTTTGTATGAATATCAGCCCAAGTAACGTAACGACCGGGAAGGGCGCTTAGCGGCCTTCAAGAATGGTGCGTGATTTGGCAATGATGTCGATGGTCTTGTTCCAGAGATTGTAATTTGTGACCTCGTTCACCTTCACCCATTTGGCATCTGCGGCATCACCGCCAAGGCTGATATCGGGATTAAGCGCAACGGCCACAAAATCAATCAGGGTATAGTGATATTCAACCTTGTCTTCTTCGGTATGCGCAATCAGATCGACTGTATCGACCAGGATCGGACTGGAAATCTTGACGCCGGTTTCTTCCATGACTTCACGACAAACAGCCTCGCGCACCGTTTCGCCCAGTTCCTGCGCGCCGCCAGGGATGCTCCAACTGCCGATATTGGGGTCCTTCCCGCGCTGGATCAGCAGAACATGATCCTGATGCCAGACAACAGCCCCAACGCCGATGATCGGGCGTGGTAAAAAGGTTCGCTCATCAAGCTCGGAAATCGTCATCATCATCATCTTCCAAATCATCGTCCGGATCAGGGACTTCGTGAACTACTTTTCCGGTCATCTCGCGGGCGCGGATACCCGGTGTACCAAGAAACTGATCTTCCGATTCCGGATGCAGGGACATCACGAAATCCTTGGCCGGCGCATCGCCAATCGCAAACTGACGCGCCGTTTCGTAATCAGGGGCGCGCACCTTGGCAGTTTTCACCCCGACCGAACCATCTTCATCGTAAATATATTCGATAATCCAGACCTGCAAAACGTCTCCATACCGGTTCTGTTTAACCATTTGCGGTTTGTTTGGTTGCGCCGCAAACTTGATTACTGCTATCACTTCAGGAAACGGGTAAACCGATCCAATGTCGCAGCATTGCCATATTCTTACTTACAAATACCAAATGCCAAAGGCTATTCTTGTAAAAGAACATTTGGTTGCGGCACTTCAGCACAGGTGATCAATGAACGCCAAGCGCGATGATACCAATGATACGGAAAATCAGGGTTCCGGTCATACACTTCCAAGCCCGGGCCTTTTTGCCCGTATGCGGGCATATTTCCTGACCGGCATTCTCGTAAGCGCGCCGCTTGCAATTACCTTCGGCTTGGCCTGGTGGTTTATCGAATTCGTCGACAGCAAGGTTATCCCGCTGATCCCGGCACATTACAATCCGGAAACCTATTTGCCGGATGGTTATCAGGATTATGGTATTCCGGGACTTGGATTGCTGGTTATTCTGGTCTTCATTACCGTTGTTGGCTGGTTCACCACGAACTTTGCCGGACGGGCGCTGATCAAGCTTTACGAGCGCATTCTTGGCCGCATTCCGGCAGTACGCAGCATCTATAGTGCTGTCAAACAGATCCTTGAAACTGTTCTGGCCAACCAGTCCAATGCGTTTCGTCAGGCGGTGTTACTTGAATATCCGCGTCGTGGCATGTGGGCAATCGGCTTTATTACCGGTGAAACCAAGGGCGAGGTCCAGCACCTTACCGAAGATACGGTGATCAATATCTTCTTGCCAACAACGCCAAACCCAACGTCGGGATTCTTGTTGTTCGTCCCGCGTGGAGATATTGTGATCCTTGATATGACCGTCGAAGAAGCCATCAAGATGGTGATGTCGGGCGGTATTGTGACCCCGCCGGATCGCCGTCCGATTGAAGAACAGAAGCAGCCAAAAGTTGCTGCCAAGACATATGAGGATGTCGATGTTCTCCGCGAAAAGGAGAATGTCCCCATTCTGGTTTCGCGCGATATTTCGGCCCGGATCGACACCGATGAAAGTGCATCATCGAAAGACGGAAAAACACGCGAAGATGCCTGATTAACTGCCACAAATGACAGAATAAAAAAACAAGGGCGCTTTTCACAAGCGCCCTTGCTGTAGCTGACCAGTTTCGATCTAGCCCGATCTGAAATATCGTACAGCCTCATCACGTTCAAACAGATAAAGCAACAATCGTAGGGCTTCACCGCGGGCTTTATGAAGATCAGGATCCCGGTCCACAATCAGGCGCGCATCGTCGCGCGCAATCGCCAGCAAATCACCATGCAGCTCCAGATTGGCCAACCGGTATTCCTGAAGCCCGCTTTGGCGGGTACCAAGAACTTCGCCCGCGCCACGTAATTTCAGGTCTTCCTCGGCAATGATGAACCCGTCCTCTGTCTCGCGCATGATCTTCAGGCGCGCCTTGGAAACTTGGCCCAGCGGGCTGCCATACAAAAGCAAACAGGTCGATGCCGCATCACCACGACCAATGCGTCCCCGCAACTGATGGAGTTGGGCCAGACCAAACCGTTCAGAATGCTCGATGACCATAATGGTGGCTTCAGGCACATTAACGCCGACCTCAATCACGGTCGTTGCAACAAGAATGGACGTATCCCCATGGGCAAAACGTTCCATCACCTCGTCTTTTTCCTTGCCCTTCATCTTGCCGTGAACAAGACCAACCCGGCTTTCACCGAACAGCTCTACGAGAACTCGATAACGTTCTTCTGCGGCCTGAAGGTCAAGGATTTCGGAATCTTCCACCAACGGACAGACCCAATAGATTTTGGTGCCTGTGCGCATGGCGCGTCCGATGCCCGAAATCACATCATCAACCTTGTCGATGGGAAGAACACGGGTATCAACCGGCTTTCTTCCGGGCGGCTTTTCATCCAGACGCGATACTTCCATATCCCCGAATGCCGTAAGGGTAAGGGTGCGCGGGATCGGCGTTGCTGTCATGACCAGTACATCGACGGCTTGTCCTTTGCCCGCCAGCATCAGGCGCTGATGGACACCAAAGCGATGCTGTTCGTCGACAACTGCAAATGCAAGGTCTCTGAAAATGACGTCTTCCTGGAACAGGGCATGGGTGCCGACTGCGATCTGAATATCCCCGCTGGCAAATCCCTCTAGCGATGCCTTGCGGGACTTTCCCTTATCGCGCCCGGTCAGAATGGCACAAGTCACACCGATCTGTTCAAGCAAGGGGGAAATGGTTTCAAAATGCTGTCGGGCAAGAATTTCAGTCGGGGCCATCAGGGCGGCCTGACGTCCGCATTCAACAGCATTGAGCATCGCCATCAGTGCAACAACGGTTTTCCCCGATCCGACATCCCCTTGCAAAAGGCGCAACATGCGTCCTTCACTCGCCATATCGGCATAGATATCCTTAAGCGCACGTTGCTGTGCGCCCGTCATGGCAAAGGGCAGGTTGCCTGACAAGGCATCACGCAATTTGCCGTCACCTTGTGTGACCCGCCCACCCAATTTGCGCATCTTTGCCCGTATCAGCGCCAGTGCCAGTTGATTGGCCAGCAATTCATCATAGGCAAGCCGTTTGCGCGCAGGATGATCCGGTGACAGATCAGCTTCATCTTGCGGATTATGAGCAGTATGAAGGGCGGTCTTCAAATCTGGCCATTTGTGTCGCGCCACCAGTGCCGGATCATGCCATTCTGGCAAATCCGGAACCATGGCAAGGGCTGCGCGCGCGGCCTTGGTCAAAGTCTTGCCTGTTACACCGGCCGACATCGGATAAACCGGCTCAACCGTCTGGATGTCGTCTCGCTCGGCCTCGGTACCGATACGGTCAGGGTGGGTGATTTGATATTCGCCGCGATAATGATCGATCTTGCCTGACACGATGCGCTTTTCGCCAACCGGCAGGACATCGTTCAGATATTTTGCCCGCGCATTGAAAAATGCCAGCACAACAGGGCCGCTCAGCGTTTTACAGATCACCCGATAGGGACGCCGACGATTTGGCGACGGATCGTGCCGCTCGACCCAGACATCAAGAGTCACAATCGACCCGTCAATGGTTTCAGCAAGGGGCGGCGAAAAACGACGGTCAATGATCCCGGATGGTAAATGCCACAGCAAATCTGCCACATGTTCCCCGCCAATCAGCCGCTCGACCAGCGGTTTCAGCCGCGGACCAATGCCTGCCAGCGTGTCTATTTCAGCAAAAAGAGGGAACAGAATTTCCGGGCGCATGTCGGTTTTCGTTGCAACTTTCGATGAGAACGTTAATAGAACAATTATGTTTATGGCACGGGTATACAACAAAATTATCGCGGGACAACCGGCAAGTCACGAATTGATGCAAAATCAACTGATCGCAGCATGGACCCCGACCGTATTTTGCCGTACAAACCAAGCCACAGAATTGCCTGCAGACGCCCGCCCACCGGGTGCTGCAACGAGTTAAATCAGGAGATCGACCATGACTGACAACATTTCGGAACTCGAAATGCGTCGTAAAAAGCTGTTGTTCCGCGGGGGCCATCGCGGCACCAAGGAAAACGATATCCTGATGGGCCGCTTCATGGACAAACACCTGAGCACCCTGACCGAGGAACAGCTTGATACGTTCGAGGCCCTGATCAATGAAGTGCCCGATGCGGACTTCTTCAAGTGGGCCACTGGCAAGGAACAAGCCCCGGCGCAGTATGATACTGATGTACTGCGCATGATTAGGGATCTGAGCAACGCCTGATAAAGCATTGAACAAAATAAAAGAAATCATATCGACCAAAGGTCGCAAACGTGTCGGCGGCGTCCCGGAGGGATCAGACGCGCTGATTTTGCGTGAATTGCTCGACGCGGCCGGAACCAACAAAACGGTTCTGCATGTCGCACGCGATGACAAACGCATGTCTCAACTGGCAGAAGCCTTGCGTTTCTTTGCCGGGGAAGTCGAAGTGCTTACACTTCCGGCTTGGGACTGTTTGCCGTATGACAGGGTTTCGCCGATTGCCGAAGTGACAGCACGGCGTATCGAGACGCTGACGGTTCTGGCCGAAGGGGCAGCACCACAGGCCGGGCAGGGACGCATCGTTCTGACCACTGCGGCCGCTGCCATGCAGCGGGTTCCGCGCGTTGATGTGATGCGGAATGGCAAGCTCGCCTTCAAGGCAGGCACTGAATATGACCGGGCCGATCTTACCGCATATTTTGAGCGTATGGGCTATAACCGCGCCGAACAGGTCATGGAACCGGGCGACTATGCCGTACGCGGCGACATTGTCGATATCTTTGCGCCTGGAATGAAAGATCCGGTACGCCTTGATTTCTTTGGTGACGAGATTGAAAGCATTCGGCGCTTTGATGTTGAAAGCCAGCGAACGATTGGCAAGGTCAAGGAAATTGCACTGCTGCCGGTTGGCGAAGTGTTTCTGGATCCGGACAGCATTTCACGTTTCCGAAGCGGATATCGCGAACTGTTCGGGGCTGTGTCGCAAACAGATCCCCTTTATGAATCGATTTCAAACGGCCTGAAATACGGTGGTATGGAACATTGGTTGCCATTGTTCCATGACGGTCTGGATACGATCTTTGCCTATTTGCCTGATGTGATCGTAACCCTTGATTATCAGTATGCGGAAGTGATCGAAAATCGTCTGGAGATGATTGACGATTACTATCAGGCGCGACTGAACATCAAGGGCGGCGGCCTTTCGGGCGATAATGTCTATAAACCGGTGCCAACCGAACGGCTGTATCTGGATCAGGCGGAATTTGACCGCATGCTCGCCGATCGCGTGGTTCTGGAATATTCGCCATATTACGATGATGAAAATCCCGAACGTGGCATTTTCGATCTGGGTGCGCGGGCAGGGCGCGATTTCGGGGATGTCCGGGCGCGCGCAGATACCAACCTTTATGACGAGTTGCGTGATTTTATCACGGCCCAGCGTGGCAAGGAAAATCAGGTTGTCATCGCAGCATATTCCGACGGTTCACGCGATCGTATGGTTTCGCTTTTGCGCGAACATGGCGTAGGCAAGGTCGTTAATTGTGAGTGCTGGGAAGATATCACTGATGACCTGACCCATGAGCATGTCGCGGTTGTTATCCTTGATATCGAACGCGGTTTCCGTCGTCAGGGTCTTTGGTTTGTTACAGAACAGGATATCCTTGGCGACCGCATGAGCCGCCCGGGCGGACGCCGCCGCAAGGCCGATAACTTCCTGCGCGAAGCATCCGAAATTTCCGAAGGCGATCTTGTCGTTCACCTTGAACACGGTATCGGACGGTATCTTGGCCTGAAAACAGTGACGGCTGGCGGTGCGCCGCATGATTGTCTTGAGCTTGAATATGATGGCGGCGACAAGCTGTTTGTCCCGGTCGAGAATATCGAGGTCCTGTCACGATATGGCTCGGACGAGGGGATTTCTATCCTTGATAAGCTCGGCGGTGTTGCCTGGCAGGCCCGCAAGGCCAAGCTACGTGAACGTATCCGTGACATGGCAGGCAAGCTGATCAAGGTCGCCGCCGAACGCCATCTGCGCAAAGGGGCACAATTGCAAGCGCCCGAAGGCAGCTATGACGAGTTTTGTGCAAGTTTCCCGTTTGCCGAGACAGAAGACCAGGCGCGCGCCATCCGTGATACCCTTGATGATCTTGCCGCGGGCAAACCGATGGATCGACTTGTCTGTGGGGATGTCGGCTTTGGAAAGACCGAGGTCGCAATGCGGGCGGCCTTTGCCGCTGTCATGTCCGGTAAACAGGTGGCAATTGTTGCCCCGACGACCTTGCTGTGTCGTCAGCATTATCTGAACTTCAAGCAGCGCTTTGACGGGCTTCCGGTGCGGGTAGAGCAACTTTCACGTCTGGTGACCGGCAAGAATGCCAAACTGGTCAAGGAAAACCTTGAAAGCGGCCATGTCGATATTGTCTGTGGCACGCATGCCCTTTTGGGCAATGGTGTGCATTTCAAGGATCTGGGACTTCTTATCATCGACGAAGAACAGCATTTCGGCGTCAAGCATAAGGAACGCCTGAAAGAACTGAAGTCCGATGTTCACGTTCTGACCCTGACCGCAACCCCGATCCCCAGAACGCTGCAACTGGCGCTTACCGGGGTCAAGGAGCTGTCGATTATTGCGACCCCGCCTGTCGATCGTCTGGCGGTGCGGACCTATATCACGCCATACGATCCGGTTGTGGTCCGCGAAGCCATTTTGCGTGAACGCCATCGCGGAGGGCAGATTTTCTATGTCTGCCCGCGTGTAAATGAGCTTGGCCGGGTCGCCAAGGAACTTGAAAACCTTGTACCGGAGATCAAGTTTGACGTTGCACATGGCCAGATGGGCGCGCGCGATCTCGAACAGGTCATGACTGACTTTACCGATCGAAAGTTTGATCTGTTGCTTGCAACGAACATTATTGAATCCGGGATTGATGTTCCGAACGCCAACACCATGATCATTCACCGGGCGGACATGTTTGGTCTGGCGCAGCTTTATCAGTTACGCGGGCGCATTGGACGTTCAAAACAGCGCGCATATGCCTATCTGACACTTCCGAATGGGAAAAAGCTTACAGCAACGGCGTTGAAGCGCCTTGAAGTGATGCAGACGCTTGATAGCCTCGGCGCTGGCTTCAACCTTGCCAGCCACGATCTTGATATTCGCGGGGCAGGGAACCTGCTTGGCGAAGAACAATCAGGGCATATCAAGGAAGTGGGGATCGAGCTTTATCAGCAGATGATCGAAGAAGCTGTGGCCGAGGCCAAAGGCGAAATTGATGCATCCGAAGAAGCAAGCTTTGTCCCCCAGATCAATATCGGCATGCCCGTCCTGATACCGGACCGTTATGTTCCGGATCTGGGTGTCCGACTGGGACTTTATCGCCGTATTTCGGAACTGAGATCACGCGAAGAGGTGGATCAGTTCGCCGCCGAGATGATTGACCGGTTTGGCAAACTGCCCAAGGAAGTTGAAAACCTTCTGGATGTTGTGACGATCAAACAATGGTGCCGTGTCGCCAATATCGAGAAGCTTGATGCAGGGCCAAAAGGTGCGCTGATCACGTTGCGAAATAACGAGTTCCCGAACCCGGCAGGCCTGATCGGCTTCATTCAGCAACAGGTCGGACAGGCGCGTCTGCGCCCGGATCACAAGATTGTTTATGCAGCGGGCTGGGATGGACCAACGGATCGCCTTGAAGGCTTGAAACGTCTGATGAAGCGATTGTCCGACATCGCAGTATCAACATAAAGAAAAGGCGGGTAACGTGATGTTATCCCGCCTTTTTTTAATAATGTTCATGATTGTCTTAGACCGGTATTTCTTCCTGTCGGGCCAACCGGATCATCCGTTGCAAGATGTCGGGTTCCTGTGCACCAGACAGCGCATGACGACCGTTAAAAAGGAAGCACGGCACACCGGTTACGCCCATCTGATGGGCCACACGGTTTTCCTGACCGACAAACTCGCGATCCATATCACCAACAAGATACTCAAGGATTTCAGTGCGATCTTCGCCGTGCTTCACCGCAATTTCGGCAAGCAGATCAATATCGCCGATATCCTGACCTTTCAGGAAATAGGCAACAAACAGATCTTCGACCAATGCATTGCCGACAGCGGGCCGTTCAGCGCAAACCTTGTAGATCAGACGATGTGAGTCTGTAGAATCCGGCGTAACCCTGATTTGATCAAATTTGAAATCAATTCCGACCGCCGCACCGGCATCTTCGATTGCCTTATAGACCCGTGCAGCACTTTCCGAACCACCGAACTTTGCTGACAGATAAAGCTTCCGGTCAATGCCACCACTTGGCATGTCCGGGTTGAGCAGGAAAGGACGCCAATTGATGATCAGGTTATCAAGCTTTTCCCGCGCCAATGCCTTTTCAAGACGTTTTTTGCCGATATAGCACCACGGACAAATGGTATCGACGATCGCCTCGATCCTGATCGGCGACATTGATGGTTCAATTTGTCCGGCCTGCCAGTTCATAAGATCATCCATTCAAAAATGAAGTGCCTACCGGAAGTGGTGCGATGCCAAGGTGATCGGCAACGGTTTGACCGATATCGGCAAAGGTTTCGCGCATTCCGAACGGTCCAGGGGCAATGGCCGGTCCAAAAGCAAGGATCGGCACAAATTCACGCGTATGGTCATTGCCGCGCCATGTCGGGTCACAGCCATGATCGGCGGTAATAATCACCAGATCACCGGGTTTCAAAACAGCACGCAATTCCGGAATACGTTTATCGAACTCTTCAAGCGCGTTGGCATAACCCGGCACATCCCGACGGTGACCGAATTCCATGTCGAAGTCTACCAGGTTGGTGAACACGATGCTGTTATCGGGGGCTTCGCTGATTTCACCCATCATCGCATCAAAAAGCGCCATATTTCCGGACGCCTTGACCTTTTTGGCAATGCCCCGATGGGCATAGATATCAGCAATCTTGCCAACAGAAACCACATTACCACCGGCGGCACTGAACTGGTCAAGCAAGGTGGGCTTGGGCGGCGGGACGGCAAGATCACGACGGTTCGACGTCCGTTTGAAAGTTTCCGGACTTTCGCCAACGAACGGACGGGCAATCACACGGCCGATATTGTAGGGCTCAACAAGTTTGAAGGCGATTTCACACATTTCATACAGGCGGTCGAGCCCGAAATGTTCTTCATGTGCGGCAATCTGAAACACGCTGTCGGCGGAGGTATAACAAATCGGCTTGCCGGTTTTGATATGTTCTTCGCCAAGTTCGGCAATGATTGTTGTACCGGATGCATGACAGTTGCCAAGAATTCCCGGAAGATTGGCCTGCTGGATCAGAGCATCGGTCAGTTCTTGTGGAAAGGTCGGCACCGTCATCGGGAAATAACCCCAATCGAAATCAACCGGCACACCGGCGATTTCCCAATGCCCGCTTGGCGTATCCTTCCCGCGCGAAAGTTCCTTGGCATGGCCAAAGGCACCAATCATCGCACCGCCATGATCAAGTCCGGGCGGTACACGACCGGTAGCGTCCTTGGCCGCTTCACCAAGGCCAAGCGCAACCATATTGGGAATATTGAGCGGCCCGCTACGCTGATCATTATTAGCCAGCCCCTTGGCGCAATGTTCGGCAATATGACCAAGAGTATCCGATCCCTGATCACCGAATTTCGACGCATCCGGCGCGGAACCAATTCCAAAGCTGTCTGCAACGATAATGATGGCACGTGCCATTGATATCTTCCTTCAACGCAAATCATACAAGACCATTGTCTCGCAGATAGTCACTTGTTTCTGTAGTTGCCAGTTCTCAATAGTTGCCCGTTGCAGCAGGCGCATCAGAGGGTTTTGAGCCACATGTCTCAAGCAGGGCGGTCAATACGCCGCTGGCGCCGAACCGGAATGTATCGGGTTTTGCCCAGCCATCTCCCATGATGTGATCGGCAATGGCGATATAAAGGGCGGCATCATCGGTGGTTTTAACCCCGCCTGACGCCTTGAAACCGGCATCAAGACTGTCTTCTTCCCTGGCATCACGAATTGCGGTCAACATGGCAACTGCGGCCTCGGGCGTAGCACCGACCGGCACTTTCCCTGTCGAGGTTTTAACAAAGTTTGCGCCGTGCCTGATGGCAAGACGGGCTGCTTCATAAACCTTGTTCAGGTCCTCGAACTCGCCACTCTCAAGAATAACCTTCATGGTGGTCATCGGACCACATGCCATTCGGGTTGCATCAACCACATCTGCGGCAATGGCGCTATCACCATCAAGGAATGCCTTATAGGGGAAAACCAGATCTACTTCGTCAGCCCCCTTGGAGACACAATCAGCTGTTTCATCGCCGATGCGCTGTGCATTGGTGCCACCGGCAGGGAAATTGACGACTGTTGCCGTTTTAACACCTGATTTTCCAAGTGCCCGCCAGGACGTTTCGATAAACGGCGCATAAACACAAACGGCGGCGGTGTTGCCCTCAGGTGTCTGGGCGCGCTTGCACAGTGCCTCGATGACCTCGGTCGTATCATCATCATTCAGACTGGTAAGGTCGAGAACGGAAATGGCACGACGTGCAGTATCAGCGTCCGCGACTGCCTTTTTGCGGGCAGCGGCAATTACGTCAGAAACAGTTTTCGGGTCGAACATCAAAACATCCTTGCAACGCGCCGGGCGCGGTTATTCTGTCAAGCGTCACCAGCATTTAAACTGACATCAAATGATGGCAATAACCGGATCAGCAAACTGGTCCAGCATAAAGATAAAGACGGATCAATCAATCGCCAAGAAAGTACTCAACCTTGCCTTGACAATCAATCAATCCGTCCCGAAACACAGTTTCAATCAGAACGATGGAAACGGCCCTGATCTGGTCCGCCGCCTCTTATTTTGACAGCAAAAGCTGGCCTTCTCGGCCCGGAAGCGGCTTGTCACCAGCTACCGAACACAGATAACCACCCGGCACGACCAGACGAATACCCAGACGGGAATACAAAACACCGTCGGTTTTGCTTGAGAACGGTGTTTTATTCCCCGTTTCGCAGTCCAGAATATAGCCAAGCTCCTGACCAGCCTTGACCTTTTCCCCGGCTTCGACACCAAACACGACCATACCGCCATGTGCTGCTGAAACGCGATCGACACCCGAAAGCGGTGTCGCATCACATTTGGCCTCGGGCAGGGGACCGGGATCGCCGGCAATCAGACCACGGCGCTGCAGGAACTTGAACAGATTTTCCGCATCCGGGATGGCAAATTCGTCATACACATCGCGATCACCGCGGAGTTCGATCGTTGTCGCCAAAGTCGCCATCGGGATCGGGAACTTGTTACCATAGGCCCGGCGTAGTTCGACCCACGGACGGCTAAATGCTTCGTCAAACGGGTTGTCACCGCTGATCTCGGCAATCAGTGAACATTCAGACCCGATCTGAGCTGAAAGATCAGCTGCATCTGGCCAGTTATGATCGCTGATATAGAGATGCATCGGCGCTTCCCAGTCACAATGCAGATCCATCACATAATCCGCATCAATGGCAAGTTCGGCCAGCGTAAGACGAAGATCCTGCAAATCAGTCAAAGGACTGACATCCTTGCGGTGCTGGGCAATCAGTTTGCGCAGCTCTGCACGGATCAGTTTGACGTTTTCATCGGCATCCTGACCAAGCTTGCCATCAACGGCATCAATCAGTGCAGCGCTAAGGTCGGGATAATGGCGATTAAAATTCTGACCGCTGCGCAGCTCGAACCGGCCAAGCGGTTTCATATCTACGTACTGGGTAAACCCGATTGGATTGGCAAAGGGAACAACAACGATCTCGCCAGTGATTTCGCCTTTGGCGTCGGCCTCTTCCAGAAGGGTTTCAAGATGATGCAGGGTGATGACACCGGGCAGCTCATCTGCGTGAAGGGCGGCCTGAAAATAGGCTTTGGGGCCTTGTCCGGCTTTGCCATAGCGGCGCACGGTAAGGGCACGGGAAGTTCCCATCTGCGGGCGCACGAGCTCAATGCGTTCTTCTTGCATTCTGATTTCCTGAATGTGGTGGCGTGGGGCAAAACAGCCCGGTGATCTCTAGGTTTCCCATTAAACAGATGGAAATAACCTTTCTTTGACCACCGGGCTGTTCGTGTTTCTGGTTATCAGGCGGATGCAGCTTTTGCGGTGCCTGGCTGTTTATCCTTGCGACGTTCGTTGCGGCGCAGATATCGCTCAACCCCCTTGAACCCGAAGGTCAGCGTATAGACGATGATCAAATATATCACACCGGCTGAAATGAACGCTTCATAGGGAAGGGCAGTACGGGCCACGATTTTACGCGCGGCACCGGTAAGTTCCATCATCGTCACCGTAGAAGCCAGCGACGTTGCCTTCAGCGTGAAAATCACATCGTTGGTATAGGCAGGCCAAATCATCTGCCACATGCGCGGGAAAATGATCCGGCGATAGGTGGTCCATGGCGTCATGCCGCAGGCACGGGCGGCTTCAAGTTCGCCACTTGGGACATTCTGGATACCACCGCGCATGATTTCTGCAACATAGGCCGACGTATTGAGGACAAATGTCAGTAGGCAATACCAATAGGGGTTGCGAAGATAGGCCCAGCTCCAGTGATCCTGAATGCCGTCGATGTTCGAGATCAGCTGCCCGACCCCGTAATACATCATGAACAGCTGCCCGATCAGGGGGGTGCCGCGAAACACATAAATAAAGGCAAATGGTACGGCCTGAATCCAGAGTTTCTTGGAAACACGTGCAACGGCAAGCGGGATGGCCAAAAGCGTTCCGAATGTTACGGAAATAACCAGAAGCTCAATCGTCAGCAGAAAACCGCGCCAAAGCCAGGTATCGTATTTGCCAAGAACATATATCAGATCTTCAAACATCTTCTATGCCCTCGCAATACCGCGGGCAGCCCGCTTTTCAAGATAGTTGAAGGCAATAAGCGAAACTGTTGTAAATGAAAGAAACATCAGCATCGCCACAAGGTAGAAGGTAAAGGGTGCCTTGTCTGTCCCGGCGCCAATCGCAGCCTTGCGCATGATCTCTTCAACACCGACGACTGAAATAAGTGCGGTATCCTTGATCAGGACCTGAAACAGGTTGTTGAGCCCCGGCAAAGCAAAGCGCCAAAGCTGCGGCAATTTAATGCGAATGAAAATTTGCGAAGGCGTCATGCCGCATGCTGTTGCGGCCTCTATCTGGCCGATCGGAATGGACTGCATGGCCGCGCGGAAGACTTCTGAAGCAAACGCGCCCTGAACCAGTGCCAGTGCAGCCACACCAGACCAGAAAGCAGGGATGTCAACACGTGTCTCTTCGCCGGAAATCATCTCGGCGATATTCTGAACGGCGATTGTGCCGCCGAAATAGATCAATAAAATAACAAGAAGTTCAGGGATACCGCGAATAAGGACGGTGTAGCTTTCCCCGATAATACGAAGCGAACGATATGGCGACAGTTTCGCCGATGCGCCCAGCAAACCGATAATAATCATGAAAGGCAGAACGGTAAGGCAAAGCTGAACTGTAACCAGTCCCCCTTCAAGCATTTGCCATCCGCGGCCGTATAAATCGAGCATGGTTTCTCCAGCTTTCCTTGATGCCGAATGCGTTTCAAGCCCCTGATATGAAACGCGAAACAACAATA
Organism: Thalassospira sp. SM2505; assembly: GCF_054901115.1. Lineage (NCBI taxonomy): Bacteria > Pseudomonadati > Pseudomonadota > Alphaproteobacteria > Rhodospirillales > Thalassospiraceae > Thalassospira > Thalassospira sp. SM2505. The sequence goes on from NZ_CM142731.1 coordinate 2,731,809, forward strand.
AGGGCGGGGCGGCAGATCAATGCCGCCCCGGAAATTTCAGCAGATCAATTCGGGTGCAGGTTGATCGCCGGGAAGTACTTTTTGTTCAGCTCGTCATAGGAGCCGTTTGCAAGCATTTCAGCCAGCGCCTTGTTAAGGATCTCTTTGAGGTCCTGGTCTTCCTGACGGATGCCGATGCCAGCACCATCACCGAACCACTTGCTCGGAGCGAACTGGTTGGAAACAAAGCCATAGCCTTTGGCTGCATCAGATTTCAGCCAATCATCAAGCGTACCTGAATCTGCGAGGGTCGCGTCAACACGGCCAGCGGTCAGGTCAAGAAGTGCCTCGTCCTGGGTGCCGTACATACGAATTTCAATGTTTGGGAAGTTGTCTTCAAGGAAGTTTGCATGGGTGGTCGAACGCTGTACGCCGATGACCATACCATCAAGCGCGTCTTCCATGACTTCGCCGTCTTTGTAAGCTTCAATTTTCATGGTGTCTTTACCAACGAAAACAGCAGGGGTGTTGCTGTAATAGTTGGTGAAGTCAATAGAACGCTTACGCTCTTCGGTGATCGACATCTGTGCGATGATCGCATCATATTTCTTTGCCAGAAGTCCCGGGATCATACCGTCCCAATCCTGAGCAACGATTTCGCATTCAATTTTAGCGGTTTCGCAAAGCTTGTTGGCGAAGTCTACATCAAAACCGATAAGTTTGCCATTCTCGTCAACCATGTTGAACGGAGGATAGGCACCCTCGGTTGCGACAACAACCTTTTCCCACGCCGCATTTGCTGCTGATGCGCTCAGTGCGATACCAATAGCGGCAGCCGAAGCAACCTTGATCCAGTTTTTCATTCAAATTCTCCCTTGTAAATTGGAATGGCGCACAACCTCTTGCACCCATTCACGCGACCGCAACCTGTATCGGAAACGGCCTGCCCAGATCAGAAATCGCGCTGAAGAAATTGCTTCATACGTTCCGATTTGGGGTTCTCGAATACATCCGTCGGATTGCCGTATTCTTCAACCCGACCCTGATGCAAATACATCACGTGGCTGGACACCCCCTTTGCGAAGCCCATTTCATGGGTCACAACCAGCATCGTGCGGCCTTCTTCGGCCAAATCCGTCATAACCTTCAACACTTCACCAACAAGCTCCGGGTCAAGTGCCGAAGTCGGCTCATCGAACAGAAGAACTTCTGGCTCTATCGCTAGCGCACGGGCAATTGCGGCGCGCTGTTGCTGACCACCGGAAACATGACCCGGATAGTAATCGCGACGTTCATACATGCCGACCTTGTGCAGAAGCGCATCGGCGCGTTCGATGGCTTCCTTTTTGGGAACACCAAGAACATGCACAGGCGCTTCGATGACATTTTCCAGAATGGTCAGATGGCTCCAAAGGTTGAAGCTCTGGAACACCATCGCAAGCTTGGTGCGAATACGCTGGAGTTGTTTTTTGTCTGCAGCTTCCTGCGAACCGTCCTTAAGCGTCTTCATGCGAATAAGTTCGCCGTGGACGTGGACTTTACCCGCATTCGGGGTTTCAAGCAGATTGATGCACCGCAGGAACGTACTTTTGCCCGAGCCAGAGGAACCAATAATCGAAATCACGTCCCCGGTATGCGCCGTAAGGTCAATGCCTTTAAGGACTTCATGATCCCCAAAGCTTTTGATCATCCCTTCGACCTGCAGGGCGGGTATGTTTTTGCTCATAGCGAGTGAAAAGTTTCCCTGTTGAGAGTCTAAAATTTATTCGTCTTAGCATCTGACAAAGATGCTCCCCCACAAGACACGCTTTTTATGCGCCTCTCATGGCATCAATAATTGCCCATGGATGATGCGTATTTCCACTGATTTTTTGCAGTTTTATGAATAAAGCTGTTGTTTCAATCGCTTAATTAACAGCGGACGTGATCGCACCGCAAAAATCGTGCAGCACTACGTGGTTTTACGCAATAAAAAACCACGCATATTTTTGGATAAATGCCCTTAGCCACAGACTCTTGCTTATTGTTGCCCGTAAATTTTCCTGAAATACACAACACCATCGACCTCGTAGCGGATCGATGGTGTTTGTATTCGGGTGCGGACAGGGTGTCAGTTTCAGCCCTAGTCGTTTTCGCGCACCGATTTCAGGAAACCAAGAACTTCCTCTCGCAGCCTTTGAGCCAATTGCCGCATCTCCCGGGATGAGGTCAGCAGAGAGTTGGCCTCTTCGCTCACCATGCTTGATGCCTGCGATACAGCAGATACGTTTTGCGAGACTTCCTGTGTTCCCGATGCTGCGCGTTGAACACTATCTGCAATTTCGCGGGTTGCAGCACCTTGCTGCTCGACGGCTGCGGCAATCGCATTGCAGAATTCGTTGATACGTTCAATGGTGGACGAGATTGATCCGATCTCGGAGACAGAACGATTTGACGACCCTTGAATACCATCAATCTGTGTCTGGATATCACCGGTCGCCTTGTCCGTCTGGTTGGCAAGGGATTTGACCTCTCCGGCGACGACGGCAAATCCTTTGCCTGCGTCACCAGCTCGGGCAGCTTCGATGGTTGCATTCAGGGCCAGCAGGTTCGTTTGTCCCGCGATATCCTGAATTAATCCCACTACCTGACCGATCCGCTCAGCCGCCTCGGCAAGTTCGGTCACTGTTGCAGTGGTGTTGTTAATGCCATCCACTGCTTCTGTTGCTACGTCAATTGACTGGGTAACCTGGGCACCGATTTCACGAATGGCGGCAGAAAGTTCCTCGGTGGCCGATGCGACAGCCTGCACGTTTTCCGTCGTGATATTGGCCGCATTGGAAACGGCCGCCGCGCGGTTTGTGGATTCCTCGGCATTGGCAGAAAGCTGGGTTGCGACCGATTGGGTTCGTTCAGCGGCGTCGGCCACGGTTTCAACGATGGAAAGGACGCTTTTTTCAAAATTGTCTGCCATCTGATCAAGCGCACGTTTGCGCTCAAGGGCTGCTCGCTGGGTGGCCTGTTCATTCTCATGTGCCAGCCGGTCTACTTCGGCAGCATTGTTCTTGAAAACCAACACCGCGGCCGCCATGGCCCCGATTTCATCCTTAAGCTCCGTGCCGGGGACATCAACGTCTTTTTCGCCCCTGGCCAGACGGGTCATTGCCGAGGTCATGCTGAGAACCGGTCGAGAAACCCATCCGCGCACAAGAACTCCCATAAGCCCCATAATCGCAAGCACGGCAATGACGGCAGTAATGATTGCCGTGTAACGGAACTCTGTCAGGGATGCGTATGCAGCATCCCGATCAAGCGCAAAGCCAAGGTACCAGTTTACAGATGGCAAACCTTTCACTTTGAAGAATGTGAATAGCAGATCGCCATTTCCCTCGATTACATTCTGCATGCCTTCGGTAACGGCCGGAGTGTTTTCAGGAAATACCTCGCTAATCGACTTCAGTGTGAAATCTGCATTCGGGTGAATGATCACCGTGCCCTGGTCATTGACCAGAAATCCGTAACCAATGCCGCCCAGATCAATGCCGCGAACCAGATCACCCAGAATGGTGATGTTAATATCGCCACCGACCACACCAAGCAGTTTGGAACCATCAAATACCGGTGTCGTTGCGGTAACGATCAACTGCCCGGTGGATGCGTCAGTGTAGGGTTCGGTAAGGGTGCTGTCACCGATGGCGACTGCGTCACTGTACCAAGGGCGTTTGCGTGGATCGTAATCAGCAGGCAATTCATCTGGTGGATACATCGTCATCACACCGTCCGCGCTGCCGAAATAGGAAAAGATAAATGACTCAGCCAGCGCCTGACCGCTGGCGATTTCACTGACCGTAGCAGGGGAGCTGTCTCGTGCAATATTATTGGCAAGGCTTTCGACCAAAAGCCTTCTGCCATCCAGCCAGTTCGAAATACCAGCGGTCGCAAGCGATCCGCTTTCGGTCAGCTTCGACTGCAGAGCTGTCTGTATGGATGTGCGCTGCTGATAATCAAAATACAGAATAAAGGCGACAAATGTCGCAACAACAATCATGGCCGCTGCCAGCAGGATTCTACTGCCGATATTTAACGACATTCCGCACATCCTCCAAAAGAATAATCCCCTTTGTGAGGTTGGGACGTTCCTTCGCGATTACAAGCGGTTGAAGCAAGGTAAATCAAGTTACATGCAATAATTTTGTTTTATGGTCATTTGATATCTGGAATGATTTCATTCAACCAAAGTCGCATGACCTCTGAGACCAACATCACTTTCCAAAATCCTTGTTTTAGTTATTGATTATGGAACGCGTTGTCTTCAACCCTTGGTTTCCCCATATGTGGAACTGCCTAGGGAGGCAACGTCACATAAGCACCGATAAACGGAGGAAATAGATGAAACGCGCATTAATTGCAGGGATGGCGGTCGCGTTTGCGTTTGGGAGCACAGCAGCCTCGGCGCAGGATCGTGCCGGTTGGCCAGACAGCTTTACGGTCGGCACCGCATCACAGGGCGGCACTTATTTTGCCTATGGTTCCGGTTGGGCGAACCTTGTAGCAGAAGAACTTGGCATTTCCGGTGGTGGTGAAGTTACCGGCGGACCAATGCAGAACATGGCGCTCGTTCACACCGGCGAAGCAGCATTTGGCATGACCACGATGGGTCCGGCAGCAGAATCTCTTGCTGGAACAAACCCGATTGCACCGGGCGTCCAGATGACGAGTGCTTGTGCGATGTTCCCGATGTATCAGACACCGTTCTCGATCACTGCACTGGCATCATCGGGCATTGCATCTGTTTCGGACATCCCAGAGGGCGCAAAAATCGGTTTCGGTCCTGCGGGCTCGACCTCGGACACCTATTTTCCGAAGATGCTCGAAGAACTTGGTGTAAAGTTTGAACGCCGCAATGGTGGCTGGGCCGATCTGGGTGGCCAGCTTCAGGACGGCTTGCTTGACGTGATCGCATTCGCTGCCGGTGTTCCGGTCCCGGCTGTTAGCCAGCTTGAAGTTCAAACCAAAGTAAACATCATCGAGTTCACTGAAACAGAACAGAAACAGATTATGGATGCCTTCCCGGTGTCCGAATTTGACATTGCTGCAGACACATACACCACGCTGACCGCTCCGGCGCGTTCAGTGTCAATGTGGAACTTTGCGATTGCCAATTGCGATCTTCCGGAAAGCTTTGTTTATGCCGCAACTGACGTTGTGATGTCGGATAATGCCCGCATGGTATCCATTCACCGTGCAGCACGTTCCACAGTTCCGGAAAACTGGAACAAGAACAAGGTCATGAAATGGCATCCGGGTGCTGCCAAGTGGTTCAACGAACATGGCGCATCCATCCCGGCTGACATGATCCACTAAGTCAGCAAAATCTGATCACACAAGGCGGGTCATCCGGAAGGTGACCCGCCTTTGCTCAATCGCCGCAAAGAAGCCTGCGAATAACAAATGACCAGAGAGTGTGGGGAAACCTGATGACCGAACCAAATAAACCGGATGACGAACACCTCATTGCCGATGGCGTGGATGAAGAGCCGATTGAACATAATCGTCGCCTTTTCGAGGGACGGAACCTCAGTTTCATAACAATTTCTGCCGCCATTTATGCTGCGTTTCATATGCTCGCGCTAAATGGTGTATCGCTTTCTGGAATGACGGGCGGTTTGGTTAATCTTGAATTCTTGCCTGATTTTCCGTTGGAAACATGGAACTTCCGTATTGTTCACGTTTCGGGTGCCCTTGCACTTGGTTTTCTTTGGTACTCTGCCAACAAGTTCGCTGATGAGCCTACAGGGCAGACACCGCTTCTGGGCTACTTGTCATATGTTCTCCTGGTACCAGCCTTTGTCGCGGTCGGAACCGCAATCAGCTTTGCTTTCGAAATCAAAAATGGCGCAATGTGGAACGGCATTGATGCTACCATCAAGTTCAACGAGACATGGGTCTTTGGTGCACCACTGATGGCAGCAACAGTCGGTGGTATTGTTTTATCCTGGTTTAACAAGACACCCCGTAATCGTTATTCACCACCTGATTTTGTGCTGACTATTTGTGGCCTTGCCGTTGCGATCTATCTGATCACAATTTACGGCACGCTTATGCGCAACTCCACCGGAACGCCTTTTGCGCCGATCGGTATTTCGATTGCTGCAATCTCGGGCACGTTGCTTATCATGGAGCTGACACGCCGCGTTGCCGGTCTGGCGCTTGTGATCATTGCGACCATTTTTCTGGTCTATGTTTTTGTCGGCGAATTCCTGCCGGGCTTCCTGCAATCGCCAGCCATCACCTGGCAGCGCTTCTTTAGCCAGGTCTATACTGATGCCGGTATTCTTGGCCCGACGACTGCCGTTTCATCGACCTATATCATTTTGTTCATCATCTTTGCCGCGTTCCTGCAGGCATCAAAGGTTGGCGACTATTTTGTGAACTTTGCCTTCTCGGTGGCCGGACGTGCCCGTGGTGGTCCTGCAAAGGTTGCAATCTTTGCTTCTGGCCTGATGGGAATGATCAACGGCACGTCTGCGGGTAACGTTGTGGCAACCGGCTCGCTGACCATCCCTTTGATGAAAAAGGTCGGTTACCACAAGAAAACGGCCGGTGCGATTGAAGCTGCAGCTTCGACCGGTGGCCAGATCATGCCGCCAATTATGGGGGCAGGGGCCTTCATCATGGCCGAAATCACCGGTATCCCATATACCGACATTGCCATCGCGGCTGTGATCCCGGCGATCCTTTACTTTGTGTCGATCTATTTCATGGTCGACTTCGAAGCAGCCAAACTTGGTATGCGTGGCATGCGCGAAGAAGAACTGCCGCGCTTCCATACCATGGTAAAGCAGGTCTATCTGTTCCTGCCCATCATCATCCTGATCGTAGCCCTGTTCCTTGGCTATTCGGTTATCCGGGCTGGAACATTGGCAACTGTTGCAGCTGTGGTTGTCAGTTGGCTTACACCAAACCGCGTAGGGATCAAATCCGTTGCCAAGGCATTTGAACTGGCAGGCGGGATGTCGATCCAGATCATTGCAGTTTGTGCCTGTGCCGGGATCATCGTTGGCGTGATCGCGCTGACAGGTGTCGGCGCACGGTTCTCGAACCTGTTACTGGGTCTTGCAGAAGCGTCACAGTTACTGGCCCTGATCTTTGCCATGCTGATCGCCATCCTTCTGGGAATGGGCATGCCAACAACGGCGGCCTATGCGGTTGCTGCATCGGTGGTTGCTCCGGGATTGATTGAGCTTGGAATTGAACCACTTACTGCACATTTCTTCGTGTTCTACTTTGCAGTCGTTTCAGCCATCACGCCACCCGTCGCACTGGCTTCCTATGCTGCTGCCGGGATATCGGGTGCAAACCCGATGGAAACGTCAGTGGCTTCGTTCAAGATTGGCATTGCGGCCTTCATTGTGCCGTTCATGTTCTTCTATAACGCGGCTATTTTGATGGATGGGACTTACCTTCAGATCGGCCAGGCGTTCATTACGGCCGTGGCCGGGGTGTTCCTGCTGTCTGCCGGTGTTCAGGGATGGTTCCTCGGGCGCAGTGCAGTGTGGTTCCTGCGCATTGCACTGGTCATTTCAGCATTGTTCATGATTGCTGGCGGACTGGTTACCGATCTGATCGGCATTGGACTGGCTATCGCAATCCTGCTGATCCAGCGTGTGATAAACCCGAAACCAGGCAGCACATTCCGTACTGGTGGGGCAGATTAACAACACGCCTCGGCCATAAAACAACAAAAGCGCACCAGACCGGTGCGCTTTTTCTTTTTCTGAAAATCAAGGTTGTCAGAAAATCAATCTGATACTTTTTTCACGAATTCGGATTTCAAGCCCATCTGACCGATACCCGGGATTTTACAATCAATATCGTGGTCGCCATCGACAAGACGAATGCCTTTGACCTTGGTCCCGACCTTGACGACCGCCGATGATCCCTTGACCTTCAAATCCTTGATGACAGTTACCGTATCCCCATCAACAAGCGGGGTACCGTTTGAGTCACGTACAACCGTCGCGCCAGCTGCGTCACCTGAAGCAGACCATTCATGCGCACATTCCGGGCAGATCAACAGTTCGCCATCTTCATAGGTGTAAGGTGACTCACATTTCGGGCAGGACGGTAGTTCGCTCATTGCTCGGACCTTTTAACAATAATCGTGTTTGGTGCGACCACAGATACAACACAGCGTTTCGCAGTAACGTCGTGTTCTGCGCTAAAAAATCAGAGATTTTGTGCGATCTTGAGTAAATGGCGGAGAGGGTGGGATTCGAACCCACGGTACCCGTAAAGGCACGACGGTTTTCAAGACCGTTGCATTCAACCACTCTGCCACCTCTCCGCAAAAATGGTCGGAGCTTATTGCTCTGGGCGCTTTCAATAAATTGGGCGCGCTGCCCTGTCAATAGGCCAATCAAACATTGCATCAAATGCTGGCGAAATAATGTGATTTCAGCAAGGTACCGGCAACCATAAGGCGAACCATCTTTCGGGCCAGTATCATTTTTTTTATTTTCTCTCAGAACCCTTAGCTACCTGATCAATATCGGGCTCATGCACGGGATATTGTTGTTGATCCTTGTTGGCCTGATCTGTTTGCGCAGGACACGTCGTTTTGCTTTTGCCGGATTGTTATTCGCCACTATTGCATCATTGCTGATCACCATCATTCCCGTAGGAGCACTGTTGCCCATAACCCTCGAAGCGCGCTTTGAAAAAGCGGACCTCAATGGATCAGAATTTGCAGGGGTGATTACCCTATCGGGCTCGATTGACCCAAACAGCTATCTTCAGCGCGGGGATGTTCAGTTCCTAAGTGCCCCGGATCGAATATTTACAATGCTCCGAATGGCGAACAAATATCCTGATAAACCTGTGATCTTCACGGGCAAAGACGGAGTGCTAAATGATCGCGGTTTCACTGAGGCGGTTGTACTGCGTGACTGGCTAGACGATTCGAACCTGTTAAGACCCAATATGTATTTCGAAATCAACGCACGGAACACATATGAGAATGCCCTAAATTCATATGATCTCATTTATGGAAGTTGGCCGGAACTGGCACAAAAGCCTTGGGTATTAGTCACTTCCGCAGATCATATGCCGCGCGCAGCAGGCGTTTTTCGGCAGGCGGGTTGGAACATTATTCCGTATTCGGTCGGCAGATTCACATCAGATGAGATCCATTTAGCAAGTCTTAACGTCTCAGGCGCTATCAAATCCCTAAGCCGTGGTTTGCGGGAATGGGTTGGTTTGACCGCTTATTACTGGACCGGGCGAACAAATGAGTGGTTTCCGGGGCCCAAGCCGTTGGAAACCGGCAACTGAACATCCTGGATGAGGCCTTTGATGAAATTCTGGAAATTGCTGACCGCCGCCTCTGTGCTTACTGTTTTGACCGCCAATGCGCCGGCCTTTGCACAGACCGATGAAAAACTTCCAGAATTCACCACCGAAGGATTTGAAGAATGGTTGGTTGACTTCAAAAAAGAAGCCGCCGCCAAAGGCATTTCCCAGCCAACCCTCGATGTTGCCTTCGCCAATACCAAACCGATCCCCAAGGTGATCGAGTATGATCGCAGCCAGCCTGAATTCAAACTGACCTTTGAGCAGTATATTCAACGCGTTGTCCCGCAATCACGGATCAACGAGGGCCGCAGGAAATATGCCGAAAATCGCGCGATCATTGATGCCGCGGCAAAAAAATATGGCGTGCCGGGTCACTATCTGACGGCCTTTTGGGGGATCGAGACCGGTTTTGGACGGCATACTGGCGGCTATTCCGTCGTCGACTCACTGGCAACTCTTGCCTTTGAAGGTCGTCGGGCGGAATATTTCCGCAAGGAACTGATGAATGCCCTAACCATCATTGATGCTGGCCACATTGCGCCTGAAAACATGTCCGGCTCCTGGGCGGGCGCCATGGGGCAGGCGCAGTTCATGCCTTCAACCTTCCTGAATTACGCACGCGACGGGAATGGCGACGGCAAGATTGATCTTTGGGGCGCCAAGGAAGACGTTTTTGCGTCGGCTGCCAACTATCTTTCGACCGTCGGCTGGAAAGGGGATGAACGCTGGGGGCGCAAGGTCAGCATTCCCAAGGATCTGGATAAATCCCTGATCGGTCGCGATATTCGCAAACCAATCTCGGAATGGCAGGAACTTGGCGTTCGCATGCCCGGTGGGGCCAATCTGCCAACGGCAGATATGGATGCATCAATTGTTACCGTAAATGACGGTGAAGGACCGGCATATATGGTTTATAACAATTTCCACACCATAATGCATTGGAACCGATCGACCTATTTCGCAATCGCCGTGGGAACACTGGCTGACGCGATAGCCGGGCAATAAAGTTTTAATGTCCAGGTAACGAAGATCATTCGTTGCCATCAAATACAGAGCATCTTTAAGCGGGGACACCTTGATGCCAAAACCAAGAAAAAGTGCTTTTGGGCGACTGCGGACAAATAGCCGCCTCGGACTGTCCGTGGTTGCACTTGGTATGCTTTTGGCTGGCTGCGCAGAAACCCAGCTTGCCGTTCACGGTGTCAAACGACTTGGCGGCGTTCAGTCCCAACCGACACAGATTGGTAACTACAAGATCGGCAATCCCTATGAAATTGCTGGTCAGTGGTACTATCCGGCTGTCGATTATGAATATAGCGAAACCGGTATCGCGTCCTGGTACGGGCCCAAATTCCATGGCAAAAAAACCGCCAATGGCGAAGTGTTTGACCAGTACGAGATCTCTGCCGCACACCGCACATTGCCGCTACCGAGTATTGTGCGTGTCACCAATCTTGAAAACGGCAAATCACTCAAGGTCCGCGTCAATGACCGGGGACCGTTTGCGCATGGGCGTATCATTGACATGTCACGCCGTGCAGCCCAGTTGCTGGGGTTCGAGAAGAAGGGCACGGCCAAGGTCATGGTCGAAGTGATCGAGGCAGAAAGCCGTCAGATTGCAGCTATCGCGCAGGGAAAGGCGGCACCGCAAGTTACTGTCGCCGAACAGAATACAGTTACTGCCGCACCGCGTGATGTGGTCGAAACCGTTCGCCTTGACGATGGCCCGATCACCGAAACCGGCCAACCAACGACTTCGCAGATAAAATTGACGCCTCCGGCATCAGAGCCGATCCTCACCAGTGCCCCACTTGAGGGTACCGTAGAAGAAGCTGCTATTATCAATATCGAGCCCGTAACGAATTCAGCCATTTACGTTCAGGCAGGGGCCTTCTCAATCTATGATAACGCCCTGAACTTGCGTAATCGGCTTTATGATCTGGCACCAAGCAAGATCGAACCCATCGAGGTAAAAGGGACGACCTTTTACCGGGTTCGTCTTGGGCCGTTAAATACGGTTCCGGAAGCAGATATCCTTCTTGAGCGCGTGATTGCCACCGGGCAGAACGGTGCAAAAGTCGTGGTCGAATGTGCCGATGGCGGTGCTGCCAAGTCGGGATGTTGATTGCCACCTTATGCTGTGCTACCGCTTTGCTGTCAGCTATTTGAGTGGATTTCGCATACTGATAAATGTCGCATGAGCGTGTTGCACAATTTTGCCGGATTTGCGACATAAGCAACAGAACAAAGCCGCCGGGGGACTGGTGGAACAGATTTTATTACACAAGGTTAGGACGTAATGACTTTGATGGCGCCAATTCCGTTCAAAAACTGTCTGAACCGGGTAGTGGCCGGAGCCACGATATTAGGCTCTGTCATGGCGATGTCTATGACCAGCGCGCAGGCAATCGAAACCAATGCGCGCGAAGCCTATATCATGGATTTCGACACCGGCACGGTTCTTTTGAACAAGAACGGCGATACACTCACCGAACCTGCTTCCATGACCAAAATGATGACTGTCCATATGTTGTTCAAGCATATCAAGGATGGCAGTGTATCAATGGATGACACCTTCCACGTCAGTGAAAAAGCTTGGCGTAAAGGTGGGTCGAAGATGTTCGTCGAGGTAAACTCAGACGTTTCTGTTTCTGACCTTTTGCACGGAATTATTGTCCAGTCCGGTAACGATGCAGCTATCGTGGTTGCCGAGGGCCTGGCGGGTACCGAAGAAGCCTTTGCAGAGGAAATGACCGAAGAAGCCCGCAATATTGGCATGACCAAATCGGTTTTCAAGAATTCAACCGGTTGGCCCGCAGAAGGACATCTTGTTACCGTTCATGACCTTGCAACGCTGGCCCGCGATACCATTCGCAATTTCCCGGACCTTTATTCACTCTATTCGGTCAAGGAATTCACATATAACGGCATTCGCCAACCAAACCGCAATCCGTTGCTGGGGACCAGTGCCGGTGTCGATGGCCTTAAGACCGGCCATACTGAGTCGGCCGGTTACGGTCTGACCGCATCTGCCGAGCGTGATGGTCGACGTCTGATTATTGTCGTAAATGGTCTGAACTCTGTTCGTGAACGCCGGACGGAATCCCAGAAGCTTCTTGACTGGGGCTTCCGTGAATTTGACAATTATGACCTGTTTGCCGAAGGCGAAACCATCAGTTCTGCCAACGTTTGGCTGGGTGCGGAAACAAAGGTCGATCTTGTTGCCGATCAGAAAATCCTTTTGACCCTCCCGCGCAGTGCAAGCCGCGATATGAAGGTATCTGTTGTCTATGACGGTCCGATTCCGGCACCGATCAGCAAAGGTGACCAGATCGCAACCCTTAAGGTTGACGTGCCCGATCAGGAAACCAGGGAATTTCCGCTTTATGCCGCGCATGATGTCGGTCGTCTCGGCTTCGTCGGACGTATCGGTGCTGCGATCAAATACCTTCTGTGGGGGGCAAACGGGTGATCGACAAGCCCGGCTTGTTCATCAGCTTTGAAGGCGGTGAGGGCAGCGGAAAATCGACCCAGATCCGCTGCCTAGAAAACTGGTTCCGCGAGAATGGTCGCGATGTCGTTGTAACCCGTGAACCCGGTGGTTCACCGGGGGCCGAGGAAATTCGTACCTTGCTGCTGACCGGGGATCCCGGTCGCTGGGATGCCGTTACCGAAGCTCTTTTGATGTTTGCATCTCGCCGTGATCACGTTGAACGCACCATTCGTCCGGCACTTGCAGACGGAAAGGTCGTTTTGTGTGATCGCTTTGCCGACTCATCGGTTGCCTATCAGGGCTATGGTCATGGTCTTGGTGCGGATTATATCCGTAATCTCTGGGCACTGGCGATTGATGGCTTCAAACCGGACCTGACCTTGATGTTTGATCTTCCCCTTGAAGTGGGACTTGAACGTGCCGGGGCACGTTTTGCCAATGTCAGCGCTGCTGAAGACCGGTTTGAACGGATGGGGATTGAATTTCACCAACGTTTGCGTGACGGTTTCCGTGAAATTGCCGCATCGGAACCTGAACGTTGCCGCATAATTGATGCGCAAGGCGACGTCAAAGCTGTGACCGAACGCGTCATTGCGACAGTTCAGGAATGCCTTGCCGGGCAGGGGGTGTAATCCCCGATGGCAGGAAATAGCGATCTTTCCGAAGACGAAAATCCGTTTGCACCCCGTCGTAACGACGCACTTCTTGGTCATGAAGAAGCCGAAAAAACGGTTCTTGATGCCTGGAACAGCAAACGCATGCATCACGCATGGCTTTTGTGCGGCCCGCGCGGCATCGGGAAGGCAACGCTTGCCTATCGAATGGCGCGGTTCATTTTGTCTGGCGGCGGCGAGAATGGCGGGGCAGGTCTGTTTGGCGATCAGTCTGATGGTCTTTATGTCGATCCGGAAGACCCGGTTGCACGGCGTATTGCCGGCGGCGGTCACGGTGACCTCAAGGTCATCGAGCGCCAGTATGATGACAAGAAAAAGCGCCTGCAGGGCGAAATCACCGTTGCCAGCGTTCGCACGGTTGGCAACTTCATGTCCAAAACTGCTGCCGAAGGTGGCTGGCGGATCGTCATTGTTGATGCCGCCGATGAGTTAAACCGCAACGCCGCCAACGCAATCCTGAAGGTTCTTGAAGAACCGCCTGCGAATGCAATGATGATCCTGGTTGCACATCATCCGGGGCGCTTGTTGCCAACCATTCGATCACGCTGTCGTCGTCTGAACCTGAGTGCACTTGAAGATCATCAGGTTGTTGATCTGTTGGGACGTTATTGCCCGGATATGGATCTTGGTGATCGTGATGCGCTTTCGGGGCTTGCCGAAGGAAGCATTGGCCGTGCCCTTCAACTCCATGAAGTCGGCGGGCTTGAGCTTTACACCGAACTGGTCAATCTGATTGCCAGCTTGCCCAATGCCGATGTCGCAGCCCAGCACAAGTTCGCCGAACGTTTTTCTGCGGCGGACAAGGATGCGGCCTTTGCAACCGTGACCGAACTTTTGCATTGGTGGCTGGCCCGCATGATCCGTTTTGCCGCCACCGGACAGCCGCCACGTGAAGTGGTCGAAGGCGAGTTGCCTGCCATGCAACGCATGGCTGCTGCGCAACCGCTTGATCAATGGCTGGAGGTATGGGAAAAGATCAACGAATTGATGGGCGCGACCCGCGGTTTGCATCTTGATCGCAAGCAGGCCTTGCTGAATGCATTCTTCATGCTTGAAGAATGCATGCGAACCTGACATCACTGCCCAGTAACCGAAATATTGACCATCACGGCCCATTTCGGGCCGTTTTGTTTCACGACTTGCGCGAAGGATTTGCGACCATGACCGGGCACAAACAGCCCTATTACATCACAACCCCGATCTATTACGTCAACGACAAGCCCCATATTGGCCATGCCTATACGACGCTTGCCTGTGATGTTCTGGCCCGCTTCAAGCGCCTGGACGGGTATGACGTGATGTTCCTGACGGGTACCGACGAACATGGTCAAAAGGTCGATAAGTCGGCTGCGGCCAAAGGAATTGATCCGCAAACCTTTACCGATCAGGTTTCGCAGAACTTCCGCGATCTGGCCGTGCATATGAACTATTCGAATGATGATTTCATTCGCACGACCGAAGAACGCCACAAGAAGGCCTGTCAGGCGCTTTGGAATACACTGCTGGAAAAGGGCGAGATTTATCTTGGTTCCTATGATGGCTGGTATTCGGTTCGCGACGAGGCGTTCTATGCTGAAAAAGAACTGATCACCAAAGATGGTGAAAAGCTTGCCCCAACCGGTGCGCCGGTCGAATGGGTGTCCGAGCCCAGCTATTTCTTCAAGCTTTCCGCCTGGGGCGACCGCCTGCTGGAGTTCTATGAGCAGAACCCTGATTTCATCGCACCGCAATCCCGCCGTAACGAAGTCATCAGCTTTGTCAAAGGCGGCATGCACGATCTTTCGGTTTCGCGCACCAGCTTCAAATGGGGCGTTCCGGTTCCGGGTGATGAAGACCATGTCATGTATGTCTGGCTTGATGCGCTGACCAACTATCTGACAGCCATCGGCTATCCGGATTCAGATCCGGCCAAGCTTGAAAAATACTGGCCTGCAGACCTTCACATGGTCGGGAAAGATATTCTGCGCTTCCATGCTGTTTACTGGCCTGCTTTCCTGCTGGCAGCGGGTATTCAGCCGCCCAAGCGCGTCTTTGCCCATGGCTGGTGGACCAATGAGGGCCAAAAGATTTCAAAATCAATCGGCAATGTCATTGACCCCTATGACCTGACAGAAAAATACGGTCTCGATCAGACCCGATACTTCCTGATGCGTGAAGTTCCGTTCGGCAATGATGGTGATTTTTCCCATCGTTCCATGGTCAACCGGATGAACAGCGAACTTGCCAACGATCTTGGCAATATGTGTCAGCGCGTTCTGTCGATGATCCATAAAAACTGCAACGAAGTGATCCCGACGCCGGGCGCATTTACCGATGCCGATCAGGTTATTCTGACCAAGGCACACGGAATGCTTGATACCGTCCGTCCGCTCTTTGAAGAACAGGCCTTCCACAAGGGGCTTGAAGCAATCTGGAGCCTTGTCGGCGATGCGAACCGCTATGTTGACGAAATGGCGCCATGGGGGCTGAAAAAGACCGATCCGGCACGCATGGAAACGGTTCTTTACGTTCTGGCCGAAGTCATTCGTCACGTTGGCATTCTGGTTCAGCCAATCATGCCGGAGGCCGCATCCAAAATCCTTGATCTGTTGGTACTTTCCAATGACAAGCGCGGTTTCGAGATGCTTGGGCCGGATCATGCGCTCACCCCGGGCTCGGCAATTCCGAAACCGGCAGGTGTGTTCCCGCGATATGTAGAAGAAGACGAAGGAGCGAAGGCATGAATGTCGCCCTTGTCGACAGCCACTGCCATCTGGACTATCCGCAGTTTTCCGAAGACTTCGCGGGAACCATTGCGCGCGCCCAAAATGCCGGTGTTGGTATGATGGTCAGCATTGGTGTGAAACTGACGACTTTCGATCAGGTGCGCGCCATTGCCGAGAAATCCGACCATATTTACTGCACGATTGGCGTTCATCCGCATGAAGCGGGCGAGGAGGGGCTTTCAAGCCCCGAACCGCTGCTTGCCAGGACTTCCGATCCCAAAATTATCGGGATCGGGGAAAGCGGGCTGGATTATTTCTATGACAATGCCCCGCGAGAAGCACAGCAACAAAGCTTTCGCGCGCATATTTCGGCATGTCGCGAAACCGGACTGCCGTTGATCGTTCATACCCGTGATGCCGATGACGACACGATGGATATTCTTGAAGAAGAATATCAAAAGGGGCCATTTACCGGTGTAATTCACTGCTTTTCAAGTTCTGCAGAACTTGCACAGCGTGCGCTGAAGATCGGGTTCTACATATCCTGTTCGGGTATCATAACCTTCAACTCGGCAAAGGAAATCCGGGCGGCCCTTGAAGATGTGCCGCTGGATCGTTTGCTCGTTGAAACCGATGCGCCGTATCTGGCGCCGGTGCCAAAGCGCGGGAAGCCGAACGAACCAAGTTACGTCGCGCATACGGCCTCCAAGCTTGCCGAAATCAAGGGGGTCAGCCTCGAGGAAATTACCCGTATCACAACGGACAATTTCTTCAGACTGTTCACCAAGGCTGATCGCAAACATTTGTTGCTTCCGGGCGAGGCCGCACAGTGACAAAAATAACCATCCTTGGCTGCGGATCATCAAATGGTGTGCCATCTGTTGGCCTTGGATGGGGCAAGTGTGACCCGACCAACCCGAAAAACCGGCGTTTACGCAGCTCGATCCTGATTGAAGAATCTGGCAAAAAGATCCTTGTTGATGTTACGCCGGATTTTCGCGAGCAGGCACTTGGCCATAATATCGATCATCTTGATGCGATCCTGTTTACACATTCCCATGCTGATCACGTCCACGGAATTGATGATCTGCGCTGGATGAATGTTGCGATGAACAGTCCGATTGATATCTATGCCAACGCGCAAACGATTTCAGACATCGATCAGCGCTTTAACTACGTGTTCACACCGCTGCCAGACGGCGTCGAGTTTTATTTCAAGCCCGTTTTGATACCGCATGTCATCACAGGACCGCTAAACGC
This sequence comes from Thalassospira sp. SM2505, assembly GCF_054901115.1. NCBI lineage: Bacteria > Pseudomonadati > Pseudomonadota > Alphaproteobacteria > Rhodospirillales > Thalassospiraceae > Thalassospira > Thalassospira sp. SM2505. The sequence goes on from NZ_CM142731.1 coordinate 2,749,253, forward strand.
AGCAGGGGTCCCAATTACGGTTTTCTCCCAGGATCATGGTTACGGGGAAACTCTGGGCTTCAAGATTGGCAAGTTTGCCTATTCAACCGATGTCGTCGATTTCCCGGAAGAGTCCAGACAACATCTCTATGATCTAGACGTCTGGGTGGTCGATTGCCTGCGTCATCGACCGCACAACACGCATGCCCATCTTGAAAAGGTGCTTGGCTGGGTCGAAGAATTCAAACCCAGACAGGTCTATATGACCCATATGGGAATTCAGTTTGACTATGCGCAGGCAATGTCCGATACGCCGGACAATGTTGAACCGGCATATGACGGATTGATCATCAACGTGAACTGACTGTCCAAAGTTGACAAAGCATGTGGATTTCGAGAAGGAGACTATCAACAGAGGTCCCCTTGAAAGCTCACATCTCGATACCCGGGAACTATAAGGACCAAATCCGTTTGGCGTTTTTTGAGGCGAACGCCGCTTTCTCGGATTCTGATGCGTCCGCGATTAGGGTGTGTGTTGTTGCCATCCATTGATCAAGAGATGAATTCAGGGTGCATACCGGACTGTCAGAGCCCCAGACAACCCGGTTCCAGCCAAAGCACCCTATAACATGCTCGACATAAGGGCGCAGGGTCTCAATCGTCCAGTCCGGCTTTGCATAGGCAGAAATGCCTGAAATCTTTGCATTCACGTTCAGACGTTCCGACAGGGTTGCAATTGAATGCGCCCAGTCACCAAAACCGTCGTCAGTAAAGTCTGGAACGCCACAATGATCCAGGACAAAAACAGTATCCGGGCAGGCATCAACCAAGTCACACGCCAAGGAAAGCTGACGTTGGAGAACGCAGATGTCGAATGGCAGGCCCATTTTGCCAATCTTGCGCACATTTTCCCGGAACAGATCACTTTGCGAAACATCATCTGGCACAACATGCAATACGCGGCGAATGCCTTTAACAACCTTAGGATCAAGGCTTTCTAGAAATACCTCGCAGTCTTTTGATTCCGGTCTGGCCGAGGATATGGCTCCGCGCAGCATGCTTTGCGGCTTGGTCATCAGTTCGCCAATGAATGCGTTTTCGTTTGGAATGTCATCTGGTGCACAGTCCACCTCCATGTGAAGCACGCCTTCTATGCCGATGCGTTTTGCCGTGGCTTCATAGTCCTTAAATGTCCAGTCACGGTTCAGGGCAGGCACATCTTTAAGCCAGGGGTAGGTGATCCGGTCGCGGGCGACGAGGTGCAGATGAGTGTCGATGAACATGGCGTCTCCTTATTATCTGTGCGTTTCCCGGATGCATATGTCGGGTTATGTCCCGGCAGTCTTATGTTTTTTTCAGGATTAAGGTGATTTCTTGTGGAGTTCAACTTGACTCATCAATCAAGTCAAGTTTAAATATAAAAGATGCTTCCGAATATGAAAGTCACAACAAGAATGGCCTCGGAAGTGATATTCGGTCAGGAAAGACCGTTCCTTCAGGGAGGATAGAATGAAAACGTTATTGAGCGGTGCATCCCGTGCCGTGCTAGCGACTGCTGCTTTGACTGCTGCAATCTCTTCATTTGGCACCGCACAGGCGGGCGAGTTTGATGGTGTGACCATTGAGGCAAAGCTTATCGGCGGTCAGCAATATGAAGCGCTTTATGCCCGCATCCCGGAATGGGAAGCCGCCACCGGCGCCAAAGTGAACATCATTTCGAAGAAGAACCACTTCGAACTGGATAAAGAATTCAAATCCGACATCGCGGCTGGCACAACCAGCTGGTGCGTGGGTTCAAACCATTCATCTTTCGCATCCCAGTATCCGACCCTTTATACCGACCTGACCGGTCTGATAAGCAAGGACGTGGTTGCCGAGTTCGTGCAGGCCAACATCAAGGCTGCTACCTTTGATGGCAACCTTGTGATGCTGCCGCGTGCGCAGTTCGATGTGTCGGCACTGTATTACCAGAAAGACCTTTATGACGATGCCGACAAGGCCAAGGCATTTGAAGCCAAGTTCGGCTATCCGCTTGCGGTGCCGGAAACCTGGGCGCAGGTAAAAGATCAGGCAACCTTCTTTGCCGATCCGCCGAATTTCTATGGCACCCAGTATGCGGGCAAGGACGAAGCGATTGTCGGTCGTTACTATGAAATGGTCGTTGCCGAAGGCGGAAAGCTGTTTAACGATGATTTCTCGCCAGCCTTCAATTCCGAAGAAGGCAAACGTGCCCTGCAGTGGTTTGTCGATCTTTACAATGCCAAAGCCGTTCCGGCCGGTACGACCAACTATCTTTGGGATGACCTTGGTAACGGCTTCGCGTCGGGCACCATTGGGCTGAACCTTGATTGGCCGGGCTGGGCTGGTTTCTTTAATGATCCGTCATCGTCGAAAGTTGCCGGTAATGTCGGTGTTGCACCGGCACCGAAAGGATCGGCAGGCGTGCGTACCGGCTGGTCGGGCTTCCATGGCTTCTCCGTGACCAAAGATTGCGACAACAAGGAAGCGGCTGCGTCGCTGGTTGAATTCCTGACCAACGAAGACAGTCAGAAGCTTGAAAGCTCTGCCGGTCCGCTTCCGAGCCGCACCGCGGTTTGGGAATATGTCTCTGAGCAGGCAAAAGACGATCCGTATCGCAGTGAAGTTCTGGCTGCGTTCAAGGAAACGGCTGCAACTGCCTTTGCTGTTCCGCCGACCCCGCTTTGGATCGAGGCAACCAACCTGATCTATCCTGAACTGCAGGCCGCCATTCTTGGTGACAAAACCGTTGATGAAGCCCTTGAGGATGCATCAGACGCGGTTGACAGCCTGATGCAGGAAGAAGGCGTCTACTAAGCCAGATATATGGCGGCGCAGTTCGCAATTGGTAACTGCGCCGCCTGACCATTCCCTGACCCAAATGCATGGGCAAAGGCCTGTGCCGATTAATGGGACATCCCGATGAATCGCTTGAAACTTCCCCCGTGGTTGGTTCTTTTGTTGCCAGCCATCATTATTCTATCGGCCGTCGTGCTGTTTCCGCTCGTACTGTCACTATATTCGAGTTTCACCTCGTATCGGCTGACACGGCCTGACAGCATTTTTAACTGGGTGGGCTTTTTCAACTATGAAAAGGCACTGACGGATGTGAAGTTCTGGGCGGCTTTCGGTCGGACAGTTCTGTTGCTGACGGTGGCGCTTAATCTTGAGATGCTGTTTGGTCTGGGACTGGCCTTGATGGTGTCCAAGGTGACACAGGGACAACGTCTTTTGCGCACCATGATGATGTTTCCGATGATGTTTTCGCCAATCCTTGTCGGCTTCCAGTTCAAGTTCATCTTTAATGACAATGTTGGTCTGGTGAATAACGCGCTTCAGTCGCTTGGTATCACAGATCAGGCGATCCCCTGGCTGGTGGACGGGCATCTTGCGATGTTCTCGATCATCTTTGCCGAAATCTGGACGGCGACTTCGGTCTTTGGAATTCTTATTCTTGCCGGTCTTTATGCAATCCCGCGTGATCCGCTCGAAGCGGCAAAGGTAGATGGTTGCACCGCATGGCAGTCGTTCCGGTATGTGACCCTGCCGTTCCTGATGCCCTTTATCTATATCGCGATGGCGATCCGTTCACTTGATGTCGCACGTGCCTATGACATCGTGCAGATCATGACCAATGGTGGCCCGGCGCGTCGTACCGAATTGCTTTGGACCCTGATTGGTCGAACCGGCTATGTCGATGCCCGAATGGGGTATGCCAATGCCATGGGCTATATCTCGATCTTCCTGGCGATTTTCTTCACCATCTATTTCTTCAAGAAACTGACGCAATCGCGCAAAGAACTCGGGATGGGGGCGTAAGTCATGGCGAGTAATCTTAATCATCGCGTCCGCCGCTATACCCTTAAAGGACTGCATTTCTTCGGGCTTTTCACGGCCATGATGGTGCTGTGTGTGCCGGGCTTGTGGATTGTTCTGAACTCTTTCCGCCCGACGGTGGAAATCATGGCCAAACCGCCGGTCTGGATCCCCAACGACCTTAATCTTGATCATTACCGCGCCATGTTCAGCGGTATCGGTGAGGGCGGTGTTCCGGTTCTGACCTATTTCGCCAACTCGCTGGTTATTTCAGTGACTTCGACGGTCATTGCGCTTCTGATCGGGATGGCAGGTGGTTACGCTTTTGCACGTTATAAGTTCAACTTCAAGGGCGGCATGTTTGTCGGCTTGATGGTGACGCGTGCAGTGCCTGGCGTTGCCCTGTCCTTGCCGCTGTTTATCCTGTTTGCACGGATTGGCATCATCGACACCCATTTCGGTTTGATCCTGGCCTATGTCGCGCTGAATGTGCCGTTTACGATCTGGCTTATTGACGGGTTCTTCCGTCAGGTGCCGCCAGAACTTGCCGAGGCTGCCGAGATAGATGGTTGCACCCGCTGGCAGGCATTCTGGCGTGTCGAATTCCCGGTTGCACGTGCAGGCATTGCGTCGGCGGGTATCTTTGCCTTCCTGACATCATGGAACGAATACGCGCTGGCGTCCCAGCTGACCCGTTCGACGACGTCAAAGACGATGCCTGTCGGTCTTCTCGATTTTACCTCTGAATTTACCCTGAACTGGGGGGGGATGTGTGCGCTTGCGGTGTTGATGATTATCCCCGCACTGATCCTGACATTCCTCGTGCAGAAACATCTCATTGCCGGCCTTACCTTTGGCGGCGTGAAAGGATAATAAAATGGCTCAGGTCCACCTTCGCGATGTCGTCAAGAAATACGGCCCGCTTGAAGTTGTTCATTCCATCAATCTCGATATCGCAGATGGCGAGTTTGTTGTTCTGGTCGGTCCTTCGGGCTGCGGCAAATCGACAACACTTCGCATGGTCGCCGGTCTTGAAGGCATTTCTGGCGGTGAAGTGAAAATCGGCGGACGTGTCGTAAACGATCTGCCGCCGCGTGAACGGAACATCTCGATGGTGTTCCAGAACTACGCGCTTTATCCGCATATGACCGTGCGTGAAAACCTTGGTTTCTCGCTTAAGATCGCCAAACAGTCGCAGGCCGACATTGACAAGGCCGTTGATGAAGCGGCCGAAATTCTGTCATTGACGCCGCTGATGGATCGCAAGCCGGGTGCCTTGTCCGGTGGTCAACGCCAACGTGTTGCCATGGGACGTGCAATTGTGCGTCACCCGGAAGTCTTCCTGTTTGATGAACCGCTTTCAAACCTTGATGCCAAACTGCGTACCCAGATGCGCGTCGAGATCAAAAAGCTTCATCAGAAACTGAAATCAACAATCATCTATGTCACCCATGATCAGATCGAAGCCATGACGCTTGCAGACCGGATTGTGATCATGCGCGATGGCCATATCGAACAGGTCGGCACCCCGCTTGATGTCTTTGAAAATCCTGTAAATACCTTTGTCGGGACTTTCATTGGCTCGCCGCCGATGAACCTTTTGAGCGGTACGGTAAAAGGCAGTTCCATCGAGTTTGAGGATGGAACTCTGCTGCCGGTGCCGCCCGGTTATGAGATCGCGGATGGCCAGGCCGTTACGTTCGGGGTCCGCGCAGACAATATCATGCCGGTCGGTCACGCCTTGCCACGCGGCGAACATATGGCCGAAGTTGAAATGGCTGTTGATCTGACCGAACCGCTCGGGACCGAAACCCTGCTGTTTGCGACCCTTGCCGGGACCGAGGTACAGGCAAAAATGCTGAACCCGCGTCCGGTTCAAAGCGGTGAGCGCATGACATTCCAGATCATGCTCGACAAGTGCCACCTGTTTGACGCCGAGACCGGCGCCACGCTTCGGAAGTGAGGTAAGTGATGGCACGCATTACATCTGCTAATGCCTTTATGGTCGATCTTGAACCCAAGGTCGTGCGCACGGATGCGATCCAGTCATTCAATTCACAGGAAACGATTTTTGTCGTTTTGCGTGATGTGGATGGTGCCAAGGGCATGGGATATAGCTACACCATCGGTGATGGCGGACCTGCGATCCTGTCGCTTTTGAAAGAGACACTTCTGCCGCGTCTAATGGAACAGGATGCCGACCGGATCGAAGCCGTCTGGCGGGATCTGTTGTTCTGTTCGCACGCAACAGCGGTTGGGCCAATCATGTCGCTTGCCCTTGCGGCAATTGATACGGCCCTTTGGGATATGCGCGGGCACAAGACCGGTTTGCCACTTCATATCCTTGCAGGTGGGGCAAAATCATCGGTACCGATGTATACGACGGAAGGCGGGTGGCTTCATCTGTCACCCGATGCGCTGGTCGAAGATGCGGTTGCGTCAAAAGAGGCCGGTTTCCTTGGTTCCAAGGTGAAAATCGGCAAGCCGACAGTCGCTCAGGATTGTGAGCGTCTGGAAGCCGTGCGCAAAGTGCTTGGTGACGATTATGAAATCATGACCGATGCCAACCAGTCAATGACATCGGGTGAGGCCAAGCGTCGCTTGCCGATGCTTGAACGCCTTAATATTGCATGGTTCGAAGAACCGCTTCCAGCCGATGACATTGCCGGTCACGCCCGGCTCCAATCCCAGTCACGTGTACCGGTTGCCGTCGGTGAAAGCATGTATAGCCCCGGGCAGTTTGCCGATTACATCGCACAGGATGCCTGTGAAATCGTGCAGGCCGATGTCGCCCGGATTGGCGGGATCACCCCATGGCTTAAGGTTGCGCACATGGCCGAGGCCCATAACATAGCGATCTGCCCGCATTTCCTGATGGAACTGCATGTAAGCCTGGTTTGCGCAGTGCCCAATGCCCCCTGGCTTGAATACATTCCCCAGCTTGAAGACATAGCAGCCCCGATGGCACGCGATGGTGGCAATGCCCTTGCGCCGATGTCGCCGGGCTTGGGGATTGAATGGGATCACGACAAACTTGCCGCACTGACCGTTGCGGGAAGCGCATTTGACATCAAGGAGGCACATCAATGACCCGTCATGGACAATTGATCGGTATCGGGGCTGACGCCATCGCCGAATATAAACGGCTGCATGCGGATGCATGGCCCGGTGTGCTTGCCAAGATAACCGACTGCAATATCCGCAATTATTCGATTTTCCTAAAGGAACCGGAAAACCTGCTGTTTGCCTATTTCGAATATGTCGGCACCGATTTCGAAGCCGACATGGTGAAGATGGCCGCCGACCCGGAAACCCAGCGCTGGTGGTCCAAGTGCATGCCGCTTCAGCGCCCGCTTGATAGTCGGGCTGAAGGCGAATGGTGGGCAGAAATGCCGGAGGTATTCCATCATGACTGATTTACGCCAAACCGTTGAGATGCCTGAGAAGGTTACACCGGTTGTGATCTTTGGATCAGGGTCCATCGTGACTGATGCCCATCTTCCGGCCTATCGTGATTTAAAGGTTCCGGTTGCCGGGATTTTTGATCCCGATCTGGCCAAGGCCCAGAAAGTTGCAAGCGAGTGGGGGACTATTGCCTTTGAAACGCTTGATCAGGCAGCCAGTCAGGACGGTGTTGTCTTTGACCTTGCCGTACCGCCCGCGGCCATTCCGGAATTGCTCGAAGCATTGCCCGATGGCGCGATTGCAGTGATCCAGAAGCCGCTTGGTTCCGATCTGGGCGAGGCGGATAGGATTATCTCGGTCTTGCGCCGCAAGAACATCAAGGCCGCGGTTAATTTCCAGCTTCGCTTTGCGCCGAACTCGCTTGCGATCAAGGATGCAATAGCCAAGGGCCTGCTTGGCGATATCGTTGATTTTGATGCCTGGCTGGCACTTGATACGCCGTGGCATCTTTGGGCGTTTCTTGCCGATTTGCCGCGTGTCGAGATACTGCTGCACTCGATCCATTATCTGGATTTCGTCCGTGACTTGCTGGGCAACCCGGCAGGCGTTCATGCGCGCACCATTGGGCATCCGTCATCAACGGTTTCCAATACCCGCAGTGCGATCATGCTTGATTACGGAAGCGACGTTCGCTGCAACCTGTCGATCAATCACAATCATGCCTTTGGTCGCAAATTCCAGGCCTGCGAATTCCGGATCTGCGGCACCAAGGGGGCAGCCTATATGAAAATGGGCGTCAACCTTGATTACCCCAAAGGCGAACCTGACGAGTTGTGGCTGAACACTGACGGCGAATGGCGTCAGATTGATCTTGCCGGCAACTGGTTCATCGAAGCCTTCCACGGGCGCTTTGCCCAGGTGCAGCGCTTTGCAGCCGGGGTCGACGACGGGCTTGAAGGTTCGGCCGAAGACGCATGGCACACGATGGCACTGGTCGAGGCAGCCTATGAAAGCTCTGCCCTGCCGATGCATCCGATCAAGGGGGCACCTGATGCTTGAGCAAACCAAATACTACGAAGATTACGAAATTGGTGAAGGGCGTGACACGGTTGGCCGCACGATCACGGAAACGGATTTCGTGGTTCATGCCGGTCATTCCGGGGATTTCTTCCCCCATCACCTTGATGAAGAATTCTGCAAAACCTTGCCGTTCGGTCAGCGAATTGCCCATGGCACGATGGTCTTTACCATCGGTGTGGGCTTGACCGCGACCATCATCAATCCGGTGGCGTTTTCATATGGTTATGATCGTATGCGGTTCGTTAAGCCGGTCTTTATCGGTGATACGATCAAATCACGGGTTGAAATTATCGCCAAGGAAGTGATGGAAAAACGTCCCGGATACGGGCGTGTGACCGAACGTCTGACCGTGACCAAGCAGAATGGCGAAACCGCCCTTGTGGCTGATCACATCTATATGGTGGAGATGAAGCCATGACGGGGCCGTTCCTGCATCTGCATCCCGATGATAATGTGCTTGTGGCCCGGGCATCGGCCCCGGTCGGGACAGAGGTCAAATTGGCAAGCAGCACGGCAACGCTCACCCAGACCATCCCGCTTGCCCACAAGATCGCCTATCGCGATATCGTAGCAGGTGAACGCATTCTGAAATACGGGATGCCGATTGGTATTGCGACCGAGGCTATCGCAGCCGGCGCACATGTTCACATTCACAATATCCGTTCTGCCTATACGCCGACCCATGCCCTTCAGGATGCGAATGGTCAGAGCCCGGAGACGTCAAAATGACAGAAAAATTCCAAGGTTATCTGCGTTCGGACGGACGTAAAGGCATCCGCAATACAGTTGTGGTCGCTTATCTGGTCGAGTGTGCGCATTTTGTCGCGTCAAAGATCGTTGCCGGTTTTGACGATGAAGACGTGCAACTGATCGGATTTCCCGGATGCTTCCCCAATGAATATGCGGCGCGTGTGATGGGACAGCTTTGTACCCATCCCAATGTTGGTGCTGTCCTGTTTGTGTCACTTGGTTGCGAAAGCTTTGACAAGGTGCGCGCAAAGGGAACGGTTGCAAGCACCGGACGCCCGGTCGAAACCCTTGTGATTCAGCGATCCGGCGGAACAGCCAAAACGGTTGAAACCGGTCGTGCCTGGGTGCGGTCTGCCCTTGATGAAGTGGCCAAGGTCGAGCGTGCCCCAATGGGGGTCGACGAGTTGATCATTGGTACGATTTGCGGGGGCTCGGATGGGACATCGGGCATTTCCGGAAACCCTGCTGCTGGCAAGGCGTTTGATCTTCTGATCGGCGAGGGGGCTGCCTGCATCTTTGAAGAAACCGGCGAGCTGATCAGCTGCGAGGACATCATGGCAGAACGCGCCAAGACGCCGGAACTGGGCGAAGAGCTGCGCGCAGCTGTTCAAAAGGCCGAACGCTATTATGCAACGCTTGGCTATGGCTCGTTTGCGGCGGGCAATGCCGCAGGCGGTCTTTCCACAATCGAGGAAAAAAGTCTGGGTGCCTATGTCAAATCCGGCGACAGCCAGATTTCGGGCCTGATCAAGCCGGGTGATGTGCCGCCAAGGGGCGGGCTCTATCTGATGGATGTGGTTCCCGATGGCGAAGTCCGGTTTGGCTTCCCCAATATTTCCGACAATGCCGAAATCGTCGAAATGATCGCAAGCGGGGCACATATGACCCTGTTTGTTACCGGGCGCGGATCGGTTGTCGGATCAGCTATTTCACCGGTCATCAAGATTTGTGCGAACCCAGATACCTATCGTGCTCTTGAAGGCGACATGGATGTGAATGCCGGTGACATCATCGAAGGCAAACGATCCATTGCCGAGGTTGGTCAGGAAATCCGTGATCTGGTCGTCAATGTCGCCAAGGGTGCGCAAACCAAATCCGAGGCCCTTGGTCATCGGGAATTCATTCTGACTTACAAATCATTCGATCCAATCGGGCCGTCGTGCCTGCCTGCGGTTTGAGGAGGAAACATGAAAAGACTTGAAGGAAAACTCTGTTTGGTAACAGCTGCCGGGCAGGGCATTGGTCGGGCATCCGCCGAACGTCTTGCTGCAGAAGGTGGTCGTGTCATCGCAACCGACGTCAATGACGCAGCCCTCGCCGAACTCGATGCCATTGATGGTATCGACGCCCGCAAACTGGACGTCACAGACAGGGATGCGATCACCACATTGGTCAACAAAATCGGTCCGGTTGATGTTCTGTTTAACTGTGCCGGTATTGTTCACAACGGGACCATTCTTGAAGCAACCGAGGAAGAATGGGATTTTGCCTTTGATTTGAACGTCAAATCGCAATTTCGGATGATCCGTGCCGTCCTTCCGGGGATGCTGGAAAGAGGTGCTGGCTCGATCATCAATATGTCTTCAGTTGCAGGTCCGGTGACCGGCCCGGTTAACCGTTTGATTTATTCCGCGTCAAAGGCGGCGGTTGCTGGCATGACCAAGGCGATCGCCAATGATCATGTGACCCAAGGCATTCGCTGCAACGCAATTGCCCCCGGAACGGTTGACAGTCCAAGTTTGCATGAACGTTTGCGGGCGACAGGGGACTATGACGGCGCGCTCAAGGCATTTATCGCCCGCCAGCCGATGGGACGTATTGGCAAGCCTGAAGAAATAGCGGCACTGGTTGCGTATCTCGCCTCAGACGAGAGCGGCTTTACCACCGGGGTTGTGCATGTTGTTGATGGTGGCTGGACCGCCTGATCAGATTTTGAATAAAGGATAGGATTTAGTATGAAATTCGCACGTTACGGAGAACGCGGTGCAGAGAAGCCCGCTTTGGTTGATGCCAACGGCAATCTGCGCGACCTTTCGGCCCATGTCGATGATATCGCAGGCGACGTTCTGACCCGCCTTGATGACCTGAAATCAATCGATCCGGAAAGTCTGCCGCTGGTCGAAGGCGAACAGCGCCTTGGTGCCTGTGTTGGCCAGACCGGCAAATTCATCTGCATCGGTCTGAATTATGCCGACCACGCCGCAGAATCGGGTATGGAAGTGCCGCCAGAGCCGGTCATCTTTGCCAAATATACCTCGGCAATTTGCGGCCCGAACGATCCGATCATCATTCCGCGTGGCTCGGAAAAAACCGACTGGGAAGTCGAACTTGGCTTCGTGATCGGCAAAAAGGCCAAGTATGTTTCCGAAGCAGACGCACTTGATCACGTTGCCGGTTTCTGCCTAATCAACGATGTTTCCGAACGCGCCTATCAGATCGAGCGTGCCGGTCAGTGGTCCAAGGGCAAATCATCAGACAATTTCGGTCCGACCGGTCCGTGGCTCGTGACGCCGGATGAAGTGGGCGATTTCGACAATCTTGGCATGTGGCTGGAAGTGAATGGCGAACGCGTTCAGGATGGCTCGACCGCGACCATGGTCTATCGTGTGCCACACCTGATTTCCTATCTGTCACAGTTCTTCACCCTGCATCCGGGCGATATCATTTCGACCGGTACGCCCCCGGGTGTTGGTCTTGGCTTCACCCCGCCGCGCTATCTGAAGGCCGGTGACGTGGTTGAACTGGGCATTGATGGTCTGGGGACACAGCGTCAGGTCTGTGTGAACGACGACTGATCCTAATTGTATGACAAATAAAAAAAGCGCGGCCCGCAAGGATGCCGCGCTTTTTTCGTTCAGGTTGTTTGGGCTTACCAGCCGGTTTCAAGCAAATCGTTTGCATCACCAAGTTCCGGTGCGGCGCGTGACGATGACGGACGGGCACCATCAATACGCAGCGGCAGTTTGGTCGTTTGCATCGCTAAATCGCCGCGTTCAATATTCTGAACCATATCAAGTGTCTGCAAGACACCGCTTGCGACGACGCCATCCCAATTCATGACTGGTGCGGCCCAGATATCGTTGGCGACGAATTCATCCATCCAGCTTGCACTGGTTCGGGTTTTTAGTTGTGCGGCAAGGCCAGCCTTGATTTCATCGCGCTGTTTAAAGGCATCCAGTGCGGCAATTTCCGGTGAAAGTCCGGTGATATTCGCCAGAAGATCAAGTTTGCCCATCGCAATGGCAACGTGACCATCGGCTGTTTCATAAACCCCGTACGGTGCTGCCAGATAGGCATGTGCCGGATTGTTTTTAGAGCGTTCCGGGGTACGGTTGCCGTCGTTAAACCAGGTGGTCAGCAATTCAAATTGCAGGTCTGCCAGAACCTCGATCAACGAGGTTTCAACATAGCCACCGATATTTTGCGTAGCCTTGCGATACAAAAGGGCCAATACCCCGTGCGTCAGGGCTGATCCTGCCAGCACATCGGCAATCGGAAGCCCCATCGCAACCGGACCATGGTCTCGGCCGCCCGAAAGCCACATCACGCCTGACCGGGCCTGTGCCAGCAAGTCCTGACCGGGCAAATCCACCCACGGGCCGTCCGATCCATATCCGGTCACGGTGCCATAAACGACAGCAGGGTTGATCTTTTTGACAGCCTCGTAGCCAAAGCCAAGACGTTCCATCACACCGGGGCGGAAGTTCTGCAAGATGACGTCGGCTTCTTTCACAAGCTGGGTCAGACGGGCCTTTTCTTCATCGGATTTAAGATCAACCGCAACAGAACGTTTGTTGCGGTTGATCGCGTGAAAGATGGTGCTTTCACCGGCAATCTTGGTATCGGTCAGATAAAGATAACGCGACAGATCGCCAAGCCCGGATCGTTCGACCTTGACCACATCTGCGCCAAGGTCTGCAAGTTTCAGGGCGCAATAGGGGCCTGCAAGAAACTGCGAGAAATCCAGAACCTTCAGTCCTTTAAGGGGCAGTATATCAGTCATGGTCGAAGCTTTCGTCAAAACGTGTCTGAAGGGCAGAAAGGGCTGTTTGCGGAGTAATTTTTCCGGTCAGCGCATCAAGAAGGATGTGTGATGCATCTTCCTGAAACGCCATATATCCGTCATGGCGCGGGCGCAGCCACGCGGCTTCGTGGGTCATGCGGGTATTACTGTAACAAGACCCGACCGGCGCATTGACTGCGGCATCACCCCAGGCAACCGCATTGCCCGGTTGACCGTTATGGCTGGCATAAAGGCCACGCTGAATATCGGCCGAAGCAACCCACAGAGCGAATTCAACGCAAAGGTCGGGATGTTTCGTTTGCGATGAAACCGCAATCCCGGTTCCACCAAGGGCCGAGCCAAGTGGGCCGGACACACCAAGGGAGGGCATATCGTGGAAGGCGATGCGATGAGCGCGGTAATTGATCCGTGCGTAAGGCGCATACAAGTAGACATAAGGACACAGGGTAAATTTGTTGCCGTCACAAAGGGCATCAAGGGCCGAAATCGGATCCATCCTGAGGCAGGCGGGATCAACCAGATCGGCAAGGGTTGCCATTGCTTTAATTACATCAAGGGCTGCTTTTTGATCGATTTCGGTCCCCTTGGTGACCGGGAAGGGTGCGCCGGAGTTTGCCAGCAAGCTAAAGAATGACATCAGAACATGAGGGGACAGAAGCGGCCAGACAACACGACCGTCTTTGGCCTCGGCAATCACGTCGGAGAAAGTCTTGACCGGAGCATTGATGAGATCGGGTCGAATTGCCTGCACCTGACAAGCGGCATCGACAGGCAAAGCCCACTGATGCCCATTGAAGAAATAGCTCTGATAGCTTTTACCAACGGTTTCGGCCGAAAGCCGGGCGAGGGTGCCTGCATCTGCCACACGATCAACCGGCAACAAACAGTTCTTTTCCACAACAGCGCCAACATGAGGATGATCGATAATAATCAGATCATAGGTCCGTGCCAGTTCCTCGACCGGGGTGCTTTCAAAACCTTGAAGGGACCGTTTGTCCCAGACGATATCGACATCAGGATGACGTTCACGAAAGGTTGCACTGGCTGCCACCAGCGGGTCATAGCCGCGCGGATCCGACCAGGTCATGCCCCTGATTTTCTTTTGTTTGGTCATTGTTTTTCTTCCTCCCATCATCAGTTTAATGCTGGAAGTTTATAAATGAAAGTATGTTTTATATTTGATACGATGTTTTCTATATCACAGGGTCAGTTGCCACGATATGGCTGACCCGCATATACTCAGTCGACCGAAACCAAGCGGTTTTCATCTCCCTGCGAGGACACATGAACGGCAAGACCGAAGAACAGATTGATCAGGAAAAATACCGTGCTCCGGCCTTGTCAAAAGGGCTTGATATTCTCGAACTGCTTGCCTCCGAAGTGGATGGTCTTTCGCAGATCGCCATCGCGAAACAGCTCGATCGAAACACCTCGGAAATCTTCCGGATGCTGATGGTTCTGTGTCAGCGCGGCTATATCGAACAACGCGAGGAGGATGATCGTTACCAACTGACAACCAAGATGTTCGAGGTGGCTCATCGCCATCCACCCATTCGCCGCCTGACATCTATCGCTGGCGATGCAATGCAGCGGCTTGCCAATGAAGTGAACCAGTCAATGCATCTGGCGATCATTCATTCGGGCCATGTTCTGGTCATTGCACAGGTCGACTGTCAGGACAACAACATCACGGCAGTCCGGTTGGGCGCGCAGATCAATATTTTTGATACGGCATCCGGTCGTGTTCTCGCGGCCTGGATGGAGCAGGAGGCACTTGATAACCTGATGAATGAGGTCGGCAAGGAACCCTCAGACAAATATCAGGCCTTCTTGGATGATCTTCCGAACGTCAGGGCTGCTGGCTATTGTGAATCACAATCCCTGACCATTGCGGGTGTTCTTAACCTTTCCGCACCGATTTTCGATTTTTCAGGTAAGGTCGTCGCTGCACTAACAGTCCCATTCATTCAACGTCTTTCGGGAACGTCAGTTGCCACGGTAGAGGAATGCAGGGAACGCCTGATCGAAGTGACCACCGACATTTCCCGTCGTCTCGGAGCGGGCGCACATTGGTCTTCTCAGGAAAAACCGGACCAGACGTAAGAAAGTTCGCCCGCGTTCTTCTGGCCGAGTAGTCAGTCTGGGTCCTCGTAACTGCGATCACGGGCAGGGTGCACAGGTTCTGTTCCCTGGACGATGCCGAGCGACCATGAATTATATACACGATTGCCCCAAACGTTGTGCGTGGCCAATTCATTCGGATTCTGTTTGTTTGAGCAATCCACAGCGATTGAGTTTGATGTTTACGAGAATGCCCAGTTCACGTCAGCTTGGGTAAAATCCGCCGGAGCACCAATGCAAACACTGAACCGGTCGGAAGACAAGCGACTGCAACTTAAATCCGTATGCATCGCAGTTTGAGGGTCGGCAACGATTCTGACGCAATCCTCCAAAATTTGCCTTAACCTATTGTATTTAAATTATTTTGGCGTTGTAGCTCATGGGTGAAACCTGCCGATCAAAATCAAGCGTATAATCGCCAAATCGGTTGATATGGTCCGTGCGGTATGGGGCCAGCCCTTTGAGAATATCGTGATCAATATGATGACCGCGCTCTTTGAGATCTTTAAGGGTTAACGTCATCGACTCCACATTGTGAAGAATGACCAGGTTGGCCACCAAGTGGTTATATTTGATCACCTTCCGTTGCTCGTGACGGATATTCTCGGCGATCACCCCCTCGCCGCCGAAGAACAGCCATTTCACGAACTGGTTGAACTCTTCCGTTTTGTTCGTCTCCGCATGAATGGTTCGCCGCAACTCCACGCTGCCAATGTAGTCCAGAAGAAAGGTTGTCCGAACGACCCTCCCCAGTTCCCGGAAAGCAAAGTAGAGTTTGTTCTTGAGGCTTGCGGTACCTAAACGTCGCAGTACCGTAGACGGTGCGATTTTTCCAGCCTTAATCGATAGCGCCACCCGGAGCATGTCCGGCACATGGGTTTCAATCAGTTTCCAGTTGATAGTCTCGCTGAACAAAGCATTGATGTGCTCATACCGTTGGCGTTTGTCAGACTTGTAGAACACCAGCTGCTTCAGATTCCGGATGCGGGGCATCAGGTTGATACCCAGCAGGTAAGCCAACCCGAAGACGGGCGCACTTTGCGCCTGAGTATCGCCATGCAAGGTGTCAGGCTGGATATCGGAGTCGTTTTTGATCAGTCCATCAAGGATGTAAATGGCCTCATAAACGCCGCAAGGAATGAAGTGGCTGAACAGCGCGATGTATTTGTCCGAGACGTGGTAGTAGCCCACCCCGCCATAGCCACCGTACCGTATGTGGTATTCCGATAGCAGATTCTGTTCGTACAGGTTCCATTTTGTGCCATCGGCGGCGGCCCGCTGGCCAGTTCCCCAGTGTCGCGGCAGCCGGTAGCGGTTGTAGGCATTGATAACCTGTACAATCGCCTGCTCCAGGCGCTCTTCGGTGACGTGCCGCAGGTTGAGCCAGGACACCTGCCGGCGATTAAGCGTCGTGATGGATCGCGCGGTCTGAGTTGGCCCGAGATTGCAGCCATAGCAAAATAAGGTCGAAACAAAGCGGGTACGGGGGTCGTCCAGCTTGCCCTCAAATCCGGAAAGTGGCCCAAAGCGTTTGTGGAGGCCCAGCCATTTTTCGGCTTCCACCAGGATGTCGAGAATGTTCTTTTCGGGCATATTTTGGGATAACTGCTTATCAATCTCAGCTAACCCATCCGGAGGCGCTCTACGGCGGTGCTTCCGGATCACCAGATCTTCACCATGGAAGACGGCGTATTCATTCTCCGGGAAGCCACGGTCAATGCGGTCGGCCGTTTCGCTCAACCGGGAGTGGGCTTGTACCACAAAAGCGGCTGGGTCGGATTCGATATCAATCATCGCACTGTAGTCCGCTATCTGGGCATCATAGACACTCCAATCCACCAGCTGATCGCGGTAGTCACTGTACTGGTCGCTATTCGCGACCGCGAGATCGCCGGAAATCAGTTCACGCTTCACCTGTGTCAGTACGCCCAGCTCGAAATACTTCCGGTAGACCATCCCGGGGGGCAGCTGGCTTGGCCCGGTCCCCAATACCAAACGGCGCCAACGCTCCGGTAGCCAGGACACGTCGACGGGTTGACTACTGAGGACAAGGCATTCCTTACGGCTGTGCCGGTGCTTTTTCAGAGTCGCAATCGCCTCAATCAAAGATTGATCGTGGCTGGTTGCCGCCAGATCCAGTAGTTCAAGGCAATTGAATAACAGGGGGCGTAACGGGCGGTAGGGTTGCAGCATGAACGGGATGAAGTTATTGCCAGCATAGGCCATGTGTTCCTCACACTCTGCCAGTAATTCATCAGGATCGCTCTGGATGGCAGCCGCCACTCGGGCACCTCGCTCGGAGTCCGTTGGCGCTTCCTGGACGGCGGTCAGTACGTCACGCAGTTGAGCCACCAGCCTGTCCATGCGTTTCATGTGATCCAGGTGATACTGGTTCAGGTTGGCTTCTGCCTTGGTTTTGATGTTGCGCATCTTGCGAACAAAGATGTCGACCGCATCGTCCATCGCGCGACGCAATTGGGCATGGACCAGCAGAACCATCAAAGCGTAGCGTTTGGTGCTTTGCATGGCCTTGATGTTGGCCGCGCCCAGCGCTCGTGCTTCCAGTATGAAGTGGTGATATTTGGCGGCGGGAATGTGATCAACAGCGGGCAATTGTTGACACCAACCCTGAAGCCATTCCAGGTGCTGAAGATACTTCTTCACTTCCGTATTGGTCGGCTTTTTGGGTTCCTGTTTCAACTTATGCCAACTGGTATGAGGGGAATCATCCGGCACTTGCAGCAACTGGTCAAATTCGTTTTTTTGATGCGCTGTCAAACCCACATTGAGCGTCCGAAAGTAACCGGTATTGACCGTGCTGCGAGCCTGACGCGCGGTCCGTTGCAACGTTGAAAAACCCGGTAACTCAAAACGCTGGCGCACCAGCTCTTCAATCACCACATTGATGATGTCCGCCAGGTCCTGCTTGGTGGTGGCCGCTTCACGCGCTAGTTCCCGTACAATTGCCTTGCCTTCAACGGTGAACGCCTTGATGCCCACCTGTTGACGAACCGTCTCCAGCATCCGCTGACGGGCGCCGCCATTGCGGTCGTAGACCCTGAGCTGGCTCAATGCGAGATGTGAAAGGTCGTCGCACGCCAGAATGTGCGTTGTAATGGATTGGGGAACGGCTTTGAGATGGACAAAGTAGCCCAGACGCTGCACTGTTTTCAGGAGAATGAGTAGGGCGCCACGAGCAGCCGGAGTTCGACCGTGCTTTCGGGCAAAGGATCGTTCCTGGGTAGAGGGTGTATAAATTTCTGCCAGTTCTTGATCCGAGACCACCGCCTTCAATCGCGGATAGGCGGTTTCATGGAGGCTACTCATACGCAGTTCTTCGCTATGGGGTTCCAGTGAAAGGCATTAGCCCACAGTACTTTCGCTCTTGAGGGGGGCATTGCTTATAGTAGGCAGCAATTCGTCAAGACCAAAGGAACCGCCCGTTATTTTGTGAACGCCACGCTCGCTTTACGTTACGGGATTATTCGGTCATCGATCGCCGGTTCCCCGATTTATTGAATCGTTACACCACACCGCAGACTGATTCGAGCTATGGCCATTGAGCATCTTTCCCCCCCCACTGATCATTCACACCTACCAACGCCTTTCTAGTGCCCAGCTAATCGCTCTGGCAGGGACCGGGCTAACGACGGTGGCGCTGGCGCCGCTGGCCCATGACTGACGGGCGGCAGTGCGGGCCAGGTGCTCGGCATTGCGCTGGCCCTGAAGATGATTGCCTACGCCCTAATAGCACCTCTGTTTGGGGCTGTTGCCCAAAAACTTCCCCGCCGTACTCTGCTGGTCACACTGGACATTCTGAGGGCCTGCGGGGTTGCCCTTTGTCACTGAGGTTTGGCAGGGGGCCCACTCTGGCTAGGGTAGGTACAAAATTTTCGCCCAACCCCTTCATGTAATGACGCAATTAAGGGGCACGAGATATTGCCCTCTTGGGCGCAGCACCGATCAACCATGGCGCTCAGTAAAACCTCAATTTGCTGTAGCTTTTCGATCTTCCCACGTACGTCGTGCAACTTGCGCTCCGCGAGAGTGCTGGCTTCCTGGCAGTGGGTGCCGTCTTCGAGTCGGAGCAGGTCGCTGACCTCATCGAGACTGAAGCCTAACTGCTGCGATGTTTTCACAAAGCTCAACCTGCCGATATCGCTGGGACCGTAGCGTCGAATACCCCCGAGAGGACGCTGGGGCTCAGGTATTAACCCACGTCGCTGGTAGTAGCGGATGGTCTCAACTGAGACGTTCGCCGCCTTAGCCAGCCCCCCGATGGTCAATGAGTTCATTTCATCCGGCATTTGCCTTGACTCCGTAGTTGACTACGGCCTCAAGCTTAACCTATCGAACAAGGCCGTAGAAGGTGTAATTGCAATATCAGAGTTGAATTCCGAGTCACAATCCGGTCGCGAGTCGTTAATCGCAGGCGGGGTTGCAGCCTGCTCGCGTCGGCCTGCTGTCTGGGCACCTTGGCCCTGATCGCCCTGGGGGGTTCCGGTGCCTGGATCGGCAACCTGGCGAAGTCTGCGAGGTACCGCAAGTGCGCACCGCTTCGAGACACCCCGCTACCTAGGTATCGACGAGCTGTACCTGAACCGCCGCTACCTCTGCATCCTGACCAACCTGGAGGAGCGTACCTTGTTAGACCTGCTGCCCGGTCGTCAGCAGGAGGCAGTGACGAAGCGGCTCATGAGCATGACCGAGCGCGACAAGATCGAGATCGTCAGCATGGACATGTGGAAGCCATATCGCCGTGCCGTCCAGGCGGCGCTGCCACAGGCCCGCATCGTGGTCGATAAGTTCCATGTTGTGCGTATGGCCAACGAAGCCCTGGAGAAGGTCCGCAAGGGGCTCAGGAAGGAGCTGAAGGCCAACCAACGCCGAACCCTCAAGGGTGACCGGAAGACCTTGCTGAAGCGGGCTCACGACGTCTCCGACCGCGAACGTCTCATCATGGAAACCTGAATGGGGGCCTTCCCCCAGCTCCTGGCAGCCTACGAGCACAAGGAGCGGTTCTACCACATCTGGGACTGTGCCAGCCGGCGAGATGCTGAGCAGGCGCTGGCTGCCTGGATTGACGACATCCCAGTCACCAATGCCTTCACGGAGTCGATCAACCGGCTGGCCAAGGACAAGAACCGCGATGGCCGGGGCTACTCATTCGAGGTGATGCGGGCCCGGATGCTCTACACCACCAAGCAGGGGTCAGTTCACGAAACGGAAAAAATTGTACGCTAAGCCTTTGGCATCAATGATATCGACACCATTTTTTCCACAATTCATAAAGTTGCGCAGTAATTAGTCGACGACTGGCCCTTGCTAAATAATTTTCATTTCAGCATGAGTTGTGCTTTAAAAATTCAATTCTGCAACTACACTCATTGGGCGAACAGAGCGAGAAATCCGCCGTTAATTCCAATAGCGGGTACGCGAATGAATATCCGTTATCGCCAGTTCTGGCAAACCTGTTTCTGCATTATGCATTGGATCGTTGGCTGACCGTTCGTCATCCGGATATCCCATTCTGCCGATATGCAGATGACGGAATACTGCGTTGTCGAAGTGAGCGTGAGGCTCAGTATCTGCATTCCCAGCTAGATATGCGTGAGGTGGACCCAATAGCTATTCACAGAGATGCCCAACAAACGAGTATACTGGCCTGTGTTTGTCCAGGCTGCTCGGATAAATCACCATCAGCTCCTTGCTAAGGCCAGGCTCACTCACGGGAATAGCCACCAGACTTCCATTTTGGACCTCCTCCCGTACAGAACTTTCAAGCACCAACGATGCGCCAAGTCCGACCTTAACCGCTTGCTTGACGGCTTCGGTGCTACCCAGCTGCATAGATACCGTCGGAAATGGCCCATGCTCACCGAAGTAGGTCGCCAAAAGCCGGCCAGTGCCGGTGCCGGGTTCGCCGCCGATCAGAGCCATGTTAGACAGCGTATCGCGGTCGATATCGGTTCGACGGGCTAACGGGTGACCAGGCGGAACGATTAGAACAACGGGCTCGTTACGCCACGCCTGAGCATGGAATCCGGGTAGATCATGCCACCACTCCATAATCGCCACGTCCAGCTCACCGTCCGATAAATGCCGTGCAATAGTCGGATTGGAATCTATTACCACATCCACCTCGGGCCCTACGCCCAGCTCCTTGTAACGACGGATGTAGGGCTGGAGCATATAAATCCCAATATTGGAGCTCGCCCCAACGCGAAGTCGAGCCTCCATAATGGAAGATCTCGCCTGCTCCTCCAGCCGGAGCAGACTTCGGGCAAAAGGCAACAAGGTTAAGGCAGCCCGGGTTGGCTCACAGCCAGAGCGCCCCCTGTGGACCAATAAAACGCCAAGTTGGTTTTCGAGTTTTTGAAGGTGCTGGGACAGTGTGGGTTGTGCGATGTCCAACTGGCGGGCTGCGGCCTGAAACCCGTTGTGGTCCAGCACCGCCACGAAACTCTTCAGCCAGACAAGATTCAGCATGGGCCGCTCTCGCGGCCACTGGGATCATTGATCGCATCACCCGGCCGCTCACCCCGAAGCACTTGCAGAATGTTCCGAGCAGCGCGTTGCTCGATAGCCAGACGCACCTGGCTGACTGCCGATCCGATGTGAGCAGTAAACAGCGTGTTGGGGTGGGCCCTGAGCCCCTGGGCGATCTCCCTCGGACGATCTTCTCTCGCCCAATCTTCCATCTCAAACACATCAGCGGCGTACCCCCCCAACTGACCGGATTGAAGCGCTTGCAGAACACTACCCTCATCCACCACAGATCCACGGCAGGGATTGATAAGGAATGCGCCCGGTTTCATTCCTGTTAGCGTTTCGCGATTAATGGTGTGGAGGGTTTGCTCATTGAGCGCCAGTGCCAGGATCACAATATCTGACTGGGCCAGCAGCATCTTGAGGGGAGTATGGGACAAACCCAGTGCCTGCTCATGCTGCACGGGTAAACGTTCCGGCTGGGAATAGATTAAATCCGCTCCCCATCCGTTCAGGCGCTGCGCCACCGCTTGGCCGATGGCCCCCATACCCACAATACCAATCCGTGAGCCTTCGATCCCCTGCCCATAGAAGCGTGGTGTCCAGCCAGTAAATTCACCGGATCGAACGAAGTGGTCCGCCGCCTTGACTTGTCGGGTGAGACTGATCGTCAGCCCGACCGTTAGCTCTGCAGTAGGCACGGTTAGCAAATCCGGTACAAATGTCAGCCAAACCCCATGACGCGTGCAGGCATCCACATCAAAGTTGTCATAGCCTTTCAGGGCTGCACCAATCACCTTCAAGCGCGGACACCCCTGTAGGAACTCCACTCCAACTCGGTCTGGCATGAACGCCATCATCGCATCAGCGTCTGCAACGCGCGCAGCCACTTCCTCCTGGGGCAACGTGGCGCCGGATTGGTTGGTGACCAGCTCGCAATCTTGGGCAAGTTCATCCAGAACACTGTCATGGATCTTATGGGTTATCACAACCTTGGGTTTCATCGACGTTCCTTATTTGAATTTCTTACGAAGGCGGCCACTGAGACTGTCCACGACGGTGACCATCAACAAGATGACAATGAGAATGGCGCTGACTTCCTGATACTGCATGATTCTCAGCGAGCCCATCAATTCGAAGCCAATACCACCGGCACCCACCATGCCCATTACGGTCGAGGCACGGAAATTGTATTCCCAGCGATAAATGGACACGTCCGCGAATTGAGGAAGTGCTTGTGGCAGCACGGCGTGATAGAGCACCTGCAAGCGAGTAGCGCCGGCAGCATCGGCCGCTTCCACTGGCGCCTCATCTACATGCTCAATCGCTTCGGCAAAAAACTTTCCAACCATGCCAATGGAGTGAAGACCGAGCGCCAGTACGCCAGGCAACGCCCCAAAACCAACAGCAGCCACGAAGATGATGCCCATGATCAGTTCCGGGACTGAACGCAAACCGTTTAAAAGGGTTCGAGTTACTTGGAACACCACCGGATGTGGAGAGGTGTTGCGCGCAGCCAGGAATGCCAGTGGCACAGACAAGGTTACTGCAATGGCAGTACCGGCAATGCTCATCGCAAGCGTGTCGATTAACGGCGACACCCAGCTGGCCACATTGGTGAAGTCAGGTGGAAGAGATTCGCCAATGAGTGTGCCTATGGCTGGCACGCCATTGGCAAGTGTATTGAAATTGAGCAGCCCTACGTACCAACTTGCGACAAAAATGATGAGCAGCACTAACAGCGACTGTCCGAGTTTTTTCCGCCAGCCTTTCGCGTGCTCATCCAGCACGGAGGCCGACGGGGCCGGCGACAGAGTCGCCGGTTCCGTCGTTGTATAGTTCATGGGGCACTCCTCACATTTTTGCGAAATCAAGATTGAGCAGGCCACCCATAGCGCGGATGACATCGTAATCTTCGTCGGTAATTGCCGCGAATCCCTCAGCCTTCAGGTTGTCGAGAATCTCCGGGTCATCGATCTGCAGAAAGGCTTTCTGAATGTTGCTCTTCAGCTCAGGGGCCAGGTTCGAACGCATGGCCCAGGGGTATTGAGGAAAGTCACCGCTGTAGCCCAGCACTTTGACCTTGCTCCGATCAATCAAACCGCGGTCCATCACATGCTCGAAGATAACTTCGGACAACCCTCCGGCGTCGGCATTGCCATTGGCGACGTTAACCGCAACAGCGTCATGGCTACCGACGAAATGAGCCTCATAGTCCTTTCCGGCTTCGAGCCCTGCCTTCTCAAGGAGTACGGTCTTGGGGATCAGGTGGCTGGAAGTGGATGCGCGGTCACCGTAGGCCATTTTCTTGCCTTTGATATCCGCGAAGGAGCCAACGCCAGAGTCCGCATTGGCAATAATGATGGAGCGATAAGTCGGCTTCCCGTCTACCACCATGGCGGCAAAGGGTTCAATGTCACTCTTACTCTTGGCCATCACATAGGACAACGGACCAAAGTAAGCCAGGTCAATTCGGCCAAAACGCATGGCTTCGATCATGGAGGAGTAATCGGTGGTAACAATCAGTTCTACTTCCTTACCAAGAGTGGTTTCCAGGTAATCCTTCAAAGGTTGGTTTCGCTTGATCAGTTCTGACGCGTTCTCATCCGGCAGCAAGGCAACTTTCAAAAGATCAGGGTCTGTATCTGCGGCATGGGCTGACCAATGGATGCCGAGCATCATTATCAGAGCCAGCAAAGAGTGAATCATTGTCTTCATTGTGCTATCTCCAGTACGTCTGTCGTTATCGGGGTGGTCTTAGGTTTATGGATGGCTGGTTTGCCTTCCGCAGCTACCACGCTGGGTGAACGGTGGTAAATCTCGTCCAGGTGTTTCGATTTCAGGTTTTCAGGAGCATCGTCAAAAACGATATGAGCGTTCGAAAGGCCGATGATCCGGTCTGCAAAACGCTGGGCGTATTCCAATTGGTGCAAGGAAATAACCGCGGTGATTCCATCTTCCTGACAAATATCGCGCAGTAGGCCGAGTACCTTTTCAGAAGTGGCCGGATCCAGGCTGGCAACGGGCTCATCGGCAAGAATCATGGATGGTTGCTGCACCAATGCTCTGGCGATTCCAACCCGCTGCTGCTGGCCGCCGGACAACTGATCTACTCGGGAAAGCGCTTTGTCAGCCAGACCTACGCGGTCGAGGCATTGCAGAGCCAACTCCAGGTCCTGCCGGGGCAGGGGAAGCAGGCTTCGCCAAGTACCGTGATACGCAAGTCTGCCTGTCAGCACATTCTGTAACGCGGTGTATCGTTCGATCAGCTGGTGATGCTGGAACACCATGGCGGTGCGGCTGCGGTGCTGTCGCAGGATTCTACGGTTGGTCAGTTCACCAAACTCGCCAGACACAACCTTCCCGGTTGTGGGCTTAACCAGGTGATTCAGTGAACGAAGCAGAGTGGATTTACCCGCGCCTGAAAGTCCCAGTAGCACGGTGAATTCGCCCTTGTGAAAGTGAACGTTGGTGGGTTTGAGCGCGAGGACGTTTCCCGGGTAGGTTACGCCCATACTCTCGACTCGAAGCATCACATTGGTTGATTGAGTTGGCGCCATAGGATCACCTTTTGCAATAAATAAGCTCGCCGTATTGCGAGTTACAATTGAACGGTAAAGCTGAGAGATGACACTGTCGTGTCACTGACGTGACAGGTTGATGAATTGCTTTTGGTTCGCAAGGATTTTCCGAAGGGCTCTGTGAAATACATGGAGCTCAGCCAAAGTGGAACGAGCCACCCAGGAGCTTAAGCAACAAAAATTGCGTTCCACCGTCAGTCGGCGAATCTCACGGTACAGTTCGTCCGTGCTGAGTTCATCGAATTGCTTACCGACTATACTCTTGCCTTCGAGGAGGTCGGACGCGCTCTCCAATAGGTCGCGCTTCCAGGTGCTGACTATGGTGGGGTGGATCTGGAAACGGGCAGCAATTCAAGGTGTGGCCTTAAGGGTGGGCAAGGACAGCCTTGCACTTACTAATTCGAAATAAAGTAAGCAGGGCACTGTCACCGCATCACTGATGCTGCGCAAGCTCGGGAGCTATCCGCGTCAGAATGGCCTCGCGATCGCATTGCGCGAGCTGGGCCGCATTGAGCGAACATTATTCGCACTCGACTGGATGCAAAACGTCGAACTGCGTCGCCGCGTGCAGGTTGGTTTGAATAAGGGCGAGGCTAAGAACGCGCTGGCTCGTGCCGTCTTCCTGAACCGGCTCGGTGAACTCCGCGATCGCAGTTACGAGAATCAACGCTACCGTGCAAGCGGACTCAATCTCGTCGTCAGCGCTATTATCCTTTGGAATACGGTTTATATGGAGCGGGCGGTTCAAGCACTGCGCGAAGACGGCCGGGATATCGACGAGACGCTTCTGCGGCATCTTTCTCCCTTGGGCTGGGAGCACATCAACCTGACCGGCGACTATAAAGGATGTCAAACAACTATCCTGCTGCGCGGGATAAGGCAAGGCCCCGTGAATGATATGCGAGAAATCGTGAATCGGCTGGGCCTGACCGGAGAAGCGGAGGCCACGCTTCATGTGGCGCTATTGCGTGAGCTGGTCCAGGGTCGTCCTGTCACTCTTAAGCGGCTTGCAGCGTCGCTCAACTGGACGACGGACCAGGTGGTGCAGGTGCGGGAACAGCTGCCTTGCGGAACCGTCGAGTATGACGGTCAGGGGTTGGTCGGTTCGTAGCTAATCTGGGCCCAACCGGGCGCCCTTTCTCACCCAATGTGGTCCCACTGCTCAGGATAATTGCGGGCCCAACAGATTAGCTTTGTGAGCCACTACAGATACCTGTTCATCGTATTCTGAGTGCTTCCGGGCAGCGTAGCCAGCCGCGACCACACTCACCATTAGTCGGTGTCCCGGATCAACCTGGCGACTTTGGTCAGTAAGGTGTTTGCGGCGTTGTCCGTAAATTGCTGTCCTTCCTCGATGTAGCCCCGCACCGTCCCGTCATGCTTCCAGCCACCCTGGCGCTTGATCTGCGCAAAGTCGACCTTTTCCCGCGCGGCGGCGGTGGATAGACCGCGCCGGAAGCTGTGACTGCTCAGGGTCGGCACGAAGTCCAGGCCGCAGGTTTCCCCAAGCGCTTTCAGGATTCGGTTCACCGACCCGCCTGAAAGGGCCTGGGATTGCAACCGATCCCAGCGGTTGACGGCGCGGAAGACGGGGCCTTCGTGAATGCCGGCATGCTCTAGCCAGGTTTCGAGGGCGCTGACCGGGCAGACCAGCTCGTTGCCCCGAGGCAGGGCCCGCTTCAGGCCTTCACCGTGAGGGTCTGTTTTAGAGCGCGGCAGGGTCACCACCAGCCCTTCCGGCTCCCACGACAAGTGCTTCACCTCAATCGCTACCAATTCACTGCGGCGAAACGCCCCAAAAAAACCGACCTGCAGCAGGGCCCAGTCACGATGCTTCTTGAGCGAGTCAGGCTGTTGCTGGAGTGTTTCCAGGAAGGCCGCAATGTGTTCGAGGCGCAGCGCCCGGGCTTGCCGTTTCGGCCGACCATGGGCGCGACGAATCCCTTCCAACGTTTTGCGCACGCCGGGGTCTCGAGCGGGATCACGCAATCCCTGAGTCTGGTGCCAGCGCCCCAGGGCCGTCAGGTAAACATCCAGCGTGCGAGGATTAAGCGCGTCTGCCTGATCGGACAGATAGGCCGCAAGGGTCGCCGGCTGTGTCGGGAGACGTCCACCCCAGCGCTCAAAGCTGCGAATGGCCGCACGGTAGGTCCGCCGCGTGTTGTCGGTGGTGGCCATGTGGATGTACCGATTAGCCGTATCGGCTAATACGGTCTTTTCCGCGTTACGTAATGTGGACTTGACGGTGGGTTTTGGATCCATGACCGCTCCAATTCGAGGCGTGCTTTCAAGAGCCGCTGATGTACCGGCGTTACAGGAGCAGGATAGAACAGACCACACACTAACGCACGTTAACGCGCTTTAACGTGCGTTAGGCATCTTAAATAAATTTTGTTAATTATCGAATAAATAATGTAATATTACATATCACGTTATATGATAAAATGAGGCATGTCATGGCCCGCGCCGGAATTACTTACCAGGATGTCGCCAACGCTGCGCAACGCGTCCGCCAACGCGGTGACGAGCCCACTGTCGACCGGGTGCGATCGGAACTCGGTACCGGCAGTCGCAGCACTCTCGGGCCAATGCTGAAACGTTGGAAATCAGGCAGCGAAGCCGCAGCGGATCTGAACGGACTCCCGGCTGACTTGGTGGCCGCCGTGAAAGCCCTGCATGAGCGAGCTCAATACGCGGCCGATGAACGTATTACGCAGGAGCGCGAAGCGCACCAGACGCTGGAACAGCAATGGCGCACCGAGCTGGAAGAGGTGCGGCAGCGGTGCGAGTCACTGGAAGAGCAACGCTGCGGGCTGGAGAAGGCCAATGAAGCGCTTCGCAACGAAAGCGATGCCCAGGCCCACGCTCTTCAACAGGAACAGCTCCGGGCGGCCTCACTCACGTCCAAACTGGAGGCAAGTCAGGAGAAACTCAGTGAGACCACTGCAACCGTCCAAGAGATGAAGCAGGAAAACCGCGATATCCGCAGCCATTTCGAGCACTACCAGCAGGAGATTGCCGAGGATCGCCGTCATGAACGGGACCAGTTCCACAGGACCCAGTCAGGGCTGGAGGGTCAGGTGGATCAGCTGACGCAGCAGCTCCGTTCCAGCGAACAGGACCGCGACACGCTGAGACAACATCGCGACCAAATAAACCAGCGCTATGAGGCCAGTCAGGATCACGCTGAAAACTTGAAAGAAAAATTGCACGCGAGCCAGGCCGTCATAACACAATGGGCAACGCGAACAGAAACGCTGGAAGCGACAGTCGACCGCCTCCAGCTGGAGCGAGATAGCGACGCCGAACACAGGGAGAAGCTTGGTGCGGCCCTAACGGATTCTGAAAAACATCTCGCGGCCTGCCAGCAGCGGATCTCCGACCTCAGAGAGCGCGTGGCAGCGGCTGACGACCGAAACCAGTTCCTCAACGATCAGAATCGCGAATTACTGCAGGAAAAAGCTGTCCTCCAGGGTCAGTTGAAACAACTACAAACAAGCCTGGCTAAATAGCCCGCTATTGTCTCGGCCTGATCATCCCTGAGAGTTGCGAGTGATGCCAATCGCGCAAGGAGTAGTTAGATGTCTACCGTGATCTTTGGCAGGCTGCGAGCTGCGGCAAAACGCATTCAGCATGATGCGCTGACGGTTATTTTGTGGCGCGAGACCCGAATACCCCCCATAGTCGTTCGGCTGCTCGCAATCGCAGCGTACGCCATGAGTCCAATTGATCTCATTCCGGACTTCATGCCGATCCTGGGCTATCTTGACGACATTATCTTGGTCCCGCTGGGCATCGTCCTTGTCATCAAGCTGACGCCATCGAATGTGATAGAAGCAAGTCGCTCGAAAGCAGCTAAAGTGGCAATCAAGCCGATCAGCCACGTTGCGGCCGCAGTCGTTATTGGCACATGGCTTTTATGTGCCACGGCTTTTGGCTACTGGGTGTGGGAATACAGCAGGTAACGCATCGTCTGCACGTGATGAAATAGTTAATTTAAGGCTTGTAAAACAGATGGTTAATGCGCTTTTTGGAGGATTTCGTCAGAATCGTTGCCGACCCTCGGCATTGACGCGGCTCAGGAGAATTGGTGTCCCTTGCGAACATAATCACTTCGTCATAGTCGCGGTCTCTATGGTTGAGGTTTCGGTGGAAAAAAGCGCGCCGACTTTAAGACTTCTTATAGCCTGGTCATCATCACGCATGAGGAAAAGCGCGTTGAGCCCGCGTTTTCGTGCAAGTTCAGCACCCCGATCTGGTCCAAGCACCATCAGTGCGGTCGCCCAAGCGTCAGCCTCAGCACAGCTTTGTGCAACAACGGTGACTGATGCCGGGGAACGGAGGATCGGCGCGCCGCTGCTTGGATCCATAGTGTGCGAAAAGCGGCGTCCTTGGATCTCGACCCAGTGACGGTAGTCCCCGGAGGTCGCAACGGCGGCATCTGTTAAGGCGAGGATCGAACGGGGGGCGCGACGCGCTGGATCGGGTGCCTCTACGGCAATGCTCCACGGTGCCCCGTCCGATCTAAGCCCGATTGCGCGCATTTCGCCGTCGATACCGACAAGGCCCGCTGTGATGCCAAAATCGGTGAGTATTTGGGCAAGTCGGTCAACACCGTGGCCTTTGGCGATGCCGTTGAGGTCCAACGTGAGCGGGGCGGTCTTGCGGATGCAACCATCGCCTGTTTCAAGAGCGATATGGGCCGGTATGCGCGACGCGGTTATTGCGGCACGGATCTGCTCGGGTTCTGCGTTCTCAGGTCCGAACCCCCAAGCTGTCACAGCATCTCCCATGCCAATGTCAAACGCACCGTCCGAAGTATGTCCTATTTCAAGCCCAAGACGCAGGACATAGAGAAGCTGTGCCGGAACATCCACCCATTGATTGACTGGCACCGCATTCAAGCGCATCAGATCGCTGTCTGGCTTCCAGGTCGACATTTGCGAGTCCACCTCATCTACAGCTGTCTGTAAGGCGGATTGCACGGGGGCAACATCGTATTCTTGTGGGGTGAAGAACAACGCCGACCAGCGCGTGCCCATGGTGGGGCCATTAAGCGCATTACGTATCGCTTTAGTAGATATCTTCGACATACCGTCCCTCCGCTTTTAGTGTGGCAGGAGTTTCCACACTAGCTGCCAGGATATCTGTCAGGGCATCGGCGACACCCGCAGACATTTCACGCCCGCCACACACCATGACGCGTGCGCCATCGTGAATGAGCCGGGTGACGTTTGCGGCGTCTTTACGCAGCGCGTCTTGTACATAACATGGTGATGTTCCGCGCGAGACGGCAAGAACGAGCCGGGAAAGACGACCGTCAGCCTGCCAGTTCTGCATTTCGTCGCTGTAAAAGAAATCGCTGTCGGGGTTACGCATCCCGAAAAAGAGATAAATGGGCCGGTGCCCCACGTTGCCGCGGATAAAACCTGCCAGAGGACCGATGCCTGTTCCCGCACCGATCAAGAGGAGGGGCCCGTGGCCTTTGCCGGGCTGGAATCCGGGATTGCGATGCAGGAAAGCGGAAATTGTCTCGCCGGTCTTCAGCGCGGTCAACTGACCTGAACAAAGGCCGCCCGGGTGCTTTTTCACCACGATCTCGATAAAGCCGTCGCGGTGCGAAGAGGCAAGTGAATAGAGGCGTGGCATGGTGGATCCTTCGGGAAGAATACCAATCAGGTCACCGGCCTGAAAGCGTGAAAATCCTGCTCCGGTCAGCCGTTGCCAAAGCGTCGACCGCGGCAGCGCGAAGCGAAGGATCGCTGCCGGTGCTTGTACCTCGGCCCCGTAGTCGCGGCGCGAAACAAGGGTAAGCATATCCGTCTGCGGCAGGACCGGCTGATGGGTGAGTTCCAACTTGATCCCCAGCACGTCCCCAAGTGCTTGGCCCCAGCGTGCGAAATCCTGCGGTGACTGGCGGTTAACGGTGTCATAGGGCATCAGTTCCGGCCACTTCTTTGTCTCCGCCAGTTCGGCGACGGCTTTGGCGAAGGCGCAATATGCCGGAAAGCTGCGGTCACCAAAGCCAAGCACTGCCATTGGAATCTCTGGCGCGTGGTCAAGCGTTTTGAGGCGATCAAGGAAACCCTTGGCAGATGCCGGTGCATCTCCGTTGCCATAGGTCGCGGCAAGGAAAATGATGCGTTCGGCGCGGGCATAGCGGTCAGGTGTAAAAGTGGACATTGATGCGACATGGACACGCTGCCCCGCTTCTGTAAGTGCTGCGTGCAGCGTGGCGGCGAAACCCCAGGTGCTGCCGCTTTCGCTACCGACAAGAAGGATCGTATGCGCCCGCCCAGCCGGTTGGTTGCCGCGAATTCCCGGACGTCTGCGCCGCCCCGAAAGCCAGATCAAAATCCCCGTCACACCCATCACAGGTATACCAAGCACCATCAGCCCCAGTACCAGCCCAAAAGTGGCCGCGCCTTGGCCGGTATGGAGCATGTAAACAGTGTCCGAGACGCGCTCCCACCAAGACAGGTTAGTCCAACTTAATAGCTCTCCGGTGCCCTGATCGAGATAGCCGATGCCCTCGTCTGTCTTTAACGTGAATACATCGGTTGCATCCCCGGGATAGGGGAAGTTCAAAGAGCGCATCTTGGCTACCGGGACGTCGCCGATCATTGCAAGTTTGGCAAGTTCGATGCCGCTATCTCCGCTGACACTTGTGGGGAAGCGGGGTGGGGTACCACCGTCAGGCAGAAGATCAAAGGTCGAGGACGTCATCCACAAGGCTGTTACTGAGGAAATTGCAAGGCCGAACACCGCGACCCTTGCGACCTCGACGTGCAAGCGGCTTGAAAACGGTCCGCGCAGGGGTGCAAACCATTGCCGCCAGCCGCCAGCGCGCCTCGCAACCAATATCGCGCCCGACAGTGCCAGCACCAGCATGGCCGCCGCACCCGTTGCCATCCCGATGCGCCCTGCGTCACCAAGGAACAGCGACCGGTGCAGGTTCGTAAGCCAGCGTTCCACCTGATTTGGGTCGGCCGACGCCACGCCCTTACCTGTCGCGGGGTCGATCACGGCTGCATCGGGGACCCCTTGGTCGAACCAGTAGGCGGTGATCCGTCCTGACGGGGCGCGGCGGATCTGATCGACGCCCGGATAGGCGCTCTGGATGCGCTCAGCCAACACGCCGACGCTCATATCCATCTCGGCCTGAGGGGCAGACAGGTGTTCGATCGCAGGAAACACGGATAGCGCGGCACCACTGAGCGCAAGAACCATGATGATGCCCAGCGCCAGAAGGCCCGGCCAGCGATGAAGACCGCGGATCATGCTGCTTCTCTCCTTTAAATGTCGTAGATGAAGCTGGCGATATAGCGACGGCCTTTGACCGGCGTACCTGCACCGCTTGTCGTTAGCGGCACAGAGACTTCGTTCGGGCTGTCGCGCATATCCTCAACGGCAGCGTCGATGTGAAGCGTGTACCCCGCATCAAACAGCGTATCGGCAAGGTCTAGTGTGATTTCAAGCGTGCGGCCAGCGCCCAGACTGGCACCGGTGATACCATTTATCTGGGCGGTGTCACCACCGGTGGCGCGATACCAGTCTGTCAGATGTTCATAATATTTCGACTTGCTACCAGCCATCCACAGGCTGCCGACATAAGCACCGGACGTATCCGTGACGTAAAGCGCAAGATAGGCGCCGTCGCCCCCATAATTGTTGAGTGTTGTCGAGAGAGTGACCTGGCGCGCCATTGCGGCGCCGGGAAACGTCAGTGCCGTGGTGACAACAAGGGTTGCGAGAAGTGATTTCATCGTGGCAGTCCTTCTGGATTGAAATATGTCTTAAAGGTTCAGTTCACCTGAACCTTTGGTGACGCCCCACTGCCAAAGAGCCCGTTCTGCGGCGGCGCAACAGTGCCCGCGGGGGCAGGATTGGAAACGCCACCTCGACAGCCGTCGTCACAATCATCATCATCATCATCATCATCATCATCATCATGATCGTGATCGTCGTCATCATCGTGATCATGACGACTCCGGGAACCTTTGAAAAAGCTGTGACTGTCATCGTTACTGGCCAGAATGAGCGGCAGTATCTGTGCCGCGTCTTCGTCGAAAACGCCAAAGGATTGAGAATTCGCGTCGGTGGGAGCTCGCAGAGCACTCCAGGCCGGCACCCCGATGGCGGCCGTCAGCGCGGTGGAAGTGGCAAGAAGTATGAGGGTCTTTCGCATGGCAGGGTCTCCTTTTTTTTTGTCTGCTAAGGTCACTATGCAGACCCGACCTGATGGCTTCCTGACAGCGAAGCGATTTCTGCTTCAGCTTGCCGTCAGGAAGAAAGAGGACTCATCGCGAAGGTTGAGTGTCGTAAACACGCCCTTGCTGCATGGCAATCTTGTCAGATGTCGGTCACGCAAAAGTGAAATGTTCGTAGCGCACCCGGCGTGGCGTCTGGCCTGACGCTTTCAGGTCTTTGAGGATTGCGTTTTTCAGTCCTGATGGTCCACAGAACCAGAGGTCAGCTTCTCGAACGGGGAACGGTGCCGATCCGCTCAACCGCTCTGCAGTCAAACGACCATCCTGCGCAGTTGCGATAACCTCGAAGCTGAACGTCGCAGTGCGCAGCGCTGCTGCGCGAAGAGTCTCAAGCTCAATCGCGTCTTCCAGTGTTCGAACACAATAGACTAGGTGGATTTTGCGGTGCTCCGCCTCGGTCAGGCTTTCAGCCCAGGCGATAAATGGCGTAATCCCGACGCCGCCAGCCAGCCAGATCTGCTGCCTGCCACCCGTACGAAAGTCGAACCGCCCGTAAGGACCTTCGACGTCTACAAGCATGCCCTCGTGCAGGGCGTTGGGCAGGCGCCGCGTCCAGCCGCCGAGTGCGCGGATAGAAAGGTGCAGCGTACCGTCGGAGCGCGGGGCGCTGGAAATCGTAAAGGGATGTGGCTCGGATAATCCGGCGTCTGGGGCGCTGATAAAGGCAAACTGCCCCGGTCGCCAGCGCATGGCCCGCCCATCTGGCGCCAGTGTTAGCGAAGTGGTATCTGCGTGCCGGCTGATTGCACTGACCTTAAATGTCCGACGTCGCAGGCGCGGGGCAATGAATTCGATATGGAGCCAGGCGACCAGTCCGGAGATGCCAAAGATATTGAGAAGCCACGACAGGGATTGATCCGCAACGGTCGGCATGTCGACAAAGAACTGGTGAAACACCACAATGGCGAAAAAAACGCCCATGAAGCGATGGCTGAAACGCCAGAGCTGATAGGGAATTTCAAGCCCGATGAACGGTAAACGTCGAAACCAGCTGATCACGATCAGCGCCAGAAAGGCGTTGAAGGCAAACTCGCCCAAGTCGCTGGCAAAGTCGCCGAGGTTCGTCTCCCGCACTGTACGGTCGAAATCGGGCTCGAACTGGTCATGCAGGATCATCAGCACAAGCGCCGAGATACCCAGCCATTTATGAACTTGATACATCCGATCCAGTCCCCCGAACAGAGGCTCCAGCAGGCTGGAGCGCGTCGCAAGAATCAGGGTTTGGCTCATCGCGACAACAGCCATGGCACCAAGCGCTACGCCAATGGCCGCCGAGGGACCAAATGGTGCATAGATGACAATGCCAAGACCGCCCACGATACAGCAAGCCAGTGCGACCAGTAAGGGTCCAATTAAACTGACGATCCAGGCAAACGTTGGAAACCCCCAGAAAAAACGATGATCTGACGTCACGCCAGCAACGTCAGATTCTCTTGCCACGTCATTCATGATCACTGGCTTTTCGGTTGCGGTGCGCATGATCATCGTCTTCGTATTCGATCTCGATCACTTGCAGTGTGGCCGGGTGAACCTTGACCTCAATCTGGCGACCTGCGGCATTCCTGCCGTCAATCTCGTAGCAGCCGTCATCGATTTTGATGCGACGAACCGTCCAGCCGTTTTCTTCAGCCAGCCGGGCAACAGCTTCGCGGGGTTGCCAGTCCGTCATCGGGACAAAGCAGTCATCGTCAGCCGATCCGACACCGACCGGAAAGGCCGCGAGAAAACTGAGAATTGTCAATACCTTCTTCATGCGCCAAACTCCTCGCTACGGCCATTTTGAACTAACTGATACGCGACCAACCTTACGGGAGCCTGAAGCCTTGGCTTTGATGGCTTCAGTTTTACGTCAGCTTAGCCTGTCATGAAAGGTGATCGGGAAAGTGAGGGGAACTGAAATGCGCATCCTGCTTGTCGAGGACGACACTGTTCTGGGGGCTGCCGTGCGAGATGAAATCGCCGGGGCAGGCCAGTCGGTGGATTGGGTCATGCGTCTCGACGCGGCCGACGATGCCCTTGCAGGTGCGACCTACGATCTGTTGTTGCTTGACCTGATGTTGCCTGATGGTCGCGGTATCAACTTCCTGAATAGCTTGCGGGCGAGGGGTGACGTGACGCCGGTGATCATCCTTACCGCACTCGACCAGGTGACCGACCGGATCGAAGGGTTGAACGCCGGCGCGGACGACTATCTTGTCAAGCCATTCGATCTTTCTGAACTGATAGCGCGTATTGGCTCGGTCGCAAGGCGCTATACCGGCAACCCAAATCCGATCATCACCCACGGGCAGGTTGAGGTCGACCTTACCCTGCGCAGCATCCGTCTTGCCGGAAAACCGGTTTCATTGACTGCACGCGAATGGGCGCTATTTGAGGCATTCCTATCCCGTCCCGGACAGCTTCTGTCCAAGGCGCAGCTGGAAGAAAAACTATACGCCTTTGGTGCAGAAGTGGAGAGCAACACCATCGAGGTCCATGTCAGCCGTCTGCGCAAGAAGCTCGGCAGCAAGATTATCGAGACCGAACGCGGCCTTGGCTATCGGCTTGGCAAGCCATGAGACTACCACGTAGCCTGCAAGCGCGGTTGGGATTGTCCCTTGGCATTCTCCTGACCTTGCTCTGGATAGCCGCTGCCTCGGTGACAACCGTGACCTTGCGCCACAATATGGACAGGGTCTTTGACTCGGCTCTGGAGGAAACTGCACAACGCCTGCTGCCGCTGGCTGTTGTCGAGATTGTTGGGCGTGAGGACACTGGGGTTACCCAACAGCTTGGCGTTATCCGCGCCCATGACGAGTTCTTCACCTATATCGTTCGAGACATAAATGGGCGTATATTGCTGCAGTCGCACGCCGCAGACCTTGCAGTGTTCCCCGACTATGACGGGCCTGGCTTCCGTCAAACCCCGACGCACCGGCTATTCAACGATGACGCCCTGCAGGGAACGATCCGGATCACGGTGGCAGAACCTCTGGACCAGCGTGCGAATGTTACTCGCGAGATTTTGCTCGGTCTTGGGCTGCCTCTTCTGATTGTCATTCCAGTGGCACTTCTGGCGATCATGTTTGCGGTTCGGGCAGGTTTCAAATCCTTGCGTCGTTTCCGCAATAGTCTGGATACCCGCAATGCACAGGATCTCTCGCAAGTATCAGCCGATGACTTGCCTTCGGAAATTGGTCCGCTTGCGGTCACTCTAAATACCCTTTTGGAGCGGCTGCGGGAGGCATTTGAGGCGGAACGAAGTTTTGCCGCGAATGCCGCGCACGAATTACGAACACCGCTCGCAGGTGCCATCGCCCAAGCGCAACGCCTCAGAACTGAAACCACAGATGCGGCAGCAGCCACGCGGGCGACCGAAATCGAAGAGACGCTAAAACGGCTGACACGTCGGACCGAACGGCTGATGCAACTCGCCCGTGCCGAGGGAGGTCGGTTGCACTCGGATCATGAGTCGGACCTGCGCCTCGCGGTGCGCATCGTAATCGAAGACATGCAGCGGGGAGAACATGCTCCAGACATAGTGCTTGATCTGCCCGGCGCGCCGGTCCTGTCGTCTCTCGACCCTGACGCCCTTGGCATCCTTTGCCGCAATCTGATCGAGAATGCCATCCGTCATGGGAGCGACAATTGCCCTGTCGACGTAATACTGACGCCCGACGGCCAATTGATCGTGGCCAATGACGGGCCGGTCGTCCCGCAGGATCATCTTGCTCGGTTGACAGAGCGGTTTCAGCGCGGCGAGCCTTGGCGCGATGGTAGCGGCTTGGGTCTGTTTATCGTGGCAGCAATTGCCAAGCGAACCGGAAGTTTTTTGACACTTACGTCGCCAAGACCGGGCGCCGAGAACGGCTTTGAGGCACGTATCGCTTTGCCACAAAATCCTGCACGTCGGGACGCAGTGTAAAAAGGTATTGACCTGCCATCGCCACGGCCGCAGCTCTTGATCTTGTGGGCCTTATGCAACAGACCGGTGTTGTAGGCCAAACCGACGATGTAATTCACGCGCTTCGCATCGCACCAATTTATCAGGCTCCTGCATGCAGACCCGCTATTTGGTCTCCAACACTTTCGGGCCTGCCTGAGATTTCTTGAATTGCAGATAGCATGTTTTGCTTGGTCTTTTCCACGTTCTCACGGTGTCATTTGTTGCGTGCCACCAACAAATGACTGCAACCATTGAAACACTTTAATTGTTTAGGGTAGGGATCTACCGTGAAACTTTTAAAGCAATATCCAATCAAATCTAAAGCTCATCCGGCTAGTCATAAATATGCCTCTGATAGTCAATGCGTTTCCATGCAATGCCTTCCATACGATCGGCCTGCAACGCGGGAGACAGCGCTTATCTGTGACGACACGATAGAAGTGAAATCTGAGGTAAGCTTGGAGAACGGCTGTGCTGAACTGCTATAACAGTCTGCGAGTAAGATAATTTTTGTTGAGAGACCACAAAAAAAACGTCTGCAGACAAGACTCAACGCAACACACCTGAAATTAGACTGACGTTCTATAATATATATTATGTAAAATTTTGGTGTGTGCTATCCTTGTAGGCGGGTTTACTAATCTGTCTTGGAATTCAAGGGTTTATGTTTAACCTTTGCTTCACTGGTTGACATGATTGATTTCCCGTTATCCTCACTCAAAACGCTACCTCCCGCCGAACTTCGCAGACTTTCCCGACATTTCCAATACTTAGCCGATGCTTGCGAAGCATTTGCGCGTGATGCAGCCAAAAGACAGCATCACAGAGAATACACCCGCGACTATCGCAAGGCGATTGAGGCCACCGTAAACACCATCCGGTTAAAAATAGACAATGGCCTTTCAGAACAAGAAGCTATCGCAAAAGTTGCATCAGAAACCCGCCTTCCAGAGGCAACAATTTCTGCCCGATGGCGGTTGCACAAGAAGCGAAACCTCAGAAGTTATGACAAATTCCGCAACGAAAAGATCATGCGACTGAAACGACGCGGGCACACAAATGCGGAAATCGCACAAAAAATCGGCCTATCCAAAAGTCAGATAGGCCGAATAATCAGAAAGATTGAAAGCGTTTGACCTGGCCCGAATTTGGCCAGCTGAGCCCATGCCAATAATCAGGCCGGCCAGTCCAAAATCATGATCGATGAACCGACCAGGCCAAAATGTACCTGGCTCACTTGCTGCCTTTTTCCTTCATGATGATAGAAAGCAGGCCCATAAGGCCGACAACGCCCGCTGTCACGTAATCACCTGTGACAGCCGCCTGTCCGGCCTGTCCGATCAGCTCTGCGACCTGAGGCGCTTCGTCAATCTTGGCAATCTGACCAATACCGACCGTTGCGACCGCAAGGCCTGCATAAGTTGACGGCTCGCGAAAACGGTCTTTGATTTTACCCCACATGGGATGCATCCCCCTTAAGTTTCAGTTCGACCGCCAACAAGCGGCGATCCAGTTTCCAGAAAACAATCAAAAGGGCGATGGTCGCGAGATCGCCGCCCCCTTGCAAAAGCGTGAAAAGATCGGTTGCAACCATTCACCACGCCTTTGCATATTTGCCAGCGACGTAAACGCCCGCGCCGATCACCCCAAGCCGCAACAGCTTCTGCGCCGCCGTGAGGCCATCAGCAGCGACAAAGCCACCACCGACACCCACAATGCCCCCCAGCACGAACGGCAGCACAAAAGCAGGCATTATTTACGGCCTTTCGCTTTGACCACGCGCCCGCCCTTGGCGTAGCGATAGCCCTTTTTCAGCCGACCATTGGCCTTGACACCTTTTGCCATATCGTCAGTTCCTTCCTGTTTGTTGATCATCTGCAATCGCAAACCCAAACGCACGATTACCCCCTACTCAAAGCTGCCATGAACAGCACCGCGCCGCACATTGCGGCAATCAGCCCCCAATTGACCGTTTCATAGGTCAGGGGGATGTTGATTTCCAACCCGGTATCATCTTCGAACGGATCGCCCACCGGATCGCCTTCACCTTCGGTTTCTGCGGCCTCAAGCGCCATGTTCATGCACATGTGCTGATCCATCGTGCCACACGCCATCCAGCGCCCCGGCAGATATTCAACAGCATGCAAATCAGCGTCATAGGTCGCCATGCTTCACCTAAACGTAAAAGCGATGATTGCCGATATCACCGAGCGAGGTCAGCGCACTTGCCCACGAAGGGAGAACCACATTCGGGTTGAAATAGTGC
Organism: Thalassospira sp. SM2505; assembly: GCF_054901115.1. Taxonomy (NCBI): domain Bacteria; kingdom Pseudomonadati; phylum Pseudomonadota; class Alphaproteobacteria; order Rhodospirillales; family Thalassospiraceae; genus Thalassospira; species Thalassospira sp. SM2505. The sequence goes on from NZ_CM142731.1 coordinate 2,788,977, forward strand.
GTTGCCCCGCCCGTGATATCGGGCAGCGTTCCGGCAACCGCCTTGCCAGCGATTGTCAGCGCAATACGGAATTGCGGATCCTGCGTAGTCACCTTGCGGGCAAGATCAAAATTCGGATCATTGCGGTTCCATGCCGAGAACTGGGCAGGTTTCAGACAGACCTCGACCGGGCTGTTGCCCCACCAACCGCCCTTTTTCGCACGGTTCATGATGACGTTTGCAACGGCCTGCATACCACGTTCGCCTTCGCCCCGAGCTTCGCCCCAAATCGTCCTGGCAATAACGTCAACTTCCTGACTGATCTGCCCGGCATTGGTGAAATCAATGGACGTGACCGGCTTGCCCTTGGCGACCTGATAGGCCGCGAACGCCAGCCCACCGGCACTGACCAAAAGAAGTGCGTCTTTCATCATTGCGCAACCTCCACCATGGAGCCATCGCCCATGATTTTGAAATTCTTACGAACACCGCCGATGACTTCGGACTTTAAGCCGATTTCATCCGTTGGTGCGGGCGCGGGCGGCTGCATCGCTGCCAGATCAGCCCGAACTTCAGAAACGATCTCAGCAAGATCACGAACATCACCGGCGGCTTGACGCTGATAGGCAAGACTTAAAACATTAAAATCACTCATGATAATACGTCCCAAGTGAGGGCAGCACGTCCGCTTGCGTCCGTGCCAATCAAATACAGACCGTCGCCCGGCTTTATGAATATCGGCAATTTGATATCGCCACTCCCCACAGCTCCCCCACCTGCATGGAATTTGCGCTTGGTCGCGTCATTATAGGTTGATGGAGCCGCCGTATCGGCAAACAGCGCCGCTTCGCCAGTTGCCGGATAGAGATAACAGGTTCGGACAATCACACCCGCTACGTTCGAAGCTGGCGAAATCACTTCCAAAGCCGTAGTAAATCCCGTTGCAACCAGAAAGCTTTCACCAACGACTGAAACGGGTTCCCGCTGGTCATTCTTGTTCTGCATCATCGCCAAAATATCAGCTTGACAGGCGATGACCTCCGCGAAGCTGTCACCCGTTACCGGATCAAGAACATTCAGGTTCCCGGAAGCAGTCAGGCGGTTATCGTCAACGCGGCCCATGGCGGTCCAGATTTCGAAATCAACAGCCGTTCCGTTCGGGTTGTAAATCTGGATTTTCTCAAACTCGCGATCAAAGGTGAGAGACGCACCCGCGAAGAATTTCGAACGCGACCCATCATTGATAACAAGCTCCAAGCCTTGCGTTGCCGCAATGCAGGCAATCGACCGGCCCCGACGATGAATTGTAAGCGTATCGCCCGCCGCTACCGTTCCGGCCCAAGTCTGGAAAAATGAACTATCGGCCATATTGCCCCTATTTCTTGAAAATGGCTGGAAGGATGAAGGCGGCACCAAGAACCGGCACCCCGATCTTGATCAACATTTCCAGCGTGTTTGCAGTTTCAGACGTGTTTGCTTTGCGAATTTCCGTCAAAGCAGTGCCCACCGTCTGGTTTGATTTTTCCAGTGCGCTGAAAGCTGATCCGACCGTCACAACAGCAAGGTCGATTGCATCGGCGCTTACATCAGCGGCAAAATCCCATGCTTCGGGCGTGGTTGCATCAATGTTGACCTGACCACCACCTGACACCGCGATAGAACCATCTTCGGCCCCTGCCCGCTGGTCATAGTTGTTACTGGTCGTTGTGCTGCTTGATTTGCTACTTGAATTGCTTAGTGCTGAACTCATGAAATCGCCTTTCGCAACACGGTTTGCACCACCTGATAGTTTCGGCGCTTCATCTTGAAAACCAGCCCGGCGCGGTGCGTCGGCACATCCACGGCAACGCAACCAAGCTTTTTTGCCCATCCTTCAAGGGCCGGCATGCAGGTTTCCACCAGATCGAAGCCCGGCAGATCGGCATTGGCGCATTCAATGACAAAATGCAAACCATCACCGCCCGACAGAATACGAACCAGAACCGACCCGATCCGCTTTTCATCTGCCATGACAGCCAGCACCGACGCCTTGCCGGTTTCCACGTCGTTTTGCAGGCCATCAAGGCCCGTTGGGCTGTCTGGCATGACGACAGGGGCAAAGTGCCCTGCCGCCACGCCATCCCACCCCACAACACCAAGCGTTACTTTTTGAACATCAGCCATGCTACAGCCCCCAGAAGCGCAAACGGAATTGCGTATTGCACGACAGACATTGCACTTTCATCTTCACCCCCGACGATGAAAGGCGCGGTGTTGTACGCATAAATCTGACCGGACGTAGCGCGAGCGCCGGACATGGCACTCGCTTCACTGGATGTTTCCAACCAGCTACCGCCGCCGCCCATTCCTGTCAGACTTGAAAGACCGGTCATTGCAGGCAACATAAGCGCCCCCTATTTCCGGCGCGTGATCAGGATCATGCCAGCCAGCAAGGCCACACCGACACCGATATAGAGCCCGGTGTTTGCCGAACCAGAGGACAACGTGCCCGCCGTTGGATTGCTCCAGCCGGAACTGGCGTTTTCCTCAGCCGCATAATCACCACCCCCTGACATGGCGTTTTCACTGCCAAAGGTTGCCTGCCACTGAGAGTATGTCTCAAAGACTGCATCCTTGGTTTTGCTCAAGTACCCGAAAATGCTGTCCAGAATTTCCAGACCGCCAGCACTTTGCGTTTGATCAGCCATTTATTCCCCCTTCAAGGCCAGCCGGGACGCGTTAGCGCCCCGGTGTTTACCCGCCCGTCAGGCGGCGACTTTGCCGCGAATTTCTTCGGTATACAGATTGAAGTTGCCCGTGCTGGTCATATCCAGACGAACGCGGAAATCTTCAAGCAGCATCGGAAGGAAATCAGACAGACGATCACTGATCGTGAAATCAATGTGTGTCCATCCGGCTTGCCAAGCCTTGCCGGTCTGGATTGCCGACGCCTCGCCAACCACCCGATCAAAGTCACGCAAAATGCGCTGATTTGCTTCGACCTGGACGCTGGAAATCGCATCAGTACTGATGTGCATTTTGGTGATGTGATATTCGTGGCGCGGCAAGTCCTGCAATTCACGAATGCCGGTATTGCCAACGTTGAACGGATATTTCTTGATCGCGTAGAACTGACCAAGCGGCGCATTCTGCGCAAGAACACCATAAACCGTCAGCGACGGTGAAGTGACACCGGCCTTGATATCGACTTCAAGGGAAAGCGACTGAATATCAGCAGTCCCGATTGCCGGGGCATCTTCGCCCAGCGGGGTGCGCTGTGCCGGATCGGAGAACATCAGCGGCAATGCACCATCTTTCACAACCTGCCCTTTGTAGGTCAGGATTGCAGCCAGATCGGCAGCATCAACGCGGATGGTTTCCTGCCCGTCGATATACAGGCGGATTTCGCCCAGAACCGTGCCAAGACTGGCCTTGGGTACATCAACGACGCCCGCGCCGAGATCGGCCCGGATACGGAACAAAAGCTGATGATAGGTTACGCCAAGCGGCAGGTTGAAAGTTGCGGTCTGTCCCGCACCAATACCCGAACCGTTCGGCATCTTTTTGGAAATGCGATTGGTCAACGCGCTGCCCCCTTACTTGTCGAAGCCGTCAGAGGCCTGTTTTACAATCGCGACGTCGTACATCATGTTCATGACGTAACCGGCGACCATGACCCCCAGCGCGGTCAATACGACCGTTTTGATATCACCCTTCATTTTACCCCCTAAGCCATGTTCGGCTTGATGAACTTGTCATAGATCGCCATGGCAGCGATTGCCGTTGCGACCCCGACAGCGAAACTTTTCATGCTCACGGAAAACCCCTTTTCCACCTTGCAGGACCGGCAAAACAAAACCCGGTCGCCTGTCTGACAACCGGGTTACGCCGCAATTTCGGGGGCGGCAAATCTAGGTAACGTTACCTTACGTTACGTAGGAAAATTCACGATTTTCAATTTTTTCCGTACGTTATCGTTCCGTCCTTTTCGTGAATGTAATGGTGTGGCTTCAAGGCTTGGATATCTGCGGGTTTCACGTCGCCAAGTTCGTTTGCCGCCGCTGTCAGATCACGCGGCCCCTTTTGCCGAAAAACATATGTTTCCGTGCAATTGCCGCGAAACCGGGTATTGACTTCCGCGACGCGCTGGGAAACGCCGATCAGTTCAATCCCGTAATGCCGACCGCGAGAACACAAATCCCCGAAACCGCCATAGGCTTTCGGGATGCTTGTTACCGGGAAAGGCTCGTTCAGTTCTTCCGCCAGCAACGTGATTTGCCGTTCGTCTTCGCCATCAAAAAACGGCTTCTGAGCGATCTTGAGCAGCTTTGACAGCCGATCCAATGCCGCCATTTCCTGACCGGCAGGCGGTACATAGGCAACCTTGAAATTGCGCCGCCAGTTTCGCGCCATATAGGCCCGAACCTGATCAATCGTATCGACCCGGAAGAATCCGCGCTCATGCTGGTATTCGTCTTGCGGATCGAACGCCACCACCCTTTTGCGCTTTGCAACCAGCCGCTTTGCCAGCGTTGATTTGCCCGAACCGGATCGGCCCCAGATACCGACACGGCCCGCATCAGAAAACGCCGCCATTATGCCGGTGCCCAGTCGTATTGACCGCCATGATGTGCCTTTTCCGGCTTCAAGGCTTCATCAACATCACGATCATGTTTTTTTTGTTCGGCAAGCTCTTCGTCATCGGTCATTTGCCGCGCTGGCGACCGCACAGGCTTTGCCCGTTTGGCTTTCATCTCGGCCTTGATACCCATCGCCTTTGGCAAGGCAAATGCCGAAATCGCCGCCACGCGCTGGAACCACACGCCGCCCGGCTTGATCAGGAACTGCATTGCCGGTGTTTCAAGGCAAATGTCATACAGTGCATCGGACGCGCCCCGCGCCTGTGCGGTTTCTTCATCTTCGATTTTCAGGCTTGTGAAGTATGGCGGAATGCAGGCCGCGATATTGAAGGCCTGACAGAATGCCAAAAAGAAAGCGTCCTGGCTTATGAACTCGCCGCTTTCGTCGGCAAGATTTGACAGCCCGTCAATGCCGCCCAGATCATCGCCCTCACCTTCCAGCGGATCGACCGTGAACGAGGCCAGATGTTCGGCCCCGGTATCGGCTTCATGATGTGATGTATTCTCGAAGCCCTGCGAGGATTGGTTTAGGCTTGTCGTCTCGCTCAGGCTGGATTTCGTCGGGCCGTTGCTCGACTGTTTCGGCTTCGTCTGGTTTGCCCCCGGCAACCAATTGTCTGTTTCGGTCATCACCAAATTCCTTACGCTCATGGGCGCGTTTGGCTTCCCAATACGCCCTTAACATTTGATTTGATGCAACCCGTCCCCATTTTTCGTGATGCGAACACCCTTGACCGCAATTGTCGTCATTAGGTGTGCAAAAGTAATATGCTATCTGATTTTTGTTCGCCTTGACGTGGACCGGGTTCCCACACCCGGAACAAGAACGAACAGCAATCACCGTTCCCGGATCAACCGTTGCCATGTTCCAACGCTTCGATCCGGTCAACCATGACGCGCATCAGCGCCAAGGCATCCTGCAAGGCCAGTTCGGCGGCTTGGGCCTTAGCAAGCAGCGGGGCTTGCTTCACCCCATCCAAACGGCTTTCCAGCCGCTGTAATTGTTGCTTCATCTAGGATCACTCCATCTTCATCAATGATTTCGTAACGACGGTAGATTTTCTTCATTTTCAATTTGAAGTCCTTGGCATTCTCCCCTTTGACATTGGCGGCAATCATTTCGGAAATCACGCGGGGCAGTTCCCATAACTGATCTTTGTCCACCCCGCACAGAACGGCTAGATTTGCTGATAGGCCAACCATCATCGCGCTAATGGTCTGGCGTTGCTGATCCTGCATGACCTGCTTGACCACACCGGGCAGCGCACCGGAGGTATATTCAAACAGGTTTTCGGCAATCACATCGCGGCACCGGTGCCATATCTGGTCATCCTCAATCCGCGTTACGTTATCGTCCTCTTCCCACAGTTCGGCCTTGTAACGTATACGTAGGAGCGCATGGGCATAGATATCGCCCAACTTGGCCCGTAAATCGGCCCATGACGTAACGCCCCATTGTTCCTTGAGATGCTTTTTCCCGGCGCGCAATTCGATGCGCCACATCTGATCGCCAGACGCCTCAAATTCATCGCGATCAATGCCCCAGATTTTCCACCATTCATCTTTGCGCTTCGCCACGATATCGCGGCGCTTGTCATAAATGCAGATTTGCCGCCCCGGCATTTTGCCGATGGTCATGCCGGTGCATTGGCGCTTCTGCCAGTGCTGCCCGATTTCCTCGCCGTGCATATCGGCCTTTGTTGTCCCATGGAGCGCGAAGCGGTGCGGATCAAGCCGGAATGATTCCGGCATACGCCAATCCATTGCAAAATCGACCCTCGCAATCGCTTCCTGCAAGACGGTCGCGCCAACCGCGTCAAGATCGGCATACATACGGTTAATGGTTTCATCAAAGCCATAGGCCGCAAGGGTTGCAGACTTGCACGAAACCCGGATATTCCAGCCCTCGCGCTTGCGCGATTTGGAAAAGAACCACGTAAAGCCCAGATTGCCAGTATCCACGCGATAGGTATAACCACCCCGCGCCCCGGTTTCCGCAACATGGCCCTTGAATTTGCCGACCTGTGCAAAGGTTTCCTGTTTGGTTTCCTGTGCGGTCTGCTTCGCTGCTTCGAACCGTTCAACCGCTTGCGACGAAATGAAGCCCTGAAACGTTACGTCCAGACCGTCAAACCCTGCATAAATCAAGTCCATTTTCCCTACCCCTGTAGTCGTCTGTAATCAGAAGGGGGCGTGATACAAAAATGCCCCCTTCGGTCTTCATTCAGCTAATACCGTTTGACCAGGCCAGCTATTGGCCGGATCGGGCACGTTTTCGGCCTGGCCGGCCACCTTTTCGGCATGGCCGTGAGCCAGGAGCATTTTGGCCCTGTCATCGATCGCCTTTTTGGCCCAGCCAGCAATGAACCGCGCATATGCAGGCGGAACGGCCTGCACAATCTCGCGCCGGTTCATCCAGTGAATTTCCATCGCGTCACACCATGCCGAAAACGTGCCGGCCGAACCGCCACCCCCACCGGCCACCGTTACCGATCCGGGGCGCGTCTCCGGACCAAATCTTGGCCCGGGCGCGGGTGCCAGAACCGGAAAATTCACCTCGAAAATTCGCTTGCGATAAGTGTTCAGGCCGAACATATCGCCGGTCAGAACCACGTCGGGGCGCAATGGCGCACATTCCACATTTTCCATGCAATACGGCTTGCCGGATGCTTCCAGCGCCGCCCGCGTCGGCTCTATCAGATCGTCATGCATTGCCCGCCGTGCAGACGGGGTTGCCTTTGAAAATTGCTGGCAGGGCGGTGACGCCCAAATGAAATCGAACATGCCAAGATCAAGCCAGGTGAGAACCTCGAAAGCATCGCCAACGATTTTCTGAAACGGATAATTCTTCGAGTAAATCTTATCCACGCCAATAACATCGAAACCGGCCTGTTTAAGCCCCATGGAAGCGCCACCAGCACGACAAAACAGATCAAGCGCCTTCAATGCCATCGCCCCGCCCTCAGTTGTTAAACCAGCCATCAATGATCCCAAGGAACACCGATACCGACACCGCAATACCGATCACCACACCGACCACAAAGGCCACTATCGTCACGCCGCTCATCGCTCAAACCCTCCGCCATACCCGAACCGGGCAAATTCGATTGACCATGTTTTCTGATTTCCCGGCTCACGCAGTCGCCGCACCTGCTTCCATAGGCGGTCAAGGTTGCCTTTGGTGACAGACCGGCACATAGGCCAGATTTCCGCGCTCTCTAGGATGCCTTCGGCAATCATGACCTCGCATGCCGCCAGACAGTCGAAAGCCCGGTCAGTCGGCAGAAAAGCCGCGTATTCCTCGCCATCTTCCGACCACTCCACAAAACAATGTTTCGCATGAGACAACGCGCCGCCAAAAATCGGCATTGTCTCATGCGAAAAACCGTCTGGAATACGAAAGGCCGGGGCTTTCACCCCGGCTTGCTCGTTGCCCTTATGCGGCATTTTGCATTGCGCCGCGTGGGCGTTCCCATTTCAGATCATAGACGCCCGGCTCACCCGCTTCATACGCCGCAAGGTTGATCTTTTCCGGGAAGCTCATGTCATCAAGCGTCATGGTGAAGAACTGCTTGCCAAAGTTCGGCCCCTGTTTCTTGACCGTTTTGACCCAGACCGCGCCGATATCGACCACGCCCGCAATGCCCTTTGCATAGACGCTATAAGCTGGACGCCCCGCGCCATCTGGACCGGCAACAGGAGGCTTGCCCTTGTCCCAATTTTCTTTGATGGCATGCAACTCGACATCCAACCGAACGGTCAGCGAAACAAATGTGCCAGTAGCAAACTGGCGATCATCGGAAAACTTGAGTTGGTTCATCGTTCATCATCCTTGTAGGGGTGGAAATTGGCGCTTCGCGCAGAGGGTTTTCTTGAGGTTTAGAAGGGGAAGGCAGAATTTTGACAAAACCACCTTCCCCACTTGTGGAGAGGCTCAAGCCCCTTCCAAACCCCCGGTAATTTTGGCTCCCCAGCCTCAACCGGGCGAAACTCAGTGGCGGATTTGTGCGGCCCGGCGCGATGAAACATCCAGCGCCGTGCCAAGGTCCGCATACATACCGTATAGGCCGGTGTTTCCGGCTTCCATGGCATCAACCCCGCATTCACGGGCGAGCGCCTTGGCTTCGTCAATTTTGGCTAAAAGCTGATTGTGATGGGCTGCAATGCCCTGAATTTGGCTTGATTGCGTCATCTGATTTCCTCTTTGTCTGGCGATCCTGTACCAGACGGGGCCACCATGTCGGGAAACGGGGTGGCCCCTGAGGTACGGACTGCATTACGCAACGCATCAACGTCGCATGACATTAGACAAACGAACCCGGAAAAGATTGTCAATGTCTAATATCGCATGACATATTGCTTTTTAGGGAAATGGAGGACGCTATGCGCACTATCGACGAATACCTTGACGCCGCCGTAGACAATTTACAGTTGCGATCAGACCGCGCCTTAAGCGTTAAGCTTGGGCTATCGCCGGGGTCCGTTAATCACTTCCGTATGAAGAAGGCTTGGCCTTCTGACACCACCATGATCAAAATTGCTGAATTGGCTGGCGAAGATGCTTCCGAAGCACTGTTAAGCCTTAACATTTGGCGCAACATGGATGGAGCCGCCGCCCCTCTGTATTCCCGAATACTGGATAAATTGAAAGTGGCCGCAATGCTCTGTATTGCAATGACTTTTATTGCACTTTCAGTTGCCGCGCTCCCCGGCTATGAAACCGCCGATATTGTTGCATGGGGAGCCAGCCAGTATGTATTATGACAAATAATTGCATATGTGTATCCAAGCTATCTTCTTCTCTTGAGTTTTTTGGTTAACTATCAAGAGTTACAAACTGATATTGTTATGTTTTCCGCTGTCTGAACCGATCAAATGCCACGGCCACCACAATGAAAGACCCGACAAATGTTCCCTGCCAGAATGTGCTGATCCCCAACAAAATGAGGCTGTTCCGGATCACTTCAATCAGAAGCGCACCAACAACGGCGCCAAATGCAGTTCCACCACCCCCGGCAAGGTTCGCGCCGCCAATCACAGCAGCTGCAATAACCGTCAACTCCATTGCCTGACCCAGATTGGTTGTCACACCACCAAGCCAGCCAACTTCAAGAACGCCTGCAATACCAGCCATCAAAGCCGAAAACATATAGACGCTGACCTTGACACGTGCCACCGGAATGCCGGTCAGAACTGCCGCATTCTCGTTACCGCCAATCGCAAACAAATGCTGCCCCCAGCGCAAATGGCGGAACGCAAATGCCGTCAGGCACGCCAGGATAATCATGATAATGAGCGGATGCGGAAGCCCGAAAGTCGCGCCACCTCCAAGCCAAAGTAAAAAGTCGTGATCAGGGCCGAACTCATAGATCATTTTATTGTCAGACAGCACCATCGCCAAGCTGCGTGCAATAGAGAGCATGCCGAGCGTGACGACAAATGATGGCATCTTGGCATAAGCAATCAACACACCATTCACCGCGCCCACCAGCAATGAAACTGATAGAGCAGCGAGACATCCCACCCAGAAAGGCATTCCGGCCGACATAAGAACACTGACGGTCATCGCGGAAATTACCAATGTGGAACCCACAGACAGATCAATCCCGCCTGACGCGATAACTGCCGTCATCCCAAGTGCAACAATCCCGACAAAGGCAAAGTTGCGCGTAACATTAAAAAGGTTGCGCTCTGTCGCAAAACTGTCGGTAAGTATGGTCAATGCCAAACAGGCAAACACAGCTGCCAGAAATACCCAGAAAATCTGCTGATTGGTAATCCGTGCGATCAACCCGTGATGTTGTGAACGGTTGATAACATCAGCAAGAGTTGGATTTGCCATGTTCATTGGTCCTTTTTCAATTCCACTCATGCTTTTTCAATCGCCCCGGTAATCAGGCCTGTGACTTCTTCTGGCGATGAGTCTGATGCCATCTTGTCGGCAACAAGTTCTCCGCGTCGCAAAACAACAACTTTGTCTGCAACCTCAAAGACGTCAGGCATACGATGACTGATCAGAACCACTGCAATCCCGTGATCACTCAGCTGACGAATTAGACTGAGCACTTCTGCCACCTGACGAACGGAAATTGCTGCCGTTGGTTCGTCCATAAGCACGATCTTTGCATCGCTAAGAAGTGTTCTTGCAATTGCCACGGCCTGACGTTGCCCGCCGGACATTTTATGGACCAGATCACGGGGCCGGGTTTCCGATTTCAGGCGCGCGAACAGTTCCGCTGATCTGCTGCGCATAAAGGCGTAATCGACAATCCTGAGCGGCCCGATTTTACGGGTGGGCTCCCGGCCAAGAAAAACGTTTGAAGCCGCACTCATGTTGTTGCAAATCGCAAGATCCTGATAAACGACCTCTATACCTGCTTTTTGCGCATCCCGTGGCTTGTGAAACACCATTTTCTGATCAGAGATAAATATATCGCCCGACGTTGGAGCAAAATTTCCCGCAATGACCTTAACCAGCGTAGATTTTCCAGCCCCGTTATCCCCCATAAGCCCGACCACTTCGCCCGGCTGAATGGCAAGTGATACATTATCAAGTGCCTGAATGGCGCCATAACGCTTTGATATATTCTTCAGCTCAAGCACGCTCACGATTTCCCCCTACTCTGCCCAGCAGATCAAAAGTACGGCCAGCAAACAGTTGTGCTGCTCCTGATTATTGTTTTTGCAGCAAGCCCAAAGCTCTTTCGGTATTCTTGCGATTGCGATAAGTCGCAAACTGCTGATCAGCCAACACACCAAGCAGGATTACTGTCCCCATCACGGCGAAGTTCAGTGAAGATGGAATACCTAGCAGATTTACAAGGTTCTGCAGTTCCTGCAGCAATACCGCCCCAAGAACGATGCCGATGACAGAACCTTCTCCTCCGCGAAGAGAGCATCCTCCCAACACTGCCGCGGCAATCGCATATAACTCGTAGAAGTTCCCGTGCGACGACGGCTGCACAGACTTTGTAAACATTGCGAAATAGATCGCTGCGATGGAAGCAAGGACCGCGCAAATGACATATGCCGTAATGGTGACAAACCGCGTATTAATCCCTGAAAATCGCGCGGCTTCCTCATTCTTGCCGACGGCACACAGATGCCGCCCGAAGACAGTATGATGCAATACAACCCACATGATGGCTGCAACAATCAGCATGGCAAGAAACGAGTGCGGAACACCAAAGCTGCGCCCGATGGTCAACCATTCCAGTTGCGGGTAACTTGATCCAAATGGGAAACCGGCAGTGGATTCAGCAGTATATCCACGTGCTATCCCGCGATAAATCAACAGACCGCACAGGGTGACAACAAATGGTTGGAGCTTAAATCGTGTAATCAGTATTCCATGGGCGAGCCCGATCAGAACACCCAGCCCGACCGTAATAGCCACTGCAATTGGCCAGGGGACACCAAATTTCCCCACCATATCGACAAACAGAACCCCCAACAGGGCAATTACCGACCCGACAGAAAGATCAATACCACCGGTCATAATAACAAAGCCCTGCCCGATGGCGAACAATCCGAACAAACCGATCAGATTGGCTGTATTTCCAAGGTTGATTGGAGACAGGAACAACGGGTTGCGCATGTAAACAATCGCACCAACCACAATAATCAGAATGCCAAGCCCAATATCTTTTTTTTGCATTGCTCAGGCCTCTTCCAGAATTTTGCCGACAGCCAGATTAAGCACGTTGCTCTCCGAAAACTTAAGGCGGGGCAATTCCCCCGTGATAGCGCCATCTTTCATGACAAAAATTCGATCCGACACCCCGATCACTTCTTCCATGTCACTCGATATCATCATCACCCCTACTCCATGATCGGCCAATGAGCGCATCAACCCATAGATCTCGGCTTTTGCTCCAACATCGATGCCACGCGTCGGCTCATCGAAAATAATAACTTTCGGATCCATGGACAGCCACTTGGCCAGAACAACTTTCTGCTGGTTTCCACCCGACATTTCATTTGCAGCGCGGCGCACATCGCGGGTCTTGATTGCCAAAGCATCACGTTGAATTTCAGCAACTTCGATCTGTCGCTTCTGTGAAACAAGACCGCGAGATGTGAAGGCCGAAAGATTAGCCATTGTGACGTTTTCCAGCGTCGGGAAATCCAATATAAGGCCGGACCGCTTGCGATCTTCCGGAACCAAATAAAGCCCCGCAGCAATTGCATCTGCGGGGGTGTTAACCTTTACCTCCACACCATCAACCAGGATCTCGCCATCAAGCTTTTCACCAACACCGAATATAGCTTCTGCCAAGGCTGTTCGCCCTGCACCGATCAGTCCGGCAACGCCAAGAATTTCGCCCCCCATCAGCTCGAAACTGGCTGGTCGATCCGGCTTGCTTTTGATGGACAGGTTTCTGACCGCGAGCACGGGTTTGGTCGCCGGACGCGCAGGTGGTGTGTAAAGAGCCTTAAGATCCCGCCCGATCATCATGTGGATCATGGCGTCATGCGTGAGCTCATCACGTTCAAGCACACCAACCTTGACGCCATCCCGAAGCACCACTGCGCGATCTGCACATTCCTCAACTTCGCTTAGCCGATGCGATATATAGACAACGGCAATTCCTTGTGCCTTCAGGTCGGCAATCACCTTCAACAGCATGTTTGTTTCTGACAGGGTCAGGCTCGATGTTGGCTCATCCATGATGACAAGCCGCGCATTCATCGATAACGCCTTTGCAATTTCAAGCAACTGACGTTCTGCCAGTGACAATGTCGAAACAGGAGTATCTGGCCTGAAGCGCGCACCGATACGATCAAGAAGAGGCTGAGCCAATTCTTTCATCGCCTTGTGATCGGCCAGCCGAAACAACCCGCGAACTTTCTCGCGACCAAGAAATATGTTTGCGGCAACATCCATGTTATCAAAAACATTCAGTTCCTGATGCACAAAGGCGATGCCCGCCTGCTGAGATTCCTTAACATCGAACCGGTCAAATTGCTGACCATCCAGGGTAATATGTCCTGATGTCGGGGCAATCAGCCCACCCAGTATCTTCATCAAGGTCGACTTTCCGGCACCGTTCTCACCAAGAAGTCCGACCACTTCTCCTGCTTTGATCTGTAGTGAAACATCATTAAGGGCAACCACACCCGGATATACCTTGGTGACATTCTCAAGCTTCAGATCAAGCCCATGCACTGCACTCATTCCAAACGGCTCCCAATGTCCATTGACATCATCGGAAAGGTGCGAGCGGGTGCACAAAAAACCACACGCGTACCCGCTCGCTAGGCAGGGGGAAGAAATTACCCGCCTATTCTTTCCTTAACGACCGCCTCAAACTCGTCGACATTGGATTTGTCGATCACCTTGGTAGACACGATGATAAGACCATCGTTCGGAACCTTCGAAGCATCACCTTCAAGGTAATCCGCCATCAGATGCATGCCCTGATAGCCCCACTGATACGGATCCTGTACAACCGTTCCGGCAAAACTGCCCTCGCGGACCGCCCCAAGTGTCACAGGGTCCTCATCAAAGGCAATAACGGTTATCTGACCCAGTTTTCCTGCTGCCTGCAGTGCTTCATAAATTTTGGGCGGATTGTAGGAATAGAACCCGACCATGCAATTGATATCCGGGCTTGCGGCAAGGACATCATCGACATTTGAACGCGCACGGGCAAAGTCGACATCATCACCACGCACATCGACCAGCTCGATGCCACTTCCTTCAACAGCCTGACGGAAACCCGCAATACGTTCAATTGCGTTGTCAGCCCCCAGGAAACCGACAAACCCCATGCACTTGCCACCTTTTGGCATTGCCTTTACGGCAATTTCACCTGCCTGAACGCCGGCAGCAACATTCGACGAACCAAGATAGGCAATCCGGTCACTTTGTGGCGCATCGCTGTCGGTCGTGAAGAGCGGCACCTGGGCGGCAATGCGATTGAACGCATCAATAGAGTTTTTAGGATCGGCTGAAGAAATCATGATCGCGTCGGTTCCCCCCGCGACCAGATCGTCCATCAGTGCATTCTGAAGCGCCGCTGTGCCCTGCGCCGGATAGCGGAATTGAAGCTCGTACTGCGGCAGCTCCGCCTGCGCGGCTTGAACGCCTGCTTCTGCAAGTTTCCAGAAATCCGACGCTGCGTTAACCACGAATGCAAGCTGCTGTTTTTCCTGAGCCAGCGCCCCGCCAGCCAAAACCATAGACAGACCAAGCGTTGCAATTGTTGATGCAATTTTCATGTTTTTAGTCCTCCCGATTAATCACAAGCACAACTGTATTTATAAATTATCTGCGTGCTTTATAATTAATAATATAATTAATAATTCTGGATCAAGCATTTTTCACCCAGCTACTGTTAAGTGAATGATTTTGATTAGACATTGACCCATTTATTCTGCTCCTCGCTGGCGAAGACTGCGTCCAGAACCCGCATGGAAGCGATGGAATCCTCTATGCCGTAGGGCAAAGCTGTTCGCCCCAGGACTGCTTGTGCAAATTTTTCGGCCTGCTCTGTATACTGGTCGCACGCGGGCAGCATCTCACAGCCGGCCAGACTGCCATCAAGGCTCTCGCCCCTATCAACAATCAAAGCGGTTTCTTCATCTGCAGGTGCGTTATACGGGATCATGATTTCCGCACGTGCCTTTGTGCCGAAAACGTTCAGGGTCTGGTATGGGCATAGCTGCGTCGACACAATAAATGACAATTGCCGCCCGCGCCCGAAATCAGCAACCACACTCGCCATTCGGTCGGTCTTGAATTGCGGATCGCGATCAATCAGCGCTACCACCCGCAGAGGCTCGTCTTCGAACAGGAACCGACCGGCAGTGATTGGATAACATCCAATATCCATGATCGCGCCACCTCCGGCTTCCGGGCTGTTTCGGATGTTCTTCCCATCATTATTGAAATAGCTAAAGGCGGCCTGGATCGCCCTCACCTCACCAAGCTCCCCGCTTCTGACCATTTCCCGCACCCGAAGCCATTGCGGGTGATAGCGCACCATGAACGCCTCTGCGACCAATACATTCTTCGGACATTCCCGAAGCCGCTCAGCATCTCGCGCGTTCAATCCAACTGGCTTCTCGCACAGCACGTGCTTACCCGCCCGCGTCGCTGCAAGTGTCCAGTCCACATGCATATGATTGGGCAGCGGATTATAAATCGCATCAATGTCCGGATCCGCGATCAACGCTTCATAGGAGGCATATGATTTTTGAATTCCGAGGTCATTTGCCGCCCTTGCAGAGCGCGCAGCACTGCGCGAGGCAATGCCCAGAACGTTTGAGGATTTTGATTTCTGAATCGCAGGAATAACTTTCTCCAGCCCGATTTGAGCTGTCGAAAGAATACCCCAGTTAATTTGTCTTTTTGTCACACCCTTAGCCCGCCTTGAGTTTGATAAAAATTGGGCCAGATCCGACCTCGGGATCCGGCCCAATTCATGGCGCTTGGAAATCAGTTATCCGCACAGAAACCGGGGCTGGACTGATTGCAAACATCAAGCCCCGTATAGAGCGGATCCTCGACCTTTTTGCCGCTGATCAATTCAATCATGACATCCGGTGCGCGATACCCCATTTCAAATGGACGCTGACCGACCTGGGCATGACTGCGCCCGTCGCGGAACGCCTGAGTCTGCGGGGGCAATGTATCGCCCGCAATCAGGATCAGTTCTTTGGACTTCAGCCGATCCATGACCTGATCGGTAACCTGCGCATATGCCTGCGGCGCAAACTGCGCCCAGCCACCAATCAGGATAAAGGCATCAAGATCTGGATTTGCCGTAAAGGTATCGGCCATCTGCTGGTTGGCAAGATCGACCTGGTCATTGGTAAAGACCGGGCACCCGTCAACTTCAGTCCAGCCGTTATTGCCATCAAGGCGCTCCGTCCCTTTTGTCCCTGAAATCGTATCGCGGAAGCCGGCAGCACGTGCGTTAATATTGTCCGCCGCGACATTCCCCAACTGCAGACAAACCGACCCACCCTTCGGCTTTAGCGCCATTGCCTCTTCCGCCATCTTGACGCCCATGAGATAGTTATCTGTTCCCAAATAGGTCGCCCGCAAATCTCGATCTTTTTCAAGGAAATCGGCATCAATCGTCATCACCGGGACATTTGGGCTGATCTGGCGAATACGGTTCGCCATGGCCGGAGCATTTGAGGGCGAAATCGCAATTGCCGCGACCCCGCGAGTCAGAAGATCGTCCACGATCTGCACTTCACCTGCCTCATCAGCACTGGAAGCCGGTCCGGTATAAATGCACTCATATTCAGAGTTCACGTTCTCCGACATCCATTTCTGACAACCCAGATTGATCTGTTCGAAAAACGGGTTATCCAAACCCTTAACCACAATGGCCAGTGTCTTTTTGCCATCGGCATTTGCGGCACCAACACCTGTCGCAAGAATGAACGCAGATGTGAGAGTTAGTAACATTTTATGTTTCACGTTTCGCTCTCCCTAGTTGGTCTGGCCCGGAGCTGACTACCCCGGATACCAGATTTTCCGAGGATCGTTCGGGCTTCTCACATATGACCAGGCCCGCTCGATCAACCCCTCGAAATCTACTTGTGGCCGCCACCCAAGCAGGTGGCGCGCCTTTGTGTTATCCAGCCAATTGCTATGAAACGGTGTGGCTACCTCGACCGCCTCAAGACCACGCGTGCGCGTAAGGTAAGCCGCCACCTGCGCGTAATCGACCGGTTCATCCATGGCGATATTGAAAAGTTCCCCCATTGCATCAGGATGGTCCAAAGCCGCCATCAGTGCTGCGACCAAATCATCGACATGAACGAAATTGCGCTTAAGTGGTGCCCCGGTTTTGTCGCGCATAAGGGGCACAAAATCCCCCTGCCCAAGACGCATGGCCTTGTCAAAACTCATCAAGTCACCCCAGACCGGACCACCGAACTGATCCGCCCCAAACGAGAGCACATACTTGAAATCGTCTTTTTCCATGATCCAGGGTGCACGCAGAACAGTGCCATTCAGGCCGTACTGGATCTGATATTGCTCGATCATGACCTCTTCGAGCACCTTGGTCAGAGCATAGCACCCGCTATATGCCTTCCTTGGAGACACCTCAGTGATTGGCTCCGGATACTCTTTGAAAATGTGCCCGACAGCGCAGTCACCGCTGATCAAGATAAATTGCTTCAAAGTTGGCGACTGACGTGCCACTTCCAAAAGCAGGAACATCCCTTTGATCGCGACATCGATGACGAGATCCGGGCTTTCTTTCACCGCGGCCATATGAAGGACGTGAGTTACGCCATCCATTGCCTGCGCAACAGCTTCCGGGTCAGCGAGCGATCCCGCGACGATCTCCACCCTCTCGCCTGCATCAATCTTCCTGTTGTGGCAAAGCGCCACTACCTTCGCTGACGAGTAGAGTTCCTCACCAAGAAAAGTTGCCAGAAAAGCCTTGCCGACTTTTCCCGCCGCACCGGTGACCAAAATCTTCATTAATTTTCCTCCCTATTGAATTAATAATATTAATTAATAATATTTAGTCAAGCAACGTTCTGGAAGATGGTTGAGATAAATTGAGTGGCGGATAATTAATAATTCTGCTTCCCGACCAGTCTGACGGGTTGTTTTGAAGAAGCTGAAAAGGTATTACCAATGTCGGTCTGGAGAGTTATGAATTCGCCAAGCCATTCAATTCGCAGAACTAAACCCATCGCTTGTGCGTAATTCCGGAATATCTTACGCAATCACTGCAAAACATTGCTTGGCTAAAAGACCAGAGGCAGAACGAGTTTATGTCGCAAAAAAAACTTTATGGTGGCAAAAGCCGTCCCACGATGATGGATGTCGCAACGATGGCGGGCGTCTCGCAAGCGACGGTATCGCTGGTGCTAAATGGCAGCCCTGCCAAACTGACCGAAGCGACACGGCAACGCGTCATAGATTCCGCCAACAAACTCGGCTACCAACTGGTGCGGCGTGAAAGCCAGGTACCACCAAACAGCAAAACACGTTCGACCATTATATTTATTGCTGACGAGATCAGTACCGATCCCTGGATGGCACTTGCTTTCGAAGGAGCCCATAACAAGGCACTCGAATACGGCATAAATGTTATCCTTGCCGTAAGCCACGGGAACGCCAATATCGAGGCAAACATCGTCAACCAGATGGCGGACTCGAACGTTATCGGCATTATTTACGGGACCATTCTTACAAGACTGGTTGAGTTACCACCCGTATTGTCAAAAAAAACCACCGTTCTGGTTAATTGCTACGATAGCACCCGCACACTTCCATCGGTTTTGCCCGGGGATCTCCTGGGGGGACGGGCTGCGACTGAACGATTGATAAGTGCCGGGCGCAAACGCATAGCCATCATTAACGGCCAGAAAGGTGTTGACGCATCACGAGACCGCCTCAAAGGGTACAGGCAGGCACTCACCAGTAACGATATTCCGTTTGATCCGGCTCTGGTGCGACCGGGGAATTGGGAGCCATCGACCGGTTATTCCATGACTCACGAACTCATGGCCCTCGACAATCCACCGGATGCGATCTTCTGCGCCAATGATTTGATGGCACTGGGATGTTTTGACGCCCTGCGTGATCTTGGATTAAGCATACCTGATGATGTTGCCGTGATTGGTTTTGACGACCGCGAAATTGCGCAACACACACACCCCCCCCTTACCACGCTTATTCTCCCCCACTACGAAATGGGCGAAATTAGTGCTGAATTGCTTATAGATAGCGTGGGAGGTCTGCTGGCCACTCCCAACCAGATCAAGGTCGAATGCCTGCTGGTCGAACGTGATTCCGTAGAGAAACCGTCAAAGGACGCATAGTCTTCACCCGCTCAACAGTCAGTCGGCCGTCTGATCAGGCTAACGGAGTGCAGACCGGCTGTTGAGCAGAATGGCAGTTGACATGAATTGCGTAGACGCTCGTCGTTGCTGTTATCAGCAACTCGTTCCCGCGCGCGCCACCAAAAGTCAAATTCGAGACAGTTTCAGGAACCAGTATCTTGCCAAGCAAGGTTCCAGCAGGATCAAAACAGTGCACCCCATCCTTGGCCGAGCACCAGACATTGCCATAGCAATCGACTCTCAGTCCGTCAGGCAAACCTTTATCGATCTGGGCAAAATCACGGCCGTTCTCAAGCCTTTCTCCGTCGACCACGTCATAAACACGGATGACGGGAAGAACCTTGTCATCATGGCTGCTTCCTGATTCTGCGATATAAAGCAGCTTTTCATCATTGGAAAATGCAAGTCCGTTCGGCTGGGTGAAGCTCCACGTCACGCTCGTGACAATTCCGGTTTCAGGGTCAAGACGGAACACATTGTTATATTCTTGATCCGGTACCGCTTTGTAACCCTCGTAATTCGATAAAATTCCGTAGGTGGGATCAGTAAACCAGATCGATCCGTCAGTCTTGACTATGACATCATTTGGCGAGTTAAGACGACTGCCTTGAAATTCATCCACAAGCGTCGTGATTGTGCCGTTATGTTCCGTACGGGTAACCGATCTTGTGCCGTGCTGACATGTGATCAACCGACCGTTCATATCGACAGTATTACCGTTGGCAAACTCAGATTGGGTGCGAAAGACGTTCACTGAACCGTCACACATCCAGCGAAAAATCTTCTGGTTCGGAATATCCGAAAACAAAAGGCATTGATGAGCTGGAAACCATACCGGCCCCTCCGTCCACAAATGCCCGCCGGAAATTTTCCTCAGCCGAACATTCGCCAGTATCAGATCACGAAACCGACAGTCCAGAATCTGATATGGTTCGAACATACCGGATGCATCTTCAAGTTTATCTGCGGCACAGTAAGCCAAGTGATAATCCTTTACCAAATTCAGGTTGTGACAAAAAGATTCGGTGGCGACAAGCACCACCGATACCTTCAGCGCACCAGCTGTTGCCGCCCATAAATCAACAACATTCCAATGATTACAACTCCGAACACCACCTGTCGGAAGGTGTCAGCAGGAATATCGACGCCAAGCTGGGCAAAATATCTCTGCGGCTGAACCACAGACAGCATTGACTGCAAGATTGTGATCAAGATGACGCCTGCGATCGTTCCAACATACTTGCCTCGACCGCCCAGAACATTAGTCCCGCCCAGAACGATTGCCGCAATTGTTGGCAACAGGTAGGGATCCCCCATTGCCTGATAGGAACGGTTTGCCCATCCGGCCAGCAAAACGCCCGTCATGGCGGCACATGCACCCGAGAAGACAAAGCAGGCCAGGATAACCTTGCGCGTATCCACGCCGCTCAGGAACACCGAACGCTCCTGATTCCCTACCGCATAAATCCGTCGACCAAGGACTGAACGATTTAGCATGAAGATAATCGCCGCCCCAAGAATGATCCAGATAAGAAGCGGGTTCGGAATACCGGGGATGAGATGCCCGACAGCCAGTTCACGCATGAACTCGGTTGCACGATCTTGCGGAGCAAATCCGCCCGTGTGGTAAACCATAAGGCCTTGTGCGACCGCATTCATGCCAAGCGTGAAGATCATGGCCGGTGCACGCAGATATGCAACACCCAGTCCGTTGACGAGCCCGATCAAAGCTCCACACAAAACGCCAAACGGGACAGCAAGTGTAATCCCCCATTCAGGCCCCAGAAAACCGGTAGCACCAGTAGCCATCATGCCGCCGACACATATGGTCCAGGGAATGGACAGATCAATATGTCCCAACAGAATGACCAACATCACGCCACTTGCAACCACCCCGAGGAAGGACGCGGTATGCAACTGCTGAATTAAATATTTCGGTGACAGAAAGGCAGGCTCAACCATCGCCCCGATCAGAAGCAAAACAATTACACATGCAAATGCAATCACAGTTGCCCGATCAAATTGCCTTGCGATTACGACTGAAACACTCATTTTTCTGCCTTACCGATAAATATCTAGTCTGTTCTTGATTCTAAGAACGCGTAACGACCCGAGACTGACCGCAACAAGCAACACGACGCCGACGAAAAGCGGCTGCAAGACCGGATTGATGTCAAACACGATCAACAGATCACCGACCGTCCGCATGACAAAGGCACCGAAAATCGAACCGACTGCGCTCCCGACACCACCAAACAGGGACGTGCCTCCGATAACGACAGCCCCGATTGAATTAAGGGTGTACTCATTGGCAATGGACATCTTGGCCGCACCGGAATAGGTAAGTGCCGTAAGAAGAATGCCGCCAATCGCCGACAGCAGTCCGCTCAATGCATATGCCAACAGTTTGGCGCGATTAATCGGGATTCCGGACATATATGCCGCTTGCTCTGATGAGCCGATGGCGAATGTTGCTCTTCCCAATACCGATCTGCGATACGGTATCCAGATAAACACAACCACAGCCAGTAACAGCAAAACGCTATGTGGAATGGCGAAGGAAGAACGGGTCATAAAATCGGCGAGTTCAAAATTTACCGACCCGCCCGGCTGGGGACGAATGGCAAGAGCGACACCGAAATAGACAGCGCTGGTCGCCAGCGTGGCAATCAGCGGCTGAAGACGACCATAAACAATAATGACACCATTTATGGCACCGCATGCCAAACCAACCAGCAGCACCCCGAAAATCCCGAACGTGGTAGCGACCGGACCGCCTACAACGATTGTTGATGCAAGGCAGTTCGATAATACAAATGTCGCCCCCACCGAAAGATCCAGTCCCCGCGTAATCACCGGCAAGGTTTGCGCCATGGCCACAAGTGCCAGCAATGCGCCCTTGTTCGCAGCTGTATTTATCATGTTTGGCGTCAGACCTGCTGCCTGCTTCCAACCATAGACAATGAACATCGCTGTAAAGATCAGCATTGCGATGAGAATACCTCTCTGGGCAGCGGATAACCGGCGAACCCAGGCGAAATGTTTTTGTCGAGAAACCAGATCTGCTGGTTCAGACCCCACATTCATAACGACATCCCTTGTTTCTTTTTCAATTCTGGCTCGGTCACAGCTTGTTCCGGCAGGTTAAGTGCAGCCGAAACCAGATTGGTTTCGTTAAGATCATCCCCAGCAAGGGTTCTAACAATCCGGCCGTCATACATAACAAGAACGCGGTCACAGCAACCAATCAGTTCGTCATAGTCCGTTGAATACAAAAGGATCGCACATCCCTCAGCTGCCAGTTTCTGCAGGAGATGATAGATTTCCTGCTTGGTGCCGACATCAATTCCACGCGTAGGATCGTTCAACAGAATGATGCGTGGCTTGGTCATAAGCCACTTGCCGATCACGACCTTTTGCTGGTTCCCCCCGGACAGCGCCCCGACCGGACCATCGATGCCATCGGCCTTGATCTTGAGAAGTTCCACCATTTCATCGATGGCCATTTCTTCTGCAGCTGTATCGACGACACCTAACCGGCTCATTTTTTCAACAGCTGCAAATGACAGGTTCTCCCGAACGGTCATCGACAACATCAAGCCTTCGTATTTGCGATCCTCTGGTACAAGCGCAATGCCTATGTCATCGGACTTCGCCATCTTTGGACTGTTCAACTTTACAGGCGCGCCGTTGACTTCAACGCCCCCGGTCGACCCGATCAGCGTTCCAAACAGGCCCAGTTGCAACTGCTTCTGCCCCTGCCCGTCCAAACCTCCAAGTCCGACAATCTCACCCGGACGCATTTCAAGGTTGATGTCATTGAGTTCATCGTTCCAAGAAAAGTTCTCCACCTTCAGGATCGGCTCGGAAACATCAGGTCTGCTACTTTTCGCAGGATACACACTGCTATATTCGCGACCGATCATCATCTCGACAACGGCGCTATCTGATTTCGTACCGTTCTTGAATGTCTCGACCTTTCTGCCGTTACGATAAACCGTACAGGTGTCAGCCAGTTCGGCGATCTCTGGCATACGGTGAGAAATGTAGATGATTGACATTCCCTCATCGCGAAGCCGGTGAAGCATCGCGTAGACCTTCTCCACATCAGCGGCTGTTAACGCAGATGTTGCCTCGTCCATGATCAGAATTTTGGGGTTTCGGGCCAATGCTTTGGCAATTTCCACCATCTGGCGTCGAGACAAGGACAGATTGCTGACGGTTTCCATCGGATCGATGTTCTCGCCACCAACGCGCGCAAGCGCCTCTTCGGCTATCTGTCGCTGGGCGCGATAGTCAATCAGGCCAAACTTATTACGTGGGGGACGGGTGATGCCGATATTGTCGGCAACGGTAAGATCGGGCAACAGCGACAATTCCTGGAATATGCATGACACACCCAGGTCATTGGCTTCCTGTGGATTTGCAAAATTTACGATGTTGCCTTCAATTTCGATCTTTCCGCTATCGGGCTGCACAACACCCGAAAGAACTTTGATCAACGTCGATTTTCCCGCCCCGTTTTCACCAAGCAATGCATGGATTGATCCACGGTGCGTTTCAAAACTGACATCTTCTAGAGCACGGACACCACCATAACTTTTGGTAATGCCCGACATTGACAATAAATAAGGAGATTTGCGCTCTGACACGGCAGTGTTCCTAACCAGTATAGAATACCGTCGACCCGAACCGGGCCGACGGTAACCGGACGTTTGTTGTTAGTTATTCTCGCCTGTCTGAGACGCGATTTCCTCTGCCGTGAAGCCAATATTGCAAGCTTCGAAATTGTTGCCCGCAAAGAAGCTCCCCGGAAGTTTCGGGAACATTTCGACACCTTCCTTGAAAGGCGCATAGGAGATCGATGTCGGCAGCGCAATTTCTGAGGGAACGACTTCACCCTTCAACGCCGCAATTGCTGTTTTGATCGTTACTGAGGACTGCGCAGGACCAGTGCCACCAGACTGACAGCTCAGCCCAGCTTTATTGCAAAGCTGCCGAAACGCATTTTCGGTTTCTCCGGAAATCGGAGCTTTGAAAACGCCCGCATCCAGCATAGCCGTTGCAACACCTTGCGATCCGCCCTGCACATAAATCCCGTCAAATACACCGCCTGCGGCAATAGCATCTGCCGTAACTTTCTGGCCATCGCCGGGCGCCCAGTTCCCAACGACATCAACAACTTCGACGTCACGACCGGATTCCTTGATAACTTCAAGAAAACCCTCGTTTCGCGCGATATCCACAGGTTGCCCCGCAGGACCACGTACATGCAGGAACTTGGCAGGACCATCACCGCTTTGTTCAAGCAAAAATTCCCCGGCTGACTTGCCAAGGCCTTTTTGATCAACATTGATCGCAATCTGGTTCGGATCATCAATAACGTTGTCAAATGACAGAACTACCACATTGGCTTCGTTGGCTTTACGAACCACTGAACCAAATGCTGCGGTATTGTTGGCATTGATGATGATTGCATCAAATCCCTGATCGATGAAGTTGTTCGCAGCCGCGATCTGAGCGGCGATATCCTCACCGACCGAAACGACCTTGAACTCTTCGATATCAGCTGCCACGTCAGGCTGCGCAGCATACGCCTTTGCCACCGCAATCATTTGAACGCGCCAGTCATTGGCAATAAAGCCGTTGACCAGAGCAATCTTGTAAGGGCCTTCACGTCCTGGCCACTGGAAGTATGTCGTGTTGTCCGATACCGGTGTGAAGCATGACGGATCAGCGCCAGGACCAGCAACGGTATTCGGGCCAGCAATCGCAACCTGTGCACTCAACATCAGGGCGACAGTTGCTGTCGTCATCGAAAGTAGTTTTTTCATGGTATTCCTCCCGTTGGATGCGCTGTTCTTTATGTCTTCCTCAGCAGGTCAGCGCCCCTGCCCGCTTTGTGTAATTTTCTTGGTCAGTTAGGTGTCAAATGTCTGAATCGACGCTCCTGATCACCGATCGCAAATGAACATTTTTGTCGTCAGGCCAATTTTCATTGCGAAATCTGGTTGTGCACACAGCATTCGCTTGAGCATCGGCAAGTGACTTATTGTTTTTATTTATTCCATCACCGTGGAGGGGTGAGGATGAGTTCGCGACTGCAACTCCAGCCATGAAACCATTGCGCAAGTTTCATTCTCTGCTGATAAATCGTAAAGAGCACTCTCCGCACAACGCATACGGTGTCACGCATCCAAGTTGCGGGTTTCCGCAAGACAAGGCAAAAACCTGTGAATATGATTTAAGAGCTGGAGGAAACAACCATGTCGGATCTTGCTCACTACCTTCGCATATCCAATTTGCTTGCGGGCAATCTCGATATTCACTCGGCGCTAAGCTCGGTGAAAACCGAGATCGATAAGATTATCGAGTTTGACCATCTTGATGTGTGTCTTATCGACACAGACAAAAGGTGGGCGACGGCATATGAAGTTGGCGTGGAAACTGCCTGGAGCAAAATGCGGTCCCGGGTGCACAAGGCTCCGATCCGCGACATCCTTCTGGGCAAGACAGACCATCTCCTTACAGGAAATGCACTTCAGGATCCGCGTTTCATTTTCCCCGGCGCAGTAAGTGCACCCATAGTCGACCACGAATTGCGCAGTCGTGTGAGTGTCGGCATGAAGGTCCTGGGTGAAGTCGTCGGGTCTTTGAATTGTTCTTCAAATAAAGAGGACTTTTATACTCAAAGCCATGTCGAGCAGATACGCATTCTCGCAGACATGCTGGCTCCCTATTTTTATGCCCTGCGGGCTAATGAAAAGGCCAATAAAGAAGCAATAATTCGTGCCGAAATTCTTGCGCGTGAAGAAGGTCTGCGGTTGGGGGCGCTTAGCCTCACTGATGCTCTCGAAGCCGAACGCCAGCGTATTGGCATGGACTTGCACGATCAGACTTTGGCCGACTTGACACGCATCGCCAGAGATATCCGCCCCGGCCTGAGCGAAGCACAGTATCTTCGATTGCAGCAGCAGGTCCAAAACATGATTCAGGGACTGCGCGACATCATTGATACCTCAATCCCCTCAATCCTTGACTTGTTTGGATTTCACCACGCGGTTCAAACACATCTGGAACGTGCGGTTAGCTATGACAGCACGATGCAATTCAGGGTCGACGATCATACAGACGGGGCAATTGATTCTTTGCCAGAGACAACACGGATCGCCGTTTTCCGGATTTGTCAGGAAGCAATCAATAACGCTGTCCGGCACTCCAACGCCAATCTCGTTTCAGTTTCGGTAACCGAAAACCCGGCAGGTTGTTTGAATATTCGGATTTCAGACGACGGTCGGTTCAAACCACATCCAAGAAAACCTTCCAGTGGATTGGAACATATGAAAACCCGCGCGCGCCTCATCGGTGCGAAATACGATCTTTCCACTTCACAAGGTACGCAAATTACCATTCAGTTGCATCAAACGACCGGAAAAGCAGGAGACGTGATCCATGAAAATATTGCTGGTTGAAGATGACAAAATGCACACCGACTTTCTGATGGAGATCGTGGAAAGTACGTTGCCGGAATTTGATGAAATCCTGCTTGCTCCAAATGGCAAAGATGGCGAAACACTTGCACGTCGCCATCAGATTTCTGCAATTGTGATGGACCTGCGAATGAAGGAACACAACGGTATCGAAGCCGCCCGAACCATTTGGGCTGAACGCCCGGATACCCGAATTCTTTTCTGGTCAAACTATTCTGATGAAGCGTATTTACGCGGCATTACGCGGATCGTTCCAGATCAGGCGGCTTACGGATATGTTCTTAAAACTGCTTCACAAGACAAGATGCGCCTGGCTTTGCGCGCAGTCCTTATTGAAGCACAGATTGTTGTCGATCGCGAAATTCATCAGATACAGGCCCAACACATGCGTTCACGCAGCGCATTAACGGAATTCGAATATTTGATCTTGCTTGATCTCGCACTGGGGTTACCTGACAAGGCAATCGCAATACGCCGGAAACTCTCGCTTCGGACTGTCCAGAACCGGTTACTGTCGCTGTACGATAAACTGGATGTCGAATCCCAAGACCAAAATGACATGGGTATCGTACTCAACAAACGGACGCGCGCCGTCTCCAGTGCCATCGCGCGCAAGGTGATCAATCGCGAGGGGCTTATCACCGCGAACAAGGAACTTAGTGCATGGCTTGCACGCACATCTGTTTCTCAAGATTGAGATAGGTGGAAACCCATAGCCTCTTCAAGTCATTGACAATCACGCAACATCAACCAGTTCCCGCATATTCGAAACGCAGTTCAAACTAACGCAAGCCGTTCCAAAAACCCGCCGACATATTTAGATCAGGATATATCCTTTAATATCAAATAGATGAAAAGATGTATTAATCGGAAACTTTGACTTTCATCGCCACATCCCTGCGTTGCGCATTGCGCATCATTGACATCGCTTGAACTTGACACTGAACACGCAACCGCCGTGACCTTGGGGCTGTGACAGCTTCACTTTGGTTTCGTGACGTGCAGCAATCTCTTTGACGATCGACAGACCAAGTCCGCACCCTTCTTCCTGCCCGGCATCATTCATCCGGTAAAACCTCTTGAAAACGTCCTTGTGGTGTTCAACAGGAATTCCCGGGCCGTTATCCTCGACCGTAAGCCGCACGACATCATCCTTGAAATCATTTTCAAGCCGCACAGTCACTGCACTGCCTTCCGGGCAATATATCAGTGCGTTATGGACAAGGTTTTTGAGAAGCTCTTCGATAAGCGTCGCATCACCCATAATGTATGTCGGCTCTGTCAGACCTTCATATCCAAGATCAATACCGCTTTCGAGTGCAGCCGGGACCTTGGTGCTGGTCACAGCGCGCGTAATTTCACAAAGATCAATTTTTTCAAACGGTCGACCAGCCAATCCTTCGGGTGCTGCGCGCGCAGATGCGAGCAACTGATTGGCAAGATGGGATGTTTGCCGCGTGGAAGACGCAATCGTTGCCATGATCTGATGCAGTTTTTCGGGTTCGCTCTCGCGCTGTCCGAGCTCGGCTTGGGTGCGAAGTGCTGCCAAAGGTGTACGCAACTGATGTGCAGCATCCGCAGTAAATCGCTGCATCGTTTTCAGACTGTTCTCCAGACGCCCGAACAGCTGGTTGATTGCCCCAACCAGATGACGTACCTCGGTCGGAACGTCATGCAAAATCGGTCGCAAATCGGTCGGCGAGCGCCGATTAAGTGCTTCTTCAAGCCGGGTCAGCGGTTTAAGGCCCTGCCCAATACCAAACCACACAATGATGGCCGCAAGCATAATCAGTACGATCTGGCGCGCAGCGGCACTGGCGAGAATATCCTCGCTAAGACTTGTGCGTGTCCCCATGGTTTCCGCAACAAGAACCTGAAAACGCGTGGCTTTTCGAACGCTTGCAACATATCGGGACAAGGCCCCGATGCGAACCTGCTCACCATTATAAACAGCGTCATAAAATACCGGTTCTTCACGAAGTGGTAAAAGGCGTTCCGGAACCGGTGGCAGGTCTTCGTAGCCGGTGATGAATTCACCCTGCCCTGTACTGACCTGATAAAAGACGCGATCTTCTGCGGCACTGGTCAGCATCTCAAGTGCTACATAGGGAACATCGACTTCGATCTTGCCGCCGATCAGGACAACACGGTCAGCAATTGCCAATGCTGAACTCAAAAGAGCACGGTCAAAAGCCTGATTTGTCGACTTTACTGCGTTACTCCTAACTTCGAGCAACATCAGGGAACTGATCACCAAAAGAGGTATCAGCAACCATATAACAAGCCTGCGTCTGAGTGACCCGTTACGCCATTTCATGTTTTCTTCAACAAATACCCAAGGCCGCGCACTGTCTGAATTTTAACATCGGCCATTTCCACACGCTTGCGCAAACGACTGATATAAAGCTCTACCGCATTGGCGCTGATGTCATCCTCGAACCCGGCGAGCTGATCAGAAATCTGCTCCTTGCTCAGCACATGTCCGACACGTAGTAACAGAATTTCAAGGATATTCAGTTCACGACGTGGAATGTCGACATCCTCGCCTTTAATCGTTACCCGCCGGGCAACAGTGTCAAATGCCAGCTGTCCACATTTGATCTGGGTATTGTGCGTACCGGCATGACGCCGCATCAGTGCCCTGACCCGTGCTTCAAGCTCGACCAGTTCAAATGGTTTCGCCAGATAATCATCTGCACCAAGATCAAGTCCCTTGACCCGGTCTTCGATATCGCCACGTGCGGTCAGGATCAGAACGGCACTTTCAGCTCCGCGATGGCGCAACCGCCTGAGAATTTCAAGCCCGTCAAGTTTCGGAAGGTTCAGATCAAGAACAACAAGACCGTATTCCTGTGTGCGCAGGATATCATCGGCTTCCTCACCATCTACAATCACATCAACAGCATAGCCCGAATGACGCAAAGACCGTGCAATCCCGTCGGCAAGTGCTGCATGATCTTCAACGACAAGGACTCTCATTGTTTGTAATTCTCTTCCCTGTTAAACCGTTCTACGGCTTTGTTCTGCCTTGCGGCTCCCTGAATGGACCATGATATGGCAGATTACTTTGTTCATACCACAGCCACCTGTGAATGGCCGAACGTGACATAGAGTATCCAAAATGACCCTGGGCCGAACCATTATTCGTTTATGTGCCATCGTCGCGACGATGCAAGCATCTTCTGCATTGGCCGAGGTGTTTACATTTCCTCCGATGCGGACATCTCAGATTTCCGACCCGGAACAATCGCTACTGGCGCATGTCACACCATCGGCGGTCATTTATGGGTCAGCCGACATTGGCGCGTTCAGTCCCGTGATCGAGGCCTTCCAGCAAGATAATCCGTTCATTGGCGTTGAATATCATCAGCTTCAGACACTTGAAATGTATGACATGACGCTGTCCCAGCGTGCCAATAGTGAACCGAACGCCGACCTGATCATAAGTTCGTCCATGGACTTGCAAATGAAGCTTGCCAATGACGGTTACGCAATTTCCCATCAAAGCAGCGAGACCCAGGCACTTCCGCACTGGGCGCGATGGCGAAACGAGGCCTTTGCCGTCACACAGGAACCTGCTGTCATTGCCTACAACCGGGCATTTTTCCGTGAACACGATCTTGAACCGCCACGCACGCGCGATGATTTCATTGCACTCCTGACCAAACATGACGACCTGTTGAGCGAAAAGGTCACGACCTATGATATTGAGCGCAGTGGTGTCGGCTTCCTGTTTCTGGCCCGTGACGAACGATTTTTCCCTGGCATCTGGGATTTCGTTCGCACACTGGGGCAATCGAAGGTGAAGCTTTACTCAAACACATCTCCGATGCTTGAAAAGATAGCCGACGGTCAGGTTGTTCTGGGATATAACTTGCTTGGCTCCTATGCCGAGACATTCAGCCATCGCAACCCGAATCTCGGCGTTATTCTGCCCGATGATTTCATTGTTGTTTATTCGCGTATTGCCATCATCCCGCGTGATGCCCGGAACCCGGATCTTGGCGCGCGCTTCCTTGACTTCATGTTATCCGTCAAGGGTCAGAGCATTTTGCAAAATGAAGGCAACTTCAACCCGGTACGGTCAGATGTTCCGCAAAGCCCGTTCTCGTCACTGATCTTTGATCGCTATGGCGAACGGGTGCGCTCATTCCCGGTTGGACCCGGATTACTTGTCTATCTTGATCAGGCCAAGCGCGAACGATTTATCCGTCGCTGGCAGGATGCCTTGCTAAACCGCCGCTAAAGCACCCTGCCCACCATTCATCCTTAGTGGTTATCAAAACCGGATTTGGCAGTATCAGGGACATCCCGACGTTCCGGACCATTGTAGTTCCAGATCAGTCGGCGCGGGATCGGCCCCTTATTGCGTCCGCCCTGTTGTGTTTGCTCCCAGGCATGGGCAAGAATGCCCACCGACCGCGACAGGCAGAACAAACCGCGTGCAAGTTCCGGAGCAAAACCAAGCTCGGCATAGATCACGGCGGTCGCACCATCGATATTCATTGGAATGCGCTTTCCTTTACGCGCAAGCAATTCATCCTCGATTGCACTGGCAATTTGTCCAAACTGTCCGCTTACGTAACCGTGGCTCGATGCCTGTCTGACCAGTTCCAGCAGTCTTGGCGCACGCGGATCCACCGGATGAAAACGGTGTCCAAAGCCCGGAATATGTTTGCCGTGCTCTGCAATCTGATGATCAAGCCCCGATGCCACGGCATCACGCAACGTGGCACCTGCGCCCATGCGCTTTGAGATATCGTGATAAAGCGTCACCGCCTGCTCACCCGCGCCACCGTGAACATCGCCTAACACATTAACAGCACTTGCCATCGCGTTGTTAAGGCCAACACCGCAAGTCGCCGCCATGCGTGCAATTGCAATACTGGGCGCTTGCGGCCCGTGATCAACGGCCGCAACCAGCGCTGCCTCAAGAAGCTTTGCCTGATCCGCGGTTGGCAATTCACCGCGTGTCATCAACCAGATCATGGTCGGGAAACTGACATTGCCGATCAGATCCTCAATCGGGTAACCGGCATAGTGGATTTTCCCAGGTTCCATATCGATGATATCGGTCTGCCACCAGTCACTGACTTCGTTTTCAATGTCCTTTGCGGTCTTGTCATTCATAGTACGCCCTCCTTGGACAAGGTTGTGATCTCGTCAGCAGACAGGCCAAGCGACGAGAGAATATCTGTATTGTCCTGACCAAGTTCGGGGGGCGGCATATCGACCGACGGTGCAACCCCGTCCATCTTGATCCCGGTCTTCAAAATTCGGATATCACGATCCGCACCGGGAACATTTTCAAAGGCTGCCAGCATCCCGCGATCAGCAATCTGCGGAAGTGCAAGAACCTGTGGCACAGTAAGAACGGCACCGGCAGGAACACCCACTGCGTTGAATTTCTCAACCCAGTGGTCCGTTTCCTGTGTCGTCAGGACGGCTTCAAGCAGTCCGGTCAGTGTGTCACGGTTCTCCAGTCGTTCCTTACGTGATGTAAACCGCTCATCGCCGATCAGGTCCTCAAGACCAAGGACACCACACAGCGCTTCGAACTGCTCCTGTTTGTTGGCGGCGATATTGATCTGACCATCTGCTGTTTTGAACGCACCTGACGGGGATGAGGTGAAGTTATCATTGCCGTTCGCGGTCGGTTCTTTGCCAGCAATGAGATAATTTGAAACCACCCACCCCATGGTCGCGATAACAGATTCCAGCATCGAAATGTCAATAAAACAGCCTTTACCATCCTTGTTGCCAAGAGCTCTTCCAGCCAAGGCCGAACTGATGGCAAATGCAGCTGTCATGCCCCCAATCGTATCGGCCATCGGATAGCCGACGCGATAGGTTCCCGTCTCCTCTGTCCCGGTGATCGTCATGATACCGGACAGGCCCTGCACGATTTGATCATAGGCCGGAAGTTTCTTCATCGGGCCAGTCTGACCAAATCCGGAAATCGCACAGTAAACCAGTGCGGGATTTACCTTTGACAGAACGTCATAGCCAAGATCGAGCCTGTCCATAACGCCGGGCCTGAAATTCTCGACAAGAACGTCGGCCTTCTTGACCAGTTTCTTGAGGATATCTTTGCCACGTGGATCTTTAAGATTCAGGGTAATCGACTTCTTTCCGGCATTTTGCGCCAAGAAGGAGACGCCCATCAGCTTTTCATTCAACCCCATATCGGCACCCAGCTGTCGGGCAAGGTCACCACGCCCTGGGGCCTCGACCTTGATTACTTCTGCACCAAGATGAGCAAGCTGATGACAGCAAAACGGCCCGGCCAGCACGTTTGTCAGATCAAGCACTGTGATGCCGGACAAAGATTTTGTTCCGTTCATGGGTCCTCCTTAAATTCTGTCTGGTAGAATTATGTTCTATTATATAGAATTTATGACCCGTGCGAAATGCAAACCGGTCGCCGAACACCGCAGCAACCCAACAGAGAGATCACTTTTCATGTCAGAACAAAACGTTAGTGCCGTGGAACGGGCCCTGAAAATTCTTGATGTCTTTACGGATCAGGATCCGGATCTTTCGCTCAAGGAACTCGCTGAGCGTACCGGAATGTATAAAAGCACCCTGTCACGACTGGCAGGAACGCTGGAGTCACACGGGTTTCTGATGTCCTCCGGTCGCGGACGTTATCGATTAGGCCCGGCATTGTGGCGACTGGGATCAATCTATCGAAGATCCTATCGAATGGATGATGTCGTGCGCCCGCACCTGTCGGCGCTGGTCGCCCAAAGTGGCGAAACTGCCTCATTCTATGTGCCTGAGGGCTCCAACCGCCTTTGTCTGTTTCGGGAAAATTCACCGAGCAGCTTGCGCCACCATCTTGAAGAGGGTGCAATCCTGCCCTGTGATCGAGGTGCCGCGGGGCATGTCATTCGTGCCTGGGGAAACGGTGTTGATGATCGCGCTATCGAGGTTCTTGGAGACAGGTTTGCGCAAAGCGACGGGGAACGTGATCCGGATATTTCCGCGATCGCAGTCCCGGTCCTTGATCGTCAGTATCACCTTTTGGGTGTTTTGACCCTTTCTGGTCCCGGTAGTCGTTTTACATCTGAAAAACGCCTCAAGATGCTGAATTCATTGCAGTCCCATGCAGATGATTGCGGCAAGAAGTTGTCTGCCTGATCCCGGTTTTCCTTCATTTTTGCCAATATCGCATAAATCATGTGAAATTTTTTCACCGAATTATCCGCAATGACAGGTTGATGACAGGTTCGACTGTTAACGTCCTTCCACTGCCGATCCGGGGGTTTCAACGAAGCACCCGGAACAAACAAAAAGAATATCGGCAAGGGAGGACAACCTAATACCTGCATGCAGATGGCATTGTTGCATCCGCTAAGCGGGTTTCAACGTTCTTCCTTGCTGAAGTTTTGTTCCTGATGATCGGTCGACCGCCAAACGGGTGGTCTGGGAAAATGCTTTAGTGTCTGGAGGAGACCCTGATGAATAAGCTGACGATGTTCTCACGTCGCGGATTTATTGCCGCAGCAACCGCAGTTGCTGTTTCCACTGCTGCATTTGGCGCAATGGATGCCAAAGCCGCAGAAATGAAAGAAATTCACTTCGTCATTCCGGGCGGCGCTGGCGGCGGCTGGGATGGCACGGCACGTGGCACCGGCGAAGCACTGACCAAATCCGGTCTGGTTGGTACCGCATCCTACGAAAACATGTCTGGCGGCGGCGGCGGTAAAGCCATTGCATACATGATCGAGGCCGCTGATCGCCTTGATAACACCTTGATGGTCAACTCCACCCCGATCATCGTACGTTCGCTGACCGGTGTGTTTCCGCAGTCGTTCCGTGATCTGACCCCAATTGCAGCAGTCGTTGCTGAATACGCAGCGTTTGCCGTTCCGGCAGACAGCAAATTCCAGTCTTTCACCGATGTTGTCGAAGCCGTCAAAGCCGATCCGAGCTCGGTTAAATTCGGTGGCGGCTCGGTACGTGGTGGCATGGACCATATCGTAGCGGCCTATGCTGTCCAGAAAGGCGGCGGCGACGCCAAACAGGTTAAATACATTCCGTACGATGCTGGCGGCAAGGCAATTGCAGGCCTTCTGTCGGGTGAGACCGAAGTTCTGTCAACCGGCTTGGGCGAATTGCTTGAACTGGCCAAAGCAGGTCAGATCCGCATTCTTGCTGTAACGTCGAAAGAACGCGTTGAAGCTGCTCCTGACGTTCCGGCACTGGGCGAAATTGGCATTGATGCTGAATTCGTTAACTGGCGCGGGTATTTCGGTTCCCCGGCCCTGTCGGCTGAAAAAGCAGACGCTTACGCTGCCGTTCTCAAAGACGTTCAGGCCACTGAAGAATGGGAAACCGTTCGCAAACGTAACGGCTGGGAAAAAATCTACAAGCCGCGCGCCGAGTTCTCTGCCTTCATGGAAGATCAGGAAAAGGTCGTTGGCGACCTGATGCGCGATCTCGGCTTCCTGAAGTAAGCCTTTAGAACACAAGTAAAAAGACCTCCGAAGGAAACCACGCCATGTCCATCAATCGCGACAAATTCGGCGCATTGCTGTTCCTATGCCTTGCTCTGATTTATGGCTTTTACGTCGGTGACATTCCGCTGCTGTTTGGCGATGAGGATGCTCCGTTCAATGCCAGAACCCTCCCTAATGCACTTGCCTGGATTCTGGGCGTGGTTTCCTTCATCCAATTGATCCTGCCGGCCAATGAAGACGCTGGCAGTCTCTCGGATGCCTTTCGTGGCCTGAAATGGCGACGTGTCGTCATTCTTGCGGCCCTGATGGTGTTCTATGGCCTGACGATCCGCCAGCTTGGCTTCCCGATCTCGACATCACTCTTCCTGATGGGCGGTTTCTATACCCTTGGCGAACGACGTCCACTGGTTCTGGTGTTGACGGCCGTTCTTGTCACACTCGCATTCTGGGGGCTGCTGTACCTGATGGGTATTTACCTGACCCCGGGCGATTTCTTCTATTATCTCGGTTGGATCTCAAACGATGCTTGATGGAATTTTTGCCGGTCTGTCGACCGCTGTAATGCCAATCAACCTTCTGATGGTTGCGGTTGGCTGTTTCGCAGGCACCTTCATCGGGATGCTTCCCGGTCTTGGCCCAATCACCGCCATCGCACTGATGATCCCGATTACCTACGGGTTTGATCCGTCAACCGGCCTGATCCTCATGGCTGGTGTATATTACGGGGCGATCTTTGGCGGTTCGACATCTTCTATTCTGATCAATGCGCCGGGCGTTGCCGGTACAGTCGCAACTGCCTTTGACGGTTATCCTATGGCCCAGAAGGGTCAGGCGGGCAAGGCATTGGCGATTGCGGCATATTCCTCCTTCTCGGGCGGTACGATTGCGGCAATCTTCCTGCTGGTTGCAGCCCCTGCCCTGGCATCGGTTTCACTGTCCTTCCAGTCTGGCGATTATTTCGCCCTGATGGTTCTGGGACTGACAGCAGTTTCTGCGTTTGCCGGTAAAGGCCAGGTTCTCAAGGCGATCACGATGACGCTGTTTGGCATCATGCTGTCGACCATCGGGACCGATCCGGCGGCGGGTGTTGCTCGCTTTACCTTTGGCAGCATGGATCTTGTCGATGGTATCAGCTTCCTGTTGCTTGCAATGTCGACCTTTGCACTGTCAGAAGCCCTTCTTTCGATCCTCCGTCCGACCAAAGACACCCGCTCGGACGAAGAAAAGGCCCTTAAAAGCCTTGGATCAATGAAGTTGTCCAAGGCAGAAGTCAAAACCATGGTACCGGTCATCGGCCGTTCTTCCATTCTCGGCTTCTTTACAGGTGTTTTACCGGGTGCGGGCGCAACCATTGCATCCTTCCTTGCCTATGGCATGGAACGCAATCTGGCATCGGCCAAGGAAAAGCTTCAGTTTGGCAAGGGATCCATTCGCGGCCTTACGGCACCGGAAACGGCTAATAACGCTGCTTGTTCGGGTTCATTTGTACCACTTCTGACACTGGGTATTCCGGGTTCCGGTACAACTGCTGTCATGATGGGGGCACTGATTTCCTATGGTGTTCAGCCGGGCCCGCGCCTGTTTGTCGAGCAGCCCGCTGTGTTCTGGTCTGTCATCATCTCGATGTATATCGGCAACGTGGTTCTGCTGATCCTCAATTTGCCACTTATCCCCTACATCTCCCGTCTTCTGGCCCTGCCCCAGCAGCTTCTGGTGCCGTTCGTTCTGTTCTTCTCGCTGGTTGGTGTCTATCTGGTAACCTTTAACACCATGGACATTCAGATGATGGTATTTGCCGCCGCTATCGCAATCGGCCTGCGTTTGCTGAATTATCCGATGGCACCGATGCTTCTTGGCTTCATTCTCGGCAAGATGATGGAAGAAAACCTGCGTCGCGCATTGGCAATCAGTGACGGTTCCCTTTCCTTCCTTTGGGAACGTCCGATCACCCTTGTCATTCTTCTGATCAGTATTCTTTTCCTCTCTGCA
This sequence comes from Thalassospira sp. SM2505, assembly GCF_054901115.1. Taxonomy (NCBI): domain Bacteria; kingdom Pseudomonadati; phylum Pseudomonadota; class Alphaproteobacteria; order Rhodospirillales; family Thalassospiraceae; genus Thalassospira; species Thalassospira sp. SM2505. The sequence goes on from NZ_CM142731.1 coordinate 2,826,348, forward strand.
CCTTTGATCGGAAACTTCCGCGAATGGATGCGCGGCCGCAAGGCTGTTCCCAATGACGGCGAACTCTAGGAAGCGACGTTAATCGACAAGAAGGAAACGGGTGAATGCGTTTTATTGATAATCTGTCGATCGGCCCCAAAACCCTGCTGGTTCCGGTCTTCCTTATGATCGTCATTATCGCAATGGGCGTTGCGACTGTCGCAACCCTCGAAAGCGAGAAAGCCACACTCACCAGCCTTCGCGTCGAAGCCTATGAACGGCGATCCGATGCGCTGACCTTAAGCAATGCGCTTAACGAGGCTCACGGATCGCTGTTTCGCATTCTGACATGGGATTCAAACGGTATTAATGCCGCCGTTGTACCGGACCTGCGCGAAAAGGTCAGCAAGCTGTCCTCCGAACTGGCCCCGATGGCAGAACGACTGGCCGCCGTTGGCGGCGATGAATTTGCAGCCAATTACGCAAAATACATGGAACAGGTCGATCAGTTCCTTGTTGAAAGCGAAATGAATATCTATGGCGCGCTTGAAGTTATCGCGCAGGCTGACGAGACGTTTCAGGCACTTCAGGTTCCGCTGAACGATATTCTTGCCAAGACCCACGACATCGCAACGACCTCCTTTGCCGAAGCTTCGTCAAAGGCCGAAGCTTTGCAACGCGTCTTTGTCATTGTTGCCGTCCTGGTGGTGATTATTGCCGGGATCGTTTCTGTCTTTGTGTCGCGCCGTATTTCACGCCCGATGACCGATTTGGCGCGACTGATTGAAAAGATTTCCAATGGTGATCTTGATATCGATATCCGCGGCGGGCAGCGGCGGGACGAAATCGGCACTGTTGCGCGCTCGGTCACTGTGTTGCGCGATCAATCGCGCGAGGCTGAAACCTTGCGCAAGGAGCGCGAACGTATCCGTGGCGTTGAACGCCAGCGTCAGCAAAACCTGATCGAGGCAACCGAACATTTCCAGCGTTCGGTTCAGGAGGCCCTGTCGGGCTTTGATCGCGAGTTTGGTTCGCTCAACGGTTCGGCAAGCGACATGGAGCAGATTGCCAACCATGCCAGTGCCCGCTCTGCAGACGCAAATCAGCATTCCGAACAGGTACTTCACCATATCGAAGCGGTATCGCACACCACAGCCAGCCTGTCCGAAGCCATCGCGGAAATCGGACAGCAAGCGCAAAATTCTGCCACCGTTGCCGGGCGCGCCCGCGAGGAAAGCGAGCATTCCCGTGCCCTGTTTGATCAGTTGACCAATGCCACCCAACGGATTGGTGATATCGTCAGTCTGATTGAAGACATTGCAAGTCAGACCAACCTTCTTGCCCTGAATGCCACGATCGAAGCCGCCCGCGCCGGTGACGCAGGCAAGGGATTTGCCGTGGTCGCAGGCGAAGTTAAAAACCTTGCCTCGCAAACCGCCCGCGCAACGGACGAGATCGCAAGCCAGGTCGAAGAGATCCGCGGACTGACCGACAATGTCATCGCTGCCCTTCATAGCGTTGCCGACGTAATTGGAGAGGTTGACCAGTCCGCAGCAGCGATTGCGGCCGCCGTTGAAGAACAACAGGCATCAACCGCAGGCATTTCAAACAGTATTCAGGATGCCAATGGCGGTATGCGCACAGTGGCAGAGGCCGTTGGCGCGCTTGATAATGAAACCGAGCGTGTTCATAACGGTTCGGAAAATGTCTCGCGGGCGACCAACACCCTGAATACCGAAGCATCCCGACTGCGCGATGCCATTGATGGTTTCCTAGAGCAGATTGAAAAGAACAAGGCTGAAGCATAATGAGCAGAACACAGGACGATCCTTCCAATGACAGTTGGATCAATTGCACTTCCCGTGTTTTAACGCCGAAATTCTTTAAAAAACTTTCTATCGGACTTGGCATAGGCCTGATCGGCGGGCTGATAGCCCATTCGATTAACATGCCACTGGCCTGGATGATGGGGCCAATGCTTGCGACCTTTATCGCAAGCCTTCTGCGTGTCCCGATGGGCATCCCGATGCAGTTCCGTTCAGCCATTCTTGGCGTGATCGGAATATTCCTTGGGGCGTCTTTCACGCCCGATACATTTGATCAGGCGGCGCGTTGGCCGATCAGCATGATCGCTGTCCTCCTTTACGTACCAGTCATCACGGTGATCATCACCTGGTTTTATACCAAGGTTGCCCGTCTTGATCCGGCAACTGCACTGTTTTCGGCCACCCCGGGTGGCTTGACCCCGATGGTCGTCCTTGGGGCTGCTGCAGGTGGCAACGAACAGGAAATTGCCCTGACACAGGGGCTGCGTGTTCTGTTGCTGGTGATGTCAGCCCCCCTTATCGTCCTGATGATCACCGGCGTCGTTGCAAGTGGTCATGGTGATAGCGAAGCCGTTCAGATGTCTCTTGGCGAAGGTGCGCTTACTGCAATCTGCGCCCTTCTCACCATTCTGGTATTTCGAAAGATCAGGGTACCCGCCTCATACATGACCGGCGCCATGGCCGCCAGCATGGTGCTGCACGTCACTGGCACGGTTGAGGGCAATCTTCCCGGATGGTTGCTGGCAGGGAGTTTGCTGATCCTTGGCTCAGCCATCGGCAGTCGCTTTTCAGGGGTAAAGCTTGCTGTCCTTGGTCGACTGGCAGTCTATTCAGTCCTTGCCACTGTCGTCGTCCTTGCCTTTACCGGTGTCATTGCATGGTTTGTGGCGCAGTGGCTGGACCTTGACTTTATTGCAGTCCTTCTGGCTTTTGCCCCGGGCGGTGTCGCCGAGATGTCATTGATCGCACTTGCACTGAATGTCGAACCAAGCTTTGTCGCATTCCATCATATCGTGCGCATTTTCGAGATTGTGCTACTCGCCCCGATCATGGCGAAATGGTTCGAACGCCATATCAATCGCAAGAAAGGCCTTCCGGGCTAACTGAATACCGGAACTTTCGACCAGATTTTTATATACCAGCGCCTTAGGTCGACAACATTTAAAGTAACTTTAAAAATGGTTCGATCACTCGCTACCGGACCTAGTCGCGCTTATCGACAATAACATCGTGATCTAGCAATGGCGCAACGTCGATGTCGCTTGCATCCATCATGCCCGATACACGCTGCAACGCCGCGATAAGGAATGTCTGTTCCCATTCCTCAAGATTGTTGAACTTGTCGGAAAAACGGTCATGCAAGGCCATTGGCGCACGATCAAGGGTCAGCACGCCCTCCTCGGTCAGGCGCACAAAGACTTTACGCTTGTCCGTATCACCGCGTTCGCGAGACACCAATCCCATCGCCTGCAACTTGTCGACAAGTGATGTGGTAGATGCCTGTGCAAGATTGACCTTGGCGGCAATCTGCCCGACCGTCATCTCGCCGAACTCTTCCAGTGACTGCAAAACAAGAAGCTGTGATGTTTTCAACCCGGTGATTTTACCAAGTTTCTTGGCGTGAATATCACTCGCACGCAGGATTCTGCGAATTGAGATCAAAGCTTCGTGCAATTTGTCCATTTTGACGATCCGGGCGAAAATTATTGTTCTGCTGCAGAACCTGTTTTAGCCGCACACCCCGCGCTACGCAACGTTTTACGACATACTTCCATCGATTTTCTATTGGTTATTACATCGACAATCGTTATTTTAAGGAAAGAATTTTTCCTCATTCTCAGCGCATCATTATCGATGTTCGATTAATTATACTTGTCATATTTATCAGTAACTTAGTGCATTTCACAGGAATTTCACAGTCGAAGGGTTGATCATTTTATATCGATATTCTATACATCTTCTGCGACATGAATGATCGCATATCGAAATAACAGAACAGGCAGACCGATGAAAATTGCCACCACAAAGGGCAATACCGGCCAGAAAGCCAACCTGATTATCCGAAAACCCAAGGCCACTGACGGCGCTACGGTAAACAACCTCATCGCCGAGTGTAAGCCTCTGGATGAAAACTCGATGTACTGCAATCTGCTGCAATGTTCGCACTTTGCAGACACCTGCGCGATTGCGGAACTTGACGGCGAAGCTGTCGGCTTCGTCTCGGGCTATATCGTTCCGAACAAGAACAACCAGCTCTTTATCTGGCAGGTTGCCGTATCACCGAAGGCACGCGGATTACGTCTGGCTAAACGCCTGATCCTTGACATTCTGGACCGTCCGGCATGCCACAACGTGACCGAACTGAACACGACAATCACCTCGACCAATGCACCGTCGCAAGGCGTTTTCCGTTCAGTCGCACGTGAGCTTGGCGCCGACGTCAAACGCAAGGTCCAGTTCGAACGCGAAACCCACTTTGAGGGGGCCGCTGCCAGCGAAATTCTGTGGCAGATCGGACCGTTCGAACGTGAAGATGTTGAACGCGTCGCGGCCTGATTAGACCAACCTGACCACTCCCAGCGCATGCAGCAAACGGCCATACCGTTTTTGGAACAACCGGCTCGCCGGAACGTTTGGCATGACATGTGGATTTGATTTTCCCAATCTGAAAGAGGGAACCATGACTGTATTTGATCGCCTTGAATCGGAAGTCCAGAGCTATGCACGCTCCTTCCCCGTTACTTTTGAAAGTGCCGAAGGCGCCTGGCTTACCGACGAGAACGGAAATCGTTATCTTGATTTCCTTGCCGGTGCCGGCAGCCTGAACTATGGCCATAACCATCCGGTCCTGCAGGAGAAACTGATCGATTACATCAAATCGAACGGCATCACCCATGGTCTGGACATGCACACCAAGGCCAAGGAAGCATTCCTTAATGCGCTTGAAACCAAAATCTTCAAGCCGCGTGACATGGAATACAAGGTCCAGTTTACCGGCCCGACCGGCACCAATGCCGTGGAAGCAGCCCTGAAGCTGGCCCGTCGCGTCAAAGGTCGTGAAACCATCATTTCCTTCACCAACGGTTTCCATGGCTGTACGCTGGGTTCGCTTGCCATCACTGGCAATGAACATCATCGCGGCGCGGCTGGCGTATCACTTGATAACGCGGTTGCTGTTCCGTTTGACGGCTATATGGGCGATGGCGCTGATACCACCGAGTATCTTGACCGTGTTCTGTCAGACAACTCAAGCGGGGTTGCCCTTCCGGCGGCCGTGATCGTTGAAACCCTTCAAGGTGAAGGCGGTCTGAATGCGGCCGATTTTGGCTGGCTCAAAAATCTTGAAGCAGTATGCCGCAAGCATGACATCCTTCTGATCGTCGATGACATTCAGGCGGGCTGTGGCCGTACCGGCACATTCTTCAGCTTCGAACCTGCGGGCATCAAGCCTGACATGATCACGCTGTCAAAATCGCTGTCGGCCTATGGTCTGCCGCTTGCAGTCGTCCTGATCAAACCGGAATTCGACGTCTGGCGTCCCGGCGAACATAACGGCACCTTCCGCGGCAACAATCATGCGTTTGTCACGGCGGCAGCGGCACTTGACCTCTTCTGGTCTGACGATGCCTTTGCAGCAGATGTGCGCGACAAGGCCGAGTTCCTTGGCAAGCGCCTTGAAGAAATTGCCGAACGTTATGGTGATGGCAAACTTTACCGCAAGGGGCGTGGCCTGATGCAGGGTATCTGCTTTGAAAGTGGCGAAATGGCATCGAAAGTCACCAAGGAATGTTTCAGGCATAATCTGGTGATCGAAACCAGTGGTCCGGAAGACGAAGTGGTGAAATGCCTTGTCCCGCTGATCATCTCCAAGCAGGATCTGGCACATGGTCTCGACATCCTTGAGCTGGCAACGGCCAAAGCCATGGGCAAGGATGTTGCACCGACCAAAGCTGCTGCTGAATAATATGACAGGGGCGACGCACCGTCGCGTCGCCCTGCCCCACAACTTCATTAGATCAAAGAGTTACAAATGATTGTTCGCACCCTGAAAGAATGTGAAGCATCCGGTCGCCGTGTGGTCTCGGATAACTGGGAAAGCACCCGTCTGTCGCTTGCCGATGATGGCATGGGCTTTTCGTTCCATATCACCACCATCTATGCCGGCACGGAAACCGAGATCTGCTACGCCAACCATTTCGAGACTGTCTATTGCATCTCGGGCAACGGTGAAGTCGAAACCATCGAAGATGGCAAGAAATACAAGATCGAGCCGGGAACGGTTTACATCCTGAACAAGCATGACCGCCACTATCTGCGCGGCGGCACCGAGGACATGGTTGTCGCCTGTGCGTTCAACCCGCCGCTTAACGGTCGCGAGGTTCATGACGAGAACGGTGTTTATCCGCTCGATGGCGATGCGCTCGCAAGCTAGGACACTTGCTTGAGGCGGCCGGTAACGACCGCCTTAAACTTTCCGAGCCAATAATCTTTCAAGGAAACGCCCCCAAAGGAGGCAACATGCTTTCAGCCCAGAAAAAATCGGACGCTGGGCATAGCGTTCACAAGATCGGTGGTACGTCTATGACCCAGGTTGATGCGGTCATGGACAATATTCTGGTCGGCAATCGTAGCGAGGAAGAGCTCTATAACCGGGTCTTTGTCGTTTCAGCATATGGCGGTTTCACCGACCTTCTGCTGGAAAACAAGAAAACCGGCGAAGCAGGCGTCTATCAGCTATATGCCGGATCGGAAACCGACTGGGCATGGGGTGATGCCCTGACCAAAGTTTCCGAAAGGATGTGCGAAATCAACGAGAAGATCTTTGGTGACGCCCCGGAACTGAAACTGGCCAATGCCTTTGTTCAGGAACGCATAGAAGGCACACGCAGTTGCCTGATGGACCTTCACCGTCTTTGCAGTTTCGGGCATTTCAAACTTGAAAAGCATTTACTGACTGTACGTGAAATGCTGTCTGCCATTGGCGAGGCACATAGTGCGCATAACACCATGTTGTTGCTGCGTGCCAAAGGCGTGAATGCGGTCTTTGCCGATCTTTCCGGCTGGCGCGAGCCCGAGGCATCAACACTTGATGGTCGTATCGAAAAAGTATTCACCGATATCGACCTTCCAAGCCAGCTTGCCATTGCAACCGGATATGCCCAGTGCAGTGAAGGTTTGATGAGCATCTATGGTCGTGGTTACAGTGAAGTCACGTTCTCGCGGATTGCCTGTCTGACAAAGGCGCGCGAAGCAATCATTCATAAGGAATTCCACCTTTCGAGTGCTGATCCGCGCATCGTTGGCGAGGATTCCGTTCGCCCGATTGGCCGGACCAGCTATGACGTGGCCGATCAGCTGTCGAACATGGGCATGGAAGCCATCCACCCGCGCGCAGCCAAGGGCCTGCGTCAGAATGATATTCCGCTTCGGATTGCGAACACCTTTGAACCGGAACATCCGGGCACGGTGATCGATGATCACTGGAACCCGGAAAACAGCCGCGTTGAAATTGTAACCGGCGTTCCGACTGCGTTCGAAATTGAAGTCTTCAATCAGGACATGGTTGGTGTTCCGGGGGGCGAGGAATCAATTCTCAGCGTTCTGAAACGCTATAAGGTTCCAACCGTCACCAAGAACCTGAATGCCAACACGATTACGCATTATGTATCGGCACCACTGAAACAGATCCGCCGTTGCGTTGACGAAATCGAAGCCAAGCATCCCGAAGCAACCGTTCAGACCCGCAAGGTCGCGATTGTTTCTGTGATTGGCGCAAATATCGCCCAGCCGGGCCTGTTTGCCCGTTCAGTCTCGATCCTTGATGAAGCAGGTGTCGAACTTGTGGCATCTCATTATCCGAGCCGTCGGGTTGATCTTCAGTTTGTCGTCGCCGAAGGCGATTTCGACAAGGCAGTCATTGCCCTGCATCGCGGCCTTGTCGAAGGCAAGAAATCAGAAAGCGCAAACACCGAAGATTCCGGTGATGAGAGCGCTAACAAACAGGAAAAGCTCAAAGCCGCATAAGGCAACAGGCATCCTGACATCACGTCAAAACCCGCAAGCACCATACGGCTTGCGGGTTTTGTTTTGCCCAGATCAGAGACTTGTCAGCATTGATGCACCGCGATAGGACTAACAGGAACACCGCAAGCAAACTTCAAACGGGGACTATCTGCATGAGCACGCAAAACAGCAAAGCCATCAACGACCTTCTTGACGTCATGGCGCGCTTGCGTGATCCCGATGGCGGATGCCCCTGGGACCTCGAACAGGATTTCTCGACAATTGCCCCCTACACCATCGAGGAAGCCTATGAAGTAGCCGATGCAATTGCCGATAACGACATGCCTGAACTCTGCAATGAGCTGGGTGATCTTTTGCTTCAGGTGGTTTTCCATGCCCAGATGGCAAAGGAAGCCGGGCATTTCGATTTTGAAGATGTTGCCAACAGCATCGTCTCGAAAATGATTAGCCGTCATCCGCATGTCTTTGGCGATGGCGATGCAACAACCACCGACGGCGTTAATCAGACCTGGGAAAAGATCAAGGCCGCCGAACGCGCACAAAAGGCCGAAACAAAGGGTCATGACCGTCATAGCGCGCTTGATGGCGTCGCAAGTGCCCTGCCCGCATTGATGCGTGCCGAGAAACTGACCAAGCGCGCGGCACGTGTCGGGTTTGACTGGCCAAGCACCGACGAAGTCTTTGACAAGCTTCACGAGGAAATTGACGAACTTAAAGCCGAGATGACCGACAATCCTGACCCGGGCCGATTGCAGGATGAATTGGGCGACATGCTGTTTGTGATGGCAAACCTGGCACGCAAGATCGGGGTCGATCCAGAAGTTGCCTTGCGCGGTGCCAATCACAAATTCACCAAACGCTTCCATTTCATCGAAGATGAACTCGCCCGCGATGGCCGAACTGCAGCGCAATCTGATCTGGAAGAAATGGACAATCTTTGGGACTTGGCCAAGAAGGTCGAACGGGGTCAGGCGTAACCAACCCCGTTCTTGCATCCAGGTATCAGCCTTCAAGCGGCATATAGATTTCCGTCAGCAATTCTGTCGGTGCCACTTCTCGTGGATTATTGAGGTATTCCTCGAATACAGGCCCCTCACGCACTTCCTCACCAGATTGCGGTAACCATTTGCCAAATAACCACAAATAGGCCGCCCTCATATCGGCATATGGACCCTTGTAGCGAAGACAGGCATACCGACCAGCCGCAACAGTTGCGCGTGTAACCGGCACCTCAACATCAACGGCCTGACTGTTTTCAAGAAGCACTCCTGCCCTTGAAAACAGGTCTTCTTCACGATACGCATCAGGATCAGTGTGATAAACACCGATCAACCTGATATCGGGTCCAACCAGCCCGCGAACGGCAAGCCAGCCGAACAGGCGATCAAACGCCTCGCCGATTTGCATGAATGATCCGTGATGATGAATGGTCAAAAGTGACATCTCAGGCACGTTCCGGATTTCCACGTCCCATGGGCCACTAACGAGTGCTCCCTGATCTTCATCAACGGCATTCTGGAACTTCCGATGACTGCCTTCCTTGCGATAGCGGGCGGGCGGCATTCCATAGCTGTCGGAAAAGATACGGGTAAAGGATTGCAAATTCGGATATCCGCACCGCTTTGCAATATCATCAATTGGGATTTCGCTGTTGGCCAGCATTCCGGCGGCCGTATGAAGGCGCACCCGCTTGACTGTCGCAGCCACGGTTTCACCAAACACACCGTGATAAATGCGATGCCAGTGCGTCGGAGACATACAGGCAATTTCAGCAAGGCTGTTCAAATCCAGATCATCTGCCAGATGATCATGAATATAGGCCTGAACACGGGTAAGACGGTCCTGATAGGAACGCTGGGCATGTAATTTATTCATCGTTCTCTCATGCATTTGTTGTGCAATTTGAAAACGCTATCACGGTGCGATTTGACAAATCTTGCGATCTTGTCGTTGATAGAGTCAGGAAAATAGCGGCAAAAGGATTTCGTTGATTTCGTGCCACAAATCCTCGGAACTTGCGCAAAGAAGTCCGGGGGCTGTGGCATTGGCGTTATATTCGTTGTCCTTGTCAGACATGATATAGCGCGCAAAACCGCCAGCCTCACGAACAAGCAGCGTACCCGGCGCATGATCCCAGGGCTTTAAGGTGCGATAGGCACAAAAATCATATGCACCGCGCGCCATTTCCTCATATTCCGCGCCACAGCAGGAATAATGGGCAACGTCATCAAAGAAATCGAGATGACCATAATGCTTGCGAATGCGATCACGGGCATAGGAAATCAAAAAGCCCTTTGCATCACGGGCTTTGGTAATGTCTGAACGCACAGAAACCGGCTGATCCTGATAGCAGGTACCGGCCCCCTTTTCGGCGACGGTTGCAGCACCTTCAATCGGATCGACAATCCAGGCTGCGACAGTTTCGCCGCCGTAATACAAACCGACCATGCAGCGGAATGGCTGGCGATGATGGGCAAAGTTTTTGGTGCCGTCGACCGGATCAATGATCCAGAACGGGTCGGTGCCGGCAAAAACCTTGTCCTGTAACTTCGGATCAGCATGTGCTGCCTCTTCGCCCAGGGCCAGACTGCCGGGCAACAGATCGGTTAAACGTGCGGTTAGAACCCGCTCGGCCTCGGTATCTGCTATGGTGACAAGATCAAGCGCGTGGGTTTTGGTATCGATATCGGCATCATCAAGCTGACCGAAGCGCGGAGCGATTTCAGTTGCCGATACCTCCCGGATAATTTCGGTAACCTTATCCATATCGACTTTTATCGCCACGCTACTTCTCCCACTGGGTAATCCTGATTACGCACTATATCAGATGCACTTCAAGCCCGGCCTTGGCACACCAGTCTTCGAACCGACCAACACGCGTCGTATCAACGCGTAGCTGGATTGAAATTCCGTCCGCACCTTCACTCCGCTGCAAGACTTCGCCCTGCTCATAAAGACGGGCCAGTGACTTACCGTCCGAATAAGGCACGCACAGCTCAAACACCGGCATGTCCTCGGTCAGACGATCCTCGATCAATTCAAGCAGTGCATCACAATTGCGGCCTTTTACCGCCGAAATCGCAATGGTGTTGTCATGACGGGATGCATATTCCAGCACGGCCTGAAAGTCTTCACCTTCAAGAAGATCGATCTTGTTAAGCGCCTCGACCAGTTCTTCGCCATCAATTGCCTTTTGAAGACCAAGCGCCTTGAGAACTTCAAGCACGTCAAGCTTCTGTGCCTCGGTCTCGGGCGATGATGCATCACGCACATGAACGATCAGGTCTGCTTCAAGAACTTCTTCAAGCGTCGCACGGAACGCCGCGACAAGATCGTGCGGCAAATCCGAAACGAACCCCACCGTATCAGACAGAATAACCTTTCGACCGCTTGGCAGGATCAAACCACGCATGGTCGGATCAAGCGTCGCGAACAGCATATCCTCGGCAAAAACCTCGGACACCGTCAGGTGGTTAAACAGAGTCGATTTTCCGGCGTTGGTATAACCGACAAGGGCCACAATCGGATAAGGCACCCGGCGGCGAGCTTCGCGGTGAAGTTCGCGCGTCCGTTTGACTTCTTCAAGCTCGCGACGCAATTTCGCAAGCTTGTCTCCGATCAGGCGACGGTCAATCTCGATCTGGCGTTCACCCGGACCGGCAAGGAACCCGCGACCACCACGCTGACGTTCAAGGTGCGTCCAGGTCCGCACAAGGCGGGATCGCTGATAGCTGAGCAATGCCAGTTGAACTTGCAAGCGTCCTTCACGGGTGCGCGCACGATCGGCAAAGATTTCAAGGATCAAGCCGGTTCGATCAATAACCTTGCATTTCCATTCACGTTCCAGGTTACGCTGTTGGATCGGGGAAAGCTGGCCATTGATCATGACAATATCGGCCTCTTCGGCCTTGATTTGCAAACCAAGCCGCTCAACGACACCGGTCCCGAAAAGGGTTGCCGGGCGTGTTTTTGCAATGGGCACGATATCCGCGCCCACCACGTCAAATTCCAATGCGCCAGTCAAACTGACCGCTTCATCCAGACGTGAAGACGCGTCGCGCCAGGACGCTTTCTGGTCCGCGCGTTTTAGATCCGGATGGAAAACTAGGACCCGGGGGGTATCGGGCGCATCGCCGCCCCCCGAAGTCAGAGATTCGTCAGCTATTTTCTTCGTCCGTCGCAGGCTGGCTCGGATCAAACAGTTTGATCGGGGTCGTCGGCATTACCGTCGAGATCGCGTGTTTGTAAACGAGCTGGGTATGAGCATCGCGCCGCAGCAAAACAGAGAAATTGTCAAACCAGGTGATGATGCCCTGCAATTTGACTCCGTTGACCAGAAACACGGTAACCGGCGTTTTGTTTTTACGGCAATAATTCAGGAATACGTCCTGAACATTTTGTGATTTTTCCGCCATTGGTTAGACCTAGCCTTCTTTTATGAGCGTTTTTTTGGTTTCGGGCGGCCAAGGAAAATGTGGAGCCGTCGACTTTCAGGTCGGTCACGACCCCTGCCCCATTTTTTAATGACCAGTCTGAACTATAAGACTTTCGAGAAGCTTTTTACAACCCTTACAAGCGCCTCGCAATCAGCGAAATGCCAATCAGGGCTAAGAGTCGCAGAATTCTGCGTGTCCCCGTGACCGGTTATTTCATCGCCGATCAGGATTGCAGTGGCTCCGACATTGCGCGCACATTGAATATCAACAACACTATCCCCTACAAACCAGAGATTCTCATATTGCGATGCCGAAGAGTCGCCCATCGCCATATGCACCGGATCGGCAGCCGGTTTGTCATTTGCCGCATCTGTTGCGCCAACAATTTTTCCAAAAAAGGGCGTCCATTCAAGGTGCTCGGCTTCCTTGCGCAGAAAGTCACCATTCTTGTTACTGACCACACCGATATAGGTGCCATTATCACGCAACGCACATAAAAGATCATATGCGCCGACAAGTGGCGTCAGTGTTTCGAGATGAATGGACCGGAAATGGCCATAGAAACTGTCCTTGGCGGCTTCCCAGCGATCCTGACCGAACAGAACCGGAAAACTGTCACGCAGGGAACGGGCTACACGCTGTTTGGTTTCTTCAAGCGTCCAGGTTTCCCTGCCAAAGTCTTCAAAGGTCATATTCAGGGCCGCCTGAATGGTACCCCAACTATCAACAAGGGTATTATCCCAGTCAAAAATGACGGCCTTTGGCGGATGGGGCAATTTGTCAGACATTTGAACTTCCGGTGATGACGGCGCTATCTATTGGTATGAGGATTTGAAAGTCCGCTGAGCGATCAGAAATATTCCAACCGGACTGCGAACATCTTTTCGACCTTCTTGATCTGCTCGGATCCGGCAAAGACGACAATGCGGTCATTCGCCTCAATCACCGTATTGGCGCGCGGCATGACCACCTCACCATCACGCAAGATCGCGCCAAACACCACACTGGCCGGCATCGCGATATCCTTGATCGCCTTGCCAACGATTGGGGCTGTTTCAAGTGCTTCGGCCTCAAGAACCTCGCCAAAACCTTCTGACAGGCTGTGAACAGCACGAATACGGCCACGACGCACATGATGCAGGATGGTCGAAACCGTTGTCATACGCGGACTGATGACAACATCGACACCCAGTTCAGAAACCAGCGAGTTATAGGTGCTTTTATTGATCAGTGTCAGTGCGCGCGGACAGCCATAACGTTTGGCGAGCAAGGATGACAGAATATTGGTTTCATCATCATTGGTCAGTGCAACAACGGCTTCGGCATTGCCTACATTGGCTTCCTCAAGCAGTTCCGGATCAAGAACGTCGCCACGCAGAACAACACTTTTCTTGGGAAGTTTCTGTGCCACATAACGGGCACGTTCAGGATCAGCTTCGACCAGACGTGTGGTCACACCCGGGAAATTCTTGTTGATCTCTTCGGCCAGGAACAAGGCAATGTTGCCGCCACCAAAGATCACGATACGGCGTGCTTCGGGGTCTTCGTGACCAAAGGCCGACATTGCACGTGACACCTGATCGCTTGACACTGCAAGATAAACAAGATCCCCTGCCAGCATCTGGTCTTCCCCTTTGGGATAAACCGGCTTGTCATCGCGGATCATGCCAAGGATCGAAATATTCAGATCCGGGAAAAGCTGGTGAAGCTGACGCAGCGGCGTGTTGATCACCGGGCAATCTTCGTTGCAGCGCAGGCCAAGAATTTTGACCTTGTCATCGGCAAACGGGATCATGTCAAACGCGCCGGGTGCCTGAAGACGACGCGCAACTGCACGGGCGACTTCCATTTCTGGCGAAATCACCACATCAATCGGAAGTTTTTCACGACCAAACAGGCTTGCCCATTCCGGCTGCAAATATGTCTGGCTGCGAATACGGGCAATCTTGGTCGGCACATTAAACAGGGAATGCGCAACCTGACAGGCCGTCATGTTGACTTCATCGGCAAAAGTCACAGCAATCAGCATGTCGGCCTCGTCGGCACCAGCCTGCTGCAACACATCGGGGTGCGAACCAAACCCGATGATGCCTTTAACTTCGAGCGTGTCTGAAATCTTGCGAACCAGTTCTTCCGACTGGTCGATCACGGTAACATCATTGTTTTCCGCGGCCAGATATTTGGCAATGTGGAAGCCCACCTGCCCGGCGCCGCAAATGATGACCTTCATCTTGTTATCTCCCGTTCACAACTGTCCCAGATGAGAATGGCTTTGTCAGCCGTTCACACCAAGGCTTTTCAGCTTGCGATGCAAGGCTGAACGTTCCATGCCGACAAAACTTGCCGTCTTGGAAATATTTCCCCCAAACCGGTCTATCTGGGTTTGCAGGTATTCTTTTTCAAACATCTCGCGCGCTTCACGCAGCGGCAATGCCATGATTTCACTTGTTTTGTCAAAGCTTAGGGATGTCGGTACATCTGAGAACAACTCGGATGGCAACATCTTGCCACTGATCAAATCCGTCTTGTCATCATCCGGTGCCATGATCATCAATCGTTCGATAACATTGCGCAACTGACGCACATTCCCCGGCCAGTCATAGGCATGCAGTGTTGCCATTGCCTCTGGCGAGAGTTTGCGTTTTGGCAAGCCGGTCGCATCGGCATACCGTTCAAGGAACCGTTCGGCAAGTTCGGGAATATCATCCCGGCGCTGCTGCAACGATGGCACTTCAAGCGGCACCACATTCAGACGATAATACAGATCCTGACGGAAGGTTTGTTCGGCAATACGTTGTTCAAGATCACGCGCGGTGGTCGCAATCACGCGGACATCAACGCTGACTGGCAAAGCACCGCCGACGCGTTCAAAGGTTTGCTCCTGCAGGACACGAACAATTTTCCCCTGTGTTTCCAAGGGCATGTCGGCAACTTCATCAAGCAGCAATGTCCCGCCATGCGCCAGCTCAAGCACCCCCGTGCGGGCTTCGCGATCTGCATTTGCGACCGCGCCAAACAGGGACTCTTCCATGGTTTCTGGGGAAATGTTCGCACAGTTCAGAACCACAAACGGGGCTTCCGCCCTTGCCGATTTCTGATGAATAAGGCGTGCAACAACTTCCTTGCCTGACCCTGCCGGGCCATGGATCAGGATACGGCTACCGGTACGTGCAACACGTTCGGCAGACTGACGAAGGTTATTGATGACCGATGACTTGCCGACAAGCTCTGTATCACCACCAGCCCGTAAGGTCAGTTCGCGGTTTTCGCGGCGCAGACGCGCATCATCAATCGCGCGTTCGACAACCATCAAAAGACGGTCGGTATTGAACGGCTTTTCAATGAAGTCATAGGCACCGATGCGCGATGCTTCGAGTGCAGTTTCAATGTTCCCGTGGCCGGAAATCATCACCACCGGGACTTCGCTATGTTCGCGTTTGATCAGCTTGAGGGTTTCAATCCCGTCGTGGTCACTTTCATCCATCCAGATATCAAGCACCACAAGGCTTGGCCGCCTCGCGGCCACTTCGGACAGAGCTTCCTGGCTCGATCCGGCCTGACGGGTGGTATAGCCTTCGTCTTCCAGAATACCGGAGATTAACGCTCGAATGTCTTGTTCATCATCGACAATCAGAATGTCGTGCGCCATGTCGGAACCAAATCAATCTTTATTCTTGTTACGATTTTGACAACTTAATCAGTTGTCTGAGGAATGAGCGCCCGGCGCCCCTTTTTCAATATCGGCATCAGTCGCTTGCGGGAAAGATAGCGTAATGGTCGCCCCGCTTTCAACGCCGTCAGAGAGTATAAGCTCTCCACCATGGTCTTCCATGATTTTCTTGACGATCGCCAAACCAAGACCGGTTCCCTTGGAACGGGTCGTCACATATGGCTCGGTCAACCGTTCGCGATGTTCCGCCGGAAGTCCCTTACCGTTATCAGAAACCGCTACAAATACACGTTGATTGTTTGGTGACATCGAGATCGAAATCTCGATACGCCCGCGCGGCAATTCACCTTCTTGCGGCTTTTCACGACCTTCGATGGCCTCGGCGGCATTCTTAAGGGTGTTGATCAGGCACTGATTGACCTGATGGGCGTCACAGGAAATTTTCAGATCCTCGATCCCGGTGCGATCAAAATCATAAGAAATCTCGCTATGCGCTTGTTTTTGAAGAAAAACAGCGCTTTTGACAAGATCACTCAGATTTTCCATCTTCATCTTGGGGGATGGCATCCGCGCAAAGCTTGAGAACTCGTCAACCATTCGTCCGATATCTGAAACCTGCCGGATAATGGTATCGGTACAGATCTGGAAAACTTCCTGATCATCCTTGATCTGTTTCAGATAGCGTCGCTTAAGACGTTCTGCAGAAAGCTGGATCGGTGTCAGCGGGTTCTTGATTTCGTGCGCGATACGGCGCGCAACGTCAGCCCAGGCGGCCATACGCTGTGCAGTTTGAAGCTCGGTCACATCGTCAAAGGTTACGACATAGCCAAACACCGTCCCGTCATCTGCCCATTCGGCAGTGACCCGTGCAAGCAAAGTGAGATTAACGCCATCCCGACGAATTTCGATCTGGCGTGGCTTACTGCGGTCACCATCGCGGTTGAAATCGTCAAACAGTGGCGCGAATTCCGGAATAACCTCGGTCAGTGCGAGCCCGAGATACCCGTCAAGATCAACTGCCAGCAGATCGGAGGCG
Source organism: Thalassospira sp. SM2505 (assembly GCF_054901115.1). Lineage (NCBI taxonomy): Bacteria > Pseudomonadati > Pseudomonadota > Alphaproteobacteria > Rhodospirillales > Thalassospiraceae > Thalassospira > Thalassospira sp. SM2505. Next base: position 2,843,319 of record NZ_CM142731.1, read on the forward strand.
CTTCGGTTCGGCAGATCAATCTTTCGATCCGGATCAAGCCCGATAACACCCGCAGTCACCCCGCCCAGAATGGCTTCGGTAAAGCGGCGGCGTTCATCGTTCAGGCGGTTTGCCGCAATCAGCTCGTTGCGCTGGGTTTCAAGCTGCGCCGTCATGCGGTTAAAGGCGCGGCTCAGAGCTTCAAGCTCGTCGCCCTGCCCGTCAAGCGGCACCCGGAACGACAGATCACCGTCACGAACACGTTCAGCACCGGTAATCAGCTCGGATACAGGCTGAACAAGGCGCGTTGCAACCATCAAACCAAGTGTGACTGCCGCCAGAAGCAAAACAACAGAAATCAGCACAAAGATCATGACAAAGGTGATAACGATGCCCGAACGTTCACCTTCAAGACTTTCATAGGCGTCGACAGCGCGCCGTGCCTTATCAATACGATCAAGCACATTCGGATCAACAAACCGCCCGACCAGCAGAAACGCATCAATAAAGCTCGGAATCTTTGCCAGTGCGCGAATGCGGTTGTCGCTATTCCCGATCATCAGAACCACATCCTTTTCACGCGCCTCGTCAAAGACTTCGGCTGGAATGGATGCCTGAGCTGTATCGTAGGAGAAGCTGTATTCAGACTGGGCAATGATCTGACCGGAACCATCGATCATCATGACTTCCGGCAGGCCACGGGCAAGTGCCTGATCGGTCAGCATGTCTGAAATACGTTCCGGATTGGTGGAAAAATTAACCCCAAACCGCTGCAAGTCTGCAGTCGTTGCCAGAACGTCGGCACGGATCAGTTCCTGATGCTCCTTAAGGTAGGCGTCAGCAATGACCATGCTTTCTTCGACTGCAGTACGAATGCGGTCGCTAAACCAGCCCTGAATACCGAAATGCAGGAAAAGTGCGGAAAATACCGCAACAACAATCGCCGGTGTAACGGCGACCAGCGAAAACATCAAAACCATGCGGGTGTGAAGTTTCGCCCCGGCGACACCGCGACGACGCTCGACCCAAATCTGAACAAGCTTGCGGGCCACCAGTGTGGCCAAAAGCAACACCAGAACCAGATCAATGTTCAGCAACAAAAGGATCAGGCGCGGATCTGGCCGGAACGGGGCCGTCCCTGTCATCGCCAGATAGGTCGCAGTTACCGAAATCAGGGCGGCAGAGACCAGACTAAACGCAAAGCGTCGCGACTGGCCTAACCGCCCAAGAAACCTTACGAAGCCCGATCTCAACAAGCGGTTGGAGATCGAACCGTCCGTATTGTTCATTTCGTGCCCCTGACGACTTCCAGTCCTAGATCACGGATCTTTTTACGAAGCGTATTCCGGTTCAGGCCAAGCACCTCGGCGGCCTTCACCTGATTGCCACGCGTTGCTTCAAGCGTCACGTTCAAAAGCGGGCGCTCCATTTCGCGCAGGATGCGATCGTAAAGGCCGTTTGACGGCAAATCTTCTTCGTGGGCATCGAAATATTCACGTACATGACGTTCAATCGATTCCGACAGAGATTGCGGTTCCGCACTTGGTGCGGCTTCGCTGATATTGTTTTCGGAAAACTCGGTCTCGATGACATCGACACCGATCACATCATGCGAATACAGCGCCGTCAGGCGGCGCACCATGTTCTCAAGCTCACGAATGTTCCCGGGCCAGCGATGCGCTTTCAGGCGGCCCATTGCTTCGGCCGACAATGTTTTGCGCGGGAGGCCCTCTTCACTCGCCTGCATCAAGAAGTGATTGACCAGTTCCGGAATGTCTTCAAGACGTTCACGCAAGGACGGCAACCGGATCGGCACAACATTGAGGCGATAGAACAAATCTTCACGGAAGGTGCCTTCGCGGATCAGCTTGCGCAGATCACGGTGGGTTGCGGCCACAATACGGACATTGACACGGATCGGCGTGCGACCACCGACACGAGTATATTCACCTTCCTGAAGAACGCGCAGCAAGCGGGTTTGCGCTTCTAGTGGCATGTCACCGATTTCATCAAGGAACAGCGTACCGCCTTCGGCCTGTTCAAACCGGCCGACCTTGCGTTCATTGGCACCGGTAAAGGCACCTTTTTCGTGACCGAAAAGCTCGCTTTCGATCAGTTCGCGCGGAATTGCCGCCATATTGATCGCAACAAATGGCCCGTGACGGCGTCCGCCATATTCATGAAGGGCGCGCGCCACCAGTTCCTTACCCGTACCGCTTTCGCCGGTCACCATCACCGTCAGGTCGGTATTCATCAGACGGGCGAGCGCACGGTAGATTTCCTGCATTGCGGCAGAACGGCCGATCAAAGGCAGGCGATCATCGCCCTCTTCATCACCGGATTTACCCGTCTGGCTTTCCTGCGGCGTCTCAAGCGCACGATCAACAATCGCCATCAACTCATTCAGATCAAACGGTTTTGGCAGATATTCGAACGCACCGCGCTGGGCTGCCTTTACGGCGGTCATCAGGGTGTTTTGCGCACTCATGACAATGACGCGAAGGTCCGGGCGCAATTTGCGAATGCGCGGCACCATATCAAGACCGTTCTCGTCAGGCATCATGACATCAGTAATCACAAGATCGCCGTCCCCATCGGCAATCCAGTCCCAAAGCGTACGACCGTGTCCGGTACTGCGAACCTCGTGACCCTGACGCGACAATGCCTGCGTCAAAACGGTACGGATGGCGCGGTCGTCGTCAGCGACCAGAATTCTTGCAGGGCTCGTGCTCATGCGGTGTGTTCCCTGTTATTGATTATTATCGGTTGTTCACTGGCCCCCTCGGCCAGCGCACGATTGTAGATTGGCAGCATGATCTGAAATTCTGCACCGCCCCCCGGCACATCTTTCACTTCGATCACCCCACCATGGTCGTTGATAATTTTCGCCACCAGCGCAAGGCCAAGGCCAGAACCGGTCGGCTTGGTCGTTACAAACGGATCAAACAGGCTTTCACGCATATCCTGCGGGATACCGGGACCATTATCGCGTACCGAGACCACCAGCGGCAAATGAACACGCGCGTCACCACCGGCAACGGCCAGACGAATACCATGCTGATAGCGCGTTGAAATAACGATCTTGCCGTCCTGCGGATCAACAGCCTCGCCTGCATTCTTGACCAGATTGAGAAATACCTGGATCAGCTGGTCGCGGTTTCCAAAGACCGGCGGCAAGGACGGGTCATAAATTTCTTCAAACACCAGATTTTTACCAAAGCCGTTCTCGGCAAGGCGACGAACATGTTCAAGCACGGTATGAATATTGACCGCACCGCGTTCCATCGGCTTGTCAGAGAAAATCTCCATCCGGTCGACCAGTTCGACAATGCGGTCTGCTTCGTCACAGATCAGACGGGTCAGAACCCGGTCATCTTCGTTACTGGTCTGTTCAAGCAACTGCGCAGCCCCCCGGATCCCGGAAAGCGGATTCTTGATTTCATGGGCAAGAATGGCCGCCATCGCGCTAACAGAACGGGCGGAATTGCGGCTAAGAAGCTGATTGTCGATTTTTTGCGCGATGGAACGAGGTTCAAAGGTCAGGACAGCGCAATCACTTTCATCAGGCATCGACCCAACGGTCAGGTTGACCGTATGTTTGCCAATCTTCGGGCTTTCAATCAGAAGATTGTGGTCCGCGACCAGCGTTGCCTCGTCAATTGCCTGTTTGATGAGTGAAAAAACAGGACTGTCCGAGGGGATGAAATCGCTCAGATCGCTGCGGCACAGGACACTTGCACTGGTGTTGAACAATTGTTCTGTCGCCTGATTGACGAACCGTATTTTCCCGTCGCGGTTTGCAACGACGACTGCACTGGCAATCGCGTTAAGCACCCCGGTCGGGTCAACCCCGTTGCCTTTTCCAAATCCCAGTCTCATTCAATTCTTCCCCGACGATCTAAGTTTGTATGTCGCCATATTATTGTTATGAAGCGATCAGGCAGCTTGCTGATCATATTTGATCTGGCTTTCAACCAATGGCTCGTAAAACGCCTTGATCTGATCCTTTACTTCGACTGGATCATCCAACACGTTGACAATACGTCGAAATTCAGTCGCATTGCGCAGACTATTACAATACCAGGACAGATGTTTGCGAGCGATCCGGACACCCTGACGTCCATGATGATCAATCATCGCATCATAGTGACGCAGGATGGTCTTCAACTGGATTTCAAGGCTGGGTGCAGCAAGTTTTTCGCCGGTTTTGAGATAATTTGACACCTGTGCCAGGAACCAGGGGCGGCCATACGCCCCACGTCCGACCATTACACCATCAGCCCCCGAACGACGCAAAAGTTCTGCGGCATCCTCTTCGCTGGTGACATCACCATTGCCAATTACAGGAATCGTGACAGCTTCCTTGACCAGAGAAATCGCATCCCAGTCCGCCTGCCCCTTGTAAAACTGGCAACGGGTGCGTCCATGTATCGTCAGCATCTTGATGCCAAGATCTTCGGCGATTTTTGCAAGGGTCGGCGCATTGCGGTTGTCATCATCCCAGCCAAGACGCATTTTCAGGGTGACCGGAACCGAAACAGCATCAACGGTCGCCTTGATAATATCGGCAGCAAGTTTTTCATCTCGCATCAGGGCCGAACCGGCATACCCCTTGGTCACCTTTTTGGCCGGGCAGCCCATATTGATGTCAATGATCATCGCGCCACGGGCTTCATTCATCCTGGCGGCTTCGGCCATTTCATCGGGTTCGGTCCCGGCAAGCTGGACAGAAAGCGGGCTTTCGGCAGTGCAGTCGCCATGCATCTTGCGCACTTCTTTTTCATGACGCTGGATACGGGTCATGGCATCTGACGCTATCATTTCAGACACAACAAGATGGCCGCCGAACTGGCGGACTTGCTGACGAAATGGAAGGTCAGTCACACCTGACATTGGTGCCAGAATGACATTCTCTGGCACATGTACAGAACCGATCTGCAATGACATGAAGGTAATCCGATTGCCTAAAACTTGGGCAGATTAATAAAACTGGCCTCGAGTTGCAACAACTCTAAGCGTAATATGGAAAATATCGTGACAGTAAAGCCTGAGAGGCCCTGTAAATATGCTGCCACCCGCTGATATTCAGCAAGAAAACGCCCGCATCCAGAATGCTTGTGCGCCGCACTGTGACTAGCAATTACGCACCTGGCCCCCGGAGATCGTCAATCAGTGATTATTTGAACGGCAATCCAGGAACAGCGTTAGCCAACGAGATACCCACTCACCAGTCGCACACCGGGAAATGCCAGGGTCAAAAGCAACCAGGTCCCCAGAACGAACCGAACAGCCATGCGTCCACGCAGGGTCGATTTTTCATGAATGAAGATCAGGGTACAGATGGTCACAAACCCAAGCAGGGTCAAAAGCATCTTGTGATCGATTGCCCAAAGACTGCTACCTTCTACGTATCGAAGGGCAAAACCCGAGACAATCCCGATGATCAGAACCCAGGCTGACCATTTCAGGAAACCCACCAGCATGAACTCGCTATCGCGAAGCGGCGGCAAACGCCGGCTCCAGCGGGTTGGTTTGCGGTGCTTGAGAGCGTGTTCCTGAACGACATAGGCCATGGCAGCAATCGCAGCCAGCGTGACCAGCGCATAGGTCACAAGCGAACTGCCGATGTGAGCCCAAAGCCAGCCTGAATAGAGCGCAGGCCCGGTAACGGTTGGTGATACATGCTGATCAAACAGACTAAAGACAGCCGCCAAACCGGCAAACAGCAGAAGATAACCACCGATATAACCGGCAAGACGCCAGACCTGATGCGGTCCCTTGCAAATGACCAGTCCGCCAAAAATCATGATCACGGTAAGCTCTGACCAGTGCAAAGCCGCTGCAAAACCGCGCGACTGAACCTCTTCACCGGTCAGACCAAGAACCACCATCGTACCAATTGCCGCCAGACAGATCGATCCATGCAGCCATATGTCACGCTTCGGCTCGGCGCGCATGATCTGCGCGGTAAGCGGCAACAAGGCCAGAATATGAATATATGCAGCAAGCATGTGATGGTCCGTTTCTGTCGTAAGGCGCAGATTAACCCTGAAAAACCAAATGGCGACTTGGCAAAGGCTTCGCAGAAAGATAGCCTGCGGCGCAATTCAGACAAGCCATGGCATCATGTTTATGACCAAAAAAATCGGGGTTGTCATCGTTGCTGCTGGCAGCGGTAGCAGATTTGGCGACCCAATACCAAAACAATATCACACGCTTGGCGGCAAAACCGTGCTTGGCCACAGTATTGAATGCTTTGCCCGCCACACCTCGTTTGATCTTGTACAGGTGGTTTATAATCCGTCACACCAAGTCTGGTATGACACCGCTATCGCCAACATTGATGCCCCGTCCCTGCCTGCACCGGTCAATGGCGGCATAACCCGGCAACAATCCGTCCTAAACGGCCTGCGCGCCCTGTGCCCGCAGGAGCCCGATATTGTTCTGATCCATGATGCGGCGCGTCCGGGTATCTCTGATGAGGTCATTGAACGTGTCGTCGCAGCCCTTGAAACAAAAGCTGGTGCGATTCCGACACTTGCGGTCACGGATACAATCAAACAGACAACAAGCGATGGTGTCATTACGCAAACTATCCCGCGCGAAAGCCTGCAACGGGCACAAACGCCGCAAGGGTTCGCCTTTGACACAATTCTGATGGCACATCAGAAATATGAAGGTCAGGAATTCACCGATGATGCCGCCCTGCTGGAAGCCATGGGCATTGATGTCATCTGTGTTGAAGGAACCAGCTCAAACGACAAAATTACACGGCGCGATGATTTTGACCGCGCCCAGGACTGGGTTAACTGCACAAACAAGGACACCCCCGTGATGCAGCAGGAAGAATACCGTGCCGGAACCGGCTTTGACGTTCACCGTTTCGCACCGGGCGATCATTGCATTCTCTGCGGGGTCAAGGTTCCCCATACCGCACGCCTTGAAGGTCACTCCGACGCTGATGTTGGCCTACACACGCTGACCGACGCCATTCTCGGGGCAATTGGTGCCGGTGATATCGGTCAGCACTTCCCGCCGAGTGACATGCAGTGGAAGGGTGCTGCGTCTGATATTTTCCTGAAGCATGCTGCTGATCTGGTGCGCAAGCGGGGCGGCCGTATCGTCAATGCCGATGTGACCCTTATTTGCGAACGTCCGAAGATCGGGCCGCACACCATGGCCATGCGAGAAAAAGTTGCGGAAATTCTTGAAATCGAGGTCGATCGCGTGAATGTCAAAGCCACCACGACCGAACGCCTTGGCTTTACCGGCCGCGAAGAAGGCATTGCCGCGCAAGCAGCAGTCAGCATCGCGCTACCAATCAAGTAAATAACCTGAAAGCCAAGAACCAAAGACAAAGGGCAGGATTTTCATCCTGCCCTTTGTCTTTTGAGTATCCGAATTCTTCCCGGCCTTAAGAAGCCGCTGAACCGCCCTCTTCCTCGGGAAGCTGATGCTTCATAAGGACGGGTACCTGTGCCATTCCAAACACCATGGTAATCGGCATGATCCCCCACACTTTGAAGGCCACCCAGGTATCTGTCGAAAAATTCCGCCAGACAATTTCATTCACCAGGGCAAGAAAGACAAAGAAGAACGCCCAGCGCCATGTCAGGATACGCCACCCCTCGTCGGTGGCCTTGAACGCACTTTCCAGAACAAGCTTGAGAAACAGCTTACGTGCCATCAGGCCACCAAACAGGATCGCTGCAAACAGCAGGTTCACAATGGTCGGCTTGATCTTGATAAACAGTTCATCGTCAAGATAAAGCGTCAGACCGCCAAATACGATAACGAACGCGCCGCCAATCAGCGGCATGACCGGAATGGTGCGGGCAACCATATAGGACGTAACCAGGGCAATAACAGTCGCCGCCACGAACACCGCCGTTGCGGTCATCAGGTTTGTCGTTGCGTTAACAGCAAAAAACAGGATCAACGGCCCCATTTCCAGGGCCATTTTGGTAAGCTGGTTCATTAAATCACTTCACTCAACAGATTAAATTTGCGCCATCCTAGGGGGCAAGAACGTGTGATGCAATCATATCAAGCGTGATCACGATCCCAACTGCCCCTGAAGCCATGACACATAACCGTTGCTCCCCCGGCCCAACGGAATTTCAAGGATACATGGCACGTCATAGGGATGATGATCCTCGACCCATTTTGCCAGATCAATTGCCGTATGACGCGCGGTCTTAAGGATGACGACCAGTTCGGTTTGTTCTTCGACGTCGTCATTCCATTCATAAATGGCTGTCATCTGTGGCAAAATATTCGCACAGGCAGCAAGTTTTTCACGAATGGCACCGCCAGCGATCACGCGTGCTATTTCCATGTCCGGAACAGTGACATAGAGAAATGACATTTCACTGTTCTGAAACCGGTCTTCTGTCATTGAGATTGCTCCATGGTTGATAATCCGTCACACTGAAACCAGACAATGTTTGTGACACCAATCATATCATAACGGTGCGGGGAGTACCGATGACGGGGAAAAAACATTCGAAACCCACTGATGTTCAGCTTGAGTGGCTGCGTCGCGGCTTGAGCCAACCTGGTGGTAAATTGCCTCTATTTGATGGCAACGGCAAACAAATCAGTGAAAAAACTGTCCGGAGCTGCATTGATCACGGCTGGGCCGCACCATGGTTTGACAACCCGGTCAAGCCGGACTGGCTGATTTGCAAACTGACGGATGAAGGACGCCGCGTGGCCAGTTCAATCTCCTAGAGCTTGTTCGACCTCAATAATTTGAATTGCTTCATCGGTGCTGGCCTTATGATCCGATCGGCAGAATTCAGGGTATCAAGAACATATCCCTGAACACAAAACAGCTGCCAAACCATGCCCCTTCTCAGAACTTTTTCGATCATTGCAGCGACCCTGATCTGCAGCATCACTTCGTTTCCGGCCCATGCGTCAGCAGGCAACGCATGGGAGATATGGAAACAGGGAGATACGCATGCCCTGATGCGTCACGCGATTGCACCGGGCACCGGGGATCCGGCAAATTTCACACTTGATGATTGCAGCACCCAGCGAAATCTTGACGATCTAGGGCGAAATCAGGCCCGCCGCACCGGTGATCGTATTCGGGAAATGGGCATTGAGATCAATCTGGTGCTGAGTAGTCAGTGGTGCCGTTGCATCGATACGGCCAGCCTGCTTGCACTTGGTCCTGTTCGCCCGGAACCATCGTTAAACTCGTTCTTTGCCGATCGCAGCACAGAACAGCAACAAACCCGACAAATAGCAGACCTTCTTGCAACACTTCCGTCAGGCACCAAGGCAATGCTGGTAACCCATCAGGTCAATATCACGGCCCTTACCGGTATCTATCCCAAATCCGGTGAAATCATCCTGATCAGGGTCACCAAAACCGGGGACATAGAAATACTTGCCCGTCTGATGCCATAAGGCCAGACAGGTCGTAATCAAACAATGAATTCACTTGGGAAGATATTGGTCGGAGCGAGAGGATTCGAACCTCCGACCCCCTGCACCCCATGCAGGTGCGCTACCAGGCTGCGCCACGCTCCGACCGTATAGATGCGCTCTTTGGCGCGGCTCGATAAATAGCGGCGCAACGCCAAAGACGCAAATGATTTTTACGGATTTTTTTTGACTTCCCGCAGGCTCGCCTGAAGGATGCCTTGCAGCTCCTGCAATTCACCCAGAACGCTTTTCAGCGCTGCGGTATCAATCGAAGGGAGATGCATAGCGGACTGCTGAACGCCAGCAGCTGCGGGGATCGCAGTACCCTGTTCGGCTTCGACTGAACTTACCGTGATTTCAGAGGGCAATTTGCCCTTGTTCTGATCAAGAAGCTTTTGAACACCCTTGATGGTAAAGCCCTGATCGTGCAACAGCGAACGAATATTTGCCAAAAAATCAATATCTTCCGGGCGATAGTAGCGCCGCCCGCCAGCACGCTTCAACGGCTGGATCTGCGGGAACTTGGATTCCCAGAACCGAAGCACATGCTGTTGAAGACCAAGCTCCTTCGCTGCTTCGCTGATTGTGCGAAAAGCAGAGTCAGACTTTGCTGAACGGCGGGATGTGCCCGCCTCAGCCCCCAAGTTCGTTTTCATGAGTTCTTTTCTTAAGCGTTAATTCTGGCTTTCAGAACCTGTGACGGCCGGAAAACAAGTACCTTACGCGGAAGGATCGGTACTTCTTCGCCCGTTTTCGGGTTCCGACCGATACGCTGCCCTTTTTGACGCACGGAGAAGCTTCCAAACGAGGAAATCTTCACGACTTCGTCCTTGATCAGCGCAGTCGAAATTTCATCAAGAACAGTTTCAAGCAGCTGGGCGGACTCATTCCGCGACAGACCTACTTCCTGGTAAACGGCTTCAGCGAGATCCGCACGGGTAATCGTTGTTTCCGACATATCAGGCCGCCTCCTTATTACGGGACTTTATATACAAGGCTATATCTGGTGGCGAAATCAGTCAATATCAACAGGATACACTGCTTTAAGGCGGAATGTTGTGATTTTTACGGAATTGCCGTGTTTTTCCGGCTCAAAGCAGTCTTCCGGTAAAAGATTTTACCAGCGAACCAGCGACGCACCCCAGGTAAATCCGCCACCCATCGCCTCGAGAATGACGATATCTCCGCGCTGGATACGGCCATCATGGACGGCTTCTGCCAGCGCAAGCGGGATCGATGCTGCCGATGTATTGGCGTGACGATCGACGGTCACAACAACCTTGTCCGGTGAAATGCCGAATTTCTTGGCCGTGCTGTCAAGGATACGACGGTTTGCCTGATGCGGCACAAGCCAGTCAATTTCCGAGGCATCAATACCGGTATCAGCCAGAACTTCGCGAATCACCCCGGCCAGATTGGTCACCGCATGGCGGAAAACTTCCTTGCCTTCCATGCGAAGATGACCAACGGTCTGGGTTGCAGAAGGCCCCCCATCGACATAAAGCAATTCATACTTGCTGCCATCCGAATGCAGGCGGCTTGCAAGGATGCCCTGATCCTCAATGGTTCCCTGCCCTTCAACAGCCTGGACAACAACCGCGCCAGCACCGTCACCAAACAGGACACATGTCCGACGGTCTTCCCAGTCAAGGATACGCGAAAATGTTTCGGCACCGATGACCAGTGCTGTTTTTGCCTGTCCGTTGCGGATATACATATCGGCCGTGGTCAGGCCATAGACGAAACCGGAACAAACGGCCTGAACATCGAAGGCAAAGCCGGTCACACCCAGGCGGTTCTGCACCTTGGTTGCGGTCGCCGGGAATGTATTATCCGGGGTCGCCGTCGCAACAATGATCAGATCAATGTCATCGGCTGTCACGCCGGCATGTTCCATGGCCTTGATAGCGGCTTCATAGGCAAGATCGCTGGTTGTTTCACCTTCGGCAGCAATGTGACGCTGACGAATACCAGTGCGTGCTACGATCCATTCATCCGACGTATCGACGCGTTTTGCCAGATCATCATTGGTTACGACATTTGCAGGAAGATATGAGCCGCAACCAATAATGCGAGAACGAACTGTCATGATTTGGGGACCGCCAGTTATCTTGATGTTTTGGTGAGTTTATCAGTCGGCTTGACCAACCGGAACCGCGACTTCGGCTTCGGCGTTTTCCATTCCGGACATCGCCTGTTCAAAAGCTGCAAGTTCATTTTTGATGCTGTCATTGAGCTTGTTCACGATAAGGTCATGGCAAACCCCGATGGCATTGGAGAAGCCAAGCGCATCCGTTCCACCGTGACTTTTGACAGCAATGCCGTTCAGACCAAGCAGCATCGCGCCATTGTAGCGGCGCGGATCCATGCGATCACGGAAACGCTGAAGGGAACGACGTGCGAGCAGATAGCCAAGTTTCGCAAAGAAGGAACTTTTGAACGTTTCGCGCAGGAAATGCACCAGAAGACGTGCCGTTCCCTCGGCCGTCTTTAGCGCAACGTTGCCGGTAAAACCATCGGTGACAATCACGTCAACCGTGCCCTTGGCAAGGTCATCGCCTTCAACGAAACCCTCGAAACGGATCGGAAGATCAATGTCACGCAAAATGGCAGCAGCCTTTTTGACAGACTCGTTACCCTTTAGTTCTTCGATGCCGACATTGAGCAAACCGACAGACGGTTTTTCAAGGCCGAACAGAATACGGGTAAACACTTCGCCCATCAGTGCGAACTGAACAAGATTGTTTTCGTCGCATTCAATATTGGCGCCCAGATCAAGCATGACAGTTTCGCCACGCTGGGTCGGCATATAGGTTGCGATTGCCGGACGGTCGATGCCGCGTACGGTTTTCAGCACGAATTTGGCCATTGCCATCAATGCGCCGGTGTTGCCCGCGGACACGACACCTTGCGCATCCCCTTCTTTCACAGCGTTAATGGCAAGGCGCATACTGGAATCACGACGCTGACGCAGAGCGACAGAAGGTTTGTCTTCCATCGAAACTTCCTGCGATGCGTGGCGAACCTCGCTTACGGCTTCCAATGCGGGATATTTTGCAAGCAGCGGCTTGAGCCGGGCTTCATCCCCAAACATCAGAAACTTGAGATGGGGCAGCCGTTTCAGCGCAATTTCTGCACCTGCTACGACCATCTCTGGCGCGTGGTCTCCTCCCATCGCGTCAAGTGATATGCAAACCTGTTCAGGCAACGTATTCTCTTATGGTTGTTCTAAAATTTCTGAACCGGATATCCGGCAGGTCAGCCAACTGGCTGAAGACTGTCATCTAGTGGCCGGAACGCCCGTAATTACCGGAATTCTCGACCAGTTACAAGGTAAAGCCGAGCCAGATACACAGAGCACCCCGTCCCGTGACCATCTCATTGTGATGACAAAAAGTGAAATGCCGGTAAAAACCGGCATATTCAAGCACCCTAATTCTCAGGCTTTTGGCCATTCTCGATAATTAATTTTTCTTTTCAAGCTGCTCTTTAAGACCGGCCAACTGTGCAAACGGGTTGGGTCGTTTTTCTTCGGCGGCTTCTTCCTCGGTTTTCACCGAGGTCGGCAATTCAGCATCTTCCTTGCGTGGATACGGGTTCATCGCGACTGCCAGAAACTGCGCTACAACCTCACCCACATCGATTTTTCCATCGACAAGCGGTTCAGGCTGATCAAGCAGCGCCATCAATTCTTCTTCAGACAAATCTTCAAGATCATCCGGGTTCGACGGCAGATCTTCTTCGGAAACATGCGGTGAGAACAGAACTTCAACCGTGTCTTCAATCACCTCGGGAACCGGCTCAAGAGTTGCGACACAGTTCTGAACAATCTCGGCATTCATCGGACCACGAACGGTGACTTCACCGTTCGATGCAGTGCTGATGGTCAGTTCGGCTGTAAGGCTGTCAATGGAAACGAGCTCGAAACGCTTGGCCAATGCAGCGCGTTCCTTTTCGTTGGCTTCGATCAGCAGTTTTTCTTTCGCGCTTACCTGTTCGTCTGTTTTGACGATGCGCGAAAATTCGGGAGTGAATTTATCAGACATCCGGTCTTTCTTTCTATTGCGGGGCAGTCACGGCGAGTTCGGGAGCATCGGGAAAATGCACCGCGCCGTCCTGCAAATCTAAAATAGGCTGTTTGGCAAGGGTTGCCAGTGCATCATGCACATAGCCGACCATCGCCATAAGCTGTTCATCTGTGGCATCGGTATCTGCATAAAGATTGCGGTTCAATGCGGCGGCGAGTTCAGCCGCGCCAGATTGAACACCTTCTTCATATGCAACGATCCGGCCATGATAGGATTCAGACATTTTGCGGATCCGCTTAAGGATTCCCACATCACCGATGCCCATTTCACGCATATTCTGATCAAGATCAGAGAACATCACATCAAAGATGTTCTGTGCAAGATCACGATCTCCATCTTCCGATTTCAAACGGCGAAAAAGAACAAACGCATGCACCAGAATCAGGTCGAAACGCCCCTCCATTGTATCGGGGACGCCAAGCTTTGCGTAAAATTCAGGCTTCCGTGCCTGGGTTACCATTGCGGTGTAAAGTTCAAAGGCAGCAGTTTGCTTGCGGTCTTTTTTCTTCAGCCATCCAAACAACAGTAACACTCCTTCGTTGACATTCCTGTCATGGCACGCAGAATGCCGTAAATCTTATCGGGGCGCGTCTGCCCCGGTTATTGCCCGGCAATATCATGCGCCTAGCGCAGAAACTCAAGGCAATTCCGGTTTGGTTTCAACAAGAGGGTCGCTCTGGTGAGCTTCATGCATAACAAAATTACCCGCTTTCCCCTGATCATGCTGGCCGGACTGGCTGTTATCTATGTCTCGGCATGCAGCCCGCGGATCGCGACACGGGGCAATGCACCGGAGCCCGAACAGCTCGAACAGATCACTGTGGGAGAATCGACGAAGGGTGATGTCACCGACATTCTAGGCTCCCCATCAACGATTGCTGCCTTTGACCAAAATGTCTGGCTGTACATCTCCAAAACCACCGAAACAGTTGCCTTTTTCGAACCGGAAACGGTTCAGCAAAAAGTTGTTCTGATCAGCTTTGATGCCGGTAACCGCGTCGAAATTCTGAGCCAATATGACCTGGAAGATGGTAAGCCGGTAATCCCGACCGATCGCGTCACGCCGACAGCAGGCCGCGAAATGACCATCCTGCAGCAGCTGTTTGGCAACCTTGGACGCTTCAGCGAAACCAAATAATACGGTTCAACGCCAAGAAAGAACGTCCGCCACGTTATTTGAAATGGTCGAACCCGCCCGGTGCGAGTTCGGCCATTTTGCCATCCAGATCCTTGAGAAGCACTTCGCCTGTCTGGTTGGTCACGGTCCCGATAACCGTCACCTGATCACCCAAAGCAGCAATATCGTCCGGCTCACCGGCGATCAGCAATTCGTAATCGTCGCCGCCTCCTAAAATCTGGTTCCAACGGGCCGGGTCATCAGCAAGAACCGCTTTGGCCGCTTCAGACACCGGGATATCGGCCAAGTTGAACGTCATTCCGACACCGGAAGCATCGCAAATCTTGCGACAATCACCAGCCAGACCATCAGACAAGTCCATTGCTGCCAGACGGGCATTCCTTGCCATACAGGCCTGACTCGTCGTCAGGCGAGGCTGCGGAACCCAATAGCGATCTGACAGGAATTTCTTTGACGGTTCATCGAGTCCGGGAAACACGTCTGTGAGCACCGAAAGACCCAGTGCAGCATCACCAAGCGTGCCAGTGACCGCCAGAACGTCACCGGGGCGCGCCTGATCTCGGCGAAGCGCCCTGCCCGCCGGAACGTATCCAAATGCCGTCAGACTGAAAAATGTCGGGCCCGGCGTGCCGACCGTATCGCCGCCCAGCAACGAAACGGAAAATGTCGCACAGTCCTCGCCGAAACTTCGGGCAAAGCGGGCAATCCAGTCTTCGGGCAAATCGCGATTGTAACCGGTGGTCAGAACAACACCGCCCGGCACAGCTCCCATTGCCGCCAGATCGGACAAATTCACGCGCAAGACCTTTTGCGCGATTGTTTCCGGCGTATCGATATTCCTGAAATGAACATCCGCAACCAGCGCGTCGGTGGTCACCACAACTTCGCAGCCCGGTGGCGGTGAAAAAACGGCTGCATCGTCCTTAAGTGACAATGCAGCCGGATCACGTTGCGCAATTGGCGCAAAGTGGCGCGCGATCAGATCGAATTCTCCCGATCGCGCAACCATATCAATTCTGCCCGGCTTCACCGGCGCGCAGATTCTTGCCTATGCGATCAAGCACGGCATTGACCAGCTTGGGCTCGTTTTCATCAAAGAACGAATGCGCCGCATCAACATATTCAGTGATGACAACGCGCATTGGCACGTCTTCACGCGCCATCAGCTCGTAAGTTCCTGCACGCAGAATACTGCGCAGAACGGTTTCAAGACGTTTGGTTGTCCAGCCTTTTTCAAGGGCACCGTTAATCAGGGCGTCGATATCGACCATGCGGGCGGCAACACCCTGAACAAGATCAGCAAAGAAACCGCGATCCGGATCGATCAGGTCTTCGTTGCTGACATCAAGGTCACGGCCACCTTCCCCATCAAGGCGGAAATCGGAATATTCGCGCACGATGTCACTGGCAGAAAGCTGGGACAGCTCGGCCTGATAAAGTGCCTGAATTGCGGCAAAACGCGCTGCGCTGCGCCGCTGGGCGGCTGATGCCTTCGGTTTATCGGTCATTACTTGTGATGTATTCCAAAATGGTTTTGAACTTCGATCTGACGCAGAACGGCGCGGGCTGCTTCGCCGCCCTTGTTCTTTTCGTCAGCCTTGGCCCGTGCAAGCGCCTGTGCCTCGTTCTCGACGGTCAGAATACCGTTGCCAATCGCAAGATTGTAATCAAGGCAAAGCTGCATCAGCGCACGGTTGGCTTCTTCGCAGATGTGATCATAGTGTGTCGTCTCGCCGCGGATAACACAACCGAGTGCCAGATAGCCATCATAGCGCGGACCGGTCGCCAGTTCTTCCATCGACTGAACAGCATAGCGGATTGAAATCGGCACCTCGAAGGCACCAGCCACCGAAATGCGGTCCCACGTTGCGCCACCGGCTTCCAGAGTCGCAGCCGCACCTTTGACAAGGTCTTCAACGATATGCGTGTAATACGGCGCATCCACAATCAGAATGTGGGGGGCAATGGTCATGGTTTTATTCCTCCGAGACGACAAGCGGACGCTGATCAACCAGATTTAGGCCGAAGCCGTCAAGTCCTACAATGTGGCGTTTGGTATTTGAAAGCAGAATCATGTCGCGAATGCCAAGATCATGCAAGATTTGTGCGCCAACACCATAGTCGCGCAAATCCGCATCACCGGCCGCCTGGGCAATTTCCTGACGGAGGGATTCGCCATCCCCGCCATTCAGTTCAATCAGTTTGGCAATCGACGATGACAAGGTATTGGGGCGCGGTTCACGGATCAGAACCACCACACCACGGCCCTCTTCACCGATCTGACGCATGGCAGCAGCCAGTTGCCCCTGATGACCTGTCTGGGTATCCCCCAGCACATCCTCAAGCACATTTAGCGCATGAACACGCGTCAAGACCGGCGCGGCGTCACTGATGTCGCCCTTTACCAGTGCGATATGTTCGGCATAGGTGATGTTGTTGACATAAAGATGCATGTCGAACGTACCACCATTAACACTCTGGATTTTGGTGGTTGCCTTGCGCTGTACGACTTTTTCGTGTTTGCGACGATAGCGGATCAAATCAGCAATCTGCGCAATTTTAAGATTATGCTTTTTGGCAAACTCGACCAGTTCCGGCAGTCGGGCCATCTCACCCGAATCGCTCATGATCTCACAAATGACGCCCGACGGGTTCAACCCGGCAAGACGCGCAATGTCAACCGACGCTTCGGTATGACCGGCACGGACCAGAACCCCGCCCGGACGCGCACGCAGCGGGAACACATGACCTGGCGTCACGATATCATGCCGTCCGGCATTGGGGTCAATCGCAACTGCAACTGTCCGTGCACGGTCTGGTGCGGAGATGCCGGTGGTGACACCGGTCTTGGCTTCGATCGACACGGTAAAGGCAGTTTCATGGCGGGTGCCATTATGGGCACTCATCATGGTCAGGCCAAGCTCGTCACAGCGCGCTGATTCAAGGGTAAGACAAATCAGACCACGGCCATGCGTTGCCATGAAATTGATGGCATCGGGCGTTGCCATCTGGGCTGGAATGACAAGATCACCTTCGTTTTCACGATCTTCGTCATCGACCAGAATGAACATTCGGCCATTGCGGGCTTCCTCGATGACGTCTTCTATCGGTGACAAATATTGATGCGGCATATTTGATCAATCCTTACCCAGCATCCGCGCGACATAGCGCGCAAGCATATCGATCTCGAAATTGATCCGGTCACCCGGCTGCTTCGAGCCCAACGTGGTGTGTGTCTGTGTATGAGGTATCAGATTGATACCGAAAGTGTTTCCGTCAACCTCGTTGACGGTCAACGACACACCTTCAAGCGTCACAGAGCCTTTTGACGCGATATATTTCGCAAAGCTTTCCGGTACTTCAAAGGTCAGGCGCAAAGAGTCACCTTCAGGAAGGCGTTTGGTCAGGGTCGCAACCCCGTCAACATGCCCTGAAACAATATGCCCGCCCAATTCATCACCGACACGGGTTGCCTGTTCAAGATTGACCTTGGCTCCAACCGTCAAATCGCCAAGCGTTGTACGATCAAGACTTTCAGCCGATGCTTCGATGGCAAACCAGTCTTGGCCGGTTTCGATCACTGTCATGCAGGCACCATTACATGCAATGGACGCCCCGAGAACGATCTTTGACGTGTCAAAGGCGGTCGTAAACTCAAACCGGGTATCGCCGGTTTTCTTGATGGAGCGGACAGTCGCAATATCGGTAATGATGCCAGTAAACATGCAGTTATTCCGTTTTATAATCATAAGTTAGCACGATATCTTTACCCACAGAACGAACAGAGTATCGGGTAAATTTCGGCATATCAGAAAGCGTCTCGATGCCGAGGTCGGCGATCATTGCCTTGCCATCACCGCCCATAACCGACGGCGCAGAAAAATGAACGATCCGACCAACCAGCCCTGCCTTAAGCAGACCGGAAGCCAGTGCACCACCACTTTCGATAAGCACGCGTGTCAATCCTGCATCGCCAAGCTTTTGCATGACGTCATGTAGGTCCAAATGATCGCCGTCGCATCTGGCAGCAATCACTTTTACCGAAGTTTTTTCAAATTTTTCCGATAGTTCGTCAAATTTGGCGTCCGACGTCACAACCCATGTCGAAATTTCTGATGCGCTTTGAACGAGCTTCGCGCCTGTCGACATTTCCCCCAGACGATCAAGTACGATGCGCACTGGGGATTGATGTTCACGGCCGGACAACCGGCAGGTCAGCATAGGATCATCTGCCAGTACCGTTTTCGCGCCCACCAGAATGGCATCATGGGTTGCACGCAAAAGATGCCCCTCTTCGCGCGCAGATGGGCCGGTAATCCACTGGCTTTCGCCTGAGTTTGTTGCTGATCTTGCATCCATGGTTGATGCAAGTTTCAAGGTAACGAAAGGACGCCCCTTCTCAACGCGTGACAGAAAACCTTCATTGATCCGGCGTGCCTGTTCGGCAAAAAGGCCGACATCGACCTTGATACTTGCATCTTCAAGCATCTTGTGACCGCGACCTGATACCCGGTCATCCGGGTCGGTCAGGGCGCTGACGACACGCGCAACGCCTGCCTCGATCAATCCTGTAGCACAGGGCGGCGATTTTCCGAAATGGCTGCAAGGTTCAAGGGTGACATAGGCCGTTGCACCGCGTGCTTTTGCACCGGCCATATCCAGTGCGACACGCTCTGCGTGAGGGCGGCCACCGGACTGGGTATGACCGCGTCCGACAATCTCGCCATTTGGGGAAACAAGGACACAACCAACCGACGGGTTTGGCCAGACATTTCCCAAACCGCGTTTTGACAGGCTCAATGCGACCCGCATGAAATGCCGGTCGTCTTCGCTAAACGCGGGGGGTGTCATTACTCTGCGTCCGCCTCTTCTTCCCCGTCATGCATTTTTTCCACGAACTGCTCGAAGTCGCGTGCTTCGCGGAAGTTCTTGTAAACCGAAGCGTAGCGTACATAGGCAACCTGATCGAGGGCATTCAGCGCCTCCATCACCATTTCTCCAATGGTATCGGTTGTAATGTCGCTTTCCCCACTGCTTTCGAGACGCCGCTGAATGCCATTAAGGGCTTTTTCAACACGTTCATCTTCAATCGGGCGCTTGCGGCAGGCAAGGAAGATCGACCGCGCCAGCTTGTCGCGGTCGAACAATTCGCGTTGCCCGTCCGTTTTGACCACCATCAATTCACGCAACTGCACACGCTCAAACGTCGTGAAGCGCGATCCACAAGCAGGACAGAACCGGCGGCGACGAATGGCATGATGCTCTTCGGTCGGACGGGAATCCTTAACCTGTGTGTCAGTATGTCCGCAAAACGGGCAACGCATTATCTGTACTCAGCTCTAGCGATCAGGAATAGATCGGGAAGCGTTTGCAAAGGTCTTCGACCTTGGCACGAACGGCAGCTTCGACCTCGGCATTGCCTTCCGGGCTGTCAACCATGGCATCAAGAACATCACCGATCAGCTCGCCGATCTGCTTGAATTCTTCAACACCAAAGCCACGGGTCGTGCCAGCCGGCGTCCCCAGACGGATGCCCGAGGTAATGGTCGGCTTTTCGGTATCAAACGGAATGCCGTTCTTGTTGCAGGTGATGCCTGCACGCTCAAGAGCAACTTCTGCAGTGTTGCCTTTCAAGCCTTTCGGGCGAAGGTCAACGAGCATCAGATGGGTATCGGTACCGCCGGTAACGATGTCAAAGCCGCGCTTGACCAGAACTTCAGCCAACGCCTTGGCATTGTCGACGACCTGCTGTGCATATGCCTTGAATTCCGGACGCAGCGCTTCGCCAAAGGCAACTGCCTTGGCTGCGATCACGTGCATCAGCGGACCGCCCTGAAGCCCCGGGAAGACAGCAGAATTGATCTTTTTGCCGATTTCAAGGTTGTTCGACAGGATCATGCCGCCACGCGGACCACGAAGGGTTTTGTGGGTGGTGGTCGTTACAACGTCGGCATACGGCAGCGGGCTCGGATGAACGCCACCGGCAACCAGACCGGCAAAGTGCGCCATATCAACCATCAGAAGCGCACCAACCTTGTCAGCGATTTCGCGGAAGCGCTTGAAATCAATCTGACGCGGAATGGCCGAACCGCCGGCAATGATCAAGGTCGGTTTGTGTTCGATCGCAAGTGCTTCGACCTGATCGTAATCAAGGGTCAGGTCGTCTTCACGCACACCATACTGAATGGCATTGAACCATTTACCCGAAAGAGCCGGACGTGCGCCATGGGTCAGGTGACCACCTGCATCCAGCGACATACCAAGAATGGTATCACCCGGCTTGCAAAGTGCCAGCATGACCGCACCGTTCGCCTGAGCACCGGAATGCGGCTGTACGTTGACAAACTCGCAGCCAAAGATTTCCTTGGCGCGATTGATTGCTAGTTCCTCGGCGACGTCAACATATTCGCAACCGCCATAGTAACGACGCGAAGGATAACCTTCGGCGTATTTGTTGGTCAGAACAGTACCCTGGGCTTCGATAACGGCTTTGGAAACGATGTTTTCCGAAGCAATCATTTCGATCTGGTTCTGCTGACGGGCAAGTTCATCGGTGACGGATTTGAACAATGCCGGATCGGCGTCGGACAAGCTGGTAGAGAAAAAGCCTTTGAACGACATGCGGGGCCTCTTTCGATACGATGTGACGGGGCAAGCTGACAGGCCGGGTAATCAATAAAACACCCTGCCCGCTCTGGTTAATGCCAGATGGCGGTGAAGTAAATCAGATCAGGACATCTTCGCGATGCGACCTTCATGACGACCACCTTCAAATTCGGTCGAAATGAATGCATCAACGCAATCGAGTGCTGTCGCTTCGCCCAACAAGCGCGCGCCAAGGCACAAGACATTTGCATTATTGTGCTGACGGCAAAGTTCTGCCGAAAGACGATCATGAACCAGTGCAGCACGCACTTCGGGGAAACGGTTGGCTGCAATGCTCATCCCGATGCCGGAACCACAAACCAGAATGCCTGCTTCGGCTTTGCCATCAATGATCGATTTCGCAACTGCCTGAGCGAAATCCGGGTAATCAACGGATGCTGGACCGTTGGTTCCAAGGTCGGAAACCTCGATACCGCGGCCTTTAAGCAAATCAATGATGGCTGATTTCAGTTCCACACCGCCATGGTCGGAAGCGATGGCAAGGGTTTTGACGGTCATATGCGCGCCTTCATTTGAAATTCAAAGAATAAAATTGAGCGCCTTGTAGCATATAGCGATGCCCCTGCCAACGCAGAGCTCGGCCCGAACGGCAAGTTTTCTGAAACCCTGATACGCATATATCAGGACACCGATATATTTCATTTATCGCCATTAGAGAAATCAACACGCAATAGTATTATTATAAACGGAAAAACACCCAAAAATGGCATTCTCTACTGTTGCGATCAAGAATTCCGGGACCATCAATCGGGACAATATTAACCGTTTGGTCAAAACATATCACGCGAACCAGTCATTATAGTTGTAGCAGTTATTATCACGATAGTCTTATACGCAATCCTATATACTTGATCTGATATCAATATCAGATAAGTGACACTTGTTATTTTCTGTTGTTTGACTATCTGATTGGAATAGTGCATTAGTTTTAATGTGAATTTTCAAATGAAGGGTTACTTCAATCATGGCCGAAACTGAGACCAGCGTGCTTGACCGCGACGAACTCTTGCAGATGACCGTTGATATTGTATCAGCCTATGTCAGCAATAATGCCCTTGCTGCTGCACAGATCCCTGAACTGATTTCTACTGTCTTCTCCTCGCTTGATGAAATTCGCGAAGTCGAGAAGGAACCGGAACAAGAGCCGATCAAACCCGCTGTTCCCATCCGCAAATCCATTGGCGATGACTACATCATCTGCCTTGAGGATGGCAAAAAGCTCAAGATGCTCAAGCGTCACCTTCGTACCACCTACAACCTGACGCCGGAAGAATATCGTGCGAAATGGGGGCTGCCGTCAGATTATCCGATGGTCGCACCGAACTACGCAAAACAGCGTTCCCAGTTTGCCAAGAAAATCGGCCTTGGCCGCAAGGCAAAGTAAGCTATGCAATGATCCGCCAAACTGGTGGAAACGCAGAAAAGCAAAACGCCGTTCTGGTTGGTCAGAACGGCGTTTTGTTTCAAGCAGGCATAAAAAAAGCCCGGCCAGATGCCGGGCTTTTTCCAAATCCGATGATTTGATTAGTTCGCGTAGTCGTAGGAACCGTTTTCCCACTCGTAGAATACGTAACCCGGAGCAGCAACATCGCCTTTGGCATCAAACGAGATCGAGCCAAGAACGGTGTCGAAGGAAGCGCCGCTATGCAGAGCTTCGATAACAGCTTCGGAGTCAGTGGTACCAGCTTTGGTAACAGCCTGTGCCCAAGCCTGGATCGCACCATAGGTGTAAAGGGTGTAGCCTTCAGGCTTGTAACCCTGACCTTCGAAGTATTTTACGAGTTCTGCGTTGCGCGGGTCTTTTTCAAGAGCCGGGCCAGCAGTGAACAGCGTACCTTTACCAGCGTCACCAGTGATCGACCAGTATTCAAGCGAGTTCAGCGCGTCACCCGAGATTGCAAGGGTGTCCATGCCCTGAGCACGCATCTGACGAACGATCAGACCGAGTTCGGTGTGGTAACCGCCATAATACAGAACGTCGATGCCTTCTGATTTCAGCTTGGTAACCAGTGCCGAGTAATCTTTCTCAGCCGGGGTGATTGCTTCGTACATCGTTTCCTGGACGCCAGCAGCGTTCAGGTTTTTCTTGGTCTCGTCAGCCAGACCTTTGGAGTAAGCCTGTTTGTCGTGAACGATGGCAATTTTCTTGTCGCCATAGTTTTCTGCAAGGTATTTACCAGCAACTTCACCCTGCTGGTCGTCACGGCCGCAAACACGGAACACGTTGTCCATGTCACGCTCGGTCAGCTGCGGGTTGGTCGAAGCCGGGGAAATCTGCACGATGCCTTCTTCGAAGTAAACTTCAGAAGCCGGGATCGAGGAACCCGAGCAGAAGTGACCAGCTACGAGAGCAACATTCTTGCTCACCAGCTGGTTGGCAACTGCGACAGCCTGTTTCGGATCGCAAGCGTCATCGCCGATCTCGAGAACGACTTTTTCGCCGTTCACACCGCCAGCAGCGTTGAGGTCAGCAACCGCTTTCTCTGCGCCCTTGGTCATCTGTTCGCCGAACGCAGCGTAAGGACCGGTCATCGGACCAACGGTCGCGATCACGATGTCAGCCTTGGCAGCACCCATTGAAAGAACAAGCGCGGAAGCAGTGGCAAGAAGGCCGAGCTTGGTTTTCGACATTAGAGAAGTCTCCCTGTTCCAAAGGTTGGTTCCATCACCATGACAGAACCATCTTTTCGGACCCGAAACCGGCTCATATTATTCGCCGATTACCGGTTTCAGCTCCCAAGTACTTTAACACCCCAGAATTGGTGTGCAATAGTACAAACCGGTTTATTGCCAATTATTTAGCAATAGTGTGGTGACGCAAAACGTCACCACAAAAATCAACGCACATCCGCCCCTTCACGCGCGCGGAATGCAAACGGCCCAATGCGTTCATAAAGCCACGGATATTGCGACAACATCTTGTTTACCTGCGTCAGACGGAAGGCTGCGAAGGTGATAACAAACAGGATCGCCGTGTCAAAAATGTAGCCGGAAAGCGAAAGAAGCTCGCCTTCGAACAACGCATAGACCAAGAAACGGTCAACAAGGCCAAGCAGCAAGCCATAAGGCACGAGCTGATAGGACGGTCGCCAGGTGTTGGCGATTGCCTGCCCGGTCATAAACGAACAGAACCCCATCAGAATGATGGTGATACCGATCGTAACGCCGATACTGGTACCAGTGATCGATTCCATATCAGATCTCCCTAGTGGCCGCCTTCGAGATAAGCTGCGCGCACTTCCGGGTTTGCCAGAAGTTCCGCACCCGTACCCGAGAGCGTAATGTTGCCATTGACCATCACATAACCGCGATGTGCGAGCTTGAGTGCATGGAATGCATTCTGCTCGACAAGGAAAACAGTTACCTTGTTTTCACGGTTGATCTTCTGGACGGTCTCGAAAATCTGCTTAACGACAAGCGGCGCAAGACCAAGCGACGGCTCATCAAGCAAAAGAAGACGCGGACGCCCCATCAGGGAACGGCCAATTGCCAGCATCTGCTGCTCACCACCGGACATGGTCCCTGCACGCTGGTTAATACGTTCCTTCAGGCGCGGGAACAGATCAAACACCATTTCGAGATCCGAATTGAAATGCTTCGGATCCTGGGTGATTGCCCCCATCTGGAGGTTTTCATAAACCGACATACGCGGGAAAATGCGACGGCCTTCGGGCGACTGCTGAATGCCAAGATTACAAATCTCATGCATCGGCATGCGACTGATATCCTTACCTTCAAACAGAATGCGCCCCTTGCTTGCCTGCGGCGAACCGCAACAAGTCATCAGCAGCGTGGTCTTACCGGCACCATTGGCGCCGATAAGCGTAACGATTTCACCTTCGTTGACTTCCATATCAATGCCCTTGAGGGCTTCGATATTGCCATAGAAGGTATGAACACCTTCGATCTTAAGCATGGACATATCGATAAACTCCCTCAGTGCGCATTCGGATCAACATTAAGGTCAGCGGCAACTTCCGGCGGAAGCTCGTCATCCTCATCTTCGCCAAGATAGGCACGGATAACAGCCGGATCATTCTTGACGGCTTCGGGATTGCCATCGGCAATCTTTCTTCCGTAATCAAGAACGATCACATGGTCGGAAATCTGCATCACGACACTCATGTCATGTTCGATCAGAAGACAGCCAACGCCCTGATCGTCACGGATGCTCTGCAGCAGGACATTCAGTTCCGCCGACTCACGCGGGTTAAGACCCGCAGCCGGCTCGTCCAGGCACAAAAGTGACGGGTCAGTGCACATTGCACGCGCGATTTCCAGACGACGCTGGGAACCGTATGGCAGGTTCCCGGCATTCCAGTCAGCCTGATCATACAGACCAACCTTGTTCAGCCAGAACTCGGCCTTTTCGATCGCTGCCTTTTCCGCCCTTGAATAGCGGCCAAGGTTGAACAGACCGGCGATGGAGAAAGCAGATGCCTCCATCAAACGGTTGTGCTGCGCAACGATCAGGTTTTCCAGAACAGTCATCCCGGTAAACAGGCGAATATTCTGGAAAGTACGTGCAACACCGTTATTACGCGGGATACGGAACCCTTCGGTACGCTCCAGCAAACGGGGACCGTCGTCGGCATGTAGCGTCAGACGTCCTTCGGTTGGAACGTAGAACCCGGTCAGGCAGTTAAACACCGTGGTTTTACCTGCGCCGTTCGGGCCGATGATGGCCGTGATTTCACGCTTGTTTGCGGTGAAACTAAGGTTATCAATTGCAACCAGACCACCGAAACGCATGGTCAGGTGTTCGACTTCAAGCAGTTTGTTGTCGGTCATTTCAACTCTCCGGCAACTTTTTCTTTCTGGCTCATATTGAGCAGAATGGTCGGGTCACGGAAGGACAACAGACCGCGCGGACGCCACAGCATGATGGCAACAATACCTGCACCAAAGATCAGCATGCGGTATTCGGCAAGTTCACGGAACATTTCCGGGAAACCGATCATCACGATTGCCGCAAGAACGACACCGATCTGACTACCCATGCCCCCCAGAACCACAATCGCGAGAATCACAGCAGATTCAAGGAAGGTGAAACTTTCCGGGCTGATAAAGCCCTGACGGGTTGCAAAGAACGCACCGGCAAAACCACCGAACATTGCACCAATCGCAAAAGCAGAAAGCTTGGTGTTCGTCGGGTTGATGCCCAGCGAACGGCAGGCAATCTCGTCTTCACGAAGTGCTTCCCATGCACGACCGATCGGAAGCTTGCGCAGACGCATGGTGACAAAGTTCGTCACAAGAGCCAGAGCAAGGATCAGGTAGTACAGGAAGATCAGGCGATGCATGGACGAATATTCCATGCCAAACAGCTCGTTAAAGCCGATGGTCCCTTCCGGCACTCGGCGCGAGAAATCGGCCAAACCAAAGAAGCTTGGACGTTCGATGGATGAAATCCCATCCGGACCGCCAGTCAAATCATACCAGTTGATAAGAACAACACGAATGATTTCACCAAAGCCCAGTGTCACGATGGCCAGATAGTCACCACGCAAGCGCAGAACCGGGAAGCCGAGAATAATGCCGAAACTTGCAGCAAAGATACCGGCAAGCGGCAGGCAGAGCCAGAAGCTCAGATCGAAGTTCTGCGACAGCAATGCATAGGAATAAGCCCCGACTGCATAGAAAGCCACATAACCAAGATCGAGAAGCCCCGCCAGACCGACCACGATATTCAGGCCCCACCCCAGCATGATGTAGATCATCACAAGGGTGGCAAGGTCGATTGCCGAACGGTTCTCACCAAAAATGAACGGGAAGATGATGAAGAAGATAATCCCCACCAGACCGATCTTTTTGGTGTTCGAGCGATAGGCCAGCTGAATTTTCGATGACAGCTTTTCGCTTTCCTCAACTTCGGCAACACCTTTTTCCTTCATCGAGAAATAGGCGATTGCAAAGACGATTGCGATAAAGGCCAAGGCGACAACGGTGCTGACAGCACTGCTGAACGCCATATCGAAGCTCACCGGCGATGCCCAGCGATCATCCATGTCACGGAATCGCACAAACATCTCAAAGACGGCAACCGCAGTTATCGTGATCAAGACTGCCTGAACGAGCCGCGAAATGCTTTCGCGACGGATGATCAATGCCAGACGCCCGACAACGGTCGAGCCAATCGCCAGCAGGACAAGATCCCAGCGAACCGCAAGCTCGAGGCCGGTCGGACGGTCAACCGTCTCGACACCGAGGATCATGACGGACATCAGTAGCGCGACAACTGCAAAGAACGCGAGCTCCTTAACAATTTCCGAGCCGTTGGTACGAGATGAAGCAAATGCAGAAGACATCAGACTTTCTCAACCTCCGGCTTGCCGAGCAGACCCCACGGACGGAAGATCAGCACAAGAACCAGAATACCGAACGTCGCAACATCCTTGTATTCGATTGTGAGATACCCCGACCAGAATGCTTCAATCAGACCAATCAGCAATCCACCAAGCATCGCACCTGGAAGCGACCCGATACCGCCAAGAACGGCGGCGGTGAAAGCCTTAACACCGGCGAGGAAGCCGATATAGAAGTCAATAACACCGTAATACAGGGTCACCATCATACCTGCGACAGATGCCAGAGCAGCACCCATAACGAAGGTGGTGGAAATCGTACGGTCAACGTTCACGCCCAGAAGTCCCGCCATCGTGCGGTCCTGTTCGCAAGCACGCTGTGCACGCCCCAGAGAAGTCTTGGCAATCAGCAGCGAGAAGACGACCATCAGCACGAATGTCAGAACGATAATCACGATCTGCATATAGCTAAGCTGAACGTCGAAATTCGCGCTTTCCATAAGAGTGATACCGCCCTCAACAAGCGGCTGCATCGGCTTGACGCGCGCACCCTGCGAAATCTGAACGAAGTTCTGCAGGAAGATCGACATACCAATGGCAGAAATCAGAGCTGCCAGACGGAATGACCCGCGCAGTGGCCGGTATGCTACCCGTTCAACGCCCCAACCGTAGATCGAGGTCAGAACCATTGAAACGAACAGCATCAAAAGAAGCGTAAGCGGAAGGATCCCGCTGATCCCGGCTGCCTGACAGATCAGGAAGGTGATCAGGGAATGAAACGCACCGAGCATATAAATCTCGCCATGCGCAAAGTTGATCATGCCGATAATGCCGTACACCATCGTATAACCGATAGCGATCAAACCATAAATGGCTCCCAGCGTCAGACCATTGATCAATTGTTGTAGGAAATAAGCCCAATCCATTGCACAACCTTAGATTTGGCACAGACAAACAAGGTCTTCGCCAGCTCGGCAGAAGGCATCAAGCCACATATATATGTATTGATTGGATGAGACATAGTCTCCCCTTTGCCCCCTTGCAAACCCGCGAAGCCTCCGTCTTATTGTTATCGGGTATGACCCGGTTTTAACCTTCGGAGCCGACCATTCTGTTTGTGGTTCTTACTACCGAAAGCGCGATTAGAGCGTGAACCTTAGACACATGTGTTCAAAGGCTGCAAGCGGCTTTGAGATTTTAGTGAAAATCACCAAATCAGGTTTTGATATTGGAATAAAACACTGACAAGGCGAGCCACCCGCTCTTTATATTGTATACATTATCCCTTTTTGAGGACGTATTCAAGTTTTTGTACAGCGACCCGCTTTAATTGCTCAGGATTCCGACTCACAGGCCCAGCAACAGTCACTTCCACACCTGTCTTGCCATCAATGGCCGTACAACGCAGATAGGAACCCACCTGTCGAAGTTCAAAATAAATCTCGTTTGATGTGTTATGCCGCGTGGTCATTATCGCACAGATGATCCCTGGAAATAAGTATAGCCCTATTTTGCGCCCATTCTCGAACAACGCAACACCAAACAAAAACGGGCCCGGAAATCCGGACCCGTTTTTGTGATCATTGGATGAACGATATCACTTTTCGCCATCAAGCATTTTGACAATGGCCGAAAAGTCCATGCCGCCATTCCCGCCATTGGAATAAAGCGCATAAAGGCTTTCGGCCAAAGCCCCCATCGGCGTGGTCGCCCCAGACGACGCAGCTGCCTGCTGGGCAAGCTTGAGATCCTTCAGCATCATATCAACCGCAAAACCGGGCTGATAATCGCGATTGGCCGGCGATGTCGGAACCGGCCCCGGAACAGGGCAGTAACTTGTCAGAGACCAGCACTGACCGGATGCCTTGGACGAAATATCAAACAGCTTTTGCGCATCCAGCCCGAGGCGTTTGGCGAGCATGAAGGCCTCGGACACCGCAATCATACTGACACCCAAAACCATGTTGTTGCAAATTTTGGCCGCCTGCCCTGCACCGCTATCGCCCGCATGAATGATATTGCTGCCCATACCCTCAAGGATCGGCTTTGCACTGGCAAAATCGGCATCAGAGCCACCAACCATAAAGGTAAGCGTTCCGGCCGCAGCACCGGCAGTGCCACCGGAAATCGGCGCATCCACCGCCCCAAGACCCGCCGCACGGGCAATTTCAGATGCCTTGCGCGCCGCATCAACTTCAATGGTTGAGCTGTCAATCAGGACGGTCCCCGCCTTGGCATTTGCAATAACGCCGTCTGGCCCTTCATAAACGGACAGAACATGTTTCCCGGCCGGAAGAACAGTTACGACAAAATCAACATCAGTCGCAGCCGCGGCAATTGATGCCGCCTTGCCTGCACCGGCATCAATTGCCTTTGCCACCGCATCTGCCGAAAGGTCAAAGACCTTGACCGTATGTCCGGCCTTAACAAGATTGGCAGCCATCGGGCCACCCATATTGCCCAGACCGATAAAACCGATATTCGCCATTAGAAGTCTCCTCTGCCATCCCCTGCGGGATCATTGTTTTGATCATTCGGGACCGAAATTCAGCCCAATACATTCTAAAGATTGAGTTCTTTGTCTTCTGGAAGTGGCTCGAAATATTCTGCAACCTCGCGCGGATCGACCTGGCCGATATCACCGTGTTGCCATTTCGGGGTATGGTCCTTATCGACAATGACAGCACGAACACCTTCAAACAGATCAGGCTTGCAGACCATCCTCTGCGACATCCGGAACTCCATATTCAGGACTTCGGCCAACGACATGTCCTTGCCCTGACGAATCTGCTCGAAGCTCGCACAAAGTGCTGTTGGTGACTTTCCAGACAGAATAGCGAGCGTTTCGGCACCAAAGTCGCTTTCCTCTCGTTCCAGCGCCTCGAAAATAGCAACAACGCTGTTTCCGGCAAACGTGCGGTCGATTTGTGTTCTGAGTGAATCCATTGGCGCTGCGTCAAAATGCGTGCTGTGACGATCGAGAATTTCAACAACAACAGCACTGGCACCTGTGTCATAGGATGCCACCGCCAGATCCGCCTTGAGCCTGTCAAGATTGCTTGCCGTAACACCATGGGTGGCAAGCCCGGCATAAAGGCAATCGGCTGCCTTGATGCGCGCACCGGTCAGGCCAAGATACATGCCGATATTTCCCGGGCATCGTGGCAGGAAATACCCGCCACCGACATCGGGGAAAAATCCGATCCCCGTTTCGGGCATCGCAAACAGGGTACGCTCGGTTACCACACGGAACTGACCGTGAATCGACACGCCGACACCACCGCCCATGGTGATCCCGTCCATGAGCGCGATATAGGGTTTCGAATACCGGGCAATATAGTGATTAAGGTGATATTCACGACGATAGAACGCATCAAGCATCTCTTCGTCATCAATCTTGTGGGCCTCATAAAGACCACGAATATCACCACCGGCACAAAAGGCCTTCTCGCCGGCTCCCTCAATCACAACAACCTTTATCGACGGATCAGCTTCCCAGGATTTAAGCTGCCCCATCATCATATCGACCATCGTCAGATCAAGCGCATTCAGCGCACGCGGACGATTAAGAACGATCTGACCAACTGCGCCTTGTTGCGAAAACAGAACGGGTGCTTCGGTATCGGACATATTTGAACTATTGCTCATGACTTAGTCTTTCAGGGCGGCACGGGAAATGATCAGGCGCATGATTTCATTGGTGCCTTCAAGAATCTGATGCACGCGCAGATCACGTAACAGCCGTTCGATCGGGTATTCACGAATATATCCATAGCCACCATGGAGTTGCAGCGCCTGGTTACAGACTTCAAATCCGATATCTGTGGCGAAACGCTTGGCCATCGCACAGAACTGGGTTGCATCATCGCTCTTGAGATCAAGCTTCCAGGCACCTTTATGCAGCATCAAACGTGCAGCTTCGAGCTCGGTCACCATGTCGGCAAACTTGAACTGTAGCGCCTGAAACTGATCAAGGCTTTTACCGAACTGTTTGCGGACTTTCATATGATCGCGCGCGTGCTCCATCGCCGCACGGGCACCGCCAATCGAACAGGCCGCTATATTCAGGCGACCGCCATCAAGCCCCTTCATGGCGAACTTGAAGCCTTCGCCTTCTTCGCCCAGTCGGTTTTCGACCGGCACCTTGCAATTGCTAAAGATAACGGCCGAGGTTGGCTGACTGTTCCAGCCCATCTTTTCCTCGAGCTTTCCGAACGATAGTCCTTCGGCATCCTTGGGAATGATGAATGTCGAAATGCCGCTCGGGCGGTCATCCCCCGTACGCGCCATGACAACATATATGTCACTACGAGATCCACCGGAAATAAAAGCCTTCTCACCATTCAGAATATAATGGTCGCCATCACGGACCGCACGTGTGCGAAGCGATCCTGCATCGGACCCGGCACCGGGCTCAGTCAGGCAGTAGCTGGCGAAATGTTCCATTGTGACGAGTTTGGGCAGAAATTTGGCGCGCTGTTCATCGGACCCAAATGTATCAATCATCCAGCACGCCATATTATGGATCGAGATATAAGCCGCCGTTGACGGGCATGCTGCCGCCAATTCTTCGAAAATTACCGCAGCATCAAGACGACCCAAGCCTGTTCCGCCGAACTCTTCGCGCGTGTAAATTGCAGCAAAGCCCAATTCGGCAGCCTTGCGCAGGGTTTCCTCGGGAAAGATGTGTTTTGCATCCCATTCCCCTGCATATGGCGCCATTTCATTTTGAGCAAAATCACGCGCAGCTTGGGCAAATGCCTGCTGATCGTCAGACAGGTTGAATTCCATTGGATCGCCGCCTCTGAAGTTTATCTGTTTTCCCTTTACGTAAACGTGAAAACACCCTCTTGTCAATTCATTCGGTATAACAGTACCGAATTATCACAATATTGGTAAATCACACGATTTACGTGCATTCACGTAGCTGATTTCACCAATTGTTTCTTGCTGAGTACGTCACTGTCAGCTTACCTTGTCGGCGTCAGAAATAACGATAATTCAGGGAAACCCATTATGTCGTCCACGAAACCGGAAACCATCGTCCTTCATGCAGGCTATCGCGCCGACCCGACCACGGGATCCGTTGCCGTGCCGCTTTATCAGACCACCAGCTATCAGTTCCGCGATACCCAGCATGCTGCTGATCTTTTCGCACTCAAGGAACTTGGCAATATCTATACCCGCCTGATGAACCCGACCAACGATGTGCTTGAACAGCGCATTGCCGCCCTTGAAGGTGGCGTTGCTGCAGTTGCACTTGGCTCCGGGCAGGCTGCGTCAACCTTTTCGGTTCTGAATATTGCACAGGCTGGCGACAATATTATCAGCTCTACCGATCTATATGGTGGCACATGGAACCTGTTTGCGAATACCTTCAAGCAAATGGGAATTGAAGTTCGCTTTGCCGATCCGTCAGATCCGGAAAGCTTCCGAAAGTTGAGCGACGACAAAACCCGCGCCTTTTATGCCGAAACCCTTCCCAACCCGAAATTGCAGGTGTTCCCGATCCGCGAAGTTGCCAATATCGGTGACGAACTTGGCATTCCGCTGATCGTTGATAACACTGCCGCGCCCGTGATCTGCAAACCGATCGAACATGGTGCAAGCATCGTGATGTATTCGACCACCAAGTTCATTGCCGGTCATGGAACCTCGGTTGGTGGTGTTGTCGTCGATTCCGGCAAGTTTGACTGGGAAAAACATGCGAAACGCTTCCCGCTTTTGAACGAACCCGATCCCAGCTATCACGGTGCGGTCTGGACACAGGCCGTCAAACCGATTGGTCCTGTGGCCTATGCGATCAAGCTGCGTTGCACCGTTCTACGTGACATCGGGGCTGCGGCATCGCCGTTCAACTCATTCCAGACCATTCAGGGCATGGAAACGTTGCCACTGCGCATGGAACGTCACTGCGAGAACGCCAACAAGGTTGCCGACTTCCTGGCATCCCACCCGAAAGTCACCAAAGTCATTCACCCCAGTAAACAGGATGGTGAAAGCCGCCGCCGTGCTGACACCTATCTTAAAGGTGGCTACGGATCTCTTATGGGCTTTGAGTTGGCTGGCGGCAAAGACGCAGGCGAGAAATTCATCAACGCGCTTGAGCTGTTTTATCATGTCGCCAATATCGGTGATACGCGTTCTCTTGCCATTCATCCGGCAACCACGACTCACAGTCAGCTTTCCGAACAGGACCGCCTGTCTTCCGGTGTTACGGACGGATATGTGCGCCTGTCCATCGGGATCGAACATATCGACGATATATTGGCTGACCTGACGCAGGCCCTTGATAAAGCCTGATAATCACGTCACTTCATGTCGCCTTACAAAGCCGGTCGAACGAATGTTCGGCCGGTTTTTCATTGACCCGACCGTAAAACCGGCATAACAAATCGGCAAAACATGCACAACATGCAAAACAGGCAAGCACCATGTCGAGCGTTATCACCCGTCAGGATGAAATCCTGAAACTTTTGCGCAATATGGGGACGGTTCACATTCATGATCTGGCCGCCCTGTTTCATGCCTCCCTTGATACCATCCGGCGCGATCTGCGCCAGATGGAGGATGAAGGTCATTTGCGCCGCATCCATGGCGGCGCAGTCCTGCCAAACAAGCCGACAGAAACATATGAAGAACGCGCTCGAGACCTTCAGCCGGAACGCACCGCGATTGCACAGAAAACGGCACGCGATCTGATTGCCGATGATGCTGTCGCTTTCTTTGACAGTGGCACCACCATTTGCGAAGTTGCCCGCCATCTCAAACCATCATTTCGGGGCACTGTGATTACGGTAAACCCGATGATCGCGGTCGAACTTTCAAGCCACCCCAATGCCGAAGTGATCATGCTGGGCGGTACAATGCTCAAGAACGACATGGTGGTATGTGGCCCGACAACGATTGACGAAATCCGTAAGTACAATGCTGATGTTGCGTTGCTAGGCACGTGCGCTCTTCATCCTGAGGCTGGCCTTTCAACCAGTCATCAGCAGGAACGGGCATCAAAGGCCGCGATGATTGCCCAATCAGCCGAAATCATCGCCATTGCCACCGCGGACAAACTTGAAACCAGCCTGCCGCACCGGGTCTGTGACATTGATGCCATTTCCCGTCTCGTGACAGGCCGCAAATTGTCGTCCGGCTATCTCGAAAACTATGCCAAACGCGGGATCAATATTGTTCAGGCCTAACCTGCCCCCTCGTTACGCCCCATCATGCGGAGCCGCCACAGATGCAAAATTACAATCAGGCCCATAATCGGGTACGCGCCATTTTCTTTTTACATGGCGCCGCCTTTTCAAGCTGGGTTCCGCATATCCCGCTGGTACAGGAACGCCTTGGCCTTGGTCATGATGAACTTGGCGGCATCTTGCTGGCTGCGGCAATTGGCGTTCTTGCCGTTATGCCGATTGCCGGACGGCTTTCTGACCGTATCGGAAGCGAACTGGTAGTGCGTTATTCCGGACTGGTTTATTTCATTGCCGTTGGCATCCCGGTTCTGATGCAATCCTATCTCAGCATTTCGATTGCCATGTTTGCCCTGGGCTTTTCCGGCGCATTTCTTGATATAGCCATGAATGCCAATGGCCTGAATGTTGAACGCGCCAAGGGTCGGAGCATCATGTCCGGTCTTCACGGCTTCTGGAGTCTGGGTGGTTTTGCGGGTGCCGGGATTGCGGCAGCCTGGTTTGCCCTGCCCTTTGACAACGCCCTGCACCTGCCTGTGATTCTGACCGTGTTTTTGATCGCTCATGTTTTCGCCCAAGCCAAACTTCTGCCGGACCATCAGACCTCACAGAACAGAAAAGACAGAGCTGACAAACAAGCCTTGGAAACCGCCCGCACCAAAAAGGAACGCCCCATGTTCCTTATGCTTTTACCATTCGGCGTCTGCGCCTTTATCGGTCAATTCGGCGAAGGTGTTATTACCGACTGGGCAACCGTCTTTATGAATTCAGAATTGTCATCGGGAGCAACAATGGCTGCTGTCGGCTTTGCCGTTTATTCCTGCGCCATGGCCGTCACCAGACTTTCCGGTGATGCACTGGTCATGAAGTTTGGACGGGCTCCGGTTTTGCTTACAAGTTCGGTTCTGGCCTCGGTTGGCACTTTCATCATCGCCCTTTCCCCGCACTATATTGTCGCATGGATTGGTTGTGGTGTTGCCGGAATGGGGCTTGCTGTCATTTTGCCGTTGCTACTGTCCGCGGCATCTCAAGCTACCGGAAAAGGAGGCGGAGCAGTCGTATCAATCATTGCTGCAACCGGCTATTCCGCGATCATGGCGGGTCCGCCGATTATTGGTGCCATCGGACAGGTAGCAGGCCTTGTCACGGCCTTTGCGATTACCGCCAGTTTCCTTGCCCTGATTATCCCGGTTTATTTTCTGACCATGCGCGCACGCTTACAAATTGCCAGCAATGGTTGATTGCGCGTGAATTCTGTCCCATAAATTGGCCTGTCCACCCTGGCTTCGCCCAGCTCCACAGAACAGAGAACAGATCATGGTCAACAAATTCGCCTATGGCACCTTTCCAAGCACCCGCCAGCGCCGCAACCGCATGACCGACTGGTCGCGCCGGATGGTCGCGGAAACCCGACTGACAGCCCATGATCTGATCCTGCCGGTATTCGTTATTGACGGAACCAATCAGCGCACCCCGATCCCGTCCATGCCCGGCGTTGAACGCCAGTCGGTCGATGTACTGGTTGAAACCGCAAAACATGCCGAGAAACTTGGCATCCCGGCACTGGCACTGTTCCCCTATATCGATGCAAGCCTTAAGACCAAGGATGCGCGAGAGGCCTATAACCCTGATAACGTTGTCTGTCGCGCCACCAAGGCGATCAAGGATGCCTGCCCCAACATCGGGGTGATTACCGACGTCGCACTTGATCCATTCAATTCCGATGGTCAGGACGGCATCGTCGTCGATGGTCAGATCCTTAATGATGAAACGACCGAAGCGCTTGTGCGTCAGGCACTGGTTCAGGCACAGGCAGGCTGCGATGTGGTCGCACCATCCGATATGATGGATGGCCGTATCAAGGCAATCCGCAAGGTTCTTGAAACCGAAAGCCTCAAGAACGTCCAGATCATGGCCTATTCAGCCAAGTATGCCTCATCCTTCTATGGCCCGTTCCGCGATGCAATCGGCTCGGCAAGCGCACTTGGCAAGGCCGACAAGAAAACCTATCAACTTGACCCGGCCAATAGTGACGAAGCCATGCGTGAAGTCGCCTATGATCTTGATGAAGGCGCAGATTCGGTCATCGTCAAACCGGGGCTGCCTTATCTGGATGTGCTCTATCGCGTTCGTCAGGAATTCGGCGTGCCGGTCTTTGCCTATCAGGTATCAGGCGAATACGCGATGTTGCGCGCGGCAGGCCAGAATGGTTGGCTTGATTACATCGGCTGTGCGATTGAAACACTGTCATGCTTCAAACGTGCGGGGGCGTCTGGCGTGTTGACCTATAGCGCCATTGAAGTTGCAGAGGCGCTGGAAGGTTAAGCGTCACTTCAACACACGCGACACAAAAAAGGGCCTCGATTGAGGCCCTTTTGCATGGAATGAAGTTCGAAGCCCTATGCGCAGCAGGCAGGCTCAGTAACTTCGTCTGATATGCCATGACCAATCGCGCGCGCGCAGAAGTGCGGACGCAGACCCGATCTGGCAAACACGCCTTCGATATCCTGCCCGTCAAGGAAACCGCCCTGATGCACAAGAAGGGTTTTGATGCCTGATGCCAGACCGCCGAGAACATCGGTATGAACCGTATCGCCAACCATCAGAACACGCTGCCGGTCAACACCCGGATGACGGCGCAGGACTTCTTCAAAAACGTGATGATACGGTTTGCCAACACATTTTGGCATTACGCCACAGGCATCAGCGGCAAGATGGGCAAAGTAACCGGACTCCACTGACAGGAAATCCCCCATCGGCGCGCAGATATCAGGATTCCCCACAAGGATCGGCCGCGGATTGGCAGCAAGACTGTCCTGCAACATATTCTGCTGCTCATCCGACCAGTTTTCCGAATCAATCAACAGGAAACCGCCAACCCGGTCATACAAGTCGCGATCTGCGCCAAGCGGCTCCACCTGTCCCGGCAGGATATGGAACGGCCAATGGACCGGCGCCATCGCCCCCCAACGCGCAATCTCGGGATGTTCTGCCATAAGAGGCGCAACAAACTGCTGGCTACTGATCAGGTTACTATTGTCGAAATCAAAGCCACGTTTGCGGTGACGGGCAAGAATCGCTTCAGCCGAGCTTGACGCGTCATTGGTCACGACGGCAATTTTCTTACCCATATCCTGAAGGGTTGCGACGGTTTTTACAGCACCGGGGATAGCCGTCGGCCCACTATTGAGCACACCAAACGCATCAAACACGATCAGATCGAACTGATCTGCGACCGATAGCAGATTGTCGATGTAATCGGTTTTTTCGGGAACGGCATCGTCCTGCACCTGCGGCAAGCGCGGCGCATAGTGCAAGTAGGCGTCGATAGCCTGGGCAAAATTCAGCCGCGGCCGATTGATGCTCATTATAGGTTCTCCTGTCTGGGCGTTTGGTAGCGCAAATTACGGCCTATTCATCCAGATTGCGACCCAAAATACATCTGAATTCATATGCGCGACGCGATTTTCATGAAATCAACCAAAGGGCACCACGCAATTTCATTAGCCATGCACCATTAGCATAGCAATAAAAGTTTCGAAACCGTGACAATGTGACGGAGATATAGCCAATTCATTGCAATTCAGTGACTTTCTGCGCTTTCCAAGCCGCTGCCATGCAAAAAACGCATTGGATTAACGCACCCGACAGGCATAGATTGCCTTCACGAAATGAATAGGACGTATCGACTGGTAAATGCGCCACCAGGCAGATGATCATTCGATACATTGGAAACAAACCGACACGTCAAACCAGACAACTATTCCGACACGGAATACAGCGGTGAGAACATGCCGGTTATCTGAACAGACGCCGAACAATCGGCCGGTTTGAAATAGGTGATGAAATGATCGTAACTAAAATCTTTGCTTTCCTTCGCGCTCTTCGCATTCAGTACCAGACCCAGGTAGCGCTGCGTAAACTTGATACGCGCGAACTGGCCGACATCGGTCTGAACCGCGACATGATCGACGATGTAGCACACCGTGTTGCTTTCGGTCGCTAAGCCACGACCGTAGCGTCCTAAGAAAACCCCCGGCAGTTTTGCCGGGGGTTTTCTTTATCTGTATTCTGGATCCAGGATATCGGCCTCAATCTTTGGCCCCGGTGATCTAGTTCGCAAACAGGGATTTATATTCCTCGCGCAGAATGTTCTTTTGAACCTTGCCCATTGCGTTGCGCGGCAACTCGTCAACAAAGAATACCCGTTTGGGAACCTTGAAGTTGGCAAGTTGCGATTTGATTCCCCCGATAATACCGTCTTCGGTCAATGTTCCATTGTTCTCAGGGACAATAACCGCAACAACCGCTTCCCCAAAATCGGGATGCAAAACACCAATCACGGCACTTTCGACAACACCATCCATCTTGTCGATCAGCGTTTCGATTTCCTTCGGATAGACATTAAATCCACCTGAAATCACCAGATCCTTTGCACGTCCAACGATGTGGACATATCCCTTGGCATCAATCTTGGCGATATCACCGGTGATGAAGAACCCGTCTTTGCGAAATTCTTCTGCGGTTTTTTCCGGCATTTGCCAGTACCCGGCGAAAACGTTGGGGCCGCGAGCCTCCAGAACACCGACTTCATCAACACCAAGAACATTGCCGTCCGCGTCACAAACCCGAACATCGACATCGGGCAAGGCCGGACCAACTGTATGAACGATCCGTTCGCCATCCAGCGGGTTCGATGTCGCCATCCCCATCTCGGTCATGCCATAGCGTTCAAGCAATGCCTTGCCAGTCCGCTGCTCAAACGCCGTAAAGGTTTCCGGCAGAAGCGGTGCCGAACCAGAAATAAACAGCCGCATATTGGCAGTCGTTTCGGCGGTAAAATCATCCCCGGACAACAGGCGAACATAAAATGTCGGAACCCCCATCATCACCGTGCTCCGCGGCAGAAGCGCCATCACCTGATCACGATCAAATTTCGGCAGGAAAAACATCTTCGCCCCCGAAAGCATCACACAATGGCATGCGATGAATAGTCCGTGGGTATGGAAGATCGGCAAGGCATGTAAAAGGATGTCGTTGCCATCAAACCCCCACAACTTTTCAAGGGTTGCGGCATTGGACCACAGGTTCATCTGGGTCATCATCGCCCCTTTGGGCTTGCCGGTGGTGCCCGATGTATAAAGGATCGCCGCCAGGTCTTCATCCGCACAGGGCACCGGGACGAAGTCGCCCGATTGAGATTGTGCACCGCCCATCAGACTGCCTTCACCATTCATCCCCAATGTCAGAACATGTTCCACGCCCTGATCATTGGCAATTGCTGCTACCTCATCCTTACGATGAGGCTGACAGACGAAGATAACGGGGGACGCGTTATCCATGAAATAGGCAAGCTCGCCAGCCTGATAGGCCGTATTGAGCGGCAAATAGACCAGACCGGCACGAATGCAGCCAAGATAAAGAAAAAGGGCTTCGGGGGATTTATCAACCTGGACTGCGACACGGTCGCCTTTCTTCGCACCAAGCCCGGTCAGCAAACCTGCAATTTGCGCCGATGCAACATCTGCCTGTCCATAGCTATAAGTCTTGCCCGTCGGGGTCTCGATCAGCACCGATGAAAGGTCCGCCGGAAACCGGTCACGGATGCGCATAAAAAGGCTGTTGGTCACTGTGGTTTCCCCGATCAAGTCTGTTTCCCGACCGGCTCCCTGCCGGTCCTGATTTCGGGTAGCATAGTGCAACCAACCTTTATCGGTAAACAAGTACCTTTTTACCGATAACGTTAATTTTCTGAGCAACACTGTATCTGAAAACGGGCAAACAGGGGATCTCCTGTTTGCCCGTCACTGTAGCCATTGCTGCATCAGGCCACGTAAGGGAATTCACCATCCACAAACGGGAATGCCTCGCCCACAGTCACCTGCATTTCCGGGAAGAACCCGTTGAAATGGGTTGCAAGCGCATTGCTATAGGCACCGATATGCCCGAATTCGATCCAGTCCCCTTCGCGGATATCCGCCGGAAGCGATACGGCTGCCGGAAGAACATCCATATTGTCGCAGGTCGGACCATAGATGGTGAAATCAAGTGTTTCTTCCTGATTGAATTCACCATTGATTCGCAAGGGTCGCACAGGATAACGCAATTGCCCGGTCACTGTTTCAGACAGGCTGCCATAGACACCATCATTGATAAACAGGGTGTCTTCCTTACGCAGATGCACCTGCGTAATCAGGGAAACCCCGCTTGAAACAAGCGCCCTGCCCGGCTCACACATGAATGTGGTGTCGGGCATATCAAGCCAGCGGATGCAATCCTTGATCTCGTCCATGAATTCTTCAAGGCTGGCGCCGCGCTGGTTCATATATTGGCCGGGGAAACCGCCGCCGACATCGATATGCCGAACCTGAACACCCGAAAAATCGACGACCTGACGGATCAGCTCAACCGCGATCCGATAGCCATTCGGCGTTGTACATTGCGACCCGACATGGAAGCACAAACCCGCTTCATAGCCATATTCATCGACCTTCTTTAGAAGCTCGGCAGCGACCATCGGGCGCGCACCAAATTTCGCTGAGAGATTATAGGTCGCCCCGGCCGGTGGTGTTGCCAGACGGACATGGATCACAAGCTTCTTGTCGCCTTCCGTTTCTTCACGGATTTTTTCAAGTTCCTCGACTGTATCAATCACATAGTGATCAATACCGAAAACCCGGTGGGCATTACGAATGGCATCGCGGCTTTTGACCGGATGCATGAAATAGGCCTTCATTCCCGGGAACTGGCGACGAACAAGCGCAATTTCTTCTGGCGAGGCCGTATCGAAATGACGCACGCCGCCTTCGTGCAAATAACGCATGACTTCAGGATGCGGATTACATTTCACCGCATAAAGGACGTCGCCCGGGAACATTTCGACAAAGCGCTGCGCTGTTTCTCGAAGGATATTCGGTCTTAGACAATAGACCGGATAGGAAGGTTTGAGTTCCTTAACAACATCGAACGTCGTATCGAAATGACGTGGCATAAATACTCCATCGTTTACGGAATGCAGGCGCCCAGACACGTACCGCCGCCGGGCTGGCCTTTTTGCTGTTTCAGGTTACCAGCCCTTTTGGGAACTGTCATGTCCGGAAAGACGAATTGATCTTGATATTGCTCTCTGCTGTCGATAATTTGGTAAACCAATACCAAATAACCTATATCGTGCGCCCCACGCAAAAACCGTGACTGCACGCCAACCCACAGGGAGCCTGAAATGCCTTTCGAACCGAACCTTGATCCGATGTCACTGGCAACTGAACTTTCCGGCCATCATCTGATCAACGGCAAGCTTGTTGCCCCGAAGAACGGCAAGACCTTTGACGTTATCAATCCCGCCACAGGCAAGGTTATCGGACAGGCAGCCGACGGTGACTCTGATGATGTGGGCATTGCAGTTGCGGTTGCAAAGGCAGCACAAAAGGACTGGGCGGAACGCCCGGCACGCGAACGTGGAAAGCTGGTTGCGGAATGCGGCCGTGTCCTGATGGCACATACCGAAGAACTCGGTCGTCTTGTCGCACTGGAATCGGGTAAGGCACTGCGCACCGAAAGCCGCGTCGAGGCATCGGTTCTTGCCGACATGTTCGTCTTTTTTGGCGGTCTTGCATCAGAGCTCAAGGGCGAAACTGTTCCGTTTAATCCAAATATGATGACGCTGACCACCCGCGAAGCCGTTGGTGTCGTTGGTGCGATCATTCCCTGGAACGTACCGCTTCTTCTGATGGCGATCAAAGTTGCCCCGGCACTGGTTGCTGGCAACTCGGTCGTTGTAAAATCGGCTGAAGACACCCCTCTTACCGTGTTGCGCGTCTGTCAGATCATGCAGGAAATCCTGCCAGCCGGTGTTTTGAACATCCTTTCGGGTTTTGGCCCAACCTGTGGCGGCCCGCTTGTCGCGCACAAGGATGTCAAAAAGGTTTCCTTCACCGGCTCTGTCGAGACCGGTCGTACGGTTTACAAGGCCGCAGCCGAAAAGCTTATTCCGGTCACCCTCGAACTTGGCGGCAAGTCGCCCATG
Source organism: Thalassospira sp. SM2505 (assembly GCF_054901115.1). Taxonomy (NCBI): domain Bacteria; kingdom Pseudomonadati; phylum Pseudomonadota; class Alphaproteobacteria; order Rhodospirillales; family Thalassospiraceae; genus Thalassospira; species Thalassospira sp. SM2505. The sequence continues at coordinate 2,886,152 of NZ_CM142731.1, forward strand.
ATCGTTATGGATGATGCCGACCTCGACAAGGCCGTGGCCGGCGCAATCGGTGGTATGCGCTTCACCCGTCAGGGCCAGAGCTGTACGGCCTCCTCGCGTATGCTTGTTCATGAAAAACTTCATGATGAGTTCGTTAAGCGACTGATTGACAAGGTTAATGCACTCAAGATGGGTAACCCGCTTGATGAAGAGACCGACATCGGCACCATCATCAATCGCAAACAGTTCGACAAGGTATCGGGTTACATCGATATCGGCGAAAAAGAGGGTGCGACCAAACATCAACTGAGCGCCCTGCCCACCGATCCGGAGCTTTCCGACGGCCTCTTTGTGCGCCCCGTGATCTTCACCAATGTCGATCCGGATGCTCGCGTCGCACGTGAGGAAATCTTTGGTCCGGTGGCGTGTGTCTTCAAGTTCAAGACCTTTGAAGAGGCCCTTGAACTTGCCAATGACAGCGACTTTGGCCTTGCTGCCACGGTCTGGACGACGGATCTGAAAACGGCACTGGTTGCCACCAAGCGGCTTGAAGCCGGCTTTGTTCAGGTCAACCAGAACCTTGTTGTGCAGCCAAACCTGTCCTATGGCGGCATCAAGCTTTCGGGCCTTGGCAAGGAAGCGTCGCTTGAAAGCATGCTTGAACATTTCACCTACAAGAAAACGGTTATCCTCAACATGGAATAACGCCGGATTCCCCATGCCAGGCGTTGTACTTGGCCGGGTTGCAGTTCATGCAACCCGGTTTTTCTATTGCTGTACTTGACCTTGGCGCCCTAATCCGCAAAGCTGCCTTTCGAAACACATCCCTAATCCAGAAAGAACATGGCTATGTCTGCATATACTGACATCCTTTCATCGCATTCCCGTCCGACGCTTGGTGCCGGTGCGATGGCCATGATTATTGGGATTTCCGACCTGCGAATGTGATCCCTGTCATCTGCGGATGACAGGTCCGGTTAAATACCGTTTCTCACCCATTACATGATATTATTGCCACCACACCACAAAGATGGTGGCCGCAGGAGCATGGAAATTATGACTGTTTCCTATCACGACGTTGTACGCGCATCCGGTTTGCTTGAAGGCATCGTTGCCAAGACACCGCTGGTAAAATCACTAACACTTTCATCGATTTGTCAGGCAGAAGTTTATCTTAAGCTTGAGAACCAGCAATATACCGCTTCCTTCAAGGAACGCGGTGCCTATGTCAAACTGGCAAGCCTGACACCCGAAGAGCGCGAAAAAGGCGTCATTGCCGTATCCGCCGGAAACCATGCACAGGGCGTTGCCTATAACGCCAAGCGTCTGGGCATCCCGGCAACCATCGTGATGCCGAAAAACACGCCCTTTACCAAGGTCCATCATACCCGTTCCCACGGCGCTGAAGTCGTTTTGACAGGCAATGTCTTTGCCGAAAGCCTTGAAGCTGCCGGTCGCATCCAGCAGGAACGCGGACTTACCTTTGTACATCCGTTTGACGACCCGCATATCATTGCCGGTCAGGGCACAGTCGGTCTCGAAATTCTGAATGAGAACGTTGATATCGATACCATCGTTGTCCCGATTGGCGGTGGCGGACTTGCATCAGGTATCGCAACCGCGGTCAAATCGCGCCGCCCAGACATCGAAATCATTGGCGTTGAAACCAAGCTTTATCCCTGCATGTATGAAGGCATTCGTGGTGACGAATATACCGGCGGTGGTGTTACAATTGCCGAGGGCATTGCCGTCAAACAACCCGGCGGCCTGACACTTGAAATCTGCAAGGAAAAGCTCGACGAAGTGGTTCTGGTCGAGGAAAGCTCAATTGAACGATCCATTCAGATGCTGATCGAGATTGAAAAAAGCGTGGTCGAAGGTGCAGGTGCTGCGCCGCTTGCCGCCCTTCTCGATCATCCTGAAAAATTCAAGGGCAAGAAAGTCTGCCTGATCGTCAGTGGCGGCAATATTGACACCCGCCTTCTGGCACAGGTCCTGATGCGTGGCATGGCCCGCCAGGGTCGCCTTGTACGTGTTCGCATCGAAATTCCCGATGTGCCGGGTGCTCTGGCAACCATCAGCACACTGATCGGTGAAGAAGAAGCCAATATCATCGAAGTTTATCACCAGCGTCATTTTTACGACGTTCCGGCAAAGCAGACCGATGTCGATATGGTGCTGGAAGTGCGTGATACCGGCCATGCCCAGCAAGTGATTGAACGCCTGATCAAGGCAGGGTTTGGCGGACGCTTGCTTGGCAATACGTCGCTCGACTGATCAAAATTCCCTGGATATCTGAAAATAAAAAAAACGGGCCGCTGGAACAATCCACACGGCCCGTTTTTCATTAATAGTTATTCGCTTTTAAGGCCACGATAACGGCCGCCGTAATAAAGCAACGGCTCCCCCGTTTCGCCCATCACAAGATTATCGACATGGCCGACAATGATGCTGTGATCGCCACCATCATGAATGGCGTGGCGTTTACACGAAAACGCCGCCAACGAGCCTCTCAGGCGTGGCATACCGTGACCATCATCTTCAAACCCGACCGTTTCCCAGCCATTCTGCCCCGGTGCGGAAAACAGTTCAGAGATCGCCTGTTGGTCCTGACGAAGAATATTGATGCAAAAACGCGTGCAAGAACCGGCGAACAAGGCATGTGTCGCCGCACGCTGATCTACGGAAAAAAGAACCAGTGCCGGATCAAGCGAAACAGACGCAAAACTGTTAATCGTGATGCCCGCTTTGGAACCATCTTCGGCCCGCGTGGTCACAACGGCAACGCCGGTTGTGAACTGACCAAGACAGTCGCGGAAATCGCGCGGAGAGAATGACATATTGAAGAATGCTCTTGCTGACTAAACCTATTGAAGTACGACCCCGTAAAAGGCTTGGGGAAAATGGCGATTAAACTTCGATCTGTCAAACCTAACTCACAGCAGATTTAAACGGGATATTAATAAGATTAAAAGCTAATAGTGTCATATAGATGCCAGATGGACTTTGTCTGCAACCATGATCGGGTTTGGGTCTTGGGAACATGTTGCGGACTGAACCGATAATCGTCCTGGGCTAGCGGGGAATAATAAGAATGTTTTTGATCATTGGGTATGTCGTGGTGATTGGCGCTGTTCTTGGCGGTTATTTGCCCCACGGCGACATTGGTGTCCTTATCCAACCCCTTGAAGTGCTTATCATTTTCGGTGCTGCGTTTGGTACATTCCTGATTGCCAACCCTATGAGCATCCTTAAAAAGTCGATTGCTTATACGATCCGTGCACTTAAGGGGCCCAAAAAGAAAGCGGCCTATGTCGAGCTTCTTGTTTGCCTTTATGCTGTTTTCCGACTGGCGAAATCGAAGGGTGATCTTGCACTTGAAAGCCATGTAGAGAATCCCGAAGGCTCCAGTCTTTTTGGCAACTTCCCCGAGTTGATGAAAGACCATCATGCCGTTGAATTCCTGTGTGACTATTTGCGTCTTCTGACCCTTGGCACCACCAATGCCTATGAACTTGAAGCGGTCATTGATCAGGAACTTGAAGCCCATCACGAAGAAGATCACATGGTCCCTGCCGCCATCCAGACAGTGGGCGACGCCCTTCCCGGTCTGGGCATTGTTGCAGCCGTGCTTGGTGTGATTGTCACCATGGGCTCAGTTACCGAACCGCCGGAAATTCTTGGTGGTTTGATTGCAGCGGCTCTCGTCGGTACGTTTCTTGGTATTCTCGCGTCCTATGGCTTTGTTGGTCCGACGTCGGAAATCATCAAGAAGACGCTGGATCAGGACGGAAAATATTTCAGCTGTATGAAAGCGGCCCTGATTGGTCACATGCAGGGCTATGCCCCGCAGGTTTCCGTTGAATTTGCCCGCAAAACGCTGCCGTCCACCGTTCGGCCGAGCTTCAAGGAACTTGAAGATGCCTTGCAGGATGCGCCGTCAGCCTGATTTTCCTTTGCCTTGCAGAAACAGAACCAGTAACTCACGGAATTTGCATCGCACATGCCTGATATCGTAATCAAAAAGGTCAAAAAAGGCGGACATGGCGGCCATCATGGTGGCTCGTGGAAAGTTGCCTATGCTGACTTTGTCACGGCTATGATGGCGTTCTTCCTGTTGCTTTGGCTGCTTTCAAGCGCCACGGAAGAACAACTTCAGGGTGTTTCAATGTATTTCACCCCTGAAACGATTTCACAAAATGATTCGGGCTCCGGCGGGGTTCTGGGTGGCACCAGTCTTGCCGAGGAAGGCGCTCAGCGCTCCGAATTCGGAATGCCGACAGTCAGCATGGAAATTCCGCCACAGCAATCCCCGGACGAGCGAGAAGCCATCCGGGTAGCACAGATGGAAGAACAGGAATTCAATGAAGCCAAGGAAGAACTTCTAAAGGCTATCGAAGAAAGTCCCGAGCTTCAGGGTCTTGAGAAAAACATCCGGATCGAAGAAACCCCCGAAGGTCTTCGTATCCAGATTCTTGATGAAGACGGCACATCCATGTTCCCGAGTGGCAGTGCTGAAATGGCTGATCACACGCGCTTGTTGCTTGATAAGGTAGCGGCCGTCATCGAAAAGATGCCTCAGGACGTCTCGATTGAGGGCCATACCGACGCAGTGCCATTTAATCGTACGGATGGTTACTCAAACTGGGAACTCTCAGCTGATCGTGCCTTGGCGACACGACGCACGCTTGAAGACCTCGGACTTGACACCGGTCGCTTTGCAAAGGTTGCGGGCCTTTCTGACACGGATCCGCTGGTGCCTGAAGACCCCAAAAATGAAACCAACCGCCGTATCAGCATCACCTTGCTCCGAGGCACAGGCGAACGATCAGAACTTGAGAACGGAACGCAAAACGGAAATGGTTCTGTATTACCATCTTCCAATGGCGCGCCGACTGCCCAGCCGTCAGAACCTGCGGCACCAGGTACGACACCGCGTCGTCCAACCTTCTCTGTTCCATCACAGCCCTGATCTGGCAATTCCGGTTTTGCAAATTTGACAGCTCTTTTGGTGGGATGACCTTTAAACTGTCATAAATAACGCTTAATCTCTTAAGATAGATGATCAGATGTGGTCGGGATTGAGAAACACCAGATGACAGTTAATCAGCGCCGCCTTACGCAGCACTATTTCATGACTGCCCCGATGCCGTGCCCCTACCTGCCCGGCCGCTTTGAGCGCAAACTAGTTACAGAGCTGCGCGGACCAGAAGCGAATAATATCCATGATTTACTGTCACGGGCAGGCTTTCGTCGCAGCCATTCAATAGCCTATCTTCCGGCATGCAGCGACTGCAATGCCTGCATTCCGGTTCGTGTCCGATGCGCCGAATTTGAAAGCAGCCGTTCTTTCCGTCGTATCCAGAACAAAAACAGTGATCTGACCCGAACCGTATTGCCCGCAGTCGCGACCCAGGAACAATATCAACTGTTCAGTACCTATCAGGATGCACGTCACGGAAATGGTGACATGGCGCGCATGGATGCCCGTGACTATCGGGCGATGATCGAAGACAGCACGATTGAAACGTCTGTCTATGAGTATCGTCGTCCGGATAACAGTCTGATTGCTGTTGCACTGATCGATAATCTGGCTGACGGGCTTTCGGCTGTTTACAGCTTCTTTGATCCGTCCGAACACAAGCGTGGGCTGGGCACCTACATCGTCCTCGACCTCATAGAAGAAGCCCAACTTCTTGATTTACCACATATCTATCTTGGGTACTGGATCGGTGAATGCCGCAAGATGTCCTACAAGATGCGGTTCCAGCCACTTGAAGGTTTCCGAAATGGCCAGTGGGTGCCAATGGAGGAAACCGGGCCTAGTAGTGGCTCCTGACAATCTGAGCAAACCGCCCCATTAGATTAGACTAAAGTCCAAGAGAACAACTCGATCCCCGGTTGCCTGCACCCGAAGACGCATATAAGCTGCGGTACAAAGCCGGTGAACCGGCTTTGATACATATAAATCATGAGCTTGCATCTTTGGGAGGCTGTAACTAATGAAACGTCGCCAATTTCTTTCTGGCGCTGCTGTAGCAGGCGCGACTGCTGCTGCATCGACTTTTGCCAAACCGGCACTCGCGCAGGACGTCCGTGAATGGCGTATGGTCACGACCTGGCCGAAAAACTTCCCGGGTCTTGGTACTGGCGCAAACCTTCTTGCTGAATACATCACCAAAGCATCTGACGGTCGCCTGAAAGTCACCGTATTTGGTGCTGGTGAAATCGTTCCGGCATTCGAAGCAATTGATGCTGTCGGCAACGGCACCGTCGAAATGGGCCACGGCGCGCCTTACTACTGGAAAGGTAAAGTTGATGCCACCCAGTATATTGCGGCAATGCCGTTTGGCCTGAACGCCCAGGAACAGAATGCGTGGTTCCAGTGGGGTGGCGGTCAGGAACTTGCTGACAAGGTCTATGCTGAACTGAATTGTAAGTTCTTCCCGTCGGGCAACACTGGCACCCAGATGGGCGGCTGGTTCAACAAGGAAATGAACACCATTGCAGACTATCAGGGTCTGAAAATGCGTATTCCTGGCCTTGGTGGCGAAGTTGTCAAAGCAGCTGGCGCAAACGTTGTGAACCTTCCGGGCGGTGAAATTCCGCCGGCACTTCAGTCAGGCGCAATTGACGCGACCGAGTGGGTTGGTCCGTACAACGATCTGGCGTTCGGTCTCTATAAATCGGCGAAGTACTACTACTATCCGGGCTGGCACGAACCGGCGACCGTTCTCGACAACTTCATCAACCTGGATGCATGGAATGCGCTTCCGGATGATCTGAAAGCCATCGTCGAGCAGGCCAACCGTGCAGTTAACCAGATGGTTCTGTCCGAGTTTACCGCACGTAACGTTCAGGCACTCGACACCCTGCGCAACAAGCACGGTGTAGATGTTCGTCCGTTCTCTGACGACATTCTGACCAACCTTGGCAAACTGTCGGGCGAAGTTCTGCGTGATCTGGTTGCATCCAACCCGCTGTCGAAAGAAGTATTCGAAAGCCTCGTAGCATTCCGCACCCAGTCGATCGCATGGTCGAAATTCTCGGAAGCAGCATTTGCACAGGCACGTGTACTTCCGTTCAAATACTAAGTTCTCCGCCTGTCGGAAAACGACAAGGGGCTGGCTTTTGCCTGCCCCTTTTTTTGTTTTGTGTCATCCTGAAATATGTCACCTCCTATAGGGACAATGTATTCCGGGACGTAACCACAGAATCAAAAAAGACCCCTCATCGGGGCCTTTTTCTTTGGTGATCTTTGATCTTCGCGTTCTTAGAACAGAATGCCCGGAAGCCAGGTCGCCAGCCACGGGAATGCAGCGACAAGGCAAAGGCCAAGCATCTGGATCATAACGAACGGAATGATACCGCGATAAATATCAAACGTCTTGATTGCTGCCGGTGCGACACCACGCAAATAGAACAGCGCAAAGCCGAATGGCGGTGTCAGGAAGCTGGTCTGAAGGTTGATGGCAATCATCACACCGAGCCAAACCGGATCAATGTCCATCTTGAGCAGGATCGGACCAACAATCGGAATCACGACGAACACGATCTCGATGAAGTCCAGGAAGAAGCCCATGAAGAACATCAACAGCATCACAACCAGCATCGCACTGAAGACACCACCCGGAAGGTTGTGCAGCAGTTCTTCGACAAGGTGATCGCCACCAAGACCACGGAATACCAGCGAGAACACCGACGCACCCAGCAGGATGACGAACACCATAGCACTGACCTGAACGGTCTGGCGCACGACATGGCGTAGAACGGCCATATCAAGTCGCTTGTAGAACGCAGCCAGTACGATTGCGCCGATCGAGCCAAAAGCAGCTGATTCCGTCGGGGTCGCAATACCGGTCAGGATCGAGCCAAGAACGGCAACAATCAGAAGCCCCGGAGGCAGCAATGCGCGCAGCACTTCACCCCAAAGACCTTCCGGACGCTTTCCTTCAACCAGTGCCGGTGCCGACTTCGGATCAATCAGGGACTTGATGATGATCCAGCCGATATAAAGTGCCACGAGCAAAAGCCCCGGAATGAATGCACCTGCAAAAAGGTCCATCACAGAAATCGGTTCCGGTGCCCAGTTGCCGATTGCGCGCTGCGCTTCGGCATAGGCGCCCTGAAGAATATCGCCCAGCAGAACAAGAACGATCGACGGCGGAATAATCTGACCAAGCGTACCGGACGCACAGATAATACCGGTCGAAAGTTTCGGATCATATCCGGCTTTCTGCATCGCAGGGAGACTGAGCAAGCCCATGGTCACGACGGTCGCACCGACGATGCCGGTTGAGGCGGCAAGCAACATACCGACGATGACAACCGAAATCCCCAGACCACCACGCATGGTGCCAAACAGCATCCCCATGGTCGTCAGAAGCTTTTCGGCAATCCTTGCGCGTTCAAGCATGACGCCCATGAACACGAACAGCGGGATCGCAACATACAGCTCGTTGGTCATCACACCGAAATAGCGTGACGGCAGTGAGCCCAGAAGCGGCATATCAAAGGTGCCCATCGAATGACCGATAAGCGCAAAAGCAAGACCGGTACCCGCAAGCGAGAAGGCAACCGGAAAACCGAGAAGAAGCACGCCGCAAGCTACGGCGAACATCACCAGACTAAGAACTTCACCAGCCATCAGACGCCCTCGTGCTCTTCTTCTTTGATTTCAAATTCTTTGTGACCGGCAAGCACCAGAACGCTGCGCGCAGCAAGCGAAAGCCCCTGAAGGAGCATCAATACACAAAAGATCAGAATCACTGATTTATAAAGGAACAGGCCCGGAAGACCGCCCGTCTCGTGCGACCCTTCAAGGCGATGCCAGCTGGTCGCTACATACGGATAGCTATAGATCAAGATCATGATCAGCACCGGCATCATCAGGAACAGCGACCCGAACAGATCAACCCATGCCTTGTAACGCGCAGATGCCGGACGATAGAAAACGTCGACACGAACATGACCACCGTGCAAAAGCGTGTAACCCGCCCCTACCATGAACATAATGCCGTAAAGCCACATGTAGCTTTCCTGCATTGATACCCAGCCAACCGCAAAGCCGTAACGCAATGTGGCAACTAAAAATGTGATCACAACCATCGGGATCACCAGCCAGGCCACCCCGCGACCGATCCAGTCATTCAGACTGTCAATCGCGTGGACGAAATTTCCAAGAAATCTCACTTTTCACTCCCAAGCCCTTATGAGTCTCACAGGAAAATTGCGGGCTTCCTGCTAATCAGGTTGCGAAGTTACATTTTAAACATCGAAAACGCTATAAATTTTGGTACGTAATTCTTCCATATCTGCGGGAACCCGCAGCATATGACATTGTCTGCATCTAAATTGGCCCATTAAAGCCAAAAGCCGGATGATAATGAACCATCCGGCTTTCGAGTTTAATGTATGCCTTGTCGAAATTATTCGAATTTGTTCGACCGCGGGAAGCCGTTTGGCGGCATACGCCCGGCACCTGCACGCTTGCCGGTCCATTCGGCAAGCTCGATCACGGTGCGGACACGACCTTCGCTGCCGCCCATGGTCCAGCTCAAACCTTCTTCGAGATTGAACAAGATCAGGTCCGAAAGACCGCCCTGCCGGTATTTCTGCAAGATCACGCCACGACCGCGCGTCATTTCCGGCACTTCATCAACCGGATAGATCAGCAATTTGCGGTTGTCACCAAGAACAGCAACATGGTTCTTTTCGACCGGAACAAATATCTTGGCAACTTCACCGGCACCAAGGTTGAGAACCTGCTTGCCGTTTTTAGTCTGGGCAACGACGTCTTTTTCGGCAACCTGGAAACCACGGCCACCAGAACTTGCGACCAGAAGATTGCGGCCATCCTTGTGCACGACCATCGACACAATGTCATGTTCCTGTGGCAGATCAATCGACAGACGTATCGGCTCCCCATGACCGCGACCGCCCGGAAGCTTGTCACATGACATGGTATAGCAGCGCCCGGCTGTTGAAAGGATCAAAAGCTTGTCGGTCGTAAAGCCCTTGATCGCAAAGCGATGTTCGTCGCCATCCTTGAACTTAAGGTCGCTGATGTCGGCAACGTGACCTTTCAACGCACGGATCCAGCCCATTTTTGAGCAAATCACCGTAATCGGTTCACGTTCAATCAGTGCTTCGAGCGGCACTTCGATCTCTTCGGGTGCATCGCCAATTTCGGTACGGCGTTTGCCAATCGCGGTTTTCTTGCCGAAATTCTCGCGCATGATTTCGATTTCGTCGCGGATTTTCTCCCAACGCAGCGTTTCACTGGCAAGAAGCGCTTCGAGACCTTCTTTTTCCTCGGTCAGTTTGGCGTGCTCGTTCTTGATTTCCATCTCTTCGAGCTTGCGCAATGACCGCAAACGCATATTCAGGATCGCATCGGCCTGAACTTCTGTCAGATCGAACGCCTTCATCAATGCATTTTTCGGTTCATCCTCAAAACGGATGATCCGGATAACTTCGTCAAGGTTGAGATAGGCAACAAGATAGCCTTCCAACACTTCAAGACGATGATTGATCTTTGCCAGACGATGATTGGAACGACGGATCAGAACTTCCTGACGGTGTGCAAGGAAGGCACGCAACACTTCGCGCAAATTCATAACGCGCGGCGTGTTGTCCCCGTCCAGAACGTTCATGTTCAAACCGAACCGGATTTCCAGCTCGGTGTTTTTGAACAGCATTTCCATCAGATGTTCCGGCTCAACCGCACGGGTACGCGGTTCAAGAACCAGGCGAATGATATCGGTTGATTCGTCACGTACATCATTGAGCAGCGGCAGTTTCTTTGCCACCATCAGATCGGCGATGCGTTCAACCAGCTTGGCTTTTTGAACCTGATAGGGAATCTCTGTGATAACGACCTGATACAGGCCATGGCTGAGTTTCTCGACTTCCCACTTGGCCCGCAGGCGGAATGATCCCCGTCCGGTTGCATAGGCCTCAAGAATATTTTCATGCGGTTCGACAAGAACACCACCAGTCGGGAAATCCGGACCCGGCACGCAACGTACCAGTTCCGCGATTGACGTCTCCGGCTTGTCGATCAGTTTGATCAGACCGGCACAGAGTTCGCCGACATTATGGGGTGGAATATTGGTCGCCATACCAACCGCGATACCTGCCGCACCGTTTGCTAGAAGGTTCGGGAAAGCCGCCGGCATCACAACCGGCTCCTGTTCCTCACCATCATAGGTCGGGCGGAAATCAACGGCATCTTCGTCGAGACCGTCCATCAGGGCAGCGGCAACTGCGGTCATGCGGGCTTCGGTGTAACGCATTGCAGCGGCGTTATCGCCGTCAATATTGCCAAAGTTGCCCTGACCATCGACCAGCGGATAACGTACCGCAAAGTCCTGTGCCAGACGCACCAGCGCGTCATAGACCGACTGATCACCATGCGGGTGATATTTACCAATCACGTCACCAACCACACGCGCACATTTCTTGAACCCTTGTTCCGGATTCAGTTTGAGCTGCCGCATGGCATAAAGAAGACGACGATGAACTGGCTTGAGGCCATCACGCACATCAGGCAGAGAACGCGACATGATTGTCGACATCGCATAGGCGAGATAACGCTCGCTAAGCGCATCGGCAAGGCGGGTTTCCCTGATTTGGCCGGCATTGGCCGGATCGGAAGTCTTGGTGCTCATGAACGATTTTTCTTGTTGCTTGGCAGAATGGACAGGCGCAAGTGCGTTCGACCTCCGAACACCTTACGTTATCTGCAACATACTACGCGGGGCATGGTTGCGGTCAACATATGCAAACCAAATTGATCAATTTATTTTTCGTCAGCAGTTTTGATACGCCAAACGTGACTGACAAGACGATCCCGTGCCGCGACAGGTTTGATGCCCTTGGCTTCGAAAATATCGCGATGAATAAAAAATCCGGTCAGTTTCAGGCCATCACGCATCTGGTCTGAAAGTTCGTCATTGCGCCGCGACAAAGATGCGCGCCCGATGGCAAGAAATGCCGGCAAAGACAAAAGCCGGTCGCGATAGGCATTCCCCGCTGCTTCGCTGACCGCCCGCCCGCTTTTTGGGGAAACAAAGGCCAGATCATCGGTTACATCGGTTGCCGCACATCGCCCAAGATCAAGACCATAGCCGAGTTCTTCAAGCAGCCCGACTTCCCAGCGAATATAGGACGGCAACCATTGTTCGGATTTCAGCGCCGTCAGAAGGGCTGCGGTGCCATGGTACAGGTCCGGATGGGCTTCACGTTCGGGCAAGGTCGCATCAAGCATCGCACAGGCCGAACTCATCGCCATAAGCGGCCCTGGCTGCAACAGAAGGTCTGCCGCATGTGCACCGGTCAATTCACAGCGAAACTGACCAAGATGTTCGGAAAGGCGTGCAGACCACCCTACCCGTACTTCGTTTCCGGGTTCGAGCGTACCGCGCATGGATTTGCTCATTGCACCGCGAACCATTCCGGCATGGCGCCCGTAATCACGGGTCAGAACCGATAGTCTGACCGAACTTTCGCCCAGTTTGCGTGTCGAAAGAACAATACCGTCATCACGCCAGTCCATCCGGGCCTCTTAGAAATAGCCGCTGGGTACAATCAGACGGGTAACAAGGAAAAACATCCCGATCAGGCAGGAGACAAGTGCGATCAGGGCTGCTCCAAAAACCGCCTTGCGCAACCATGAACGGTTTTCGACGTCTTCAATCGCCTGATCGATAGGATCGCCAGAATTCCGGGTCATCAGTTTGGTCCTCCGCCCGTCACCTTCCAGAAAAGCCCCAGCATAAAGACAGCAAGGGCAACCAGAAGCGCGATCAGATTAAGCGGGCGATGCAGAAAGGATTTTTCACGTTGCACAGTGCTGTGATCAGTGCGGTTTCGGAACGGACGCCGGGCGACACGCGCAACAATCATTGCGGCGGCTGCGCCAACAACAATCATTACAACACCCCAGAATGATCCGATTTCCATTATCTACCCGGCAATTGATGGTCTGTCTGTGCAACGTGAAGAATTATGCGTTGGGATCGAGGCCCCACATGGCAAAGCGATTGGGATCATCACCCCAGTTCTCGCGCACCTTGACGAACAGGAACAGATGAACCCGACGCTCGAAAATGGCTTCAAGTTCCTTGCGCGCTTCGCTGCCCAGTGACTTGATACGCTTGCCGCCTTTACCAAGAATGATGGCCTTCTGGCCTTCACGTTCGACAAAGATGGTCTGTTCAAGCTTGACCGAGCCGTCCTTGCGTTCTTCCCAAAGTTCGGTTTCGACTGTTGCCGAATAGGGCAGTTCCTGCTGAAGCTGATAATAAAGCTTCTCGCGGGTGATCTCGGCTGCGAGCAGACGAAGCGGCATGTCCGACACATCGTCTTCGGGGAACATCCACGGGCCGTCGGGCATTTTAGCCGCAAGGAAATTCACCAGATCCTGCGTACCCGCCCCTTTTTTCGCCGAAATCATGAAGACATCGGTAAAGACTTCATGGGCAAACAGGTCCTGTGACAGACGCAGGAGTTTTTCCTTGTCCGAGACCTTGTCGACCTTGTTCAGCGCCAGGATGGCCTTGCGGTTCTGATCTTTGAGCTGGTTGATGATGGCAAGGTCTTCGTCGGTGATGCCATTTCCGGCATCAATGACAAGAACCACCAGATCCGCATCATCCGCACCATTCCATGCTGCCTTGACCATTGCACGATCAAGACGGCGCTTCGGGGCAAAGATACCCGGCGTGTCAATGAAAACAATCTGCGCATCTTCGGTCATGACGATACCACGCACACGGGTACGGGTTGTCTGGACCTTTGGCGAGACGATCGACACTTTCGTGCCGACCAGCTGATTCAGGAGCGTCGATTTGCCAGCATTAGGCGCACCAACAAGTGCGACGAAGCCGCAACGCTGCTGATAAGGTAATCTGTCTTCGGCCACCGGTGTGGGAACCTCATTCATCGTTTAGTTTGTCCAACATCATGCGGGCGGCAAGTTGTTCCGCCTCGCGTTTAGATTTTCCTTCGGCACTAACACTTTCACCATCACTGGTGGTCAGTTCGATGGTGAATATCGGTGCATGGGCCGGACCTTCGCGGCCGACCATGTCATATTTCGGCAGTGGCTTGCCCCGCCCTTGCAGCCATTCCTGCAATTGCGTCTTCGCATCCTGCGGCGGCTTGTTTGCTTCATCAAGAAGCGGCGTCCAGAGCTTTTCGATAAAGCGACGCGCCGGTTCAAGACCACCATCCAGATAGAGTGCGGCAATCACGGCTTCCATGCAATCAGATAAAATGGCCGGATTGGTGTCAGCCCCGGCCGCACGTTCACCCTTGGCCATCTGGATGTGATCCCCCAGTTTGATCTGGATGGCAACACGCGCCAGCGTTTCGCGACGCACCAGTGCGACAAAGCGTTTTGCCATCGCACCTTCGCGTTCACGCCCAAAACGGGTATAGAGCATTTCGGCCACGACAAGCCCCAGCACACGATCGCCCAAAAACTCAAGACGCTCGTTGCCACCGCTTATTGCATCCTTACCCTTCGCTGCACTTCGATGGGTCAAAGCCACACGAAGCAGGTCAGGATTGGAAAAACCGTGATCGATCTCGGCGATCACCGGCATGCCGTCGCTCATTAATGAACTCCCTGGAACAGGCGATCAAACCGGATGCTGCCAAGGTCATAGACCGGCTGCGAGCTGTCCTTGGAATAGAACAGGAATTCAGCACGACCGACCAGATTTTCAATCGGCACAAAGCGGAACCGCGACGGGAATGCACGGCTGTCTGCCGAATTATCGCGATTATCCCCCATCATGAAGTAATGGCCTTCCGGTACGGTAAAGGCTTCGGTGTTGTCGCTCGGCCCCTGATCGCCAAACAGCTCAAGGATACGGTGAACCTTACCGTTCGGAAGTGTTTCGAGATATTGCGGAACCGCGGCAGACCGACCAGTACCATCGGTCAGGATGTAATCCTCGATCCGTTCACGTTCGACCAGCTTGTTATTGATGTACAAACGACCGTTGGTGACCTGGACAGTGTCACCCGGCAGGCCGATCACACGTTTGATATAATCCTGTGAGGTATCTGACGGAAGTTTGAAGACAACCACATCGCCACGCTCGGGTTCGGTCTCAAAAATGCGTCCCGGAATAACCGGCAGGCTGAAAGGCATGCTGTGTTTCGAATATCCATAGGAAAATTTTGAAACAAACAGATAGTCACCAACCAGCAAGGTCGGAATCATCGAGCCAGACGGAATATTGAACGGTTCGAAGGCAAAAGTCCGAACCAAAAGTGCAATGACAATGGCCCAGAAAACGGTCTTCAAGGTGTCCAAAAGGCCACCCGTTTTCTTTTTCTGCACAAGTTTTTCCATTCCGTGTTTAACCAATCAGTTTATCTGTCAATCAGCCGAAATTACCACGACAGCATTCGCCAGCGGGTATTCGTCCGTCAAGGTCACATACACCGAAGCAATCTTTCCTTCGGGTGTTAATTCTTCAAGTCGTGCCAAAGCACCTTCGGTCAATACCATGTCGGGCTTGCCACTGGGTTGATGTACCACACCCATTGTGTTGTGATAAACACCCCTGCGAAATCCGGTTCCCAGCGCCTTGGAACAGGCTTCCTTTGCCGCAAAAGCCATGGCAAGCGACGATGCTGTTCTATGCGGTTTGCGGGTGGCACGTGCAATCTCGACATCGGTAAAGACACGCTTCATGAAACGCTCGCCATGACGTTCAAGTGCGGTCTCTATCCGACGGATATCACATAAATCCGTGCCAATCCCAATGATCATTTATCGTCGTCCGTTTGATCACGCGCCTCGTCCATCAAGCGGCGCATCTCGTTGATTGCGGCTTCCAGCCCGACAAAGACGGCTTCCCCAATCAGGAAGTGACCAATATTAAGCTCCGCCACTTCCGGCATTGCCGCAATCGGCTGAACCGTTTCGAAATTCAAACCATGACCGGCATGAATTTCAAGCCCGATCCCTGCTCCGTATTTGACGGCTGCGCGAATACGTTCAAGTTCACGTGCACGATCATCGCTGTTTTCAGCATCGCAATAGGAACCGGTATGAATTTCAACAACAGGTGCGCCGAGACTTTTGGCGGCATCAAGCTGTTCTTTAGACGCCTCGATGAACAGCGACACACGAATGCCCGCATCGCCAAGTTCGGAAACAAAACGTTTCAGATGATTATGGCCACCCACAACATCAAGCCCACCCTCGGTCGTGCGTTCTTCACGCTTTTCCGGAACAAGGCAGACTGCATGTGGCTTTGTTGCAAGCGCAATTGCCAGCATCTCGTCGGTGGCTGCCATTTCGAAGTTAAGTGGCAGATCAATCTCCTGGCGCAGTCTTTTCATATCTGCATCAAGGATATGGCGACGGTCTTCGCGCAGATGCGCGGTAATTCCGTCTGCGCCCGCGGCCTTTGCAAGTGCTGCGGCACGCACCGGGTCCGGGCTGTTGCCGCCACGGGCATTCCGGATGGTCGCAACATGATCAATATTAACGCCGAGCCGAAGTTTCGAACTCATAGTGTTTCATCCTGCTTTTTGGTGGCACTTTTCGCAGCACTGCCGATCTTGTCCTTGGCAGTTTCAAGCATGGGCCCAAGCCCATGGCGTTCCGTTTTCTTCATTCTGCGCAAAATCCGGTTGTGACGGTAAATGATGACCGCACGGCGTACCGGAAAATAAAATAGCGCCCAGACAATGATTGACGTCGGAACACATCCGACCAGCATCGGCCAGATGATATCAACGATGCTGATCCAGAGATGACCAAGCGTCTCGTGGTCTGCAGGATCCCAGCGACCAAAAATAAGTCCGCCACCGATATAGCTGACCCCCAGAACGACGAAGTCCCAAAGAACGGCCATGTCGAAATGTACGGCATTCGAGGTTTCATTCGCACCAAGAATCCAGTTCCCGCAGGTATAGAGCCAAAGCCAGATGAACGGGAATGTCCATGGATTGCCGACAATCGTGCCCAGCAACGACGCAACAACGTTACTGCGTGTGATCAGGCTTATCAGTGCTGAGATAACGAAGTGGAACCCGATAAACGGCGTAAATGATACCGCTGCCCCGATCGCAAATCCTGACGCAATGCTGTATGGCGTGCCGGGAAGCCGCGCGACACGATGAGCAAAATACTGAGACGAACGTCGCCATCCGCCACGCGGCCAGACGACGTTCCGTATTTTTTGTAATGATGATGGTTTTACGCGGCGCCGAAACATGCGGGTCAGTTCTGGAACAAATCAGGTAACGCAATAAAAAGTCGAGGCATATGCGTAAGTGCTGACCGCACACTTGGCAAGGCTTTTACGCGATTATCCCCCAAAAGATGAATGCGTTCACAGCTTGCCATTACCCGCGCGCGCGCTCGACAGCATTTACCACCGGCGTTGCCCTCAGGGCCGCGATGATATTGGTCAGATGTTTGACATCGACCACATCGATATCAATCAGCATTTCAAAGAAATCTGTCGTCCGGTTGGTGAACCGCAAATTGGTGATATTGCCATGGTTTTTGGCAATCACACTTGTGATCGAACTGAGCGCCCCCTGCTCATGGCCGACAGTCAGGCCAAGACGACCGATGAAATGTTCAGGCTCGCCGTCATTGTCCCATCCAACATCAAGCCAGCGTTCGGGCTGCTCGGTAAAGGTTTCAAGCGTATCACAATCAATCGTATGGATCGTCACGCCCTTGCCGGTTGTAACAATCCCGACAATGCGATCGCCGGGCAACGGATGGCAACAGCCGGCATAGTGCACCGCCATGCCCGGAATAAGCCCTTTGATCGGGATCGCATGGTCATGTTTGCGCGCCCGAACCTTTTCAAGCGGAACGACTTTGCGCGCCGTTTCCTTGTCTTTTGTCCCCGGGAAGACAGCATGAACAACTTCGCGACCGGTATGGTGACCAGCCCCGACCAGGGTCAAAAGTGCATCGACGGATGGCTGTTTGAAGATTTTCAAAACACCGTCAATTGCCTTGTCGGAATAGTCATATCCTTCCTGACGGAAGGCCTTTTGCAAGATCGCCTTGCCAAGGTCCTTGTATTGGTCTTCCTGCTGCTGACGGATGAAACGGCGAATTCGCGCACGTGCCTTACCCGTAACAACGAACCGCTCCCATGTCGGATTCGGCGTCTGAGCCTTCGAGGTAACGATTTCGACCTGATCACCGTTATTCAGGACCGTGCGCAATGGAACCATCGCACCATTGACCTTCGCCCCCACACAGGTATCGCCAATATGGGTATGGATCATATAGGCGAAGTCAACGGGCGTCGCACGCGCAGGAAGCGCAATCACATCGCCCTTCGGGCTAAAGCAGAAGACCTGATCCTGGAACATCGCAAGCTTGGTATGTTCAAGGAACTCCTCAGGCTCCGACGCATGTTCAAGAATATCAAGAAGGTCGCGCAGCCAGCGATATTGAACGCCCTCTTTTTGCTGCCCGGTCGGGGTATCCTGTTTGTAGGCCCAGTGCGCAGCAACACCGTTTTCGTTCACTTCATGCATGTGGCGCGTACGGATCTGAACTTCGATCCTGTGATTTTCCGGCCCCAGCACAGTCGTATGAATGGAACGGTATCCGTTGGGCTTTGGCGTTGAGATGTAATCCTTGAACCGGCCCGGAACGACTTTGTAATTGGCATGCATATAGCCAAGCACTTCATAGCACTGCGGCATATCATCGACCAGCACCCGAAATGCCATGATGTCCGACAGCTCACCAAAGGTGATATTCTTGCGCTGCATCTTCTGCCAGATCGAGTATGGGCGTTTTTCACGGCCATAGATATCGACCTTCAGCCCCTGACGGGAAATGACGTCCTTGAGTTCGGAAACGATACGGCTGACGACATTATCGTCTTTCTCGCGCAGGAATTCCAAACGCGCCAGAATCGAGTCACGGGCTTCAGGATTGATATGCTGGAAGGCAAGGTCTTCAAGCTCTTCCTTGATGTCATGCATACCGATGCGTTCGGCAAGCGGCGCATAAATCTCAAGCGTTTCAGCCGCGATCCGAACGCGTTTTTCCGGCTTGGTGATATAATGCAGGGTCCGCATGTTGTGCAGACGGTCTGCCAGCTTGACCAGCAACACCCGAATGTCTTCGGACATCGCAAGCAGCAGCTTGCGGAAATTCTCGGCCTGTTTGGAATCTGCGGATTTCAGTTCGATCTGCGTCAGCTTGGTCACACCATCGACCAGCTTCATGATATTGGTCCCGAAAAGCTTCGTGATCTCTTCGGGGGTGGCATCGGTATCTTCGATGGTGTCGTGCAGAAGTGCCGTGATGATCGTATCGCAGTCGAGCTTGTAATTGGTCAGAATGCCCGCAACTTCGATCGGATGGGAAAAATACGGGTCACCCGACGCGCGTTTCTGTGAACCATGTTTCTGGGTGGCATAAACATATGCCCGGTTCAGCGTGGTTTCGCACGCTTCCGGATCATAGGCCTTAACCCGTTCAACAAGTTCATACTGGCGCATCATTCAGGGTCATCTCCGCATAGTCCATCAAGGGGCTCGGAACCGAACCCCTTCATAAGATAGTACGATTTAGACAAAAAAAAGCCACGGAAGATGAATACCGTGGCTTTTCTTTTAGAACGGGCTCAGATCAATATCAATCTGACCTTATTCTTCTTCAGACGGCATAACCACGCCGACAGATGCTTCTTCAACTGCTTCTGCAACCAGTTTCGGACCGAAATCGTCTTCGGCTTCTTCCGGCTCGTCGCTTTCAACATGCCGCTGCAGACCCTGCACCATGCCATTGCGCAGTTCGTCAAAATCAACCGTTACTTCGGCGATTTCACGCAGCGCAACAACCGGGTTCTTGTCGTTGTCACGATCAATGGTCAGTTCTGCACCGGCCGAGATGTTGCGTGCACGCTGAGCTGCAAGCATTACAAGCTCAAAGCGGTTCGGAATCTTGTCAACGCAATCTTCGACGGTAACGCGCGCCATAAATGTCTCCAGAAATACTTTTGGGGTGTCCAGACCGAGCTTTATAGCGCCGGATCATATGTGTTGCAACAGCGAAACCACTCTTTCGGGCAGGTTTTCGCGAGTACTGCCTCAGCTTTCGGTCTGCTTTCTGATCTGCTGATCAGCCGGGAGATCGGCAATCAGATCTTCGACAGTACGATCAAGCACCGGATGAACCCAGCCACTTGCCACATCGCGCAACGGCAAAAGCACAAAAGCGCGTTCGGCCATTCGCGGATGAGGCACCTGAATCCCCCCCTCTTCACGCAAAAGATCGCGACCATAGGCAATCAGATCAAGATCAATAACGCGGGCTGCGTTGCGTTCACGGCGAACACGCCCGAATTCGGCTTCGACCTCGTGCAGGCGCTCAAGCAGATCATGGGCCGAAAGTCCGGTTGAAATCCGTGCAACACCATTCACATACCAGGGCTGATCCGAGATCGGCACCGGTGCTGTTTCATAAAAGGATGACACTTGCTCAATCGAAATATCGCCATCCCTGGCCAAACGCTGCAAGGCGGCCTTCAATGTTTGCGCAGGCGCACCATATTCCTGAGTAGGCAGATTGGCACCAAAGGCAATCAGTATGGCGTCATGCGACGATGCACTGGTGGTGGCTGGTGACGGCGTGCTCACAAAGCAGACTTTCAGTTCAGTGAATAGCAGGCAGCTCTTTGCGCAAAGGGTCATTCCCGCCGCGCGTGAAAGACGGCATATCTAAGGGAGCCATCATACTCTGTCTACGATATTTTCGCCTTTCTTTGTCCCTCTAGCCACGGTAAAGATTGAGTGTTCCGTATTTTTTGGAACTGCATAATTAAATTTGATGTTTGAGGAATTTCAGGATGATTTTTTACCCGCAGGAACGCATCGGGCTGTTTATTGACGGCTCGAATCTTTATGCCGCTGCAAGATCCCTTGGCTTTGACATTGATTACAAACGTCTTTTGGATCTTTTCGCCCAAAAAGGGCAACTTATCCGCGCTTTCTACTACACAGCCCTGATTGAAGATCAGGAATATTCCCCTATCCGCCCGTTGGTCGATTGGCTTGATTATAACGGCTATACCATGGTCACCAAACCGACCAAGGAATTCACCGATGCCGCCGGTCGCCGCAAGATCAAGGGCAACATGGATATCGAGTTGGCAATTGACGTCATGGAAATGGCACAACACCTTGATCATGTTGTTATTTTCTCAGGCGACGGTGACTTCCGCCGCCTTGTTGATGCCGTGCAGCGCAAAGGTGTTCGCGTCACTGTTGTCTCGACGGTGAAATCCAACCCGCCGATGGTGGCCGATGAATTGCGCCGTCAGGCCGATAACTTTATCGAACTGACCGAACTTGAAGGCACCATCGCCCGTAAGGTTCAGCCACGCCGCGATGACGATCATCCTGACATTGATGACCATCCCGATCATCCGGAACTTGATGATTTCGATTTCGAGTAATTGAGATCCGACACCACCTATCGTGATCACGACCGGTTACGGCCTTCACCGTAACCGGCAAAAATGTCAGACATGCCATGACCGCCTACCAGCAGCCCGATATCGATTGCCAGCTTTGCCCGCGTCTTTTCGAATTCAGACGCGCCAATC
The DNA here is from genome assembly GCF_054901115.1 of Thalassospira sp. SM2505. Lineage (NCBI taxonomy): Bacteria > Pseudomonadati > Pseudomonadota > Alphaproteobacteria > Rhodospirillales > Thalassospiraceae > Thalassospira > Thalassospira sp. SM2505. The sequence goes on from NZ_CM142731.1 coordinate 2,907,760, forward strand.
AGGAAAAGTTTCCGCAATTCTATAACGGCCCGGTTCGCCCGTTCGGACCGATCAATGCCCGGTTGCTGATTGTCGGTCTGGCACCGGGTCTTAAGGGGGCGAATGCCACCGGACGTCCCTTTACGGGCGACTATGCCGGGGACCTTTTGTATGACACGCTCAAGAAGTTTGGATTTGCCAAGGGCACCTATGACAAGCGGCCTGATGACGGGCTTGAACTTCTTGATTGCCGGATTACCAATGCGGTGAAATGCGTGCCGCCTGAAAACAAACCAACCGGGCCTGAGGCCAATGCGTGCCGACCGTTTCTGATCAGCGAATTTGCCGCGATGGAAAACCTTTCAGCCATCCTGTGTCTTGGACAGGTTGCCCATCAAGCCATGTTACGCACCTTCGGGCTTAAGCTTTCATCGCTTAAATTTGCCCATGGGGCGTCACATAAAATGGAAAATGGCATCACATTGTTTGATAGCTATCACTGTTCGCGCTACAACACCCAGACCTATCGCCTGACGCCAGAGATGTTTGAAAACGTCTTTGCCGACATCCGCGCACATCTGGACGGTTAATTTGCCTGATTCATCACCTATGAACGACCTGCTCGACCGACCCGTACAACGTCTGCCGATAGACGTCCTGCGCGAGGTCTTTGGTTATGACAGCTTTCGTGGTCAACAGGCTGAAATCATTGATCATGTGATTGCCGGCAATGATGCACTCGTCCTGATGCCGACCGGTGGCGGAAAATCGCTGTGTTATCAGGTACCAGCCCTTTGCCGCCCGGGAACGGCCGTTGTGGTGTCGCCTCTGATTGCCTTGATGAAAGATCAGGTCGATGCACTTAGCCAGCTTGGTGTGAAAGCAGCCTTCATCAACTCGACACTGGCGCCGGATGCCGCACGCGAGATCGAGGCCCGCGCAGTTGATGGGGACATTGATCTTCTGTATGTCGCACCCGAACGCTTTGCGACGGACCGGTTTCTTAATCTGCTCGACCGAATCAGCATTTCGCTGTTTGCAATTGACGAAGCGCACTGCGTTTCGCAGTGGGGTCATGACTTCAGACCGGAATATCGGCGTCTGGATTTGTTGCCAACGCGTTTTGCCCATGTGCCACGCATTGCACTGACTGCAACGGCAGATACTCCGACCCGCAAAGACATCGCCGAAAACCTGCATCTGACCGATGCCGAATGCTTTATTACCGGCTTTGATCGTCCGAACATCACATATCGCATTGAAACCAAGGGTAATTCCAAGCAGCGACTGTTGTCGTTTCTTAATCGTGAACACCCCGAAGATGCCGGGATCGTCTATTGCCTGTCGCGTCGCAAAACCGAAGATGTTGCGCAATGGCTTACCGATAACGGGCGCCCTGCCTTGCCCTATCATGCGGGCCTGACGCAAGAAACCCGGCAACTTCATCAGGACAGGTTCCTGCGCGAAGACGGCCTGATCATTTGCGCAACAGTTGCCTTTGGCATGGGCATCGACAAACCCAATGTCCGGTTTGTTGCCCATCTTAACCTGCCCAAAAGCATGGAAGCCTATTATCAGGAAACCGGGCGCGCCGGGCGTGACGGACTTCCGGCGAATGCCTGGATGAATTACGACCTGTCAGATATTGTTTCGATCCGAAGCATGGTGGCAAGTTCCGACGCCCCCGAAGCCCAAAAACGTATTGAATCGCGCAAACTTGATGCCTTGGTTGGTCTGGCCGAAACCACCAAATGCCGGCGTCAGGTGATCCTGTCCTATTTCGGTGAAGACCAGCACAAACCGTGCGGCAATTGCGACACTTGCCTTGAACCGGTCGATACATGGGACGCGACCGATGCTTCGCGCAAGGCATTATCGGCGGTATATCGCACCGGTCAGCGCTTTGGTCCGGCACATGTAATCGAAGTTCTGATGGGGCGCAAAACCGAGAAAATTCGGCAAAACGGCCATGATGATCTTTCGGTCTATGGCATTGGCAAGGATATCGCCCAGCCGCAATGGCGCTCGGTTTTCCGTCAACTTCTTGCGATGGGATATCTGCAGGTCGATGTCGAAGGCCATGGCGGTGTTTACCTGACCGAAGAATCCCGTCCTGTGCTGCGCGGTGAGAAAGTCGTCGAAATGCGCAAGGACCCGGGCGAAAGCAAACGCGCCATGACCAAGCGCCTGAGAGACTTCGACACCGAATTTGAAAATGAAGAAGACCGGGATTTGTGGGAACGCCTGCGCACCATGCGCCGTGAACTCGCAACCAGCCAGAATGTCCCGCCCTATGTGATCTTTAGTGACCGCACATTATGGGAAATGGTCCGGTTCAAGCCCCGCACGCTTGAGGACATGGCATCGATCAACGGCGTCGGGATCAAGAAACTTGATCAGTACGGGTTGGCATTTCTTGATGTCATGGACGGGCGGCGATAAGGCTTTTCCACCCGCATTCCATCCATCAGCTACCTGACAGTGCCGCTTCAATGGCAGTGATGACCGCATCGTCACCGGGCTTCACCCGTGTGTCAAAACTGGCGATCAAACTACCCTTGCGATCAATCAGATATTTGTGGAAGTTCCAGTTTGGCGCATTTTCGGCACCAAGGACATCAATCGCCCATTTGAAGAACGGATGGGCATCAGAACCACTGACCACGGTCTTTGATGTCAGCGGGAAATCGACATCGAAATTGACTTCGCAGAACTCCTGAATGGCCGCGTCATCGGCATATTCCTGTCCGCCAAAATCACCGGACGGAACACCAAGCACCACAAGCCCCTGATCGCGATAATCGTCCCACAATTTCTGCAGGCCTGCATATTGCGGCGTGAACCCGCACATTGACGCGGTATTCACCATCAAAACGACCTTGTCCTGATAGTCTGAAAGTTCAAGTTCACCGCCAATGATGGACGGGAAGGAAAAGTCATACGCCGTTTGCGTATCACCCGATGCCATGGCCCCTCTCCAGGAAAAAATGACTGCAATCACCGTAAGCAGACATAATAGAATGAAATGGCTGCCTTTTTCAAATCGAGGATACAATCTAGCCATAACGTTCCTCCGTCCACGGATCGGCATTGTTATGATAACCGCGTTCTTCCCAGAATCCCTGCGCGTCATCTTTGACAAACTTTATCTCTCGCACCCATTTCGTACTTTTCCAGAAATACAGCTTCGGAATTACCACGCGCACCGGTCCACCATGCTCTTCGGTCAATGGTTCATCGTTCCAGTGATGGGCGATCAGGACGTCCTCATCGAGAAACTGATTAATCCTCACATTCGTTGTGTAACCGTCAAGGGCGGTGAACAATACATGTCTGGCGTCTGACTGAGGACGAACCATTTCCGCCAATGTTCGTGCTAATACACCTTGCCAGTCATTGTCGTAGCGCGACCAGCTGGTGACGCAATGAATGTCGTTTCTTGCCCGAACAGTTGGCAAATCAAGAAGATTCTCAAAACTGAGCGACAAAGGGTTTTCAACCAGTCCGGTCACTGACAGTTTATATTCATCGGCACTGACATGTGGCGTGATACCAAGATCAAGTACAGGCCAATCCTTGACCAGTCGTTGCCCGGGTGGCAGGCGATTTTCACGCGCCACGTCTGAGGTGCCCGTCAGCAAACGGCCGTCACTGGCCCATTTGCGCTTGGCTTCGATCAGCTTGTCCCTGATTTTCCCTGAAAAGCTTTGCGTCACAGGTTTCTCCTTCCTGTCAGGCTGATACGAAAAATGGCGTCGACATGTTCACCATGCCAACGCCATTTATTCATGAATTTTACCGAACCATGCAACTCACATACGCGCGATGGCGTTCGGATTTCAGTGCAACTAATTGAAATCGCGCATGATACGTGCCTTGTCACGTTGCCAGTCACGTTCCTTGACGGCCTCGCGCTTGTCAGCCTTTTTCTTGCCCTCGGCAATTGCAAGCTCAAGCTTCGCAATACCGCGTTCGTTGAAATAAAGTTTGACCGGCACAAGCGTGAAACCCTTTTTGTTCAGGGCATCATGCATTTTGGCGATTTCACATTTATGCAACAGCAATTTGCGCGGACGGCGTTCTTCGTGGCCGAACGGCATTTTGCTTTGATACTCAGGAATATACGCGTTGATCAGCCACACTTCGTCATTCTTGGCTTCGGCATAGGATTCCTGAATGTTTCCCTTGCCGTCGCGCAGCGATTTAACTTCGGTGCCGCGCAAGACGATCCCGGCTTCGAATGTTTCCGTCAGGAAATAGTCAAAGCGGGCTCGCCGGTTTTGCGCAACGACCTTGTTATTATCTGTTTCTTTCTTGGGTGCCATAAGTCGCTTGTTATCGCTTAATGGCCGAGAAGTCCGGCACCTTTAAGCGCGGCTTCGACCTTGCGTTTGGATTCATCGGCAATCTCGACCATTGGCAGGCGCATATGGCTGCCACACAGACCAAGAAGTTCTGCCGCATACTTTACCGGCCCCGGACTTGCTTCACAGAACATTGCCTTGTGAACCGGCATCAGACGGTAGTTCAACTCCTGAACCTTAGCAATGTTCCCGGCTGCCCAAGCTGCATGCAACTCAGCACAGAGTTTCGGGGCAATATTCGAGGTCACCGAAATGCAACCATGACCACCCTGTGCCAGGAACGGAACGATGGTACCATCTTCACCCGACAGTTGGCAGAAATCCGCCCCCGCAGCAAGACGGGTCAGAGCCGGACGTTCAAGATCGCTGGTTGCGTCTTTCACACCGATAATACGCGGCAATTTTGCCAGTTCCGCCATGGTCTCGACACTCATATCAACGATCGAGCGACCCGGAATGTTATAGATCAGGATCGGAATATCGGTCGCATCGTGAACGGCTTTGAAATGCGCATAAAGACCTTTTTGGGTCGGCTTGTTGTAATACGGGGTCACAACAAGTGCAGCATCCGCACCGGCATTCTGAGCGTGACGAGTCAGCGAAACGGCTTCTGCAGTCGAGTTGGAACCCGTACCGGCAATCACCGGACCACGGCCTTTGGCAACTTCAAGCGCCAGTTCAACGACGCGATGATGCTCGGCATGGCTAAGCGTCGGAGATTCACCGGTGGTTCCGACAGGCACAACACCTGTCGTGCCCTGTTTAAGCTGCCAATCCACAAAAGACTGGAACGCCTTTTCATCAATCGCACCATCTTGGGTAAACGGTGTGATCAAAGCTGTGATTGAACCCTTAAACATGGAGATCTCCAAACATTGGATGGATTGAAAGCGGTCGCGAAAATAGCGGCTGTTCGTCATTCCCGCAAGCACTGTATACAATAATCGAAACGATCTGTAATCGGGGTTGCATTTTCCGTTCAGGACTGTTTGGCTTTTGGAGATTTCACTGCCATAATGCGCGGGTCTAAAGCGCATTCGCTGCCGTCAGGCAAAGGGGACAATCACATGGCGCAAGCGTCTTTCCGCAAGATTTCGGTCTGCGCATTGGCACTGGGCTTATCAACACTGATGCCAACAGGCAATCAGGTGAAGGCAGCAGCAAACGAAGACAATGTTCTTCTGATGCAGCCGCCCTCGCCGAGCTATTCTGCTGTCAGCCGCGCACGTTTGAATGCGTTTCTCGAAGCTGTCGAGAAGGGCCAGACAGAAAGCTTTGAAAAGCTATTGCCAAACTTTGATGATCCCCTGCTTCAGAAAGCTGCGGAATGGATGTTGCTGACATCCCCGAATTCCGGACGCAGCTTTGAAGAAATTACCAATTTCATCGACACCCATCCGAAATGGCCCAGTCAGGCGCTTTTGCGTCAACGCGCCGAAGAAGCGATGAATGATGCCGTTCCTGACGAGGAAATTCTGGCTTGGTTCAAGCGTTCTGCACCGGTCACTGCCGATGGCGCAACCCGGCAGATCAAAGCCCTTCTGGGGGCGGGTCAGGAATCGGCGGCTGTTGCCTTGATCCGCAACAGCTGGATTAACGAGAATTTTGGCCGCGGCCAGGAAAAACGCTTCATCGACCGTTACGGCGATTATATCGATCAGGAAACCCATCAGCAGCGCCTTGATCGCTTGTTGTGGGAAGGTCGCCTGACGACGGCTTCGCGCACAATGAAATATGTCAGCGACGATTATCGCAAGCTTGCAGAAGCCCGCGAAGCCCTGCGTGCGATGAAGGGTGGCGTTGATGGAGCGCTTAACCGCGTCCCTGCGAAATACAAGAATGACCCCGGTCTGGTTTACGAACGCGTTCGTTGGCGTCGGGTCAAGGACCGCGATCAGGAAGCCCGTGATCTTCTGTTATCACAAGCCAATGACATGGCTTATATCTCGATCCGGCCACAATACTGGTGGCTTGAAAAAGCCATTCTGGCTCGGCGCGCCCTGCAAAAGGGCCACATCACCGACGCCTATCGTCTGGTCGCCAATCATGGACAGACTGATCCTGCCGATATTGCCGAAGCCGAATGGTATGCCGGATGGATCGCACTGGAATTCCTGGGCGATGCCGATATTGCCCTGACGCATTTCCAGAATCTGTATGACGTTGTGCAATATCCGATCAGCCTGTCACGCGGCGCCTATTGGGCGGGCCGTGCCAATGCCAAGCTTGGTGATACAAAACGCGCCAAGGAATGGTACGAGCTTGCCGCCCAGCATGCCCACACTTTCTATGGCCAGCTTGCAATTGATGCACTGGGTGCCAAACCAACCTATTCGGTGGAACAACCGGTCCCCACACAGCAACAGCGCACTGATTTCGAGAATCAGGAACTGGTTCAGGTCGTTCGCAAACTTGGCGATATGGGTCTGGGAAATATTATCCGGCCCTTCATCATGGCACTGGTATATGAGCACGATGAGCCTGAATATCTTGCAATGGCGACCGATCTGGCCCGCGAATATGGCCGCGCCGACCTTGGCATCATTGCCGCCAAACGTAGCATTCGCACAGGAAGCGGCTATCTTGATGCCGCCTACCCGATCCATGAACAGGTTCCGCTTGGCCGTGCGCCCGATCCGGCTTTGGTCCATGCCATCATGCGCCAGGAAAGCCTGTTTAACCCGCAGGCGGTATCGTCAGCAGGTGCACGCGGCTTGATGCAGCTGATGCCGGCGACTGCCAAGCGCATGGCAAAGTTGCTGGATCTTGATTACAAAACCGATCGCCTCACTGAAGACCCGTCCTTTAACATCACGCTCGGTCGGGAATATCTGACCAAGTTGCTCGATCGCTGGGATGGCGAGGAAGCCTTGACCATCGCAAGCTATAATGCGGGCCCGACCCGTGTGCGCCAATGGATCAACGAATATGGCGATCCGCGTGATCCCGATGTTGATCTGGTCGACTGGATCGAAATGATCCCCTATAGCGAAACCCGAAATTACGTTCAGCGCGTGATGGAGGGAACCTATGTCTATCGTCGGCGTTTTGCCCGCGATGAGATTGCGATGGGCCAGAACGAAACGCCTGATCAGGATTAATTCCGGTCGTCAGGTTTGCGCTTTTGGCCTGTCTGCCCATATTTGATCAATACTGCTTGTCAGAAAAGGTCAGCAATATGTCCGATAATGTACTGTCTTCCTGTCGCGCATTTGTTTTCGATGCTTATGGAACCCTATTTGATGTTGGCTCAGCGGTGTCCAAGCTGCGTGACAGCGTTGGCGATGAAGCTGATCGCCTTTCCACATTGTGGCGACAGAAACAGCTGGAATATACTTGGCTTCGCAGCCTGATGGGGGATTTTGCAGATTTCTGGACAGTCACGGGTGATGCGCTTGACTATGCCATGGATCAGACAGGCAAAAAGGACCCGGTTTTGCGTGCCAAACTGATGGAAACCTATCTGTCGCTTGATACATTCCCGGAAGTGGTCGAAACGCTCAATACCCTGAAAGCTAAGGGGCACAAGCTTGCCATCCTGTCGAATGGCGCGAAGCATATGTTGATCTCGGCAGCGAAATCGTCGGGCATTCTGTCGCTGTTTGATCAGATCATCTGTGTTGACGACCTCAAGACCTATAAACCGCATCCGGATGTCTATCAGCTCGCGGCAGACAAACTTGAATTGCAGCCTGCAGAAATCTCGTTCCAGTCTTCAAACGGATGGGACATTGCCGGTGCCGGACATTTCGGGTTCCGTACAGCATGGATCAACCGCACACAGCAGCCCAAAGAGCGCCTGTCACATGAGGCAGACGTTATTCTTGGCGGCCTTGACGAGCTATTGCCACTGATCTCCGAGCCGCAAAAGGCGTAGGGGAAAGACAACTCAGTTTCGGGAACAGCACCCATATGAAAAAGGCAGGTCCATTCCGGAACCTGCCTTTTCTGATTTTCTGTCAAGGTATCATCAAATGACCGGACCCGTCACCGACATCCCCGTCATCACTTTTCAATGACTACTTGTGTTCTTTCTTCACGTTCGCAGCAACAATCTGCCCAGCCTGTATGACGGTCAGGCCGCCCTCTTCAGCCACACCTTCGATACGACGGCAATGCCCTTCGATATGGGCGCCCGGTTCGATCGACAGGCTTTCATGCAGAATGTCACCAATCATGCGGGCAGTTTCAGACAATGAAACGTCCCGTGCGCGAACCTGACCGATAACGGTACCGCAGACGCGGACCTTGTCAGCAACAATCTCGCCACGAACTTCACCGTTCTGGCCGATTGTAAGGGTGCGGGTACGAATATCACCGTTCACCGAACCATCAACCTGCACGTCAGATTCCGAAATAAGGTCACCGGTTACGCGAAGGTCGGCATTGATGACCGAAAGGCCACCCTTTTTCTCAGCAGCCGCGTTACCGTTTTTAGTTGTCCCTGTTTGTGTCTTCTTGCTCGTTTTTGAAAACATATCGTCCCGCCTCAATAAATTTTAGGGGATTGACCGGCTTGTCTTGAACCAGAACTTCATAGTGCACATGACTACCGGTGCTTCGACCGGTGGTTCCCATGAGCGCTATCTGGTCCTGGTAACGCACTTCGTCGCCCTTCTTGACGAGGACCTTAAATAAGTGTCCATAACGGGTTCTAACGCCGTTCCCATGATCGAGTTCGACCATTTTCCCGTATTTTCCACTCCATCCTGCATGCACCACTTTACCCGGTGCAGTTGCGAGAATCGGTGTTCTGATCGGCCCGGCTAGATCAACACCGGAATGAAAAGCCCAGCGACCATTGATCGGGTCTTTTCGTTTACCGAACGAGCTCGATAGATAATAAGACGCAGCAGGTTCACCAATCGGCGTCTTTTTCAATCTGTCATGCAGGCTGGCCAGTTGATCCATTCGATCACTCAGAGCCATAGCCACATTTACAAATTCTTCGTCTTGCGGGTGTTCGGGCTCAAAGGCCACGAACGGTCCACCAACGCCCGGCTCTTGCGGCTTCATCGGCGGAAGAATGAACGTATCCGGCTGTAAACCGGTCATTTCGAGAACATTTTCAAGTTCAAGAATCGTGCTGTCAGCGGTTTCCGCGACACGCTGCATTGCTTGCTGCTGAATGGTGTGCAGATCAGCAATACGCTGGCGGGCGTCGCTCAGCTCACCCTGAAGTTTTTTGGAACGCTGCAATGCCTGATCGCGTTCACGCATCACGCGAGACATGACAGTTTCAACAGTTTCCAATTCGTCGCGCAGTGCAAGGTTCCGGTTGGTGATCCCGTCAATCTGGCCCTGAAGCGCATTCATCTGGTTATCCATCGATGTGCGAAGGGCTGAAATCCGGACTTTTTCCTTCTCGCTGCTCGCGAGCTTGGATGTGTAATCCTGAACCCGCGCCTGAAGCTGCAGGTTTTTTTCAGCCATCGACAACAGGTTGCGATGGGTATCTTCCATCTGCGCGGTAATCTCGCCGAAACGTCTCTGACTTTCGGTGACACGCGCGATCAGACGATTGTAGGACAGCTCACTGCGGAAAAGCTGTTCTTCACGCGTCGCAAGACGCTGATCAAGATACCAGCTATAGCCACTGACGCCGACGGTCCATACAATGGCCGCAGCCCCGAACGAAGCCAGCGCAAGCTGTCCATATTTTCCAAGACGAAGCTGGTAAACGGAATCGTTTGACCGGATAAGAATTTGCCGGTCCGGAAACCACTTATCCACCAAGCGACGCATGCCTTGAAACGCCGACATATTCAGTGTCTAACCCCTAGTTGCCCGTAGTTACGCCCGGACTTTCCGGTTGCGTAGTGTTTCTTTTTAACCCCGCCTGCGACTTATTAACCTTTTTCTTTACGCTACCTGTAACTTCGCACACAGGCAAGAGTGTTAACACACCCTTAAGGGTAAAAATTTCACCGTCCGGGGTCGATGCTGTGTTACCTATGGCCATCTGCCACAGCTCATACGTAAACCATCCATGGCTTTTTCCCGTTTTCTGATTTCCTGCACTGCCACCTGGTTCTTTAGCGGCAAAAGCCCGAAAGCACCGGGAACGGCTGGCTCGTTTGCTGCTCTGCCGTTCGGGTGGCTAATCTGGTTTTACGGCGGGAATGAGGCGCTGGTCATTGCCAGCATCATTATTTTTGCCATCGGCGTCTGGGCCGCACATCAATATAGTCACCTTCTTGGCATTCACGATGCAGGTGAAATCGTGATTGATGAAGTGGTTGGTCAGTGGATGTGCCTTCTGGTCGTGCCGCTTCATGCCGGCTGGAGCGATCTTGGCTGGCTTTTAGCCGCCTTTGTCGCCTTTCGTGTTTTTGACATTGCAAAGCCATGGCCGATCCGCTGGGTTGATCGCCGGGTTGGTGGCGGTTTTGGCATTATGCTTGATGATGTGCTGGCAGGCATTTTTGCGATGATAGTCCTTGCGGTGCCGGTTTACCTTATGGGTGGATAAGCCAATGATGATAGATGATGACATTCTCAAAGCAGCCAGCGACCTGATTGCGAAATGCTCGGCAAAAGGTGAAATGATTGCCACAGCCGAGTCCTGCACGGGCGGCCTGATCACCGGGAGTTTGACCGGTGTGGATGGTAGCTCATCCGTCGTTGATTGTGGCTTTGTCACCTATTCGAACGAGGCCAAGCACGACCTGATCGGTGTAAGCAACGACCTTCTTGCAAACTACGGCGCAGTGTCCGAACAGGTTGCGCGCGCCATGTGCGAAGGAGCGCTTGAACGGGCACCGAATGCGTCAATAGCCGTTTCCGTTACCGGCATTGCCGGTCCGGGTGGTGGCAGCGCAACAAAACCCGTCGGACTTGTTCATTTTGGCTGTGCGGGCCACGAACGCCAGACCATCACATATCACGAAGTCTTTGCCGGAGACCGTCATGCGGTGCGAAAGGCAGCGGTTCTCAAGGCGTTCGAATTGATCAGCGACATGCTCGATCAGTAACAACCACCCCCTGCCCGGCATCAGATACCACCGGGAACTCAAAGTTTCGGAATTTTCAGGATAGCATTGGAAGCCTAGCTTTCTGAAGACGGGATTTGCGGTTCGCCGTAAACTTCACGTGCGCGGGTTTCAAAGGCTCCGACCATCAGTTTGACTGCCTCGTTAAACACAACGCCGATCATTTTCTGCAACAAGGCCGAACGGAATTCGAAATCCACGAAGAAGTCGAGCCAGGTGCCCCCGTCTTCATCGGCTTCGAATACCCAATGGTTATTGAGATATTTGAACGGGCCCTGAAGATATTCCACATCAACGCGATGTGGACGCTGCAGCGTGACCTTGGATGTGTATTTTTCGCGAAACATCTTGAAGCCGATCACCAGATCGGCCTGAAGCACATCACCATCGCGCTTGCGTACCCTTGATGCAACGCACCAGGGCAGAAACTCGGAATAGGAATCGATATCCGCGACGAGTTCGAAGAGCTGTTCCGGCGTATAGGGCAGTTTCCTGCGCTCTGCATGCGTCGGCACTCGTATCTCCCCTTATCGTCGCGCTATCGTTCAGATTTATTGTGCAACGGCTTCTGCGCGCGCTGCTTTTGCCTTGGCTACTTCGGCAGCTGCAAGTTTCTTCTCGCGGGCTTCTCGCAACTGTTCAAAGTCACGGTCTGCATGGTAGCTCGAACGGGTCAGCGGCGTTGCCGACACCATTAGGAATCCCTTGCCACGTGCCATTGATGCATATTCATCAAATTCGTCAGGCGTCACAAAGCGATGAACCGGTTCATGCTTCAGGGTCGGCTGAAGATACTGACCGATCGTAAGGAAATCGACATCGGCGACACGCAGGTCATCCATGACCTGCGAGAGTTCCTTGCGTTCTTCGCCAAGACCAACCATCAGGCCGGATTTGGTGAAGATGGTCGGATCGATCTGCTTGACCCGATCAAGGATGCGCAACGACTGGTAATAGCGCGCGCCCGGGCGGATGTTGGTGTAAAGACGCGGAACCGTTTCAAGGTTGTGGTTGAACACATCAGGACGGGCCTTGGCGACGATTTCAACAGCACCTGGCTTGTCACGGAAGTCCGGTGTCAGAATTTCAATGGTGGTTTCCGGCGATTTGTGACGGATGGCTTCGATGACGCGGGCAAAGTGCGTTGCACCGCCATCGGCAAGGTCATCACGGTCTACCGACGTGATCACAACATGCTTGAGCTGCATGTCAGCGACCGCCATCGCAAGATTTTCCGGCTCGAACGGATCAAGCGCGTTGGGCATACCGGTCTTCACGTTACAGAACGAACATGCGCGCGTGCAGGTATCGCCCATAATCATGAAGGATGCGTGTTTCTTCTGCCAGCATTCGCCGATATTCGGGCATGCGGCTTCTTCGCAAACAGTATGAAGGTTCAGGCCACGCGCAAGTTCGCGGGTTTCCTGATAACCTTGGGAGGTTGGCGCCTTGACGCGAATCCAGGAAGGCTTGCGTCCGGATGGACGATCTGGCCGTTTTTGCTTTTCCGGGTGACGAAGAGCTTTGGCTTCGTTGCGCGCCGTCGACATAGAGTTACCTCCGAAGGATTGGACGGGCGGCAATGTGCCGCCACGCCACGTATTTGTCAAACCGACATTCGTCAAAAATGGTCATACCGGGCATGTGCGCCCGGTAGAACCCGATATTTTAGAAGTGGATTGCACGCCCATAGGCGTCAAGGACCGACTCATGCATCATTTCCGACAGGGTCGGATGCGGGAAGACCGTATGCATCAGGTCTTCTTCAGTCGTTTCAAGCCCCATCGCAACCACAAAGCCCTGAATCAGCTCGGTGACTTCGGTGCCGACCATGTGGGCACCAAGCAATTCACCGGTCTTGGCATCAAACACAGTTTTGACCAGACCTTCGGCCTCGCCCAGGGCAACAGCCTTGCCGTTACCAATGAACGGGAACTTGCCAACCTTGACGTCGTAACCGGCATCTTTTGCCTTGGCTTCGGTCAGGCCGACACTTGCGACCTGTGGATGGCAATAGGTGCAACCCGGGATCTTGAGCGGATCAATCGGATGGACGTTTTTAACGCCTGCGATTTTCTCGACACAGACCACGCCTTCATGCTCAGCCTTGTGGGCCAGCATCGGCGGACCGGCAACGTCGCCAATGGCAAAAATGCCCGGCTCGTCGGTACGGGAATATTCATCGGTGCCAATGACATTGCGATCAACTTTGACCTTGGTCGTTTCAAGACCGAGATTTTCAGTGTTACCGATAACCCCGACAGCTGAAATCACACGATCAACAGTAAGTTCCTGTTTCTTGCCGTCTTTGGTTTCAACCGTGACAACGACATTGTCGGCATTGCGCTTGAGATTTGCGACCTTGGCTTCGGTCAGAATTTTCATCCCGTCCTTGGTCATCATCTTCTGTGCTAGTGCGGCAATTTCCTTGTCCTCGACCGGCATGATCTGCGGCATGATTTCAACCACTGTCACGTCCGCACCAAGGGTGTGATAGAAGCTGGCGAATTCGATGCCGATGGCACCGGAACCGACAACGACAAGGCTTTTGGGCATTTTGTCAGGCGTCATCGCCTTTTTGTAATCCCAAACCACTTTGCCATCGGCTTCTAGACCCGGCAGGGAACGTGCGCGGGCACCGGTCGCGATAATGTAGTTCTTCGCAGTATAGGTCCCCGCATCCTTACCCGTCACAACGACCTTCTTCGGGCCATCGAACTTGGCTTCACCGTTAATGACGGTGACCTTGTTCTTCTTGAGAAGATGACCGACACCACCAGCAAGCTGCTTGGAGACGCCACGCGAACGCTGGATCACGGCATCAATGTCAAAGGACGGCTTTTCACATGACAGGCCATATTCCTTGGCATGTTTCATGTTGCGGTAAATCTCGGCCGAACGCAGAAGCGCCTTGGTCGGAATGCAGCCCCAGTTCAGGCAGATACCGCCAAGATGTTCACGTTCTACAACTGCCGTTTTGAGGCCAAGCTGGGCAGAACGGATTGCGGTTACATAACCACCCGGACCTGCACCAATCACGATTACGTCGAAATTGTTATCCGCCATCGTAGGATCTCCTTCGCCTGTCCGTTTCCGGTTACAGGTCTTGAAATTCAAATGCTTGCGGGGACTGATTAAAGTCCCCGCGCAACTTTGGACCGTTAGAGCAGCATGCTCAGCGGGTCTTCAATCAGCTTTTTGAATTCGGCCATGAACTGAGCGCCAACTGCACCATCGACCGCACGGTGATCAACAGAAAGAGTGCAGCTCATGACAGTTGCAATGGCCAGCGCACCATCCTTGACCACCGGACGCTGTTCACCAGCACCGACAGCCAGAATGCAACCCTGCGGCGGGTTGATAATGGCGGAGAATTCCTTGATACCAAACATGCCAAGGTTGGAAACCGAGAAGGTCCCGCCCTGATAATCTTCGGGCATCAATTTGCCATCGCGGGCTTTGCCAGCCAGCGTCTTCATCTCGGTCGAGATTTCAGCAAGGCCTTTGGAACCGGCATCACGAACGACCGGCGTGATCAGACCACCTTCGATGGCAACCGCCACCGAGATGTCCTGTTTCTTGCACTGAAGGGTCGCCTTGTCGGTCCAGATGGAATTGGCAGCCGGAACTTTCTTGAGCGCCAGCGAAACCGCGCGAATAATGAAGTCGTTGACCGAAATCTTGACGCCTTCGCCAGCCTTGTCATTCAGCTGCTTGCGGGTTGCCAGAAGGTTGTCGAGTTCGCAATCCACGGTCAGGTAGAAATGCGGAACCTGCTGTTTGGATTCCGTCAGGCGACGCGCAATGGTTTTGCGCATGCCGCTGTTCGGGATTTCCTCATATTCCGGAAGACCGGTAAGATCCGGGTTCCAGCCAGAAGCCGCCGGTGCAGCAGCAGCCGGAGCAGAGGATGCCGCTTGTGCTGCCGGGGCAGCAGCAGCAGCAGCCGGTTTGGCAGATTTCGCAGCTTCGACATCGCGCTTGACGATACGACCACGCGGACCGGAACCGGTCACCGCAGCAAGGTCGACACCTTCGTTTGCAGCGATACGGCGTGCCAGCGGGCTTGCCTTGACGCGCTCACCACCCGAAACAGGTGCAGCCGGGGCCGAGCTTTCCGCAGCAGGTGCTGCTGACGGTGCCGGTGCGGCTTCTGCCGGTGCTTCGGCAGTTGCAGGCGCAGTGCCTGCGGCAGAGGTATCAGCGCCTTCAAGGGCACTGTCGTCTTCGCCTTCTTCAAGAAGAAGCGCGATAACTTCGTTAACAGCAACGCCCTCGCTGCCTTCGGCAACAAGGATTTTACCGATCTTGCCTTCGTCGACGGCTTCGACTTCCATCGTGGCTTTGTCGGTTTCGATTTCTGCGATGACATCGCCCGATTCAACGGTGTCACCTTCCTTGACGTGCCACTTTGCCAAGGTGCCTTCGGTCATGGTCGGCGACAAGGCCGGCATCAATACTTTTACAGGCATGAACACATTCTCCCGGTAACGGGGCGGCGCGCTGTTAAACGGCGCCTGCCCCTGTCCGTATCACTTAGCGATAGCAAACGGCCTTGGCCGCATCGACGATGTGCTGCTCTTGCGGAAGTGCAAGCACTTCGAGATTTGCAGCATACGGCATCGGAACATCTTCGCCGGTCACGCGGGCAACCGGTGCATCGAGATAGTCAAAGGCATGCTCCATGACCACAGATGCGATTTCCGCACCGATACCGGCGAAGTGCCAGCCTTCTTCACAGGTAACAAGACGATTGGTCTTCATTACCGAGCGAATGATGGTGTTCACATCGAGCGGACGAATGGTGCGCAGGTTGATGACCTCAGCCGAGATCCCCTGCTCTGCCAGCTTTTCAGCAGCCTTGAGCGCCTTGCCCACCATGATCGAGAAAGCAACGATGGTGACATCGGTCCCTTCGCGTTCGATCTTGGCCTGACCGATCGGCAGGACGAAATCTTCGTCATCAGGAACTTCGAAGCTCTGACCGTACATGATTTCGTTTTCAAGGAAGACAATCGGGTTCGGATCGCGGATCGCAGCCTTCAGAAGGCCTTTGGCGTCTGCAGCCGACCACGGTGCAATGACCTTGAGGCCCGGGCAATGTGCATACCAGGATGCATAGCACTGCGAATGCTGTGCGCCAACGCGGGCAGCTGCACCGTTCGGACCACGAAAGACAATCGGGCAACCCAGCTGGCCACCGGACATGTAAAGCGTCTTGGCCGCAGAGTTGATGATATGGTCGATTGCCTGCATGGCGAAGTTGAACGTCATGAATTCAACAATCGGCTTAAGGCCCATAAAGGCCGCACCCGTTGCCATACCGGTGAAACCGATCTCGGTGATCGGGGTATCGACGACACGCTTGTCACCGAACTCATCAAGCAGGCCCTGGGTAACCTTGTAGGCACCCTGATACTGCGCAACTTCCTCGCCCATGACGAAGACGTTTTCGTCACCGCGCATTTCTTCGGCCATTGCATCACGCAGGGCTTCACGCACGGTCTGGGTTTTGAACTTGGTATAGGTTTTTTCGTCCTGGGTCGCGTTCATCACGCTCATGGCACGCGGTTCAGCGTCAGAACGTTCAATTGCACCACTTGCAGCAACCGGTGCGGCACTTGCCGTACTTGCGGCAGGAGCGGATTCTGCAGCCGGGGCAGCAGGTGCTTCTTCCGCAGCCGGTGCAGCAGCGGCAGGTGATGCTGAAACGTTATCAAGTGCAGATGCGTCTTCGCCCTCTTCGAGGATATAGGCGATGACTGCATTCACTGCGACATTTTCGGTACCTTCGGCGATAACGATCTTGCCCACAGTACCTTCATCGACAGCTTCGACTTCCATCGTTGCTTTGTCGGTTTCGATTTCTGCGATGACGTCACCGGATGCGATCGTGTCGCCTTCCTTGACGTTCCATTTGGCAAGCGTGCCTTCGGTCATGGTCGGCGACAGGGCCGGCATCAAAACTTCAATCGGCATTGTTCCCTCTCTCCCGGGAAATATCGGTCAAAAGCGGTTCGCGAAAAGTCGCGATCACGCGTCGATCAGAATATCGGTGAACAGTTCAGAAACATCCGGTTCCGGGCTGTTCTGCGCGAATTCGGCCGCTTTTGCGACTTCGGCTTTCACTTCCTTGTCGATATCCTTCAGGCCTGCCTCATCGATGATGTTGCCATCAATCAGAAGCTTTTTGACCATATCGATCGGGTCGTGTTCCTTGCGCATCTTGTCGAGTTCGTCCTTGGTGCGATATTTCGCAGGATCCGACATCGAGTGACCACGATAACGGTACGTTTTCAGCTCAAGAATGTAAGGACCTTTGCCTTCGCGGCAATGCGCAACGGCACGTTCGCCAGCTTCCTTGACGGCCAGAACATCCATGCCATCAACCTGTTCACCCGGAATGCCATAGGCAACGCCGCGCTGATAAAGGTCGGGACTGGACGAATGACGCTGGGTCGATGTGCCCATGGCGTACTGGTTGTTCTCGATGCAATAGATCACCGGAAGCTGCCAGAGAGCGGCCATGTTGAATGCTTCATAGACCTGCCCCTGGTTAACGGCACCGTCACCAAGATAGGTCAGACAAACACGGTTTTCACCGCGATATTTGTAATTGAAGGCGATACCGGTACCAAGCGGAACCTGACCGCCAACGATGCCGTGGCCGCCATAGAAGTTCTTTTCCTTGGAGAACATGTGCATGGAGCCGCCCTTGCCGCGGGAATAACCGCCTTCGCGGCCCGTCAGCTCGGCCATAACACCACCGGCATCCATGCCACAGGCCAGCATGTGGCCATGGTCACGGTAACTGGTGATCACACCGTCGTCGCCGGTAATCGCAGACTGCATGCCGACAACGACTGCTTCCTGCCCGATATACAGGTGGCAAAAGCCACCAATAAGACCCATGCCGTACAGCTGACCGGCTTTTTCTTCAAAGCGGCGGATCAGCAGCATTTCACGGTAATATTTGAGGAGATCGTCACTGCTCGCCTGATTGTCGGCGCGCGTAGTGGCGCGTTTGCGTTTCGTGGTCGCCATGTTTCCTCCCGGTGGATGGCTATCGCTTAAGCATCATGTATGAGCGCTTAATTCGGTACTGGACCACCGAAATGACTACCTAAAACGACCTCCAAGGGCAAGTAATCAAACTGCGAGTAAACTGTTGTTTTGCAACGCACAATCACAAATAAACCTAATATCAGTTAATTCACGCTATTTGGCAAATATGTGGAGATGCAGCGTTTTCAGCGACTTGGAAGGATGCGTTCATTTTCGTTCATTCCCCTGTGTCACAAATGCTATGCTTTTATGACGATAATACCGCATAGCCGTTCTTGCCGGAATGCAACCCAAAGAAGGCATTCATTATCAACGCAATCAACCAAACCCGGCATATCCACGTCAATAAACCAGAAGTCAGTTTAAACAACACCTTAGCGCAAGACGCACATTACTGACCGAAATTCACAACCAAGAATTTCACCAGAAATCATCAATGACGACAAATCAGGCCGCCATTCTGAGCATTTCAAGGGAGGAATCAGATATCCGGATTCCCTGAGACGTTATAAAACGCAATCAGAGTCCGTTCAGTCGGTATGGGCAGCAGTGATTGTTGCCATCCCCTGATAGCCATCATGATGGAAAATAATCACATCATCGGGATGGGCGGCGTTAAGCATTGCACGTGCACGTTCATCAAGCAGGTCCGGATCAAGATGGCTTGCCCGCAATGATACGACATGCCGCTCAAGATCCTTGCGACGTTCTGTGGTTTCGTCGAGAACTTTGGCAATTTCGGTAACACGGTCCTGCATTGACCAATAGGTCAGCAGACCACGCTCACCTTCCACACTGTGGAAGATGAAATATGCCATCACTGTAAATGCGATTACCGGTGCGACGGCCTGTTTCAGGCGGCGAAAAACCGGCGAACTTGACGACATTTACCCTTGCCCTTTGCGCGAAATTGCGGCTTTGGCGACGTTCAGAATCATTCCGCCCCAACAACATAAAAATAACATACGTTATTTCCTTTTGTTTTCTGTGACTTACAGAACAACAAAGCTGCAGGGCCGCCAAAATTACCCATTCAGTAGCGCAGAGATTGGTAAAAATAGAATTAAACCAACACCACAAGGGCGTTGATTTACGGTTAATCAGATAATCCTGATTCATGGTTTCGCGGCCTGTCTTCGCCTCACAACCGACCCGATTAATCCAAAAAAAGAGGGGTGCACTGTCTATGCAATGCACCCCGTTTGATAGCAAACCGTCAGACCGGATTACTTCAGGATCGTACGACCCGGATAGTAGGCGCCAGCACCAAGCATCTCTTCGATGCGGATCAGCTGGTTGTATTTTGCCATACGGTCGGAACGCGACAGCGAACCAGTTTTGATCTGACCACAGTTGGTTGCAACAGCAAGGTCGGCAATGGTCGAATCTTCGGTTTCGCCCGAACGGTGCGACATGACTGCGGTGTAACCGGCACGATGTGCCATTTCGACAGCCTCAAGGGTCTCGGACAGCGTACCGATCTGGTTAACCTTGACCAGGATCGAGTTTGCCACACCCTTTTTGATACCATCAGCAAGACGTTTCGGGTTGGTCACGAACAGGTCATCACCAACAAGCTGGGTCTTGGTGCCAATCGCGGCAGTCAGTTCAGCCCAACCATCCCAGTCATCTTCAGCCATACCGTCTTCGATGGAGAAGATCGGGTATTTGCCAACAAGATCGGCCCAGTATTTGACCATACCGCTGGAATCAAGGGTCTTGCCCTCGCCTGCCAGAACATACTTTCCGTCTTTGTAGAATTCGGTCGATGCCGCATCAAGTGCCAGAACGACGTCTTCTTCCGGACGGTAACCGGCAGCCTCGATCGATTTCATGACGTAGCTGATAGCAGCTTCGGTCGATGCAATATTCGGAGCAAAGCCGCCTTCGTCACCAACGTTGGTGTTCAAACCATCAGCCGACAGGGCCTTTTTCAGGTTATGGAAGATTTCCGCCCCCATACGGATCGCATCGGAACCGGTCTCAGCCGACACCGGCATGATCATGAATTCCTGAACATCGATCGGGTTGTCTGCATGCTCGCCACCATTGATGATGTTCATCATCGGAACCGGAAGCGTACGGGCAAAGGCACCACCAACATAGCGGTAAAGCGGAAGACCTGCGTCTTCGGCAGCAGCCTTGGCAGTTGCAAGCGAAACACCAAGAATGGCGTTGGCACCCAGACGGGACTTGTTGGCCGTTCCGTCGAGTTCGATCATGACATTGTCGACAGCAACCTGATCTTCGGCATCCATGCCGACAAGTGCTTCGAAAATCTCACCATTGACCGCGGCAACAGCCTTGGTCACACCTTTGCCGAGATAACGGTCTTCTTTGTCACGAAGCTCAACGGCTTCGTGCGCACCGGTAGATGCACCCGACGGAACGGCAGCACGACCAAAGGCGCCATTTTCCAGAGTTACATCAACTTCGACCGTCGGGTTACCACGGCTGTCAAGGATTTCGCGGCCGCGAATATCGATAATAGCGGTCATGACAGAAACGTTCTCCTCACTGGTAGGAACCATGCCGTTTGTTCGGCATGCAGGTTACAGCAAAAAAGAATGCCGCCAATGAATGACTGGCGGCATTTGAAAATCATGCGTCGAACATATCCAGACGAACCGGATTGGCTTTTGCCACTTTGTCCAATTCCATCAAAACCGAAAGAACTTCGGGTAATTTGTTCAACGGGATTTGGTTCGGGCCATCGGAAATGGCCGTTGCCGGATTATCGTGGGTTTCGATAAACAGTGCTGCGATGCCAACCGATACGGCTGCGCGGGCCAGAACAGGCGCAAATTCGCGCTGGCCACCTGACGAGGTGCCCTGTCCGCCTGGCTGCTGGACCGAATGGGTTGCATCGAAGACAACCGGATAGCCCAGACGGGCCATGGTGGGAAGTCCGCGGAAGTCCGTGACGAGCGTGTTATAGCCAAAGCTGGTTCCACGATCACAGAGCATAATATTTTCATTGCCGGTCGCAGCAAGGTTGTTGGCCACATTGACCATGTCCCAAGGTGCCAGGAACTGGCCCTTTTTGACATTAACCGCACGACCGGTCTTGCCAGCTGCCTGCAACAGATCAGCCTGACGGCACAGGAATGCCGGGATCTGAAGAATGTCTGCAACCTCGGCAACAGCGGCACACTGATCTGGCAAATGCACGTCAGTTACAATCGGAAGACCGGTAACCGATTTGACTTCAGCCAGAATGTCGAGACCTTCGGACAGACCCACACCGCGTTTTGACGTGGTGCTGGTCCGATTGGCCTTGTCAAACGAGCTTTTGTAAACCAGACCGATACCAAGCCCTTCGGAAAGTTCCTTCAGGGCTGCCGACATTTCCAGAGCATGTTGACGGCTTTCGATCGCACATGGCCCTGCCAATACGGCAAAGGGCTTGTCATTGGCGATTTCGATATTGCCAACTTTGACAGTTTTAATTTCGGTCATTGCAATGACTTTCATTCAAGCATTCGGCCATTCAAGCCTACAGCAAGGGACCCTTCTCGCAGTCAGACTGCGTGTCGATTACACCAGACGGCTGCGCTCTTTGGCGGCCTTGATGTAAGACACGAACAGCGGATGCGGATCAAGCGGACGCGAACGAAGTTCCGGGTGGAACTGAACACCGATGAACCACGGATGATCCGGGTATTCAACGATTTCCGGCAAACGCCCGTCCGGTGACAGACCCGAGAATTTAAGACCTTTTTCCTCAAGCTGCGACATGAAGTTTACGTTAACTTCATAACGATGGCGGTGACGTTCAAGAACAGTAGCACTGCCATAGATGTCGCGTGCATGGGTGCCTTCGACCAGTTTGCACTCGTAATTTCCAAGACGCATGGTACCGCCCATATCGTCTTCGCCAGTACGGCGCTCAACCGAACCACCATCCTTTGCCCATTCGGTCATCAGACCGACAAGCGGTGTTTTGGTCGGACCGAATTCGGACGAGGATGCGTCTTTCAGGCCAGCAAGGTTGCGGGCTGCTTCAAGAACGGCCATCTGCATACCAAAGCAAATGCCGAAATACGGAACCTTGTTTTCACGGGCATAGCGTGCAGCAGCAATCTTGCCTTCTGCGCCACGTTCGCCGAAACCGCCCGGCACCATGATCGCATCAAGTTTCGACAGGATTTCGTTGACGTTGCCATCTTTTTCAAGGGCGTCTGACGCAATCCATTCAATATTAACGCGTACCTTGTTGGCGATACCGCCATGGGTCAGGGCTTCGGTCAGGGATTTGTAGGCATCAGGAAGCTGGATATATTTACCGACGATACCAATCGTGACCTCACCTTCCGGGTTGCGGATGGTGTTGCAGATGTTTTCCCACGGAGCAAGATCCGGGTCCTGCGCCTGCAGACCGAAATGGTGCAGAACTTCGCTATCAAGACCATACTGGTGATAGCTGATCGGCACCTGATAGATATTGTCGACATCATATGCCGGAATGACGGCTGCTTCGCGCACGTTACAGAAACGTGCGATCTTGCGGCGTTCATTGATCGGAATTTCACGATCACAACGGCAAAGCAGAATATCCGGCTGAATACCGACGCTCTGCAGTTCCTTGACGGAATGCTGGGTCGGTTTGGTTTTCAGCTCACCTGCGGTCGAGATGTAAGGCACCAGGGTCAGATGCATGAAGAGCGTACGGCCATCGCCAAGCTCGTTGCCCATCTGACGGATCGCCTCGAGGAACGGCAAGCTTTCAATATCGCCAACCGTGCCGCCGATCTCGACCAGGACAAAGTCCTCGGTCGCATCAGACTGAACGAATTCCTTGATGGCATCGGTGATGTGCGGAATGACCTGAACGGTCCCGCCCAGATAATCACCACGGCGTTCACGTGCAATCACGTTGGAATAGATACGGCCAGTCGTCACGTTGTCTGAACGGCGCGAAGACACACCGGTGAAACGTTCATAGTGACCAAGGTCAAGGTCGGTTTCCGCACCGTCTTCGGTCACATAGCACTCGCCATGCTGGTACGGGCTCATGGTGCCCGGATCGACGTTGATATACGGATCAAGCTTGCGCAGACGAACTGTGAAGCCACGTGCCTGTAACGAAGCACCCAAAGCAGCGGAAGCCAGGCCTTTGCCCAACGAAGAAACAACGCCACCGGTAATAAAGATATAACGAGTCATTTCTTTGCCTCATCTCAAAGCACAAAGCCTCGGTTCAATGCCATTTAGTGCATCACGAACCGGGGAATACAACAATCAAAAATTGAGGCGGCAAGTTTGCCGCCTCGTGTCGTCGGTTAATTTGTTTAGCGGGTCGGAGCCGCGGGCCCGGTATCCTCAGCGGGTTCAGTAACCGCCGGGGCCGAAGCCGGTGCCTGTTCCAGAATGGAAGCTGGCCGGGTATGGCTGTTGGACTGCAGTGCAAGAATGATGCTGGTGATCATGAATGCACCTGCCAGAATCGCAGTGGTACGGGTCAGCAGGTTCGCAGCGCCGCGTGAACTCATCACGCCGAAGCCACCGCCTCCGCCGCCGCTGTTACCGCCGATACCAAGCCCACCGCCCTCGCTGCGCTGTACGAGAATGACGGCAATAAGGCCGAGCGCAAGAAGAAGGTGGATTACCAGAATGACTGTTTGCATGGTCTCGAAACTCTTGTCCTAACTTCCGATCCGAACGCAGTTTGGCCCGGACCGGGCATAAATTTGATGCGTATTTAACGCGTTTTATGGCTGTTGGCTAGGCGCAAGTTTCAATAATTTTCCAAAAATCTTCAACCTTGAGGCTCGCCCCGCCGACAAGCGCGCCGTCGACGTCTTCGAGCGCCAGCAATTCCGCCGCATTGGACGGCTTGACTGAGCCACCATAAAGAATCCGGAATTCGTTACCGTCTTCAAAGCGCTTCACAAGTTCTGAGCGGATTGCGGTGTGGACCTCGGCAACTTCTTCAACGCTGGCGGTACGGCCGGTCCCGATCGCCCAGACCGGTTCATAGGCAATGACAGTATTCTTTGCGGTCGCACCATCCGGAACAGAAACAGCCACCTGCCCGTTCACAACCGACAGCGTCGCGCCAAGATCGCGTTCCTGTTCGGTCTCACCAACACAGACTACAGCAACCAGACCGGCATCATGCGCAGCAATTGCCTTGCAGCGAATATCGGTCGAACTTTCACCATGATCCGCACGGCGTTCGGAATGTCCAACCAGAACATAGCGTGCACCGATATCCGCAAGCATCGGTGCAGCAATATCACCGGTATGCGCCCCTGAGGTCGCCACATGGCAATCCTGGCCACCGACGGCAACTGCACTATCCTTGGTTACACCAACCACCTCGGACAGAAGCGTTGCAGGCGGGCAAACAAGCACATCACAGCCAAGCGCACCCTTTTCAGACGCCTTTGCGGCCAGGTCAGACGCCAGCACAAGACCGTCTGCACGCAAACAGTTCATTTTCCAGTTTCCGGCAATCAGGGGACGGCGTTGGGTCATGTGAGGATACCTCTTGCTGGTCAGTTTCAGACATTCTGGTTTTATAACAGAACGATAATTGACGAACCCGCCGGTTACGAACTGTTACAAGATCAATTTCGAAGCGGCTTTTAGCATGTCCACCGCACCGGGCCAAGTACCGGAAATGACGCGATCATGCATTTCGTGTGGTATTGCTATGATCTTCTATGCAATCGCCTGTTGCCGCTGTTACCTGTCGCCATTAAGATGCCCGGCAATTTCGTCGGGATTTGCGTCCCAAGGCGATCATAATTAAAACCTGTCGATACATTATATCGACACCAAACCACGAATTGTTAGGCTTATCATATGCTTGCTGGCATTCGCACATTTTCGAAATCAATCTTTGCCAAAATCATCTTTGGCGTGATTGCACTGAGCTTCGTTATCTGGGGCCTGAACGCATCGATGCTTAATCTTGGCACGTCGCGTGAAGTTGCCGAAATCGGCAGCCAGAAAGTTACCCCGGTCGAACTGGACCGCGCCTTCCAGCGCAGCGTGCAGAATATGCGGAATGTATTCGGCCCGAACTTCAACCAGCAGCAGGCCATCCAGATGGGTCTTCTGAACAATACGGTGCAATCGCTCGTATCTCAGAAAGTGCTGCGTGAAGACGCCAAGGTTATGGGAATCGGTATCAGCGACGATAAAGTGCGCGACACCATCTTCGCGTCTGAGAATTTCAAGGACCCGACCACCGGCCAGTTCAGCCGTGATCGTTTCCTGCAGGCGCTTTACACCGCAGGCTATACCGAACAGGAATTCATCGAAGGTGTTCGTGGCGATCTGATGAGCCAGCAGGTTGTTGGCAGCCTGACCGGCACAGCGGCGGTTCCGGAAATGATGGCAAAGCAGATTGTTGCCTATCGCAACGAACAGCGTAGTGGTTCATTCTTTGCCCTCAATGGTGCGGAATTTGATGATATTGCGGTTGCCGATGATCCGACCCTTCGCAAATTCCACGAAGATAATGCAGCACAGTTTACTGCGCCGGAAAGCCGTGATGTGACGCTGGCGACACTCAGTGCCGCGGACCTGATCCCGACAATCTCGGTGACTGAAGAAGAAATCGCTGATTCCTATAAACAGCGTGAAGCAGAATTCCAGACCCCGGAAAAACGCGTTGTCGAACAGATACTGTTTGCGCCGGGCGACGAGCAGTCTGCACACGAAGCCTATAAAAAGCTTCAGGAAGGGGCTGACTTCATGGCGACGGCCAAGGAAGCCGGCATGGATGAAGGGATGGTCAAGCTTGGCGAATTCACCGCCAACGACATTCTTCCAGACCTGAGCGCTGCAACCTTTGCCCTGCCCGAAGGCGGTTACTCCGAACCGGTTGAAACGGCTCTTGGCTGGCATATCCTGCATGTAACGTCAATTACGCCGGGCAGCACCCAGTCCCTTGATGAAGTACGCGACACAATTGTCGACGGCCTCAAACAGTTCAAGGCAGAAGACTCGATTTATGACCTTGCGGCAAAGTTTGACGAGGAACTTGGCGCAGGCACCCCGATCGAGGACGCAGCCCGTGACGTTGGCGCAAAAACCTACAAGCTGAGCGGGGTTGTTCGCGGCGAGGGGCTTGCCGGTGAAAACATCGACAGTGCGGATGAAATCAACGCGAAGATTTTCGAGCTTGAAAACGGCGAAGAAAGCTTCCTTGAGGAAACCGGTACCGGTACCCGTTATGTCGTTCGCGTCGAAAACATCACCCCCTCTGCCCTGCGTCCGTTCGAAGATGTTCGTGACGATGTCATTGCAGCATGGAAAGCTGACGAACGCCAGAAGCAGATGCTGGCCAAAGCAGAAGAGCTTGCCAACACCATCAACTCAAACGGTGCGGATCTTGCCGCTGTTGCCTCTGAAGATGGCGCAGAGGTCATGGAAAGCGGTCTGACAAAACGTACCGGTCAGGGTCTTGGCGACAATGTTAATCCTGCCGTTGCTGCCGCCCTATTCACTCTTGAAGATGGCAAGGCCAAAGCAATTCAGACCGGGGAAGACATCCTGATTGTCCGTCTTGATAATATCAAGGTCGCAGATGCCCAGACGGAAGATGCATCGATGGTCAGTAACGAACTAAAATCGGCAATCAACGAAGATATTCTTTCGCAATATCTTGGCTATCTGCGAGACGAAATCTCGGTCACGGTGAATAACACCGTCATCAACGAGCTTTTTACTCCGACAGCAGCTAACTGATACAAGCACAAAGGGCGACCGATTGATCCGGTCGCCCTTTTTCTTTTTATTAAGAGCCAACATAAAGACCAACAATCGGACAGACCATGGAAATCAAACCGGATTTCAACAGCTTCAAGCAAAACTATGACAAGGGCGTTTCGCAGGTTCTCTGGACCGCATTGACGGCTGATCTTGATACGCCGGTTTCGGCGTTCCTCAAGATTGCCGAAGGTATGCCAAACACCTACTTGCTTGAATCTGTTGAAGGAGGAGCTGTTCGCGGACGATATTCATTTCTGGGTTTGAAACCCGATCTGATCTGGCGTTGCTTTGGCAACAAGGCGGATCTGAACCGTCGCGCCATGGCCGATGCGGATGCCTTTGTCGATGAAGATGATGCCCCGCTCGACAGCCTTAAGAAACTGATTGCTGAAAGCTATATCGAGCTTCCCGACAATCTGCCGCCGATGAGTGCCGGTCTTGTTGGATATATGGGATATGACACCGTCCGCCTGATGGAAAAGCTGCCTGACAGCAACATTGATGAACTTGGCGTGCCTGACGGCATATTTATTCGCCCGACCGTAACCGCAAGCTTCGATACCATCGAGGACACGGTAACCGTCGTCACACCAGTGCGCCCGCAAGACGGTATCAGTGCCGATGCGGCCTATGATCTTGCCTGCGCGCGACTTAACGATGTGGTGATGCAGTTCCAGCGCAACCTGTTTATCGACCGTCGCTCGAAATCCGTGCCCGATACCCTGCCCGACCCGAAGGTCAGCGTAGATGAAGCTGGCTTTTACGAAATGGTCGACAAGGCCAAGGAATATATCCAGGCCGGTGACATCTTCCAGGTCGTGCTGTCGCAACGCTATACGCTGCCCTATCAATTGCCACCCTTTGCCTTTTATCGCGCACTTCGCCGGATCAACCCGTCGCCCTTCATGTTCTATCTTGATATTGGCGGTTTTCAGGTTGTTGGCGCCAGCCCGGAAATTCTGGTCCGGTTACGCGATGGCGAGGTCACCATTCGTCCGATCGCCGGAACGCGCCGTCGTGGCAAAACGCCCGAAGATGACAAGGTTATGGCGCAAGACCTTCTGGATGATCCCAAGGAACGTTCCGAACATCTGATGTTGCTTGATCTCGGTCGTAATGATGTTGGCCGTGTTTCAAAACCTGGAACGGTTCGTGTCACAGACCGCGAGACCATCGAATATTATTCCCATGTCATGCATATCGTTTCCAATGTCGTCGGGCAAATCGACGAGAAATACGATGCCATGGATGCCCTTAAGGCAGGTTTCCCCGCCGGGACGGTTTCAGGTGCACCAAAAGTACGCGCGATGGAAATCATTGATGAACTGGAATCGGTGCGTCGCGGGATCTATGCCGGGTGTATCGGCTATATCTCGGCTGATGGGTCGATGGATACCTGCATCGCCCTGCGTACAGCCGTGATCAAGGACGAGAAAATTCACATTCAGGCCGGTGCCGGTATCGTCGTTGATAGCAAACCGGAACTGGAGGACAAGGAATGCCGCAACAAGGCAGGTGCATTGATGGCCGCGGCCCGCGAAGCATATCGCTTCTCCTGAAACAATAAACAAAGGGCCGCGTATCACTGCGGCCCTTGTTGTATCAGCCTGGAACAGCAGGTATCGGTTTATCCAGTCACACTCCGTGACGAGCGTCGCAAGATATCCGACACAGGCACCAGAACAAATCCGCGCGCTTCAATTTCCGGAATCCACTTGCGCAAGGCACTGATCGTCAGATCACGGGGATGACCGATGGCAATGGCATAGCCCTGTTTGGCGGCGACACGTTCGGTACGGGCCAGCATATCGGCAATTTTGGCTGCATCGTCGGCATCGTCGATAAAGACATCACGCGTAATTGCCGGAACACCGAACTTGCTGGCCGTCGAATACCCGACAGATGCAGCACTGGTGCGGGAATCAAGGAACAGAAGTCCACGCGACTTCATCACTTCCATAACAATCCGCATGCGTTCCGGATCGGATGTGAATTTGCTGCCCATATGGTTGTTCACCCCGACATATCCGTCAAAGCGATCAAGCATCCAGTTCATTTCGTTGACGATCTTCTGTCGGTCATAGGTCGCCAACAACGCATGTGGTCCCGGATCAACTGTGGCCGATGACGGTTCCATTGGCATATGTAACATCACCTCATGCCCGGCCTTGCGTGCGGCATTGACCTGTGGCTGCAAATCGCGCGCATAGGGCAGATAGGAAATCGTAATCGGCCCAGGAAGTTCCACGGTTTTTGCCGTGCGAGGCTGATCAAGCCCGGCATCATCGATGACAATGGCAATGACCGGCTTTGATCCGGCATCAGGTGCCAGGGCCGCAAATTTACGCCAGGGCGCATCCTTGTCAGACGGCCCGACCGTTATTGCGGGTCCGTCATTGCCACTATCCCCCGGAAGAATGTCGCCTTTGGGTTTGGATTGTGGTGTTCCGACAAAATCCGAAAGGTTCTGTCCACCCTGCCCCTGATTTGCGGTGGTGCGGCCATTTTCATCAATCAGATAACCGGTGCGTCCCTGCATGGGGGGCGGCGGATTATCAGGTAACTGATAATCCTTGCGCAGCATCGGTTTTTGTTCCGGCTCGGCCAATGCGTAATCAGGAGCGCGTTGATCCGATGCCCGACCGAATTCGTCAGATGCGCGATCAAGTTCAAGCATGCTGCCCACGGCAATCATGGCAGAAAGAGTACCTGCAACAAATGCACCGCCCAGCATCAGACGGCCGATACCGCCCGATTTCTTTTTCGATGCAGTCTTTTGGCGGTTGGATTTCTTGGGTGCCACCTTTTTACGTTTGGTGGTCGTTGCCCGGCGTGCCACGCTGTGGTCTCCAGTATCGTTTGGTGGGTCGCTCGTAGGCGCTGTACATTATAGCATACAGCTCCATCCCATATGGTGATTATAGACCGATCACGTCGGCAGTTGTTTTAATGTTTTTAAAACGGTTCTGGTTAGCGCCCCGTTAAGAGACCGGACCTGCGCATCACCGGACAACCTGCCATAGGAGAAAACCCTTACTCTGCTTCCGCTTGACGTAGCGGCAAGGGCGTTTATTCTCTGCCGACCTTAATGTGCACAGGCGCTTCTTCCGATGTATCTACTCATCGATAATTACGACAGCTTCACATTCAATTTGTGGCATTATTTGCGCGAACTCGGCCCCGAGGTTGAAGTACGCCGCAACGATGAGATCACCGTGGATGCGGCCCTTGCCATGAAGCCCGAGGGCATCGTGATTTCGCCCGGTCCTTGTGACCCGGAACGTGCAGGTATCTGTCTTGATCTGATCAAGGCTGCGGCTGGCAAGGTCAAGCTTCTTGGCGTGTGCCTTGGCCATCAATCAATTGGTCAGGCATTTGGCGGCAAGGTTGTCCGTGCGCCCCATTGCATGCATGGCAAGACCGATGCGATGAAACATTCCGGTACCAGTGTCTTTGCCGGTCTTCCAAGCCCGTTTGAGGCAACGCGCTATCATTCTTTGGTGATCGAACGCGAAACTTTGCCCGACAGTCTTGAAATCACCGCCGAAAGCGAAGATGGTCTGATCATGGGTGTCCGTCATAAAACCCATCAGATTCATGGCGTTCAGTTCCATCCCGAAAGCATTGCATCGGAACATGGGCACGCATTGTTAAAGAATTTTATCGACTATACCGGCGCCTGACAAACGCACCGGACCGCAAACCGAGGAAACCCGAATGTCGACTGATAATGATCTGAAGCCAATTCTGGCCAAAGTCGCAGATGGTGAAAAACTGACCGAAAGCATGGCCGAACAGGCTTTCAATGTGCTGATGTCGGGTCAGGCAACCCCGTCCCAGATGGGGGCTTTCCTGATGGGTTTGCGTATTCGCGGTGAAACGGTTGACGAAATCACCGGCGCAGCACGCGTCATGCGTGAAAAGGCAACCGGCATCGTTGCGCCTGACAATGCAGTTGATACCTGCGGGACGGGTGGAGATGGCAGTGGCACCTTCAATATTTCGACTGGTGCCGCCATTGTTGCGGCGGCGGCTGGTGCTGTTGTTGCCAAGCATGGTAACCGTGCTGCTTCGTCGAAATCGGGGTCTGCCGATGTCCTGATGGCGCTTGGCGTTAATCTTGATGCGGATATGAAGCTTCTGGAAAAGGCGCTTCGCGAGATCGGCCTGTGCTTTATGATGGCAACCCGCCATCATTCGGCCATGCGTCATGTGATGCCGACCCGTGTTGAAATGGGGACCCGCACGATCTTTAACCTGCTTGGCCCGCTTGCCAACCCGGCAAAGACCAAACGCCAGGTCCTTGGCGTTTTTGCCAAGGACTGGGTGGAACCGGTTGCCCATGTGCTGAACCGTCTGGGATCGGTACATGCTTGGGTCGTTCACGGCCATAGCGGACTTGATGAAATCTCGACCACCGGTCCGACCTTTGTTGCCGAAGTCAAAAACGGCAATGTCACGACCTTTGAAATTTCACCGGGTGATTTCGGCTTTGAAACGGCTACTCTTGAGGATCTCAAGGGGGGGGATGCCGATGTGAATGCCAAGGCTATTACTGATCTTTTGGCGGCAAAAAAAGGCGCTTATCGCGACATCGTTCTGATGAATGCCGGTGCGGCCCTTGTGGTTACCGGGATTGCGAGCGATCTTGCCGAGGGTATTAAAAAGGCGTCCGATGCGATTGACAGTGGCAAGGCTGCAGAGACGCTGCTGGGCCTTGTTACCATTACCAACGAAGGAAACGCAGCGTGAGTGACGTTCTTCAAAAAATCTGTGACGACAAACGTGACCATGTCGCAGCCTGCAAGGCGCGCAAAACCCTTGGCACGCTTGAAGCAGAAGCAAAGGCACAGTCAGCACCGCGCGGCTTTATCAATGCCCTTGAAACCAGTGTTGCGAACGGTCGTTACGGCCTGATCGCCGAAATCAAGAAAGCATCACCGTCCAAAGGTCTGATCCGCCCGGATTTCAATCCGCCGGAACTCGCAAGAGCCTATCAGGCTGGCGGGGCAAGCTGCCTTTCTGTTCTGACTGACGTTCCCTATTTCCAGGGCGATGACAGCTATCTGGTGGCGGCACGTGCGGCTGTTGACCTTCCGGCATTGCGCAAGGATTTCATGGTTGATCCCTATCAGATCACCGAAGCACGTGCACTTGGTGCTGATTGTATCCTTTTGATCATGGCGGCCCTTGACGATGGCTTGGCGGCTGAACTTGAAGATGCCGCGCACAGCCTTGGCATGGATGTTCTGATCGAAGTTCACAATGCACCGGAACTTGAACGCGCGCTGAAACTGAAATCACGACTGGTCGGGATTAATAACCGCAACCTCAAGACCATGGAAATTTCGCTGACCACGACCGAAGAACTGGCTGGCATGGTTGATAACGACCGTTTGCTGGTGGCTGAAAGCGGCTTGTTTACTCCGGAAGACCTTGCACGCATGTCCAGGGTCGGCGCGCAATGCTTCCTGATTGGTGAAAGCCTGATGCGTCAGGATGATGTGACCGCAGCAACCCGTAATCTTCTTGGCCTTGCGGCCTGATTGGCGACAGACAGAATAATGGCAGACAAGCTTTCACATATTGATGCAGGTGGTAACGCCGTCATGGTCGATATCTCGGCCAAGGCCGATACCACCCGAATTGCCATTGCCAAGGCACGTGTACTGATGTCTGCGCAAACAGCACAGCTGATTGCGGATCGCGGCCATAAAAAGGGCGATGTTCTTGGCATTGCCCAGCTTGCCGGGATCATGGGGGCGAAAAAGACTCCCGATCTGATCCCGCTGTGCCATCCCCTGCCCCTGACTTCGGTCACGGTTGATCTTGAACTGGCCGATGATGTTGACGGGGTCGATATTACGGCAACCTGCAAGACCACCGGCAAGACCGGTGTCGAGATGGAGGCGCTTACAGCTGCCTCTGTTGCGGCCCTGACCGTCTTTGATATGTGCAAGGCGGTCGATAAGGCGATGCAGATCACCGATATTCGTGTCACCCGCAAGGAAGGCGGAAAGTCCGGCACCTATATCGCCGACTGATCGGGCTCCCCCGGTTTCCTTCTGTTTCAGGACATTGTTTCGCGTTTCTGACATCCGTCCTGTGCTTTTTATGCGCAGGTGCTTGACCGCGCAAAAGAACTAAAGTAGAACATCTGTGTATCCTTTTTGTTCTTGCTACAGGTTCGGGAAATATCATGCTGACGCGCAAGCAATATGAGTTGCTGGTCTATATTGACAATTACCTTCGCGATCACGGTATCTCGCCCTCTTTCGATGAAATGAAAGAGGCCCTGAACCTTAAATCCAAATCAGGCATTCATCGGCTGATCACCGGGCTTGAGGAACGCGGCTTTATCCGTCGCCTCGCCCATCGTGCCCGTGCACTGGAAGTCATCCGGCTTCCGGAAAACAGTGACGACGAGGCACCTGAAACGCCAAACAATGTCACATCCATTGCCAGTGCGCGAAAGGCATCACACCGTCCGGCAACCGTCCCAACCGCATTTTCCGAGGCCGGAGAAGCCATTTCACTACCGCTTTATGGTCGGATTGCCGCAGGTACCCCGATCGAGGCGCTGCGCGATCAAAGCACCATGGTGCAGGTCCCGGCAGCCCTTCTGGGTTCTGGTGATCACTATGCGCTTGAGGTATCGGGTGATTCCATGATCGAAGCCGGTATTCTTGATGGCGACACGGTGCTGATCCAGCGTTGTGAACAGGCCCATGATGGCACGATTGTCGTAGCCCTTGTCGATGACAGCGAAGCCACGCTCAAGCGTCTTAAACGTGGCCGCGGTGAGGTTCTGCTTGAACCGGCCAATGCGCGCTATGAAACCCGTGCGCTGTCACCGGACCGCGTGCGCATTCAGGGACGTCTGGTTGGCTTGCTGCGCCAATACTGATCTCCGCCCATTGCCATACAGCTTTTGAAAACCGCCCGGTGTGCGATGCATCCGGGCGTTTTTTTTTAAACTTCGAAGAACTGTTTCATCGCGCTGCACGTCCCGCCTTTTGCGCGACGATGACCCAAGGCCAGTGTCCGGATGTTGCGCGCACTGTTTGCAGTGATATTTCATCGCTATCTTTGCTGCCTGCGCTTAAGGCCACGCCACCTTGCCACCACAAGACATCGTCATCGATCATGTGTTGCGCCCCGGCATCCTGACAGCTTTGCCTTGGCAGGTCTGTTGTCAGACTGATGACAATCTCGGCATTCCGACAGGCATAAAACGGGTTGAGAAGCTTGCTTGCAATGATGATGTTTGTCTTGGCACTGTCCGCGCCAATCCCGACCAGACACGGGTCCGTCTCACAGGTTTTGACGTAGCGGTCTTCATCCTCACGTCGCATGCCGAAGCGGCTCATCCAGACCGATTTTTGAAACTCACCAAGCCCGTCGGGAATATGAAGGACACCGTCATCCGGATCGAAGACAGCCCAGTTTTCACGATCACCTGACACCAGAATATTCGGGCTTTGATGTTGCCATTGCGCAAACACAGCAATCAGTAAAAGCGGGACACCCAGAATAATGGCGGCCCTGTCACGCCAGATCATCGCCCAGGAAAGTGCCAGCAACAAACAGGAAACTGCGATAAAGCTCAGCCCCGAAACGTACCAAAGCCCCCATTCCTGATCGGCGACGATGGAGGCCGTCCTGATCAGGACGGCGAGCCCGGGTTTCATCAAGGCAAGCGTTACACCGCCCAACCCGACCGGGATCAATATCAGTGTCGCAACAATCAACGGCATCACCCAGAATGCCATCACCGGGATGGCAATCAGGTTGGCAACAATCCCCAGCATCGAAATGCGTCCGAAATGGAACCCGATTATCGGTGCCGTCACTGCTGTAACAATGATCCCGGTGACCAGCAATCCAGCGATATAGATCACGATACGGACATACCAGGGGCTCATACCCTGACGATCAAGCCATCGACGGCCGGGCCCGTCATAGAATGCCACCAACGCACCAACAGCAGCAAAGGACAGCTGAAAGCTGGCTCCCAGAACGGCATCGGGACGCAAGATCAAAACGACAATAGCCGCAACACCGACCAAGCGTAACGAAATGGCGCGGCGATCAAGCAACAAGGCGATCCAGACAACCAGCAACATGATAAAGGCGCGTTGCGTGGGCACTGTTGCCCCGGACAATCCAAGATAAATCAGCCCTGACAAGGCAGCAGCTACCGCCGCCCATTTTTTTATCGGATAGCGCAATGCGATGCGCGGAATAGCAGCCAGGCAAAACCGGAACAGAAAAAACACCGTTCCACACAACAATCCCATATGCAGTCCGGAAATCGCCAAAAGATGGGCAAGCCCCGACTTCCGTAAGTCTTCGGTTATATCGGGGGTGACTTCACCCCGTTCACCAATGATAAGTGCCTTGGCTATTCCGGCTTCGGGAGCACTCAGATAGTGGCTGATCGTTTGAGAAACAGACTGACGTGCCTCCTCAATAAAGTTCCATAATTCATTGTTTTTATAACTTTTACCCTCATCCAAGACCTGAAACTGTCGTCCGAATGCAAAACCGGTTGCGCCGATCCCGCTAAAGTAAAGGTTGCGCGCGAAATCAGGATCACCGGGAACCGCTGGCGGGCGAAGCGGAAATAACCTTGCCTTGACCTGCACCTGATCGCCGATGGAAAATTTGCTGTCGCCCAGAAAACTTAATCTGACTTTCCAGTCGAATTCCCCATCTGCCAGTCCGGTTATGGCAGATGGTTCAAGTGTGACCCGAAGTCGATTTTCGCGCGGTTCAATATTGATAACAGTCCCAGTAATTTCGGTCGCATACAGCGTCTTGGTCAGAATATTTTGCGGACCAATATCCGTGTGAATGGCACTTGTGAGGAACCCCGCCATCAAGCTTGTTTGCAACTGCAGGGTAAAAGCAACAATCGCGATCCGCCGGGTCATCCAGAATGCGCAGCCAGAAAGAATCACTCCGACGCCAATCTCTGATGCTGCAATGCGCGCAGGAAGCAAGAAATATAGCGCGCATCCCAACCCAAAGAAGAGAACCGATGACAGAAACCATTTATTTCTTTGGCTTGTAACAACAAATATGACTTGCGAGAAATCCCCCACAAGCCTTTGTTTTTTCATACTTCTTATAAAAGTATTACGACGAATGTCCAATAGCCCGCCCTGAGCATTGTTTCTATCTAACATCGGCTGTGGTGCAACAGCGTGTCATTTGTGCTATAGCCTGCACGCCAAAAGTCCATACGACAAGCGACAACATCCAGATAACGGATAGATTGAATGACGGTTGTTACCCGTTTTGCCCCGTCCCCGACCGGGTTTTTACATATCGGCGGCGCACGCACCGCCCTGTATAACTGGCTTTATGCCAAACACACCGGCGGCAAATTCTTGCTGCGCATCGAAGACACTGACCGCGAACGTTCAACGCCCGAGGCCGTAGAGGCCATTTTTGACGGCCTGAACTGGCTTGGCCTGACCGCTGACGAAGAACCGACTTTCCAGTTTGCCCGTCGCGACCGCCATGCAGAAGTCGCCCAACAATTACTTGATGCCGGCAAGGCATATCTTTGCTATTGCTCGCCCGAAGAACTGACCGCCATGCGGGAGAAAGCCCGTGCTGAAGGCCGCCCGATGAAATATGACGGCACCTGGCGTGATCGCGATCCGTCCGAGGCCCCTGCTGGCGTCAAGCCGGTGGTTCGTCTCAAGGCGCCGCAAGAAGGCGATGTCGTTATCGATGATCAGGTTCAGGGCGAAGTTCGCGTCGCAAACGAACAGCTTGACGACTATGTCATCCTGCGCGGTGACGGAACCCCTACCTATATGCTTTCGGTTGTTGTTGATGACCATGATATGGGTGTAACCAACGTCATTCGCGGGGACGACCACCTGACCAATGCCTTCCGGCAGAAAGCGCTTTATGACGCAATGGGTTGGGACGTTCCGACCTTTGCCCATATCCCGCTGATCCATGGCCCGGATGGTGCAAAACTGTCCAAGCGTCACGGTGCACTGGGTGTTGATGCCTATCGCGACGAGATGGGCTTCCTTCCCGAAGCGCTGAACAACTATCTGCTGCGCCTTGGTTGGGGCCATGGTGACGACGAGGTCATCAGCCAGGAACAGGCAATCGAGTGGTTTGACGTCAAGGATGTTGGCAAGGGCGCGTCGCGTTTCGACTTCGCAAAGCTAACAAACCTGAACGGAATTTACTTGCGTCAGGCCGATGACAAACGGCTTGTAGACGAGATTTCCCAACGGGTTGCAGCCATTGCTGGTATTGATGCAATTGATGCAGCGCAAAAAGAAATCTTGATCAATGGCATGGCAGGCCTTAAAGAAAGGGCCAAGACACTTATTGAGCTCGCCGAATCTTCGGCCTTCTACGTTACAGATGGCATTACGTCCGTTAACGAGAAAGCCCAGTCCCTGATTGATAGCGCACCTGAAGGTTTGTTCGCAGAACTGGCCAACAGCCTTGAAGCGCTTGAAAGCTGGACCGAAGAGAACGTTGACGCAAGTGTTCGTGCAACTGCCGAAAAACTTGATCTTAAACTCGGAAAAGTTGCACAGCCCTTGCGGGCGGTGCTTACCGGCTCCAATTCTTCTCCAGGCATCTTCGAAGTAATGATCGTGCTTGGCAAAGAGCAAACGCTGAAACGCATTCGACATTTCGATGTATAACAACAGCGAATTATAAAAAACTAATAGTCTATTTGCGCTTAATGCGCCGCAGCATTATGCTGCACCCAACTTGAAACCGTGTTCGTTCAAACAGGGAAGGAAAAATAAGTCATGGCTCAGAATTCCAAGACTTCCCACACCGTAACACTGACCGACAATGCCACTGGCAAGTCGATCGAGATGCCGGTGATTGAGGGTAGCGTAGGCCCGTCTGTTATCGACATTCGGAAGCTGTATGCTGAAACTGGATTTTTTACGTATGATCCGGGCTTCACTTCGACCGGCTCCTGCCAGTCCGAGCTGACCTACATTGATGGCGACGTTGGTATCCTTCGTCACCGTGGTTATGCAATTGATGACCTTGCAGAAAACTCCGACTTCCTCGAAGTTTGCCACTTGCTGCTTTACGGTGAGCTGCCGAATGCCACCCAGAAAGCGCAGTTCGAAAACGACATCACCATGCACACCATGGTGCATGAGCAGATGCGCAATTTCTATAACGGCTTCCGCCGTGATGCGCATCCGATGGCCATCATGTGTGGCGTTGTTGGCGCAATGTCTGCATTCTATCATGACAGCACCGACATCAATGACCCGCAGCAGCGCCTGATCTCGGCTTATCGCCTGATCGCGAAAATGCCGACCATTGCTGCGATGGCATACAAATATTCGATCGGTCAGCCGTTCCGCTATCCGAACAACAAGCTGGGCTTTGCTGAAAACTTCCTTCAGATGATGTTTGGCAACCCGTGCGAAGAATACGAAGTTAACCCGGTTCTGGCCAAAGCAATGGATCGTATTCTGATCCTTCATGCTGACCACGAACAGAATGCTTCGACCTCGACCGTACGCCTTGCCGGTTCGTCTGGTGCAAACCCGTTTGCATGTATCGCTGCTGGTATCGCGTCCCTTTGGGGGCCGGCACATGGTGGTGCGAACGAAGCCGTTCTGGTTATGCTCAACGAAATCGGCGATGTGAAAAACATCCCGGAATTCGTTGCAAAAGCAAAAGACAAGAACGATCCGTTCCGTCTGATGGGCTTTGGTCACCGCGTTTACAAAAACTACGATCCGCGCGCCAAAGTCATGCAGGAAACCTGCCACGAAGTTCTCAAGGAACTCAACATCAAGGATCCGCTTCTTGATGTTGCCCAGGAACTCGAACGTATTGCACGTGAAGACGAGTACTTCATCGAGAAGAAACTCTATCCGAACGTCGACTTCTATTCGGGCATCATCTTCAAGGCGATGGGCATTCCGGTCAGCATGTTCACCGTGCTGTTCGCGGTTGCACGTACCGTCGGCTGGATCGCCCAGTGGAAAGAAATGATCGAAGATCCGTCGCAGAAAATCGGCCGCCCGCGTCAGCTGTTCACCGGTGTCGCAGAACGTCCGTTCGTTCCGGTCGACAAACGCTAAGTCGTCCCGACAGCGATCTTTGCCATATCAAAGCAAAAAGGCCCGGAGAAATCCGGGCCTTTTCGTGTTTCTCAACCAGTGTTACCGGTAAAACGAACTCTCAAAACTTACCAGCTTCCGGTGTTTTCCATGCTTACCCATGGCTCTGCCGGTGCAAGGCTCTCACCTTTCTGAAGGAACTCGATTGAAATTCCGTCTGGCGAACGTACAAATGCCATATGACCATCACGCGGGGGACGATTGATCGTTACCCCGGCATCCATCAGTTTCTGGCAAGTTGCATAGATGTCATCAACTTCATAGGCCAAATGACCAAAATTGCGACCGCCCGAATAGCTCTCGGGGTCCCAGTTATAGGTCAGTTCGAGTTCAGGAGCCTTGTTTGCCTTGGCATTCTCTACATCAGCTGACGGGGCCAGATAAATCAGGGTGAAACGCCCCTTTTCGCTTTCGATGCGGCGAGTCTCGCTCATGCCCAGAAGATCGCAATAGAATTTCAGCGACTCATCGACATTCTCGACGCGCACCATCGTGTGCAAATAACGCATAACAACGTCTCCGTTATGGATTGATCAATGACCTGAAACTAATTGCATTCCACGCCTGATACCAGTCGTTAGCCGTTATTTTTTCGCGATAATGTCGAGAATCTGCTCGGCAGCTTTTTCGCTGGGTGCCCGATCCCCGAAGCCAAGCATCCTGCATGCTTCATCAAAGCCTGATTTTTGCTGTTCCCGGGTAGGGTTATCCCCCAAAAGGGCATCAAGCACCGGGATGATGTTCTTCGCCTTGCAATTTTCCTGCAGGAATTCGGGGATCAGTTTACGTCCCAGAACAAGATTAACGATTGTCACCGTATCAATCTTGATCAGGCGTTTGGCAATCCAGCCGGTTATGGCATTAACCTGATAGGCAATCACATGCGGAACACCGGAGATTGCCAGTTCCAGCGACACCGTACCTGATGCGGCCAAGGCGCAATCGGCTGCAGAAAACGCGTCATGACGTTCCTGATCCGTGGCCACAACGATCGGTGCCAAGGGCCAGCTTTTCATTTCTTCGGTCACGGTATCAGCAACCTTGCTGACCGTGGGAACCACAATGCGGGCATCAGGGTATTTCCGGGCGATTGCCTCGATCACCTGGCGAAAGACCGGCAGCAGTCTCTTTACTTCGGAGTTACGACTTCCGGGCAGCACTGCCAGCAGGCGTTTATTCGCGTCCAGACCGTGATTGGCCCGAAAACGATCCCCGTTACCATCATGGCGCTCTTCAACAGCTGAGTGGCCGATAAAGGTCGTTGGCAGGCCTTCTTTTTCAAAGTAGGGCGGCTCAAACGGCAAAAGTGCCAAAAGATGGTCGAGAAACCCTGCAATTTTCTTTGCCCGCCCTTCACGCCAGGCCCAAACAGACGGGGCAACATAGTGAATAAGCGGAATGCCTTTGCCCTTGAGCTTTTTCCCGACCCGGAAACTGAAATCCGGGGCATCAATCGTCACAACAGCGTCAGGTTTCTCGCTTTTGGCGAAGTCTGCCGTTTGCGCGATACGTTTCAGCAGGTGCGGAATATGCGGGATAACCTCTGTCAGGCCCATCACCGACATTTCATTCATCGGGAACAGGCTTTGAAGCCCCTCGCCCTCCATCCTTGGACCGCCAACACCGATAAAACGTGCACCGGGTTCCTGACGCTTGATCGCAGCCATAAGACGACCGCCAAGCTGATCACCGGAGGCTTCGCCAGCCACAAGCATGATTTTCGGGCCACCTGACGTATTTTCAGACGCCATGGTTTGTTTCTCCGTCCTCATCGCCGAGGCCAAGCACAAATATGCCAAGCGCGTCTGCACGGGCAATAACCGCAGCACGATCAATAATCATTGTACCACCGGCAAGGAGTGCAATGCCACGCAGGCCGGCCAGATGCGCTTCTTCGATGGTTGTCAGGCCGATAGCCGGAAGATCAAGGCGTTTGTCCTGCTGTGGTTTTGAGGCTTTCACCAGAACCCCTCCAACGCCTTCACGCCGATATTTTGCGGAACGCCGAACCATCTCGTCAGTGCCTTCAATGGCTTCAAGCGCAAGCACAAGGCCCTGTTGAACCACACATCCCTGTCCAACATCGGCCTGACCAAGAATGCGCGCCACAGAAAGACCACGCCTTGCGTCGCTGATGGCCTGATCATCAGGTGCAATTGCCCCCAGAACGCCCTCGGACACGGCAAGATCCGTCAGGATGTCATGCGCACCGACCAGACGAAAGCCTTCACGTTCAAGCTCTTCTCCAACGAGCCGAAGCAACCCGTCATCGCCAAGTGCCTTCATGCCAACCTTCATCAAAAGCTTGGCAGCACGCCAATCGGGACGGATTGCCGAGAAACTCGGGCGTGCGACCTTTCCGGCTAGCACGACATCGCGGCACTCATTTGCACGCATGGCATCAAGGATTTTGGCCGCAGCACCAAGCCTTGTCGACACGTTGGGGTACTCGTCAAGCGCGGGGTCATCGGCATGACCATCAAGCTTAATAACGAAAACAGCCCGCCCGGCTGTCTGCGCTGCAGAAGCCAAGCGGGCTGGAAGCGCACCGCCCCCAGCAATAATCCCCAGCTTTGGTTGCGGATTATCCTGCGGAGCTGTCATATTTCGGTGTGCACACGGAACGCATGCTTTCCGCTTTGAGGAAGTTGATAATTTCCATGACCGGACCGACACCTTCGAAGTCCTTTGCGACCTCTTCAACGCGTTCAGCCAACGTACCTTCCTGAGCAAACAGCAAACGATATGCCTTGCGCAGGGAATGAATGGTTTCGCGGTCAAAACCAC
This sequence comes from Thalassospira sp. SM2505, assembly GCF_054901115.1. Classification (NCBI taxonomy): domain Bacteria; kingdom Pseudomonadati; phylum Pseudomonadota; class Alphaproteobacteria; order Rhodospirillales; family Thalassospiraceae; genus Thalassospira; species Thalassospira sp. SM2505. The sequence goes on from NZ_CM142731.1 coordinate 2,949,823, forward strand.
GACGTTTCAGGCCAACGATATTCAAGCCCGAAAGGTATGCGCGGTTCCCGATCACCGAACCATAGGGAATTACGTCGCTTTCGACACCGGTCATGCCACCGATCATCGCATGTCTTCCGATGCGAACGAACTGATGTACCGCCGAAAGACCGCCAACAATTGCAAAATCTTCAACAACCACATGACCGGCCAAGGTACCGTTATTGACCAGAATGCAATGGTTGCCGACATGGCAGTCATGGCCAACATGGGCACCCGTCATCAACAGGCAATCGTCACCGATCGTTGTTTCCATCCCGCCACCTTCGGTACCGGGATTAAGGGTGGCCCCCTCACGGATTTTTGTCCGCTTTCCAACGATCAAACGGCTTTGCTCACCCTTGAACTTCAGATCCTGGGGCGCATGCCCGACAGAAGCAAACGGGTAAACTTCGCATTCTTCGCCAAGGGTCGTGTGACCTGCGACAGCAACATGGCTATGCAGCTTGACACGATCACCCAAGACAACGTTCGGACCAATAACACTGTAAGGTCCGATTTCGACATCCTGACCTATCTGCGCGCCATCTTCGACAACGGCGGTTGGATGTACTTTTGACATTATCAGTTATCCCGGATCATCGCGGCAATGGTTGCCTCGGCAACGACCTGCCCGTCCACCTTGACCTGGCTTTCAAATTTCCAGACCGGACCACGGCTTTGTTTCTTCGTCACATGGATATGCATCACATCACCGGGCGTTACCGGTTTGCGGAAACGTGCGTTATCGATGCTCATGAAATAGACCAGTTTGCCCTCTGCGTCCTCGCCAAGGGTCTGAACAACCAGAATAGCCGCGGTCTGGGCCATGCTTTCAATGATCAGAACGCCCGGCATAATCGGCTGCTGCGGAAAATGACCAGTAAATTGCGGTTCATTCATCGTGACGTTTTTGATGCCGGTTGCGGATTCATCAACCGCAATATCGATAACTTTATCAATCAACAAAAACGGATAACGATGCGGGATCATTTCCAGAATGCGCTGAATATCAACACTTACCAGTTCGGTCATGTGTGTAGCCCTTATTTCTTTTTTCGTACCAGACGGGACAAGGCCACTGTCTGTTTATGATATTCCATGACCGGAACGGCAGGACTTCCGCCCACTGTTTCCCCCGGTCCGATATTTCTCATGACACCTGATTGCGCGGCAACTTTGACACCATCGCCAATTTCAAGATGCCCGGCCACGCCGACCTGCCCCGCCAGCACAACGAAATTCCCAAGCTTTGTCGAGCCGGAAATACCTACTTGCGAGACGACAACGCAGCCCATGCCGAGCTCGACGTTATGGCCGATTTGTACCAGATTGTCGATACGGCACCCATTACCGATGACGGTATCAGGCCCTGCACCACGGTCAATCGTGCTGTTGGCGCCAACTTCAACGTCATTACCGATAACGACACGCCCAAGCTGCGGCACCTTCACATGGCCTTGCAGCCCCATGGCAAAACCAAAACCGTCCTGCCCGATCCGGGCACCCGGATAAATCAGACAAAGATTTCCTATCAGACTGTGGCTGATCGATGCGTTGGCACCGACCTTACATCCAGCCCCGATGACAACCCCCTCACCAATCACAGCATTCGAGGCGATGATGGTTCCATCACCGATTTCGCAATTGGCACTGATCACTGCACCGGCATCGACCTGCACACCTTTGCCAAGCTTTGCCGTCGGATCAATGAAAGCACGGTCAGAAATCGAACCATTGCCTGTCTCGAACGGATAAAAAGCGGTCGCTGCCTTTGCATAGGCTCGATATGGATCGTTGGTCGTGAACAGAACCATGCCTTCCGGGGCGCGATCTGCAAATTCTGGTCGAATGAAACACGCCCCAGCCTTGCTGTTGACAAAGGCATCGATATATTTGCGGTTATCAAGGAAACTCAGAATTGAGTCATCAGCATTTTGCAATGGTGACACATCGTCAAAGACACGCGCTTTGTCAGGTGCATTCAAAACTTCTGCGCCAGTCAGCTCCGCAATTTCAGCGACGCTGAAAGGTCCCTTGCGACGAAAGAAACGCGTATCAGCCATCAGGACCCTTCCTTGAACTCAACCTTGATCGTCGGAACTTTTTTGTTAATCCGGTCAAACACTTCCTTGCTGGCATTCATCGCATTGGCAAAGATGATCACCTGCGCCTGATGCAAAACCAGCGTTGCACGTCGTTCTTCGGCCAAACCTGCAATAACGTCATTCAAAGCTTTCTGAAAGGTTGCCTGACTCTCGGCAAGAGCCTGATCGAGAACGCGGCTGCGCCCTTGGGCAAATTTCTGGAATGCAGCTACCTTTTGCTGAAACTGCTTTTGCTTTTCCTGATAAACGTCTGCTGCGAGCAGGGTTCGTTGCTGGGCAAGCTGCTTTTCTTCTTCACGCAGCGCCTGCTGACGGGTCTCTATATCCTGCTGATAGGTTACCTGCCGTTCGCGGATTTGCTTTTTGACATCCTGCATAGCTGATGCCTCACGCATGATCCCTGCATAGTCGACAACCATGACAGATGCCATGGTTTCAGGATTAGGTGTTTCCTGCGCAGACACATAAGATGTCGTGAAAACACCACATGCAAGAGCGGATGCGACAAGCAATTTCTGAAGCGACTTCATCATAATCATTAGAATCTGGTTCCGAAGTTAAGTCGGAACACTTCCTCTTTGTCGTGATCTTCTTTCAGGACGGCCTGTGACAAGTCGATGCCAATCGGACCGAATGGCGACTCCCAACCAACACCAACGCCAACAGACCCGCGAACGGATCCGGTGTCATAGATTTCACCTGCGCGTGCACCGTCGACACCTTCGGATGAGCCAAAGTCACTAAAAATGCGCCCCTTCAGAGCAAACTCAGATGGCAACCCAAGCGGGAAGTCCATCTGAACAGATCCAGTGTAGTACATCTTGCCACCCAAGGCATCGTTTGTCGCAATATCACGCGGGCCAACGCCAGAAGATTCAAAACCACGCAGGTTAGAACCACCAACCATAAAGCGTTGCGAGATACGCGTATCATCGCCGATACCAAAGATATAACCGGTCCCGGCACGGGTCGATAGAACCCATTCATGCTCGCGGTCCAGCGGATAATAATACCCACCTTCCAAACGCGTCCGCAGATAAGTCTCATCGCCCCCCAATCCGGCAAAATCATTGGACAACCGCCCAAAGTAGCCCTCTGTTGGCGCAACAGAGCTATCGCGTTTATCGTAGGTCAGCGTGTGGCCGACAGATGACTCAATAAATTCAGAATCTTCGGCAAGCAACAGACGTGATGCGTCAGCCCGATTGATATTTGAGTAGCTGTTCTGCTCGAGCGTATATCGGAAAGAGTGCGATAGATCTTCTGTGTACTTAAATCCTGCACGCAGTCGTCCACCAGTCTGCTCTTCATCATAAGAGCTTTCGTCCTGATTGTCCTCTTCCCGACGGTACACGTCAAACCCGGCTGCAATTTCGCGATCCAGGAAATATGGCTCCGTAAACGACAAATCGATCTGCTGATCTGATGACCCCAAAGTAAAGTTCAAGCGCAGATCCTGACCTTTACCCAAAAGGTTACGTTCACGAATACCCAGCTGACCGAACGCGCCATCATCCGTTCCGTATCCGGCACCAATCGAGAATTCGCCGGTCGATTTCTCTTCAACATCAACTTCAATAACAGTCTGGTCCGGCGCCTTGCCTGGCAAGGTTTTGACATCAACAGATTTAAAGAAGTTAAGGTTTTCAATACGCTGCTTGGAGCGTTTCATTTTGGAGCTACTGAAAGCATCCCCTTCGACCAGACGGAACTCGCGACGAATAACATCATCAAGCGTACGGACGTTACCAACTACATTGATGCGTTCGACATATACTTTCGGCCCCTCTGCAATCGTAAATGTCAGGTCAATTGTACCTGTTTCACGGTTACGCTGAACGCTCGGACGAATATCAATGAAGGCATAGCCTTCGTCGCCGACTTTGGTCGTCAGGGCGTCAACCGCGTCATCAACCATGGTCGCGTTGTACCACTCACCCTTTTCGATCTCGATCAGAGGCAGCAAGGCATCAGCGTCAATCTTATCGATCTGGGAGACAACCTTGATATCACCAAACTGGTAACGTTGCCCCTCACTGACAGTGTAGGTAATGAAGAAGTCCGAACGATCCGGGGTCAGTTCCGCAACAGATGAAAGAACCTGGAAATCGGCATAGCCTGCGGAAAGGTAGAAACGGCGCAGCAGTTCGCGATCAAACGTCACACGATCAGGATCATAGTTGTCGTCCGAGGTCAGGATTTTCCACCAGGCACTTTCGGTGGTTCGGATGACTTCAGAAAGTTCGCCATCATCGAATGCCTTGTTACCGACGAAATTGATCTTGCGAACGCCTGTCGCCTCACCCTCGTCAACTTCAAAGACCAGATCGACGCGGTTCTGTTCGAGCTGAATGACTTTCGGCTCGACAGTGGCTGCAAAACGACCGCTACGACGATACAGTTCAAGAATACGCTGGACGTCCGACTGGACTTTGGTACGGGTGTAAACAACGCGCGGGCGAAGCTGGAGTTCCGCGCTCAGCACATCATCCTTGAGACGATTGTTCCCTTCAAAGGCGATTCGGTTGATGATCGGATTTTCAACGACGTTAACCTTCAGAACCCCCTGATTGAACGAGAAGGATACATCGGCAAACAGACCGGTGGAAAACAGCGCCTTTAGCGACGTGTTGATTTGACGCGCATCATATGCGTCTCCGGGCGCAACCGTCAGATATGCGTTAACGGTCGCACTTTCAATTCGGTTGTTACCCTCGACCTGAATTTCGCGAATCAGGCCTGAATTCTGTTGGGCATATGCTGCCACCGGAATGATCACTGGCGCGGTTCCGCCAAGAAGGGCCGCAACTAACGCGGCCGCTTTTACCTTACGCAGCAAGTTAACCCCCCTGTTGCTGTCACACATTAGCCAGCAAGTCCTTTGAGGAAACTAAAGACACCCAATTGCGTCAAATCGTTCCACGTTGCGAAAATGATTAAGCTGAATACCAAACCCGCGCCGATACGGAAACCATATTCTTGTGCTTTTGCTCCCAATGGCTTACCGCGAATTGCCTCAATCGCATAAAACACAAGATGCCCGCCATCCAGAACCGGAACCGGCATCAGATTGATCAACCCCAAACTGATCGACAGATAGCCCATAAAGAACAGGAGAGGCCCCAAACCACCCTCTGCGACCTGCCCTGACATTTGCGCGATCCGGATCGGACCACCAAGTTCGGAACTGTCCCGGTCACCACTGACCATCTCGCCAAGAGCAGAAAAGGTCTGGGTTGTCAGAGAATAGGCTGTTTCAAAAGCACGCCCAACCGCCTCTATCACTCCGTCACGGCTGGTATCAAAAGCACCGGCAGTAATACCAAGACGACCAAATGTCTGCGTGACACCGTTTTCATCCGCTGTCACAGAGTCCGGAGTTACCGAGAGCTCGAGCGATTGTCCATCACGCAGTACCGTTATCGCAAGTGTTTGCGCCGGATGGTTGCGTACAATATCGGAAAGTTCCGAGAACCATTCGACCGTCGCACCGTTGATTGCAATGACCTGATCATCACTTAGCAAACCGGCACTTGCAGCAGGGCTGTTTTCAAGAACATCACCGACGACCGGCAAAGCACGTTGCTGGCCAACAGCTGCAAACAGGAAGGTAAAAACGATGATGGCAAACACAAAATTTGCAAGCGGGCCGGCAAACACAATAGCAGCGCGCGCACCGACACCTTTGTGATGGAAAGCGTATTTTTCTTCCTCTGCGTTCAGGTCGTCACGCTGACCGGCACTGGCCGGGTTCATGTCGCCAAACATTTTCACATAGCCGCCAAGCGGGATCAGGCTGACTTTCCAGCGTGTCCCCTTTTTGTCTTTCCAACCGAAAAGTTCGGGTCCGAACCCGATGGAAAATGCTTCGACCTTGACGCCATTCTTGATGGCAACCCAATAATGACCGTATTCGTGAACGAAGACGAGAACCGAAAGTACAAAAAGAAAGGCAAGCAAGGTTTCCATCAAGACGTTCCTTATCCGGTCAAACCGGAGAAATTAACTTAAACAGCGGCGATATGTGCTGCGGTCTGCCGACGCACAAGTGCATCTGTTTCAAATACCTGATTCAGACTGGTCAGGTCTTCGCGACCAATCTTTTCCATCACGGTCTCAACAATTTCTGCAATTTCAAGAAAACCGATCTTGTCTTGCAGGAAGGCCTCGACCGCAACTTCGTTTGCTCCGTTCAGGACAGTAGGCAGTGTACCACCTTCCTGCAAGGCCTGACGTGCCAGGCGAAGAGCCGGAAACCGATTGGTATCGGGTTTCTGGAAGTTCAAGCTTCCGATCATGGCAAAATCAAGACGCGGTACATCCACCTTGATCCGATCCGGCCATGCAAGAGCATAGGCAATCGGCGTGCGCATGTCCGGCGAGCCCAGTTGCGCCAGCACAGAACCGTCGCAATATTCAACCATACTATGAACAACTGACTGAGGATGAACAACAATTTCAATTCGCTCCTCAGCAACCGGAAACAGGTGCCAGGCTTCGATCAGCTCCAGCCCCTTGTTCATCATGGTCGCAGAGTCGATGGAAATTTTTGCCCCCATCTCCCAGTTCGGATGCGCCAGCGCCTGCTTGCGTGTGACAGATTTCATGTCAACCAAGGACCGCTCGCGGAAAGGTCCACCGGAAGCAGTCAGCAAAATGCGGTCGACTTGTTTGTCGGCTTTGTCTTCAAGAACCTGGAAAATTGCGCTGTGTTCGGAATCGACCGGGATCAGTGTCGCATTGTGTTTTGCCACCTCAGCCGTCATCAGAGCGCCGGCACAGACCAAGGTTTCCTTGTTGGCCAATCCAACCCGTGCGCCCCGCCGAATGGCTGCCAATGTCGGCTTTAGCCCCGCTGCACCAACGATTGCAGCAATAACGATATCTGATGGACGCTCGGCAGCCTCGATCAGTGCGGTTTCGCCAGCACCTACCTCGATATCGGTACCTGCCAGCGCTTCACGCAGTTCATGAAAAAGATCGGGATCGCCAATGACAGCACATCTGGCATTCAAATCTTTGGCGATAGAAGCCAGCGATTGAACATTGCGATGCGCGGTTACGGCATCGACGCTGTATTTGTCCGAATGGTTCCTGAGAATATCAACAGTACTGGTCCCGATAGATCCGGTAACACCAAAAACGCTGACGGATTTCTTCAAAGTCATCAAACACCTGTGAAAAAACGATCGATGGTTCGACCGCCCTATCGCAAGGCAAGCCCTGCGAAACAGATAATAATAAACGCAACCGGAAACACCGAAAGCATTCCGTCAGCACGATCAAGAAGACCACCATGTCCAGGGATCAGATTGCTGCTGTCTTTGACCTTGAAGTGGCGTTTGAGCGCAGACTCACCAAGATCGCCAATTTGGGCAACAACAGCCAGAACCATGCTGACCCCGACAATATTCCAGTTGATCTGATCGGCACTGAAATAGGTTACAATTGCACCAATGAGACCAGCACAAACCATCCCCCCGATCAGCCCGGCCCAGGTTTTTTTGGGACTGAAGCGCGGAGCGAGCTTCGGACCGCCAATCGTCTTGCCAAATGCGTATCCGCCGGTATCTGTCGCCCAGACAAGGAAGAACAGCCACATGATCGTTAAAAGACCATCAGGGTCCTGATTGCGCAGCCAGAGTGCCGCAAGTGCTGCCACAGAGACATACAGAACACCAAATCCGGCCAAAAGCCAGTTTCGCCCTGCACGTGCAGCAGCAATAATTGTGCTGATCGCGATCGGCAGCACGATGAATTCATCTTGTCCCGCAACTTGCATCAGAATGGCAACGCCAAGCGCAACAGCCGCTACAACAGAAATGCCGTTAGAAAATTTCGGAGCACACATGCGCGACCATTCCCACATCATGCCCGCGGAAAATACGAACAACAGAATGTCGAAATAAGGCGCCCCGAACCACACAGCAGCAATAGCCACCGGCGTCATAACCAACGCAGAAAGAATGCGCGGCTTCAATCCGGAATTATTATCTTTAAGACGGTCGGCTTCAGATGACAGCACCAAAACGCCGCTCCCGTCCGGCAAAGTTATCTATCGCTTTTTCCAGATGGGCCCGGTCAAAGTCCGGCCAAAGAACATCTTCAAAGATGAATTCAGTGTAAGCCGACTGCCACAAAAGGAAATTGCTGATGCGTTGTTCACCACTGGTTCTGATCAAAAGATCCGGATCAGGAATGCCAACTGTTGACAGATTCTGCTCGATGATATCTTCGGTAATCGCATCGGCTGAGATTTCGCCTGCCGCCACTTTTCTTGCGATCTCGCGCATGGCATGAGCAATCTCTGCACGCGCCCCGTAACTCAAGGCAATCGTCAGATTAAGACGGGTATTTCCGCTGGTTTGTTCTTCGGCCTTGTCGAGCAATGCACGAATATCATCAGCAAAGCGCGACCTATCACCGATGATACGGATTTTGATACCGTTTTTATGCAATGTCGCAAGCTCGCGCTTCAGAAACAGACGCAGCAGCCCCATCAGGTCACTGACTTCACTTTCCGGACGCTTCCAGTTTTCCGTCGAAAACCCGTAAAGCGTCAGATACTCAATTCCAAGGGCGACTGATGCTTCGATCGTGCGACGAACAGCGTCGACACCGGCACGATGCCCCATGGTACGCGGGCGCCCACGCCCACGCGCCCAGCGCCCGTTGCCATCCATAATGATAGCAACATGACGCGGAACCGTCCGGGTATCTGAAGGTTGGGTTTGCGAAGAAAACACAGCCATAATCAGACTTGCATGATTTCCTGTTCTTTATTTGCCAGCGTCTCGTCGATCTCGGCAATGACCTTATCGGTCAGCTTCTGGATCTCTTTTTCTTCGCTGTGCATCTCGTCTTTGGAAATCTCGCTGTCTTTTTCCCATTTTTTCAGCTGATCCATGCCGTCACGACGCACGTTGCGGACCGACACCTTGGCTTGTTCGGCATATTTTCCTGCAACCTTGGACAGCTCAGCGCGGCGTTCTTCGTTCAGTGCCGGGATCGGAACGCGAACAAGCGTACCATCAGCAGCCGGGTTAAGACCCAGCCCGGAATCACGGATGGCTTTCTCGACGGATTTCACCATCGACTTGTCCCAGACCTGAACCGAAAGCATACGTGCTTCGGGAACGCTGACAGATGCCACCTGGTTAAGCGGGGTCGGAACGCCATAGGCTTCAACCATGACCGGCTCAAGAAGGCTCACACTGGCGCGCCCGGTACGCAGACCGGTGAATTCCTTGTGCAATACTTCGACTGCCCCTTCCATACGGCGGGACAGGTCCTTTTTTAGGCCAGCAACGTCAGACACGTTCAGTCTCCATTCGAAATAATCGTAAACGTCCCCTTTGCAGTAACGACGTCTGCAAAGGCACCCGGATTATGCAAAGAAAATACGATAACCGGAATATCATTTTCGCGAGCCAAAGAAATAGCCGATGCATCCATCACACGCAAATCTTTGGACAAAACTTCCATATAGGTAAGTTGGTCGTAACGTTCTGCTGTGGGATCGGTTTTCGGGTCAGCGGTGTAAACACCATCAACCTGAGTCCCCTTAAGCAGCGCATCGCAACCCATTTCAACAGCACGCAATGCAGCCGCCGTATCCGTTGTGAAGAACGGGTTACCGGTACCCGCAGCAAAGATGACGACCCGGCCCTTTTCCATGTGACGGACAGCCCGACGGCGGATATAGGGCTCACAAACAGAAGACATCGGGATGGCAGACTGAACACGGGTCTGAACGCCATGGCGCTCAAGCGCATTCTGAACGGCCAGCGCATTCATGATGGTCGCCAGCATGCCCATATAGTCGGCGGTTGCGCGTTCCATACCCTGCGAGGCCCCTTTGACGCCGCGGAAGATGTTTCCGCCGCCAATCACCATGCAAACTTCGGCACCCATGTCATGAACGGCTTTGATTTCGCTGGCAATCCGGTCAACCGTTTCAGGATCAATCCCGTATTGCTGTTTCCCTAAAAGCCCTTCACCCGAGAGCTTAAGAAGAACGCGGCGAAATTTCAGTTGGCCGTTTTCTGCCATATCTCAATGCCTCTTAAATGCCGATGTAACGCATTGCCCGAACACGGGAAATGCAAAATTCAGATATAAAAAGACCGGCGAGTAACAGGGCGGACATGCGCTGCCGACCTCGCCGGTCTGGATCATACACGAAATGATGCGCGAAGCACCATTCCGATCATATGTTTATTTCTTCAGCTGCTCAGCAACTTCTGCAGCAAAGTCTTTTTCTTCTTTCTCGATGCCTTCACCGAGTTCGAAGCGGACAAAGCCCTTAAGGGTGATCGGCTTGCCAGCTTCTTTAGCAGCATTTGCGATCACGTCTTTGACTTTGTTTTCACCGTCAATAACGAAGGTCTGCTCAACCAGAACGACCTGCTCGTAATATTTACGGATACGACCTTCAATCATCTTCTCGATGATTTCTGCCGGGCGACCGGATTCTTTGGCCTGCTCGGTCAGAACGGCTTTCTCGCGCTCGACCAGTTCAGGATCCAGATCTTCAACGGTTGCCGATGCCGGATTGGTTGCCGCAATGTGCATTGCGATCTGTTTGCCCAAACCGTCAAGAACAGCGGCATCAGCTTCCGATTCCAGAGCAACCAGAACACCGATTTTACCGAGGTTAGCAGCAACTGCCGAGTGGATGTAGGACGCAACGACGCCCTTCTCAACCGACAGACCAGCCGAACGGCGCAACGACATGTTTTCGCCGATGGTAGCGATCATGTGAGTGACCTGCTCTTCGACGTTACGTGAAGTACCCGGGAAAGCAGTAGCTTTAAGGGCATCAATGTCGCCATTTGCAGCAACAGCCTGGGTCGCGATTTCACCGACAAACTTCTGGAAGTCTTCGTTACGAGAAACGAAATCGGTTTCCGAGTTCAGCTCGATAACTGCACCTTTGTTGCCGTCAACAGCAACAGAAACCAGACCTTCGGCAGCAACACGGCCAGCTTTCTTGGCGGCAGCTGCAAGACCTTTGGTGCGCAGCCAGTCAACAGCTGCTTCAAGGTTACCATCGGTTTCGGAAAGCGCTTTCTTGCAATCCATCATGCCAGCGCCGGTGGTTTCGCGAAGCTCTTTTACGAGAGCAGCGGTAATAGCCATTTTTAAAGCCCCTATTACGCGATCAGGTGAACACCTAACAAAACGGCGGCATGCTAGCCGCCGTTTCATCAGATACAAAGTGAAACTTATGCGGAAGCTTCTTCTGCAGCTTCAACTGCGGCAGCTGCTTCGGCCGGAACTTCTTCCGCTTCGCCGAGATCTGCGCCAGAAGCAGTCATTTCTTCCTGGATACCGTCCAGAACAGAACCAACGAACAGGTCACAATACAGCTGGATCGCACGGATCGCATCGTCGTTGCCCGGAATCGGGTACTGAACGTTTGCCGGATCAGAGTTGGAATCGAGGATTGCAACGACCGGAATGTTCAGGTTCTTTGCTTCATGAACAGCAAGTGCTTCTTTGTTGGTGTCAACCACGACGATGATGTCCGGAAGACCACCCATGTCCTTGATACCGCCAAGTGCGCGCTCAAGCTTGTCGCGCGAACGGGTCAGGTTCAGGATTTCTTTTTTGGTCAGACCTTCTGCACCTGCAGACAGGATTTCTTCCTGTTCTTTAAGGCGTTTGATCGAATTGGAAACAGTATTCCAGTTGGTCAGCATGCCGCCGAGCCAGCGATGGTTCACATAGTACTGGCCGCAACGCTTTGCAGCGTCTGCGATGATCGGGGAAGCCTGACGCTTGGTACCGACGAAGAGAACACGACCGCCCGAAGCAGTTACGTCGCGAACAGCCTGCATCGCACGATGCAGCATCGGGACGGTTTCCTGCAGGTTCAGGATGTGGATGTCGTTACGTGCACCAAAGATGAATTTTTTCATCTTCGGGTTCCAACGGCGGGTGTGGTGACCAAAGTGGACACCAGCTTCCATGAGCTGGCGCATGGTAAAGGTTGGCAATGCCATAATAGTTCCTACCTTTTTCCGGTTAATACCTCCGCGAAAGGGAATTTCACGCCTCATGCATGAAACACCGGATGGACGAGTTGCCATATGACGGCAGTCGCCGCTCTTCCGCGTGCGATGTTCGGGGCGGGTTTTAATCCCGTACCGACAAGAATGCAAGCCCTAAAGTGCGCATTTCTGCGCGCTTTGTGAAGGATCGAACCAATTTAACAGATCACACAATGGAATTGATCAGATTTCTTCGGCGAATTCGACACCGGGAATGGCACCGATCGCCCCGATAAGGGACGGACCGACCTTGTATTTGTCGTCAAGCTCGATTTCGGCCATCCGGCCGTCATCACAGACAGACGAAAGCGTCACAAGACCACGCCCCTTTCCCGCACCTTCGAGAAGCTGGCGAATTTCAGCAACCGGATCGGGGCGGTTCAGGCGAATACGGATGCCCTCAGCGGCACCGGCAACGGCCTGCTCCAGATCCTCGACGCGCTGTCCCTGAATACGCAACTGTCCCTCGCGCATCTCGGCGGCCACCACGAGCAGTACGGGACGACCCGCATTGATGATTTCCTTATAGGCTGCCCAGGCTTCGGCCCAAAAAGCGACCTCGAAACTTCCAGTCGGATCCGAGAACATTACAAAGGCAAACTTTGACCCGTTCTTTTTTGATATCATTTCGCGCGCGTTGATCAATGTCCCGGCAAGGCGAATGGCGCCCTTGTTCTGTGCACGCATGCGGGCCGGCAGTTCCTTGATCGGGGCAATCCCGATCCGCTGGATACTTTTACCAAATGTATCAAGGGGATGAGCCGACAAATAAAAACCGATGGCCGAGAATTCCTCGGTCAGCTTTTCCATCGGCACCCAGTCACGTTCATCCGGCAGACGGATCTTGTCTTTGCCAAAGCCGCTACTGTCACCGAACATTGAAATCTGATCATCGTTGCGGGCCTGCATTTCACGCTGGGCAACGGCGATTACCTTGTCGACATTCTCGAACATGACCTTGCGATTGGGTGACAGGCAGTCAAGGGCCCCTGCCCGTACAAGGTTTTCAAGCAAACGCTTGTTCACAGCACGGCTGTCAATACGTGATGCAAAATCGGTTATATCCTTGAAAGGCCCATTGGCCTCGCGTTCCGCCACAAGGCTTTCCATCGCCGCGTCACCAACATTTCGGACCGCGGCCAATGCATAGCGGATCTTGCGCACGCCATCGTGGTTTTCGACGGAAAATGCCACTTGGGAATTATTGACGCATGGTGGCAGGATTTCGATCTCAAGACGTTCGACCTCCTGCTTGAACACCGCAAGTTTTTCGGTGTTATGCATATCGAGCGTCATAAGTGCGGCCATGAACTCGACCGGATAGTTCGCCTTCAGATAAGCCGTCTGATAGGCCACCAGCGCATAAGCAGCGGCGTGGGATTTGTTAAAGCCATAGGATGCGAACTTCGCCACCTGATCGAAGATGTCAGACGCCTGCCCGCGATCAACGCTGTTCTTTTCCGCGCCATCGACAAACAGGCTGCGCTGTTTTTCCATTTCCTCGGCGATTTTCTTACCCATTGCACGGCGCAACAGGTCAGCACCGCCAAGCGAGTAGCCCGCCATGATCTGGGCAAGTTCCATGACTTGCTCCTGATAGATCATGATGCCATAGGTTTCTTCGAGGATCGGCTGCAACATCGGGTGCATATAATCAGGTTCTTCCTGACCGTGCTTACGCGCGATGTAATGCGGAATGTTATCCATCGGCCCCGGACGATAGAGCGCCACGACAGCGATAATATCTTCAAGGGTATCGGGCTTCAGCCCCCGCAAGACATCCTGCATGCCCTGGGATTCAAGCTGGAACACGCCAACCGTTTCCGCAGCAGACAGCAATTTGAACGACGCTCGATCATCAAGAGGAATCGCACTGATATCAAAGTTTTGCGGGACGTCTTTACGTTGAAGCATGAGCTTGACAGCTTCGATGATCACCGTCAGCGTCTTCAGACCAAGGAAGTCAAACTTCACAAGACCGGCATTTTCAACATACTTCATGTTGAACTGGGTGACCGGCATGTCCGAACGCGGATCGCGATAGATCGGGACCAGTTCATCAAGGTCGCGGTCCCCGATCACCACGCCCGCCGCGTGGGTCGATGAGTTGCGATAAAGCCCTTCGATCTGCATCGCAATTGACAGCAAACGGTCAATATCGGGGTCTTCACGCGCAATCCGGCGAAGGTCGGGTTCCATGTCGATCCCTTCCTTAAGCGGGATCGGCTTGGCTGGATCACCCGGGATCATCTTACAGATCTTGTCGACATAGCCATATGGGATGCTCAGAACGCGACCAACGTCACGCACGGCGGCCTTTGCCTGCAGCTTACCGAAGGTGATGATCTGGGCAACACGATCATGTCCGTATTTCTTCTGGACATATTCGATTACCTCACCGCGCCGGTCCTGACAGAAATCGACGTCAAAGTCAGGCATCGAGACACGTTCCGGATTAAGGAAACGTTCGAACAGCAACGAGAAACGCAACGGATCAAGGTCGGTAATCAAAAGCGCATAGGCAACCAGCGACCCTGCCCCCGAACCACGGCCGGGCCCGACCGGAATCCCGTGATCCTTGGCCCATTGGATAAAGTCCGCAACGATCAGGAAGTAACCGGGGAAGCCCATCTGGTTGATGATGCCCAGTTCGTAATCAAGGCGTTCCCAATATGGTTTGGCGATTTCTTCCTTTTCGGTGTCCGACATGCCTTCGGTATAGACATATTTTTCCAGACGCCCCTTAAGGCCTTCTTCGGACATGTGACGCAATTCATCGACCTCTGTGCGGCCTTCGCCGCAGTCGAATGGCGGCAAGATCGGGTCGATCTTTTCAACGTGCCAGGAACAACGCTTCGCAATCAGAAGCGTATTGTCACAGGCCTCGGGGATATCGGCAAACAAGTCGCGCATTTCGGCTGCGGTCTTGAAGCGGTGATCGGGCGTGAGTTTCCAGCGATCTTCCTGACCAACAACAGCCCCCTGTCCGATACAGATGAAGACGTCGTGCGCTTCATACATATCAATCGACGGGAAATAGCAGTTATTGGTGGCGACAAGCGGCACATTGTGATCATAGGCAAGTTTGATCAATCCGGGCTCGACCAGATCTTCCAGCTCTTCACCGTGGCGCTGCAGTTCAATATACAGACGATCACCGAATATATCCTTGAGCTGGGCAAGGCAATCTTCGGCCTTTTCAACCTGTTCTTCGGCCAGAAGTCGCGCCAGTGGCCCGGTCGGGCCACCGGTCAGGCAAATGACGTGATCGGAATAGGTGCGGATATGCTCGTACAGGGCTTTGGGTTCGCTACCGGCTTCGGATGTCATGTGGGCGCGCGACACAATTTTCAGAAGATTGAAATAACCTTCCTTGTTTTGTGCAATCAGCACCAGACGATCAGGCATCGGTTCGCGGGCGATTTTCCCGACAACGGGTTTATCGCCAAAGCGTTCCACCCCCATCTGAACGCCAAGGATCGGCTGAACACCGCTACCACTAAGTGCGCCAGCAAAATCAAGAGCGCCAAACATGTTGTCGGTATCGGTCATTGCAACGGCAGGCTGGCCGTCAGCAGCACAGAGTTTCGCCAGCTCCTTGGTCGTGATGGCACCTTCGGCAAGCGAATAGTTGGTGTGAACACGAAGATGGACGAAACCGTTTTCCATCGGAGCTAGACCTCTGAGATAAAGTAAAAAGGCAGGTGACACATCGCATTCCGGACCCGGAATACGATGTGTCAGACCAGCTTAAAGAATTTTGATCGCTTAGGAAAGTTCGGCAGGATCAAGTTCGATCAAATGACCATCACGCAGGGTCACGACCCGGTCCATCTGGCGCGCCAGTTCCGGGTTATGGGTCGCGATCAGCGACGCCAGTCCGGTTTCACGTACCAGTGTCATCAACATGCCAAACACAGTTTCTGCCGTCTGCGGATCAAGGTTCCCGGTCGGTTCGTCGGCAAACAGGACATCCGGCACATTGGCGAGTGCGCGGGCAATTGCAACACGCTGTTGTTCGCCGCCCGAAAGGCGTGCCGGGCGGTGATCTGCACGCTTTTCAAGACCAAGACAGCGCAACAGTTCAAGTCCGCGTTCTTCGGCTTCTGCCCGTTTAAGCCCGTTGATCATTTGCGGCATAACGACATTTTCCAATGCGGAAAACTCCGGCAGCAAATGATGGTACTGATAGACAAAACCGATATGCTTTCGACGCATCTCTGTACGGGCAAGATCAGAAAGATCGGTGCTGCGTTTGCCACCAATCGACACCAGACCACCATCGGGCTTTTCCAGAAGTCCGGCAATCTGAAGCAGCGTAGATTTACCGGCACCGGACGGGCCGACAAGGGCGACGATTTCGCCCTGATGAATTTCAAGATCAACCGATTTGAGAATTTCGAGCTGATCTGGCCCCTGATTGAAGATGCGATCAATCTTTTCAAGGCGCAGAACAACATTGCGCGAACGCTGTTTGGCTGTGGTTTTGATCAGATCACTCATAACGCAGGGCCTCCACCGGATCGAGGCGTGACGCACGCCATGCCGGATAGACGGTCGCAAGGAAAGACAAGCTCAGTGACATCACACAAACCAGCACCACTTCGCTGACATCCATGTCCGCAGGAAGCTGCGACAGGAAATAGATCTCGGCGTTAAACAGATCGGTCCCGGTCAGGGTTTGAATGAACTGACGGATATTTTCAATGTTCAGACAGAACAGAACCCCGATGATCAGACCGCTGAGCGTTCCCAGGACACCAATAGAGGCACCTGCAAGGAAGAACACCTTCATGATGGACTGTCTCGTCGCCCCCATTGTTCGCAGGATCGCGATATCGCGTCCCTTGTCCTTCACCAGCATGACCATGCCCGAAATGATGTTAAATGCGGCGACCAGAATAATCAGGGTCAGAATCAGGAACATCACATTGCGTTCGACCTGAAGTGCATTGAAGAATCCAGCATTGGATTGCTGCCAGTTCACAAGTCGCAAGCGTTCACCAGACAACGTGGTCAGCAACTGATCCATGGTATCTCCAAGGACCGAGATATCATCAAGCATGACTTCGAAATGCGTGATCTGTTCAGGCAGACGGAAATAAACCTGGGCTGCTGATAACGGCATGAAGATAAAGCCGCTGTCATATTCATACATGCCAATATCAAACAGACCGGCAACTGTATAAGCCCGGACGCGTGGAACCGCGCCAAACGCTGTTACATTGCCCTTGGGCGAAATCAGGTTGACCGTATCGCCGACACCGACGCCAAGTTTCATGGCAAGGCGCGCACCCATGATCACGGTATCATCGCCCTTGAAGTCATCAAGCGATCCGAAAACGATGTTATCAGCTATCGTCTTGCGCTTTTTGACGTCTTCGGGACGCATACCACGTACAATTGCACCCGATGCACGACCGTTTTTCGATGCCATCACCTGCCCTTCGACCACGGGGACCGTCATCATGACATTTCCGGTCTCGGCGATCTGCTTTTCGATCTTGGCATAGTCACCAATGCCGCCATTGCCCTGCGCATAAACAGAGATATGCCCGTTCAGCCCCAAAATGCGGCCAAGCAGTTCGGCACGGAAACCGTTCATCACCGACATAACGATAATCAGCGTCGCAACACCAAGCATGATGCCAAGCAACGAAAAGATGGCGATGACGGAAACAAAGCCTTCCTGCCGACGTGGACGCAGGTAGCGAAAGGCCACCATACGCTCGAACGGACTGAACATGGGCAATCTATCCTTGTGGAATATGGTCAGGAAATGGTCCGGGTGGCCTGGGCCCCCCAAAGCCGAAATGATAACGGGGCAGCCCTAAGCCGCCCCGTCAAACAATATTTTATCAGGCGCTGATCTGGTTCAGAGCCGCTTCGAATGTGACTTCTGTTTTTTCACCGGTTCTGCGGTTTTTCAGTTCAACCACACCGTTTTTCAAGCCTTTCGGGCCAATCACGATCTGCCATGGCAGACCGATCAGGTCCATATCGGCGAATTTGCCACCAGCACGAATGTCGCGGTCATCATAAAGAACCTCGATGCCAGCGTTCGACAGCTTTGCATAGGCATCTTCACAGGCAGCATCGCATTCATCGTCACCTGTACGCAGGTTGATCAGACCAACCTTGTAAGGTGCAACCGCATCGGGCCAGATAATACCGTTTTCGTCATGCGATGCTTCGATCAATGCACCGACAAGACGCGAGACGCCAATGCCGTAGGAGCCCATCATGACCGGAACTTCCTTGCCATCCGGGCCAAGAACAGTCGCGCCCATCGGTTCGGAATATTTGGTTCCGAAGTGGAAGATATGGCCGACTTCGATCCCGCGGGTCGCGATCAGGTCATCACCCGAAATCGGGCTGTTGGCCGGATCGTGCTTTTCTTCGGTAGCGGCATAATCAACCAGCGTACCCTGCACCCAGTTTTCCAGAGCAGTACGGTCATTAAGATCAACGCCCTTGCCGCTCAGGTCCTTGGCGAGCCACTTCTGGTCGCAGAAGACTTCGCTTTCGCCGGTATCGGCGAGAATGATGAATTCATGGCTCAGATCACCACCAATCGGTCCGGTATCAGCAACCATCGGAATGGCCTTGACGCCCAGACGGGTGAAGGTCCGGCAATATGCCAGGAACATCTTGTTATAGGCGTGACGCGAGCTTTCGTAATCGATATCGAACGAATAGGCATCCTTCATCAGGAATTCGCGCCCGCGCATCACGCCAAAGCGCGGGCGGATCTCGTCACGGAACTTCCACTGAATGTGATACAGCAGCTGCGGCAGCTGTTTGTAGGAACGCACATCCTTACGGAAGATATCGGTGATGGCTTCTTCGTTGGTCGGACCAAACAGCATCTGACGATCATGGCGGTCCGTAATGCGCAGCATCTCAAGACCGTAATCGTCATAACGACCACTTTCCTGCCAAAGCTCCGCCGGCTGGATCGTCGGCATCAGCAATTCGTTGCAACCAACAGCGTCCTGTTCTTCACGAACAATCTGTTCGATCTTTTTAAGAACACGGTAGCCAAGCGGCAACCATGAATAGATCCCTGACGTGAGCTGACGCACCATGCCGGCGCGCAGCATCAGACGATGAGAAACGATCTGTGCTTCTGACGGGGTTTCCTTCAGGGTCGGCAGAAAGAACTGGGAAAGACGCATCAATGCCTCGTGATGATCAAATCTGAATATGTGGGTGTATAAACCTTGCCCGGAAAATGCGACAGCACAGCCCGAAACGCAAGCCGGAACTTCGTAATATGATCCCGGCCTGCATAGTTTTAAATGATGGCAAAACTGCGATGGTCGAAATCAGGCGCGTATTCCGATCAGCGAAAGCCCGCTTCGCGACAAGCGGCGATCAGTTCGTCACTATATGCCTCGTCGCCCAGCGGCTGATCATTAAAGTACACCCGGCCGTTGCGATATGTAATTTTGCCAATCGACTGCTCGCCGCTAACACCGTCCGGCACTGCGATGCCGCTATATGCGAAGAAGTCCAGCGTCACCGGAAATTCGATTTCCTTTGGCAAGGATTGCAAAATATTGCTGCCCCCATTCAGATCAGCTCCGACAACCTTGTTGCCACGAACATCAACACCGGGCTGATAGGCAACATCCGCATCCGGCACGTGTTGCACCAAAGCACGACAAGCCGACTTTGACACAGTGATCGTCTGTTTGACATCCTCGACAACCGGAGACGTCGCGTCGGCATCCCCGGTCAGCGGATTTTCTTGCGAAGATGGGAACGGGGATTCGGCCTGCCCCATCGCCCCGGACACCGGAACCGCAATCATCAAGGTTGCAGAAACAACCGCCAATAGTCTGATTTTTAGGCCCAAGCCATGGCTGGAAATAGGTTCGACCAATGGAATATTAGTCATCTTGTAGTTTCACCCTATCTGTGTGCGGTGCAGCATCGAAACATTTGTGAAGTTTGGTCAAAACATCTTGCATAAAACTGAAACATGTGGCTTTTTAATCCTCCGCTTTCGGCGCAAGATCGTTGCGGGAGGCGTATCGCAGCCGCTCATAAAATTGCGGGAGGCTTTGTTGCCAATAAGCATACAAGAAGCAGGCGCGACGTCGAATTAAAACCTGTGCTACATGCCCAGGTCTTAGGAGGAAGCATAAAAAAGATTACGGGAAAATAGCTATAAAAATAGCATCTTAGCAAGATCCTCGCGATCTTGCTTTTTTTTTGCTCCTGCCCGTCCAATCCGATTTTGTGCAGTCTTTAACGACAAAACCCCGCAGAATTTTGTGCGGGGTTTTATGTTATCTGCAATGACTGTCTGGTTTATTGCGGCGGGCGGACTTCGATCATGCCACTGGTAATCACAAAGACCGCAACAGCCCACAAAATTGCTGAAATGACACTGGTGGCGAAGACCTTTTTCCACATATGGGCTTTTTGCGGTGCGCCGCTGTCATTTCCGGGTTCAACATTTTCCTCGCGCTTCACGCCGAATGGTAAAACCATGAACAGAACAAGCCACCAGATAACGATATAGACCAGCAGTCCTGAAAACCAGTTCATGAGTTTCTCTTCTTTGTGGTGGGCAAAATTCTTGTCGGTGGGAAACAGCACATCTGCCAGGTGATATCATCACGGGACAGGTGCCTTGATTGCACGGTGTGTTGTCAAACCTGCTCAAGTTCGACCAGTGTGCCGTTGAAATCCTTGGGATGCAGGAACAGAACCGGCTTTCCATGTGCCCCGATCTTTGGTTCACCATCACCAAGCACGCGCGCGCCGCTTGCCTGAAGCTTGTCTCGTGCTGCCAGAATGTCATCAACCTCATAGCAAACATGGTGAATGCCGCCAGACGCATTCTTTTCAAGGAATCCCTTGATCGGTGAATTCTCGCCCAGTGGATAAAGCAATTCGATCTTGGTATTGGGCAGTTCGACAAAAACCACCGTCACGCCGTGATCGGGTTCGTCCTGTGGCTCGGATACTTTGGCCCCAAGGACATCACGATACTGCGCAATGCCTGCTTCAAGGTCCGGTACGGCGATGGCGACGTGATTTAGCCGTCCAATCATGGTCTTGCTCCTGCGAATGTGATCTGCCCGATCAGCGTCAATCTAGGATAGCCGAACGCCAAAAGACAATTCCCCATTTCGTCGAACAGGCAATTAATCGTCGGGTTCTTTCCGGGGACTGTGATCGGGGTCGCTTTACGGGCAATCAGCTCTTTTCCGTGACACGTACCAGATGGACTTCGATCAGCGGGCGTTTGCCAAGACGCTGGCGCACCGGACGACGCAAGGCCTGACGAACGGCAAGGATAACAGCCGCATCATCAAGAACCTCGTCGTCATTAAGCTGATCTACCCGATTGCCGATTTCAGCAGCGAAATGATCCAGACGCGTTTCGTCTCCCGGCTCGTCAAACAGGCTGGGGGCCGTGATCATCGGATCATTGACCATTTCACCGAACTGGTTGAGCACCAGGGTGACAAACATGACACCATTCCAGACGATCCGGTTACGGTTGCGGATGGTATCGGCATCACGCTTAAGCAGGCGCCCGCCATCAAGGGCAAGAATGCCTGCCTCGGCAACACCGATCACATGTGCTTCGCCCGGTGACAGACGGATGACCGTGCCATCATGGGGAATGACTTGTTCGGGGATCTGGCATTCTGCGCCCAGTGCCGCCTGTTCACACAGATGACGGGTTTCCCCATGCACCGGAACAAGGATTTTCGGACGGGTCAGCTGATACATCCGCGTCAGGTCTTCACGTCCGGGATGGCCTGAAACATGGATCGGCTCGTCACGTGCAGTAATGACCTTGATGCCACGACGGATCAGAAGATTCTGGATATAGCCGATGGATTTCTCGTTCCCCGGAATCTCACGGGCCGAGAAAACAACCGTGTCACCGGGATCAAGTTCGACCGTCGGATGATCGCCCTTGGCAATGCGCGACAATGCAGCACGCGGTTCGCCCTGTGATCCCGTGCAAATCAAAAGAACCTGATCCTTGGGTACTTCCATGGCTTCGTCATCAGACAGAAGGTTCGGATAGCCGGTCAGATAGCCGACTTCACGCGCAGCCTCGGTAACGCGATTAAGCGACCGCCCGGCAAGACCGACACAGCGCCCGTTTTCATGAGCGGCTTCGATCACTGACTGAACACGCGCGACGTTGGTGGCAAAGCAGGCAACGGCAATGCGCCCCTGTGGATGCTCCTTAAACAGGGTCGACAAATTCTTGGCAACGTCGCCTTCTGATCCGGTTTTACCTTCGGAAAAGACATTGGTCGAATCACAGACCAGCGCCATCACCCCCTCATCGCCCAAAGCTTCAAGCTTTTTGACATCGGATGCTTCGCCAATCTGGGGGTCAGGGTCGAATTTCCAGTCACCTGTATGGACGATCAATCCCTTGGGCGTGCGGATGGCAAGGGCATTGGGTTCGAGAATCGAATGGGTCATGGTGACAAATTCGATATCAAAGCAGCCCAGTTTGAACCGGCCGCCAAGTTCGATCACGTGGATCGGCACCTGATCGGCAAAATCGGTTTCTGACAGTTTGGCCTTAAGGAACTCCGCCGCAAACGGTGTTGCATAGATCGGACATTTCAGTCGCGGCCACAAATAGGGCACAGCGCCCAGATGGTCTTCATGCGCATGGGTCAGAACAAGACCAAGCAGCTTGTCCTTACGTTCCTCGATAAAGGCCGGGTCGGGCATAACCACGTCAACACCGGGAAGTCCCTCCTCGCCAAAGGAAACACCCATATCAACCATCAGCCACTGATCGTCGTAGCCATAAAGGTTAAGGTTCATGCCAATCTCGCCGGAACCGCCGAGCGGCACAAACAACACTTCGTCTTTTGGCAAATACAAATCCACTGACGGTATTCCTTTACTTTCGGCACTCGGATCAGATACGGGGATCAGTCCCCGTATCCGGCGCAAGCCTTCATCAGGCCTGATTGGCAGTCTTGTTGCTGTTGCGACGGTAAATCATCAACAGCCCCAGCATGGTCAGATCGCCATGCAAATGTTCAATTTCATCTACAGCCTTTGTAAATAGCGGCGCAAGTCCGCCAGTTGCAACGACCTTGATATGCTCAAGGTTTTGCTGTTTGCGGATACGGGCAAGCAGGCCTTCGATCATGGACACATAGCCCCAGTAAACGCCGGACTGCATCGCTTCGACGGTATTTTTACCTACAACATTGCGCGGGGCTTCGATCGCGACCATCGGCAACTGGGCCGCCGCCATGTGAAGGGCCTTGATTGACAGGTTAACACCGGGCGCAATCACACCGCCCAGATAATCACCATTGCTGTCGACAACATCAAAAGTCGTCGCCGTCCCGAAATCAAGAACCACCAGCGGTCCGCCAAACAGGGCGTGGGCTGCGACCGCGTTGACAAGACGGTCAGCACCTACTTCGCTGGGGCGGTCCATGACGATCTTCATATCAAGATCAATCTCCGGGTCCCCAACGACCATCGGTTCAACATCGAAATAACGACGACACAGGGTCTTCAGGCTGAATTCGGCCGCGGGCACCACTGTCGCGATAATCGCGCCCGTGATCGCGTCCACCGGCACACCAGCCAGCGTAAACAGGTGATGTAACCATACGCCCAATTCATCGGCAGTACGTTCTGTGGTGGTTGAACAACGCCACTGTCCCTTGATGGTATCCCCATCAAATACGGCGAAAACGATGTTGGTGTTCCCGGCGTCAATCGCAAGCAACATGATGCTTACAGGCCTCCGCTAATCGCAAGGGTATCATTCATATCAGGACGCAAAGAAGACTTCGCCAGCCCCGATACGGTGTTCTGTTCCGTTGTCTTCTCTTAGGACAAGTGAACCATCATCATCAAGTCCGACAAAAGTTCCCGACAACTCGCGTTCGGTCAAACGGGCAACAACCGGCTTGCCAATCCCGTATCCGCGTGCGAGCCAGGCTTCGCGAATGGGTGCAAACCCCTCGTTCTCCCAGATCGGCAACCAGTGGGCAATGCGCCCGACATAGGTCGAAACCAGATCATCGACCGAAACCGGCGCACCAAGGGCGGCAAGCGACGTTGCCGGACGTTCGGAGTCCTCGGGGAAAAACGCGACATTCACCCCTGCCCCGATCACAAGGTAATCGGTCGCCGATCCCTGATTGGATGCACTTTCAAGCAGGATGCCGCAAATCTTGCGGCCATTGACCATCAGATCATTGGGCCATTTGCAATCGGGCCGAACCTGATTGCCAGTCACTGTCTCAACCGCCTCGGCCATAGCAACCGCAATCAGAAAAGTCAGGCGTGCTGCGTCTGCCAGCGAACAGGTCGGACGCAACAGCAAGGAAGAATAAAGATTGCCGACCGGTGATGACCAGCCCCGACCGCGACGACCGCGACCGGATGTTTGTGTTCTTGCTAGAACAAGGGCGCCACTTTGGGCGCCCTTGTCTGCGAGGCGCTTGGCCTCATCATTTGTGCTGTCGATCGCTTCCAGTTCATGAAGGTAGAACCCTTCGGGAAGACGGATCGTTCGCGCTGTCATTCTTACATTCCGAACAGGGATGCCGCAGCGGCAGCTGCGCTGTCCATCAGAAGGTTCGGGAAGAAGACAAAGGCAAGGATGATAATCGTGGCAACAGCCATGATCACGTTCATCTCGGTGCCATTGCGATCGAACCCTTCGACCGGCTCATCGAAATACATGACCTTGATGATGCGCAGATAGTAATACGCACTGACAACCGAAGTCACGAGACCGATAACAGCAAGCGTCACAAGACCGGCATCAACAGCTGCCTTGAAGACATAGAACTTGCCAAAGAAGCCAGCAAGCGGCGGAATACCGGCCATCGAGAACATCAGGATCGCGGTAATCGCAGCCATCAGCGGCTTGGTTTTGGCAAGGCCTGCAAGATCGGTGATCTCTTCGGCCATACGGTCATTACGACGCATGCACAGGATGACCGCAAAGGTGCCCAGGTTCATGACAAGGTAAATGCCAAGATAAACCAGAATACCGGTAACACCGTCCTTGGTGCCTGCTGCCAGACCGACCAGCGCAAAACCAACGTGACCAATGGACGAATAGGCCATCAGACGTTTGATGTTTTCCTGACGAAGTGCGGCAAAAGAACCAACAGCCATCGACAGGATCGAAATCAGAACGATGATCTGCTGCCAGTCTTCAACAACACCGCCAAACGGGCCGATAGCGACACGGATAAAAAGTGCAAGACCTGCAATCTTCGGAGCAACCGCAAAGAAGGACGTGACCGGGGTCGGCGCACCTTCATAGACGTCCGGAGTCCACATGTGGAACGGAACAGCGGAAACCTTGAAGCACAGACCAGCAAAGATGAACGCCATACCGACCATCGCGCCAACCGGCAGGTTGCCAGCAACCAGGGTTTCTGCAAGCACGTCAAAATTGGTGGTTCCGGTGAAACCGTAAACCATCGACATGCCATAAAGCAGAATGCCCGAAGCGATCGAACCAAGAATGAAGTATTTCAGACCCGATTCCGTCGAACGCACCGTGTCACGGCGAATAGCAGCAACAACATAAAGTGCAAGCGACTGCAGTTCGAGACCGAGATACAACGACAGCATATCGGTTGCCGAAACCATCGCCATCATGCCAAGGGTGGCAAGGGTGATCAGGATCGGGAACTCGAAACGTGACATATTTTCGCGTTCGGCAAAGTTCATTGCCATGATGATACCGGTTGCAGAACCGATCAGGATCATGACCTTGCAGAACTTGGCAAAGGCATCAGCCGTGAACTGACCATAGAAAGCAGTTCCGCCCTCGCCTGCCACCACCAGAACGATGGTAACAAGCTGAACAGCAACGGCCAGCCAGGATACAGTACGGAAGGCTTTGTCCTTGCCTGCGAAAACCCCAAGCATCAACAGCGCCAAGGCAGAAACTGCCATAAACATTTCGGGCAGTGCGGCCCCGAGGTTGAGCATAGAAACTCCCATGTTCATTCCCCTCAATTCGCGGCCAGCTGGGCGGCATGTGCCGCTGCAGCCTGGGCCGTTTCGACCTGGTTGACGAGGTTTTCAACCGAAACATGCATGATGTCGAGGAAGGAGACCGGATAGACCCCCATCCACAATACAACGACCACCAGCGGTGCGAAGATCAGCCATTCACGCGGACTCAGATCGAGGATTGATTTCAGGTTCTCTTTGGTGAGTGCCCCGAAAATAATCCGGCGATAGAGATACAGCGCATAAGCCGCACCAAGGATCAGACCGGTTGCAGCAAAGAATGCAACCCAGGTGTTTGCTTCGAACGCGCCCAGCAGAGCCAGGATTTCGCCAACGAAACCACCCGTCCCCGGAAGGCCGACAGACGCCATGGTGAAGAACATAAAGATCAGCGCATAGCTCGGCATACGGTGAACAAGACCGCCATAGGCGTCAATTTCACGGGTATGGATGCGGTCATAGACAACGCCAACACACAGGAATAGCGCGCCCGAAACCACACCGTGGCTCAGCATCTGGAAGATCGAACCTTCGATACCGTGCTGGTTAAAGGTGAATGCACCGATGGTCACGATACCCATATGGGCAACCGACGAATATGCAATCAGCTTTTTCATGTCCTGCTGGGCCAGAGCGACCAGCGAGGTATAGATGATTGCAACAATCGACAGCGTGAAGACGAGCGGCGCGAAGGTTTCAGATGCCAGCGGCATCATCGGCAGCGAGAAACGCAGGAAACCGTAACCACCCATCTTCAAAAGGACGCCAGCCAGAATAACCGAACCGGCAGTCGGCGCCTCAACGTGGGCATCCGGAAGCCAGGTATGAACCGGCCACATCGGAACCTTGACCGCGAAGGATGCAAAGAATGCCAGCCACAGCCACAGCTGCATATTATAGCTGAACCCGTGCTCCATCAGGGTCGGAATGTCGGTGGTGCCTGCGTCGAAATACATCGCCAGCAGAGCAACCAGCATCAGAACCGAGCCAAGAAGCGTATAAAGGAACAGCTTGAATGCCGCATAGACACGACGCTGACCGCCCCAGACACCGATGATGATGAACATCGGGATCAGGACACCTTCGAAGAAGAGATAGAACAGCAGACCGTCAAGCGCGCTGAACATGCCGACCATCATCGTTTCAAGAACGAGGAAGGCGATCATGTATTCCTTCACGCGCTTCTGGATGGCTTCCCAGGCCGAAAGAATACAGATCGGCGTCAGGAAGGTCGCAAGCAGGACGAACAGAACGGAAATCCCGTCAACGCCCATGTGATAGGAAATGTTCAGACCCGGCATCCAGTCCGCCTGTTCGACGAACTGGAAATCTGCGGTCGTTGCATCGAAGTTCACCCACAGCATCAAGGAGACGAGGAAGGTGAACCCCGAGGTCCAAAGCGCAACCCAACGGGAATTGCGGGCAACAGTCGCCTCTTCACCATTGATCAGCAGCAGCAAGGCTGCGCCGATCAGCGGCAAGAAGGTGACGATCGAAAGAATTGGCCAATCACTCATCGCCCGTTAACCCATCTTCCAAATTGTGTAGGAGACCAGCGCTGCAATACCGATCAGCATTGCAAATGCATAGTGATAGACGAAACCACTCTGAATGGCGCTGACGCGACGTGCGATGTTACGGCAAGCAGCAGCAACACCATCCGGGCCGCAACCATCAATGATGGCACCATCACCCGATTTCCAGAAACCATAGCCAAGAGCAAAGGCCGGCTTCACGAAAATCTTGTCATAGAGTTCATCAAAGTACCATTTGTTCAGCGCAAAGCGATACAGACCGTTGAAGGTGTTCGCCAGAGTCCGCGGAAGCGACGGAACCAGTTTGTACATCACAAGCGCAATGACAAAGCCTGATACCATGGCAACAAACGGTGCCAGTTTGACCCAACCCGGAACATGGTGGGCATTTTCAAGGGCAGTATGACCCTCGGCCATGAAGATCGCGCCGTTCCAGAAGGACAGCATTTCTTCATAGTCGCCGCCGCCGAACCAGTCTTTTGCAAACCAGCCGGCAAAGATCGCACCAACAGTCAGGAACAGCAGCGGACCGGTCATGACAGCCGGGCTTTCATGAACATGTGCCATGGTACGTTCATCGGCGCGCGGAGCACCAAAGAAGGTCATGAACACCAGACGCCAGCTATAGAACGAGGTCATCAGTGCAGCAAGGATACCAGCCCAGAAGGCATAAAGACCGACATTGGTATGTGCAGCATACGCACTTTCGATCACAAGGTCCTTGGAATAGAAGCCTGCAAGGCCCGGGAAACCGGTAATCGCAAGCGTACCAACCATCATGACAGCAAAGGTCAGCGGAACCATTTTCCAGATACCACCCATCTTGCGCATGTCCTGTTCATCAGACATCGCATGGATGACCGAACCGGCCCCAAGGAACAGAAGCGCCTTGAAGAAGCCGTGGGTCATCAGGTGGAATACACCAGCCGAATATGCCGACACGCCGCAAGCAAAGAACATGTAGCCGAGCTGCGAACAGGTCGAATATGCAATCACGCGCTTGATGTCGTTCTGAACGCAACCGACGGTCGCGGCAAAGAATGCTGTGGTCGCACCAACAATGGTGATGATCATCAGGGTGGTTTCAGCATATTCGAAGATCGGCGACAGACGCGCGACCATGAATACGCCAGCCGTTACCATGGTTGCCGCGTGGATAAGTGCGGAAACCGGGGTCGGGCCTTCCATTGCATCGGGAAGCCATGTGTGCAGACCAAGCTGTGCCGATTTACCCATCGCGCCGATGAACAGCAGGAAGCAGGTAATTTCCAGAGCGGAGAATTCGTGCCCCAGGAACATCAGTGTCGTACCGGCGACTTCTTCGGCATTGCCAAAGATGACGTCGAACTGGACGCTGTCAAACAGCACATAGACCGCAAAGATACCAAGTGCAAAACCGAAGTCACCGACACGGTTAACGACGAAAGCCTTGATCGCAGCAGCCGACGCCGACGGTTTGGAATACCAGAAACCGATCAGAAGGTAGGATGCAAGACCAACGCCTTCCCAACCGAAGAACAGCTGGATCAGGTTGTCGGCAGTAATCAGCATCAACATCGCAAAGGTGAACAGGCTGAGATACGCCATGAAGCGCGGCTTGTCCGGATCATGCGACATGTAGCCGATCGAATAGATGTGCACCATCGAGGAAACACCGGTCACAACGATCAGCATCACACAGGTCAGCGTATCAATACGCAGGGCCCAGGAAGCATCGAAGCTGCCCGAAGAAATCCAGGTGAACAGTTCGATCGTCTGCGGGTTCCCGCCAAGGGCGACATCCACAAAGGCAAAGATCGAAATGATAAAGGCAATAACAACACCGCAAACGGTGACAAGCTGTGCCACACGATCAGCCGAAGAAACACCATGATGGTGATGACCATGTGCGTCATGCGGGGCATCTTTTGCGGTCGACATTGCGCCGACCAGCGTGATGGCCCCGGCAATGGCTGCCGCGATCAGGGGCAGGAATACAATCAACGGATACATATCTGCCTTACCCCTTCATCATGTTGATGTCTTCAACCGCGATGGTGCCGCGGTTACGGAAATAGACGACCAGGATCGCCAGACCAATCGCTGCTTCAGCCGCAGCAACCGTCAGAACGAAGATGGTGAAAACCTGTCCAACGAGGTCGCCGAGGAACGACGAGAACGCGACCAGATTGATATTGACCGCCAGCAGCATCAGCTCGATCGACATCATGATGATGATGACGTTCTTGCGGTTCATGAAGATGCCGAAGATCCCGAGTGTGAAAAGGATCGCCGCGACGGTCAGATAATGTGCAAGACCGATTTCCATCAGATCCCCCTTCCGACCGGAACTTTTTTGATTTCAAGCGTATCAGCGCGGTTACGCTTGACCTGCTCGGAGATTTTCTGACGACGGACACCTTCGCGGTGACGCAGCGTCAGGACAATTGCGCCAATCATCGCAACAAGCAGAACCAGACCAGCCGCCTGGAAGATGTATGCGTAATCGGTGTAAATCAGACGACCAAGCGCCTCTACGTTAGTAACGCCTTCCGGTGTCGGCTGTGCGAGAACCGCGACCGCCCCGTCCGTCAGGGTCCAACCAGCGCCAACCAGTGCAAGTTCGACGAACAGAACAACTGCGATCAGAACCCCGATCGGCAGGTAGTTCAGGAAACCCTGGCGCATTTCAACAAAGTTGATGTCCAGCATCATCACGACGAACAGGAACAGGACTGCAACCGCGCCGACATAGACGACGACGAGCAGCATGGCGAGAAACTCGGCACCCAGCAGGACGAAAAGTCCGGCTGCGTTAAAGAATGTCAAGATCAGCAACAGTACCGAATGCACCGGGTTGCGAACGGTCACAACCGCAGTCGCGGACAGGACCGCGACGGTAGCAAACAGGTAAAAAGCCAAAGCCTGTACGACCATAAGGTACCCCCTTGGCGAACCGTTGCCGCCCTTCTGGCTGACAACGGCCCATGAACTCTCTTTCTAACGATCAGACGCGACACTTACCGGTAAGGTGCGTCTGCCTCCAATCGTGCAGCAAGCTCGGCTTCCCAACGCTCGCCGTTTGCCAGCAGCTTGTCCTTGTCATAGAACAGCTCCTCGCGGTTTTCGGTTGCGAACTCGAAGTTCGGACCTTCGACGATGGCATCTACCGGGCAGGCTTCTTCACAGAAACCACAATAGATGCATTTCGTCATATCAATGTCGTAGCGGGTTGTACGACGCGAACCATCGTCACGCGGCTCTACCTCGATGGTAATGGCCTGTGCCGGGCAGATTGCTTCGCAAAGTTTACAAGCAATGCAACGCTCTTCCCCGTTCGGGTAGCGGCGCAGTGCGTGTTCACCACGGAAACGCGGGCTCAGCGGGCCTTTTTCATACGGGTAGTTCAGCGTCACTTTCGGCTTGAACATGTATTTCAAGGTGAGCGCCATACCCGATACGAGTTCCGCGAGCAGGAAGCTCCGGGCCGTCCGATCAATAAATGACATCGTTTACCTCTCTCTTTCCGATGCGCGGCGATCAGGCCGGGACCTTGTCAAAAACAACGAGGAACGTGGCAACCAGCATGACCCATGCGAAAGACAGTGGCAGGAAGATTTTCCAGCCCAGACGCATCAGTTGGTCATAACGGTAACGCGGGAAGGTTGCACGGACCCACAGGAAGATGAACAGAACGAAGCAGATCTTCAGAATGAACCAGATCGCCCCCGGGATGAATTCGAGGAACGGCAACGGCGCGCTCCAGCCACCCAGGAACAGAATGGCACACAGGCCACTCATCAGGATCATGTTGGCGTATTCACCCAGGAAGAACAGCGCAAAGGTCATTGCCGAATAATCGACGTTATAACCCGAAACCAGTTCGGCTTCCGCTTCGGGAAGGTCAAACGGTGCGCGGTTGGTTTCTGCGAGGATGGACACGATGAAGATGATGAACATCGGGAAGTGGTAGACAAAGTTCCACTCCCAGATCCCGCCGGTCTGACCGCGGACGATGTCGCTCAGGTTCAAGGAGCCGGTCGTCAACAGAACCGAAATGATGATCAGGCCGATCGAAATCTCGTACGAAACCATCTGGGCGCCGGAACGCAGCGCACCAAGGAATGCGTATTTGGAGTTCGATGCCCAACCGGCCATCACGATGCCGTAAACACCCAGCGAAGAAATCGCGAAGATATAAAGGATACCGACATTCAGATCGGCCAGTACCATGCCCTCGTCGAACGGAATAACCGCCCAGGCAATGATCGCCAGAATGAAAGTCAGCATCGGGGCGATGATAAACACGCCCTTGTTCGCGCTGCTCGGAATGATTGTTTCTTTCAGAAACAGCTTCAGACCATCAGCGAGCGGTTGCAGAAGGCCAAACGGCCCCACAACGTTCGGGCCCTTACGGAGCTGAATAGCACCGATAACCTTACGCTCTGCGTAGGTCAGATAAGCGACAGCAACCAGCAGCGGGACAACAATCGCCAAAATCTTGGCGACGATCCAGACTAGCGGTTCAATATATCCGTCCCAAAGAAGTTCCATCGGTCAAACCGTATCTTTTGCGTTTCGTCCCAGAATTGGGACACCCCCTTGTGGGATGGGCGACGAAATTGCGCCGCCCATCTTACTCAGGCAACCTTCTCGGCAGCCGCGTCCTTAACAAAGGCCTCAGTACATTTGGCCATCGTTACCGATGCGCGGCTGATCGGGTCGGTCATATAGAAATTGCGAACCGGAGAAACGAAACCTTCCGGCTTCATGTCACCTGCTTTACCGAAATCGGTCCATTCTGCCTTGGACGGAACGTTCAGCGACGCGAAGGTCGGGCTGATTTCCACCATACGGGCACGAACAGCATCGATATTGTTGTACGGCAGGGTCTGGTCAAGCGCGCCCGAAAGTGCGCGAACAATTGCCCAGTCCTCACGCGCGTCACCAACCGGGAAGATCGCACGCCAGCCCTGCTGGGCGCGGCCTTCGGTGTTGACATACGTGCCGTTCTTTTCGGTATAGGCAGCACCCGGCAGAATAACGTCTGCCGCCTGGGCACCGGCATCACCCATTGCACCCTGGTAAATGACAAATGCCTTTTCCAGTTTTCTCATGTCGACTTCGTCTGCACCCAGAAGATAGACGACTTCGACGTCGCCTTTGGCTGCGGCATCAAGGATGTCATTGGTTGCAAGACCGCCCTCGCCCGGGACAAAGCCCAGATCAAGGCCGCCAACACGCGATGCGGCGGTGTGCAGAACGTTAAAGCCGTTCCATTCACCCGAAACCATGCCGAATTTCTCGGCAATCGCGCGGGTCGCTGCCAGAACAGCATCGCCGTCTTCACGGTTCAGAGCGCCCATACCGACGATGATCATCGGTTTGTCAGCTGCCTCAAGGATCTTGGCGAAGTCGTTCTTGCCTGCAAGAATTTCAGCAAGGGTGTCCGGGCCTGCGCCAAGATAATCGTTCTTGTAGGTCGGATCCCATTTCTCGCCGATGATGCCGACTTTGAAATCACCGGCAGTCGAACGCCAGCGCTTGCGCAGGCGGGAATTGATGATCGGCGCTTCGGCACGGATATTTGCACCGACGATCAGGCAGGCATCTGCCTCGTCAATACCGGCAATCGTACTGTTGAAGATATAGGAAGCACGCGGGCCGCCAATCTTCGAACCGTCCTGACGGCAATCAAGGTTCGGGGAACCCAGTTTACCCATCAGATCCTTGAGCGCGGTCATTGCTTCACAATCGACCGTGTCACCGGCAAGTGCGGCAATCTTTTTGCCGTCCAGACCGGAAACCTTTGCCTTGATCGCGGCAAATGCCTCGTCCCAGCTTGCAGGCTGGAGCTTGCCATTCACACGAACATACGGACGGTCAAGGCGCTGACGCTTCAGACCATCGATGGCGTAACGGGTTTTGTCCGAAATCCATTCTTCGTTGATGTCTTCGTTCGTGCGCGGCAGAACACGCAGAACTTCGGCGGTGCGGGCATCGATACGAATGTTCGAGCCAACCGCATCCATCACGTCGATGCTATCGGTTTTCTTCAGTTCCCACGGGCGTGCGGTAAACGCATACGGCTTGGAAGTCAAAGCGCCAACCGGACAAAGATCAATCAGGTTGCCCGAAAGTTCGGAATTGATTGATGCTTCGATATACGGTCCGACCTCGGTATCCTCGCCACGGTATACAGCACCCATGGTGCCGACACCGGCGACTTCCTCGGAGAAACGCACACAGCGGGTGCAGTGAATGCAACGGGTCATGATCGTTTTGACGATCGGGCCCAGTTCCTTGTCTTTCACTGCGCGTTTTTTCTCGGCGTAACGTGAAGAATCAAAACCATAGGCCATGGCCTGGTCCTGAAGGTCACATTCACCCCCCTGGTCACAGATCGGGCAATCCAGCGGATGGTTGATCAGCAGGAATTCCATCACGCCATTGCGTGCTTTCTTGACCAGGTCGGAATCGGTTTTGATCACCATTCCGTCTGCCGCAGGCATGGCACAGGAAGCAACCGGTTTCGGTGCACGTTCCATTTCAACCAGGCACATACGGCAGTTGCCGGCGATTGACAGGCGTTCGTGATAGCAGAAACGCGGGATTTCCTTTCCGGCCTCTTCACAGGCCTGAAGGACTGTCGCCCCGGCTTCTACTTCAACTTCAATACCGTCAACTGTTAGTTTCGGCATGTCTCAATCCCTCTCAACAGGCCCCTCTCAGGCCGCGATCCGTGCGCGATATTCCTTGATCCGACGTTCCATTTCGGGACGGAAATGACGGATAAGGCCCTGAATAGGCCATGCAGCTGCATCGCCAAGCGCACAAATGGTGTGGCCTTCGACCTGTTTGGTCACATCCCACAACAGATCAATTTCATCAAGCGTGGCTTCGCCGCGGACCATGCGCGCCATCATGCGCATCATCCAGCCAGTGCCTTCACGGCACGGCGTGCACTGACCACAGCTTTCATGCTTGTAGAATTCCGACAGACGCGCGATCGCGTAGACAATGTCAGTCGACTTGTCCATGACGATCACAGCCGCCGTCCCAAGACCCGAACCCACTTCACGCAGGCCGTCGAAGTCCATCAGAACGTCGTCGCAAACATCTTTGGGCATCAACGGAACCGACGAACCACCCGGGATAACCGCAAGAAGGTTGTCCCAGCCACCACGGACGCCGCCGCAATGCTTTTCGATCAGTTCACGCAGCGGAATGCTCATCGCTTCTTCGACAGTACACGGCTTTTCGACGTGACCGGAAATGGCGAACAGCTTGGTACCGTGGTTGTTTTCACGGCCAAAGCTTGAGAACCACGAACCGCCACGACGCAGAATGGTCGGAACGGCTGCGATACTTTCAACGTTGTTCACCGTGGTCGGGCAACCATACAGACCGGCGTTTGCCGGGAATGGCGGCTTGAGACGCGGCTGACCTTTTTTACCTTCGATACTTTCAATCAGGGCGGTTTCTTCGCCGCAGATGTAAGCACCAGCACCAAGATGCAGGTAAAGGTCAAAGTCCCAGCCTGAACCACAGGCGTTCTTACCGATCAGACCCGCTTCATAAGCTTCGTCGATCGCACGCTGAAGGTTGGATGCCTCGTGGTAGAATTCACCACGAATATAGATGTAAGCGGCATGTGCATTCATCGCAAAGCTGGCAAGAAGGCAACCTTCCACCAGTGTATGCGGATCATTACGCATGATTTCGCGGTCTTTGCAGGTGCCTGGCTCGCCTTCGTCGGCATTAACGACGAGATAGCTCGGACGACCATCAGATTCCTTGGGCATGAACGACCATTTAAGGCCGGTCGGGAAGCCCGCGCCCCCGCGACCACGCATACCGGATGCTTTCATCTCGTCGATGATCCAGTCGCGGCCTTTTTCGATCAGGGCCTTGGTACCATCCCAGTTACCACGGGACTGCGCGCCCTTGAGGCCGAAATCCTGGAAACCATACAGGTTGGTAAAGATACGATCCTTATCCTGCAGCATATCAGGCGTCCCCTTCGCTTGCATCAGCGCCCTGCGGGGCTGCACCGCAGCCACAGAATGCCTTCAGAACCTTCGGACCCCCCATCGGTTCACAACCTTTGCGGCCGCTCTGCGGACCGGCTTTAGGCGTCTCGCCCTTTTTAAGGGAATCAAGGATCGCCTTGGTCGTTTCCGGGGTCAGGTCTTCATAATAATCGTCGTTGATCTGCATCATCGGGGCGTTAACACACGCACCAAGGCATTCAACCTCAATCATGGTGAACTGACCATCTTCAGTGGTTTCGCCGATGCCAATGCCGAGTTCCTTTTTGCAGGTATCGACAATGTCGGCAGAACCGCGAAGCCAGCACGGCGTCGTGGTGCAAACCTGGATGAAGTTCTTACCCACCGGGGCAAGGTTATACATCGTATAGAAGGTTGCGACCTCGTAGACGCGAATGGCGGGCATTTCGAGCATGTCGGCAATGTAATCCATTGCGACGGTCGGAACCCAGTTTCCTTCGGTCTGACGCTGTGCGAGATCAAGCAGCGGCATGACCGCACTCTGCTGGCGGCCTTCCGGATACTTGGCGATGATCTTATTTGCCTTTTCCAGATTTTCCGGAGTGAAAGCAAAGCTGGTCGGTTGAAGCTCTTTCGGAGCTGGTCTTCTCAAATGGCTCATCGGTCAATCTCACCGAACACGATATCTAGCGACCCGATATTGGCAACGACGTCGGCCAGCATGTGACCTTTGGACATGAAGTCGATGCCTTGGAGGTGCGGGAACCCCGGGGCGCGGATTTTGCAGCGATACGGACGGTTCGAGCCATCCGAAACAAGATACACACCAAACTCGCCCTTCGGTGCTTCCACTGCGGCATAGCATTCGCCAGCCGGAACGTGGAAACCTTCGGTGAAGAGTTTGAAGTGATGGATCAGGGCTTCCATCGAACGCTTCATATCGGCGCGCGACGGCGGTGCCACTTTGTTATTCTCAACAATAACAGGACCATCGGGCATATTCTTGATGGCCTGTTTGATGATTTTCAGGGACTGCCACATCTCTTCGAAACGAACGAGGAAGCGGTCATAGCAATCGCCGTTCTTGCCGATCGGGATGTCGAAGTCGAATTCTTCGTAGGAGTCATAAGGCTGCGATTTACGCAGATCCCATGCCAGACCCGATGCACGAATGTTCGGACCGGTGAAGCCCCAGTCAAGCGCCTCTTCCGCACTCACGATACCGATATCAACCGTACGCTGTTTGAAGATACGGTTACCGGTCAGAACGCGGTCAAAGTCCTTGAGGAAGATGTCATACTGATCTGCCCAGGCATCGATGTCTTCAAGAAGACCAGCCGGAAGATCAGCTGCAACACCACCCGGACGGAAATAGTTGGCGTGAAGACGGGCACCACAGGCGCGCTCATAGAATTCCATGAGCTTTTCACGTTCTTCAAAGCCCCAAAGAAGCGGGGTCATCGCACCAACGTCCAGTGCGAACGCGGTCAGGTTCAGAATGTGGTTCAGAATACGACCGATTTCCGCATAAAGAACACGGATATACTGACCACGTTTGGGAACCTCGATCCCCATCAGCTTCTCGATGGCCAGGCAATATGCATGTTCCTGGTTCATCGGAGCAACATAGTCGAGACGGTCGAAATACGGGGTCGCCTGAATATAGCTCTTATATTCGATCAGCTTTTCCGTACCACGATGCAGAAGACCAATATGCGGGTCGGAACGTTCGACAACTTCGCCGTCCATTTCCAGAACCAAACGCAGAACGCCGTGCGCCGCAGGGTGCTGCGGGCCGAAGTTCATGGTCATATTTTTGATTTTTTGTTCGGACATCAGGCGTTGCCCTCCGCCTTTTCATCACCCGGAAGAACATGCTGGATGCCTTCCCACGGGCTTTCGAAATCGAAATTACGGAAATCCTGAACCAGTTTCACCGGTTCGTAGACAACGCGCTTCTGCTCGTCGTCATAGCGAACTTCGACATAACCGGTCAGCGGGAAATCCTTGCGCAGCGGATGACCTTCAAAACCGTAGTCGGTAAGAATACGGCGGGGATCCGGATGACCTGCAAAGAAGATACCGTACATATCCCAGGCTTCACGTTCGAACCAGCCGGCGGCGCTGAAAAGCGGAACACAGCTCGGCACCGGCGTTTCTTCGTCGGTACGGATCTTTACGCGAATACGCAGGTTATGTTTGAGCGACAGCAGGTGGTAAACCACGTCGAAACGTTCAGCACGTTCCGGGTAATCTGCACCACAAACGTCGATAAGCTGCTTGAACAAGCAGCCGGTATCGTCCCGAAGGAAGGTCAGAACTTTAAGAATATCATCGCGCTTTGCGACGATGGTCAGCTCGCCGTAACGAATCTCGCTTTCGAGGATTTCGTTGGCCAGCTGGGACACCACAAGATCTTTAAGATCATTCAATGCGGCGCTGTTATCGCTGAGCAGTTCGCTCATGCAAGCCCCCTATTACGGATCAGCGTGTCAGGACACCAGTACGGCGGATTTTCTTTTGCAACTGCATCACGCCGTAGATCAGCGCTTCGGCTGTCGGCGGGCAACCCGGAACATAAACGTCAACCGGGACAACACGGTCGCAACCGCGAACCACCGAATAGGAATAGTG
Organism: Thalassospira sp. SM2505; assembly: GCF_054901115.1. Classification (NCBI taxonomy): domain Bacteria; kingdom Pseudomonadati; phylum Pseudomonadota; class Alphaproteobacteria; order Rhodospirillales; family Thalassospiraceae; genus Thalassospira; species Thalassospira sp. SM2505. Next base: position 2,988,174 of record NZ_CM142731.1, read on the forward strand.
ATAGTAACCGCCGCCATTGGCGCACGACCCCATCGAAATAACCCAGCGCGGCTCTGCCATCTGGTCATAGACCTTGCGCAGTGCCGGGGCCATTTTGTTGGTCAGCGTACCAGCAACGATCATCACGTCTGACTGACGCGGGCTTGGGCGGAACACCAGACCATAACGGTCAAGGTCATAACGCGACGCAGCCGAATGCATCATCTCAACAGCACAGCAGGCAAGACCGAAAGTCATCGGCCAAAGGGAACCGGTGCTTGCCCAGCTTGCCAGCTTGTCGAGATTGGCAAGGACAAAGCCCTTGTCATTCATCTCGTCAAACACGCCCTTAAGCAGTGCATCCTGATCCGTACCGGGTGCCAGGGGTGCGCCTGTATTGGTGCTCACTCCCATTCCAAAGCTCCCTTCTTCCATTCATAGATAAATCCGACCGTCAGAACAGCCAGGAAGATCACCATCGATACAAAGCCGAAAGTCCCGATATCACCGAGGGTAACAGCCCACGGGAACAGGAAGGCGACTTCGAGGTCGAAAATAATGAACAAGATTGCGACCAGATAGAACCGGACGTCGAACTTGATACGCGCATCTTCAAACGGCGCGAACCCGCACTCGTATGCGGACAGTTTCTCAACATCCGGTGCCTGCTTGGCAAGAACCAGCGACGCGATGACGATTACCGCCGAAAGACCGACGGCGATCCCGATAAATACCAGGATCGGAAGATATTCCGAAAGAAGCTCTTGCATCTCTCTGACCTCTCAAGAACAGGCCTTGTGACCCGACCAGGTCCCCACCTGGCCCATTACGGCGCACCATAACGCATGCACCGCACAAGTTCCAGTCCTCAAGCAGCATTAAACCGCTCTAAGACCGGAAACTTTCTAATCTTTTTACCGTTCACTACCGTCCGATATCGGGCCGCATGTCGAGATGATCAAGACCCAAGCGTGCGAAGCAGCATTAGCAACACATGAAAAGATGATCGCGGAAAAGACGAAACACCCGATAACAGACAACAGATGATGGATCATGGCGCGAGCGACGGGACTTGAACCCGCGGCCTCCGGCGTGACAGGCCGGCGCTCTAACCAACTGAGCTACGCCCGCAAAATGACCATCAATCGGCGGGCCTTTGTTAGACCACCCCCAAAACCAAGTCAAGCAGCTAGCAACGTTTTCAACCCATTCGGCAATATCACCTGCGAACATCGCGCTTTGAAACGCATTCCGACCTCTGATTTGTACTGATTTTGGCAATTAAGTACATTTTGCGGACTTATACATGTGGGGCTTTGCAAAGACGCGTCGGCTTTTATAGAATTGTTGACAAATTCCCCCTATCTTACGGTGTGATAGGGGCAAGCCTTGTACGACTGGTTCAGTACGAGGCCAGAGTCATTACGACGGAGAAGACCACCCGTGGGGCGCGTTAAAGAAGAATACAGATCACTGGCCGGGCCCGAGAAGGCAGCGATTCTCATGCTTGCTCTTGGGGAAGAGCACGCGACCAAGATGTTCAGCATGATGGATGACGAGGAAATCAAAGAGATTTCCCAGACCATGTCAGGCCTTGGCACCATCAGCTCCAACATCGTTGAACGTCTGTTTGTCGAGTTTGCCGATCAGCTGTCCTCTACCGGTTCCCTTGTCGGTTCCTTTGATACGACCGAACGCTTGCTGTCCAAGGTTCTGCCCGAAGACCGTGTTAACGGCATCATGGAAGAAATCCGTGGTCCGGCGGGTCGCACCATGTGGGACAAGCTGAATAACGTTAACGAAGCCGTTCTTGCCAACTATCTGAAAAACGAATACCCGCAAACCGTTGGCGTTGTGCTGTCAAAGCTGAAACCCGGTCACTCGGCTTCGGTTCTGTCGCTTCTGCCGGAAAACTTCTCGATGGAAGTCATCATGCGCATGCTGCGTATGGAAGCCGTGCAGAAGGAAGTTCTCGATAACATCGAAAAGACGCTGCGCACCGAATTCATGTCGAACCTTGCGCGTGGCTCGCGCGGCGACAACCACGAATTGATGGCCGATATCTTCAACAGCCTTGATCGCCAGAGTCAGGATCGCTTCCTGACCGCTCTTGAGGAACGCAACCGTGACTCGGCCGAGAAGATCAAGGCGCTCATGTTCACCTTTGAAGACCTTGCCCGTCTCGACAATAACGGTGTTCAGACCCTTCTGCGTCAGGTCGAGAAAGACAAGCTTGCCCTTGCGCTTAAAGGCTCGACCGACCAGATGCGCGATCTGTTCTTCAAGAACATGTCCGAACGCGCAGGCAAGATGATGAAAGAGGACATGGATGCACTGGGGCCGGTTCGTCTTTCGGATGTCGAAGAGTCGCAAATGATGATCGTTCAGCTCGCCAAAGAACTGGCAGCACAGGGCCAGATCGTTATCTCCGAAGGCAGCGGCGAAGACGAAATGGTCTACTAGACCGGTTTCCAGACCCTCAGACACCAGAAAAACCGAAAAGGGACAGCGTTTGTGCTGTCCCTTTGTCATTTGCGGTATCGGATGCCCCTGCCCTAGCCGACAATCACGTTGGGCACCGGGTCAGTAATCGATTTGATTTCCCAGCGCAGCCGGTTCTGGCCGCCGACTTCCTTGAACTCGGCTGCGTTATGACTGCGAATGCCCGCAGTGGTACGAAACTCGATCTTGCCGGTCATCTGATAGCCAAGAGCACTAAGGCGATCCTGATATTGATCCGGCACAAACCCGCCCCGGATTTCGACTGTGTTGCGGTCCTTGTGGAAAAACATCTCGAGAATGCGTGACTGGCGACGCACAAAGACAAAGCTTTTCTCACGGATAATATTACCACGGCGTTCATAGACGATGTTGAACACACCTCGCCCGCTATAGGTCAACTGCTTGACGCCCGAATCGCGCCTGAGATCGGCAAGAACCTTGTCGACCTTTTCCTTTTCCCCGGCAGGATCGAGACTTTGCTCCAACAGCCCCTGGGTAATGGTCGGCTGCACCAGCATCCCCTGATAGCTCAGCCGATAATCGCCATTCCGTTCCATCGAAAGATCGATATTGAAGGCCTCGGGCAAATAGCAGCTGGTCAGAATAAGCGGAACGCAAAGCACAAGCACCAATCGCCGAAGGTGCCAGATGACGCGCGAAACATGCCCGGTCGATGGAATGTTCATGATGCAGGTTCCGTTTCTAGTGACCGATAGCCGAAATTTCTGCCTTAACACTGCCCGTCAGGCGATCAAGCGTCAACTTTTACAGAGAGTTATCGGGCTTTAATGAGATGTGGATAACGCTGCAACCATTCAGTCACCGACAAACCCCAGCCTTCCCCCAAAGCACCAGGACCACAAAGCGGCTTATAACAGCCCTGAGGGCGCACGCACCTGCAACAGGCGCCATTTGTCATGAAACACTCAATGCATGCCGTGTAGCCGTAAAACAGCCTTTGACGCAATGCAGCGCGCAAACCGGTAGTGATCGACCAAGTCTGAATGGAAAGGGCACCAGAGCCGAAAATCAGGCAAAGAAAAAAGGCAGCCTTTAGGGCTGCCTTTTTCGTGGTGGGTGATGAGAGATTCGAACTCCCGACCCTCTCGGTGTAAACGAGATGCTCTAACCAGCTGAGCTAATCACCCGTTGCTTGTCCGCGCTGTTTTCTGCGGAAGCGGGCGGAACTTACCATGCTTTTTACAAAATGCAATGCCCTGTTTGCATAAAAATGTAACTTCTATTTCAAGGGTATTTATCCATGATGGCTGGTCAACCTGAACCCGCCAAAAATGCGACGTATTACCCGAAAAACAGAACCCGCGAACCAGCATTTTGCTTCAAGGCCTGCGTGATGTGATTCGGAAAAGATTCGAATCATGCCCGAACACGAAAAAAGGCAGCCTTTAGGGCTGCCTTTTTTATGGTGGGTGATGAGAGATTCGAACTCCCGACCCTCTCGGTGTAAACGAGATGCTCTAACCAGCTGAGCTAATCACCCGTTGCTTGTCCGCGCTGTTTCTTGCGGAAGCGGGGCGGAACATAACATGGTTTTTACAAAAAGCAATGCCGGTGACGCTTGTCACCGGCATTTTTTCCAAGAACTTCGTCAAACTTAGTTGACGGCGTCCTTAAGGCCTTTACCAGCCTTGAACTTCGGCTGTTTCGATGCCGGAATGTCGATTTCTTCACCGGTGCGCGGGTTGCGACCTTTTGAAGCAGCGCGAGCAGCGACAGCGAAGGTACCGAAACCAACCAGACGAACTTCGTCGCCGGATTTAAGAGATTCGGTGATGGAATCGAAAACAGCGTCAACCGCTTTTGCAGCGTCAGCTTTGGACAGATCAGCTTTAGCAGCTACACTTCCAACGAGATCGTTTTTATTCACTTCCTGGCCCCCTTGTTTGGACGTTCGGAGTTATGAGGAAATTTGGTTTGCCCCAAACCTGTTGCATGGGCAGTGTAAGCAGGTAGCAAACAGCTCGTCAATGCGAGAGACGCAGTTTTCTGCGGTTTTTGACGTTTTTTTCGATTTTTTGCGCTTTACACCAATCTCGACATGTCCCTTCGCCGATTCTTGGTCAAAGTTATCCACAGAAAAAGGGGAGCGACATGGTCGCTCCCCTTGATTTCTGCCGGTTATGACACGCTTTAATGCGTCGTCACACCACCAATTTCCGATTCTTCGCCGTCCTTGGATTTGACCGCGACATCATCTTCGGGTTCTTCCCACTCAATCGGGACCAGCGGATTGACCAAAGCATGGCTGAGAACTTCGTCAACATGCGACACAGGAATGATTTCCATACCGCGTTTGACATTGTCCGGAATCTCTTCGAGATCCTTTTCGTTCTCCTGCGGGATCAGGACGGTTTTCACCCCACCCCGCAACGCCGCCAGAAGCTTTTCTTTCAAACCGCCAATCGCAAGCACACGGCCACGCAGCGTCACTTCGCCGGTCATGGCCACATCCTTGCGCACCGGATTGCCGGTCAGAACAGACACAACCGACGTCACCATGCCAACGCCGGCAGACGGACCGTCTTTCGGGGTTGCACCTTCCGGGACGTGCACGTGAATGTCGCGTTTCTGGAACAGGGTCGGCTTGATGCCGAACTCTGCTGCACGCGAACGCACGAACGAGGTCGCCGCCTGGATCGATTCCGTCATGACTTCACCGAGCTTGCCGGTGGTTTTCATGTTGCCCTTGCCCGGAACCGTCACAGATTCAATCTGCAACAGATCGCCACCGAATTCGGTATAGGCAAGACCGGTCACGACACCAACCTGATCTTCACCCTCGGTCTCGCCATAGCGGAACTTGCGGATGCCTGCATATTTGCCAAGGGTACGCGGCGTTACACGCACAGCCTTGATATTCTCGAGCATGATACGCTTGGTCGCCTTACGGGCCAGACGGGCCAGCTCGCGTTCAAGGTTACGGACACCTGCCTCGCGGGTATAGAACCGGATCAGATCACGAAGCGCTTCGTCAGAAATGCTCCATTCACCTTTGCGCAAACCGTTATCCTTGATCTGTTTCGGGATCAGGTGACGTTTGGCGATCTCGACTTTCTCGTCTTCGGTGTAACCGGAGATACGGATGATCTCCATACGGTCAAGCAGCGGCTGCTGCATACGAAGCGAGTTTGCCGTCGTCACAAACATCACATCCGAAAGATCGTAATCGACTTCAAGATAATGGTCGTTAAAGGTCGAGTTCTGTTCCGGATCAAGCACCTCAAGCAGTGCCGATGCCGGATCACCGCGGAAATCCGAACCCATTTTTTCAATCTCGTCGAGAAGGAACAACGGGTTGGAATATTTCGCCTTTTTCATGCCCTGGACAATCTTGCCCGGCATGGAACCGATATAGGTCCGGCGATGACCGCGAATTTCGGACTCATCACGCACCCCGCCAAGCGACATACGCACAAAGCTGCGACCTGTTGCATTGGCCATCGATTTACCAAGCGAGGTTTTACCAACGCCGGGAGGACCAACAAGGCAAAGGATCGGACCTTTGACTTTTTTGGTGCGGGCCTGAACGGCTAAATATTCAAGGATGCGTTCCTTGACCTTCTCAAGACCGTAATGTTCCTTATCAAGAACCTTCTTGGCCTTTTTCAGATCATGGGATACACGCGAACGCTTGTTCCACGGAATCGACACCATCCAGTCAAGATAGTTGCGCACCACGGTGGCTTCCGCCGACATCGGGCTCATATTGCGCAGTTTCTTGAGTTCTGCCTGGGCCTTTTCCTTTGCCTCTTTGGGCATCTTGGCCTTGTTCAGCTTCTCTTCGATTTCAGAAGCTTCGTCCTTGCCGTCCTCGCCTTCGCCAAGTTCCTTCTGAATGGCTTTGAGCTGCTCATTCAGATAGTACTCGCGCTGGGTTTTCTCCATCTGGCGTTTGACGCGGTTGCGGATTTTCTTTTCAACCTGCAAGACGCCGATTTCGGATTCCATGAAGCCGAAAATACGTTCCAGACGGTCACCAACAAGGCTGGTTTCCAGCAATTCCTGCTTTTCAGAAATCTTGAGCGACAGGTGGGATGCCACCGTGTCGGCAAGCTTCGCCGGTTCTTCGATCTGATTTACAGATACCAGAACTTCGGGCGGAATCTTTTTGTTGAGCTTGATGTACTGTTCGAACTGCGTCACCACAGAACGAGCAAGCGCTTCGAGTTCGCTGTCATCTTCGTCAGCATCCTCGCGCACGGCACCATAGGCCTGGAAGAATTCCGGGTTATCAACATAGCCGGTGATTTCGGCACGTTTTCCGCCTTCTACCAGTACCTTGACGGTTCCATCCGGAAGCTTGAGAAGCTGCAGGACAGTTGCGACAGTACCAACTTCATAGAGATCTTCGACTGCTGGGTCATCAAGACCGGCGTCTTTCTGGGTGACAAGCATGATCTGCTTGTCTTCGCGCATCACATCCTCGAGCGCACGCACCGATTTCTCACGTCCAACGAACAGAGGAACAATCATGTGCGGGAACACGACAATGTCGCGCAACGGCAGCACCGGGTAAATTTCGCCACGCGCCAATTCGACCATTATGTTCTATTCCCTACTCTGAGCCAAAACGTTGCTGGGGTCCTGCCATAGGCCCCGCCAGTAACGCGAACATTTCTTAGATAAGCTGAAATTCCCGCACCGCAATAGATGCCGGTGCGGGATTTGATATCAGGCAGTGTTTTCGACACCTTCATGGCGTTCCGCATGGATCAGCAACGGTTTTGCCTTTCCTTCGACAACGTCACTATTGATGACGATTTCCTCGACGCTATCCATGGTCGGAAGATCGAACATGGTATCAAGCAGGATGCCTTCCATGATCGAGCGCAGACCACGCGCACCGGTCTTGCGTTCAATTGCCTTGTCGGCAATTCCCTTAAGCGCATCAGGCTGGAAGGTGAGTTTCACATCTTCCATGTCGAACAGACGCTGATACTGCTTGATCAGTGCGTTTTTCGGCTCGGTCAGGATCTTGACCAAAGCTTCGTTATCGAGGTCTTCAAGCGTTGCCAGAACCGGCAGACGACCGATGAATTCCGGGATCAGACCGAATTTCAGAAGGTCTTCAGGTTCAACTTCGCGCAACACTTCACCCGTGCGGCGGTCATCCTGGCTGCGAACGTCGGCACCAAAGCCGATTGCGCTGCCCTTGCCACGCTGGGAGATCACACGATCAAGACCGGCAAACGCGCCACCAACGATGAACAGGATGTTCGTGGTGTCGACCTGCAGGAATTCCTGCTGCGGATGTTTACGGCCACCTTGCGGCGGAACCGAAGCAACAGTGCCTTCCATGATCTTGAGCAATGCCTGCTGGACGCCCTCGCCCGAGACATCACGCGTGATCGACGGGTTGTCGGATTTACGCGAAATCTTGTCGACCTCGTCGATATAGACGATGCCGCGCTGGGCGCGCTCGACATTGTAGTCAGCAGCCTGCAGCAGCTTGAGAATGATATTCTCGACATCTTCCCCCACGTAACCGGCTTCGGTCAGCGTGGTGGCATCAGCCATGGTGAACGGAACATCCAGAATACGGGCCAGCGTCTGAGCCAGAAGCGTTTTACCGCAACCGGTCGGACCGACCAGCATGATGTTGGATTTCGCCAGTTCGATGTCTTCATTCTTGCTGGCGTGATGCAGGCGCTTGTAATGGTTGTGAACCGCGACCGAGAGAACTTTTTTCGCATGGCCCTGACCGATGACATAGTCATCAAGGACCTTGCAAATCTCTTGCGGAGAAGGCACCCCGTCTGCCGATTTGACGAGATGGGTTTTATGCTCTTCGCGGATGATGTCCATGCAAAGCTCTACGCATTCATCACAGATGAATACGGTTGGACCGGCGATGAGCTTGCGAACCTCGTGCTGGCTCTTTCCACAGAAAGAACAGTACAGAGTGTTCTTGGAGTCCCCGCTATTCGATTTGCTCATACAAACCCCAATTACGTTTGACGTTATCTTTTATCGCCATGTTAGCCGGTAAACGATACCGATCTCAACGTTTAATCTGCGCTTTTCGGCGTTATGGCATCATGTTTGATATGGGTTCGCCAGATTGGTTACGAAACCCCTTGTATTAATCACCCAAACGTTCGAGTGCCATACAAGTTCCAGACATCATGCCGATACCTGCGCCTATACCTGTCTATGACTTAAAACTGCCATGAGGCAAGACATAAAAAAACGCCCCGGCGTTCGTCCGGGGCGTTTTTGCCGATCGTAATGGAACGATCAGTCTTTCTTTCCATCGCTTTCCGGCTTCGGACGCGATGTCACCACTTCGTCGATCAGACCGAATTCCTTGGCCTGATCCGGGGTGAGGAAGTTGTCACGCTCCATCGCATCTTCAATCGTCTTGAGATCACGGCCGGTATGTTCGACATAGATCTCGTTAAGACGCTGACGCAACGCCAGGATTTCGCGGGCATGGATTTCGATATCCGATGCCTGTCCCTGGAAACCGCCGGACGGCTGGTGGATCATGACACGCGCATTCGGCAGGCAGTAACGCTTGCCCTTTGCACCGGCCATCAACAGAAGCGAGCCCATGGATGCCGCCTGCCCCATGCACACCGTCGATACATCACAACGGATGTACTGCATGGTGTCATAGATGGCGAGACCCGAGGTCACAACACCGCCCGGAGAATTGATGTAAAGCGAAATATCCTTGTCCGGATTTTCCGATTCGAGATGCAGGAGCTGCGCGCAGATCAGTGACGACATGCCGTCATGAACCTGACCGTTGATGAAGACGATACGCTCCTTGAGCAAACGCGAAAAGATGTCATAGGCACGCTCGCCCCGGCTGGTCTGTTCAACCACCATCGGCACAAGCGAATTCATCTGTTCTCTAATCATCAACTGCAACTCCCTGCATTATCCAAAACCGTATCCGGCAGGATTACTTCTCGTCAGATCAGTCTTCTGCTTTTTTCTTCGCAGCCGGCTTCTTGGCAGCAGCTTTCTTGGCCGGAGCCTTTTTCTCTGCGTCCTTTTTCGCCGGTGCTTTCTTAGCAGCCGATTTCTTCTTCGGAGCTTCGTCTTCCTCTTCCGGTTTCAGAAGTTCTTCGACCGTTACGGTCTTTTCTTCAACCTTTGCGAGTTCGACGATGTAATCCACGACCTTGTCTTCATATACAGGGCCCTGAAGAGCCTGCAAGGCCTGCGGGTTATTTTTATAGAATTCAATAACCTGCTGTTCCTGACCCGGGTACTTCTGAGCTTCAGCAACAAGGACCTTGTTCACGTCTTCCTGGGTAACCTGGATCTCGTTTGCACGGCCAACTTCTGCAAGCAGAAGACCAAGAAGAACGCGACGTTCTGCGATTTCGCGGAACTCTTCGGTCAGCTCTTCTTCGGACTTGCCTTTGGTTTCGTCATCTTCCTGACCAGCTTCACGGGCCTGTTTGATCTGGCCGATGATGCCCTGCAGTTCGTTTTCGACCAGCGAGGTCGGAAGTTCGAAGCTGTGGTTTTCAGCCAGCGCATCAAGCAGCTGACGCTTCAGTTTCTGACGGGAAACCGATTCGTATTCGCGGCCGTAATCCTTGCGGATTGCGTCTTTAAGCGCTTCAAACGATTCCTGACCAAGTTTCTTGGCAAGTTCGTCATCCAGCTCAGCCGGTTTCTTTTCTTTGATTTCCTTGACGGTTACGTCGAACTCGGCATCTTTGCCAGCGAGTTCAGCAGCACCGTAAGCTTCCGGGAATTTCACTTTGACGACAACTTCGTCACCAGCGTTAACACCGGTCAGCTGATCTTCGAAACCATCGATGAAGGAGCCCGAACCGAGTTCGAGTTCGTAATCTTCGGCTTTGCCGCCGTCGAATGCTTCACCGTCGATTTTGCCGAGGAAGTCGATAACGACAACGTCACCGGCTTTCGACTTGCGCTTGCGTGCGAGCGGAGCAGTGGTGCCCTGCGCTGCGGCAATACGATCAAGGGTTTCGTTAACCTTGCTGTCGTCAAGTTCAACAACTTCACGGGTCAGTTTCAGCTTTTTGAAGTCCATTGCTTCGATTGCCGGGATGACTTCAACAGCGATGTCGAACTCAAGATCCCCGCCTTCATCGAATTTGGTTACTTCGATTTTCGGCTGAACGGCCGGACGCAGGTCGTTGTCGGAAAGAACTTTGCCGGTGTTTTCGTTCACAGCGGCTTCAAGAACTTCGCCCATGACAGCCTGGCCATAACGCTGACGAAGCAGTTTCGCCGGAATTTTGCCCGGACGGAAGCCCGGCAGGCGAACCTGGTCTTTGATCTCGTCAAGCTTGGCGACGACTTTTTCTTCGATATGTGCGGCGGGCACGACGACTTTGAACTCGCGCGCCAGGCCTTCGTTTTTGGTTTCAGTAACCTGCATAGATAACTCTTTTGCTTGGTTCGAATAATGTCCGTTACGCGACGCAGTCCGGACGTCAGAAAGTCAATATGACTAAACGAATATATAACCTGATCTATTTTAAAGCCTGCAAGTGGTACGGGCGAAGGGACTCGAACCCCCACGGATTGCTCCACTGGAACCTAAATCCAGCGCGTCTACCAGTTCCGCCACGCCCGCACACAAGCACGCAATTCACGCCGGTAAGACCGGAATGAGTGCGCCTTAATACAAACTTCGCTCACCTCATGCAAGCATCGCCTTTTCGACAAATGCAATCTTGTGGAATTTAACAGGCCATCACACGGAATATCTAGCAGGTTTCAAGGGTTTCCGGCTTTTGCAAAACTAGCGCAAATGACGCTTTACTGCACCAGATGCGGCTATTTTGCCCTGCCCGACATAGCTTTCATGATTTTTTTCGATCATCGAAAGGTCGTAAAGATAGTTCACCATCATGCCAAATGACTGCATCCAGCCATTTTCATTTCCGTTGCCATTCCAGTTCAGCCGTTCGACCCGTGCCCCATTGGTCAGATGGAAATGCGCCACCGGATCAAATGCCGATCCTGTCTCAACCCGCTTGGCATTCAAAAGATACCAAGCCGCGAGGTATTCTATATTGGTGCGCGTGCGTTCGCTCACCGCGTCCGGGTGTTTTGCAGGCGGTTTGGGTCCCATCAGATCATCACAATCGCGCAAGGCTGCCTCAATTGCCTTGGGCAGTCCCGTGTCCTGCTTTTGCGACATGGCATCAAGTTGCCGGTCCATCCAGCTGCGCATAGCCGGAATGGGAGACAGGGTACAGAACTGCTTGAGATCCGGAAGATCACGTTGCAATTCCCCAACCACCCGCTTGATCAGGAAATCACCAAAACTGATTCCCGCCAGGCCAGCCTGCGCATTTGAAATCGAATAGAAGATGGCGGTATCGGCAAGCTTCGACTCTTGTTCGTCTGCGTCATCCTGATCGCTCTGGATCAGGGCATCGACACTGCCTGCGATGCCATTGACCAAGGCCACCTCGACAAAAATAAGCGGCTCGTCGGGCATTCCCGGATGGAAAAAGGCAAAACACCGGCGATCCGGTGCCAACCGACGTTTCAGGTCATCCCAGCTTTGAATGGCGTGAACGGCTTCATAGGCGATCAGCTTTTCCAGAAGGGAAGCAGAAGAATTCCATGTAATGCGTTGCAGTTCCAGAAAGCCGATATCAAACCAGCCTGCGAGGAGTTCCTTAAGGTCACGCTCAAGGATAACAAGCCCTGGGGCTTCCTTTCGCCACCGCAAAAGATCCGCCCGCAGATCAACCAGAAACTTCACACCCTGGGGTAATGAATTGAATTCCTTAAGAATCATACGAAATGGCGGCGTAAGGGCAGCTCTCAGTTCTGCCTCCAGCAAAGCCTGTTCGGCCAGATCATCAACCATGTTCCAGTCTGACATGATCGCTCCGACACGGTCTCGATCAACGCCAAACTCGTTGATTAGCAGGTGCAAAAATTCGCGCTTTCCCGCGTCATCAAGACGCAGAAAATCATGACCAAGTGCCGCCGCACGCGAACGTGCCGAGACCGCCCCGCCACGCTTGGCAAGGCAATCGGTGATCTGGCGCCGCCAGCGTTCCTGACGGCTCTGACTTTCATCAAGACCAAGGCCACGCACCACCGGGCTGTCACGCAATTCGCGCCAGGCAACCCGAAGGTTATCAATTGTTCTGTCCAAGAAGGTCTGAGACATGCCTGTCTCCCACATCCGGTAGTTCTGTTTTTGTAACTTTAAGGTAAGTATATCGGGTGACATCAACCAAACGTCCAGCATGCCCGCAAAGATGTCATAATTCTGGCCCGTCGGTATTTAACCGTTTCACTTGATCACCGGAAACACCCCTAGCCTTTTTTGCGCGATGCCAGCCAAAGTTCGCGCAAAATACCGGGCAAATGTTCCGGGATATCCTCGGCAATCAGGCCCGGCCCGATATCTGTTCCGCTGCGGGCATGAAGCCAGACTGCCATACAGCTTGCATCGAACATTTCCATGCCTTGCGCCATCAGACCACCAATAATCCCGGCCAGAACATCGCCCGATCCGGCTGTTGCCAGCCAGGGGGCATCGGCGGCACTGATTGCGGCCCGACCATCAGGTGCGGCAATCACCGTATCCGCCCCCTTGATCAGGACTGTCGCACCACTTCGTTTCGCCGCTGCGCGCGCCCGGGTCAATTTATCGCCAGTGATATCGGGGAACAGGCGGGAAAATTCGCCCTCATGCGGGGTAAGAACCGTCGGCCCCTGAATCGCAAAACATAATGTAGACGGATCATCGGCAAAGCTTGTGAGCGCATCTGCATCCAGAACGGTCGAACGACACAGATGCAAAAGTTTAAGGACAAGACTTCTGGTGTCATCCCCCAGACCATATCCCGGCCCGATTACAAAGGCATTATGACGACAGTCATTCAAAAGGCTTTCGATCTGTCCGATTGGCGCTGTCATATTGCCCGGGGTATCTGACGCATAAACCGGAAGTGCCACCGGATCTGATACAATGGTCAACAACCCGACACCTGATCGGCGGGCGGCACGCGCAACAAGCCGTGTTGCACCGGTCATGGATGCCCCGCCAAAAGCCAGCAGATGACCACGATGATATTTGTGCCCGTCCAGTCCGGGCCAGTGGATACCCGCACGCCACAGAACCGGATCATTACGCCAGCAATTCGGACGCATTTCGGAAATGGTCTGATCGGAAATGCCGATATCACGGATGGCCAGCTCACCGCACATCAACCGGCCGGGCAGAAGGTAATGACCGGGCTTTGCCCGACAGAATGTCACCGTCAGATCCGCCTTGACACCACAGCCCCAAATCGCGCCACTATTGCCATCCACTCCCGATGGCACATCGACGGATACAACCGACGCCATACTTGAATTTATCGTGGTGATCAGTTCGGCAATCTCGCCGGTAATCTCGCGCGCCAGTCCTGCCCCGAAGATACAATCCACCAGCAAATCCGCACCGACGACAAGGGCTGGTGAAAGACGCTCCACCGCGCCGTCCCAGCGTGCGGCATGAAGGGCCGCGTCGCCCTTAAGTGATACAACATCCCCCATCAGGCCCAGCCGGACCGACCAGCCGGCGTCGCGCAGCAATCTGGCAATCACAAAACCGTCACCACCATTATTGCCCGGACCACACAAAACAGAGACCGACCGAGGGGACCAGTGACGTATGATTTCCTCGAACACCACACGTCCGGCATTGTCCATCAACACATCACCGGCAAGACCGCCTTCAATCGTTCGGCGGTCTGCTTCGTACATCTGGTCTGTGGTCAGGATTTCAAACATTTTACCCCGTCTGTTTTATCACTGCGCCCGATCATTCAGACGCATTTTCATAGGTGCAAAAAAGATCAAAAGTCGCCGGTAGCCATTTGTTTTACACGACAGTATATTGCAAACAAATTCGCAAGTCAGACAGATAACGCATTGTCCTATCTATCTGGGCTGCTTCACGAACGCACTTTCCGCAACAAGGCTTTGCCCGCATGCATGTTGTCGTAATGGGTGCTGGCGTCATCGGGACGACAGCGGCCTGGTATCTTTTGCAAAATGGTCATCAGGTCACCGTCATTGATCGCCAACATGCAAGTGCACAGGAAACAAGCTTTGCCAATGGTGGTCAAATTTCGGCATGCCATGCAACACCATGGGCCAATGCCGGCACCCCGAAACAAATCCTGAAATGGCTTGGACGCGAGGAAGCACCGCTTCTGGTCCGCATGCGCTTTGACCCGCAGCTTTTTGCCTGGGGCTTGCGGTTCTTGCGAAATTGCACCGATGGACGTGCCCGGATCAATCTTGAAAAGGCCTTGCGCGTTGCGACCTATAGTCGCGACTGCCTGCGCGCCCTCCGCTGCGAACTTGATCTGGATTATGATCACAGCGAACGCGGAATTTTGCATGTCTGCCGTGATGCCTACGAAATGGACGCGGTTGATCGGGCAACTGCGCAGATGCGTGACCTTGGACTTAACCGGAAAACCGTCAGTCCCGACGAATGTTATGAAATCGAACCTGCCCTTCGCCAAAGCAACGCCCCGATTGTTGGTGGCAGCTTCACACCCGATGATGAAAGCGGCGATGCCCGCAAATTTACCGAACGCCTGACCGAACATTGCATCACCAAGGGCGCCACATTCCGCTTCAACACACAGATCAGACGCCTGATCCGTGATCAGGGCAGGATCACCTCGGTACAAACCGATCAGGGCAACATTACAGCCGACGCCTTTCTGGTCTGTCTTGGAAGTTATAGTCCGTTATTGCTGAAGTCACTTGGCCTGAATGCGCCGATCTATCCGTGCAAGGGATATTCGATCAGCATTGATACCACCGGTTATCACGGTGCCCCTCAGACCGCCCTGATCGATGACAGCGTCAAAATGGTGTATTCGCGACTTGGCAACCAACTCAGGGTAGCAGGGACCGCAGAGCTGGATGGCTACAACCTGCGAATGTCACCAAAAAGAAATCAGCTTATCGTCGATAAAGCATTAGAATTATTTCCGAATTGCGGAGATCGATCGACCATCAGTTTCTGGTCGGGTTTACGCCCGGTAACGCCCGATTCTGCCCCTATTCTTGGGGGTACTAAATATGATAATCTATACCTTAATACGGGGCACGGGACGCTGGGCTGGACGATGAGTTGTGGGTCGGCAAAGGCAATCGCCGACGTAATAAGCAATCGCACACCTGACATCCCGCTTACGGGGCTGGGTATCGAGCGTTTTAAACGAGCGTTACTGTAAAACAATGGGACCAGGGGCTGAAATGACCAGCAATACACCGATTGGCACCACCAATGTGCCATTGGCAGATCAGGTTGTTCTGAACGCCCTGCCCTATGCGGCGGTCATTTGTGATCGCAACGGACTGGTCCTGCAATGTAACGAAGCCATCGCCAGGCTGATCGGCGTGTCGCGTGATCGCATGCTGGGTCGCAAGGCCGGTTTCCTGTCCAGGGGCCTTATCAACGATATTGAAGATGTGTTTTCATCCGGCCGGACCTGGCGCGGGGACATTGTTCTTGTCGGCGCTTCGAATGAAAGCCATGTCTGCGATCTTTCCATCGCGCCGCTTGAATATTTCCAGAACAACGAAACGCGTACAGCGGTTTTGATGACGCTTCTGGAAAATGACCGTCAGCAACAGGCTGAACGTTCCCTGATGGAGCAAAACCGCCATCAGGCCGATGCCAACGCATCCAAGTCCGACTTCATTGCCAATATGGGGCATGAGCTTCGTACGCCACTAAATGCGATCATCGGCAACTCCGAGCTGATTGCCGAGGCTGTTCTGGGCGATATCCCCGACGGATACCGCGAATGCGGACGCGACGTTTACGAGGCCGGTAAACATCTGCTTGAACTGGTCAATAATGTTCTTGATGTTTCCAAGCTTTCTGCTGGCTCGATGACTTTGCAATCCGAAAACGTCGATCTTGGCACGATCATCAACGAAGCAGCCAAGCTTGTTCACGATGACATTTCGCGACGTCGGCATAACCTTGAAATCGACTTGCCACGCGAAAGCGTCTTGCTGCGCTGTGACAAGCTGAAACTCAAACAGATTCTGATCAATATCCTGAGCAATGCGGCGAAATTCACCCCGGATGGAGGTAACATTTCCATCGGGCTCTCCATGACGCCCGATGACATCACCATTTCGATTGCCGATAACGGTGTCGGCATGAGCCCGAATGACATTCCCCGTGCGCTTGCCCGTTTCTCGCAACTCCACCCATCCGGGGTCAAGGAAAGTGCCGGAACCGGTCTTGGCCTGCCACTTGCCAAATTGCTTGTTGAATTGCATGGCGGCCGCTTGAGCATCGAAAGCGACCTTGGCAAGGGCACCACGGTGCGCATCACATTGCCACGTACCTGACCATTCCCGAATTCAGACAAATCAAAAGCCCGCACCGGTGGTCCTGATGCGGGCTTTGTCATTTTCTGGAGCTGCCTGACGAGAGTTACTGTTGCTGTGCGGCTGACTGGTTGATCTGGTCGTGACGTTGGCTGATCTCATCTGGCCAGCGGCTTTTGATATAGGACAGACTGGCAAGGATTTCCTCATCCGTCAGGGTGTTCTCATAGGCAGGCATGGCCGATTTGTAATCGTTGCCGGCAATTGCCGCCGGACCATATTTGGTCAGGGCAAACAACATGGCATCGGGATGATGCCATGTGTGACCGGTTTCATCATGCGGGGGTGCTGGCAGCAAACCATCGTCACCACGTTCACGCCAGTTCGCCTGACCTTCGAATTTTGTCCCATGGCATGAAGCGCAATTGGCGTCATAGACCTTTTTGCCCAGTGCCACGAGTTTCAGGTCATCAGGGCGCAGTTCCACATTTTGCATCTGTCCGGATTGCGGCCCAAAAAAACTTACGATCCCGTACATGATGGCCGCACCGACTGCCGCCCCCAACACCATAACACTTTTGTTTTGCACTGCTTGTTCTCTCTCTGAAGACGTCTTTCTGCGCGCGATCAGCGCGCCAGATCATTGATGATGGGGCAATGGGGCCGGTCATCACCGTGACAGGCATGAACCAGATCAGACAAGGTCTTTTGCAGGCTTTGCAATTCGGCAATCTTGCGTTCGATCTCGCCCAGATGGGTTTTGGCAATTTCCTTGACGTCCGAAGATGCCCGGTTGCGGTCTTCGTAAAGTGACAGCAACACACGGCAATCCTCGACCGAAAATCCAAGCCCGCGCGCACGTTGCAGAAACCGCAATTTATGAAGGTCATCCTCGCCATAGTCGCGATAGCCGTTTTCCATCCGGCCCGGATTTACCAGACCGATATCCTCGTAATAACGAATGGTCTTGGCAGGAAGTCCGCAATTCTTTGCTGCATCGGAAATATTCATTTTATTCCCCATTCTTCTGGCGGCGCACGTTCCAGCGCCGCAACGTCAGGGAGTTGCCAACCACCGAAACCGAACTCAGCGCCATTGCAGCACCGGCAATTGCCGGGCTAAGAACACCAAGTGCCGCCAGTGGCACACCCACCACGTTATAGGCAAAAGCCCAAAACAGGTTCTGGGCGATCTTGCGCCGGGTTGCGATCGATATGTCAATCGCAGCCGACACCAGTGCCGGATCCGAACGCATCAAGGTGATACCCGCCGTTTCCATGGCAACATCCGTACCACCACCCATCGCAATACCAACATCTGCTGCTGCCAATGCCGGTGCATCATTGATGCCATCGCCAACCATGGCGACACGACGTCCCTGTTTGCGGAGTTTCTCGACCTCAAGCGCCTTGTCTTGCGGGCGGATACGACCTTCGCCGCGCTCCAGCCCCAGTTCGCGGGCAACGTGACTGGCGACGTCCTGGCTGTCGCCCGAAAGCATGATCGACGAAATACCGCGCGCCTTCAAATCGGCAATTGCCTGTTTCGCGCTTTCACGAATGCGGTCCTCAAGGGTGATATATCCGGCAAAGGCACCGTCAATCGCCACCAGAACGACGGTACGCCCTTCGCTCTCATGTTGTTTGATTTCAGTGGCAACCTTATCAGAAAGCGACTGGATGCCCTGATCGGTCAGCAACGCCTCGGTTCCAATGGCAACCGCGCGACCATCAACCTTGGCAAGGACGCCTGCACCGGTTTTGCCCTTGAAGTCCTCAATCTCGGGCAGGACAATATTTTCGTCCTTTGCAAGTGAGACAATCGCACGTGCCAACGGATGTTCGCTTGCAGCCTGAACCCCGGCCACGAGACGCAACATTTCATTGCGATCCATGCCATCCCCGGCGCAAACGTCACGCACCGTCGGCGTGCCCTCGGTCAAGGTGCCGGTTTTGTCAAAAATCACCGTATCAACATTATGGGCCTGTTCGAGCGCCTCAAAATTACGGATCAGAATGCCGTTCCGTGCCGCACTGCCTGTTCCGGCGACAAGTGCCGTCGGGGTTGCAAGACCAAGCGCACAGGGACATGCGATCACAAGCACCGACACAGCAGCCACAATTGATGCCTCTGCCCCATAGCCCATCAGCAACCAGACAATAAGCGTCGCAAGGGCAATGACGACAACAATCGGCACGAAAACAGATGATACACGATCAACCAGCTTCTGAACCGGGGCCTTGCCCGTCTGGGCCTTTTCAACCAGACGAATAATCCGCGATAGCGTGGTGTCATCGCCAACGGCACGCACTTCGATATCAAGGCGACCGGTGCCATTTACAGCACCACCAACAACCCCGTCTCCCGCGACGCGGGCAACCGGACGTGTTTCGCCGGTAATCAGGCTTTCATCCAGTTCACTTTCACCTGCAACCACAGTACCATCGACGGGCAAACGTTCGCCCGGCAGTACACGAACGATATCGCCGACCGTAAGGCTTTCGATGGCGACATCCTGTTCACCTTCACCCTCTACCAGCTTGCGCGCACGACGCGGACGCAACGCCATCAATTCACGAATGGCGGCGGATGCGCCACGCTTGGCGCGTTCTTCCATGATCTTGCCAGCAAGGATAAGGGTGATAATGGCAGCCGATGCCTCGAAATACAGATGCATTTCCCCGGGTTGGCCGACCGCCATGTTATAGACACTCAGGAAATAGGCGGCTGACGTTCCGAGCGCGACAAGAACGTCCATATTGGCGCTGCGATGACGCAGCGCGGCCCACGCCCCCTTGTAGAAACGGTGACCGATCACGAACTGAACCGGCGTTGCCAGGGCAAGTTCGACCCAGGCAGACAAATGGTAAGTCACACCAAGGTTCATCCAGACCATCTGCAACACCAGCGGCGCGGTCAGAAGCGCTGACACTGCAAGAAACACAAGGGATTTGTCCACCTTGCCTGATGCTGATTTGCCATCGACATCCTGATCGGCACCGGAAGATTTATTGCGCGATGTTGCGTGATACCCTGCATCTTCGATCGCCTTGATCACGGCGGCATCGTTTGCCTTGCCCGGCAGTACTTCTATGTCTGCGCGCTCAAGGGCAAAATTCACACTCGCCGATGTAACACCGGGCATCGCTGCCAGTGCCTTTTCAACGCGAAGGGCACAGTTCGCACAGGTCATGCCATCAACATCAAAGGACAGCTGCTGCTGCGGCACACTGTAACCGGCATCCTTGATGGTGGCCGCAATCCGTGCGGTATCGAGCTTGTCTGTATCAAAGCGGATATGTGCTGAATTCAGCGCAAGATTGACATCTACCTCGGCAACGCCATCCAGTCCGGCAATCGCCTTTTCAACCCGTCCGGCGCAATTGGCACAGGTCATGCCGTCGACAGGCAAGGTGACTTCATCCTGATGGGACGGCGACGCTGGCGCACTTGCCGCTGCATCGCGTTCGTCTGTTTCGATCCGGCCATCCATATCACGTAACCTCAATCTGGTTTGGAGGGTCTCCGCATATTTTGTCGCTATGCCGTAGCTGACCCTATTCTTGATATGGGCGAAGATAGACCTTCCAGCAACTGGAAGGTCAAGACAAAAAAATCGGAATGGACGAAGTCGAGATGCGCATTGAAAAAAGCAAGAAAAAACCCCGGATCATGTCCGGGGTTCTTATCGGGTCAGGCTTGATAATTCTTATCCGTGCGGGCTTGGTTCGCCTGCTGCACGGAACTGAATATAATTCTGAAGCCCCATCATATCGATCAGACGGATCTGCTGTTCGATCCAGTATGCGTGATCCTCTTCGCTGTCATCAAGCAGTCCGACCAGCATCTGGCGGGTCTGGAAATCGTCCTCTGCTTCGGCAATCTTGATCGCTTTTTTCAGAAGATTGATGACGTGATATTCGTGCTCGAGATCATTTTTCATCATCTCGGGAACGGTTTTGCCGATCTTGATCGGTTCACGTGACGCGGTATCGGGCACACCTTCAAGGAACAGGATACGCTCGATCAAACGCTTTGCGTGTTCAAGCTCTTCGTCCTTTTCATGGTGCATGCGCTCATAAAGCGAATGCAGGCCCCAGTCGGCATACATTTCTGCGTGCGTATTGTACTGGTCCGCCGCGGACAGCTCGGCTGTGAGCTGTTTGTTGAGTGCGGCAATAACCTTCTTGCTACCCTTCATGGCGTTAAGCTCCTGATCTGATTAGTCGCCGTCGCCTGAACGGCTCTGAATGTAATTTGCAATACCGACATGTTCGAGTTGCCATTCTTCGGTCTCAAGCCAGTCGACATGCTCTTCCTGCTCTTCAAGGAATTTCACCAGCAGATCGCGGGTGACAAAATCCTCGGCCTTTTCGCAGGCAGTAATTGCTTCGCGCAGCAGCGGCAGGGATGCCAGTTCGAACTTCATGTCGCAACTGACGATCTCCTGAACATTTTCGCCGATCATGAGTTTGTTGAGGTTCTGAAGATTGGGCAGACCTTCAAGGAACAGAATGCGCTCGATAGTATCATCTGCACGTTTCATTTCCTTGATGGAAAGCTTGTATTCATATTCGCCCATTTCTTCGACACCCCAGTCGCGCAGCATCCGGGCATGCAGGAAATACTGGTTAATCGCAGTCAACTGATTTGTCAGAATGCGATTAAGGTATGTGATGATCTTGGGATCACCTTTCATCATGGCTCTCCTGATGGTTGGGCTTCCATGATATTGGGAACAGCCCCCACCCGTTTCAAGAGAAAAGCGCGCCTTTGATTACCATTATCAATAATTTAGGCCTTTTTCTGGAAATAGGTCATTTATGCTGCTTGAGTAAAAATCATTCGCAGTTTTTTGCCTGCGAATGAAAATCGGTTCTGCAAAAAATCACCTGCCTGCGATCTTTTGACCCAACGGCCTCGTACGACTCGTATCCGTTCCCCAATCAGGCTGCATGCAATCCCGATGACGACTTATCAAACCATCCGCTTTGTGCTTGGTGATCAACTGACCCGCGACGTCTCAAGTCTTGCCGATGCCAATCCCGACACAGATCTGATTGTCATGGCGGAACCGCAGGCCGAAGCAACCTATGTTCCCCATCACCGGCAAAAGATCGTTCTGATTCTGTCTGCCATGCGTCACTTCGCCAAAGCGCTCAGGGAGGAAGGGTTTGTTGTTGATTATTATGACTACAAAACCCGCCCGACCAAAAGCTTTACCGACGCGTTGCGGACCACGATTGATCAGCATGACGTTTCAAAGGTTATCATCACCGAACCCGGCGAATGGCGGGTTCGTCAGGAAATAGAGAATTGGTCGTCTCTTCCTGATGTGGAACTTGAAATCCGGTCCGATGATCGTTTCTTTGCCCCGCTTTCGGAATTCGAAGAGTTCGCAAAGGGTCGCAAAGAACTGCGCATGGAATATTTCTATCGCGGCTTGCGCCGGAACACCGGGATTCTGATGGAACCCGATGGCAAACCGGCTGGCGGGCAATGGAACTTTGATCACGATAATCGCAAAGCTCTGCCCGATGACCTTACACCACTTCCCCCGAAATCCTTTGCCCCCGATCCCGTTACCCGTGACCTGCTTGATCTGGCCTATGATGACTTTCCCGACGGGCTTGGTTCGGTTGAATCCTTTGGGTGGGCAGTGACACGACAGGATGCCCTGATGGCACTGGATCATTTCATTGACCATCGTCTGGCGTGCTTTGGTGATTATCAGGATGCCATGACTGTCAAAAGTGCGACGGTCTATCACTCACTGATCAGTCCCCATATCAATATCGGCTTGCTGTTGCCTGATGAAGTCTGTCGTGCGGCCGAACGTGCCTATCACGACGGCAAGGCCCCCCTTAATGCGGTTGAGGGATTCATTCGCCAAATCCTTGGCTGGCGAGAATATGTTCGCGGGCTTTACTGGTTCATGGGACCGGATTACGTCACCCGCAATCATTTTGAAGCAAAACGCCCCCTGCCCGCGTTTTTCTGGGACGGGGATGTATCGCTGAATTGTTTGAAGCAAGCGATTGGCGAAACGCTTGAAAATGCCTATGCCCATCACATACAGCGCCTGATGGTGATTGGTAATTTTTCGCTCCTGACCGGCCTTTCTGTTCAGGAGGTCTGCGAATGGTATCTCGCAGTTTATATTGACGCACTTGAATGGGTTGAACTGCCCAACACACTTGGTATGGCGCTTTATGCCGATGGTGGCACCATGGCCTCCAAACCCTATGCCGCGAGTGGCAAATATATCGACCGGATGTCTGATTACTGTCAGGGCTGCCCGTTCAATCCGCGCAAAAATATCGGTTCAGACGCCTGCCCCTTTAATGCGCTTTACTGGCACTTTCTTGATCGCAATGTCGATAAACTTGGCAACAATGCTCGCTTGCGCATGGCTTACCGGAACTGGGCACGTATGAAGGATGCCGATAAAGAAAGCCTTATTGCCCAGGCAAATGCGTTCCTGAACAAGCTCGACAGCAACGAGACGGGTTTACGTAGCCGTCAAAGACAATTGCTTTAACCAAACGGCCTCAGCAAAGCTGCGGGAAACCACAGCCCGGATACACAAAAAGCCGGACTGATGTCCGGCTTCCGCATTGGCTTTCCCGAAGGTCGGGAGCCTAAATTGCGCTGGCGTTATGCAATCGCGTCACGAGCGGCTTTACGAGCAACGTCTTTGATCTGCCAGTGGGAAATCCCGACATCATCAAGATCGCGCTTATCAAGGCCGTAAAGTTCATTCGCAACCGAACGTGCATAGGCCCAACGGCGAACAGCAACAAGAATACTGGACAGGAACATGTTGAACCTCCTTGGGTTACAAATTTTGAATGCCGCCTTGGAGGAGACCTCCAACTGTCTGGCGCATTCGCCTCAGTAGTTTCGCAATGCAATATGCCCAAACAGCATTCAATCCTCAATTACCAAAGTTTGCACATCATCTATTCCATTTTGTCACATATATCCCCTCACACCTCCGACATAGGCCACAAAAGTTTACAGCTATGCAGTTTGGTCATGCCGATACCCAGCGCATCTTCCGCATCACCAAAAGTTGCACCGCAACATTCCCACACCCGATTGATCTGTTTTTCACCAGAAAACCGATCAATCAGGCCCGCTGTTAAAGCAACCATGATGGTGAGGCCGTTTATTGACAAGTTGGCACACAAGCCTTGAGCAACTCCGGTAGACTCCGACCCCCTTTATTTGTGCCCAGTAGCCATTCAAAAGATTGAATTCCGGATCGAATTGACATCATTTGTGAACACACATCACATCTGTCATGCAAACAAACGCCCTAATTGTTTTTGCTGCCCTGCAATATATTTACGATACGCCAAATTATTTTTGTAACAGATTGTTTCAGTTCGCGTTCTGGAAACGCCCTGTTACAGTTTTGTGGATGCATTGAATGCCCTCTCAAAGCATGTTGTCGCTGCAAATGGTTCAAAGCCAGGGAGGAAACCTAAATGTATCTGCGCAAAACCATCCTCGCCACCGGTGTGGCGATTTCTGCACTCGCAACTGCTAGCTTTGCTCATGCCGAGCCGACCGCTGAAGTTCTGCACTGGTGGACTTCGGGCGGCGAAGCAAAAGCTGTTGCAGCCCTCAAAGAAGATTTCGAAGCAAATGGTGGCAAATGGGTTGATAGCCCGGTTGCTGGTGGCGGCGGTGACGCAGCCATGACCGTTCTGCGTTCGCGCGTTCTTTCTGGCGACGCACCTGCAGCTGTTCAGCTTAAAGGTCCGGCGATTCAGGATTGGGCCGAACAGGGCGCACTTGCTGATCTCAATGACGTTGCCGAAGCAGAAGGCTGGGACAAGGTTATCCCGCCGGCAATTCAGAACGTCATGAAATATGAAGGCGACTATGTTGCTGTTCCGGTGAACATTCACCGTATTGACTGGATCTGGGCAAACCCGACCCTTCTGGCAAAAGTTGGCGCAACCGACGTTCCGAAAAGCTGGGACGAGTTCAACGCTCTTGCTGACAAACTCAAAGCAGCCGGCATCACGCCGATCGCCCATGGTGGTCAGCCCTGGCAGGATGCGACAATCTTTGAAACCGTCGTTCTTGGCCTTGGCGGTCCGGAATTCTTCCAGAAAGCAATGGTTGACCTCGACGAAGACGCTCTGAAATCCGACACCATGAAAGCGGTGTTCGACCAGATGCGCAAAATCCGTGGTTATGTCGATGCCGACTTCCCGGGTCGTGACTGGAACCTTGCAACCGCAATGGTCATGAATGGTGAAGCCGCCATGCAGATCATGGGTGACTGGGCAAAGGGCGAATTCCTTGCTGCTGGCAAAGTACCGGGCAAAGACTTCATCTGCTCGGCTGCTCCGTCGGATAACGGTTACCTGTTCAACGTTGACAGCTTTGCAATGTTCAACGTTTCTGGCGACGACAAGGTTGCTGGCCAGAAACTTCTAGCCGAGCTGATCGTTGGTCAGAAGTTCCAGGAAACCTTCAACCTTCTCAAAGGTTCGATCCCGGCACGTCTTGGCGTTCCGCTCGACAAGTTCGACGATTGCGCGAAGAAATCCGAAGCTGACCTTCTGGCAGCCCAGGACGCTGGCGGCTTCCTGCCGTCCATGGCACATGGTATGGCGCTTCGTGGTCACCTTTCGGGTGCGATCGTTGACGTTGTCACTGCCCACTTCAACTCCGACATGTCGTCTGACGAAGCCGTCTCGCGTCTGGTCGAAGCCGTTGAACTGGCAAAAGACTAATCTCATCTGATCTGAACAGTCTGATCGACTGATTAGTGTGCAGGCCCCGGTTTCCGGGGCCTGCTTCCCGCTACATCTAACTTTTGAGGCAAAGGGTATGGGGGCTTCTCAAAGCACCGAAAGCAACCTGACGGCCAGTATTCAGCGTCATCTTTCAAAGATCGTTGTTGCACCGTCCTTTGCTGCGTCCCTGTTTTTCGTCTACGGGTTCATCCTGTGGACCGGCTATATGGCGTTTTCCAAGTCGCGCATGCTTCCCGTCTGGGATTGGGCAGGCCTGCGACAGTATGAACGCCTGTGGCAAATGGAACGCTGGCATGTTGCCATTGAAAACCTTTTGGTCTTTGGTGGTCTGTTTATCGTGACCTGCCTGATCATCGGGTGCCTTTTGGCAGTTCTTCTTGATCAGCGCATTCGCGCCGAAGGCGTACTTCGCACGATCTTCCTTTATCCGATGGCCCTGTCCTTCATTGTGACCGGTACCGTCTGGAAATGGCTTCTCAATCCGGGGCTTGGCCTGGAAAGCATGATGCATGATCTTGGCTGGACGAGCTTCAAGTTCGACTGGCTGGTCAATTCCGACATGGCAATCTACACCGTTGTGATTGCTGCTGTCTGGCAGGCATCGGGTTTTGTCATGGCAATGTTCCTTGCAGCATTGCGCGGCGTCGATCAGGACATTATTCGCGCAGCCTACATGGACGGTGCCAGCCTGCCCCGCATCTATTTCGGTATTATCATTCCGTCGATCCGCCCGGTCTTCCTGAGTGCGATCGTCGTTCTGGCCCACCTTGCTGTTAAAAGCTTTGACCTTGTCATTGCGCTTACCGGCGGTGGTCCGGGTTACGCATCGGATCTTCCGGCAACCTTCATGTACACCATGGCCTTCCAGCGCAACCAGCTTGGTATTGGCGCGGCCAGTGCCATGATGATGCTGGCAACCGTTATGGCAATCATCGTGCCGTATCTGTATTCCGAACTGCGCGGAGGCAAGAAAAATGGCTGATCTTCAGACCTATAGCCACGACGCAGGCTGGAAAAACACAGTGCTGCGCGGGTTGCTCTATCTCGTACTGATCCTGTTTGCAGCTTATTATCTGTTCCCGTTGATCGTCATGGTTTCGACTTCCCTGAAGTCGCTTGACGAGATCCGCGAAGGGTCGCTGATTTCGCTGCCGCGCGTTGTGACGTTCGATGCATGGAATTATGCATGGAACGAAGCCTGCGTCGGTGTTGAATGCACAGGTATCAAAATCTATTTCTGGAACTCGGTCAAAATGGCGATCCCCGCTGTTCTGATTTCGACCTTCCTTGGTGCGATCAACGGTTATGCACTGACCAAATGGCGTTTCAAGGGCGCGAACATTGTGTTTGCCCTGCTGCTGTTCGGTTGCTTCATTCCGTTCCAGGTCGTTCTGCTGCCGATGTCACAGGTTCTTGGCAAGCTTGGTCTTGCCAGCTCGACCCCGGGGCTTGTTATGGTCCACGTCGTGTATGGCCTGTGCTTCACCACCCTGTTCTTCCGGAACTACTATGTTTCGATCCCGGATGAACTGGTCAAGGCAGCCACCATTGATGGGGCGGGTTTCTTCACCATTTTCTGGCGCATCATTCTGCCGATCTCGACCCCGATCATCGTGGTTTCGGTCATCTGGCAGTTCACCCAGATCTGGAACGACTTCCTGTTCGGCGCGTCTTTTGCCTCTGGCGAAAATGCACCGATGACAGTCGCACTCAACAATATCGTCAACACCACTACCGGCGTGAAACAGTACAACGTTGACATGGCAGCAGCCCTGCTGACCGGTCTTCCGACGTTGCTGGTTTATGTCCTGGCAGGCAAATACTTCGTCCGCGGCCTGACCGCCGGTTCGGTGAAGGGATAAGCAAATGGCATCACTCACCCTCGATAAAGTTCGCAAGGCCTTTGGCCCTGTTGAAGTTCTCAAGGAAATCAATCTGGCGATTGAAGATGGCGAGTTTCTCGTCCTTGTCGGTCCGTCAGGTTGCGGTAAATCGACCCTTTTGAACCTGATTGCAGGTCTGGAAAGCTCAACCGACGGGGAAATCCGCATCGGGGACCGCGTTATCAACGACGTGCATCCCAAAGACCGTAACATCGCCATGGTGTTCCAGTCCTATGCGCTTTACCCGAACATGACTGTTCGCAAGAACATCACCTTTGGTCTGGAAATCCGCGGTGTATCTGCGCAGGAACGCGACAAGGCAGTTGCCGACGTTGCCAAACTGCTTCAGATCGAGGCGCTTCTTGATCGCAAACCTTCCCAGCTTTCGGGTGGTCAGCGCCAGCGTGTTGCCATGGGCCGTGCGCTTGTTCGTGATCCGGACATCTTCCTGTTCGACGAACCGCTTTCCAACCTTGATGCCAAGCTGCGCGTTGATATGCGCACCGAGATCAAAAAGCTGCATCAGCGTCTTGGATCGACCATCGTCTACGTGACCCACGATCAGATCGAAGCCATGACCCTGGCTTCGCGTATCGCAGTCATGAAAGACGGTATCCTTCAGCAGTTCGATACGCCGCAGAACATCTATGAGCGCCCGAACAACATGTTTGTTGCTGGCTTCATCGGCTCTCCGTCCATGAACTTCGTGAATGCGACCCTGATCGATAATAACGGTCAGCTTGCCGTTTCCATCGAACGCGAAGGCAACCCGATCACCCTTCCGCTTTTCGAAGCACCGGAAAGCTACAAGGCATATGCAGGCAAGAAGGTTGTCTTTGGCATCCGTCCGGAAGCCCTGACCCATAAACGTACGGGTTCGGATGAACCGGGCAGCCAGTATGTGAACTTTGACAGCAAGGTCGAAGTGATCGAACCAACCGGTGCCGACACCATGACCGTGATTGAAATTGCGGGTAAAGAAATCGTCGCACGCGTCCGCCCGGACCGCGCACCGACACCGGGCGAGAGCATGACATTCTCGGCCGACATGTCTCAGATCAGTCTGTTTGACCCGGATACCGAGTTGCGGATCTGATCTGATTGGCGGGTGGTTCTGGGGGCCACCCGCCATTCTTCTTTTTGGGCAGCTCTTGCGTTGCCACTGCCCTGATATTTTACATACCCACGCTTTTTCAAAACGTTCAGATGCCAAGTTAATCGAACCGGACCAAAGAAGTCGGTCGATCACAAATCCACGTGAAAACAACAATAAATTCACGTAGTTAGGGAGAAAGGTCTATGACGACCAGAAAAAAAGCGACCGAAAAACAGGTCAATGAAACCAAAGGGCTCGGAATCCGTTTCAAACTGGGTGCTTCTTTTGGCGCGATCGCGGCAATGACCGCCATCGCAGCCATCGTCGGTATCGTCTCCATCGAACGGATCAGCTCGGCACTTGATACAGTCACCAAGACCTCATCTGTTGCACAGGCATTGCGTGCCGCAGAAGAAAGCAGTGCGATTGCTGTTCTTGCCTCTGAAATGGCGACAAATCCGAATGCCGATATGGACACCCTGTCTGCAACGGCGCAAAGCCGCATGAAGGACCTGCGTGAAGCAACGCAGAACTCGCCGTTCTCCGACATAGCCCAATCGCTTGATCCCGATCTGAATGCACTGATCACCGCATCGGCGAACCGCAAGGAATTCGATACCGGCGTTGATGCAGCTATCAATGATCTTCGCAGCCAGCATGACGGGTTTCTGAAAACCATCGCAGGCAAGGTCAATGCCGCCAACCGCGAACTGGTCGATGGCAGCAATGATGTCATCAATTCGGCTGCTGACAACCTTAATACCCTGATCACCGATCAGGTCGGCACATTGCGTTCAGCCCTGACTTTGCAGGCTGAGGGTAATCTTCTGGTCAGCATCCTGATCGAAGCCGCCAACGCCAACGATGCCGACACTATCGAAGCCCTGAAAACCCGTTTTGACGCCACCAGCGCGACCTTGTCCGAACTTGGTTCTGCGTCCGGTTCTGATGATCTTGCACAAATCACGGAAAATCTTCTGGGATTTGGTGTGGGTGACAATAATATCTTTGCCATCCGCAAAAACGAACTTACCGCCACCACGCAATCCAGCGAAGTTTTTCGCAAGGCACGCCTGGGACTTGAAGGCCGCCTTCATGAGGCCTTTGGCGAACTGATTGCACAGATTGATGGCGCCGCCCTGCCCGCTTCTGACGGTTTTCAGATGAAAGCCATCATTTCGCAGGCTTATGCAATGATGGTATCGGGGATCGCAGCAAACGACATCGAAACCGTCGAAAAGATCAAGGATCAGTTCAAGGAATTCTACAAGGAAAACCGCAAGGTTCCAGAAACCATCAGCGCCGACTTCAAAAAGCCCGCTGGTGATTTTTTCCGCCTTGGCATTACCCGCGGCGCATTGTTTGACCTGCGCAAGCAGGAACTCGAAGCCATCCAGCGTGCAACCGAAACCTGGTCGCGGCTCGCCACCGAACGAAAGGAACAGCTTTTTGTCGCCCATCAGGCATTCCGGGA
The DNA here is from genome assembly GCF_054901115.1 of Thalassospira sp. SM2505. NCBI lineage: Bacteria > Pseudomonadati > Pseudomonadota > Alphaproteobacteria > Rhodospirillales > Thalassospiraceae > Thalassospira > Thalassospira sp. SM2505. Next base: position 3,018,231 of record NZ_CM142731.1, read on the forward strand.
CGCAATTGCACCGGTAGTTGAGGCTGCTGATACGGGGCTTCGTGACCGGGCCGTCGCCATTCAGGATCAAAGCCGTTCGGCCATCAGCGGTTTGATGGAAAAAGAACTGGCTGCACTGATTACGATGGTACGCCTTGAAGCGGCGGGCAACCTTGCCATCGGCTATCAAAATCAGGCAGCCTCCGCCAGCGACCTTGATACTCTGAGCCAGCTTGAAAACCGTCTTTCCGATGTTGGCAAGGCAAGCAAAGCCATCGCCACAAACGCCCCCGAAGCCACAGACATCACCAAAACGGCTGAAACCCTGACCGGGTTGTCGGTTCTCGAACCCAAACGCAAGGCCATCGAAGCATGGAAATCCGCAACCGATGCCCTCGATCATGTTCGGGTTGCTGTCGAAAAAATGGGGGTGCAGGGCGTTGCCGGAGCGGCAAGCAAACAATCGGCCGCCGTCACGGTTGAATCCGCTGAGGCAATAACACAGGGACGCATCATTCTGAGCGCCCTTGGCATTGGATCACTTGTTCTGGCGGGGCTTCTGGCATGGATCTATGTTGGTCGCGGCCTGATTAACCGCCTTGAACGCATACGGTTTGCGATGGCCGAAATTGCCGCAGGCAACACCAATGTCGCGATCAATGACAATGGTCGGGATGAATTAACGGAAATGAGCAAGACGCTCGAAGTATTCCGGGCCAATGCCGCCGAAGTGGTCGAAGCCCAGCAGCGTGAAACGCAACAACGCGAAGCCGCAGCACAGGAAAGACAGGCGGCCCTGAATGCACTTGCCGATGATTTCGAAAGCCGGATCAAATCACTCGCCGAGGACATCGCCCATGCGTCCGAAGGCATGCACGCATCTGCCCAAACTCTTTCGGAGCGCAGCACAACCAGTGCGGATCGCTCAGCAAGTGCTGCGGAGGCCACACAGGCCACTGCGCACAGCGTTGAAACGGTTGCCGCCGCCGCCGAGGAACTTGCGGCCTCAATCAGTGAAATCCGTCGTCAGATGGAAGATTCAACCCGTATCTCCCGTACAACATCGGAACGGGCTGTTCAAAGTGCCGAAAGCGTTCAGGCCTTAAACAAGCTTGCCGATGAAATTGGTGATGTGGTGACCCTGATTTCCGATATTGCCGAGCAAACCAACATGCTGGCCCTCAATGCAACGATTGAAGCAGCCCGTGCCGGTGATGCCGGCAAGGGCTTTGCCGTGGTCGCCAACGAGGTCAAGCACCTTGCCGATCAAACGGCCAAGGCCACGGCCGATATTGGTGCGCGCATCAAGGCTGTTCAGAACGCCACCCAAAGTGCCAGTGATGAAATTGGTGCCATCACCACCTCGATCAACGAGCTTGATGACATCACAACGGCCCTTTCAAGTGCGGTTGAACAGCAGGCATCTGCAACGCATGAAATCACCCAGAACGCGCAGGCCGCCAATGACACCACCCGTCGGGCCGCCGATGACGTGATGGCTGCCAAGTCCGTGGTAATCGAAACTGGCGAGATTTCAAACAATGTCCTGATTTCTGCCAAGGATCTGAGCCATCAGGCCACCAACATCCAGCGCGAAGTCGACAATTTCCTGAGCGACATTCGCAAAGGGTGATTAACCACCCTGAATGCAAAACGGCCCGCTTCTGGCGGGCTGTTTTCGTTTGGGTCTCACACCCGACGCGGCAAGGAAATAATTACTTCAAGCCCCTTGCCCGGCATGTTGCGCAAACTGATCTTGCCATCATGGGCATCAATCACGGTCTTCACAATCGACAGGCCAAGACCGCTGCCGCCGGTACTGCGCGCGCGTGATCCTTCGACCCGATAGAATGGCAGGAACACCTTGTCCTGATGCTCTACCGGTATGCCCGGCCCCTCGTCGCGAATGGTCACCAGAACATTGTCAGCTGTGGCTTCCAGACTGACCTTTGCCCGATATCCATATTTCAGGGCATTTTCGATCAGGTTGGTAAAGGCGCGCTTTAATGTACCGGGACGACAGGTGATCCGGATACTGCGTTTGCCCTCAAACGAATGGGGTTCATCCCCACCGCCAAACACGGTATGGACCGAACTGAATTGCAAGGGTTGCGGCCCGTCAAATGAAACCGGACGGCCAAGATCGGCATAATCATCACAAATCGCCTCAAGAACCGAGACAAAGTCGACCGTGCGTTCTTCTTCTTTCTGAATCCAGTCACCCAGAAAATCGAGCGCATCGTTCAAAAGCCCGTCCATCTCGTCAAGGTCACGCAAAACGGTCTCGCGCAATTCATCATTTTCGATGAACTCGGCCCGTAATCGCAACCGCGTGCTTGGTGTTCGCAAGTCATGGGAAATGGCGGCCAGCATGCGGGTCCGGTCGCCCAGCATGCGCGAAATACGTTCGCGCAGATCATTATAGGCGGCTGCCATGGATCGGGCTTCGGTCGGACCGCGTTCCTCGACAGGTGGACCATCGACCTCGTCACCATGGGCAATGATTGCGGCAGTCAGGTTTTTGAACGGTCCTGCCAACAGATCGGCAAGGGCTGCAAAAACCGCCAGAACCGCAACAACCCCCAACAGGAACATCAAAAACACAAGCGATGGCGATGAATAGTTGGCCCATAATTCATCATGACTGACCAGAATACGCTTCCCTGTTGGCATCATGATCTCGATCTGGGCGACAAGGCCAAGACGGGCAATTTCACGCGACAGTTCGGCAAAGAACAGGCTGGGGTTTTCGGTTGCCTCGATGGTTGCCCTTTGCTCGGAGCTTAGCCGCCCACGCATGAGATGGACCTTTACCGATGTCGGCCATCCGGTATTGGCAAGGCGCACGGGCATGGCAATATGCTGTGCTGGTCGCGAAAACAGCAAAAGCGTTCCGATATCGTCGGCAGGCAAAATACGCAATGCCATCCCGTCGCGCGCAGCGATATCGACGATATTGGGTTCGAATTCCGGATTATCGGCAATACGGACCAGTTCGCGAATGGTAAAGCCCAATGTATAGGCCCGCCCGATCCGTTCATCGCGTTCAATAACGTAATAGGATGCCAGCGCACTCAAGGCTGCGATGATCACACCGCCCAGCATCATCAGCAAAAAGATGCGGCCGCCCAATGTGCGGGGCTTGTAGCGCCTGAGATAATTGCTGAACTCTGCGAACATGTCCGCCATTACGCTGCCCTAAAGCATCTGGGTGTCAGCGCAGAACTGATAACCGATGCCCCGAACGGTTTTGATCAGCTTGGGGTTCTTGGCATCCTTTTCGATCTTGCGGCGCAGGCGGCTGATCTGGATATCGATGCTGCGATCAAATGGAAGCGAACTTTGACCCCGGACGATATCAACCAGTTGCTCACGCGACAAAGCGCGCTTGTTGTTTTTGACCAAAGCCAGAAGCAGCGAAAACTCACCGGTCGAAAGATGTACCGCGACATTGTCGGCATCACGCAATTCACGTGATCCGATATCAAGCGTCCATTCGCCAAAAATGATCTTCTTGGTCGGGGCAACTTCATTGTCGGTCGGCCCCACTGCACCGGTTTCAAACCGCCTGAAAACCGCACGAATACGTGCGAGCAATTCACGCGGATTGAACGGTTTGGTCAGATAATCATCCGCCCCCAGTTCAAGCCCAAGGATACGGTCGGTATCCTCGCCAACTGCAGTCAACATGACAATCGGGACTTTGGATGTCCGCCTTACATCGCGGCATAGCGCAAATCCGTCCTCGCCCGGAAGCATGATATCAAGAATGACAAGATCGATCTTCCAGTCGCGCAAGGCACGATGCATTTCATTACCGTCCGAAACGGTCGTGATGCGAAAACCGTGCTGCAGCAGGAATTTCTTCAAAAGCTTCTGGATTTCCTGATCATCATCGACAACCAGAATATGAGGTTCACGTCGCGTAGTCAGAGTCCCGAACTCCCCTATTTATCAGTCGATCATGTTCCTGACCGTGCGCGGAGTTTAGTCCATATTGCCTTCGGATTGAAACATTTTACCATGACTTGGTCATAAAAGAAAAAGCCGGGCAAAACCCGGCTTCTCCAATGTCAATCCAGTCGCTGCGATCGGCATTTATTTCAGATCATAGACCTTGGTACTGCCCGAAACTTCAGATGCAACAACCAGCATCGCATTGCCAGTCGGGCTGTCCTTGGCATCGATGAATTGCATGCCTTCAGGGGCAAGTTCACCTGCGGTATCAGCCTCCGGGCTGCCCGAGAAACGACGATCACTGTGATAGGTGACAAATTGCGGGTTGGCCGGATTGGTCAGGTCATAGACCATGAAGCCGCCCTGACGTTCCAGACCGATAAACGCGTATGGCGTGCCGTTGACGTAACCTGCGGCGATGCCTTCGGGCTCGGGGCCCTTGTCATCGGAACGGTTGTCACGGCTGTAATTTTCGGTGTCCGACGCGTTAAAGACATTGGCATATTTCGATGCCAGCAGCTGTTCAAACGCATCACCGCTGTCAAAGACCATCTCGCCATCTGCATTCAGAACCGAGAATGACCGTGCGCCATAGCTGTAGATAACATCGACATCACCGTCGCCATCAATATCACCCTGTGCAGTCGTCGTTTTCAGGCGACCAAGATTTTCGTCTTTCTGCAGGGTGCTTGCCGTCGGGAACCTGACCGGATCAAGGGTTAGTTTGCCGACACGGGTTTCTTCGCTGTAACCGTCATAGTCACGTGAATCACCCTCGTTGGCGATCAGGACCCATTCCTTGCCTCCGATTTCAATCGCATCAATGGTATCAGGCATATACATGCCCATTACCGGCCAGGTGCGAATATTGATCTTGCCGTCCTTGTCGCTGGCATCAAAGGCATGAACCGAATGATCCTTGAAACCAAGACCGGCAACACGGGTGACCGTTGCCGTTTCGATATCGATGATCGCAACCGCATTGTTTTCCTGAAGCGAAACATAGGCGGTCTTGCTGTCGTTGGTCACGGCTATATATTCCGGCTCGACATCCTGCGCGACGCTTGAGGTTCCCGGGTTGGACATGCGCATGCCATAGGGCAGTTCGCCGTCATTGAGGAATTTGAAATCAACCGTCCGAACATCCGCATCCGAAAGACCTTCGACACCACCCGCGATCGGGATGATGGAAACGCTGCCTTCCGGATCATTGGTGAAAGCGTCGTTCGGTTCACCCTCGTTGGCGACAAGAACATATTTCCCGTCCGGTGAAAACTTGATCATGTCGGGAAGCGCGCCGACGGTCACAGCCGAGATGAAATTGCCATCAGAGTCAAAAAACACGGCCTGCCCTGGGGCCTGCTTGTCGGTGTTTTCAACGGCAACGGCCACAACACCGTTTTTAACCGCCACACTGTTGGCGGCCTTGCCCCAGGTTGCAAGCTCCAACGCTCCAAGCTTCACAAGCTTGTCGGGGTTTGACATATCAAGGATATCAACGGTTTTGTCGGCACCATTCACCACAAAGATGCGCTTTGACACCGGGTCAAATGCCGGAATTTCAGCCGCGCTTTCATCAAGCATACCGGTGCGATATTCACCCATCGGCACGATTGTCAATGGATGCGCACCTGCATTGGCAACCGTATTTGCCATCATTGAATGGTTTTCAGCGGTACCGGCACAGGCACTCAGAAGCACGGAAACGGCAGCAGTTGCCAACAGTGATGAACGCATAATTCCCCCCTTGGTAAATGGTTCGTCAAAGCTGACAACCTGCTGATTTGTTGTAACCGTTTAATGACCAGGCGGTGACAGTTTCATAAATATCTTGTGGCACAGACTGCTCCAAACGCGTTTTCGATCCGTATCAGAAGACAAGCCTTTGAATTGTCGCAGAACCAACTTTTCGGGATCGCCACATGACTTCGATCAGGATCGCCATCATCGGTGCAGGCATGGCCGGGCTCAAGGCTGCCAGCACGCTGCACAAAACCGGTATGAACGTGACGGTGTTTGAAAAAAGCCGGGGCCTTGGTGGACGGCTGGCATCACGCCGGACCGAGTTCGGTCATTTCAATCATGGCGCACAATATGTCACGGCCCGCCATCCCGGTTTTGCGGCCTATCTTGAACAGGCAAAATCATTCAACGCTGCACAAAACTGGAAACCGAACCTTCATCATGGACAGGAAACCAGCCCGCAGCAGCTTGGCAACCTTGCCCTTGATCACTGGTATCAGGGCGCACCGCAGATGAACAAGCTGATCGGCCCGCTGGTCGAACCCTTTGAAATTCTCAAACAGCACCAGATCACCCGGATCGAACAGCTCAACACACGCAGCTTTGCCCTTCATGATGATCTGGATGGGAAATTCGGTCCGTTTGACGGCGTGATCGTTACCGCCCCTGCCCCGCAAACCGCCCAATTGTTGCAACCATTGTCACAACGCTATTATCCGATTGGTGATGTTGTCATGGCACCATGCTGGGCGGTGATGGCGGCGTTTGAAACGCCACTTCCCACCGCTTTTGACGCAATGCTTCATCCGTCCCCCGCGATCAGCTGGGCCGCCCGCAGCAAACAGTCGGATCATCTGTTCCATCGTCGCTGTCCTGATCCCTGGGTTTTGCATGCCTCACCACATTGGTCGCGTGATCACCTTGAAGATGACCAGGAACGTGTAATCGAAAAGCTTCTTGGCGCCCTTCGTGACGTCAGCGGGGTGAAACTGCCTGATCTGCACAGTGTTCAGGCCCATCGCTGGCGCTATGCACGCACCGAAACACCGTTGGGATCAAGCCATCTGAACGGTATGAATGGGCGCGTCATTGCAGCGGGCGACTGGTGCCTTGGCGCACGGGTCGAAGCAGCATGGCGCAGCGGCCAGTCCGCCGCACATGCCATGATCGAAACCCTGATCGGCTGATCTTGCGATATCGGGTGAAAAATCATGCCGCGTAACGCCAATGGCAAATTTCACGGAAAATCACATCTGCCCGAGAAAATCTGTGTCACCTGTAGCCGTCCGTTTTCATGGCGGCGCAAATGGAAGGATTGCTGGGACGAGGTGCGCTATTGCTCTGATCGCTGCCGACAGAACCGGAATATACCCACATCTCGGGACAAACAATGCAGCCTGTCATGATGCTTGATCAAACTGACGAAGATCTTCCGACCTATGCCATCTTGCGCCAGCGACTTGTCAGTCTGGCAACCGAACGCGGTGCGGAAAGTACCTTCTGTCCGTCTGAAGTTGCCATGACATTTGGAAGCTATTGGCGTGATCTGATGCCACGTGTTCATCAGGTTGCCGAACAGCTTTGTGCCGAAGGCCTTCTTGAATATAACAAGGGCGGTGTCAGCCATGGCCAAAACCGCCCTTCTGGTGCTTATCGTTTGCGTCTCATTCCCGTCAATGAAGACTAGAGCCTAGCCGCGCAGACCATGCAGCCGTTTAATCAGGCCTGCGGTCGATGCATCCCGCGATCCGGCGTCTTCCCTGCCCTCGACCATCGGAAGCAGTTCCTTGGCAAGCTGTTTGCCAAGCTCAACCCCCCACTGGTCATAGGAATTGACGTTCCAGATGATGCCCTGAACAAAGATTTTATGTTCATACATCGCAACCAGTCGTCCAAGGGTGAACGGATCAAGCTGTTTATAGAGGATCATGGTGCTCGGCTTGTTCCCGGCAAAGACCTTTTGCGGGGCTAGAACATCAATCTCGGCGGGTGAAAGATCGCTACCGGCAAGCTCGGCACGCACTTCATCCTCGGTCTTGCCACGCATAAGCGCCTCGGCCTGCGCAAGGCAGTTCGATACCAGCTTGTCGTGATGGTTGGTCAGCGGATGCAGCGCATTGGCCGCAACAATGAAATCAACCGGGATCAGTTCGGTGCCCTGATGGATCAGTTGATAGAATGCATGCTGCCCGTTCGTACCTGGTTCACCCCAGATGATCGGCCCGGTTTCATAGGCAATCGCCTTGCCATCACGGGTCACCGACTTGCCGTTACTTTCCATATCCGCCTGCTGCAAATAGGCTGGCAGGCGAGAAAGATGCTGATCATAGGGCAGGATTGCCTGGCTGGATGCGCCCAGAACATTGCGATACCACACCCCGATCAAGGCAAGGATCATCGGAATGTTGGTTTCAACCGGTGCGGTTTTGAAATGGTTATCCATCGACTGCGCACCGCGCAGCAGTTCTTCGAACTTGTCATAGCCGACCGCGAGAATGATCGGCAAACCAATCGCCGACCACAGGCTGTAGCGCCCGCCGACCCAATCCCAGAAGCCAAACGCATTGTCGGTATCAATGCCAAATGCCGCAACCTTATCAAGGGCGGTTGAAACCGCGACGAAATGCTTGGCAACGGCACTTTCATCACCAAGTGCCTTGATCAGCCAGTCACGGGCCGAATAGGCATTGGTGAGCGTCTCGTCCGTCGTGAAGGTCTTCGACGCAATGATGAAAAGTGTGGTTTCCGCGTTCAGGTCTTTGAGCGTATCAACAATGTGCGCGCCATCAACGTTCGAAACGAAGTGGCAGCGAATGCCATCAATATGGAACGGGCGCAGGGCCTCGTTGACCATCACCGGGCCAAGATCGGAACCACCAATCCCGATATTGACGACATCGGTGATTTTCTTGCCGGTATGGCCTTTCCATGCGCCGGAATGCACGCGTGCCGCAAATGCCTTAAGCCTTGCCAGCACTTCCTTGACGGCTGGCATGACGTCTTCGCCGTCAACCTCAATCGCGCCGCCATCCAGATTACGAAGGGCGGTGTGCAGGACTGCGCGGTTTTCGGTGACATTGATCTTGTCACCGGCAAACATCCGGTCGCGCCATTCTTCAACATTGGCCGCCTTTGCCAACCGGCCAAGGGCGGCCATCACGTCATCGGTGATCAGGTTTTTGGAATAGTCGACAAACAGGTCATTCAGGGCCGCGCCATAGCGTTCAAACCGTGCCGGATCATCAGCAAATGCGCGGCGCAGGTTCAGTTTCCCGGAAACCTCAGCACCCAGTTGATCCAGTTCTTCCCAGCTTGCAGTCAGTTTATCAGCGGACATCACCACCCTCGGGCTTGTTCAACTCGTTACACACCAAAACAGTGCCGTCGCGATCACGCAGACTAGCATCTTGTTCAAACCATGTGTGGGACAGTTTGCAGAATGTCGTGGCAAGATTATGCTGTCACCACGACATCCCTATTCCTAGCGTCTCAACGCGCTGAAAGAAAGTCTTCGACTTCCTTTTCGGTCGGAAGCGCATTAATCGCACCGCGCTTGGTTGCGGTGATCGCCCCCACCGCATTGGCAAAACGGCATGCCGAGATCAGTTTTTCTTCCGAGTTCAGAAGTTCCGGGTCCTTAAGCAACCGCGACAGGAAACCCGCCGTGCAGCCGTCGCCAGCCCCGGTGGCATCAACCGCCGTCACTTCAAAGGACGGCACAAAGCCATCAAATTTCGGGGTAATAAAGCGCGATCCCTTAGGGCCATAGGTCACAATCAGGGCACGCCACTGATCACACCAAAGGTCCTTGATGCCGTCTTCAAGGTCTTCCTTGCCCGACACAAAGATGATTTCCTCGTCCGACATCTTGACGACATCAGCCTGACTGATGGCAAGACGCAGGATTTCGCGCGCCTTTTGCTCGCTCGGCCACAATGGCAGGCGAAGGTTCGGATCACACGAAATGATCGCACCGTTTTCACGCGCAATGCGGATGGCTTCAAGGGTGGCGGCACGCGGATCATCATCGATCATGCAAAGGGTTCCGTAATGGAACAGATCGGTGGATGTCAGCATGTCCTGATCAAGATCGGCCGGACACAGCAGCATGTCGGCAGACGGGCTGCGATAAAATGAAAACTCCCGTTCACCGTCAGCACGCAATGATACGAATGCAAGCCCGGTAAGCGCTTCCTTTGTCAGGACAATGCCCGATGTATCAACATCATCGGCCTTAAGCGTATCCACAAGGAAATGCCCAAAGGCATCATCGCCAAGCTTGCCGATAAATCCGGTATCAATCCCCAGACGCTTCAATCCCACAGCCGCATTTCCCGGTGCGCCCCCTGCGGCCTTGGCAAAGGCAGGCGCATCGGCAAGGCCGGTACCGGTCACAGTCGGAACAAAATCAATCAGCAGTTCCCCAAGACAAACAGCTTTGGCTGTCATGACGTTTCTCCGTTCGGATTGCCTGCGCATTCACGCAGGCCCGTTATCAAATTCAATGTTGCGATCTGTGGGACCGAAGGCTTTTTAAATCGATTCAATTTGGCGTGCAAATTAAAATCTGGCCGATCAGCATCGCGTCCTTAAACCGATGCCTTTTGTTTGGACAGTGCCCGACCGAATTCGATTTCGCGCACACGTTCCAGCTCGGTCATCCAACGTTCAAACATGTCATCCCGTTCAAGCTGAATGGCATAGTGACGCTGAAGGGCCGCGGTAAGGCGCCCTTCACGACCCAGCATTTCGTCGGCAAAGGCAATCATCACCGAATTTGGCCATGCGATCGGCCGCATCTCGCGAATGGTGGTGAATATGCTGTCTTCATCCCGGTCGGGTTCGACCTGTGCCATCAGGGCAATCATGGCTGCGGTTGAGCGCGACACACCCATATGACAATGCACCAGCAAGTGACCATCCCGGCGGTCCTGATGACTGGCTTTCAGTTCTTCGCCAAAGGCGAGAATGGCCTCGACATCCGCACGCGTCGGTGCCGGGCGGCCTTCCTTGTCGTCAATCACGTCATGGAAGCGTAAAATGGTGCGTTCATGCGGGTCGAAATCGCCAAAGATGGTCGGGTCTTCACGGTCGGGATCAAGCACGGACAGGACGTGGGAAACCCCGTGATTACGGTGGGTTGGTAATTCATCAATGCCACAGATGGTCAAACGGGTAATCGCAATCGGCTTCATTTTCGTTTCCTGTCATATTTCATTTCTTATTCGGCCCTATCAGAGCACAAGAAAATGAAAAAACAAGGGCCGACACCCGTTAAAAGTGCCAGCCCCTGAATTTTTCCAAAGCGACACCACGATTTGCGTCGCCTTGTCCTTATGATCAGAACCGTTATTTCGCGCGATTTACCGCATGAATGTTCAGCATTTCCCACGCCATGGTTGCCCCGGCCAGAGACGTGATGTCCGAGACATCAAATGGCGGGGAAACTTCAACCACGTCACTGCCGATCAGGTTCACATGACCGGCAAGACCGCGCAGGATCGACACCGCCTGATGGCTGGTAAGGCCGCCCAGAACAGGCGTTCCAGTCCCCGGTGCATAGCACGGATCAAGGCCATCAATGTCAAAGGTGATATAGGCCGGGTTGTTGCCAACCGTGGCTTTGATCTGCTCGACAATGGCGTCAATCGACATCGACTGAACTTCCGGTCCATAGATGATGTTATAGCCGTGCGTCGATTCATTGTGGGTTCGGATACCGACCTGAATGGATTTCGACGGATTGACGATGCCCTTTTTCGCCGCATGCCAGAACATGGTGCCATGATCGATGCGGTCGCCATCATCTTCCCAGGTATCGGAATGGGCATCGAACTGAATCAGGGAAATGCCATCACCATATTTTTCGGCATGGGCCTTGAGGATCGGATAAGTGATGAAGTGATCGCCCCCAATCGTCAGCATCTTGGCGCCCGACTGCACGATATCACGCGCATGATCCTCGATCATGTCGGGCAGTTTCTCCGGATGGCCCGGATCAATCACCATATCGCCGTAATCAATGACGGCGAGTTCGGCAAAGATATCGCGACCGGACGGGAAATGCGGTGCCCATGCAAGGTTGGTCGATGCACGACGCACGCCTTGCGGGCCAAGACGCGTGCCCGGACGGCTTGAGGTCGCCAGATCATAGGGGATGCCTGTTACAGCAACATCAATGCCATTCAGGTCGCGCGAATAACGGCGGCGCATGAATGACAGCGCACCGGAATACATCGGTTCGCTGGTGTTCTGATGCACGGATTTTGCAGTAAAGGCGTTATCACCGCCCTTGGTGTCAATGACCCCGGTGCTGCTCATTTAACTTGTCCTTCTCACTTCCCGGTATCGTTCTCCGGACCGCCTGCCCTTCAGGGGTCGACGGAGAACCTTACGCGTCGCCCAGTGCAATCCAGGTCGACTTGATTTCACAATATTTATCAAGCGCATGCAGCGAACGGTCGCGACCGGTGCCAGACTGTTTGTAACCACCAAACGGCATGGTGATTGACCCACCGTCCCAGCAATTGACCCAGACAAGACCGGAACGCAGTTTCTTTGCGGTCATATGTGCCTTGTTGATGTCGCGCGTCCAGACTGCTGCTGCCAGACCATATGGCGTATCATTTGCGGTCTGAACAGCCTCTTTCCAGTCCTTGACCGAAATAACCGACAGAACCGGGCCAAAGATTTCTTCCTTGGCAATCGTCATGTCGTTTTTGATACCGTCAAACACGGTCGGCTCAACATAATAGCCACCAGATTCGGTACGGACACGCTTGCCACCGGTGCGCAGAACGCCGCCTTCGGCAGAGCCCTTTTCGATGTAACCCAGAACACGGTTCATCTGGCTTTCATCAACAATTGCGCCCATCTGGCTTTTCGGGTCAAGCGGGTCACCCGGCTGCATTTTTGCACCCGCTGCGATGACCTTTTCGATGAATTCGTCCTTGATGGTTTCTTCAACGATCAAACGCGAACCGGCCGTGCAGACTTCACCCTGATTATAGAAGATGCCACCAGCAGCGGCCGCCGCAGCTGCATCCATATCCGGGCAATCAGCCAAGACAATATTCGGGCTTTTGCCACCGCATTCAAGCCAGACACGCTTCATGTTGGACTGACCGGAATACTGCAAGAACAGCTTGCCGACCTCGCCCGAACCGGTAAAGGTCACGCAATCCACATCTTCATGAAGGCCAAGCGCCTTGCCCGCCGTCGGGCCAAAGCCCGGAACAACGTTCAGGACACCTTCGGGGATGCCTGCCTCGACCGCGATTTCCGCAACACGAAGAGCTGTCAGGGGCGACTGTTCGGCTGGCTTGAGGATGATCGAGTTCCCCATCGCCAATGCCGGGCCCAGTTTCCATACGGCCATCATCAGCGGGAAGTTCCACGGTACCACAGCGGCAATAACACCAAGCGGTTCGCGGGTGATCATGCCGATCTCGTTGGTGCCGGACGGCGAGATTTCGTCATAAATCTTGTCAATCGCCTCGGCGTACCAGCGGATGCATTTGTAAGACAGCGGAATGTCATCGCGCGCGGCAAGCGTGATCGGCTTGCCCATATCAAGGCTTTCAAGCAAGGCCAGTTCGGCCGCATTCTTTTCCAGAAGGTCTGCAAAATGAAGCAGGATTGCCTTGCGCTTGGCCGGGGCGGCTTCGGACCAGCTGCCTTTTTCAAACACGGCACGGGCCGATGCCACGGCACGATTGACGTCCTCGACATCGCATTCGGCAACCTTGGTCAGCACCGACCCGTCACGCGGGCTGATACAGTCAAAGGTTTTGCCCGATGCCGCATCGACATAGGCACCGTTGATGAACGCCTTGTTGCGGATATCAAGGGCGGCAGCCTGTGCGGTCAGTTGTTCAAAATTCAACGGATTGGTCATCGGAAGTCTCCTGACGGATGGCGCTTATGGGGCCTTGTTCAATTTCGGTAATCTGGTCGGGCATTCTGCCCGGATAATCATTTGATCATGTGATCATGTGATCAATATGACGGCGGTGTCGCAGCACTGACGATTTCGCATTCCCCGTCCCCGACATTGCGGAAACGGTGCGGTATTTCGGCATTGAAGTAATAAGCATCACCGGGACCAAGAACCTTGACCCTTTCACCCACCGTGACTTCAAGTTTGCCGCGAACGACAACACCGGCTTCCTCGCCCTTCTGAACGATCAGGTTATCGCCGGTATCCCCGCCTGCCGGATAGGTTTCATGCAGCACACGCAATTTACGATCCTTGCGTGATGCGCCGACAAGACGCATTGACATCGTCCCGTCGGAAAGTTCGACAAGCTCTTCTTTTTTAAAGAAAATTTCTTCACCATTGTCGAGATCAATGGTGAAGAAATCAATCAGGCTCATCGGGATGCCTGCCAATACCTTGGCAAGGCTGTCAACAGACGGGCTGACCCGGTTTTGTTCGATGGTTGAAATCGTGCTGTTGGTGACACCGGCACGTCGTGCCAGCTCACGTTGCGACAGCCCATACATGCTGCGCACGGCCTTCAACCGATCTCCTACCTTTTGTGACATTCCCGTCGTTTCCCTATCGAACGTTTTCTTATGTTTATGTGCGATCAGACAGCGTCAAGGTACCAGCGATATTCAAGCTGGGTAACTTCGGCAAAGAATTCGTCATATTCCGCGCGACGGCAGATATCGAAGACTTCGACAAACCGTTCACCCAGATAGTCCTTGACGATATCGCCTTCAACAAACCGGTCGAGTGCTGAAATCATGCTGCGCGGAACAATCCGCCCGCCATGCTGTTCATAGCCATTGCCAACGGTCGGTTCACCCGGATCAAGTTGGTTTTTGATGCCGTGATGCATGCCCGCAAGAACACAGGCCAAAACCAGATACGGGTTGGCATCTGCCCCTGATACACGATGTTCAACACGGGCGGCTTTCGGGCTGCCTGCGGGAATACGAAGTGCAACAGTACGGTTGTTAAGTCCCCAATTCGGCGACATCGGCGCATAGGCCTTGTTCTGGAACCGGCGGAAAGAGTTCGGGTTCGGCGCAAAGATCGCCATGCTTTCAAACATGGCTTCCTGCAGGCCACCAATTGCAAAGCGCAGATTGTCCGAAACTTCTTCATCCCCGACCGGCGACAATACATTGTTGTCGTCCTTGTCACGCAACGATACGTGAACATGAAGACCGTTACCGGCCTGATCGGAATATGGCTTGGCCATAAAGGTCGCGGTGACCCCATGATCCCAGGCAATGCCCTTGACCACGCGTTTGAGCTGCATGGCATGATCTGCTGCCAGCATCGGATCAGTCACATGACCAAGATTGATCTCGAACTGGCCGGGGCCGGCTTCGGCCACGATGGTATCGGCCGGGATGCCCTGACGGTTGAGTTCGGCCACCGCATCATGAAGGACTTTTTCAAAATCCTCGATCTGTTGCAGGCCGTAAACCTGAACACCGTCCGACGCAATCCCGCCGCCAAGCGGTTGTGGCGGCAGCGGTTCGGCGGTTTTTTCATTCTGGTCGGCAAGATAGAATTCAAGTTCAAGTGCGACAGTCGGGTACAGACCGTCTGCGGCCATCCGGTCAACAACGCCCTGAAGAACGTTGCGCGGATCGGCAAAGAACCGGGTGCCGTCAAGATTGTGCAGGCTCATCATCACCTGGGCGAGCGGCAATTCACCATAAGGGACAAGACACAGGGTTCCCGGGATCGGTTTTGCCAGATTGTCCTGGTCACCGCTCGACCAAAGAAGTCCCGTACCTTCCGGGTTGTCACCGGTGATATCCACCAGACACATCGAACCGGGTAAAGTCACGCCTTCGGTAAAACTTTTAAGAAACTTTTGTTTGCTGATTCGCTTGCCGCGAAACACGCCGTTAATGTCGGGAATGAGCAACTCAACAAGTTCGACATCAGGATTTTCTTCAAAGAATCGTTGGGCTTCTGCCCTACTGTCTTCGACGAACGACTTGTTCATCGTCTTATACTCCCAGAAAAGGCCTATTATTAAAGCAATTGCGCCTGTCTGCCATCGTGCCGTGCCGGAATGCGCCGGTCAAGCCCCTTCGTTCGATATATCGTGCAAATCATGCAGTGCAAAAAGACGCAAGACCCTCAAACATCTCTTGCCCCCGGCATGAGGTACATCGACCACATAGCGCCAAAACCAACACAGAATACTGAAAAAATTTGTCGAAAAATCCTCTTGCAAAGGTGTTCAAAAAAACGAACACTAAATGCAGATGTTCAACATATCGCACAAAAGCAGACCAGCATCGCTGTCAGGAGACGTTATGAATAATTTCGACAAAACCGCCTATTGGCAGGACATTGACCAGGCACACCACCTTCATCCGTTCACCGATACGGCGGACCTGAATAATCGTGGCACCCGGGTTATCACACGTGCCCAGGGCGTATTTATCGAAGATTCCACTGGCAAACGCTATCTTGATGGCATGGCGGGTCTGTGGTGCGTCAATATCGGCTATGGTCGCAAGGAACTTGCGGATGCGGCCTATGCCCAGATGCAGGAACTGCCCTACTATAACAACTTCTTCCAGTGCGCGAATACCCCGGCGATCGAGCTTTCCAAAGTTCTTGCCGAAATCACGCCAGAAGGCCTCAACCACGTATTTTACGCCAATTCCGGGTCGGAAGCCAATGACACGGTCGTTCGTATGGTGCGCCAGTACTGGAAACTCAAAGGCAAGGCCGAACGCACCTATATCATCAGCCGCAAGAACGCCTATCACGGTTCGACCGTGGCCGGTGCGTCGCTTGGCGGCATGTCGGGCATGCATGCGCAAGGCGGCCCGATGCTTCCCGATGTTGTTCATATTGATCAGCCCTACTGGTATGGCGAAGGTGGCGATTACACGCCCGAGGAATTCGGCCTGATTGCGGCCCGCAAGCTTGAAGAGAAAATCGAGGAACTTGGCGCAGATCGCGTTGGTGCCTTTATCGGCGAACCGATCCAGGGTGCGGGTGGCGTGATCATTCCGCCGTCGACCTACTGGCCGGAAATTCAGCGTATCTGCAAGAAATACGACATTCTTCTGATTGCCGATGAAGTCATTTGCGGCTTTGGCCGTACCGGGAACTGGTTTGGTTCTGATACCTTTGACATCAAACCCGACCTGATGCCGATGGCAAAAGGCATGTCGTCAGGTTACCTTCCGATTTCGGCCGTCATGGTTGGTGATCGCGTTGCCGATGTTCTGATCAATGAATGTGGTGAATTCACCCACGGCTTCACCTACTCCGGTCACCCTGCATGTGCCGCAGTCGCACTGGAAAACATCCGCATCCTGCGCGACGAAAAAATGGTCGAACGTGTCAGGGATGATATCGGCCCGTATTTCGCCAACGCACTCAAGACCCTTGAAGACCACCCGCTGGTCGGTGCGGTTGAAACTGTTGGCCTCATTGCCGGGATGCCGCTGGTTGATGACAAAAAAACCCGCAAAGCTTTTGACAAGCCGGGCACGGTTGGCACCATTTGCCGTGATGCCTGTGTGGCCAACGGGGTGATCATGCGCGCCTGTGGGGATCGCATGGTTCTTTCGCCGCCGCTTTGCATCACACGTGATGAAGTCGACGAGCTGGTCAAACGCGCCCGTGCTGCCTTTGACGAGACGGCAAGGAAAATCGGTAAAATGTAAAAACCGGCTTGATCTGAATTGAGTAAATGACACAAACACCCGGCGGTATCATGATCGCCGGGTGTTTTCGGTTTACGCCCGTGTTCCTTGCCCAAATACCAGCCCCATTACCTGACAGAGTGCGACATGCTCAAACGTCTTTATCAGCCGCTTGCCTATCAGACCCAAACCATGCCCGACAGTTACTGGGCGGCAAGTGCCGGTCCTTTGCCCCGATGTGAAACGCTTCTCGCTGAAGGCACGTTTAAAACCGGTGTTGCGATTATTGGCGGTGGCTATACCGGGCTTTCGACCGCGTTGGAGCTTGCCGAGAACGGGGTCGAGGTTGCTGTTTTCGATGCCGGGCGCAGTGGCTGGGGCGCTTCGGGCCGTAATGGCGGATTTTGCTGCATCGGTGGCAGCCCGCTTAGCTATGCCGAACTGGGCTTACGCTTTGGCGAGGACGAAACACGCCATTACGCGCGGCTTCAACGTCAATCCATCGAACTTGTCGCATCCCGCCTTGATGACTGGGGCATTGATGCGGATCGCCATTCCGATGGTGAAGTCGTTCTGGCCCATAAACCAAACCGTATCGCAGAGCTTCATGAAGAAGATGCGCAACATGCGCATTTCTCCGATATCGATTGTCAATTTCTGACCCGCGAACAATTGCATGAACGTGGCCTTGTTGCGGCTGACACCTATGGCGGTTTGCATGTCAAAACCGGGTTCGGACTGCATCCGCTTAAATACCTTGCCGGTCTGCATCAGCAATGCCTTGCCAAAGGTGTTCGGATATTCGAACAGGCGATGATCGAAGACCTGATAGATACTGGCACAGGCTATGACCTTCGGTCCGGAAATACCCGTATTTCGGCACAAAAGGTTGTCATCGCGACCAACGGTTACAGTGCGGAAAACCTTCCCGACTGGATTGGCGGGCGTTTGATGCCGGTCTTTTCCGGGATTCTGGTAACCCGACCGCTTTCCGATGATGAACTTGCCGAACAGGGCTGGACCAGCGATCTGATGGCCTATGACAGTCGCATCCTTTTGCATTATTTCCGCAAATTGCCTGATAACCGCTTCATGTTTGGTGGTCGGGGCGGCATTACCGCGACGCAATCGGCCTTTGATGCTGGCAAAAGGGATCTTTTGCATCATTTCGATCGCATGTTCCCGGCATGGCGGGATGTTGACATCACCCATCACTGGAACGGGCTTGCCTGTCTGTCACAATCCTTCCGGCCCTATATTGGTCGCGTACCGGGCCATCGCGAGGTCTGGACCGGGCTTGGCTGGCATGGCAATGGCGTCGCCCTTGGCAGCCTTGCCGGGCAGATGTTGGGCAAACAAATCCTTGGCACCGGAAAACCGTCCGATATCGGAACCATTCTTGGCACCCCGCCAGACCGGTTCCCGCTTTCGCGGTTCCGCCGCCTTGGACGCAGCCTTGCCTATCGCTATTACGGATTACGCGACAGATTTGCGTAATGGCCCAAACTGACCTATGTCATGTCGCGGCGATATGCTTTCGGGCTATTGCCGCGATCACATCACAACCCGGAACGAGCCCGCATTCAGATGTCAGACCAACCGACCCTTGCCGAAATCAAGGAGCGCCGCGAAATCGCCACCCGTCGTATCAAGGAAGATACCGGGATCGATCAGGACATGATCAAAAATATCGTTCATGGCTTTTACGCCAAGGTCCGCGATGACGCGATGCTGGGCCCTGTCTTTGATGAAAAGGTCGAAAACTGGGATCATCATCTGGATCGCATGGTGATGTTCTGGTCATCGGTGGCCCTTGCCACGGGCAATTATGATGGCCGTCCGATGCAAAAACACCTGTCGCTTAAGATCACCCGTCATCATTTTGACCGCTGGCTCGAACTTTTTGCCCAGACCCTGTCGGAATATTGCGAAGAACCCGCCGCCCGCCATTTCATGGAACGCGCCCTGCGCATCGCATCAAGTTTCGAGATCGGCATCGCCGCCCATAATGGCGTGATCCTTGGCAAAGGCGAACGCTATGATCCGGTGTCAAGCTGGGATCCGGAAGACAGCAACACCTGAGCCCGTCAAAGCTTGTCGCGGATCGAGTACCACAACATCGCCGCGACCAGCAGCGGAAAGCGCAATGACTTTCCGCCCGGGAAGACCGGGATTTTGATGTTCGACATCACATCAAACCGGTCCATGGTGCCCGCCACCGCATCGGCCATGATCTGTCCGGCCAGGGTCGCCATGGCAACACCATGTCCGGAATAACCCGATGCGGTGAAAGTGTTGTCGTCGATCTTGCGGAAGAACGGCATGCGGTTCATCGTAATCGCCAATGTCCCACCCCAGCCATAATCAATCTTCACGTCTTTAAGCTGCGGATAGACTTCCAGCATATGCGGCGACACAAAAGATTTGATATCGCGCGGGAAGGTATAGCCATATGTCTCCCCGCCGCCAAACAACATGCGTTTATCGGCACTTAGCCGGTAATAGTTGATAACAAACTTTGAATCGGCGACCGCCACATCATCACGGATCAGCTCGCGCGCCAGATCATCGCCCAGCGGTTCGGTAGCGATGATGAAATTGTTGATCGGCATGACGCGCCTGGCCACCCGGTCATCGAGCGCATCCAGATATCCGTTACAACCAAGGATCAGCTTGTTTGCGCGAACAACCGCGCCATCCCGCGTTTTGACCGTAACCTTGCCTGCCTGATTTTCATAGGACGTGACAAAGGCCCCCTCAAATATCCGGGCACCGGCACGACGGGCCGCGTCAGCAATCCCGAGTGCGAAATTCAGCGGATGAATATGGCCCGCTCCCATATCAAGCGACCCACCGTGATAGAACTCGGATCCGAGCATCTCGCGCATCTCATCGCGATCAACGGCCCGGATCTGGTCATAACCATATTCGGTCTGAAGCTTGTGGGCATATTCATGGGTTTCAGGGACAAAGCGCGCACGATGATCGGCATGTAGAATGCCCGGTTTCCAGTCACACTTGATGTCGTGCTTGGCGATCAGCGACTTGACGATGTCCTTTGACTGTTCGGCAATGTCCCAGAGTTTCTTGGCATCCGCGCGCCCGACCATCTTTTCCAGATCGTCCTGTTCGCGGCGCTGGCCCGATCCGACCTGACCACCATTGCGGCCCGAAGCGCCCCAGCCAACCCGGTGCGCTTCAAGCAGGACAACGTCAAAGCCGCGTTCCGCAAGATGCAGGGCCGAAGACAAACCGGTAAAGCCCCCGCCGATCACGACAATGTCGCAGGTTTGATCCCCCTCAAGCTTTGCAAATTTTTCGGTAGGATTTGCGGTGGCTGCATAATAGGACGCCGGATAGATGCCGTCCTTGTCATTGGCCGTCAGCAGATTGGGGGTAAACACGAGGAATCCTCATTTTCGTTGTTTATCGTCGCCCTATCCTGCCCGAACAGGCCCATCTATCAAGGGAAAACTGCCCGTTTTCGGCATGGTCTGGCGCATTTCGCCAATTATGCCAAAACAGACAACCCAAAGGGAAAAGGATTGCGCCAACCCGCACCCAAAACGCGATAAATGCCAGTCGGTTTTAAGCAAAGTCAGATGCCACATCCCTAGGCACCTTGCGTAACCGCCTCGACCATGCGCAACGCGGTTTTGGTTGCCGCACAGCCGCCGCGCGCCGTACAGCGCAAATCCGGATGCATCATCGCGCCGATCTTGACGGTCTGATCGACCAGTTCGTCATATCCCAGCACCGCATCAAACCCGGCAAGAACCGCCATTGCCGATGAAAAGGCGTGCGAAACACCTGCAACATTACGGGCATGGCACGGGATTTCAACATCTCCGCCGACCGGGTCACAGACAAGGCCCAGCGTATTCATCAGACACATGCTTGCCGCATCAAAGCATTGCCTTGCCGACCCACCATAGGCCTGCGCGACACCGGCAGCCGCCATTGCCGCCGACGCCCCGGTTTCCACCGAACAGCCGCCACATTCTGCGGCAAAGGTTCCGCGTGCGGCAAACACCGCGCCGATCAGAGCCATGACCTGAAGGGCATCCGTCGCCCCTTCGATATCAATGCAGTGACGGATCAAGCCATAAAGCGTTCCGGGCACCACACCCGCACTTCCCGCCGTCGGGGCAGCACAGACCAGACCGCGATTTGAATCACGTTCCATCGCCGAAAGCGCACCGGCAATTGCATCCTGAAGTACTGGCCCGCCAAGACCGCCGGGCAAATTGGCGTCACGCACCTTGCGGGCCCGCAAGGTGAGGAACCGCATCACGTTGTCTTCGGGTTTGGCATCAAATCCCTCGGCCACGACACGCAACATCAATTCACAGCGTTCACGGAACAGAATGCGTGTTGCCTCACGCGAAAGGCCAAGACGCCTGGCCTCAAGGGCCAAGGCCGCATCAGCAATTGATCCGCCTTCGTCCTGATCGGCAACCGCAATCACCGCGTCACTGGTTGAAAACAGATCATCCATTGCGCAGACCGGGTATTGTGACGCATCGGCGAACCGTACATCACGAACGTCATCACGTGCCGCAATCCCGGCCAGACAGTCGGCGGACGGCACGGATTGCAGGGAAATCTCGACGCGGTTGTGCTTCTGATCGACCGACATCCCCAAAAGCCTGTTCTCACCAGTTGCAAGAAGGCTTGCAATTTGGTCGGCATCAGATACCGCGCCCTCGCCCCAGACAAAAACAGTCGCTGTTTTACCGGTCATAAACAGGGCTTCGCCATTCATCCTGTCGATGTAATACATCCCGCCACCAACCGAGGCACCGGTATAGATATCTGTCCGTGCATCCCCGTCCCGACCACGCAGGATCAGCTCAAGGTCCACCCGGTTGGGATGGTTATTGTTATCAAGTTCGGTGACCTCGACCGCGAAATGAAATCCTTCGCCGCGCTCCACCCGACCCAGAATTTCGCGGTAATCGGCATCGGTCAGCTTGGCCCCGTAAAGCCCGGCAGCAAAGTTTTCATCCGAGCTTTGCGCCTTGTAGCACGGGGCAAAAGACCCGCGCGGATCAAACCGCACCACCGCCTTTTCAAGAACCTCGCCGTTCGAGCACGAAAGTTCGCGGACAAGCTTTGCCATCATATAGGGTGCTGCACAGTGCGAACTGGACGGTCCGCGCATGACGGGACCGATGACGGAATTAAGCAGGCTGATTTCTTGCATGGCGGTACTTCTTGATTGGCGCTGTATGTCGGATTTTGCGGGATAATTGCATACAATATGCCATGATCATCACCCGCCTTTGATGCGAATGCAATCACCCAAAACAAAATCCCGGTCGGTGAACAAACACTGACCGGGATCGAAATTCGATTATCGTGAAATCTTCTGCCGATTAACCGCATCGCGATGCGCGGTATCTTTATTTGTATGACAAATAAAATCAGCCACCGGTCACGGGCGGGAACAGGGCAATCTCGCTGGCTTTGGTGACATCGGCATCAGGCGTTGAATATTCCTGATCCACCGCGACGCGGATGATGGCGGGATCGGCAAGCGCATCCGCAAAGTTCGCCCCCCGCCCCGGAAGCCAGACAAGAAGGTCTTCGACGGTTTTAACATCATCGGGAAGATCAATGTCTTCCTCGCCAAAACCGATGCGGTCCTTGACCCACGAAAAATAGACCAGTTTCATTTGCAATCCTGATGACTGATTTGAGTTTGGCCCATGCTTGCGCAATCACTGCCAAGACGCAAGTCCCCAAAACCCAGATCAATCCACCGCAACGCTATCTATCCACATCGCCAAAAGCCCTTAGGGGGGCATGCGGCAGCTTGCATCTTGATAGGTTCTAATTTTTCACATATATAATAAGAATCACCTTACAAAAGTGATAGTGTCTTATAATTAATGCATCTAGGGAGGCAAGAGATGACACGTAAGATCACCCGTCGTTGGGCGCTGGCAACAGGTCTGGCCGCAATCGGAACTGTGGCACTGCTTGGATTTGGAAATCCGGCGGTTGCCCAAGACAAGACACAGCTGCGTTTTTCTGCCGTTTTCTCGGAACAAGACATTCGCGCTGACATGATGAAGCAGTTTTCGTCAGCACTTGGTGACAAGTATAATGTTGAACTGTATTACGGCGGTAACCTGTTCAAGCAGACCACCGAGATTCTTGCGATCCAGCGCGGGAACCTTGAAATGGGGAACGTATCCCCGCAGGACATCGCAACGCAGGTTCCGGCATTTTCCATCCTCAGCTCGGCATATCTGTTCCGTGATGCGGATCATATGCGGAAATTCTTTGCCAGCGATGCTGGCACTGAAATGAAGAAGATGGCCGAAGATCAACTGGGTATTCACATCCTTGGCCCGACCTATTTTGGCACACGTCAGGTCGGCCTGCGGACAGATCAGAAAATCAACACCCCGGCAGATATGGGCGACATCAAACTGCGCATGCCCGGCGGTGATGCATGGCAGTTTCTGGGCAAGGCACTGGGCGCCAACCCGACCCCGATGGCCTATGCAGAGGTTTACACCGGCCTTCAGACCGGTGCCATTGACGGTCAGGACAACCCGCTGCCAAACGTTGAAAACATGAAGTTCTATGAAGTCATGAAGCAAATCGCCCTGACTTCGCATCTGGTTGCTTATGACTTGCTCGTCGTGTCATCCAAGGTTTGGGATGGATTAAGTGCCGACGAACAGGCGGCCTTCCAGAAAGCAGCGGATGACGCCATCAACTGGAGTCAGGAACAGCACCTTGCCCGCGAGCAGAAACTTGCGGACTTCTTCAAGGAACAGGGCCTCGAAATTTATACTCCGGACGTTGCTGCATTCCGTGCCCACGCACAGAAAATGTATCTGGATTCCGATCTTTCCAAAGATTGGCCGGAAGGCATGCTTGATCGCATCAACGCGATGTAAGTTTTACTAACCGTTTATCCACTCCAAAACCGTGCGCAGGGAAGCTTTCCCTGTGCACGCAAACCGGAAGTCAAGACATGTCTGACAGGATCAGAATGATCGGCGCCTGGCTCCATCGTCGAGCAGAGAACATTGCCGCCTTGATGCTTGCCATCATGTTTGGCGCCTTCATTGTCCAGGTCGCCTTTCGATACTTGCTGAACTTTCCGATTGGTGGCGCATCCGAACTCACCATCATCATGTGGCTCTGGATTGTTCTCTGGGGTGCTGCCTTTGTTCTGCGTGAAAGAGACGAGATACGCTTTGACATAGTCTATAGCGCAGTGCCCGCAAAAGTTCGCCGTGTGATGACCGTTTTGTCGGCACTGGCCTTGCTGTTTCTTTATGGGGTGTCTTTCCCTGCGACGTGGGATTTCGTGACCTTCATGAAAATTCAGGACACGTCATATCTTGATATCCGTTTCGATTGGCTATTCTCGATCTACCTGATTTTCGCCGTTGCCATTCTGGTTCGGTATGTGTGGATTTTGATTACTGCGTTACGCGGGCAAAACACCTCTGAAAACCCGGCACACCTTTCCGATACGGATACCCATTCATGAGTTTCGTTGATCCCTTTGCGCTTTGCGTCATTTCGATTGTGTGCCTTTGTCTTCTGGGCCTGCCCATCGGGCATGCGATGATTGCCTCTTCTATTCTGTATCTGATGGTCTCCGGACTGGATATGGGGACAGCATCAGAGCAACTGCTCAATGGCATGTTTTCGAGCTATATTCTGCTAGCTGTGCCTTTGTTCATTCTTGCCGCCGAGCTGATGAATTCGGGCAGCATGACTGTTCGCCTGCTTGCTTTTTGTAACGCTGTCGTTGGTCGTTTCCCGGGTGGTCTGGCGTTGGTCAACGTCGTTCAAAGCATCATTTTCGCCGGCATGTCCGGCTCTGCCATCGCGGATGCTGCTGGCACGGGTAAAATGATGCAACGCATGATGACCGAGGATAACAAGTATCCGCCAGCATTTGCCGCCGCACTGACAGCCGCATCTGCTGTCATCGGTCCGATTATTCCGCCATCCATTCCGATGGTTGTCTATGCGCTCGTTTCCGATGCATCGATTGGATATCTGTTTCTGGCGGGTGTCATTCCCGGCGTTATTATGGGGCTTTTTCAGGCCGGTTACATCGTAACATCCGCCCGTCGGCGCAAGTTCCCGATCGAATCTCCTGTCCCGCTAAAAGAGTTACCCAAGGTTACGCTAAATGCCTTTCCGGCCTTGTTGATGCCGGTTGTTCTGCTGGGCGGGATTTACGGCGGCATTACCACCCCGACAGAAGCCGCCGCGATTGCAGCTCTTTACGCATTGCTGGTTTCGACAATCCTTTATCGCAGCGTAAACCTGAGCGCCCTTTATCATTCGCTTCTTTCAAGTGCGCGCACAACGACATCAATCGGCATGCTGATCGCCGGGGCGATGGTGTTTAACTATGTCGTGACTGTTGAAAATATCCCATCAAGCCTCAGCACATGGCTGGGCGGCTTTGACCTTTCACCAATGGCATTCCTTTTGATGGTGAATGCCATCCTGCTTGTCCTTGGCTGTCTGCTGGAAGGGACGACCATTCTTCTTGTGATTGTCCCTGTCTTCATTCCAACTGCAAACATGCTTGGTGTTGATCTGGTTCATTTCGGTGTGATCTGCGTGATCAACATCATGATTGGCCTGATCACCCCGCCGTATGGATTGCTGCTGTTCGTGATGACGGCAATTTCAAATCGTCCGCTGCGTGAAATTTCCCGCGAAATATTCCCGTTCCTGATCGCAATGCTCGGCGCATTGCTGTTGTTTACTCTGGTGCCCGAGATTGCGCTCTGGCTTCCCAGAGCATTTGGCTACAAAGGTTAAGAGGACCACCATGTCTAAGCCCATTTTTGTTTTAAACGGCCCCAATCTTAACCGGCTTGGTCGTCGTGAACCGGAAGTTTATGGTTACACGACCCTGGCCGACGTGGAAAAAATGTGCCGCGCTGCGGCTGGCGATACACCGCTTGAGTTTCGCCAAAGCAACTCCGAAACCCAGCTTATCGAGTGGATACATGAGGCAACCGACACGGCATCGGGCCTGGTTTTCAACCCAGCCGCCTATACGTTCACGTCGATGGCGATCATGGATGCGTTGAAGATGTTTTCCGGTCCGGTAATTGAATTCCACATTACCAATATTCACCGTCGCGAAGAGATGTATCACCATTCGCTGATGTCGGGCGTTGTCACAGCAGTGATCGCCGGACTTGGTGCCAAGGGCTATCCGACTGCTATCGGCGCGCTCAAGGAAATGATCTCAGAACAGGAAGCAATCCCCGCCTAGGCGGGGATTTTTCCTGTGCCAAGAACGTGATTAAGACCACTTTCAACATGGCTGGTCAGAAGCTTTACCGCAGCTTCGACATCGCGTTCGATGACAAGATCACGCAACTTTGCATGTTCATCAGCGGCTGGCTTGCCACGGAAGTCCAGAACCAGCATATGATAGCGCAGAAACCGGTCAAAGGCCGTTGAATGGGCCGCCATCATCGCAGGTGACTGGCATGCCGAAATGGTCGCATGGTGAAACTCCCAATCCTGCTGAACCCATTGTTCCACCTGACTGAGATCACCTTCGATCAGCTTGGTTTCAACCACTTTAAGCATATGATGCGAAGAAACAACGCGCGCTTCCCATTGCAGGTCTCCTGTTGCAATAGACTGTCGCAAGGCATGGGTTTCGAGCAACAGACGCAGTCCCGCAATATCACGAAGCCCCGCCTCGGAAACGCCTGTCACCTCAAATCCGCGCTGGCCCTCGGCAATTACAAATTCCTCGGCCGCGAGCCGGTTCAAAATTTCGCGAAGGGTTGGAACCGCTACTCCGTACTCCGCCTTGAGCTTTTCAAGTTTAAGCTTTTGCCCCGGGGCCAATCTCCCCCGGATGATATCGGATCGGATGTTACGAAAAGCGACTTCACCAACGGTTTCGTTTTCGCGTGCGACGAAAAATGATTTTTGTTTCATAGATGCAAGTTTCTCAGACTGCTTATTAACTTAGCTCTTTAATCTTTTACCAGACAATCATAAAAATATAAGATAAATTTATCAAAATGCATTTTTTGACGATAACCTTCTGTTATACATTATTATTTTATGTCTCGAGATGCCCTCGAGATGCCATTGTATGAGGAAAATCCACGGCAGGCCCCTTATGGATAGACAAAATATCCATAAGGGGCCTGTGACAGGCGTGCGGTCAGGTTATCGATGAAGAACCGTTCTGCCCGGCTCAGCGACATGCGCGGATTGGTGACCAGATAGATGTCAATTGCCGGTGGCGCATCATAGGGCGGCAAGCGCCACAGCTGTCCGCGTTCGGTCGCGTTCTGCACCACATGGATCGGCAGCGGCCCGATGCCCAGTCCAGCATTGATCAGACGACGGACCTCTTCAAGGTGCGGGCTGACAGCAACGACCTTGCCGCGCATGCCCTCCTGTGCGCGCAAGATGGCGACAGGGGCCAATGCATCGGTAAGCTGATCGGTGGAAAATGAAACAAAAGCCTCGCTGCGCAGATCGGCAAGTGTCAGGTTCTCCTTGCCAAACAAATGATGGCTGGGCCCACAGAAGAAGCCAAAATGTTCGCGGTAAAGCTTGCGATATTCCAGTCGCGGATGCTGTTCCTTGACCAGACAGATGCCAAAGCTCGCCTGCTGTGAGAGAACCTGATCAACAACATGCATCGAGGTTGCAACATTGATTTCATAGGTTACCTCGGGGTGCGCACGGTTGAAATCAAACAGCGCATCGTCAAGCGGCGGAAACACCACGTGACTGGCCAGCCAGAGATGCAAGTGACCGGTCAGCTGACTGCCGCTATCAGACATTACATCAGACAAACGGCCAATCGCCCCGCAGATTTCACGACATTCGTGATAGAGTGCCAGTCCCTGTTCGGTGACTTCGAACCGGCCACGTTCCCGGTCAATCAAACGCGCGCCAATCTGGTCTTCAAGCCGTTTAAGCGCATTGCTGACACTTGGCTGTCGCAGCAAAAGCCGGTTGGCAGCCCCTGTGATCGAGCGTTCTTCGACAATCACGGTAAAGGTATGCAACAGGTTCCAGTCAAACTGGCGACGCATCAGTTCATTCATCACAATCCCCCGGCTGCTGCCATGTTCAACCTATCCCATAGTTATTAGCTATGGGATCTATTCTACTTATCTATTTGCGCTATGTGCAAGTCTGGGGTGGAATGGTGCCTGCAAATATTTCAACGGCCAAATAACCGCGCACGGCATCGCCGGAGCACAATAACGGGAGGCATAAATGGCCGCAGATATCGCCGGGACGCGTCGCGCGCCCTGGATACTGTTATCGCCATCGCTGGCAACAGTCGGGCTGCTTTTGATCATCCCGATGCTGTTTATTGTCGTCTATTCGTTCTGGTTACGCACAGCGACCGGGGCGGATCAGGTCGGCTTTTATCTTGATAACTGGATCGAGGTTCTCGGCGACCGGTTCTATCGCGATATCCTGTTTCAGACCTTTGCCATTGCCTTTTACACCACAGTGATCTGTGCACTGGTGGGGTATATCCCGGCCTATTTCGTTGCCAATACGCCAATGAAATCCAAGGCATTTCTGCTTTTGATGCTGATGCTGCCCTTCTGGATCAGCTACATCATCCGCACCATGTCATGGATCAACATTCTGGGCACATCGGGCGCGCTTAATACCGTGATGCTGTCGCTTGGTATCATCGATGAGCCGATCCAGATGCTTTATAACCAGACCACGGTTGTGCTGGGGCTTGTGCATTATCTGCTGCCTTTCATGATCCTGAATGTCTATGTCAGCCTTGATGGTATCGACAAGAACCTGACGGAAGCGGCCCAAAGTCTTGGCTGCACAGGTTTTCAGGCCTTCCGCGAAGTGACCTTGCCACTGTCGCTGCCCGGCCTGGCAGCGGGATCGCTTCTGTGCTTCGTGCTGGCGGCAGGCACCTATATCACCCCGATTGTTCTGGGCGGTCCGCGTGATGCGATGTTTGCCAATCTGGTGTTCGAGGCCATCGTCACCCAGTTGAACTGGCCGCTTGGATCGGCACTTTCACTCGTCCTTCTGGCCCTTCTGGGGGCGCTGGTCGTCATTTACACCCGCTATCTCGGCATCGATCAGATCGCCAAGAGCTTCAAATAAGGGAGGTATATGACAATGTCCGGCTGGTCGATGATCCGAATTGCCACCATCCTTGTTTATCTGTTCCTGTTTGCGCCGGTTGCCGTAGTGATCCTTCTGGCATTCAACGCCAATCAGTTTGGCGGATTTCCCATCGAAGGATTTTCTCTGCGCTGGTTCGAAGCACTTTGGAACAATGACGCCATTGTGCGCGCGTTTAAAACGTCCCTGTTACTGGGTTTTCTCACCAGTGCAGTGTCAACGACGCTTGGCACGCTGGCCGCCCTTGCGATGGTCCGCTATGACTTCCCGGGAAAACGGACGATTTCGACCCTTCTGGTTGCGCCGATCCTGATCCCCGAAGTTGTTCTGGCTGTTGCCTTGCTGCTTTTCCTGCAGGCATTGTCGATGCCCAAAAGCTTTGGCCTGCTTCTGATGGGGCATGTTGTCTTTACCCTGCCCTTCGTGGTGCTTGTGGTACAGGCGCGACTGGTGTCCATCCGGCGCGATGTCGAAGAAGCCGCCATGAGCCTTGGCGCAACGCCAATTCAGACATTCTTTGAAATCACCCTGCCGCTGATGATGCCAGCGGTGATGGCCGGGATGCTGTTTTCCTTCACGATTTCTTTTGATGACATCACCGGCACCCTGTTCTGGAAACCGGGCGGTGTTGAAACCGTGCCAACCCAGATTTTTGCCATGCTGCGCAATTCCATCAGCCCGGAAATCAATGCCCTTGGCGCTGTGATGGTGATCTTCACCGTCGCCCTGCCCCTTGTCGCGGCATCAATTGCGCGCGTGATGGCAATGCGCAAATTGCGCGCATCAAACCGCAAGACACAGATTGCCTAGACCAAGCTTTGAATATCGCGGGAAACCGCCAAAACCAACAACAAGACCAAAAGACCAACGACCAAGAACAAAACCGATCACGGAATAAATTGTTTTATCAGGAGGCCTTAAATGGACGAGACGAAACGCTATGAACGCCTGCTTAATCGCTACCGCGATGGTGATATCAGCCGCCGTACTTTTCTGACCGCACTTGGCGCTGCCGGTGTTGTTGCCGGTGTCACCGGCGGCCCGATGGGGATGCTCGCACGCAAGGCGCATGCTGCCACCCCGGAACAGGTTCGCTTTGACGGTTGGGGTGGTGTTGTTTCCGAGGCATTCGAAAAATACGCCTTTGCACCATATACCCAGAAAACCGGCATCAAGGTTGTTTCGGGCACCTTTGGCGGGGCTGACGAATATATCGCACGCGTCAAGGCAGGCCAGCCGGGCGAATTCAACCTTGCCCACCTTTCGGGCGTGTTTGACTATGCCCGTTATCATGGTCTCGAACTGACTTCGGAACTCAACGAAGCCAATATTCCGAACCTTCAAAACGTGATTCCAAGCCTGATCGAGCCGCTTCGTAAAATCACCGGCGGCACGATTTCGGCCGTGCCATATGATTACGGCACCACCGGCATTGCCTATAACCGCAAATATATCAGCGACGACGAAGCCAAGGCCAAGGGCGCCAAGCTGATGGTCGATGAAGCCTATAAAGGCAAGATCGGCGGTTGGGGTGAATGGAAAACCCGTATCTGGTACGGCGCCCTTCAGTCCGATCAGGACCCGAACAATATCAAGGACATTGATGCGGTTTGGGACATGATCCGTTCGCACCGTGATCTGGCGCTTAAATATTGGAGCTCAGGCGCGGAACTGATGAGCCTTCTGGCCGAAGAAGAAATCTATGTCACCGAAGGCTGGTCAGGGCGCATCAAGGCACTTCAGGATCAGGGCCATGACATTGGCTATCTTGATCCGGCTGGTGGTCTTGGCTGGCAGGAATGTCTGTTTGTTCTGCGTGGCAGCCCGATGGCAGCCTGTGAAGAGCTTCTGAACTTCATGCTGGAGCCGGAAGTCGCGATTGCAGTTGCCGAAGGCCAGAGCTATCCGCCGGCCCTTGACCCGCAGAAGGTTGAACTTGGCAAAGTCATCCCGACGCTGCCGGCGTTCGATCCAAAGGGCACGCTCGCATCACTCAGCTTCTTTGATCCGGCCTACTGGAACGAGAACGAAGCCGACTGGTCGAAAACCTTCTCACGTGTGCAGCGCGGTTACTAATCCCGCCTTGCGCACCTGATCCTGTGTCCTGGCCTTCGCACAACCGGCCAGGACACATTTGCCCAACCTTTTTGGGCGGGCACCTTTATTCTGACAGGGTATTAAACACAATGGCAGACACATCCAACGCCGTTGAACTTCAAAATGTCGTCAAGCGGTACGGGGAATTCACGGCGGTCAAACGCATGGACCTAACCGTGCCAGATAACAGCTTTGTCACCTTTCTCGGCCCGTCGGGCTGTGGCAAAACCACGACATTGCGCATGATCGCGGGTCTGACCGATATTACCGAAGGCGATTTGATGATCCGGGGCAAACGGGTCAACAGCCTGCCGATCCACAAGCGCAATCTTGGTCTTGTGTTTCAGAACTATGCCCTGTTCCCGCACAAGACGATTTTTGACAATATCGCCTTTGGCCTGAAATATCGCAAAGTCGCCAAGGCCGACATCGCAAAGAAGGTCAATCAGGCGCTTGATCTGGTGCAGCTTCCCCATGTTGCGGAACGTTATCCCAATCAGCTTTCCGGTGGTCAGCAACAGCGCATTGCGCTGGCGCGTGCCATTGTGATCGAACCCGATGTTTTGCTGCTTGATGAACCCCTTTCGGCCCTTGATGC
Organism: Thalassospira sp. SM2505; assembly: GCF_054901115.1. Lineage (NCBI taxonomy): Bacteria > Pseudomonadati > Pseudomonadota > Alphaproteobacteria > Rhodospirillales > Thalassospiraceae > Thalassospira > Thalassospira sp. SM2505. The sequence continues at coordinate 3,050,407 of NZ_CM142731.1, forward strand.
CAACCTGCGCGAAGAAATGCGGGTCGAGCTCAAACGCATTCAGCGTGAACTGGGCATTGCCACCGTATTTGTTACCCATGATCAGTCCGAAGCATTGGCGATGTCTGACAAGCTGGTTGTCATGAATAACGGCATTGTCGAGCAGGAAGGCGCACCGCAGGATGTTTACAACAATCCCGCATCAGCATTTGTTGCCGACTTCCTTGGTCATTCCAACATTATCCCGGCAAACCTTGGCAGCCCGGATGCAGGTTTCACACGTGTCAGTCTTAAAAGTGGCGAGACACTTCTGACCACGACCGAGCAAACCGCCAAGGCCAATGGGTCCAAAGATGTGCGTGCCGTCGTGCGCGCGGAAAAAATTGAACTGTCTGATCAAAATGGCTCCGGTGAAGGCGTTATCACTATTCCCGGCAAGATCAAAACAGTCGATTATCTTGGCCAGCAGGCCCGTTATTTCGTCGAGGCCAATGGCCGCGACTGGCAGGTCATCAACCCGATTGATGCCCGGCCCCATCAGGAAGGTGCCGATATCTATATGCATATCGCGGCACGTAATTGTGTGTTGTTGCCCGGTCATCAGGACTAAGGATCACTGATACCGGTTCAGGAGAGCCACCATAAATGACGCATGATATCAAAAGCCCGGTCGGTCATAACCGGGAGTCCCGTCTGTTCTATCAAAGCCGGTCGCGTCGTCCGCTGATCGACCGTGCCGAAGGCGTTTACATGTGGGACGTCGATGGCAAACGCTATATCGATGCATCCAGCGGGGCGATGGTCAGCAATATCGGCCATAGCGACCCGCGCGTGATTACCGCAATGAATGCCCAGCTTGAAAAGGCAAGCTTCGCCTATCGCCTGCATTTCGAAAATGATGCGGCCGAAAACCTTGCCTGGCGGCTGGCAGAACGGGCACCGGGCGATCTTGAACGGGTATTCTTTGTTTCGGGTGGGTCCGAGGCGGTTGAAAGCTGCATCAAGCTTGCCCGCCAATATGCACTGGCCAAAGGTCAGGCACAGCGTACCAAGATCATCTCGCGGTTCCCGAGCTACCATGGATCGACCCTTGGCGCACTGGCCCTGACCGGTTATACGCCGATGCATGCGCCATTCGCCCCGATGATGGTGGATCAACCGAAAATCCCCGCACCGACCTGTTATCTGGATCGTGATGATCTGTCCGATCATGATCGCGGCATCAAATATGCCAATATGCTCGAAGCCGAGATCATCAAACAGGGCCCGGAAACTGTTCTTGGTTTCATCATGGAACCGGTGGGCGGGGCTGCGACCGGGGCACTTGTTGCCCCTGATAGTTACTATGGCCGCATTAGCGAGATTTGCGATCAATACGGCATTCTTCTGATCTATGACGAGGTCATGACCGGGGCCGGTCGTACCGGTAAATATTTTGCCTGCGAACATTGGGGCATCACGCCTGATATCCTTGCCGTGTCAAAGGGACTGGCAGCAGGTTATGCCCCGCTGGGTGCGATGATTGCGCCTGATCGCATTGTCGGCCCGGTTCTGGATCATGGCGGGTTTATCCATGGTTACACCTATGCCGGTAATCCGCTGGCCTGTGCGGCGGGCAATGCGGTTCTTGATGTGATTGACGAAGACGGCCTGCTTGAAAATGCAGCCGCCAGCGGTGCGGCATTGAAGGCCGAACTTTCCAAGCTGTCGGACGAATTCACCATGATCGGTGATGTGCGCGGCAAGGGGTTGTTGCTGGCGGTCGAGCTGGTCAAGGATCGCACATCCATGGAGCCGATTGACCCCAAACATATGGCGGCTGCCCGTCTGGTCGACATTGCCTATGACAAGGGGCTGATCATTTACTGGCGTCGCACACGCGGCGGATATCGCGGCGACCATGTCATGGTCTGCCCGCCCATGACGATCAAGCCCGAACAGTTCGACGACATTCTGGTGCCCCTGCGTGCCGCCCTTGTCGAACTTCAGGACGAACTTGCCACCGCCGGAGCGTTTTCATGAGCCGCAAAGTTATCATCACCTGCGCGGTGACCGGATCGGTGCATACACCATCCATGAGCCCGCATCTGCCCATCACCCCGGACGAGATCGCACAGCAGGCCATTGATGCGGCCAATGCCGGGGCCTCGATCCTGCATCTGCATGCCCGTGACCCGCAGACCGGATTTCCAAGTCCCGAACCGGATCTGTTCATGGAATTCCTGCCCAGGATCAAGGCCGCAACCGATGCAGTAATCAACATATCGACCGGCGGCGGCATGACCATGACAGTCAAGGACCGCATTCGTGCGGCCAGTCATGCTGCGCCGGAAATGGCATCGCTGAATATGGGCACGATGAATTTCGGCCTGTTCCCGGCGCTTGCCAGCCGTACAGAATGGAAACATGACTGGGAACCGGAGTTTCTTGAAAACAGCCGCGACTTTGTTTTCAAGAACACGTTTTCGGACATTGAGACCATTCTGGCCGATCTGGGCGAAGTCAACGGAACGCGGTTCGAGTTTGAATGCTATGACGTTGGCCATCTTTATACCCTTGCCCATTTTGTCGACCGGGGTCTGATCAAGGGGCCGATCTTTATCCAGTTTGTGCTGGGCGTTCTGGGCGGCATCGGGGCTGATCCCGACAACCTTGCACATCTGAAACGCACTGCCGACAAGCTGTTTGGCGACCAGTACCATTTCTCGGTTCTGGGGGCTGGTCGTCATCAGATGCCGCTTGCCAGCATGGCAGCCGCCATGGGTGGCAATGTCCGGGTCGGCCTTGAAGACAATCTTTATCTGCGCAAGGGCGAACTTGCGCCCGACAACGCATCCCAGGTTCGCAAAATTCGCGAAGTTCTGGACGGGTTGTCACTTGAAATCGCAACCCCCGACGAGGCGCGCGCGATTTTGGGACTGAAAGGTGCCGACAAGGTCGCCTTTTAGTTCGACATACAACTGAAGACACAAAGCCACAACCGTTTGACCACGCACAAAGTGAAAGGCGGCAGCGATGATGCATGCCTATTTCTCAGACGATCAGTTACGTCATCACGGCAAGACATTCATTGTCGCAGGTGAGAAAAAGCCGATCCCCGAAGTCCCCGAACGCGCCGATATTCTGCGCACGGCGGTATCGCGGCTGGGCCTTGAACTTCGCGCGCCCGATGATGCCGGTATGGCACCGATTGCCGCCATTCACGATGAGCAATATCTGGACTTTCTGCAAACCATCTATCGGGAATGGCGTGAGGCGGGCGGATCGGAACTGGTGATCCCCAATATCCATCCGTTTGACCGCAATGGCCCCTACCCGCGCCACCATACGGGCAAGGCCGGTTTTCATCTGGGCGATACGTCCTGTCCGGTCTCGGAAACCACCTGGCATTCGGCCTATGCCAGTGCCCAGACCGCGATTTCAGCCGCCCGCCACGTCCGCGACAAGGGCGCGCATGCGGCCTATGCCCTGTGTCGCCCACCCGGCCATCACGCGAGTGGCAATATCGCCGGCGGATTTTGCTATCTGAACAACAGCGCAATTGCCGCACAGGAGCTGCGTGCGAAATATGACCGGGTGGCGATCCTTGATGTCGATCTGCATCACGGCAATGGTACGCAGCATATCTTCTATGACCGCGCCGATGTCATGACCCTTTCGATCCATGCTGATCCCATGGATTTCTATCCGTTTTTCTGGGGCCACGCAGAGGAAACCGGTGCACAGGAAGGTCATGGATTTAACAAAAACTATCCCCTGCCACTGGGCAGCGGCGATGCGGTATTTCTCGAAGCACTTGATCGCGCCATGGCAGCGATTGACGATTTCGGGGCGGACGCGGTTGTGGTTGCGCTTGGTCTTGATGCGTCACGTGATGATCCGTTCGGCGGGCTTGCTGTCAGCCCCGATGGTTTTTCGAAAATCGGCGAAAAAATTGGCACCCTTACCTGCCCAACCGTGATAGTGCAGGAAGGTGGTTATGTCAGTTCCACGCTGGCAGAAAACCTGTATCAATTCCTCAGCGCCTTTGGCGTCACCAACAAGAACACCACGTTATCAGAAGGCCCCAAATGACCCATTCAGACATCCTGATTATTGGCGGCGGCATTGCCGGAATGTCGGCTGCATATTTTCTGGCAAAGGCGGGAAAATCCGTCACGGTTCTCGAACGCGAAGATCAGCCGGGCTATCACAGCACCGGTCGTTCCGCCGCCCTTTATAGCGAGACCTATGGCCCCAAGATCATTCGCAAGATGTCAACCGCCAGCCGGGACTTCTTTTTGAACCCGCCAGCCGGTTTCACCGAAAACCCGATCCTGACCCCACGCGGGATCGTGATGTATGCAGCCCCGGGCGAAGAAGCCGAACTGGATGCACTGATTTCCGAAGGACGCGCCAACGGGGCCACTTTCACAGAATTAAGCCCTGCGGAACTCAAGGAAATAGTTCCGATCCTTAATATCGATCTGATTGGCAAGGGCGCCCATGAAACCGATGCCATGGACATCGATGTTCACGCGCTGCATTGGGGCTTTATCCGTCAGTTCAAAGCCAATGGCGGAACGCTTGTCACCAAGGCCGACGTGCATTCAATCACCAAGGCCGATGGAAAATGGCAGGTCACGCTTGCCAACGGTTCGGTTTATGGGGGTGATATCGTTGTGAATGCCGCAGGCGCATGGGCCGATGACATCGCAACCAAGGCTGGTGTCAAACCGCTTGGCATCGTTCCCAAGCGCAGAACGGCCGTAATGATTGATGCCCCGGCAGATATCAACATCCATGGAATGCCCATGGTCGCAGCCCTTGATGAGTCCCTTTACTTCAAGGAAGACGCCGGTCGTTTGCTGGTATCGCCAGCCGATAAGACACCGACCGAACCCCATGATGTTCAGCCAGAAGAACTTGATATCGCCATTGCCATTGACCGCCTGATGACGGCGACCAATGTTGTTGTGCGTCGCCCCGGTGAATCATGGGCCGGACTGCGCAGCTTCTTTGCCGATGGTGATCCGGTTTCCGGCTTTGATGCGGACGAAAACGGGTTTTACTGGCTTGCCGGTCAGGGCGGCTATGGCATTCAGACGGCACCCGCCATGGGTGAATATGCCGCAAGCCTGATTTGTGGCGATGGCGTCCCGACGCATATGGAAAAGCTTGGCGTGACCAAGGATGCCCTTTCGGCCACCCGACCGACCCTTGCCACTGGCAAATGATGACGACACAGGCAATCGGCTACCAAGCCTTGCCTGAACGGAGAAGACACTATGACCGGTTTTGATCGCGCCGCCCTTCGCAAGGCCGTAGCAGAGCGCACATCTGCGGCGGTTGATGATCTTTGCACGCTGGTGCGTCACGACAGCCTTCTGGGTAACGAAGCATCGGCGCAGGACTGGATCGCCGAACAGTTTGCCAAAATGGGACTGGATGTCGAACGTGTCACAATCGATATCGAAGCCCTGCGGGATCAACCCGGCTTCTCCCCGCCCGTAATCGAAAATTATGACGGGCGCGAAAATGTGGTTGGCCTGCATCGACCGCAAAACCCGACGGGAAGAAGTCTGATCCTCAACGGACATATGGATGTTGTACCGACCGGACCGGTTGAACAATGGCGTCGCGGACCGTTTGATCCGTATGTCGAAGGCGACTGGCTTTATGGGCGCGGTGCGGGCGACATGAAGGCCGGTATCATTGCCTATTGCCATGCCCTTCAGGCCCTGCACGATATCGGGCTTGAACCCGCTGCCCTTGTTACCCTGCAATCGGTGATCGAGGAAGAATGTACCGGCAACGGCGCGCTTGCCTGTCTTCATGCCGGATATCGTGCCGATTGTGCAATCATCCCTGAACCGTTTAACCAGACACTGATGACCGCACAGCTTGGCGTGATGTGGTTCCAGATCCATGTTTCGGGAAGCCCCGCCCATGTTCTTGATACCTCAGCCGGAAGTAACGCCATTGAAGCCGCATTTGGCTTCTTTGAAGTCCTTAAGGAGGTCGAGGATATCTGGAACCATCCGACGGACCGGCATTGTGCATACGGGGCGCATGTTCACCCCGTGAACTTCAACCTTGGCAAGATCGAGGGCGGCGAATGGGCATCAACCGTACCGCCGGTTTGCACGGCTGATATCCGGGTTGGTTTCTATCCGGGAATGGAACTTGAAAAAGTGCGCGAAACCATCGAAGCGGTGAAACAAAGCGCGCTTGATAATCATCCGTCCTGCAAGGGTGCCAAGATCGAGATCACCTATCGCGGTTTTCAGGCCGAAGGATGCGAAATGGATGTCAATCATCCGATGATGACGATGATTGGCGACATCCATCAGGAAGTCACCGGAAACGCGATCAAAAACTATGCCTCGACCGCGACCACGGATGCCCGTTTTTTCCAGATTTACGGTAACATTCCGGCAACCTGTTATGGCCCAAAAGCCGAACGAATTCATGGCATTGACGAACGGGTTTCAATCGCCTCCATGATGGAAGTTACCGAAGTGCTTGCCCTGTTCATTGCTGACTGGTGCGGCGTGCAAAAGCGTGGTAGCTAAACCCGAATAAATTATTCAATTTTGTCACCAAAGGAGAGCTTCATGAGCGTTCAACGTTTCCACACCGGCCCGCGTATGAGCCAGGCCGTTGTTCATGGCAACACCATCTATCTTGCTGGTCAGGTCGGCGAACCGGGCAGCGACGTTACCAACCAGACCAAAGAATGCCTGGCAAAGGTAGACGCGCTTCTGGCCGAATGCGGTTCGAGCAAGGAAAACATCCTGTCGACCACCATCTGGCTGGCTGACATGAAAGATTTCGCAGCAATGAACGAAATCTGGGACGCATGGGTCCCGCAGGGTCACACCCCGGCACGTGCATGCGGCGAAGCAAAGCTTGCCACCCCGGATTACCTTGTTGAGTTCATCGTGGTTGCGGCAAAACCGTAATCTGATCGATATCATCGCAAAACGCCCGGCATATGGAATGTATGCCGGGCGTTTTTGTTTTCGCACTCAAGCCGAATGTTCCTGTGTCACAATCACGGAACTGGCTTCAAGTGTTCTGTGAACCGGGCATTTATCGGCAATTTCAAGAAGCCTTGTGCGCACGTCATCGGTGAAATCGCCATGAAGCGTAATCAGGCGTTCAAACCGATCAATCTTGCCCGACTTCGACACCGGTTTTCCGGCGCATTCTGCACAGTCTTCGGCGTGGATTTTTTCGTGACGGACTTCAACCCGGACACTATCAAGCGGGATCTGCTTCTGATCGGCATAAAGTCGAAGCGTCATTACCGTGCAGGAACCAAGGGCGGCTGACAGAAAATCATAGGGAGACGGGCCGCTGTCAAAGCCACCGACATTTTCCGGTTCATCGGCAATCATGCGGTGCTGCCCGGCAATCACCATCGACTGGAATTTGCCAAGGCCGGTCTCGCGCACCACCACACCTTCGGCCACTTCCGGCTGCTCGGGCGTATCGTCGGGAAGATAGCGTTTCGCCCATGCCGCAATGACGTTTGCTGCATATTCGGCGTCATCGGGATTGCGTAAAAGATGGTCGGCGCTATCAAGCGAGACATAGCTTTTGGGATGTTTGGCCGCATCATAAATCCGCCCGGCATTTTCGATCCCGACGGTCTGATCCATTGGCGCGTGGAGCACCAGCAACGCCTTGTGCAATTTGCCAACTGCGGCTTCGACACTGTGATGACGCAGATCTTCGACAAACTGGCGCTTGATCACAAAGGGTCGCCCGCCCAGTGATACCTCCGCCTGCCCGTCGCGTTCGATATCATCAAGATAACCATCAAAATTATGCGTCACATGTTCGACATCGGCAGGTGCGGCAATAGTTGCCACGGCGGTTGCTTCGGGCACGCTATCGGCAACGGCCAGAACCGCCGCCCCGCCCAGTGAATGGCCGATCAGAAGTCTGGGGGCCGCAAATTCATGCCGCATAAAATCCGCCGCGCGCCGCAGATCTTCAAGGTTGGAGGTGAAATTGGTCGACGAGAAATCCCCGCCCGAACCGCCAAGCCCGGTAAAATCAAACCGCAACACACCAATCCCCTGCAAGGTCAGGGACTGGGCGATTTTGCGTGCCGCGGTTAAATCCTTGCTACAGGTGAAACAATGGGCAAACAGCGCATAGGCCCGTACGGGCCCCACCGGCAAATCCAGCCTTGCGGCCAGCTCGGCCCCATGGGCACCTTCGAATGTCAGTTTAATGGGCTTGACCGGCATTGATCTCTCCGTGTCTGCAGACCGAAAAACGGCTTTGATTACATGGAATTCACGGTAAAGTTCTGAACGTCTTTTTCCACCATAACAAGCGCCCCACATCATGACCATTCTTGAAACACCGCGCACAATCCTGCGCGAAGCCACCCATGACGATGCCCCGTTCATTCTGCAACTGCTCAACGAGCCGGGATGGATCCGTTTTATCGGTGATCGCAACATCCACGACCTTCAGGCCGCACGCGATTACATTGATCTGCGCTTTCGTGAGAATTATGAAAAGCTTGGCTTCGGAATGTGCGTTGCGCTGGAAAAGGAAACACAAAGCCCGATTGGACTGATCGGCTTTGTCAAACGCGATACCCTTGATGCGCCTGATATCGGTTATGCCGTGACGGAGCCCCATCAGGGCAAGGGATACGCCTATGAAGTCTGTTCCGCGCTGCTTGATCACGGCTGGAACGTCTATGGTTTTGACAAGGTTTACGGGTATTGCCTGCCCGATAATGGCCCGTCCATTCACATGCTTGAAAAGCTGGGCCTGACATTTTTACGGGATCAGGATGTCAATCAGTCGGGTGAAATGTGCCGACTTTATATGGCAAGCCGTCCCTAGGCCGGTACATTTCGCAAAAAGAAAACCCCGCATCCATCCGATGCGGGGTTTATCATTTTACTTGCGGCGGATGCCGATCTTGCGCCCTACACCGGACGGGATCGGAAGATCAGCATGGGCTTCCCTGATCTTGTTGAGTGTCGCCATGATATCGTCGGGGAACGGGGCCGACCGGCGTTCCGTCATATTGATATGCATGGTGATGATTTCGTTGGTTGATGCCAGCCAGCCTTCGGTGCCATGACGCATTTCGTGATACATGTGAACACGCTTCTGGTCGCAATCGAGTACACGGGTGTGAATGACAAACGGTTCATCCTGATGAATTTCCCGGTCATAGGTCACATGCATTTCAAGGGCAAAGGTCGATCCATTGCGCTGTTCGGGATAGTTCAAGCCCATACCCACCGCATTCAGGAACGCCATGGACCCCAGATCGAATGCAACCACGTAATATCCGACATTCATATGGCCATTAAAATCAATCCATTCCGGTTTGATGGTTCCGCGAAATACTTCGAGCGGTTCTTTGGCAAACAGATCCTTGCTGATCATTTTTCAACCGCCTTGACTACAGCAACAGCGGCAAAGAAATCTTCCAGCGAATGCCCGACGGATTTAAACACCGTGCATTCGCCATCGGTTTCACGTCCTTTGACTTCACCACGGGTCAGGCCAAACAGATCACCGATGATATCGGACTTGGTGATTGCACCGCTTTTGATTGCCTGAACGACATCGCCGCCTTCGGCGCTGGCCCCTTCGAAGCTGTCGACATAGATGCGCGATTTCGCCATGACGGCATCATCACTTTCGCGCATGGTCGGCTTGAACGCACCCACCAGATCGACATGGGTGCCATCACGTAGCCAGTCACCGCTTACCAGCGGCTCGGTCGAAAGGGTCGCACATGAAATCAGGTCTGCGGACTTGCAGGCGGTTTCAAGATCATCGGTTCCCGACGCATTGAAACCAAGTTCGGCAATCTCGGCAGCAAGTTTCGTCGCCTTGTCGGCATTGCGGTTCCAGATCGTGACATTTTTGATCGGACGCACCGACGCATGAGCCTTGATCAATTGCGGGGCCATGGCACCTGAACCGACCATAACCATATCCGTCGCATCCTGGCGTGCCAGATAGTCAGCCGCCAGCGCCGATGCCGCCGCCGTGCGGCGCGTGGTCAGCTTGGTACCATCGAGAACAGCAGACGGCTGTCCGGTGACCGCATCAAGCAGCACATAGGTTCCCGAAACCGCCGGAAGATTGCGTGCAGAATTCCCCGGCACAACAGCGGCGATTTTAACCCCCGCTGCCCCGTCTTTTTGCCAGGCTGGCATGATCAGGAAAGTCGCATCATCCTCGTTACTGCGTTCCATGTTGAAATGACTGCGCAACGGCGCTTCGCAGCCTTGCGCAAAACCGTCACGAAGGGCTTCAACCAGATCACGGGGCGATACAAATTTGTCGATATCTTCGGCAGTAACGAAACGCATGGGCCTTCCTGTAGAATTATTTGTGTTTCAGTATGGTAGCGGACATTTTTTATATCACGTCAGACTGCCCGCGTCACAGGAAGTGCGATGGTTTTTCATGCTGTTTTTAGGTGATTTTCCGTGATTTACGGTTGCAGGAACCGCTTGAGATGCCCAAACAACGAACCGGTGCCCAAAAACACTTCTTCAAGCACGGTAAAGTGGTTCGCCCCCCAGGCCTTGTAGACCGGGACCTTGTGCCCCGCACTTCCGCAATAGGCGGCATAGGCATCACTTTGGCGCACGAATTCCGGGCTTTCATTGCCGCCGACAATGACCATCATATGCACATCCATCGGCACAGCATCAAGCATCGGGGAATTATCGGCAGCCGATGCTTCATCAAGACGAATATCGTCATTCAGACTGGTGTGACGGATCGGCTCAAGATCAAAAACACCCGAAATCGGAATCACAGCCGAAAACGGTGTCGCATCGCCAAGTGTTTCTTCCCAGTCATGGGTGGCAAGGCGCGCGACAATCTGCCCGCCTGCTGAATGGCCAGAGATCGAGATATTGTCCCGATCCCCGTTAAAAGCTTCGACATTGCGATAGACATAGTCGATGCAACGGACGGCTTCCTCGGTGATATCGGCCACCGTGACATCAGGACAAAGATCATAGTTCGGGCAAATCACCGTAAACCCGGCCGCCACCAGATCACGGGCGACAAAGGCATAATCCTTTTTGTCCTGACTGCGCCAGTATCCGCCATGGAAGAAGATATGAACCGGGGCACCGGGATCGGATGCCATGAAAACATCCATGGTTTCCTTGGGTCCGTCACCGAACCGGACATCAATTTTGCCGCCCAACTGTGCGCGGGTTTCACCGGACAGTTTCACAAACCGTTCGAAATGCGTCATGAATTCCGGCACGGTTTCGCGCGGATTATATTGCCATTCAAGTTCAGCTGATGTGAAACCACCCCAAGCCATCGGCACCTCTGATTTTATGGGTTAGATCTGTATACGATCTGATCTTCAATACCGATCTTTCTTCAATTTTTCCCTGTTTGCAATCACTTCGCATCGGGGATGCGTATTTTTACGCGTTTGTTTCTTCTGTGATTGAACCGCCATCGCCGGGATGCAAAAATGGGTTAAATCATTTTTATATCAACTGGATAGACAGCAATGCGCCCCACCGATCAAAGCCCGTTTCCGCCATCTGATACCGACCGCAATCAAATATGGGAAATGCTGGTTCCGCGCGATATTGCGGCCTTCGTTGCCGCCGACTGGTCGATGGTCGAAGATGATTTCAAGGCAGACGGGTTTTATGCGATTGATGCCTGTAAATCCGATAATCCCGATGACTGGAAAATGATGTTTCCCGATCTTGGGGCCTATCGCGATGAATGGCTGCGTCAGGCGATCGAAGCGCAAAAAATCGCGTTTGCCGAAGACCTTTATGCGGGTGTATTTCGCGCAACCAGACTTGAGAAAATCGACATTACCGGCAACCGCGCATTGGTGCGCAAACATTTCAACGGGCGCATCAAAAAAGCAGACGGCACAGAAGACCGTCTGCTTTGGAAAACCCATTATTACTGCGAAAAACAGGATGACGGGAAATGGCTGATCACCGGTTTCACCGGCTATCTGCCCAATCACGACCCGGCGTGACCGCCGGGCCTTCCCGCGATATGGATTGTTTGGTTACAAAACCTTGCCGCGTGCGGTGACATCGACCGTTGAGATCACGTCCCCACGCACCAGATGCACCTGATCAAGCATATTGCTGACCACGCAGACATGGTTGGGGATGATTTCGATCCGCTCGCCGATTTCAAACGGGCTCAGATCGGCCTCGAAATGCAGGATGCCGTGTTCTTCGGAAAGACCGACCACATTGACCTCGGGATGGCCAACGACACAGCCATATCCCTCAAGACCCAAAAGATCGGAAGTCAGAACCTTTGATCCCGCATCAATGATTGCACGTCCGGGTACCGGGAGTGAAACCACCTCGGCCAGAACACGAAGTGCACAATCATCCTCGCCACAGACCTCACGCGCCATCAATGACCGGTCGTTATAGATATAGGTGCCGATACGATGTTCGGTGACGTTCGATACTTCGTGGGCCTTCCACATATCGGGTGTCCCGCCCGAACTTCTGATCGGGCAGTCAATCCCGACCGCGTCGAGCTTGGCCATGGCATCGCCGAAGAACCCGCCAACTTTCGGTCCACCACCGGCCGCCGGATAGGTCATCAGACCGGCAAAGGCAATGCCCGGAAGGGATTGGATCTTTTGTGCAAGAACCACTGCTGCATCGGGGCTTTGCACACCACAACGTCCGCCGCCGGTATCACATTCAATCAGGATTTCCAGCGGCTTGGCACTGTCAGAAAAGGCCCGCGACAGGCCTTCGATGACGGCCTCGTTATCGGCAACAACACGAAGCGTTTTGATCCGGTCAAACAAGGCACGCAGACGAGCAAGCTTGCGTTCACCCAACACGTTATAGGTCAGAAGAATGTCATCCAGTCCGGCATCGGCCATAATTTCGGCCTCGCCAATTTTCTGACAGGTAATTCCCCTGGCCCCGGCATCGATTTGCTGTTTGGCAAAGGCCGGGATCTTGTGGGTCTTGATATGCGGGCGCAGCGCAATGCCGTGCTTGTCGCAATAGGCCTGATAGGCATTTACGTTGCGATCGACCGTATCAAGATTGATCACCGCGCAAGGCGTATCAAGTTGGGGATATTGCGGTGAACGGGTCATGAAAAACGTCCTTTGATTTTCGGTGGTGACGCGAAGGGGCGATGGCAATCAACAATCAGCTGGCCTTTTGGGCAAACGGATCATCGACAATCGGCCAAAGCGGACGTTTGACATGGCGGTATCCATTGGTTTTCGGATCCGACGGATAAGGACCATGCACATCAATATAGATGATCTCGCCCGCGATTTTGGCGAAGGCATCGTAGAAGTGATTGGTCGATTTGATAAACAAATATTTTTTTGATTTCGGATCGATCCCCATATTCGAAAACAGGCTGGGATCGAAACTTTGCGACCGGTTGGTATTAAGGATCACCTCACCCCCGCCCGGAAGAACGATCACCGCACAATCGCCAAGCGGCACAATGCTTTCGCCGAAATACTGCCAGGCATTGCGTTCAAGCTTCTTGACCGTGACCTCGGCGTCAATCGGGGCTCCGGCATGGGCACCGGTTTTACCGCCAAAGCGCAGCGGCAATGTCGCGCCCTCGCCCGCAGAAAAACAGGTCTTTACCGCCATCGGGTCCCAAAGCGTGCCAAAGGCATAATCAGAAAGCCCGCGTTCCATCACCGCGCGCAGTAAAATCGTGCTGTCGCCCGGTACGCCTCCGCCCGGATTATCCCAGACATCGGTTAGCACTATCGGTTTGGCATCAGATGCCAATGCCTGATCAAGGGCCGCTTCGGGTTTAAGGAATGTCGGCCGGGTGGCCCCACGGAAACCAAACAACTCAACCCCCAGGTCTCGTGCAATCTGCTTGGCTTCCGCAGGGTTATTGTTGGTGGTGACAATGACCTTGGCACCAAGGTCGGGCACGTCACCGGCCATAAAGCCGTGAATGAAGGAAACCGATAAAATATCGCCCGTCCCTTCCATATCCTTTGCCCGGTCGATAAAGGACCGCATCGGTTCACGCGATGTCGGCAGGACTTCGATCATATGGCAATCAAAGACTGCCTTGGTCGGCGTGATTTCACCGCGCAGCGTGCGCAACACAAGATCAACCACCGCACGCCCGGTTTCGACGAAATCGGTATGGGGGAATTCCTTGAAGGCGACGATGATGTCGGCATTATCTACACGCAATGCAGTCAGATGGCTATGCGGGTCAAAGCTGGTGCCGATCACAACTTTCGGACCAACAAGCGCGCGAATGCGCGAAATAAGATCGCCCTCGCAATCAAGATAATCCTGCGCAACCATCGCGCCATGCAGGCCAAGGATCACGCCATCAACCGGCATGGCCGCGCGGAGCTGCCCCAGAACCTCGTCGCGAAGCTGTTCATAGGTTTCGCGGCTGACAAGCCCGCCGGGCTCAGCCCAGGTTGCAGTGCCTTCGATCAGGTCCCAGCCTTCCTTTGCGGCACGAAGGCGGCCTTCGGTAAAGACGGCACTGCACAGCGTCGGGGTCACCGGATGCTGACCAGGCGGCGCGTAAAAGCTTTCCTGAAAATCGGAAAAATCGGTTCTTAAAGGTGAAAATGTATTGGTCTCGGTTGCAATCGAGGCGCAAAAAATCCGCATGGCCCGTGCCTTTGTTATTGGTCTTTTGATATCAGCTAATGAAATCCGAAGGGGCAGAAAGCCGCCCCTTCGGTGGGTGGAATGGCTTATTCCATGTAGCGGCTGGCGTTGGCTTTCTCGACTTCTTCCTTGAACAGGTTCAGAAGTTTCACACCTTCATCGCCAAGGCTTTCCTGTACGTGCTGGATCACGACCGGCTGGGTTGCCTCTTTGAACTTTTCACGGTCTTCAGCCGACAGAGCGGTGATTTCCATTTTGTCCTTAAGACCGGCAAGACCACGATCAGACGCCTCGATCACGCGTGACACACCGCGGCTTGCAACAACGCAAGACTGGGCAGCGTAGCGGATGATTTTCTGCTGATCAGCGGTCAGGTCATCCCAGAATGCTTTGGACAGCATCATGGTGTAAGGCGAGAACAGGTGATTGGTCAGGGTCAGGTATCCCTGAACTTCGTTGAACTTGGCAAAGGTCACGGTCGGAACCGGGTTCATCTGACCGTCGATCACGCCGGTCTGAAGGCCGGCATAAACTTCGCCCCAGGCCATCGGATATGCTTCTGCACCCAGTGCCTGCATGATTTTCTGGTGTGACGGCAGTGACATGGTGCGGATACGAATGCCCTTGAAATCCTCAAGGGTGGCAATCGCATGCTGGGAGTTGGTCACAGCAAAGAACCCGCCGGTATCAGGGAAGCCCAGAACCTTGACATCACCAAGGGTACCTTCGATGTCAGACGCAAGCGCCGAGCCGAAAGGACCATCAAATACGTCATAGGTGGACGCGTTGCTGTCAAATGCGAATGCAAGGTTCAGAACATCGATGCGCGGATAATAGGATGCCAGCGCCCCGGTCGAGGTCAGGGTACCCTGAATCAGACCATCACGAACCATCTGAACATGTTCGGCGGCCGAACCAAGCTGGTTGGACGGATAGACTTCAACCTTGATTTCGCCATTGGTGTCAGCTTCGACAATATTGGCAAAAACAGCAGTACAGGCATGTGCCGGGTTTTCGAACGGGTCGGTTTTATTGTCGTGGGCGAATTTCAGGACTTTGGCCTCGGCAAATGCCATCGAGGTGCTGCCCATCAGCATCGCAGTTGCCAGGGCGGCTGCGCCCAAACGCTTTACGGTTTTCATTCTTACCTCTCCTTGATGTAACGACTTTATGGTGTCCGGCATTTTGTTTTGGTGCGTGCCCCGGCCCGGACTGACCGGGGCTGTCTTCACCCCGCAGGCCTAGCGGAAGCCAAGCAGTCGCGGTATCGCGAGCGCCAGATCCGACCAGAAGGCAAACAGGAACAGCACACCCAGTTCAGCCAAAAGGAATGGCCAAAGCTGTGCTGCGATTTTTTCAAGCTTTTCACCCGTCACCGATGACAACACGAACAGACATGCCCCAACAGGCGGCGTCATCAGCGAGATATTGAGCGCAAGGATAAAGATGATCCCGGCATGGATCGGGTCCATTCCGATCTGGACTGTCAGCGGAACCAGAACCGGTGCCAGAATGATCAGGATGGCGTTGATATCCATCACCATACCGATCAGCAGAAGCAGACCGACAATCATGAAGATCACGATATAGGGGTTCCCGGACACGCCCAGAACAAGGCTTGCGACTTCTTGCGGAATGCGATTGAAGCTCAGCCACCAGCCGAGGATCGACGCAAAAGCAATGATCACAAAAATCACGCCTGTGACGCGGGCTGTGCGCACCAGCATCCCGAAGAAATCGGCAAAGCTCAGCGCACGATAGATGAACACACCGATAAACAGCGCATAGGCAACCGCAACCGATGCGGCCTCGGTCGGCGTGACAATCCCGCCAAGAATGCCGCCCAGAATGATCAGGGGCATGATCAGTGCGGTAATCGATGATTTGAAAATCTGCCAGATTTCAAGAAGCGTGGCCCGACGTTCATTTTTCGGCAGGTTCTTGGCGCGTGCCGTCACCGCAATCACGGTCATGCAGATCAGACAGATCATAAGACCCGGCAAAATACCTGCCGCAAACAGACCACCAATCGAAACCCCCATCAGTGAGCCATACACCACCATCAATCCCGATGGGGGAATGGTCGGGCCGATGATCGACCCGGCGGCAGTCACCGCACAGGCATAGTCCCGGCGATATCCGCGTTCGACCATGGCAGGAACAAGCGTCTTGCCAAAGGCCGCCGCATCCGCCGTTGCGGCACCCGTAAGCCCCGCAAAGAAAACGGATGCCAGCATATTGGTATGGGCCAGACCACCACGCATATGCCCGACAAGGGCCTGGGCAAATTTCACCAGACGGCTTGTGATGCCGATATGGTTCATGATTTCGCCAGCAAGAATAAAGAAAGGCATGGCAAGGAACGGAAAAACGTTCAATCCGTTAAATACCTTGCTTGGGCCCTGGGACAGAAACATCCCCCCGCCCATGTCAAACAGGCCAACGACACCTGCCACACCCAGGGCAAAACCGATCGGCATGCCCAAAACCATCAGAACGACAAAAATAATGGCGACGATCATTCCGCGCCCTCCGCAAGATCAACCGGGATGAAGCGGCCCTGATCACGCAAGGCTACAAGAAGAAGCTGGATTGCCGCCAACAGGCTTGAGACCGGTACTGCGGCATAGGGAAGTGCGAGCGACATCCCGAAAATCATGGCCTGACGGCGCATGCCGCCTTCGGCAAAGCCCAATCCATAGATCGCAAGATAGAGGAATGCGGCGAGTGCAATCAGATCGACCAGAAACAGGATGCTGCGCTGGATCGGCATTGGCAGGCTCAGAACAAACATCCCGATCCCGATATGCTCGCGGCGCGCAATCCCGGCCGAAATCGCCAGAAGTGCCGCCCAGATCATCAGATAACGGGCGAGTTCCTCGGGCCAGGGTAGTTGCCAATGGAAAATGTATCGATCAATAACGCCAAGCCAGACATCCAGAACCAGAACAAGCATCAAAAGCGCAATAACGCGTTCGACAACCCAGTTCAGGGAACGGCTTAGGGTCGCTGCAATGGTTTCAACACGGCGTAATGCCATCTTCGCCAATCTCTCCGCTGATGAATCTTTTGTGTAATTTTTCTACATCCTGAGATCATTTTTGTAGCTTGTCTACACATTTTTAACATCATCGGCGCAATTTTTCCGCTATTGACCGAATATTGAAACTGTTTTAGGTAGTTAAACTACATTTTAAACAGGGTGCGTTCTGATCTGCACCCGCAAGCCAAAGCAGGGAGATTTCCATGGCGATCAAACATTATGGCAATGAGCGCAGCGGTGCCGGCGGACAGAAACTACCTTTTTCTCCGGCCGTTCGTGCGGGCGACTACGTTTATATTTCCGGTCAGGTTGCCATGAAGGAAAATGGTGAAATCGCCTATGGCGGTATCGAGGACCAGACACGCCTGACCATGGAAAATGTCAAAGCCGCCCTCGCACTTGCCGATTGCACCCTTGACGATGTTTTCAAGATCAATGTCTGGCTGGCTGATACCCGCGATTTCTGGACCTTTAACCGCGTCTATGCGGAATTCTTCCCCAATGAGCGTCCTGCACGTTCTACGGTACAGTCCCAGATGATGGTTGACGCCAAAATTGAAATTGAAGCTATCGCTTACAAGCCGGAAAAGTGATACTTGCCAAAGGGGTGCCATGAACGGCAATTGTCTGTGGCGCCCCTACCCGTCCCTGAAAACAGAACCGGACCAGTGTGATGCAACCGACCGCCGACATCATCAGCCTGCTGCGCAGCCAGTCGGGAAGCTTTCCCAACCGGGAACAGCTGGTCGCCGATTATGTCAGTGAAAATCTGGAAGCTGTCACCACGATTGCCCTTTCCGATCTTGCCAGTAATGTCGGGGTCAGCGAGCCAACGGTTATCCGTTTTTGCCGGACACTGGGCTGTGACGGTTTTCGTGATTTCAAAATGCGTCTGGCGCAAAATCTTGCGGTCAGCATGCAGTATCTGACATCCGAGGATATTTCGGATGACACAACTGCCGCAGACGTACTTTCAAGTCACGTTCTGGGTGTGATCATTGATAACCTGCGCCTGCTCCGCGATCAGATTTCATCCGAACAGATCGACAAGGCCGCCGACATTCTGGTCAAGGCACGCCAGATTGCCTTTTTTGGTGTCGGGGGCGGGTCGACCATGGTAGCCTTCGATGCGGCCAACCGCTTTTTCAGGCTTGGCATTCCCGCACAGTCACAAAGTGACGGCTATTTGCAGCGCATGCTGTCTTCGACCCTTGGCCCGGAAGATGTGGTGTTTGCCATCTCAACCAGCGGTCGCCCGACCGAGCTCATCCATTCTGCGGCCATTGCCCGGCAATATGGCGCCAAGGTCATTTCCCTGACCCATCCTGACAGCCCCCTTGCGGCTGAGAGCGATCTGGTGATCGGGATCGAAATGCCCGAAAACCCGGACATCTACAAACCGACCGCAACGCGCCATGCCTTTCTGGCAACCATTGACGTGATTGCAACAGCAGTTGCGCGACGCATGCCTGATCAGGCAAAAGAGAAGCTGCGTCGCATCCGGTCGTCGCTTTTGACGCTCAACCCGCCTACCGGGCGTCAGCCGATCGGCGACTAGGCGCATTGTCACGGAATTATCTTACCCAAGTTCAAAGGTTACCCAATGCCCCACATCGCGTTTATCGGTGAATGTATGCTTGAGCTTTCCGGTGCGCAGCCCGGCACGGTTTTTGGTGCAGCAAAGCTTGGCTTTGCCGGGGATACCCTGAATGCCGCAACCTATATGGCGCGCACCAGCCGTCTTCTTGACCCGGCCAGCATTAAATGTGCTTCCTATATCACCGCACTTGGCACCGACGCCTATAGCAACGCGATGATCGAAGCCTGGCAGTCCGACGGCATTGCCACAGATCTTGTTCGCCGGATCGATGGTGCCCTTCCCGGCCTTTATACCATCCAGACCGACGCAGACGGCGAGCGCAGTTTTTCCTACTGGCGTGATCAGGCCGCAGCAAAGCAGGTTCTTGGTGGCGGTCATGACGCACAAATCAGGGATTCTTTCGGGCGTTTTGACGGCTTTTACCTTTCGGGGATCAGTCTTGCGATCCTGTCGCCCGATGATCGCCAGAAAATGATCGCCCTTGTCGCCGATTACGCCAACAAGGGCGGCAAGGTCTATTTCGACACCAATCATCGCCCGCGTCTTTGGTCCGGCGATCAGACCGCGATGGACATTTATCGCGCCATTGCCCCGTTCTGTGACACTGTTCTTCCGACCTTTGATGATGATGCGGCCCTGTTTGGCGACAAATCCGCGCAGGAAACCGGGCAGCGCTGGCTTGAAGCCGGAGTGCGCGAAGTCATCGTCAAATCGGGGGGCGATCCGACCTATTGGTGCAACAAGGACGGCCAGTCCGGTTTCGTTACCCCGCCCGTCATCACCGAGATCGTCGATACAACATCGGCCGGTGATTCCTTTAACGGGGCGTTTCTGGCCGCACGTTCGCATGGCCAAAGTGTCGAAGGTGCCATCGGTATTGCCCAGAACGTGGCCGGCCGGGTGATCTGCCGTCACGGAGCACTGGTTGATATCAGCGATCTGGAACTCGGTTAGTAATCCAGCCGATACTGCACACCGGCCTTGCTGTCGATCTCGGTGCTTTCACTGGTCACGCTGATATTCGGCGTGACCTCGATTTCGACTTCGACCCCGCTTGATCCCGGTGTTGCCCCGGCCTTGGTGCCGACATAGACGCCCTCGCTCAGATATTTGCCAACCTTGACCTCGGGCCCGTCTTCGCCACCGCCAACCTGAAGCACGTCAGCCCCGATAAAACGGCGCACACTGCCAACCACATCAAGACCACTGCCGCCGCCGGACAATTCATTAAGCGCACTTGCCAACTGCACGGCTTCGACAGCACTCAGACTGCCTTGTGATTTGCCAAACAGGACCTGCGACAGAATTTCATCCTCGGGCAAGGACGGATTGGATGACAGGACCAGTTCAGGATCGCTTGCCGGTCCCTGGAAGCCCGCGGAAACTTCAAGATCGGTTGTCGTGTAGATACCCTTGATATCAAGCATCGGATCAGGCGGCGAGCCCCCGGCAAAGGTGATTTTGGAATCCTTGATCACAAAGGTTTTGCCAATGATATCAAGCTGCCCGCGAAGCGCAGACAACTGCCCGACAATCCGGGGATCGTCGGTCGTCCCTGAAATTTCAAGTGACCCGCCCCACTCGGAATCAAGCCCCTTGCCGCGTACAAACAATCGTCCGGGGATATCGACCGTAACATCCAGATTACCGACAAAACCGGTATCCTTGTCGGCGGCCTTGCGGGCCTTTTCCTTTTCCGCTTCGTCAGGAAGGTTCGAAATCTCGATCGTCGGAACGGATTCTGGCAATGCCAGTGACAGATCAACCTCGCCGCGCTGAACGGCAACGGTACTTTTGATATCGGCACCGTTCTGATTGCCATTGACCTTGGTATCGACATCCGCCCAGAACCGCAATTCATCGACCCGCGACAAGGCAAAATTACGCAGCTTGGTGGTCACCTCATAGGCGGCCTCACCGCCATCCTTCATTTTCAGATCAACCGACGCATCAAAACTGCCATTCCCGCCATCCGTTGCCGTGATCGACGGGATGGAAAGCCCGTTCTGATCAAATTCCCCCTTAAGGGCCAGTTGATCAAGGATCGTGCCATAGACCAGATTTTCATAATGGCCATCCGAAAGATCCAGATTGCCATTCCAACCGATATCATCAAGCGTTCCGGCGACATCAAGCTCAAGCCTGATCTTGCCCGAAACCTGATGGTCCGGTGCCGGGACATAGGGCCAGAATTCGGCAATCTGGCCATTCATGCGAACGCTGGCCGATACAGGTGCCGAAAGATCGGGACTAAAGTTCTGTTCCAGGACCGAAATCGCAAGCGGCACCGTACCCTTTGCTGACAGCGCCTCGATATCCGAATTGGCGAGATTTGCCGTACCGTTCAGAATGCCCTTGGCCAGATCAATATCGAGTGCCATCTCAAACGGTTCGAGATCCTTGACCGCCTTGGCAGTAATACCTGTGATCCGCCCTTTGACCTGTGCGGCTGGCAAGGTTCCCCTGCTTTCCCGCAAGTTTGCCGACAGGTTGGCTGTCCCGCTTAGTCCGTCATACCCGGCAATGCGACCCCATGGGGCAAGATCGACACCGTCAAGAGACACATCACCCTTGATCGATTTCTGACCGGCTTCCTGTGTCATGCGTGCGACAAGTTGCCCGGACCCGACCGCAAGATCGACGTCAAGTTTCTGTTGCCCGTTTGCGGCCATAACGAATTGCAACGGACGACGCAGGGTGACTGCCTGATCACTGACATCGAAATCAAATTTCTGCGCTGTCACACTGATGTCCGGGCCAAGAGCAACATCTGCAACAAGGTCGGCTGATATCGGGACATTTCCCTGATAAAGACCGCTGGTATTTAAAACGATATCAAGCGCTTCCAGCCCGCCTTTTACGTCCAGCGATATGTCATCAATTGCGACTGGCGAAAAGACGATATCGCGTCCTTCAAGCTTGGCTGTGATATCCGGGGCGGCGAAGGCATCGCGAACCGTGGCATCAAGTTCGACATCCTCGATCATCGACGGGTTGCCATCACTTTCCACAATCATGCGAAGCCCCATGGCAAGTGCGGAAACAGTGACTGTCTGACGTTCGCCATCGGGAGTAAATCCAAGATCGGCTGTCACAGTGCCATTGGCAAAGGGCACACCGAAATCACCAAGCAATTCGGCATCAAGACTTTCAAGCGCAATGTTGCCCTGGATCGGCGTGGCATAATCGGGCAGCACCAGATCACCGCGCAGCACCAGATAATCACCACGCAATGAAATCCCCTCAACCCTCAGACCGTCGTCAGGCAGTCGCACATTTGCCGCAAGTTCATAACCATGTTTGCCAAGAGTAAACGCACCGCGATTAAGCAGCGACAATACCGCCTGATCCGACCATTCCATCCGGGTTGAGAGTGCAACCTTGTCAAAGCGTTGCCCACCGGCCTCGACGCTTGGCACCACAAGTTCTATCTGGCCCGGCGGCGCTGATATATCGCCATCCAGCCGCACGGAAAGCTTTGCCGGTGCGATTGAAACACCTATTTCTGGCGGGACAGTTCCCGGGGCAACATCAAGATCACCAACTACGGCAAGACGTTCAAATTCTTCGGTGATATCAACCCTGACCGGTCCCTTGATCATCGCGGTCTCGACCGATGCCAGATCAACTGTCAGATCAAGATTTGGCATCAGCGTGGCCTGACCGGTGATCGTTGGGGATGGTCCGACAATCCGGTCAAGATCGGCAATGCCAAATCCGGTTTCGGTTGTTGATATTGCCAGATCGCTTTTTAATCCGGCTTCTGTCGACCACGACATGTTGCCAAGCGTGACCTGCCCCTGCCCGCTCAGATCAAGTCCGGAAATCGGGGCAAAGATCGAAAGATCGGCAACATCACCGGTCAGCTTGGCCGTCGTGATGGCAAAGGCACCATCAAGTTCGGCATCACCATGCAGCTTCATTTGGGGTGCTGAAACCAGCACATCCCGCAGTGCCACACTGGAAAAATCAGGCGATATCAAAGCATTAAGGGAAAACTCCTGACCCGCGCCAAGAAACGCCGCAAGCCCCGTATCCTGCCAGTCACTTCCCGATGTCGATGCCATAAGACTTGCCGTAATCGCATCATCATTTTCGGGTTCGGGCATATCGGCGCGCACTGTCACATTCGCAATGGTCGAGACCGGTGTTGTGACATCGCGCCCGTCAATCGTGACCTCAACCCCAGGCATGGCAAGATCACCCTTGGCTGAAACACCAAGATCAAGCTGCTCCCATGTCACCGCGTCATCAACAAGTGCGGACAATGCCGGATCGATCTTGCCATCAAGCTTTGCCGCCACAGTGCTTTCTGCCAGATCAAGATCAGCCGTGGCAGAAATCGCCACCGCATCCGCCATAGCAACCGAAACACGATCAAACGACAGGCGCTGATGATCAGCATCAAACGCCCCGCCAATGCCAAGATCGATTTTCTTGCGCAACTGCTCTGGCAACTGATCAGAGATACGATCAAATGTCTCAAGACCACCATCAAGTGTGAAAGCCAGAATATCAGATGAGAGCCGAACACCGATGTCAGTTGACAGTGCACCATAGCCATCCGCCCCGACATCAAGTGTTCCCCGCCAGTCATTCGCCGGACCATTCCCGGCAAGCTTGATATCGATATCGGTGGCCACATCGGGTGCCACCCCGGCAAGGGTCATGACAAGGCCTTCTCGCCCAAGCGCGCCATCGATTTTCGCAGCCAGTCGCTGATCCGCTCCATCGAAATCCAGATCAACATCGAACCGGTCAGACCCGTCATCCAGCGGGTGCAAATCAATCTTCGCCGTTGCCGAAAGATTGGTTCCAACCGCTGCCTTGGCATTAAGCCCATACAGAAACTCTTTGCCTGACAGCGGATCAATCAGCGCTATCTCGCGAAGCGCGACAGCGTCAATTGCAACGGCAAGCGGAAGAGAAAAACCGCTTTCTGAATCAGATGTCTCTTCCTCGACCTCTTCCGGGCCTGTCGTATTTGGCAGAACAACCTTTGCACTTTGAAGTCCAAGATGATTGACCTTTAATGTCCCGCCCAACAAGGCCAGTGGCGACCAGTCAAAATCAGCCGATCCCAGTTCAAGATGAAAACCATCGCCCGCCCGGTCCATCAAAAGACGATCAAGCGTCAGACCAGTCCAAAGACTTCCTTCTATGCGGCCAATCTCAAAGGTGCTGTCCGTTGCGGTCGATACCGTTTCATTGATCATCGGGGTAAGCGCACGCAGAACCGGGCCGGTTCCGGCAATCGCCACAATACCGGTAACGCCAAGCACGGCACCGCCCAGACCATAGGCAGCATAACGCCCCCATCTTGATGCAGAACGAGAACGTCTTGTTTTCTGTGATGCCTTGCTGGACGGTTGTTCAGCCCCGGTCAAAATGCCTGCCCCAAACTGATATAAAGCTGGAAATCGTCATCGACATTGTCACGTTTATCAAGCGGCACGGCCACATCAAAACGCAGCGGCCCGACCGCCGTGTAATAGCGGAAACCAAGCCCTGCCGCCCAAAGTAACGAGATGTCTTCAGGTTCGCTTCGGGCATAGACATTGCCGCCTTCAACAAACGGAACGATGCCAAATGATTCCGTTACCCGTGCACGAAATTCAAATCCGACTTCCAGAACAGACCGTCCGCCAAGCGGATCGTGATCATCATCAAGCGGTCCGACCTTTTGATATTCATAGCCACGGATCGATCCACCGCCACCAGAATAATAGCGTTTGTTGGACGGCAGGTTGCCGCGTTCTTCACCAATGATCGTCCCGGTGCGCGCGCGTGCGGCAAACACATAATCGCCGTCTTTATCAACTGACAGATATTGCGAACCGGCAAGCGAGACCGAGGTAAATCCCGTATCCTGATCCGTCAGTCCCATATAAGGCGACACGTTGATTTCAAAGCGCGTGCCTTTGGTCGGATCAAGCGGATTATCGGTGTTGTCGTGACGCAAAATACCGCGCAGACCCGCCAGATAGAATTCCTCATTCGGGGAGTCAGATCCGGTCAGATCGGAATATTCCGCTGTCACACCAAGGCTCGCTGACCAGTTTTCGCCAAGTGGCCGTTCTATACCGACAAAACTGTCAATCGTTGAGCCCTTATAGGCATCCGTGTCGTTGTTCTTGGCATGGGCATCTGCAACAAAGGATTGCTTCCGTTCCAGGAATTGCGGCTTTTTGAATTCCGCACTGACACCCTGCTCAAGACTTGAGACATCCATCCCCAACCGCAACCTTTCACCCGCACCAAACAGGTTGCGATGTTCCCAGAAAGCATTGCCACCGGGACCTTCGGCAGTCGAGAAATCAAGCCCGCCACCAATCGAGCGCATTTTGCGTTCAACCACATTGATCTCGACAGGGATTTCACCATTTTCACCAACCGGACCGGCAACCTTTACAATCACACTGTCAAACAGGTTGGTCTGCGCCAGATCTCGTCGTGTGGTTCTGACCTCCTCGGGGCTGTATTGCTCGCCCGGATCCCAACTGCGATATCCGGCGATAAAGTCCTTATCAACCTGTTCGGCACCATTGACCGTGACCGCACCGAAATTGGCCGCGGGACCGGTTTCAAAGGCATATTTGATCGAAATGGTTTTCCGGGCAGTATCGGCCATCACGGTCCGCTTGGTCGATTTCACCAGCGGATATCCCTGATCCTTCAGAACATCGACACCATATTGCTCGGCAAGGATAATCGGCTGTGCCGTTGCACGTTGTCCGATCTGCAGGCGGGTTCTGACCAGTTCCTCGTCGGTGGCCGGACGTTCGATGGTTTCATCGGGACGGACAATCACCAGATCAACCGATGAAATCAGATATGGCGCACCTGTATCGATATTATAGGTCAGAACAAGCGGCGTCGGCGTGTCTGCCGGTGAAACGGCATCTCCGGATGCAGCACCGTTCGCGGTATCACTTGTTGCATCTCCCGCATCTGCATTTTCCGATAGCTCGGCGTTTTCGTTGCCAGATTGCGGGACAACGGGCTTTTCCTGAATATCGAAGGTGATCTGACCGTCATAAAAACCGTTTGAGCGCAGAACCGCCTGAAAACGTTCAATATCGTCCTCGGCCCGGCGTTGCAGACCTGCCCGTGACGCTGTCGGGCGCGATTGCAGGCGACGTGCCGTACTTACCGCCTCAAGGGCGGAAAGCAGATCGCTTTCCTGCGCGTCAATCCCGACCAGTTCGACCTCATAGGGGATGGTTGATCGCAGATCGCCCTGCTCCACCGCATCCTCATTTCCAAAACCGAACCCCAGCCCCCCTGATCCTTCATCAGATGAACATGCACCCAAAATCGTTCCCGCCAGCAAAAGCGGAACAATTGCCCGATACCGTCCAAGTGATGCCAGATTGCGGGGATTGTGCCTGTTCAAGAATATCTTGTCCTTTGTGCTTCATGCCCGGTCGACTGATGCAGGTTCCACCAGCCCGATCCATTTTACATCCGACGCTCATGGCGGGGCTTCGTGCAAGCGGAATTATTGTTATTTTCAAAACTGCTATCACGAAATACCATATTTTTATTCATCTTACAGGTCGAGTGTCACCTATGCCAATTCCCATGAAAAAATGGCATGGCTGTGAACAATAAACGCACTTGTGAGCTTTTTGGTTTGAGCGTACCGGGAGTTGAGCGCACCATATGCGTCACACCCCACATTGCAGGAGGTCCATCTCGTGGCTTCAACCCAGACCAATACCGTCATTATTCGCAATGCTGTACGCGCCGACCTTGACGGGCTTTGCGCCCTTGAGCAGGCAAATTTTGAAACTGACCTGATTTCGCGCCCGTCCTTTTCCCGTTTCCTGCGTCAGGCAACCGCACGCCTTTTGGTCGCGGATGCCGGGGATGCCGACAAACCGGCAATCGTCGGTTACGGAATGTTGCTGTTGCGCGCTAACACGGTCACCGCACGTATCTATTCACTGGCGATTGCACAGCAATGGCGTGGCAAGGGTCTGGGCACGCAACTTCTGGCCGGTCTTGAGAATCTGGCGATGGATGCCGGCTGCCTGCGCATGCGACTGGAAGTCCGCGTAAAGAACGATACAGCACGCAATCTTTATGAACGGCACGGCTATCAGAAAATTGCAGATCTGCCGGGCTATTACGAAGATGGCGGCGATGGCATTCGCCTTGAACATGCACTTTATAACGGGCAGACCGATGTCACTCCGGCGGTTGCCACCGGTGCACCGCTGATTCTGGTGGATCGACTGTCCGATCAGCGTTTTGCTGTTTCGGGTGCACGTGTGATGCGGGTGCGTGATTATCTGGCCCTTGATCACGGGGTGCGTAACCGCCGTGTGATCAACCTGTGCCAGTCTTACGAATATCTGTCGCGCGGCTATTATTGCAGCCTTCTGGCCGCAGCCCGCGCCGAACGCGTGATCCCCGAGGCAGATGTTCTTCTTGACCTTAACTGGAAACGTCTTCAGAAAACCGCCCGTTCCGAACTGAGCCCGCAGATCATTGACGCTCTTGCCAAATCGGGGCACGGCCCGGAGCAAGCCCCGGACCATATTGATGTCTATTTCGGACGCACCGCCGACAAACGGTTCCGCCAGATCGCCGAACGGGCCTTTGATCAGTTCCGTTGCCCGATCCTGCGCCTGCATCTGAACCGGCAGGATCGCAAGATTTTGCGCGAAATCGAAGCCCCGTCACTTGGCCAACTTGATGACAGCAACCTTGCCGAGTTTGAGGCAGCGCTTCGGGCCTATCTGCGCGGGCGCGTGCGCAAACAGGGCAACGTCACCCCGCCAACAGCACTGGTTGCGATCCTGCATGACCCGGACGAGGTTTTGCCGCCGTCTGACAAGGAAGCCTTGGCAAACTTTGTTCAGGCTGCATCTGATCTTGGTGCCAAGGCCGAACTGATCACGGCCAAGGATTTCCATCATTTGTCAGAATTTGATGCCCTTCTGATCCGTGAAACCACCGCCCTTGATCACCATACCTATCGCTTTGCCAAACGTGCGGTAAAGGAAGGCATTCCGGTGATCGACGATCCGGACTCGATGCTGCGCTGTACCAACAAGGTCTATCTGGCCGAATTGCTGCGCACACACCGTATTCCGGCCCCGAAAAGTGCGATCTTTGACAAACGCCGTATTACCGAAATCGCTCAGCAATTCAGCTTCCCGTCGGTTCTTAAGGTGCCGGACGGTTGCTTCTCGCGCGGG
Organism: Thalassospira sp. SM2505; assembly: GCF_054901115.1. Lineage (NCBI taxonomy): Bacteria > Pseudomonadati > Pseudomonadota > Alphaproteobacteria > Rhodospirillales > Thalassospiraceae > Thalassospira > Thalassospira sp. SM2505. Next base: position 3,078,883 of record NZ_CM142731.1, read on the forward strand.
GTGCGCAAGGTAAAATCACCCGAACACCTGAATGAAGTTGCGACCGAGATGTTCAAGAATTCGGAACTTCTGGTCATTCAGGAATATGTCGAAACGACCTTTGACTGGCGCATTGGTGTTCTGGGCGGCGAGCCGATCTTTGCCAGCCGCTATTTCATGGCACCGGGCCACTGGCAGATCGTCAAGCATGAAGACGATGGCAAAAGCTTTGAGGAAGGCGGATTTGAAACAGTCGCTGTTGAAGACGCGCCAGCAGATATCGTTTCAACCGCCCTTGCCGCAGCGCGCCTGATGGGTGACGGGCTTTATGGTGTCGATGTCAAGGAAACCCCGCATGGTCCGATGGTCATCGAGGTCAATGACAACCCCAATATCGATGCCGGGGTCGAGGATGTGGTACTGGGCATGGACCTTTACCGCCGCATCATCGCCCATCTTCTGGGCAAGATCGCGCGACCGTAATCCGGTCAACACACCAACGAGAAAGGCCGGGTTTTACCCGGCCTTTTTGTCAATGAACACGGCGGCCTGAAGCTTGTCACGCCCATATCGCGCCATCAGATCAAACTCGTGACGCAGGATCGGGACAGACAGGCAGTCACTGCCCGTGAACGGTTCGTGGTCTTCGCCGATATCCGGATCGCTGACATAGACAAAGCGGTCATCAAAACCCGACACCACCACCCAATGCGGGATCTTGTCGCCGTAAATCCGGTACTGACTGATCAGGACCAGTGCCATTTTTCCTTTTTTGGCACGTTCCTCGATCTCAGCGACGCCAAAGGGTCCGGTCGTCACGGGGATACCCATATCCTGGGCCTGCCGGGCAAAATCATAATGCACCAGTTCGACCACTTCGCGGTTCTTGGGTTTGCGTACGGTGTCGACAAAAAGCGGGCCATCGCGGCTGCTTAGAACCTCGACATCAAAGCCGCGCCGGTTGGCCGCAAGAGCAAGACCAAGCGGTCCGCATCCGCCATGGCCTGAGGTCATGAAAATAGTGGTGGCTTCGCGCCACAGGGCAATTTCAAGATTGCGATCAAGTTCAAGCGACGGATCAAGCGCATTCATCGCCATCATCAAAGCCGCCGGACCACAGGTAAATGGCAGGGTCTGGTGATAGAAATGAATGGGCGATGGCAGGGAAAGCGCATTGGGCACAAGGACCTTTTCCATACGCAAAGCATCGCTATGGTCCGGGTAATAACCCGGATAAAGGGCAAATTCGCGATATCCGGCGGCCCGGAATAGCGAAATCGCCCTGGCATTTTTCTGACTGACTTCAAGGCGCAGGATTGGCGCACCGAAATCAAGACTGAGGTCTTCGGCCCGGGTGACCAGTTGCCTGCCGATACCCTGCCCTCGCATATCAGGCAAGACCGCCATTGAATAAAGACGCGCCAAAGCCACATTGCGCCGGAAAATAACCAGTACATATCCGACAACACCGCCGTTCTTGCAGGCAACCATCAGGCGCGCGGTTTCGCTTCCGACAAAGCGTTTGAACGCACGACGGTTCAGGAGGTCTATATCAAAGGACTGGTTTTCAATATCGCACAGCGCATCAATATCGCCGGGCACCGCCAATCGAAACTCTATCGTGGCGTCTTCGCGCGTCTTCAAATTCACATCCACACCAGAAAATCAGACATACGGATCACATACCGTCATGTCATATCGCCACGATTTGCAAAAAATCGATAGTGCAATTTTGGCAGGCGTGCCGCGCGATTATGCGATGGGGCATGATCAACCCCACCGCATCAATTCATCCCAAATTCTAGGCGCGCGCAGCAATACGCGGCAAAAGCGGCGACATGTCATAACCGGCATCAGACGCCGACTTGATAATGTCCTGAACCGGAAGTGCCCCGGCATTGGCCAGCGACCACAGGATCGTGCAACGTGTCCCCGTACGGCAATAGGCAAAAATCGGCTTGGCCGCATCGGCAAGATTGGCAGCAAAGGCATCGGCATCGGCATCCGTGACATTGCCGCTCACGACCGGCTGGAAAATCGCCTTTATGCCTGCGGCTTCGGCCTTGGCAGAAATTTCGGCAAAGGATGGCTGCCCCGGATCTTCATCATCCGGGCGGTTACAGATAATGGTTTTGTATCCGGCCTTGGCAATCTCGTCGATCGCTTCAAGGGGCAATTGCGGGGATACCGTCAGATCGTCGCTCAGGCGTTTCATTTTTCTGTTCCGTTATTCATTGCCGGTGGCGTTATCACATTATGCCCTGTCAAACAGGACAAACGTCACACACCGTAACTGTTACGGATGTCACTATAACGCGCTGTTGCCAACAGCTCGAACAGAAATTGCTGCGCGGGATTACTGAACGGCTCCTATTTTGAAAGCGGGCAGGTCCGCAAACCGAAAATCATATAAAGCGGGCAGAAACGGAATGCGGCCGTCACCAGCAAGACGACACCAGCTGCGATCATGACCCAGCCATAAACACCAAATGCAATTGCACCTTCTGCGGGATTGGCCATCAGGAACGGCAAAGCAAGCAAAATGACACCAGCACAGGCACGCAACAGGCGATCAACGGTTCCGACATTTGCCATGACATCCTCCAAGGATGATTGAGAAGAACTGCCTATACCATTACATTCTTATTTGTTGTTTTACATTGACAAGCATCAATCACGTCACAGATGTCCGGGCAAATTATTGGGTTCTTGCCCTTGCCACAATCGCGTGTAAAAAGAAGAAAAATCAAAGATATCAGGAAACGCGCCGTGACCATGAACAACACCCAACCAGTTCCCGATTTCCCGGTCTGGAAACAGTCACATCCCGATGGGGTCTTTTCCGACTGGCTGAAGGCATCCGTTGCCAAAGACTGGCACCGTGTGACCCATCATCCCTTTACCGACGCATGGGGAAAGGCGGCAGTTCCAAAACGCAATCTTGAAAACTACCTTATTCAGGACCATCGTTTTATCGACCGGTTTGTCGCACTTTTGGCCGCCGCCGTTTCGCGTGCCCCGACATTAAAGGATCGCATTCCGGGCTGTCAGTTTCTTGCCCTTGTGACCGGGGCGGAAAATACCTATTTCGAACGATCCTTTGTGGCACTTGGCGTCAGCGAGACGGCACGTAAAGACCAGCCGGACTGGCCTGTTACGGCAGATTTCAAGAAATTGATGGCCGATGCCACCAACAGCAACCGATATGCCGATATGCTTGCGGTTCTTGCCGTTGCCGAGGGCACCTATCTGGGCTGGGCGGACCGGGTCAATCGCGGGCTTGAAACGCGCCCCACGGATTTCTGGTATTCCGAATGGCTTGATCTGCATGTCGGTGCGTATTTCGAAAGTGTTGTTGCCTATCTCAATGATCAGCTTGATCAGGTTGGCCCCACACTTTCAAATGATGAACGCCAGAGCTGCCTGTCCTGTTTCAAACGTGCCACGGAACTTGAAGTTCAGTTCTTTGATACTGCATGGGATCAAGATGCATGATCACGATACGTCCTTTTCGCGATGAAGATGCCGCGATGATGTCCGAGATTTATCGTCGCGCTGTCAAAAAGCTTGGCCCCAAAGGATATGGCCCAGAACAGGTCGCCGTCTGGGCCAGTTTGCAACCGGCCCCGGCGCGGTTTGCCGAAGTGATGAATGACGGGCGTTATTGCCTTGTTGCGGTCAATGACAGCGATCAGGTCGTCGCATTTGGCGATATCGAACGCGACGGACATATCGGTTTTTTGTATGCCGCACCCGATGTTGCCGGAACCGGTGTCGTGGCACAGCTGTATACCGCCCTTGAGGCCGAGGCCAGAAAACAGGATATCGGCAAGCTTTATTCAGAAGCCAGCGAGCTTGCCAAATCCTTCCTGCTCAAACAGGGATTTTCGGTGGTGGAACGCCGCGACTTTGAAGTCAATGGCGTCCCCATCCACAACTATGCCGTTGAAAAGCGACTGCGCGCGCCGCGCTAGACATAGCCGCAAAATCAAAAAGGCTGCCCCGGGGCAGCCTTTTTCATGTCTGTTTATTCCCGAAATCCGCGCTTTGCCGCCCCCAGAACCCGGTCAATAAACAGGTCGGACTGCCCGACATAATTGGCCGGATTACGCACATGTGCCCAATCAACCGGCGCATCGGTCAGACCGGGTAATTCGTCAAACAGGTTTGATCCGTTTGCCGCTGATTTGGCAATCGCTTCCTTGACCAGCTTGTCTGCGGCATCCCGACCAAGATGGTCGGCAAGGGCAAATGTCGCGGCCTCGGCCAGCATGGCACCACGCGATAGTTCAAGGTTTTCAGTCATGCGGTTGGTATTGATTTTAAGGTCCGGTACCATATCAACCGCCTGCGCCAGTGCCGTCCCCGCCGCAATAATGATCTGCGGCAAGGTCAGCCATTCCAGAAGCCAGCTTGACCCGCACCGTTCATGGTCATGCAATTGCGACTGGCTGAAAACGCCAAGCTGCCCGGCGTTAAAACGTGCCAGAGTCACCAGCATTTCGGCCTGCACCGGGTTGGATTTATGGGGCATGGTTGACGACCCGCCGCCCTTGCCCGGCTGCACTTCGGCAATTTCCGACTGAGCCAGCAAAACAAGGTCCTGCCCCATCTTGCCAAGCGCACCGGTTAACGCTGTTAACTGACTGGCAAAATCAACCAGCACATCGCGCTGCGCATGCCAGGGCATATCGGCAACCGGAAGATCAAGTTCCTCGGCAAGGTTGCTTTCAACATCGATGGCCTTTGCCCCGATAGAGGCAAGCGTTCCCGCCGCCCCGCCAAAGGACAGGCGCAGCAAATCCGAAGACAGGCTTTCGATCCGGCGATCAATACGCGCCAAAGGCGCAAGCCACCCTGCGGCCTTAAGGCCAAAGGTCGTTGGTACCGCCTGCTGGGATCGGGTACGCCCGATCATCACTGTTGCCCGATGCGCATCCGCATGTGCGCCAAGGGACTTTGCCAGTTTGCGGATACGCCGACGAATGATGCCAATGGCCTCGCGCAGACGCAAAACAAGGGCGGTATCCACCACATCCTGGCTGGTTGCCCCGAAATGTGCGAACCGCGCATCTTCGCCACCAATTTCGGCTTTCAATGCCTTGACCAATGCCGGCACCGGCACACCTGCATTTGCCGTCCCGGCCGCAAGTGATGCCGGATCGGGATTGAAGTCCCGACACACTTCGGCAATGCGTACCGCACTTTGGTCGGGAATGACGCCTGCGCGCGCCTCGGCGGCGGCAAGAGCAGATTCAACCAGAAGCATCGAGGCAATCTGTGCCTTGTCATCAAACAGGGCCGCAATTTCCGGGTCGGAAAACAGATCCCCAAGCAGGGCGGAATCAAAAGGCGAAATGGTCATCAGGGGTAATCCACCGGGTTAAACAGGTGTAAAATCAGATCGATAGTGTCGCGCTGCCAACCTGTTTGGTCAATAACGCAAAAAAGAAGCCCCTGCCCGACAAGCGGCACAGGGGCATCTTTCAAAAGATCGGCAAAACGCCCTCAGCCTCAGACAGCTTCAAGTGCGATCGCAATACCCTGACCGACACCGATGCACATGGTTGCCAGTGCGTATTTGCCACCGGTACGCTTCAGCTGAAGGGCCGCGGTACCGGCAATACGTGCACCCGACATGCCCAGCGGATGGCCAAGGGCAATCGCACCACCATTCGGGTTCACGCGTGCATCATCATCGGCAATGCCAAGATCGCGAAGGGTCGCAAGACCCTGCGATGCAAATGCTTCGTTCAATTCGATCACATCAAGCTGTTCAGTGGTCCAGCCCAGACGTGCCAGAAGCTTTTTCGAAGCCGGTGCCGGGCCAAAGCCCATGATACGCGGGGCAACGCCTGCGGTCGCACCGCCAACAACCTTGGCAATCGGTTTCAGACCATATTTTTTGACTGCCGCTTCGGACGCGATGATCAGGGCAGCCGCCCCGTCATTGACACCCGATGCGTTACCGGCCGTGACCGAGCCGCCTTCGCGGAACGGGGTCGGCAGTTTGGCAAGGGTTTCAATCGTGGTGCCTGCGCGCGGATGTTCGTCTTTATCAACGACAACCGGATCGCCTTTGCGCTGGGGAATGGTGACCGGGGTGATTTCCTGTGCCAGGGTTCCGTTCTGCTGGGCAGCAACGGCTTTTTCCTGCGAACGCACAGCAAACGCATCCTGATCAGCACGCGAAACGCTGAAATCCTCGGCAACGTTTTCGCCGGTTTCAGGCATGGAATCCACGCCATACTGTTTCTTCATCACCGGGTTAACGAAGCGCCAGCCAATGGTGGTGTCATAGATTTCCGCATTGCGCGAGAATGCCGAGGTTGCCTTGGGCATCACGAACGGCGCACGTGACATGCTTTCAACGCCACCGGCAATCATCACATCTGCTTCACCGGCCTTGATCGCGCGTGCGGCAATGATGATTGCATCCATGCCCGAACCGCACAGACGGTTGACCGTGGTGCCGGTTACGGTTTCCGGAAGACCTGCCAGAAGCGAAGACATACGCGCAACGTTACGGTTGTCCTCACCGGCCTGGTTGGCACAGCCAAAAATGACGTCGTCAACAGCGGCAAAATCCAGACCCGGATTACGGTCAACCAGCGCCTTGAGCGGCACGGCACCAAGATCGTCGGCACGTACCTGTGACAGGCTGCCACCAAAGCGGCCAATCGGGGTACGGATGTAATCGCAAATATATGCGTCAGCCATTTCTAAGATCCTTGTTAATGCTCTTACTGCTGACCCGCATGGGCCTTGGCGGTACGAGCATGCAGTTCACGCAGAACCTGCAATTCTTTTTCGGTCGGGATCGCAGTTTCCGCGACTTCGTCGGCAAACTCAACTGTCCAGCCGGTATTTTCGATGATTTCTTCGCGGGTTACGCCCGGATGGATCGAGGTCACAACGAACTGCTTACCAACCGGGTGCGGTTCCATGATGCAAAGATCCGTGATCAAACGCGACGGACCCTTGGTATCCACGCCATAGGATGCGCGGTCATCGCCACCCTTGCCATGACCAAGCGAGGTCACGAAATCGATCTTCTCAACAAAACCACGCTTGCTTTGTTTCATCACAAGGAAGACTTCGCCACAGCTGGTTGCGATTTCCGGCGCACCGCCACCGCCCGGAAGACGGACTTTGGGGTTGTCGTAATCACCAATCACGGTGGTGTTGATGTTACCAAACTTGTCAAGCTGGGCGGCACCAAGGAAACCAACCGAAATCTTGCCGCCCTGCAGCCAGTAACGGAACATTTCCGGCACCGGAACCGTGTTCAAAGCCGTTTCGCAAAGCTCGCCATCACCAATCGACAGCGGCAGGACATCGGGCTTGGTGCCAATCGTGCCACTTTCATAAATCAGAGTGATGTCAGGCGCGTGGGTCAGACGGGCCAGATTGCAGGCCGCAGACGGCATTCCGATACCAACAAAGCACACATCGTCGTTTTTCAGCGCGCGTGCGGCGGATACCGTCATCATTTCAGTCGGGGTATATTCAACCATGATCTTTTCTCCGCTTAGCCTTTGTTTGCTTCACGCTTGGCCGCGAAATCTTCGGGACCGCCATTCATGACATGTTCTTCGATCCATGCGAGGAACGCTTCGCGATCACGCGCAATCGGATCCCATGCCTTGTAAAACGCGTTGTCGCGCTTGTAGTAGCCTTGGGCGTAGGACGGATGCGCCCCACCCGGGATTTCAACAATTGCGGTCACTGCCCAGTTTGGCAGCATCACAGCATTCGACGAAATATCACCGAAATCATCAACGATCTCTTCGACCGTCACGATGGATTTCTTGGCTGCCAGAACGGCTTCTTTCTGAACACCGACAATACCTTCAAACAGGACATCGCCCTTTTTGTTGGCTTTCTGGGCGTGGACCACAGTCACATCCGGACGGATCGACGGCACCGCCGCAAGGCTTTCGCCGGTGAACGGGCATTTGATGAATTTGATATTCGGGTTCACACGCGGCAGTTCTGCCCCGCGATAGCCCTTGAACACTGCACAGGGCAGACCAGCCGCACCGGCGTCATAGGCATTGGCCATGGCCGCGTGGGAGTGTTCTTCGATCTCAAGCTTGTGCGGCCAGTGTTCCTGAACGGCTTCGCGCAGACGATGCAGCGAACCGACACCAGGGTTCCCACCCCAAGAGAAAACAAGCTTCTTGGCACAGCCCGCACCAATCAGCTGATCATAGATCATATCGGGCGTCATACGGATCAGGGTCAGGTCCTTGATGCCCTGACGGATGATCTCGTGTCCGGCAGCGTGCGGAATAAGATGGGTGAAGCCTTCCATCGAGATGGTATCGCCATCCTTAACGCAGGACGCGACTGCCTCTTTAAGCGACATGAAACGTGCAACCACGGCTAACTCCTGTGGTATCTAACCAAAACAGAACAAACGCAGGGCCTTGCCCCTTTGCGTTGGAAAATTGGGTCGATGGCTGCGACCGCCGGCTTTCCCCAAAGCAGCGGACGCAGCCATCGCGCCAGATCGACTTACACGTCGAAGAACACGGTTTCCGCGTCCCCCTGCATGTGGATATCGATCTGGTATTCAATCCCGGTCGAGGTTTCGACACGCTTGGCAATCAGGGTGTCGCGACGATCTGCGGGAACCGACTGCAAGACAGGGTCTTTTGCATTCAACTCAGCTTCATCGTCGAAATAGAACCGGGTAAAGGCATGAACCAGCATGCCTCGCATAAAAACGATCACATTGACGAACGGTGCTTCGGCATCGGCAACGACACCGGGCTTTACCGTGTCAAACCAGAAACGGTTTTTGGCATCCGTTCCCGTGCCGCAACGGCCAAGACCACGGAAACCTGTATCCGCAACATCAATCGGCTTTTCACTGTAATTTCCATCGGCATCGGCCTGCCAGATTTCGATCATCGCGTCATTGACCGGTGCGCCATTGGCATCAAACACCGTGCCGGTGATGCGGATATGCTCGCCCTTGGCGTCCTGGCCGGCAACAACCGGATCGGCAATATCGGTAAAGTCGTAACCATACTGGCCTGCTGTCAGACCATAGGCGAAATACGGACCAACCGTCTGTGAGGGGGTTTCACCATATGACATGACTTAATTCTCCATCGGGGTGCCGTTGCGTCCACGCAGGACAATGTCGAACTGATAACCAAGGGCAAAGCCCTCCTCGGTCCTGTCGATCGAGAATTTGGCAATCAGGCGTTCGCGGGCGCGCGCATCTTCGGTGCCAAGGAAGATCGGATCGAGTTCAAGCAACGGGTCACCCGGGAAATACATCTGGGTGACAAGACGCGTGGCAAAGCCCGGCCCGAACAGCGACAGGTGAATATGGTTCGGGCGCCATGCGTTGAAATGGTTCCCCCACGGATAGGCACCCGGCTTGATGGTATAGAATTTGTAGTTACCGTCTTCATCGGTAAAGCAGCGGCCCGAACCACGGAAGTTCGGATCAAGCGGCGCGTCGTGCTGGTCAACCTTGTGGACATAACGACCAGCAGCATTGGCCTGCCAGATTTCGACAAGAATGTTGGATTGAGGACGGCCATCGGTGTCCATGACACGACCATGCACAACAATGCGTTCGCCCTGCGGTTCGCCATTGACGACGCCATTTCTGGTCAGATCGAAGTCAAGCTCGCGCACGGCCGCCGGGGCGAAGCGCGGACCGGTGCCTTCGGTCAGGCCCGACTTGATGGCGAGCGGAGAACGGGACGGACCACGCAGGATGGTCGATTTATATTCCGGTGCGATTAACGGGGCGTGAGATCCCCAATCACGCGGTTTAAAGGTGGACATGTGGCTTACTCTCCCTTGGATGCCGCGTCGATCTCGGCATAGGTTTGTTTGGCAATGCGGAATGCCGTATTGGCGGCGGGAACGCCGGCATAAACCGCAACATGCATCAGTACTTCACGGATGTCTTCGCGCGTCGCCCCGGTATTGAGGGTCGCACGGATATGCATGGCGAGTTCTTCCTCATGACCAAGACCTGCAAGCAGGGCAATGGTTACAATCGAACGTTCGCGCTTGGTGAATTGGTCACTTGTCCAGACACCGTTCCAGACATTCTCGGTGATGTAGCGCTGAAAGCCCTCGTCGATTTCGGTGATGTTTTTCGATGCACGATCCACATGTGCATCGCCCAAAACGGATCGGCGGGTTTTCATGCCAATGTCATACCGGCTCTCAGACAAGGTTCTTCTCCTTGGTAAATCGGTCGATCAACCGGGTCAGCAATTCCGGGGTTTCAATGCATGGCAAATGCCCGACCCCGTCTATCAGTTCAAATTCGGCATCGGGGATCATGGTTGCCATTTCGCGCACAACATCGGGCGGCGTCGCGAGATCGGCCGATCCACAAATACATAATGTCGGAACGGCAATTTTGCCTGCGGCCTCGCGCAGGTCCCCGTCGCGCAATGCGACACAGGTACCGATGTAGCCAGCCTTCGTTGTGCGCACCAGCATGTCGCGATACATCGCGGTTTCCAGCGGGCGTTCCTTGCGGAAGGTCGGCGACAGCCAGCGTTCGATGATTGCATCGCCCAGAACTTCGATCCCGTCGGCCTTGATGGCTTCGATCCGGGTGTTCCAGCCATTATAATCGCCAAGTTTGGGGGCTGTATCACACAGGATCAGGCCGCGAATACGTTCGGGCTGCAATTGGGTCACTTTCTGGGCGATCAGACCGCCAACAGACAGACCACAAATGATCACTTCACCCAGACCAAGGTAATCAAGCAATCCGATCAGGTCATTGGCATGCAGCGAAATATCATATTCCGCGTCACCAATGCCCGAAAGACCGTGACCGCGTTTGTCATAGGTAACGATGTTGAACCGTTCCGAAAGAACACTGACCACGTCATCCCAGATGCGCAAATCGGTTCCAAGCGAGTTCGAAAACACCAGTACAGGTGCGTTTTTCGGCCCTGACTGACTGTAATGGATATGTGTCCCGTTGACCGGGGCAACTTGAAGACTCATGTCATTTCCACCCTGCTTATTTGCGCACAATTTCGCAGACGGATTTGGTTATGTAAAATGAGGAATTGCGTATTTTGCATAACTATATAATTATGCATAGGCATCTAATAACATTATTCTACAATGACGTGACGTAGGCACATATGCTCGACCAACGCATCAAATTCAGACATTTGACCTGTTTTCTCGAAGTGGCCCGTCAGCGAAGCGTCGTCAAGGCTGCCGATACGCTGGCCATTACCCAGCCTGCTGTTTCCAAGACCATCCGCGAGCTCGAGGAACATCTTGATGCCCGTTTGTTTGACCGCTCAAAGCGCGGCGTAACCCTGACCGATTTTGGCAAGGTGTTTCTGCGCTATGCCGGGGCCAGTGTCACCGCCCTTCGTCAGGGTGTCGACAGCATCAGCCAGGTCCGCATGCAAGGCGGACTTTCAATCAACCTTGGTGTCCTGCCAACAGTTGCAGCAAGCGTTATGCCCAATGCCATCCGACGGTTCAAGTCACTGAGCCCCGACACCACGGTCAAGGTGGTTACCGGTCCGAACATGATGCTGATGGGGCAGTTGCGTGTTGGAGAGCTTGATCTTGTGGTCGGACGTCTGGCCGAACCCGATCAAATGTCGGGTCTTTCATTCATACATTTATATTCGGAACATATTTCGCTGGTGGCGCGCCCCGGCCACCCGCTGCTAACCGATGAAAATCCCGACATCACGCGCATCCGCGAATTTACGGTTCTTGTACCGCCAAAACAGGCGATCATTCACCCGACCGTTGACAAGATGCTGATTGCGCACGGGATTGGCGCCCTTCCCGACCGGATTGAAACAGTTTCAACTTCGTTCGGGCGCGCCTTCACGCGTGAAACCGATGCCATCTGGATCATTTCAAACGGGGCCGTTGCATCAGACATCGCCGAGGGCCACCTTGTTGAATTACCGATTGATACAAGCGACACCTTCGGGCCGGTCGGACTGACGACCCGGATTGACTCGCCGATTTCGCCGCCGGTCGAGATGCTGATCAACGCTGTCCGCGAAGAAGCGACACAACATCACACAACCCATTCGAGCTCTGAGACATAATCGTTTGGTTATGTAAATTTGCGGACATATCATTATACATAACCAGCTGCTGCCTATTAGATTGGTTCCAATCCGGTATGGCAGGAATGCGTCAAACGCAGGCCATCCTCAAAAAAATAACAATAAAAACAATAATTAAGTTTCTTGGAAAACTTCGCACGCTAGATGCGCATCGTGGCTGAGACGCTTGTCGGTATCATTACCACGACAAGACGTTCAAAGGAGGAAGAATGAAACACATCACCAAATTGCTGGCGGGTGCAGCTGTTGCGACCATGGTGTCGTTCGGCGCTCACGCGCAGGAAGTCACCCTGACCGTTCACCATTTCCTGGGTCCGAAAGCACCGGCTCAGTCGAAGATGATCGAACCCTGGGCAAAGAAAATCGAAGAAGAGTCAAACGGCCGTATCAAGTTTGAAATCTTCCCGTCCATGTCGCTTGGCGGCAACCCGCCGGAACTGTATCGCCAGGTCCGTGATGGCGTTGCTGACATCGTCTGGACGCTTCCGGGTTATACCCCGGGCGTTTTCCCGCGCATCGAAGTTTTTGAACTTCCGGGTGTTCACCTTGGTGACGCACGCGCAACCAACCTTGCGATGTGGGACCTGAAGGACCAATTCGCCGAAGACCTTAAAGATATCCACCCGCTGGCCGTTCACGTCCATGCTGGTCAGGCTATCCACCTGACGGAAAAAGAAGTCCGCACCGTTGACGATGTCAAAGGTCTGAAACTGCGTACTCCGACCCGTACCGGTTCCTGGGTAATTGAATCCTGGGGCGCAGAGCCGGTCGGCATGCCGGTCCCGGCCCTGCCGCAGGCATTGTCGCTTGGCGTTGTTGACGGTGGTCTGGTTCCGTTCGAAGTTGTGCCGCCGCTGAAACTGGCTGAACTGATTTCCTTCTCTGTTGAAGGCGAAGGCGCAAATTCGCGCTTTGGCACCTCGACCTTCCTGTTTGCGATGAACAAGGATCGTTACGAAAGCCTTCCGGACGATCTCAAGGAAATCATCGACCGTAACTCTGGTCGTGATTTTGCAGCCGAGATTGGCGATATCTTCAACAATGTTGAGGAAGTCGGCAAGAAGATGATCAACGAGGGCAAAGGCCAGGTTGTTCAGCTGACCGCTGCCGAGAAAGCAACCTTCGATGATGCGGCTGCATCTGTTGTTGATCGCTGGATCGAAGAGTCCAAGTCCAACGGCATTGATGGCGCAAAACTCGTCGAAGACGCCAAAGCAGCTGTTCTGACCCATACCAAGTAACTTCGCCAAGTTACTGGAAAATCTTGTGGGGTCACGTATCATATTGACGCGTGACCCTCTTTTTCCCGCTAAAAGTTAGACATATGAAAAACGTGCTCTACAAGGCTGCATCATGGTTTGCCGTTGCCGGTGGCCTGCTTGCCCTGCTGATTGCCGTTGTAACGATTGTCAACGTTACCGCCTTTGGTCTGGACAAGATCGCCCGGCTGTTTGACGCAAACTTCCCCGCCATTATCGGCTATGAAGATTTCGTCAGCATGATTGTCAGCTCGGCTGCCCTGATGTTCTTCCCCTACTGCCAGGCACATCACGGTCACGTTGCCGTCGACGTGTTCATCAAAATGTTCCCGGACTGGTTTGCCCGCGCAGTTAGCGTGCTTTCGGGCATCCTCATGACCGGCTTGGCGCTGTTCCTTGGCTATATGATGGTCAATGGCCTGATCGAGGTTCGTGGCGACAACACCCTTTCCGCAATTCTGGGCTGGCCCATCTGGCCGTTCTATGTGCCGGGCATCATCTCGATGTTCCTGTGGGCCGCGATTGCCGGAAGTCAGATTTTCGAAAGAGAGGCCGATGTCTGAGCGCGAATTGATTGGCCTTGGTGGCCTTGCTGTTCTCTTTTTCGTTCTGGCTTTGCGTGTTCCGGTCGGCCTCGCCATGGTTGGTGTTGGTATCGGCGGCAACTATGTGCTGAGCCTGTTTTTCCCGTTCCTGCGGTTTGATCCCTACCTGCAGCAGTTCAAATCCCTGCTCTACGGGATTGTGTCAAACTATGAACTGTCTGTGGTACCGCTGTTCGTCCTGATGGGGTATCTGGCAAGTCAGGCCAACCTGTCACGCGATCTGTTTCAGGGCGTGAACGCCATTCTCGGTCGTTTCCGGGGTGGTGTTGCCATGGCCGCAATCGGTGCCTGTGCCGGTTTTGGTGCGGTCTGCGGATCGTCGCTGGCAACAGCTTCGACCATGGGCAAGGTTGCCCTGCCTGAACTGGACCGGCTGAAATATTCGCCGCGTCTGGCAACCGGCACACTGGCCGCAGGCGGTACGCTTGGCATTCTGATCCCGCCATCGGTCGCACTTGTGATTTACGCCGTCACGGTGGAAGCATCGATCATTCAGATGTTCCAGGCTGCGATCATTCCGGGTCTGATTGCCGTTGTATTCTTTATGGCTGTTATTGCCATTCAGGTGCGCATCAATCCGTCACTGGCCCCGAAACCCGAACCGATGCCCGCCGCAGAACGCAAGGAAGCCCTTCTGCGTCTGATCCCGGTCATGGTGATTTTCGGATCAATCATTCTGGGCCTTGGGGCTGGCCTGTTCACCCCGACCCCGGCGGCCGGTGTGGGTGTGTTCGCGATCCTGGTATACGGTGCCTATATGCGGTTTCGCGGCAGAGGCGGTCTGTCATGGGCCGGTCTGCGCCAGTCGCTTAAGGATACGGCGATTACGTCTTCGATGATCTTCTTCATCCTGCTGGGTGCAGAAGTCCTCAAGGGCTTTTTCAGCCGTGCAAACCTTCCGGCCTATATGGCAGAAGCTGCTGCGACCAGTGGCCTTGATCCATGGCTGATCATGGTTCTGATGCTGATGGCGCTGATTCTGCTGGGCTGCTTCATGGAAAGTCTTTCCATGATCGTGGTTGTGATCCCGTTCTTCTGGCCTGCCCTTGTTGATATCAATGGTGGCGACTGGGCAACCGCAGCTACCGCAGCCTATGGCATGGGGACCGAGGACCTTAAAATCTGGTTCGGTATTCTCGCACTGATTGTCGTGGAGCTGGGGCTGATAACCCCGCCGGTCGGACTGAACGTATTCATCATCAATGCACTCGCCAAGGGTGTCCCGATGAGCCAGACCTTCCGGGGCGTGATGCCGTTCTTTGGTGCCGAGATCATTCGTATTCTGCTTCTGATCTTTGTGCCGATCCTGACACTGTTTGTACCGTCGATACTTGGCGGTTAAACACAGGATAACAGATCATCAAAGCCCGCCATTGAACTGTGGCGGGCTTTTCTTTTGCCTGCTTTTGATCGCGCATAAAACCGGCTAGACTTCAGGACATCCCGATTGAGTTGCTTCAGGAACCCCATGCGCAATAGCATTCCGATTTACAAACTGTATGGCGAACGCGATGCCAACCGTCCGCAAACGGAGCTGGACGGGTTTGACCGGGATCTGTCCGATGGGTCTGATGGGCCGGAAGTCACCGAACAGCAACCGATCACCGAACCGGAATTCTTTCATCTTGAAAGCATCCCCGAACGATCCCGCCTGCATGATCTTCATATCAAACCGCACCGCCATACCAACCTGTTCCAGTTGCTTTACATCACCAACGGCACGGCAAAAATCAGCTTTGACGACCAGAACCTGACAATGCAGGCCGGTCAGCTGATCACGGTTCCGCCGGGCACGGTGCATGGCTTTAAGTTCAGCGATGATATTGATGGCTGGGTGATTTCACTGACCGATCATCATCTTCAGGAAATTCTGGCCCCGGCCCCGAAACTGCTTGCCCGGCTTGACCAGACGATCTGTGTGGACAGCAATTTGTCCCCCGATCAGCCCCGGCCATCGGGACCGGTGGATTTCCTGATATCCCAGCTGGTGCGGGAATATTACAGCCACAATACCGGGCGGCTTTTTGCGCTTCGTCATCTTCTTGGATTGCTGTTGCTTGATGTCGGACGCTCTGCCCCGCAAGGCGATCCCGCCCATCTGTCCCGGCAGGAACAGAAAACCGCCAAATTCCGCAAATTCCAGATGCTGGTCGAACGGTTTTACAAGCATCACAAATCGCTTGAATTCTATGCCCGCGAGATTGGTATCACCACCACCCAGCTGAACCGGATCGCCAAGGATATCTACGGCATGACCGCAAGCGAGGTTCTGCAAAACCGCCTGATGCTGGAGGCCAAACGCACCCTGATCTATACCGACATCGCCGTTCAACAGATCGCCGATGAACTTGGCTTTCGCGATGCAGGGTATTTTTCACGCTTCTTTGCAAAAAAGGCGGGCATTCCGCCCGCCCAATTCCGATCAGATCACCGATAGACGAACCTTATGCTGATTGCCCGCGCAAGCGATCAAGCGTCAGCCACATACGGACCTGATCAACCACCTTTCCAGATCGGGTTTTCCAGCCCTTGGCGATAAACAGTTCCTCGCCAAAACCAAGGCTGCGATAAAGCCCCATTGCCGTTTCATTGCCATCCACGACATTTAGCCAAAGCTTCTCATAGCTTGGCGTTTGCGCACATTTTTCTGCAAGTGCGGCAAGCGCTGCCTTGCCAAAGCCGCGCCCGCGTTCAAACACCCCAAACTCGTCGAGTTTCGGCAATGCTGTCGCCAGGTCCAACAAATAGGCATAGGCCACAGCCCGCCCGTCGACCCGATAAACCCAAAGGGCAGCTTCCTTTGATCCGTTTAATGCGGCTTTCAAGTCCGCATCCGGGACGCGCGCGATTTGATCATAGAAGGCTTCGTCTTCCATCATCTCAACGATGCGTGGAAATTCATCCCTGGTGGGGACTTCCCAGCTTCCCGTCATTTTCAACTCCCCTATCGCCATGCCAGTAACCAGCGATCCAGTCGGCCAAGCAACCACGATACGCACAATCCAAGAACAGAAAGCACCAATACACCGGCAATCAGCTGATCGGTCTGGTAAAGTTGCCCGGCTGAAAGAACCAGCGCCCCGATCCCGTATTGCGCGCCAATCATCTCGGCTGCGATCAGAAGGATAATCGCGATCGAGGATGAAATGCGAAAGCCCGACAGGATGGTCGGCAGTGCACCGGGCAGGATGATCTTGCGGATCACCGACCACATCGGCATGTCAAAGCTTTGCCCCATGCGGATAAGATTACGTTGAACGTTATCAACCCCGCCAAAGGTATTGATCACGGTCGGGAAAAACACACCAAAGGCAATGGTGGCGAATTTGGACGGCTCGCCAATGCCAAACCAGATGATAAACAGCGGCAAAAGCGCGATTTTCGGGATCGGAAACAGGGCCGAAACAAGTGCCACACCGGGCGAGCGTGCCCATGTGAACATGCCAACCATAAATCCGACGATCAAACCCGCCACGGTCCCCATGATCCAGCCGCCGGCAAGACGCTGCAAGGACGCCGCCAAATGACGCCACAAATCACCTGAAACAATCAGTTGCCAAAGCGCCTGGGCCACCGCCACCGGGCTTGGCATTGCAAGTTCGGAAATAAATCCGGTGCTTGATCCCAACTGCCAAAGGGCAATCACCACAAAAAAGCTTGCCCATGCGGCAACCGGGTTGGCCTTGGGGTTAAAGCCCGTGGCACGAAAACGGACCTTGTTGTCGGTATTTTCAGCGGTTTGCATTTCGATATCACGCGACATTTTCAAGCTCCTTGTCCGCCGCAATCGCTTCGTCGCGGATCAGGTTCCAAAGGGCCTGTTCATGGGAAACCAGTTCGGGCATGCCTTCGCGGCGATCCTGGATCGGAATATCGATGCTATGGATTTCCTTGATCGTGCCCGGACGACGACGCAAGGCCACCACCCGATGGGCCAGACGCACCGCCTCGTTCAGGTTATGGGTGACATAAACCGCCGTCATGCCGGTGCGTGCAAACAGATCGGAAAACTCATCAAGCAACAAAATACGGGTCTGGGCATCAAGGGCCGAAAGGGGTTCGTCCATCAGCAACACCGCCGGACGCACCGCAAGGGCGCGCGCAATGCCGACGCGCTGTTTCATGCCGCCTGAAAGCTGCTTTGGATAGGCATACCTGAAATCAGACAAATTGGTTTGCGCCAGAACTTCCTCGATCCGTGCATCGCGTTCGGATTTGGACAGCGGATGGTCTTCAAGCACAAGGCTGATATTGCCCGCGACCGTACGCCAGGGCAGCAATGCAAAATCCTGAAAGACATAGGTCAGCGGGTTAAGACACCCTTCGGGTTTGGCCTGATCATCAATCAGGACGTCGCCGGAACTGGGCGCAAGCATCCCGCCAATGATCGATAAAAGCGTTGATTTGCCACAGCCCGAAGGTCCGATCAGGGCAACGACCTCGCCCGGTTCAATCGCAAGGTTGATGTCGCGCAGGGCTTCGACCTGATCGTAACGATGGCTGACATTTTTGATGGTAAGCCGCATGGCCAACTCTTTGGGTAATGAAACAGGGATGGTGGCAATTTCGGAAAACAGCTTTTCCAAAAGATAACCGGGCCGAACGCATCTGTTTCGGCCCGGTTTGAAATCACATCAGCTTACTGACCAAGCGGGGCGATGAAGCTGGTATCGATGAAGGTATCGGGATTGGCAGCATCCGACACAAAGCCGCGATCCTGATACCATTTGACCTGTGCCTTGACGTCCTCGACATTGAGTTTGCCTTCCTCGGTAATGAACATCGCGCCATTACGGATTTTCGGATAGGCCTTCTCTGCCGGGTCTTCGGCATAAACATATTTGTGCACGATCTCGAGGATTTCGTTGGTGGTATCGCTTTCAATCAGCTTGCCATCCGCATCAGTCGCCAAAAGGCCAGCACGGTAATCGGCCACACCTTTCTGATAGGCGCGCACGAATTTCTCGACCACGTCACGACGTTCTTCAACGTTTTTCGACGACGTGAAAAGACCACCTACCTGATAGGGAACGTAATCCTTTACCCAGCCGATGATATGCGCCGCACCGGCATTGGCCAGCGGCTTGGCGATGTGCGGGACGATGATCATGCTATCGACCTGACCGCTTTTCAGCGCGCCGATCATGTTCGGTACGGACTGAAGCGGCTTAAGCTCCATGGTTTCGATGTCGACACCGGCCTTTTCCGCCACATTGCCGATCATGTAATGGAAGGATGACCCCACCTGCGACAGGGCAAAGCTGTGCCCGCCAAGCTTGTCGACCGAGGTCAGACCCGCTTCATATGCGGCGTTCGAGGCCAGAATGGCCGAACCGTCATAGCCCGGATCTTCATGAAGCTGTGCGCCGATAACCTTAAGCGCGCCCTTGCCCGCAAGGTTAAAGAACCCGCCGGTGAAGGCCGTCACACCAAAATCCGCGTCCCCCGAAGCAATCGCCACCGCAACCGGCTGGGCCGCGCGGAAGAACGTAATTTCTGCATCAAGGCCTTCGTCCGCGAAATAGCCCTTTTCCTTGGCAATAAACAGCGGCGAGCTTGAAACGAAAGTCAGGGCAGCGATGTTGATTTTTTCAGCGGCCTGTGCCGCCCCCTGTCCGAATGACACCGCGCCAAATGCAATCGCGCCAAGGGCGGTTGCCAGCATGGAACGACGGGTGATCGCACCGATCCCCTTCACCAGATCGTAAGAACGCATGTTTCCTCCTGTTGGTCGTCTTTTGGTTTGTTTGCCTCTTCTGATTTTTTGTTAGCCGAATTACCGATAAATTGCCAATGTTTGGCGCAAACAGCGACAAAAAGGGTTGAATTCACCCCATATCAACCCGTTCGTGAAATGATATTTCACAATAAACTAAATCACGCGGCAAATCCCCGGCACCACATTCCATATATGGTTGAGAATGCTGATAAAGTGCCAATTATCCCGCATCGTCCCGCATTGCGTCCGCCCCTATGAGCGCCCGCCTATGCGGGCATGACGGGTTGGGTTATGCCTCTCGCCATTACCCCGCGCCTCTTTGTCACTACTGCACATCTTCGTTATTCCAAATCCCCTTCATCACTCCGCCCCGTTCGTCACCCCCGCGCAGGCGGGGGCCTCGCACCGCAAGTGCCACAGGATATACCAGCACAAAATTGCCAAGCCACGTCAAAGCCACTACAACTGCCAAACCAACCCTCATGACATCATAAGGCAGATCATGTCCGCATCTTCCACGCCCTCCACAAGACCTGCCCCCAATGGCAAAACCGCCATGGTGATTGGTGCGGGTCCGGCTGGCCTGATGGCGGCCGAACGGCTGGCGGGCGAAGGCTACGGCGTGACGATCTATGAAGGCATGCCTAGTGCCGGGCGCAAATTCCTGATGGCGGGGAAATCGGGGCTTAACATCACACATGGCGAGGATCTGGAAACTTTCCTGACCCGCTATGGCACCTCGCAGGCCCGCCTTGAATCGCATTTGCGCAAATTCGGTCCCGATCAAATCCGTGAATGGTGTGCGGGGCTTGGCGTTGAAACCTTTGTCGGGTCATCGGGCCGGGTCTTCCCGACCGTGATGAAGGCAAGCCCGCTTTTGCGGGCCTGGTTGCGACGCCTTGATGGTTTGGGCTGTGTCATCCATTACCGCCATTACTGGACCGGCTGGAATGATGCCGGTCAGGCGGTTTTCAAAACAACCGATGGCGAAATCACGGCACAGGCCGACATCACCATCCTTGCCCTTGGCGGCGGAAGCTGGAAACGATTGGGTTCGGACGGTAAATGGATGGAAATCCTGACCAGGGCGGGCATCAAATGCAATCCGTTCAAACCGGCCAATTGCGGCTTTGATATCAACTGGACGGATCATCTGATCGACAAATGTGCGGGATCCCCCGTCAAGGCCGTCACCCTGACCTGCGGCGACCAGACCGTGCGTGGCGAGTTCGTGATTTCCAAAACCGGGATCGAAGGCAGCGCGGTTTACGCGATCTCGGCAACGCTGCGTGATCAATGGCTTGAAACCGGGGTCGGAACCCTAACGCTCGACCTCTGCCCCGACCGCACGCTTGATGACGTCACAACACGCCTTGCCAAACCACGCGGCAAGAACTCGCTGGGCAATCACCTGCGCAAGACACTTGGCCTTGATGCCACCAAAACCGCACTCATTTTCGAAGTCACCCCGCGCGACATCCAGAACGATCCGGCCAAACTGGCGGCTGCGATCAAGAACCTCACCCTCAAAATCAAAAAGCCCCGCCCAATCGACGAGGCCATCAGCACCGCAGGCGGCGTGGCATGGGAAGAACTCGACGAGAATTTCCAACTCGTCAAACGCCCCGGCACTTACTGCCTTGGGGAAATGGTCGATTGGGAAGCACCTACGGGAGGGTATTTGCTGAGTGGGTGTTTGGCTCCTCGAACGGCTTAGGTTATTTGGCTGTATCAGTAAATTGCTGTTCTTGTGACACAGGACGGGTACTTAGAATAACGTCGCGCGGCTCACAGCCTTTCGGTTTGGCTTCCATGTTAAACCCGTACGACTTGAATGTACCAAGCGTTGCAAAATCAAAACTGCCGCTATCCTGACTGACAGCGTTCACGCGAATCAGTGTCGCAATATCGATTGTCAAACCGGAACTGAATTCAAGATATTCCAGACGATCACAAATGTCGGTCCAGTTTACCAGTCTGATCTGGTCCTCAAAATCATCGAAAGATGCAGAGAAATTCTTTAAATCCTTGATGGCAAACAGCAGATCCAAACCGTCAAAACGAACAATCAAATCACGCGGCGCGATCTCTTTGCCAAACAGGATGCGATCATAACCCGCGTGTTCCCTTACTCGAACCTCTCGCTTCTTAAGGTTACGTTTCGAGCCATCGGAATACAGATCGTAAACAGTATCGGTGCGGCGATTGAACGAGAAATCATTAATCGTGTCACGCCCGTCACCACGGCGAAAAATGTAGGTGTCATTACCGAAACCGCCCTCGAGAAAGTCCTTGCCTTTGCCACCCATTAACCAGTCGTGTCCCCAACTCCCATAAATGCGATCGCTGCCGGGTCCTCCGTCAATCGCGGCCTCACTGGATAAGTCCGTAAGAATAAAATCATCGCCAGAGCCAGAGTTGAATATTTCAACTTCATGGTCTGAAATATTGATGTCGAAATCCGCACTGCCGATATAGATCGCACGATCCATGCCTGCCCCGCCGTTAAAGCGGTCAAACTCGTCAATGACGAGATAGTCATCGCCCGGACCAGCGTCCAGGGTATCCTTACCCTGATCACCCACAAGAAGATCTCCCTCCAGCCCGCCGACGATTTCGTCATCACCGGGCCCGCCATACATCACCGCTTCAAGCTGTGAGCCAGCACGGATGTGATCATTGCCATGCCCACCTTCGACAAATCTGGTCCCTTGGACCCCAAGGTCGACATCCAGGGGATCATCGAGGTTCTTGTCCTTGAGGATCAAGATATTGAATGCACGGTTCGAGCCGAACGTCACATAATCGTCAGACAGGATTGCATGGAAGGTGACAGTGCGTTCGGAAAGCAGCTTGCTCACATTTTCGTCAACGTCGCACCCCGCCAACAATATACTTGCTTGTGCAGCAATCATCCCTGTCGCGAATCTTATCCGCACCATTAAACGTGGTCCCTCTAGCTGATAACAGCTCCCCCAAGGGATTGACGACGATAGGTTTTCATTCTTGTAACGCCGTCACCAACCATACCTTCTCAATCAATACGATCAACTACCCGAACGGTTAGCGATACAGAAAAGCTGACATCATACGTTCACTGTTATTATCGTTTAATGTCGGCTGTAGGGCTGTTGACATCTCTCTGACCAGAAGATCAGAAAACATAGTTGACACAATCAACTACTTTCATATAGTTGATATAGTCAACCAAATAAGCTCGCAGATACAGACGCCTTTCGCCCCCCATTCCCCGGCTTCTGTATCCGCCCCGCACCCCTCGCGTGTCACCGAATTGCGCAATGCTTTGCCGTCCGCTGGAATGTGCCGCCTTGCGCCATTGTTAGTCTGAAAGTGAAATCGCCCCATGAAGATTTCGACCACCATTTACCCGGACGGATTGCCAAGCCCGCGGGCCGGATTTGCCGCCATCGCGGTGTTGCTGACCATCATGATGGCCGTGCTGGATGGCACGATCATGAATGTGGCGCTTCCGATCATTGCGCAGGATCAGGGCGTTTCGCCCGCCCATGCCATCTGGGTTGTCACTGCCTATCAGCTGGCCATTGTTGTTGCCCTGTTACCGCTTGCCGCCCTTGGCGAGGCCATCGGGTTTCGCAAGGTATATCTGAGCGGCATTGCGATCTTCGGGATCGCATCATTGCTGTGTGCCATGGCCCCGAATATCGAAATTCTGACCGCAGCCCGCGTGTTGCAGGGCCTTGGTGCCGCAGCACTGATGAGCATCAATGGTGCGGTCATGCGCCATATCTTCCCGCAGGCCAAACTTGGCCGTGCGATTGGCTGGATCGCCATGACGGTTTCGGTGTCGGCCGCAGGTGGACCGACCATTGCCTCGGCCATTCTGGCGGTCGCAAGCTGGCACTGGCTGTTTTTGATCAATGTGCCGATTTCGGTTCTGGCGATCATTGTCGGCTATTTCGCCCTGCCCTTTAACGCGCCAAGCCGCACCCGGTTTGATTTCATCAGTGCGTTTTTGAATGTCCTGGCCTTTGGCGGATTGATTTCGGCCCTTGGCAATGTGGGCACCGAAAGCAGCCCGGCTTTGATTACTGCGCAATTTGCCATTGCGATCATTGCCGGTGCGTTTCTGGTGCGACGCCAATTGTCCAAGGATCGGCCGATGTTGCCGCTTGATCTTTTGAAGCTGCCGATTTTTGCCTGTTCCATCGGGTCATCGATCTTTGGCTTTTGCGCCCAGATGATTGCGTTTGTCACCCTGCCTTTCTATTTCCATGACGTGCTGGGTTATAGCCCGACCATGACCGGACTTTTGATGACGCCCTGGCCGCTTGCCACCGCAGTTGCCGCCCCCGTTGCCGGACGGCTGGCCGATAAATATTCGCCGATCCGTCTGACCGGGCTTGGCATGATGGTCTTTGCCGTCGGGCTTTCTGCCGTCACCTTTGTTCCGGCAGGTGGAAGCTATGGCGGAATTATTGCTGCCCTTGCGATCTGCGGGATCGGGTTCGGACTGTTTCAGGCCCCAAATAACCGCCTGATGCTGACCAGTGCGCCGCGCGAACGTTCGGGCGGGGCCAGCGGGATGTTGTCAACCGCACGCCTGACCGGGCAATCGGTCGGTGCGGCCCTTGCCGCGATCCTGATCGGCACGGGGACTTCGTTTGACTTTGATACCATCATGATGGTGGCAAGTGGTGCCGCCCTGACATCGGCCCTTATTTGCGAAGGTCGTCGCCATGCCCTTCGCACCGGCAGGATCACAAGCCCGGCGGGCCTGTGAATACAAGAAAGCGAGAGAGATCATGATCGAACAGGATCAGGCACACGTCCCGGGTGAAACCCTGCATCGGCTTGTCCATGCCTATAAACGCAGCCTGATGAATGCGATGGTTGATGCCGATATGCCGATGCCGATTTCGCACAAGCGCGTAATGAAATGGATCGTCCGCATTCCGGGCATCACCGCCCAGCAGATGGCCGAAAAATCAGGTCAGGACAAAGGCCGCATCACACGGCTTTTGCAGGAACTTGTAAATGACGGGCTGATTGAACGCCGCCCGCACCCCATTGATCGACGCAGTCAGACGCTGCATTTGACGACCGCAGGCGAGACCCGCATGGAAGCCTTCCGTGCGGTCGAGCAAGATGTCAGATCCCGCATGACACGCGGCCTTACGCCCCAACAAATCAGGGACTTTGTCGAAATCGCCAACCTGATGGCTGATAACCTCGACCCCTGTGGTTCCTAGGAGACTTCAATGAACAGACCTGCCCCGCGCGATCTTGTCGTGATCGCAAAAACGCAAGTCACCCCCAATATGCTGCGCGTTACCCTTGGCGGTGACGGCATGGCAGGCTTTCCTGAGGATCAGGAAAGTGCCTATGTCAAACTGATCTTCCCGATTGATGGCGATGACAAGGACCGTGTGTTGCGCCGGACCTATACGGTGCGTCATGACCGCATGACCGATCAGGGCCGCGAGATTGATCTTGATTTCGTCATGCATGGCGATGCCGATGACGACCATGATCATGGCGGCCCGGCATCAAACTGGGCGGTAAATTGCAAACCCGGTGATGTAATCACGGTTGGCGGCCCCGGCCCGAAAAAGCTGGTTGATCCGACGGCTGACTGGTTCCTGATTGTTGGCGATATGACGGCCCTGCCCGCTGTTTCGGTCAATCTTGAAACCCTGCATGCAGATGCACGCGGCTATGCCGTGATCGAGGTCCGGTCCGAGGCCGATATTCAGTCGATCCGAAAGCCCGCCAATATGACGATTGAGTGGGTGATCAACCCGCGTCCGGGTGAAAACACCACCGCCCTTGTTGATGTGGTGCGCAAGATTGGCTGGCTTGAAGGCCGGGCATCCGTCTGGGCGGCATGTGAATTCAGTGCTATGAAGGAATTGCGGAGCTATTTCCGCGAGGAACGTGGACTTGGCAAGGATGATCTTTATATTTCAAGCTATTGGAAGCTTGGCATGAATGAAGATACCCACAAGGTCATCAAATCCGAAGACGCCAGCAACGCGGCTTAACCCCGATCACACACCCCGCATATCAATTGCAAAACGCCCCGATCCGCATTGGTTCGGGGCGTTTTTTATTGGCACATCCGAAAACCGTCCGGTGATCACAGGTTGCGATAGCTCAAGGTTTTATGCCCCGACATTTGATAGATTTTAAAACAGATATTGATCAACCTGCCCGAACGGCGCCAATGGGAGCCCGTGAATGCTCAATAGCCTGATGACGCTTTATCGCGAGAATCCCCGTGAAGGCCGCCTGTTTGCCGTCATCGCACTGGGCTTTCTGGCAATCTATTTCATTCCGGCAGGAACAGGACGGTTTGACAATGCCGTGCTTGAAGCCGTCTATCTGACCAACTGGTACGCACGCGAGCATGTCATTTTATGCCTGCTTCCGGCCTTTGTCATTGCCGGTGCCATGGCGATCTATATCAGTCAGGGATCGGTGATGCGCTATCTCGGGCCGGATGCATCACGCCCGGTCGCGCTTGGCGTTGCGTCCGTTTCGGGAACGCTGCTTGCGGTTTGTTCCTGTACGGTCCTGCCGCTTTTCGGGGGCATTTACAAACGTGGTGCCGGACTTGGCCCGGCCATCGCGTTTTTATATTCCGGTCCGGCAATCAATGTGATTGCAATCGTCGTGACATCCAAGGTTCTGGGGGCAGAAATCGGCATTGCGCGCGGGATCGGTGCCATCGCCTTTGCGATTGTCATTGGCCTGATCATGCATCTGATCTATCGCCGCGAGGAAGGCGAACGCGCCCTGAAATCCAGACGCGGTTTTGGTGCAGATGACGAAGGCAAGCCGCTTTCGATCACCATCGCGTTTTTCGGCCTGATGATCGGTATTCTGGTGTTTGCCAACTGGGCGTCGGTTCCTGACAGTCCGGGCTGGATGGCGGTCTATCAGGTTAAATGGGTCATCACGGCCTTGCTTGCGGCCGGTTTTGCCGGGCTTTTGATCTGGCAATGGAACTGGCCGCCCAAACAGGTTCTTGTCCTTGCAGCCCTTCTTGTCGCGATTGCGCTTTTGTTTCCGCACTATCCGCAACTGACCTTTGGCGTCGGCATTATCGGCCTGATGATGGTGGCGCTTTCGCGTGATCAGGATCGTGAATGGGTGACGCAAAGCTGGGATTTCACCAAACAGATTTTGCCGCTTCTGGTGATCGGTGTCTTTATCGCAGGATTGCTGCTTGGCCGACCGGGCCACGAGGGACTTGTCCCCGAACAATGGGTGCAGGCCGCCGTGGGGGATAATTCCCTGACCTCGACCGCACTTGCATCGGTTCTGGGGGCCTTCATGTATTTCTCGACCCTGACGGAAGTTCCGATTGTCGAGGCCCTGATGGGGGCTGGCATGGGCAAAGGCCCGGCATTGGCGCTTTTGCTGGCGGGGCCTGCCCTGTCCCTGCCCAATATGCTGGTGATCAGAACCGTAATCGGCACGCAGAAGACACTGGTTTACTGCGCGCTTGTCGTCGTCATGGCCACCGTTTCAGGCTTTATCTATGGCAATTTCCAATAGTCTCGCTCAACAGGAGTGCTCAGATGAAAATCAGTATTTACGGCAGCGGATGCGCAAAATGTCAGGCCTTGGCCAAAAACGCCGAAGCCGCTGCACAGGCCCTTGACCTTGAATATGAGATCGAAAAAGTCACCGACGTGAACCGGATCATTGATGCCGGGATCATGCGCACCCCGGCCCTGATGATTGATGATGACATTCTGGTCGAAGGCAAGGTCCCGACCCCAGATGAAATCCGCCAGATGCTGTCGTGATATAAAAAAACGCCCCGACCAAAATGGCGCGGGGCGTTTTCATGTCTGAACGGCTTTGCCGATCACGGTGCCGGCGGCAGGTCTTCTTCAAGGATGACAATATTCAGCGAATAGCTGACTTCGCCTTCATCCTCGTCACGATGCAGAACGCCAACGAACTCGTCACCAACGCGCATCTCGATCGGATGACCTTTTTTCTTCGGTGCATCAATCGCGATCTGGTTATTGTCAAAGGTACGGCGCAGATAATCGGTAACGCGCGCGATTTCGGTCGGTGTCATAGGACTTGCCCCTTGTTCTTTCCAATCGGCTTTTAACTGTCAGGCCACAGGATATCGCATCGACGCTTTGGCGTCTGCCCTCTTTCCTCGGCCCGGACGTAAAACTGGTGCACTGTCCTTTCACAAACTGCCCCTGAAAATCAAGCCCGCAACGACCAAAATTGATCAAAAAACGCCGTTTTGATCAATTTTCACCAGATCACATTCATCTGCCCGACTTTGCACGCATAAGCAGTTGCATTCGCCGCATGCACCGTTTAATCCGGATATATGCCCAATCATGACCAAACCACCGAAATCAAATCTTCTGCTGACAGTGTAACAGACGGGTCCGCTCGCCCGATTTTATACAGCTTCCGTCGCTGTCCCTATGCCATGCGCGCACGTATTGCGCTTCTGGCAGCCGATATTGATGTGGAACTGCGCGAAGTTGTCTTGCGCGACAAACCGCAAAGCATGATTGATGCATCGCCAAAGGCCACCGTTCCGGTCCTGATCCTGCCCGATGGCACGGTGATTGATGAAAGCCTTGAAATCATGGTCTGGGCACTGGCCGAGAATGACCCGCATGACTGGCTTAATCCCGAAAGCGGCACACTTGATGATATGCTGGCCCTGATTTCGCAAAATGACGGCCCGTTCAAATATCATCTTGATCGCTATAAATATTTCAACCGCTACGAGGATGCTGATCCGGCCGAACATCGCCGGGATGCGGAAAAGATCCTTAACCGGCTTGATGGCCGTTTGGCGGTTGGCAAATATCTGTTCGGGTCGCGCCCGGCACTGGCTGATTTTGCCATTGCGCCCTTTATCCGCCAGTTTGCCAATACCGACCTTGAAGCATTTGACGCCATGCCGTTTGTCCATCTGCAACGCTGGCTGAATGACTTCCTGAAATCATCTTTCTTTGAGTGCGCCATGATCAAGTATGACCAGTGGCACGAAGGCGACACCCCGATCATTTTCAAGGCGGCGTGACGAGATAACTTTCCGGTTTTCCCGCCGCCTGCCCTAAGCCGCTGACATATCGATATCGAGTGTCAGGATCAGCGAACTCAGGCATTTTCCGTGCGGATCAAGGGCCAGCGAACGGGTAACACCACCGGCCAGCGCATCATGCATGACGAAATTGAGGGCCGATATCTGCGGCAGTTCGTAACGTTCGACCGGGCCGGTGATCATGGCACCAAAATGGGCACGCACCCGTTCTGCCGTCACCTGCCGGACCAGAACATCCCAGTCCTTTGGGTCAAAGGCGATAACGGACACGTTGGAAATATTGCCTTTGTCGCCAGTTCGGGAATGCGCAATGTCACGTAACAACATCATCAGGCCTCCATCATTTCGAAACGTGTCTGCACCTGATGTTCGGGCAGCAGCCCCGACACGATTGCGACGATTTCGCGTGCGGTTTTGGTAACACCCCCACCACCAGCGGGACCATTCAGATACAGGCTTTCGACTTCCTCGCCGATACGGGCTGCACTCGCAAGGTCATCTGTCCGCACAACAAAGCGCAGGCGAACCTCGTTTGGCGGTGCCCCTGCCATGTCGGCCTTGGTCACAATCGAATTAACCCCGATCAGTTCGCCCCGCTTTTCCTCATAGTCAATTCCGGCCAAAGCCAGGCGTTGATCCAGGATATCGAGTGCAAGCTGCCCGCGTGCCACAGCACCCGGACCTGCATATGAAATCTGACCTTCGCCAATACAGGAATCGATATAACCGATCGAGACTTTCAGGCTTCCTGTTCTGGGCGAACCATCACCACCGGATATGGCGACCCGATCCGGCCCGATTTCTTCGATACGGACACCCGAGAAATCGGCAACCACGTCAGGCTGAATGTATTTTTTCGGATCATGCACTTCGTAAAGCAGTTGTTCCTTGCAGGTCGCAGCCGTCACACAGCCGCCCGAACCTTCAAGCTTGGTAATCACCGCGTTTCCATCGGCACTGACTTCGGCAATCGGAAAGCCCAGACGGGCAAGATCGGGGACATCCTTAAGACCGGGATCAGCAAAATAGCCGCCCGTGATCTGCCCCCCACATTCGAGAAGATGACCAACCAGCGTTCCCCGGCCAAGCAGGGTCCAGTCATCCATTTTCCAGTCAAATTCAAAGATTTGTGGTGCCAGGAACATTGCCGGATCGGCAGCCCGGCCGGTCAGGATCACATCCGCCCCCGCCGCAAGTGCATCAACAATCCCGCCTGCACCAAGATAGGCATTCGCCGATACAACCTGCTTTTTGAAATCACGTAACGTAGCGGCTGTTTCGGTAATGTGGAATTCGTCGGGCGACAGGATATCAAGCACGTCATCACCCAGAACCGCCGCCACCCTTAATCCGGTCAAGCCAAGCTCACGGGCAATCGCCACTGTATGTCTGGCGGCGGCAACCGGGTTGGCTGCCCCCATATTGGAGATGACCCGAATGGATTTTTCATGGCACACAGGAAGCACGGCACGCATACGCCGTTCAAGCAACGGATCAAACCCGGCATCCGGATCACGCATCTTTGCCTGCTGGGCAAGGGCGATGGTGCGTTCAGCCAGACATTCAAAAACCAGATAATCAATGTCGCCGTGTTGGGCCAGATCGACCGCCGGTTCCACCCGGTCGCCAGAAAACCCGGCACCAGTCCCAATGCGGATGGTTTTCATTGCCCGACCTCCTGCATGGCGCGGCGGGCGCTCCGCCCGAAGAACAGGCACGCCCCAAGCAATCCCGCAGCAATCAACGGGGTCAGCATTGCAGGCCACAGCGCAATGGCAATCACAATCAGTAACAAGCCCCGATCCACCCACAGGCGCCCCCAAAGCGGCTGCCCGCCCAGCAATGCCGGTATGGCAACGACCAGAACAAGCCCCGACAGAACCGCATTGATCACGGCCAGCGTTCCGCCACTACCAATCATGCCGGGATAAAGCAGCAACATGAACGGCACGACATAGGTCAGCGCCCCGAGACGCACGGCTTCAAATGCGGCTGGCAGCCAGTTGGTCTGCGCGATACCTGCGCCGACAAATACCGCCACACATACCGGTGGCGTGATCACCGAAATGGTCGCGAAGTAGAAAACAAACAGATGTGCGGTCAGCGGGTCAATTCCGACCGCCGTCATTGCCGGGGCCAGAACAGCCGCAACCAGCACATAGGCCGCTGTGGTCGGCAAACCCATGCCCATGATCAGGCACACCAGACCAACAATCACCGCCACCAGAACGGTTGAGTCACCGGCAATTGCGACAATCATCGAACTGAGCGTCACACCAATGCCGGTCATATTGATCATGGAAACAAGGATTTGCGCCCCGGCAAGCAGGACACCAATAATCACCATCCCCTTGCCGGCATCGGTGACCCCGTCCAGAACGCGCACACACATTTCGCGCATGGAAAGCCGCCCGACAGAGGTCGCAATGAACGCAACCAGCAGACCGGCCATGCCGTAAAAGGCCGAAGTCGCAACCGACCGCCCCATGAAAATGCCAATGGCAAGACAGCCAAGGGCGGCCACAATCGGCAAGACCTTGCGCAGTGCGAGAATTTCCGACCATGCCGGAAGTTCATCTTCTGGCACAAGGCTAAGATTACGGCGGGTCGCAACGATATGGACCGTCACAAAAACCGAAAGGTAAAACAGGACAGCCGGAATAATCGCAGCCACCATGACATCGACATAGGCAATGCCAAGGATCTCGGCCATGACAAAGGCGGCTGCCCCCATGATGGGCGGGGCGATCTGCCCACCGGTTGAAGCCACGGCTTCAACGGCGGCGGCAAGTGGCGCCGGATAACCAAGACGGCGCATCATCGGAATGGTGAAATTTCCCGTGGTTGCAACATTGGCAACGGCCGAGCCGGAAATCATGCCAAACAGGCCACTGGAAATGATGGCGATTTTTGCTGCACCACCTCTTTGCCGTCCGCCCAGCCGCATGGCCAGATCCATAAAGCTCTGCCCCCCGCCGGTATGGAGCAGCAAGGCACCGAACAGGACAAAGGCAGCAATCACGGTTGCCGCAACTCCGGTCAGCATCCCCCATATCCCCAGATCGCCGAGGAAAATGGTTTCTGTGACAAATTCAAGGTCAAAGCCACGATGCCCCATGCTGCCGGGAATGTATTTTCCAAGCAGCGCATACATCAATCCGGCAATCACCAGTACCGGGAAGATCAGGCCGACGGCACGACGACCTACTTCAAGAACCGTGACGACAAGGCCAAGTGTCAACACCATATCAAGCCGGGTCGCCCATGGCAGGGTCGTCATGATCTCGTCGTAGTTCACAACAATATAGGAACAGGCTGTGACTGTTACCGCAGCCAAAACCAGATCTATAACCAAGCCTGCCTTCCGCCAGGGCGTGCCCTGCCCCAGCGGAAAAAGGCTCAGACCAAGACAGGTAACCAGCGCAAGAAAAACCGCCCTTTGGATCAGACTTTCAAACGGACCTGTTGCGGCCGTGTAGAATACGAAGATGCCGACGAGCAACGCAAACCCGTCCCGGAGACGTCCAGACATGGCGGTTTTCCCTTTGTATCAAGGCTTGTTTTTATTTTGCGGGATCGAGGTTCGCCGGGATTTCATACCCGTTTTCACGGAACCATTTCGCGGCCCCCGGATGCAGGGGAATGGTCGCATATTGGAGCGTCAGCTCTGCAAGATTAACGCCCTTGACGCTCGCCATTGCGGCCCCCTGGACTTCCTTGTCGGTCATGATGGCATCAACAATCTTGTAGGCCGCATCTTCGGACAGATTGGCAGAAGCTCCAACACCGACACCAAAGCTCCAGGTCGAATAGGCCGGAACGCCATCAGCGGCACCTTCAGGAATATCTACCACTGACACATCCGGCATTTTCTCAAGGAGGGTCTGTTTCTGCGCATCGGTAAGGCTCAGAACCTTGATCGGTGTAAAAGTCGCGATATCAAGGGTCGAGCTATCAAGTTTAAGCCCCGCACCGGATTTTACATATCCAGTCACGCGGTTATCCTTGATCATGTCGACGACATCGGTGGTCGAACCACGGACATAATCAGATGACAGGCCAAGTGTCTGGAAAACGGCCTCTGTTGTGCTTTCGGTTGCAGACCCTTTGATGCCGGGATTGAAACGCTGTCCGGCCAGTTCCGCAAGGCTGCTGATTCCCGCATCTTCGCGCACAATCACATTCTGCGGCGCGCCGGTATACACCCAGAGAAGCCCCAGATTTTCCATTGCCTTGCCGTCAAAGGCCTTGGTCCCGGAATGGGCGTGCTGGGCAACGTTGGTGGTTACCAGACCAAGGTCAATCTGGTTGCGTTCGATACGACGCAGATTGTCCATCGTGGCACCGGTTTCCACAACCGATGCTTCGATATCATTCTTCGCATCATTGATCAGCTTGGCGACAGAAACGAAATAGCCATAGTGCGACGAAGAAGCCGAAGTAGAACCGATCAGCAATTTGTCCTGTGCGAATGCAGGCACAGACAGACCAAAGGCGAGCACGCCCGCCAAGGCGAGTTTCGTGATTTTCATAATATTTCCTCCCTATGCCTTATCAGGCATGTTTGATGTTCCGCCGGCAAGTCTTGGGCTTTGATTATTCTCGGCGGACAGAAAGTGTGGTTCAGATTTTTTATTGCAGGAAGATCAAATAGTGAGATAATTGATGCATGAAACGCATCAATCTTGATACCGATGAAGTACGTGCCTTCTGTCTTCTGGCAGAAAGCGGCAGTTTTCGTAAGGCAGCTCAACGACTTGGCATTTCCGGATCAACATTGAGCCGCCAGATCAGCCGTATCGAGGAACGCACCGGGGCGCGACTGTTTGATCGTGACACACGTAATGTTGCGCTGACCGATCAGGGCAAAATGTTCCTGAGACTCGCCGAACGCATCCTGAACACCACTGATTCTGCACTGGCAGAATTTGACACATATCTGAATACCAGACGCGGCAAGCTGACGATTGCGGGACTGCCTTCTGTCACTGCCGGGCTGTTGCCGCCGCTGATTGCCGAATTCATGGACACCCACCCCGATGTCGACCTTCAACTCAATGACATGCTATCTGATGGCGTGCTTCGCGAGGTTGAAATGGGCCGTGCCGATATCGGTTTTACGGCAGATGTGGTTGAAAACAGCGACAATCTTTCATTTCAGCGCCTGTTAAGTGACAGGTTTATCGCAGTCGGTGCACCAAACAGCTTCTTGCAGGAAGAACGCACCTATAAATGGGAAGAAATTCTGTCACAGCCGATGGTGGCGATGTCGCGTGAAACAAGTGTCCGAGCCGTCATTGATGCCGCCTGTGCGCAAAACAATTTTCTATTTCGTCCCCGGTTTGAAGTCGCACATCTTGCAACGGCAGGCGCGCTCGTATCCCAGGGGCTTTGCATCACGGCGTTGCCATCACTTACATTGCCGGTTCTTGGACGTTCGCCGCTTATATTCCGACCACTGGAAAGTCCGGTCTTGTTACGGCAAATCGGATTGGTCTGGCGGTCCGGCCGCACGTTATCCCCTGCGGCACAGGCCTTTCTGAGCTTGGTCAGAAATCGAAACCTGAAATCACTAATCCCCCATTCCACCATTGAAAATACAATCAGCTCGCCAACATCCTAGTGATCGCCGGGACATTCAGGCGCAAGACTTCGCATCTCTGCCGCGCAAAGGCATGTCTTGCCTCACCCATGGCGCGATAATGTATTTGTGATCTAAGGGATTATACTTCTGTTACCATTCACGGGCTGGTCAGAACGACCTTCGTGTGCTAGCAAGCCAAACATCACAACCCAACGCTTCAGGACCAGAATTTATGGCCGATTATGATGTCAAGCCGCTGATCACGGCGGACGAAATTGCCACCCAGATTGACGCGCTTGCCGCCAAGATCAATGAGAGCTTCAAAGACACCCAAAAGCTGATAGTTGTCGGCCTGCTTCGCGGCTCTTTCGTATTCATCGCCGATCTGGCCCGCAAGCTGACCGTTCCGGTCGAAGTCGACTTCATGGTCGCATCATCTTACGGCGACTCTACTGAAAGCTCGCGCAATGTGCGTATCGTAAAGGATCTTGATGGTCAGATCCGTGGCAAGGATGTGCTTCTGGTCGAAGACATCATTGATACCGGCTATACGCTTTCGGAAGTTGTCCGCCTGCTCAAGACCCGCGATCCGAACCGTCTGGAAATCTGCACGCTTCTTAACAAGCCGTCGCGCCGCGAAGTAGAAATCCCGATTGATTTCTGTGGCTTTGATATTCCCGACGAATTCGTGGTTGGCTATGGCATCGATTATGCCCAGAACAACCGCAACCTGCCCTATATCGGCACCGTGCATTTCCACGGCGAATAAGCCGGATACGCATCGGATAATCAAAAAGGCGGGAAGCAATGCTATCCCGCCTTTGTTGTGTCTGTGGTACGGGCATCAGGTTCCCTGACATCGGGTTTTCGGCCAAAAACGCCAAGGGCATCAAGGTCCGTAACCATCTGGTCAAACCCCGTTTTCATTTTGGGGTGGTTGCCCTGCCCGGTCGCATAGCCGGTCATGGCGGAATGGATCAGAAGATCAAACAGAACGTCATCTTCCCTTGCATCACGTTCTGACGATATTTCATCCTTCGCCGGCCTGTCAATCGCGTCGCCGGGATCACGCTGCATGATGATCGCAAGCGCAATCAGACCAAGCGTGATCAGGGTGCCGCCAAGCGTTATAGCAGCAACAATTGCTCCGAAACTCGCAGCCAGAGCCATATAGACGGCAGCCAGCAAAAATCCAGCACCCGTCAGAAGCACAAGACCGATCACGGCAAAGACCGCGCACTTTCGTACAGCAGCCTTTGCCAGATCTGTCAACGCGCCCGAAAGCGTTTGCGTCAACTGGTCAATCATTTCTGAAGCAGTCGGCCAATCAGAAGGCCAACACCGAATGTCACGGCGACGGAAGATAACGGACGCTCACGCACACGTTCCACCGCGACTTCGCGGGCATGATCAAACTGGTCGCGGGCCTGATCGGATACTTCACGGATACGTTCGGCTGCGGCCTGTGTACGGGTTTGCGCCCCCTCGCCCGCCATGGTCCGGAGCGTCTTGGTGACCTCTGCCAGATCCTTGCGAAGTGCATCGACATCGGCCTGCAGCTTTGCGGTATCGGCCGTCGTCTCGGTTTTGGTCGCCATGATTTTCTCCTGTTGTATTGAAATCCAACACACAGGAAACGGTCGGTCGTGGAAATGGTTCCGAATTCAATTGTGATCATTTTCGGGCAGCCTGGCTCAACCGCGAAAACAGGAACGGCCCGCGTGGGCTGCGGGCCGTTCCAAGATCCTGTCGGAAATTTCTGGGCGGAAATGAAGAGTGGGAGCTCTTCTTACGGGAGTGGGTATCCCCGTTACGTCAATCAGTAAGGCAAACCGACGTAGTTTTCCGACAGGTTGGTCAATCCTGCCTTTGACGACAGGATATACTGCAATTCGGCATCGCGGATGCGGCCGTCAAATTCTTTCTGATCCCCGAAAGTATGGAGCATCGAGGTCATCCACCATGAGAACCGCTCTGCCTTCCAGACGCGTGCAAGCGCAGTCTCCGAATAGCTTTCAAGCAGGTCCTGACGGTTGTTCTTGTATTTCGCAATCAGGGCTTCGGACAGGTAGTGAACGTCGCTTGCCGCAAGGTTAAGGCCCTTGGCACCGGTCGGCGGCACGATATGGGCAGCGTCCCCTGCCAGGAACAGACGGCCATGCTGCATCGGTTCGGCGACAAAGCTGCGCAGCGGCGCGATGCTTTTTTCAAACACTTCGCCTTCATTGACCAGTTCACCGTCTTCTTCACCAAGGCGGGTGCGCAGTTCGGCCCAGAAGCGGTCATCAGACCAGTCTTCGATCTTATCGGTGCTGGGCACCTGAACATAGTGGCGCACAACGGTTTCCGAGCGCATAGAGCACAGCGCAAAACCACGATCATGCTTGGCATAGATCAGTTCGTCGGCAACCGGTTTTGCATGGGCCAGAACACCCAGCCAGCCAAACGGATAGACCTTTTCGAATTCCTGCACACCCGGAAGCGTCTTGCGGCCGACACCATGGAACCCGTCACAGGCAGCGATATAATCACAGGTCAATTCGGTTTCATTGCCGTCTTTGACATATCGAACACGCGGTTTGTCGCCATCAATGTCATGCAGACTGACATCCTCGGCTTCGAACACGATCTCGCCACCATGGGCAAGACGGGCCGAGATCAGGTCTTTGGTGACTTCGGTCTGACCATAGATCATCACCGTCGAACCACCGGTGAGTTCTTCCATATTCACGTGCGTACGTTTGCCATTCACGCTGATATAGATGCCGCCATGAATGATGCCTTCCTTATTCATGCGCGCATCAACACCGACCCGCTTCATCAGGTCAACTGTCCCCATTTCAAGAACGCCAGCGCGGATGCGGCCTTCGACATAGTCGCGGCTTTTGCGTTCAAGAATGACGGATTCAATTCCCTGTACATGCAACAGGTGGGAAAGAAGCAAGCCAGCCGGGCCGGAACCGATAATGACGACAGGGACATGCATGACGATTTCCTCACAAGATCACGGTTGTTGATTGTTCTTTTTTAATTGGAACAAGAACCATTCCATTGCGGAAACAATACGCTGGTTAGTGCTTGGACAGAATGGACAAACCGGGATAATGATTGGACAAATCGAACACGTATTCATATTTGGTTATGGATCAATTCCGATATGGTTCTGGATCGCTCCCGTCCTCGGGGAATCCCTGCAAGGGTTGCTTGGGCCGGGCGACTATTCGCTGTTCCTGTCACGATCCTGACCGGATCTTGCGGGAAGATCTTCCTTGCAGATGGACCATTCCTTACAGATTTCCTGCCCCTCATCAGAGGCAATATAACGCTCATACGCCCTCATCAATGCTTCGCCATCCGGATGATTGCGCGAAAACAGGATGAACATATTGTTTGTTGTTATCGGATCGGTGGTGGCATAGGTCGCAGCCACCTTTTCACCCAGTAATCTGGTCAGATCAAACCATCCGACCTCCTCTTCCTCAAACAGGATATCGGCGCGATCGGCATCAAGAAACCGCCAGGCTGATTCAGGATTGCTTACCATATCAGCCGCGATACCAAGCCTCCTGAATTCCTCTTCATACCAGTAACTTGCAATCCCGACGGGCCGCAATCCAAGCAATGGAACATCGGCCAGCCGGTTCAAGTTGATACCATCGGGAAAGCGCGTGGTTTTGTAGAAGCCTTTTTGGTGTGCATGGGCAATCGGATAGTGCGGAACGTGAAACTCATCGATACGTATATCGGTTCTAAGCCATGGGAATGTCGCGATATAGACACCCCGCCGGGTTTGCTCATAAGCCCGCTGCCAGGGCACAAAAACGAACTGCACCTTGAAGCCCATGGCGCTGAAAATGGTCTGGAACCTTTTGGCGTGCTTGCCAAAGTCCGGAAGGGTTTCACTGATCATTGGCGGCCATTCACCGACCGCAACCCGAAACTCATATCCTTCCTTAAGATCAACGCGCTCAGAAGCCTGCTCGCCAATGACATCGCGGATTGGCGGGGTTATCGCTTTGGCATCCCGGTCACCGGCCAACTGTGCGGCAGTCGCAGCATGTGTCGCGGCACTTGCACCGCTCAGCGTGATCAACAAACACAATGCCGCCAGCACTTGGCAAACGTGACTTTTCCGACGCAACCTCATAGGCATCTCCGGAATTGTGAAATCCGTTATTCGTCCCCAAAACCACGACAAGAACCAACAACGGATCAATACCATACAGACAATATCACCTGCTGACACGGTTGATGCAGAAAATGGGTTGCAGCTGGAATTTATTCACAAAGCTGTATTTAAGGCGCTCGTTTTTTAACCAGATCAAACCTGTGAGCAAAAATTAATCTTGCGAAAGGTCGATCCGCCGGGATCGCTGTGTTAAACTGTTGCACAAGAGATCAATTCACGGTCTCAAACCATCTTAAAACCGCGACAGAACGGGATAATGCCAGAAAGCCGCGCTATCGTCATCTTCACCGACCTTGACGGCACATTGCTTGATCATGACACCTATAGCTGGGAAGATGCTCGCCCGGCACTTGATCGCGTGAATCTTCTGTCCATTCCGCTGATTGCCGTATCTTCCAAAACGCTGGCCGAACTTGAACATATCAATCAGAACGCGGAACTGTTTGACGGTCTGATCGCCGAGAATGGCGGGATTGTGTCGCTGAAAAGCGCGATGGAACAGCACGGCCCGTCTTCCGAAACAATCGATATGGTCCGCGAACAGATCAGATCGGCGATCCATGTCCCGCTTCGCAGTTTCAGAACCGTGGAACCGGAAATCATTGCCGCGGAAACAGGCCTGTCACTTGATGATGCCATTCGCGCCGGGCAACGCCATTGCTCCGACCCGCTGATCTGGCAACCCTCGGCACAGGATGTCAGGATCGCGCGCACTATCGCGGAACAAAAGGGGCTCAATCTGGTCAAGGGGGGGCGTTTTCACACGATCTGCGGGCCATCAAACAAGGGGCATGCGATGAAGCGGATGCTCGAACGGCTGGCCGTATTTTATCGCGACATGTCAGGCAAACCTGTCAAACGCTTCACGACCATCGCCCTTGGCGATTCCCCCAACGATATCCCGATGCTGGCCGAGGCCGATTTTGCTGTGCAGATCCCGACAAAAAATCGCGGTCGCAAGGCCCCTTTGCTTGAACATTCGAACTTGCGCCTTGCCCCGCACCCCGGACCAGCGGGGTGGAATGTCGCACTTAATGAAATCTTGGACGAGATAACAAATACCAATAAAAACAGCGAGGTACTTCATGGCTGATTTCCATCAGGGTGGCCCGATCACAACCCTTCATCGCATTATTGACCGTAATCCGGAAGAACTCGCTTATGAAATGACCGCCTTTGCGCGGCAACGCCGACAGACCCTGATTTTGCCGTGCCTGTATTCCGAGCTTGAAACGCCAGCCATGACGACCATCGTCGAAGGTCTCAAACAGGCGACCTATATTGACCAGATCGTCGTGGGTCTCGACCGCGCCAACGCTCAGCAATATCTTCATGCCCGTGAATTCTTCAAGGACCTGCCGCAACATGTGCGCATTCTGTGGAATGATGGTCCGCGTTTGCGCAATGTCCATGACCGGCTTGATGAATTTGGGCTGGCCCGATACGAACCGGGCAAGGGTCGCAATGTCTGGTATTGCATGGGCTATACGCTGGCATCGGGGCGAAGCTCGGTGATTGGCATTCATGATTGCGATATTGCTACCTACACGCCCGACCTTCCGGCCAAGCTGATGTATCCGATTGCCAATCCGGCATTCAACTTTGCCTTTGCCAAGGGCTATTATGCACGCGTTGCCAATGGCACACTCAAGGGCCGGGTCTGTCGCCTGTTTGTCACCCCGCTGATCCGCGCGCTCAAGCAGGTTATCGGCAAGACCGACTTCCTGAATTATCTTGACTGCTTCCGCTATTCCCTATCGGGGGAAATGGCAATCCGTACCGATGTTGCCTATGGCTTGCGGGTCGCATCGGACTGGGGACTTGAAATTTCGATGCTTTCGGAAATGTATCGCAACCACACGGTCCATCGCCTCGCCCAGGTCGATATTGCCGATATCTATGATCACAAGCATCGTGAATTTGCCCCGGCGCAAAAAGATGACGGGCTTTCAAGGATGGCTGGTGATATCGCCAAATCACTGTTCCGCAAACTCGCAACCCAGGGCACGATTTTCTCGCACGAGACATTTCGCACGATCAAGGCGACTTATTACCGCGTCGCCCTTGATCTGATTGAACAATATCGCGCGGACGCATTGTTTAACGGCCTCAAGATCAACCGCGACGAAGAAGAAAAATGCGTCGAGGTATTGTCAGAGGTCATCATAAGCGCCGGTCAGCACTATCTTGAAAACCCGCTTGAAAGTCCGTTTATTCCAAGCTGGCAGCGCGTTGAAAGTGCGATGGGTGACATTTTCGAACATCTGTCCGGCGCTGTGGAAGATGATCTGAACGATATGGATATCGGCAAGGAATAGGCACTCCGATCAAACGGATCGGGCGAATTACGATTGCATTTCGCTCATCGGGAATATGGCCAGAAAGACCTGCATAATGTCTTTCTGGCCTTTCTTTTTGAGCAATACCGGCAACAGAAGACGGATACCGCTTCGCCATTCCTTCTGAAAAATCTGCAACTGATGGATTTGCGGCTGTCCGGTGAGGCGCGCCAAAGATAGCGACGCATGCAGCGCGGTCGAGAAATGGCAATCGACCTCGCGGGCAAAAGCACCACGCCAATCCTCGCCGGTCAGGGCAACAATATTCTCCCCCTCCAGCAATATCTGAAAATCATCCTTGCCTGCGTGATATTCATAAATGCTGATATCATTGATCCATGGCGCGAGGTTTTCGGGGGTAAAGTCATCCCGCGTGGGAATATTTCCGGCTTTGGCAAAGCGCAGCCAAAAGGACAACAGATCATGGGCCTGACGCGGCGCATCCGCTGCAAGCGTTTGCAACGGCACTTCTTTTTCCTGTGAGCTGTAAAGCGTCGTCATCCTTAACCCGTCAATTATCGTGGATGGGCTCGCATGGAAATCGCGCGCCAAGAACCTGAAAGATCGGGTCGCCGCACTGATCGGTTGTCCGTGCAGGTAGCAAAACCCGCAACCATTGCCGACATTTTCCATATTGCCCGACCAACTGAATATAATGAAATGTCGGGCGCTTTTCATTCAGGGTTTTCAACAATGCCGCCATCAGGCAGGTTCCATATTTCAGATCGATCTCACGCGGGGTCGTGCCCTGAAAACTTTCGCCACTTGCGGCAACAAAAGACGGCGCATCAATCCTGATCAGAAAATCATTCTTGATTGGCAGATACTCGTAAATACTGATGTCATCACGCCACCGGCTCAGGCGTTCTGCACTTAAAATCGAACGCGTCGGGATACCTTCCCCGCCAGCATGCATCACCGCATCATACCAGGTATCTACCAAAGAAATGACCCTGGCATCTGTGTGATCTGGCAAACCTTCCAGCTCGGTATCCGATGATTCAAGCACGCGTGATGATGTCATGGCATATCCCCCGACTATTCACGTGGGAAAGCCTTGCTTCAAAACAAGTAACGGCTAATAAATATTCGCTAATGGCCACGATAAAGGAAATGGGTGACAAACACCTGATGGATTACTCCACCCTGACGGTCAGAGGTTGTCACAGGCAACAAAAGCCGCAACCATTCTTCCCATACTCTGCGTTCATACCCGATCCTGTGTATGGCAGGTGCACCATTGTCGATCACTTCAAGCAACACCGCATGCAGGGTCGTCCCGAAGTCGAGATCAATCTGGCGCGGCGAACAGCCAAGATATGTCTCGCCACTGGCGGCAATGATATTGGGCGCATCAATGCGGATCACAAAATCACGCTTTTGGGGAAGATATTCATAGATACAGATATCATCAAGCCACGGTGACAAAACGTCACTGGTCAGCACTCTGCGATCCGGCACGCTGCCATTCCTGGCCGCCTCGCGCCATGTCTCATAATATGCCCGGACATGGCTGTCTGTATCATCGGGCAATTGCGGAATAAGAACTTCCTGCGCATACGCCATTGCGTAAAATGCCCTCTAGGTCTTCTCTATGTCTCATAATTTTTGCAAAGCACAAATCACGACGCAATGACAAACTCGAAAGCACTGTCAAATTTGTGTAAAAACTTCTGAAACGGTGCAGAAACCTGAAAATCCATCGGCAGTTTCACGTAGCTTCCTAAACCGGCATCGCGTCGCGATAGCGTTGCAGCAACCGGCTTTCGGTGCGATTCCGGCCATCAAGATTGGAAATCCAGACGATCTGATAGGGGGCGAGCTTCATGATGCCGTCATAATCCTCGATCACCTGCTGGGTGATCAGATCCTGCCAGCCTTCTGTCATGATCAGGTTGATCTTCGAAAGATCAAGCGCCTGCGGTTCTTCGGTCAGGTTAAAGACACAGAAAATACTTTGTTCATTAAGATGCGACTGCCGCCATATCCCCAAAAGATCAGGGCCAAGATTAAGGGTATATTGCGTCGCATTGGGATGGAATGCCGGTTGCCCCATGCGGATCGACATCAGGGCGCGTAGCTGATCAAACGCCGATTTAGCCGGACCATCTTCGGACAAGACCCGTTCGGCATCCGCAAGTTGCCAGACCTTGCGGTTCAGACGGCGCGGAATGCCGGTCTCTTCATAGGCCTTCTGATCATTTTCGGTGGCAAGGATGGTCTGGACATAGATGGCCGGAATGCCTTCCAGAGACATGGCAATCGCCTGACTCATCACAAAGCGCTCAAGCCCCATCGTCGCCTCACCGGCAAAGTTTTCGGCCAGCATGCTATATAGCGTGACGTTCAGCTCATAGGGCTTTTGCCCACCGCCCTTAAGCGCACGATAGCTGACTTGCCCGCCCATCCTAAGGGCATGTTCGCGAAGCCCGTCGATATCTTCATCAGGAATAAGGTTCTCGGCCGGACGCAGACCAATACCGTCGTGGCTGGCCGTAAAGTTAAAGAACGTACAGCCTGCCGGGGCGGGCGGCATCGCCATGATGCATTTGCGGATATAGTCAGACCGGCCGCTGAGCAATGCATGAATGATCACCGGCGGCAGCGAGAAATTGTAAATCAGATGCGCCTCATCCTGATTACCGAAATAGGAGAGATTCTCCAGAAGCGGCAGATTGGTTTCGGTAATGAAAAGCACATCGGGATGCACGGCATTGCAGGCCAGTCGCATCGCCTTGATCAGTTTATGGGTCTGATCAAGGTTGATTGACGTCGTCCCGGCCTCTTTCCAGATAAAGCCGATGGCATCAAGGCGCACGACGCGCACACCATGTTTCAGGTAATTCAGGACCACGCGCAGCATTTCAAAAAACACATCGGGATTGCCATAATCCAGATCGACCTGATCATAGCTGAATGTGCACCAGACATGCTTTTCACCGTCCCTGGTCACCACATCATTCAGCAACGCATGACTGCGCGGGCGCACAACATCGGAAAGGTCATCATCGGGGCTTGCGGTTTTGATGTAATCGACACCGGGCTTTTCACCGGCCAGAAACTGCTGATACCAGGGGTGCGATGCCGATATGTGGTTCGCCACCAGATCGGCCATGACGGTTCCGTGCTTTGACAGTTCCTCTACATCGCTCCAGTCGCCAAGTTCGGGACGCAGTTGTTCAAAATCACTGACTGAAAAACCGTCATCGGATGTAAAGGGATGGAATGGCAGGATGTGAATGCCCGTCAGCCAGTCCTTAAGCCACTTGCGATGAAATTCGCCAAGGCTTTGCAGGCCCTTTTTGCCATCCTGATGGATACTGTCGCCATAGGTAATCAGAAACGCATCACGCTGATCCCATTTGCGCAG
Organism: Thalassospira sp. SM2505; assembly: GCF_054901115.1. Lineage (NCBI taxonomy): Bacteria > Pseudomonadati > Pseudomonadota > Alphaproteobacteria > Rhodospirillales > Thalassospiraceae > Thalassospira > Thalassospira sp. SM2505. The sequence goes on from NZ_CM142731.1 coordinate 3,123,116, forward strand.
ATATTCTTCCTTTGGCTCCGGTCCGTCGCCTTCAATCGGAAGGCCCAGCTCGTCGAAAACACGCAACACCAGGGCTTCGTGATCATGTCCGGGATACACATCGGCAAGAAGGTTGCGCATCGCGCTGGCAAACGCAATCCGCCCCGAGGTTCCGACAACACGATTCATACTGGCTCCTTCCGGGCAGGAAATTCAAACGGTTAAACCAATGAAATAATGAAACTGCACAGGATGCAAGCAGGGATTTTTTCATGCCGAAAAACCAAGCAGGATCATCACCCGGCGACCATGACAGCCCGGAAAATAAAGACCTAATCCGCAACAGCGTCGGGTTTGTAAATCACGTTTTCAGCCCCCTCTGCCCCCATGAAGACAACAACCACACGGGCTGGAACATCACCATCGTTGATCCCTTCATGCCAATAATCCATGGCCTCCAGCACCCCCTCGCCCGCAAAATAGGTTGTTTTGCCCCGATCGCCGTAATCAACCGTGATCTGGCCTTCAAGGATATAGCCATAGGTCGGCACACCATGCTTGTGCCATCCGGTTTTCTGCCCCGGCTCCATCGTTGCCAGCATTGATTTGATCCGTGCCTTGCCCGATGGATAGGAAACCTGCTCGCCAATGAAATTCACGCCACTATCAAGCAGCGGCACACCGTCATGCACATCAACAGGCGGCTTTGCCCCTTTCTGATGACTGTTGTCACGACTGCTTTTGATCGGCTTTTCCATATACCCGTCAACCTGTTGTTCGTTATCGTTGGTCCGATGAAAGCCGATCATAGTCAGGTGACTGGTCAAAATCATAAAAAATGCGGGCATCGATCAAACGACACCCGCATTCTTTTCCGTTACGGCATTGTGGTCTTACGGCGCAATCGTTACCTCGACCAGCGCATGGGTGCGCTTGGTGTCAATATGCTTGATCGCATCGCGCAGAATACCCGGAAGGTCTTCGGGACGCTTGGCCTTGGCCACCCAGGCGCGGCTGGCTTCGGCAACCTTGGTGAAATCCGGGCTGGGTTTAAGGGCCGTCAGCGGCATTTCATTGGTTTTTGCCGCATAGCCGTTGGGATACATCCCCGCCACCGACTGGCGCACCGCCCCCCATTCATTATTGTTCAGAACAAGGATCAGGATCGGCAGTTCAAGCGCCTCGGCAATCTGATGACATGCCGTCGGGTTGGCAAACATGTAGGAACCATCGCCCATGGTCGCGACAACCAGCTTGTCCTTATCCGCAAGCTGATAGCCCATCGACGCCGGGAACGACCAGCCAAGACCACCGGAATGCGGTTCCTGATACCAGCTGCTATGTTCCGAAAGCGAAAGCGGTTCAAGCGGGCAGCCAAGCTCGGAAAACACGGTGGCCGAGCGCCCGGCAATCGCCTCGGACAGGCAGCGCGACACATAGGCCTTGGTCATCGGATCCACCGCCCCGGCATCGGCGGCTGCCAGCGCCTTTTTGCGGGTTTCGGCATTGATCGCGGCAACCTTGCCACGGCGATCCGCGCAAACAGCCCCATGATCGGCATGACGGCGATCCATGGCTTCTGCCAGCATCATGATCACATCACCGGTTTCACCCACAAGCGACAGGTCGGCGGCAAAATTACGGCCGGGGAAGCGCGAGTAAAGCGGGTTCTGACCGATCTGCACGACCTTGCAATCAGGGCGCAACGCATGAATTTCCGGTGACCAGGGTGCCAGGCAATCAATCACCACCACCGCATCGGCATCCTTAAGCCAGGGCGCAGGATCCATACCGGCGAACATCGGATGTTCGGTGCCAATGGCAAGCTGGATCGCCCAGTATTGCACCACCGGAATACCCCACTGATCCACAAGGCCCGACAAACGACCAAAGGCCTCGGCTGTACCCGTCCCGCGCTGGGCAATGATCACCGGGTTTTTGGCATTGGCAAGAATGTCGGCGGCTGCCTCGACACTGGCTTGCGGCGGGGCAACCGGGACCGGCTGCATGCGAAGCGGCCCGTCAATCTCGTCGCCCGGGCAGGGTTCGCACAGAACTTCACGCGGCAGGCTGACATAAACCGGCCCCTTGGGCACGGATGATGCGATGGCATAGGCACGATCAACGACTTCGGGCACCTGTTCGGGGAACTTCAGCTCATATTCCCATTTGGAGCTTTCACGCACCAGTGCTGCCTGATCGCGCATTTCCTGACCCCAGCCAATCGGAACGGTGCGCGCACCAAGACGGCCTTTTTCCATCACGGGTGTTCTGCCCGACATCAGAACGACCGGCACATGTTCGGTCGCGGCATTGATCGCGCCGATTGCGCAATTGGCAAGACCGACATTGGTATGCGCCATGACCGCCTGCGTTTTTCCGGTCGCAAGGTAATAGCCATGCGCCATGCCCATCGCCGCATTTTCGTGCGGCATGATCAGCGCATTGGGAAGATCGATATCCTTTGCCGCAGCTTCGGCCAGACCTTCGATGATCGGCGGAAAATCGGTGCCGGAATTGGCAAAGATATAATCAATCCCGATGGCCTTCATACGGGCCAGAACCGCCCCACCGGCGGTCAGGGTGATTTGACCGGAAGTTTCACGCGTATCTTTTGTCATCAGACGCCTCTTGTTTTTTACGCTCAATATTTCTATATTTGAAATATGATTTATAATATAGTTTATTATTGAAATCCGGGCGTCGTCAAGCATGACATCCGGCCAATCAGCTTTGCACTATCACCAATCACACCAGCCACCACATCAGGCAGCGGAACATCATGACCAGTCAGCTCAACGGTTCGGTCCTTAAGGCCTTCAAAATTCTGGATCTGTTTGCAGCGGGGAAGACCGAACTCACCGCAAAGGAAACCGCTGATGCGCTTGATATCAACATGATCACCGCACATCGTTTTTTGCACACCCTGGTCCATGCCGGTGCGCTTCGCGCCACATCACGCGGGGTCTTCCGTTTGGGATATATGTTTGCCGATCTGGGCGAGCGGGTTTTGCATGACGGCAATCTGCCGACCCTGCTGCAGCCGATCCTTGATCAGCTGGCGCGTGACACCGGGGAGGCCTGCATGGCGACCGAGTTTGATCGCGATATGGCGATCTGCATCGCCAAGGCCCTGCCCGACCGGCCGCTTTATGTGGATATCCGGATTGGTTCGAAACTTGATGCCTTTTGCACCGCCCATGGCAAATTGTGGCTGACCCATATGAGCGATGAAGATCAGGACCGCTATTTCAAAAATGCCACCCTGACCGGCATGACCGATCACACCATCACCGATCTTGACACCCTGAAGTCCGAACTTGCGGCCATCCGCGCACAGGGTTTTTCCACCAACAATGGCGAACGCGAAAATGACATCTACGCCATCGCCGTTCCGATCACGACCCAGCATGGCAAGATGATATCGGCCCTGTCGGTATTTGGCGCGTCACCGGCAACGCTTGATCAGAACCGCAAATCTTATCTGGACTACCTGCAATCAGCCGCACTTTCAGCCCGTAACGCCCTTTATGGTGCAGCGTAATCCACCCTTTATAGGGCAGCATAATCTGCCTTGCGCACCGCACCGGGTGACATACCCGTGGTGCGCTTGAATGCGCGGCTGAATGCCGCGACCGAGGCATAACCCAGCCGATCGGCAACTTCGTCCAGAGACAGGTTATCACGTCCGATCCACTGACTGGCCAGACGCATGCGCAGATTGGTCAGATATTGTTGCGGGGTTGCCTTGGTCAGCTCAACAAACCGTTCGGCAAAGACCGAACGTGACATCCCCATTTCAGACGCCATATCGGCCACCGACCAGTTCCGCCCCGGTTCCTTGTGAAGGGCTGCCAGAAGCCTTGCCAGCTTGGGATCACGCACTGCCTCGACCCAGCCACACACATCACAGCCCGCCTCGACCCAGCGCCTGAGAATGGCGGCGGCCACAACATCGGCTAGCCTCGTCAGGATCACGCCATAGCCCGGACGTTTTGCCCGAAGCTCGGCTGTCATGACATCAAGGATCGCCGGGATTTGCGGATCATGATCGGGTACGGTTTCGATATGCATCAGTTCCGGCTTGAGATGGGCCAGCGGGTGCAACCAGCCCAGATCAAACTCCATCGCACAACTGAAAATCAGGTTGTCCTTTGACCGGCAAACATCGGCCTCACAAGCCCTGATTTCCGATGCCGCATCACATAAAGGTGCCTTTTCAAAGGTATCCACACTGCGAAGTGCAACGCCATCTTCGCTGTAAAGGTCGTGAATACCCGCGCAGGGCAACAACACCGCATCCCCACAGCCCAGAACATGGACCGCCCCGCTTTTGGTGCGCAGATGGACATTGCCCTGCCCGATGAAATGAAACCATGCACGGCCATCATCGACATCCTCGCCAAAGCGCAGGCCATAGGGGGTCGAAATCTCGATCCGGCGATAGTCAAGACCGCGCAGGCGCACCCCCGAAAGAAGCTCATTGACCATGTCGTGACCAGCCGCATTGAACGGGCCTCCGATATGGTCTGACGGGCTGTTAAATGCGGTATTTGCGATGGGCGACATGATATTCCGGACGATTGATCATTCAATTCAGACAAACTGTCATAGATCGTCCGGGCGGTCCAGACTATTTTGGGTGCAACGCAAAAACGCAAATTCAAAGGACCTCCCCATGAGTGAACCACAATCAGGCACCCGGCCCGCGCAGACGCCTTCCGTCGCGCCAGCGCCCGCCGCATGGGCTGCCGTCATATCCATGACACTCGGGGTCTTCGGACTGGTCACAGCCGAATTCCTCCCGGTCAGCCTGCTGACCCCGATTGCATACGACCTTCACGTCTCCGAAGGTCTGGCAGGACAGGCCATTTCGGCCACGGCCTTTCTCGCGCTGATCACAAGCCTTCTGATTGCGACCGTGACCCGCCGTTTTGACCGGCGCAATGTCTTGCTGAGCTTCTCGATCTTGCTGGTGATTTCAAGCGTCATGGTCGCCATGGCCGAAAGCTTTGCCTTCCTGCTGCTTGGCCGTGTTCTTTTGGGCATTGCCCTTGGCGGTTTCTGGACCATGTCGGCGGCCACCATCATGCGACTGGTGCCAGAAAAACAGGTGCCGCGCGCCCTTGCCATCATGTTCAGTGGCGTTTCGGCTGCCACGGTCTTTGCCGCCCCGGTTGGCAGCTTCCTTGGCGACATTATAAGCTGGCGCGCAGTGTTCCTGCTGGCCGCAGGCATTGGTGTGATCACCTTCATCGTTCAGTTCGCAACCCTGCCATCCCTGCCACCGCGCGGACGGGCGTCGCTTCGCACCCTTGTTGACCTGATCAATCGTCCGGGCATGAAGTTTGGCCTGTTTTCACTGGTCATCATCATCACCGGTCACTTTGCCCTGTTCACCTATGTCCGGCCGTTCCTTGAAAATGTGACGGGTGTGGCAACGGCGGGTGTTTCCGGCGTGCTGCTGGGCTTCGGGCTTGCCAATTTTATCGGCACCCATCTGGCAGGGGCGCTGATCGCCCGTTCGCTTCGCATGACCATCGCCCTGATGCCGCTTGTCATGGGGCTTGCGACCCTTGGTATGGTGATGATCAATGGCGCACTCACTCCGACCATCGTTCTTGTTGCGATCTGGGGTGCAGCATTTGGCGGCGTCCCGGTTGCCTGGTCAACCTGGATCACGCGCACGGTTCCGGACGAAGCCGAAAGCGGCGGCGGCCTTGTTGTCGCGGGCTTCCAGACCGCAATTGCCAGCGGTGCGGTTCTTGGCGGACTTCTGGTCGATTTCACCGGTGCCATGGGTGTATTTGCTGTCGGCGGCACAGTCCTGATCGTTGCATCCATCATCGTGACCATGGTGCTCCGCCCTGCTCCGGCGGTTAGTGAACAAACATAACGCGCCCTTCGCGTCACGACCGCAAACACACCAACCACCAAAACCAAGGGCAGCGAAACCAATCCGCTGCCCTTTTTGCATTCTACCGATACCCAGCACCCCGAACGCCACCAACCCCGTCATTCCCGCGCAGGCGGGAATCCATTTATCAAAGCGGGCAATCTATGCTCCCCAGCCGCGTTCATTTTTCAAGAATATCATCGCATCAAATGCAGCGAGCTTCGCCTGATCCTCAGTTCGGTATACGCGCCGTGACGAAACAGACTGATTTGTCCGCCGGTCGATCAATGTACCTCCCCACGTCCCGTTCGGCTTTCTGAAGACAGTAATGTTGAAGCCATCCGTATTGAGGTAAGCGTTCCCTTTGTTTGAAATTCGCCATTTCCGGCGCAACCAACGTTGCTTTCGTTGAACGGAGTTCCGCAACTGACGTTCACGGCGACGAGGAGCTTCATAATCCTCTTCCATGTGCTCAGCGCAAACGCACCCAACACCAAGAGTTTCATGATGATCGGGATGCGTCATATAGTGGACATAGCGAATTTCTTGTGTTTCGCACATTTCGCAGACTGCATCCGGTGAACCCAAATCTTCAACATCCACGCAAGACCAACCCTTATGCGGTACATTAGGTTCTGACCATTTTCCCTGACCTCGTGCCATTATCAGTTACTCCACGACCTGAGAAAGATCGTTTACTTTCCAGCCAATTCGGGTCAGCGCTGTTTTTTGTTCTTCAGTTATCCGGTCAGTATGAACCGCCAAACCCAGCAAATGTTTCGGACGACTCATTGCCACATAGAACTGGCGCATAAATTTCTGATTGGGCTTAAAAGCGGCACGTGCGTGAGGGCCAGACCTTAGCGCAGAATTTGGATGATCTGCACTTGGCAGTTCGCCAGTTAAATAAGGAACCATTTCCCCTAGATCATAGCAGTAAAATTTTGTCTCAAGCACGAGAGTAGCGTCGTGGGTCTCTCCCTTAACGCCATGGATTGTAGATAGCTCTACCCTGAACCCTTTTGGGTGCCTAATGGCATTGTCTGGAAGACATACCAGTCCAACATCAGCGTTTTCATCCAGACCGTCCGAATCTGCTTCGGCTAATACTGGTTCACTAAATGCAAAATAATCCCTAGCCGGATTGATCGTACAATTGAGATTAAGATTGGCGCATAAGGCAGGGACTGAGTTACTCCAAAATATCGCATCCAGTTCGCGAGTTGGATTGAGACACAAATGGATGAACTCCCTAAAACTCCGCCAACCTCCGTTTTCGATCAAGTGCTCACGCAGCGTCGTTGTATTAAAGTAAGCATCATTAGGATCGCGAACTCTGGCGTTGCGCAGTATCCTTAGAAAACAATCGATCAAAAGTTTATAATTGTCCGCCCAATTCAAATGCGAACGTTCTCTGCATAGTCGAACAGCTTCGATCAGCGTATTTTCCCGAAAATTTTTGACTGATTTCGCCTTATCATAATCAGTCCAATAGTGACCTATCGTCAGTTGAGCATCTTCGACTGTTTCTTTTCCTACGGCACCAATGATTTTTACCGTGAAGTCATCTGACCGGATATGTTCATTACTAAATTGCTGAGAAACGACGTCTAGAAAGATGGGGATTACCTTTGTAATACTCTCATTGTCAAAAATGATAATAGTATTCTCGAATTCGTTCGCCTGCGCGTGCAAAAGCTTTCGCTCTTCCAGATGTTTATCCGAAAGCTCTGATTCCAATTCAATTGAATTGAAGCTGAATTTAGCAATTTTTTCTGAAATATTGGCTGTAAATCGATGCGATTTATCGATCACAAAATCCATATCGTCATCAGTTTTTCTGTTGAAGCTCTCGTTAGGATCCTCCGAACCAATCCCATGAAATATCGCCTGATCGGGATCACCAAACCTTTGAACACTTAGATTGGTGTTGTCGGCAGGAAAAATCACACGCAAGAGGTCATCTTGAAATTTCTGTGTGTCCTGCATCTCGTCAAGGAACAGACAAGGAAATCGTGAACTAACTGTTTTTGCAAGGATTTGGTTCTGATCCAAGGCAATTTCCGCTAGAGTATACATGTCCCTAAACAAGTATAAACCTTGCTCATCCAAATAGCATTTCAGGCGGTTCAAGTCTCTTTTGGCACGCTCTAAATAATCAGGCCTACTCCACGCCTTTGGTTTTTTACTAATATGGACTTCTGTGTTGCCCTTGACCCAATACCGAAATGTACTTCGAAGGAACCCATCAATATTTTCTGCTGACCCCAAACCGTTAAGCGTTCCCTGAAGCCAGCCGAATTCGCCACGCCCAAGCAGAGTGTTTGCTGCTTTTACGTAAGCATCGTTGTCCACCGTAATGTCTTTTATACCGCGAGAACGAAGAGCTGGTAGAGCAAGAAACCGGTTAACGAACTCCTGAATGGTTCCTATGAAATGCGGATACACAAGAAGGTTTTGCGTTTCGATTATGTTTGACTGATGAAGGCGGCGAAAGATCTCGTCCTTAGCAACATTCGTGTGCGAGAGAACACAAACACCACGATCTTGGAACGGCCATTTCTTTGCCAACAACATCAACTTAGCCGCGATTAGTGTGGTTTTTCCGCTTCCCGGACATGCCTGAACATCAATAGATCTTGTAGCCTCAAGAACTCCAATACGATCTTCGTCGTCGAGCACAAGATGCTCGTTCGCCGCAAAATCGGCAATGTCTTGCCTCGTGATAAGACCATCAAGCGGGCTCGGCATTTTCCGCCTCCCCCGCAGCTCGAACACGATCATCAAAAGGAGCTGTAACATGCTCTATTGCCTCAACAATATAGGGCGGCAGTTTACTTCTTAGAACATCGGCATACTCTGTATTCGCCGTGCGAATTGCCTGTGCTTTAACGTCAAGATTCTCTCGTTGATCCTCAGGAATCTTCTCTAGAGCTTCTCGTACTGCTTCTTTACGTTGATCGGAGAGAATAGAACCTAGGGCGTAAGCAAAATCGGTCTTGGTCTTGTCTATCTCACGCTGAATATATGTAGCCTTTTCATCATCAGACCCGTCGATTGCGTCAATACCGAGTGCTGAGCAGCATTCCGAAAACAAACCATATCGGGCAAGACAAAACTCAAACGTCCACCGATCAGAAATACATATTTTTATGCCTTGCCGTTCTAAACTTTCCCCATTGTATTGCTTATGTTGCCTCTTCATGTCTCTGATTTGGATATCACGTTGATCTTCGTCAGCAAGCTCCCAGTATTTGACATTTCCACCTCGCCCGTTCACATCAGGCTCTTTCCTTTTGATAAAGCCATTAGGATTGATATCGCCCAAAGTTTCTTCAGCACATTGCGGCCAAAGGTCGAGATCACGCAGAATGCAGATTCGCGTCGAAGTCCACTTGAGGGGCAAATCGTTCTTGTTTCTGCGAAGGAATAACCTTGCAAACCGTTTCCACGATCCGCTGTTGTCGTACTTGACAATGGAAACACCATAATTTTCAAGCGGCCGCTCGAGAAACTCTGATAGCGTTGGAAGCAATATATTTTCGGCATCTCCCTCCACAAAAAGGAGGCCTTTGGCGAAAAAGACGTTCGCCTTCGTCGCATCCAAGAACTTTCGTAGAAAGATATAGTCATCGGGGGCTAATTCTGTTTCTTCAGGACGAAGAGGCCAAGCATTGCCATCACCTAGCAAAATGACGGTGGATGGATCAGCCTTTGACGATAAATTCGGGCTATGAGTTGTTAAGAGGCACTGAATTCCATCAGGGTTAGCGTCCGAGTGGACTTTCTGATCAATGAATTGGAGCAATTTCATTTGAAGCTGAGGATGAAGATGCGCTTCGGGTTCCTCAATCAAAAGCAAGGGAAACTCACTTCCTACTTCTTGCTCCAATAGAAGAAGCTCAGCCGCCATGAAAAGTAGATTATGGTAGCCTAATCCATGCAATTTTCGGTCATCTGTAAGCGCCAAGCTCAAACCTTCGAGAATTGACCTTAGATGACGACGCTTAGCTATATCTGTTAACTCGCCGAAACCATTGCCGCGCACGCCAGCAATATCAACAAAAACGCCAAGAGTATCTTTGTCATTCTCGAAGATCAGATTATGAAGATAGCTGTCTCGTATACTGTTTGCCGATTTCTTTAGTGCACTATCATCATGAAGAAGTTGGTCATTCGCAGCTGCGACAATAGAAAGGATAGAGTCAGCGCTTTCACGAATATCCTTCGAGGAATTCAGAATCTGCGATAGCCGGGAAGCTCGCCCCGATGATAGTTCGGCCTCTGCATCCCTTAGAGGTTTAAGATAGGTCGCAGCCAAAAAGTCGCGAATTTCGGACTCTAGAAGAAGCCCATTGCCATCGATTCCAGATCGAATATCGGTCTTAATATACGGATATCCTCTTCGTTCCTTACCAGTCCTTTTGGCAGTTAATTGAATGCATAGAACGGATTTGCGCTTCGCCGTACCATCTTTTGCAAGGAACTCCTCAGAAGACAGATGTTCAACAAACCTGTGTGCATGCTCGTCCACATCTGAAAACTTAAGCTGGATCGAAAATGTATCAGCGGATTCAAAAAAATCTGTTTCTGATACGAAAGTTCGGTCAGAAGAGTTTGAGCCCAGAACCATTCTGATTGCGTCAATCAGCGCCGTTTTACCGGAGTTATTCTCGCCCACCAAAACATTGAGACCCGGATTTAAAACCAAATCCAAATTTTCAAAAAGTCTAAAATTCTTGATAGAAACCTGCTCAAGATACATTAAATATCCGATCCTCAATTTTTAGAAAAAAGGGAAAGATCTATCTTCCCTAATTAGGCTTCGGCCCCTCCAAAACGTACTTTAGCAGAACACAAACAACCACCAAACCACAACCTAAAGTTAAAAAAGAAAACCCCGGCACATTTCTGCGCCGGGGGAGTTCGTGTCGTTCGGAGGGAGACGAGGCTTTTACGCCCCTTGGAATTACGAGAATTCCCGAAATATCAGATGGTTTTGATCACCACCGGACGTTCCGCCTGAACTTTCAGGCGGTTGCGAATGGCACGCCCGAAGGGTGCAGCTTCGATTTCAAATTCATCGCCATCCTGCGTTTTGATGCCATCGGCAAAGGACAGCGTCGCGGTACCAAAGAAATGCGCATGGACATCGCCCGGACGGCAGAACAGGTCATATTTGAAATGATGATATTCAAGGTTGGCGAGCGAGTGCGACATATTGTCTTCGCCGCTCAGGAACGGCTTTTCCCAGATCACCTTGCCATCGCGATACAGGCGCGAGGTGCCTTCGACATGGCTGGGCAGATCGCCCAGCAGCAATTCCGGTCCCATCGAGCATGCGCGCAGTTTTGAATGCGCCAGATAAAGATAGTTCTGGCGTTCCATGACATGGTCGGAAAACTCGTTGCCAATCGCGAAGCCGATACGCACCGGATTGCCATCCTGATCAATGACATAGATCGCAGCAATTTCGGGTTCTTCACTGCCATCAAGGGCAAAGGACGGGCTCGGAATATCCGCACCCGGATTGGCAACAACCGAACCATCGCCCTTATAGAACCATTCGGGCTGAACGCCCTTCTGACCGGCGGCAGGTTTGCCACCCTCAACCCCCATGCGGAACATCTTCATGGAATCGGTTTCGTCAGCCGCCTTGTTGTCGGCCTTGTGCATGTTCGCACGTGCGGATGCCGACCCCAGATGGGTAAGACCGGTGCCCGTCACCAGAAAATGTGCCGGATCGGCATGGGTGATCGGCGCTAAAAGGCGGCCTTCGGATGCAATTGCATTATAATCGAGGCGTTCCTCGCCCATGCGGGCCTTGGCGGCCTCGATCATGGTAACCCCTTGCGCAATCGCGATACCCGCCAGTTCGCGGGTGGTGGCAACACCGGTCAGGGCAATCAGGGTATCCTGATCTTCGACAACGGCAACATGCTGGGCGCCAGCGGTATCCTTGTATTGAACCAGTCTCATGAAAATTCGTCCCGAGTGATCTTTGTCTGTGCGTGAATGTCGTGCTGGCGGGTCTGCGATCAGACCCAGCCACCATCAACGATAAAGTTCTGGGCGGTAACCATCCGGCTTTCATCGGAAATCAGGAACAGCGCCATGCGCGCGATATCCTGTGGCATCACCTTGTTCTTAAGGCACTGGCGCTCGTCGATTTCGCGCTCGGCCGCCTCGTCAACCCAAAGATCAAGCTGGCGCTGGGTCATGACCCAACCCGGAACCAACGTATTGACCCGGATATGATCCTTGCCCAGATCACGCGCCATGCCGCGCGTCAGGCCATGGGTTGCTGCCTTGGCCGTGGTATAGCCGGGCATACCGCCCTGCCCCATCATCCAGCTGACAGAACCGAAATTAATGATCGCGCCGCCACCGTTTTGCTGCATCATCGGTGCAACGGCCTGAATGGCAAAGAAGGACGGGCGAATATTGATTGCCTGGCGCTCATCCCAGTATTCCGGGGTCACGTCCTGCCATTTATGACGGGTATCGTTCGCCGCGTTGTTCAAAAGCCCGGTGATCGGGCCATTGATCTCGGCTGCCCTGGCGATCGCCGCGCGCAAGGCGTCAACATCGGTCAGGTCGCATTTGATAAAGACCGGCGCATTGCGCGCATCCTTTGACAATTTTTCAACAAGCGCTGCGCCCGCATCTTCCATGATGTCGACAAAGGCGACTTTCGCGCCCTGTTCAACAAAGGCGGTCACAATCGCCTCGCCAATGCCCGATGCGCCACCGGTGATAAACACCGACTTGTCTTCAAGGCTGGTATAGTGTGTCGGCATGCGATCAGACATGATCGTTGCTTCTCCCGTCGTCTGGTTTCTCTTTGTTTCTCTTTCGGCCCGGACACAGGGACTCCGCCCCGCACGGTCCGTTTCTCTATTCAAAATTATCAGAAATTGCATCAATCCCGAATATGTGCAGCGCAAAAGACAAAAGCCCCGAAGGGCAGATTGCTGCCTGCAATTTTTACCGGTTTGGCATCGGGCTCAGCAGTCCGGCTGTTTCGCCCCGCTCGTATTCATGATGCTTCCTCCTGAAAATTATGCTTTTTAATTCTTCATACAATAACATTAATGATCAGGATATCCGGGCCTGTCAAGCGACAAACGGGTGAAGTGAGTTCTTTCGATCTGCCGCATGGTAGTCTATAACTTCGTGACCTTTGGCATCCCGTTCGGCTGACCTCCTCCCTCTCCGAATTAATTATATGCTTTGCAACACAAAGCCTTGATGGGGTCAGATAAGTTGCCCTCGAAATTAATTCATATTATATGAATAATTGCAAAGCGGGCCTTTTGCCTTTTTGTTTACCAATAAGGCCATGCCGGAGGGAATTTAATGTCGTCCATGTCGAGAACCTATGCCAAACGCAGCCTGCACAGCATTGTTGCGCACGATTTAGGAGCCCGGATTGTTTCGGGCCAGCTGGCACCGGGTGATGTGCTTCCGACCGAGGCTGCCTTAAGTGAATCCCTTGATGTATCGCGCACGGCCCTGCGCGAGGCGATCAAAATTCTATCGGCCAAAGGCCTGATCGAAAGCCGCCCCAAAACCGGTACACGCGTCAAGCCACGCTCAAGCTGGAACCTGCTGGATCCCGATGTTCTGTCCTGGCACTTCCCGGACCCGGACCCGGCATTCCTTTATGGCCTGTTTGAAACCCGCATGATTATCGAGCCGAACACCGCCGCCATGGCCGCCGAACGTGCGACCGAAGAACAGCTTGCCCTGATCGAAGCGGCCTATACCGGCATGGAAAATGCCGAACTGGGTACAGACGCGGTCTATATGACCGACCTTGCCTTTCATCAGGCGATCCTTGATGCGTCGGGCAATGATTTCATGAAATCGTTTGGCATGTTGATCGAAACGGCGCTCATCGGGTCGTTCCGCCTGTCGTCAGGCGGCCCAAAGGCCCATGTCAAATCCCTTCCGGATCATCTGGCCGTCTATAAGGCCATCGCCCAGCGAGAACCGGGCGACGCCCGCGAAGCCATGCGCCGCCTTCTGCGCGGCACCATGCGCCAGTTGCGCCAGCAACTTGGCATGTCGGTCGAACATGACTGGGACCAGATCGGGCTGTAATACCGGCTGCATTCCACCCGATAAAAATGCTGCGCGATGACCGCAGCATTTTTTGTTTGCGCGTTCCGGATCGCGCATAAAAAAACAGGCACCCGATGGGTGCCTGTTTGCATGGATATGGATACAGACTTGCGATCCGGATCACGTCGTCCCGGCCCGCATCCCCGAGAAGGACCGGGTGATCAGACGTTGCAGGACGATAAAGCCAAACAGCAAGGCACCAATCATGATCTTTGTCCACCAGCTGTTAAGCGATCCGTCAAAGGCGATCAGGGTCTGGATAACCCCCATGATGATCCCGCCAAAGAACGTTCCCATCACAAAGCCCATCCCGCCGGTCAGAAGCGTCCCGCCAATCACCACAGCGGCAATCGCGTCAAGCTCGACCCCGACAGCTGCCAGCGGATAGGCCGATGCGGTATAGAACGCAAAGACCACACCTGAAAGCGCACTGAAGAAACCCGACAGGGTGTAAACGCGAATGATGGTGCTATGAACCGGAATGCCCAGAAGCTCGGCCGAATGACGGTCGCCGCCAATCGCATAGACATTGCGCCCAAATCGCGTGTAATGGGCAATTACCACCCCGCCAATCACGGTCGCCAGCATCAGAAGTGCTGATGCTGTCAACCACCCACGGCCGGGCAGCTGGACCTTGAAACCGCTGAAAGCCGCAACAAACGGGTGATCAATCGGAACGGAATCCAGATTGATCAGGAAGCAGACCCCGCGCAAAAAGAACATGCCTGCAAGCGTGATGATAAAGGGCTGAATATCGAACTTGGCGATGATGACGCCCATGAAAGCCCCGAACGCCGCACCGACAATCAGCGAAATCAGCGCTGCCATCAGCGGGTGCATGCCAAACCCGGTAACCAGTTCGGCCATCAGAACCCCGATAAAGGCGATCATTGACCCGACAGACAGGTCAATCCCGCCCGAAAGAATGACAAATGTCATGCCCACGGCGGTAATGATCAAAAAGGCATTATCGGTCAGAAGTGCGCCCAGAACATAGGTATCGGAAAAGGCGCGATGTTCAAAAATCCCGTAACCATACAGCAAGGCCAGAACCGCCAGCGTCGCCAGGATCGGGTAAAAACGTTCA
The DNA here is from genome assembly GCF_054901115.1 of Thalassospira sp. SM2505. NCBI lineage: Bacteria > Pseudomonadati > Pseudomonadota > Alphaproteobacteria > Rhodospirillales > Thalassospiraceae > Thalassospira > Thalassospira sp. SM2505. The sequence goes on from NZ_CM142731.1 coordinate 3,138,205, forward strand.
TTAATTTTCATCTGCTTTTCCCCGCTTCAAGCGTTCCATCGCCTGCCCGACCAGTTGACGCGATTTTGGTGCCTGCACAAGAAGCACAACCATCACCACTGCTGCCTTGACGATCAGGGTATATTGCGACGGCAAGCCCGACAGAAGAATGCCGGTCGTCAGGGCCTGAATGATCAGAACACCAATCACCGTCATGGCAATAAAGAACCGGCCGCCCATCAGCGATGCACCGCCAATCACGACGGCAAGGATCGCATCAAGTTCAAGCCAAAGCCCGGCATTATTGGCATCCGCCCCGCGAATATCAGCCGCAATAATGATCCCGGCAAAGGCAGAACACAGGCCAGATGCCGCATAGGCCATCAGCTTGATGCCACGTGCATCAATGCCTGCAACCCGGCTGGCGCGTGCGTTGCCACCAACCGACTCAACAAACAGGCCAAGGGCCGTCTTGCGCATGATGAAATAGATCGCGGCAATCACTGCAGCCGCAATGATCACGCGCCAGGGAATACCCAGCAAATAGCCACTGCCAATGGCCTCGAAAAACTCACCATGGAAGGTCACAATCTGACCACCGGTGATCATCTGGGCAATACCACGTCCCGCGACCATCAGGATCAGGGTGGCAATAATCGGCTGAATATCAAGGAACGCAACAAGTACCCCGTTCCACAATCCACACAGCACACCGGCCCCAAGTGCGGCCAGGATAATCACTGCCGGATGCAAATCGGTGTCACGGATCAGAACCGCCATCACCGCCCCGGAAATGGCAATGATCGACCCCACAGAAAGGTCAATCCCGCGCGTCCCGATGACAATCGCCATGCCAACAGCCACAAGTGCTGTTGACGCGCCACGATGAACGACATCGACCAGCGATCCATAAAGATGCCCGTCAACAATGCGGATACTAAAGAAGTCGGGCGAAATCACCCCGATCCCCAGCACAATCAGAACCAGTGCCGCGACCGGGCCGAACCAGGGCCGACTTATCAAAGAAGATGCAGACATGGTGCTGCTTTCCCGTAATTTCTTTTTGTCTTGCAAACTGGTCATCGCGCAATTGCCTCGATGATCTTGTTCTGGGTGATTTCCGCACCCACCAGTTCGGAAACCTTTTCACGATCACGCATTACTGCAACGCGATCGGCAAAGGCGACGATTTCTTCAAGCTCGCTTGAGGCGACCAGCAAGGCCAGACCTTCGTCGCAAAGCTCCTTGATCAGTTTGATGATGTCGGCATGCGCACCGACATCAATGCCACGGGTCGGTTCATCAAGGATCAGAAGGATCGGTTTTGAAACCAACCAGCGCGCCAGAATGACCTTTTGCTGGTTGCCACCACTCAACTGCCCGACCGGTTTTTCACTGTCTGGCGTCGCAATACCCAGCGCCTTGATCATGTCATCGGCAAATTTCTGTTGCTCGGCGCGCGGGATCGGACGCAGCCAACCACGCCGCCCCTGAAGGGCCAGAACAATATTTTCGCGCACACTCAGTTCCGCTACAATACCATCCTGTTTGCGGTCTTCCGGACACAGGCCAAAGCCCGACCGGATCGCATGACGCGGGGATCGCAACATCACCGGTTCCCCGTCAAGGAACACAAGACCGCTATCAGCCTTTTGCGTTCCGAATATCAGTTCGGAAAGTTCGGTTCGCCCGGATCCCAGAAGGCCTGCCAGACCAACGATTTCGCCGGCCTGAAGATCAAGGGACACCGGTTCAAGCACACGCTTCTTGCCAAGATTCTTGATCTGAATGGTGCGTTTGGGCCCGGAATAGCTACCTTCATCCTGATGACGATGGGCACTGACCTCGGCCAGTTCACGGCCAAGCATGTGATTGATCAGATCAATCTGTGCAAGTTCACTGGTCACAAATGTTCCGACCAGACGTCCGTTGCGCAGAACCGTGATACGATCCGTAACCGCATAGACCTGATCAAGGAAATGGGTCACAAAGACAATACCCAGTCCCTTGTCGCGCAGCTCGCGCATGATGCGAAACAGCGTCTTGATTTCTTCACCGTCAAGCGATGCCGTTGGTTCATCCAAAATCAGAACGCGTGCATCCAGCGCCACGGCGCGTGCGATGGCAACAAGCTGCTGGATCGCCACCGAATAGGATCCAAGCGGCCGGTTCACATCAATATCAAGACCAAGTATCTCCAGTGCCGCCTTGGCATCGGCCTCGGTCTTTTTCCATGAAATCAGGCCAAACTTTCGTGTCTGGCGTTCGAGCATCAGGTTTTCGGCAACCGACAAGGTCGGCACCAGATTGACTTCCTGATAAACTGTCGAAATCCCCAACCCCTGCGCATCGCCCGGATGCTGCGGGTGGATTTCCTCGCCGTCGAGCATAACCGCCCCGGCGTCGCGGGGATGAACCCCGGTAATTACTTTGATCAGGGTGGATTTACCCGCCCCGTTTTCCCCAAGAAGGGCATGAATTTCGCCGCGTTTCAGGTCGAAATCGACATCCTGTAACGCCTTGACGCCGGGAAAGAACTTTCCGGCACCGCGCACCGAAAGAACGATATCTTCCGTCCCTGCAGAAAGTGCGGTGTCTGTCATTGCCTCACCCTCTCCCTGTTATTCAGATTTTTATCCCGATACAGCATGACGCACCCCGGCATGACCGGGGTACGTCATTGCAATGGCAAGCCAGTCGTCCCCGGCGTCACGAACACGTTCATGATGCCGGGTCGGGCTGTTATTTGCTGCGCATTTTGTATTCTTCTGCTGCGGTATCAGGCAGGAAGAGCGGACCATTTGCCTTGATCCATTTCGGAACTTCCTGACCGGCCTTGGCTGCCTTGATGGCATCAAAGGACGGACCACCCAGATGCGGGTTCAGTTCGATGGTAGCATTGGTATCGCCATCGGCCATTGCCTTGAAGATATCAGGAACCGCATCGATCGATACGATCTTGATATCATCACCCGGATTAAGGCCGGCTTCCTTGATCGCCTGGACTGCACCCAGCGCCATGTCATCATTATGTGCATAAACAGCACAGATGTCCTTGCCGCCGTTTTCAGCTTTCAGGAAGCTTTCCATGACTTCCTTGCCGCCCGAGCGGGTGAAGTCACCAGACTGCGAACGGATGATATTGATGCCCGGGAAGTTGGAAATTACCGACTCAAAACCGGCTTTACGGTCGTTTGCGGCAGATGAACCAACAGTTCCCTGCAGTTCAACAACATCGCAAACCGCGTTGGTTTCAGTTGCCAACCAAGCCGCAGCAAGTGCACCCTCGACCACAAAGTCAGATGCGACCTTGGTCAGATAAAGGTCTTCGCTGGCATCTACGCCACGGTCAACCAGAACAACCGGAATACCGGCGTCTTTTGCTTCTTTCAGAACCTGGTCCCAGCCGGTTTCCACCACCGGAGCCAGAAGAATTCCGTCAACACCCTGCGCGATGAATGAACGAACAGCCTTGATCTGGTTTTCCTGCTTCTGCTGAGCATCCGAGAATTTCAGATCAATACCGCGTTTCTCGGCTTCAGCCTTGATCGACGCGGTTTCGGATGTACGCCAGCCGCTTTCAGAACCGATCTGAGAAAAACCAATCATCATTTCGGCATGGGCAGCAAAAGAAAGACCAAGCGCAACGCCAAGCGCTGCAGTCGAAACTGCAAGCTTTGTGAATTTCACCACGATTTCCTCCCTAAGTGTGGTTTATTGCTTAAAAGCCATATAGTATTACAATATGATTTGAAGCCGCTCAACCATATAGTTATTCCAAGGCAGCCCCCATCGCCCACAGCGATTGACAACATGAAATAAACGTAGAAAAATCAAGGATTACGAGAGGATCGAATGCCTGAAAGCCACCACGCACCAGACATGGCAACACTATCGGCACAAACACGTATTTCGGGTAAAAATTCCCCGCGTGTGACGCTTGCGACATCGCAGATTCGCCTTACGGTTTCTGCGCTTGGCGCGCGTATTTGCGCCCTTGATTTGTATGAGGATTCGAAACCTGCCCCGACAAACATCGCTGTTGGCCTGTCTGATGATGATGCCTATCTTGCCCAGGACAGCTATATCGGGGCCATTTGCGGGCGCTATGCCAACCGGATCGAAAATTCCCGCTACACCGATCCGACCGGCCACGAAGTCATGCTTTCTGCCAACGAAGGCGACACCCATCTGCATGGCGGCAAGGACGGTTTTGATCGACGCATCTGGAACGTGACAGATCAAACGGAAACGAGTGTAGCCTTCCAGCTCACCTCGTCTGACGGTGATCAGGGATATCCGGGCAATATGGTTGCAACCGCGACCTATTCAATCGTTGCACAAAACCGCCTTAGGCTTGAAATCACGGCGACCTGTGATGCGCCCTGCCCGGTTAATATGACAAGCCACGCCTATTGGAACCTGACGGGCAAATTCGATCAAACCGCAGCGGACCACGTTTTACAGATCAATGCCGATCAATGGCTTCCGGTCGATGACAAGCTGATCCCTCTTGCGGATGCCCGTGGCGTGGCCGGGACCGGTTATGACTTCCGCAGCCCGGCCCGCATTTCAGACATGCAGCCCAACGCCACACAGGGCTTTGATCATAATTTCTGCCTGACCGGTGATCGCGGCGCACTGCGCCCAATCGCCACCCTGTCCGATCCTGAAAGCAGCCGTTCGATCAAACTGTTCTCGACCGAGGCCGGGCTACAATTCTACCTTGCCCAGCATTTCAACGAGACGATGAAAACCGAAACCGGTGTTCCCCTGCACACATCCGCAGGCATTGCGCTGGAACCCCAAACCTATCCCAACAGCCCTAACCGCACAGACTTCCCAAGCCCTTGGCTCAATCCCGGTGAAACCTATCGCCATGTGATCGAGTGGGAGTTTACCTAAACGAAAAAGCCCCGCATTTGCGGGGCTTTTTTTCTGGACACGCAACATCGCTATCACCAACCGCCACCGCCGCCACCACCTCGACCGCCGCCGGAAAAGCCGCCACCACCAGATGCAATTCCGGCAGAAGAAATTGTTGGAGCACCGAAAGATACCGCAGCAGCACTTAGCTGGCCGACAGAGCTGCTACTGAAACTGCCTATATTCTGCCACCCACGACCATCTCTGTACCACGCTGGATTATATTCCTTGTTCCGACCATCGGCTTCTGAGGGCAATGAACGCAGATAATCTTCAAACCGCTGCGTCCAGACGTCTTCTGCATCGAGCGCCATAGCAAACGGCAAATGCTTTTCAAAAATCGCAATAGCATCCCCCATTTCGCGGTTCATGAAGTTCATTCGGTCCTGCTCCGCCACAGTAAGGTAACGACGATATCCCTCAATCTCGGCATGGAGCTTCAAGAATTCTTGTGTTGGAACTTCCATCCAGATGCGGAACAGGCAGCAGACAACAATAGCAAAAACAGCAACGCATAACGCAACGGGTGACATCGCTCCTAGCAGGATAAAGCCAAAAACCCATGCCGGAGCCATAAATCCCAAACTTACTATAACCAATTTTCCTATCGCCCTTTCGACAGGCTTACCTCGGTCGACAATCCCTGCCAGAATTGCCTGCAAAAAATTAAAGATCAGAACTATGGCACCTACGAGCATGATGCTTCCAATCGCAGTACCAATGAAAGATTCTGGATCACGCGCACCAATTACAGGGTCAAGCATAACCACGGCAGCGACGGCCAGTACGGCCATTACAAAACCAATTTTCCAGGGAAAGTCATTCCGAACGAAATAACCGGATCTTTGAGCAGCAGAATACCGGTTAAGCAACGAGTTCCGTGCACTTTCAACTTCCTTTCGGTACTCGCGGCCAATGGTGATTTCCTTGACATCCGATTGGCGCAACAACGAGTTCAAGACAGTTTGCTCGTCATCTGGCAGGTCATCGCGCACGCCTGGCAGCTTTGACAGGATGTATTCCCCCTTACCGGTCACACTGATCGTCAGGCATCTCTTTACCGCCAAACTCGTCAACACAACGGCGAATGCCTTGGTTGCGAAATTCTGACCGCCTTTTGCATTGCACCACAGGAACCCGACTTCTGCTGCAGATCTTCCAACAGGCGGCTCAAACCGAGGTACAACAGTTGGTGGTTTTGGATCCTTGCCAAATTTGCGCCAGGAGAACGTCAGATAAACCAAAAGCAGCAAGCACAAAGTCATGCCGATGAAAATTCCGAGGTTATCGGAAACAAGCTTTCCTACTGCATTGACGAAAGCAGGATGGCTCACATATCCGGATGGCCATGACACCGCAATGGTCAGCCCATCTCCTTTTGACAAGGCAACTGCATTTCTAACTTCTACAAAGTTTCCTGCACCTGACAGGACCTCATAACGGCCCCCCTTCTGGCCTTGGGGTCCAACATATACGGCCAGATCATTGACCTCGGCCCCAACAGGTAGATGAACTTTTGCGTCAACAATATCGATTGAAAACTGCCAGTCATTACCGGTGACGTTCCAGTAAAGCTCGTCGACACCTTCTCCGAGCGATATCTGATTATTCAGGAAATATGTGATTGTGAACTTGTGCTCACCAATTGACAGGGTGCGCTGTGGATCGCCCATGTAAATCCGTATTGCACCATCCAGCTTTTCCGTATGGTACGGCACGATCCGCCCATCAAGCAAAATACTTTCGATTTGAATATCGGCAAGATCATAGAACTTCAAAGCATTCATCGTAACCAATGGAAAATCACGATAAATACCTCTTTTGATCAGCTCTCCCTGCGCTTCGACATGTATGTCTTCAATGACACGAATGCCGCCGTTTTGCTGAACAAAAACCTCCGATCTGAATGTGGTTATCCGTTCGCCCGACGCGGCCCCGATAGCCTGCGCAAAAACGGAAGCATTGGAGACTATCAGCGTCATGAACACTGCCAACCAAAGCCACAGCCTGATAGCAGGACCGGCATTCATCCAAATGATGGATTTTTTGGACGCCCTAGCAAACATCAATCAAACTTCACGCCAGGCACATGACGCTCAATCGCGTGCTCAACTTCGTAGTAGCTGCCCTCAACAAAGCCAAAACTACCGGCGACGATATTGCTTGGAAACGATTGCACGGCGATATTGAGATCCCGCACGGTGCCATTGTAATAGCGTCTCGCCATCTGGATCTGATTTTCCAGCTCAGACAAAGACTGCTGAAGCTCGATGAAGGTCTTGTCCGCCTGCAATTCCGGATAGGCCTCTGCTACGGCAAATATCCGCATCAGCGCAGTCGACATTTGCCCCTCCAACTCCTGCCTTGCATTTGCATCTGACGAACTTGCGTCAGATGTTTTTGCGCGCAACTCAGTCACTTCTTCAAACAACTGCTTTTCGTGCTTTGCATAGCCCTTCACGGTTTCGACAAGATTTGGAACAAGGTTGCTGCGACGTTTAAGTTGCACATCAATGCCACTCCAACCCTCGCGGGCTGATTGACGCAACGACACCAAGCGGTTGTATATGCTCACGCCGTACAGCAGCAGAAGTACAAGAAGAACGGTCAAACCAATAAGGATTGCAGAAAAAGCGCTCACAGCTTTACTTCCTTTACGAACGTTACTGACCTGATCTTCAGGCAATTTTCAGTTTCGTAAAAGGTAGCGAACCGCACCTTAAAAGAAAATGGTTAGTTTAACCGAACCTCAACTCCCACAACCACAACACGAAAGCGTAAAGCTGGTACTGGATCACTTTAAATCAAATGGCCGCAACCGTCCCATCCGCACGCGGATCCGTCGCCCCTTCCATCACACCATCCGGACGCAACCGGATGCCGCCCGCATGGCCCATCATGTCTTCATAGGGACCAACGACCTCAACCGCGTGACCGGCTGATTTCAGTTTCTCAATCAGGGCCGGATCAAAGCGGTTTTCGAGTTTAAGGGTGGTGGTTTCATCGCCCCATGTCTTGCCAAGCAACCAGCGCGGCGCGGTGATTGCTTCCTGCAAATCCTGACCAAACAGGACATTTCGGGTAAAGACGGCTGACTGGGTTTGCGGCTGTCCCTCGCCCCCCATGGTGCCATAGGTCAGAACCGACCCGTCATTCAGGCGTGCCATCGCCGGGTTAAGCGTATGGAACGGCAAGCGTCCCGGTCCGAGCTGATTTGGGCCATCATGAAGCGTAAAGCTTGCCCCGCGGTTCTGCCACAAAACGCCGGTTTCGGGCACAACGATGCCCGATCCGAATTCCCAGAAGATGCTCTGGATATAGCTTACGGCAACGCCGTTTGAATCAACCGTTCCCATCCAGATCGTATCACCGGGTTTGGCGATATGCGGCCAGGGCAGTGCCGTCTTCATACTGATTTTGGAAGCTTCGCGATCAAGCGTCGCATCAGACAACAAATCCATCGGATCAATGGTCATGCGGTCGGGATCGCCGACATGATTGTTGCGCGCGATAAAGGCGCGCTTGGTCGATTCAATCAGTCCATGGATATGATCAAATCCGTCTGCCGCGCTGACACCAAGACGATCAAACAGGCCAAGGATCATCAATGACGCAACCCCTTGGGTCGGCGGCACCATGTTAAAGACCGTTCCGGCCGAAAGTCTGACCGAAAGCGGTGTCATGACTTTGGCGTGATAGCTTTCCAGATCGGCAAGTGCAATCGGGCTTCCAACCAGCGACAGCCCCTTGGCGTTGCTGCGCGCGACGTCACCGCGATAGAAATCATCCAGTCCGGCCTTGCCCAGATGTTCAAGCGTCGCGCCAAGGGCGGGCTGCTTTAACACGTCACCAATTTCGGGAATGCCATTGGCGGCATAGGTCTCAACAAAGCCAGGCACATCCTTAAGATCCGCCATCTTGGTGGTGGTCAGCTCGACCTGGGACTGTGTTACCGGAACGCCGGTTTTGGCATGATGTACGGCATCTTCCAGCAGACGTGCCAGCGGAACCTTGCCACCAAGCCCCTTGGCAATTTCGGCTGCCTTGATCCAGCCACCAATCGCCCCCGCCACCGTCAGTGCGGCAAGCGGCCCGCGCGCCGGGATCGCCGCATGACCCTGTTCGCGATAAAAGTCCGGCGTTGCCGCCTCTGCCGCCCCGCCACAGGCCCGAATGGCAACCGGATCCTTGCCCGGTTCTGCGATCAGCCAGAACCCGTCGCCGCCAATCGCATTCATATGCGGATAGACAACTGCAATGGTGGCGGCTGCGGCAATCATCGCCTCGACCGCGTTGCCGCCGTTGCGCAGGATATCACGCCCGGCCTGTGCGGCCAGATGATGCGGGGCGGTAACCATGCCCCCAAGGGCGGTTCTGGAACGTAACATTGTCTTTCGGCCTCCCTGCCGTAACGCTTCGGACATACCGGGCTTGCTCCCCGGCATGTCCGTGACTTTTGTTCATAGCGCCGTTTTGATTTTCAGTTCAGCGGCTTTTCACATCGTAGAATGATTTCATCACCACCCGATCAGATCAGGCAACCAGCTTGTCAGCTCAGGAAAGATAAACAGCAATATAAGGGCAAGCGCCTGAATGCCGATAAACGGTATCACCCCGCGATAGATATCAGTTGTCGACACCGAAGGCGGTGCAACCCCCTTAAGGAAGAACAGTGCCCAGCCAAAGGGAGGTGTGAGGAAGCTCGTTTGCAAATTCATCGCCACCAGAATGGCAAGCCATGCCATGTCGATCCCGCTATTGAGAAATACCGGCAGGAACATCGGAAGCGCGATATAGGAAATCTCGATCCATTCAAGGAAGAAGCCAAGAATAAAGATCACCCCCATCATGAACAGAAGGTTGCCCATATCCCCGCCCGGCACCCATTCAAACATCGCATGAACAAGGCCTTCGCCGCCAAGCCCCCGGAAGGCAAGACCAAAGGGCTGCGCACAGATCAGGATAAAGAACACCATTGCACTGGTGATCAGGGTATCGTGCAGGACTTCGCGCATCACACCAAGACTTAGCCGACCGGTGAAAAGTGCGAGCAACAAAGCACCAAGTGCCCCCATCGATGCGGCCTCGGTCGGGGCTGCAATACCGCCGACGATTGATCCAAGCACAGCAAACACAAGGGCGAGCGGCGGCAAAACCACCTTAACGATCTTGATCAGCAAATCACGCGAACCGAGTGCATCGCGTTCGTCCTGCGGGATGGCCGGTACCATTTCCGGTTTGAAAATACCAAGCAGCACAAGATAAAGCCCAAGCATGCCGGCAAGGATCAATCCCGGCACCATTGCCGCGGCAAACAGCGTACCAACAGACTCACCCAGAATATCGGCAAGCAGGATCAGAACCAGACTGGGCGGAATGATTTGCCCAAGCGTTCCGGACGCGCAGATCACCCCGCTTGCCACCCCCTTGTCATAACCGCGATTGATCAGCGGCTGTAGCGACAGCAATCCGACCGTCACAACGGTTGCCCCAACCACGCCCGACGATGCCCCCATCAGAACCCCGACAATGACAATCGCCAACCCCATGCCGCCCTTGAGGCGGCCCATGGCATGGCCGATCACATCAATCAGTTCTTCGGCAAGCTTCGACTTTTCAAGCATCACGCCCATGAAGATGAAAAGCGGCAAGGCAAGCAGCGTATAGTTGGTCACAACCCCGTAGACACGTGCGGGCAACAGGTTAAACAGGCCGGTGCCAAACCCCATAATCCCAAAGGCAAATCCCGAAATCGCAAGCGAGATCGCCACTGGCACACCGAGCACGAGGAAGCCAAAGAAGCCCCCGACCATGCCGATGGCCAGCCATTCATTTCCGGTCATGTCTGATTAGTCTCCTGCACCGCTCTGCGAAACCGCGGCGGACGTATTATAGGCGGGTGCGTCATCTTCCACGCGGATCTGGCGATAATTCATCAAGGCTTGCGAAATTGCCTGAACAAGCAACAAGCCAAATCCGACAGGAATGAAGGCCTTCAGCAAAAAGCGATATGGCAAGCCTCCCGGATCGGGGGACCCTTCGCCCATCATGATGGATTGTTCGACATAGGGGATCGAAAACCAGATCAATGCCCCGCCAAGAACAGCCATCAGGAGTGCTGAAAACAGGTCAATGATCGCCTGGGCTTTGGGGCCCAGACGTTCATAAAGAAAATCGACCCGCACATGACCGCCGTGGCGCATCCCGTAAGCCATGCCCATCAGGGCAATCGGCGACACCAGATGCCATTCAAGTTCCTGCATAGCCACACTTCCGGAGTTAAACAGATAGCGCAACAACACATTCCCCCCGACCACCAGCACAAGGGCCAGACCACTGATCGCAGCCCCCCATCCGGCAATATCAACAATCAGGCCAAGAACACGGTCGAATAACGGCTCAGTACGGGTCGACTTCATATCAGCTCATCCCGTCTTTGGATGAAATGATGCCGTGATAGGGCTTTTCACTGACAGCGGCCCATTCGTGATGCGTATCACGGAACGCCATGAAGCTTTCATGGACCTTTTTGGTGACCGGATCCTTGGCAGCTTCGGCTTCAAGGGTTTCCTTGGTGATGCCCTTAAGTTTGGTCACCACTTCGTCCGGAAGTGTCTGGGCGGTAACGCCAAAGTTCTCGACCAGATCACGCAGGGCTGCTGCGTTATTGGCTTCGCACCAGGAATGGCTGTCAAGGTTGCAGGCCTGTGCCGCGTTCTTGACAATCGCCTGAAGGTCGGCCGGAAGGCTTTCCCAGGCTTTCTGATTGATCAGAAGCTCGGTCACGTTGGACGGCTCATGCCAGCCGGTGGTGTAGTAATATTTTGCGGCCTTCTGCAGACCAAGACGACGATCCTGATAGGGACCGACAAATTCGGCAGCATCAATCACGCCACGTTCCAGTGCCGGGAAGATTTCCCCGCCCGGAAGCAGCTTCACTTCAACACCGATCTGCTGATAGACCTTGCCCGCCAGACCCGGAATACGCATTTTCAGGCCCTTGAAGTCATCAAGGCTTTCAATCGGCTCGCGGAACCAGCCGGTCATCTGAACGCCGGTATTGCCCATCGGGAAGGCAACAAGCCCGTATGGCTTATAAACTTCATGCCACAGATCAAGCCCGCCCGCATGATAAAGCCATGCATTCATGCCCTGGAAGTTCAGGCCGAACGGAACCGTGGTGAAATACTGGGCTGCAAAGATTTTACCTGCCCAGAAATAAGCATTGGCGGCATTCATTTCGACCGTACCGGCCTGAACGGCGTCAAAGCCCTCAAGGGCCGGGATCAGCTCGCCTGCGGCGAAATGCTGGATATTGAGACGCCCGTTCGACATCTCCCTTACCCGCGCACAGAAGTCTTCCGGGCTGCCCGGACCGGTCACATAAAATGGCGAACCCGGACCATAGGCATTGGTCATTTTCCAGTTAAAGGTTTCTTCTGCACGCACGATGTTTGGTGCTGCGATGACGGCGGCCCCGGTGGCTGCAGCCCCGATTGCCGACTTCGTCAGAAAGTCGCGCCGTTTAACGTTTGTCATTGATGTCTCCCTGATAGAGATAGCTATTTCTATGAAAAGTAATCTCAACGGAATGCAATCCGCATTGTGTATACATCCTGCAACACACATGCCAATCTATATTTTTCAATAACTTAATAATATTTCGACACGTCAATCACCACGCACGATGCATTATTTATGATCATTTTTATATGCAGCATATTATTTATGCATAATTATTGTGCAAAACATGACTGAAGAATCACACCCCGCTTTACAAGCAGCAGGATGCTTGGATTTCCCGGTAAAATTCGTGTATACATTACCAAAAGGGAAATGCTTCCAGACCTCGCAAGAAGGGCTCAAACATCAGATGACCGAGCTTCGTCAAACGCTCTTTGCGCCAACCGAACAGACAGAACCGCTTGGCATTGCCCAGCAGCTGTGTCAGGTGCTTGAAGACGATATCGTCAGGGGAAAGCTGCCACCGGGGCAAAGACTGGAAGAACCGCTTCTGGCCAAACGGTTTGGCGTGTCGCGCACCCCGGTTCGCGAAGCGCTGCAATTGCTCACCGCGACCGAACTTGCCGAAAAGATTCCCAACAAGGGGGTCTATGTTTCACTCGCCACCCCCGAACGCCTGACAGCGATGTTTGAAAGCATGGCCGAACTTGAAGCCATGTGCGGGCGACTGGCAGCAAAGCGCATGACCAGTGGTGAACGGCACAATCTTGAAAAGATCCATCATGAATTGGCCGAGACAGTCCGGCTTGGCGACAGCGATGGCTATGAAACCCTGAACCGGTCGTTTCACAACACGCTGTATCGTGGGTCGCATAATGAAGTTCTGGTCGATGTGACATTATCTGTCCGGCGCCGGGTTGCCCCGTTCAGACGGGTACAATTCACAAGCCTTGCGCGCCTTGCATCCTCGCACGCGGAACATCAGGGCATTGTCGATGCAATCTTACGCGGCGACAGCAAGGCGACCGAAGAATTGCTGTATGCGCACATCATGGAAGTGCATGACATCAGTCAGGATTATCTGATCAGCCTGCGCGCAGCCTCGCCCGCCAATGACATGCCTGCCTTCAAGTAAGACAAAACCATTGGCGGGGATTTAACGTGCTTGGGAAAGTCTGCCCGCGCGCAGGATTATAGCCCGTCAGTCTCTGGCGCGACTGATGGTCGGAGAAGAGCCGCCGGTTGCAATCCACGGACGCCCATCAGCATCGACAGCAATCGAACCTAGCGGTGCATTATTGACTTCGTCAAAGCTGTCATTGGCACCATTCCATTTGCGCAAGGCATTATTGTTGGTGTCCCTGATATAAACCGTTCCGTTCGCGCCCACATCAATCGTTGAAGCCTTCTGGCTTCCGCGTTTTGGCCGCAGCTCAAAGCTTGACCCATTCCACTGCCGGACCAGATTGTTTCTATCAACAATCCAGATATCGTTTCCCGGCCCGGCCCCTGGCACAAGAACCATACTGAAGTCACTGAAACGCTTGAATTCTTCGGAGGTTTCCGCCTTGCTATAGAGGAACGTGTCGCTGCCTGATCTAAAAGTCACATAGACAGTCCCATCCGGTGCGACGGTCACTTCACTCGGGGAATATCCACTAACTGAATACTCCTTAACGACCTGATCACGTTCACGGTAAAGCTCTGCGGTCACACTTGAAGCTATGGCCCAAATATCGCCATTTGGCGCGATATCAATGGCGGAAAAAGTGCGTGACGAATCCACCAGATTTGACGAGAACTGGACGAATTTTTTGCGTTTTTCGTCATATTTTTCAAATCCCTGGTCGCCGCCGCCAATAATGACAGAACCATCTGAGGCGGTTGCGACTTGCCCCGCGCTGGTTCTTTGATCCATCGGCACGGTTGAAAATCGCATGTTCTTTCGAAACACAATGCCGGATGTTTCGGTACTGACAACCTGGTCGGTTTCACCCGTGCCCACCGTGTCACCACTGGTGGCATTGGCAACCATCAGGTCAGAACCTTCGTCACGATCAAAGAACTTTGAGGATAATGCGATCCCTTTGTCACTGACCACCCAAGGATATCCCATCGGACCAACCGCTACTGTCGCAGGCGTATGCCCCGGTGTCTGAACCCGGTTGAATTTGCCGTCCTGATCCAGTCGCATCAGCAAATTATTGGCTGATACGATATAAACGCTGTTATCCGGCCCAACCGAGATCGACTTGGCCTTTTGCGGAAAAACCTCGCACGGATTGGTGTCACAGCGCTGAACAAGCTGATCGGATCTAACCGCCCAAGGCGTACCATCAGGCCCGGCGGAAATCAGGGATGCCCCGGTTCCCGAAATCATTTCAAAACGGGTTTGGGCATCGTTCAGACGAAAAATCCGGCCTTGGGCATTGGTCAGCAAAACAGTCCCGTCATAGCCTGCGGATATATCTGATCCGGTCGCGCCCGTGATCTGCTTCCAAAGAGTACCGGTATGGCGAAACACCCGCCCGAGTGCGGAAATGCCCCATGGATTGCCGTCGCGATCAACGGTGACGCGCACCAATTCACCGGGAAAGCTTTCAAATTCGTTTCGCCGGTTCGACCACCGTAAAACCCCGCCCGCACCATCAAGGCCAAATACACTGCCATCCCCGCCAATCGCAAGAGATGCGGCAGATTTCAGTGTATTTACAAAGACAATAGCATCGGTTGTCGTGACCGTTACCGGATCGGTAAAGATATTATTCCCGCCTGAACTATCGCCTGACGAGGTTGCCTCGGCGTTGCTTGACCCCGGCACGACCACACCGGGCGCAACCGCAGATGGCGCGGCATCAACGGGTGCTGCTGCAACTTCGGCAACGGCATCGGTTGCGACATTGACCGGCGCATTGGCTTCTTTTGGGCGTGGTACTGTCGCAGAAAGATCAGTTACCTCATCTGAGGTGCCATCACTCGTCAGCCCGCCATTGGCAAAGATCAGTCCATCATTTCGGACCGCCCAGATGTTGCCTTGCGGCGTTACGGCCAGACTGACAATATCCTTCACACCTCCGACAATTTCCCATCTTTTGCGCGCGGCCAGCCAAATACGTACAAGCCCCTCGTCATCGGCCATGGCGACAACATCCGTCGCACCAAAGGCAATATCGCGTGCGCGCCCCGGATAGGTCCGCCAGACATCACCGTCATAGGCGCGGACCTTGGCCGTATCTGTGACCGCCCATGGCAGCCCGGATTTACCAATGGTCAGGCGTTTTGCCGTTCCGGTAATCGGTTGCCATTCATTGCGCAAGGCATACCATTTCCAGATGTCGCCATTTATCTTGGCGATAAAGACATTGCCTTGGGTATCGGCGGCAACATCCAGAACATCTACTTCACGCGGCTCCCACCACAATCCGTTATATTGTGACAGCTCGCCGAGTGAATTGATCGCCCAAGGGCGATTGCCAATCGCAGCCGATATCCGGGCAAAATCACCCGACATTCGCCGCCAGCGTTGTTCTACCATATCCCATCGCCACGTCCCCCCGTCCAATGCAACGGAATAAGCCTGCCCGTCTTCATTGATCGAGATATCGACAGCCGTTCCGGGCAGCTGAACCCAAGGGCCGGAATCGCCTTCCTGTGCCACTGCCAATCCGGCCCACAGGAACCAGATCCCGGAAACAAGAACCCGAAAACAACATTTCATTGGTCTATCCACCCTTGCTGTTACTTTGCCTGTCCATTGACTGGACTTCTATCCAAGGCCAGACCCTAGTTTTCAAGCAGTCGATCCCGTACGGATGCGATCATTTGCTGAGATTCAGGATTGCTTTGCCATGCATCGATCTGAACATCGCCAGCACGGAACTCTTCAAAGAATGCCTTGCCTTCAAGATGTTCACGCAGAACATCAAATGTCGGTCGCGGGGTGTACCAGTCACCATGGCGCCGTTCGAGTTTGGCAAGTTCCTGTTCCAGTTCCGACATTTCACCATTTACGGCGTCACGATCAGCCCCGGCCTGCCGGGTATAGACCGGACGGCGCGGTGTCATCAGGATCAGGATGGAACGTTCAAACTCACGTTCAACCCGTTGGGAGAAGAAGTAGTTAAGGCCCGGAATATCCATCAAACCCGGAACACCGTCCGCCGTCTTTGACGTTTCGCGTTCACTCAGACCACCCAGGATCAGGGTTTCACCAAATTTCATGGTCACGGTCGAATTGACGTTGGTTTTGGTGGTATCAAGACGGAATTCAAACACAACCGAATTGGACGGATCGGTCAAAAAGGTTCGTTCCGCAACAACATGCAGACGGATCATGTCATTGGGCAGAATTTCAGGCGTAACCGCCAATTTCACACCGACTTCTTTCTGGACCGAAACACTGTCCCCACTGCCCCCGGAAACGGCGGCGGCAAGAATTTCTGTTCCTGAAAAGAATTCCGAAGTTTCACCGGCCTGCGCGACAAGGCTTGGCTTGGCGAGAACCTGATTATTGGCATCCGCCGAATTGGCGATGTTAAGCGAATAGGTCACCGCCGGAATACCGATTTGGCGGGTAATTGTCTGCGTACTTTCTTCAAGCCCGGTTCCCAGATAATCCTTGGTTTTCGTTGAACCATATCCCAACCCGGCCGCACCGGTTAACGGATCACCAAACTGCAATTGCAACCCGTTGAGAAGATTGATGCCCCGTGAATTACGGACATCTTCCTGCGTTCCGATCAGAACCACATCAACCACGACCATCCCGGAATCAACGAACTCGGTTGATGTCTGGTTGGTATTCTGTTCGCCAAACGGGTCTCGTACACTACTGAAGGGATCGGAAGGTTCCGTAGTCTGGCCGAACGGGTTGCTGTCAAACGGGGATATTTCACCGTCACTTTCCGGTTCGACAAATGGCTCCCCGCTAAACTGGGTCTGAATATATTTGCCTTCGCTTTCATAAAAGGACTGCCAGCCTTCAACACGCCGATCAAGGTCGCGTGCACGGTTTACATCCTTGATCACGTCACGATATGTCGCAATGAACTCTTGGGCAGATGACCGGTCATCCATCGCCGAAAGTGCCAGTGCCGTCGCTTTGAGGATTTCCGGGTTTTCCCGTGATTCCGGGGAAATTTCCATCAAACGTTTCAACGCAGCAGCAGCCGTCCGAGGATCCCGGGAATAATAGGACGCGGATGCCAGACTGTATAAAACAGCAGGATCATCATTATGATGAAGCGCAACGGCAGCAAAGTTTTCCTGCGCCAATGGATAGCGCCGCTGATCCATATAAAGCAGGCCAAGCTGATAGCGCGATGGCAGGTTTCCCGGATCAAATTTCAAGGATTGCTTGTAGCCCTGCTCGGCAAGTTCGAACTTCGATGCATCGCCCAGAACGCCCATCAAGTGATAGGTCAACCCGTTTAGAAATTGCAGATCCGGATTGGTCACATCAAGCTTAAGGGCAAGATTGATCAATCTTGATGCTTCTTTGGCATTTCCCTGTTTCAGGAAATCGATGCTGTCACGCACCAGCACCTGAATTGCACTGTCTTCGGCGGGCATGCCCAGAACAGATTTGTTATATTCAAGCGGCTTGTCGATTGACATGACCACGCCAGATCGCGTTTGCCCCCCATCCATGCCCGTGGTTTGACACCCGACAAGTGCCAAAAGAGACACCCCCATCAAGGCATGACGGCAAATGCGGCGACGTCCATGAACGGAACGCTCAATTGTAAACTGACGCAAAATGATATCCCCACCTGTCAGCACCAATGAGTGGATGCCGACAATTTCCCCATGAAATCAGAAGCAATCCGGCCGACACATTTTCTGTGTTTTGACCGAACTGCTTCTGTTTAAGTGTTGTTTGAATTAACCGGCATAAGTCCAGGGACGCCAAACCTGCGACTCAATCCTTTTGACTTTGCAGGGTTCCATTTTCACCACAGAGCCAATAGCAGGTTTCGCGTCGGCTACGGTCATGCACATGCGTTTGCCCGTCCCGACATATCGAATTTGCCCCGCTTGATCGAGCCCCCAGGTCTTGAGGTTTGCGCTGGAACATTTACGGATCCATACCGGGTCGTTAACACCAAGTTTCTCGGCCTCGATGCTCAGACAATAATTGTCGATAACCACGAGTTCTCTGGTGCGAGCATTTGGAAATACCCATGGTGCTTCAGGCGTATTGCATTCGCCAAGGACAGCAACAAGACTGTCGCCTTCCTGCTTAACAAGGCAAAGCCCCGGTCTTGCGGTGAATTCAAGGCGGAAAGTCCCGGCAACTTTGGCTTCCTGCTTTTTCAAACCGTCGTTAAGGACTTTCGATTCAGCTGCGATTGCCGCCTTGCCACCATCATAGGCTGTTCCCCCGACAATAACCGGCATAACCGGCCCAGTTGACGCAGCAACAGTGCCACCGGCTTTGATCGACGCAATCGCGCGGGCATAGTTCGCACTTGGGCGCGTATCACCGGCTGTCAGAGTGGTCCAGTGATACATCAACTGCTCATCACCGGCTTTTTCTTGCAACAAAAGCGTGATGTCGGCCGGGCGGCTGGCAATCGTTTCAGCTTGGCGTATCTTGCCTTCGGCGGCTTCGATCTTGATGAACTTGTCGAGTTCCATGGCAATGGTAATTGCCGTGGTGACGGCGGTCATTACCGGACCTGATGCACCGGTTACCAAGCGTGTCATGGTGACCGAGATTTTGCCCAGCGGCGTGACGATCGTGGTCAGGACTTTGGTACTTTGTGTCGCTGCCTTAGCTGCTTGGCCTGCAATTGCGGCCCCCGCCTTGGTTCCTGCTTTTGATATAACTCTGCGATACGGGAACACAGCCTTGAAGGTTTGCAAAAAGAAGCCGACCCCAACACCGCTTCCGAAGGTGCCGGCCATTGCACCGGCTTGCAAGGTGGCAGAGAGAACCTCGTTGAAATTTGGCGGTTCAGTAACTGAACCTGCAAATGCCAACATGTTGTGACTACTGCTTTCCGCGAATTCGAGATCTTTTGTCTTTTGCCAGTTGTTAAATAATTGACGGAGCTGCGATGCAATGAATTGACGGTTCCACTGAATTTGTTTTCCGACATCTTCAAGCAGTCGTTTTTCAAGTGCAGTCCGTTGTCCTGGCGCGGTTGTTGCTGCTTTCATCAGGCGCTTGGCGATCAAGGCGGACAGGGCTTCACTACGCCATGGTTCATTTTCAATCAGCAACCATTCGGTATTGGACAATTCTTCGAGGGTCGTGTCATCAAGTTCAAGCACGGTCTGTGCAATGATCTCGTCAATTTCTGTGCGATCACGCACCAGTTCAAGTGCCAATTCCTCGACCGCCGGGCTCAGGCCAAACAAACCCGGCATGTCCCGGTTTGGCGAAATCCACTTCATTTCGGTCGCCTTGCAGGCTTTGGCACTTTTTACCGAGAAGCTTGTCCGAAGGTAGGTTTCAGGACAAGACCAGCAGGCCCCGCCATCGATAAAATCGAAAATCTGACCCGCGGGGCAGGTCAAAGCGGTGATTTTCGTGGCCGGCAAGAAATCAATGGTTTTCACGCAGGCATTTTTCCCGGTGACCGCATTTGCTGTGCGGTTGAAACCTTCCGGGCAGCTCCAGCATTCGCCACCATTGCGCGGATCGATAAAGGAGTCTTGCGGGCAGGCACGTCCTTCGAAAGTGGCACTAACGGCCTTTTTCATGACCATGCCACAGGCGTTCCATTTATCGACAGAGGCCGCAGTACGCCCATATCCCTTTGGGCAGGACCAGCATTCGCCACCATTGCGCTTATCAAGGAACGAACCGGCGGGGCATTCCTTTTTGCCAAGAAACGTGGCGCTCATAAGCTGCTTTACGCCCGTTGGCTTATCGCAGGCCTTCTCACCGCTGATGCTTTTTGCGTTGCGGTTATATCCGTCTGGGCAGGCATAACAGGTCCATGTTCCCAAATCGAAAAATGATCCATCCGGGCATTTTCCGACAGCCTTTGACTGAAACTTCGCAGAGACGCGTCCGCACGGTTCTTGCAGTTTGCCGCGTTTATCAACGCCGCCGCATTCGGGCCCTCCTTGCAAGTTCTTCCATTGCGGACTTGCATAAGCAGGTTGATCCATCACGATCATCATCAACAGGGCAAGCAACAGCAACCCCGCATAGTTTAATATTGGCGTCAGTCGTCTGATCTGCATGCCCGGACCCTTCTTGCTTTTTTGTTTCTGCATCCGGGATTAGGGCCCCGCATGACGAATATCGCGCAGGAAGCACGGCATTGAAAACGCTCCCCTCTTCCCGGCCATGGGGCAGGATTAAGCAGAAGTTTTTCATCAAACCAGAAGAAATAAATACCGCACGCCGATTACCAACCATAAGTGGACAGGCAATGCATAAAAGTGGATCGCCTTGCCTTGTTCAGGCCAATAATCGAACAGGATTCATGTCGCAGTTAACGACAACGTTTGAGCGTTTCGGACGGTGAAACGCCAAAATGCATGGCATAGCTTTGCGCAAACCGTCCGGCATGGCCAAACCCCCACTTCCCGGCAACCTTGGCAACCGTCGTTCCCGGGGCAGCTTCAAGCAGATCATTATGAGCCCGGTTTAAACGGACAATCTTGACATAGGCCATGGGCGCCATGCCAAAGACATCGTTGAATCCCAACAGAAGCGTGCGATAGCCGCATCCAGCATAAGCAACCAGATCGGCGAGATGAATAGCAGTCTGCGCATATTCATGGATGTAATCACGGGCGCGCTTGACATATCGCGGCAAGGCAACTGTCGATGGACGGTCATGCAAAACGTCCAAATAGGAGTTTGGCAACTGCATCAGAATACTGGTCAGAAGAAGATCACGCAATTCGCCTAAAATAATCGTGTTTTCAAGATCATAGAGCGGCCCGTCAAGCGCATTTGCGATATAGTGAAGCGTGTCTACAACATGTCTCTGGCCCGGCAATGTCACATCGATTGCCGCATCGAAAACCAGTTCGTTGCGAAAGATATCGCGCCCGGTCAGGGCATGGGCATGTTCGCGCAAGGTTGAAACCGGCAAATGTGCACCAAGAGCCGAAAACTCTTCCTCAATCGCGGACAACGGCACACGCATGTTGCGCATCAGCCCGCGTTGGGGCGAAATTTCAAATTCATGCGCCCCGTGTTTGACCTGACCATTTCCGCCATTCACAAACAGAAGGAACAAGTCATCGGTTTCGGTCGCCGGGGTTTTGAGATGAATGCGCCCAGCCCCAAAAGATGCACCGAGAAGGACAATATCGGCAAGGGCTGCAGAATGAATAGAAACATCTGTGATGGCGTTTTTACCAATCGCGTCAATTGTGTCAATACTGTTCATATCCGACAGAAAGGCTTGCGTTTCATGCAAGTCCTGTGACTCAAAGATTTGATGGTTTTTGAGGTGATTCATCTAATATATCCTGTTGATGGTGCCACGATATGGCGGAACTTCCATCACAGATCGCATTTGACGACGCGATCAGGGCATCAACAGAACCTCCGAGAACTTAATGTATTCTTTTCTCGCGAACTAAGAAACAAGAGCTTCGCTGTGGAAGAAACAGACTTTACCGCGCATATCATGCGCAAGACACCATCAAGGCCAAGCCTCACCGTTTTTTCCGACATTTATCATCAGAAACGACAAAACCCCCGACCGGTTAAGGTCGAGGGTTTCTGAATGTCGTGTGTATATAGGGAATATGATTGCTGTATTTGGAAGGCCCGGCGGTGACCTACTCTCCCGTGCCTTAAGACAAAGTACCATCGGCGCAGGCTGGTTTCACTTCTGAGTTCGGGATGGGATCAGGTGGTTCCCGGCCGCTATGGCCACCGGGCCGTCCAAACACAGCGAAGAGATCGGAGATCGTGATTTAGTTGCGAAGTTTTGTTGTATGTATTGGTCTTGCATGATTTTACCGCTGCGCAAGTCATTGCAGATCAGTAGCAAGAGGGATCAATCAAGCCGATCGATCAATTAGTACTGGTTAGCTTCACACATTGCTGCGCTTCCACACCCAGCCTATCAACCTGGTGGTCTTCCAGGGATCTGATAGGGATACCTAGTCTTGAAGGGGGCTTCCCGCTTAGATGCTTTCAGCGGTTATCCCTTCCGCACTTAGCTACCCGGCGATGCTCCTGGCGGAACAACCGGTACACCAGAGGTGCGTCCATCCCGGTCCTCTCGTACTAGGGACAGCTCTTCTCAAGTATCCTACGCCCACGGCAGATAGGGACCGAACTGTCTCACGACGTTCTAAACCCAGCTCACGTACCACTTTAATTGGCGAACAGCCAAACCCTTGGGACCTGCTCCAGCCCCAGGATGTGATGAGCCGACATCGAGGTGCCAAACACTCCCGTCGATGTGGACTCTTGGGGAGTATCAGCCTGTTATCCCCGGCGTACCTTTTATCCGTTGAGCGATGGCCCTTCCACGCGGGACCACCGGATCACTATGACCGACTTTCGTCTCTGCTCGACTTGTCAGTCTCGCAGTCAGGCAGGCTTTTGCCATTGCACTCTTAAGCTGATGTCCGACCAGCCTGAGCCTACCATCGCGCGCCTCCGTTACTCTTTGGGAGGCGACCGCCCCAGTCAAACTACCCGCCATGCAGGGTCCCGGATCCGGATAACGGACCTCGGTTAGATATCAGGAAGCAAAAGGGTGGTATCTCAAAGGTGGCTCCACCATGGCTGGCGCCATGGCTTCAAAGCCTCCCACCTATTCTGCACATTCACATCCTGATACCACTGCAAAGCTGTAGTAAAGGTGCACGGGGTCTTTCCGTCTGACCGCGGGTACTCCGCATCTTCACGGAGAATTCAATTTCGCTGAGTTGGTGTTGGAGACAGTGGGGAAGTCGTTACGCCATTCGTGCAGGTCGGAACTTACCCGACAAGGAATTTCGCTACCTTAGGACCGTTATAGTTACGGCCGCCGTTTACCGGGGCTTCAATTCAATGCTTGCACATCTCCTCTTAACCTTCCGGCACCGGGCAGGCGTCAGACCCTATACGTCGTCTTGCGACTTCGCAGAGCCCTGTGTTTTTAGTAAACAGTCGCCACCCCCTAGTCTGTGCCCCCACCGTAAAGTTGCCTTCACGGTGGGCCCCCTTCTCCCGAAGTTACGGGGGCAATTTGCCGAGTTCCTTCAACACCATTCTCTCAAGCGCCTTGGTATATTCAACCTGCCCACCTGTGTCGGTTTGGGGTACGGTCCATATGTGAGAGTTATTTCCTGGACCTCCTTGGCAGCTTCTCCAATCCAATAAGGAAAAACTACTTCCAGAGGCCGTCACTTCTCACGGGTACAGGAATATTAACCTGTTTCCCATCGACTACGCGTTTCCGCCTCGTCTTAGGGGCCGACTCACCCTGCGCGGATTGGCCTTGCGCAGGAACCCTTGGGCTTTCGGCGAGGGAGGTTCTCACTCCCTTTATCGCTACTCATGTCAGCATTCTCGCTTCCGATACCTCCAGCATGCCTTACGGCACACCTTCACAGGCTTACGGAACGCTCCGCTACCACTTGTTCCATAAGGAACAAATCCGCAGTTTCGGTGTGTGGCTTGAGCCCCGGTACATCTTCGGCGCGGGACAGCTTATTTAGACCAGTGAGCTGTTACGCTTTCTTTAAACGATGGCTGCTTCTAAGCCAACGTCCTGGTTGTCTTGGCCGTCCTACATCCTTTCCCACTTAGCCACAACTTTGGGACCTTAACTGGCGGTCTGGGCTGTTTCCCTCTCGACCACGGACCTTAGCACCCGTAGTCTGTCTGCCAGATAGTACTCTTCGGTATTCGGAGTTTGATTAGGTTTGGTAAGCCGGTGAGGCCCCCTAGCCCATTCAGTGCTCTACCCCCGAAGGTATTCATCTGACGCTCTACCTAAATAGATTTC
>NZ_CM142731.1:3167500-3512500 GCF_054901115.1 Thalassospira sp. SM2505
ACAAAAACAAACCCGTTAACGGCAAAATTGCCATTGCCCCCGATCTGTCCAACCAGACCGCACGCCCGGAACGTTTTGAACAAACACAAAACGGGGCGATACATTTCTGCATCGCCCCGCCAGATCATTTGAAGATCACTTTATATATGTATGGGTCTAGTTGACTTCGCGGTCATTGGGCTCGGCCCGGACCGGGAACCCGTCAAGGGCATGATCTTTCTTGATTTTGGCCGCGTCATCACGGGCTTCCTTCAGCGTCGCGAACTTGCCGATACGCACGTAATACCAGGCACTGTCATCAGCAGCCCCGCGTACGACCACCGCGACCGAAAGCCCCTTCTTGCGCAGTTCTTCTGCACGCTGGCTGGCATTTTCGTGCACCTTGAACGCGCCGACCTGAACCGAGAACGGCGTTTCACCGTTGGTTGCAACTTCACCAGCACTTGCCGGTGCCGCCGCAGGTTCGGCTGCCTTGGCCGTTTCAGCCACAGGCTCTGATGCCTTGGGTGCCGGGGGCGCCGGGGGCGCAAGAGGTGTTGGGCCGGCTTCGGCCGGTGTGGCCGCAGGTTTTTCTTCGACGACCGGCGCAGCAGGCGCGTCCCCTGCTTCACGGGATTCGGCGACATCACGAATTTCAGGAGCGGAAAGAGTCCCCGTCTCTTCCGGATTAGCAGATGCGGTCATTTCAGATGCCGCATCAACTGCTTCACCGGTTGTTTCCGCGACGTCCTTTTGTGCTTCATCGACAGCATCGTCGAGGGCTTCGCTACGCTGGGCAATCAGAGCCCCAACCGGGTCATCGCTTTGATTGGCGATCTCGGCTGCAGGTGCCGGAGGTTCGGTCTGCGGGACCGGTTCGGAAATCACAGCGGGCTCTTCGGGGGCGGTTGCAAGCATTTCAACCGGCGCCTTTTCGATTGAGGCACCTGGCGCGCCTTCATCGGAATCCATAAACAGTCCTGCGCCCACCAGCATTCCGGCAAAGAACAGGACCAGACCAAGCATACCGGCCCCTGTGACAAGGCCAAGAAGGGTTTTGCGATCCATATCAGCTATCCGTGCATTAAAGTTTTGCCGATCACCAGCGCGAAGTCCTGCACGCCCGTTGCCATCACCATGCCCGTCACGGCCATAGATAAAGGCCGGTAGCGGCGCGTCCTTTTGCTCGGGTTCAGGTTGCTGATCCGGCTCGGGCGTCGCATGCAAATCGGGTTTGTTGGTTTGGTCTTCGCCAACCATGAACTTGGCCATCCTTCACGACATCATTGTGACTATCGTTTTGTAACCGCCAGCACGTTTATAAAACGCTAAAGCCGTTCAATCGCCAACACTGCACTTTATATAGAGCAAAGTTATGGCAGGCCCGGTCAGGGATTCAGCAAGAAAAGACAGATCGGAAATCATGGCAAAAAAAGGAGGGCTGGTATTAAGCCCGGCATTGTCCCGCACAATAAACCGGATACCAGCCCCCACAAGTGAGAGAGATCGACCTTCGGGGAGAGAGAGTCCCGAAGATAATGGTCATCAGGCACGCCATGTCAGCCTGATGACCGGTCGCAAACGACATCGCCGTCTGCATTTGACAAAAACAGTCATAGAGCATCCAAAATGCAATTGCAAACGATTATCACACACATTCGCAAATTTTTTCCCTGAATTTCAAACCATTGGCTTTTCTCGCGCCCTGATTGACACCATCTAAAAGAGAACACTCCCCATTCAAACACATGCAAATTGCAGAATTTCCCGCAGGTTTTAGCGGTTTCTTTCAACTAAAAGATTGTTTTCCAATTTCAGCTCTGTTTGGATCATGAAAACTACTCTCAAGAAGTAGACCAGGTGGGAGCGAGACACCGAGACAAGACAAAAAGAAAAAAACGGTTTGCTCTGGAGTGATGAATATGACGGGAGATAAAGCCGCAAAGACGGCTATTGCAGGAGGTGCAACCAGCCTTCTGACGTTACGGCGTATTTTGCTTGTAACGGGGTTACTGGTTTCAGGTGCTGTTACATGGATGCTGCTTTGGACGGGAGATACCTATCGCAATTTTGCTGTTGAAACGCTGAATAACTCGGTCAGCGGAACGGTCAATTTCTTTGTCGGATCGCGTGTGGCGGCCGACTATGCAGACAAAATCACACCAATTGCCAATGAATGGTCACGTCTTGGCAGTCTGGTGAAAAGCTATCAGGAAAATGACCAGACACGCATGAAGGCAGAGCTCGATATTCTGTCAAATGCGCGCGAGGTGGTTCAGGGCGATATCAATCTGATTGACGCCATCGCCTATGACCAGGACTTCAACCAGCTCGCCACATCAAAGGCCAATCTGGGATCGAGCGCGACAGATGATGCCGACGTCAAAGCCTTTTTGACAGGTCGCGACAAGGGTGAAGCCCGCAAACCGGCAAGCTTCATGTGGACCACGCCCGAAGGCCGCCCGGTCTTTAGCCTGATCCTGCCGGTTGGCGGTTTCCGCGCGGTTGGCTATCTTGAAGTGATCACCGATCCGCTGCCGACACTTGCAGGCATTGGCAAGGTTCTGGGCGGGAATTTCCAGATTCTCGATAAATCCGGTGCCGTGCTTTTTGAAAGCCTTGAAGACGGTGCTGCCGATGAGGGCGGTGTGACCCTTCCGGCAACAGAAGATGCACAGGAAGGTATAGCTGCCCCTGAAAGCGGAACATCTGAAGGTGCCAAGGACAGCACATCGGCAATACACCGCGCGGCTGTTGACGTTGCCATCAGTGACGGTCGCGGCGGAATATGGGCCGAAGCGGTGTTTGACCGCGATATTTCGGACTTCTATGCCCAGACAGATGATCTTCGGACATTATCGATTGAAATCCTGATCGGAGTGCTGCTTGCCGCATGGATTGCCGGCTGGGTTCTGTTGCGAACGACGGTATTTCGCAATCTGCGGGCCTTTGCCCGTGCCATGACGTCGATTTCCGAAGGCGACACCAATGTCAGTCTGCCACAGGTCGGCAGTGACGAAATCGGCGAGATGAAGAAAGCCCTGATTGCGCTGCGGTCCTCGGTACGTCAGGCATTGATCCTGCAAAACATGGTCGAACACACCCCGACCATGACTGCATTGATCACGCCAGACGGCGACGTCGGATACCTTAATGCCAGCGCCCAAGACTATGTTGGTGGCACGGCAAGCACGGTTTCGGGGGATTTCCTTGAACTCGGAACGGACTTCCAGTCCCGCCTGTCCAATCCCGATAACCTGCCCTTTACCGAAATCATCCGTAACAAACGCGATTATCTTGAAATTCTGGCAGCCCCGGTTCGGGATAAGGATAATGCGCTACTGGGCACCATGCTGGCATGGAATGCGGTGACCGAACGTGAGGAAAGCAAGATCGCCGTCACCGAAATGATGGCCGAGGTTGCCCGTGTTGCCCAATCGGTAACCGAGCAGTCCGAAGGCCTTCTTGAACTTGCCAGCGAGTTGACCGACCAGTCGCAAAATACGGTTCAGCAATCTGGCGGGGCGCTTGATGTATCGCGTGAAGCCGCATCAAACACCCAGAATGTCGCCACCGCGGTCGAGGAACTTTCATCCTCGATTGCCGAGATCAACCGTCAGGCATCCGAGGCATCCGATGTGACCGGACGGGCACAGAAGGAAGCCGAGGAAAGCCAGCGCAATATCGGATCGCTTGAAAAGGCCAGTTCCGAGATCGGCTCGATCATTGATCTGATCAACGATATCGCGCATCGCACCAAGCTTCTGTCGCTGAATGCGACAATCGAGGCAGAACGCGCCGGTGAACTTGGCAAGGGCTTTGCCGTCGTGGCCAACGAGGTCAAATCGCTGGCCGATCAGACTGCAAGTGCGACCGGGCAGATTGGCGATCTGACCACAGCAATCCAGCAGGAAGTCCAGAAAGCCGCCCAGTCGATCAGTACGGTTGGAGACGTCATCCATCAGGTCAATGACATCCAGTCGACCATTACGCATTCGGTCGATGAACAGCGCCGCGCCACAAGCGAAATTTCCGAAAACGTTCAGCGCATTGCCGAGGGTGCCGGTTCGATGGATGAGATGATCCGCTTTGTCAATGAAGGGGCATTGGGGACCGGGCGCAATGCCCAGGACCTTAATACCGCAAGCCATCAGCTTTCCGAGATGGCGCGCAACCTTTCTGACCGGATGCGGGAATTTAGCGAACGCATGAAGCTGACCTGATCAGAGGTTGGTATCGTTCCGGCAAAAAGGGCGGCTCCATCAGAGCCGCCCTTTTCTATTGATGCCAGTGATCACACCGCGCGCCTAGCTTGCGATTGATTTCGAGGCAATTTCATAAAGATCGCGCGAGATTTCCGGCTTGGCCAGAACGCGTTCGAGTGCCGCCTTCATCAAGCTCGCACGTTCACCATCATATTTCGCCCATGTGCCCAGCGGTGCACACAGACGTGCAGCAACCTGCGGGTTGATGTCATCAAGCTCAATCAGGCGATCAGCATAGAATTCATAGCCCGATCCGTCCTTGGCGTGGAAGGCGCGCGGATTGCCCATGGCAAATGCGCCGATCAGTGAACGGACCTTGTTGGGGTTACGCATGGTAAATGCCGGATGGCTCATCAGATCCTTGATACGTGCAAGCGTATCGTCGCGTGATGACACGGCCTGAAGGGCAAACCATTTATCAAGAACCACACCATCCTTGGCAAAGCGTTCCTCGAAATCGGCAAGCGCCTCTGCCCGACCCGGATGATCAAGATTGTTCAGCACCGAAAGAGCGGCCATCTGATCGGTCATGTTATCAGCCGTGCGATATTGTTCTGCGGCAAGATCAGCATATTCGCCCTTCTCGCTTGCCACCAGATAGGCAAGCGAGGCAGCACGCAGCGCACGCTGCCCTGCCGAGGTTGCATCCGGGGTAAAGGCCGCGTTCGAGGCATTCTGATGGTAAGTGTTGGCAAGATCGCCCGTCAGACCGAGACCGATACGCTTGCGAAGCGCCTTGCGGACCTGATGGATGGCTTCGGGGTTTGCCGGTTTGCGTTGCTCGGACAGGAATTCCTCGCCGGGCAGCATCACGGCATCGGCGCGAAACGCCTTATCAAGATCATCATTCATAAGCGTTGCGCCCATCGCCGCGATAAAGGACGCGACACTGTCGCCCTGCGCATCAAGGGCGGCATCGGCATCGCCACCATTTTCCTCATATGCGGTAATGGCCGACAGCATCAGGCGGGTTGCATATTTCTGGCCTGCTTCCCAGCGATTGAAGGCATCGGAATCATTGCCCATCAGGAAGACCAGTTCTTCATCGGGCTGATCGGTCATGACATTGACCGGGGCCGAGAACCCCCGGTTAAAGGACACTACCGGCTTCTCGGAAACACCGTCAAAGACGAATTCCTGACTATCGCTGGTCAACTCAACCGTCTGTGCCACCAGATCGGAACCATCGGCACCAAGAAGACCAATGGCGATTGGCATATGGAGCGGCTGTTTGTCCGGCTGCCCCGGGGTCGGTGCAGTCTTTTGCGAAACACTCAGACGGAACTGTCTGGCATCGGCGTCATAGCTGCCTTTCCAGGTTAGTTCCGGCGTACCGGCCTGTGAATACCAGCGTTTGAGCTGAGTGAAATCAATGCCGTTGGCGTCTTCCATTGCCTTGGCGAAATCATCACAGGTCACGGCCTGACCATCATGGCGGTCAAAATAAAGATCAATGCCCTTGCGATAGCCATCCGGACCCAGAAGCGTATGCATCATGCGGATCAGCTCTGCACCCTTTTCATAGACCGTGGCAGTATAGAAATTGTTGATTTCCATATAGCTGTCCGGGCGCACCGGATGGGCAAGCGGACCGCCGTCCTCGGGGAACTGGCGGGCACGAAGCTGGGCGACATCCTTGATGCGCTGAACCGGGCGGGACCGCTGATCAGCCGAGAATTCCTGATCACGAAAAACGGTCAGACCTTCCTTGAGCGACAGCTGGAACCAGTCGCGACAGGTCACACGGTTGCCCGACCAGTTGTGGAAATATTCATGCGCCACAATGGATTCGATCAGTTCGTAATCCATATCGGTTGCGGTATCGGGCTTGGCCAGAATATATTTGGCATTAAAGATATTGAGGCTTTTGTTTTCCATCGCCCCCATATTGAAGTCCGAAACCGCAACGATGTTAAACAGATCAAGGTCATATTCCAGACCATAGACCTCTTCATCCCATTTCATCGACCTGATCAGGCTGTCCATCGCGTAATCGCAACGGTCTTCATTGCCATGTTCAACAAAGATGCGCAGCGCGACCTTGCGGCCCGACATGGTGACAAAACTGTCTTCGACACAGGCAAGATCACCAGCCACCAGCGCAAACAGATAGGACGGTTTGGGGAACGGATCTTCCCACACGGCAAAGTGACGACCACCGTCAAGATCACCGCTATCGATCAGATTGCCGTTTGACAGCAAGACCGGGCAGCTCGCCTTGTCTGCATTGATCGTGA
Source organism: Thalassospira sp. SM2505 (assembly GCF_054901115.1). NCBI lineage: Bacteria > Pseudomonadati > Pseudomonadota > Alphaproteobacteria > Rhodospirillales > Thalassospiraceae > Thalassospira > Thalassospira sp. SM2505. The sequence goes on from NZ_CM142731.1 coordinate 3,173,982, forward strand.
CCTTATAGGTCGCCATGACATCGGGACGATCCGGGAAATAGGTAATGCGACGGAAACCTTCGGCCTCGCACTGGGTGCAAAAGGCACTTTGCGAAACATAAAGGCCTTCAAGCCGGGTATTGTTGGCGGGTGAAATCTGGGTTTCGATTTCGGCGATGAAATTTGATCCCGGCGCGGTAAAGCGCAGCCCTTCGGCATCGACGCCAAAATCGCTTGAGGCCAGTCGCACCCCGTCAAGGGCGACCGAAAGCAGTTTCATATCTTCGCCATGCAGGAAAACCTCGTCCCCCTTGCCGGTGCCGCGCGCAGGATTCGCAGCAATAAAAAGCCGCGATTTGACATTTGTGACGTCCCGTTCGAGATCAAAAACCAGTTCGACCTTTTCTACAAAAAAGTCAGGTTCTTTATAGTCTTTACGGTGAATCACTTGCGGCTGTTCAGACATTTGTGAGTCCTTTTTCCCTTGGGCTGCGCGGTTTTGGAACGGATTGTATAAAATCGCCAATATTGCAGCGCAGTGTCGTTTGTCAGAACTGAATTTCGGTCATTCATTTAACTGATAGGATAAATTTCATTTTTCCTCAAATGCGGAGTTTACGGCACCTGTTTTAGTATGCATAATCCCAAACGGTGGCGCGAGGGGGGCCAAAGTTTCACATTTCGTGGGGCGAGAGTGATCTTTGGTTTCCCTCAACCTTCTGCGCATAATCCTTGCTTGCAGAACGTCGCTTTCCGGGTCGCAGACATACCAAAATCAAATTATCCCAACATTTTCTCACCTAACACTTTGTGAGTTCCGATTGATCGGGATAGAATAATCGCGACCTGTCAGGGAAATAACATCCAGGGGATACTCGCCGATGACCGAGACTTTCCAGATTCTGATCGCTGATGACCATCCGCTTGTACGCGGGGCCCTGAAACAGGCATTATCAACAGAACTGGATAACGTTACGGTCTATGAGGCAGGAAGCCTGTTTGAAGCGATTGAACAGATCGAAGCCCATAAGGGCGACATTGATCTTGTCCTGCTTGATCTTCATATGCCCGGCATGAACGGTTTTACCGGCCTGTTCACATTGCGCGCATCCTATCCCGATATTCCCGTTTCCATCGTATCTGCCAGTCAGGAACTTCCGGTGGTGCGCCGTTCGATTGAATATGGCGCGTCGGCCTTTGTCCCGAAGTCAGCACCGGTCGACCAGATCGGGCTTGCGGTGAAAACCGTTCTGGATGGCGGCATGTGGATGCCCGACTGGGCCCGCGAAGCCATGGAAAACGGACCTGCCGATGACGAGGCCACCGGTCTGGCCGAGAAAATCGGGCAGCTTACCCCACAGCAGCTTCGTGTTCTGAACATGCTGACCGAAGGCAAGCTCAACAAACAGATCGCCTATGAGCTTGATGTGACCGAAGCCACGGTCAAGGCCCATGTATCAGCCATCCTGCGCAAGCTTTCGGTCCATAGCCGCACACAGGCCGTGATCATTGCCCGTGAATTGCAGCTTCAGGAACCGGCAATCGAGGCGTAAGGCAAACCCGCCTTAATCGCCAGATCCTCCTGCCACCAAAGCCTCCTGCCCTGCCAATTTTGGAGCCTTGCTGATCTCCTCAGGGGATCAGAATCCCCTTGGCTGTAGTCCGGATCGCACCGGATACTGCATCAATTGCTGCATCGTCGCTTAGTGCACGCGCAACCGTCAGCCCGCCAATCAGAACCCCCAAAAATGCCCAGGCCTTTTCAAGGCGCTGATCTTTTGGGAATTGCGACAATCCCCCGGCAATCAGTCCGGCAATTGTTTGCATCTTTCGATCATAAAGCGCACGCGTTTCATCATCTGCCCGTCCCATTTCCGGTGACAGGCTGGTCATCGCACAGCCGCACGCCAGATCATCGCGATGGGCCCGGCCCAGATAATATTCGATAAAGGCATCGGTCCAGCCATCGCCAAAATCACGCTGGAATCGGGGGATGCCATCAATCACTTCATCAAGACCAAGATCAAGGGCCGCGCGAAACGCCCCGTCCTTTGATCCGAAATGGGCATAGAACGCCCCCGAGGTCGCATTGGCTGCCTTGGCAATGCCGTCCACCCCGACCCCGGCAAAGCCCTTTTCCCGGAAACTGCGGCTTGCAGCATCAAGAATGTTTCGCCGGGTTTCTTCCTTGCGCGTCTGGTTTTTGACCATGCGATCCTCAAAAATATATCGACCGTTATATTTTTAATTGACAGCAGCCCGATTGTCGATCACTCATTTATATAACGATCGTTATATTTACTAACCACATGGATCAACCAACATGACAATCGGTCCGAAACGACCTTCGCTGTTCATGCCTGAACCCGGTCATCACCCCGACCGGCGGGCCTTTCTGAAACAGGCTGGCACGGGCATCGCCCTTGCCGGTACCGCCCTTCTCACCCCCGGCCTTTTGAACGCTGCAAGCAATCCCAAAAACGGAGCCACCCCGATGACCCAGAACGCTTTTGTCTACACCGAACTTCAGATTTCCGCCCCGTTTGATCAGGTTCCCTGGCAGGCGATCAATGACAAGATCAAGGCCCTGCCGGGTTTCCTGAGCAAGACCTGGCTATCGGGTCTTGGCAACAATTCCGCTGGTGGCATCTATGCCTTTGACACCATCGAGAACGCCCAGAAATTCGTCACCGACTATTTCCCGGCAGAAGCACGCAGCTTTGGTGTTGCCCAGACCACGCGTATCTTTGATGCCGTTGCCACACAGGAAGCCAGCATCGACATGAATTCGGTGCATTATGGTGCCCGCCTTGATCAGAAACCCGCGGCCTTCGTCTATACCGAGGTGCAGCTGAATGTTCTGCCATTTGACAATGGCCCATGGCGGAAATTCAACCCGATCCTGAAGCAGCAGCCGGGCCTGATGGCAAAAACCTGGCTGAGCGGTCTTCACACCGGAACGGTCGGGGGTTTCTATGCATTTGATTCCATCGAAAATGCCAAGAAGTTCGCGATTGACTATTTTCCGACGGAAACAAAGCAACTCAATGCGGCCTTCTATACCCGCGTGTTCGATGCCACCCCGACCGAGGCCGCCAGCATCGATATGGCGTCACCTTTTTATGGCTGATGCCATCGGTCTGAACGCAGACCAGACCTGATACGAACCGGGCGCATCATTCCATGGATGATGCGCCCTTTTTGATGGAACAACCCGGCATAATCGAACGTTATTGATACGGACAGCTGCCGCATGCATATCGCCCGGCAGAACAAGGCCGGAGCAACATATGAGCGCCCAAGGTGCCGCAAACACATCAAACGACACCAGTACCGGAAACAGCCGCAATGCCCCCACAGACGAACCAGCAACCAGAACCGCATCCAAACAGGCGCGCGCACTGGTCTATCGCCGGGCACGCACGATATCGGTGATCGGAAGCTTTGCCATTCTTGCGCTTGGCTGTCTTTATGTTGCGCAAAGTCTTTTGCTGCCGGTGATCTTGGCTTTCTTGCTGTCACTGGTTTTCTCCCCGCTGGTTCGCGCCCTGGCGCAGTTTCGTATCCCGCGCAGCATCAGTGCGTTTGCCATCGTTCTTGGCCTTAGCGCATCGGTCATTGCCGGTATCTATGGCCTGAGCGGCCCGGTATCAGGCTGGATCGACGAAGCCCCACAGATCGAAAAGCAGTTGCGCCTGCGTCTTGCCGATCTGAGCGAACCGCTTGATAAACTCCGCGATGCCCAGCAACAGGTTACCGAGGCCACCGACCAGAATGGTGGTGACGACAATGTTCAGAAGGTCGTTGTCACCGAACCCAACCTGATCAGTCAGGCCGCCGAAGGTGCACCCGATATCCTCGCAGGTATTGCGATGATGCTGGTGCTGCTTTTGTTTATCCTGTCGGCCGGTGATCTTGTTTACGAGAAGCTTGTGCGTGCGCTTCCGACCTTTGGTGACCGGCGCAAGGGGCTTCGCATTGCCCATGATATCGAACGCGAGGTATCTCGCTATCTTGCCACGATCTCGGCGATCAACATTACGCTTGGCATCCTTGTTGGCAGCCTGATGGCGATTATCGGCCTGCCCAATCCTGTGCTTTGGGGAATTGCAGCCGCAGTTCTGAATTATGTGCCAATTCTTGGTGCGCTGACCGGGATTGCGATTGTTGCCATTGTCGGGCTGGTATCGATGCAGACCACGGGCGAGGCGCTTTTGGCCCCGGCACTTTATTTTGCCTGTACCGCCCTTGAAGGACAGATCATCACCCCGGCCCTTGTCGGCAACCGGCTGCGCATCAATTCGATTGCCATCATTCTTGCCGTTGCCTTTTGGGGCTGGATGTGGGGCGTGGTCGGCATTCTGGTGGCTGTGCCGCTTTTGATCGTGACCCGTGTGATTGCCAATCATGTCGACGGGCTTGGTGGGTTGCGCGAATTGCTTGGCCCGCACAATCACGGCAGCAACGGCAATGCGCTGGCCCGCACGGGCTAAAACCGGGTTCCCGATATCCCGCTTACAGATGATGACTTGCGCCTATGCGGATGCCCCTTGCCAAAAGCGGGCATCACTGCCACCTTTTGCCGATGTCAGATCAGGTCGAGATCCTTATTCATGATTGCCTTGGTGTTGAAGCCGTCCGCGCCAGCACGCGCCACAGCTTTGCCAAGCACAGCCATGAAACATTCGGGATCGGGCTGATGTTTGCCGGTGCCCAGAAATCCGCATCCGGGCGCGGCATGGTCGAAGCCGGGGCTGGCAATATCATCACGGTCAATCCGCGCGAAATCCATGACGGCCATCCGATTGGCGATCAACCGCGTTCCTGGAACATGCTGTATTTCGATCCTTCGGTGATTGCGCAAGCCGCATCGGACCTGCCCGGCGGAACAAGCGACAGCTATGAATTCACCCGCCCGGTGATGGATCAGCCACATGTCCGAACCTGTTTTGCCGCCCTGTTTGATGCGATCACCCACGGGACAGAGGCCGCAACAAAGCTCCGCCGTGATGAAATGCTTGTGCTGCTGCTTCATCACGCCCTGCTTGCACCAGAAGCCGTCACATCCAGTCACGAAACGCGCCGCGCGGTCGCCAATGTCCGGATCAAACGTGCCCGGTCCCTGCTTGATGATTGCCCTGCACAGGCCCACAGCCTTGATGATCTTTCAAACGCCACGGGCTTGAGCCGCTTTCAAACCCTGCGCGAATTTACCCGTGCCACCGGCCTGACCCCGCATGCCTATCTGATCCAGCGGCGCATTGACCTTGCCCGCACCCTGATCCGGGCGGGTCAGCCGCTTGCCGATATTGCACATAGCACGGGTTTTGCCGATCAAAGCCATCTTAATCGCCATTTTGTGCGGGCTTACGGCCTGACACCGGGCCGTTTTGCGCGAGCTGTTCGGAAAGGTGAGTAACCCTCACATTTCCGATTTTCGGCACGAAAGCCCGCAATGTCCGCCGAACCAACATCCTGCAATTCCGTTCAAGAATGCGGCCCGCGCCACCCGTAAATTGACTGCATCACAGTCAACCAAACGGACGCATCATGATCACCCTTGATTACCTGATCACATCGCTCATCATCGTCGCCCTGCCCGGCACCGGCGTGATCTATACCCTCGCCCTTGGATTGGGACGCGGCATGAAGGCCAGTATCTGGGCGGCATTTGGCTGTACGCTTGGCATCGTGCCCCATATGGCGGCCAGCATCCTTGGCCTTGCCGCCCTGCTTCATGCCAGCGCGGTTGCCTTTGAAATCGTCCGTTATCTCGGTGTGGCTTGGCTTCTTTATATGGCCTGGGGCATGTGGTTTGGGACGGGTGCAATGAAAGTCACCGCCAATGAGACCAAAACCGGCATCGCCAAAATCATCCGCGACGGCATTTTGCTCAACCTGCTCAACCCCAAACTGTCGGTCTTCTTCCTCGCCTTCCTGCCACAGTTTGTGCGCGCGAATACGCCCGACACCACAGCGGAAATGACCCTGCTCGGCCTGATCTTCATGGCAATGACATTCGGGGTATTTGTGATCTATGGATGCTTTGCCGGGGCGCTGCGCCAGCATATTCTGGAACGCAAGAACGTGATGAGCGTGATTGGGAAGAGTTTTGCTGGGGCCTTTATCCTGATGGGGGCAAAACTTGCTATCACCAATGGGTAAGTGGTTCGCAGAGCACCACGCATTCGATTATATGCATCAATGGTTATTTTCAGATGAGCGACTTCACCTCATCACAAAAGACCACGATACTTATTTACCTACTGCTCAGATTTGCAGATCCGAGATAACGATTATTAAACTAACAATGATCTCCGCAGATTTGAACATTGATTCGAACAAGTTTCTCTTACAAACTGCTTTATACGAAAATGATAACGTCGCTCCACCTGAAAAATAACGATGCAAAAACTCAACAATCACAGGAACAACTAGATGCCTAACCATGATTTTTTTGCATTTGTTCGTATAGCGGGCCAAAATACAAACCATGACTGGCAAAATCTGAAAAAGAATATTCTATCAAATCCCTCTAAAGAAATTTGGATCAAGGCATATGACAGCTTCTTAATGGAGAGACTACACACAAGATACATATACCCAATAAAAATACTTCGTGAAAATGGTGAAAACAAAGGAGAAGGATTTTCAATAGTTTCCATTCAATGCGCATTAATTGAGTTTCTAGCATCCTTCAGACTTGGCCTAAACTACAGATTTATACGCCGCGGAGAATTATTAGGTGAATTTGAATACAACAAAAGCAAACAAATTTTTGTTGAATTCCTTACCACGGCACCTCTATTTGCAAATGTATTCTCGACCGATCTAGCATTGGATTTCTACGAGAACATTCGATGTGCCTTACTACACGAAGCGATGACGAAGAACGGTTGGCGAATATGGGCCTCAGGTGAAGAACCCATAGACCCCGACTCAAAAATTGTGTATAGAGATAATTTACAACTTATAATAGAAGGATATTTGCAGTGGTACAAGACAGAACTTATTTCATCAGACAGTATCCAGCGCGCTTTCATCAGGAAATTTGATAGAATATATCTATAAGTTTACAGCCCGCTCCCCCGCGGAACATGCTCCCCACAAGAATTGCATATATCTGAGAACTCCCTACATTGAAGCTCTTACAGTGCTGTGGTGTATCGGTCACACGCCCGTCTAGAATAGGTAATCCATGAGTAAAGCGGGAAAAGCGGGTTCGACTCCCGACAGCACTTCCACCCGATCTTCGAAATATCTGACTTGCTTACTAACAGAAATAGGGCAAGCTTCACATTTACTTACGACGATCATCGTCGGCTTAAATGCTGTTGAGAATGGACAGAAAAAACCTGATACACTCAACGTGTCATGGTCCCCATCTGATCCAGCACTTTCCGCTAGGAAGTCAGCCCTATTTGCTAGGAAAGCTGCTATTCTCTACATCGCTGAATCTACATTGGCGTACTTCAAAGAAATACAAAAACTTGACTTGTGCGAGGGCATTCGCGAGCAGCTAAGCGACCCTAACTCAGGCAAAGACGAGAAGGCGAGAATCACCGCCACTCATTGCGCCAATGAGCAGTCAATGGACCCTGATCTATCAGGAATGATGATATTGCTGCGATGGCGGCATAAAGTGGCGCACAATGATGCCACAGAAAAACTCAAAGACGAGAAAAATACGCTCCTAAAGAGAAAGTCAGAAATCTACGAAAAATACAGCCACCTAGACGTAGAGAAACTTTTCAATAGCTTCGAAGAAAACAGTCCAAAATTAAAAGAAGTCTCTTGCCTTATTGCCATGACCATTAACACATGCAGAAAAGTTGATCAGTACGTTCAGGGAAAACTTGCAGACATAAGAACCAAAGAAGAGCTGAACAACTACCTATTTTCGATGGGTGTAGAGAAAAAAATCGCTAAGATAAAACGAGAGACGAAGCCTAGTTCAGTTGAAGCATCAATCAAACGGCTTATCCAGACTGACCATCCAGAAATCGTCAGCGCATTCCTGAAATACTACTGAATAAACACCTTTACTGCTCACTCCGCAGCATCACTTCCCACCCGATTAAGCGCCCGCGTCATAAGTGCCCGCAGCTTCGCAGGACGCAGCGGTTTGTTGAGCAGGGAGAAGCCCTGTTCGCGGATCAGGTCGGCGGTCTCAGTCGAGCGGTCGGCGGTGATGATGACGCCGGGAACGTTAACGCCGTGAACATCGCGAAGCCGGATCAGGACTTCAAGGCCGGTCCGGCCGGAATCAAGGTGGTAATCGGCAAGGATGATATCGGGGACGAAGGTGCCCTTGCCCGGTTCTGATCCGGTCAGGAGGTCTTCGGCGGCACGGGCAGACTGTGCGGTTGCCACGACGCAATCCCAGTTGCCCAGCATCGCATTCATGCCATCAAGGATATCGGGTTCGTTATCAATGCACAGCACACGCAAACCGCCCAACTCGCCCGCCATGCGGCGTTTGGGTTTGGGCACAAGGCTTGTATCGGCAACACCGAGCGGCACTTCGACCGAGAAGACCGTGCCGCGACCGGGGCGCGAGCGCACAGTGACGGGATGACCAAGCGACTTGCCCAGACGATCAACGATGGCAAGACCAAGGCCCAATCCCTTTACATCGGTGGTTTCCGGGCCATCAAGGCGATGGAATTCGCGGAAGATGATTTTCAGTTTGTCTTCGGGGATGCCCGGCCCGCTATCCCAGACTTCAAGCTGCAATTTATCGCCGCGTACACGACACCCGACCACCGCCCCGCCAGTGCGGGTATAGCGCATGGCGTTGGAAATGAAGTTTTGCAGGATACGGCGAAGCAATCGACTGTCACTGCGCACCCAAAGATCGCGTTTATGCACCCGGAAACTTAGCCCCGCATTTTCGGCAATCGGGCCAAATTCGGTTTCAAGCGCGCCCAGAACATCATTGATCGCAAAGTCGCGAATGGTCGGTTGCATCGCCCCGGCATCGAGCTTGCAGATGTCCAAAAGCTCGTTCAGCAGTTCCTCGACCCCCTTAAGCGACAAATCGACCTTGCCGACCAGATCAAGGATATCCTCGGCCAGGCCCTGTTTACCGCCCAAGGCCACGGTGAACAGACGCGCAGCATTAAGCGGCTGCAAAAGATCATGGCTGGCCGCAGCAAAGAAGCGGGTTTTGGTATCGTTGGCGGTTTCTGCCTGTTCCTTGGCAACGGAAAGCTCGGAATTGAGGACCTCAAGCGCGTGGGTTCGTTCGGTCACGCGGGCCTCAAGGCCTTCGTTGGCTTCCTTAAGGGCCTGTTCGGCGGTCTTGCGTTCGGTGATGTCATGATAGATGCAGAAATAACCCAGCACTTCGCCGGTTTCATCAAAGTGCGGGATATAGGTACCCTCGGCATAGCGGCCTTCGCGGACACCCTGAATGCCGCGTTCATCATTGCGGTTGCGCGTGATCGCCGGGAATTCGATTTCAAAGCTTTGACGATATCCCTTAAGGACAAGCTCGATCATCGGGGCGAGATGGACATAGCGTTCCTCGCCCACCGCCTCGCTGACTGACATGCCGTGGGCCTCGACCCTGCGAAGGCCAAACATCCGTTCATAGGGGCGATTGGTAAAACGAAGACGCTGGTTTTTATCGGCATAGGCGATCATCACCGGAATATTATCGGTGTAAATCCGGATATTGCGTTCACTTTCGCGAAGGGCTTCTTCGGTGCGCACGCGCGCGGTGATATCGGCAATGGTGGCCACAAAGCCGCCATCGGGCATCGGGTTGGTGCGAATTTCAAGCACCATGCCGTCAGACCGCTTGCGTTCATAGGTGTGGGGAAGCCTGCGCATCTGGGGGGCTGCATTGCGGCCCAGAAGAATATCAATATCGACCGACCGCATTTCATTGTCCCGGCAAATCCGCACCAGTTCGGACAGCGGCAAGGTCACCTGAATATCATTGGTGGCTATGCCCAGAAGATCAATGAAGCGATGGTTCCATGTCGCCAGGCGCAGGTTCTGGTCAAACACCCCGACCCCCTGGGAGATGTTTTCAAGGGTATTGAGCAACAGGTCACGATTGAACTTGATGGCCTCGGACGCCTCGTCCAGAAGCTCCATCGCATCGCGGCGCGACACGGCCTTGTCAGGCAACAGCAACGCCATCACCACGCGCGACGATGCCGCCCCCACAGCACCTGACAGAAGATGTTCGGTAAAGCTTGCGGCATCGACATCGGCAAGGTCGGAACGCTTTGGTTCGCCGCCGCGCGATTGCAGGTAATTGCGAAAGGCGCGCTGTGCCCAGTGTTTGCCAAGGAAGCGTGCGGCAAGGTCTTCGAGGTCGCCAAGAGTAACGCGCCCCATCCAGGTATCATTGCGCGCCTTGGTATTCTTGCGCCAGACATCGACAAAAACCTGGGCCTGCCGACGCTGGGTGACGCCCTGCACACCAATCGCCGAGCCGACAAACATCAGAACAAAATTCACCCCAAGCGACCAGACAACACCGTGGGTCAGATGATCAGCAATCCCGACGCCCAGAAGCGCCTGTGGATTAAGGATGGCGATCCCGAACGGCCCGTCGGTCAGGAGGGATGCCGGAAGCAATTCGCCTTGGACAAATACCGGCAGCAAAAGCGTATAGGCCCACAGAACAAAGCCCGACAACAGGCCAAGTCGCACCCCGGTTCGGTTGATGTTCTTAAGATAGATTGCCGCCAGAACGGCGGGACCAAATTGCGCCATGGCGGCAAAGGACAGCATGCCGATATCGGCCAGCGCATATTTTTCCGACAGGAACCGATAGAACCCGTAAGCCAGAAACAGCAGCAACACCACCGCAGCCCGGCGGATTTTCAGCAATACCTGACTGACATCGCCCGCCATGCGGTTTTGCAATTTTTCCGAGCGCAGCAAAAGCGGCATGATCAGGTCGTTACAAACCATGGTCGATACCGCCACACAGGACACGATCACCATGCCGGTACTGGCCGAAAGCCCGCCGATAAAGGCAACCACCGCCAGCCAGTCCTGCCCGCCCAGAAGCGGCAGGGTCAGAACGAATGTATCGGGATTGACCTGCGGATCGCCGCCAAACATGAACAGACCGGCCACCGCAATCGGCACAACAAAGATATTGATCGCCACCAGATAGGCCGGAAACAGCCAGCGCGCGCTGACAAGATTGCGGCTGTCATCATTCTCAACAAAGGTCACATGGAACTGGCGCGGCAAACAGAACATCGCAAAGGCAGCAAGCAGGGTCGCAATGAAGAAATGCGATGTCAGCCAGGTATCGGGGCTGAAAAGTTGCCGGACGGCGGGGTCGGACAGTGCGCGTTTATTGATATCGGCAAAGCCGTCAAACAGGCCATAGACAACAAAGAACCCGACCAGCAAAAGCGCGGCGAGCTTGACCAGACTTTCAAAGGCAACGGCCAGAATAAGCCCGTCGTGATGTTCGGAGGAATGGATGTAGCGCACACCAAACAGGATGGCGAAAACCGCCATCAGGATCGTGACATAAAAGGCCGTATCCTTGGAAAAATGGCCTGCCGAATGACGCACCACCTGTTCGCCCAGCTCGCCGATCAGCACATCAAATGACAGCGACACGGCTTTAAGCTGCAACGAGATATAGGCAAGCACGCCGACCACGGCGATCAGGGCAACAAGGGCAGCCAGACTTTGACTTTTGCCATAGCGTGATCCCAGAAAGTCGGCGATGGAGGTGATGTTCTGTTGATGGCAGACGCGCGCGATCTTGGTCATGATGCCAAAACCAAGGATCATGACAATCAGCGGACCAATATAGATCGGAAGAAACGCCCAGCCACGCGTGGCCGCCGTCCCGACCGAGCCAAAAAAGGTCCAGCTGGTGCAATAGACCGCCATCGAAAGCGCATAGATCGTCGGCTTGAGCCGGGATGCGCGCCATTTATCGGCATATTTGTCACCATAATGGGCAATGGCAAACAACAGACCGATATAGGTCATGGCAACGATAAAGATCAGTCCGCCCTGAAGCATCCGCGCATAGCCCTTATTATGACCACCAATTCAGGCGGTTAGGATATTCTCTTATCGGGGACTATACCACGGCGGACGAATTGTCTAAAACGACGCAAATTCAATTCAGACGAAATATCAATGGAAGCGTGGTTCAGATGCCTTCTGATTATGGCTTTTACGCCGGAATTTTGCGTTTTGTCGCAAAGAAAACCGAAACCGATGATCGCGAAATCCGCGTCATGATGGGCCATCTGGCCGGGATTGCCGATGCCATCGAACAATCAGGGCGCTTCATGATCGAACGCGACAATTGCGAAAGTGCCGCGCGCGCCTTTGCCGGTGTTGCCAAGTTCCTGCAGGAACGCATCCTGCCCGAGGCACTGAATGCCGGAAACGAAGGTGCGGTCGAGCAGCTTAAATGGACGATTGAAACATCGCTTGTCATGGCAGCCGAACTGGTCAAGCGCCCCGCGAACGAGGAATTCAAGGATCAGGACAGGTTCACCTTTGACCTGCCCGCCACCCCGAATGCCCCCACGGTGCATTGATCTGGTAGCAGCAGATAATTTCAGGACGTTTGATCAGGGTGCCATGGCACCCTTTTCTTTTGCAGCAGATTAAGATGGCCCGGCTTCTTCGGCCAAAACGCGCATATAGGCCGCCTGAAGTTCTTCAAGGACTGATTTTTCCGGGGCCGGCTCCCCCAGATGGATATGGCGCAACTCATCCATAAAGCCCTGCCACATTGCCGGGCCGCCTTCTTCAAGCAATTGCGCACGGATCGCCAGTTCGCGCGATACCGGCATATGCCGACGCCCCCACGCCCCCATCTGCACAAGAAGCGGCACCAGTTCGATGGCGGGCCCGGTCAGGCTATAGATCGATTTTTGTGCGTGGTCCGGGTCCGAACGCTTGGACAAAAGTCCCTCTGCGACCAGACGTTTCAGACGTGCCGAGAGGATGTTTGAGGCAATGCCCTCTTCGGAGGCGCCAAGCAGTTCGCGGAAATGACGGCGATTGCCAAACATCACATCGCGAATGACGATCAGGCTCCAGCGATCCCCCAGAATTTCAAGCGTCAAATTAATCGGGCAACCGGAACGATGGTCCATTCTTGGCATCCTTTTTCACACTGGTTGCAAAATAGGACCAGTTTTGCTAAAAGACAACTGATTGCATTATGCAATCAGTTTTATCTCCACATCATCCCGGCAGGAGGCGCACATGCCGATCACATTCTATGGCCATTACTTCTCGTCCTTTTGTCAGAAAGCGCTGATTGCGTTTTACGAACACGGACTGGACTACACATTCCGCGAGATCGATTTTCAGAACGACGAAATTATGCAGGAACTCGGTGCTCTGTGGCCGATCAGGAAGATGCCGGTAATTGTCGATCAGGACCGCACAGTTATCGAAAGCAGCATCATTGTTGAATATGTCGATGAACGCTATCACCGGGACTTCCGCCTGATCCCGCAAGATGCCGACCGTGCGATTGAAGTTCGGTTCATGGACCGATTTTTTGACCATTATGTTGCGACACCGCAGATGAAGCTGGTGATTGATGCGATGCGCTCGGAAGGAGAGCACGATCCTTATGGTGTTGCCAAAGCCAAGGTGATGCTTGAAACATCCTATGCCTGGCTTGATGAAAAGATGAAGGATCGGACTTGGGCCATTGGCAACGATTTCACCCTGGCCGATTGCGCTGCAGGGCCACATCTTTTTTATGCGCACTGGAGCCATCCGATTGATCCGCGCTTTGAAAACCTTCGCGCCTATCGTGACCGGTTGATGGCGCGCCCGTCCTTTGCCCGTTGCATCGAGGATGGCCGTTATTTCAGACCATTCTTTCCACTGGACGTTCCCCACATGGATTTGGACTAGAAACGGCTCCCTTCCCTGATCAGTCCCGATGGCCAATCTGTCCCTAGCTCCAAAACGAAAAAGGCCGACACCCGATGGTGCCGGCCTTTGTCATTTCTGCAAGATCAATTTGAAATTACGACGCCTGTTTGGCAAATACGTTGGCGCGCTGGATCAGTGCCGTTGCCTCAAACTCCTTGCCATAGGGTGCTGCCTTTTTGGCGAAGTCCATCAGCGATGCATAGATGCGGCCATTGAGGTCATTCTTGCCAGCGATTTCTTCAATCGCTTCCTGGGCAGCACCGGCAAAGGCATTGATCAGATCATCATTGAAATGACGGATCTCGGTGCCCTTGGCGAGAATTGCCTGATAGGACTGAACGTTGTTGAAGGTGAAGTCAGACAGGGTCTGTTCGACATTGGCCTGTGCAGCAACGGCGACGATTTCCTGAAGGTCTTCTGGAAGTTCGGCGAACTTGTCCTTGTTGATAAAGACTTCGATACCCGAACCCGGTTCGGCGAATGCCGGGGTGTAGTAATATTTGGCAACCGATGCCAGACCGAATGCATAATCGTTCCACGGACCGACCCACTCGGCGGCATCAATCGCACCGGACTGCAAGCTTGGCAGAATGTCAGCAGCAGGCAGAAGCGACGGGGTTGCGCCCAGACGACGCATGGCTTCGCCACCGATACCTGCATAGCGGACTTTCAGGCCTTTAAGGTCTTCAACGGAATTGATTTCCTTGTTGAACCAGCCACCAGCCTGAAGACCGGTATTGCCTGCGAGGAACGGCTTGACGTTGAACTGCGCATAAAGCTCGTCCCAAAGCGCCTGACCACCGCCAAAGCGCAGCCAGCCCGAAAGTTCCCACGCCATCAGACCAAACGGAATGGTGGTGAAGAACGAAACAGCCGGGTCCTTGCCAAACCAGTAATAGGGCGTGGAGTGTGCGAGATCGGCAACGCCCTGCTCGACCGCATCCATGCATTCAAGTGCCGGAACAAGTTCACCTGCGCCGTAAACGGTGATGTTCAGACGACCACCGGACATCTTGTTGACGCGCTCGGCGAACAGTTCGCCATTGGCACCAAGACCCGGGGTTCCTTTTGGCCAGGGCATAACCATACGCCAATTGATGGTTTCATCGGCTTTAACGATGGCGGGCGCAGTAGCAGCGGCAGCAAAGGCACCGGCAGCAACGCCTGCGCCGCTCAGAAACTGACGACGTTTCATTGTGGGGCTCCCAATCAATATTGGTAATTTTTTGCGTTAAAAGTCTACGAAGGTAATTTCGTAACTCTGGCTGGCAACAAAGTTACGTTTTTTGGCGTATTCAACAATTCATGTTTGCGGGTAGCTGCATCGCGCAAACTGCATAACATCGACATTTCGTTGATATATTTTCATCCTGAGGTTCAGAAAAAAGGGGCCGCCCGAAAGCAGCCCCTGATCCTTGTGCCCGAATGGGGCACTATTATTAAGGTCAGTCCTAGTAGCCCCAGACCTTTGCACGGTGCAGAAGACCGGTTGCTTCGAATTCCTTGCCATAGCGTGCGGCTTTCTTGACGAGATCAAGATAGCTTGCCGCGATACGCCCCGACAGATCGTCCTTGGCCGCGATTTCATTGACAGCGGCCTTGGAATGTTCGGCCAGGGTCATGATGACTTCATCGGGGAACTGACGAACTTCGACACCCTTGTCGATCAGCGGCTGATAGGACTGGATATTGTTGAAGGTAAAGTCAGCCAGGGTGTTTTCCGAAATTGCCTGTGCGGCAAAGCGGATGATCGCCTGCAAATCGGCTGACAGGGCATCGAACTTGTCCTTGCCAACAAAGATTTCAAGGCCCGGGCCGGGCTCATGGAATGCCGGGGTGTAGTAATATTTGGCAACCTGATACAGACCAAACGCCATATCGTTCCAGGGACCAACCCACTCGGCTGCGTCAATTGCACCAGACTGCATTGCCGGAAGAATCTCGCCCGGCGGGATCATGGTGACATTGGCACCGGCACGGCGCATGGCTTCGCCGCCAAGACCGGCATAACGCATTTTAAGGCCCTTGAGGTCATCAAGCGAATTGATTTCCTTGTTGAACCAGCCACCTGCCTGCATACCGGAGTTACCGGCATAGAACGGTACAACATTGAACTGGGCATAGGATTCTTCCCAAAGTTTCTGACCGTCGCCAAAACGCAGCCAGGCGGAAAGTTCCCAGGCCGTCAGACCGAACGGAATGGTCGAGAAGAAGTTCAGCGCCGGGTTTTTACCCTGCCAGTAATAAGGTGTACCGTGGGCCATCTCGACCACGCCCTGTTCGACGGCATCCATGCATTCGAACGGCGGAACGATTTCGCCAGCACCAAAGACAGAAATGTTCAGGCGGCCACCCGACATTTCCTTGACCATGGCAGCGAACTTTTCAGCGTTGGTGCCAAGGCCGGGCGTTCCTTTTGGCCATGGCATCACCATGCGCCAATTCAGGCTTTCCTGTGCGGAAACAATAGCCGGTGCAGCAACAGATGCGGCAACGACACCCGCGCCAAGACCGGCTCCTTTAAGGAACTGACGACGTTTCATTGGGATCCCCCTAGAATCTTGTGTTTTGGTAGTTTTTTGCGCAACCACCACCCTGCGGAAGGGGATTTTGGCTAAAAGGCGCTTCAGTTTCCACCATTTTTGCCAAAAGCAGGAAATATTTTTTCACCGACGCTACGGCATACTGACTTTGGCGTATCCGTCGGTGATCCCGGAAACCTCATCTAGCCAAGATAACGATTATAGTCGGCGATAAACTGTTCAACCGTCCCCGCCCCCAGCGGTGTGTTGTAATATTGCTTCCAATAGGCCGCCAGGCTGTTCAGGTCATTGGGGTCTGATGGCAATGCACCGGGTGCCCGGTAATAGCGAATGCGACACATCGCGGTTGCATAGGCAAGATTGCTTGCCAGTTGGCCCGCCTTGTCCGGGGAGCCATCGGTTGCCGCTGGTTGCGGCCCAAGAAAAGCATCGACCTTTGCCTTGAGTGCCGCGCGGCTCGAATAATCAAGATAATTGACATAGCAATCATCAAGAGTTGCTGGTTCCATCTGATAGATGCCCATGGCGGGGCCACCACCGACCTGTTTGATATAGTCGCCCAGATGACTTTCATGGGCAGCTGTTCCCAATAGCAGGTTCTCTGCGACATCCGATGCCGGAAGATCAAGTGCGGCCAAAACCGGCCGGACAATCATGGTTCGAAGCTGTTCACTGTTAATCGGCACGACACACCCCGTTCTATCTGTGACTACACAGAGCAGTGACGGGTCATTCGACTGTGTGTGAAGTTAATGCGCAAAAAAGCAGGCGACGTGCCCCCCCTTCCAGATATTAAACTGTATCCAATTGTATAGTTATCTCCCAAAAAACTAATACCAACCTATGAATTACGCCCCTATCGAGACTGAGAAAAATACGCCCTTCATTCATTGCCTGGGGACTATATTATGCATTCTGAAATTCGTCGGCGCCTTGAGTTTATTGGTTTTGACGATGCAAAGGCCAAACAGCTCAGACGTGCCTGGCCTGTCATTGAAAAAAACCTTCCACCTATTCTTGATGAATTTTACCGAAGGGTCATGGCCCGTCCCGAACTGGCACAAATTGTCGGTAGTCAGTCCAATGTTACGCGCCTCAAGGAAGCGCAAAGCAAACACTGGGCCAAGCTGTTTGACGGAACGTTTGATGATTCATTCTATGAAGATGTCCGGCGTATCGGCAAGGCACATGAACGGATCGGCCTGACGCCGGAATCCTATATGTCTGCCTATAACTTCATGCTGGGCGAGATTTCAGCACTTCTGTTCCGGCACTTCCATCGAGATTCTCAGGTTTCATTGATGGTGGTTGCCTCGATCAATGCCATTCTGATTGATGTCGAAATGGCCATCACCGTTTATTACGAAGAAACCCAGATAACCTATAATAACAAGCTTCAAGCCATGTCCAGGGAGTTCGAGGAAACCATTGGCACGGTTGTATCGGCCGTTTCAGCATCCGCCGAGGATATGACGAGCGCATCCAACACCCTGATTTCCAGCATGACCGAAACCCAGAACGAGGTCCAAAAGGCCCTGAGTGCAGCCGAACTTTCTGCGGACAATGCAACGACAGTTGCCGGGGCGGCGGAACAGCTTGATGGTTCGATCCGCGAGATTTCCAGTCAGGTATCACGCGCATCAACGATTTCGAACGAAGTCGAAGAATCCGTCAGGCGCACCTCGGACACCATCGAAACCCTGAATACCGCCGCAGACCAGATCGGCACGGTTGTTGATCTTATCGATAAAATCGCAAGCCAGACCAACCTGCTGGCCCTTAACGCCACAATCGAGGCTGCCCGCGCGGGTGAGGCCGGCAAAGGCTTTGCTGTTGTCGCAAGCGAGGTCAAGAACCTTGCGAACCAGACGGCAAAGGCAACAGGCGACATCACCGAACAGATCAATGCGGTGCAACAAAGTACATCAGCAGCCGTTTCAGCCATCCAGACCGTAGCAGGACAAATCAGCAATATTGTCGATTCCGTTACCGCCATTTCGGCCGCTGTCGAACAACAGGCTGCCGCTACCACCGAAATCAGCGGCAATATCAACGCGGTATCATCTGCAAATCAGGATGTGAATTTCAGCCTAGGCACCGTCAGCGACACCGCGACCAAAACCAGTTCAGTCGCATCCCAGGTGTTTGAAGTCTCCAAAACCCTAAAGCAGAATTCCGAACGGTTGCGCACCGATGTGGATACATTCGTCACCAGACTGACTGCACAATCCTGATCTTTATCCATTCAGCGAACGGGCGCGCGAACATTGTTCCTGCGCCCGTTTTGATTTTGTGATGGTTCGCCATCTACCATCTGCCGTTTTTGTCGGGTGGGTGCTTTGGCTAGCGCAGGTTATAGACCACCGGGACGGTCAGCATGATCTTGTCTTCGGTCATGGTATCGGGAAAAGGCGGAAATTGCCGCACCCGTTCGATCATGCGTTCCGTTTCACGATCCAGAATCTTTGATCCGCTTGAAGACAGCATTCTGGCCTCAAGCACCATGCCATCCCGGGCAATCACGATATAGATGCTGTTCTGGCCTTCGATGCCGCGGCGTTTGGCACGATCCGGATATTCGCGATAGCGGTTAAGCATCTGCAAGACAGAGGACTGGTAATCGACCATTGCCGCCTTGCTGGCCGCACCACCGCCACTGCCATTTGATGCCGATGCGGCCTGACTTTTGGCGACTTCGCCCACTGTCCCCTCAGACTGACTTGAATCCACCGGGCCCGTTGGTTGTTGAACCGGCTCGGTGGTTTTCTTGACCACCTCGGCGGTTTCAACCTTTTGGGTTGCCTCGACCCTGGTCACCGGCGGCTTTGGCTTCATCCGGACCGGAAGCACTTCGGCCAGTTGTTGAATCACAACCGGTTCAGGCTCAGGTTCTGGCTCGACTTCGGCGACTTCCTGAACGACCGGTTCGGGTATCGGCTCGGGCGCGACGATTTCGGGTTCCGGTTCGGGGACAGGTTCCGGTTCGACAATTTCTTCGGGTTCGGCGACGTCTTCGGGCTTTGGTTCAACGACGGGCTCAGAAACCGGTTCCGGTTCAGGCTCTGTGACCTCGACAGGGTCTTCGGCGGCACGACTTTCGACAGAATCCGCGCTTTGTTCATCAATTTCGGATTCGCCGCTGACGGCATGCCCGGCCCCCAGCGAGATACTGATAGTTTGAACCGATCCGGCCCCGCCCCACCCCGAAGGCTGCGGATCAGGCACGGCAAGAACGATCCCCCCGGTCAGAAGAATACCTGTAAGCCCGGTTGCGATCAGGAAATCAATGCGTTTTGACATATCAATCCTGTCCCGCTTCGATGGAAGTCATCAGCTGGACCTTATCTACGCCGAGTTCCTGCAACCGTTTGAGCAAGGCAACGACCTTCGCCCCCTCGGTTTCGCGGTCGGCGCGGATTTCGACCGGGCGGCCGATATAATCGACAGGTAGCATCGATGACAGACGGTCAAGCCCTCCCTTGAGGTCATCAATCCCGATATCGCCATTCTTGCCAAACCACAGAACAATTGTGTCTTCCGGGCGCGCTTCGGCGGTCTGGCTTGCCGGCGGGTCGATTTCAAAGGGGCCGAGTTTTTGCAGACTTCCGGCAATCATGAAAAAGATCAGAAGCAGAAAGACGATATTGATCAGTGGCAACATCGGTTCCTGGACCGGGGTATCGTCGGCAATCTGGATGCGGCGTTTCATTCGATGAACTCCACATCGGTTACGCCACCCCGTCCGAGCGCATCCATCACATCGACCAGATGTTGCAGACTGGCACCATTCACCGGGCGCAGACGAACGGGTGATCCGCCATAGTCACTTTGCAAGGCAGGAACCAGCCCGGACAGTGAAACAGCTTCGCCATTGATTGAAAGCCCGCCATTGGCATCGACATTGACCGTGACCGGCCGCACATCGCTTTGGCTGGTGGCCTTGCCATCGGTGATGCTGACCGACATCTCGAAACCCTTCCAGTCCAGGAAGCTTGATGCCAGCATGAAGAAAATCAGCAAAATGAAGACAACATCAATCAGCGGGGTCAGACCGATCATCGGTGATGAACCGCGATTTCGTTCGCGCAATTGCATAAGACGTATTCCGACGGATCTGGTTTATTCGGCAGCGTGGCGAAGTTCGGATACGTTGGACGCCCTTAAAGTGGCCTTGTGGGCAAGTTCGCCACGATTGACCACCATGGTGCAGACATCTTCCATAACAGCTGCTGCGCGGCTGATAACGCCCTGCATCCACATATGGAAGGCAGTTGCCGGAATGGCGACGACAAGACCGATCGCGGTCGTCAGAAGTGCCAGCCAGATACCGCCGGACAAAACAGACGGATCAATACGGCTTCCTGCACCTTCCATTTTCTGAAACGCCTCGATCATGCCCATCACGGTGCCAAGCAAACCAAGCAGCGGGCTGAGGACGGCAATCGCCGACATGACGCGAAGACCACCGTTCAGGTCGTCAATTTCCTTGCGCGCACGTGCTGCAATCAGATCGGACGCAGCTTCGCGGTCATCAGCCGATGATACAGACAATGAAAGACCCGAAAGCCCGATCCGGGCTGCCGGATGGCGACGACGCGACAAAAGGTTTGCCGCCTGTGCTTCGTCCCCTGCGCTCAGGTGACGTTCGACATCCTTTACAAAACCGTCTGCAAAGACGCCGCGGCGCAGGAACCCGACCAGTTTATAGAAAAACAGCACAATCCCGATCAACGCCATGGCGGCCAGAACCCAGCCAACCACACCCGCCTTGTCGACCTGCTCAATCACCGGCAACCCGACAAAGGCATCGGTCAGGGTATTTGACTGGGTTATTCCCGTCGTATCCACCGGAAGGCCGGTGTGAGGATCGACCATCACTGTCCCGTCTGCGGACAGGGTTCCGGTCGCAGACGCATCAGGTGCGAGTGCGCCATCGGAAGCAAGCGGGCTTTGCGCATCAACAGATGCGTCCAACGGATTTACAGGTTCAGTCATTTAACTTTTCCGATCACACAAACGATCCGCATCGGACGTCCTGCTCCGATGCATTTGAAACTGATTTGCATTCTTTACCGCAAATAGAATTGCGATGCAATCGCAACCAGAAAAATCTACAGGTCTTGATGCATGACAGCCCTGCTTCTTGCAAAAGAACGCAGGAAGAGATGCTCATGGAATGACAGGAAAACCGGACCGGGAAATGATGGCAAAAGCCGGATATGCAAAACCCCCGGAACTTCTGGGTTCCGGGGGTTTTGAATTGGTGAGCCCGACAGGATTCGAACCTGTGGCCAACTGATTAAAAGTCAGTTGCTCTACCAACTGAGCTACGGGCCCTCAACGTTGGTGAGCGGCGTTTTAATGGGACTGGCGGCATCGGTCAACCCCCCTTTTTGCACGATTTTGCACATCTGCCATGAATTCGCACCAGAAGCCCGGAAAACCACGGTTTTGACCCGTTAAAAAAATGTCATCAAAACCCGTAGCTCCCCGTCCTTCGGATTACGGAAGCCCGACCAGTCAGATTTGAGATTTCGGGGAAATGCAGACAAATAAAAAGCCCCCGAAACCGGAAAGGTTTCAGGGGCTTATTGGTGAGCCCGACAGGATTCGAACCTGTGGCCAACTGATTAAAAGTCAGTTGCTCTACCAACTGAGCTACGGGCCCTCAACGTTGGTGAAGCGCGTTTTAATGGCAGACAGGGCGCTGGTCAACACCTGTTTTCCATATTTTCCGTCTTTTTACGGTTTCACGCCCTAAAACGCGAAAGCCGCCCCACAAAGGGACGGCTTTCAGTTGCAAATGATCGGCTGACGCGATTACTGCGCGTCTGCTGCAACCTGCATTTTGACGATGACGTCAGGATCGGCGACGGTGCCATTGGCCCACGGCGCACCCTTCTTGATCATGTCGACATATTCCATGCCCTCAGACACCTGACCCCAGATGGTGTATTGACCATCAAGATGCGGTGCGTCGGTAAAGCAGATGAAGAACTGCGAATCAGCACTGTTCGGGTTTGCCGAACGGGCCATGGAAACGGTGCCGCGACCGTGATGCTCCTTGGAGAATTCAGCATCAAGCTTCTGACCTGACCCACCGGTGCCATTGCCCTTGGGGTCGCCGGTCTGCGCCATGAAGCCTTCAATAACACGATGGAACTTCAAACCGTCATAAAAGCCCTGACGGGTCAGTTCCTTGATACGGGCAACATGATTCGGCGCAAGGTCCGGGCGAAGCTGGATTACAACGCGGCCATCTTTCAGATCAAGATAAAGCGTGTTTTCCAAATCCTGAGCGACAGCGTCGTTTCCATTGGACATGGTTACAATTCCTAGTACGAGAGCAATTATTGAGAACAGACGAATAAGACGCATGGCCTGCGTTATTCCTTTTCTTCTGCCAGCTTTTCATGCAAGCGTTTGAGCACG
This sequence comes from Thalassospira sp. SM2505, assembly GCF_054901115.1. NCBI lineage: Bacteria > Pseudomonadati > Pseudomonadota > Alphaproteobacteria > Rhodospirillales > Thalassospiraceae > Thalassospira > Thalassospira sp. SM2505. The sequence continues at coordinate 3,196,847 of NZ_CM142731.1, forward strand.
TTTGCTGGCACAAATTCACTAACATTACCGCCCAACCGGGCGATTTCCTTAACAAAGCGCGACGAGACAAACTGTTGTTTGTCCGACGCCATAAGGAAGACAGTTTCGACTTCCGGAGACAGCCGGGCATTCATGCCAGCCATCTGGAATTCATATTCAAAGTCCGACACCGCGCGAAGACCACGGATGATCGTGCTTGAACCGTTTTCCTTGGCAAATTCCATCAGAAGCGATGAAAATGGCTTAACTGAGGTACGTGCAGCGACTTCGCCACCCGCAGCCTTCAGGGCCTCTTCCACCAGCTTGCAGCGTTCATCCACCCCGAACATCGGACCTTTGCCGGCGTTGATTGCAACGCCGACAATAAGCTGGTCCACAATGCGGGTCGCACGACGAATAATATCCATATGCCCCTGGGTTACCGGGTCAAAGGTCCCCGGGTAAATCCCGATGCGCGATACGGTAGAAGACATCTCAGTCATCGAACTTCCAATTATTCGTCGCTATCTGCGCCGTCAGATTCCGGTGCATCATCACCGGCATCAACAGCACTGGTTTCAATCGCTTCACCGGCATCGGATGCACCATCAACGGCACCTTCAGCACCCTCGATATCACCTTCCTCGCCTTCGTCGTCACCACCAAGGTTACTTAGTCTCTCGACCGCCACGACCTGTTCGTCATCGGCAGTACGGAACAAGGTCACGCCCTGCGTCTTACGACCGGCAATACGGATATCGTGGGTCGGCATACGGATGACCTTGCCACCATTGGTGACCATCATCAGTTCGTCGCCCTCTTCGATCACGAAGGATGCGGCGACATTGCCGTTACGTTCGGACATCTCGATATTGGCAAAGCCCTGACCGCCACGACCGGTGACACGGTATTCATAGGCAGAGGTACGCTTGCCATAGCCGTTTTCGGTCACAGACAGGATCAGCTGATCCCCATCCCTGATTTCCTGATGGCGCTCGGCCGTAAGGATTTCAAGCGGTAGACTGTCTTCGGTGATTTCCTCGCGGCGCAGTTTACCTGCGATCGAAAGGTATTCATCGCGTTCTTCCATCGAGACATGATTGCCAAACAGAACCGACATCGCGATGACGGAATCTTCGTCGGCCAGACGAATGCCGCGCACACCAACCGAGTTACGGCCGGTAAAGACGCGAACGTCACTGACACGGAAACGAATGCATTTGCCCTGACGGGTGGTCAGAAGAATGTCGTCATCATCGGTACAGGTCTGAACCGCAATCAGTTTGTCACCACGATCTTCTTCAAGCTTCATGGCGATCTTGCCGTTGGATTTCACATTCACGAAATCGGCAAGACTGTTACGACGGACGTTACCGGTCGAGGTCGCAAACATCACATGCAGGTTCGGCCATTCTTCCTCGTCGGGAAGCGGCAGCACGGTTGTGATATATTCGCCCTCGGACAGCGGCAGCAGGTTCACAAGAGCCTTGCCGCGTGACTGCGGGGTACCGACCGGCAGACGCCAGACCTTCATTTTATAGACCATGCCCTCGGAGCTGAAGAACAGAACCGGGGTATGGGTATTGGCAACGAACAGCTTGGAAACGAAATCTTCCTCGCGGGTGGCCATGCCCGAACGGCCTTTGCCACCGCGACGCTGTGCGCGATAGGTCGACAACGGAACACGCTGGATATATCCGCTGTGCGACACGGTCACGACCATGTCTTCGCGGGCAATCAGGTCTTCGATGTCATGTTCGAATTCGGCTTCCTGAATTTCGCTGCGACGTTCGTTGGCGAACTCGTTGCGCATTTCAGTCAGTTCATCCTTGAGGATCGTCAGCTTGCGCTCACGCGAGGCAAGGATATCAAGGAAGTCTTTGATCTTCTCGCCCAATTCGGTCAATTCGGCAGCGATCTTGTCGCGTTCGAGACCGGTCAGGCGATGCAGACGCAGTTCAAGGATCGCACGGGCCTGTGCTTCAGACAGGCGATACATGCCATCGGTCGAACCGATCTGGTTCGGGTCGGCAATCAGTTCGATCAGCGGAACGATATCACCCGCTGCCCAGTCGCGCGCCATCAGCTGTTCACGCGCAATGGTCGGATCGGCCGCATTGCGGATCAGCTTGATGACTTCGTCGATATTGGAAACGGCAATCCCCAGACCAACCACGACATGCGCACGCTCGCGCGCCTTTTTCAGAAGGTGGATGGTACGACGGGTAATGACTTCTTCGCGGAACTCGACAAAGGCCTGAATGATGTCCTTAAGGTTCATCAGTTCCGGCTTGCCACGGTTCAGCGCGAGCATGTTCACACCAAACGAGGTCTGAAGGGCGGTAAAGCGGAACAGCTGATTAAGAACAACATCAGAGTTCGCATCACGCTTGAGCTCGATCACCATGCGAACGCCCGAACGGTCGGACTCATCACGCAGATCGGAAATGCCTTCAAGCTTCTTGTCGCGCACCAGTTCAGCGATCTTTTCCATCAGGGTCGCCTTGTTCACCTGATAGGGAACTTCGGTAACAATGATGGCTTCACGGTTCGCACGGACTTCCTCGACATGGGTGCGTGCACGCATGACGACAGAACCACGACCGGTCTTGAACGCGGAATGGATACCCGAACGGCCCAGAATAAGTGCACCGGTCGGGAAATCCGGACCGTGTACAAATTCCATCAGGCCTTCGACGGTGATTGCCGGGTTATCGACATAGGCCATGCAGCCATCGATAACTTCGCCAAGGTTATGCGGCGGAATATTGGTCGCCATACCCACGGCAATACCACCCGCACCATTGACCAGCATGTTCGGGAAACGTGCCGGAAGAACCGATGGTTCCTTGGTGGTTTCGTCGTAGTTATCGCGAAAATCAATCGTGTCTTTGTCAATATCATCAAGCAGGAAATGCGCTGATTTCGCCATGCGGGCTTCGGTGTAACGCATGGCGGCGGCCTTATCGCCATCCATGGAACCAAAGTTCCCCTGCCCGTCAATCAGTGGCAGACGCATGGAGAAGTTCTGCGCCATACGGACCATCGCATCGTAAATCGCGCTATCGCCGTGCGGATGGTATTTACCCATCACGTCCCCGACCACACGGGCCGATTTGCGGAACGGCTTGTTATATTCGAAACCGTTTTCATGCATCGCGTACAGAATACGACGATGTACAGGCTTCAAACCGTCCCGGACGTCAGGCAGCGCACGGCTGACAATCACGCTCATTGCGTAATCGAGGTAGCTGCGGCGCATTTCTTGTTCGATGGAAACCGGGAAAATATCGCGGCTTTCGGAATTGGTCTCTTGGGTGGACAAAGGCCGTGACCTCTTAAACGCTTGATCAGAAATGATTCAATCGGCGTGACATGCAGCTATTTTCAAGCACATGCCGGACCAGAAAGGCGGAAAGTATCAGGTTTATCGACCACAAACAATATTGACAAATCCCATCATTCCGCGTTGGGCAAGAAAGTTCGGAATTTATCATCAATCCGTGGTCCGATCTTACTGTCGGGGCTTGCTTTTTTCGCTCTTTGGAACGTCGAGCACCGGGGCCATGGGATCAGATTTTGCAAGCCTGGGTTCGAGTGATGCCGATTTACGGCCAAACCGCATCTGGGATGCGGCAATCCCGCCCAGAATGATCACAAGTGCGATCAGCGCATTGGGCTGGGGCACTTCGCCCAGAACAATGAAACTGATCAGAACACCAACCGCCGGAACAAGGTAATTGTTAAAGACAAGGAAGCTGGCCCCGGCAACGGCAATCAGATGCAGGATCATGAACATGGCAATCCCGGTCGGGAACATGCCCAGATACATGATCGACACCGCCGCTTTCAGATCCCATGTCATCGTCCAGGGCTGATCGATGATCAGGGTAAAGGGCACCAGCATTACGGATGCAAATGTCAGGATAATTGCCGTGGATCCGATGCGCGGCTGATCACGCAGATTGCGCGCCACCAGTGACGAGATGGCATAACCGACAGCGGCAACCAGAATGGCCAGCTGGAACAGGAATTCCCCGCCCAGCCCCGAAAGGGTTTCCGGCCCGACCAGCACAATCACGCCAATCGTTCCCAGAACAACCCCGACCACCTTGCCTGCTGTCAGCTTTTCATCATGGGTAAAGAAATGCGCAAGCACCACGGTGGTCAGTGGCACCGTCGACATCAGAATGGCGGCAAGCCCGGCATCAACACGGGTTTCGCCATAACTGATCAAAAAGAACGGAATGGCATTGCCGACCAGTGCGACCATAAAGGTCGAAATCCAGGCCCGCCTGCCCTTGGGCATTTCGGATTTGCGCATCAATGCAAAACACCACAGCACGATTGCGGCAAAGGTCAGCCGCCCTGCAGCCACCACAAGCGGGGAATAGGCATGCACACCGATCTTGATAAAGGTAAACGAGCTTCCCCAGATAATGGCAAGAAGCAACAGCAAGCCATATTCACGAATTCCCGGACGTGTCATGTTCCCAGCCTATTTTCGCCATAGTTATTGGGCTTCATCACAGTCGTGATCAAACCAGCAATCAGCGTTAGAGGCCAAGCACCAATTAATCAAGAAAATAGAACCCGGACTGTCCTTTCATTCCGGGTCAGGACCATCTTGTCGACAGAAAGACACGCAACCGACCAGGAGGGATCCTGGATGCGGATAACCATCCCCCAAACAGCCGATATTCCACCTTCATTGTGCTGCCGTCCATAAGGCAGATCAATGAAGCAAAATGGAAAAAGTGGAAAAAAGCACAATCAGCACATGTTTTTAGTTGCGAATGATTTGCAATAGCATTACATTGCGCACAACAATAAAAACCGGGATACGAAAAGATGAGCTACGTTGATCAGGAACTGTCGATTGAAGACATGCTTGCCGACCCGATCGTGCAGACATTAATGCGCTATGATGGCATTTCTGCCAGTGACGTTCGTCACACGATTGAACAGGTAACTCAAACCCGTGCCGGAAAATCCGCCTTTGGCGAATTTGGCAGCACCCATCACACCCGCATATCTTGGGGCAGCGAGGCTGCACAGGGCAACAGGTTGCGCCACAAGGCCGCCTGAAAGCCGACACCAGCACCATCCCGCGCCATATGCCGGGAACCATACAGGTAATGTTGTTTAGGGCCGGTCGTCGTTCAGCGACCAGTCATAGACGTCATCACTTACATCAAACCGGCCGATGCTGTCGAGCTGACGGGTCAGCTCCGGCCCGGCATAGCTCAGAAGATGGGCAACCAGTTGCGCATCACGCTCGCCAAAGTCTTCCCGATACCAGTCATACAGGCTTGAAATCACAAAACCACCGTCCCCGTCACCGTGAATGGCGCGCGGGTGATTGATAAAATCACGTGCTGCCTGATCAAGCTGATCATCAAGCAGGTCGGCATCATAGGCCTCGGGTGCAAGTGCCGGACAGCCGACCGATGCACAATTGACCGCATAGTGAATGCGCGGATCAATCCAGATCGGACGCAGGATGCGATGTTCGATATCATTAAGCGACAAGGTCCGCCCTTCGACTGTGATCAGCTTCTTGTCCCATGGCCCCGATGAAAACAGACCCAGTGAAAACAGACCGGGCGAGATATCAATATCGCGGATTGATGCCACCGGATAATGATCAAGCACCACCTTTACGGTCAGCGCATTATAAAGATTGATCCAGTATGCCAGTTGCTGATTGCGATTAAGGTCGCTGACCGGAACGGCGACCATTTTCCCGACATAGCCCGCCACGGCCTCAATCCCGTTGGCCCGATCATCAAGTGCTGCCTTGTAATCAAAGGTGGTGACACCGGGTTCTGGCTGCGCAACGAACCGATCAAGCACCGCCTGCCAGCCGGAATGATCAATTTTCTGCATGCTGTCAGGATCATGCGCCTGCCAGTCCGGCCAAAGATCGGCTTTGGGGGCGGCATAAGCCCCGACCGGCGCAAAAGCCGATATCAGGACAAGCATCAGAACAGACAGAAACACGCGCATGATCAGCAAACCATTTTTCAGGGCAACGAAGTAACGTACCAGCCAGGAAGACCCGTTTCAGAAATCAGTGTGAGGCACCATATCATCAGTGTTAACCGCATAGGGGCAAAACGACCTCATCAAACCGGCGTGATCACGCAAACCTGCTTTATATACTTTTAACCCCGAGTTGAGATACAATAACGACCATGATACAGGCAGGTGCAATACAGGTTATCCCCGGAAGTGGCGGGCAACTTGGCCAGATCATAGCCACACGCGCCCTGCCCGGCTCCGGGAGCCAGCCGCCGACCAGCGGGTCGAGCGGAACGGGCGCGTCTGCGCCGCAAACCATGCCTGCCGCCGTGGCGCTTGTTCCGCTTTCAGGCACATCGCAACCTGCCAGCGGATCACTCCCCCGCACCGAACCATCCAGATCAAACAGCACCGGGACGACAGCGGAAAAGACGCCACCGCCACCAGCGCCGCCCGCGCAAACCGCACCGGTCAATCGTGCCGCGTCGGTCATCACGATCATCCAGCAACTCGATCCGCGTGATATTAGTGGTGAACCGGCTGCCCCTGAAACCGACACCACATCCCCGACCGAACTCCAGCAACAGGAACGCGAAGACACGCCCAAAAGCGCGCGCCCGCGCACATCCAACCCGGCCCTTCTGACCGCAAGCGAACGTGAAATCATTCAGCAACTGCGCGCCCGTGATGCGACCGTCCGGACCGAGGAAGAAAGCCACCAGACACTGGCCGGCGCCAATGCCGGCATGATCAGCTACAGCTATACCGCAGGTCCCGACGGGCGGCTTTATGCCACGGGCGGGAAAGTCAGCATTCATCCACTTCAGGGACTTGATGGCATTGCCGCCATCGCCAATCAGGCCGCAATTTCACGTGCTGCGTCGGTTCCGGGTAGCTCGGCTGCGGATTTTAACGTCGCCAAGGGCGCATCCATGAGCATCTCGGCCATGATCGCATCACAGGCCAGTGCCGCAGCAGAAAGCTATCGCATCACCCTTGGCCTTAATGCTGCGCCAAGTACGATTGATCTTAGCGGCTAATTCCCGCTGCATTCACCCAACAAAAAAGCGGCCCGCACGGAGCCGCTTTTGCTTTGTCTGATCCGAAGCTCGATATTAGTCGGCGTAATGCCAGAAGATATCAAAGCCCGGATTAAATACCGTGACCGGACCTTCGCCGGTTTCGATCTTGGCGGCGAATTTCGCCGGTTCCGCACGTTTTTCCAGCGTGATCTGATCACCGTTCAACGGCAAGCCATAGAATTGCGGGCCATTGACCGACGCAAAGCCTTCGAGCTTATCAAGGGCGTTTTCCTGCTCGAACACATGGGCAAGAAGCTGCACGGTATTATTGGCGGTAAAGATACCGGCACAACCACACGGGCTTTCCTTGCGCTCATCCGTATGCGGGGCGGAATCGGTCCCGAGGAAGAAGCGCGCATCGCCCGACGTGGCGGCGGCACGCAACGCCAGACGGTGCTTTTCACGCTTGGCCACCGGCAGGCAGTACATATGCGGATGAATGCCGCCCACCAGAATGGCATTGCGGTTAATGATCAAATGGTGCGTGGTGATCGTTGCACCCAGATTTTTGTCATTGGCCTTAACGTATTCAACGCCGTCTTCGGTGGTGATGTGTTCCATCACCACGCGCAGTTCCGGCAAACGCTTGCGCAGCGGCTCCAGAACCCGGTCGATAAACACCGCTTCGCGGTCAAAGATATCGACATCATGATCGGTGACTTCGCCATGCACACACAGCGGAATGCCAAGCTCTGCCATGCGCTCAAGCGCTGGCATCGCATTGTCAAAATTGCGAACCCCGCTATCGGAGTTGGTGGTCGCCCCCGCCGGATAAAGCTTCAATGCGGTGATCACACCGGCCTTGTAACCTTCCTCGATATCATCAGGATTGGTGCCCTCGGTCAGATACAAGGTCATCAGCGGGGTGAAATCATGGCCTTGCGGAATGACCGCCGTGATGCGGTCGCGATAGGCAACGGCATCGGCGGTCTTGACCACCGGCGGCACAAGGTTCGGCATGATGATCGCACGGGCAAAATGCGCGGAAGTCTCGCCAATCACACCTTTTAACATCGCGCCATCACGCAGATGCAAATGCCAGTCATCCGGACGGCGAAGGGTAATGCGATGTGTCGACATGTGACGATCTCCTGGCAACCATTGAGCCCCGTTTGGGAATATGGAGCGTTACCTAGCAGATTGGGTGGGAATTGGGAATGTCAAAGCGGGTGAAATGTGACCAGAAAAGACAAAAGGCCAGGCATTTCTGCCTGACCTTTTCACATGGGGCGAGTGATGGGACTTGAACCCACGGCCCCCAGAGCCACAATCTGGTGCTCTAACCACCTGAGCTACACCCGCCATCGTGTGGCGCGGTTTATATGGCCCGTGGCCCGCAACGTCAAGCGCATATTTTCACTTTTTTCCGCTGAATCTCCCCAACCCCTTCAAAGCGCCGAATTTTGCGGGCTTGGGCGGTTTGACACCAAACCAATGGCGTTATTTGTATGATAATTTAACTCACCTACCCGTCTGAACATCTTGCATGTCGGGCCACATGCCTTAATTAATCGGAACCAGGAACTGAACCGCAAAACAATGTGCGAAACCATGCATATACGTCATTGCGGACTGCCCGCACCCAAGGGTTGACTTCGGGTTGGCGGGCCACAAAACAGAAAAACAGACGGAGTATCGGAATGAAGTGGGGCGTCATCAGCACCGCCAAGATCGGCACGGAAAAGGTCATCCCGGCCATGCAGGAAAGCGACAAGCTTGAAATCCTTGCCATTGCCGGACGCGATCTTGGAAAGACCCGTGAGGTCGCCGAAAATTTGCGTATTCCGCGCGCCTATGGTTCCTATGAGGAACTTCTGGCAGACCCGTCTATCGAGGCGGTTTACAATCCCCTGCCCAACCATCTGCATGTTGAATGGACGATCAAGGCGCTTGAAGCAGGCAAACATGTCCTGTGCGAGAAGCCGATCGGTCTTGATACCGAGGATGCCAAACGCCTGATCGCCGCCCGGGACAAAAGCGGCAAACAGGTTCTTGAAGCCTTTATGGTGCGCCATCATCCTCAGTGGCTTGAAGCCCGCAAGATCGTTGAAAGCGGCCAGATCGGTGACATCACCACGGTGCAGACCATCTTTACCTATTTCAATGCCGACCCGAACAATGTGCGCAACAAGAAAGATATTGGCGGCGGCGGGCTGCTTGATATCGGATGCTACTGTATTGTCGGCCCGCGCTTTGTCACAGGCAAGGAGCCGGTGCGTGTTGTATCCCTGATGGACAAGGACCCGAAATTCGGAACCGACCGTCTTGTTTCGGGCATGCTTGATTTCGGATCGGGGTTACAGGCAAGCTTTGTCTGCGGCACCCAGTCGGCCGCCGTACAGCGCGTTCATATTCTGGGCACCGAAGGCCGCATCGAAATCATTATGCCGTTCAACCCGATCCCGGAAAATCCGGCGATCATCCGGGTGGCTGGCCAGAAACAGCCGGGCTTTGACGAAGCCCGCGAGATCAAATTCCCGCTTTGCAATCACTATACCCTTCAGGGGGATGCGGCGACTGCGATCTTTAAGGGGGAAAGCCCGGTCGATTATCCGATCGAGGATGCGATCATGAATATGCAAATCCTTGATGCCCTGACGCGTTCGGCCAAGACCGGCAGTTGGGAAATGGTCAAAGCCTGATCTGCATGGACCATCAGAGAAGATGACAAAAGCCGGGGAAACCCGGCTTTTTCTTTATGCCCCTCTCAAGCCCCGGCAAACAGGGATGCCTTTTGTTTCAGGCGCGGAAACATAAAATCGTTAAAGGCCCGCACACGTGGCGTGGCCTTAAGATCGCGATGCATCAGCATCCAGAGATCGTTATCAAGCCCGTCTACCGGATCGCCAATCACAGCTATATTGGCAAATGCTGCAACCAGAAAAGCAGGCAAAACCGCAAAACCTCCTCCGGCATCAACGAGGCGCGCCACATTCAGCAATGAGTTGCTGCGCAAGGCGACATGCTGATCCGCAAAATGTTTGTCGCGCCAGCGCGCAGCCTTGATATGGGCAAGCGTCTCGTCACAGGTAATCCAGGGACCTTTGGCCGGATCATCCAGCCCCGACGGACCACAGATCACCGAGCGGATCGGGGCGATTTTGCGCCCGACCAGATTTTCATTGGGCGCGTTGCTGGGCCGGATCGCGATATCGGCATCATGGCGGTTCAGATCATAGAACCGGTTATCGGTGACGACCTGAAGGGTGATTTCCGGATATGCCTTCCCAAAGGCAGCAAGATCATCAGCAAGCACCGCATGCAACAGCGTATCGGTCGTGGTCAGGCGCAAAATCCCCGACGGCCTGATATCCTGCCCGGCAAGTTTGCGGGCCAATACGGCCATTTCGGCTTCGAGTGTTTCAGCGGTTTCAATCGCTGCCTGTCCGGTACTGGTGGGTTGATAGTCGCCCTGAAGACGCTCAAAAAGCGGTGTCCCCAACCGGGTTTCAATATCAGCGATCCGGCGAAACAGCGTCGAATGATGGATGCCGGTTTGCTTTGCAGCCTGCGTAATGCTGCGCGCACGCGCAATCGCCAGCACCAGTTTCAGGTCATCCCATTCGAGCATTCCCACAACTCCCCCCTTGGCCCTATCCAATCATTCGCATTATTGCACACATCGTTCGAATTTTCCCAAATTTACGTCGCATCATTGCACATCAATACTGATCCCATCAGTCAACGATATTCCAGATGGAGATTGGAAGATGACCAGAACGATTACCCGCGATGAACTCAAGGCCGTGCTTGGCAGTGCAAACGCACCGGTCCTGATCGAAGCGCTTCCGGCGCGTTACTATGTTGATGCGCATCTGCCCGGTGCAATCAACATTCCCCATGATGCCATTGACGAAAATGTCAAAACCATCCTGCCCGATCTTGATGCACCGATTGTGGTCTATTGCGCCAATGGCCCGTGCAAGAATTCCGGTATTGCCCAGATGGCTCTGAGCAAGCTGGGCTATAGCAATGTTCGTGATTATCACGATGGCAAGCAGGATTGGCGCGAAGCCGGTCTTCCGCTTCAGGGTCAGGGCGTGCTTGCAGCCACTGCCTGACCTGTCCCGCGCTGGACAAAACCTGAAACCAGAACGGGCCGGTACTGGATCGGCCCGTTTTGTCATGGATATTCGTTAACTGGTCTGGCCAGTTTATTTGGCAAACGCCTTTTTCATGCGCTCAATCGCTGCCGCCATTTTTTCTTCCTGCTTGCAGAAGCAGAACCGCACAAAATGACGCACTCCGCCATCTTCGCCCTGATAGAAGGCCGAAACAGGGATGGCGACCACGCCAGCTTCCTTGATCATGATCTGGCAGAACTCGACATCGTCGCAGTCATAGCCAAGCGGTCGGAAATCGCAGGTAATGAAATAGGTGCCTTGGGAATCAAGAACATCAAAGCCGACTTCCTTGAGTCCCTTCAACAGGAAATCACGCTTGGCCTGCATTTCCGCGGTAAAGGTTTCGAAATATTCGTCATCCTTGTTCAGGCCATAAGCCACACCATGCTGCAATGCCGGCGGCACGGTAAAGACAAGGAACTGATGGGCTTTCTTGATCGGCTCCATCAGTTTTGCACAGGCTGTGATATAGCCGATCTTCCAGCCGGTCAGCGAGAATGTCTTGCCCGCCGATCCGATACGCACGGTGCGATCATGCATGCCGGGGAAAGTCATCAGCGGTTTGTGCTTCCGACCATCAAAGACAATATGCTCGTAAACCTCGTCACACAGCGCGATCACATCATGCTTGATGCAAAGATCTGCGATGAATTGCAGCTCGTCATCACCATAGACCTTTGAACACGGATTCTGCGGCGAGTTGATCAGGATCAGCTTGGTCTTTTCGCTAAACGCTGCGGCCAGTTCCTCGCGCGGCAATTCCCAGTGCGGCGGAGTGACGCGCACCAGTTTGGGAATACCACCCGCAAGCTTCACCATGGGAAGATAGCTGTCATAAAGCGGTTCAATCAGGATGACCTCGTCGCCCGGCGCCACCAGACCAAGGATCACATCCGCCAGCCCCTCGGTCGCGCCAACGGCAACCAGCACTTCTTTCTTGGGATCAACCTCGATGCCATAGAAACGCTTGTTATGGTCGGCAACCGCCTGAAGCAGTTCCGGCACACCGGCAAGGGGCGGATACTGGTTGGACAGTTCCATGGTTGCCTTGGCAGCCGCTTCGCGGATATCGGCCGGGCCGTCCGTATCGGGTGCGCCCTGCCCCAGATTGATGGCCTGATGTTTCTGGGCCAGTTCGTTCATCACTTCAAAGATCGTGATCCCGCCCGAGGCGAAAAGTGGGTTGCCGACAAATTCGGTCATGAGGCGTCCTTTATATTATATGCGTTCACCGGATGGTGGCCTCCGGCTTTTCCCCGGCCCGTTGGGGCCATGTTGTTGTAAATCTGTGCCGTACTATAATCGCGCGGGCATGGTTTGTTCGAGTCTATAAATCAAACAGATCGATTCACACCCATTTGGCAAATATCTGCGAACGAAATCACTCTTTTGCAGCAAATTCTGTCGCATGCGATCCTTTGAGCGTAGGGTCAGAAGCAATCCGGATCACACTGCCTGCCTTCAATGCAGCGCATTTGCATAATTTTTAATCATTTTGCCTAAAACTCAATCACCCTCGCCCCAGAAAATCTCAAAAGTTTCATGGGTTTTGCTGGGTTTTCGCGCAAAGAATCCTTAGAATGCCATCGCGGATCAAACTTGGCATGGTCCGTGCAACAGACACCGTGCGAAGCATTACGCTTTCCGAGTTCTACGCAACTCTCGCAAAAAGCAGAGGGCGCTTAATGAAAAAGATCGAAGCCATCATCAAGCCATTCAAGCTTGACGAGGTAAAAGAGGCCCTTCAAGAGATCGGCCTCAAAGGGATTACCGTTACCGAAGCCAAAGGTTTCGGACGTCAGAAAGGCCACACGGAGCTGTATCGCGGCGCCGAGTATGTTGTGGACTTTTTGCCGAAGGTAAAGCTGGAAATCGTCGTTGAGGACACGCTGGTTGAGCGTGCGATTGAGGCAATCCAGCAAGCCGCTCATACCGGCCGTATCGGCGACGGTAAAATTTTCGTTTCCTCACTTGAGGACGCGATCCGTATTCGTACCGGTGAACGGGGCAACGACGCGATCTGATCGGTCTTGCCTGTCATTGAACACCGTACGGTAACTAATTATGAGTTTTAAAGGGTTGCATCATGTCTGACGCTGCTTCTGTACTTAATCTGATCAAAGAAAAAGGCATCCAGTTTGTTGATCTGCGCTTTACCGATTCCAAAGGTAAATGGCAGCATACCGCGCAGGATATCTGCACGATCGACGAGGACGTCTTTGTTGACGGCATCATGTTCGACGGTTCGTCGATCGCCGGCTGGAAAGAAATCAACGAATCCGACATGATCCTTATGCCGGATCCGTCGACCGCCGTTGTTGATCCGTTCACCGCACAGCCGACCCTGATCATCGTTTGTGACGTTATCGAACCGGCCACCGGCCAGGGTTACGAGCGTTGCCCGCGTTCGACCGCGAAACGCGCACTGGCATACATGAAATCCGCTGGTATCGGCGACACCGCATATTTCGGTGCAGAGCCGGAATTCTTCATGTTTGACGACGTTCGCTGGACCACCGCTGGCGAAGGCATGGGCTATCAGCTCGATTCCGAAGAAGGTCCGTACAACACCGGCACCGAATTCGAAGGCGGCAACCGCGGCCACCGTCCGGGTCCGAAGGGCGGCTACTTCCCGGTACAGCCGGTTGACTCGGCAAACGACATTCGTGCCGAAATGGTCAACTACATCAACGAAATGGGCGTGCGTTGCGAAAAGCACCACCACGAAGTTGCTCCGTCGCAGCACGAACTGGGTATCGCTTTTGGCACCCTGATCGAACATGCCGACGCTGTTCAGATCTACAAATACTGCATCCACATGGTTGCACACCAGTATGGCAAAACCGCAACCTTCATGCCGAAGCCGGTCTTCGGTGACAACGGTTCGGGCATGCATACCCACCAGTCGATCTGGCACGAAGGCAAACCGCTGTTCGCTGGTAACGGCTATGCGGATCTTTCTGAAACCGCTCTGTACTACATTGGCGGTATCATCAAGCACGCCAAGGCACTGAACGCTTTCACCAACCCGACGACCAACTCCTACAAGCGTCTGGTCCCGGGCTTCGAAGCTCCGGTTCTGCTGGCTTACTCTGCACGTAACCGTTCTGCATCCTGCCGTATCCCGTACACCGCGTCCCCGAAAGGCAAACGCGTCGAGATCCGCTTCCCGGATGCCCTTGCCAACCCGTATCTCGCATTCTCTGCAATGCTGATGGCTGGCCTTGACGGTATCGAGAACAAGATCCATCCGGGCGAAGCAATGGACAAGAACCTCTATGACCTTCCGCCGGAAGAGCTCAAAGAAGTTCCGACCGTTTGCCGCTCGCTGCACGAAGCTCTCGACAACCTCGACGCAGACCGCGACTTCCTGAAAAAAGGCGACGTTATGACCGACGATCTGATCGACGCATACATCGCCCTGAAAATGGAAGAAGTCATCCGCTTCGAACAGTCGCCGCATCCGGTCGAATTCGACATGTACTACAGCGGCTAATTCCTTTCACCGAAAGGAAGACGCATTCGGAAACGCCCGGCCTTCTGGCCGGGCGTTTTCTTTTTTGGGTTTAAACAGTTTGATTACCCTTGTTAGACTAGGCTCTCCCTACCCAAACGAGCGGGAAGAAAACAAATCCAATGCCCGGAAACAGCTCAACCAACAGTTTCTCAGCAAAGCGAAACCGGCAAAAAGCTGACAAGCTTGCCCGCGCAGCCGAAACAGCCCTTTCGTCTGGCAACATTGCGAGTGCACTTGGCTCTGCCCAGCAGGCGCTTGGAGTTGTTCCGGACCATGCGCCTGCCCTGTTCGTGATGGCGCGGATTAATCGCGCGACTGATAACCTCCCGGAAGCTGCGCGGTTGCTGCAAACCGCCTGCAACAGTCAGGATGCTATTGTCGGCTATTTCCATGAGCTGGCTGGCGTGCTTGGCGCTTTGGGGAAATTTGATCTGGTCCAGCAGATCCTGTTTGCAGCCTTGCGTCGCTTTCCAACCGACGGACCAACCTATCGCGAACTTGGCGTCATTCTTGTGCAAAGGGAATATGACAGTCAGGGGGTCGCGATACTTAGAAAGGCTGTTCAGTTTAACAAGAATGACTGGGCCAGCTTTCATAATCTTGGCTCGGCACTCATCAAAACAGGGCGGGACGAGGAAGCACTTGAATACTTGGAGCAGGCCGCCAAAATCGCCGCAGATGACCCCGGATGTCTGGAACGCACATTAATTTCAATAGGCGAAGCAAAACGCCATTTGGGGGACCTGAAAGGTGCTGCTGATTTTTTCCGCAAGGTGCTTGAGGTCAACCCGAATTCCGGACGGGCCTGGCATGACCTTTCTGACGTCATCACGTTCACGCCCGATGACGAGGCAGATATCAGCACAATGAACAGCATCCTGTCGCAAAAGACGAAGACACTGGCGAAAGTGGACAGGGAAATGATCGGCTTTGCCCTGGGCAAGGCCTATATGGACTTTGGCGATCCAAAGCAGGCCATTGCACATCTTGATCAAGCCAATGCCCTGCGACGTTCCGACTTTGCCTATGACCCGATCAAGAAATCCGGATATGATTCAAAGACCACCTGCGATCGTGTTAACGCGATTGCCGATTTCTTCCCGGCCGCGCTGTTTGAAAACCTTCCCGAGGAAACTGGCAATGTGCCACACCATGCCTTTATTGTCGGCATGCCGCGTTCGGGAAGTACATTGACCGAACAAATTCTGACGAGCCATCCCGCAGCTCTGCCGACCGGCGAATTGCGCAGCTTTCCAAAGTTCAAGGACCGGCTGTTCGGCCCCCTGTTCCCGAGCCAACCGGAAGACCATGCAAAACTGGCATCCGGGGAACTTCTGAACCAGTTGCATACGGCCTATCGCGATGACGTTCTTGGCACTTACCCGCCTGCGCCCAACACAAAGGTGGTAATCGACAAGATGCTCGGAAACTTTTCCTGGGCCGGTTTGATCTTGCTTTCAATTCCTGGGGCCAAGATTATCCATTGTCGACGCAATCCGGTTGATACATGCCTGTCATGCTATTCCAAGCGATTTGCCAACTTGCAGGTCTATACCTGCAATCAAACAGAGCTTGGCGAGTTTTATCGGGCCTATGAAGACCTGATGGCTCATTGGCGTAAAGTCCTCCCCAAGGACCGCTTCATTGAGATCAACTATGAAGACCTAGTTTCAGACCCCGAGCCGCAATCCCGTCGCTTGATCGAATTTCTGGGCTTACCATGGGACGAAACTGTTCTCGATTTCCAGAATGCAAAACGGTCGGTTCGTACTGCCAGTGCGACGCAGGTACGTCAGAACCTTTATCAAACCAGTGTTGAACGCTGGAAACCGTATGCGCCTTATATTCAGCCATTATTGCATGCACTTGGCATCGAGCATCAGGACCGAGAGATTTGATGAATTCCACCTCAGACCTGTCACCCGATAACGTTCTGAAACGGGCGCAAACATTGTGGGAGAAGGGTAAACACAAGCAAGCCCATGACATCTGCGCGCAATCCTTGCGCAGCAATCCCGGCCACGGGCCGCTACTGTACTTTTTTGCAGGTGTACTGGAAGCCATGGGCAACGAGTTCGGCGCGCTAAAGCATCTGGAGTTTGCCTGCAAGGCACCTGATCCGCAAAACCGATACTTCCTTGATCTGGCAAAACTCCTGATCAAACGGAACATGAATCTGGAAGCCCAGAATGTTCTTAATATCGCGATGAAACGCGATCCAGCTGATACCGAGATACAGGCACAACTTGCAAGTATCTTGATACTCAATGGCTTTTTTGATCAAGGAACAAGGCTTTTCAGTCATGCTCTGTCACAATCGCCGTCCGACTGGAAAAAATGGAACCTGTTTGCCTATTCGGTTGCCAATTCGAAACGCCCTGCGCAGGCATTGGAGCTTTATGACCGGGCACTTGAAACTGCATCGGACACTAGCAAAGTCACCTTGGTGCCATCCCCGCATGATTTGGCCAATATCCTTGTCAACAAGGCAGACCACCTCAAAACCATCGGGGATAAAAAGGGCTGCGAGGCCACTATTCGTGCAGCCATTGGTTATTCCCGATATTTCACGCGTGCATGGTTGGAACTGGCATCACTCAAGGCCTTCGAGGATGACGATTTTGCTACCGTTGAAAAGATGATCCGGTCTGAAAAATCAAAGCTGTCAAAGACCGATCTCCAACATCTGCATTACGCACTTGGCCTGGCCTATATGACACGTGGCGATGGCAAGACCGCCATGGATCATTATTTCACCGCCAACCGGTATCAACGCGAACAGATTGACTATAACGAGGAAAGCACACTTGGTTTCCTCAAAAAACTGCCAGATTTCTTTACGCCCGAAAGTATCGCGCGTAACACCCTGCGCGAAACCGGGGACGAGCAGCAATTCATCTTCATCGTCGGTATGCCGCGCAGCGGATCGAGCCTGCTTGAACAGATTTTGGACAGCCACACGGATGCCTTCGGGGTTGGTGAAATCCGGACACTTCCCAATCTGTTGAAACGCGCCTATGGCGATGCCTTTCCATCTCTGCCAGCCCATGAAAAGCTTCTGGCCGATCCCAAACGCCTTGCGATGTTTGCCAAGGCCTATCGCGATGAAGTTCTTCGTATGTTGCCTCCCGAAGCGATACGCGATGGCAAGCCCCCGCGCTATATCGTCGACAAGATGCTCGGGAACTTTGTTTCTGTCGGGTTGATCGCGATGGCTTTTCCCAATTCAAAGATCATCCATTCGCGGCGCGATCCGCTTGATACCGGTTTTTCGTGCTTTACCCATTTCTTTGGTGACGGTCACAAATATCTTTGTGACCTTCGCGAGATCGGGCATTTCTATCTCGCCTATCGTGATCTGATGACACACTGGGAAAAGACACTGCGCCCCGATCAATTGATTACGATCGACTATGAAAAGGTCATCGCCGACCTTGATCACGAAGCCCGCCGTCTGATCAATTTCCTTGATCTTGAATGGCAGGATGCGTGCCTGCGATTCTATGACAACAAACGCGAAGTGCGCACCCATAGCGCCCTTGAAGTGCGCCAACCGGTTTATCAAAGCAGTGTTGAACGATGGCGCCCGTACCAAAAGGAACTTGCTCCCCTAATCGAGGCGCTTGGTATAAAGCCTGACTGATTCTTCAGGAAATTGCTTTCCTTTAGGCCGGATTTTCCTTCGTAGCGGCCCGCAATGACCGAACATGCGGGCGCGTATCAGTCGTCCTGATGAAGTTCGGGTTCCAGATGAGGTGTGTAAAGGCAATATTGCGCCTTGCCTGCTGATTTGGCCTGATACATTGCCTTGTCAGCGCGTCTGAGCTGCTCGCTCATATCGCAATTACCACCATCAAAGACCGAGACCCCGATGGAGGCCGAAACACCGCAATCTTCGCCTTTCCAGAGGAAGGGCTGGCTAAGCTCCCTGAGGATTGCATCGGCGATCTCACCCATTTCCCTGGCACCGCCCTTGTTGATGAACAGCATGGTGAATTCGTCGCCGCCAAGACGGGCGACTTCCTCGGCCCGGCGCCCTGCACGCTTCAGCCTTTTTGACGTTTCGGTCAGCAGCCAGTCCCCTGCCGCATGCCCCTTGGTATCATTGAGATTCTTGAACCCGTCCAGATCAAGAATGAAGATCGAGGCCGGCGTATTGGTCCCGCGCAGAACCGTTTCGCACTGATCAAGTTTTTGCATGAAACGCGCCCGGTTGGCCAATCCGGTCAGCTCATCATTATTGGCCTTGTTTTGCAGCTCGCGGGCGGCGTGCTTTTGTTTGGTGATGTCACTCGTCCACCACAACACGGTGTCTTCACCCTCGAACGACAGCGGTTCCAGCGAAGTCTTGAGCCATTTCGCTTCGGCCATGTTCGGGCGGCGCAGCCTGATTTCAACATCATGAAGCTCGCCGATCATATCCATATCTTGAAGAGACTGCTTGCGATAGCGTTCCGACAACAAAATGGAATCCGTTGGTTCCTTTTCGTCCTTGATGTCGAGCATCTTGGCAAATGTGCTGTTAAAGAACCGGAAGACACCTGTTTCGCGGCTGGAAATCCCCACTCCTACAGGCGCACTTTCCAGAAGCCCTGTCAGGCGCTGCGCAGCTTCGGCAACTTCGGCCTGGGCCTTTTTCAGACTTGTGACGTCAACAAGCGATCCGATGGTGCCTGCAATACTGCCGCTTGGTCCCTTGAGGCTCGAGACGGCAAACAGGGCTGATCGTTCCTCGTCATCAAGGACAAAGCTGATCTCGTCGCGCACCTGTCCTTCAGCAATCAGAAGCGGCTTTTCATGGGCGGAAATCGTTTTGGCAAGACTGTCCGGGGCGATTTCGATCAGCTTCTTGCCAATCACATCCCCGACCGCATGGCCGAAAAGTTCGGCAAACACAGCGTTGCAGCGCGTGATCACACCATCAAGATTTTTCAGATAGACCGGTATCGGCAGCACGTCGATCAGATGCTGGATAAAAATCTTGTGGTCGGCCAGCGCACGGGCAAGTTCCTGTGCCTTGCCACTATCTCGCAGAACCAGCGCGATGGTCTCGCCAGGCCCGACATCGCAATGCCAGGAAAACAGGGTCTTTTCAAGTCGAACACCGGGCAAATCCGCCCGCGTCCCCGATGAAATGGCCCCAAGCGCCTGACGCACAGCGCCAACCGGATCCCCGTCAGAAAACTCGCCATTCTTTGCAAGATAGGCCAGAAACTGTTTGATCTCGGTCCCGGTGCGTAAAACCGTCCTGGCCGCGGCAAACTGCTTTTCTGCAGCCGGATTGACATGAACGATTTTCAGATCGTTCTTATCTAGAAAGACAAGGCTATCACGCGACAACGCCGCGGTCGCCACAACATCTACACTGACAGACAATACACCCCGCGCACCGCTTTGCAGTGCACTCCCTTGGCTATGTTATCATTGATGTCCCAAATCAGACCTGATTGACCGGTCTTGTTTTATATGAGCAACAGCAATTACATATCCTTGAGGATAAGTCATGATTTTTCTCACATGACCGGCGATTGAAAATCCCCTCCCCCCAGGTGTTTATGTGTGTTACTTCGCCGGTACCGGCAAATCGATATAACCACGATCAATGCAATGTTCGAGTTCGCGCGCCGCAGCAAGCATTTCCTGATAGGTTTCACGCAAATGTTTGAGCTTTGCCAGTTCTTCTTCGGTCGGGTGTCGTTCGGTACGATCCGCACTTAGCTTGAACGCGTATTTCAGGTAGTCGGCACGCAAGCGGGCAACCGTAATCATCAGCGGCACGGCATTTTCAACCGACATATCCGGGATCGCCGGGCTGATGATTTCATGGTTAATCTCGCGCAGGACGTGCTCCATGCCCATCATGAAACGGCTTTTGCTGCGGTTTTGATCCTGTGTCATGCCCTTTACTCCTACACCATAAGGGACTGAATTCTTACGATAGTATCACGCGGGAAAGTAAAAACACCTATAACAGTTTGCTACCCGAAATGCCCATGCGACAAATTCACAAGTTGCCCGGAAACATGATCGCAACTTGCAGGCAGGCGTCAACCGCGCTAGAGGATGAGGCAATGATTTTTCAAACACAGGAATTCGATCATGGAAGCACGCGTCAAGTGGCTTGAAAACCTTACTTTCACGGGCACCAGCGGCACCGGACACGGGGTTGTCATGGATGGCAACAAGGACACCGGCTTTGGCCCAAGTCCGATGGAAATGCTGCTTTTGGGGCTTGGCGGCTGTTCATCGATCGACGTGGTTCACATTCTGCAAAAAGGCCGCGAGAACGTTCAGGATGTTGAGACAGAGGTCAAGGCAGAACGCGCGGAAACCGATCCCAAGGTCTTCACCAAAATTCACCTGCATTTCAAGGTAAAGGGCGAAAACCTTAATGAAACCAAGGTTGGTCGGGCGGTCGAACTTTCGGCCGAGAAATATTGCTCGGCCTCGATCATGCTCTCAAAGGCTGCCGAAGTAACCCATAGCTGGGAAGTGATCGAATAAACTGGCAGCCCGCAGGCTTTGGCCGGTCATGATGTATGCTTGAAAAAGCGGTCTGGCGACAGACCGCTTTTTTGTTGCTCGCACCACGGGACCACACGCGCTAACATCACGCGCAAAACGATATCGAATACAATCCCTTGCACCAACCAATATGGAGCCTCCCCATGGTCACACGACGGACAATCCGTACCGGACTGACTTCTTTTGTACTGGGCGCCCTGTTGGCAATCGGTGCCTGTTCGGAATCGGATGCGCAGCATGCACCATCGGGCAATGCGATAAGCGCTCCGGTCAGGGGAACCTCGTTTGACGCCTATGTGCAATCAACACGCACACAGCTTTACGATATTCTGTCCAAAGGGCGTTATGCATCGGAAACCAAACCATTTGGTGATTATGACATTGATCAGGTCGTCGATATGCGAAGCCCCTATAGTGTCGCACCGGATCAAGCTGCATGTGATGCGGCGGGAGGTAATCTTGTTCATGGCGAGAAGGTTGGTTTTCTTGCCGTTCACGGCCTTACCGACAGCCCCTACTGGCTGAGCGACGTTCGCGATCAGCTTCGCATGCGGTTCCCTTGCGCAACATTTAATGGCGTGCTGTTGCCCGGACATGGAACAACCCCGGGCGATCTGATTGATGTCAGCTATCAGGACTGGCTTGATACCGTACGATTTGGCATCGACGCCTTCGGGGATGATATCGAACATATCATTCCGATTGGCTATTCGATGGGGGCAGCCCTGATCGGGCGCGACATTTCCGCCCGTGGCACGGATGCACGCATCAGTGCCATGATCATGCTGTCTCCCGGTCTTGAGGCCAAAAGCGAGATGGCCTGGCTCACCCCCTATGTGCGCTATTTCAAGGATTGGGTCGGTCAGGATCCCGAAAGCGATCCGGCCAAATATGGCTCCATGGCGATGAATGCAGCAGCAGAGTTTCATCTGGTTACCGAACCCTATCGGGATGGTTCGTTGCCCACATCAACGACCCCGGTCTTTATCGCCATCAGCTCCGATGATCAGACAGTCAATCCATTGGCCGCTGTGGATTATTTCTGCAGCAAGGTGAATTCCGGCATCAAAAAAATGATCTGGTATCAGGGCGAGATCAACGAGCTTTCCGGACATCCGAGATGCGATAATATCGACATTATCAGTTCGTCAAATGACGACATGCGCACCATCAATCACGCCCATACCGCGATAACCATGAGCCCGGATAACCCTGTCTATGGCCTCAACGGCACCATTCGCGATTGCGGTCATTATGATGATCCCGCAGAACATGAAGCCTGCGAAACAGGCAGCGACACCGTCTATGGCGAACGCAATCTGCTGCAATCTGCAACCGCTGGCACATTGCGACGCGGGACGTTCAATCCGGATTTCCCCAACATGATCGAAATGATGGCGGCTTTTATTGTTGCATCGCTTGGTGGCGGTCAAACCCCCGCTGCACAATAAAGTCGCCTTTGATAACAGTTTGATCCGGAACAGCCGACCCATGCCTTTTACCATAGATCGCTTTACTGCACCTGACGGGGTCACGCTCAGAGCCGGTATTACACCGCCATGTGCGTCCAAGGGATATGTTCTTATTCTTCAGGGACGTGGCGAGTTCATTGAACGCTATGGCGAAACTGCCCGCGATCTGGCCAAACGCGGATATGGCACCGTAACCTTTGATTTTCGCGGCCACGGCGGATCTACGCGTGAGGCACCTGATATTGCGATGGGCTATGTTCGCGATATCACGCATTACAAAGCCGACACCCGCCACGTTCTGGACCATATCAGGGAACAGCACGGTATTGTCTGTGACGGTTTGCTGACCCACTCAACCGGCGGGCTGGTGGCAATGTCCATGATGCTGGATCAACCCGATCTTTGGAAAAGTGTCGTCATGGTTGCCCCGTTTTTTGGCCTGGGTGGGCCACGGTGGTTTTCAATTGCCGCACAGATCCTGTCGGGCGAGATGTGCCGATACGGTTTTGACAAACAGTATCTTCCGGGACAACGCGGATATAGCCCGATTGCCGATTTCGATCCTGAAAACATTCTGACATCCGATCCGCATCGTCACGAAAGCAGCCGCAACATCCTTGAAGCTGCTCCCGACCTTGTGGTTGGCGGCACCTCGGCCGGGTGGCTTGATGCGTGTTTTCGCGCCCAGACAGATATCGCTCTGCGCCTTGAACAAACCGATATCGGCCAGCACTTGCCGCCCATTACCATGGTGCTTGCCGGAAATGATCAGGTGGTTTCAAACAAGGTGACCGAAGATCTTTTTGGAAAAAACCCGAATGTAACCATTCGTGAAATTCCCGAAGCACGTCATGAAATCCTGCAGGAAAGAGACATCTTTCGCGATCAGTTCTGGGCGTTCTTCGATGCCCATATGGCGCGTTTTCCCGGCTAGTTCGTTGCTGTATTCCGCGTCTCAGGTGTTCGCGGGCACAGGATTACGCACAGCCTGCCCCTCAAACCGTGACTTGCGGAATGCACTGGGGGAAACGTTGCGGTGACGACGGAATTGACGATTGAAGTGTGACAGATTCTGAAAACCGGATTCCTCTGCCACCTGATAGACCGGCATGTCAGAAGACAGCAAAAGGCTTGCCGCCCGCCCAAGGCGTAACCCCATCAGGTAATCCTGAATGTTCGATCCCATATGGCGCTGGAAAAAACGGCGCAAGGTGCGTTCGCTCATTCCGGCGTGACGGGCAATCTCGGCACTGCTGAGTGCATCGAAATAGCTGCCATGAAGCAGATCAAGCACCCTGCCCAACCGGCTGGCATCATCATGATCGGGGATGGCTGTATCAAAACGATCTGACGCAAGTGGCGTAAGTTTCGTGGCATCAAGCAGCGTTCTGAGCACCTCGATCAAAAGCAGCAACCGGTCAGCTGGCGCGCCTTTGTCAAAGGCCCGGGCAAATGCCGCGACCTTGCGCGCAGTTGCTGCGTCAAACTGCACGCCACGCTTGGACAGACCAAGAACCTTTTCCAGCCCGGCGAGTTCCGGCATGGTCTTGCAGACACTATTGATCCAGTCGGCGGTAAACCAGAATACGAACGCCTGATGGCCCTTTGCCCGTCCCTTGACCTGAAGTGCTTCTTCATGGGCGCGTAATCCGCCGTGACTGACCGATGGCGGAGCCGCATTTGATGAATGCCAGGTATGAGGCAAATTGGGGCCCAAGAGCACCAGATCATCATCCCCATAATCGCCGATATGGTCGCCAACATAACGCTGCCCCGAACTGCCAAGTGTCAGGGTCAATTCATATTCCGGGTGAAAGTGCCATTCAAACGGGATCGCCAGTAGATTACGATAAAGGCCTTTCCACGACCGGTCTGGCGCGATCTGGACATGTTCAAACAGAAGTTTCATCAGACCGGCACCACGTCTTTACGGAACAAATTATCTAACAATCTGGCCGAATAGTATCATTCTTTGTCCGTCCTGTCAGTGTGCAGGACACGGTCTTCCTGCTTTAATTTTAACAGATCAAATCAGAAAGACGGAGGAACCTGATGTCCATGCTCGCAACGCCAAGCGCAACGATGACGCCCAACAGCGACCGCCCGGGAAATGCATCCACCAGGGAAGTCAGCGGCACGCAATTGCGCGACCTTGAAAAGAAACTGCCGCTTCGTGTGTTGTCCGAAGACGACTTTGCCCACTGGCAGACTTATGGCTATGTCGTTGTCCCCAATGCTGTTCCTGCAAAACAGGTCCGCGCTACGGTCGATCTTTTGTGGGAGTTCCAGGAAATGGATCCCGATGATCCGGAAAGCTGGAATCGCCCGCAAATGCGCGACAATGCAATGAAGGAACTCAACAATTCCGGCATGGTCGAGATTTATAATCACCAGACACTTTGGGATAACCGCCAGACCCAACGTGTTTATGATGCGTTTGTCGATATCTGGGATCGCACCGACCTTTGGGTTTCGATTGACCGCGCCAATCTGAACACCCCGAACAAGGGTTCACGCACGTTTGACGGTTTCATTCACTGGGATGCAGACACCAGTGCCAACCCGCTGCCAATCAATGTGCAGGGCGTACTGTCACTTGTTGATACCACCGATGACATGGGCGGCTTCCAGTGTGTCCCGGACCTTTTCGCCAATTTCGAAGAATGGCGCAAATCCGCACCGGCCGATCGTGATCCGTTCCGCCCGGACATGGACACGATCCCCTATCAGCCCAAACGCATCGCCATGAAGGCCGGTGATCTGGTGATTTTCAACAGCTTGCTGGCGCACGGCATTCGCGCCAACCGGTCTGATCAGGCCCGCATTGCGCAATATATCTCAATGGCACCTGCGACCCCCGAAGAACAGGACCTTGTGGACTGGCGTGTTAAAAGCTGGTCCGAGCGCCTTCCAGCCCGCGGCTATGCATTCCCCGGAGATCCGCGCAACTGGGAACAGACCCGCTATGAACGCGCCGAACTGACATCGCTTGGCGAGAAAATTCTGGGTAAGACGCCTTGGTAAAACGCGACACCTGAAAACATCAAGATCGCCCGTTGATCACAGCGGGCGATCTTTTCTTTTTGATTAGGCATACCAACTACAAACTACAGCTTTGCGAGCAATTTCGCCTTGGTGGCATCATCGACAAAAGCAGCCTCAATTGCCGTACGGGTCACGCCGAGCAATTCGGCATCACTAAAACCGAACACATCCTTGGCGCGCTGATATTCTTCGGCCAGACTGGTATGGAAGAAGGGCGGATCATCAGACCCGAGTGTGACCTTCACACCACAATCATGGAACTTGCGCAGCGGATGAGACGCATAATCGGGATAAACCGACAATGAAATGTTCGATCCCGGGCAAACTTCCAGAACGATGCCGCGCTTTGCCAGTGTTTCGACAAGTTTCGGATCCTCGATCGAACGGACCCCGTGTCCGATACGGGTCACAGGAAGCTTGTCAATCGCGTCCCAGACACTTTGCGGACCTTGTACCTCGCCCGCATGGGTGGTGCAGCCCAGCCCCGCATCCGCCGCGATTTTGAAGGCCGGATAGAATGTCTCCTGCGAGAACATGCTTTCATTCCCGCCCATGCCAAATCCGACAATATAGGGATGCCCGCAATCTGCGGTTTCCCTGGCGACCTTGACCGCGATATCGCCGCCGACATGCCGAACACAGGTCATGATGATCCGGCCAATGATGCCGGTTTCTTTCTCGGCACGGTCAATGCCGTCAACCACCGCTTCAAGATGTTCATCATATGACAAACCGCATTCAGCCGCATGGGTCGGCGAGCAAAACAGCTCGACATAAAGTGCTCCAACCTTGGCCTGTTCGGTCAGATAGAAACAGGTCAGATCCGAATAATCCTGCTTGGTGCGGATTGCAGCACTGGCCTTGTCAAAGCTTTTGAGAAATTCCGGGAAGTCACCCCAAATATAACGATCCTGCGCATCATAAATGTCATCGGGCAGGGTCAGGTTATTGCGCTTGGCAAAGGTTCGCACCAGTGCCGGGGTCAGCGCACCTTCAAGATGAAGATGAAGCTCGGCCTTTGGAATGGACAGGGTCATGGGGTGCTCCGGTTTTGTCGGTATCTTTTTTATATCAGAATACCTTCTACCCCGAAGCCCCCGTCAGGTCACGCGGCAACCGCTTTGCGCGATGATTTCCGGGCTGTATTGACCTTTGCATCTTCCCCCGCATCGGCAAGCTTGGCCAACGCACCGATATAGGGTTCAAACCGCTGCCATTTGCCCAGCGAGTCCTTGAAGATCGGGCGACGGACCTGGATCATGCTTGCCGTCGCGGCTGTCCGGTCTGTCTTATAGAATTCAAGACATCCAGGATGCCAATCCAGACCACAATGGGCAAGGCAGTCCTTGGCAACAGCAACCGGGTCTGTCACCAGATCCTCATAGGACAGATCATAAAGCATGCCGGTGCGATCTGTTTCAAAGAACACATTCATCAGATCAACATAGGCACGATAGTAATCGGCAAGTTCACCAAGATCGTCCGAGTAGCGCATCGGGATGGCGAATGGCGTCGTATAGATCGACAGACAGGTTGCCAAGGGATGACGATGGGTATGAATAATCGGTGCATCGGGGAAAATGCGCCGGATCATCTCCGTACGCAAAAAGTTGGCTGGCGTCTTGTTTGTCACAAAAGCCTTGTCTGGTGCATAAACTCTTAATGCATCAAGATATTGCTTTCTGATTTTTCGGGCGGCCTTGTCATCGATGCGTGACAACTGCTGGGAAATTGAACCGGTTCCAACTGTTTCGATAACAGCCTTGGCAAAGTCGCCGATTTCGCCCGCCGCATATACATCGGGATGAGCCCCCAGAATACGCTCAGTCAGGGTTGTTCCCGAACGGGGCATGCCAAGGACAAAGATCGGTTTGGGCCCCTTGGCATCAAGCGCAGCAATATCTGCGATACTTATATCATCAGTGGCCCCCTGATGAGCCAGCTCTGCCAATGCCTCCATTTCGCGCAATTCGCGATCCATATCAAACGGACGTGCAGCGCGATTGGCGGCATGGCCCTTGCTGTAATAGTCAAAGGCCTTTTGCATATCGCCACCAGTCTCGGCAATCTTGGCCAAAGCATAAGCTGCCCCGTATTTTTCGGCACCACCAGACGTCGGATCATCAAGGATCGCATCAAGCCGAGCCGTCGCATCAGAAGGCATCGCTTGCGGGCGGACGAACGAGATAATCACATAGGGTTGCGCGCAATATCCCGGCCGTTTCGCAAGGACAGACAGACTTCTTGCGACAGCCTGTTCAACCTTGCCGGCCATCGCATAGCTCGACGCCAGAAAAATCTGCAAATCCAGATTCTCGGGGGCACGATCGACCGCTTTTTCAAGCAGTTCGAAAGCCTGGTCATGGCGTTCCTGATGCAAGTGAATGCGTGCCAGCAACTTCTGGGCTTCATCAAAATAATGGCTGTGCCCGGAAATTGATTTCAGCACTTCAACAGCGCGATCAAATTTCGGCGCGATACATTTTCCCGGACTTGTAGAAACTTCTCCCCGGAAAATCACATCCCCCAGCATAAAGGCCAGAAAATTGTCTTGCGGCGCAGCACGGAGGCGCTGCTCAATAAGCGACTCGAATGAACAGAAGTCATTTACAATATACGAATATTGCAAAAGATTCTGCGCAATAGCCCCAAACAGTTTGTGATCTGTCGGGACAGTTCGGAACAGCTTGCGCAAACGCGCACCAGCGGCAGCAGGATTTGAACCTTGCAACTCGCTAACAGCGGTCATTATCTGGATGTCAGTCCGTTTGGGATGGCTCCGTAAAATGCGGACGCCAATCCTGGCAGCCTCGTCAAATTCGGCTGCAGACATTGCATTTTTCAGATCCCTGGCAACATCGTTTTGTAGCTGCGTCATTAGTTTGTCCCTGGATGCGTATCTGAGTTACACGCCCCCTCCCCAAGCACAAACCGACTATAGTTCATTTATAAATGCCGCACAGCACAAATAGCCGCTCTCATGTCGAAAATCACGGAAATGTGACAACATGGCAACAGTAGATACATTTTCTACCTTTAGTTGCTCCGGAAAGCGGAGCCACAGCAGAACGCCTTGCAAAACCGGGTTAAAAATCAAGGTTGCTGAAAGTTGGTCCTGCTCTTTGACCGAAACAAAAGTTCCCGGGATGCGAGGACCGCACCCGCAACAATCAGGATGCAACCCGCAATCACAACCGGCGTTGCCAGCGCCTTGCCAAAGATGATCAGGAAGCAAGTGCTCAGCAACGGTGCGCCATAGGATGCAACACCAAGTATCTGGATATCACCATGCTTGGTGCCGTAATCCCAGACAAAGAATGCCGCACCCACCGGACCAAGACCGAGACCAAGGATCGCCATCCACTGGGAAAAATCCGGTGAGACCCAGACTTCTGTCATGCCATGGGTGACAAAGCCAAGCACCGCTGCCCCGGCACAAAATCCGCAGACCGCGTTAACAGGAACGTCACGATAACGCCGGTTCAAAACCGAATAACCCGACCACAGGAATGAACAGACCATCGCCGCACCATAACCCAGCGCAAAAGCCGGATCGAAATATAGCCCCTGCCCCTTGCTGACCAGCAAAACCGCACCCGAAAGTCCCAGGAGGCCACCGGCAACATGATGCCAGCGCAGCTTTTCCCCCGGAAGGAGTGCTGAGAACAAAACGATGAAAAGCGGCCAGAGATAGGCAATCAGGCTGGCTTCAACAGCCGGCGCATTTGCCAGTGCCACAAAATAGAAAAAGTGATAGCCAAACAGCCCCGCCACACCAAGCATCCAAGCCCCGACGGGCTGTCGCAATGCCCTGAAAACGCTGCCACCACGCAGGGTAATCCAGATACAGCTCAGGATACTGGCGATCGAAAAGCACAGACTGACGAGCTGAAAGGGCGGGATTGCGGCAACCACAGTGGTAAATAACGCAAGCAACGACCACAAAAGGACGGCCAGAACACCGATTAATGTTGCCGTTCGTTTTTCAGTTCCGTTTGTCATTGTCATCGTCCGGATTTCGTTCAGGGCGAACCGGAAGATGCAGGGAATTTTCAAATCCGTCTTTGCCCAAACTCCGAATTTCGGGCTTCATACACTGTAAAATGACCAAACGCCGGGGAAATCAGGCATCGGCAGCATTGGGGTTCTGACTGCGCACCAGAACCGGTGCACAGCCAAACCGCCGGGAAAACGCACGGGAAAACGCACTTTGATCCTGATATCCGACGGAATTGGCAATGCCGCCAATCGACAGATCAATATCAGCGTCGCGCAGCATCGCCCACGCTGTCTGCAACCGTTGCTCCGCGAGCCAGCGCATCGGACTGGCCCCGAAATACCGCTGAAATGCAACGAAAAGGCTGCTTTCCGACTGTGCGGCAATCCGCGCCATATCTGAGATCGATATATTGTCACCCAAACGCGTTTCAGCCCAGGCGGCCACGCGGACAAGACGTGCCGGAACACCATCCAGTGCCGAATAACTGCCGCCCGGCGCCTGTCGGCTATGAGACAATATCTGACGCAGACGAACGACAATATCGTTCCCCGCATCATTGGCCGCATTCAATGACCTGCCTGACAAACCGATTACATCGCAGTCCTGATAACCGTTTAACAAGCCAAGCAGCCCGGACTGATGTCCGGCAAGAACTTCAAGATATGCCGATGCGTGCGCAGTTTTCTGCCAAAGTGCCTCAATCCCGGTTCGACGGGCCAGATCAATATCGACGTCAAGTACAAGAAAACGGTTCAGCCCCTCGGCCCGGAATGCATGGGTCCGGCCAGCTTCGACAAATGCCATCTGACGGCCACAGACTTCACCGCCACGCCCCTCGATCTCAAGCTCAAGCCGCCCGAGATCAGAGATAATGATCTGGTGGAAGTCACTGTGGCTGTGGCTTTCGGCTTGCGCCCGATATTGCCGCAGACTGTATTGCATTACTTTCTCTGATCCCGGGATCGCTATATGACCGGTACTTGGCCGCCCTTCAAACCTGACAAAACAATATCAAGCCAAGAGACGTCAAGCAGCATTAATCGCCTGCCCGTCAGCAGGTTACCCCATCAAATCCCGTCTGAAACTTTCCTGGTCTGCGTGCCGTTTATTGCGACATGACAACCTATAGCCTTGATAATTATATTTATTATATGGACAAACTTTTCGGCCCCCGGTCCCGTATGCTATAAAACACAACATTCAAATGTACGACAAAACGGCAAGTGACGATGTCGTAAGGCGAAAACAACCGGGGAGGATGTGATGACCTATTGCGAAAAGTGTGACTCCATACCCGAAATTGCCCCCCAAACCGGAACGCTGTTTTTGTGGCCGCCTGTTGCCCACACGACGGGAAAAATACTGGCCGGGGCAAAGTCGATCAGTCTGGATGTCGAAAAGTCACCGTCGGTCGCAACACTTTCCATCAAATATAGCCGCCCCGGCCTGCGCGCACTGATTGATGCAATTGCAAAAGACCTCCTGCCCGAGGAGCTTGTTGATACCAAGGCATTGATCATGCCCGAAAACCGGACCCCGGAGATTGACGATATTGCGCGTCTGACCAGCCTCAATGCCATTCGTGCTGCAATCGGGGCCGAATGGCTTGGCGATCTGTTGCGCGACAATCGGCTTAATTCCGTGTTTCAGCCGATTTTCCCGATCAATAACTTCAACGTTCCTTTTGCGCATGAATGTCTTATTCGCGGCGCAGCACCGGATGGAACGGTGATTAATCCGGGTCAGTTGTTTGATGCAGCACAATCAGCAACCTTGCTGTTTCAACTTGACCGCGCCGCGCGCGCAGCCAATGTGCGAAATGCCACCAAAGCCGGGATCAACGGCAACCTGTTCATCAACTTCACGCCAAGCTCGATCTATGATCCGGATTCCTGCCTGCGTTCAACAATCGAGGTTGTCGAGGAATGCGAACTTGATCGCAAAAACGTCGTTTTTGAAGTTATTGAAACGGAAAAGGTCCGCAGCACAGCGCATCTGAGCGCCATCCTTGAATCCTATCGCAGTTCGGGGTTCCGGGTCGCACTTGACGATGTTGGCTCGGGGTATTCAACGCTTAATTTGCTGCCAGAATTACGCCCGGATATCATCAAGATTGATCGTGAGCTGGTCGACCATGTCGATCACGACAATTACAAACAGGCCATCGTCAGCAAACTGATCGCGCTTGCAAAGCAGCTTGAAATTGAAGTGATCGCCGAGGGGATCGAACGTCAGGAAGAACTCGATTTCCTGATCGAACATGATGTCGACTATGTTCAGGGTTTCCTGCTTGGCCGTCCGGCAAACGGTCCTTTTGTCGCAAACCCTGCGTGATTTAAGGCCCTAGACCCGCAGCATTTCATCAAATTCCCGCCGCACCATGCGTTTGTAGCTGTTAATGATCTCGCGCCCCTCGTGGGCCGACACCGAGATCGCAAGCCGCATGGTTGCCTCGCCATTATACATGATCAGAAGACACCGGGCGGCAAGTGCATTGTGGTCACCATCATTGTTGCGAATACGCAGGATGGTTTTGGTCAGCAAGGCCGCATTCGCCCGACTGACTTCAAGTTCCATATCGCGCAGCGTTTTGTCCGCCTGTGTTCCGGTCCAGATATCGCAAATAACCGGTTCGGCCAGAAACAGCTCATAATAGGTATCGATCAGCTGTTCAAAGGCCGCAACAAAGCCCTTTGCATCCATGACATGTGCCAGTGCCTCTTCGATGCAGTGCTGTGATTCCTCGTTATACCGGTCGGCAAGGGCATGAATGATCGATGCCTTGTCGGGGAAATACTGATAGAGCGATCCGATAGAGACTCCCGCCTTTTCTGCGAGTTCCCCCATCTTCATGGCATCACTTCCCTGCGCTGAAATCAGCTCGCAGGCGACCTTGAGGATATTTTCGACCCGCTCGCGACTGCGTTTTTGGGATGGTGCCTTGCGCATTGTTTTCGCGTTTTCCGACAATTGGTTACGCCCTGTTTTCACCTGTGATCTCCGGTAATTCTCGACACCTGACACAGGTTGATGATGACCAAACTCTCTTGACGAACAAAATACGAGGATTTATCACATTTGGCAAATGTGAGGATTACTCACATTTTGAAATCTCACATCAGGAGGAACCACCATGCCCACAAATCCGCGTTTTCTTGTTCTTGGCGCAACGGCCAAAACCGGCCGTCGCGTTACCGGAAAACTTGCATCCCGTGGCTACGAGGTAAAAGCCGTATCGCGCAGCACGACACCGGCCTTTGACTGGACCAAGCCTGAAAGCTGGGATGATTGCCTGCACGATGTTGATGCCGTTTACATCACATTCCAGCCCGACCTTGCGGTTCCCGGATCAGACAAGGTCATCGCGCAGTTTGCCAAAACCGCCATCGCCCACGGTGCAAAACGGCTTGTGATGTTGTCTGGTCGTGGCGAAGAAGCAGCACATCTGGCAGAAGCAGCACTTTTGCAATCAGGTGCAGATGCCACGATCCTGCGTGCCAACTGGTTCTTTCAGAATTTCAACGAGGATCTTTTCCTGCCCTATCTTCAGTCAGGCACGCTTGCCCTTCCGGCAGGAAACATCCCCGAACCGTTCATAGATGCCGATGACATTGCCGATTGCGCGGTAACCTGCCTGCTGGATCCGGCGCATATTGGCAAAACCTATGAGCTTTCCGGTTCGCAAGCACTGACCTTTGCCGAGGTGACCGCCATCATCAGCACCGCAAGCAACCGCCCGATTGATTTTGTGTCAATCACCCTTGAAGACCTTGATCGGGGTCTGGCCAATGACGGGGTTCCCGAAGATTTCCGCGTCCTGATCGGCTATCTGTTTCGCGAAGTTCTGGACGGTCGAAACAGTACGCCGACCAGCGATGTCGAGAAAATCCTTGGGCGGCAGCCAAACACATTGGCCCAATTTGCAGCTGACGTTGCCAAAAGCGGGATATGGCAGCTTGCCAAACGCGCATAAAAAAATGGTGCGTAGCCGGTAAGGCCGCTACGCACCAGTTCAAGCAACACCCTATCCAGGGGACAGGGAGGTCTTCACTAGGTAAACAGGGATCTGTTTTCTTCGATAATCAGAGGCAGGCGCTCCATGGTGCCAGAAAGGTGATGGCGCATCTCGGCAACCGCTGTTGCCCCGTCCCCTGACTGAATGGCCTCAATAACCGCCTTGTGGCCATCAAGGACCGAAACCATCTTGCCTGCACGCGGCAGATCAAGCGTCCTGACACGGGCAAGGTGGCCGCTGCGCGCGGTGATCTGCAAATGCAGGTTGGACTGGTTCACACCGTTGAACAAAGCCGCATGGAAGCTGTCATCAAGCTGTTTGAACAGATCAATCTGTTCAATATCGCCGACAAGCGCTTCCTGCATTTTCAACAACCCCTTGGCCTTGGTGACGGCCGGGGTTTCCTTGATCTCGGCAAGCTGGCGCACCACCTCGCATTCCGCCGCAACCCGAAGAAAATGTTCTTCGCGAATGCGGGCTTCGTCGATTTTGGTCACCACAGTGCGCGATTGCGGATAGGAAACCACAAGCCCGTCCTGCTCAAGGCGCATGATGGCTTCGCGCACGGGCGACTGGCTAACCTTGAAACTTTCGGCAAGTTCAGCGCGCACAAGTGTTGTTTCGGGCAACAGCGCCAGTGAAATGATCCGGTTGCGGATATCTTCATAGACCAGTGCCGAGGCCGGAACATGGGCATTGCCCTTGATCCCGCTATCAGAGATCCCAATCAGTCCGCTCGTAGATGTATTCATTTTCATCTATCTCCCTGGCAATTCTATGAATGCCTAAATCCTTGAGATCACTCATTACATTAATGCATTGGGCAGTAACAACGTCAAACTCGGGACCGCTACCATCAGGATGAAAAAGATCACCATCGCGATGAAGAACGGGATTGATGCCTTGGTATAGGCCCCTGTTTTGACATCAAGAATACCGCAGACCGTAAACATGATGACCCCGACAGGCGGTGTAAGACCGCCGAAATTGATAAGGGTCACGATCAGGATCCCCATATGAACCGGGTCATACCCGGCATTGACCAGGACCGGCATGACAATTGGCGTCACCAGCAAGATATTGGCCGCCCCTTCAAGGAACATGCCACTGATCACCAGAACCGCCACAACCAGCATCAGAATCGCTGTCGGATTTTCCGTCAGGGTCGTGACAAATTCGGTGATCTGTTGCGGGGCACGTTCAATGGTCATGGCGTAACCAAGAACCGCCGCCATGATGATCAGCAACATCACCATGCCAAGATCGGATACCGAGCTTGTCACGGCCTCTTTGAACTTCGCGAAATCGAGTTCACGATAGGCAAAAAACCCGACCGCCAGCGCATAGAAGACAAGAAACGCGCCAGCCTCGGTCGCCGTAAACAGACCAAAACGGAACCCGACAATCAGGATCACCGGAAAGGCCAGTGCCCAGATGCTCTCACCAAAGCTTTTCAGCAGTTCCTTGCCTGCGGGCATGTGCGGCAGATCAGGCTGATAGCCATTTTTCTTTGCCACAAACCATGACGTGATCATCAAAACAATGGTCAGGCAAATGCCCGGAATGATCCCGGCAAGGAACAGACGACCGATGGAAACTTCATTGACGAAACCAAACAGGATCAACCCGATGCTGGGCGGAATGGTCGCCGTGATCACGGAGCCAAACGCCAGGACCGCCGCAGTCGATGCTTTGGAAAATCCCTGTTTGATCATGCTGGGGCCAAGAAGGCGTGCCT
Source organism: Thalassospira sp. SM2505 (assembly GCF_054901115.1). Lineage (NCBI taxonomy): Bacteria > Pseudomonadati > Pseudomonadota > Alphaproteobacteria > Rhodospirillales > Thalassospiraceae > Thalassospira > Thalassospira sp. SM2505. The sequence continues at coordinate 3,232,368 of NZ_CM142731.1, forward strand.
CCATCGAGGCATCGGCAACCGCAGAGCCGGAAATGCCGCCCATCATGAAACTCAGCACAATTGATACCTGTGCCAACCCGCCAGCCATCCAGCCGGTCAGAAGACGGGCAAATTTGACAAGCCGATAGGTAATGCCGGTCACATTCATCAGGTTCCCGGCAAGGATGAAGAATGGCACAGCCAAAAGCGGAAAGCTTTGGGTTGCAGTCACCATTTTCTGGATGACCACGGTCGGCGGCATCGCACCGCTGACAACAAAGACCGGAATGGATGCAAGTCCGAGTGCAAAGGCAACCGGCAAGCCGATAATGAGGAAAACCGTAAACAGAATGGCAATCAGGATCAGCATCAGACGGTCCCCCGGTTTCGAATACGCCGGATCAGCAGGGACACCATGGTCCGCAACATAAGAAGAATGCCGACAACCATCGACGCGTGAATGTAGGAGGCATGAATCTGTGCGGCACCGACAAGACGCGGATGCATCAGGATCATGTTGCCCCATGCGTAATAGAGAAGAAACGCAAGGAAACTGATGACGACAAGAATGTTGAAAATCTCGATCATGCCAACGGTCCGTGCGGAAAAGACTTCCTGAAGAACCTGAAGGCCGAAATGCCGGTCTTCCTGCATGGCAATGTCGGCCGCCAGCATGCAAAGCCATGCAAAGATCAGCTGCGCCATTTCGACCGACCAGATGATCGGCGTTCCCATTGCGCGCGCCACAGACGCGATTGCCACAAGAACAACAACCGCAACCAGAAGCCCCCCGGCACAGGCAAACTCAATTCGCTTGAGCATGTATTCCATTCCATTTTGAAGTTTGATGTGCGTTGCCCTGCAAACAAGGCAACGCACGAAGGCACGGCAGGTGGATCAAATCCGTCGATTAACGACCGAGAACCTTCTTGACGATGGCGGCCTCTGCTTCGAGATCAAGCATCTGGTAAACCGGGGCAACGGCTTCCTTGAACGGGGCCAGATCGACATCGCTGACGGTAACACCGCTTGCCGCCACATCTGCCAGCGCCTTGTCACCAAGTTCGATGGTCAGCTGCGACGCATAACGGCCATCTTCAACCGCAAGGTCACGAACGATTTTCTGGTTTTCGGGGGAAATTTCGTCCCAGGCCTGTGCGCCGACAACAAGGGCTGTGACCAGCTGAATGTGACCGGTTTTGGTGACATTCTTGATCACTTCATAAAGTTTTGCGTTCCAGATCGCAGTCGGCTGGGCTTCGGCACCATCAATCGTGCCAAGCTGCAAGGCGGTATAGACTTCGCCCCAGGCAATCGGGGTTGGTTCGGCCCCCATTGCACGGATGGTTTCAATCCATACCGGCGCACCGATGGTGCGCATGCGCACACCGGCAAGGTCGGCCGGGCTTGAAATCGGCTTCTGGGTCAAGGCATGGCGTGCGCCCTGATACCAGTTTGACGCAATCATCACGAGGCCGGACTTCTCGCGCAACTCATCCCCCCAGGCGATATATTCAGGCGAAAGCGCAAATTTGTCGGCTTCCTCATAGGCATCGAACAGGAACGGTGCCGACATGATGGCCAGTGACGGCACGAAGCTTGAAAGGCGGGCAACATCGGTCACGGTGCCGATTGCAGCACCGGCACGGGCCTGATCGATCATTTCGGTGGTGTCGCCAAGCTGGGAATTGTGGAAGACCTCGATGATCACATCACCATTGGTCGCCTTTTCCACATCCGCCTTGAACTTCTCAAGCCCCTGCCCCATCGGATCATTGGGTGACAAGACGGTTCCGATCCGAAGCGTGGTTGCAGCCGTTGCTGGAACCGACAGGGCCACAGCCCCGGCCAGCACAGCACAGAGTCCGAGTGTTTTTACCGCTAGTTTCATCTGGATATCCTCCCGTTGGATTGGCATTTTGCCTAAATTGATATTTTAGTTGTTGTAAAATCCTAATTATCAATTGCCAATCTTGTCAACGAAATTCTCAGCTTGTTAATTTATATAAAAAACAATGACTTAAACTGAAAAATTCATTTTCACACGCTCCGCTTGTAATCAACCAGGGCGCAAACATGGCAAAACCGACCCCGATGAAATTGAAAATCAGGGCCCGCTTCAGGCCGACATGACACATCAAGATTGACCACTTTTCGGGCGCTATTTCCGGCAGCAAGAACACAATTTCCATCACCGGTCGTGACAACTAGTTGCAGAGCAACAACCGGGACATTGAAACCCCTGTCCGGCCGTTACCTGCCAACTGAGCCAAGCCTGGAACGGGCACGCGAAACGGCCCAAGGTGACGGATGCACGCAGAATTAAGATCAGGGAGGGTTTTGGTCAGACTGCAAAAGTGCAGATACAGACGCAGCGTCGCCTTACTGTGTGACGCTTCTGTATTTTGCAGGCGTCAGTCCGGTAAAACTGGCAAACCGGGTGGTCAGATGGGCCTGACTGGAAAAGCCGGTAGCAAGGGCGATTTCGGCAACCGAGGCCGGATCACCGCGCAGCATTTCCATGGCCCGTTCGATCCGGCGACGCAGGACAAATTTATGCGGTGCCTCGCCAAGCGTTTTGCGGAACATCCGGGCAAAGTGATAGGTCGACAAATCCGCCACATCTGCCAGTTCTTCAATCGTCAGCGGCTGATCAAGATTGGCATCGACAAAGTCGATGACGCGGCGTTTGACAATCGGTGACAGACCACCGCGCACCTTGAAATCAAGATCACGACGCGTCGAATAGCTGCGCAGCATATGCCCCATCAACATCTGTCCGGCATTCGACATCGCCATCCGGTCAGCCGCCACATCCCAGTCAAGGGGCAGCATGGCATGACGCACGGTATGTTCGATAAGGGGATCAAGGAAGAAGGTCTTCTCAGGCACTTCGACCGCATTGGGTTCGATGTCAAAAGCCTCGACCACGGCGCGTTCCCAAGCGGCATGCGGGATATAAAGATGAAACAGTTCCACCTCACCCTGCACCAGCCAGTCCGACGTCATGAAAGCCGGCATCAGGCAACAGCGCCCCGGCCCGCCACCGGTCAATGGATCGGCACCGGCATGGCGCTGGATGCCGGTTCCACCATTCACATAAAGACTGATGGTGTGATGATCGGGATCGGTATAGCGCGTCATCACATCGGCCTTGCGCCGCCAGTGTGCTGCCGAAATGCTGTCGCCAAAATCCCCCGCGCGCAGCAGATTTGCGTCCCCGATCAACTGATTGAAGACTTCAAATTTCTGATAGCGCCCGTTCGGCTGAAAGCCGGACCGGGAAAATTGCGACATATGCGGTTCTGACATCAAGATTTCCTGAAGTTCCAGAACCCATATTCGCATCGCACCCGGCACTTGCAAAGCATGTTCAACGCATCCCTGCCCCGAATTGCGCAAGAATGTGAAAAACACCGCAAGAACGTGAAAGATGCCGCGGGTTGATTATGGCTTAATCATCAGATCGGATATGCCCCACATATCCGGTGCACAACCTGATCCCGCTCGCGCCACCAGTGAACGGGTTTCACCCCTCGCGCCAATATTGAAAGCCCCGAAATGACTGCCCTCCTGTTTGCCATTGTTACTTTCTGCTGGGGATTTACCTGGTATGCGATCAAGCTTCAGATCGGCCCGATCCCGGTTGAAATTTCCATCTTCTATCGCTTTGCCCTGGCGGCGGTCGTTCTTTGCGGATTTTTGCTGATTGCCCGCAAATGGCGTCCGGTTCCCTTGCGCGCCCATCCGTGGATCGTGCTTTTGGGCTGCGGGCTTTTTGGCATCAACTTTATCCTGATGTATTCGGCGACTGCCTATATCGCGAGCGGCATTGTCGCGGTGATCTTTACCACCTCGACCATTTTCAATGCGCTCGGCAACTGGGCCTTTTATGGCAACCGTCCGGGGATACGCTTTGTCTTTGGCGCGGGTTTTGGCCTTGGCGGGATTGCCTGCCTGTTTGCCAACCAGATTTATGCGCTGTCGCATAATCCCCATGCGATTACCGGCATGTTGCTGGCCCTGTGCGGCACGGCCGTTTTCAGTTGCGGCAACATGGTGTCGGTCAAGCTGCACAGCATGGGCATTCCCAACCGCGATGCGGTCGCACGCGGCATGATTTATGGCACGGTATTGCTGTTTATCTTTGCCACCCTGCGTGGCCAGAGCCCGGTCATGCCAACCGACCCGCTCTATATCGGCGGGTTGCTTTATCTTGCCATTCCGGGATCGGTGGTGGCATTCATCGCCTATCTTGCACTGGTCAACCGGGTGGGTGCAGGGCGCGCGGCCTATGTCACCGTTCTGTTCCCGGTCGTGGCATTGACCGTTTCAACCTTTCTGGAAGGCTATGTCTGGACGCCGATTGGTGCGAGCGGCCTTGCCATGGTGTTGCTGGGCAATATCACGATCTTTGCCAAACTGCCGAAATTCTTCCGGCTTGCGGGGAATACAGCACCGGTCAAATAGCCCGGCGATCATCCCCAAAGACTTAAAGTCCGAAAGTGGCGAGCAGCAGAAATGTTGCTCGCCTAATCTTTGCGGGTCACCAGATCAGCAAGGAACGGACAAGATCATGCTGCCCACCGAAATCACCCCGAAACGCTTTGCGCTTGAAGAAAATCAGCTTTGCGGCAAACCTGTATCTGCGCGCGATTATCAGAAGCGCTTTGCCACCGCCACCACGGATAATGCAAGCATATCCACAAAGGAAACCCGCCCCATGTCTGCCAAACCCGATCTTAAAATGGATGGCACAAGCTGGGCGATGTTGCTGATCCTTTCCGTACTTTGGGGCGGATCGTTTTTCTTTACCAAGATCGCCCTTGTCGATCTGCCACCCTTTACGCTGGTTTTGCTGCGGGTGACGATTGCATCGGTTATTCTGTGGTGGGTTGTGCTGCTCCGTCACATCCCGATCCCGCAGGACCCGAAATTCTGGGGCGCGATTGTGATCATGGGGGCGTTTAACAATCTTGTGCCCTTCTCGCTCATTGTCTGGGGTCAGACCCATATCGCAAGCGGCCTTGCCGCCATCCTGAATGCCACCACCCCGCTTTTCACCATCGTCATTGCCCATATCGCCACCGAGAATGAAAAGCTTAATCTGCGCAAGGCGCTTGGTGTTCTGACCGGCTTTGGCGGTGTGGTGATCATCATCGGCCTGCCCGGATCGGACGGCATTGCCCAAAGTGCGACCAGATCGACCTCAGGCCTCGCCCCGCTTGCACCCTTCGCCATTCTGCTTGCGACATTTTGCTATGGCTGTACCGGGGTCTTTGGCAAACGGTTTGGCGCGATGAACCCGATCCTGACCGCGGCCGGAATGACCAGCGCATCAAGCATCATGCTGATCCCGCTTGCCGCCGTCATTGATCAGCCCTGGGCACTTCCCGTCCCCTCGACCGACACCATTCTGGCAGTTTTCGGGATTGCCGCCCTTTCGACGTCGCTTGCCTATATTCTTTATTTCGCGATCCTCAAGCGCGCCGGGGCGTCCAACCTGCTGCTTGTTACCTTCCTGATCCCGGTCAGTGCGATCCTGCTTGGTGTCGGTTTCCTTGGGGAATCGCTGCTGGTTCAGCACATTATCGGCATGGGTGTGATCGGGGTTGGGCTGGCGGTGATTGATGGGCGGTTGATTGCTGCAACAGGTACTCGAAATAAACAATAAAACTTAGCCATTGATCTAACTATCAACCTCATATATAGTTAGCTACATGGATAAGTATAACGCATCACTCGACACCATCTTTCACGCCCTGGCAGATCCAACCCGCAGGGCCGTCGTCCAGCGTCTGGCAAAGGGGCCTGCGCCGGTGAAGGAATTGGCAGAGCCATATGACATGGCCCTGCCGTCCTTCATGAAACATCTCAACGTTCTGGAAGAAGCAGGGTTGATTGCTTCAAACAAGCAAGGCCGCGTGCGCACCTGCAGCTTCAATCCGGACAAACTCGAAGCGGCAGAAAAGTGGTTCGATGAACAACGCGCCCTTTGGGCAAGCCGCTTCGACAATCTCGATACTTTGCTGTCATCTCTACAGGGAGGAAACGATGAAACCTGACTTGCGCTTCAATTTTATCGCGGACATGCAAAAAAGTACCCTTACCGTCCGCCGCGAGTTTGCAGCCATTCGCCAACTGGTCTGGGATTGCTACACCAAGAGCGAACTGCTTGATCAGTGGTACGCGCCCAAGCCGCTGACGACAAAGACCAAATCGTTTGATTTCCGCGAAGGCGGTCACTGGCACTTTGCCATGATCGACCCGAATGGCACCCATTACTGGAGCCGCACGGATTACGAAACAATCACCCCGATTGACGGCTATACCGGCTATGACAGCTTTACTGATGAAACCGGCATCGCAAATCCTGATCTGCCCCGTTCTCACCTTGCGATGACCTTCACTGATCAGGGCAAACATACGCTTACCGAGACAGTGGTGACCTATAACTCTGCAAAAGACCTGCAAACGGTCATTGATATGGGCATGGAAGAAGGCCTGACCTCAACGCTTGAACGACTGGATGAGTTGTTGCTGAAACTGAACCAGTAGCCGCCTTTAAACGCAGCAACACCTTGTAGCCGTCAGTCGCCTTGTGGTCGCTCATAGACCACCCAGTTCGATGCCTTGCCGATCCGGTCATACAGCTTGCGCGCGGTTGCATTGTCTTGTGCGGTGATCCAGACAAGCTTGAACCAACCGCGTTCATGGGCAATGTCGTCCAGACGGGTCATCAGGGCATCGGCGACACCTTGGCGGCGTGCTGTCGGCGCGACAAAAAGGTCGTCGAGCTGGCCAAACCAGGCACCGGTCAGGGTTTCCGGTACGGCCCGGTATTGCGCAAACCCGACGACCTGTCCGCCCTTGACGGCAATCAGGCATTCCATTGGTCCAGCGGGATCAAGGATCCAGCGCCAGGTGGTTTCAAGCACCGCATCAGACGGCGTACAGCCGTAAAACGCCATATAGTCGGAAAACAACGCGGCCCATATTTTGCGGTCTGCTTGTGCGACCGGGCGGATTTCAATTGTTGTCTTCATCATTCAGCCCCTATGGCACCGATGCGGTACAGGTTTGTGCCTTCTGCCTTGGCGGCATACATCGCCTGATCGGCCAGATGGATCAGGGTATCAAGCGTGCGGGCATGTTCGGGATAGATCGAAATACCAAGGCTGGCCCCCACCCGACAGGTCCGGTCGTCCGTGGTCATCGGGGCGGATACGGCGCCAAGGATCTTGTCGGCAATGCCATGGACCTCTGCATCTGTTTCAAGATCTTCAAGCACGACCGTGAACTCGTCACCGCCAATGCGGGCCACGGTATCAGAAGCTCGTACGGCCTTCATCAAACGTTGACCGGTTTCGATCAGAATGCGGTCACCTGCGGCGTGGCCACGCTGGTCGTTGATCTGTTTGAAACCGTCGAGATCAATAAAGACAACGGCGACGCGTTTCTTGTTACGCTTGGCGCGGTCGATGGCCTTTGTCAGCCGGTCTTCGAAAATGATCCTGTTGGGCAAACGTGTCAGGGGATCATTGAACGCCAGTTCGCGGATATGATCAGATGCCTCGCGTTCTTCGGTAATGTCGCGGACAACCCCCATCATTTTGACGGTTTCACCGGCATCATCCTTGATCACGTTTCCGGTTTCACGCAGCCAGCGAATACGCCCGTCCGGCCAGACAACCCGGTACTCTTCGTCGTGGTTCTCCCCGGTTTCGATACACCGGATTTCACCCTGTCGCACGCGTTCACGGTCGTCGGGATGTACTGCATTACAGAACAGGGAATAGCTTGGAGTCACCTCGCCCGGTTTGTATCCGAACATGGCATAGATGGCGTCAGACCAATAAAGTTCTTCAGTATCGACCCGCCAGTCCCAAGTTCCGATCCGCGCGAAATACTGGCTTTGTTTGAAACGGTGTTCATCGTCTGTCGTCTCGGTGCGCGCGTACGAAAGATCGCGCACAAGCATCATGCGGGTCTTGTCATGCCGATACCCCGGCCCGACAAACGTCACCTCAACCGGAAATTTCGCGCCACTGGCCCGAACGGCGTCGATTTGGTATCTGGTTTTCTGTGATTCATCGTAACCGGCAGGCAGATTTGGAAAAAGGGCCGCAAGGGCCGCCCCCTTCAAATCGCTTTCGGATCGGCCGAACATGCGTTGCGCGGCGGCGTTTACGCTTTGAAAAGATCCATCTGCACCCAGCGTCACCACGCCGTCTGACATATTCGATATCAGGGTTTCGCATATAGTTAACCGGGCCCGCGCCTGCCTGCGCGCACGGATCGAATATGCCAATGCACCAACGGCAAGGAGCGCCAGGAAAATGGAAAAAGAAACGGCATAGATCATCGGTAGGCGTGGGTTTCCCGAGTAAATTCGTCGCGCAAGATATATACATACATCCGTATAATTAAAAGCCGACCTTTGGGCTATCTATCCTTAAGAACGAGATATACCCCCCTGACGAACAGACACATCAGCATAGGACAGCGCACCCCCTCGGCAGCCAGCATCGTGCAGGTGCCCGACCTTGCTGGCAGAAGCATGAAAAATCCTGTACCATCGGATAAGCTGGCCGACTGGCATTTGCAAGCGTGACCCGGCATCCGCGTGACCCAATACAAGTGAATTCCAGATAAAGCCGTGCCCATCTAGCCAGACGGCGCAATCGTACGCGCCACCTTTAATCAGCTGAGCGAACTCAAGAAACGGTTCGCAAATCGACAAAGCATGAAAAGGGACAGAGTTGGATCACCATCAGGAATTTTTCGGGACAGAAAGCAGCATAGCCCTGATGAAGAGGAGTGCGGCTCTTTGGACACTCATCCAAGACAATCCAAGATTTGCGTATTACGGCCGAACGGTTGCGCTTTCAGATCCGCAAGGTGATACCGCCGATGTGCTGGCTTCTGTCGCAACCCTTCTTGGGGCATCAGTTGCCTATTACTTCCCCAAATTCAAGGCAGATAAACTGTTCGCGGAGCTGGAAGCACGCGGATTTTCGTGCGACCGCCATGAACATTATTGGGGTGGAGAAGCCGCCTACGAGGCTAGCTGTCAAGTCCTTGATAAGTATGACCTGCCAAGCGACCTGTCGATTGTAGCACTCGACAAAATGTCGCCGAATGAACTGGTCGCTGATGTTGCTGCACTTTGCCAATCCTGTGACGTCATGCCTGTGCCGGGCGCCATCATGCGGGGTCAAGGCAGGCGCGGCATAAACTTGGTTGCCATTGACACAGCCGGCGTACCGGTTGCGAGTGCATCTTCGTTCGTGATGCATCATCCGTCCGGAGCGCGACCAAACGATGTCTTTTGGGGCATGCTTGCCACGCGTGAGGACAGACGGGGCGAAAAGATCGGTTTAATTCTAGGTGCCAAGGCAATCATTCATATGTGGGAAGAAGAAGCCGCACGAGGTTTCATGACCGGCGTTCGCCTTGATAACCCCTCCTCGCAGGCGCTGTGCGACAAGCTGGGCGTAACGGACTCTGATTGGATCTATGCCTCTTGCATCAACAATGAAGTTCTCGGCCGAGCCAGTGTAACCAAGTAACCCATTTTAAAAAGGGGACTGTCCCCTTTTTACGAGTTTCCTTGAGGAAGCTGGGCGGAAGGCGCTTTAACCGTTGAGGCAAAAAGGGAACTGTCCCCTTTTTCTATTATATTGAATCACACATGCGGCATCAGCCTTTCCTCGGCTTTAGCGCGTTAATAACCTCTTGATTCACAGGAATAATTTCGTGAAAACCTTCGTCAAGGTTGCGCGCCAACTTTGAAGTTAGATTGGCAAACTTGAGAGCAGTTTCTATAGTTTCTTTTATTTCCTGACCATTTCGAACGGTCCGATCTCCTGACTTCTGAATGTAGTCGTCGTCTACCACGCCGCCGCAATGCTCATAAACATGACGCCTTAAGAACATAAATTTTAAAAATTCTCTATCTGCATCAGAAATATTTTTCTTAACTTGAATATCGAAACAGTTTTGCAGTTCCGCGTCGAAATATTCGAAATTATGAAACTTTATCCTCTCTGCAATATTTCGTCTCTTCTCTGTCATTGGAACAAGACGAACTAAGTGCTTCAGATAATCTGCACCACCAGAATCAAGAATCGATACGACCAACCGTATTGCTTCAGTTGGATTGATATCACCCGAAGCAATTCTCTTTTTGATATTATCTAGTTGCCCTTCAATCTGATCTAAATTGTTCCGATATCCGCAAGAGCAACAAAATCCAAAGCGTCCAAGCACATCATTGAAAGTACCGCATTTACGGCACTTAAAATTATTTTGCTGAGCTTCATCCGCCTTATAGAAAGCGGGTGGCTCTTTACCTTCTTGAACCGAAGCAAGAACCTCATCCATATCAATTATGTGTTCTCCATCTTCTGGAGCAGAAACAGCATCGTGGAACCGCTCAGTCAAGTTCTTAAGAAATGCCCTATGCCCCTGAGTCAAAAAGTAATGTGGAGCCCCGCTCATACCGCAGTAACAGCAAATGGTATTCCAAACCGCAGAAAAGCTACTCGACCTCCAGTATTTTGAGCAATTTGGACACTCATGACCAAACATCCCAGTGCGATCTGAAGCGAGAAGCGCTTGTATAAAACCAGGATTCTCCTTTGGCTTATCCGTCTCTGGGCCTACTTGTAGTCCACCTAAACGAACAAGACTGATTGGCTCTCCCTCGGAATTCACAGCAACACCAATTAACGAGGCAGGGTTCGCATTCATTACCCGCATTCCCACGCTAACAGATCGGTTACCTTCTTCATCTGTTTTGACATTGATAGAGAATTGACCACCACAATGTCCAATCTCGGAGAACTCTTGGTACATCTTCCACCCGCACCCCATAGCTTGCTATGCAATTGTTTTACTAACCGATAACCTAATGATACTTCTCAGCCTTAATCCTATTCGAGATTAGGCAATTAAGACAAATCTAATCCATCTTTAGAATATCTGTGCTTATATTGAAACCGTATGGGAATTGTAAAAATCAGCCTTTGGGCTGCTTTTTATCCTTGGGCGAAGCCCGGCGGACCATCGCTCGGGTGCGATGTCTCTCGAAAGCTGCGTGCCTCGCTTTCTCGCGAACCATTATTTTTTTTTTGGGGGGGGCAATCCCGATCCAAGGATACAAATGAAACAAGCCCTGCATCAGGGATGCAGGGCTTATTTAATTGGTAGCCGAGGAGGGACTTGAACCCCCGACACGCGGATTATGATTCCGCTGCTCTAACCAGCTGAGCTACTCGGCCACAGGATATTCTGTGGTGTTCCGCAATGTTCGGAACGAGGCGGTTTTTAAGTCAGGGAGCCGTCCCCGTCAAGCGCCTTTTTGACGTTTTTATCAAAAAAGATTTCACTTCAATCAACAGATGAAGTTTCTCCACCCTAGCCCGCCTTTCTGTGCGAAAAGGCGGGCATTGGTAGCGCAGGAGCGACTTGAACCCTCGACACGCGGATTATGATTCCGCTGCTTCAGGCTATCTGATCAGGCGACCTTAGGCAGCAGTCGCCGAATTGGCCAGAAGCTCTTCACGGGTGATCCAGCCGCCACCAAGGACACGTTCGCCCTGATAGAACACACCCGCCTGCCCCGGCGCGATCCCGAACTGGGCATCGTGAAGCTCGATCCGGGCTTCGCCGCGGGCTTCGGGGAAGACCGTTGCCGTTGTCGGCTGCATGGCCGAGCGCAGTTTGACTTCGACCTCGACACCGTTTTCATCGATCTGGTCGCCGTCAAGCCAGTTGAGGTCTTTGACATAGACCATCTTCTTGGCAAGGGCGGCTTTGGGGCCAACCACGACCTGACGTTTTTCCGGGACCAGCTTGACGACATAAAGCGGTTCTGCCGTGCCACCGATATTAAGCCCCCGACGCTGCCCGACCGTGTAATGGATCAGGCCCCGGTGATCGCCCATGACATTGCCATCGATATCAACGATCTGGCCCGGCTCGCCCGCCTCGGGACGGAGGCGTTCGACCAGACGGGCATATTTGCCATCCGGGACAAAGCAGATGTCCTGACTGTCGGGCTTGTCGGCAACTTCAAGGCCGAATTTGGCCGCAAGGGCACGGGTTTCGGCCTTGCTCATCAAATGGCCCAGCGGGAAGCGCAGGAAATCGAGCTGTTCCTGGGTGGTGGTGAACAGGAAATAGCTTTGATCACGGTTCGGATCGGCAGCACGGTGCAACTGGGCACGGCCATCAGCACCAAGTTTACGCTGCACGTAATGGCCAGTCGCCATGCAATCGGCGCCAAGATCATGCGAGGTTTCCAGCAGATCACGGAATTTGACGGTCTGATTGCATTTCACACACGGGATCGGAGTTTCGCCGCGCATATAGCTGTCGGCAAAATCATCGATCACCTCTTCGCGGAAGCGTGATTCGTAATCAAGCACGTAATAGGGAATGTCGATATCCTCGGCCACTTTGCGCGCGTCATAAATATCGCGCCCGGCACAGCAGGATTTCGCACGGGTCGGTGCATTGGCACCCATGTCATAAAGCTGAAGGGTGATGCCCACCACGTCATAGCCTTCTGATTTCAGAAGGGCCGCAACCGCGGAGCTATCCACACCGCCCGACATGGCAACAACCACGCGGGTATCTTCGGGGGCTTTATCAAAGCCAAGAGAGTTCATTTTTCCCACCCATCTGCGGGTCAAGGCCGCAGCGACAAGAAGTTGATCCAAAAAGCAACGGGCGGCATTGCCGCCACCCGCACGTTATATTTCGAGCTTATATAGGCGATGTTGGCCTATTTTGCCAGATCAAGTCCCATCTGCCAGAAATCGGCTTCAAGGCGGCTTGCCATGGCAAAGGTATCCACCAGACCATCGATGCGATCATGACCGCCACGTTTGGCAACGGTATGTTCGAGCAAATCGATCTCGGCCCTGGCCACGTCCTGGAATTCGGCGGACGCATACATTTCAATCCATGCCCGGTACGGATTGTTATCAAGCCTTGTATCAGAACTTGCCATCAGGCGGTTTGCGATTTCGGCATAGCCAACCATACAGGGCATCAGGGCAACCTGAAGATCAACCACATCGCCCTGCATGCCGCGATCAAGCACATAGCGGGTATAGGTCACACAGGCGCGCGCCTCGGGTTCGGCGATGATGTCGGCCTCAGTCAGGCCCCAGCCTTTGCAGAAATCAAGATGCAGGCTCATTTCCATATCAAGGATGGCATGCACGGTGCCCGAAAACTGGCGCATGGCGGTCAGGTCTTCGGCCTTGTAGACCGCAAGGGCATAGGCGCGCGAAAACTGGATCAGGAACAGGTAATCCTGAATAAGGTAATGTTTGAAGGCGGCCTCGGGGAGCGTGCCAGCGCCAAGCTGTTTTACGAAATCATGGCAGACATAGCTTTCCCAGGCATTGCTTGCGCGTGCGCGCAGTTTGCCAAACAGGCTGTCGGCCGGAATGATGTCGGTAAAGGTGGCGGTCTGGCTCATGGATATTTCGTCCCGTTTTATGGTTTTGGCAGGCCGGTTTTGGCACAAACAAAAACGGACCAGCCCGCAGATGCAGGCTGGTCCGTCATTTTTCTGGTCAGGGTGCAGGCCGCAAGGCGCACGTCTCAACCCTTCCGAAATCAGTCTTCGCGTTCGTCGATCCAGGCCATCTGGATGGCTTCGAGAATCTTTTCGTTCGATTTCTCGGGATCGTCTTCGAAACCTTCAAGCTCGCAAACCCATTTATGCAGGTCGGTAAAGCGAAGGTTGAGGTTATCCTTGTCAGGATGTGCTTCCTCAAGCTCGATCGCGATGTCCTGAATATCTGTCCAACGCATATTCGTCTCCTTTGACGCCCGGCATGCAAACGCATCCGGACAACAGAAGGTCAAACTTACTTGTCGACCATCATGTTGCGGGTCGCAGCCGGCAGCTTGACGCGCAGGCCGTCGAGTTCGTCGCTCATGATGATCTGGCAGCCAAGACGCGAGGTCTCGGTCAGGCCGAAAGCAAGATCAAGCATGTCTTCTTCGTCTTCAGACGGCTCGTCCAGTTTGTCGAACCATTCTTCGTCCAGAACGACGTGACAGGTCGAGCAAGCCAGCGAACCTTCGCATGCACCTTCAAGGTCGATGCCGTTCTTATGGGCAGCTTCCAGAACGGACAGGCCGTCGGCAACTTCGAATTCCTTTTCGGTGCCATCGGTCTCAACAAAAACGATCTTAGGCATCTGTGCCTTTCTCCTCGGTAATACTTTTCGTTCGATCTCTGTTTGATGCGCTGCCCCGGATACCCGAAAGCAACACATTCGTCCGGCCCTGACCTTGGCGGTTGTTCGGGACAATCGCCGCAGATGACCGGTTTGTCAATTCCACCGGTGTCGATTAATTCACTTCATCAACATTCTGGCCGGCAAGTGCCTGCCGGATCCGGCTATCCATTCGGGCTTCGGCGAAGGGACGCGATGCATTTTCAAGGGCCTCGGCGGCCTCGTTGATGGCATCACGGTCATCGCCCGCCATTGCAGTTTCAAGGGTGGCAATGGCGTTATTGATAGTCTCCTCGTCCTCAGACGTCAGCAACGCCCGATCCGCTTCCATTGCCGCACGTACAGCCAGGATATTGCGCCGCGCTTCAACCCGTGCCTCGGTCAGGACGCGCAGTTCCATATCTTCACGGGCATGCACCATACTGTCGCGCAGCATATTGGCCATATCGACTTCGTTGATGCCATAGGTCGGCTTGACGGCGACTTCCTGTTCGGTGCCGGTGGTTTCCTCGCGGGCCGAGACGGTCAGAAGACCATCCGCATCCACATTGAACTGAACCCGGATACGGGCCGCCCCGGCGGCCATCGACGGGATACCGGTCAGGACAAAACGGGCAAGCGATCTGCACTGATCAACCATTTCGCGTTCGCCCTGCACCACATGGATCATCATGGCCGACTGGCCATCCTGATAGGTCGTGAATTCCTGTGCCTTGGCGACCGGGATCGGGGTATTGCGGTCAATGACCTTTTCAACAATTCCGCCCATGGTTTCCAGACCAAGCGACAATGGCGTGACATCCAGAAGAAGGTTGTCAGAACCACCCGTGAGTGCCTCGGCCTGAAGGGCGGCACCAAGGGCCACGACCTCGTCCGGGTCGATATCAGACAGCGGTTCCTGTTCAAACAGGTCTGCCACCGCCTTGCGCACGGCCGGAACACGGGTTGAACCGCCGACAAGCACCACGCCCTTGACGTCTTCGGGCAGGATATCGGCATCGTCAAGAACCTGTTCGGTGATCGCGGTTGTGCGCGATACCAGCTTGGCAATCATCGCCTCGAACGCGGCACGCGTGACGGTGTGGGCGGTTTTGCTGCCATTCAGGTCAACAACGACTTCTACCGCATCCTGATCGGTCAGGCCTTCCTTGACCTTGCGCGCGGTTTTCAGAAGACGCTTGGCATCGGATGCATCAATCGCATCAACCGCCCCGCCATCCTTGCGCTCGGCCAGAAGATGTTCGGCAATGGCATGATCGAAATCGTCACCGCCAAGGGCGGCATCACCACCGGTTGCCTTGACCTGGAAAACGCCCTTTTGCATTTTCAGAAGCGAGATATCAAAGGTTCCGCCGCCAAGATCGTACACGGCGTAAAGCCCTTCTGCCCCGTTATCAAGGCCATAGGCAAGGGCAGCCGCAGTCGGTTCATTGACCAGACGCAGGACTTCAATCCCGGCAAGCTTGGCCGCATCCTTGGTCGCGGTACGTGCAGCATCGTCAAAATAGGCCGGAACCGTGATCACGGCCTTTTCGACCGGCTTATCAAGGCTTTCCTCGGCACGTGCCCGCAATGCGCGCAGGATATCAGCCGAAACTTCAACCGGGGTCAGAACGCGCCCCCCGACATTAAGGCGCACCATCATCGGTTCGCCCGTGCTGTCATCGGCGCCTTCGGGAACTTCGACGTCATAGGGCAGCGTACCGGCCACCGATTTCACATCCTCAAGACCACGGCCCATCAGGCGCTTGACCGAGGATACGACGCGATTGGCATCGGTATTGATATGTTCGCGGGCTTCTTCGCCGACCACCGGAATACCGTCGCCATAATAGACAACCGACGGCACGATGGCGTTGCCACCGGATTTGTCGCGGAGCACTTCGGGCTTTTCATCGCGTGAAATCGCAACGACCGAGTTGGTGGTTCCAAGATCGATACCAACCGCGATCTGGCGCTCGTCCTCATGGGGGAGCGGCGTTTCGCCCGGTTCGTGGATTTTAAGCAGAGCCATGAATTCTATCCGTATCGGTTATTTGAAATGATCAGGCAGCGGCAAGGCGCGATTTCTTCGCGCGCGCTTCCTCGGTCATTTTCATGAGATATCTCAGACGGGTGGTAAGCTTTTTGGCCGTATCAAAGGCATTGCCGTCAATCGCATCGCCAAGGTCCTTTTCACAGGCACGGGCCTGCTTGCGGGTATCCTTGATCATCGCATCAATGGTGCCCTTGTCTTCGGCATCATGAAGCGCTTCGCGCATTTCCATCGCTTCCATCAGAAGTTCCGGATCATTGACGGTATGGCCTTCGCCACCTTCGGGTTCGATCCCGGCCAGACGCAGCATGTAATGGGCACGCGCCACCGGATTTTTAAGGGTCTCGAAAGCCTCGTTCAGGCTGGCAGCCTGTTGCGAAGACAGGGCCTGCTCACGGCCGGATTTCGACGCAAAGCGGTCGGGGTGCAACAGCTGCTGCTGTTTGAGATAGGTTGCCTCCATCGCGTCAATATCAACGACAAAGGACCGTTCCAGACCAAACCGTTTGAAATGGTCGAGCTGACCCGGGGCCTGAATGGCGTTGCAGGTGTCACAAAACAGTGCGCTGACTTCAACCGGCCCCTTGCAGGACCAGCAAGCTTTGTGTGCCGGATGTTCTGTATTGCTCACGCGGTGCACTTCCGAGGATTAAAATCAAAAAACAAATAGCAAGGCAGTCGGACTTGATGCGATCCGACCACCCTTTTCAGTCGATGGCCCCGGCGATGAAGCCGGGGCCATGACCAATCAGAAAGCAGGGAAAGCCCGGCCGATCAGACGTGGAAGGATTCCCCGCAACCACAACGACCTTTTTCGTTGGGGTTCCGGAAAACGAAACCTTCTTCCATTTTATTGACCTCGTAATCCATCTCGGTGCCGAGCACGAACATGATGGCTTTGGGGTCGATCAGGATTTTCACGCCGTCTTCCAGCTCGACAACTTCTTCGAAGCCGCTGGCATCGTCAGCATATTCAAGCGTGTAAGACAGGCCCGAACACCCTTTACTGCGCACACCCAGACGAATGCCATGCGACGGTTTGCCGCGGCTATCGAGCAACGCCTTGATATGATCAAGCGCAACTGGTGTGACAGAAATCGGTGACGGTAGAGCCATGGTATTCTCCCAAATTCCGGAAAACGCAGCGGTAGGGACGTTGCTTATTCAGCAGCGTCCGCCACACCGTTTTTGGATTTGTAGTCGCTGATAGCAGCCTTGATGGCGTCTTCAGCCAGGATCGAGCAGTGAACCTTGACCGGCGGAAGCGCCAGTTCTTCGGCAATCTGCGAGTTCTTGATCGAGCCGGCTTCATCAAGCGACTTGCCCTTGACCCATTCGGTGATCAGCGAGCTTGACGCAATCGCCGAACCGCAACCAAAGGTCTTGAACTTTGCGTCTTCGATGATGCCTTCCGGGGTGACCTTGATCTGCAGCTTCATCACGTCGCCACAAGCCGGTGCACCAACAAGACCGGTACCAACGGACATTTCGTTTTTGTCCATGGAACCAACGTTGCGCGGGTTTTCGTAATGGTCGATCAGCTTTTCACTATAAGCCATGATTTCTCTCCAATATTCTTTTGGTCTCTCGCGAGACAATGACGTTAATTCAGGCGCTTCTTAGTGCTCAGCCCACTCGATCGACTTGATGTCGATGCCTTCCTGGGCCATTTCCCAAAGCGGGCTCATCTCGCGGAGACGCTCCACCGCAGTGCAGATTGCATCTACAGCGGTGTCGAGTTCTTCCTTGGTCGTGAAACGGCCAAGGCCGATACGCAGCGAGGTGTGTGCGAGTTCTTCGTCAACACCAAGCGCACGCAGAACGTAAGACGGTTCAAGCGATGCCGACGTACATGCCGAACCCGAAGAAACAGCAATGTTCTTGATGTCCATCAGAAGGCTTTCGCCTTCGACATAGGCAAAGGAAACATTGAGGTTACCGCAAACGCGGGCTTCTTCGTCACCATTCAGATAGATGTCGTCAAGACGATCGCGGAAACGTGCCAGCGTGTAGTCACGCAGTTCGGTCAGGCGTGCATTTTCTTCTGCCATTTCGTTCGACAGAATGTCACATGCCTTGCCAAGACCCACGATCAGCGGGGTCGGGAGCGTACCCGAACGCATACCGCGTTCCTGACCACCACCGGTGATCTGGGCGATAACGCGAACGCGCGGACGACGACGGACGAACAGCGCACCGATGCCTTTCGGGCCATAGATCTTGTGGCCGGAAATCGACATCAGGTCGATATTCATGTCTTCAACATCAAGGTCGATCTTGCCAACAGCCTGTGCGCAATCGGTGTGGAAGAACACCTTGCGTTCGCGGCAAATGGCACCGATTTCCTTAAGCGGCTGAATGACACCGATTTCGTTGTTCACGCCCATGACGGAAACAAGTGCGGTTTCATCGGTGATCGCAGCTTTAAGTTCTTCAAGGTCGATCAGGCCATTATCCTTAACACCAAGATAGGTCACTTTGTAACCTTCCTGCTCAAGGTGACGGGCACTGTCGAGCACGCATTTATGCTCGGTCACGACCGTGATCAGATGCGGCTTTTTCTTGCCATAGAACTTCATCACACCTTTGAGTGCGAGGTTGTTCGATTCAGTCGCACCCGAGGTAAAGATGATTTCTTTTGCCGATGCGCCAATGATCTTGGCAACCTGACCACGTGCAATTTCAACCGCATCTTCGGCTTCCCAGCCAAAGCTGTGGTTACGCGAATGCGGGTTACCGAACTTCTCGGTGAAATACGGCAGCATCGCTTCGACGACACGCGGGTCGGTCGGCGTCGTGGCCTGGTAGTCCAGATAGATCGGCTTTGCTTTAAGCTCGTTCATATTAAAGGCTTCCTCACTCACTCTCTTGTCAGGCAGCGTGACGCGCTTTCTTACGCGCTGCATTGCCCCTCATCCGGCTCCAAACACGGATAAATGTATCAATATCCTCGTCGGTGGTTTCCAGTCCCAGACTGACCCTGATGGCCGATCCGGCATCCGAAACCCCCATTTCCCTGAGCACGTGGCTTTCACGTACCTTGCCTGACGAACAGGCTGATCCCGAACTGATGGCAACACCTGCCAGATCCAGCGCCATAACCTGGGTTTCCCCCGGCATTCCCGGCAAGATCAGGCAACTTGTATTCACCAGTCGCTCCGTTCCCTTACCAGCGATCAGAAGCTCAGGCGCCTCTGATGCCAATTCTGTTTCAAGGCGATCACGCAGGGCTGCGACATTCGCCATGTTTGCCATTTTGGCCTCTGCCCGTTCGGCTGCGGCGGAAAAGCCTGCAATACCCAGAACGTTCTCGGTGCCGCCACGGCGGTATTTTTCCTGTCCGCCCCCGCGGATCTGCGGCACCAGCATCACGCCGGGCGCGATCGCAAGTGCGCCAATTCCCTTGGGTCCGCCGATCTTATGGGCCGAAATCGACACCATATCAACCAGCAAGCGCCCCATATCCACCGGCATCCGGCCCAATGCCTGAACGGCATCACAATGGACCTTTGCCCCGTATTCGCGGGCCAGCAAGGCCACTTTGGCCACCGGCTGGATCACACCGGTTTCATTATTGGCCAGCATGACCGAAACCAGAACCTTCTGACCGGCGTCCGATGCTTCCTTGAGCATCGCTTCAAGGGCATCGAGATCAACCACACCGTTGCCATCCACCGGGATGCGCTTTGCATCAACGCGCCCTTCGATCACCGAGGGATGTTCAACCGCGCTTGTGAAGACAGTGACGTCTTCAAGACCGTTCAGCGCGAGGTTGTTGGCCTCGGTACCGCCACTGGTGAAGATGATCCGTTCTGAATCACCACCGACCAGTCCGGCAATGGTGCGACGTGCATGGTCGACAATCTTGCGTGCAGCACGGCCGCTGGCATGAACCGATGACGGATTACCTGCAACATCCATCGCAGCGATCATGGCCTGCCGTGCTTCGGAGCACAGCGGCGCGCTTGCGTTGTAGTCGAGATAAACCTGGTCGGCCATCAGTTTGTAATCATCCTTATTCGCATCTACCCTCGATATAGAGGAGCATTCACTGTGCCGCAACCTGCGACGGTTCTTCTATCTGCGTTGTTTTACCCGGAAAAACCCGAAGAGAACCGGTCACGTTGCGATCCACCACATCGGCAAGGCTGACAGAAGCCAGATAAAGATAGATCTGGTTGCCCAGTTCTTCCCACAATTCATGGGTCTGGCAGCGGCCCTTGTTGGCCTTGCAGCCCTTGGGGGAACCTGATTTGCAACGGGTTGCACGGATCGGTTCATCAACAGCAAGAATGACATCGGCCACACGGGTTTCGCTGGCAGTTCTTGCCAGCAGATATCCACCACCCGGGCCACGCACGGAACGGACAAGCCCGCCCTTGCGCAATTTGCCAAACAGCTGTTCAAGATAAGACAGCGAAATTTCCTGACGGTCCGCAATATCGGCAAGTGCGACCGGTCGGTCCTTGCTGCTTTCAGCGAGATCGACCATCGCCATAACGGCATAGCGGCCTTTGGTACTCAGCTTCACGGTGCGTCCTCCTGCCTTGCTGGTTCGGCTCTGTTGCTCATGAACCTGACAGCGGGCTGTTCATTCAAGTTGCGCGATACGCGCAAATTATTCCGATGATGCGACGATACGCGGTTTTTCCGGCGTCGCATCCCCGCCCGGCTTTCCTGCAGCACCCGACTTTTCGGCTTCAAGTGCGGTGACCTGATTGCGCAGCGTCTGTACTTCGCGACCGAGTTCTTCAAGAGCGCGCGCCACCGGATCGGGCAGATCGCCAAGCGGCGTACCATAAGCACAGAAACGATCATCGGTTTCGCGGCGAACGATCTTGGCCGGGATGCCAACCACAGTCGCCCCTTCGGGCACTTCGGAAAGCACAACGGCGTTGCCGCCGACACGGGCATTCTTGCGCACAGTGAACGGACCAAGGATCTGCGCGCCCGAACCAACGATCACACCATCTTCAAGTGTCGGATGGCGTTTGAGGCCGCGCTGGCCATCGCTGTTTACGCTGGGCGATGTTCCGCCAAGGGTAACCCCCTGATACAGGGTCACATCGTCGCCAATCTCGGCGGTTTCACCAATCACGACACCCATGCCATGGTCGATAAAGAACCGCTTGCCGATCTTGGCACCCGGGTGAATTTCAATCCCGGTCAACCAGCGGAAAATCTGGGAAAAGAAGCGTGCCGTAATGCGAAAACCACGCTGCCAGAGCCAGTGTGTTGCGCGGTATCCCATGATCGCATGAAACGCCGGATAACTGATCACGACTTCCCAACGGGATCGGGCCGCGGGGTCGCGGGCAATCATCGCGTCAATTTCCTGACGAATTATCTTGAACATGGGGCGGTCCACTGTGTAATTAGTAGCTTCGATTCCCGGCAGCCACGTCCACGCCCGGCCCTGCATCACCTGCAAGATCGGGTTAAGTCGGCACCAACGGGTTAGCCGGAATATAGGATAACCGAGTAACTTGGTCAAGTATTTGCCCAAAGCAATTTATGCGCAAACACGAAAAAACTTACAAAAACACTCGGATATTTTTGTTGCACACATCATTCCATTCGTGGACAGGAGCAGTCTGATCCATGCCTGAGGTCATTTTTAACGGCCCCGAAGGTCGCCTTGAAGGTCGCTACCACCATAACGGCGCTGACGATTCGCCCATCGCACTTATCCTCCATCCGAACCCGCAACAGGGTGGCACAATGAACAACAAGTTGTGCTTCAACATGTTCAACATGTTCAAGGATCGTGGCTATTCTGTCATGCGGTTCAACTTCCGCGGTGTCGGTCGCTCGCAGGGCGTTTACGATCAGGGAATCGGTGAACTGTCGGATGCGGCATCTGCGCTTGACTGGATGCAGACCTATAATGCCAATGCACGTGCAACCTGGGTTGCCGGTTACTCGTTCGGTTCCTGGATCGGCATGCAGCTTCTGATGCGCCGCCCGGAAATCGACGGATTTATTTCGGTTGCAGCACCGGCAAGTGAATACGACTTCACCTTCCTTGCCCCCTGCCCGTCGTCGGGTATCCTGATCCACGGATCGCAGGACAGCAACATTCCGGTATCATCGGTCAACAAGCTTGCAGACAAACTCAATGCCCAGAAAGGCATCGAAGTTGACATGTGCACGATTGATGGTGCCGATCACTATTTTGCCAAACAGCAAGATGACGTGATCAAGCATTCGATCGCCTATCTGGACAAGCGCGGCGCATAATTGCCCGCCAGCATGTCAGACAATCACGAAAAAGGCCGCCTGATCAGGCGGCCTTTTTCGTTGTGTATAATTTACCACCACAACACGGCGCGGGCACGCCCGTCGTCCCGGGAAAACTTAGTGGCAAGCCGTGCAGGTGACGCACGGCAAGATAGCCGAAACATTCTGCCTCGACCGCATCCCCGTCCCAGTCCAGTTCATCAACCGAACGCACCGGAACCCCAAGACGGCTTGCCAGCGTTTCCATGACATAATGATTGTGTCGCCCGCCGCCGCAGACAAACCAGCTTTTGGGTGCAACCGGCAGATGGTTCACCCCGGCAACAATGGCGGCGACCGTGCAATTGGCAAGGGTTGCCGCCCCATCTGAAACACCAAGCTTTGCCTCGGTCACCAGACCATCAATCCGGGCAGCCATGTCTTCGCGATCAAGTGATTTCGGCGGGACACGATCAAAATACGGGTCTTCAAGGAATTTGACCTCGACCATCAGGTCCCCCTTGCCTGACGCCGCCGTTGCACCGTTCAGATCTACCGGATTGCCGGTATGGCGCAACATCCAGTCATCAAGACGTGCATTGCCCGGCCCGCAATCGAAGGCAAGGATATCATCGCCCTCGCCGATCCATGTGACGTTCGAGACGCCACCGATATTAAGCACAGCAACAGGCACTTCCACTCCTGCACTTTTCATCAGGGCTGCGTGGTAAACCGGGGCCAGCGGTGCGCCCTCGCCGCCTGCGGCAACATCAGCAAGACGAAAATCTGCGACCACCGGAATACCGGTTTTATCAGCCAGCATATCAGGCGTGCCGATCTGACGGGTCAGGCCCGACGCCGGTTCGTGAAACACGGTCTGGCCATGAAAACCGATCACCCCGATGTCACCCGGCGTCATGCCGGATTTCTCCAGCAGCATGTTAACAGCATCAATATGAACCTGCGTCAGATCATCGGCGACCACATGTTCGGAGTTGGTCGCACTGCGGTTGCCAAAACAGGCCCGCATTCTCTCGCGTAATTCCGGTGCATAAGGCACAAAAACAGACTGATCCAGACGCCTAACCTCGACACCATCGGTTTCAATCAGCGCCGCGTCCACGCCATCAAGCGAGGTGCCGCTCATCATTCCAATTGCCGTGATCCAGCTCGGTGTCCTGCCCTGTGTCATATCTTGCTCCGCCTGATCTTTTTGTGGTTGGAAAAGCAGGTTAGATCGAAATTCTGGCGAAATCGTTACCCTGATTGCATATCTGTTCGCCGATGCGTTGCCCAGCGCATGTTTTCTGTGCTAGATCATCGCCTCCGCACATTATGCGGCCCGAATTTTCTATCACAACCAACATAGCGCAAAAACCATGACTGAACTGAAGTCTGATTTTCTCCGCGTCATGAATGACCGCGGTTACATCCACCAATGCACTGATCTTGAAGGCCTTGATGCCTATGCATCGGAAAATACGGTGGTGTGCTATGTCGGTTATGACTGCACCGCAGACAGCCTGCATGTCGGATCGCTTGTCTCGATCATGATGCTGCGCTGGTTGCAGAAAACCGGTCACAAGCCGATTGTTCTGATGGGTGCCGGTACGACGCGCGTTGGCGATCCGACCGGTCGTGATGATGCCCGACCGGTTCTGACCGATGAAGTCATTGCAGCCAACATGGCCGGTATCAAAAAGGTCTTCCAGCAGTTCTTGACTTTTGGCGACGGCCCGACCGATGCGGTTATGGTCAATAATGCCGACTGGCTCGACAAGCTGAACTATATTGAATTCCTGCGTGATTTCGGTCGCCATTTCTCGGTCAACCGTATGCTGAGCTTTGACTCGGTCAAGCTGCGTCTGGAACGTGAGCAGTCGCTGAGCTTCCTTGAATTCAACTATATGATCCTGCAGGCCTATGACTTTGTTGAACTGAATCGCAATTACGGCTGCATGTTGCAGATGGGCGGTTCGGATCAGTGGGGCAATATCGTTAATGGTGTTGAACTTGGCCGTCGCGTTGACGAGAAATCACTGTTTGGCCTGACCACACCGCTCATGACCACCGCGTCAGGTGCCAAGATGGGCAAAACCGCCGCCGGTGCGGTATGGCTAAACGAAGAACGCCTGTCGTCCTATGACTATTACCAGTTCTGGCGCAACACCGAAGACGCCGACGTTATCAAGTTCATGCGTCTGTTTACCGAAATGTCGCTTGAGCAGATTGACGCGTTCGCCAAGCTTGAAGGATCGCAGATCAACGAAGCCAAAAAGGTTCTGGCATTCGAAGCCGTCAAGCTGTGTCGTGGCGAAGAAGCGGCCCTTGCCGCAGCCGAAACGGCGCGCAAGACCTTTGAAGAAGGTGTTCTGGCCGATGACCTTCCGACCGTTGAAGTCGCCAGGGCCGAACTTGATGCCGGTATCCCGGCCTTCGATCTTTTCCGCCGTGCAGAGCTGGCCAATACGGGTGGCGAAGCCCGTCGCCTGATTAAAGGTGGTGGCGCAAAAATCAATGACGAGAAAGTCAGTGATGAAAACGCCAATATCACATCAGACGCCCTGAACGCCGATGGCGTCATCAAGGTTTCCGCAGGCAAAAAGCGCCACGTACTGATCAAACCGGTCTGATCAGGTCGCCCCCTATCAAATACAAAAGCCCCGCAGCTCATACTGCGGGGCTTTTTGTTTGTCGATAACAGGCATGACTAGCCGGGTTCGGCCCCGGTGATCAGATTGCGAAACACGCCGGGCACAAAGGTCGAAAGCGGATTGACCGTGACGTCCGGTTCGCCCAGATCACCCTCAATCGTGTAGGTCGGAGCAAAGATACCGCCACCTTCCTCACCAACCAGAAGATCACCAAGGATCGGGATCACCCCAAGTGCCGAGTTGATCGCATAGATCGGCACAATAGACCCGGCAAGACGGATTTCCGATTTTGCCAGATCAATTGATCCGTTTGCGGTTACGCCAACCGCCGTTCCATTTGCGGCGACCTTGGCCAAGGTCAAAACGTCATTCACATAGGTGAAATCACCATTAAGTTCGGCAAAGGCGATACCATTGCCTTGCAGCACGTCGTTCAGGCCCGATAGCGATGCTGCGCCAAGAACACGGGCGGCAATCGGGGCATTAACAACCCGGAATTCGGTGATATTGACCTTTCCGGCAAAGGGTTGTGCAACGTCGCTTTCATCGACCGTGCCTTCGATCGACATGTTGCCGCCCAGAAGGTTGTCATACATATCAAGCGCGCGCAGGAACTTGCCTGCATCTTCGGCGGTCAGCATGACTTTGCGGGTCGCGAAATCTTCGCGGCTGACTTGTGCGAAAACGGTCGCGCGATCCGCCAGCGACCCGTTTAACACCAGACGATCCCATTCCTGCCCGACTACATGGATCGATCCTTTGACGTCACTGAACAGCTCGCCATTGGCCATAACCAACTGTTCGATATTCAGGAAGATTGCAGTTGAACCGCCCTCCCGGCTGGCGCGCTGACCGATACCGCCACTATTGGGGGCCGCACTTTCCCCGGATTTGGGACTGTCGGTCTCATCATTGACAATCCAGGGCGTTGCAATCAGCTGACGTGCAGAAATTTCGATTTCGCGGCTGTCATTCGCCTGATTGAATGTGACTTTGCCGTCATTAAGAAGCGGGTCGGCCCCCTTTAGCAAGAAACTGTCCCCTGTCAGGGTGACAATAACATTGCGCAGATCAGCCTTGTCATCTCCAGTCACCTCAGCAGGTTCGGATGATGTGTCCTTTTCAACGAAGGGACGCAGATCAAACTGCGCGCCACGAAGATCAACCGTCAGCTTGTCATCATTGGCAAGGCGGATAGAGCCTTCGAGCCCGGTATTTTCGCGAAAACGTGTATCTTCGATCTCGAACGCCCATTGATCGGCAATCGGATTATCGCCGCGCCAGTTCCCGCGCCCGGAAGCCTCAAGTGCCGGCGCCGTAATCGCAAAGGATTTCAGTTGCCCGCCCCCCTCATAGAGGACTGCAGCATCGAACTTTGCGTTTGCCTCTGCCCCGGCCTGTTTGACATAGGCGAGTTCCTCAAGCGGGAGCGAAATCGCGACATCCTTAAGGCCGACATCGCCTTTAAGCTCTACCTGGTCGGGCAAGACCCTGATATCAAGCCTGCCCTTGCCCATTCCGGAAAGATATGGCGACACATCAAGTTCGACATCGGGTAGAACGGCCAGGTCCAGGTCACCCGAAAGGGTGTAATGGCTTCTGACCCTGGCCGCGGTATCGAAACTTTCGACCCAGTTGATTGCCGTCTTGCCCTTACCAACGGATGCCGTACCGTTCAGTTCAAGCCCTTTGGTGTTGACCTGCAATTCGAAGCTGCCGTTTTTGACATCCAGCTCGCGGAATGCATTGGTGATACTGGCCTTCTCGATCCGCGATGCGGCGGCGACCTCGACATCATCGAAAGTCACAGCGCGAAGCAACGGGAAATGCAAACGAACACGGGTTGCCTGTTCCCCTTCAATCTGCGCGGGATCAATACCAAGACGGGTGGCAAATCCAAGCGGTTGAGCCTCAATCAGTTCAAGTGCCTTGCGCGCACTACCATTGGCAACAACCTCGATATCAGCCGAGGGAACCGGTTCATCAAGCTTGGTAAACAGGATACTGGCATCGGTCACGGTCAGGCCATCCGCCTGTCCGCGATTAGCATAAATCCTGAAGCTGGTTTCATCGAATTCGGCATGGCCGGCTGCGTCAAGCACCTCGGGCATGTCACCAAGATAATGCACTGTCACACCCGACATGGTCATTTGACCACCCAACGCGTCAAGAACCACCTCGCCTGCTTCATCCTGATGAAGTTCGGTATGCATGGTTGCCTGATGGACGATGCCTTCGGACAGGTTCGTGACAACCCATGTACGCGCATCGATGCCGACATTTTCCGGCCACAGACGATCAAGATCATTGGTGGCAACATCGGTCGCCCGCGCGTCAAGACTGGCCCGCCATTGCCCGAACGGATCAAGAACCACCCCGGTAACAGCCGCGGTTGCGTCGCCGACATTCAGGGTCACGTCATCAACACTGAAGCGGCCCGGCACAAAGCTTGTCACAATGCGCCCGTCGGTCACGCGATAGGTTGCGCGCATCTCGTCCGGGAAGGAAATCACACCGCTCCCGACCACAAGATCGGTTGCCGCAGAGACCAGTGTGCCATCGACATCGTATCTGGCCTTGATCGCACCCGACACCGGCACATAGGCATCGCGCAGTGGCTCAAAGATATCGGAGATACTGACCAGATCTGAAAGTTCGACCTCGCCCAATCGCGCTTCAAGATCGATTTCACCTGTCCTGGTGCTATAATCGCCGGTGATATTGACGCGCGTTGACAGGGCGCCTGCACTGACCTGCAAGGATGCCTCGGCACCAATGCCAAGCGGCTTGCGCGACAACAGAATATCAGCCTGTGGTGCGGCCCAGACAACGCCAAGCTGTTCGTCGCGCACCTGCAAGTCGGCATTCACGATGCCAAAGCTTTCAAAATAGGCTGCCGCCGGAAAGTCCGTCCGTTCGCCCGACAGGATTGAGACAACATCGCGCAGCATTTCGCTACCGGATCGTTCAATCGGCTCGCCTGCCTGTTCCGGCCCAGTCTTTCCGTCAGACCGCGCTGTTGCTACGGGGGTATTTTGCTCAATTGGCGCAGATGGCTGGGCATTCTGACCAGCTGGCAGATCAATGATTACGGATGCACCGCGCCCGGACTCATAGGTTTGGTCAGGCGGATTACCTGAGTTGTCATCTGATACGACCTCACCGGACGCAACATTGTCTGTCACATAACCGATATCGATCTGACCATCGGCGCGACGTTCAAGGCGAATACGTGCCCCGATCAGGTTCATTTCGCGCAGGGCAAGGACACCTTCAAACAAGGCCTTGCTGGAAAACACCACGTCGGCTTCGGGGATGTGCAGCAATTCACGGTCATCACCACCGATGATGACAACATCTCGAAGCCCGACATCAAACTTTTCTGCCCAGCCGCGCCAACGCAGAACAACGTCACCAACCGCAAGCCGGTTGTCGCCCATCGACTTGTTTAAATGATCAACGATATAGGGAGTGATGCGGTGCAGGGACACAGGTTCCTGTGACAGTCGCCAGATGGTGACTGCTGCAAATACGCCAACAAACAGGACGACCGCCGATAAGGTCAGCGCCAGCCATCCAGCGAAGGTTTTAACAAGGCGCACTCTTATTTATCCTGTCTTCCCGATAACATATGCAGCAATAGCAACAATCAGCGCAGTCTGGTATTCATATCGACCATATGAACAGCACATACTTGGTCAAACGTACCAGACGCTTACCGATCTAATCTCTTTTTGTCCGATCACAGAAAAGCTAAATATAGATCGTCACCCTTTTGAGCGGGGCTTCGAAGTTCTTGCCGGAAGTATGCGATCACGCACAGTTCTGTGCATAGCCCGTTTCGTTACCGTTTCGCAATACAAGGAACGCAAAAAGTGTCTCTTTCCTGGATTTCACAGGACCTGCCCCAACCCTTTGATGCCGAACGTGTTCGCAATGCGTTTGAACGCTGGAACATATTAGGAGAACGTCCGGCATTCGAAAATCTTGCATCAAAAATTGGCGACATTGCGTCCGATCCCCAAAGCAGGACCGTTCTCGCGGCACTTTTTGGCAACAGCCCCTATCTGACCAATCTGTGTTTGCGCGATCCCGATATTGTCTGTGATGTCTTTGATAACGGGCTTGATCATGCCTTTGGTGCGGCACTTGATCCGGTCCGGGTCAGTGCAGAAGCGCGCAATATCGATCAGGCAACAACCATGACCATCGTGCGCAAGGCCAAACGCCGTGCTGCACTGGTCATTGCGATTGCCGATATCTGCAAGGCATGGCCACTGGCCAAGATTACCGCTGCGATCAGTGAAACCGCCGAATGCACCCTTGATTTCACCATGGCCCATTGCCTGTCAGCCATGGCGCGTCAGCGCAAATACGACCTGCCCAACCCGGAAAATCCGCTGGACGGATCGGGTATCTTTGCGATTGGCATGGGAAAGCTTGGTGCTTGCGAGCTGAACTACTCGTCCGATATCGATCTGATCTTCCTGTATGATCAGGATGTTGTGACCTATCTTGATCCGGATCGCCTGCAACAGGATCTTGTCCGAATGGTCCGTGACATCACGCGCGTCATGGAAGAACGCACAGGCGATGGCTATGTCTTTCGAACCGACTTGCGTTTGCGCCCCGACCCTGCCTCAACCCCGCCGATCCTGTCGATGATTGCAGCGGAAACCTATTATGAGACGGTCGGGCAGAACTGGGAACGTGCGGCCATGATCAAGGCCCGGATCGTCGGAGGCGATCGCCCGGCCGGCAATGCATTTCTGGAAATTCTGCGTCCGTTTGTTTGGCGCAAGCATCTTGATTTTCTGGCCATTCAGGACATTCATTCGATCAAGCGCCAGATCAATGCCCATAAGGGCGGCAGCAAGATCAATGTGCCGGGCCATAACATCAAACTCGGTCGTGGCGGCATCCGCGAAATCGAATTCTTTGCCCAGACCCAGCAATTGATCTGGGGCGGACGTGAAGTTGCCCTGCGTGGCAAGGCAACCTGCGACACCTTGCATACGCTGACCAAATTCGGGCAGGTTTCAGAAAAAGTCCGCGACGAAATGCTTGCCGCCTATGCGTTTCTGCGCACGGTCGAGCATCGTCTGCAAATGATCAACGATCAGCAGACCCAGACATTGCCGGAAACCGACGAGGGATTGCACGCCCTTGCCACCTTCCTTGGCTATGGGACCCTTGATGATTTCAGGGCCGATTTGCTGCTTCATCTGCGCAATGTCGAAAACAATTATGCCGAACTGTTTGAAGACGACACACCGCTAACCGGTGACAGCAAGACGGGCAACCTTGTGTTTACCGGCACCGAAGATGATCCCGATACCCTTTCGAACCTGCGCGAGATGGGGTTTGAGAATGCCGAAAATGTATCGGTGACAGTACGCGGATGGCATCACGGGCGGTATCGTGCGACCCGGTCACGCCGTGCGCGTGAAATCCTGACCGAACTGATGCCGACATTGCTTGGTGCGCTTTCCAAAACTACCAACCCCGATATGGCATTCCGTGCCTTCGACGAATTCCTCAAAGGCCTGCCTGCCGGGGTTCAGCTGTTCTCGCTGTTTACAGCCCATCCCGAATTGCTGGAATTGCTGGCACAGATTGCCGGAACAGCCCCACGCATGGCGAAATATATTGGACGCAACGCATCGGTTCTTGATTTCGTTCTGATGTCAGGCTTCCACGAACAGCTTCCCGATGCCGAAACCATGCTTGCCGATCTTGACGCCCGCCTGTCGCGCGAAGACATGGTCGAAGACTGGCTCGATGCCGCACGGCGCTGGGCCAATGATCAGAAATTCCAGATCGATGTTCAGACCATCCAGAATCGCCAGACCCCGCATGAAGCAGGCCGGGCCCTTGCCGATGTGGCCGATGTGGCGATCCGCGCCCTGTTCCCGCGCATTGCCGATGATTTTGCCGCCAAGCATGGCACGTTCACAGATGGTGGACTGGCCGTGTTTGCCCTTGGCAAACACGGCGGTCAGGAACTGTCGCCGGGATCGGACCTTGATATGGTCTTTATCTATGACGTTCCCGAAGAGGCCGAAGAGTCAGATGGCGAAAGGCCGCTTTCGCCCGGTCATTATTTCATCCGGCTCAGCCAGCGCTATATCAACGCCCTTTCCGCCCCGACGGCCGAGGGGGTTCTGTTTGAAACCGACCTGCGCCTGCGGCCAAGCGGATCTAAAGGCCCGCTTGCAACCCATTTCAAAAGTTTCGAGACCTATCAGAATAATGAAGCCTGGACCTGGGAGCATATGGCACTGACCCGTCTGCGCGCGGTCTATGGTCCACAATCGCTGTGCGACAAGGTTCTTGCGACAACCAATGCCGTCCTGCGCAAACCACGTGACCCCGACCAACTGGTCCGCGAAGTATTTGACATGCGAAACCGCATGGATGCCGGCAAGGGTGACAATCACCCCTGGGCCATCAAGATGCGCCGTGGCGGACTGGTCGATCTGGAATTCATTGCGCAATATTTGCAGCTGCGTCATGCGCATGAACATCCCGAAATCCTGTCCCCGACCACGCGTGAAGTATTCAAACGCCTTGGCACTGCGGGCATTCTTGATGCAGAGGAGGCAGAATTTCTTGCCAATGCCGGGGCGTTCTGGCTGGCCCTTCAGGCGATGTTGCGCCTGACGACCGAGGGACCGTTTGATCCCGAACGGGCAAGCACGGATTTGCAGCAGATGTTGGCCCGGGCCGGAAAATGTGACGACTTCGCCAGCCTGAAGGAAAAGATCGAAGCCACCGCCACCCGGATCAAGGCAATCTACGACCGCATCATTGCCGAACCGGCTGAAAAGGTCGCCCCGCCAGCCGAAGCATAAAACCCGGACGGACAAGACAGCGAATAAGTGTTCGTGCCAATGATCCACGCGACCTTGCCATCCTTATAAAGGATTGTATTTTCAGCGCGGATACGGATCGCACGACAAACCGAACAGATAAAGGATGGAACATGACCCTCAATGTAGGTGACAAGGCCCCTGATTTCGAACTGCCGACCGATGGTGACAACAGTGTCAAATTGTCTGATCTGGCAGGAAAACCGGTGGTGATCTATTTCTATCCCAAGGATATGACCCCGGGCTGCACCACGGAATCCTGCGAGTTTCGTGACGCCGAACCTGATTTCAGCGCCGTCAACGCCCAGATCATCGGCATTTCCAAAGACAGCGTCAGTCGCCACGACAAATTCAAGGCCAAGCACGACCTGAACTTCATTCTGGCATCCGATGAGAACGGCACTGTCTGCGAGGAGTTCGGTGTCTGGCAGGAAAAAAGCATGTATGGCAAGAAATTCATGGGGATCGAACGGTCGACCTTTGTCATTGATGGCGATGGCGTGATCCGCAATGCATGGCGCAAGGTCAAGGTCAAAGGCCATGTCGCCGAAGTTCTTGAAGCAGTACGCGCGCTTTGAGTGCCGCAGAAAACTGATTTTTCAGAACATATGTCAGGCCCGGCAAGTATTTGCCGGGCCTTTGTTTTTTGGCATTTTCTGACTTCAAAATTTCATACCGATGCGCATTGAACAACGCATTGAATTTGTTGCCTTGGGTTACATGTCAGGATAACAATTTACATATGGGAGTATGGGTGAAGAGGCTTTTCACCTGTTAAGACAAAACAAACCGGCACGCCGGCAAAGCAGGTATTGCAATGAACAAGAATGTTGTTGATCTCGACGATCAGATGCTTGCGGACTTTCGCGATGAAGCAAATGACATCATCAATTCGATCGATGTCCATCTGCAAAATGCCCGAGGCAAAAGCGACCCCGCCCATCTGACCGCCATCCAGCGCGAAGTTTTCAATCTGCGTTACAAAGGCAAGTCGGTTGCAGCGCCGCTGATCAATCTGACCAGCCATCGTCTGGCAGATTACGTCACCACCTGCAAGGAACTGAACGAAGGTTCCATTGATGATATTCAGGCCTTTGTCGACAAAATCCAGACCCTGCTTGAAGGCGACATGACGGCGGGTGGTACGGATACCGCCGAATTTGTGCGTGAATTGCCTTCAAAGCGTGCACCTGACATCGATCCCAACTGGTTGAAACAGGCCAATGTCGAAGCATTGCTGGTCATTCCGCAGCGCTCCATGGCAACGATCCTTGAACGTGAACTGGCGGCTTGCGGATATCGCAGCTCGGTTACGCAAACGTCGTTCGAAGCGATTGAACTTGCCGTTCGCACCCGTCCGGATTTCATCATTGTTGCCAAAACCATTGATGAGCTCAGCGGTGTTGATCTGGCCAATGCATTGCAAGCGATGCCCAAAACGCGTGCAATTCCGACCGCTGTTCTGACATCGGATGCCCCCAACCACCCGTCTCTTCAGGATTTGCCATGCCGCACGGCAATCATCCGCAAAGGCAATGCGTTTGGCGAAGATCTGGCCGAGGCACTGGCGCGATTTAACATCACCTGATGAAGCGTCCGGAACGCCGAACGTTTCCGGGCATATTCAAATCCCAAAGGGCGATCAGGCATGTTATGGCGGATCGCCCTTTTCCTTGCCCATTGACCGGGTGCCCGGCAAATGGCAGACACAGGCACCAGACATCTTCACAACCACCCGGACAATCATGACCAAGCTCACCCTCGCCGAAGCCGCCAAACGGGCGCTTTTGACCGAAGACGCCACCGAGAAAGCCGATATCACGGCCGAACTCGCCGCAATGTGGCGCAATGGCGAGATTACCGAAATCGGATCAACCGATCTTCCTGATCGTCCCGGACGTCCGGCAAAGCCGGAATTGCTGGCCCCCAACAAAATGCCCAAGCGTAAAAAGGGCAGCGTTCAGGGCCGCATCGGGCTTTTGCATGCGTTGGCCCATATCGAGCTTAATGCGATTGATCTGGCGTGGGATTTGTGTGTGCGCTTCCCCGAAGCAGACATGCCGCGCGATTTCCATGATGCCTGGGTTCAGGTTGCCGATGACGAGGCGCGCCATTTCAAGATGATCAACAAGCGCCTTGGTGAAATGGGTGCGGCCTATGGTGATCTGCCTGCCCATGACGGCCTTTGGCAGACGTCAATGGATACGGCCTATGACATCCTGCCGCGCCTTGCCGTCGTACCGATGGTGTTTGAGGCCCGCGGCCTTGATGCCACGCCGCCGACCATCGAACGACTTCTGGCCCATGGCGATACGGAAAGTGCGCGCATCCTTAAAATCATTGCCCATGATGAAATCGCCCATGTGGCAGCGGGCCGCAAATATTATGAATATGTCTGCGATCAGCGGGACCTGCCCTATTACACCACCTGGCATGACATGCTGCGCAAACATTTCCGCGGGCCCCTAAAACCGCCCTTCAATGACGAAGCCCGGTATGAAGCAGGCATGCCGCCTGATTACTATCAGGATTATGTTCTGGAACTTCCCGGAGAAGCCGACGACCTCTGAGTCGTTCAGGGTTGGTACGCTGATTCAGATTTAGCGAATTTGACCCACCGCAATGCGTGCATAAGAAAACAGGTTTATTCCTTTTGCGAGAATGAGACAGCCGCGACAAGGCGGCTATTTTTGCATTCCGTCAGGAGGCACGATCATGCCACGCACTATGAAGGCCGCCGTCGTTCGCGAGTTTGGCAAACCGCTTTCCATCGAAGAAGTCACTGTTCCCGAAGTTTCACCGGGCAAGATACTTGTAAAGATCGAGGCATCCGGTGTCTGCCACACCGATCTTCATGCCGCCGAGGGGGACTGGCCGGTCAAACCAAACCCGCCTTTCATTCCGGGCCATGAAGGTGTCGGCATTGTTGCCAAGGTTGGCGAAGGTGTCACATCCGTCAAGGAAGGCGACCGGGTTGGCGTGCCCTGGCTGCATTCGGCCTGCGGGCATTGTCATCACTGCATTACCGGCTGGGAAACGCTTTGCG
The DNA here is from genome assembly GCF_054901115.1 of Thalassospira sp. SM2505. NCBI lineage: Bacteria > Pseudomonadati > Pseudomonadota > Alphaproteobacteria > Rhodospirillales > Thalassospiraceae > Thalassospira > Thalassospira sp. SM2505. The sequence goes on from NZ_CM142731.1 coordinate 3,267,440, forward strand.
GTGAACAGCTCAACACCGGCTACTCCGTTAATGGCGGCTTTGCCGAATATGTTCTGGCTGACCCGAACTATATCGGACATCTGCCAAACGCCCTTGAATTTGGCAATGCAGCCCCCGTGCTCTGTGCCGGGGTAACGGTCTATAAGGGACTTAAGGAAACCGAATGCAAACCGGGCGAAACGGTTGTGATTTCGGGCATTGGTGGTCTGGGCCATATGGCCGTGCAATATGCCAAGGCCATGGGCATGAAGGTGATTGCGGTCGATATCGCCGAGGACAAACTGAAACTTGCCCGTGATCTTGGCGCGGACTGGACACTGAACGCTGCCGAAACCGATGTCATATCCGAAGTGCAAAAGCAGATGGGCGGCGCCAATGGCGTGCTTGTCACGGCGGTATCGCGCGCGGCCTTCAAACAGGGCGTTGGCATGCTGGGCCGTGGCGGGACCATGGCGCTGGTCGGTTTGCCACCGGGAACGTTCGAGCTTGATATCTTTGATACGGTTCTGTCGCGCAAAACCATTCGCGGTTCCATCGTCGGCACCCGTGCCGATCTGCAAGAAGCCCTTGAGTTCGCAGGCGATGGCAAGGTGCATTCACACTTCACCACCGAACCGATGGAAAACATCAATTCGATCTTTGATCGCATGCGGGATGGCAAGATCGATGGCCGCATCGTGATGTCGATCTGATTTTCGCTTTGCGTGATTTGCATATTGTTCCCTGTGTCCGAGGCCTGTTTCAAATGTGCCTTCAGACACAGGGAATTTTTTCTTGGCGCTAAAGATCATCTGTGCTGTGAGGATCTTCGGCGTAATAGCGCACTGGCACCTCATTCCCGACAATGGTGTGAACCCGGTCGATCCAGCGCCTAATCGCTGCGTACGGTGCCATATCAATATCTGCCTCGTGGGCCAGGTGGACATATGCATAAACGGCGATATCAGCGATGGTATAGCGATCACCAACAAGGAAGCTTTTATCAGTGAGGTACCGATCCAGATTTCCCAGAACCCCGATGGCGCCAAGCCGTCGCTTTTCAAGTTGATGCTGATTGCGCGCGTTCTTTCCGGTCAAGCTCCAGTAGCGCAGGGTTGCGATTGTTGATTGCACGTAATCGGCTTCGAAAAATAGCCACTGGTGGACCTTGGCACGTTCATAGCGATCATCTGGAAAATAGGCAGTGCCCTCGGCCAGATAAATCATGATCGCGTTGGATTCAGCAATACAGCGCCCGTCCTCAAGTTCCAGCACCGGCACAGCGCCCGCCGGGTTGCGTTCAATGAACGCATCGGTGTGGCTTTGCCCTTCAAAAATAGACAGCCATTCCGCATCATATGCAATTGACAAATGCGCGCATAGTTGCCGAACTTTCCAGGCATTTTGCGATCCGGGATAATCATAGAGCTTCATGGTACTTGCTTTCAAAAAGGCAACGAAATGGCGTTCTGACCAAGACGCTGGTCAGTTGGCAGTCTCCGGTTTTGCGTGAATTTTCGTTGGGGTAGCCCACGCGCAGGGCTTATGGGCCGTAGCTAAGAGGATCAGAAGGTGCTTGCGGCAATGGCGGCTTCGTGATCAAGTAACCATTTCTTGCGCGCCAGCCCACCGGCATAGCCGGTCAATGTTCCGTTTGATCCGATCACCCGGTGGCATGGCACAATGATCGAAACCGGGTTCAGTGCATTGGCGCGTGCAACCGCGCGAACGGCATTTGGCTTTCCAAGCTGAACCGCCAGTCCGGAATAGGACACGCTTTTGCCATTGGGAATGGTAATCAGGGCATCCCAGACAGATTTCTGAAAATCGGTCCCGATCATGGTAAGAGCATCTATCGGCGGTTTGATCGCCGCGCCCTCGAAATAGGCATCAAGCCAGTCAATCACCGATCCGGGCGCAGAGCCACCTTCCATCCAGTCGAGCTTTTTAAAACGCCGCGTCTGAATGGTTTTCAGACGATCATCGTTATCTTCAAAATCAAGATGCACAAGCTTGCCATCGACCGAGGCAAGCGACAGTTTGCCAATCGGGCTTGGATAACGGATCACATTGATCGTGGTTGTCATCATCCTTCTCCTTCCAATGCAGACCAAAGATATTGCGCGGCATAGGCCCGCCAGGGTCGCCAGCTTTCCGACAGGGCATCAAGTGCCTTGGCCTTGTCCGGGCCGCCGCCCATGCTTGATGCCTTGAGGATGCCAAGATCGGCCGCCGGAAAGGCATCCGGGTCGCCAAGTCCGCGCAGGCCGAAATAGTTCAATGTCCATGGACCTATTCCCTTGATCGCGGTCAGATCGGCAATCAGGGTTTCACCCGCCTTCTGATCGCAACCGGGATCGGCAAAAAGATCAGTCACATCGGCCAGTGTCTGCGCACGGCGGGTTGTAAGCCCGATGGATATCAGTTCCTGATTGGCAAGCTGTGCCGGGGCGGGAAACAGATGCGTGACACCGGTTCTGACAACCAGATCATCGGGCAGTGCCCTGCCAAAGCGGGCGACAATACGCCCTGCCAGTGTTCTGGCTGCAGCAACCGATACCTGCTGTCCCAAAACGGCGCGCATGGCCAGTTCAAACCGGTCCCAACACCCCGGCACACGAAGGCCCGGGCGTTTTTCAATCAGTGGCGCAAGCAACGCATCATCGGAAAACTGTGCCGTGATGGACGGAACGTCCGCATCAAGATCAAACAGGCGCCGGACACGCGCACCAATTTCAAGCACGGCTTCACGCGCCGGGCCGCGCAGGATCACCTCCACCCCGCTTTGATCCGGGCTGAAATGGCAGATCATCAAACCGACCTGATCGCCCATGGCAAATCCACGCGCATAGATGCGATCACGGACTGCTTCCAACCCCGGAATGGCGCGCGCCCGGAAAAAGGCCAGAAGATATTCCGCATCAAACGGCTGTCTGGCACGCAGACGCAACACAAGATCATCATTGCGCGGGGCAAATGGATCGTCGTCCTTTACCGGGCTCGACGTTCTGAGTTTTACGCCGCGCCGGAATGCCGTAGGTGCCTGACCATAGGCCTGCTTCATCGCATCATTGAACCGCCGCAAGCTGCCGAAACCGGCAATATCAGCAATCTCGATCATCGACAGGTTACTGTCCACAATCAGCTGGCGCGCCCGCAAAAGGCGTCTGGCCTTGGCGTGTTCCTGCGGGGTGACGCCGGTATGTTCCTTGAAGATACGGCGCAGATGCCGATCCCCGACACCAAGCCGCTCGGCCAGATCGGCAATCGATCCGGTTTCAAGCACACCCTGATCAATCAGGCGCACAGCACGGGCCACGGTCGCATGAACACCGGCACTGGCAGGACTTCCGGGGGCAGCTTCGGGACGACAGCGCAGGCACGGCCGGAAGCCATGGGCAATTGCCGCCTCCGCACTGGGATAGAATTCCACGTTGGCACGTTTTGGCGTGACTGCGGGGCAAATCGGGCGACAGAAAATCCCGGTGGTCAGAACGGCGGTATAAAACCGCCCGTCAAACCGACGGTCCCGGGTTTTGAGTGCCTGATAGCATATATCGTTATTGAGCTGTTCCATGCCCGGCAGTTTACCAGAACCGGCAATCAAAACTCGCCAGATTCGGACTCAAACGTAAAATCGTCTGATTGCCCCTAGTTCAGGGGAATGTCGTTATCGGATTTACCATCCTGATATTGCGCCGACAGACGATCATATTCGTCTGAAATCGCCTTGGCCCGGACAAGGTACCCTGCCCGCGTGTCTTCCGGCAGTTCGGCGACCATGCCCATCATCGAATGACTGTCCCAGAATGCGTTGGACTTGTTGTATTCGCCGTCATCAAGCGTGAAGACCTCCTTCATGATTTTCAAATCATGGGGAATGGCAAAGGCATCGCGGGAATCTTCGTAGGAAAAGAAATAATAGAAATTATCAAACCCGGCCCAGGTAATTGCCGACAGGCACATCGAACAGGGTTCATGGGTTGAGAGGAATATCAGCTCCGAGGTTGCCGGGCGCTGATCAGCAGGAATTTCATAAAACCGCTTAAGACAATGGACTTCCCCATGCCAAAGCGGGTTTTCGGTTTCATTGTTGGTTTCAGCAATGACCAGCGAATGATCGGATTTTCGAAGGATCGCTGCCCCGAACAGCTTGTTGCCACCCGCAACACCTGCGCGCGTTTTGGGAAGAATGTCGTTTTCCAGAACGGAGAACAGCTTTTCCAAAAGGTTCGGGCTGGCGGTGGTCTCTGGCATGATGGCGGCCCCTGAAGTACTGATATTTGTTTGTACCATTTCACCGTGTCAGGGCCGCCATGCCAACCTGTTTTTCATCTCGCAGGTTGCAAAACAGTCTGCTGCACTGCTTTACAATCAGATGCCGCGCAATATCCCGTCATTGTCGGGCATCTGGCGGTTTTCCGGCGCAACCGGAAGATAGAAGTCGCGATTTAAAAGGGTGGTCACCGCGATCAGTGTCGGGGATTTGGTATCGCGCACTTTGGTGATCAGGGCATGATCGACCGGTGCCATCTGACGGATTTTGACAACCTCGAAAACCGGGCCGTTCGGAGTTGCGAGTTTGAACTGGTCGCCGACTGCGACCGGACCAAGAGAGTTCTGGGCCATTTGGGACTACCTGACAAAAGATGTTTGCTCTGAGGCAAGCCTGCCAGTCTCCAGCCATTGTCTGGGGTTTGTTATTGCTTGGCAGGTCTCGCTTGGCCTCACCATGGCAAAGCTATCCGGCAATTGTGTGACAGAAATGGGACTTTTGGGGGCAAACCGCCTTTTTCCGGGGTTTTCGGAAGTTTATTTTACCCACCTGTTTGCACATTGAAGCAAAACACCCCGCCGAACAATCAGCGGGGTGTTCTAGATTTCAAGCAGTTATCGGCAACCGATCAATCAATGTCTTCGATCTCGCCAGCCGAACCGGTAACCTTTGCGGCCAATGCAGCTGCCATGAAGGCATCGAGATCGCCGTTCAGAACACCCTGGGTATCGGATGTTTCGGTCCCCGTACGCAGGTCCTTGATCATCTGATAGGGCTGCAGAACGTAGGAACGGATCTGATGCCCCCAACCGATGTCGGTTTTGCTGTCCTCAACCGCCTGTGCCTCGGCTTCGCGCTTTTTAAGCTCGGCCTCATAGAGGCGGGCTTTGAGCATCTTCATCGCCGTATCGCGGTTTTTATGCTGCGAACGGTCATTCTGACACTGGGCAACGATGCCGGTCGGAATATGGGTAATACGAACAGCGGAGTCCGTCCGGTTAACGTGCTGACCACCGGCACCTGATGCACGGTAAGTATCGACACGAAGATCCTTATCAAGGATTTCAATCTCGATATTGTCATCAATGACCGGATAGACCCAGACCGACGAGAAGCTCGTATGGCGGCGCGCAGAACTGTCATAGGGCGAAATACGCACCAGACGATGCACACCCACTTCGTTCTTGAGCCAGCCATAGGCATTATGCCCGGTGATTTTGTAGGTAACCGACTTGATACCGGCTTCCTCGCCATCACTTTCTTCGAGCATCTCAAGCTTGTAACCCTTGGACTCTGCCCAACGGTAATACATGCGTGCCATCATCGATGCCCAGTCCTGTGCTTCGGTACCACCGGCACCGGCATGGATTTCAAGATAGGCATCGTTGGCGTCGGCTTCGCCCGAAAGCAGGCTTTCGAGTTCGCGCTGTGCGGCAATCTCGCGGATTGCGCGCAGGCCTTCTTCGGCCTCGGCAACCGTTTCTGCATCGCCCTCGGCTTCACCAAGTTCGATCAGTTCAATGTTGTCTTCAAGCTCCTGGGCGAGCTTTTTATAACCATTGATGGCATCATCAAGCTGGGTACGTTCACGCATGACTTTCTGCGCATTGGCAGCGTTGTCCCAAAGGGTCGGGTCCTCGGCCAGTGCGTTCAGTTCGTCCAGGCGTCTAAGAGCGTTATCCCAGTCAAAGATGCCTCCTCAGCAGTACCATCGACTGCTTGATTTCATCGACCAATGCCTGTGCTTCGGCGCGCATTGATGTCTCCGTTATTCATCTGAAATTTGTGGCCGCAGTTTGACTGCGGCAAACTCGGCGCCGCTTATAGCAGTTTTTGCCGCAGTTGAAACCCCTGCAACCATGCAAAAACCCGGCAGCGGGTTGCTACCGGGTTTCGCATCAAAGATAAGGCAGGGTAATTCAGAGATCACTCAAATACCGGATCGAGTGTCACGGTATAAAGTTCATCGTCAGCGACGTCGCGCAACGAGACCCGGAACTGTTCGGTTTCGGCATCAATATCGACCAGACCAAAGAACTGCAAACCAAAGGATGGCGGCAGATTAACGCCCTGTTCCTTGGTCGGGTGTTTGGTGAATTTTACCTGCGGACCAAATGTGTTGTCCATCTCGCTGGGACCGAACGTTCCGGCGTGGAGCGGACCGGAAACAAATTCCCAGAACGGATCGAAGTCCTGGAACTGGGCCTTGTTCGGATCGTAATAATGAGCTGCGGTGTAATGAACATCGGCTGTCAACCAGACCGTGTTGTGGATTTTGGCGGTTTTGATGAAACGCAGCAGTTCCGCCATTTCCAGTTCACGCCCCATCGGCAGACCATCGCCATTGGCACCGTTCTCAAAGTTGTCGCCATCACGCACGATCATGCCAATCGGCATATCAGCAGCAATGACCTTCCAGGTCGCTTTGGAATTCAAAAGGCCACGTTTGAGCCATTCCATCTGCGCACGACCAAGGAAGTCCGTGTTGTCCGTCGGTGACGGGCTGTTATTTGCATCGTTGGTGCCACGATAGGTCCGCATATCAAGGAAGAAGATTTCCAGAGACGGCCCGTATGACACCTTGCGATACACCCGCCCCGGCTCGGATGCATGTTCGGTAATCGGCAGCATTTCACGAAAGGCGCGATTGGCACGTGCAGCCAGCAAGGATGCAGATTTTTCGGTATAACGGTCATCGCCCAGCAACATCTCGCCCGGATACCAGTTGTTGGTCACTTCATGGTCATCCCACTGATAATACACAGGCACCAGACGGTTGAATTCGCGCACATGCTGATCAAGCATGTTGTATTTGTAATTGCCACGGAACTCATCCAGCGTCTCGGCAACCTTGGCGGTGTCTTCGGTGGTGATGTTTTTCCAGATTTGCCCGTCGGGCGTTTCCTTGGTCTCGGCAAACGGTCCATCGGCATAAATCGTATCGCCGGAATGAATGAAGAAATCAGGATTGTGTTTGGTGATCGCGGCATAGGTTTTCATGCCGCCGCGATCTTCGTCAATCCCCCAGCCCTGACCACCGGTATCGCCGGACCAGCCAAAGCGGATATTACGTTTCGCCGCAGGTGCCGTACGGAAATGGCCGATCACCGGTTCGGAAGACGCGCGACCATCATCAAGGTTCTCGAAATGGATCTTGTAGAAAATATCCTGACCGGCTGGAAGATCATTCAATGCGAGCTTGCCGGCAAAATCGCGCTGGGCCAGAACATCGACATGAGGAATACGGACCGAATTCCTGAAGCCTTCAGTGGTTGCGATTTCGGTTACCATGCGCGAAGCCCGATCTGCACGCCCCCAGATGCAGGCCGTGTTGGCAGTCACATCACCACTTTGAACACCATGCGTGATGACCGGACGGTCAGCCGCACGCGAGATTGACGGCATAAAGAAACCACCCATGGCCGTTGCGGCACCGGCAGTCGCACCTGTTGCAAGAAACTTTCGGCGGGAAAGACGAAATGACATCTCTGGAACCTCTTTAATGCATGAAATAAATCCCTGGAGATCATGACAAATTCCGATGACAGACCAATGTCATCGCGTTGATTCTTTTGTCACTGTTTGATGACAGATCATCTTTCCAAATGGCCTGATCTGAAAACAGAAAGTTTCAGATGAAAGACCCCATGGTCAAAAAAAAGCCGGATGCTGATTACATCCGGCTTTTATCACATTTTGACTGCAATATTTGGATCATCGCAATCAAGTACATCGGGGTAGATCAGTAAATCCCGCCCGGTCCGGAAACAGCACCGCCATTTCCGCTGTCAGAGCCGCCAAACTCGTTATATCCACCATCAATAACATTGTCGTTTGATGCCGGAATGGTACCGGGTTTGAAGGCTTCCCAGATCACGTCCTTATCGCCCGGACGGGCCGGAATACCGGTGCGGGCCTCGACACGGACCATGCGAATGCCCGGTGGAGTACGGAACGGAATGGCTTTGGTTCCTGCAAGGGCACCACGCATGAATTCTTTCCAGATCGGAGCCGCAGCACTGGCACCCTGCTCCTTGTCGCCAAGCGATCTGTTATCATCAAAGCCGACATAAACCCCGACCGCCAGATCCGGCGAGAAACCGACAAACCATGCATCACGTGAATCATTGGTCGTTCCCGTCTTGCCTGCCAGCGGGTAGCCAAGCTCGGCAATGGTCCGGCCGGTACCGCGTGACACCACACCTTCCATAATATGAACCATCTGGAAGGCACTGGCCGGATCGGTCAGCTGTTCGCGGGTATCGGGAAGATCAGGCGGCATCTGATTGCGGAACGCCACATCCTGACATTGTGCACAATCGCGCTCGTCCCGACGATAGATCACATTACCGCGACGATCCTGAATACGGTCAATTAGGGTCGGTGTGATTTTCTTGCCCCCATTGACCAGTTCGGCATAGGCCGCCGTCAGGCGCATGACGGTCGTTTCCGCAGCGCCAAGCGACATCGAAAGCACTTCTGGCAGCTCATCAACAATGCCAAAGCGCTCGGCATAATCGGCAACAGTAGGCATTCCGATGGTCTGTGCCAGTCGCACCGTCATCAGGTTACGGGACTTCTCGATCCCGAGGCGCATGGTCGATGGGCCATAGAACTGGCCGCTATAGTTGCCCGGCTTCCATTTCCCAAGCCCCGGTCCCTGATCAATCACGAAAGGCGCATCAAGCACCAGCGTTGAAGGGGTAAAGCCCTGATCAAGGGCGGCCAGATAAACAAATGGCTTGAATGCCGAGCCCGGTTGACGGCGGGCCTGGGTTGCGCGGTTGAATTTCGACAGATCGTGCGAAAAACCGCCAGACATCGCAAGAACACGGCCCGTATGCGGATCCATCGCCACCAGACCACCATTCACATTGGGAATCTGGCGCAGGCCATAGGTGTTTGGTGGCAGTTTCTCGCCATCAAGTTCGGCGAAATGTTTGACATAGACAACGTCGCCCGGATTAAGCACATCCGACGGACGGTTCACCACAGCACCCAGTGTCTGGCCCTTTTGCCACGGACGCGCCCAGGTCAGGAACCGCAGCGGAATACGGCCCTGCTCGCCTGATTGCAATCCAAGGGTCGCTTCGTTGGCATCTGTTTTAAGTACAACAGCCAGATCCCATGGAATGTCACCGGGCTTTTCAACTTCGCGCAGTTTCTGCTGCCAGTTGCCATTCAGGTCAATCTGTGTGATCGGGCCGCGCCAGCCATGGCGACGGTCATAGGCAACCAGACCTTCAAACAGTGCCTTGTCCGCAACCGTCTGCATGTTCGGATCAACGGTTGAACGTACCGAAAGGCCACCATCATAAAGCATGCCTTCGCCGTAACGGTCGACCAGCTGACGACGGACTTCCTCGGCAAAGAAATCGGCCTGATAGGTATCAACCGACTCACGCGATTTGCTAACCAGTGGTGCTGACCATGCGGCCTGTGCTTCGGCCTCGGTCACGTATTTTTCCTCGAGCATCCGGCCAATCACCCAGTTACGGCGCGCCTTTGCTTCGTCGTGATTACGGACCGGATGATAGTTCGACGGGGCCTTTGGCAGGGCCGCAAGATAGGCTGCCTCTTCGACGTTAAGTTCATCAAGCGACTTGTCGAAATAACGCAGCGATGCGGCTGCAACCCCGTATGCGCCACTGCCGAGGTAAATCTCGTTCAGGTAAAGCTCAAGGATATGCTCCTTGGAGAATGCACGCTCGATACGGAACGACAGGATCGCTTCCTTGATCTTGCGTTCATAGGAAACTTCGTTGGTCAGAAGGAAGTTCTTGGCGACCTGCTGGGTGATGGTCGATGCCCCGACCGGACGACGTCCGGTGCCAAGATTGACCACGTTGGTCACTGCAGCACGGAGAACCGACGCAAAATCAATCCCGGGATGGGAGAAGAAGTTTTTGTCCTCGGCCGCAACAAAGGCATCAATCACCTTGTGCGGGATGGCAGTGATCGGAACGAATACACGTTTCTCGCGCGCATATTCAGCAATCAGCGCACCATCGGATGCATGAACACGCGTCATGACTTCGGGTTCGTAGTTTTCAAGCTGGGTATAGTCGGGCAAGTCCTGACCAAAATGCCAGAAGATGGCCAGAACACCGGCACCGCCTGCGATCCCCATCAAAAACAGAAAGCCGAAAATACTTAGTAAAATGCGCATGTAAGCAGGTCTTTTTCGATTTGTTGGCCTGATCCGACGAGGGCGCATATTCATGCACAATCACCGGAAATGCAATGTCCCAGCAGATTATCGACCTTGTCTGGTCGATCTACCGCAGTTATGCCGACTATAGCGGCAAAAAAGTGACAAGGTTGTGACGACACGCACGCCGCGTATCTTTTTGTTCATTCCGTGCGAATATTCGCACCAAAATGCCCTGCCCCAAATATTGGAAATGCGGGGGCAAAGCCTTTGCTGCGTTCCCGTTTTAGAATTTGTGTTTCTCGAAATAGATATCAATTGCCCGTAAGACTGCTTCGGCAATCTTTTTACGATGGGCCGGGCTTTGCAGAAGCTTGGTATCTGTTGCATTGGACAGATACCCCATTTCAAACAGGGCAGACGGAATATCAGGCGCCTTGAGAACCGCAAATCCGGCAAAGCGATGGGTTCTGCGTTGCAGTTCGATGCTTTGTGACAACTGGCTGACCATGTTGGCAGCCAGTGTTGCCGACAGGTTCATGGTTTCGCGCTGAGCCAAGTCGATCAGAATGCTTTGTACCAGCGAGTTTTCATCAGAGAGATCAATACCGGCAATGACGTCGGCCTTGTTTTCCTTGGAAGCAAGGGCTGCTGCCTCCTTGTCCGATGCGTTTTCAGACAGGGTATAGACCGATCCGCCGCGATGCTTCGGATTGGCAATAGAGTCTGCATGCAGCGAGATGAAAAGATCGGCACCGTTTTTACGCGCAATTTCAACACGCTGGCGCAATTTAAGGAATACATCCTTGTCGCGTGTCAGAAGCACACGATAACGCCCCGACGCGGTCAGGGTATCTGCAAGCTGACGGGCTGCGGCCAGCGTCAGGTCCTTTTCATAGACATTGCCAACCCCGATGGCACCGGGATCAACGCCGCCATGTCCGGCATCAATGGCGATCAGCGGCTTTTCCTCGCCGCCACGGCCGGATTTTACACCGACATCAACACTTTGTTCTGTGGCACTGGTATCATTGCGGCTGCGCGCGGAATAGGCCGCCATGCTGTCACGCGATGCATCCAGAAAAGCCTGACGTTTTGCCGGTTTAAGGTCGACAACCAGACGATTGGGCTTCCCGCCGGATGCCGGTAATGCAAATATCTTGGACACCAGCGACGGTTCGGCAACATCAAGCACGACACGGAATGTACCGGGCTTGAACAGGCCATAGCGCAGCCCGGAAATCAGCCCCCCGCCCGAGGTCACCTTGCCCGGAGGGGCGCTCCAGTCGATTTCCGGCATATCGATAATGATGCGATACGGATCAGGCAGCAGGAAATAGGTAAAGTCCACATCCCGGTCGAGATCGATTACGAAACGCGTATAATCGGGATAAACGCCAAGCCGCGCACCAAGGACCTTGGCGGCCTGTGCATTAGCCGTCGACGTAACCATCTGGGCAGAAAAAAGCAGCAAAAACAGCGAGATCGCAAATCTTGTCAATTTACGATACACCGTAATCCACGGTGCAGGTCGCATATTGGAATATGATGTTGCATGCGGTGAATTCATCTGTCGTGCTTGCGCCTGTTTACCCTGCCAGAGCTGAGATCAAAGGTTATAACAACGCGTTGGTTAACGGGCAATTGACCAAAGCAAGAAGTTAGACGCACCCCTGATCAACCTGCCTTTAATGGTCGCGACACAGCCAGCAGGGCAAAAGCTTTGCTTTTTCATATATTTGACGGCGATTGATCGTCATAGGCGAAAATGCGCGGAAATCTTCGCCTTTTGACGGGCCGGTGTCAGAAAGTCATCGTCTGATGTAACAAAACTGTTTGTCGCAGGCGAATAAACCGGATATGTTGCACCCGAGATTCCTATGCTTTGTGGTATGTACCTAAAACGCCACCAGGCTGAGGACGCGACTAGATCAGTTCTTACGGTCGGTGTCTCGGTGACGCGGCAATTCCCGCTCCCGATAGAGCCCTCCTTAAAAAGGCTGCCTTGGCGCGCTCGAAAATACACAACCTATTTTGTTTCAACATCAAAACCAGGTCCGAACCGGAAGAGCAGCCGACACGCGATGAACCAGAGACAAACAGGACATATCGCGACCCTATTGGACGGCGCCTCCGGTCACGCCGGTTTGTTTGCATATCAGCGCAGTAATGCGCGTAGCATTGAACTGGCGGGGCCTCCAGGAACAGGTTCCGAATGGTTAAACGCATGCTTATCGATGCAACGCACGCGGAAGAAAGCCGTGTCGTTGTTATTAATGGAAATCGCCTAGAAGAATACGACGTCGAGACTTCGACAAAAAAACAAATCAAGGGAAACATCTATCTCGCGAAAGTGACGCGTGTAGAACCCTCTTTGCAGGCGGCCTTTGTTGATTATGGTGGAAACCGCCACGGTTTTCTTGCCTTCAGCGAAATCCACTCTGACTACTACCAGATCCCGGTTGCCGACCGCGAAGCCCTGAGTCAGGGCGGCGCACAGGTCAAGGACGCTGAAATTGTCGAAGACAATATCGGCGAAACCGAAGACAGCCCGAAAAAAGAAAAGAAACCTGCCCGTTCACGTTCGCGTCGCAAACCGCGCGCAAAGGACAAGGACGAAACGGCTGAACCGACCGAAGGTGACGCAGCCGAGCTCGAAGCAGGTGCCGAGGCAGAAGCCCCGGCCGATGCTGCTGACGCAAGCGATGCACAGGCATCTTCCGAGGAAGAAGACGCCAAACCGCGTCGTCGTCGCACCCGCAATCGTCGCAAAAAGTCCGATGATGTCGAAGCATCAGCAACCGAAGCGTCATCTGATGAAGCCCCGGCCGCAGAAAGCAATGATGGTGACGGCAACGGTTCTGACGACACCCCGACCGGCGGTAATGCCGCAATGTCGGCAGAAGTCGCAGAATTGACCGTTGACATTGATGCCGACGGTGAAGACGACGACAATGACAACGGGGCGACGTCTGCGGATGCCGGTGGCGAAGAAGAAGAAATCGAAGACCTTGGTGGCGACGATGCCGACGAATTCGTCGAATCACACAGCCGTCAGCTTCAGAAACGCTACAAAATTCAGGAAGTGATCAAACGCCGCCAGATCATTCTGGTTCAAGTCGTCAAGGAAGAACGCGGCAACAAGGGTGCGGCACTTTCGACCTTCCTGTCGCTGGCGGGCCGTTATTGCGTTCTGATGCCAAACACCCCGCGTGGTGGCGGCATTTCGCGCAAAATCACCAACGCTCAGGACCGCAAGCGTCTGAAATCCATTCTGGCCGAGCTGGAGATTCCGGACGGCATGGCCGTGATCGTTCGCACCGCCGGTGCAGAACGGACCAAAGCCGAAATCAAACGCGACTTCGACTATCTGATGCGTCTGTGGGATCGTATTCGCGAAACCACCCTTCAGAGCCAGGCACCTTGCCTGATTTACGAAGAAGCCGATCTGATCAAGCGTTCCATCCGTGACCTTTATGCACGCGATGTTGATGAAGTTCTGGTCGAAGGTGACGAAGGTTACCGGATCGCCAAAGACTTCATGAAAATGCTGATGCCATCACATGCCAAGCGCGTGCAGCCCTATAAGGATCAGGGCGTGCCACTGTTCCACCGTTTCCAGGTGGAAAGTCAGCTTGATGCGATGCTCAACCCGGTCGTACAGCTTAAATCCGGTGGTTATATCGTCATCAACCCGACCGAAGCACTGGTCGCGATTGACGTGAACTCCGGCCGCTCGACCCGCGAACGCAATATCGAAGAAACCGCATACAAGACCAACCTTGAAGCGGCCGAGGAACTGGCACGCCAGCTGCGCCTGCGTGACCTTGCCGGTCTGATCGTTGTCGACTTCATCGACATGGAAGATCACCGCAATCAGGCATCGGTTGAACGCAAGCTTAAAGAAGCGATGCGCAATGACCGTGCACGTTTGCAGATTGGCCGTATCAGCCCGTTTGGCCTGCTTGAAATGTCGCGTCAGCGCCTGCGTCCGTCGCTTGTTGAAAGCGCGTTCGAGGTTTGCTCGCATTGCCGTGGTGTCGGCCTTGTCCGTTCGATAGAAAGTGCAGCCCTTCATCTGCTGCGTGTCATCGAAGAAGAAGGCATGCGCCGTCGCTCTGGTGCGCTCACCGTTCATGTCGCCAGCGAAGTCGCCCTTTACATCCTGAACCGTAAACGTGATTCGCTTGCTGAAATCGAACAGCGTTACGGCTTCACTGTGATGATCTTTGGCGATGACAGCCTGATTTCCCCGGATCACCGTATCGAGCGCACCCGCGCGAAAAAAGGTGACGAGCAGGAAGAGGTAAGCCCGGTTCTCAATACCGACAGCGTGTCGCTGACGGCAATTGAAAGCCCGGTTGAAGACGACGAAGACGAAGATGAAGACATTGTTCGTGGTGATGATGATGATCAGGGTGGCAAACGTCGCCGTCGTCGCCGTCGTCGTCGCGGTCGCAATGATGATCGTGATGATCGTAACGATACCCAGCAGGAAGCGGCAGATACCGACGCCGAAGATGCTGATGGTTCGGATCACGGCAACCTTGATGACGATGATGAAGAAAGCCAGCGCAAGCGTCGCCGTCGTGGCAAACGTGGTGGCCGTCGCCGTTCGCGTCGTCAGGATTTCGATGCCAACCGTACCCGTTCGCCCAATGATGATCCGGCCCTGACATCTGCGCGTCGCAACCGTGATCACGAAGCACCGGATGGTTCTGAAGAAAACAGCGTGATCGACGCCGAAAGCGACGGTCAGGATGCTGACAGCTTTGATCAGGAAGGCGTTCGTGTCGGTCGTGTGCGCAGCACCACGGCCCCGGCCCCGGCCCGTCCGCGTCGGGATCGCAACGACAACCGTCGCAACCGCCGTGACCGCAATCCGCGCTCGGATCGCCCTGAAGGCAGCAATGATCGTGGTGATGTGAAAAACATCCCGATCCAGAGCGGCCCGGCACCGGAAGCCGTTGCTGAAAGCAAACCGGAAACCACCGTTGCCGCACCGGCAACTGCCCCGGCAGAAGTCGCAGCACCGGCACCGAAAGCAGAAGCACCAAAGGTTGAGGCACCTGTCGAAAAACCGGCAGAACCAAAACCGGCTGAACCGGCCAAAACCGAGGCGCCTGCCCCGGCACCGGAAGCAGCCCCTGCGGCCGAACCGGCAAAGGACGAAAAGCCCAAGTCGAAAAAACGCGGCTGGTGGAGCCTTGGTCGTTAAGACCTGATCACAGAACAAATAAAGAGGGCTGCCCGACAACATCGGGCAGCCCTTTTTCGCTACATGGTTTGCGCGATTAGCGCTTCCAGTTCTGCAATGCCTTGACGGCACCGATCATGGTTGCCTCGCTATGGGCAAATGAGAAGCGCACATAGCCCTTGCCGCGCATCCGGTCGAAATCGGTGCCCGGTGTGGTCGCAACGCCGGTTTCTTCGAGCATCTGGCGACAGAATACCTCACTGTCATTCGTCAGCTCGCGAACATCCGCATAAAGATAGAACGCGCCATCCGCCGGGGCGAATTTGGTGAAGCCTGCCTTGGGCAGACCTTCAAGCAGGATTTCGCGATTGCGCGCATAGGCCGCGATATTGGCCTGAAGTTCGTCTTCGCAATCAAAGGCGGCGACGGCTGCGATTTGCGACAAAGCCGGGGCGGAAATGAACAGGTTTTGCTGCAAGCATTCCACCGCACGCATCAGATCAGGCGGCACAATTGCCCAGCCCAGACGCCAGCCGGTCATCGAGAAATATTTCGAAAAACTGTTGATGATGATGGCGTCATCCCCGAATTCAAGGGCGGTGCATTCCTTGACATCCCCGAACGAGATACCCTGATAAATCTCGTCACTGATCAGGCGAATGCCGTTTTCGCGGCAATAGGTTGCCAGCTCACGATAGGTTTCGACATCGATCATGCTGCCTGCCGGATTGGACGGGCTGGCAACGATCAGGCCATCAACCGGCTCTTCAAGATCACGGAGCATCTGAACGGTCGGCTGATAATGGGTTTCCGGGCCCGCAGGCAGGTTGACCGTATCAATACCAAGCGCGCTTAGAATATTGTGGTAGGCTGGATATCCAGGTGCCGCCATCGCAACACGGTCGCCCGCATCAAAGGCCGCGAGGAACGCCAGCACAAAGATCGACGACGATCCACTGGCAACGCAAACGCGCGACGGATCAACCGGCACACCAAATTTTGTTTTGTAATGTCCGGCAATGGCTTCGCGTAGCGGATCGATGCCCATGGCGTTGGTATAGCCGATCAGGTCCGCTTCAAGCGCCTTGGCAGCAGCTTCGCGGACCTTGCGCGGGGCCGGTGTCCCTGGCTGTCCGACTTCAAGATGATAAACAGCTTTTCCCTCGGTCTCGCGCGCATTGGCTGCACGCATCACATCCATGACGATAAAGGGCGAAATTGCGCCGCGCAGGGATTGTTTCAAAGCCATTTTGTGGGGTCCCAATTCGTTTTAACTACGATGTCAAGTGCAACAGGGCAGGATGATCCCTGCCCTGTTGAAATGTCCTGTTAGCGAACACCGGCCATGCCACCGCCCGCCGGATCAGCCACGAACTGACAACTTTCCGGATGGGGGGGCACGCCTTCAAGGCAGCGGATCACATTGACCGAAGACGCACCCTGGGAATTAAGGGTAATTCCCGATGCCGCACCGGCACCAATCAGATCTTCGGCCATGGTGGCAATCTGTTTGGTTGCACCGGCCGGTGTGCCCGTCCCGGCAATGCCATAGTAGTATTCCCAGACAAACGGGTTCACCATCAGGGCCGGGCCGATCAGCGGCGTAGCCGCCTGTGCGGCATCACCAGCGGCAAGGTTAAGACCAAAGGCATCTGCACCAAGGCCCGCACCAAACGGCGTATTCATGGTCGTCATACAGGCAACAGCATTGGCAGCACGATCGACGACAACAAAGCCACTGCGACCCGAAAGTGCCTGCCCGGACAAATCCCCAGACGCGATATCGGCAAGATAACGGTTCAGGATTTCGGCAACATCACTGCCATCGGTAATGACGGATGGTCCGCTTGCTGAACGCGGCGGATAGGCAAGATAGACAATTTCATTGCCATGTTTGACTTCGGTCGCCGCTTTCCATTCCGGACGATAATTGCGCAAATCGTCAGCCGTAAGCGTGCCACCGGCATTCTGGACGGCTGCGGCAATATCTGCACCAAGCGCACCGTTATAGAAATCACCCGGTCCCTTGACACGCAGCGATGTCAGCAGTGCTGCAAGATTGACCGAACGGATACGATCACCAACTTCAAGCAACTTGCCGTCGGGCATGAATGTCTTGCGCAAGGCCGGGCTAGCTTCGATGCGCGCACGGTTGGCCTGAATATCGTTCACAAGTGAGCGCGATACCGGCACACCAAGGCGGGCATATTGTTCAGCTGCACTTAGAAGTGACGCCCATTGCAGGCGCCCAAAGCGCGCACTAAGTGCATATAGACCACGCGGAACGGCCGGAATCGTGGTTGCGGTTTGACCTGCACTGGTTCGAGTCCCCGGACGCGGCCAGAAATCAAGAACCTCGACCTTTTTGCCTGCGCGTTCGTGAACGACACACACACCGCCGCCGCCAATTCCAGCAACAGATGGTTTGGTTACTGTCATGGTCGCATACAGCGCGACAGAAGCATCCGCAGCCGTCCCGCCAGCAGACAGGACGTCGCGCGCAACCCTTACTGCCCGCGGCTCATCGGCGACAACACCACCGAAATATCCGGTAACTGCCCCTATTTGACCAAGATTTTCTGTATTAGTACTACCACAGGCCGCAAGTCCGGCAGTCATTGCGATTGCAAACGCGATCCGCCATGATGGCTTGCGCGTCGGCACGGAACCGACATCAGTCGAACGAAAATATGGAACGCACATTTTGCTCAGACGCATTTTAACTCTCACTGCCATTTTCCTTGTTGCCCTGCCTAGCATGGTTTTGGCGCAGGGTCGTTCTTTTATCCGCGATACCGAGATCGAGGATACCCTTCGTCTCTATGCCACACCTATCTTCAAGGCAGCGGGGCTCGATCCGAACGGTGTGTCTGTTTATATCGTTTCTGACAACAGCTTGAACGCATTTGTTGCCGGTGGACAAAAGCTTTTTATCAATACTGGGCTGTTGTTAAAAGCAGAGACTCCAGAACAGGTTATCGGGGTCATGGCCCACGAGACCGGTCACATCACCGGCGGGCACCTTTCGCGCGTGCATGATCAACTGCGCAATGCCTCTGCAATCTCGATCCTGTCGACCATTGCAGGTGTTGCTGCCGGTGTTGCCGCGGGCAGATCCGATGTGGGGACGGCGGCGATTCTGGGTGGTCAGAATATTGCGACGCGTAACTTTCTGGCCTATTCCCGTACACAGGAAAGCAGTGCCGATCAGGCCGGTGTCAAATATCTGACAGCGGCGGGCATTTCCGCACGTGGCATGATGGAATTCATGGAAACGCTTGAAGGTCAGGAATTGCTGAGCACGGCAAGTCAGGATCCGTATATGCGCAGTCACCCGCTGACCACCGAACGTGTCGAGTTTCTGGAAAATTACGTTGCTAATTCATCACTGAAAGACGCCAGGGTCAGCGCCGAGTTTTACGAGCGCCATGCCCGCATGCGCGCCAAACTTTATGCCTTTACCAACCATATCCAGAACACGCTGCGCATCTATCCCGAAAGCGATACCAGCATTGCCGGCCAATATGCGCGCGCCATTGCCTATTACCGGAATTCCGAACTGGATCCGGCACTTGAGATCATTGAAAAACTGATCGCGGTTGAGCCGTCCAACCCCTATTTCGAGGAACTCAAAGGTCAGGTTCTTCTGGAATTCGGTCGCGCCAATGACGCAATAGCGCCGCTTGAAAAATCGGTCGAACTTTCGAACGGTGCTCCTCTGATCCGTCTTTTACTGGCGCATGCGATGATCGAAACCGGTGATAATGCGTTTCTCGAGCCAGCGAAAACCACCCTGATGGGCGTTTTGTCGCGAGAGCGTGGCAATGCATCTGCCTGGCGTTTCCGTGCAATCGTTGAAAGCCGTCTTGGTAATGAGGGCGAGGCATCGCTGTCACAGGCCGAATACAGCCTTCTGACCGGTGACCGTCAGGCTGCAAGCTATCACGCGGTACAGGCCGACCGAAAACTTGAAAAAGGAACGGCAGCATGGCTACGCGCACAGGATATCTTGCAGGCCACAAATCCTGACGGAACACCGGGCAGGGATGCGCCGAAGTGATCGGTCGTCTGCTGCGTCGCGCTGGACACAAAATATCTTTGGCAAGATTCACGGCATTTAGACGCATAACATATTTATCATGCTCGATATTTGTGTCTGCATCAGTCGCCGGATGTTCACTGCCCGATGCCGGGGTTGATGCCGCAGGTGATCTGAAACTGTTATATGCGCCCTTTTCGCTTGACCGTCCGCCGCCTTACTGGACCGTCAGCCAGAAAATCAACCCGGGACAGCTTTCCCGCGCAGATACACCGCTTCAATGGGTCGATAAGGACGGGAATATCGCGCTGGCAGTGCGTCCGGGTGTCGGATCATTCGAGATCGGACGCAGAACCAATGTGGTTGTTCTGGCTTCACCCTATTTGTCTTTTGACTGGCAGTTCAACAGCACGGCACAGGTCGGGGACATTGAGCTTGAGCTTGGTTTTCGTAAACAGGATCAGGGCAACTGGAATGAAAGCGATCTGGGATCGGGCAAACCGTTCATGGATCAACTTGTACGTATTCCGATTGGTCAAAGCACCGTACAATATGGAGAATGGCAGCGCGAATACTTCGACCTTTCAACCCTTTACCGCCACTACTGGCCGGATACCCCAAATGACGAAGTCCGGCTGGTCTGGATCGGTATTGTGCCCGGTCGCGACCACAAGGCGTCTGTGAGTGGGATCACCTATCTGACGCAAATTTTACTTTCCCGTTAGACACCTGATCACGTATCACAGAACCAACACACTAATTCCAAGGCCATAAGCGGCCACAGTCACAGAAGGACTCCCGATGAATTCCCAGATTGTTAAACGCTTCCTTGGCTGCAGCGCGATTGCAACGACCATGCTGTTTGGTGCATCGATTGCGCAGGCTGACGAAGCCCTTAATGCAGGTCAGAAGGCCGAAGTCGAAAGCGTGATCGAAGACTACCTGATGAAGAATCCCGAAGTTCTTCTGCGCGCCATTCAGAATGTCCAGATCTGGCAGGCAACCGAAAAAGCCCGCCAGCAGGCAGAGGCCATCACACCTGTCTGGGATGCACTGGTTGCCGACAGTTCTGTACCGTCTATCGGCCCGGTTGATGCACCCGTTACAGTCATCGAGTTCTTTGACTATCATTGCGGATATTGCAAAAGTGCATTCGATGGCGTGATGGACATTGCCAAGGAACATGACGGCAAGGTTCGCACGATTTTTGTCGAATTCCCGATCCTGCGAGAAGAGAGTGCCACAGCCGCGCGTGCTGCGCTGGCTGCTGACAAGCAAGGCAAATACATGGAAGTCCACGAAGCCTTCATGAGCAACCGTGGTCTTCTTGATGATGTCCGGATTGACGAGCTTGCTGCTGGTGCTGGCGTCGATGTGACCAAAATGCGCGAAGATATGAAATCGCCGGAAATCGGCGGCATGATTGCCCAGTATGCCGCAATGGCACGCACCGTTGGCATCAGTGGCACACCGGCCTTTATCATCAATGGCAGTCTGGTCTCCGGTGCGGATATGGACCGTGTCAATGCGCTTGTGAAAGCCGGTCTCGAAGAGGCATCGTGATTTTCGCAATGATCACGCGCGACAGAGACGGACTACATTTGTAGCCACGCCATTTCGGTCTGCGAACAAAAAACAAAGGCCCGTTTCGATTTCGAAACGGGCCTTTGAGCTATTTGCCAAACTCGAAAATCAGATGATGCCTGCCAAGGGCGAAGATGGGTCGGCATATTTCTTCTTGGGCATCCGGCCAGCAAGGAAGGATTCACGGCCCGCAATAATTGCATGCTTCATCGCGCGAGCCATGCGGATCGGATCCTTTGCCCCGGCAATCGCGGTATTCATAAGAACCCCGTCACAGCCAAGCTCCATGGCAACCGCGGCATCAGACGCCGTACCAACTCCGGCATCGACGAGAACCGGCACATTGGCATGTTCCTTGATCAGGGCAATATTGACCGGATTGAGAATCCCCATGCCCGACCCGATCAGTGATCCCAGCGGCATGATGGCGCAGCACCCCATGTCTTCAAGCATCTTGGCCTGAATGGGATCATCGCTGCAATAAACCATGACATCAAAGCCATCCTTGATCAGGGCTTCGGCCGCCTTGAGTGTTTCGGGCATATTGGGATAAAGCGTTGCCTGATCCCCGAGCACTTCAAGTTTTACAAGGTTCCAGCCACCTGCTTCGCGCGCAAGGCGCAGGGTCCGGACGGCATCATCGGCCGTAAAGCAACCCGCTGTATTGGGCAGATAGGTATATTTCTTCGGATCGACATAATCGACCAGCATCGGCTGGTTGGGATCGGTCAGATTGACACGACGCACAGCAACCGTGACGATTTCGGCCCCCGATGCTTCAATCGCGATTTTGGTTTCATCAAAATCCTTGTATTTTCCGGTACCAACCAGGAGACGCGAGGAGAACTTTTTGCCCGCAACGACGAACCCGTCGTCATCCGCTGCGGCAAGATCCGCCTCCTGCGAACCGCCACCAATAAAATGGACGATCTCGAGCTTGTCACCATCAACAAGAGGCGTCTCGCCATAGGCTGTTTTGGGAACGATTTCGAGATTGCGTTCAACCGCGACCTTGGTTGCAGCAATGCCCAGCTCGCCAAGCAATTCGGCAACGTTTACGGCATTCTCGATATTGCGGTCTTCACCGTTGATCGTCAGAAGCATCTTTTTCGTTCAATCCCTGTGGTATTAAAATCTTCATGATTGCCGCGCAGTATGCGCAGCGACCCGGCCTGAGGCAAGTCGTCATCCAAGGCTTTTAAGCATTCATGTGCGGAAAGTCATCCCGAAGACGATGAAGAATGGCAAACCGGTTATGCAATGCTGCATTGCCAAGACTATTGCAAAGTTGCGTCAGACTTTGGTCGTGTTATAAACGCAACACCAAAAGTTGGACATAAGGTGCCAGATCGGAACCGGATGCGATAACCGAATGGATGTCTGAGGTAAGATGACATTGCACGTGATCAACGATCGATGTGAAGTCAATGACACGGCTGAGCGCCTTAGGGCCATCTGCCATGAAGACAACAAAGAAGGTGAACTGGTTGACTGGTTTCAGGAAACCCGACAAGAAGAGTCTGGCATTCTTTGCAATGCTGGGGCATATACGCACACATCGGTTGCGATCCTCGATGCGATTGGGGCATCAGATATGCCGATGATCGAGGTCCATCTGTCCAATATTCAAAAGCGGGACGCATTCAGACTAGAAGCAAACGTCTCGAAAGCTGCAAACGGTATGATCTATGGCTTTGGCTCCCAGAGTTATAAACACGCCCTGGATGCCATGCGCGAATTGATCCACACACCATCATAAAAGATATCGAAATGAGCAAGTTCAACATCGACAATGACGCCATTCGCCAGCTCGCCGAGCTGCTGGACGACACCAATCTGACCGAAATTGAAGTTGCCGCTGGTGACAACCGCATTCGCGTTGCCCGCCAGGGCACCATGGTTGCTGCGGCTCCTGCAGCCCCGGTTGCGGCGGCTCCGGCACCGGTTGCTGCCTCTGTTGCAGCGGCTCCGTCTGATGCTGCCTCGCATCCGGGCGCTGTAAAATCACCGATGGTCGGTGTTGTTTACTTCGCACCGGAACCGGGCGCTGCTCCGTTCATCTCGGTCGGGTCAAGTGTTTCCGAAGGTCAGACCGTGATGCTGATCGAGGCGATGAAAACCTTCAACCCGATCCGTGCGCCGAAATCAGGCAAAGTAAGCCAGATTCTGGCGACCGACGGCCATCCGGTCGAATATGACGAACCGCTGATCATTATTGAATAAGCCGGGGCAAGAACCGCATGTTCGACAAAATCCTGATTGCCAACCGCGGCGAAATCGCGCTCCGTATTCAGCGCGCCTGCCGTGAGATGGGCATCAAAACTGTTGCGGTGCATTCCACCGCCGATGCTGACGCAATGCATGTGCGTCTGGCCGACGAATCGGTTTGCATCGGCCCGCCTGCATCCAAAGACAGCTATCTGAATATCCCGGCCATTCTTTCGGCTGCTGAAATCACCGGCGCCGAAGCCATCCATCCGGGTTACGGCTTCCTGTCGGAAAACGCCGATTTCGCAGCCATGGTCGAAGAACACGGCTTTGTCTTTATCGGCCCGACCGCGGAACATATCCGCATGATGGGTGACAAGATCACGGCAAAACAAACCGCCGAAAAACTTGGCATTCCCTGCGTTCCGGGTTCTGATGGTGAAATCACTACCGTTGACGAAGCCCGCACATGCGCCAAGGAAATCGGCTATCCGGTCCTGATCAAGGCATCGGGCGGCGGCGGCGGCCGTGGCATGAAAGTCGTTGAACGCGAAGAAGACCTTGCAGAAGCCTTCTCCATGACCCGTAAGGAAGCATTGCAGAACTTTGGCAATGCTGCCGTTTACATGGAAAAGTACCTTGGCAAACCGCGTCACATCGAATTGCAGGTCATTGGTGACAGTCACGGCAATGCTGTTCACCTGTTTGAACGCGATTGTTCGCTGCAGCGTCGCCACCAGAAGGTTCTCGAAGAAGCACCATCTCCGACCCTGACGGTCGAAGAACGCCAGCGGATCGGCTCCACGGTTGCCAATGCCATGATCGGCATGGGCTATCGCAATGCCGGCACCATCGAGTTTCTCTATGAAAATGGCGAGTTCTATTTCATTGAAATGAACACCCGTCTTCAGGTGGAACACCCGGTCACCGAAATGATTTCCGGCGTTGACCTTGTGCGTGAACAAATCCGCGTTGCTGCGGGCCTTGAACTGTCATTCAAACAGGAAGACCTTGAAATTCACGGTCACGCCATTGAATGCCGTATCAACGCAGAAGATCCACAGACCTTTGTCCCGTCACCGGGCAAGATCAAGGAATATCATGCACCGGGCGGCCTTGGCGTACGCGTCGACAGTGGTATCTATACCGGCTATTCGATCCCGCCCTATTACGACAGCATGATTGCCAAGCTGATCGTTCATGGTCGTGATCGCGAAGAATGCATGATGCGCCTGCGCCGTGCACTGGCTGAATATGCGATTGGCGGTATCAAAACCACCATTCCGCTGCATCAGACCCTTCTTGCCAACCCTGACATCCAGAAAGGGGATTATGACATCCACTGGCTGGAAAAGTTCATGGGCATGAGAAAGACCCTCTGATCACAAATGATACAGATTTCAAACGGGAACCTTCGGGTTCCCGTTTTTTTGTCTGCATATTTCATCAAATCAGCATCAAAAAATTAATCGATCCGGGTCTAACCTGATGGTATCGCGCGTCTAGATTTGACAAGATCCCTTGTCTGGCTTGCCTCCGTTCTCATATGTAAATTGACCCCAGATAGACAGGACAGAAACAATTATCACTGCGATCATGTCGAACCAGCTGACCCCTGATCTTTTGATCCGCGCTTATTCCGTCGGTCTGTTTCCCATGGCCGAAAGCCATGACGATCCAACCCTTTACTGGATTGATCCGGAATGGCGAGGCGTATTGCCGCTTGACGGGTTTCATGTCCCGCGCAGCCTCAAAAAGGCTGTGCGCAAAGGCACTTATAAAATCCATGTAGATCGCGCCTTTCCCGATGTCATCCGCGCCTGCGCAGAACAAACCGAAACCCGCGATGACACATGGATCAACAGCAATATCCTTGAAGCCTATTGCGCGCTTCACAAAATGGGCTGCGCGCATTCGATAGAGGCATGGAAAGACGGCGAACTGGTCGGCGGACTTTATGGTGTCAGTCTGGGCAAGGCATTCTTTGGCGAAAGCATGTTTTCGCGCGCAACCAACGCGTCCAAGGTTGCCCTTGTCCATCTGGTTGCCCTGATGCGGCAGGGCGGCTTCAGCCTGCTTGATACACAGTTTGTGAATGATCATCTCAAGCAGTTTGGCGTTCTGGAAATCCCGCGTGAAAGATATCGCAACGAACTTGCCAAGGCCTTGGCAGGGCGGGCAAATCTTCCGTTCGAGGTCGAACCGGAATTCCTTGAACAAACCCTTTCAGGCGGCGATAGTTAAGCTGCAAGCACCTTGCGAAATCAGCGCACCTGCAAGCACCCTGCCCCACATATCAAACGAGCCACCCGCATCATGAATATCCGCCCCGCCACCAAGCAAGATATCCCGGCCATTCTTGAGATCGTTGCCCCGACCCTGCGGGCCGGTGAAACCTATGCCATCGACAGCAATATGGATGATGATCAGGTCATCGCCTACTGGATGGGGCCGGACAAGGTCACGCTGGTCGCCGAAGAAGAAGGCGAGATCGTTGGCACCTATTACATCCGCAAAAATCAGGGTGGCGGCGGATCGCATGTATGTAACTGCGGTTATATGACATCCCCCAAAGCAACCGGACGGGGCATAGCCCGACGCATGGGCGAAGATTCGTTTGTGCGCGCCAGAGAACTTGGCTACCGCGCAATGCAATACAATTTCGTAATTGCCAGCAACGAAGCCGCCGTGCATCTGTGGCCAACGCTTGGCTTTGAAATTGTCGGACGCCTGCCCGGTGCTTTCATGCATCCCAAACTTGGCGAAACCGACGCACTGGTGATGTATCGCAAGCTCTAGGATATTCAGTCTGAAAAGAACAAGGGCGGGTACCATCTGGCACCCGCCCTTGTTCATGTTTTTTGTCTAACGGCTCTGAAAATCAGAACAGGAAGCGGACACGCAGCGTCCCCTCGATAGCCGCGAGTTCCTTGCGAACGCCGGCACCCGGTTTGATTTCCTCGTCGACTTCGACGACGACATAACCAACACCACCTTCAGAACGCAGATACTGACCGCTGATATTGATGCTGCGCGATGCGAAGACATCGTTGATTTTCAACAGCACGCCCGGAACGTTGCGGTGAATATGCAGGAAACGGGTGTGCGAGCGATCCTTGACCGGAAGCGAAACTTCCGGGAAGTTGACCGCACCGAGGGTTGATCCGTTATCGGAATAGGTGATCAGCTTGTCAGCAACCTCGATCCCGATATTTTCCTGTGCTTCCTGGGTGGAACCACCGATATGCGGGGTCAGGATGACATTATCCATACCACGCAGCGGGCTTACGAATTCTTCGTCCTTGCCTGCCGGTTCAACCGGGAACACGTCAAGGGCAGCACCGGCCAGATGGCCGTTTTCCAGGGCCGCGGCCAGATCATCAATGACGATGACATTGCCACGTGCAGCATTGATCAGATGCGCACCCTTCTTCATTTTGGCGATTTCGGCTGCGGTGATCATGTTTTTGGTCTGCTCGTTGGCCGGAACATGCAGCGACACCACATCGGATTTCGCAAGCAGTTCATCCATTGATGCACAGGCCGTCGCATTGCCCATCGCAAGCTTGTTGATCACGTCAAAGTAAATGACGTTCATGCCAAGCGATTCTGCCAGAACCGACAGCTGCGAGCCGATATGACCATAACCGATAATACCAAGGGTCTTTCCGCGGGCTTCGTATGAACCCTTGGCATTTTTAAGCCATCCGCCCTTGTGGGCTGCGGCACTACGCTGCGGAACACCGCGAAGCAGCATGATGATCTGACCAAGAACCAGTTCAGCAACCGAACGGGTATTCGAATACGGTGCGTTAAATACCGGAATGCCACGCATGGCCGCGGCCGTCAGGTCAACCTGATTGGTACCGATGCAGAAACAGCCAATCGAGGTCAGCTTGGAAGCAGCTTCAATAACTTCTTCGGTCAGTTTGGTGCGGGAACGGATGCCCAGGAAATGCGCATCGGAGACAACGGACTTGAGTTCGTCCGCGTCGAGCGCAGCTGGGTAGTGGTCGACATTAGAGTAGCCGGCCTCTTTGAACATCTTTACAGCGTTTTCATGGATTCCTTCGAGCAGGACGATCTTGATCTTGTCCTTCTCCAACGAAAGTTTGCTGTTCACGGCGCACCATCCTTTTCTTCGCGAGGGCGACACGGGATCATCCCCGAGCCGTTTGTCAGGCCGTTCCATAACGGCCCGTGGACCAATGAAATAGGGCCTTGAAGCGCGTCCGTCAAAGGCTTTCCCTTGCGTAAATATGCATTGCCCCTATCTTCTGAACGCATATACCGGCTAATGCGTACAAAAACAAAGGCCCGCCAAGGGGTCACTGCCAGATCGTTGCCTGTTCAGGGGATAAAATCTTGTCTGCCGAAATCAAGACCGTCACCGATATCCACGCAATCGGCCAAGCCCAATGGGACAAATGCGCAGGCACAGACAATCCCTTTGTCAGCTTCGCATTCCTTTCGGCAATGGAAGACAGCGCATCGACGACCGCCCAGACTGGCTGGCAACCGTTTCATCTGGTTTTGAATGATGACGCCGGTCAGGCGGTTGGCATTGTGCCGCTTTATGTCAAAGCCCATTCCTATGGCGAATATGTTTTCGACTGGAGCTGGGCAGAGGCATATGAGCGCGCCGGGGGGCGTTACTATCCCAAACTGCAATCATCCGTGCCCTTTTCCCCGGTGCCCGGCCCGCGCCTTCTGGTCGCAGACGATCACCCGGATCCTGATCGTGTGCGTCGTATCCTGATTGATGGTCTGGCGATGCTGCCCGAAAAACTCGGCATGGCGACGTTACATGTGACCTTTTGCAGCAGTGACGAGAGCCGGTTGATGGAGGATGCGGGTTTCCTGCGTCGAACCGGCATCCAGTATCACTGGCATAATCGCGGCTATCAAAGTTTTGATGACTTCCTCGGGGCCTTGAATTCGCGCAAACGCAAGAACCTGCGCAAGGAACGCAAGCAGGTTCTTGACGCCGGTTACCGGTTTGAAGCATTGCGCGGGGATGACCTTAAACCCCGTCACTGGGACAGGTTTTATCAGTTCTATCGCGATACATCCGACCGAAAATGGGGACAGGCCTATCTGAAGCGTGAGTTCTTTGAACTTCTCCATGAACGGATCGGCGATAAAACCGTTCTGGTCGCTGCATTTCGCGATGAGGACATGGTTGCGGGTGCCTTGAATCTGATCGGATCAAACACGCTTTATGGACGCAACTGGGGGACGATTGATCGCACCCCGCTTCTGCATTTCGAGACCTGCTATTATCAGGCGATTGATATTGCGATTGCCCATGGCCTTGCAACGGTCGAGGCCGGGGCACAGGGCGAACACAAGATCCAGCGCGGCTATGAACCGGTGATCACACATTCAGCCCATCTGATTGCGGATGAAGGTCTGCGACGTGCCGTTGCCCAGTTTCTCAAGCAGGAACAGAGCCATATCACGCAAGACCGCGACTATATCCTTGCCGAACACAGCCCCTACCGCAATGCAGAGCCAAACAAGTAGGCAGGCCGTTCAGATATGAAAAAGGCGCAAGGTTTATACCTTGCGCCTTTTTTCTGGATGTTTTCAGCAATCAGACGGCACGGACGTCATCAAGGAAGCCGTTCACATGGCTGCGCAACTCGTCATTGGCCGCGGCAAGCTTGCCAACACTGTCAAGCTGGCCATTGGAAAGATCACCGCTTTCAGTTGTCGCATCGGCAACATTTTTGACCGCATTTGAAATGGCGACGTTACCGTTTGCCGCACCTTCAACACTGCGCGAGATTTCCTCGGTTGCTGCCCCCTGTTCTTCTACCGCACTTGCGACCACCGACATCAATTCATCGATTTTTTGAATTGTTTCGGCAAAGCCGCGAACTGCTTCGGACGCAGCACCGGTTTCGCTTTGCATTTCGGCGATCTTGGCCGTGATCTGTTCGGTCGCCTTGACCGTCTGGGAGGCAAGATTTTTAACCTCGCCAGCCACAACGGCAAAGCCTTTGCCCGCTTCGCCGGCACGGGCAGACTCAATGGTTGCGTTTAGCGCCAGAAGATTGGTCTGATCGGCAATGTCACTGATCAGGTTGACAACCTCGCCAACACTTTGTGCCGCATCATTAAGCTTCTCGACCCGTTCATTGGTCCGTTCGGTTTCACCAACAGCAAGCTGGGTGATTTCGGTAACCCGTGCGATCTGCGACGAGATTTCCGAGATCGATGCCGAAAGCTGTGCCGTGGCCGAGGCCACCGTTTCGATATTACTTGATGATTCCTGTGCCTGTTCGGCCACGGACTGGGCATCCTGATTGGCGCGAACCGCATGCGATGTCAGGGTTTCCGAAGCAGAACGGACCTCATCAAGTGCTGCATTTACCGAGGTCAGGACATCCTGGATTTTTTCATCAAATCCCTTGGTCAGGACTCCCATACGTTTACTGCGCGCGACCTGGCGTTCGGCCTCGACTTTTTCCTGCTCGGCCATACGGGCACGTTCACGGGCATTTTCCTTGAAAACCTCAAGCGACTTGGCCATCGCACCGACTTCGTCGTTGCGCTTCATGTCAAGGGTTTCAATATCCAAATTACCTGAGGCAAGGCTTCCCATCGCTTCGGTCATCTTGCGGATTGGCGTTGCGATCATTCGTGACAAAGTGCCTCCGAACAGGGCCGCCATCGCAATCAGCAAAACCACTCCAACCCCGAGCGTAACCTGGAAAATCCGCATGGCCTGATCGACCCTGCTTTCGACATCCAGAACCATTTGGTCAATCACTTGCGCCAGCTGGCTTGCAAGAGCACTCACCTGATCAGAGAGTTCACGCGGCTCACCTGATGCTTCAATCGCACGCGCATGGTTGACCGTCAGATAATGGCGCATCAGCTTTGCCTGCTGACCGGCGATTTCTTCCCAGCGATCAATTGCCCCGTCCATTGCTTCAATCAGACCGGCGACTTCGCTGTTGATTGAAGCATAGGTTTTAATAACGTCCGTGCGGGTGTCGATTTCCTCAAGCGACTTTTCATAGCTCACAAGACCGGCACGATCACCGGTTGTCAGGAAATAGATCAGTTCCTGACGTGCCATGAGATATGCGCGATCAAGGTCTCGATAATCCCGTTCAAAGGTTGACAGGTAGTCGCGTTGCTCGTTTGCGGATTTGACCTGCATCGTCGCAAACATGCCAGCCGCTGCAACCATAAGGATCACAGCGATCATGATCGCAAAGCAGGTCGTCAGCTTGGCAGGAATGGAAAGGTTCTTAAAGAAGTTCATGACGTTTCTCCCTACTGGCCACCACGACGCGCAAGTTCATTCAAATTGACCTCAATGGTCACGGCGCCGATGGGCTGCCGGTTCTCATCGCTCATGGTCATGTTCAGTTGCGATCGCCAGGTATCCGTATCCTCGTTATATTCAGCTTCATCGATGAAAACCGCGTTCGGACCGTTGGGATAAGTATTCTGGAACTTGCCTTCATCTCCTTGCCAGAAGTCCGATGTAATCGAGCTTTGCCCGACATTGAGTCCCTTTGAATCCATGACAAAAATCTCGGCATACAGCCCGCCTGAACGGGCCTGCACCTGTGTCAGATAACTCGATAACGGGTTGGTCAGGATCGCGGCAACAAGAGGCTGATCATCCGCTTCGCGCTCAGCCCGCCATTGCGCATCTGCTGCATCAATCTGATCCTGTGTCATATCTGTTCTCAGACGGTTCTGGGAATTGATCGACAAAGAAACAACAGGGTTTGCAAGCCATTCCCGAATATCTTTGATCATCTTGTCGGTTATAAGGACATTCGGATCACCAGGTAGCTCTGCCTTGGCCATTGCTGCATGCGGTGCCGCAAACAAAGCCGCCGCGAAAAAGCCCGTCAAAACCTTACTTTTGCAGGACATCATCGGTCTCTCTCCCGAATTTTGTTTTTCTTGCGTCAAGGGGGACTAACTTAAAGTATAGGTATTTATACCAAAGTAATAATTCCCATACAACTTATTTTAGAAACAGACCCTTGACCGCAGCGCACAAGGGCAGCTCCACACAGGTTCATATGTGGATTGCGCGCGCAGCAACAAGACCGCAACTGGAATGATTTGAAATCCGGGAAAGAAAAAAGCGGCGGTAAAACCGCCGCTGAGTTTGGTTGGGACACGAGCAAACTGCAGAAGATTACGTTGTTCCAGGCGCAAAGCGCCCCTGCAAAGAACAACTGTCCACAATCCTATAAGCAGGAAGCGTGCCAACTTTTTAAATCCATGAAAAACCATATTTTCTTAGGGGATTTAGCCAATCCAAAACCTGAACGAATAGACAGCCTTAAATGATCTTTGCATTTCAAAACGCAAAAATTGCAAAACGCAAAGACCCTTCGTTGCATTTTGCAAATTGCAATTTTGTCAGAAGACCAAGGCCCGTGCAAAAACCGGTTTACTGGCGGCGCTTTTTCTTGCGCGCCCCGAAATTCAGCAAGGCGGGAGCCTTCTCAATGATCTCTTCCAGGATGGATTTTGCCGTATCAAGATCCTCGCGCGCTGTCTCGTCAAGCTGACTGATATAGCGCGGGTCAGAGATCATGCGTTCGGCTTCGTACAGGGTTCGAAGTTCGCTCTGGAACATTTCGCGCGCACCAAGCGGCAGATGCTCCTTGGCACTCATGACAAAGAAGAACTTAAGACTGGTTTTGATGACAAGACGCAACATCAGAACCTGAAGCTTGTGAAACTGTCCTTCCAGCTCTTCCTTTTTCGGATGTTTTTCAAGCCTCTTGAGGCGCTCGGAAATCACAAGTGACAGAGCCTTGAAATTATCAACCTCCTCGCGGAATGGCCGATATCCGGTCACGTCCATTTTGTCCGTGGTCTTTTCCATATTATCAGCCAGTGCAACCAGCTTGCGCGCACGTAATTCAAGCCGGGACAGAAACTCCTCGACCTCTGTTCGATATTGTCGTTGTGCTGCTTGGCTCATTTTGCTCTGGCGTTCTTATTCTAAAATCGTGCCCGGGGAACAACTCCCCGGGCACAATCTAACCGCCAATGATTAACAACACCCCAAGTCCGGGGCAAGACATCAACCTTCGACCATCTCGGGGCTCTTTTTGGCCTGCTTCTTGTCACCATCCTCTTCGGGATAGCGGAAGACAACAACGTCATCCTCGATATCCACAAGAACCGCACCACCCTTGGAAAGCTTCCCAAACAGAAGTTCTTCGGCAAGCGGCTTCTTGACATACTCCTGAATAACGCGACCAAGCGGACGCGCCCCGAAGGCCGCATCGTAGCCACGCTCGGCAAGCCATGCTCGGGCCGCCTCGGTCAATTCAATTGACACATTCCGGTCAGCAAGCTGCACCTCAAGCTGCAAGATGAACTTGTCGACCACCATCTTGACCACTTCCGGCTGCAGGTTGGCAAACGGAATAACAGCATCCAGTCGGTTGCGGAACTCCGGCGAGAAAGTGCGTTTGATCGCCTCCTCGTCTTCTCCGATACGCATTTCGCGCTTGAACCCGATTGGCGGCTTGGCCATGTCAGATGCACCGGCATTGGTCGTCATGACCAGCACAACATTGCGGAAATCAACCGTCTTGCCGTTATTGTCGGTCAGCTTGCCGTGATCCATGACCTGTAGCAGAATATTGAACAGGTCCGGATGGGCCTTTTCAATTTCATCAAGCAGAACCACTGCATGGGGATGCTGATCAACGGCATCGGTCAGAAGACCACCCTGGTCAAACCCGACATAGCCCGGAGGGGCACCGATCAGGCGTGAAACGCTGTGGCGTTCCATATATTCCGACATATCGAACCGGATGAACTCGATACCCATAACGGTTGCCAGCTGTTTGGTGACCTCGGTTTTACCAACCCCGGTCGGACCAGAGAACAGATAGCTACCAATCGGCTTTTCAGGTTCGCGCAGACCGGCACGGGCGAGTTTGATCGCACTTGCGACCGACTCAATCGCCTTGTCCTGACCGAACACAACGGTTTTAAGGTCACGCTCGAGATTTGCCAGCGCCTTGCGATCATCGGTCGAAACCGATTTTGGGGGGATACGGGCAATTTTCGCGACGATTTCCTCGACATCGCGCTTGCCCACCGTGCGTTTGCGCTTGCTTGGTGCCATCAACATGCGCGATGCCCCGACCTCGTCGATCACGTCAATCGCACTGTCAGGACGTTTGCGGTCATTGATGTAGCGCGACGCAAGCTCGACCGCCGAACGAATAGCTTCGTTGGTGTATTTGACCTTGTGATGGTCCTCATAATAGGGCTTCAGACCCTTGAGGATTTTCACGGTATCTTCTTCGGACGGTTCCTCGACATCGATTTTCTGGAAGCGACGCACAAGGGCGCGGTCCTTTTCAAAGTGGCCACGGAATTCCTTGTAGGTCGTCGACCCGATGCACCGCAACGAACCACTTGCCAGCGCCGGTTTCAACAGGTTGGAGGCGTCCATTGCCCCGCCTGACGTTGCCCCGGCACCGATAACAGTGTGGATTTCATCAATGAACAGAACAGCACCTTCATACTCTTCAAGTTCCTTGACCACCGCCTTGAGACGTTCTTCAAAGTCACCGCGATAGCGGGTTCCGGCCAGAAGTGCCCCCATATCAAGCGCAAAGATCGTTGCATCGGCCAGAACTTCAGGCACATCACCGTCATTGATCCGACGTGCAAGACCCTCGGCGATGGCGGTTTTACCAACCCCGGGATCCCCAACATACAACGGATTGTTTTTGGTACGACGGCACAGAACCTGGATCGTGCGCTCAATTTCACTTTGACGCCCGATCAACGGATCAATCTTGCCTTTTTGCGCTTTGACATTGAGATTCACACAATAGGCCTTAAGCGCCTCGCCCTCGGCCGGGCCGCTGTCATCACCTTCTGGCGGAATACCGGCAACCGGTTCTTCGTCTGCCCCCCGCGGGATGCGACGTTCATTAAGCTCGGACGCCTTGGCAATACCATGCGAAATGTAGTTGACCGCATCAAGACGGGTCATGTCCTGAAGTTGCAGATAATAGACAGCATGCGATTCCCGCTCAGAGAACAGGGCAACCAGCACATTGGCACCGGTGACTTCTTCGCGGCCGGACGATTGCACATGGATTGCGGCACGCTGGATAACGCGCTGGAACCCGGCAGTTGGTTTGGGATCAATCAAGCGCGCACTGATCAGGCCGGACAGCTCACTATCTGCAAATTCCAGCAAATCCGATCGCAATCGATCAATATCGACCCGGCATGCCTTAAGCACAGCAAGCGCGTCCTGATCTTCGGTCAGGGACAACAGAAGATGTTCAAGAGTGGCATATTCGTGCCGACGCTCCGACGCATATGCGAGCGCACGGTGCAGGCTTTCCTCAAGATTGCGCGATAGCATATGTCACTCCTTCTCTAAGGTACACTGCAGCGGATGCTGATTCTGGCGGGCCAGGTCCATGACCTGGTTAACCTTGGTTTCCGCAATTTCGTAAGTGAACACACCACATACTCCAACGCCCTTGCGGTGAACCTGAAGCATGATTTCGGTGGCTTCTTCGCGGCCCTTTTCAAAAAACCGTTCCAATACGTGCACAACGAACTCCATCGGAGTGTAGTCGTCATTCAGCAACAGCACCTTGTACATGGACGGCTTTTTCGTCTTGGGCCGTGTCTTTGTTACGATCCCCGTGTTCGGCAGATCAGTGCCGTCATTATCCTGTTCAGTCATTGTTTACTTACCGGAACCCTTATTTCCTGCATGAACTTCATGATAGGTCATTGCCAGGCTCTTTCAAAGGCCGCAGCTTAAAATCGTGTCACTAATTTATAGTCTATCTTCAATTCATTTAGGCTGCGATTGAGCTGCTGCAAGATCAATCTGTAAACTTCGTGCGAACCCGCGTGATCGCGGCACTCGAAACCCGAACAAACCGGCCATCGCGCCAAAAGAAAACGGGCACAACCAATGTCATGCCCGTTTCCATATTCAAAGCAAGGTCCGAAAAACCGGTTGATCTGCCGTCATTTCATGACAGCACTGGCGGCTTTGGACATTGCGTTAAAGCTATCTGACATTGCCGAGAACATGATTTCCTGAATCTTTTCGCCCTCGGCAACGCTGCTTTCGACATAGCGCGTCAGAATTTTCGATTGCAGTTCCTGAATGTCGGACAGGCTTTCAGCCTTGGTTAGCGCATCAATATCATCCTGGGATGCCTCGATCTCGCGCTGCATCCAGGCTGCAAGCTCTGCACCAATACCACCAGTTTTCTCGAACACAGTCCTGGAAGCCAGCCAGGTTTCTTCCAGATTTTTCTGGTGCATATCGACCAATTCTTCACATTGGGCCGCAATGCGCGATCCGGCATCAGAAATCACGTCCGACTGCCCGGTCATTGCATCAAACAGCTTGGCAAACGCATCGTTTGCGACAGCTACGCTTTCTTCAAGCGCATCATTTCCGGCTTCGACGATCGCGTCAATTTCGGGCGCTTTCCAGAGCTCCAGATAACTTTCCATCGCATCGGGCGCCATGAACATCGGACCAAACCCGAACAGATCATCCCCTTTTGGCGCAGCGGGTTTCGAAGCCTGCTTCGGCGCCTCCTCCTTGCTTGCAACCGGCTTTTCGGCCGACTTGCTAGCAGATTTTGCAACAGACGGGGCCTCTGCGGGAACGTTTTTCGGGGCCGCGGCTTTTTTCGGGGTGGTCGAGGCTGTTGCTTTCTTGGTCTCAGTTGCGGACTTGCTTGTCGTAGTCACGGTGCTGGCCCTTTCAGTTTCAGAAGACGTTACCGGCTTGGACGAGGATGCAGCGGTGGCTGTTGCAGCCGGTACCGGTTTGACATCAGATTTCGCCTGAACAACGGCTGGTTTTGACGCTGGCCTGGATGACGACTTGGGAGCAGCCTTCACAGGGGCAACCTTTTGGGTCGCCGGCGTTACTTTTGAGGCTGCCACCTTGCTCGGCGCAGCCTTCACGGCGGGCTCGGGCACAGAAGGTGCATTTTCAGTCAGCTTGACTGGCACTGGCGTCCCTGCCTCATCAATCGTGGTGCCCGATACCGAAGCACCATCCTTTGACGTTACCGGGGCGTTCTTTGACGTCGAAACATCTTCCACAACGGCATCACTTTTGGGCACAGGAGCATCATCTACCTGCTTTGCCGCGGCCTCTATCTCTGACGAGGTCATCACCACCCGCTTGGCTGGCAGCTCTGCACCTGTCGAAGCAGTCCCGGCGGCCGATTTTGATACTTGCCCGGAAGCTACAGATGGCACCGGTGCTGCGGGCGCTGTGGCCCTGGCGGGAGCAGGTGCTTTTTTACCTGATTTCCCAGAGGTCTTTTGTTTTGAAACAGCCATTGTCTCCAACCTCATACTTGCCGGGGCGGACGCCCCAAATTCATGCTGCATCGCAACATAACCCTAGATGGAATTCCCCCCAAAGGTCAAGCACAGTTTGGTGACAAAACAGCGACCCAGTCACAGCATCCGTATTTGGAAACGTTACAAATTCGTGCCCGGACGTTGCTGCGCCGACAAAAGATCAGCAGCAACAAAGTTCTAGCGACAAACTTGATTTCGCAATGCGGCATGAATGCAAACGGGGATGCATCTCCATGCATCCCCGTTTGAAGACATTTCCAATCCGGTCCACGCCTTAGCGCAGCATATTTCCACGCACAGTCCGGTAAAATGTACCAGACTCGCTATTTTGAATGGTTTGAAGCTGTGCCGCTGATTGCGAACGCGCTTTATCCTTCGCTGGCGGCTCCGGCAGCTTTGTTTCGATGCTCGACAAATTCGTTAACACGGCCGGGAACCCAAGTGCGCGCAAATCATCAACGCCGGACATCCATGTTCCCAGCGTTACGTAGCCAGATGAGCATCCAAGTGCGACCCAGTAAAAATCATCGGAATATAATCGGACACCATCGCGGCCCTGCTGGGTTCCAAATCCGTCCTTTTGCAAGGCATCGGTGACCACGAGATAGTCATCGCGTCCGATCACATCAACACTCTGCTCTCCCCCGAACACTCCCAAAGGCGCATTGATCTCGACATTGATTTCACTGACCTGAGCAGGCCCGAACACACGCGTTGTCAGATCGAATTGCTGGTTGCCAGCTTTGGGCTCAAGCTCGAAGACACGAACTTCTTTATAGTAGTCGGCATTATAGATGATGCGAATCCGGCCCTCCGCATCACCGGCAGAACAGGCCGTGCGCAAATCATCTGCGTTCAAATACGAAAACCAGGCCGACTTGCGCACCAGCGGATTACTGACGTCACTATTTTCCGTGAAAGCGCACCCGGCCAGCCCGACGGCAGCAAGTGTAAACACCCCCACCCCTGCCAAACTGGCACGTTTCATGCTTATCGTTTTGAGAAGTGGGGCAATTCTTTTCACCATTCGATCCTCGATTTTTTGCCGATCAGGAGATATAAAAGTGACATTGGCGCAGAAAGATGGTCACAGAATGGCCGCGATTAGAAAAGCCGAAAATTGACGGTCTTAAACATTTGTTTAAGTCTGTGATGCCAGATTGGTCATATTTAGTTCTTGGGGACTACCGAAAGCCGAGCCCGAATAATGCGTTTAATGACCCCTTCCGGGCCAAATGCGTTGGCCAAGACACCGCTTTTGACACGCAGCCGTTTTCTGCGTGCCTGTTTGGCTGCGTTTTTGTGTCTGACAGCAATCACGCTTTCTGCGACCCTTGTCCCGAACAAGGCGCTGGCACGAACCTATACCGCCATGGTCATCGATGGTGATACGGGCGACGTACTGCATGAATATCGTGCAGACCATAAAGTGTACCCTGCGTCCCTGACCAAAATCATGACGCTTTATATGCTGTTTGACGCCCTTGATAGCGGAAAGGTATCGCTGTCAACTCCAATGAAAGTATCCAAGCGTGCATGGGGACAGGCGCCGTCCAAACTGGGTGTTCAGCCCGGTGACACCATTTCAGTCAAGGACGCCATTCTTGCACTGGTAACGAAGTCGGCCAACGATGTTGCCGTCGTTGTTGCTGAACATCTTGGCGGCACAGAAATCAAATTTGCCCAGATGATGACGGCCGAAGCGCGTCGGATTGGCATGAAACGGACGACCTTCCGCAATGCATCGGGCCTGCCCAATCGCGGCCAGATGACTACAGCGCGTGATATGATCACGCTTGCAGTTGCGCTTCGCAAGAATTTTGGCAGCTACTACCACTATTTTGCCACCCAGAAGTTTCGTTTCGGTGACCGTACCTATGGCAACCACAACAACCTTCTGGCGTCCTATTACGGAACCGACGGGATCAAGACCGGCTATATCAATGCTTCGGGCTTTAACCTTGTTGCATCGGTCAACCGTAATGGCAAACGCCTGATCGGCGTCGTGTTTGGTGGCAGAACCGCCCGTACCCGTGACGATCAGATGAAAAAGCTCCTTGATAGCGCCTATGTCGAACTGACGAAGGAAGGCGAAATCAGGGTTCCGCGTCCACGCGTCAGCCCGGAAGATAAAATTCTTCCCGCCGATGCCCAGCTTTTGATGGCCAAGCGTGAAACCATGCGTGAAGCAGAGCAACCCGGCCGCATTGATACACAGACCGTGGTGACCCGTATGAAGCCGGAAACCAATGGAAGCTGGGCCATTCAGGTTGGTGCGTTCAGCGATCAGCGTCGGGCACAGGAAGCTGTTCTTGCAGCCGCCCGTACGGCCCCGGATGTGTTGCGTTTGACCCGCGCGGCTGTTGAACAGCAGGCAAGCGGAACCGGTGTCGTTTACCGCGCACGTCTTCTTGGTTTTGACGGTGAAAGCGAAGCCCGCGCCGCTTGCGCAGCACTGCGCCGTGAAAAACTGGCGTGTATCCCGGTTAATTCCGGCGGCGCTGGTTAAACAACTCGCACAATATCAAGATACAACAAAGGCTGTCAGAGCAATCTGACAGCCTTTGTTTTTGTCCAAAATCCCGTGTCGACATCAAGCCGTCGGGGGTTATGGCCGGATCAATGCCCGCCACCGGGGGCAAAGAAGTCATCTAATGCCAGTCCACTTTTAACCAGCTGATCTGTTACCTGGGCCTTGAGCCGGATCAGGCCATCGTTATCTGCTGCCTCGCAGCGCGCAACGATGGCTGGCTGGGTATTGGAGGCACGCAGCAACCACCAGCCATCCACAGTACTGACACGTACGCCATCAATGCCGCTAACCTCTGCACCAGCCTC
Organism: Thalassospira sp. SM2505; assembly: GCF_054901115.1. Taxonomy (NCBI): domain Bacteria; kingdom Pseudomonadati; phylum Pseudomonadota; class Alphaproteobacteria; order Rhodospirillales; family Thalassospiraceae; genus Thalassospira; species Thalassospira sp. SM2505. Next base: position 3,307,101 of record NZ_CM142731.1, read on the forward strand.
GGCAAGGCGCGCACGCACTTCTTCGATCAGGGCAAATTTGCGATCATCCGGACAATCAATCCTGGTTTCCGGTGTATTGACTGCAACCGGCATAGCTTCGCGCCATTGCGCAAGACTCTTACCGCTTTGGACCAGAATACGGTACAGACGAACCGCCGCGTACGTTGCGTCATCATAGCCATAATAGCGCTCAGCAAAGAAGATATGGCCGCTCATTTCGCCTGCAATCGGGGCTTTTGCCTCGATCATTTTGGTCTTGATCAACGAGTGACCGGTCTTCCACATAATGGCATTGCCACCAAGGCGGGTAACCTCGTCAAACAGGGTCTGGCTTGCCTTGACATCGGCAATAATCGACGCACCTGGCTGCCGTTCAAGAACATCGGCGGCATAGATCTGAAGCAACTGATCACCCCAAAGGACATTGCCCTTGCCATCAATCACACCAATACGGTCGCCATCACCATCAAAGGCAACACCCCAATCAGCATTATGCTTGGCCACGGCGGCCTTGAGATCAACCAGATTGGCTTCAACCGTCGGATCAGGATGGTGGTTGGGGAAAGTGCCATCAATGTCGTCAAACAACAAATGATGCGTTCCCGGAAGCTGGGCCGTCAGCTTGCGAACAACATCACCGGCGGCACCATTGCCACAATCCCAGACGATGGTCATCGGATCGGGAACGTCACAATCAAGTTCCGCCAGAAGACGGGCAACAAACCGGTCCTCGACATCAATTTCGGTTGCGGTTCCCTGCCCGGTCTCGAAATCCCCGGCAGCGGCAATTTTACCCAGTTCCTGAATGGCGGCACCAAAAACAGACTTGCCGGCATTGAGCATCTTGAACCCGTTATAGTTTGACGGGTTATGCGATCCGGTAACCATGATACCTGCATCGGTTTTTTCGTCATAAACCGTGAAGTAAAGCATCGGGGTCGGGCCGCGGCCGACAAGCACGACATCACAGCCGGTCGAAAGAATGCCGTCTGCCAGCGCCGAAGCAAGTTCGGGCGAGCTCAGACGCCCGTCACGCCCCAAAGCGACGCGCTTGCCTCCTGACCGACGCACCATGGTCCCGAACGCCTTGCCCAATGCATTGGCATCTGCTGCATGAAGGGTATCCCCGACAACCCCGCGTACGTCGTATTCACGCAATACCGAACTGTCAAACTTGTGTGCTGCGGAATTCGTCATAGCCTGGGTCAGCCTCCAATAGTTGCACGTCCGACGCAGGAATAGCTAAAACCGTTTTCAGCCATTTCGGTCGGGTCATAAACGTTACGCAGATCAACCACGGTCGGGTGAACCAGCGCATCCTTGATACGATCAAGATCCATGCCGCGGAATTCGTTCCATTCGGTCAGAACGACCATGGCATCAGCACCGGAAATCGCGTCATACGCGCCATCGCAATATTCGATGCCATCAAGAAGCTTTTTGGCCTCGCCCATGGCTTCGGGATCGAATGCCTTGATCTTTGCACCCGCTGCAATCAGGGCCGGAACGATATCTAAGCTCGGCGCATCGCGCATGTCATCGGTGTTTGGCTTGAATGCCAGACCGAGGATACCGATGGTCTTACCAGCCACAGAACCACCACAGGCAGAAATCACACGATCAGCCATGGCTTTCTTGCGTTTGGCATTCACGTCCACAACCGTCTCAATGATGCGAAGCGGGCTGCCATGTTCCTGCGCGGTACGCACCAGTGCAAGCGTGTCCTTCGGGAAGCACGATCCGCCATAGCCCGGACCGGGATGCAGGAATTTTTTGCCTATACGGCCATCAAGCCCAATGCCGCGGGCAACGTCATGCACGTCTGCACCGACCTTTTCACAGAGATCGGCGATTTCGTTGATGAAGGTAATCTTGGCAGCAAGGAATGTATTGGCCGCATATTTGATCATTTCCGAGGTTTCACGCGTGGTGAAGACAATCGGTGTTTCAATCAGATAAAGCGGACGATACAGATCAGACATGACTTCGCGGGCACGCTCGTCGCTCGTACCGATAACGACACGATCCGGGCGCATGAAATCGCCAATCGCCGATCCTTCGCGCAGGAATTCCGGGTTGGAAACCACTGCAAATTCGGCATCTGGACGCTTTTCACGAATAATGCGCTCAACTTCACGACCGGTTCCGACCGGAACCGTCGATTTGGTCACAATGACGGTAAAACCTTCCATTGCGTCTGCGATTTCTTCGGCAGCAGCATAGACATAGCTGAGATCAGCATGACCGTCGCCACGACGGGTCGGTGTTCCTACCGCAATAAAGACAGCATCAGCCCCTTTGACCCCTTCCTTGAGGTCGGTGGTAAATGTCAGACGACCTGCCTTGACATTGTTTTCGACCAGAACATCCAGACCAGGCTCGTAGATTGGCATGATACCGTCTTCAAGACGGGCGATTTTTTCCACATCCTTGTCGACACAAATAACATCCGTGCCAAACTCGGAGAAACAGGCACCGGAGACGAGTCCAACATATCCGGTTCCGATCATTGCTACGCGCATGGAGGTTTAATCCTAGTAAGTGGAGACTGACCGAAACAGATCATTGAACCATTCCGGTCAGTTATCGTTGAAATTAAGTGATTATTCTGCTGCTTCGCCTTCGGCGAATTCGTGAATAAGCTGACGGACATCGTCCTTCATGTCTTCACGCGCCAGAGCAAATGCCATTGTTGCCCGAAGAAAACCGATCTTGTTGCCGCAATCAAAACGGCGGCCTTCAAAACGATATCCATAGAACGGAACTTTGCCGATCATCGCAGCCAGTGCATCGGTCAGCTGAATTTCGTTACCCGCACCACGCGGAATATTTTCGAGAGTTTCGAAGATGCCCGGATCCAGAATGTAACGGCCAATCGCCGACAGCGTTGAGGGTGCTTCTTCGGGTTTTGGCTTTTCCACCATCCCGCACGCACTGACCAGACGGCCGTTGGTGCCTTCGACTTCAAGAACGCCATAGCGCTGGGTTTCTTCACGCGGAACATCCATTACGGCAACCATGTTACCGCCTGTGCGACCATAACTTTCGACCATCTGCTTCATGCAAGGTGTCTTTGCCTGAATAAGGTCATCGGCCAGAAGAACCACAAACGGCTCATCCCCGACCAGCGATTTGGCGCACAAAACAGCATGACCAAGGCCCAGCGGATTGCCCTGACGGGTATAGGTCACACGACCATTTTCCGGGATCATTGCAAGGGCCGTCTCAAGCGCGTCGGTTTTTCCGCGTTCGGTCAGGATCGCTTCAAGTTCGGCAGAGCGATCAAAATGATCTTCAATGGCAGTTTTGCCACGGCCGGTTACGAAAATGAATTCTTCAATCCCCGCAGCGATGGCCTCTTCGACAGCGTATTGGATAAGGGGCTTATCAACAACCGGAAGCATTTCCTTGGGCATTGCCTTGGTTGCTGGCAAAAAGCGGGTTCCCATACCTGCAACCGGAAATACAGCCTTCTTGATTTTTCTCGACATTCAAACACTTCCCTTTTCAACCGCTGCACGCCCAGTCTGATCGAAAGTACGGCATGTATGCTTCTGCCACATTTCCGGAACTCCGATCAAGCGAGCGTACGAATGATTCACGCTAATCTTTACATAGCCGTAACAAAAGGCTGCGCGCGGTGTTGAGTTTTGCGGCCAGATAATCTGATCCACCATGATCGGGGTGCACCGCCTTGATCTGGATCTTGTAAGCACGATTAATCTCTTCGCGTGATGCATTCGCATCCACACCAAGGATTTTTCGCGCTTCCTCCGCACTCATGTCAGCCGCGCTTTTGCTCCTGCTATTGCCATGGTTCCTATCGCCATTGTTGCGGTCGTTTCCTCCGGAATGTGCATCCTGACTGCCAGTATCGTTGCGGGACCATTCCTGCCATCCCCTACAGTCGGGACGACGTTCAAGATAAGCCTCAAGAACCGTCTGGCTTTGGTCGGTTGCGTAACAACAGTCAACAAAAAGCAACTGCAGGTCGTCAACCCCCAAGCTGTCCAAATCTGCACCGGCATAGGTTCCGCTTATGACAGAGCCCTTCATTTGTCCGGTTTCAAGATCAAGCAGCATATGCAGAATTTCCGTTCGAATTTCCGATGTCCTGCCAGAACCCGCAGAACCATTTGAACTCCCCCCCATGTTGCCCGGCCGGGCACGACGGCGGGAATAGGCAAACACCCGTCGAAACAATGGCCATAAATAACCAAGCTTCATCATCCGAACTAAAAATGGCGATGTTACGGCCAAAGCCGCCGACATTGCGGCAATTTTGCCAGTCAAAAGAAGCCACAACGCCAACAGGATCAGAAGGCCGACAATAAGGAACAATCCGACTTTTCGGACATCCTTCGGTTCAGCCTCGCTCATCCAGCGGATGAAAAAGCCCACACCAACAAAAAGCGCAATCCCGATCAGAACCCACTGCATTACCGGGGCTTTCGCAATTGATGACCAAGACGCAAAACTTCTTGCGATCCGGTTTTCTGTTGATAAACGGAAAGACCGCTATCCCCGCCAACCGCATAACTCGCCACCGCGCCGAGCAAATCCCGAAGTCTGGATGCGGAACTCGCATCAAATTGCATGAATGCGCCGCCAGTTATGCGTGCAATCTCGCCAAAGGCAAAGCTGGCATCCCTGTCATAGCCCTCCTGAAACATGAAGGCCTTAACACCTTTGAGTGCAAGGTTTCCTGCAATCGGCGCCAAATGATCGGGGTTCTCTTCAATGCAATCACCAACATAAATCAGTGCATCAATTTTTTTGCTGCTGGCTTCTCGTTCGACATGCGCCAGCACGCGCTCGATCTGTGTATGCCCGGCATGGCAACTGACCTTGGAGATATAATCGCGGAGCGCCTTGGCATTGCGGCACCAACCGCTTGCCTTGCACTCGGACAGCCCGCGAAAAAACACAAGCTGGATATCAAGCGCACCTATTCCGTCAACCGCATCAAACATCTCGGCCTGAATTTCGGCCGCCCGGTCCCAGCTTGGCTGGCGACTGGCTGTCGCGTCCATTGCAAAGACCAGTCGCCCCATTGCCGGACCAGATATCGGCGCACGCACAGAAAGACCACGCGCACGATGCAGGAAGTCATCGACTTCCTGTCTGCTCGATGTATCCGAGATGATGTCTTTGCGTCCCAAGAAAACCTGCCTGCTTCATATACTGTGTGAGCACGAATAGCGCCCCTTAAGATATAGGCTGCAGGCAGTCAGATCGGCAACTCTTCACCTTCGGCCGGTTTGAACCCGATCACTTCAAGCAGGGATCGAACTTCCTGACGGGCAGCCATGTGGGACATGCTCATCGGAATGCCGACCCCTTTTTCACGCAAGTCAAGAAGGGTCAGACCTTTGAGGAAAAGTTCGCGATAAATGACACGTTCGCCAAAGCCCGGCGCAGAACGGAAACGGATACGCTCGCCCAGTTTTTCAACGATTTCAGCGATGTCGCGCTTGTTGCGGGCATCAAGATGCGACAGGCGGTTGCGCATGACAATCCAGTCAATTGTGCCGCCATCGATGGCGGCACGGCGTTTGCGCGCATCCCAGACCATTTCGGCATAAATACTCGGCCCCTTGATCGCAAGGCTGTCAGGATCAATCCGCGCAAGCATATCAAGATCAATGAAGCTGTCATTGATCGGCGTAATAAGCGTATCGGCACAGGCATGGGCAAGGCGCGACAGATAATTGTCACTCCCCGGACAATCCATCACCACGAAATCGCACGCCAGCACCATCTCACCCAGCGCAGTCGTGAAGCGTTCGCGCTCGTCAAGCTTGGCCTCGTTGGCATCGGGAAGTTCACTGCGATAGATCGGACGATGATCGGGCACAGGAAGTTGAAGACGTTTTTTCTCGTTGAATGCTTGCCGGTTCTCGACATAACGGGTCAAAGTTCCCTGCCGCGCATCGATATCAAGCGATCCGACCCGAAATCCCATCTTCATCAGGGAAACAATCAGATGCATCGCCGTTGTCGATTTGCCTGATCCCCCCTTCTCGTTACCGATCACGATCACATGGGCGCGTTTGGACGACGGCTGTTTTTCCGTCGCTGTCTGCTGGCCTGCGCTGTCCCCGTTTGCGCTGGTCTCGTCCACCGTCATGAATGTCTGCTCCGTTATTCAGGCTTATTGGTTGTGTCCCCATGACCAATCTCCCCCAATGAGCCACTTTACCAGTAAAAATCAAGGTAAAAGAAACCCATCTGACTGAAGTCGTGTGACTGATCACTAGCCAATCTATGAGCACAAAGGTAAAGATAAGGGTAGCGCAGCACCAAAATGCGCATGAAAACAAGATGAAAGGACGCAATGTGAGGTATCGGGCGGCGGCGGTTGGCGGCATATTGGCCAGTTTGATGATGATGGCCACATCTACGGCCTTTGCACAGCAAGCAGTCGGGTTTGAACAGATTCCCGACGATCAGAGCCCCGTCTCATATACAACCCGCATTGATGGCCAGCGCGCGTTCCTGCGTCAATATCGCGATAACAGCACAGTCTTTGTCGCCCGTTGGTTTGCGCCGCGCACTGAAAAGGAACCACAGAACGCAGCTAGCGACCTGTATCTTGAAGCCGTCTATACGACGTCCGCTCCGGGTTTTCGGTTTAGTACCGCGATGGCCCCCGAAAATTTGCTTGAGATGTTCCAAAGCTTGAAAGACCGCACCAGCATTAATGGTCAGGGATTTGTACAGGATACCCGCTTTGGCCCTGTTGCCCTTACCCCGTTTGTTCGTCAGGGTTCCCAATGTATTGCCTTTGTCGGGCAATGGGACCCTCAAACACAAACACAGCGCGGCAGCCGAATTCTTGGCTATTACTGCACTCCCGCACTACTACAAGCGCAAACGGGTGCAGTATCCCCGCAAAACAGTCTTCCCGTGATTGATGCCCAGGAATTTGCAGCCGCCTTCTTCAGTCGCCTGGCAATTAAGCTGCCGGAAAACTCACCGGTCACGGCAGAGGTTGCCGCAACCGTGGATACACCCGTGTCAACAGATTCCGTTGCCCCGGCACCGGCTGATGGCATTGCAATCACCACCAACTGGCAGGGTGTACGTGGCACCGGTAAACTGCATTTTGATCAGCCATCTGGCGAAGGCACCATGATCCTTGATGACGACCAACGCCATTGCGAGGGTATCTGGCGCCACGAAGGCGGTGCATATCAAAGTGGCACATTGCCCTTTGGCAGCTGGTATGTGTACTGCAATGACAGCAGCTTTGCCCGCGGTCACTATACCAGCGAAACGGCTGCAACCGTTACAGGTGACGGACAGGACAATCAGGGACAGGCAGTCTATTTCCGCCAGGCCAACTGATCCCGAACGACCGAAAACCCAACTCATTTTGCCCCAAAGAATCAAACGAATATGACCGCAGATATCCAGACCATTGTAATTGGCGCAGGCGTTGTCGGACTTGCATGCGCACGTTCGCTTTCCCGAACCGGCCGAGAAGTTCTGATCATTGAACAACATGATGCGATCGGCACCGAAACCAGCGCACGCAATAGCGAAGTCATCCATGCCGGTATCTACTACCCGAAGGGCAGCCTGAAAGCCAAATTGTGCGTTTCCGGTCGAGAAATGCTGTATCGCTATTGTGCCGAAAACGGCATCAGCCACAGACGCACCGGCAAACTGATCGTTGCAACAGCAGAGGATCAAATCGAAGCTCTGCATGGCATCGAAAGCAAGGCACGTGAAAACGGGGTGACCGATCTTGTGTGGCTAAGCCAGCAAGAAGCACTGGAACGTGAACCGGCCCTGAACTGTGTTGGCGCATTGCACAGCCCGTCGACCGGCATAGTCGATTCTCACCAGTTGATGGTGACCTTGCTGGGCGAGGCCGAGAATAATGGCGCGACACTGGCCCTTAACACCAAGGTCGTCTCGGTCGATCACGCAAACGGTCTCTACACACTCACCACCCGCGACGCCGACGGCGAGGAAATGAGCCTGACATGCGCAGAACTTGTCGTCGCAGGCGGCCTTCACAGCCAGACCCTTGGCCGGAACTTTGCGGGCTTGCCGCAAGATACCGTCCCGCCACAACACTACGCGCGCGGTTGTTACTTTACCCTATCGGGCAAGGCACCATTTTCGACCCTGATCTATCCCGCCCCTGAGCAGGCCGGCCTTGGGATTCATCTGACCCTTGATCTGGGGGGACAGGCACGTTTTGGTCCGGACGTAACATGGGTCGACCAGCCCGACTATGACGTTCCGGAGGAACGCCGCGCGGCCTTTGCCCAAGCCATTCGCAAATATTACCCCGACCTCAATGAGGACGCGCTTCAGACCGGCTATGCAGGCGTTCGCCCCAAAATTCAGGCACCGGGAGAAGCCGCGCGCGATTTCATGATTGCTGATGAAAAGCTGCACGGTCTTAATGGACTTGTAATGCTCTATGGTATTGAATCACCTGGCCTGACGGCATCCATAGCCATTGGAGAACGCGTTTCAGACCTGATTACGAAACAGGGCGATTTTCAAGCAGCATCTTGATGTCGTTCTCTGAGAACAGCGACGAGTGGAACATGACCAAGTCACGCCGCAACATGACGACACATAGCCAGAACGAGATTGCGACACCCAAACCCGCGCAATCAGTTCGCGGTCTGTCGCGGCGACGTTTCCTTGCAGGCAGCATGCTGGGATTGGGCGGTGCGGTTCTGGCATCCAGCCCGCTAGCCCTTCATGCCCAGCAACTTGAACCCTTTACACTTGCACCGAACAGTCTGACCACAGGACGCGGTCTTGGCAGTGACAGCAACAAGCCCAAAGTCGATTTTACCGACAAGATGCGCGAATACGTTATTGCGCTTAGCCGGTGGGCGAAAAGTTATCGCAGCGACTTTTCCATCGTCGCGATGAACGGGTTGGAGTTGACCGAGTATCTGGAAACCACGTTATTTGCTGCTCGCGGCACGGCAGAGCCGGCACGGGATTATCTGCGCGCCCTTGATGGCATCCTGAGCGAAGCCCCGTTTTTCGGCTATGAGAATTACGGCGAGCCAACCAATGGCGAGGAAAGCAAATATATCCTTGGCTATCTCGACCGTCTGAAGCTTGAGGGCCTGAAATATCTGATCGTCGATTACACGAACAAGATCGAGAACATGCAGGCGGCTCGCAAGCAACTTTCCGGGCTTGATGCCATTTACTATGCTGCTCCGCCACCGGGAATGCAGTTATCGACCCTTGCCAAGGTCCCGCAGACGCCAATCGGGTCAAACCCGCACGTGATCGACAATCTGCGTCAGGCAAAAAACTTTGCCATGGTGCTCGACAGTTCTCCTTATGGCACCAAAGACGCCTATATCAATGCGCTGGCCGAAACCAATTACGACACGTTGATCATTGATCCGTTCCACCGCGGCACCATCCCGCTGACCTATGACGATATGAAACGGTTGCGCTACAAGAAGACCGGAACACCCCGGACACTGATGGCCTATATCAATATCGCCACAGCCGAAACCTATCGTTATTACTGGAAAAGCAACTGGCGCACCGGATCACCCGATTTCATCGGTGAAGGCAATTTACTTGCCCGCTGGGGGCAGGAACATCATGTCCATTACTGGACACCGAAATGGCAGAGCCTGATATATGGCAGCGAAGCAAGCTACCTTGGCGGCGTCATGAAACTCGGCTTTGACGGTGTACTTCTGGGTGGGTTGGATGAACATTCCTGGTGGCTTGATTACTGACCCGGTCAGATCTCCTCATGGCCATCACGAATTTATGATCACATGCCCGAGCAACCATATGACTGGTTATTTGACGACCTATCTGTGCTTGGGCACTGTAGCTCATTGATAAAAGACAATCTGCGCTGCAGAAACAGGAGGTCATCTTGTCCGAGCCCATCATTCATTATTTCTTTGTCCAGTCACCCTGGTCATTCTTCGGATTTCGGCGTGTTGTCGAAATTGCCCGCAAACATGGTGTCGCTATGATTCATAAACCCTGCCGGGCAGCGGATGTATGGGAACATGGTGGCGGTGTCCCGCTGGCCAAACGTCCCAAACCCCGTCAGGACTATCGACTGGTCGAACTCAAACGCTGGTCTGAATTCCTGAACATTCCGATTAACCTGCATCCCAAATATTTCCAGGTTGATGAAACACGCGCAGCGCGGACCATCATTGCGGTTCAGCAAGATGGCAAGGATGTATCGCAACTGACCGAAACCCTGATGGGTGATATCTGGTTGCGAGAACGCGACATCGCAGATGCGGCCGTCATACGCGAAGCTCTGATCGCAAACGGACTGTCCGCAGAATACCTTGAAAATGCCGACCTGCCCGAGATCGCAAATATTTACGATGGCAATTCCCAGTCCGCACGTGATCACAACATTTTCGGCGTCCCGACCTATTTTATCGGCAATGAGATGTTCTGGGGCCAGGACCGGCTCGATTTCGTTGACCGGGCACTCGGCTGATCTCCCCCGACAGTACTGAACAGATTGCTTAAAACGAACGGGGCGGGAAAATTTCCCGCCCCGTTCGTTTTGGTCTTTGATCAGATCAATAAACCAGAATTCCTGTTCCCCTAGCCAAGGCGTTTGACGTGATCGACAACAAACCCGTCAGATGACGGATAAGTGTTTTCGATCATGGCAAGGGCCTTATGCTCGTCACTTGCGGCGACTTCATGGGTCTGCACATCTGCCCAGCGATCGTCAAAAATCTCGTGGGAACGATTTTCTTTGACACATTCGCGAACGGCTTGGTTGTGCAGTTCAACTTCGAAAACGGTCTGGCGATGGTCTGTGAATGCAGACATTTCCGCCGATCTCCTTACTTTTTGTCCGGCGGCGCCGCCCAGACGCCGTCGTGTCCTGAACCGGGAATCTCAACCACAAGACACCCAACCTCCAGCTTACGTTTCGCGCCTTAACGAGCCGTAAATTGTCCGGTTAATTTGTATTTCTAGATTAATTGCTCCGGTTTCAAGTGCGAATTTGTCATAGCTGCATCACCGGCAAACGCCGGTCAGGCGCCGGTCAGCACAAATCACGCCCGGATCGCTATTCTGTGAAATAAATCTTCTGTTTTAAATGCCACACAATACCAAGTTGCTGCTTTTATCGACCCTCGACAGACGCATTAAGAATCATCCTGCCCAAGGTTTTGCACCATTTTGATCATTTGCGGTTATGTTGCAGCGCACAGGTCGCGCAATAATATTACAAAGCTTTTCTGCAGTGATCATAAAATTCCACGCTATCGCCCCACCCCAACCGAAACGTTCTTTTTTAAGCATGTGATGAATTTGAAATTGATCGGACGAGCAATGCATCAAACATAAAAGGATAAGCAGGCATCAGCCTGCATCAGAACAATGATGCTGCCAGGAGGCTGCAAGAGGATGAACGTCTTTTCCGATACCGCATTTGATGGCCATGAACAGGTCGTGTTTGCCAGTGACGAAGCCACTGGTCTGAAAACCATCATCGCCGTCCACAATACCAATCTTGGTCCGTCGCTTGGCGGGTGCCGCATGTGGCCCTATGCAAGCGAACAGGAAGCCATTCATGATGTGCTTCGTCTGTCGCGCGGCATGACCTACAAGTCAGCTCTTGCCAATCTTCCGCTTGGCGGCGGGAAATCCGTGATCATCGGTGATCCGCGCAGTCAGAAGACTCCTGAACTGTTCCGCGCCATGGGCCGCGCTGTCGAACAGGTTGGCGGCCGCTACATCGTCGCCGAAGATGTCGGCACCAGCCCCGAAGACATGGAACAGATTGCAAGCCAGACCAAACATGTTGGCGGGATCAATGATGGCTCGGACCCGGCCCGGACAGGTGACCCGTCCCCCTTCACCGCCTATGGGGTATTTATAGGCCTGAAGGAAGCTGCTCGTTTCAAATACGGCACAGACGACCTTAAGGATCTTCGCGTTGCCGTTCAGGGACTGGGACATGTTGGCTATCATCTGTGCCGGATGCTGTTTGCGGCAGGTGCCAAGCTTATTGTCGCTGATCTCAACAAGAACAGCGTGATGACCGCTGTGAACGAGTTTGGCGCAACTGCGGTGTCTGTGGATGAAATCCTGTCTGTAGAAGCCGACATTCTCGCCCCTTGTGCACTTGGCGGGGTGATCAACGACAGAAGTATCGAAAAGCTCCGTGCTGGCATTATTGCCGGTGCGGCCAATAACCAGCTTGAACATGACCGGCATGGCGACATGCTTCGCGAAGCGGGCGTCCTCTATGCGCCGGATTACGTGATCAATGCCGGTGGCGTGGTCGAGGTTCATTATTGCCGCGAAGGCAAACCGGTTGCCGAGACAAACAAGCATATCGAAGGCATCGCTGGCACCGTGCGCGAAATCTTTGATCGCGCCAAACAGCAAAACCTGTCGACCGGCTTTGTCGCCGACCGCCTTGCCGAGGAACGGTTCGGCTTGGTTCGCAAGGCAGCCTGACGGCCACAAAATCCACAAAAACAAAAAGGCGAGGCCCACATGGCTTCGCCTTTTTCATTTAACCGATTGTATGCCGTCAGATCAGAGAGACGGCTATTCTGCCGCGATCGGCGCAACATTTGCGGTCACAGCCGCTGCATCTTCACAATCACAATTGCCACAGGTTTTCGACTGAAGCAATTCTGCGCGCATGTGACAGGCACATTTGCCGCATTGAGGTGCACAGCCATGGAAACGAAATACTTCCGCCGGACGCGTGGCACCACCTTCCTCGGCGGCACGACGAACGTCTTTTTCCCTTAACGCATTACAAATGCAGACATACATAGGTGCGATTGCAATCAGTTATTAATTACGTGCACACAGATGTAGGATAAATGCGAATAGTTTTCAAACACTTTTGCAAACACCAGATCAAAAAAAATCCCCTGCAGGTTTGGATTTCTGCAGGGGATTTTGGGAAAGCTGTTTACTTACAAGAAGATCAGGCAAGACTTATGTGACTTACAACCTTTGCCACACCTTTGATACGACGCACGATGGATAGCACTTTATTGAGCTCCTCATCGGTCTGTGCTTCGCCCATGATGTAGACAATGTTCTGAACAGACTGCCAACGATAGTTGACCGAACTCACGCCTTTTTCGGCCAATAACAATGCCTTGATCTGACTTTCGATCCAGACATCGGAAACAGATTGGGTCGCCGAATCCGCCGGTACGGCATTCTTGCCATATTCGTCTTCGGCCCGGTGATAGGCGTCAATGGTTTCCTGATCGGCAATCACAAGGTGATCATAAACGGTCTTGATCCGGTTATCCTGTCTGACCAGCGACATGACGTCATAATATTTACCTTTGGAATCAACCAGACCGGTGACCATGACATTCTGTTTCCAGATGTCGACATTCACATCGAGCAAATAGGTATGATCCACTTTGGAAAACTCGCCAAGGATGCCTGACTTGATCTGTGTATCAAGCCACTGATCATTGCCTGTGCGGTCTTCAAGCGGCATTTGAAGCGGCCCGCATGCGGCAAGAGGTGCTGCCAAAACTGCACAGATGGAAAGCGTCTTGAACACACTGCGCAAGCCTCGGTTAACCTTGATCATCAATGTTCTCCTTTTCATGCCCGTCTGGCATGGTTCAAAATATTTGGCGACCGGCAATTATCGCTGCTTCATCAGTGTTTCTGATCAAACGCGTAAAATCCTGATCGGTTCCTGTCTTTATCTATTACAGTGAATTTTGACAAAAAAAAGCCCGACGCAAATGCGCAGCGGCGCATCTTACATAAAAGAAAGTGAATGAAAGAAAAATGGACCGGAACTTTCTTTCCGGTCCAAGGTCTGGATATTGCTATCTCGGGGGCTCATCGTCCGGCTTTCCGGACACGCCGTGCTCCTTCGAACTCAATTCTCCTCCATCGACATCAGGGATGCGTTACCCCCTGCGGCCGTGGTGTTGATGGTGATGGTTTTCTCGGTGGCAAAGCGATGCAGGAACGCTTCATCAGGAAGCGCACCGTCATCCTCAGCCCCGCTATCGGAAATCAGCGACAGGATCGCGCCATCACGCTTGGCAAGCAGCTGTTTGAACGATGTGACGCGATCAAGCGGCGCGATACAGGACACACCGGCAATATCGCCATCATACATCGCGCCCAGACCGGTATTGGCACCAACAACCTTCACCAGCCTGGCCGGAAGTCCGGCTTCGTTCGCCAGCGCGGGAATGTCAGCAAACCATTTCAGATCACCGGCAAGGATCACAGAGTTCCCCGCTGCCAATGCCGCACCAAGATGGCGGATCACACGGGTCGGCTCGGCATCCTTGTCGACCTGCACCAGATAGACCCCCCGTCCCAGACAATAAAGATCGTTGGTTTCACCAGTCGGCCCGGGCATCCGTTTGGGGGCAACAAATCCGTTTTCCGACAGGGCTGCAAAGCTGGCCACATGGTTTGCACCCGCCACCAGCTCATCCTTGCCAGACTCATTGAGCTTTGCCGCAAGCGTTTCAAGAATGCGGACGCGTTCATTGCCATCAACCGCCTGCCACTCTTCCTGCGCGGACAGCATCGCGGCATATTCGGCGGTCGGGATCACATCCTTGACGATGATCGGCGCACGATCATCAAGGACGGCATCATGAGCCGCACCATTTGCAACAGCAATCGGCTTGGCAAAGCGTTCGACATAGTGCGGCCCACCGGCTTTCGGACCGGTACCCGACTTGCCCTGACCACCGAACGGCTGAACACCGACAACGGCTCCGATCATGTTACGGTTCACATAGCAGTTGCCGACACGCAGCTTCTGCGAAATCTGGCGAACCGTGCCGTCGATACGCGAATGAATCCCCATCGTCAGGCCGTAGCCAGATGCATTGATCTGATCAAGAATCTTGTCGAGATCACGGGCCTTGTAGCGAACCACATGCACGACCGGACCAAACACTTCGCGTTCAAGAACGTCAATCGACGGAATCTCAAAGCAATGCGGGGCAAAGAACGTGCCGTCCTTGCATTCCGGCAGAACGTCACAGGCATGAAGCAGCTTGGCTTCTTTCTTCATCCGCTCTGCATGTGCTTCAAGCGTCTTGCGCGATTTTTCGTCAATGACCGGCCCGACATCGATATCAAGGAATTTCGGATCACCAACGCGCAGTTCCTTCATCGCACCGACCAGCATGTGGCACAGCTTGTCTGCGATATCTTCCTGAACAAACAGGACACGCAGGGCCGAGCAACGCTGACCAGCGGACTGGAAGCCGGAAATGATCGCATCCTGAACGACCTGCTCGGGAAGCGCGGTCGAGTCAACGATCATGGCATTCTGCCCACCGGTCTCCGCAATCAACGGCAAGGGCACACCCGGACGCTTCGCAAGTGCCTGATTGATGACCTGTGCGGTCTCGGTCGAACCGGTAAAGGCCACACCGGCAATCCGCGGATCATTGATCAGCTGATTACCAATCACCCGACCCGGTCCGGGGACCAGATTGAACGCAGCACCGGGTACACCGGCTTCAAGGATCAGTTCTGCGGCACGGGCCGCAACCAAAGAAGTCTGCTCTGCCGGTTTGGCAATGACAGCATTGCCTGCTGCCAGCGCGGCAGTCACCTGACCAAGGAAGATCGCAAGCGGGAAGTTCCACGGGCTGATACAGACAATCACACCACGGCCTTCAAGTGCTGTTCCCTCGCGGAAGGTTTCCTCGGCACGGTTTGCATAGTAACGGCAGAAATCAACGGCCTCGCGGACTTCGGCAACACCATCGGAATAAAGTTTGCCTGCTTCGCGCTGACACAGCGCGATGAACTCGTCCATATTCGCTTCAAGCAGATCGCCCAAACGACGCAGAGCTGCAGCACGATCAGTAGCCGGTGTTTTGTTCCAGACGCCATAGCCTTTGACAGCAGCAACAACTGCTGCTTCCACGTCATCACTGGTGGCCTGCACCAGATCACCGACCTTCTCAGCCAGTTTTGCCGGATTCACGACATCAACCGGGGTTCCGGAAACCAGTTTGCCGTCGATCAGCGGGGCCGCGTTCCAGGTCTTGCCCTGAATTTCGGCAAGCTTGGCATTGAGCGGCAGCAACATATTGGTATCGGTCAGGTCAATACCGCGCGAATTGACGCGCCCTGCACCATAAAGATCGACCGGTGCCGGGATCTTTGGGTGGCCCTTACGCGGAAGTGCCGCCATCTTTTCAATCGGATCGGCGATCATTTCCTCGATCGGCAGCTGTTCGTCCTGAATACGGTTCACGAAGCTGGTATTCGCACCGTTTTCGAGAAGACGACGCACCAGATAAGCCAGAAGGTCTTCATGTGTGCCGACGGGTGCATAAACGCGACACGGAACATTTTCGCCAGCCTTGTCGACGATCTGCTCATAAAGGGCCTCGCCCATACCGTGCAAACGCTGGAATTCAAAGGTACGGTCATTGCCCGCCATTTCAAGGATGGAGGCAACCGTATGCGCATTGTGGCTTGCGAACTGGCAATAGAATGCATCGCGACGTGACAGCATCAGTTTGGCGCATGCCAGATAGGAAACGTCGGTTGATGCCTTGCGCGTGAAGCACGGATAGCCTTCAAAACCGTTTTCCTGACTGAATTTGACTTCGGTATCCCAATAGGCCCCCTTCACAAGGCGCACCATCATTTTGCGACCGACCTTGGTCGACAGGTCTGCCAGCCATTCCAGCACATAATATGCACGTTTCTGATAGGCCTGAACCGCCAGACCATAACCTTCCCAGCCATCAAGTTCAGGGTCGGCAAAGACCGCACCAATCACATCAAGTGACAGGTCAAGACGGTTGGCTTCCTCGGCATCGACGGTGAAACCGATGTCATATTTCTTGGCAAGCAGTGCGAGCTGTTTCAGACGCGGCGTCAGTTCATTCATGACGCGGTCATAATTGGCGAAATCATAACGCGGATGGATCGCCGACAGCTTGACCGAGATACCCGGGCTGTTGATCGGACCACGACCATTGGCGACACGGCCAATATCGTTGATCGCGTCTTCATAGGCCTTGTAATACCGATCTGCGTCTTCCATCGTGCGGGCTGCTTCGCCCAGCATGTCGTAGGAATAGCGATAGCCCTTTTCCTCGTTCGCCTTGGCACGAACGGCGGCCTCGTCAATGGTGCGGCCCATAACGAACTGGCGCCCCATGATGCGCATCGCATGGTTGAATGCCTTGCGAATGACCGGCTCGCCCGACCGCGCAATCATGCGTTTCAGCAAACGGCCCGGATCGGCCTTTTCCGCCTTGCCAAACTTGATGACCTTACCGGTCAGCATCAGCCCCCAGGTCGAGGCATTCACAAAGAAGCTGTCTGAATGTCCCAGATGGCTCTGCCAGTTTGCGTCGAACAGCTTGTCCTGAATAAGCTTGTCAGCCGTCACCGCATCGGGCACGCGCAGCAGCGCCTCGGCCAGACACATCAGAATGACGCCTTCCTTGCTTGAAAGCTCGTATTCGTGCAGCAGCGCATCAATGCCGCTTTTGCCGTTATCGGCCTTACGAACATTGGCAACCAGCTGATAGGCCTTGGCCTGCACACGTGCAGTCTGTTCGGGGCTCAGACGCGCCTTTTCGATAAGGCGTTCGACCGCGGCTTCTTCGTCGGCACGATAGGCATCACGGATCTGGCTACGGATGGCATTCGGTTGGGGCAATTCAGTGCGGAACATCTAGTTCGACCTCTCCCTGCAGTATTGACTTTCACGGGCTCCGTCACAGGACAAAGTGCTGTTTTCAGAGCCTGATGGCACCTCTATGACGACAGACATTATTATTTCACCCAAAAAATGTGCTGCCAATTTTCGGTAAAATACGATATATCATCCAAACAATTCGACTTTAAGCAGTCACAAACACTGGTTAGTTTATTATTATGCAGAAGAACCAAAAGAGCCTCGACAAGATCGACAAGCAGATCCTGCGGGAACTCCAGAACGACGGACGCATGTCCAATGTGGAGCTGTCGCGCCGGGTCAATCTCAGCCCGACGCCCTGCCTTGAACGTGTACGTCGCCTCGAACAGCACGGCTTTATTACCGGCTATATGGCGACCCTCGATCCGCGCAAGCTTAACCAGTCTCTGGTCGTCTTTGTCGAAATCACCCTGGATCGCACCACCCCGGACGTTTTTGACGTATTTGCCGCCGCCATTCGCAAGCTGCCGGAAATCGAAGAATGTCATATGGTTGCTGGCGGCTTCGATTACCTCGCCAAACTGCGAGTTGAAGACATGTATGCCTATCGCGAGTTTCTTGAACGCCTGTCATCAGTGCAGGGGGTGAGCCAGACTCATACATATGTCGTCATGGAAGAAGTAAAAGTCCGTCCGGGCATCACGATCCCCTGATCGACTGTTTTTTGGTTGCTTTGCAATAGCTTAATGCGCACAATCCGTGAAATTCAAACAGGATAAAAACCTGTTAGGGTCGGCTATTGCCCAAAAGAAACCAAACAAGGCAGGCGCAGGAAAATGTCAGAAGTCAGTTTCTATTTCGATTTTTCTTCACCCTACGGTTATCTCGCTGCCGAGCGAATGGAAGAATTCGAATCGCGTGTCGGGGTTACGGTCATCTGGCGTCCCTTCATGATTGGTGCTGCCTTCAAACAGACAGGACAAAGCCCGCTGCTTAGCCAGCCGATTCGTGGCAAATATTTCCGCCACGACATGGAACGATGTGCGCGCCTGCAAGGTACTCCCTTTAACATCCCCGACAACTTCCCCTATTCGGCACTTGTTCCAACACGGGCATTCTACTGGCTTGAGTCGCGGTCCCCGGCCCTTGCCCGGCGCTTTGCCAAGGACATCTATCGCGGCTATTTTGCCGACGGGCTTGATATGGCAAACCCGGAAAACGTTTTTGCCGCGGCCACACGCCATTCGATCAATCCCGGTGAAATGCGTCTGGCCGTTGAATCGCAACGCTGGAAAGACCGCACCCGTGAAGTCACCGACGAGGCCATTGCCCTTGGCGCATTCGGATCCCCCTTCTTCTTTTACGAGGATGAACCGTTTTTCGGGAATGACCGCCTTGATCAACTCGAACAGTGGATTTCACTGCGCCGAAGCACGGCAAACAGCCTGCCTGGCTAACCAGCCGTGATCTTTGCATATTGACCTTTCCAGATGCCGGATTTGACAAAACCCGGCTGAATATTGATGTGAACAGATACGCTTTCGCACGGAACAGGTAGCGCCAGCCAGCACATAAAACCGCAGAATACTGCGCATAAATCGTGATCACGCCTCATATATACAAATCCGGTACTGAAATACCGATTTAATATTGACGTTTACGTAAACTTCACCCATAACAACAGCCATAAACACCACTCACTCGGGCGACCGATTGCCCATAACAAACGGTGCAGACGGACAATGACGGTACTGAAATCTGCGGTGAATTCCCGTTCCGAAGAATTCCGCAACAATGCCGAACACATGGAAAAACTGGTTGCTGATCTTCGTGAACAGATCGCGACGGTAAAGCTGGGCGGCGGCGAACGCGCCCGCGAGCGTCACACAAGCCGCGGAAAGCTGCTGCCACGCGAACGTATTCGCCAGCTTCTTGATATCGGATCGCCGTTTCTCGAACTCTCCCAGCTTGCGGCATATGGCATGTATGGGGATGAGGACGTCCCGGCAGCCGGCATTATCACCGGCATTGGGCGGGTTTCCGGCATCGAATGCGTGATTGTTGCCAATGATGCGACGGTCAAGGGTGGTTCCTACTACCCGATGACGGTTAAAAAGCATCTTCGCGCTCAGGAAATTGCGCTTGAGAACAATCTGCCCTGCATCTATCTGGTTGATAGTGGCGGTGCCAACCTGCCGCGTCAGGATGACGTATTTCCTGATCGCGATCATTTCGGGCGCATCTTCTTTAATCAGGCAACCATGTCGTCGAAGGGCATCCCGCAGATCGCCGTTGTTATGGGGTCTTGCACCGCGGGCGGTGCCTATGTTCCGGCCATGTCGGATGAAAGCATCATCGTGCGCAAGCAGGGCACCATCTTCCTGGGTGGTCCGCCGTTGGTAAAAGCTGCAACTGGTGAAGTTGTTTCAGCCGAAGACCTTGGTGGTGCGGATGTGCATTGCAAAACGTCCGGTGTCACTGATCATTACGCACAGGATGACAATCATGCGCTTTCGATTGCGCGCGATATCGTCAAGAACCTGAACTGGACCAAGAACCCCGGCCTGACTTTGACCGAGCCCCGTGCGCCCTCCTATGACCCGCGCGAGATTTATGGTGTGGTGCCAACCGACACCAAGAAACCCTATGACGTGCGCGAAATCATTGCCCGCATCGTTGATGGCTCGGACTTTGATGAATTCAAGGCGCAGTACGGGACAACCCTTGTCACCGGCTTTGCCCGTATCTTTGGCTATCCGGTCGGGATCATCGCCAATAACGGCATCCTGTTTTCCGAAAGCGCGCTTAAGGGTGCGCATTTCATCGAACTTTGCGCCCAGCGCGGCATTCCCCTGGTGTTTCTGCAAAATATCACCGGCTTCATGATTGGCCGCAAATATGAAAGCGGCGGAATTGCCAAGGATGGCGCAAAGCTTGTCACCGCCGTTGCCACCGCCAATGTGCCAAAATTCACCGTTCTGATCGGTGGATCATTTGGTGCTGGCAACTATGGTATGTGTGGTCGTGCCTATAGCCCGCGCTTCCTGTGGATGTGGCCAAATGCCCGAATCTCTGTGATGGGTGGCGAACAGGCCGCAAATGTTCTAACCCAAATTCGTGCCGATGCCGCCGAGAAACGCGGGGAAACCTGGCCCGAGGCAGAACAGGAAGCATTCAAGGCCCCGATCCGCGATCAGTATGAAGAACAAGGCCATCCCTATTACGCCTCTGCCCGCTTGTGGGATGATGGCGTGATTGATCCGGCTGATACCCGCATGGTTCTTGGCCTTGGCCTGTCGGCAGCACTGAACAAACCGGTCGAAGAAACCCGGTTTGGCGTGTTCAGAATGTGAGGCCGTCATGACAAATGTAAACACCAATAACATTTCTGATGCCGCCATCTGCGAAATTGCGGAAAACGGCGTTGCCACCATCACGCTCAACCGTCCTGACATTCATAACGCCTTTGACGATGTTCTGATTGCCGACCTGACAGCAAAGATCGAAACCCTTGATGCCGATCCGCTGGTACGCGCGATCATCCTGACCGGAGCAGGCAAAAGCTTCTCTGCCGGGGCCGATCTGAACTGGATGAAACGCATGGCCGGTTACAGCCATGCTGAAAACCTTGCCGATTCACGCGCCCTTGCAAAACTGATGAAGGTTTTGAACTTCGCATCAAAACCGACCATCGCACTGGTCAACGGGGCTGCCTTTGGCGGCGGGGTTGGGCTGGCTGCGTGCTGTGACATCGTGATTGCATCGGATCGTGCAAGTTTCTGCCTGTCTGAAGTCAAGCTTGGCCTGATCCCGGCTGTCATTTCGCCCTATGTGGTCGAAGCCATCGGGGTTAATCAGGCACGCCGTTATTTCCTGACCGCCGAACGGTTTAACGCCGAAACCGCCAAACAGATCGGACTGGTTCACGAAATCGTTTCCGGCGATGAATTGGCTGCGCGCGGCGATGACATGGCAAATATTCTGCTGGCCAATGGTCCGGCTGCCATGCATGCCGCCAAAGACCTGATCTATGCGGTTGCCAACAAACCGATTTCGGACGCCGTCATTGACGATACCGCGCACCGCATTGCCGATCAGCGTGCAAGCGATGAAGGCCGCGAAGGCGTTGGTGCCTTTCTGGAAAAACGTCCCGCGAACTGGAGCAAGAAATAATGCCCCGTAAACTATTGATCGCCAACCGCGGTGAAATTGCATGCCGCGTGATCAAGACAGCCCGTCGCATGGGCATTGCGACTGTTGCTGTTTATTCCGATGCGGATACCAATGCGCTCCATGTCAAACATGCCGACGAGGCCTATCACATCGGTGCTCCGGCCCCCAAGGACAGCTATCTGCGCACCGACCGTCTGCTTGAAGTCATTGCGCAATCCGGGGCTGATGCGGTTCATCCCGGTTATGGTTTTCTTTCGGAAAATGCCGGTTTCGCCGATGCGCTTGAAAAGGCAGGCTGCGTTTTTGTTGGCCCGCCAGCCAGTGCCATTCGCGCCATGGGGTCAAAATCCGAAGCCAAGAAAATCATGGGCAAGGCCGGCGTGCCGCTGGTCCCCGGTTATCACGGTGAAGATCAGGACCCTGACCTTTTGGCAGCAGAGGCCGATAAAATCGGCTATCCGGTTCTGATCAAGGCATCGGCCGGTGGTGGTGGCAAAGGTATGCGTGCCGTTGAAAAAGCGTCTGATTTCAAGGATGCCCTGATCAGCTGCAAACGTGAAGCTGCCAGCAGCTTTGGTGATGACCATTGCCTGATTGAAAAGCTGATCGTCAAACCGCGCCATGTCGAAATTCAAGTCTTTGCCGACAGTCATGGCAACGCGGTCTATCTGTTTGAACGTGACTGTTCGCTTCAGCGTCGCCATCAAAAGGTGATCGAAGAAGCCCCTGCCCCCGGAATGACCGAAGAATTGCGTGCCCAAATGGGTCAGGCCGCCGTCGATGCAGCGAAGGCCATTGGCTATCAAGGCGCTGGCACGGTTGAGTTCCTTCTGGATGCGTCGGGTAGTTTCTATTTCATGGAAATGAATACCCGTCTTCAGGTCGAACATCCGGTGACCGAGAAAATCACCGGCGAGGATCTGGTGGAATGGCAGTTGCGTGTGGCTGACGGTGAAAAACTGCCCAAGGCACAGGAAGAACTGTCGATCAACGGGCATTCCTTTGAAGTCCGCATTTATGCCGAAGATCCGCAGAATGATTTCCTGCCCGCCACCGGCAAGCTTGTTCATATGCGCATGCCACGCGAAACCGAACATGTTCGTGTTGATACCGGCGTCTATGAAGGCGGCGAGGTATCAATCCATTATGACCCGATGATCGCCAAGCTGATCACCTGGGATGTCGATCGTAAATCGGCCCTGCGTCGCATGGCATCCGCCCTTGATGATGTACAGATCGTTGGCGTCACCACCAATACCGGTTTCCTTGGCAATATTGCCCGCCATCCGGCCTTTGAGCGCGGTGAAGTCGAAACCGGCTTTATCCCGCATTATCAGGATGCCCTGATCCCGGCCCCGGCAACCCCGGATAACGAGGCACTGGCATTTGCCGCCCTTGATATCCTGCTGACCCGCGATGCCGAGGCTGCCCGTCACGCTGCGCAAAGCAACGATCCCTATTCCCCCTGGAACAGCACGGCCGGTTTCCGTCTGAATGACGATAACCACCATGATCTGATCCTGCGCCACGAAGGATCGGATATTGCGGTCAAGGTCCATTACCGCGACCAGGGTTATGTCATCGACATGCCTGACGGAAACGCTGTCATCGCATCTGCCGAACATGACGAAAACGGCGCGATTGTTGCCAAGCTCGATAATGTCCGCAAACGGGCAACCGTCCTGCGCGATGGCAATCGTATGACAATATTCCGGGCCGGTCGTCTTGATCGTCTCGACATCTTTGATCCGCTGGCAGCAGCCGGTGGCAATGAAGGTGCCGGTGGCGGCCTAACCGCCCCGATGCCCGGTAAAATCATCGCCGTGATGGCCGAGACAGGCCAAACCGTGACCGCCGGGGACAAGCTTGTCATTATGGAAGCCATGAAGATGGAACACACCATTTCCGCTCCTGTTTCGGGCACGGTCAGGGAAGTGTTCTTTGCCGTGGGTGATCAGGTTGACGATGGTGCAGAACTGATCGCGATCGAGGAGGCCGAATAATGGCCGCGATTTCCGATCTTCCCAGCCGGGTCAAAATCGTTGAAGTCGGCCCACGCGACGGGCTTCAGAACGAAAAGACCATGGTCGCGACCGCCACCAAGGTTGAACTGATCAACCGGCTTAATAATGCCGGTTTGTCAGTGATCGAGGCCACCGCCTTTGTCAGCCCGAAATGGGTCCCGCAAATGGCCGATGCACCCGATGTCATGGCACAGATCACCCGCAAGGCCGGTGTGACCTATCCGGTTCTGACCCCAAACCTTAAGGGGCTTGAAGCCGCCATAGCCAGCGGCGCAACCGAGGTTGCGGTATTTGGTGCGGCATCAGAAAGCTTCTCGCAAAAGAACATTAACTGTTCGATTGCCGAAAGCCTTGATCGTTTTCGTCCGGTAACCGATGCCGCACGCGAAGCGGGTCTTGCCGTGCGTGGTTATGTATCCTGTGTTTTGGGTTGCCCCTATGAAGGCGAAATTGCGCCTGCAAAGGTCGCCGAGGTTTCAAAGGCCCTTTATGACATGGGTTGCTATGAAATCAGTCTGGGCGATACCATTGGAACCGGCACACCGACCAAGGCACAGGCGATGATTGACGCCGTTGCCAAGCATGTTCCGGTCGAAAAACTCGCTGCGCACTTCCATGACACCTATGGCCAGGCACTCGCCAATTTGCTGGCCGTGCTTCAGATGGGTGTTGCCACCATCGACAGTTCGGTTGCCGGTCTTGGCGGCTGCCCCTATGCCAAGGGGGCGAGTGGCAATGTCGCAACCGAGGACGTCGTCTATATGTTGAACGGCCTTGGCATCGACACCGGCATCGATCTTGAAAAGCTGGCCGAGACAGGAAGCTGGATTTGTGATCAGATAGGAAGATCAAGTGCTTCGAAGGTTAATCTGGCCTTTGCGGCGAAACGATCCACTGCCGGGGAATAATTGATGGGCCCGTCAAATTACAGCTTCCGACGGGCCACCCCAAATGATCTGCCAATGATTGGCCGCTGGTTACACGTCCCGGAAGTTGTCCGCTGGTGGGGCGACCCGGCCGAGCAGATTGAACTGATTTCCGAAGATGTCGAACTGCCTGAAATGGCGACCCTGATTGTGTCATACCGCAATCGGCCATTTGCCTTTGTGCAGCATTACGACGCCCATCAATGGCCACAAGCCCATTTCGATCCCCTGCCCGAAAACACCCGTTGTCTTGATGCCTTTATCGGGGTGCCCGACATGATGGGATGTGGGCATGGTCAGATGTTTTTAAAAACGCTGACAAGGATGCTGTTTGAACGCGGCGCGCCAATGATCGGCATTGACCCGGACCCGGAAAACGAACGCGCCATTCGCTGTTATGAGGCCATCGGCTTTGTTGCCGGACGCGAATATGAAACCGCCAAGGGGCCGTGCCTTTTAATGACACTGGCCCCCTGACAATCCAATTCAAATTGATCAGCAATCCTGATCAGGCCGCGCGAACCGAATTCAGGAATTGTTCGACCTTGGTGCGCAGGATTTCGGATTCCTTTGACAGTTCCCCCGCCGCCCCCAGGACCTGTTCGGCTGCTACACCGGTGGATCCGGCGGCTTCGTTCACACTGACGATGTTTGTCGTGACATCTGATGTACCCACCGATGCTTCCTGAACATTGCGGGTGATTTCAAGGGTTGCAGCCCCCTGTTCCTCAACGGCACTGGCGATGGCAGATGAAATTTCGCTAATTTCGGCGATGGTGGTCGAAATCGCTGCGATGGCTGTTACCGCACCCTCTGTTTCATTCTGAATGCCGGTGATCTGCGCAGTTATATCCTCGGTCGCACGTGATGTTGCCGTGGCAAGGTTTTTGACCTCGGCGGCAACAACCGCAAAGCCCTTGCCAGCATCACCCGCACGGGCGGCTTCAATCGTCGCATTCAGCGCCAGCAGGTTTGTCTGTTCGGCAATGTCACTGATCAATCCGACAACATCGCCAATTTTCTGCGCAGCCTCTGCCAGTCCACGGACCTGTGCATTGGTTTTTTCAGCGTCATCAACCGCACGCCCCGCCACCGCGGTCGATTGGCTAACCTGTTGATTGATCTCGGCAATGGAGGCACTAAGTTGTTCGGTCGCACTGGCAACCGTCTGCACATTGGTCGATGCCTGTTCTGCAGCGGCGGCAACGATACCTGACTGTCGGCTGGTTTGTTCCGCCGTGCTGCTCATACCGGTTGCCGTTGCCTGCATTTCAGTAGCAGCCGATGCCAGTGTTTTAAGAACCTCTGAGATATCGGCATCGAACCCGGATGTCAGTTCGCTGATTTTGCGCGCACGTTCTTCGCGCTTACGCGCCGCTTCAACTTCCTGAGCCGCAAGTTCATCGGCCTTGATCATGTTTTCCTTGAAAACCAGCACGGCCCTGGACATCTCGCCAATTTCATCTCCACGATCCTGACAGGGAATGTCAGCTTGCTTATCCCCACCGGCCAGGTCATTCATGGTCGCCGTGATCAGGTGGATTGGCTTTGATATTCCAGCTCCGATCAACCAGGCAGCAAAGCACCCCAGAGCAACAGCAATCACTGACAATATTGTTGTCAGCAGTTCTGACTGAAGGGCCGCCTTCGTCGCATGTGGCCCCAGTTCATCCTGCTCGGCCTTCACCGAAAGCTTCAGGTTCTCAAGGTCAGCAGCAATAATTGGTCCAACCCGATCCAGCGTGCCGTTTACAAGATCAATACGGTTCGGATCGTCAGCAGGCATGGACAGGATCCTGTCAAAGGTCTCTGCATATATTTTGAGATTCTTTTCCGCGTCCTCGACGACTGCCTTGCGCTCCGGCTCCGATAAATGAGCAAAGAGCTCTTCATTAAGTGCCAGCGTCGATGCAAGACGTTCCTTCACCTTATTGGCGGAAGCCGCACTGCCCGTTAGCAGATAATCTTTGACTGAAACCCGTGCCTCCAGAAGATTAGCTTGTACACGTCCTGCCTGATTTGATTGCAAGGCAACCTGACGATAACGGACGAAATCGTCGCTGACGCTGGCAATAGACAAAACACCAAGCAAAGCGATACCGGCAAGCAAAAGCAATACCATGCCAAAGCCACCGAAAACCTTGGTCGATATTTTAAGAATATTGAATGCCCCGATCATGAAAAGCCCCCGACAAGCAACGTTATCAGAATAAACTTCGATAAGTTGAATATAAGCAGCACCATAGGCCTCGTCACAAAATGTGTGACCGATATCACAACCGCAACCTCTGAATTACACCAAAGAGCCATCCATCAAACAACACAACAACCAAAGATTGCAGCTCCGCCAATGAAAAAGGGCACCAACCTTGGTGCCCTTGACGTGATTACTGGGATCAAGTGGTCAGGAAGCTTTCTGATCCAATGCGACACGACGACGTTCGCGCAGCGACTGTGCTGTCACGCGACCATCGCCAGTCGGCTGGTAATAGACAGACATTTCCTTCAGGGCAGCACGCACCTTGGTCAGGGCTGTTTCCCCATCGACCTTGAGGTCATAGGAATCGAAGCCGCAGCGATGCATATAAAGAATTTGGTCACGAAGCACGTCACCAATCGCGCGAAGCTCCCCCGTAAAGCCCATCCGTTCTCGTAACACACGACCATATGAATAGCCGCGTCCATCCGTGTAGGCGGGGAAGTTCACCGTGATGATCGACAGGCGATCAAGGTCATCTGCCAGATCTTCGGGCGCATCACCGGGATTAAGCTGCACGCCCAAACCACCATTGCGCCCCAAAAGGTGGGCACGCTCTTCCATGAAGCGTGCCAACGGTACAATCAGGTTTTCATCGCTGGATGGCAGATCGCCCTCGGCATCAACCGTGACCCATTCCTGTTCGATCACGCTGTCATTCTTAACGATCGCCATAAAGCACCTCCTTGAACGGGTCCATGCCGACACGACGATAGGTGTCGATGAAACGTTCGCCGCTTTCGCGGATATCAATATATTTGGTCACCAGACTTTCGATGGCATCAACGACTTCGGCTTCGGAGAAACCGGCACCGGCGATCTTGCCGATCTCGGCATTCTCGCTGGCATCGCCGCCAAGAGTGATCTGATAGAATTCCTTGCCGCGTTTATCGAGGCCAAGAATACCGATATGACCCACATGATGATGCCCGCAGGCATTGATGCAGCCAGAAATCTTGATCTTGAGTTCGCCGATATCGTGCTGACGATCCAGATCGCCGAAACGCTCGGAAATACGCTGTGACAGCGGGATAGAACGCGCGGTTGCCAAGGCGCAGTAATCAAGCCCCGGGCAGGAAATGATATCGGTCACGTAACCGAGGTTTGCCGTACCAAGACCCGCTGCATCAAGTGCAGTCCAAAGCGCAAACAGATCGGCTTTCTTCACATGCGGCAGAACAAGGTTCTGTTCATGGGTCACGCGGACATCGCCAAAGCTGTATTTTTCCGAAAGATCGGCAACCAGTTCCATCTGGCTGTCAGTCGCGTCACCCGGAATACCGCCAATCGGTTTCAGCGATACGTTGGCAATCGCATAGCCCGGCTGTTTGTGTTCGATCACATTCGAACGCACCCAGTTAAAGAAGCGACGGTTTGCAGCCTTGTGAACTTCAAAATCGGCGTCATCATCAGACAGGGTTTCGAAGGCAGGCGGAGTGAACTGCGCGATGTAATGTGCAATTTCCTCGTCACTGACACGAAGCGATCCGTCCCTGATCTGTGCCCATTCCTCTTCGACCAGATCGCGGATTCTATCGATACCTTCCTCGTGAACGAGGATCTTGATCCGTGCCTTGTACTTGTTATCGCGACGGCCAAAACGGTTATAAACGCGCAGGATGGCTTCGAGATACGAGAACAGGTCGTTCTTGCCGATGAAGTCACGGATGGTCTTGCCAACAAATGGCGTACGGCCCAGGCCACCACCAACGATCACTTCAAAGCCGGTCTCGCCAGCCTCGTTCTGATGCATGCGAAGGCCGATATCGTGCACCTTCACCGCTGCACGGTCATTGGGCGAACCGGTGACAGCGATTTTGAACTTACGCGGCAGATAGGTGAATTCCGGATGGAAGGTCGACCACTGACGGATCAGTTCGCAATAGGGACGCGGATCTTCGATCTCGTCAGCTGCCGCACCGGCATACTGGTCTGTCGTGGTGTTACGAATGCAGTTGCCCGACGTCTGGATCGCATGCATCTCGACATTGGCAAGATCAAGCAGCGCATCCGGGATTTCATCGAGCTTCGGCCAGTTGTACTGGATGTTCTGGCGCGTGGTGAAATGGCCATAGCCCTTGTCATATTTACGCGCAATCGAACCAAGCTCACGCAGCTGATCGGCGCGCAGGGTGCCATAGGGAATGGCCACGCGCAGCATATAGGCGTGCAGCTGAAGATACACACCGTTCATCAGACGCAGCGGGCGGAACTGTTCTTCGGTGATGTCACCGGCCAAACGGCGTTTTACCTGTTCACGGAACTGCTCGGTGCGTTCCTGAACAAGCTGGCGGTCAAAATCGTCGTAACGATACATGGGGTCTCTCCTTATACCGCCTGATAGCCAAGGTCTTCACGGACACTTGGGCCTTTGGTGCGCAGAACTTCGCGGTATTTTGTCGGAACCAGTCCACCGTCCTGCTGTTCGACATCAATCAGATACGGCCCGACGATCACAACGTCGAGCTCAGGGGCGCTTGCCTGGGCAAGGATCGCCTCGGCGGCATCTTTTCCGTCGGCAACGCGGGCATCATTGATGTTCTCGCTCCAACCACCATCAGCGGTCAGGAACACCACCAACCCGTCACCCAGACGGTTTGCCGTGACAACTTGCAGGGACATTCGGTTCTCTCAGCCTGTATATCTCTCGGGTTTGGTCCTATGGCGGGACCTTTTCTGCACAAGAATTTGTCTGATTAACCTCAAATGGTCAAGTTTTTTTGTTAAATATACTTAATTACACAATTTTATGTGTTTAATTAATCCACCCTTGACCCCTGATCGTACTGGTTCTAGGTCAGGACACAGAATATTGCCCCGCGATGAAACGACCTCAAAAGAAGCCTGAAAAATGCCCCTTCACATCATCAAGCTCAGCGTCGGAACAGAAACACCGGAAGGTTTGCGCGAATGGCAAACATGGTTCCAGTCTGCTTATGGCCGGGTTTATCACACCACGCGGATGACACCGAAACGCCGCGACGAAATTCTTGATGGCGGATCGATCTATTGGGTTTTCAAAGGGGCTATACGATGCCGTCAGCGCGTCATCGACCTGGAAGAGTTCGTCAATGAGGAAGGCACGAAATATTGCCGCATCGTGCTTGATCCCGAGCTGATTGAAACCCGCCCCTATCCGCATCGCGCATTTCAGGGATGGCGCTATCTGACCGCCGACAAATGCCCGCCCGATGACAAGCAGGGGGGCGGCACCGAAACCCTGCCCGACGACATGGCCGATGAATTGCGAGATCTTGGTTTGATTTGATCGCGCCCCTTTCGGCGTTCAGACCGGGGCCATGGCCCCGTCATCGTCAATCTCGCGCAGGGTTGCTGCGACTTCCTGCTTAAGCCAGTTGACAAAGGCCTGCACACGCGGCCGCCGCAGATGTTCTTCCGGATAAACCAGATAATAGGCCCCGTTTGACGCCACGGTTTGTGGAAAGGGCCGAACAAGATTTCCGGCCTTAAGATCAAGAGCGGCAAGACTTGTCCGCGCCATGCCGATCCCCTGCCCCATCAGTGCGGCCTGAATAACCATGTCTCCCGAATTAAATCGAAGGCCGCGACTGACATCCACGCCGCTGACGCCAACTCCATCAAGCCAGAATTCCCAGTCTGCGGCATGGGGATGGTCAAGCACCGCCGTTGCGTCATGAAGCAGTTGATGGCCCGCAATGTCCTTGGGTGTTTTCAGGCCAGGATTGCTTGCAAGATAGGCCGGGCTGCATACCGGAAACGATTCATCGCGCATCAGCATTTCACAATGCAGGTTCGGATATTTGCCATTCCCAAACCGCACGGCAAGATCAATGCCCTCGGTGCGCAAATCAACCATCCGGTCATCGGCATGAATACGCACATCGATGTCGGGATAGGCTTCGCGGAAATATCCCAGTCTGGGCACCAGCCATTTCACGGCAAAACTTTGAAGAACACTGACGGTGACCACACCGGTTTCCTCGACCAGCATCAAACGTTCGATTTCATCAGAAATTCGAGAAAAGCCGGCTGTTGTGGCATGGGCCAACTGTGCTCCTTCCTCAGTCAGATAGATCTGACGCGGCAAACGGTGAAACAGTTTGAAACCAAGATAATCTTCAAGCTGGCGCACCTGCTGGCTGATCGCGCCCTGCGTCACAAACAGCTCCTCGGCCGCTTTGGTAAAGCTGAGATGGCGGGCAGCGGCATCAAAGGCACGCAGGGACTGCAATGGCGGAAGTCGCATCTGGCTTCTCCGAATTCATGAATTAGTTGAACTAATCCGATTGATCAGAAATCGTCGTTTGTCATCAACCAAACATATCAGCAATATGGTTTTCACAGCAAACATTGCATTAGCAATATTAACTCATGGAGAAGATCATGGCTTACACGGCTTGCCCTGCTCCTGCGTCACGGGAGTCTCACCAGAACGCGCAAAATACGCTTTCAATCGTTGCAACCATGCTGCGTCCATCACATCTGACCGCAGCCCTCAACAGCCTCTCAGACCGGTACTCCCGGTTTGTCGAAATCCGCCGTCAACGCAGAACCCTTATGTCGCTGTCTGACGCACAACTTCTTGATATCGGACTGACGCGCGCCGATGCCGAGGAAGAATACCGGCAGTCTTTCCGGCTGCTTTAACACCAGTCGGACCTGCTTTGCTTCCGCCCCCACGGATTTCACAGTCAGAACAGGTCCGCCCTTCGTGCCACCAGCACAATCCGCCAAAACCCGGTTGATCCCCTGATCGACCGGGTTTCTTTTTTTTAGCGATCAGACGATATACGGCCTACCCGGATAAATTGATCCAGTTCATTGCAAGTTACTGCTTTATCCCGCAAACTTTTCAAAGTGGTCTTCAAGAACTTTGGATTTCCGGACATGAGTGAGAGCAAAAAACCCCACCAAAAGTCGACGCCATCCTCGAACAGGAATGAATCCGAGCCGGTGCGCGCAGCAACCCGTCATACAGGCAAAAGCCGTGCTGCCGCCAACAAGACGGCCGCTCTTACCGGGCTTGACAAGGAAACCAAGGATCGATTTTTGCTTGATGCCGAGAACATGACAATGGACCGCCTTGACGACAAACCATCAAAGGCTGACTTTGTCATCACTGCTCCCAACGGTGATCTCCCGCCTGATATCAGCGCTGATCCCATGGCACGCGCCAAGAAGATGCCTGGAAAACAATATCTTGAATTGATCGCCCCGCTTCATATCGAACTTCTGAAATTGCAAAACTGGATCAAGGCCGAAAACCTTAAATCCCTGATCATTTTCGAAGGACGTGACGCCGCCGGAAAAGGTGGCACCATCAAACGGTTCACCGAACACCTGAACCCGCGCGGTGCGCGCATTGTCGCTCTTGGCAAACCCAACGACCGGGAACTGACCCAATGGTATTTCCAGCGTTACATTGAACATTTGCCAAGTGGTGGCGAAATGGCGCTGTTTGACCGTTCCTGGTACAACCGGGCCATGGTTGAACGGGTGATGGGTTTTTGCAGCATGTTTGATGTCAGCGAATTCCTGCAATCTGTCCCTGAACTTGAAAGAATGCTGATCCGGTCGAACATCCGCATGACCAAATTCTATTTCTCGGTCAGCAAAAAAGAACAGGCCAAACGGTTCAAACAGCGCAAGAACGATCCGTTGAAACAATGGAAACTCAGCCCGGTTGATCTGGCATCCCAGAATCTTTGGGACTCCTATACCGAAGCCAAGCGCGACATGTTCTTCCACACATCAACCACCGACAGCCCGTGGATCATTGTCAAATCCGACGACAAGAAACGCGCGCGCATCAATGCCATGCGATTTTATCTGTCCCAGTTCGACTATCCCGGAAAGCGGCCAGAAATTCTGGTCTACGACCGGCGCATCATCCATAGCGTCGCCGAGGAACTTGACGAGGACTAGAAGCTATCACGGCCTCTGGTCTTCCAGATCGTGAAAACATTGTCGCGGTAACATTTGCCTTCATTGACATTGCCCGCCTCGCAACCTTTACTGGTGACCATCAGTATTTGGGAGGCAAACAATGGCAAAATGTGCATTTATCGGTCTGGGTGTCATGGGATACCCGATGGCCGGGCACCTGCAAAAAGCAGGTCATGACGTAACTGTTTATAACCGTACGGCAGCCAAGGCAGAAAAATGGGTATCCGAATATGGCGGATCATCTGCCCCGACCCCGGCCGAAGCGGTCAAAGGGGCCGAATTCGTCTTTTCCTGCGTTGGCAATGATGACGATCTGCGCAGTGTCATGCTGGGCGATGGCGGCATGTTTGCCGGCATGGACAAGGGTGCGGTTCTGATTGACAACACCACCGCGTCAGCCGACGTTGCCCGCGAACTTTATACCGCGGCCAAGGAAATGGGCATTTCCTTTATCGACGCACCGGTTTCCGGTGGTCAGGCTGGCGCAGAGAACGGAGTTCTGACCGTCATGTGCGGCGGCGATCAGGCGGCTTTTGACCGGGCTGCCCCGGTTATAGATGCCTTTGCCCGTTCCTGCAAACTGATGGGCGAAAGTGGCGCTGGCCAGCTGACCAAAATGGTCAACCAAATTTGCATCGCCGGTCTGGTTCAGGGCCTTTCAGAAGGTGTTAATTTCGGTGTGAAAGCCGGTCTTGATATGGAAAAGGTTCTTGATGTGATTTCCAAGGGTGCCGCAGGCAGCTGGCAGATGGAAAACCGTGGCAGCACCATGGTTCAAAACAAATTCGACTTCGGCTTTGCCGTTGACTGGATGCGCAAAGACCTTGGAATTTGCCTTGAAGAATCCAAACGCAATGGCGCACGCCTGCCGGTAACGGCCCTTGTCGATCAGTTCTATGCACAGGTGCAGGAACGTGGCGGCAATCGCTGGGATACGTCAAGCCTGATTGATCTGCTTGCCCGCGGGTAATCATATCGACATAGCCAAAAACAAAAGCGCGACCCATTCGGGCCGCGCTTTTTTATACCTCAGGCTCCCGCTTGCCTTACAGACCGGCGCGCAGCAGCGGCTCCACCTGATTGCGATAGGATGCCAGCGGACCATCATTGAAATAGCCGACCGCACATTCAAGGACAGAATCCCGATAGGAGTCATCGCCTTTTGGCATTTCTTCCTGAAGATTCTCGCGATTGTTTTTGCCAAGCCGCTCAATCACGATGTCCTGTTCACAGCTTTTGGCATCAAGCTTTGCCAGTGACTGGCGCGGATCACGACGACGTGATGGCAAGGCATTGGCAAGATCCACTTCACGTTCGAATTCGTCGTCATCGGCACGATTGACTTCGATATCAGGTATCACCCCATTGCCCTGAACAATATGATTTTCGGGTGTCGTGTAATATCCCGTTGTGATTTTAAGACCACCACCCGATGTCAGTGGCATGATCCGCTGCATCGACCCCTTGCCAAACGAACGTTCGCCGATGATCACCCCGCGTCCGTTTTCACGCAGGGCCGCGGCCATAAGCTCCGCCCCGGATGCCGAGCCGCGATCAAGCAGAATTGCCATCGGCACCTTTTCAAAGTAATCGGCCCGATCTGCTTCGTAGCTGCGCAATTTGCGTTCTCCCCGGCCCTCGGTCGCAACGATCAGCCCGTCGGTCAGAAACTGATCAGCAATATCGGCCGCGCTATCAAGCAACCCGCCCGGATTGCGACGCAAGTCAACGATGATCCCACGCGGATTGGCGACCTTGTCTTCAAGCTCGGCAAGATATTCCTGTGTCTGATCCAGTGTGGTTGCATCAAAACGCGATACGCGGATATATCCGATATCCTGATCAATAATACCGGCACTGACAGATGGCACTTCGATCCGTGCGCGTTTGACGGTGACATCAAAGCTGTCCTCGACACGTTGGATCGTCAGGGTAACCGGATCCCCGACCCGCCCGCGCATCCGGCGCACGGCCTCGGAAATCGGTTCGCCCGTCATCTGATACCCATCAATATGGGTAATACGATCATCGGGACGCAAACCGGCCCGCGCGGCTGGCGTATCATCAATTGGTGATACGATCCGGATGCGTTTTTCATCATCAAGCGCAATGACAATCCCGACCCCGGCAAAGCTGCCTTCTGTACTTTCCTGCAGGCGACGGAACATATCGTCCGTCATATAGGCGCTGTGGGGATCAAGGTTGTGCAAGCTGTCATCAAGAACTGCACCGACAATACCGACCGGTGTTTTATCCTCTGTCTCAATATCACCCAGCATTGCGATGCTGTTTTCGACAAAGGCAACGCGATCGATTTTTTCGACATACTGTTCGGAAAGAACCTGAAGGGCTTCGACATAAAGCTTGTCTGCATGGGCAAATTGCTCGTCTGTCGCACCGGCGGTTACGCTGTCACGGTAGGCATCCAGAAACTTGCGTTCTTCATCACTTGGCCAGGCAGGCCCGGCACAGGCGACCAACCTCGTTCCGGCAAACGAAATCAATACCGCAAACAAAATTGGCAATAATCCTTTGCGCAGCAATAGCCTACTCCTGTCTTGCAACTTCAGTTCCGGATCGAAACCCGCATTCTTCCCGATGGTACATATGCACTTGTTTTCGAGGTTAATCGAATATGAATGCGGCTTGATTGCGGCAAGTCTAGCCTGCCTTTTCGTGATTGGCGACCCCTCGGCGCGGATTTCCCGACGGAATTTGATCAACTGCTGATCAATCTTGTTTGAACTCACATATCGGAAGCTTTTGAGCGTTTTGCCAGTGGGGCAGCACAAACAGCCTTCAACCAATGTCGAAGACGGTTTTTTCATCACCGGGTCGAAACAGACTCGATCTTGGTGCATTGCAGCGTTATGCTGCGGCCAAACAATCAAAGTCGGCACAAAGCCGACTACACCGAGCGGGCGGCTCACAATTCAGGGAGACGTCTTTTTTCATGAGCGATTTTACGCCGCCAGTTTCCGATTTTCGGTTTTTGATCCATCACGTAATCGGCCTTGATACGGTTGCCGACCTTCCGGCCTTTTCCGAAACCAGTCCTGACCTTGTCGACGCCATCCTGGAAGAAGCAGGAAAGTTTGCGTCCTCAGTTCTCGCGCCAATCAACAGAATTGGCGATCAGGAAGGCGCCCGGCTTCTTGAAGACGGCACGGTGCGCACTGCATCTGGCTGGAAAGAGGCCTATGCGCAATTCTGCGAAGGCGGATGGCAGGGCATCTCCGCCCCCGAGGCCGAAGGTGGCATGGGGCTTCCGATCCTTCTTGGTGCCGCTGTTGCCGAAATGTGGCAAGCATCGAACATGGCCTTTGCGCTTTGTCCGATGCTCACCGCCGGTGCGATTGAGGCACTTGGCGCACATGGCTCGGAAGATCAGCGCGTCCTTTATCTGTCACGCATGATCAGTGGCGAATGGACTGGCACCATGAATCTGACCGAACCACAGGCAGGGTCGGATCTTTCAAAAGTTCGCAGCATGGCAGTGCCGACTGGCGACGGAACCTACAAAATCACCGGACAAAAGATTTTCATCACCTATGGCGACCACGATATGACCGAAAATATCGTGCATCTTGTCCTGGCCCGCACACCGGATGCCCCCGCCGGAGTTAAGGGCATTTCGCTGTTTATTGTGCCGAAATTCATTGTATCGGACTCTGGTGAAATCGGTGCGCGCAATGATGTCACCTGTGTTTCGCTTGAACACAAGCTTGGCATTCATGCCAGCCCGACAGCGGTTTTATCATTTGGCGATCAGGGAGGTGCCACCGGTTACCTTATCGGGGAAGAAGGCAAGGGCCTGGCATATATGTTCACCATGATGAACAATGCCCGTCTGGCAGTTGGTCAGCAAGGTGTTGCCATATCAGAACGTGCCTACCAGCAGGCACTTGAATATGCCCGCAACCGCAAACAGGGACGCGATCCGCAAACCGGCGACGATGCGCCGATCATCATCCATGGTGATGTTCAGCGTATGCTGATGCGCATGCGGTCCTCGACCGAGGCGGCACGTGCTCTTTCGCTTTATGCAGCAGCACAGCTTGATCTTGCCCATCATCTGGAAGATGACAAGGCACGTGCCAACGCGCAGGTGCGTGCTGATTTGCTAATCCCGCTGGTCAAGGCATGGTCAACAGATCTTGGCGTGGATAATGCGTCTTTAGGTGTTCAGGTGCATGGCGGCATGGGCTTTATCGAGGAAACCGGTGCTGCCCAACACCTGCGTGACGCCCGCATAGCCCCGATTTACGAGGGAACCAACGGTATTCAGGCGCTTGATTTCATTGGACGCAAGGTCATGCGCGACAAGGCAGGGGCACTTGGCGCGCTGATCGCGGACATGCGCGCAACCATTGCCGATGTGACGAACGGCGATGCCAAACAGGCTGCAGGAACGCTTTCGAACGCGCTTGATGAGTTGGGAAAAAGCACTGCAATCGTCATTGAAAGGTGCAATGCCGATGACAGGATGATGCAGGTTCTTGCTACACCATATGCTCGGCAGGCCGCTTTATGTATTTCGGGATGGTTGATGTTACGCGCCATGAGCATTGCGTCACAAAACGGTGTTTCTGACAGCTTCCATGCTGCCAAACTCAAAAGTTGTCAGTTCTTCTTTGACCAGTTGCTTCCCGAAGCGACCTTTATGGCAACGCAGATTAAAAATTGTACTTCGATTGAGTTGCACGAAACCCAGCCACTATTTTGACAAACTCTTTGCCGAGATTGCCGTGCGCCATTGTTCTCTGCAGATGACGATGGCGCACCCTTTTCTACCTCACCTATCGGCCCACATCATCGAAGCGTTCATAAACGCCAACATTCGGAAATTCCGTACGGTTTGTCCCTATTTGGCAATAATTTCCTGTTTCGGTTTTTGATTGCTTCTCTATAATCCGCCCGATGAATCGCTTAACCCGATATATGCTTAAACAGCAGCTGATTATGATGGTGTTTGTGACACTGGGGCTTCTCTGTGTCATTTGGCTATCGCAAAGCCTGCGTTTTGTCGAAATGATCGTCAACCGGGGCCTGTCGATCTCGGTGTTTTTGCAGCTGACCTCGTTGTTGCTGCCAAGCTTTTTGACGATCATCATCCCGATTTCCTTGTTTTTTGTGATTGTCTTCACCTACAACAAGCTTATTCAGGATCGTGAGCTGATCATCATGCGATCAGCCGGGTTAAACCAGTGGGCCTTGGCCAAACCAGCTCTGATGGTGGCGTTGATTTCGACAGCCGTCTGTTATTTCCTGACGCTGTTTTATCTGCCCTATAGCTATCAGCAATTCAAAGAGTTGCAGTTTTCGATCCGCAATGACTTTTCTTCTGTCCTTTTACAGGAAGGCAGCTTCACGGAACTTGATGGTTTGACCGTCTATGTGCGCGAAGTCGGCCGTGACAATGAATTGCTCGGTATTCTGGTTCATGATTCTCGCAATCCGGATCAGCAAACGACCATGATGGCCAAGCATGGTGCGCTCCTGCGCACAGATGATGGCCCGCGCATTGTTCTCCTTGATGGCAACCGTCAGGAAGTGAACCCGGAAGACGGCACCATGTCGATCCTGTATTTCGACCGTTATGCCGTCGATATCGCTCAAAGCTCGGAAGACCCGGCAATGCGTTATCGCGAAGCACGTGAGCGCGACGTCTACAATCTCCTGACGGCCACGACCCCCGATGTTAATCCAAACGACATTGATGCTTTCCGGGCGGAAGGGCATGATCGTTTGATATCGCCATTGAATGCCATTGCTTTTGCCAGCATTGCGCTTGCGGTTCTGGTCTCGAGCAGCTTTTCACGTCGCGGACAGACTGGTCGGTTGCTCATCGCGATCGGTGTAATGGTGCTTTGTCAGGCCCTTGGTATTGCGATGAAAAACCTTGCTGCTAAAAACCCGGCACTGATACCCCTGATGTATGTCAACGCTTTCCTTCCGATCATCCTGGGGCTTTACTGGACATTCCGCGGACCTCAGATCCGCGCCAAACGAGCGACCGCAGAAGAGGCCGAAGCATGAGAATCTCACCGCTTCTGACATGGTACTTCGGCAAGCATGTTCTGTTGTCTATTCTTGCTATTCTGGCCCTTCTGATTGGCCTTATCCTGATTGGCGACACGATCGAGCTTCTAAGGCGTGCTGGCGGCAAACCGGACGCGACAGTCGGCATCGTTTTGCAAATGGCGACCAGCCGCATTCCCTTCATGACGGAAAAAGTTCTGCCCTTTGCCGTCCTGTTCGGATCGATGTTCTCCTTCTGGAAACTTACCGGTAATCAGGAACTGGTAGTTACACGTGCAGCCGGCGTTTCGGCCTGGCAGTTTTTATTGCCGCCGATCCTGTGCGCCCTGATCCTTGGCAGCATTCAGGTCGGAGCGCTTAATCCACTGTCATCGATCCTTCTACAGCGCTATGAAACGCTCGAAGCACGCTACTTGCAGAATAACGTCAATGTGATGAACCTGTCTTCGAGCGGACTTTGGCTGCGTCAGGGAACCCAGGACGGGCAAGCCGTCATTTATGCGCGCGCCGTACGCAGCCAGCAAGGCGACCAGATTGATCTGCGAAATGTAACCATTTTTCGGTTCCAAAACTCTGATGACTTTACCACACGAATTGATGCAGCTCGTGCAGTGCTCGAACCCGGCACCTGGCATTTTTACGATGCATGGACTTTCACACCAGGTCAGGCTAGCGCGTTTTCAGAAAGCCTGAAACTTCCAACTAACCTGACAGCGCGCAAGATTCAGGATAGTTTTGCATCACCTGAAACCATGTCTTTCTGGGATTTAAGACCATTTATCAATTTGCTTGAGCGCGCAGGTTTTAACGCGACCCGTCACCGAATTCATTTTCACAGCCTGCTGTCTCGACCTCTCCTTCTATGTGCGATGGTTCTCATTGCGGCAGCCTTCTGTCTTAAATTTTCTCGACGCAGACGGGCATCCCTTGTTATCGGTGGTGGGGTGACGACAGGATTTATTCTTTATTTCTGCACAGATGTTATCTCGGCACTGGGTGTTTCGGGGGGAATTCCGCCGATATTGTCCGCCTGGGCGCCTGCCGGTATATCTTTGTTACTGGGGGTTTCAACATTGCTACATCTTGAGGATGGCTAGATAAATGGCCATTGCGGGGGGAATGATAAGAAGACTGGCAACCAGCACCATACTGGGATGCGGCGTGCTGTTTATGGGCGGGCATCTAGTCGTCAGTAACGCATTTGCACAGAATGCAGAATCTGAGCAGCAGGAACCGGCTATTCTATTTAGCGCTGATGAAGTCGACTATAACCGTGAGCTGCAAACTGTGACCGCACGCGGCAATGTCGAGATTTCGCGCGAAGGTCGTATCCTTCTTGCTGACACCGTCAGCTATGACCGAAGTCAGGATGTATTGACAGCGTCTGGCAATGTCAGCATCACCGAACCAACCGGGGAAGTTACCTTTGCAAGCTATGTTGAACTTAGCGGTGACTTTAAAAACGGTATCGTGAAAGATATCTATGTTCTGCTTGATGAGAACACCCGTATTGCGGGAACCGGTGCACGTCGAAGTGCTGGCAACTACACTGAAATCGCCAAAGCAGTCTATTCCCCCTGCAAAGTCTGTCAGGAGGACGATGGAAGTGCTGGCACGCCGTTATGGCGCATCAGGGCTGCACGTGTTTTGCACGATGCTGAAAACAAAACGGTAGAATACAAGGATGCCCGGCTGGAAGTAGCAGGTGTACCAATCATGTACACGCCTTATTTCGAACACCCTGACCCAACTGTAGAACGTCAGTCTGGTCTACTTGCTCCGTCCTTTGGCAGCACGAGCTATGTTGGCTCCTATTTCAGTCAACCCTATTACTGGGCGATTGATAAGAGCAAGGATATGACCTTAACACCAACTTATACTGCAGATGAAGGACCGCTGCTTGCTACTGAGTATCGGCAACGATTTGACTCAGGAGAGTTGGAGGCTTTCGGTAGCGTCACGCAAGACAGCAATGATGACTGGCAAGGGCACATAGATGCCGAAGGGCGTTTTGACATTGATCCTACCTGGCGCTGGGGATTTGACGCTGAACAAGCCAGCGAAAAAACCTATCTTTCCCGCTATGGGTTTGAATCACCGTCAGTGTTGACGTCAAACCTGTTTACAGAGGGCTTCCGGGGCGCCAGCTACACGCGCGTTGATGGCTATTACTTTCAGGGGTTAAAGTCCGGCGATGACAGGGACAATACACCGGTTGTCCTGCCACATATGCAATTCCACGGGCAGACTCAACCAGCAAAGTACGGCAGTGTTACAACACTTGATCTGGATGGCCTGTCGCTCACACGTGAGGAAGGTACAAATTCTCATCGCGCGTCGGCAAAAGTCGGATGGGAACTTCCTCATGTTGGATCCATGGGAGATGTCACCAAACTGAGTCTGTCTGTCCGTGGTGATAGTTATATGGTTTCCGATGTAGAACGTGACGGAAAAGACAATTACAGCGGATACACTGGACGCTTGCTTCCCGTAGCTGCACTTGATTGGCAGATGCCGTTCGTCAATGATCAGGGACTGTATCATCAGGTCATAACACCAATTGCGATGGTTGCCTGGTCCCCGAACGGAGGCAACCCAGCTGAAATCCCGAACGAGGATTCTCAGTCTTTCGAATTTGACGACATTAATCTGTTCTCCCACGACCGCTTCGGCGGCATCGACCGTGCAGAAGATGGCTTAAGAGCAAGTTACGGTGTCGAATGGGGAGTCTATGGACCGAATGGTGGTTATACCAGTGCCATGTTCGGGCAAAGTTACCGCGCAAATAAAAACGACACATTTGCCAAAGGCTCCGGCCTTGATGAGCATTTGTCTGACTATGTGGGCCGGGTCACAGTTGCCCCTAGCAACTATCTGGATCTCACGTATCGCTACCGCCTGGATAACGAGAACCTCTCTTCCCGACGCAATCAGGTAACAGCTACGGCTGGATCTCTGGATACATTGCGTATCAATGCAACTTACGTTCATTTCTCCGATGATGCCGGAAGCGAGGAATTTAACGAACGTGAAGAGCTCTAT
This sequence comes from Thalassospira sp. SM2505, assembly GCF_054901115.1. NCBI lineage: Bacteria > Pseudomonadati > Pseudomonadota > Alphaproteobacteria > Rhodospirillales > Thalassospiraceae > Thalassospira > Thalassospira sp. SM2505. The sequence continues at coordinate 3,349,146 of NZ_CM142731.1, forward strand.
TTCAGAGCAGACAGACAGTTTTCAGACTACTGGTCGGCAATGGCCTATAGCCGCTATGACATTGATCAGTCTGACCCTCTGGAATACGGCATCGGTTTTGTATATGAAGATGAATGCTTTATTTTTGATGGACGTATCCGTCGTACATTCTATCAGGATCAGGATCTGGGCGAGTCTGATGAATTCCTGTTCCGTCTGGTATTCAAAACCCTTGGTGAAGTCGCCTCCGCAGCCGGATTGTAAGAAAACATGATTTCCAAACTTCCAATTTTCAAATTTGCAAACGTCTGCGCGACTTTGGTTCTGTCCATGGGTTTTGCTCTGGCTACACCAGCCAAAGCCCAGTCTCCTGTCGGCGTTGCAGCTGTTGTCAATGATGACCCGATCTCGATCATTGATCTGGTCGAGCGCATCAAGCTTGTTGCCGTGTCCTCAAATATTCAGATGACACCTGAAAAAAGTAACGAGATCGCGCCCCAGATCCTGCAGCAGCTGATCAATGAGACCCTGCAGATGCAGGAAGCAGAGCGTCGCGGTATTGAGGTTACGGATGCTGACATCGCGCGCGGTAAATCCATGATCGAGCAAAATGCCGGGCTTCCGGATGGAAAGCTTGATACCTTCCTGGAACAGCGCCGGATCGCACCGGGCACGATCGAAAACCAGATCCGCCCACAGGTTGCCTGGCAGAAACTGCTTGGCTCCATGCGCAGTCAGATCGAAATTTCTGATGCGGAAATTGATGATAACCTGGAAAGGATTATCAGCAATCAGGGAAAACCGCGTAACCGCGTTCAGGAGATATTTCTTCCGGTCGACAATCCGCAAGACAGCACACGTGTTTACCAGACTGCCCAGGAAATTCTCGGTGCTTTGAATCAAGGGGCTGATTTCAGTGCCCTTGCCCGCCAGTTCTCGGCAAGTGCAAGTGCCGCCACCGGTGGTGATCTTGGCTGGCTGTATGCTGGCGAGCTTTCAGGCGACCTGCAACAGGTCGTCAACCAGCTTGAACCGGGAAAAGTCAGTGCCCCGGTACAGACGATCCGAGGCTATTACATCATCAAGCTGCTTGATCGTCGGGTTGGCGACGAAGGCGCTGTTACAGATGTCAGGCTTGATCTTTATCAGTTGTTCGTGCCTCTAAGCGCTGACATGCCCAAAGATCAGATTGATGCAAAGCTGGCTGTGCTGAGAAACACCCGGGAAACAGCGGATAGCTGTCAGACCCTGGCAAATGTCGCCGTTGATCTTGGCTCGGACCTTAGCGGTGAGATGAAAGGCATTTCTCCAAGCGAACTTTCCGGTCCGGTCGCACAGGCCATCACAAACCTCAAGCCCGGACAACCGTCCAATATTGTTCAGGTTGATGGCGGAGCCCTTCTGGTCATGATCTGTAACAAGACCGAGGAAAGCAATTTGCCAGACCGCAGGGATATCGAGAACCGGCTGATGATGGAGCGCCTTGACATTCTTGCCCGTCGCAAGCTTCGTGAATTGCGCCGACAGGCCTTTATCGACATCCGCATGTGATCATTGCGAAGACGGAAACCAGATGACCAAAATCGCGCCGATTGCCCTGACCATCGGTGAGCCTGGCGGTATCGGACCAGAGCTTAGCCTGAAGGCATGGCTGCGTCGTCATGATGACGGACTGGCACCTTTTTGCGTTCTTGCCCCGCTTGGCATTCTTGAGAATGCTTGCCGGGAACACGGTAAAAACGTTCCCCTTAAGGTCATTTCAGACATCGCTGAAACCGCGTCGGTCTTTGATCACGCATTACCTGTGCTTGCAATTGCCGACGCAGAAAGCCCGGTCGTCACCGGTATTGCTTCGGCCAGCACCGCGAACGTGGTAATCGAAAGTATCACCAAGGCCGTGGATCTCGCGCGCAATGGTGCTGCGAGTGCTGTGGTTACCAACCCAATTCAAAAAAGTGCGCTATATGCGGCGGGTTTCAAGCATCCGGGGCATACCGAGTTCCTTGCCGAGCTCGCCGGACCGGGTACAATACCCGTGATGATGCTGGCTAATTCCAAGCTTCGCGTCGTGCCGCTGACCATCCATATCGCCCTAAGCGATGTCATGAACTCTCTGACACCGGAATTGATTATTGAGCAGTGCGAGATTACTGCTGCCGCCCTTCAGCGTGATTTTGGCATCGCGAACCCACGCCTTGCCGTTGCGGGGCTTAATCCGCATGCAGGAGAAGACGGGACAATGGGAACAGAGGAACAAACGATCATGGCCCCCGCAATTGCAACATTGCGGGCAAAGGGGCTGGACGTTATTGGCCCCATGCCAGCCGACACGATGTTCCATGAAGAAGCCCGCACGAATTACGACGTCGCCCTGTGCCCCTATCACGATCAGGCCCTGATACCGGTCAAGACGCTTGATTTCCATGGCGGTGTAAATGTGACGCTCGGATTGCCATTTATCAGAACATCGCCCGATCACGGCACGGCATTGAATATTGCCGGCCAAGGTATTGCGCGCCCGGACAGCCTGATTGCAGCCCTTAAAATGGCTGCGGAAATGGCCGAGAAACGTCTTTTGACAGGAGCCTGACCCACGTGTCAGAAGAAACCACCCAATCGGGAACACTTGCCAATGACGGCCTGCCGCCGCTGCGCGAAGTCATTGCTACACATGGCCTGTCTGCCCAGAAAAAATTCGGTCAGAATTTCCTGTTTGACCTGAACCTGACCGGACGTATTGCGCGCGCTGCGGCACCGCTTGACGATGCGACGGTGATAGAGATCGGACCGGGGCCTGGTGGTCTGACACGCGCCTTGCTGTTTAACGGCGCCAAGAACCTGACCGTTATTGAACGTGACCCGCGTTGCCAACCGGTGCTGGAGCAAATCAGCAATCATTACCCCGGAGCATTACATGTCATTGATGGTGATGCACTGGAAGTCGATGTCACCAAACTTGGCCCTGCCCCGCGCAAGATTGTCGCCAACCTGCCCTATAATGTCGGAACCCAGCTTTTGCTGGGCTGGCTGATGCAAATTGATCAGTTTGCCAGTCTGACCCTGATGTTCCAGAAGGAAGTCGCCGAACGCGTTGTCGCAGGTCCCAAAAGCAAGGCCTATGGCCGCCTGTCCGTACTTTGCCAGTATCTCTGTGACTGCGACATATTGTTTGATGTCCATCGCAGTGCCTTTACACCACCGCCCAAAGTCACATCTGCTGTGGTGCAGCTGCGACCGAAACCGGACCGTGGCACGGAAATCAATCTGACCAGTCTTGCCAAAATCACACAGGCCGCGTTTGGCCAACGCCGCAAGATGTTGCGTGCCAGTCTCAAGACGCTAAACGTCAATGTCGGTGAATTGCTTGCGAAGGCCGAGATTACCGAAACGGCCCGCGCGGAAGAACTCAGTGTCACGGACTTTGTTCGCCTGACCCAGGTTCATGATGAAATGGCCGCTTCGTAAAGCGGCCATTTTCCTGTTTGCGGCTCAGTCGGTCAGAAGCTTTTTGACAAAGCCCGGCAATCCGGACTGCCTTGTGCGCTTCATGCGCTCTGCACCAATAATATGCTGCACGTCGGCGAGGCAACGTTCCAGATCATCATTGATCAGAACATAGTCGAATTCTTCCCAATGGCTGATTTCTGCGCCGGCCTTTGCCATGCGTTTCATGATGACATCATCCGCGTCCTGACCACGATCACGCAGGCGACGTTCAAGTTCGCCAGAAGACGGTGGCAAGATAAAGACCGAAACGACATCGGCTCCACCCTTGTCACGAAGCTGGCGCGCACCTTGCCAATCGATATCAAACAGAACGTCATGCCCTTCTGACAGGGCCTTTTCGACCGGAGCAACCGGGGTGCCATAATAATTGCCAAAAACCTCGGCCCATTCGAGCAATTCATCATCGGCAATCATATGTTTGAATTCATCAACCGACTTGAAAAAGTAGTGTGTGCCTTCTTCTTCGCCCGGTCTGGCGGCGCGGGTAGTTGCCGAGACTGACAGCGAAATCTTGTCGTCTTTTTCCAGAAGCTGACGGGTGATGGTTGTCTTGCCTGCACCCGACGGAGCACAGAATACCAACATTACGCCGCGGCGATTGTGAGGATCAATCATATCGTGTTTCCTTCCCTGCCCGCTTATTCAACGTTCTGGACCTGCTCGCGGAGCTGATCAATGATGACCTTAAGCTCCATCCCGCAAGTGGTCAGTTCGATGTCATTGGCCTTGGAGCACAAAGTATTGGCTTCACGATTGAATTCCTGACACAGGAAATCAAGCTTGCGCCCGATGGCACCGCCCTTGGTCAGCATGTCGCGCGCAGCCGAGATGTGGGCCTTGAGGCGGTCAATTTCCTCGCGGATATCGGCCTTGGTCGCAAGCAGGGCAGCTTCCTGATGCAGGCGTTCCGGATCGAACTTCCCGGCATCCATCAATTCTTCGATCTGACGTTTCAGGCGTTCCTTGATCGCGTCCCCGCGCGCAGAAGCACAATTCTCGGCCCGCGTCACAGTTTCTTCGATATTGTCGACATGCCCGCGCAGCATCGCATCAAGCTTCTGTCCTTCTTCGGCACGATGATCGGCCATCTGCTCAATCGCATCTGCAAGGCTGGCAAGCACGGCATCATCGCGTGCGTCACGGGTTGCTTCATCTTCCTGCGTTTCAACCGCCTCAAGAACACCCCGCACATTAAGAAGGTCGGCAATCGTGCCGGAAGACAGACTGCTGGTATTGTCGAATTCTTCGGCAATTGAAACAAGCTCTGCGAGCAATTCACGATTAACGCTATACGCGCCGGTGTCCGCCGAGCGTACAACATTAAGCGTCACACCCATATTGCCGCGTTTGAAACGCTGGGACACCGCATCACGGACCTTGGCTTCAAGCCGCTCGAACCCGCCATTCAGGCGCACACGCACATCAAGCCCCTTGCCATTGACGCTGCGCAATTCCCAGGTCCAGCCAAATCCATCGGCCGCACCATCAGTGCGGGCAAAGCCGGTCATGCTTGAAACGGTCATATTCCCATCCAGTGTAATTTCATGTTTGCGCGTTTATAACGTTTGCCCCCGGTAACGCCAAGGGCCAACACTTGCAGACTGTGCGATATCAACAATATGGTATCGGTTGCATGTATTTCATAATGCTGCCCTATTGCTGCATCATGGTCCGCAAAATTCGATAAACCGCATTTCAGAACTGTATTCGAGCAACCATGTCCTTTCAGTATCACGCCATCCTGATTACCGGTGCCAGTTCCGGTATTGGCGCCGCACTTGCCCGACATTTTGCCCGCACCGGGGTGACTTTGTTCATCAGTGGTCGGGATGAAACACGCTTGCGGCTTGTTGAAAATGAATGTCGTGCTGCCGGTGCCAATGTCTATGCCGATATTCTTGATGTGACCAACCGCGAAACCATGAACGCCTATGTCACCCATTGTGACGAGCTGGCCCCACTTAGTCTTGTGGTCGCCAATGCCGGTATATCCGCCGGGACAGGCGGCCGGGGCGAAAGCCCCGAACAGGTCAGGGATATCCTGGCGACCAATGTCGCGGGTGTTCTGAACACCATCGATCCGGCAATCGCGGCCATGCGCGTCCGTGGGCGTGGTCAGATAGCGCTGGTGTCCTCGCAGGCGTCCTGGCGCGGCTTGCCTTCTGCCCCGGCATATTGCGCCAGCAAGGCCGCTGTGCGCGTCTATGGCGAAGGTTTGCGGGGCGCACTGGCTCCGACAGGGATCAAGGTCAATGTCATCTGCCCCGGCTTTGTCAAAAGCCGCATCACGGACTCAAATGACTTTCCCATGCCGTTCTTCATGCAGGCCGATAAGGCCTCTCGCAAAATCGCCCGCGGACTGGAACGCAATCGCGGCATGATCGCTTTTCCCTGGCAAATGAACATGATTATCGGCTTGCTGAAAATAACCCCGCAATGGGTTCTTGATCTGGTCGCCAACCGGGTTCCGCGAAAGGCATCCTCCCGCAATCAGGATGCTGAAGCCTGACTTGTCAGGATCAATAAAAACAAAGGCGGCAACCCAATCGGATTGCCGCCTGTTTTGTATCCGGATTGAAAATACCGGTCACTGACCGTCGCGGATGCGCCGCCATTTGGCAACATTGCGGTTATGTTCCTTAAGGGTCCGGGCAAAGGCGTGCCCGCCCGTACCATCAGCCACAAAATAAAGCTCTTTCGTGGTTGCCGGATGCAGAACCGCATAAAAGGCTTCACGTCCCGGATTGGTGATTGGTGACGGAGGCAAGCCCGCGGTCACATAAGTGTTATAGGGGCTTTCAAAACGCAGATCCTTGCGCGTCAGCGACCGTTCAAGACGTTTATCCGGACTGATAGCATAGGCAACCGTCGGATCGGACTGCAAACGCATGTTGATCCGAAGCCGGTTGATGAAGACACCAGCCACCCGGGCGCGCTCGGCAGCAACACCTGTTTCCCGTTCGACGATGGAGGCCAGAACAAGGGCCTCCTCGATTGTATCAAACGGCAGATTGGCGTCGCGCCCCGGCCAAAGTTGCTCGACCATCTCGTCATGGGCAGTCCGCATCCGGTCAAGGATGCTTTGCTTGGAATCGCCATAAGAGAATTGATAGGTCTCGGGCAACAGAGTACCGTCTTTGGGAATTTCGGTGATTTCGCCAGTTAATCCATCGACCAGATTGATTCGCGCGACAATTTCACCCGACCGAAGACCTTCGGGAATGGTGACAAACCGGTTAACTGTTTCACCATTGGCCAGGATTTCGGCAGCCTGCTTCGGGCTTACCCGTTTGGGGAAGTGATATTCCCCCGCCCGGAGCGAGCGATCCAGCCCGCTAACCCGCACGCCCGCCATAAAGATCAGCGGCTCATCAATAATCTGTTCGCGTCGAAAAATCTCTGCAATGCCGCGAACACCGGTCCCTTGCGGGATAATGATGTCACGGTCCTGTACAAGTTTGCTTGGCGATGTGTATTGCACATAAACATACACCGCCGCCCCACCAATGGTGAGTACGGCGGTGATGATTAGCAAGCCAAGAACAAGCAGAAAACGCTTCAAGGGATAGCTCCCGTTAAGGTTGGCTCTGCTGTTTTAAACGGCCTTGAATACCAGCGAGGCATTGGTGCCGCCAAAGCCGAACGAGTTCGACAGGGCAACATTGACCTTGCGCTGCTTTGCTTCAAGCGGAACCAGATCGATCCCCTTGCAGGCTTCGGACGGATTGCGCAGGTTCAGGGTCGGCGGAACGACACCTTCGTGGATCGCAAGGATCGAGAACACTGCTTCAATCGCACCCGCCGCACCCAGAAGGTGACCGGTTGCCGATTTGGTCGAAGACATGGACAGCTTGGTTGCCTGGTCACCAAACAGGCGCTTGACCGCACCCAGTTCGATTTCGTCACCCAGCGGAGTCGAGGTACCATGTGCGTTGACATAGTCGACGTCTTCCGGGTTCACGCCCGCATTGCGAAGCGCATTGCGCATCGAGCGGAAGCCACCATTGCCGTCTTCGGCCGGTGCGGTGATGTGATACGCATCGCCCGACATGCCATAGCCGCCGACTTCTGCATAAATCCTCGCACCACGTGCCTTGGCATGTTCGTATTCTTCAAGAACGACACAGCCAGCACCTTCGCCCATGACAAAACCGTCACGGCCCTGATCCCACGGACGGGATGCCTCGGTCGGGGTGTCGTTGTAACCGGTCGAAAGCGCACGCGCAGCAGCAAAACCAGCCATGCCAAGACGGCAAACAGCAGCTTCTGCACCACCGGCAACCATTACGTCCGCATCGCCAAGCATGATCATGCGCGATGCGTCGCCAATGGCATGTGCACCGGTCGAACATGCAGTTACCACCGCATGGTTCGGACCTTTGAGACCGTGTTTGATCGAAACTTGGCCAGAAACCAGGTTGATCAGGCATGACGGAATGAAGAACGGACTGACACGGCGGGTCTTGCCGTTATTCACGAGATCCGAAGCTTCGGCAATTTTCGGAAGGCCACCGATACCAGAACCAATCAGAACGCCAGTGGCTTCCTGATCTTCGTCGGTTTCCGGTTTCCAGCCCGAATCAGCCAGTGCCTGATCTGCAGCGGCAATCCCATAGACGATAAAATCGTCCATTTTCTTCATGTCTTTGATCGAGACATGATCTTCCGCGTTGAAAAGTCCGTCACCCTCACCGCGCGGCACGAGGCCTGCGATTTTGGCAGGGATATCGGACACATCGAAAGTATCGATGGCTTTGATGCCGGATTGGCTGTTCAGCAATTTCTGCCAGGTATTCTGTGCACCGCTAGCAAGCGGCGTTACAGCACCAAGTCCGGTAACAACTACGCGTCTCATCCCGCATTACGCCTTTATTTTATGAATCCAGCAAAGACGAAAAGGGCGCCTGAGGATGCCCTCTGGCGCCCATGTCTCACGGCAAGATTAGCCGTTCGCCTTTTCGATGAAGTCGATCGCGTCTTTGACGGTCAGAATTTTTTCAGCCGCGTCATCAGGAATCTCGCAACCGAATTCTTCTTCAAACGCCATAACCAGCTCAACGGTGTCCAGGCTGTCTGCGCCCAGATCATCGATGAAGCTTGCGTTTTCAGTGACCTTGTCTTCTTCAACACCGAGGTGCTCGACAACGATCTTCTTCACGCGATCTGCGACATCACTCATAGCTCAAATCCTTCAATAGGTTTTCTGTCAGTTAGTGTTTACGTGGTGCCCGTTTATTCCCCCTATTGAAGGACTTCCCGGGAACCGGAAACCGACAACAAACAATTGCCGGTTTCAATATTTGGTATAGCGGCCCCTTTTAAGCAGAAAAGTAGGCAACCCGCAACGGGTTAAATCATCGCCATTCCGCCGTTCACATGCAAGGTCTGTCCCGTGACATAAGCAGCCTCGTCACTTGCGAGATACAGAACCGCTGCTGCGATCTCTTTGCTGTCGCCCATGCGACCTGCCGGAATACCACCCAAAAGCTTTTCTTTCTGAGCGTCTCCGAGTTCTTCTGTCATGGCCGTGGTAATGAAACCTGGTGCCACACAATTTACCGTGATGCCACGTGCGGCAACTTCCTGTGCCAGCGATTTCGACCAGCCGATCATGCCAGCCTTGGCCGCCGCATAGTTGGTCTGCCCCGGGTTACCGGTCACACCGACAATCGAGGTGATGTTGATGATGCGGCCATGACGGCGCTTCATCATGCCACGCAGCGAATTGCGCGCAAGCTTGAAAGCCGAGGTCAGATTGACATCAAGAACCGCCTGCCAGTCTTCGTCTTTCAGACGCATGGCAAGCTGGTCACGGGTGATGCCCGCGTTGTTGACCAGAATATCAAGCTGACCACCAAGGGCCTCTTCGGCATTCTTGATCAGACCATCAACCGATTCAGAGTCCGAAAGGTTGGCCGGAACAACAACGGCATTTTCACCGATGTCGGCAGCAACCGCTTCGAGGCGTTCCTGACGGGTACCCGACAGAGCAACCTTCGCACCGGCCTGCGCCAGAACCTTGGCGATTTCGCCACCGATACCGCCGGTCGCGCCCGTTACGAGTGCTGTTTTCCCTGCAAGATCAAACATTAACTTTAATTCCCTTTGGGTTCGTCTTTTCTCGGAACACTCTTAAAGAGTGCCAAGGAATGCTTCGATATCTGCCGGACCATTTACGGCCGTGCCGCTCAGATCACGATCAATACGGCGGACCATACCGGTCAGAACCTTGCCTGCGCCGATCTCGACCAGCTCGGTGATGCCCTGCTCTTTCATGTAAAGAACAGACTCACGCCAGCGCACCGTGCCGCAAACCTGCTCCACAAGGAGTTTACGAATGGTTTCCGGATCATCAGTTTTTTCTGCTGTCACGTTCGCAACAACCGGTTTTGCCGGCGCATTCATGGTGACAGTACCAAGGGCCTCGGCCATACGATCCGCAGCCGGCTGCATCAGCGGGCAATGGAACGGTGCGGATACCGGCAGAAGAACTGCGCGTTTCGCGCCCTTGCCCTTGGCGATCTCGATCGCGCGCTCGACAGCCGCCTTATGGCCCGAAACAACAACCTGTCCGCTGGCATTATCGTTGGCCGCGGTGCAGACTTCGCCCTGTGCGGCTTCTTCTGCAACCGCAACAGCATCGGCATAATCAAGACCAAGAAGGGCCGCCATCGCGCCAACACCAACCGGAACAGCGGCCTGCATGGCCTGCCCACGGATTTTCAGAAGACGGGCGGCATCGGCAATCGCAAAGGTCCCGGCCGCAGCAAGCGCAGAATATTCACCCAGCGAATGGCCCGCGACCAGATCGCATTTGTCGGTCAGCATGAAGCCACCTTCTTTTTCAAGAACGCGGGTAACAGCAAGGCTGACGGCCATCAACGCGGGTTGCGCGTTTTCAGTCAGGGTCAGTTCGTTTTCCGGACCTTCGAACATCAATGCGCTCAGTTTTTGGGAAAGTGCGTCATCGACTTCCTGGAAAACTTCGCGGGCAACCGGGAATGCTTCTGCCAGCTCTTTCCCCATACCAACCGCTTGCGACCCCTGACCGGGGAAAACGAGTGCGCGTGTCATTATATCAAATATACCCTTGTCCGCTTCTACGAAGGCTGTGCCGAATGATCGGCCTTAAAATTGAGCCACCCTTGATAACGTGCCCGCCTCCGCTGTCAAGGACAGATGCGGTTTTTTGGCTGTCATATCCAAACCTTGCAAACAAGGTGGCACGGAAATTCATGATTTCAAGTTAAAAGGCAGCAAACATGTATGACATGTTTGCTGCCTTTCATGAAGGACTCCCTATCGTGCAGCGCACAAATTCGTCCATTGTTCTTGGAACTTAGCCAATATAGTGCTGCATGCTCGAAACCACGCTGTCCGCAATATGCGACTTGGTAATCACACCGCAAACATCATCCTGACGCGGCACACCACGGCACGGCTTCACCACAACAGCGGCGCGCGCCTTGCGGCGTTCCATACGTTTGATCACGTCATACATGTTCATATCATCGACAACGACGACGAAATCTTCGCCGATCAATTCCTTAAGCGTCTTGTTGTCCTTGTCACCAACGACCGAGAACAAAGCTGTCACATCAGGAATAACACCGGCAATCCTGTCTCCTTCGAGGACAATCATCGGATTTGGTTCCGGGGATGAGCCGATCTTGTCGATGATTTCCGAGACCCGAAGCGCCGCGTCGGCATAAAGCTGTCTGGTTGTCATGACCTCGCGGACCGGATGGACCATGAACATGTTGCTATGACGCTCTTTGGGGATATGACGGCCACGCAGAACCAGCTTGGACGTATAGATCGTCTCGCTGATGATCATGCGACGGAAACCAAGCGCAATGGCAACGGCGACGATCAGCGGCACAATTATATTATAGTCGCGCGTCATCTCGAAGATCATGATGATCGCGGTCATTGCCGCACCGGTACCAGCCGCAACAACCCCACCCATCCCGACAAGCGCGAACTCGACAGGCGCAATGCCTGCTTCGGGGAAGATCATATTGCCGACCACGCCGCAAGCTGCGCCAAGGGTTGCGCCAACAAACAGTGATGGCGAGAACACACCACCCGACGCCCCGGAACCGATACTGACCGAGGTTGCATAGAGCTTGGCAAAGAACAGAACCACCAGCAGCGGCAAGGAAGTCATCGCTCCGCGCAGGATATGCTGGATCGTGCCATAGCCAACACCGTCAACATAATAATTGCCACCCGTCAGCAGCAGAACATACATCAGAATACCGACCGAAAGCATGCCAACCGCATGACGGGTGTAATCATTTCCCGGCATTTTCCTGAAAAATGCCCCAGTGATCAGCATCGAGCGGATCAACATCCAGGCCGCAACACCACACAGAAGACCAAGCACGACATAAACAACAAGCGCCTGAAGATCGATTGCCGACACTTGCGGGACGGCAGCAAGGGGCACGTCAAAGGCTGGTGCCAAACCAAATGAGATCCGTCCGATATAGGTCGCAGCCCCGGTTGCAATCACCACCGGCAAAAATGTACGGGTGGAAACTTCGGGCATCATCAGCTCGATGGCAAACAGCACGGCACCAAGTGGTGTATTGAAGGTCGCCGCAATACCTGCGCCCGCCCCGGCCGCAAGCAGCGTTATGCGCTGGCCGGTCTGCAGCCTGAAAATCTGGGCGATACTTGAACCCAGCGCCGATCCGACTTGAATGATCGGGCCTTCGCGACCAACCGATGCGCCAGTGCCGATTGAAAGCGACGACGCGATTGATTTGACCAGTGCGACCGTCGGGCGAATACGGCCCTGTTCGAAATAAATGGCGTTCATCACTTCGGGAACGCCATGGCCTTTGGCCTCGGGGGCGAAATTATTGACCAGAAAGACCACGAACATCCCGCCGATGACAGGCACCAGAATGAATAACGGGCCCCAGCTGCTCGGCTCGGTCAAAAGGTTGGCATCATATTCAATAGAGAAGACGCCAAAATACGCGATGTTATGGATCAGGGCGACCAGAGCACGGAACGCCACTGCTCCGTACCCGGTGACGATACCGACACATAACGCAAGTAAACATAAATTGAATAACGATGCCCGGCGTGAAGACGCAGCATCAATAGAAGGCTCTGGCATTACAAATCCGCGTGTCATGAAACTTGGGACTGCAGAACCGGTATTCAGGACAAGAACGCTCGATACGCGTCACCCGGCCCTGTAGCTGAACAGGAATAATCAACAGGGCGCGTCAGCTACCGGCACAACGAATGCAACAAGGCCTACTCGCTTGAATTTTTCGTTTCAAGTGTGAACCAGTTCACGCATATCGGCTTCCTGAAAAGTGCAACACTGGCAATATGCCCCCAAATGGTCACAACCCGATACAAACCAACACGCATTGAAGTTTTCGCGCTCTGTGTGCCTGCCTGTGGAAAACGTGCATTTGGCGTTGCACTAATGGGCGAAAAGTGTATATTCCGCCGTCTCACGGCTCCTTGCCGGGATTGCCCGGCTATGCCTGCATGACATGAGGTCATGTACGGAAGAGATAAGCCACAAGGAGTGATTAGGAGTATTATGAGCAAGTACGAAAGCGTGTTTATCGCACGTCAGGACTTCTCGACCGCACAGGTCGAAAGCCTGAACGAAAAGCTGACCCAGACCATCGAAGGTCTCGGTGGCAAGATCGCTAAAACCGAATATTGGGGTCTGCGTTCCCTGGCATACCGTGTCAAAAAGAACCGCAAAGGCCACTATACTCTCTTCCAGATCGAAGCTGAAAAAGATGTGATCGCGGAATATGAGCGTCAGATGCGCCTGAACGAAGACGTTCTGCGCCAGATGACTGTCAAGGTTGACGAGTTCGAAGAAGAACAGTCTGCCATTCTGCGTAACCGCGACGAGCGCGGCGGTCGTGGCGGTAATCGCCGTGGCGGTCCCCGTCAGCACGGCTAACAGATAGCGAGGAGATAATATCATGGCTGGACGTCGTCTGTTTTTCCGTCGTCGCAAATCCTGCCCGTTCTCGGGTGATGATGCGCCGAAGATTGACTACAAAGATGTCAAACTGCTGCAGCGTTTCGTTTCCGAACGCGGCAAAATCGTTCCGAGCCGTATCACTGCGGTTTCGGCCAAGAAGCAGCGCGAACTGGCAAAAGCCATTAAACGTGCACGCTTCCTGGCGCTGCTGCCCTACGCAGACCAGGTCTGAGGCAGTCGGCAAGAGACCCTTTTGTGGTCTCGGGCCGGGAGTAAATGATGCAACGTGACACCCTCATAGCGATTGGTTCAGGACTGGGCAGTGCCGTTCTGTTCCTGTTGGTTCTATCAGGAAATCCGATTGCGCTTTTGCTCTCATATTTCGGGCATTTGCCGCTGTTCCTTACGGGACTTTGGCAAGGACCCAAACGCCTGCTGGTTGCGGCAGTAGCCGCATGCAGTGCCCTCGTTCTTCTGGGGGGATTGCTGCCTTTCACGGTCTTTATGATCGTGTTTGCCGGACCGGCGATGTTGTTGACCCGCATGGCGCTGGTCATCCGGAAAGATGAAAATGGCAATGTTGCCTTTCTTCCATCCGGAATTGTCGTAAGTGCCATGGCCGTCATGGTCGCAACGGTGATGATCTTCATTACCGGGACTTTGACGGCGGAAGGTCTGGACATTCAGGAACTCATTTCGAAGCTCCTGAGCCAGATGTACTCGGAAATGGGTGTCCCTATGACATCCGATGTTCAGGGTCTGATTGGCATGTTCCAGGTTTACTTCCCGGCGATTGCTGCGGTGAGCTGGCTGATGATGCTGTTCGCCAATGCGGCAATCGCACAGGCAATTCTGGTGCGTGCAGGCAAAAACCTGCGTCCGACACCAAGAATGGCGACTTTCGCCTTGCCTGGCTGGTCACTGTTTGCGTTCGCCCTGGCCGGGTTTACGGTCGGCTTTGCCGATGGTTCCCTGGCCTATGTGGCGCGAAACGTCGCGGTGGTACTGGCAGTGCCGTTCCTGTTTCAGGGATTGGCACTGGTGCATGGGCAGGCAGCCCGATGGCCGCAAAAACGTATGATACTGACGGTGTTTTACATCGTCGCGGTTCTGTCCAGTTGGTCCTTTGTTGCGATCACCGGACTTGGAATTATTGAGCATTTAATCAGGCTGCGGGGGAAAGAACCGATGACCCGTAGCAATGAGGAGGATCGGTGATGGAAGTTATTCTGCTCCAGCGGGTAGAAAAACTCGGTCAGATGGGTGACGTAGTCTCCGTCAAGCCGGGCCACGCCCGCAACCGCTTGCTGCCGCAGGGCATGGCCCTTCGTGCAACCAAAGCAAACCTTGCTGTGTTCGAAGCACAGAAAGCACAGCTCGAAGCTGACAACCTTGACCGCCGCAAAGACGCCGAAGCGGTTGCCGAGAACATGGGTGAACTCGCTGTTACCCTCGTTCGCCAGGCATCCGACGTCGGTCAGCTTTACGGTTCGGTAACTGCACGCGACATCGCAAACGCAGTAACCGAAGCCGGTTTCACTGTTGCTCGTACCCAGGTTGTTCTTGATCAGCCGATCAAAAACCTTGGTCTGCACCAGGTCAAAATCAACCTGCACCCGGAAGTTGCTATCGAAGTAACTGCCAACGTTGCACGTTCTGAAGAAGACGCTGAAGAACAGCTCCGCAAAGGCGGCGCAGTTCTTGGCACCATCGACGAGATGGAAGCTGAAGAAGCTCTGGAAGCTGCTGAAGAACTCTTCGAAGAAGACGTTCCGGCTGACATGGCTGACGAAGCTGCTGAAGGCGAAGAAGAAACCAACGCTTAATTGCAGGTTTTCTTCCAAGACCATTCAAGAGACGGCATATCCGCAAGGATATGCCGTTTTCTTTTGTCCGGTGCGTTCATTGGACCATTGTCGGGACAGATTTCCCGAACGGGATCAAAAACCTGCACTGCGGTCGACCTCTGCGCTTGCGGAATACCCGCTATGAGTTATACCGATTAACTCTTTGCGGCCAACCGGATGACTGATACCTTTTCCGCCCATG
Organism: Thalassospira sp. SM2505; assembly: GCF_054901115.1. Classification (NCBI taxonomy): domain Bacteria; kingdom Pseudomonadati; phylum Pseudomonadota; class Alphaproteobacteria; order Rhodospirillales; family Thalassospiraceae; genus Thalassospira; species Thalassospira sp. SM2505. The sequence continues at coordinate 3,364,657 of NZ_CM142731.1, forward strand.
ACAGATCCCAATCTTGACGCCCTTTTCGCTCCTCTGGATATGAACCACGGTGCCGACACCGACATGGTGCTCGAACGCATGGCTCCTCATAACTTTGAGGCAGAGGCTGCCCTTCTTGGCGCGATCCTGAACAATAACGCCGCCTATGAGCGCGTTTCAGACATCCTGCGACCGGAACATTTCGCAGATGCCCGGCACGGCCGCATTTTCGAAGCCTGCGGCAAGCAGATCGAACGTGGCCAACTGGCCAACCCGGTCACGCTCAAGGCGTATTTCAAGCAGGATGAGGAACTTGCTGAAATCGGCGGGGCGCAATATCTGGCAGAACTGTCAAACAACCTTGTCTCGGTGATCAATGCCGGTGATTACGGCAAACTGATCTATGACCTTTATCTGCGGCGCGAGCTTATCGAGCTTGGCGAAGATGTGGTCAACGAGGCCTATAAGCACGAACTTGATACCGATGCCACCACCCAGATCGAAAAGGCAGAACAGAAACTGTTCTCGCTGGCGACGGCAGGGGCTGCTGAATCGGGCTTTGTGGCCTTTGGTCCTGCACTGGCCAAGGCTTATGAGAATATCGATCACGCCTATAAGAACGCCGGTCGTGTTGTTGGTGTGACCACCGGCTTGCGTGACATTGACCGCAAGCTGGGCGGTCTGCATCCATCAGACTTGCTGATCCTTGCGGGTCGTCCGTCGATGGGTAAAACCGCCCTTGCGATGAACATTGCCTTTAACGCCGCCATCGCATCGCATCAGAACCGCGCAGCAGGTGAAGACACCCGTGACGAGGTCCGCACCGGTGCGGTTGCCGTCTTCTCGCTTGAGATGGCCGCCGAACAGCTTGCCGGTCGTCTTCTCTCGCAGGCCGCCGAGGTATCGGGCGATAATATGCGCCGTGGTGACCTGAACGAACAGGATTTCGAACGCCTGCTTCTGGCGACACAGGAACTCAATACTGTTCCGCTTTATATCGACGATACGCCTGCCCTTCCGGTATCGACCCTGCGTACCCGTTGCCGCCGACTGAAACGTCAGCACGGCCTGGCGATGATCGTCGTCGACTACCTTCAGCTTCTGGCACCGCCAACCAACTTCCGTGGTGATGGTCGCGTGCAGGAGGTCTCGGAAATTACCCGTATGCTCAAGGCGATTGCCAAGGAACTCGAAGTTCCGGTTCTTGCCCTGTCACAGCTTTCGCGTGCGGTTGAACAGCGCGAAGACAAACGTCCGCAGCTTTCTGACCTTCGTGAATCGGGCTCGATTGAGCAGGACGCCGACGTCGTCATGTTCATCTATCGCGAACAATATTATCTCGAACGTGCAGAACCGGCCCAACGCCCGGAAGAAGCCACCGACAAGTTCGGTGAACGCTATGCGCAGTGGCAGGAACGTTTGAACCATGTCTACAACACCGCTGAGGTAATTGTTGCCAAGCAGCGTCACGGCCCGGTGGGCAATGTCCGCCTGTTCTTTGACGGGAACTACACCAAGTTTGGCGATCTTGATCACATTGAAGAAGAATATGAGTAAGGATTGGGGTAACGCCCATCCGTAACTGGATTCCACGGGGTATTTACGAATGACCGTTCTTCCCGCCGTCGGCCGTGCTGCCGAGTGCGCGGAACTGCAGATCAATCTGAAAGCAGTTGCCGACAACTACAAGATCCTGACCAAACGTTATACCGGGCGCACCTGTGGCGCTGTGGTAAAGGCTGATGCCTATGGTCTTGGTGCAAATACCATTGTTCCGGTTCTCAAAAAGCAGGGATGCCGGTTGTTCTTCGTCGCACAGGCCAACGAGGCCGCCGAACTTTTTCCGGTTCTGCGGGGCGGCGGACGGATCGCAGTTCTCAATGGCGTGCTGCCCGGCGACGAGGAATTCTTCATCGAGAATGATGTCATTCCGGTCCTGAACGATCTTGAACAGATTGAACGCTGGTCAAATCTGTGCCGCGAATATGAACGCCCTGCCCCGGCCTTCATTCATCTTGATACCGGCATGAGCCGCCTTGGCTTGACTCCGCTTGATGTCAGCCATCTGGTTGATCGTTATTCATCCCTGCTTTACGGGTTTGAAAAGGCCGGTTACATGACCCACCCGGTCGCAGCAGACGAAGCCGGAAACCCGATCACCAAGGAACAGTATGACCTGTTCATGAAATGGTATCGCAGGCTTCCGCCTGCCCCGCGCGGCTTCTGTAACTCGTCGGCCATTTTCCGCGACAAGGAATATCATCTCGAATTCTGCCGTCCGGGCTATGCACTTTGGGGGGGCAACCCGACACCCGAAGCCGCAAACCCGATGCGCGCTGTGGTAAACCTTAAGGTCAAGGTTCTGCAGGTTCGCGAAATCAACGAACCACAGACTGTCGGCTATGGCGCGACATGGCAGGCCAAACGCAAATCCAGGATTGCAACCATTGCTCTTGGTTATGCTGACGGCTGGCTGCGCTCCTTGTCCAATGCCGGAAAATTGCTGATCAAAGGACACGAAGTTCCCTATGTCGGGCGTGTATCGATGGATGCGATCACAGTTGATATCACCGATCTTCCGGGCAAGCCCCTCAAGGCCGGTGATATGGTATCGCTTCTGGATGACAAGATGACGGTTGACGATGTCGCATCTGCTGCTGGTACAATCGGTTACGAGATACTAACTTCGCTTGGACATCGCTATCGGCGGGTCTATACAGAAAGCTGATCCATAAAAACTGGCCAGACTATCTTGGCAGGCCGATAACAGGGGACTTCGAAGTACAGATGCCGATCTTTGCGCCGGTTGGCCATATCTTTCTGACCTTTCTGACCCTTGTTGGTCGCGTGACGGTGTTTGCAGGTCGGACGGTTGGCCATATGGTTACGCCGCCGATCTATTTCCGTCTCATTTTCAAACAGATGCGCGAGATCGGCTATTTCTCGTTGCCGGTGGTCGCCATGACCACCCTGTTTGCCGGGATGGTTCTGGCCCTGCAATCCTATTCGGGGTTCTCGCGCTTTTCTGCCGAAAGTGCCGTTGCCACCGTGGTCGTCATTTCCATGACCCGCGAACTGGGTCCGGTTCTGGCCGGTCTTATGGTGGCTGGCCGTGTCGGTGCAGCAATTGCAGCTGAAATCGGCACCATGCGGGTTACCGAACAGATCGACGCGCTTGTCACCCTTTCGACCAATCCGTTCAAATATCTGGTGGTTCCGCGCGTTATTGCCGGTCTGATCACCCTGCCGGTTCTGGTTCTGATCGGGGATATTATCGGGGTTCTTGGCGGCTATCTGGTTGGTGTGAACAAGCTTGGCTTTAATGACGGGTCCTATATCCGCAACACGTTCCAGTATCTTGAACAGCTTGATGTTGTCTCAGGTCTGGTCAAGGCGGCGGTATTCGGCTTCATCATCACGCTGATGGGCTGCTATCACGGGTATCATTCGCGTGGCGGTGCCCAGGGCGTTGGCCAGGCGACGACGAATGCGGTTGTATCAAGTTCCATCCTGATCCTGATTTCGAACTATATCGTCACCGAACTCTTCTTTTCGCGATAAGGGCCGGTGAACGCATTATGACCAGCCCTGCCAAAATATCGCTTCGCAATGTTCACAAGGCCTTTGGCCCCAAACAGGTGCTTCAGGGTGTAGATCTTGACGTTGCGCCGGGTGAATCCGTTGCCATCATCGGCGGATCGGGCACCGGCAAATCGGTAACGCTGAAATGCGTGCTGGGCCTTCTGAACCCGGATCAGGGATCGATCACCGTTGACGGTGTCGAGATGACCGATGCCAGCCAGGCAGAACGCGACGCAATGCTTGCGAAAACCGGCGTGCTGTTTCAGGGCGCTGCCCTGTTTGATTCCCTTTCGGTCTGGCAAAATGTCGCCTTTGGCCTGATCGAAGGGCGCGGCATGAAACCGCGTGAGGCACGTGACGTTGCCATTGCACGCCTTGCCGATGTCGGGTTGGGTCCGGAAATTGCCAATATGTCACCGGCGTCTTTGTCCGGTGGCATGCAAAAACGTGTCGGTCTGGCCCGTGCCATTGCGACCGAGCCGGAAATCCTGTTCTTTGACGAACCGACCACCGGCATTGACCCGATCATGGGCGACATCATCAATGACCTGATTGTCAAATGCACCCGCGAACTTGGTGCCAGTGCGATGACCATCACCCATGATATGGCAAGTGCGCGCAAGATCGCTGATCGCGTCGCCATGCTCTATCAGGGCAAGATCATCTGGGATGGTCCGGTCAGCGAAATTGATCAGTCCGACAACCCCTATTTGAAGCAGTTCGTTGCCGGTGATATCGAAGGCCCGCTGGAGCTTGATCTCAAGCACCTCTAGTCCGCCTGAAGCCCCGCACACCTGCAAAGTATTTACTGACCACCTTAACGACCATCGGAGCATTCTGTGGCCAAAACCCAAAGCCGTTTCATCTGTCAGAACTGTGGTGCCGAATACCGCAAATGGACCGGCCGTTGCGATGGATGTGGCGAATGGAACAGCATCGAGGAAGAACGCGTTGAAACCGGCCCGAAGGCCGCAGGTGGCATTGCCGGTGGTGCCAAGGGTAAAACCATCGAATTCGTCGCCCTTGAGGGCGAAAGTGCCAGTCCCAAACGCATCATAAGCGGCATCACCGAACTTGATCGCGCCTGTGGTGGCGGACTTGTACCGGGATCGGCATTGCTGGTCGGTGGTGATCCGGGGATCGGGAAATCGACAATCCTGCTTCAAGCTGTTGGCGCGATGGCCGCCCGGCACAAATGCGCCTATATCTCGGGCGAGGAAGCAGTTGACCAGGTTCGCATGCGTGCGGCCCGTCTGGGGCTTGAGAAGTCCAAAGTCGATTTTGCTGCTGCGACCAGCCTGCGTGATATCATAACCACCCTTGAATCCAGCAGCCACGAAGTCGTGGTCATTGACTCCATCCAGACCATGTATGCCGACACCCTTGATAGCGCGCCGGGCACAGTGTCACAGGTCCGCGCCTGTGCACTGGAACTGATCCGCCTTGCCAAGCGCAAGGGCTTTGCCGTGCTTCTGGTCGGTCACGTCACCAAGGAAGGCCAGATCGCAGGACCGCGCGTTCTGGAACATATGGTCGATACGGTTCTGTATTTCGAAGGCGAACGTGGCCATCAGTTCCGCATTCTGCGCGCGGTGAAAAACCGTTTTGGCGCCACCGATGAAATTGGCGTGTTTGAAATGGGCGATGCCGGTCTGGTTGAAGTTCCGAACCCGTCTGCCCTGTTTCTTGCTGATCGCGAAGCACCGGTCAGTGGCACGGCGGTCTTTGCCGGGCTGGAAGGCACCCGCCCGATGCTGGTCGAGATCCAGGCGCTTGTCGCGCAATCGGCCCTTGCGACACCACGTCGTGCGGTTGTTGGCTGGGATTCTGCGCGCATGAACATGATCCTTGCTGTCCTTGATGCCCGTTGCGGATTGCCGCTCAGCCAGTTTGACGTTTATCTTAATGTCGCTGGTGGCCTGCGGGTTGGCGAACCGGCCGCCGATATGGCGGTTGCCGCCGCCCTTATTTCGGCCGTGGCAGATGCCCCGGTTCCTGCCGAGACCGTGATTGTTGGTGAAATCGGTCTTTCGGGCGAAGTTCGTCCGGTCGGACAACTCGAATCGCGGCTCAAAGAAGCCACCAAACTTGGCTTTGGCAATGCCTATACCCCCAAAAACGGGACACAGGGCAAGAAGAAGCTGTCGATCAAGGGCCTCAATCAGACCGAAATCGGCCATCTTCAGGATTTGGTAAATCTATTCGGCGACGATGTCCGCGACAAGGTACGCCCGCGCGAAGGCATGTATTGAGCCCGCCCGTGCGTCCCCAGACTGATTGACTGACAAGGTTTAAGAACAGATGGATTTCTCCGCCCTACCCGATCTTGGCGCACGCGATGTGTTTGACCTGATTGTTGTCGGCATCTTGCTGATCTCGGGTGTGTTTGCCTTTTTCCGTGGCTTTATCCATGAAACCTTGTCGATGATGGGCTGGCTGGGGGCTGGTCTGTGCGCGCTTTATGGCTATCCGGTTGCCAGACCCTATGTGCGCGATCTGATCCCGTCCGAACTGATTGCCGATCTTGCAACCGGTGTTGGCCTGTTTCTGATCACGTTTCTGATTTTCTCGTTCATCAGCGGCCGGATCGGTCGGGCTGTTCAGAATTCCGGTCTTGATAGTCTCGACAGCACGCTGGGCTTTGTTTTTGGTCTTTTGCGCGGCGCCCTGATCGTCTGTATCGGCTTTTTGGCATTGTCCTGGCTTCTGCCCGCAGATTCGCAACCTGACTGGGTTCGCGACGCCCGCACACGCCCGGTTCTTGAGGAAGGTGCGTTCCTCATTATGCGCATGGCTCCTGACGAAATTTTCGATACCACGGCCCAAGAGCTTGAGCGCGCTCAGCGCAAGGCCGATGCAAATGAGCAAACCTATCGTCAACTTCTTGGTCCGGAGCCAAAAGGGACTGGACCCAAGCCCCTAAACGGGTATACAAGGCCCTCGCGCGATGATTTGGATCGCCTGATTGAGGCGACCACTAACGAGTGAGGCGTGTGGGTTTCGTAGAGAATACGTTGTCCGTGCGCCACCGGCGAGAGAGCGGAACCCACTCATGCTGACCACCAATCCATTTGATGACGACAAGCTACGTGAAGAATGTGGCGTCTTTGGCGTTTTTGGCTCCCCCGATGCGGCGGCTCTGACGGCTCTTGGCCTTCATGCCTTGCAACACCGCGGACAGGAAGCTGCTGGTATCGTTTCCTATGACGGCGAAGATTTTCCTGCCCACCGGGCTTCTGGCCAAGTTGGTGATATCTTTGGTTCGGAAGACGTAATCAAAAGCCTGCCCGGCCAGCGTGCCGTCGGCCATGTGCGGTACTCCACCGCAGGCGGCAAAGGCCTTCGTAACGTTCAGCCGCTTTTTGCCGATTTTGAATTTGGCGGTTTGGCGATTGCCCATAACGGTAACCTGACCAACTCGCTTGCGGTACGTGACCGTCTGGTCAAACGCGGGTCGATCTTCCAGTCGACCTCGGATACCGAAACCTTTATTCACCTGATCGCAACCAGCCTGTACGAGAAAATCATTGATCGCCTGATTGATGCGGTTCGTCAGGTCGAAGGTGCCTATTCTCTGGTCGTAATGACCCAGAAGAAACTGATCGGTGTACGTGATCCGCTTGGTGTCCGCCCGCTGGTTCTCGGCAAGCTCAATGATGCCTATATCCTGTCGTCGGAAACGGTCGGTCTGGATATTGTTGGCGCGGAATTCATCCGCGACATCGAACCGGGCGAGATCGTCGAAATCACCGATGAAGGTCTTCGTTCGATCAAGCCGTTCAAACCGGTCAAATCACGCTTCTGCATTTTCGAGCATGTCTATTTCGCCCGCCCCGACAGTATCGTCGAAGGCACAAGCGTTTATGACGTGCGCAAGAATATCGGTCGTGAACTGGCCCGTGAGTCTGCTGTTGAAGCCGACGTTGTCGTGCCGATCCCCGACTCAGGTGTTCCGTCCGCACTTGGCTACGCCGACGAAAGCGGTATCCCGTTCGAACTGGGCATCATCCGCAACCATTATGTCGGCCGTACCTTCATCGAACCGACCGATCAGATCCGCCATCTTGGCGTGAAGCTGAAACATAACGCCAACCCCGGTAAGCTTAAGGGCAAGCGCGTTATTCTGGTTGATGACTCGATCGTGCGTGGCACCACCTCGACCAAGATTGTTGATCTGGTCCGTCAGGCCGGTGCCGCCGAAGTCCATATGCGCATCACCAGCCCGCCGACCATGAACCCGTGCTTCTATGGCGTTGATACCCCGTCCAAAGACAAACTGATGGCGGCCAATCACGACATCGAAAGCATGGCAAAGATCATTGGTGTGGACAGCCTTGCCTTTGTCACCATTGACGGGCTGTATCGTGCGACCGGTCTTCCGGGCCGCGACAATGACAGCCCGGCATTCTGTGATGCCTGCTTTACCGGCGACTATCCGATCCGTCTGACGGATCACAATGCCGAAAACAAGGACCGCAAGCTGAGCCAGCTGGTTGAAAGGCAATCTGCATGACCGAAACCAAACGTCTTGAAGGGCGCGTGGCACTGATTACCGGTGCCTCGCACGGGATCGGTTATGCTGTTGCCAAACGCTTTGCCGCCGAAGGCGCACATGTCATCGCGATTGGTCGCAATGTCGGCGCGCTTGAAGAACTGAGCGACGAAGTTACCGACGCAGGTGGCAAGATTTCGCTGCTTCCGATTGATCTGACCATGTTTGAAAAGGTTGATGCCATTGGCCCGACCATTTTTGAACGGTTCGGCAAGCTTGATGTCGTTGTTGGCAATGCCGCCCTTCTGGGGGAACTGGCACCGGTTGGCCATATCGACACGCAGATTTTCGACAATACCGTTGCAACCAATGTGACGTCGAACTTCCGTCTTATCCGTACTGTCGACAAGCTGCTGCAACTTTCCGATGCCGGCCGCGCGATTTTCGTGACCTCGAACGCATCGGCAAAGGGCCGTGCTTTCTGGGGGCTTTATGCTGCCACCAAGGCGGCCCTTGAGGCCCTTGTGCTTTCCTATGCGCAGGAGCTTGATGATAGCAAGGTCCGTGTCAATCTGGTCAATCCGGGGCGTATCCGCACCAAAATGCGTGCAGAAGCCTATCCGGGTGAAGATCCGCAGTCGCTTCCGACACCTGACAGCATCACCGACGTGTTTGTCGATCTGGCAGAAACCAGCTGCACCAAACATGGCGAAGTGGTTGACGCTTACTAAGCTTCGAACCAGCGCAATTTTCAAAGGCCGGGTATTTTGCCCGGCCTTTTTCAATTCAGATCGACATTTTCAATACAGAAATCTAGGAATGCCCGCACGCGCGCAGGCATAAGCCCGCCCTGCCCGACATAGACAGCATGAATATCAACGCCGCCGCCGGGGTTAAACGCCTCAAGCAGCACACATAGCCTTCCTGCATCCACATCGTCTCTGACATGAAAAGCCGCCAGACGGGCAACGCCACCGCCCGCAACGGCCAGCTGACGCGCGCTTTCCGCATCCCCGACACAGACCTTGCCACCGGGCATGACTGTCTTGATCGTCCCGTGATCATCAAATGACCATTCACTGATCGCACGCGGAAAGTTATAGCCGATCAATTGATGCTCACTTAAATCCTCGACATTACGGGGCGTACCAGCCCTATCCAGATAATCCGGCGAGGCGACAATCACCATGCGGCATTGTCCCAGCTTGCGCGCAATCAGGCCGGATGACGGCAAGGGGCCACTGCGAATGGCGACATCTGCCCGTTCCTCGTACAAATCAACAACCTTGTCACTAACGGTGATATCAAGATCGATATCGGGGAAGCGCGCCTGAAAAACCGGAACAAGCGGCAAGATGCGATACAAGCCGACCGGCATATTCACACTGACGCGAAGCTTGCCACGCGGCTGAACGGCCCTTGCTGCTTCGTCCTCTGCATCACTCAGTTCCGCCAGAACATTGACCGCACGGTCGTAGAACCGCTGACCTTCCGGCGTCAGTTGCAATTTCCGCGTCGACCGGTTGAGCAGCCGCACGCCAAGGCGGCTTTCGAGCCGCCCGACAAGTTTGCTGACGGCAGATGGTGTCATCTTGAAGTCACGCGCCGCGGCAGAAAATCCGCCCCGTTCGACCACGCGGACATAGACTTCCATTTCCCCGGACCGGTTTGTGTCAAGACGCGCCATTTGGAATTCAACTCACAAATAATGTTCCTTAGGTCGTACTAGTTGAAAATTGATCCCCTGTCCATATTCGCACCAGTTCAAACGATCACCTCTCAGGAGACTGAATATGGAACACAGGCAACTGGGCCGGTCCGGCCTTCGGGTTCCCGCCCTTTCGCTCGGCACGGGCACCTTTGGCGGACAAGGTCCGCTGTTTTCAAACTGGGGCACAACGGATGCCCGCGAAGCCGCATCCCTGATTGATATCTGCCTCGAACATGGGGCCAGTCTTTTTGACAGTGCCGATGTTTATTCCGATGGCGCATCCGAGACCGTTCTGGGTCAGGCGATCAAGGGACGGCGCGATCAGGTCATGATTTCAACCAAACTCGGCCTCCCGATGGGTCAGGGGCCCAATGACTATGGCACCGCGCGCAGCCGCCTGATTGCCGGCACCGAACAGGCACTATCGCGCCTTGGCACCGATTATATCGATCTGCTGCAACTTCACGCCTTTGACGCCCATACCCCCATCGAGGAAGTTCTTGTTACCCTTGATGATCTGATCCGGGCCGGGAAAATCCGTTATATCGGGGTTTCAAACTTTGCCGGATGGCAGATCATGAAATCGCTTTCTATTGCTGAGCGCCACGGTCTGTCACGCTATGTTGCCAATCAGGTTTATTATTCACTGGTTGGTCGGGATTACGAATGGGACCTGATGCCCCTTGGTGAGGATCAGGGACTTGGCGCACTGGTCTGGAGCCCGCTTGGCTGGGGACGGCTGACCGGCAAGATCAGCCGTCACAAACCCGCCCCGACCCAAAGCCGTTTGCATGAAACCAGTCAGTTCGGCCCGCCCGTCGATGACGCAAAACTTTATGACATCATCGATGTTCTTGACGAGATCGCGGTCGAGACCGGCAAAACCGTTCCGCAGGTTGCCATTAACTGGCTGTTGCAACGCCCCACCGTTTCCTCGGTGATTATCGGGGCACGCAATCAGCAACAGCTGATTGATAATCTTGGCGCAATCGGCTGGTCGCTCGACAAGGGTCAGATCGCCCGTCTTAATCGGGTCAGTGATCGCACACCGCCCTATCCGCATTATCCCTATTACACGCAGGATGGCTTTGCGCTGCTTAATCCGCCTGCCCGACACTAGGCCGTTTTCCCGGGTGATGATCCCCACTCATGACCCGGGAGACCATTTAAAATTTGCCTGCACCATCAATTGATTGCATTTACCCGCCCCGGGTCGTTAGCATGGCCGCAACCCGCAACAAACAATCTGGGAATAGCCATGAAACAGGCGCTTCGTAACTGCATTCTTTCTCCTTTGGGGACTTTTGGCCTGGCATTGATCATTGCAACACCCCTGACCCTGCCAAATGCCACAGAGGCGCAAGCAGCCGACAACGGCTCGACGAGCGCCGCCATAACCGAAATGGATGCAGAACGCGGCAAGGACCTGTTTGCGGAGCGTGGCTGCGTGGTTTGTCATGCAGTCAACAATGTCGGGGGCGATATCGGCCCCGGACTTGATGCATCCAACATGAATATCGCGCGTGAACCGTTCGAGTTCTTTGCACGCATGTGGCGCGGTGCAGAATCGATGCTTCATCTGCAACAGGCCGACCTTGGCTATCAGATTGATTTTTCCGGACAGGACATCGCCGATATCTTTGCCTTTGTGCAGGATGGTGACATTCAGGAAAGCTTCACCGAAGAAGACCTGCCCGAACATATCCGCGAAATCATCGATAACGGCCCGTCGATCCCCAAAAACTGATCGGTCCGCGATACAGACAGACAAAAAGCCGCCCCTGTTGACCAAGGGCGGCTTTTTCATGTGTTGAACAAGAAGTCCGGAAACTAGCGTTTCTTTTTCTTCTTGGCATAAGGGTTATCACTGCTGCGCAGATAGATACGGATCGGAACGCCCGGCATGTCGAAATCTTCGCGCAAGCCATTGATCAGGTAACGCGTATAGCTTTCGGGCAGTTCAGCCGCCTTGGAGCAGTTGATAAAGAAGCTTGGCGGACGCGATTTCGCCTGGGTCATATAGCGCAGGCGAATACGACGCCCCGAAATGACCGGCGGCAGATGCCGTTCGGTGGTTGCTTCCAGCCAGCGGTTAAGCTGTGAAGTCGGGATACGGCGGCTCCAGATATCGTGAAGATCAAGCACGGTTGGCATCAGGCTGTCGGTGCCGCGCCCGGTCAATGCCGAGAATGCCAGAACCGGAATACCCTTGGCCTGTGCAAAAGACGTATCCAGCTTGTCACGCAGGGCCTGCATCACTTCTGCCTTGTCGCGGACAGCATCCCACTTGTTGACCGCAATGATCAGGGCACGGCCTTCTTCAAGTACCATACGGGCAATCGTCAGGTCCTGCTTGTCCAGGGTATTGGTCGCATCAAGCATCAGAACAACGACCTGTGCATACCGGATGACGCGCAGGGTATCGGCAACCGAAAGCCGTTCGACACGGTCATCGATCTTTTTCTTGCGGCGCATACCCGCTGTATCGACCAGACGGATCGGACGACCTTCATAGGACCAGTCAACCGCAATCGAATCACGGGTCAGGCCCGCCTGCGGGCCGGTCATCACACGATTTTCACCCAGAAGCTGGTTGAGAAGTGTGGATTTTCCTGCGTTCGGGCGACCAACGATTGCCAGCTGAATTTTCGAATTATCGCGCGATCCTTCGACGATCAGTTCACCATCTTCGTCTTCGTCATCTTCGTCAAATTCGATTTCAAAGGACGGGAAGACCTCGCCCTCGTCATCGGCAAAGCCGTCTTCGTCAATCAGATCGTCGCTATCGTCATCTTCCAGACCAGCCGCCTCGGCCGCCGCTTCGCGGGCATGCTGTTTGGCGACACGTTCGCGGTCTTTCCATTCTTTCCAATGGGGTTCGAGCAAATCATACAGAAGCTCGATGCCAAGACCATGTTCGGCTGAAATTGGTGCGACATCGCCAAGACCAAGGCCATAGGCCTCGTAAAGCCCCGGATCCTGATCCTTGCCTTCGTGTTTGTTGGCAATGACATAGACCGGTTTGTGGCGCTTGCGCAGCCAGTCGGCAAAATGGTTATCAAGCGGGGTCAGGCCTGCACGGGCGTCGATCAGGAACAGCGCAACATCGCATTCCTCGAACGCCTTCTCGCTTTGCTGGCGCATCATGCCTTCGACCGAATCATCGAATGCTTCTTCCAGACCGGCGGTATCGATAATGTCGAACGACATATCGCCCAGACGCGCCTTTCCATAGCGGCGATCACGGGTCACGCCAGGCTGGTCGTCCACCAAAGCCAGCTTTTTGCCGACCAGACGGTTAAACAGGGTCGACTTCCCGACATTGGGGCGACCGATAATGGCAACTTTAAGCGACATCTGACTTTCAGACTCTCGTTATAAAAGGCGTTATGCGCCGACGGCTTTCACTGCCCTCGGCGCATCGCAAATCCTGCAAGGAAACCTTGCGAAAAACTCTATGTTCGAACTGACTGATCAGCGATATGCGATTAGATCGGCATCCGCAGTCAGGAAGTAAAGGCTGTCACCCGCAACCGATGGCGGCAATGTGATCGGCCCGGATACCTCATCCTTGCCGAGAATGTCACCGCTATAAGGGGAAACAGTCATCACTTCGCCCTGCTCGTTACCTACGATCAACCTGTCACCGACCAGTACCGGACCTGTCCAGACAATCGGCTCTTCCTGGTCTTCGGGATCGACAAAACGTGGCAGAACCGTCACCCATTTAACCTGTCCGGTCTTCCGACGCAAGGCAATCAGATCATTTGTGTTGGTTAGCAGGTATACGTAATCGCCGGCCACCCATGGCGACTGGATGCCACCGGCCTCCAGTTCCCAGACCCGATAGCCGGTACGAAGGTCAATCGCAACGGTCAGACCGGAGTTACTTGTCGCAATCACAAGATCATCATCAATGACCGGAAGGCCGCGAATATCGGCAATTGCCGACACCGCATCGGTACGTCCTGCACCGGCCAGTGCATCCGACCAGATCACCTGACCGTTTTCAACACGAAGGGCATAAATCTCGCCTGTCGAATAGGCCGAAATCACCACACCCTGATCAACCGCCGGGCTTGCACCACCGATAAAGGATGCGCCTTCGGCTGCACCACGATGGTTCCAAAGCGTTTCACCGGTCATCGCATTGAGCGCGATGGTCTGGTTATCAATGGTAATGGCAAAGACACGACCACCGCGCACTGTCGGCGCCGAACGCATCGGTGCACTGACCTGACTGCGCCACAGAACCTTGGCGCTTGGTGCATCAATGGCAACGATTTCAGCAAAGCCGGTGGTGGCATAGATGATCCCGCGCTCATAGGCCAGACCACCGCCAAGAAGCGTGCTGTCCTCTTCGTCTTCGGGCGCCAGTTCGAGTGACCAGATTCTTTTGCCGTTATTGGCAGCAAAGGCACGAACTTCGGCACTGGCATCAATGGTAAAGATCACACCGCGCGCAATGATCGCCTGATTAAGCAAAAGGTTGTCATCCATTGACCCCTCGCCGATATCAATCGACCAGTCCTGCTTGAGAACATCATTATCCAGACCTACATGATGCAGGGCATGGCTCGGATAGCCGCCATTCTGCGGCCAGTCGACCATCGGTTCGGGTTCCGGAAGGATCACACGCTGGTCAGACAGTTCGACATCGGGTTGAACCGTGCTTTGCAGGGCAAGAACCGAAATGCGTTCACCCGGCAATGGCGGTTCTTCTTCGCCACCAAGCCAACCCGAACACCCGGCCAAAAGGCCTGTCATTCCCATTACGCACAGAACTGACTTAATACCGCGTGTGGTCAAAACCGTTTCCCCTGATTCAAGCTGTCGTCACGGTGGCCGGGTTTGTTCCCGGCCATCCTGTCTGGACCTTGTTAGGCACCAACGGCCTTGAGAAGTTCACTTGCGCGTGCGCGCATGCCTGACGGTGCTTCATTGTCATCGGCAATTTCCGTCAGAAGCGGTTTGGCTGCATCAACTTCACCCGAGGCAACATGCAGCAAGGCAATCATTTCACGCGCTGAATAGTACCAGGCGTTTTCCGGAACCGCGATCGGTTGAAGACGCGTGATCAGGTCCTTGGCATTGGTTTCATTTGCGCTGTTCATCGCAATTTGAACCACGGCAAGATCACGGTAAACGTCATCAATTTCGGAGTTGCCAGCAATCGCTTCAAGTTCGGTTACTGCGGACGGAACGGCACCGGCACGCAGGTAAACTGCGGCTTTCTGGAAATGACCAAGGGCAACAAAACCGGCATTTCCGTCGGCAATAATCGCATCAAGCGCCTCGAGCGCGGCATCCTGTTTGTCGTCACCTGCATTTGCCAGTTCGACAGCATTGGCAAGGCGGGTGCCATTTTCGATGCTGGTGGTGTGTTCATAAGTTTTCCAGCCTTCACGACCAGCAACCCCCAACACAATCACAGCAGCAGTGCCGATGACATATTTCCCGTATTTGCGCCACAGTTCTTCTGTGCGTTCGCGCTTCAGGTCTTCTTCGACTTCCTGGAAAATATCAACCACGAAAACGGCTCCAATCCGGTCACAATAAAGCGGGCAACCTGCCCGCTTATCTGAATTAATTCTGGCAAGGATTTAACGCGCCAGCACGTACAGGGTCAAGTCTGCTCGAAGCCAAACCCCGCAATCGGCCAATTATTTTGCCCGATTGCGGCTATATGGCCGGTATGAAGCAGCTATCTGGCCTGTATCTGGCCAGTGCAAAGCTTGTTTCCGTACTTTTTCATCCAGCAGTTAAGTCCGCATTTTGGGCAAAATCGGGGCAAATTTACCGATGCAGGGAAAGAATTGCCTGTTCCCGCGGACCGATCAGGCGGATTTAAACCGGTTTGAAAGATTTTCCACACATCATCAGCACCATAAAATGATCAGCGAAAAGCTCCAAAACGACTGAAAACAAACCTAACCCTGCCCATATGACAAGAACAGGGTCAGATGACGACAAATCCGGCACGGGGCTTGCTTTGTTAACAGTCAAGGGAACAGATTTCACAATGCTATCGGTCAAAATTGCCCGGTAGATGGACGGAGACACCATGGAACGTCGTCAGAAAGTGTATAGCCGGCATGATGCCAAGCGTGTCATTCGACAACGTATTCTGGCCGGGCTGTTTGCAACATTGTTGGGAACCGGCGTTTCTGGCTGCAGCACCACAATGTCTGACATTGCCGGAACCAGCATCTTTACAGGCGGGGAATGGTATCTGGCCTTTGACGTTGTCAGTATCATCAATACCGACAAAACCCTGATTGACCATGTGGTGTCGCTTTCGACCGGTCAGGATTGCTCAACCATTCGCAAGCTTGACGGCAAATCCTATTGCAAAAAGGATCCGGTCCCCGAAACCCCGCTTTATTGCTATCGTACGCTGGCAGCCGTCAATTGCTATCGCACGCCTGACCCCTATAATACCGGGGCACAAACCGTTGACTGGCCGCCGACGAGATCACGCAGCCTTTAACAGCCAATCACCTGATTTTTCTGGGATATTCAAACCGGTCACACGCGCTGTGAACCGGTTCATGCCCATTGAAACTTGAGACGAAAGTCAATCCGCGCTACCGTGTCATATGGCTGTCATGTTCTGCTTTCAGGTCAGGGCAACCAGACGATCACATTGTCGGAGAATGACATGGGAACACTGTTCGATTTGGCAAAATATCGCAAAGCCAAAAGCTTTGTACATTTTGACCGGTCCGAACTGATGCGGCTCATGAATACCTATTCCCGCCAGGTTGCAAGTGGTGCCTGGCGCGACTACGCGATTGACCATCTTGACGGTATGGCAATGTTTTCGATTTTCCGTTCCACGCATGAAACACCGCTTTTCACCGTGATCAAGCTGGGCAGCGAACACAAGAATGCCGGACAATATCTGGCACTTCATAGTGGCGAGCGGATCAAGCAAAGTTCTGATATCACCAACGTTCTCGAGGCCATCGAAAAGCGCGCGCGTAAAGTCGTCCCGCTGTTTAAAAACAATTCCTGATTACAAAAAAAGCGGACAAAAAAGTGCGTCTCCCTGTTTCGACTGCCATCAGGCTCGCAACAATTGCGGCCCTGATCAGCTCAGCCTTCTTGCTGGCCCTTACACCTACCCCCGCCCAAGCCAGCAAAATGAGCCGCGAATATCAGACCGGCTATTACGCCTATCAGTCCGGGGACTTCAGCGAAGCCAGACAGCAGTGGGAAATCGCAGCCCTGAATGATGACCCTTATGCACAATATGCGCTGGGACTTTTGAACTATCGCGGAGACATGGGACGCCCCGATTATCCGGAAGCCGTCAAATGGTTTCAAAAGGCCGCGCGCGCCAATCACAGCGGTGCGATCTATTATATCGGGCTTTTGTATTACAACGGGCACGGCGTGAATTATGACCAGTTCCGCGCCACTGAATATTTCAAGCGCGCCCTGCAAGCTGATCCCGGAAACGGGGATGCTGCCTTTCTGACTGGCACGCAATATTTCCACGGGCGCGGTGTGCGTCAGAACTTTGTTGAAGCGGCCCACTATTTCGAACTTGGCGCAAAGGCCGACAATCACGCCGCCCAGTTCATGTATGGCGCCCTGCTTGAACGCGGCTGGGGACAGGAAGAAAACCAGGCAGAAGCGTATTACTGGCTAAGGCGCGCCACACTTGGCCCGATCACCTTGCCACCGGGCCTGAACCTTGAAACCCCGATGGACCCGATGGCCGCGGTCTCTGCACTTGAAGCCCGCCTGCGTCCTGAGGAAATCACGCGCATCGACAAACGTCTTCAGACCGAAGGATTCATTCCAAATTAAAAGGCCGCATCATGCGGCCTTAAAACTTCTATCCCGTGCCTGTCTGTCTGGCAGTATCACGCCTAATGATGGGTCTCGATGATTGTGCCGGTCTTGACCACTTCGGTAATCGTCACACCAAGATTTTCGTCCACCACCACCAGCTCGCCACGTGCAACCAGCCGGTTATTGACATAGATATCAACGGGTTCCCCAACCCGGCGGTCAAGTTCAAGAACCGCACCACGGGTCAGACGCATCAATTGCGCGACCTGAATCTGGCTTTTGCCAATCACCGTCGAAACGCGCACCGGCACGTCATAGGCCGCACCAATTTCTGATGCACCATGCCGCTTGGAAAACGGGTCTTTATCGTCAACAGCCATGATTTAGCGCCATCCGGTCAGGTCGAAGGAATCGGGAACCTTGAATTATAAAGGTTAGCTTTGAAAAAAGTGTTAGCAAGCCCAATCTCTTAAAAATTGTCAGATCGCCAAAATGTATCGACACAATTTCACTGTAGTTTTTTGTATTATAATCCCCTACACAAGTGCCCATTCGCGATTTTCATGTTCGCCATGATGTGATCCAACCTGACGCCAGGATGTTAAATGACATATGACCGCCAATGGGTGGCTGACGCCATCAGCAAGATCGAAGCTGATTTCAACCGGTCGGCAGACACCCACCTGATCCGCCTTGATCTGCCGAAACTTGACGGGATTGGCTTGTATCTTAAAGATGAGTCGACCCATCCTTCTGGCAGTCTCAAGCACCGTCTGGCGCGCTCGCTGTTTCTCTATGGCCTATGCAACGGCTGGATCACCAAGGACACGCCGGTTATCGAGGCATCAAGCGGATCAACCGCCGTGTCAGAGGCCTATTTCGCACGCCTGCTTGGCCTGCGTTTTATCGCCGTCATGCCGAAATCGACCTCGCAACAGAAAATCGACCAGATCGCATTTTATGGCGGTGAAAGCCATCTGGTAGATCACAGCGGTCAGATCTATGAAGAATCCCAACGCCTGGCGCGCGAACTTGACGGCCATTACATGGACCAGTTCACCTATGCCGAGCGCGCAACCGACTGGCGCGGCAATAACAACATTGCCGAAAGCATCTTTGATCAGCTTAAACGTGAACCCCATCCGGTTCCGCGCTGGGTTGTCGTCGGTGCGGGCACGGGCGGCACATCATCGACCATCGGTCGCTATGTCCGTTATGGCCGGACATTGGGGCAAGGCTGCGAGCTTTGCGTGGCGGATCCGGAAAACTCGGTCTTTTATGATGCCTATGAAACCGGCGACTGTTCGGTGACCGGCACCAAGGGATCGCGCGTCGAGGGCATTGGCCGTCCCCGTGTCGAGCCAAGCTTCAACCCGACCGTTGTCGATCGTATGTATCGCATTCCCGATGCCGCAAGCTTTGCCGCCCTGCATTATCTTGAACGTCATCTTGGCCGTCGCTGCGGCGGGTCAACCGGCACCAACCTCATTGCCACCCTGTCGCTGATCACGGAAATGAAAAAGGCCGAGCAAACCGGATCGGTCGTGACCTTGTTGTGTGATGGCGGGGATCGCTATTGCGACACCTATTACAATCCGGAATGGATCAAGGCACAGAATATCGACCTCGCCCCCTGGACATCAGCACTTGAACAGTTTGATGCGACCGGGCTTCTTGACATGCCGCTGGATCACAAGACCGGGTATCGCAAAGCCTGACAGGCTCCAGCCGTTTCCTGAATTCAAATTAAGGCCGGGTTGACCACAGACCCGGCCTTTTGCTTTTGTCCAGACCCGGTTCACCCGTTTCTCACAGCTTCATTGTCTCACCGTCGGAATGCATCGGAGTGATTTAAACGAGGCATGACATGACAACAGAGAAAATCGGCGGTATCGAGCTTTATATCGAGAATGTGGATCTCGAAAATTCTGGCCAGACACAAAAGGTTTACGGGACAAATTGCGCAGATGATTTCTGGGCTTTGCTGTCAAATGAACGTTCTGTATTTGCCTATGTCGACTATCTTTGGGTGCCACCCGATCTGAAACGTAACACATCCCAAAGCAGCCGGGCCCTTTATGCATGGCGCGGGGATACGCGCCCCCCCGATGAAATTTTCGGCCACGGCTTTTCCCGGCGCGGGACATCCCCCGCAACCCCGGCCATTGTTTATCGCAAGGCGGATCAGGATCTTGCGCATTATACGGCCGTGTGTCTGTCAGGTACGCATGAAATCGGTGCCCTCTTCCCGCCAAAGGTTCCTGATCAGCCGGATCCTGCTGCCGAGACATGGGTTTACTGCGTGCGTTTGCGTGGATACTGGTGCCCCACCTATTCCATCCAGCAACGGGTCTATGGCAATGCTGCCAGGTTTGGCGCGACCGAACGCCAGATGGCACGCCAGAACCTTTATGCGCGCGAGCTTGCGGTCCTTAATGTCGCTTATAAGGACGTGGTCGCGGCCATTCGGGTACGGCGCGACTGGGCTGGCGAGGGATATGATGCCGGTGGCACCTTCACCTATCTCGAACTCAGGAAAAACCAGTGGGCTGCATCAGATAACAAGGCCTTTGCTGATCGCATCGAGAACTGGTGGAATACCAATAATCTGATCAACACCCAAAACGCCCTGCCGACCCCGTAATGACAAGAATAAGGCCGGTCCCGACAACACTGCACGGGACCGGCCTCAATGAATGTGCCGTCGGCGTTAAGAAGCCACCAGCGCGCCGGATGCAAGCGTGTCTTCAAATCCTTCGACCGATTGCTCATAACCGCTATCGGTTGCGCCGGTGCCTTCAAGCTTCTCCGACAGTTCCTTGAGACTGGACAGAAGGGTCAGGTCACGCGCCTGCTGTTCTTCGGCCTTCTTGCGCAGATCGGTCTGACTG
This sequence comes from Thalassospira sp. SM2505, assembly GCF_054901115.1. Taxonomy (NCBI): domain Bacteria; kingdom Pseudomonadati; phylum Pseudomonadota; class Alphaproteobacteria; order Rhodospirillales; family Thalassospiraceae; genus Thalassospira; species Thalassospira sp. SM2505. The sequence continues at coordinate 3,385,115 of NZ_CM142731.1, forward strand.
ACAGCAGCCTGCCGTGCAATCCAGGCGGCATCATCCTTGGCAAGCTTTTTCGCGGTTGCCTCGCCGATGATGATCGCACCGGAAATCTCGCTTTGCGCAACTGAAACAGGCTTGCTGCTGGTTTCAACGGCCGAGCAGCTTTGTGCGACGCGCGTGGCAATGGCGCAAAGCTGTTCGGTTTGCGTTTCAGTTCGAAAGGACGCGATATCGGCCTTGTATGCGGCTGCATAATCATTGGCCAGATCGCCAAGCGTACTGCTCATCGGGCTTTCTCCTCTGATAATCCGGATGCACCAGAAGACGGGGAGCCTCATCGCATGTGAGCAGCCAGACAAAAAAAGACGGGCGGTAAATACCGCCCGTCAGGCAAGACAGGGAAAGCTTCTCAGGGAGGAGAGACAGACAAGTCCTAGCCGTTCACAGCAATCTTGCGAGGCTCGGGCTTTTGTTCTGCTACTTTGGGGAGAGTAAGCACCAGAACACCATTCTTGAACGACGCCGTGATGTTATCGACATCAATGGTATCATTCAGACGGAATGACCGCTTGAAGCTGCCAAAGCTGCGTTCAACAACGCGGGCACCTTCGTTGGTTTCACGGGTGGATTTCTTTTCACCGGTGATGGTCAGAACACCGTCGAGAACCGACACATCCACATCATCCTGCTCAACGCCGGGAAGTTCGGCAGACAGTTCGATATGATCTTCGGCTTCGTGAACATCGATACGCGGGCTCAACAGAGTTTGAGCTGCTTCCTGACCATCTGCAACCGCCTTTGATGCAGTTGCACGATCACCAAAGATCGAGCCAATCATACGATCGAAATCACGGGAAAGAAGCGAGAAAGGATCACCATAGGTCGGTGCAGTTGCAAGACGACGTGCGGATCCATTAAGAGTCTGAAGACCAGTCATTAGTACCCTCCATTACAGACGAGTATTCTTGCGCCATCAGTCCAGACCAGGCTGCAACCTTGACGCGTATCAGGGCACCATGCCCCTTTGCAAACTTGAGATAGAGCACAGGATTTTTTCCGCAAGTGGCGTCATGCATTTTTTTTGTTTTTTTTGCATTCCGCCGACCTGAATGGCCAATAACACATTATCCGGACGAACTTTTTTCGAAAAATCAAATCAGAGACTGGCACTCATCCCCTGACCGGATTAGCTTCTTCTCATTGTTTGTCGGCTTATGGCCGACCTCCTTAACAAGGAAGATCCATGAGTACCCTTTTCTCACCATTATCACTGGGCAAGCTTGCCCTGGACAACCGCGTCATCATTGCGCCGATGTGCCAGTATTCAGCTGAAAACGGCAAAACCTCGGACTGGCATCCGATGCATCTGGGCAACCTTGCCCAGTCGGGCGCAGGACTTTTGATTATCGAAGCAACTGCCGTCGAACCCGAAGGTCGCATCACCTATGGCGATGTAGGTCTGTGGGATGACGAAACCGAAGCGTCCCTTGCCAGAACCATTTCTGCGGTACGCAGCCACTCTGACATGCCGGTCGCCATTCAACTGGCCCATGCCGGACGCAAGGCATCGTGCGAGAAACCTTGGCTGGGTGGACATGCACTGTCACCGGATCATGCCAATGGCTGGCAAGTTTGCGCACCGTCAGCTGTTCCGTTCCGCGAGGGCGACCCGATCCCCGAAGCCCTTTCAAAGTCGCGCATTTCCGAAATCGTGCAGGCCTTTGTCGAAAGCGCAAAACGTTCGATCCGCATCGGTTTTGATGCCATCGAAATCCACGCTGCCCATGGCTATTTGCTCCATCAGTTCCTGTCCCCTCATTCGAACAAGCGTGACGATGAATATGGCGGATCGTTTGAAAACCGCGTGCGCATCGTTCTTGAGATTTATGACGCCATCCGCGCAGAAGTCGGCACCGACTACCCGCTGGGTATCCGTATTTCGGCCACCGACTGGGTTGATGACGGCTGGGACATTGATCAAAGCGTCGAACTTGCCAAACTGCTTCATGCACGCGGTTGCGATTTCATTGATGTTTCGTCCGGCGGTCTGCACATTGATCAGAAAATCCCGCTTGGCCCGAACTATCAGGTTCCGTTTGCAGCCCGTATCAAGGCAGAAACCGGCATGACCACCATTGCGGTTGGCCTGATCACCGAGGCCGAACAGGCAGAAGCCATCACCTTTACCGGTCAGGCCGATGCCATCGCCCTTGCGCGCGGCATCCTTTATGACCCGCGCTGGCCCTGGCACGCCGCAGCAACCCTTGGGGCCGAAGTCAAAGCTGCCCCGCAATATCTGCGCTGTCAGCCGCGCAGCCTTAAAAAGCTGTTTGGCTGATCTGAACCACCAAAAGCCTGGCACAACAATGTGCCTGGCTTTTTTTTATTTCTCTGACCTGCACGCAAAAAGGGCCCCGCAATTGCGGAGCCCTTCCTGTAGTGCAAAGGTCGGTTGGTTGGTAAGGCTTAGAAGCCCATGCCACCCATGCCGCCCATACCACCCATGCCACCCATGTCAGGTGCGCCAGCCGGTTTGTCTTCGGCTTTCTCGGCGATCATGCATTCGGTAGTGATCAGCAGACCAGCGACCGAAGCTGCGTCCTGCAGGGCAGTACGAACAACTTTGGCCGGGTCGATGATGCCAGCTTTGATCAGGTTGGTGTATTCGCCCTTCTGAGCGTCATAACCGAACTCGATGTCGTCCTGCTCAAGCAGTTTGCCAGCAACAACCGCGCCGTCTACGCCAGCGTTGGTTGCGATCTGACGAACCGGTGCCTGAAGGGCACGGCGAACGATGTCAACACCGATGGTCTGGTCATGGTTTTCACCTTCGAGACCGTCAAGCGCACGGACAGAGTACAGAAGAGCCGTACCGCCACCAGCAACGATGCCTTCTTCGACAGCAGCGCGGGTCGCGTGCAGAGCATCGTCAACACGGTCTTTGCGTTCTTTAACTTCGATTTCCGAAGCGCCACCGATCTTGATCACTGCAACACCGCCTGCGAGTTTCGCGAGACGTTCCTGCAGTTTTTCACGATCGTAATCAGAGGTGGTTTCTTCGATCTGAGCGCGGATCTGGGCAACACGGCCTTCGATCTGTGCTTTCTCGCCAGCGCCATCAATGATGGTGGTTTCTTCTTTGGTGATGGTAACCGATTTCGCGGTACCGAGCATGTCAAGCGTAACGCTTTCAAGCTTGATGCCGAGATCTTCGGAAACAACCTGACCACCGGTAAGGATTGCAATGTCTTCGAGCATTGCTTTACGACGGTCGCCGAAGCCCGGTGCTTTGACAGCAGCGATTTTCAGACCACCGCGCAGCTTGTTGACAACCAGGGTTGCCAGAGCTTCGCCTTCGATGTCTTCAGCAATGATCAGAAGCGGCTTGCCGGTCTGAACAACAGCTTCGAGCAGCGGAAGAACCGGCTGCAGCGAGGAGATTTTCTTGTCGAAGAGCAGGATGTACGGAGCATCCATTTCTGCAACCATTTTCTCCGGGTTGGTTACGAAGTACGGAGACAGGTAACCACGATCGAACTGCATGCCTTCGACAACGTCGAGTTCGGTGTGCAGGCCTTTTGCTTCTTCAACGGTGATAACGCCTTCGTTGCCAACTTTTTCCATGGCTTCAGCGATCATGTCGCCGACTTCACGGTCACCGTTAGCAGAGATGTTACCAACCTGGGCGATCTCATCGCGACCAGCAACTTTACGTGCACGGCCCTGGATGGATTCGATAACCTTGGAGGTCGCGAGGTCGATACCGCGCTTCAGGTCCATCGGGTTCATGCCGGCAGCAACAGCCTTGTTGCCTTCACGAACGATTGCCTGTGCCAGAACGGTTGCGGTGGTGGTGCCGTCACCAGCCAGATCGGCGGTTTTCGACGCAACTTCGCGAACCATCTGTGCGCCCATGTTTTCGAACTTGTCAGAAAGTTCGATTTCCTTGGCGACAGAAACACCGTCCTTGGTTACGCGCGGAGCGCCAAAGGACTTCTCGATAACAACGTTACGACCTTTCGGGCCGAGGGTCACCTTGACAGCATCTGCCAGGATGTCGACACCGCGCAGCATCTTGGCGCGTGCATCGGTGGAGAATTTTACTTCTTTAGCAGCCATAATATTCTTTCCTCTCTATGAGACGGATGAACGTGGACTTAAGTCACCCAAAGGGCTGACTTATTCCATGATGCCCATGATGTCGGATTCTTTCATGATCAGCAGCTCTTCGCCGTCGACCTTGACTTCGGTACCCGACCATTTGCCGAACAGGACTTTGTCACCTGCCTTGACGTCGAGGGCTACGACCGAGCCATCTTCTTTGCGAACGCCAGAACCAACAGCGACGACTTCGCCTTCCTGCGGTTTTTCTTTGGCGGTATCCGGAATAATGATGCCACCGGCAGTTTTGGTGTCGGACTCGACACGACGTACCAGTACTCGATCATGCAGCGGACGGAACTTCATTTTAGACAACTCCGTGTTAAAGCTAAGGCTCGTTAATAACTAAGACTAACCGGGATGAGCCCGTATTAGCACTCACCCCCGGCGAGTGCTAACAGCATTTATTGGAGTGCCTGTTTAAAGTCAATAGGAAGATGTAAAAAGACGCAGAAATGTCACGATTTTTACGCATTTCCGGCGATTCAAACCGAACAAAAAACCGTCTTCCAAGAAGGGCTGCTGATCACACCATTTTCTATCAACCCGCACAACCCTGCCGTACAAAAATATTTCGCTGCGAACCGACCCACATGCCCTTGCAATTACAAGATCGCAACATTCAGTCAGCGAAGTTCGAAATAGCGCTCATATAATGCTGGCTCATCAAAATGCCGGCGTCCGACAAAGGCGGTTGCATGATGCCCCCACTGGCGCATTGCGCCAGGCCGGTCCACCCCCATTGGCCACAGGATGAAACGTTCCATTCTTTCGGTGCCCGGGACGAAACCGTCTTCATCATAAAGGCTTTCATATCCGCTGCCATCTTTGAGCGGAATGCTCGCAAGTGATTGCTCTGGCTGCATTGATGCTTTTATGGGCGTCAGGGTATTCACGTCTGAATTTTCCGGAGTCACGGCCAAAAGATAGTGACTGATCGCATCAACCCACAGCACCGGACGGGCAAGGGTCGCCGACGCTACAGCACCGGCCGGGCTTTCAGCCGTCTCGCGAATATCACCATCTTCGGGTGCCACAATTCGCTGCAATGACGATGTCGGGAAGAACATATGATAGCAGCCACACCCATGAATGCTGTCCGCAATCAGAGGATGCCCTTCTCCATCAAGGGTGACGCGCCAGATCAATGCATCAAGATGCCCGGCGAGAATATCAAACATTCCCTGTGCCGGTCGTTCGGGGAACCAGACCGAATAGATGATTTGCGGACGCCATTGGTTATTAAACCAGGTATGGCTGAGCCGGTAATAGATTGCAGGGCGATCAAGATCGACAATCGACAAGCCCTCACGCGATGGCAGGGCCGGTGTACCGATGCGATCACTGCTTGTCAGCGTGCGTATCCGAAATTCCGGCGCATAGCGTTCGGCAAGCGATTTGAGCTCGGCATGCGTTGGTATGATCCGGCCAAAGGCATCTTTTTCAATTGCTTTGATCGCGATGGCGTCTTGCCCTGCATCTCCCTGCCCGTCTGCACGATAGCGCTGCCAGTGACCAGAAGCCTGCAAGGCCTCTTCGGACAGATCAAAGCTTCCAAAATTATCACGCTTCCAGCTTTCATAGCCAAAATGCGCGGCAAAGGCTGTTAACGGATAAAACCCGGCAATGCGTTGAAAATCCAGATAGTCATCAGGCACGAAAACCGCCTTGGACAACGACGCGTAATCACCAATGGTCAGTCCCGCAGCCATTTGACTCGCACAGTTTTCGACTTCTGTCAGAGACAGTTCCGCAGCAACAGGAAGATTGCGCAGCTCGTCTGCCCGCGCGTCACGATCAAGTGCGCGCATCTGCGCCACCCAGTCGGCAAACAACAGCTCGCCCTGAGCGCCTTGCGCTATGGCGGTCCCGACCTGCTTGCCCATCAGCACCGAATTTCGGTTGGCCCGCAGAAACCGGTATCCGGCAACAGGTGCCGCACCGATGTTTCGTTGTCCCTGATCAGTAATCAACGCATCGAACTCGCGGAGCTGCTGCGAACAACTTGGTGACGAGACCACAGAAACGCCACTTTGATGGCTACTACATGCTGAAAGAAAACCAGCAAGAAGCACCGGGACATAGCGCAAACGAAATTGCATCGACTGCCCTTTCATATCCGGACAAAACGCGAGCGGCTGGACCAGCAACACCTTTGAGCCAACCTTCATCTGACGACAAAACACAGCATAGGGTCGAAACATTGCAGATTGAAACACTTGATATCACCGACATTAAGTTGCTCTTTCCGCGAAAGTTTGGTGACGAACGGGGTTTCTTCTCCGAAACCTACAGTCAGTCACGCTTTAACCAAGCAGGCATTTCAGTCGAATTTGTTCAGGACAATCATTCACTTTCGCGCGAAGCCGGGGTTTTGCGCGGCCTTCATTACCAATGCCCGCCCTTTGCCCAGGACAAACTCGTCCGCGTTGCTCGTGGTCGCATCCTTGATATCGCCGTCGATATTCGCAAAAATTCGCCGACCTTTGGCAAATGGGTTTCTGCTGAACTCAGCGCTGATGACTGGAACCAGATCTTTGTTCCCAAGGGATTTGCCCACGGTTTCGCAACGCTCGAAGCAGATACAGAAGTCATTTACAAGGTGTCTGCTCCTCACTCGCCTGAAAGCGAGCGGGCAATCATGTGGAACGACCCCGACATCGGTATTTCCTGGCCATTCGATGCTGATGACGTGACCCTGTCTGCCAAAGATGCGGCGGCAATGAGCTTTGCCGATTACTGCAAAGACCCGGATTTCTGATATCCCTACATCTGATCGTAGGTTTTCAACACAGTTTGCAAATAGGTCTTGTAGGAGCTCGCACTATATTGCGCGGTCAGCTCCTCAAACTGATTGAGTGAAATCAGACCATTGCGCAACGCGATTTCTTCCGGGCAAGCAATCTTGAGACTTTGACGATTTTCAACGGTCCGAACGAAATTCGCAGCATCAAGCATCGCCCCGTGCGTCCCGGTATCAAGCCATGCGTAACCGCGCCCCATTTTCTCGACCCGTAATGCACCACGTTCGAGATAGGCCTTGTTAACATCGGTGATTTCAAGTTCCCCACGCGCCGATGGCTTTATGGATCGGGCAATATCAATGACATTGCGATCGTAGAAATACAGCCCAGTCACTGCATAGTTGGATTTCGGCACAGTCGGTTTTTCTTCGATATCCAGGGCGATACCATTGCGATCAAACTCGACCACGCCATAGCGTTCCGGGTCATGGACAAAATAGGCAAACACGGTCGCCCCTTCCTGATGCTGCATGGCATTTGCCAGCAACTCTGTCAGGCCATGACCAAAATAGATGTTATCGCCAAGTATCAGACAACAGGTATCGTCACCGATGAAATTCGCACCAACAATAAATGCATCGGCCAGACCGCGTGGCTCCGTCTGCACCGAATAATCCAGACGAATCCCCCACTGGCTGCCATCGCCCAACAATTCCCGAAACAGGGGAACATCATTTGGCGTACTGATCACAAGAATCTCCGTGATCCCCGCAAGCATCAATGTTGTAAGCGGGTAATAGATCATCGGCTTGTCATAGACAGGCTGCAATTGCTTTGACACGACCAGTGTCGAAGGATGAAGCCGCGATCCGGTGCCCCCGGCCAGAATGATCCCCTTACGCATGGCGGTCATCCTTCTCAAGAGCGACCAGAACGCGTCCGAGGCTTTCCGTCAAAGAAGGAAAATCGACACAAAAGTCTTCCCTGATCCTCCGGTTTGACAAGACGGAATAGGCCGGTCGCCTGACCGCACTCGGAAACTGATCCGAGCGAACAGGTGTGATTTGGCAATCCGCCCCTGACCAGTCAGGTCCGAACACGTCTGCGCCAAGAACCTGAATGCGACGGGCAAAAGCGCACCAATTTACCGGTTCATTCGCAACCACATGATAGGTGCCAAATCCCCGAAACCCGTCAGTCACGATGACCGGCAAAACCTGCAAGACAATACGCGCCAAATCCAGTGCGCTTGTCGGGCATCCGATCTGGTCGTCAACGACTTTGACTTCATCGGTCTCGGCCAAAAGGCGGCACATCGTTTTGATGAAATTCTTGCCAAACGGGCTATAGAGCCATGAGGTTCTGAAAATAAGATGTCTCGGGTTCAGATCACGAACCGCTTGCTCTCCGGCAAGTTTTGTTTGCCCATATATGCCCAGCGGAGCAACGCGATCCGTCTCGACATAAGGTCTTCTGGCATTTCCATCAAAGACATAATCCGTCGAAAAATGAATGAACGGAATTGCATGCTTTGCAGTCTGTTCGGACATTACTTTCACTGCCGTCGCATTGATTGCAAGTGCACGATCAGGTTCGCTTTCGGCAAGATCAACTGCCGTATAGGCAGCTGTGTTGATGACAATATCCGGACATATTTTGTCGACAACTGCGGCAATGTCCGATGGATATTCAAGATCGCAGCAACTGCGCCCGATGAAATTCAACTCAACATCTGAGAAGCTGCTTTCCTCTTGCGCGAGACATCTGGCCAACTGGCTATTCTGTCCAAAAACAAGCGCCCTAATCATTGCGCTTCTCCGTCCCAAGTCCGGATCGTGCAATCGCATTCTGCTTTTTCAGAAGAGGTTCCCACCAGGATTGATGATCGACATACCACTGCACTGTCTGGCACAATCCATTGTCAAAACTGTATTTCGGGCTCCAGCCCAGTTCATCGCGCATTTTGGTCGCATCAATTGCATAGCGCCAATCATGCCCCGGTCTGTCTTCAACAAACTCGACAACATCCTCGAACCGGCCGGTCTGATCACCTCGCTTAAGCTGCCTTACCGTCTCAAAAACCGCCCGGACAAGGTCGATATTTCTGACCTCGTTGCCTCCGCCAACATTGTATTTTTCACCAACCTTTCCACGTGTGAGGATGGCTAATAAAGCTTCTGCATGGTCATCAACATGCAACCAGTCGCGTGTGTTCATACCGGTGCCATACACGGGCAGTTTGCCGCCCTGCAATGCCTTGATTGCCATCAGCGGAATGAGTTTTTCCGGAAACTGGTATGGGCCGTAATTGTTCGAACAATTACTAGTCAGAACCGGCAATCCATACGTCTGATGCCAGGCTCGCACCAAGTGATCAGAACTCGCCTTGCTTGCGGAATAAGGAGAGTTTGGCGCATAGGCGGTTTGTTCGGTGAAGTAACCTTCATCACCCAGTGAACCGTAAACTTCATCTGTAGATATGTGATGGAATCTGAACGCGCTTTGCCCGGCGGGCGTCAATGCGTCAAAATAGGTACGCGCCACTTCGAGCAAGGTAAAGGTGCCAACGATATTGGTCTGCACAAACGCAGCTGGACCATCAATCGAACGATCAACATGACTTTCTGCAGCAAGATGCATGACAGCTGTTGGTTTGAAATCCGCAAACAGCTTTTCGACGACGTCTCTGTTGCAAATATCTTCCTGACAAAATCGATAGTTTCTCTGTCCGGACACACTTTCAAGCGCACGAAGGTCAGCCGCGTAGGTCAGCTTGTCGATATTGAGAATTTCACAGTCATCCCGACCGGCCAGAAGCCGACAAACTGCCGAACCGATGAAACCGGCACCGCCTGTTACAATAATTCTCATCGTGAACTCTTTGTCTGCAAGCTGCGTGTCATTCAGTGCAAGGCACTGCAATTATTCATGGAAAACTTGCGAACTGTATTGGCGGTTCAATCCGTCAATTTAATGGCGCGTTCCAACGCATTCATGCCACTTTTCATGCCCGACGTGGCTGCGACCAGCGTACACTTAGGAACGCCGCGCAATAAAAAAGCCGGATGCAAAGGCATCCGGCTTGATGGTGTCTGATATGAAAAGTGGGCTTATTCGACCGTTACCGACTTTGCAAGATTACGCGGCTGATCAACGTCGGTGCCCTTATGGACCGCAACGTGATAGGCCAGCATCTGAACCGGGATGGTATAAAGGATCGGTGCGACGAAATCGGCAACCTTGGGCAGTTCCACCGTTGCAGATGCCATATCACCAAGTTTCGAAAGCCCCGGCGCGTCCGAGATAAAGATCACGCGCCCACCTCGTGCGGCGGCTTCCTGCATGTTTGAGGCGGTTTTTTCAAACAGCTCGTCAGACGGCGCAATGACAATGATCGGAACTGACTGGTCAATCAGGGCGATCGGGCCATGCTTCATCTCGCCCGCAGCGTACCCTTCGGCGTGGATATAGGAAATTTCCTTGAGCTTGAGCGCCCCTTCCATCGCAATCGGATAGCCAAGCCCGCGCCCGAGATACAAAACATCGCGCGCATCGGCAATATCAAGCGCCAGTTTCTTGAGCGCCTCGTCATGATGCAGGACCTCGGCCGCGTGTTTTGGCACTTCGGTCAGGGCATTGACGATGGCAGCTTCCTCGTCCTTGGCAAGGGTGCCGTTTTCGCGCCCGATGGTGACTGCAAGGCAGGCCAGAACTGTGAGCTGCGTGGTAAATGCCTTGGTCGATGCAACGCCGATTTCAGGTCCGGCATAAGTCAGAAGCACCACGTCACTTTCACGGGCAATCGTGCTTTCCGGCACATTGACGATCGAGACGATCTTCTGGCCTTTGGACTTCGCATACCGAAGGGCTGCAAGGGTATCGAGCGTTTCACCGGATTGCGAAATGAACAGTGCCACACCGCCTTTGGGTAGCGGCGGACAGCGATAGCGGAACTCGGATGCAACATCGACATCGACGCCCAGACCGGCATAACGTTCGATCCAGTGTTTTGCCACCAGACCGGCATAGAAAGACGTGCCGCAGGCAACAATCGTCAGGCGGGTCGCATCGGCAAACGAAAACGGCATATCAGGCAGTTTGATGGTCTGGGTCGCCGGGTTGATGAAGGCGTGCAGGGTGTCGCCGATCACCGCCGGTTGCTCGAAGATTTCCTTCTGCATGAAGTGATTGTAATTGCCCTTGCCCATCATCGCGCCAGAAACGGCCGACAGTTTGGTTTCGCGGGTAACATCAACATCATTTTCATCGCGAACCTGAACAGAATCACGGGTCATCTCGACCCAGTCACCCTCTTCGAGGTAAATCAGCTTGTTGGTAAGATGCGAAAGCGCCATGGCGTCCGAGCCAAGATACATCTCCCCCTCACCGAGTCCAACGGCAAGCGGAGTACCGCGACGCGCACCAAAGATCACATCGTGATGACCCGCGATCATGATCACCAGCGCAAAGGCGCCTTCGATCCGGTGCAGGGTGGCAGCAACGGCGTCACGCGGTGATTTGCCCTGATCGAGGAAATCGGACACCAGATGGACAACCACCTCGGTATCGGTATCGGTGGCAAAGACGCGCCCTTTGGCAGAGAGCTCTGCCTTGATTTCCTGATAGTTCTCAATGATGCCGTTATGAACGACAGCAACCTTGCCATCGGTATGCGGATGGGCGTTGTTCTCCGTCGGAACGCCATGAGTCGCCCAGCGGGTGTGACCAATCCCGACGTCGCCTGCAAGCGGGCTTTGTTCCAGACGGTTGGCAAGATTGATCAGCTTGCCCTCGGCGCGACGGCGTTCGATATCGCCATTAACCAGCGTTGCAATCCCCGCACTGTCATAGCCACGATATTCAAGGCGCTTGAGCCCCTCAAGAATACGCTCGCTGACGCTGTCCTTGCCGATAATCCCGATAATGCCGCACATATTCGTTATGTTCCTACTTCAAATCGCTTTTTCATTTTGCCGTGCGAACTGCCCCGTCACACGACACATTCAAAATCCGGTAACCGGTCTATTTCTTGCCTGTAAGGGCACGCATTTTCTCGCGAAACTTTGCCGCCCATCCTGCTTTTTCAATGCGCTCTGCCCGGGTCAGTGTCAGGGCATCGGCTTCAACCTTTCCGGTAATCGTGCTCCCGGCGCCGACAATCGCGCCATCACCAATTTCAACCGGCGCAACAAGCGCCGAATTTGATCCGATAAAGGCCCCCGCGCCGATATCGGTATGCTGCTTGCGATAGCCGTCATAGTTGCACGTGATCGTACCGGCACCGATATTGGCCTTTGCCCCGACGCGCGCATCACCGATATAGCTGAGGTGATTGACCTTGGCGCCATCTTCAACAACGGCTTTCTTGATCTCGACAAAATTGCCAACCCTGGCACCTGCGCCGATTTCGGCTCCCGGACGCAAACGGGCGTAAGGGCCGATATCGGCAGCCTCGCCAACGACACAGCTTTCAAGATGGCTGAACGCCTTGATCACGACGTTATCGCCAACAGTGACCCCCGGTCCGAAAACCACATTCGGTTCAACTATAACGTCTCGACCAAGTTTGGTATCGGCACACAGAAACACTGATGCCGGATCAATCAGGGTCGCGCCGTCTTCCATGGCAGCCTTGCGCAAACGATCCTGCATGATGGCTTCGGCAACGGCCAGCTGGGCACGGGAATTAACGCCAAGTGTTTCTTCCTCGTCGACTTCTATGGCAACACAGCTTTTACCATGCGCGCGAGAAACTGCGACGGCATCGGTCAGATAGAATTCACCCTTGGCATTGGCGTTATCAATCGCCTCAAGAGTGGTCAGCATATCTTCGGCGCGGAAACACATCACACCGGAATTGCAGAAGTTAAGTGCCCGCTGGGCTGCATCGCATTCCTTGTCTTCGACAATCGCCAGCAATTCACCAGATGCAGGATCCGTCACCAAGCGACCGTAACCGGCGGGATCATCCGGTCGGAAGCCAAGAACGGCAACTGCGTGATCGCCAGCTTCGCGGGCGGCCACAAGACGTTCAAGCGTCTCGGCGGTAAAAAGCGGGCTGTCGGCATAAAGAACAAGAACGTTGCCACTGAGCCCGGCCAAACCATCCTTGGCGGCAAGAACGGCATGGGCGGTTCCCAGACGATCGGTTTGCTCAAACGTGGGATGCGGGGAAACCGTTTCAATCAGTTTGGGCATATCGGGGCCAACGACGACCATTGTCTTGGCCGCACACAGCTTGGCTGCCGTATCAATGACATGATTGACCATCGGCTTGCCGGCAACCTTGTGCATGACTTTGGGCAATGCGCTTTTCATACGCGTGCCCATACCGGCTGCCAAAACGATAACACTTAGCTCAAGTGACATTTATCAATCCGCTTGCCGCATTTTTGATGCAGCATCCCCTGTTCCTACTTCGCGCATGTCGGTTACAACAGCACGGGTAATCTGATTTGCAGCAAGTCTTAGAACATATTCTTTTGCTGCAAAAGCCCATAAAGAATCACGTTTTGTTACCGCCTGTTAGCGGATGTTACCGTTTGTTAATGGCACAAACTCGGTTAAGTTCCTCTGAATCAGTCACCTCACTCAAACCACCCCCTTACGGAGCCCCGCCCAAATGGCAAAATTCATCATGTTCGACCTCGACGGCACCCTGATTGACGGGGTCGAGGATTTGTTGGTTGCAATGAACGGATTGCTTGATGCGCACGGATTATCCGCCATCACTCGACATGATATCGAAGCCATGCTGGGTGATGGCACCTGGATGCTGACCAAACGCGCCTTTGCCAAACGCGATCAAATGCCGGACGATGCCACGCTTGATGAACTTAATATCGACTTCAACAATCGTTATGTTGAAACCGATTATGCCTACACACGGCTTTACGAAAATGCCGAAAACGTGTTGCGCCAACTTAAAGCTGACGGCTGGACCATTGCGCTTGCATCAAACAAACCCGAAGGCCCCTGCAAGGCAATTCTTACCAAGCTTGGCATTGCCGACCTGTTTACCGTGATTGCAGGCGGCAATTCATTCGAAGTCAAAAAACCCGATGGTCGCTTCCTGCGCTTTGTCCTTGATCAGATGGGCTATAAACCCGGCTCTGACGACATTGCCCTCATGGTTGGCGACCATGCAAATGACGTGAATTCGGCCCGTGATGCCAATGTCCATGCCATCGCCGTCGCCTTCGAAGTTGATGACACCCGCGCAAATTCCCTGGGTGCCGATGCCGTCGTCACGGCCTATGAAAATCTGCCCGAAGCCATCAAATCCATCACAGGACTTTAAGCGGTCTGAAACGCCCCAACATCAAGCTTCTCGGAGCATTGCCCATGCACTCATTCCTGCGCGCCGGATGTTTTGGTCTGTTCATCTATGCGATGTTGGCATTTCCTTTGGCCGCATTTGCAAAGCAACCTGATCAGGGAAACCCGGCCAAGGGCGGACTTGTGCTGGACGAGGCATCCAGTCGTCAGGGGGAAGTCCAGGATCAAACCGTCATTGTTCTGCATACCCCATACCAATGGGAACTCAGCACCAAACAGGGGAACCAAACCCTGTTTATCCGCGACTGGAATACTGGCGACGAAATTGCCGAGGATCTTGGTTGCTTCATGTGTGAAGGCGACGAAGATAATTGCAATCAGGACGGCATCTTTGTCCTCACCGAACCCGATGTCAGAGACACAACCGTCTTCTTGCTGGTCTGTCACAAAGGCGCGCATTCACAACGTGCCCGCCTGATTGCCCCGGCACAGCAATCAACACCCGTCATTGATGTGACCGGTGCCTATTTCGTGAATTGGGAACTGGTCGACGGAAAACTCCTGATCACCCATGACGGTGATGCGCCCAACAACGTCATCTGGCCTTTGCCATAATCTAAAACAAAACCCGGTCGACCTTGTTGCCGACCGGGCTTTGATTGCGGGTATGATTGAACCCTGAATCCTAATGGCTGTCTTTCGGGATTTCCTTGCCGCGATGACCGACAAGGAAGTCAAAATCGGCCCCTTTGTCTGCGCCGATAACGCTCTTGTAATAGAGCGATGCATAACCGCTGGCCGGAACCGGGACGGTGTTTTTCCAGTCCTTAAGGCGCTGCGCCAGTTCTTCATCGCTGATATCAAGATGCAGGCGGCGATTGGGCACATCAAGCTCGATCATGTCACCGTTCCGAACCACAGCAAGCGGTCCGCCTGCCGCGGCCTCCGGCGAGGTATGCAAGACCACGGTGCCATATGCCGTGCCGCTCATGCGCGCGTCTGAAATACGCACCATATCGGTGATCCCCTTGCGGAGCACCTTGGGCGGCAGGCCCATATTGCCGACTTCTGCCATGCCCGGATAGCCTTTCGGACCGCAGTTTTTCAGAACCATGATGCAGGTTTCATCGATATCAAGGCTTTCATCATAGATCTTGGCCTTGTAGTCGTCGATATCCTCAAATACCACCGCACGACCACGATGGGTCAGCAGAGCCGGTGTTGCCGCCGAAGGCTTAAGGACCGCGCCGTTCGGAGCAAGATTGCCTTTGACCACCGCGATACCGCCACTTTCGGTCAGAGCTTTTTCAAACGGACGAATAACATCGTCATTCCAGTTCTGAACATCCTTGACCTGGTCCCACATGGTTTCGCCCGAAACCGTCAGCGCATCATTATGCAGCTTTCCGGCCTCGGCCAGTGCCTTGATCACCACAGGCAAACCACCGGCATAGAAGAATTCTTCCATCAGATATTTGCCAGACGGCTGAAGGTTCACAATGGTCGGAATATCACGGCCAAGGCGATCCCAGTCATCAAGGCTCAGGTCAATGCCAACACGTCCGGCAATCGCCAGCAAATGGATAACCGCATTGGTCGAACCGCCAATTGCACCATTGACGCGAATGGCGTTTTCAAATGCTTCCTTGGTCATGACATCAGACGGTTTAAGGTCATCCTTGACCATCTGAACGATACGACGGCCGGTGATATGTGCCATCACGCGGCGACGGCTATCGACCGCCGGAATGGCCGCATTACCCGAAAGCGCCATCCCAAGGGCTTCGGCCATGCTGGCCATGGTTGATGCTGTGCCCATGGTGTTGCACGACCCGGGCGAACGCGACATGGCGATTTCGGCTTCAAGGAAATCCTCGGTGCTGATCTTGCCTGCCTTGCGGTCTTCGGAAAGTTGCCAGAGCGAGGTTCCCGAACCGATATCCTGACCGCGCCATTTGCCATTAAGCATCGGACCACCGGTAACCACGATTGCCGGGATATCGACACTGGCAGCGCCCATCAGAAGCGATGGCGTTGTCTTGTCACACCCAACCATCAGAACCACACCGTCAAGCGGGGTTCCGCGAAGGGCTTCTTCAACATCCATGGCGGCCAGGTTGCGGAACATCATTGCGGTCGGGCGAAGTGTGCTTTCGCCAGCCGAGAAGACCGGAAATTCAAGCGGCAGACCGCCTGCCTCGTAAATGCCGTGCTTGACCCGTTCGGCAAGATCGCGCAGATGGGCATTACACGGGGTCAGTTGCGACCATGTGTTGCAAATACCAATCACCGGACGGCCATCAAACAGATCCGAGGGCAGCCCCTGGTTCTTCATCCAGCTGCGATGATAGATATTGTCCTTGCTGGTTCCGCCGAACCAACCTTCTTGTGATCTTAAAACCCGCGGCCAGGGTGCCGGTTTGAACTTCTTCATGCCCGTTTTCCTTTTTGACTTATTATCGAGACGGGTCCGGAAATGTACGACCCCAAAGACCGCACAGGGGACTGTGAACGACACAAACTGGCACCCAACCGGCTTTGTTGGCTGTTTTCACCCAGATCTGCGTCGTTCCGCGTCATGGTATTGTTAAGCCTTGTTCTTGTTGTAGACGTCGAAGATCACTGCTGCGAGCAGCACCAGACCCTTGATCACCTGCTGCCAGTCAATACCGACACCAATGATCGACATCCCGTTATTCATCACGCCCATGATCAGGGCGCCAACCACCGCACCAATCACCTTGCCGACACCACCCGACATGGATGCGCCACCGATAAACACCGCCGCAATCACATCAAGCTCGAACGCAAGGCCGGCTTTTGGTGTGGCTGTATTCAGACGTGCGGCAAAAACCAGACCGGCAAGGGCCGCAAGCATGCCCATATTGGCAAAGGTAAAGAAGGTCAGGCGTTTGGTATTGATCCCTGAAAGCTTTGCGGCTTTCTCGTTACCACCCAGCGCATAGATGCGACGACCAAGGGTCGTGGAGTTGGTAATAAAGGTGAAGATCGCAATCAGAAGCGCCATGATGATCAGAATGTTTGGCAGACCGCGATAGGTCGACAGCAGATAGGTGACATACAGGATCGCCACACCGGCAACCGCATGTTTGGCAACAAAGAACGCCATCGGTTCGTCAACGGCTGCAAACTTCGCCTGCTTGGCACGCGAACGCAGACCGAGGATCGGCAAAAGAGCAGCCAGAACCACACCAATCGTCATGGAAAAGACGTTAAAGCGGCCTTCGATCAACCCGCCAAAGAAGTCCGGCAGGAAGCCCGAAGACATCGCCTGGAATTCAGACGGGAACGGACCAACCGACGCACCACCCAGAAGTGCCAGCGTCAGGCCCTTGAACACCAGCATCCCGGCAAGGGTCACGATAAAGGACGGAATGCGCCAATAGGCCACCCAGTATCCTTGTGCAGCACCAATGATCGCACCAACCACAAGACAGGCCGGAATTACAAAGACTGTCGGCAGATCCCAGTTCACGATCATCACCGCAGCCAGCGCGCCGACAAAACCAACGACCGAGCCAACCGAAAGGTCGATATGCCCACCGACAATCACCAGCAACATGCCAACGGCCATGATGATGATGTAGCTGTTCTGAAGGAACAGGTTTGTCAGGTTAACCGGCTTGAGCATGATGCCATCGGTCAGAACCTGGAAAAAGGCCAGAATGGCCACCAGCGCAACAACCATCCCGTATTCGCGGATATGGGTGCGCAAGTAGTAACCAATTGATTTGTTATCAGTATCCGTCATTGTCTGTTCCTCACGCTTTCAGGATCATGCGCATGATTGCTTCCTGGCTTGCATCCTTTGCTGCAAGCTGTCCCTTGATCTCACCCTCGTTCATGACGTAGATGCGATCGCACATGCCCAGAAGCTCCGGCATTTCCGACGAGATCATGATGACCCCCTTACCGTCGGCAGCCAGCTGGTTGATAATCGTATAGATTTCGTATTTCGCACCGACATCGATGCCGCGCGTCGGTTCGTCAAGGATCAGGACTTCGGGTGCTGCAAACAGCCATTTCGACAAAACGACTTTCTGCTGGTTCCCGCCCGAAAGATTGACAACCTTCTGCCCGACATTGGGCGTGCGAATATTGATTTTCTGGCGATAATCCTCGGCGACGGAACGTTCCGCCCCGTCATTGAGCACACCACGCTCCGATACCCCGCCAAGATTGGCCAGCGTGATATTCGTCGTAATGCTTTCCTCAAGGATCAGCCCCATTTCCTTGCGGTCTTCGGTGACATAGGCCAGTCCCGATGCAATCGCCTTTTCCACGGTCGAAACATCAACCGGTTTGCCCTTGATCAGAACTTCACCCGAAATGTCGGTGCCATAGGATTTGCCGAAGATGCTCATGGCAAGTTCGGTACGGCCTGCCCCCATAAGACCGGCAATCCCGACAACCTCGCCCGCAGCAACATCAATGCTGACATTGTCAACGACCTTGCGTTCGGGATGCAGCGGATGGGTTGCCGACCAGTTGCGGACTTCCATAAGTTTTTCGCTGCTGATATTGGGCGTGCGTTCCGGATAACGGTGCGCCATATCACGCCCGACCATGTCCTTGACGATATCGTCTTCGGTAATCTGTCCTGCACGGGCATCAAGGGTCGAGATCGATTTACCGTCACGAATAATCGTGATGCGGTCTGCAACACGGTTGATCTCGTTAAGCTTGTGCGAAATCAGGATAGATGTAATGCCCTGCGCCTTGAACTCCAGCAGCAGATCCAGAAGCTTCTGGCTGTCATTTTCCTGAAGACTTGCCGTTGGCTCGTCAAGGATAAGAAGCTTGACCTTTTTGGACAGCGCCTTGGCAATTTCGACCAGCTGCTGTTTGCCGACACCGATGTTGGTCACAAGCGTCGCCGGATTTTCCTTCAACCCGACTTTTTTAAGCAACTCCCCCGTGCGCGCAAAGGTCGCCGGCCAGTTTACAATGCCGTTTTCGGCAATTTCATTGCCCAGAAAGATGTTCTCGGCGATCGACAGTAACGGCACCAGCGCCAGTTCCTGGTGGATAATGATGATGCCGCGTTCTTCGCTATCGCGGATATCTTTGAATTCCTGTACGCCGCCATCGTAAAGAATATCGCCTTCATACGTACCGTGCGGATAAACCCCGCTCAGAACCTTCATCAGGGTGGATTTACCTGCACCGTTCTCGCCGCAAAGCGCGTGGATTTCACCACGTTCAACCTTGATGCTGACATCATCCAGCGCCTTTACACCCGGAAAGGTCTTGGTGATGTTCTTCATTTCCAGGATGGTATCCATCCGGTCCTCCCACTGCTGTCAGTCGCCTGACAACGCCTCTGTGTATTTTGGTCTTTGCTGTCTTGGTTTTCTTTGGGGAAACCCTTCGGGTATCACACCTGTTTGTAGTGTGCTGTATTTTCAGGCTACAGCAAAACAGGACCCGTTCGCAGACATTCTTCGAGACGATAGAACCCGGTAGATTGCCCTATCAGACAGCACACCGGGTTCCATACGAATGTCGGGACTTACTTCACTTCTTCTGCAGTGTAGTAGCCAGAGCCAAGAATGATTTCTTCCCAGTTGGACTTGTCAACCATGACCGGCTCAAGCAGGTAGGAAGGAACAACCTTGACGCCATTGTCATAGGTTTTGGTGTCGTTGATGGTCGGCTCGCGACCGGCAAGAACATCATCGACCATCGAAACGGTTACACGTGCAAGTTCGCGGGTGTCCTTGAAGATGGTGGAATACTGTTCGCCAGCAAGGATCGACTTGATCGACGGCAGCTCGGCATCCTGACCGGAAACGACCGGCATTTTCATGTCGCCAGAGCCGTAACCGACCCCTTTGAGCGAGGAAAGAATACCAATCGACAGACCATCATACGGCGACAGAACACCATCGACCTGTTCGTCAGTGTAATATGCCGAAAGAAGGTTATCCATACGTGCCTGTGCAACCGCACCGTCCCAACGCAGGGTACCAACTTTGTCCATGCCCATCTGGCCGGATTTGATCACGACATCACCGCTGTCAATCAGCGGCTGAAGAACGGACATGGCACCATTATAGAAGAAATAAGCGTTGTTATCGTCCGGCGAACCGCCGAACAGTTCAACATTGTAAGGCGGATTGCCCGCAGCAGCCAGACCGTCAACCAGTGAGGTCGCCTGCTGAACACCAACCTTGAAGTTATCGAAGGTCGAATAGTAGTCGACATTGGCACTTTCGCGGATCAGGCGGTCATAGGCAAAGACCTTGATGCCCGCAGCAGCAGCATTTTCCAGCGCGTTCGAAAGAGTTGTGCCATCGATTGCGGCAATCACCAGAACATCAACGCCCTTAACGATCATGTTTTCGATCTGCGAGAGCTGGTTCGGAATGTCGTCTTCTGCATATTGAAGGTCGGTTTTGTAACCGGCGGCTTCAAACTGCTCGACCATCGAGTTGCCATCAGAAATCCAGCGTGCCGAAGATTTGGTCGGCATTGCGATCCCGACATAGCCTTTTTCGGCGGCATGTGCATAACCGCCAGAAATCATCGGGCTCATCATTGCGGCCGCACCAAAGGCGACCCCTGCCATTACGGCACTGAGACGTTTCATAGCTATCCTCCCTACAAGACACGGCATATCAGCCATTTTTGGTGCCCGACTTTCTCAGGCAAATTGCGCCTGAACATGTCGTGTCTTTGTTTTCAATTGATAATGCATCCCATTTCCCAAAGGACACGGCGCCATTATTCAGAGGCACAACATAACAATCAAATAAGTAATTTCGAAACTTGCATATCAAAATTGATATAATACAATCCCCACCAAGGGAGGAACAACCATGTCCGAGTTTCGAAATAACCAGCCACTGAGCTCTGCCAAGTCCTTGCTTTTCCGATCTGGAAACCTGTTTCAACGCGGGCTCAAGCTCAGCCATCTGCGCATGATCGTCGCCATGGAAGAAACCGGGCAGATCAGTCTGGCTGCCGACATGCTTAAAACCTCCCAGCCAGCAGCATCACGACTGCTTTCGGAAATGGAGAACATCCTTGAAGCGCGGCTGTGCGTGCGTAGCCCGCGCGGGATCGAGATGACCAATGCCGGCCGCGCCCTTGCCCGGCGAGCACGCAGTATGCTGATCGAAATCCGCGAGGCCGAACGCGAAATCGAAGATATCAAGCATGGCGGCGGAACGGTTTTTGTCGGTGCGGTGACGGCAGCGGCGGTGGATCTGGTCGTTCCGGCCATTCGCAGCGTGCAGGCGGTCAACTCGTTACTGGAAGCCCATGTCAGTGTTGGTCCGTCGCATTTACTGATCAAGGATTTGCTGGCAGGCGATCATGACTTTGTCATTGGTCGCGTGCCCGAGGACATGAATCCACGGCAATTCAACATCCGCGAAATTCGCAGCGAAAAAATCCGCCTGATGGTGCGCACGGGACACCCGTTGCTTGAAGCCAACAAGCCGATCACCCTTGCCCGACTGGCCAAGTTCGAATGGATATTGCCCCCGCCGGGCAACCTGATGCGTCGAACCATCGAAGACGTATTTATTTCGCGCCATCTTCCCTTGCCGCATTCAAGCCTGAACTCGGCATCCTTGCTGGTGACACTTGCAACGCTTGCCGATACCGATGCCATCGCACCGATGGCCGAGGAAGTCACAACTCTTCTGGCAAGCGGCGGGCTCATTACCGAACTTCCGTTTGACGGGATGATTGAAATCAAACCCTACAGCCTGATCACCGCGCGTGGTCATCGTCTGTCCCCGTCTGCCCAGCTGGTATCGGATCATGTTCTTGCCCGTATAGAAAAACCGCTGCTTTAGGCCAATATATCCGGATCGGTTATTTGGTTAAATTCTGTGCGTTACAGCCAGACTGACGTAAGCTACTGTCATACAACAAAATATATTCTGGTCGAGAATCATATATGCCGCGCATCGCACACTATCTGGGGACCCTGATCGCTGTTTGCGGTCCGTTTGTCGCATCATTTGCGATGGCAACGGAATCCGAAGAACCGCACCCGGAAGGCCCGACATTTGCGCTGATGGATTTGCGTGGCACCACCGCATGGGCAATCACGCAGTATCAGTGGCTTGAACCCGCTGAAGACGCCCTTGACGCCGTGATTTCCGCGGCAGGCAGGGACAGCATGCGCCTTGATTTCGCAATGGACAGCATCGTTCCGTCCTATTGCGAATTGCGTCCCGATCCGGAAATCTGTGACGGTCCGGGCATTCCGGTGAGCTGGATGGAAGATATTCCGCAAACCATCTGCATGGATATTCCGTCCCCGGTGCGCGCCCGCCACAAGGACGTGCTTGGCAAGGCCGATCAGCTGTGCCTTGAACCAACCAGCAATCTGGCCTTTCCAAAGGACTGGCCGGAAAACACACAATGGACGCAGCTCCATCTCCATCAAACCGTAAAACCCGGCAAGGTACGCATCGAACACGGCACGGCGATTATTGATCTGGAAATATCGGATGCCATCGCGACCCGCCTTGCTTCTCTTTCAGAGCAGGGATACGGGCCCATCATGATTGGCTGGGATCAGGCAACATTGCGCAAAACGCTTGGTCCGCAGCTTGACCAGTTTATCGCCGGTGACGATGAAAATTGCACCTATCTGCAACGCAACCTTGATCCGTCCGGATTGGGATATCTGGTACTTGATGGCAAGCTTGCCCGGATTTCGCTTTATGCTGATGAATATGACGTGGCGACCAGTCTGGTCAAAACCGTCAACGGCATTGCCCTTGGCGCAACCCGTGACGACGTTTTTGCCGCCTTTGGCGACATGGATCTGATCGAGGAAGATCACGAATATCTTGGTGCCGATGCCCGATATATCACCTGGTGGGCGGACACAGCCAAATCACGAGGCATTCGTTTTGAACTGAATGAAGATGGCCTTGTCACGGCCATTCATGCCGGAACGGATGCGATCACGCTGCTTGAAGGCTGTTCCTGAGCCTGTGACCCGCCGACCAATCATCTGAAAAATCACAGCTTTTCCTTTGGCGTTGACAAGGTCTGCCAACGCCGTCAAAAGCGCATTCCGCACATGTCCGGTGCGGGTCAAAAACCAACAACAATATTGCCATCACCTTGCCGCAAAGCATGACCAAAAGGCGTGCTCGCGGAGACAAACACGAATGCAAACGCCTATAACATCCAACCTTGTTGTCATCACCGGCGGCCCCGGTGTCGGCAAAACCACTTTGATCAATCATCTTCATGAACGGGGCTTTGACACCAGTCCCGAGGTGGCGCGTGCGATCATCGAAGAACAGCAGGAACGCGGGGGCAATGCCCTGCCATGGGGGGATAATGACGCCTATGCGGGATTGATGTGCCGCCGCTCGATCCGCGCCTGGCAAGAAGCCATTCAATCCCATCCGCGAACCGTTTTTTGTGATCGCGGTCTGCCCGACACCCTGGCCCATCGCAGGTTATCGAAACTCCCCGAAGATCAGGGATTGATGAATGCGATCCGGACCTATCGCTATCACAAGACGGCATTTGTTCTGCCGCCTTGGTCGGAAATATACAAAACCGACAGCGCGCGAACACAAAGCTTCTCTGAAGCCGTCAGAACATATGTCGTGCTGTGCCGGACCTATCATGAATGCGGCTATGAACTGGTCGAAATTCGCAAGGGCCCGGTCGAACAGCGCGCCGCCCAAATACTGACCCGCCTCAAACTGTAAGTACGGCCATATGGTACCCCAGCCCTCTCCAAATCCGCGACTTACCAAGCGCGTACTCGTCACGCTTGTTGCCATCGGCACAGTGGTGACCGCCATCCCAGCCAGCGCGGCCTGTTATGGTTGGCCGCTACGTGAACATAAGGGAGAATATGCCTATGACGGGGATACGATCTATGTCGCCATTCCCGGTCTGCCCGGCGAGATCGCCAATATGTCGGTGCGTGTACGCGGTGTTGATACACCCGAAATCCGCGGAAAATGTGAAAGCGAAAAGCAACTGGCGCAAAAGGCCCGTGATTATGCACGTGACCGTCTGAAAACAGCCAAATCAGTTGAATTCTGCGAACCTGAATGGGGCCGGTATGGCGGACGCGTCGTGGCATCTGTACGTATTGACGGCAGTCCGCTTGATCTTGAACTTATCCATAACGGCCTTGCCCGCCCCTATGACGGCAAGACAAAGCGTCAGCCATGGTGCCAGGGCTAAGCCAAGCCAAGACGCCCGCCAGATATCACATCCCCCCGTCACATTGGTGTGAAGCCACTGGACAATCGCGATAATCCGACCATCTTTGGGAACGAGAAATTCAGCTATCCCGATGACCAAAGATGTGAAGTGACCGAATATGAGCAAATATCACAAAGACCCGGACGCCATCGCAGACCTGTCCCCGGAACAATATCATGTGACGCAGGAAAGCGGCACAGAGCCGCCGTTCCGCAATGATTTCTGGGATCACAAGGAAGATGGGCTTTATGTCGATATCGTCTCGGGCGAGCCGCTTTTCACATCGCGTGATAAGTTTGATTCCGGCTGTGGCTGGCCAAGCTTTGTAAAGCCTGTTGAGTCCGATCACGTCATTGCCCGCGAAGACAACAGCCATGGCATGCGCCGCATCGAAGTCCGGTCCAAACATGGTGACAGCCATCTGGGCCATGTCTTCCCGGACGGGCCGCGTGATCGTGGTGGATTGCGTTATTGCATCAATTCCGCATCGCTGCGCTTTGTCACCGTCGATGATCTTGAGGCCGAGGGATATGGCGACTATCGCCACCTTTTCGATTAATCAGAAATAAAAAGACCGGCGCAAAGCCGGTCTTTTTATTTGTATGAGGATTTTCCGAAACCCTAGAAATCACCCGGCGCACATTGCAAACAGGTCAGGCCCATATCGCGCCATTTATCGACCACGCGCCTGCGATCATCGACCACAAGCCATGGATTAAACCCGTCGTCGATGATCTTTGCCAGAAGGTCTTCCTTGACCTCTTCATCGGTGCGGTGATCGGCGTCGACGGGGCGCAGATACATGCCATCAAACGGAATATTATGCGCACGCAGCCAGGATTCTGATCGATGCTGCCAGCCTGCCGGGCGGCCCGAACAGATCAAAATCGCATGGCCCGACTCATGCAGGATACGCAAAAGCCGTTCGATATTTTCAATCGGCTTTGCATGGTCCATCGCGTCAAAAAACGCATCCCACTGTTTTTCCACACCGTGAACCAGATGCCCCAGGGCATCGGCATCGAAATGCGCGAGTGTTCCATCCATATCAAACACCACCGCATCCCGTGCAGTCACAGAAGTCGGTCGGGTTTGTTGCGCATCGGCGTTTGCGTTGGTCACGCGGAGATCTCCTTGATCAGGGTTTCAGTCAGATAGTCATATTCCCATCCGGTCGTAACCGGACGGAACAGGATCGGGGTGGCATTGGGGACACGCGGCCCGTCGGCCTCGAACCCGGTCATATAAAGAATGCAGCGCGCCACACCGGAATGGGCAACAACAACGGTCAGGTCGTCGCTGACTTCTGCCAATGCCTGTTGCATGGCAAAGGAAACGCGCTGGCACATGGCATCAAACCCTTCGCCATTGGGCGGGGTTTCAAAGCGCGGGCACAATTCGGCAATCGGACGACCTTCAAGATCGCCCCAATGCCGTTCGCGCAGACCATCAAGTACCTTGGCCTCATAGTCGGGCAGAACAAGGCTTGCCGTTGTCCACGCCCGGTCTTGTGGACTGACATAAACCGCCCGCCATCTTGCCTGCGCCATCAGGGGCGCAATCGCGGTTGCCTGTTCGCGGCCGGTGTCATTCAGGGGCGGTTCGTTGGAACCTGCAATGATACCTGCGCGGTTGGCATCGGTTTCCCCATGCCGGATGAAGACAAACGGCAATTTGGGAAATTCGAACTTCTCAGCAGCATAAATCATGATCAGGCATCACCCGTTTGAATATCGAAATGGATCGCAACCCATTACAAATAGAACCGATCAGCAAGCTGTAGCCGCCCGTCGAACCCGTCGACAAGACCAAAATCCTCGGGACAACTATTGAAAAGCGGGACCACCTGCATGGCGTGACACTGATTGGCGAGCTCAATGACATGACGTGCCAGTGGATGAACGTTCCAGCGCCGGAAATGCGCATGGCCCTTTTCGACCATCTTGCGGGCTTCAATAGGCATGAAGCCGGTAAAGATCACATGGGCACTTGCCCCAAGTCGTCCGGCATCACGCCATTTATCAATCAGTTCGCGCGCCTTGCCATAGGTCGCACACGGTGCATGACATAACAGCAACCGGGCATCGGGATTGAAATGCTTTGCCTTGTCCTTAAGCCCACGCAGACGCCGGATGGCATCGGCATTCACATAATCTGATCCATGGGCATCAAGCACCTGCTTGACCTGCCCATAGCAGCGATCATCCATCGACCAGTCGGTCAGGCCGTGACTTTCAAACAAAAGCGCCATTTCCGCAGCCCGGCCACTTGGCGGCACAGGAAACAGGATTTGGCCATCCAGCTTGGTCATGGTGGTCAGAAGACTGTCAATCCGGACCTGCTGGCTGAGTTGTTCCATGCCATAGGACGCATCAAGCATCACAGTCGCGGCATCCGGGGGACTGTCATACAGGAAGTAATCGGATTCCTGACAGAAATCGCCGGAATAAAGCAACCCGCCCCCCAGTTCGAAATGCAACCACACCCCGCCGAAGGAATGACCGGTACGCCCGGTGGTCACCGTAACACCATCGACCTGAATTTCCCCGCAGGGCGGCAAGGGAATGACATTTGCCCCCTTGGGCAAGGATCGTGCGGTAACTTCGGTACAATAGATCGGAAGGCCAGCCGCCACGATCTCGTCAGCAGCTCCGATATGGTCGACATGGTCATGGGTAATGAAAACGGCGTTAACTTTGTTAAGCCATGCCGGATCAAAACCCTGATCACTTTCCGGGCCGACGCCGCAATCAAGCATCCAGCGCCGGTTAAAGAATTCCAGTCGCAAACAGGCCGGGCCTTTTTCGCCAAGCCCGGAAAGAACACGCATGCGGGCAGACATCAGGCAACCTCACCTGCTAGCCGGTCAAACACCCATCCGTCGGCGACTTTAAGCCCGACCGGTTCGCCAACCCTGGCACGGCGGCTGGCATAAACCGGCAAGGTGTGGTCGTCATCAATCCGGACCGACAAACGGAACCGCCCGCCCAGATAAACGCAATCCTCGACCTTGCCACGCAAGGGCGCACTGTCTTCGACCCAGACATCTTCGGGACGCAGGCACAACCCCGCCTGCCCGTTGATATGACCGCTATTGGCCAGTTTCGGACAAACGCGCGCGGCAATCCGGGTATCGCCCAGCCTGACTGAACATGTCCCGCCATCTTCGACCTGAACACCGGTTATCGGCAGGACCGACCCGGCCCCGACAAAACCCGCCACCATATGATCGGCAGGTTCACGATAGAGCGTTTCAGGGGCGGCCATCTGGCGAATATGGCCCTTGTCCATCACCGCAATCCGGTCGGCCATTGCCATCGCTTCAGCCTGATCATGGGTCACGTAGATCATCGTCGCCCCGGTACGACGATGGAAATCAAGAAACGCCTGCTGCATGGTTTCACGCAGATGCACATCAAGGTTTGCCAGCGGCTCGTCCAGAAGCACCGCACGTGGTTCCATCACCAGACACCGTGCGAGTGCCACACGCTGACGCTGCCCGCCGGAAAGTTCGGCAGGACTGCGATCCGCATAGGGACCAAGGGCGACGATATCGAGCGCTTCAGAGATGCGGCGATCACGTTCGACACGGTTCATGCCACGCACTTCAAGCGGATAACCGACATTGCGGGCGACCGACATGTGCGGCCACAGGGCATAGGATTGAAACACAATGCCGAGATTGCGGTCTTCGGGACTGACCATCAGACCGTTGGCAGGATCGGCAACCGCCTGCCCGCCGATTGAGATTTGCCCGTCATCGGGTTCTTCAAATCCGGCAAGCAATCGAAGCAACGTCGTTTTGCCACAGCCCGACGGGCCAAGCAGGGCGACGAATTCACCATCGGCGATATCAAGCGACACCTGATTAAGGGCACGGTAATCACCAAAGCATTTTGTAATGCGCGAAAGATTTATGTCTGCCATGGCACAACTCCCTTGGGCAAACGACGCGAAGCCAGCTGAAAACAGCTCATCAACGCGATCACAACCAGCACGACCAGAACCGCCACGGCCGAGGCCAGAACGGTGTCGCCACTGTCATCAAGATTGAAAATCAGAACACCCAGCGTTTCATTGCCCGCCGACCACAAAAGGGCCGAAACGGTCAGTTCGTTAAACGCGGTCAGGAACACCAGCAACGCTCCGGCTGCCGCCGATGGTGCCGCCAGCGGCAACAACACATCACGCAAGCGCCGCCAGATACCGGCACCGCAGGCCTGGGCTGCTTCTTCAAGAGCCGGGTCAAGCTGGGTGAAACTGTTCATCACCGGGCGCAGCGCAATCACAAGGAAACGTGCGAGATAGGCGATAAAGATAATGCCCAGCGTGCCATAGAGGCTGATCTCGATCAGCGGGATCTTGATGAACAGCAAGATACAGGCAATCGCCAGAACCACACCGGGCAGCGCATAGGGCACTTCGACCAGAAGATTGATCAGCTTGGTCAGTTTCGAAGGTTTGCGCACCATCACATAGGCCAGCGGCAAACAGACCAGAACCAGCGTCATCGCCGCGCCCACCGACAGCATGAAGCTGTTATGAAAGGCACGGATCGTCGAAGGCTGAACAAACAAAACTTGGTTAAAGGCATCAAAGCTGAAATTGCTGAAATTAAGCTTCACACCAAATGCCGGAACCAGCGACGTGGCAATTAGCGCCATTAACGGCACCACCAGAATGGCAATCAGAACCGCCCAAAGAACAGTTTCAATCAATGAACGCCGCGCCCCCAGCCGGATATCAAGCGGACGCCCGACCATCCCCATCAGACGGTAATCACGGTTGGCAAGCAGCCGGTGATGGATGGCGACACCACAAATTGCAATCGCCCCGATCAGCATGGCAAGAACCGATACCTCGCCCAGAACTGACGGGCCGAACCCGGCCAGTTTCTGATAAATCAGGGTCGGCAAGGTTGGATAATTGGCCGGAATACCGAGCATCGCCGGAATGCCGAAATTGCCAAGGGCCGTGACAAAGGCCATCGCCGTTCCGGCAATCAGCCCCGGACTGGTCAGCGGCAAAATGATCTGCCACCACAAGCGCCCGCCACGCGCACCGGCAAGCCGGGCGGCTTCGATCTGTTCGCTCGGGATCATGCGCAGATTGGCGCGCAATGTCAGGAACACGATGGAGGCATGCTGGATCCCCAGCAAAAGCGCAATACCCTCGGCCGAATAAAGCGGCTGTGGCGATCCCATGGGTGGTGCGATGCCAAAGGCGTTTAAAAGCGCACTGCTTGGCCCGGTCAGCTGAACCCAGCTCAGGGCCGTGATCTGCGGCGGGATCATCATCGGGATCATGAAACAGAATACCAGTGCGGCCTTGGCGCGCACGTCGGTCAGCGCGACCAGAAAGGCAAATGCCCCGCCAATCACCAGCGAAATGATCGTCCCAAGACCGGCCGTATAAAGGCTGTTGGCGGTTGCCTGCCATGTTGCGCCCGATCCCAGAACATCCCGGAAATAATCAAGCGACGGCACACCACCGACAAAAACGCCCTCAAAGGCAAGCCGGACAATCGGTAAAATGGAAATCACAAAGACCGGCAACAGCAACCAGTAAAGCAACCGGTCCGAAGACCGGTTGCCTGTGGATCTGGTCATGATGCCAGGCAGAGCGCCACGAAGGCGACCTGTAGCCTGCATTACTCAGCCCCGAAGATGTCAGCGAATTTCTTTTTGTTCGCTTCTGCCTGTTCAAGAGCGATAGCCGGGTTGAAGTCCATCAGTTTGATGTCCTTGCGGGCCGGGAAGCCTTCTGGCAGGGCCATGTCATTGCGGGCCGGGATATAACCCATATCAAGAACCAGCTTCTGACCCGCATCAGACAGAACGAAGTCAACGAACTTGTGCGCAGCATCAACGTTCTTGGCGTCTTTCATGATTGCAACCGGCTCGGTCACATAGGTTACGCCTTCTTTCGGGAAGACGAAATCAACCGGCGAACCTTTGGCTTTGCCACGGATGGCAAGGAAATCGACAACCACACCATACGGCTTCTCGCCCGATGCAACGGCCTTGAAGACGCCACCGTTACCGCCCTGTGCGCGGGCTTCGTTGGCGGCCAGTGCCTGATAGTAATCCCAACCCAGATCTTTGTTCTCGGTCAGGGTCGAAAGATGGATAAGAGCCGCACCGGAATAAAGCGGGCTTGGCATGACGATCTTGTTCTTCGCATCTGCATTCGACAGATCCGTCCACGAAGTCGGTGCCTTTGCCGCGGTGTTGTAAACAATACCGGTGGTGATCAGCTTGGTGGAATAGTAATAGCCTTCGGCATCGTAAAGCGCGTCTTCATAGGACTTGGCTTCGGCCGATTTATAAGCCTGAAGCAGACCTTCCTGTTTCATGCCTTCGAGCGTTACGGTGTCAGCAATCAGAAGAACATCCGGGCGCGGGTCGCCTGCGGCAATCTCGGCACGCAGTTTCGCCATCAGTTTGGTGGTGCCGTCACGGACCCACTCAACTTCAATATCCGGGTTGGCAGCCATAAAGGCATCAACGGTGGTCTGGGCATCCTGGTTAGGCTGGCTGGTATAGACAACAAGCTTTTCAGCAGCCTGGCCAACAACCGGCAGCATCATCGCAGCAGTCGCGACAGCAGCAAGAAGAACGTTACGCATGATCGGCATCCCTTGGTCGAAAATAAGGTTTCGTTCGAAAACGTTTCGACCCGGAAGCTATATGGATTTCGATAACAGTTGTGTGACAACACCAAGAATTAATTGTTTCAATAGGTATACCGGCCTTTCCAGCCGCAATCTGGCCTGTTTATAATCACGACACAAACGAAACCGCGACTTTCGAACGAAAGAAACAATAGTGTCAGAAATTCCTGATCCCGTGCCGCTTGACCGTCGCCGTGACCGCATTGTCACCCTTGTTAAATCCTGTGGCTTTATGGCGGTCGAGGAACTTGCACGCCGGTTCAATGTATCGGTCCAGACCATTCGCACCGACCTGCGCGATCTTCAGGAACAGGGGCGTGTGTTTCGCCGTCACGGGCTGGCGGGCCCGGCACCCGATCCCGATAACTCGGCCTATGAAAAACGCGAAGTGTGGAACCGGTCGGGCAAGATGGCGATTGCCGCCAGGGTCGCCGAACTGATCCCCGAGGGCTGCACGATTGCCATCGGCACCGGCACCACCGCCGAACTCGCCGCCCAGCATTTATCATCGCACCGCAATCTGACCGTGCTGACCAATAACCTGCATGTGGTCCTGACATTGCAAAATGCGCCAAACGTCACACTTAGGCTCGCGGGCGGCACGGTGCGCACCCGTGATCTTGATATCATCGGGGCGGATAGTGCTGATTTCTTTGGGGGGCTTCGCGCCGATTACGGAATTGTCAGTGTCGGCGGTATGACGGATGACGGTGATCTGCTTGATTTCAACATGGATGAAGTCCGCGCACGCCGCGCGCTTGTAAGCTGTTGCGATCACGCGATCCTGATGATCGACGAGAAAAAGGTTGGCCGCAAGGCGCTCTGCCGCGACGGCCATGCCAGCGATTTTCAAACGGTTCTTTTAAACACCGCACCGGGCGACGCCCTGCAACGCGCACTGGTCAAGGCACGCAGTCAGATTGTCGTTGTAACGTAAGTTCTGGCACGCAATGGCTTAATGACAGGCCAGTGTCGCGTCCTCGGTCACGACCAGATCACCCTCGACATGCAGGGTGTGGTTCGGCGCAA
This sequence comes from Thalassospira sp. SM2505, assembly GCF_054901115.1. Lineage (NCBI taxonomy): Bacteria > Pseudomonadati > Pseudomonadota > Alphaproteobacteria > Rhodospirillales > Thalassospiraceae > Thalassospira > Thalassospira sp. SM2505. The sequence goes on from NZ_CM142731.1 coordinate 3,417,203, forward strand.
CCGCCGTCCAGCTTGCGGTTTCGGTATCAAGCGGTTCGGAGACCACAATCACGTGGTCGTCGCGTTTGCGCCAGTAAAGTGATGGCGGTTTGTCGTCACTGGCATGCCGGATGGCACAGACACTTTTGCCATTGGACAGGCAGGCGGTGAAACGGAACGGGGCGGTCGCGCCGCGTACCTTCATTTCATTTTCGACAACCTCAATCGTGCGGCGGATGGCGCGATGCGGATCGTCTTTCAGGCCAAGTGTCAGCATCAGGCAAAAGATCAGCTCGCTATCAGTTGATCCCTGACGGCCTTCGTAAAATTCGTCCTCGATCATGCCTTCGAGCGACCGGCGCACCAGCGGGTAATCGCCAATCTGGCCGTTATGCATGAACAGGTAATTGCTGTGCGCGAAGGGATGACAATTGGTGCGGCTGGTATGCGTCCCGGTCGAGGCCCGGACATGGGCAAAGAACAGACCCGAACGGATATGATGGGCCAATGCGCGCAGGTTCGGATCATTCCAGGCCGGAAGGATTTCACGATAAAGCCCCGGTGTCGGGCGTTCGTCGTACCAGCCAATGCCAAAGCCGTCCCCGTTGGTGGGTGTTTTGGCCTGTTCGGCATGCAGGCTTTGCTCGACCAGTGAATGGCGCGGCTCAAAGACCAGCTTTTCGAGATAAACCGGATCACCAACGTAACTTAGCCAACGGCACATATCCTGCCCCCCAATGCGCGAATTCGGACGGCGCACATCTAAGCCGTATAATTACAGCGTGGTCAATGTGATATTATGTCTTCCTGCCCTGATTTTAAGGTATGGCTGCGCCGCAGCCGCTTGTGGGCAAAAAGAACAATAAAGCACTTGCCAAGCCCGGTGATTGTCCGTATTTTCCGCGCCACAAAATGAATCGTGCTGGTGTAGCTCAGCTGGTAGAGCGGCGCATTCGTAATGCGTAGGTCGTAGGTTCAAATCCTATCACCAGCACCATTTTGTAAAACCCAAGACCCGCCAAGACGCAGTTTACTGCATCTTCGGCGGGTTTTGTGTTTCTGACGTTTACGAATATTCGTAAACCAGCTCCTCATCCAAAAGAAAATCCCGGCTTTCTGCCGTTGATTACGACTGATTTACGAAATTGCAGAAATCAGCCCCGTTTCCCCGCAAAAGTGCAATCTTTGTCACATTCCCCGGCCCTGCACGTCTGAATGCATGGAACCGTTTAAATCCTTGCAGATAGATGGTGGCCGTTTATCCGGCACAAGACCCGCTGCAGGGGCAACACTGGGGAATGCATGCATGACAGACAGTGACGCGCCCAAACCCGATCAGACAAAACCGGCATCAGGCACAACTGATCGCAGTGCGAATTTGCATGAAGCAGGCCCGGCAGTAGCCGAGAACGGCCTGACTGAACCGGTCGAGGCCCAGGACGGGCTTGATCAGGGTCCGCTTAACGAACCGCAGGCTGCACTCGATATCATGACGGCATTGTGCCACGAATTCGGCCTTTTGGGCACGTCGCCGCAAAGTGCGGATGCATCATCCCCGTCACATCCGGCAAATCAGGACGCGGGTCTGTCCCAACCCGGTGAAACGGCCTTTGAAATCATTCAACGATTTCTGTTCGACGATCCGGGTCGCCCCGGTTCGACCACCCCGCGCCCGAATTTCAACGATGCCATCCCGGACCCGACCAGCGTGATCGCCGGGACAGCCCAGACAAATTCCCCGCCCGGCAAACCGTCTAACAGCGAGGCACCTGCAATGAATAATCCGTTCTTTGACACGTCATCGACTGGCGAAACCTCGACACAGGCGCAGTGGGGGGTGACGATCACCAATCGTGATGGCAGCAGCACCGATCTGAACGGACCGGTAATTGCCGATGACATGTTCAGAACGTCAATGCCCCGCCTGAGCGGTAATACATCGGACGCAACCGGTGACCCCGACTGGACAATTTCGATGGCACAGGGCCATCCACTTTCGGCGGGGCGGACAAGTGCGCAAACTGCCGTCGGCGCACGGCTTGTTGCTGATGATCTGCCGCAAAGTCTGAAAGGCTGGCGCTTGCGGGTCGGTCAGTCGGCGGATGCGCAATCTGAATTGTCGGTCTCGGTACCAACATCGGCGCCATCGCAATTGCGCGCCCTGATGTTTGACAGCACGGCCAAGGATGACGCACAGAACCGGGTTTCCGAGGTTCCGGTTTATGGTGGCGGGCCGCTTGCCCTGCATCTTGAACAATCGGTGGGATCGATTGCAAGCGGCACGGTTCCCAACCTTGCCCTGATCCGGTTGATCTTTGCCGATCGCGCTCCGATCCCTGTGCAGTTTGAATATACCGGCACCCTGCCCAGCCCGATTGTCGGCGGCAATATTCTGGCCGGTCCCAACTATACCATTCCGTTCCGGGTTCAGATCACACCGCCCAGCGAAGGAGACAAGGGGGCAAGCCTTGTTGCTTTGGTGCGCTATGATCAGGAAACAGGCTTTAACGTCACGGCACAGCTTCTGACCGAGGCGCGCACCTGCACACCCACCGCCATCCTGACCTGTGCCGGACAGAGCGATAACTCTGCCTGCAAGGCCGCAAGCATGGTGTCCAACAGCAATGGCCGACTTGAAACCTGTCTTACAGGACTGGCCACAAGCCCGGACGAAGGTGATCTAGCGCAATATGGCTTTGTCCTGACCGATCCGGCGACGATCACGACACAAACCGACGCCAAGCCGGACGCCACCGCCAGCACGGCCAAAACCGGCACATCCAAGGATAGCAGCCCGACAGCCGATGCATCGACCAAGGGTGCTGCCAGCGATCCAGACAGCAGCACCGATAAATCCGGGTCATCAGACACCGGCAACGCGACCGCCAAATCGTCCGGCCGGGCAGCAAAGGGCAGTAGTAGCAATACTGACAATAACAACAGCACCAAGGGAGGCACCTGATGTCGGATCAGGCGCACAGGGATATTGCCACGGCCAGTGACCGCAAGGACGCGGTCAGGAAGGCCTTCAATCAGGAATATCTGGCAACGCAGAAAGCCATGACACAGGCCGCCGAGCGCGCCCGTGAACAGGTTCTTGATCAACGCTATACGATTTCGAACCACACCGACCAGGTCAGATCAGGTGCCACAAGCCCCCGCCCCCCGGTCGGCGCCCCGATCCCGCAAAACGGTTATCCCGCACAAGGTGCTCCGCAAATGTCATCACAGGCGAACCTTCATGGCGATCAGCAGATCATGTTTGATATCGCCAGCGAAATTCGAAACATCATTACCCGCGAAATTGATTTGCGGATGCAATTGCTTTCAGAAAAGGTCGAAGCTGCCCTTGCCGATGCCTTTCCGGCACAGGATCAATCCACAGCATCGAAGATGCCCAAAGGCAAAGACAGTTCCGGAAATTCACGATCTCCAAAGAAAGGTTGATCACTATAACAGCGGAGCGGACCCGGAAGATGGTCCGGCATCCCTGATGCGCGCCTGAAATGTGGATAGAGCGACACAAAGCAGCGCTCGGAAGAAACGCACAATCAGGCAGAAACAAGCGCCTTAAAACTCTCTTGGGCCGGAAGAATCAGGCTGCAAGGATATGCACCATTACACAACCTATAATTGCACTATAACTTTTATTCACAATCACTTAGCTTTCACGTCATAATAAAGGCCGCATAACTTAAACAGCCTATGGTTGCAATCTATCAACTGGAGGGGTCCATAGTGCAGAACGAAAAAACCAACCAACAGGAAGAGGCAGGTCTGACCGAGGTCGAGCTGCATTTCGTTCATAGCCTTGAACAAACTTTGGGTCAGGCGATGGCAGACGGCGATAACGTCACATCCATCTGGTCGCGGTTAAAACCCGATCAACGGGCGCGCATCGCCGAAGACTATCTCGACAGGCTTCGCACAACCGACCCTGCAGCTTGCAGCGCGGGCGACAACGATGGCGAGTTCGGTACCCGGAAGAGCCCGGCCCTGTCCCCTGCCCGACAGGACAGACAAACTGTCGATGGCAACGAAGAGATATCTTCTTTTGCCCTTGATCCCGCATCGGTTATCCAGCGCACGACACAAATGTCCTTTGGATCAACGGTGGCGGCCGATCTGGCAGCAGCGACAGAACGTCAGGCGCAGCAAACACCTGTCCATCCGACAGAAATGCATATACCGACTGCGCAATCGGAAATACCGCCCCCCCGACACAGTCCCCCGCCCGGTTATCCGGCCGATTTCAACCCGCTTGCGGGTTTCCCGGGACTGGAACCGTCAAATATCGGCCCGCGCCCCGAAGATATCATTGCTGGCGCACTTCCCGGTTTTAACGGATCGGGCAGTAACCCGATGGATGTTTTGCGCGGGCTTCTGCCAGGCGGCCTTGTTCAACCGGATCTGCGCCAACCCATGCCGGGCACAACCGACATTCCGCCCCATTCCCCGACGGGAGCCCCCGACCATAGCCGATCAGACGCGTGGCCAAATCCCGCCCGGCATCCGGGTCCGGATCTCGACGGTGATACCGGACCAGCCGCCCCCAATTTCTGGCCGCTCTGGATTGATCAGCAGGACAGTCTTTTAAAACAGTGTCTGAAACTGATGTCGGGCAATATGGATGATGCGCAGGATGCGCTGTCCGAGGCGATGGTCAAGGCATCCACCAAGTTCGAAGATTCCATGGACGAAATCCGCAACCACCGCGCCTGGCTTTCACGGATTGTCCATAATGCCTGTATTGATCTGCACCGCCAGAACCGCCGCAAGGCCGAATATCGTGAAGAAACACATGGTAGCGCCGATACCCCGGCTTCCCCGATGACAGCGCCGATCATTCCAAGCCCCGAGGAATCCTATCTGGCAGGTGAACAACTTGACCAGCTGGAAACGGCCCTTCTGGCGATGCATGAAAAATTGCGCAAACCGCTTTTGATGCGATGCGTTCAGGATCGCAGTTACGACGAGATTGCCGAGGCCCTTGGATTAAGCAATTGCGCGGTGCGCAAGCGCGTCCAGCTGGCCCGCGAACATCTCAGAGGGGCGGGCATTCAATAATCCGTCTGCCCTGCACCGATCAGAACCGGTCTGGACCGAGCAAACCTTTTTCAACCCCGGACAAACACGGGGACAGCCCCACGGGCACTGAAAAAACCGACGATAAAATAAAAAGACGCGTCACAACCCAACAGGGCCAACGTCTTTAGACTGAAAACGGGACGGCGAAACCCCGTCAGGATCACAACAGCAAGCAGCACACAGCACAAGCACACGAAGGAGACTTTACAATGGCGATTCCGACCCCGGTAAATGGTCAGATCACTGATGCAGTCACCCAGGCTAACGTGAAAGTTCTGGGCGACGCCCCGGCAATGGCAATGGGCTCGATCTTCCAGTCCCTCGCACATTCCACCGGCATTCTTTATGAAAACGCCGTCAGCGCACAGCAGCAGATCGGCATCACCTCGCAGGCCGCCACCAATCAGGGCGTCATCCAGATCTATTCGGTCGATACGATGGCAGACTCGGTCGCGACCTCGAAGATTGCCAAAAGCGATGTTCCCGACAACATGCTTTCGCTTCTGACCGCCCTTCAGGCCGTCAAAAGCTGATACCAGGCACCCTGTATCCCCCACACAGGTCTTCCTCAAATCGGGCGGTTGCTTCCATCGGCGACCGCCCGATTTTTATTGGGAAACCGGGCTTTGACCCACCGAAGTTTTTCCGCGCTTTGTGTCACAACACCGGGCGCGCCGCGTCAAAAGTCTGACCGCAAGACATGCGGAAAGGGCCGGTCACGAGGGTCAACTTCCTTCCGGCACTTCTTTAGGCAACCAGGAGATACACAATGGCTGATAACACTCCGGTCAATGGCATGATTACCGACTCAGTCACCCAGGCCAATGTAAAGGTTCTGGGCGATGCGCCGGCAATGGCCATGGGCTCGCTTTACCAGTCGCTGGCGCATTCTCATGGCATTCTCTACGAGAACGCTGTCAGTACCCAGCAACAGGTCGGCATCTCTTCGCAGGCAGCCACCAATCAGGGCGTCATTCAGGTTTACTCTGTCGACACCATGGCTGGTGCCGTTGCGACGTCAAAGCTGGCCGCAAGCGACGTCCCCGACAACATGCTTTCGCTTTTGTCGGCTCTCAAGGCAACGACCGGAACGTCCGTGTCGTAATTCCATATTGGTTTCGCCGCCGAACCCGCCCGGCATGCGCAAGCTTGCCGGGCTTTTTCTTTCACAAACCTCAAAGCCCCGCGTCATACCGGTAAGTACAAATCAGGTCAGGCAAGGAGACGGACATGCCATCGACACCTTCAGCGCAAGACGGCAACAGTTCCCAGCAAACCCAACTCGCCGCCGAGGTCGAACCGCATCAATGTGCGGTTTCCGATCAGATCACGGACTGTGTCGCACTGACCAATGTCGCGACACTGGGTGCCGGACCGGGTTACGCCGCCTTGCAATCGATGCTGGGCCAGACCCAGTCCCAGAACATTCTGATGGCGAACATGGTGTCCGCCCAAAAGCAGAACGCCATGATCGGCATGACGACCATGACCCAAAGCGTTCTGCAATTGATGAATCGTCGTAACTATTAAGGATCACTGCGATGAGCACCCAAAACGAAGTCGACGAACAAATCACCGACAGCGTGACCCAGACCAACACCTCGGTCATTGCCAATGGTCCGGCAATCGGGGCGATGCAGTCCTATCTGTCACAGGCCCAGGCACAGGGCATCCTGTTTGCCAACATGGTCAATGAACAGCAGCAGCAATCGGTCGCAAGTCTGGCCACCACCATGGAATGCGCAAAGGCCACACTTTCGGTTCAGGACAACAAGCCAAATTTTTTTACGGCTCCGCAGGGTGGTACATCCAGGAAGAAAAAGGATCCCTCGCCGACCTAGACGGTTATGGCGGCGCGGAGGGTCTTGATGACGGATCGGACGACCCTGACGATGACGACGACGAAGATCAGGACGACGGTAAAAACAATCTGCCCTGGTATGGCAAGCTCGATCCGCGATTTATCGGCGACGGAACCGGCTTCAAGGAACATTTCGATTATGGCAGTTCCGGTTCCGGCGAAGAAGACGATGAAACGACAGAGGACGAACCATGAGCAACATCGTCAATCCACAAATCACCGATGCCGTTACCCAGACCAACGTCAAGGTGCTTGGTGAAAGTCCGGCCCAGGCGGTTTCCATCGCATTGCAATCACATTCGCATGCCACGGGACTTGCCATGGAAAATGCCACACTCACCCAGGGCAACATGCAACAGGTCGTCAATACCGCCACATCAAAGCTTGTCGCCCTGATTACGGCACAGGCGGGTTAGGACACATTTTTCACGGGACGGTAAAAGGCCCGCGAAACAGATCACAAATCCCTGCAATACGCGTCTAAAGATGTGCGGTCATCCGGACCGCCTTTTCGGAGGATATCATGGCTATTCCAACCCCGGTGAACGGTCAGATTACCGATGCTGTTACACAAAGCTCGGTCAGCATTCTTGGATCCGCGCCCGCCAATGCGATGGGCTCGATCTATCAAAGTGCCGCACATTCGACATCCATCCTGTTCCAGAACGCGGTTCAGGCCCAGCAACAGGCATCGATCTGCTCGCAGGCCGCTACCAATCAGGGCGTGATGCAGCTTTATTCGGTCAATACCATGGCCGGAGCACAGGCCACCGCCAAGCTTGGCCGGTCTGACAATGCCGATACGCTTTTGACACTTCTGGTAATTTTGGCAGCAACCCGCCGCTAGGCATCTGACCTGCCCGGTCTTTCTGCGGCCAGGCAACGGTCCAAATATGAGGGCGTGACATGGCAGACAACACCCCTGTAAATGCACAAATCACGGACGCCGTGACCCAGACCAACGTCAAGGTTCTGGGCGAGGCACCGGCACAGGCCATGGGCCTTGTCTATCAGACGATGGCCCATTCCATCAGTCTGTCGATGCAAAACGCCATGCAAACCCAGGGCGGACTGCAACAGATTGGCAATGCCGTCACGTCAAGCGCATGCCGCATGATCCTTGACAGTACCGGTGGCGGCATGGGTGGCAAAGGCGGCGACAGCACGTCCTGAGCACCGATGGTTCTGATGCCAAGGCACTAAACACGGCAACGGCGCGTTTATACGCCCCGCGCACATATACCCCGCAAGAGGTCCATGATGGCAGATGATGACAACACCAATCCCGATGCATCCGGCAATGCCGATAACGCCGCCCCTTCGGAAAACGCCGAGGGCAGCGATCCTTCCGGCACCAAGGCGGCAGCAGGCGGTGCTGATGACAGCAAACCGTCCAGTGATGCAGACAGCGCAGGTGACAGCACCGGTGCGGCTGCCAACACATCAAGTCCGGCCAGCACCCCGCCCCTTAGCACCGCATTGAACCCGCAAATCGTGCAGGCGGTTGGAACCACCAATCACGCTGTCCTTAACGGGGCCATTCCGGGCGCAAATGGTGTTGCCTATCAAAAGGTCGCGCAGGCAGCTGCCTATGCCGTGCAGGATTCAACCGATTATCTGCGCAACATCATGTCGATGGCATCAGCCACCACCGGTGTTGCCATGCAACAGATGCTGGTCAAAAAAGAAGTCGACCCCTATGCCAACATCATCAAGGCCGCGACCCAGGCCGTAACCGATGCGCAAAAGACCTTCGCAAGTGTGGGTGAGTCCGCCAGCAGCGTCGTAAAGGATTTTGACAGTCTGGCGTAAAGAGCAATCCGGATGTCACCGCAATCAAAAAGGCCGGTCCTTTTTTCAAGGAACCGGCCTTTTTGATTGTCGTTCTTCTGGCTTGATTAACCGGCCCGCATCAGTTCGATCCGGTGGCAAGCCTCGGAGAAGTCAGGGGCGAACAGTTTGACGCTGACACCGGTTCCCTGAAGCTCATAGGCGCCCATTTCCTGCGTCGGGCAGGAAATGAAGCTTGCGACCGTCTGGCTGACCAGAACGCGTTTGCCAAGTTGCTTGGTCAATTGTTCAATCCGGGCGGCTTCGTTTGCGGCCTGCCCGACCACGGTAAAGTCGACACGCTCGGACACACCGACATTACCGTAAATCACATCGCCAACATGCATGCCAAGGCCATAGTCAAATGGCGGTTTGCCGGACTCTTCGCGCGTGGCATTCAGCGCATCAACATTAAGCTGCGCCTCGGCTGCGGCATAAAGAGCGGCAAGGCAGGCTTCTTCGAGATTGTTTTCGTCTTCGCCAATCGGGAAAATCGCAAGTGTCGCATCCCCGATATAGCGCAAAACCTGTCCACCATGCTTAAGCACAGCCCCCGCAGTGGCTGCAAAGAAATCATTCATTTCCCCAAGAAAGGCATCATCGCCAACATGGGTCGCAACCGATGTCGAATTGCGCATGTCCGAGAACCAGATCACCGCACGGGTCTTGGTACTGTCACCAAGCTTGATCTGGCCGTTGCGCACACGGCTCCCTGCGTCCGAGCCAAGATAGGTTTCGAGAATGGTACTTGTTTCTTCGTGATTGATACGCATCTTGCACGACACGGCAAAACGGCGCTGAATACCCGAAAGGATCGCCAGATCCTCGTCCGAGAAACCACTGGGACGACGGGTCAGATAGGTCATGAAAATGCGGTTGCTATCAAGCGTGCTGTCACGGTCGGTAACAAACGGGGTCATCAACGCATAATAGTCCGTCCCGCGGTTGCGGCGGAAACTTTCAAGAACCGGAAAATCGATCACCGCGCTTGGCCCGATCAGATGTCGGCGCATGAAACTGACATCATTATCGAGCATCCATTTCATCGGGCTTTCGGCCCAGTCCTGATCCTGATCACCAACCCCCATATGGGTTGAACGTTCGACCTGCCCGCTTTCCTTGTTCCAGATATAGGAAACCCCTTCGTAAAGGGGATGAAGGGTCTTGAAGGCGACCATCACGCGGTCAATCGGGATGCCCGATGCGACAAGGCGGCTGACCATCCCTGACAGAAGTTCGCTGATATCGGTATCATCAAGCGCACATTCCATCAGCCAGTCATTGACAGAACGCACAAAGCCGCGCGCTGCCTGGGCATTGTTGGTGCCCGGTAGCGAGGTCACGACTGCTGAGTCCTGGCCGTTATTGTTCATTGTTCGCTCCGTCCATTTTCGCGTTTATTTTTGCATTGCATAGATAGAACAGCAATGCCAATTCGCAATTATTGATTTGGAAACAATCTATTTCCCGGCACACAAATGACCATTAGTCATTAAAAACGCAAGGGCAAGTTGTCAAAAATTCTTAACCTTATGATTTTGCTGAAAACTCACCAAAACCGGACGTAATCTACGCTTTGGTATCCAATCTTGCCGGTGGAAGGTATATCCGCGCCAAAAGCCCGCCTTTCGGGGACTCTTCAAGGTAAATCTCCCCGCCATGGGCACGAATGGCGGTGCGCGCGATGGCCATTCCAAGGCCGATACCCCCGGTGTCACGATTGCGTGATTCTTCAAGCCGGAAGAACGGTTCAAACACCTGTTCGCGTTTATCAACCGGAATCCCCGGCCCGTCATCGGCAATTTCAATCCACAAACCATCATCATCGGCGTCGCGCACATTCACCTCGACATGGTCGCCAAACCGCAATGCATTGGATACCAGATTGCCAAAGGCCCGTTTGACCGAAAGCGGTCGGCATGGATAAATCCGCGCGGCCCCGTCTCCGACAAAGGAAATCGGGCGACCGGTTTCCGCCAGATCCTCGACTGCGGATTCAACAAGCGCGGTGATGTTGATCTTGCGGGTATCTTCATTTGCCGTTTCTTCACGGGCAAAGGCCATTGCCGCTTCGACCATCTGTTCCATTTCGTCAAGCGTCTCGATGATCCGCGAACGGTTTTCGGGATCGTCGACAAATTCAGCCCGCAGACGAAGCGACGTGATCGGCGTGCGCAGATCATGGGAAATGGCAGCCAGCATCCGTGTGCGGTCTTCGACAAACCGCTTGAGGCGCGCCGTCATGCGGTTAAAGGCCTTGGCTGCACGTCGAATTTCAATCGGGCCGGTTTCGGGTACCGGTTCGGGATAATCCCCGCGCCCGACCCGGTCGGCGGCATTGGCCAAAAGCACCCATGATCGCGAGATGCGCCGCGTGATAAAGAATGTGATCACCGCAATCACCAGCGCGGACAAGGCAACGCGCAGCACATTGTCAAAGACAAACCATGGCGGCGGCATCACACCGCCAATCATTGCTTCGAGCCAGACTTGTGGCTGGACATCGGTGCTGTTGCGGTTCGAGGGTGCCTCCGCCGGACCATTACCATCAAATGATCCATCGCCCGGAATACCGCCCGAACCATCACCAGATATCGGGATGATCGGAACAGCAATCTGCATCACGGGTGCGACATGGCAGTCAAAGCGCTCCATATAGCGGAATTCCCACGGTGCTGTGCGTTTATCATGGTCATCATCATGTTTATCGCGATCATCGTGGTCAGACGTACGCTTTGAGCGTTCCTCGCGGTATTGGTCCAGAAAGGCTTCCTTGGCGTGTCGCAGGGATTTGCGTTCGGCCCAACAGTCATCTTCTGTCAGGATTTCCACCCGCGCAGAAATCCCGGGAACACTTCCTGCCCCCGACGTCAGAGCTTCGTTCAGTTTGCCTGTAAGCTTGTCAGATATCTGCCCGTCCGAATGTGCGACTTCGGTCTTGTCGACCAGTCGCAAACGGGTTTGCGGTGACTGGGCGACACGCAGGACATCGACCCAGTTATCCTGCGGTGTTGTCGTCAAAATACGTGAAATTGCCGCCACACGTGACAATGCATTTCCGCGCCGCTCGGAGGCCAGCGCATCACGGCGTTCATCGGCCAGCATCACGCCCAGCACAATATGGGTCAGGATAATTGCACCAAGCAGAAGACAGACAAGCTGCCCGGTAAGACTTTGAGGCCAAAGACGTTTGATCAGGCGGCGCTTGGTCATTTCTCGACCACCTCGCAGGTGAACATATATCCCCCGCCCCAGACAGTTTTGATCAGGGTCGGGTTTTTGACATCGGTTTCGATCTTTTTACGCAGACGGCTGACCTGGTTATCAATGCTGCGATCAAAGGGAACGGCTTCGCGTCCACGGGTAAGATCCAGCAACTGGTCACGGTTAAGCACCATGTTGGGATGTTCGACAAAGGCGCAAAGCAACCCGTATTCCCCGGCACTCAGCGGCAGGACCACATCATTGGCATCGCGCAATTCATGGCGCGTGCGATCAAGTATCCATCGATCAAAATGGACTTCCCCACCGGGAAGCGGTCCCTTGCGCCCGACCGGAAGACTTTGCGCCCGGCGTAGCACCGCCTTGATCCGCGCCAGTAGTTCGCGTGGATTAAACGGCTTTGCCAGATAATCGTCCGCCCCCATTTCCAGACCGATGATGCGATCCGTCTCCTCGCCAAGGGCGGTCAGCATGACAACCGGCACATCATAGTTCTCGCGCAGCCAGCGACACAAACTTAGCCCGTCTTCACCAGGCATCATCAGGTCAAGCACTATCAGATCAGGCGACAGATCATCAGCCATCATCTTGCGCAATTCGCGACCATCAGACGCCAGTGACACACGATATTCATGCTGACGCAGATAACGCCCCAGAAGATCGCGAATATCACGGTGGTCATCGACAACAAGAATATGGGGCTGGTCGCTCATTTGCGGTCCTGTCATTGGAACGGTCTGCTCAGTGTAACTTAGCGCGTTGGCATTTGGGGCAAAAACGGCAATTTGTATCAAATTGTCGCATTTCGGGCTTTTGGCAAACCTTGCGACCAATTTGCCGGTTCTTCGGGATCATTTCGCGACAATCATCGGCGATAACAGACCTCAACAAGCGATCCCCCCAACCGTAAGAGGTTTACGATGAAGCCCACCAATAAAATCAAGATTGCAGCTGCCCTGTTTGCATCAACCCTGATTGCGACCCCGATTGCAGTAGCCTATGCATCACCTGGCGATCGTGGCGCACCAAGTGAATGGGCGATGTTTGGCGGCGACCATCATCGTGGTGACAAATCCGGCGGTGAATGCGCTGAGCGTGGCAAGCGTGGCGAACATGGCAAAGGCGGCATGTTTGGCAGCCAAACCCGCGAACGTGCAACCCCGCTGACCCCGGCCGAGGCCCGCATTCTGGTCGATGCCATGCTTCTGAAATCCAGCTCGGCTGATCTCAAGACCGGAGATGCCCTTGCGGCAGAAGAACCGGGCAAGATCGACGTCCTTCTGGTCAATGCCGAGGGCGACGTTGTTGAAGTCATCTCATTTGATGCCAAATCCGGCCGCATGGACCGCGAGGAACGTCGTGACTTGCGAAAACTGATGCCACGCCCGGATAAGGCAGAACGCTACAGCCAAAAATTCACCGCCGATCAGATGAACCTTCTGGCCAATGCGATGGTCATCCGGTTTGGCAATGGTGAACTTAAACTCGACAAACTGGCAGAAACTCCGCGTGGCACCTATACCGCGACGGTTACCAATCAGGCGGGTGACATTGTCCGTGAAATGGAACTCAGCAGCGTGACCGGCCGCCCGATCAGCTAAGATCAGCCGAAACGAACCCCTGACACAATCCCCACCCCGGTCCGGGGGCTTCATTCCCAACCGATCCCCCGGACACTCCCCTGTGCCTCCAAGGTTTCCCCCTTGGAGGCACTTCTTATGTGTCGTTGATTTTTCATGTTTTTTTGGTTTGACGACCACAATCCTGATCATCATTCTTGGCGATTAAAAACTGCGCCCCGAAAGAAAAACAATGACGAGCATGACCGCCCCAAACGACAGCCCAAGAACAGCCACCCTTGATGACATCCCCGCCCTGACACAGCTTTGGCAGGATACCGGCCTTTATCGCCCCTATAATCCGCCCGCGTGGGATATCGGCTTTGCGGTCAATGCGACTGATGCGACCCTTCTTGTCTGGGAAGATAACAGCGATAACATTATCGGGTCCGTAATGGCCGGTCACGATGGTCACCGCGGATGGGTCTATTATCTGGCGGTTGCTCCGACGCTTCAGAAATCCGGGCTTGGTCGCAGACTTATGGACATTGCCGAAAGCTGGTTACGCGATCAGGGTGTCTGGCGCATGCAATTGATGGTGCGCTCGGAAAATAGCAAGACACAGGATTTCTATCGCCATCTTGGCTATCGCGCGCTGGATGTCACCGTGATGCAGAAGGATATCGACACTCCCCCGCTTGAACGTCAAACCTCCTAGGACGATCAAGACCCGGTGGCAGCATCGGCAACGGTTTGCATGTCCTGACCGTTGTCCGATGGCGCCTTGTCATCAATCACGGCAATCGTCGCGTGGGCAATGCGACGCGCGCGCTCAAACAACCGATAGATGCGTTCAACCAGCGCCACATTGATGCGATAGCACCGGATATCCACATCACGCGGACCGATGGCATCGCTGATCCGGCGCAATGTCAGCTCCATCTTGTCGGTGAATTCGGCCTTGCGTGCCAGAACGGCCATGGCCGTTTCGCGATCTTCGCTTGAATAGGCGGTAAGTGCCTGTTTGAGACAATCCTCGCCGATCTGAAACAGCTCGGCCAGCTGGGTGCGCCGTTCCTGGGACGGGATTTGCCCGATATCCATCAGCTCCGAGACCATATCCACCATTTCCTCGGCGACAAGATCCCCCACCGCTTCAAGGTGGTTGCTGACTTCAAGTTCGTTTTGCAGCCTTCTTTGTTCCGAAGGCAAAAGCTCTGACCGGCGGACCTTGCTGGCAAACAGTGCAATCGCGTCCTGAAGACTATCGACACCGTCATCAAGCTCGGCAATGTGTTGCAGTCTGGTACTGGTCGGCTTCCCCAGATTTTCGCGACCGCGACGGACAACATCAGTCACGATATCCCCCATATGGATGACCTCATTGCGTAAAAGCGCAATTGCTGCTGCGGGCGTGTCGGTCACTTCATGCATCAGATATTTCGGGCTGGGATCAAGCGGCGGGTCAATGACGGTTTCAAGCGGCACCAGCTTTTCGATCAGCCGGGCAATCCACGGCACGAAACCGATCATCAGGATCACATTGGCAATGTTGAAAATGCTGTGTGCATTGGCAATTTCGCGTGCAATATCGGTACTGCCGCCATTGGTCACATACGTGATGTCAGACACAAATTCCGACAATTGCGAAATAAACGGAAGCCACAACAACACACCGCCAATGTTAAACAGCACATGTCCAATCGCGGTCCGCAAGGCATCCCGACCCTTGCCTATTGTCACCAGAAGGGCGGTAAAGCAGGTCCCGATATTGGCTCCGAAAATCAGAGCTATCCCGCCATCAAGACTGACAAGGCCCTGCCCGGCCAGAACAATGACAATCCCCGTTGTCGCGGCACTCGATTGCACAAGGGCGGTAAAAACGGCGGCAACAATGATGGCAAGTACGGGGTTTTGCATCTGGGCCATCAGATCGATAAAGGGCGGATAGGTGCGCAGTGGTTCCATCGCGTCGCTCATCATGCCCATGCCAAAGAACAGCATCCCCATGCCAAGGATCGCCTTCCCGGCAAGGGCAACACGCTTGCGTGTTCCCATCATGGTCATGGCAAAACCGATCGCGATCACCAACGGCGCGATGGCCTCGACCTTGAATGCGATGATCTGAGCAGTCAGGGTACTGCCGACATTGGCCCCCATGATCACGGCAATTGACTGGGCAAAGGGCATCAACCCCGCCGACACAAAACCGACCACCAGAACCGTCGTGACACTGGAAGACTGCACAAGCCCGGTCACCAGCGCACCCGAGATCGCCGCCATAAAACGGTTGCGCGTCATTTTTGACAGTATGAAGCGCAGCTTTGCACCGGCAAGGGTCTTAAGCGCACTTGCCAGATGATCCATCCCATAAAGGAACAGCGCAAGGCCCCCGACAAGCCCGACCGCCATCCAGCCCGCTTGCAACGTTCCCCCATCCTCGGCTGCCTGTGCAGTCGAAAGATCAAGAACGAAGAAGAACAGACTTAACAGCAATAGGCGAAGGAACCCGGACATTCAAAACCCGCCGCAATCAAGGACAACCAGCCCACAAGCATTACTACAGCCTGCAATAATTGTCAGGATTTTCAGAAACCTAGGCACACACATTTCGCAAGACATCCGGACGCATAAAACAGCAGGGG
The DNA here is from genome assembly GCF_054901115.1 of Thalassospira sp. SM2505. Taxonomy (NCBI): domain Bacteria; kingdom Pseudomonadati; phylum Pseudomonadota; class Alphaproteobacteria; order Rhodospirillales; family Thalassospiraceae; genus Thalassospira; species Thalassospira sp. SM2505. The sequence continues at coordinate 3,433,387 of NZ_CM142731.1, forward strand.
CAGCGCACGATATGGATCGGTGCACTGCCCCTGTTCTAAATTTCCAACCTGTCTGACGACAGATATCGCATCTATTGCGCGGCGATCACGCGTTCTGACTGCTTTTCCTGTGCCAGACGGGTTTCAAGTGCAGCAATCTGTTCCGCACTCAGACGCAGGCCAAGCTTGGAACGTCGCCAGATCAGGTCATCAATCTTGCGAACCCATTCATGATCAATCAGATAGCGCAGTTCCGCTTCATAAAGGTCATGACCATAGCATGTGCCAAGGTCGGTCATTTTCGATGCGGTTCCGACAATCAGTTCAATCCGGGTGCCATAGGCACGCAGCAACCGTTTCAGCAACCCGCGATCCATCCAGCCATATTGACCAGCATAAAGCGCAAGCGCCTCGTCATAGGATGCATTGGGGAAATCGCCACCGGGCAGGGTTTCACGTGCGGTCCATGGCGCATCGTGGGTGCCAAGCTGCTTGGTGATGATCTGAAGCGCATGTTCCGCCAGCTTGCGATAGGTGGTGATTTTCCCGCCAAACACATGCAGTGCCGGGGCAACCCCGTCATTGGCTTCAAGTTTAAGGGTATAATCACGCGAAACCTTTGATGCATTTTCGCTTTCGCCATTTCCGGCATAAAGCGGACGCACACCGGAATAGGTCCTGACGACATCGTCGGACGATATCTGTTTTTTGAAGTAACCGCTGGCAAGCTTGCACAGATAATCGATTTCGGTCTGATCGATTTTGACCTTGGCCGGGTCACCGGCGAAATCAACATCGGTGGTCCCGATCAGGGTAAAATCATCCTGATAGGGAATGGCAAAGACGATGCGCCCATCGCCATTCTGGAAGATATAGCAATAGTCATGGTCAAACAGCTTGGGCACGACAATGTGGCTGCCCTTGACCAGACGAATATCGGCCTTGGTATCAGATTGCACCACACCGTTTTCCGGATTGATCAGATCAGCACACCAGGGCCCCGCCGCATTGACCAGCATCCGGCCCGACACCTGCCGTTCTGCGCCGGTTTCCTCGTCGCGCAAGGCAACCTGCCACTGATCTTTGATGCGCTTGGCACCGACACATTTGGTGCGCGTCAGGATTTCCGCGCCAAAGCCGTTGGCATCAATGGCATTCAGAACCACCAGACGCGCATCATCGACCCAGCAATCGGAATAGACAAAGCCCTTTGTCACGCCATCACGAAGCGGCGCACCCGATACATGCTTGGCAAATGAAATGCCCTCGGAGGCCGGAAGTTTTTTGCGGCCACCAAGATGATCATAAAGAAACAGTCCAAGACGGATCATCCATGCCGGGCGCAAATCCTTGCGGTGCGGCAACACAAAGCGCAGCGGCCAGATGATATGCGGCGCATTGCCAAGCAACACTTCACGTTCGGTCAAAGCTTCGCGTACCAGCCGGAATTCATAATGTTCCAGATAGCGCAAACCACCATGGATCAGCTTGGTACTGGCTGACGAGGTTGCGCTGGCCAGATCATCCTTTTCACAGAGCAGGACCTTAAGGCCGCGCCCCGCCGCATCACGGGCAATGCCGGCACCGTTAATGCCGCCACCAATAATGATCAGATCGTAATGTGCAGTCGTCGCCATGCGAGGCCTCTTTCAGCCAAAGGAATCTCTCTTTGATCTCAAAATAGTTCATTTTCGAAAATTTTCAAGTTTCGAATTGTGACATTTATTCGACACAGCCATGTCTCTATCGCATGCGCCAACTGCCAGATGCAGGTCAGACAGCATGAAAATTTTGAAAAGTTCATTTTTGAAATAAATTGAAAAACCCCGCCTGATATTCAGGCGGGGCGTTCATGGATGCAATGAAATTGGAATGTCGGGTTTGTCAGCCCGTCAGGCCAGCCAGCGTTTCTGCCAGTCCGAGAGCATGGAAATCGTCCAGAGCTGATGACCCCAGTTGCGTTTGCCGCTCATATGTTCGTTCTGCAGCTTTTCGATTTGACGGCGGTCCAGACCAAAGTCCTGATAAAGTGCGTCATTGGCCAGAAGATCGCCCATCCATTCACGCAGCGGCCCGCGCAGCCATTGCGCCAAAGGCACGCCAAAACCGGTTTTCGGGCGATCAATCATTTCGCGCGGCACATATTTATACAGGATCTGGCGCAGGGCATATTTGCCCGTCGACCCATTCATCTTGAGCCGTGCGGGAAGACGCCAGCCAAATTCGATCACGCGATGATCGATAAACGGCACCCGGACCTCAAGCGAATTGGCCATCGATGCACGGTCAACCTTGGTCAGAACATCATCAACCATATACATCATCGTATCCATGACTTGCATGGACGAGACATAGTCAAGATTGCGGTTCCGACAGAACATCTCGCCCGGAACGCGGAATTTCTTGCGCGAGGAACGGCTGCCCAGAAGCTTGTCGCTATCAAACAGCGACAGCAGCGCATGATACCGATCCAGATCATCCCTGATCGCCAGAAGCGGGGCAGCCTTATGGATTTTATCGCCAATCGCACTAGTCGCAAGCTTGCCCGGAACCAGCCCGACAAGATTGTCCCATTGCTCTGGTGACAGCATGGTCAGACCACGCGACACAAGTGACGCGCCAAACGGAATACTGCCTGCTGCGGCACTCAGCTGCTTGGCCCAAAGATAACGGGTATAGCCGCCAAATGTTTCATCCCCGCCATCACCGGAAAGCGCAACCGTGACTTCCTTGCGGGTCAGGGCCGAAATCAGATAGGTCGGAATGGCCGAGCTGTCAAAGAACGGCTCGTCATAGGTTTCCGAAAGCTTCGGCACCAGATCAAGCGCATCCTTGGGCGTGACATAAAGTTCGGTATGATCGGTTTTAAGATGGCGCGCCACTTCACCGGCAAAAGCCGCCTCGTTAAAGGCTTCGTCTTCGAACCCGACCGAAAATGTTTTGACCGGACGATCCGAAACCGACTGCATCAGGGCAACAATGGTCGATGAATCAATCCCGCCCGACAGAAATGCGCCCAGCGGCACATCGGCAACCATGCGGCGCTGAACAGCATCGCGGAGCAAATCTTCAAGCGCATCAATCGCGCTTTGATCATCGCCGCTCCATGCATGTTTTTGCCCGTTGAGGACCGCATCCTCAACCGACCAATAGGCCGTCTCGGTTGCCTGATCGTGCGAGGTTACCTCAAGAATATGACCGGGCTTGAGCATCTTGGCATGCGCATAGATCGAAAGCCCCGATGGCACATAGCCAAAGCGAAGATAGGCCTCAAGACCAGCCTGATTGACTTCGCGTGAAATGGCACCGCCGGCCAGAAGCGCTTTGACTTCGGATGCAAAGCCGATATTGCCCTCATAGCGCGACCAGTAAAGCGGCTTGATGCCAAGACGGTCACGCACAAGCGTCAGTTTCTTTGCTTCCTTGTCCCACAGGGCAATCGCAAACATGCCGATCAGGCGCTTGATCGTATCGCGCACGCCCCAATGGGCAATGCATTCAAGGATGACTTCGGTGTCGGAATGCCCGCGCCAGGCAACATTGATATTGGCCGCAGCCAGCTTCTCGCGAAGTTCCGGCGCGTTATAGATCTCGCCATTATAGACCATGACATAACGGCCATTGGCCGAATGCATCGGCTGTTTACCGGCATCAGAAAGATCAATGATCGCAAGGCGGCGCTGGCCAAGTGCCAGACCATTATCGGAATCAACCCAGACATCGCCGCCATCGGGGCCGCGATGATGCAGTGCCGCATTCATGCGCGATACAGCATCGCCCAATCCGCTTGCGTCACTTTGTCCAGACAGCCATAAACCGGCAATTCCACACATAAAATAATCCTGTAAAACCCTGCTGTTACTTAAAACAATAACGGCACATTCTACAATGAAAACATTCTGCAAACCCGATGCTGCACACATAAAAATGCCCGGATGAGGCAATCCGGGCAATCTGGCAGGTCGGCATTCGGATCAATCACACCTGAAACGTGCCAAAGCCGCCCTGCAAAAGGATAAGGGCAGGCTCTTTGGACGAGACATAAGCGACCAAAAGGGTATGACGCGGCAAGTCAGCGCCTCTCGATTCCCAGTCGCGCCATCCGGCGATAGAGCGTGTTGCGCCCGATACCAAGCGCCTTGGCCGTGTTGCTGATATGCCAGTGATGATCGTCCAGAAGCTGGCGCAGCGCGCCTTCTTCGGCCCGTTCAATCGCATCGCGTGCCGATGTTGCGGGTTTGATTGTCTCGATGCGGAAATCGTCCGGAAGATGATCGCCTTCGATCACACCGTTTTCGGCAAAGACACTGGCATATTGCAACACATTGATCAGTTCGCGCACATTGCCCGGCCATTGATGACGGGTCAGAAGTCTGATCACTTCATCACTGCATTCGACATAATCATTCGACAAAGCAGCCAACAACCGCCCGATCACATCGACAATATCACTACGTTCGCGCAAGGGCGGAACGGCAAGACGCGCGCCCTTGATCCGATAGAGCAAATCTTCGCGGAACTTGCCATCCGCTACCGCCTGATTGAGATCGACATTGCTTGCACAGATCAGTCGGAAATCGACCGGTACCGACTTGGTACTGCCAAGCGGTTCGACCTTGCGGCTTTCAAGAACACGCAACAGCCGTCCCTGTGCGGCAAGCGGCATATCGCCGATCTCATCAAGAAACAGCGTGCCGCCATTGGCCTCGCGGATGCGCCCGCCAAATCCGTCTCTTGCTGCCCCGGTAAAGGCCCCACCAGCATGGCCAAACAGTTCGTTTTCAATCAATCCTTCGGGCAGGGCCGCGCAATTGATCGCAACAAAGTTTCTGGATTTTCCAAGGGTTGCTTCATGGATATGACGCGCCAGATATTCCTTGCCACTGCCGGTTTCACCCGACATCAGGATATTGATATCGCGCGCATGCAGACGCGTTCCGATATCGTAAATCCGGCGCAATGCCGGATCACGATCCGCAATCTGCGCAATCTTCGTTGCAGGTGCGGGCGTTCTGCTGGCAATCGGGGTAGATCGCCCGACATAGTGACGGCGCATCCGTTCAGGCATCGTCACAGAGCCAAACAGAACCCCGCCCCCGGCAATATTAAGCGCCATGGCCGATGAATTCCCGCCGTCCTGTGCGGTGAATTTCGACAACAGGGCATCGACATCCATCTCGAACATATCGGCGATGTCAGTGGAATTGTTGGCTGCGGCAAGAATGCGGCGCGCTGTTGACGTCGCCCCGTTGATCTTGCCATCCGGGGCGATTGAAATCATCGCATCGCGGGTCGATCCGACATGCCGGGCTTCGGGGTGAAGATGAAGGATCACATCGCCAGCCCGTTCGTCAAAAAACAGGATGCGTTCAAGTGCATCGGCGTAATCAGCCACCATGCCGCGCACGCGCAGGCAATCGGTGCGTTTGATATCATCGCGCACAGCCGATACATCAAGCACCGAGCACACCTTGCCATCGGGATCAAAGACCGGGGCAGCTGTGCAGGTCAGCACGGAATGCTGGGACAGGAAATGTTCATCCTTATGGATGGTGATCGGGCGCCCTTCAACAATACAGGTGCCAATGCCGTTCGTACCTTCACGTTCCTCGCTCCAGACAGCACCGGGCAACAGGCCGTTGGTCCGAAATGATGGCAACAGGGAATGGGCGGCAACACTGTCAAGGATCACGCCGCTATTATCGGTCAGAAACACCGCATAACCCGACGCATCAATCTTGCGATAAAGGGTCCGGACGAGATCATGGGCATGGTGATAAAGCCGCCCGTTGCGATCACGCAATTGACGGGTCTGGCTTTCGGGCATGACTTCGGGACGGCGCAAGGTGTCATGAGCCAGACCAAAGCGTTCTTCACACCGTTGCCAGCTTTCAAGCACCGCACGATTTTGCGCACCACCGCTAAGTTGCAATGCTGCTTCTATCCGTCCGCCGGGAAGGTTTCCTGACATAGACGCTATCTCCCTTGTGTCGGTGTTTTACCCGGAATTTTCCGGTGGCGCGGCTTGTGCCGCATCCGATCACAATGGCAATCGTACCATATCGGGGGCCCTTCACGCCAAACAGTTTCGCGGTAAAAAATCCGTTCAATCCGGACTGTTCCATTTTTGGAACAATTTGCGCCGCCTGTATCGGACTGTTCGCCGTCCGTCTTTGCCTGTCGGCCTTTTCAGTATCCCGGTAACCGCATGAAAACCGGTCACTTTTCACCCCTGCCCTTAAACGTGATCAAAGTGGCATGACCTTTGCGGATAAGGCACCGTCACAATCAAAAAGCGGGCGAAAAAATCGCCTGTCGATCTCGGAGGAACCAAAATGATCTACAAGAATCCAAATGACGCCGGCAGTCCGGTAAGCTTCAAGGGCCGTTACGAGAACTTCATCGGCGGCGAATGGGTCGCTCCGTCCAAGGGCCAGTATTTCGAAAATGTCTCGCCGGTGAATGGCAAACCATTCTGCGAGGTAGCCCGTTCATCAAGCGAAGATATCGAAAAAGCACTTGATGCCGCCCATGCCGCTTTCCCGGCCTGGGGCAAAACATCGGTGACCGAGCGTGCCAACATGCTCAACAAGATCGCTGATCGCATGGAAGCCAATCTGGAAATGCTGGCTGTTGCCGAAACCTGGGACAATGGCAAGGCCGTGCGTGAAACGCTGGCCGCTGACATTCCGCTGGCGATCGATCATTTCCGCTATTTTGCTGGTGCCATTCGCGCACAGGAAGGGTCGCTTGGCGAAATTGACGACAATACGGTCGCCTATCACTTCCACGAACCACTTGGTGTGGTTGGCCAGATCATTCCGTGGAACTTCCCGATCCTGATGGCGGTCTGGAAACTGGCACCGGCCCTTGCCGCAGGCAACTGCATTGTTCTGAAACCGGCCGAACAGACCCCGGCTTCGATCTGCGTCCTTCTGGAACTGATTTCCGATCTGATCCCGGCAGGTGTCGTCAACGTTGTGCAGGGCTTTGGTGTCGAAGCCGGCAAGCCGCTGGCACAAAGCAACCGCGTGGCCAAAGTCGCCTTTACCGGTGAAACCACCACCGGTCGTCTGATCATGCAATATGCATCGGAAAACATCATTCCGGTGACGCTTGAGCTTGGTGGCAAGTCACCGAACATCTTCTTTGAAGACATCATGGCAGCAGATGACGATTTCCGTCAGAAAGCCGCCGAAGGCATGGCCATGTTTGCCCTTAACCAGGGCGAAGTTTGCACCTGCCCGTCGCGCGCCATCATTCAGGAAAGCATCTATGACAAATTCATGGATAGCGTTCTGTCGCGTGTTGCAAACATCAAACAGGGCAACCCGCTTGATACCGACACCATGATGGGTGCACAGGCCTCGACCGAGCAGATGGAAAAGATCATGTCCTATCTCGATATCGGCAAACAGGAAGGTGCAGAAGTCCTCTGTGGTGGCGACAAGGCGGATCTGGGCGGCGACCTTGCGGGTGGCTTCTATATCCAGCCGACCATCTTCAAGGGCCACAACCGCATGCGCATCTTCCAGGAGGAAATCTTTGGTCCGGTTGTTTCGGCAACCACCTTCAAGGACGATGCCGAAGCCCTTCATATCGCCAATGACACGCTGTATGGCCTGGGTGCCGGTGTCTGGACACGCGATGCCAACCGTTCGTACCGCTTTGGCCGTGATATCAAGGCCGGTCGTGTCTGGACCAACTGCTATCACCTCTATCCGGCCCACGCGGCCTTTGGTGGTTACAAGCAGTCGGGCATCGGTCGTGAAAACCACAAGATGATGCTCAACCATTATCAGCAGACCAAGAACCTTCTGGTTTCCTACGATCCGAAACCGATGGGCTTCTTCTGATCGCGCAATGACCGTGACCGGGCGCATCTCCTCCCGGATGCGTCCGGTCGCCTTTCGCGAAAAGGAGGCAGAATATGACCGGATCAGAAACCGTTCCAGTCAGGGTTACCGCCACAGATGCGGCGATTGAACTGATCAGGAAACTTAAATCGATCCACGGGCCGGTGATGTTTCATCAGTCGGGCGGGTGTTGTGATGGCAGCGCGCCGATGTGCTTTCCCGCTGGCGAGTTCAAAACCGGTGATCAGGATGTGTTGCTGGGTGAAATTGAAGGCAGTCCGTTTTTCATCGGGCGGGCGCAATTTGAATATTGGCAGCATACCCAGTTGATCATTGATGTCGTCAATGGTCGCGGCGGAATGTTTTCGCTTGAAGGGCCCGAGGGCAAACGCTTTCTGACCCGATCCCGGATTTTCAGTGACGATGAATGGAATATCCTGAAGAAGGCGGAGGAAAAGAAACCGATCATCTCCGACATCTAGGTTTCACAGGCTCAGCTGTTACCCGTGGCGTTTCGTTCCGGGCGTCATCCCCCATGATGCCTTCTCCCCGAAACGCCAGAAGGTGCTGATGGTACTGCAAATCTTTCCGTGGCTTCTTCTTCCTAGCCCGCTGCCTCCCCCATTCAGGTGGCGGGCTTTTTTTTTGCCCGTACCAGCAATTGCGAGGACGAAAACCCGACGAGGTTGTTGGGCAAGCAAGCGCGCCCCCATACCCCGGGACATTACGACTTGGTCAAATCCTGCGCCAACATCAACGCATTGCCATCGGGATCATAGAATGTCGCAGTGCTGACCATGCCCTCGATCGTTTCGGTATCCCCGTCAAACTTCACGTTTTCCTTCTCAAGGGCCGCTCGGGCAGCGGCAATGTCTGCCACGCCAAACACCGGAACCATATTGCCCGGCGATGGCTCCATCTGTTCACCCAATCCAAGGGTGACGCCTTCGGTCTTGGTCTGCATTTCACTCCAACCAGCCTCGTCGATATGCATGAGAAGCTGGAACCCCAGGTTCTTTTCATACCATTGCGCACTGGCATGACGGTCCCGCACGGATAGGGCGAGCGTGATGGTGTTATCCAAAGAAACGACAGACATGACACTTTCCTTTGTAGCAAAAATATAGTAACTATCATTTATGGATATACCACTGCTTGTCAAGCTAACTTCGAAAGCTTGGTCCCTTAAAACGCTTGCGCTGTTGCATTCCGGCGTCCCCGGGCGGCAAGCGCCCCTGATCGCGGCCACCACGGCGACGCGCAGCTCCTTTGCCGCCAGTCTGGAACATCTGTTCCAACTGGGATTGCTTGAAAGAAACCCGGGCCATGGCCACCCGCTGCGGCCTGAATTCCGGTTAACGGAACAAGGCAAGGTCGTTGCCGCGATGGCCCACCGCATCCTCGAAGCCGCACCGGACGAGGACGGGTTTGATCTTGTCAAACGAAGCTGGCCCGTCCCAATCCTGGCATTAACAGAAGCCCCCTCTCGATTTTCCACCATCAGGTCCGGTCTGGGGGCGATTACCGATCGCGCTCTTTCCAATTCACTGGGAATGCTCGAAGAGCGGGAGTGGCTTCGCCGCGAGATTGATGTCTCGCAACGAACCCCATTTCCAACCTATCAGGCGGTGAATACCGGGAAGATTATCAATCGGGCGATTGGGCTAAGCCTTTAGGGTCAGGCGCCCAGAATAACGATCACCGCACCGCTTAACATGCACAGCACGATCAGCGACATCAGGGCCGCCATCACAACCCGGCCCCCCACATGCATGACATTGCGGATATCAACACTTAATCCCAATGCCGCCATGGCAAGGATCGTCAGGAAGGAGGATGCGGTTTTCATTGAGCCCAGCGCAAATTCCGGCAAAAGCCCGAATGACCGCGCAATCATCATGACGATAAATCCGATGATGAACCAGGGCACTACCTGCGAAATCGGAAGTCGGGTTTCACGTGCCCGCCCGCCAAGCAGTGCGAGGGTAAAAATCACCGGTCCCAGCATCAAAACCCGGATCAGCTTGACCAGCGTGCCCACCTGCACAGCAAGCGCGCCTGCCGGGGCGGTTGCGGCAAGAACCTGTGGCACCGCATAAACGGTAAGACCCGAAAAAATGCCATACTGGGTAGCGGACAAGCCAAGCCCGGCATGAAGCAGCGGCAGGACAAACACAAATAGAACACCCAGCACAGCGGTAAAGGAAATTGAGGCCGCCACATCATCGGACCGGGCCTCGATCACCGGTGCGGTCGCAGCTATCGCCGAATTGCCGCAAATCGAGTTTCCACAGGCCACCAGCGTTGAAAGATGCTCTGACAATCCCAAGGCCCGACCGATATGATAGCTGACAAACAGGCTGATACAGACCACAGCCACGATGGCAACCACCAGCCCGCCCCCCGCCGATCCGATGGCCTGCGCACTGATCGACCCGCCCAGCAAAACAATCGCGATCTCAAGCACTGTCTTGCCGCAGAACCGCACACCGGCAAAATAACGCGGGGCCAACCCAAACACCGATCGCACCATCACCCCGATCAGAATGGCAAAGACCAGACTTTCCACCCAGCCACGCCCGAAAAACACGCGCTCGGCATGTTCGGCAAGCTTGGCAGCCAGTGCGACAAGCAATGTCACGGCAAGGCCTGGCAGGATCGGTTTGATGCGGGCGTTAAAAAACATGATTTTCCTGTGTTTTGATCACATCGGGAAAATCTCACGCCAGACCATTTACTTCCATCTAATAAAAACTCATATTTCATTCGATTAAATCGAACGATTGAGCTTTGCCATGATGACGCTTGAACAATTGCAGATCTTTGTTGCTGTCGCCGAACGCGAACATCTGACCCGCGCGGCCGAGGCAATTGGTCTGACTCCCTCGGCGGTCAGCTCGGCGATCAAGAACCTTGAAGGTTTTTATGGTGTGGCGCTGTTTAACCGGGTCGGACGGCGGATCGAACTGACCCAGACCGGGCGCTTGTTCCTTGATGAAGCCAAATCAACACTGGCCCGCGCACGTGCTGCCGAACTGACACTGGCCGAGCTTGGCGGGATGCAGCGCGGGGATTTGAATGTTTATGCCAGTCAAACGATTGCCAGTTACTGGCTGCCACCGTTCCTGATGAAGTTCCATGATCAATATCCCGGCATTGAAATCCATCTGACCATTGGCAACACCAAGACCGTATCTGATGCGGTACGCGGCGGGGCGGCCGACATCGGCTTTATCGAAGGCGACATTGACGAACCTGCCCTTGCCAAACGCGAAGTTGCCGAAGATGCGCTGGTGATTGTGGTCGGCCCCAAGCATCCCTGGGCCGATGGCAGGCCCTTGACCGCACAGGCCCTTGTCACCCAGACCAACTGGATCCTGCGCGAGGCCGGATCGGGCACCAGATCGGAATTCGAAAATGCATTACGCGACCTTGGTGTTGACCCGGCACGGCTTAAAACCGCACTGGTCCTGCCCAGCAACGAGGCCGTCATTACCGCCGTTGAAACCGGACTTGCGGCCACCGCCGTTTCGCAATTCGCCGTCAGCTCCCTGATCGCCCAAGGCCGACTGGCCCGTGCAAGCTTCCCGATCCCGCCGCGCAAATTCATGGTCTTGCGTCACAAGGAACGCCAGCAAACCCAAAGTTCGCTGGCGCTGGAGAAGTTGTGCCTCGCGGTTACATCATAGCCAAGAAGACCGGACATCAGAGTTTGGCCGATTACTAGACGTTACCCTTGACCGATACCTTTTCCGTATCGAGCTTACCCGATGAACCATTCAATCGTGCTTCCCCAATCAACAGACCGCGTGAAATGATGCTTCCTTCAACGCAACACCAGAAGGCAGTTATGAACGCCACCAAGACCCGCAAACATACAAAGAAAATGATCCTCTCTTCCGGGGTTCCTGCAAATTCCCCGGCTCCCAACTGCAAGATCATGCCCTTGATAATTGGTGTGGCAATAGAGAAAGTTATCAACTGAATGATCAATAATACGGGCAAAACCAACAAATTTTTCCCGACAATGTACCAGAAAGTCTTCTTGCCTCTTGCTAACGCGCGTCGCGCCGAACTTTTTCCGCCCTGCATTATCGAGACGGGCCAAGTCACAAACAGAACACCCAGAACGAGCGTCGCAAATATCGACACGGCTGCTATTGCAACGATGTAAACGGGTAGCTCTTGACTTCCTTGGACAAGCCCTTGCGAGACATTTACCCACAGCAGATGCTGCCAGAATACAATCTCCGCTGTTAAGGCAAGCACCATAATCACCATGCGATTCAAAAACGGGAAGAACATCCCCCGGCTCTCCTTTGAAAACGCAAACCAGCAAGGAGCGCCAATGAGAATGAATGAGTGCACGGAGTACATCAAAACAGCAAAAGGAACTGTGAAGGCAATAGCCACAGGAAAAACAACCAGCCCCATGGGCTGTTCAACCCTCAGTGTGAAGCCATCTTTGCTGACTGAGACAACTTGAGCAGGCTGGAAATTCGCAAGCACGAATTCAAGCCCGACCATAGCAATGATTGCTAGCAAGATGATTGGAAGGTTGTAGAAAAACCCATTCCACGCATCACGTAGTATCCAATTCTCAAACTTTGGATCGTTGAAATTCTTCGGTTGTTTTTGAGGCTCTATGTCAGTCACAAGTTAGCCTTGTTTCATGAAAGCTATGACCAGATACGCTAAACATTTTCGGCGATTAGGGGCACGTGAAAAATATATGCTCTACGGAGTTATCAGTTTCTGATTGTCTTCCTCAATTGACACGGAGTTTTTCTGGTGCTGTTCGTTAAGAAAGTAAGCGCGCGTGCATACGTTGATCAGCAGAATAACTAAATAAGCCTTGATGAAGAGTTGGATGTTGGCGATGAGTAAACCTTGCCAAGCGATATCGAGCCCGAAGGGTTTGTATATGGGCGTTGGTTGTAGCGCCCACAAGAAAAACAACGTGGCAGAGAACCTTACGATAACAAACGAGATAACCAGACCTGCAAGCCTGGGCGCTACATATCCCCATGCAGAACAGCTGCGACGAAGAGCAGGAAGCAACGGTATTTTGGCGTCCAAAACCAGATGAGGCAGAAAAGCACCAAAAAACCCGGCGGTAACGGTAAAGCAGATCAGGAAAACGATTCCAGCAAGCAGGTGAGCTCCCATCATCATACCGCCCCCTCCCATCCCGCCCATTGCGAGGTGAGCAGCGGCGTGTAGAGACGCCTGAAAGAGCAGGCTGTATACAAGTTGCGTGGGAATAGATGAAACCAAAACAATAAGGCCAACAACGCAGAAATATTTGATACCTGTCGCAATACGCGCCTTAGGAAGATCGAATTCAGCTTGACGATTAGCCAACACGTTCCGTTGGATCACATAGCCAATGATAATCCAACTTGCCCAAACAGCCCCTTCGTAGAAAAAGTCCCGCCAATTTCCGAGGAAGGCCAGAAGTTTCAGATGCTGAGCCAGTTGCACAAGTGAAATACCAAAACCGACTATCAAGAGTGGGAAAATCAATCTCCTTAGATCGGCAAAACTCTGGGCCCACAAGTTCTCTTGAAACTTCATGGTTGCTTTCTCTGTCAAAGTTTGCCCCTAACCATTTATCTTTCGGTTTTCAAAATCGATTGGTATCAAGTTTTAGAATTTCCAACCGCTACAACCTATGACGAAAATCACACCTATCCCTTTGATACTCAATCCTTCCTTCGAGTAGGGGGGTAAGTCGCCAATCGGCTCATCAACCGTCATTTTAAAAATATTACAAATGTAAATTGCGAATGCGCAATGCAGCATTTCGGACAAGCTTCTATCGAAAAGCTTACACAGAACGGCCCCTGATCGTCGGTTTTCTCCACAATCAGGTCAATCAATGAACGACTTCGCAACGCAGCGAAAAGCGTGGCCGAACAGGAAGGCTTTGCCTGATAGAAGGACCAACGCCAATGCTTGATGCAGAAATATTGGCACGCATACAGTTTGCCTTTACCGTTTCATTCCACATCATTTTCCCGTCATTCACCATCGGGCTTGCGAGCTTCCTGTTCGTGCTTGAAGCGCAGTGGCTGCGCACCCGTGATGACACCTACCTTGCGCTGTACAAATTCTGGCTCAAGATCTTTGCACTGGCCTTTGGCATGGGTGTGGTTTCCGGGATTGTGATGTCCTATCAGTTCGGTACCAACTGGGGACCGTTTTCGGAATTCACCGGCGGCGTGATCGGCCCGCTGATGGCTTATGAAGTTCTAAGCGCCTTTTTCCTTGAGGCAGGTTTTCTTGGCATCATGCTGTTTGGCCTGAACCGGGTCGGACCAAAACTTCACTTCCTTGCCACCACCATGGTTGCCGTCGGCACGCTTTTCTCGGCCTTCTGGATTTTGTCGGCCAATAGCTGGATGCAGACGCCTGATGGCTTTGTCATCGAAAATGGTCGGGCGGTTGTCACCAGCTGGATTGATGCGATCTTTAACCCAAGCTTCCCCTATCGCCTTGTTCACATGGTTCTGGCGGCTTATCTGACCACCGCCTTTGTGGTGGGTGCGGTTGGTGCATGGCATTTGCTGCGTGATCGGGAAAACCGGGCGGCACGGATCATGTTTTCCATGGCCATGTGGATGGCGGCCATTGTTGCCCCGATCCAGATCGTGGCAGGCGATATGCACGGGCTCAATACTCTTGAACATCAACCGGCCAAGGTCGCGGCAATGGAAGGCCATTTTGAAACGCAAAATGGCGCGCCACTGATCCTGTTTGGCCTGCCCGATATGAAGGCCGAAGAAACCCGGTACGCGATTGAAATTCCCAAGCTTGGCTCGATGATCCTGACCCATGACTGGGATGGCAAGATCACGGGGCTTAAGGATTTTGCCCCCGAAGACCGACCGAATGCCACCATCGTCTTCTGGACCTTCCGCATCATGGTCGGTGTTGGCGTCCTGATGGCATTGCTTGGCATTGCGAGCCTGATCGCCCGGTTCCGGCACAAGCTTTATGACTGCAAATATCTGCATCGCTTTGCCCTGATCATGGGACCAAGCGGCTTTGTCGCCATTCTGGCGGGCTGGTTCACCACCGAAATCGGACGCCAGCCATGGGTGGTGTATGGATTTATGCGCACATCAGAAGCAGGCTCGCCGGTCACCGCCACCGCAATTGCCGGATCGCTTCTGGCCTTTGTCGTGGTCTATTCAATCGTGTTCGGGGTTGGCACGGCCTATATCATCCGCGCCATGAACCATGATCCGCGCAAGGCCCATGTCCCGAGCGGCGAATTCCTTCGTGCCGGTGGCCGCCAGCTGGCCGCACATAACAATCCGCAGGCAGGAGAATGATCATGGATTATCAACTGATCTGGGTTCTTTTGATCGCGGTTGCGGTCTTTGCCTATGTCACACTCGATGGCTTTGATCTGGGCATCGGCATTCTGTTTCCCTTCATCAAGGATCCGGTGAAACGCGGGCGCATGATGAATACGGTTGCGCCGATCTGGGATGGCAATGAAACCTGGCTGGTGCTGGGCGGCGGCGGGCTTTATGCCGCCTTCCCCAAAGCCTATTCCCTGCTGATGACGGCCTTTTACATTCCGGTTTTTGTCATGCTGCTTGCCCTTGTGTTTCGCGGCGTGGCGTTCGAGTTCCGGTTCAAAAGCCAGAACCATCAGAAACATTGGGACATCGCCTTTTCTGCCGGATCAATCATTGCAAGCGCCATGCAGGGCGCGATGCTGGGCGCTTTTATCGAAGGCATTGCCGTTGAAAATGGCCGCTTTGTCGGTGGCGCGTTTGACTGGCTCAGTCCGTTTTCATTCTTCTGCGCCACGGCGGTTATTGTCGGCTATGCCCTGCTTGGCACCGGCTGGCTGATCATGAAGATGGAAGGCGATTTTCAGGGCAATCTGCGCCGTCTCGCCAAACCCGCCGTGATCTGGATGGCGGCAAATCTTGCTGTGGTGTCGCTGATGACCACTTATATCAACCCGGCCTATGCCGACCGCTGGTTTGACATGCCCAATCTGGCATTCATGGCACCGATCCCCTTGATCACGGCCGGGCTTCTGATCTGGCTATGGCGGGCGGTTTCACATCGGGAAAAGACGGTTTTCGGCATTACGCTTGCCATCTTTTTCCTGTGTTATCTTGGTTTTGGCATCACGCTTTATCCCAATATCGTCCCGCCGATGATCACGTTCAGGGATGCCGCCGCCCCGGACAACAGCCTTTCCTTCATGCTGGTCGGGGCCGTGATCCTGCTTCCTGTGATATTTGCCTATACCGCTTATGCCTATTGGGTGTTCCGCGGCAAGGTCAGTGACGAGGGGTATCATTGATGCCCAGGATCACATCGGAAAGAACCAGACGTCTGCTTTGGTTTGTCGGGCTTTATGTCGGCGGGATTGTCGTCATCGGTACTGCTGCCATGCTGCTTAAGGCCATGTTGGGTCAGGCATAAAGCACATCGCGGCTCCTGAAATGACGCCTCGCCGAGATGCGGGGCGTCAGCACCCGGCAGCAAATTCCCCCACCCTGCTGCCGGGTTTTCTCTTACTGGTTGTCCTTGCGCCGGATCAGATCGGCAAGGCATTCGATCCCGGCGCGAATGCGTTCGGGCTTTTCGGTGGCAAAGCTGAAGCGTGCAGTATTTTGCCCCGACTGGTCACAGAAAAATGCCTGACCGGGGACAAAGGCGACCTTGGCATCTTCCATCGCCTCGACCAGAAGCGCCCGGCTGTCGATATTTTCGGGCAATGTTAACCAGACAAACATGCCGCCCTTGGGCCGTGAGTAACTGACATCATCGGGCATGAATTCATCCATAGCGCCCAGCATCGCATCACGCTTTGCACGATATGCATCGCGAAGCGTTTCCAGATGGGCCGGAAACAGTTTGGTTGCGGCACGCAGCGCGATTTCCTGATTGATGGTCGACACATGCAGATCACCCGCCTGCTTCATCAAAACCAGCTGACGGATCACCGGACGCGGCGCTGTGATCCAGCCAATCCGCAAGGCCGGGGCGAGTGTTTTGGAAAAAGTGCCAAGCTGAATGACCGTTCCGGCATCGGGATCACTGCCGACCTCGTCCAGAGCCAGAAGCGATGGCAGGCTTTCGCCTTCGTATGACAGTTTGCAATAGGCCGCATCCTCAAGAATGACCGCGCCATATTTGCGGGCCGTTTCGAGAACGGCCATGCGACGATCAAGCGTGTAGGATCGACCCGTCGGGTTCTGGAAATCCGGGGCCAGATAGGCAATGCGCGCACCGGCCGCAAAGGCCGCATCAAGTTCGGCAATGACCGGGCCGTCCTCATCCATATTGATGCCGACATAGTTGGGACGGCGCATCGAAAAGGCCTGCATCGCGCCAAGATAGCTTGGCTTTTCCATAACGATTTCGCGCCCGGGTTCGAGTAACAGGCGCGCAATCATATCAAGGGCCTGCTGCGCCCCGCAGGTAATCAGAATATTGTCGATGTCACGGGTCGCACCACTTTTGGCAAGATCATCGGCAATCCATTGCCGCAATCCCGGCAGACCTTCGCTGATCGAATATTGAAGACTGCGTCGACCCGCGGTTTCGTCGCTGGTCAGGCCGTCAAACATGTCGCGAAAATCAGCAAGCGGGAAAAGATCGGGATCAGGCACCCCGCCCGCGAACGAGATAATCTCCGGGCGTTCAGCAACTTTCAGCAAATCACGAATTTCCGATGCACGCAGCGCACGGGCATCGGGCACAATCATCTCGTTCCATTGGATCGTCATGGCTTCCTCATTAGGTCAGTCTTCTTGACATTATTTGGCAAGCAACACTGACCTAAATCAAGTTTATTTTTCAAACGACAAACATTTTGAAATAAAATTACCCATCAAGCCCATAACACACCGATAGTTTGCAAACCCCGCATTAAAGGGATTCCGTCATGATTTCAAAGAGATGATAAAAGCGCGGGAAAAAATCACCGAAAGCAGCACAATGACAAAGCATGTCGTTGCTCCGTTGAAAATTGCTGAAATCACCAGCAATCCGGTATCAGCGGGAATTCCGATTGCCTGCACAATCGCGACCACCTGCCCCGTTACAGGTATGAACAGCGCTGCGATCACCGGCAGAACAAGGAAGACGGCAATCATCCGCCAAAGAACGAACCGGAATGTTGCTTTTCCACGGGACCATGTCGCGACTAATGATGGGTCAGCGCCACAAATCACGGCTCCACCCCATGTGGCTGCCACCGCAACCAGACACAGAAAAGCCATCACAACGACAGCACCAATCCCGAGCCCCCCGGTATTGGCTTCCGCGTCATCATTGCTCACTAACAACCGCAGAATATCGGGGACAAGAAACAGCTGATAGATCAGAATCATCACCACCATCAGCAGTGCCAGTAACATCATACCGGCAAAGAACATTCCTGCAGCCCTGCGGTCGATGATGCTAAACGCGGACCATCCGGCCAATCTGGTCAGAACGGAAACATGTGCACAGAATGCAACACTGACCACGGCCACCGCATCGATCAGAAAGCGGGCAACGAACCAGATTCCACCCCAAACAGAAATTGCCCCGTCCGGGCCAAGCACACCCGAACGCGGCAATATCGCATCGAATGCCGCAAACAGAACCATCCACAGCAACGCCGCCGCAATGACAGACCGGCATTGCCAGAACACGTCCCATGCGTCCTGAAGGATCCAGGCATTGAAGTCGTTGTGCGCTGTAATCTTGGCCCCCATCTCTCACCCGTCTTTTCCATCAACAGACCGGTATATGGCGATGAACAGGGCGCTTGTTCAATCATGGTTATATAGCGATTGCCGGTTTGCCCCGAAAACGCGGTCACGACATCACGCCGCCCCGACATTCTGGGTTCTGACGAAGGTATTGCGTTATCGGGCCGACAGACCTAGCCCGTCCTCGCCCGGTATGTGATCCTTGCGCAGCCGCTCTTCTCCGAGAATGAGGGTCCGGGATGCAACGGTGCCAAGCAGAACATTTACAATCAGTAACTTGCCTGCACCAAGCAATGCCCCCAACACGAAAAGAAGATGAAGCCGAGTAAGCCCACCACCCGTTTCGACCAATAATCCTATCGAAAGGTCGCCCAGCAAGAGATACGTCACATCCACAATCAGTGAAAACAGAAACGGACCAATCAAAAGCCCCATAAGGCCAAAGGCCAGTGTTCTCCATCCTCGTTTGACAGCCCGCAACAGCCCCTTGTCAAATTTCAATATGACAGCAGGCACCCAAGTCGCCCCGAACAGAAACACAATCAGGGCGAAGATCGTCCTGATCAGACCTCCGACAAGTGTCATTGAATGCTCCAGAGACGTGTTGTCGCCTGCCAGATCCCTGATATCGCTTGTGGTTAAAATCAACGTCCCGTCAACAGTCAGAAAGTAAAGAATGGACGGCACAGAAACCAGCAGGCTCAAAAATAAGTAGCGCGGAACAAACCGCAGCAGGCTGCGCATTCCTAGCTTGGAGGTTCCAGTTATCAACCAGAAGCACGTGACATATAGAACGGCACATTCGAATGCGAATTCCAAACCGGCATTGATCAGATCGACCATACCCCCGCCGACATAGAGCAAAGAGTATCGGATCACAGCGAATGCGCCACAAAGAAACATGAACCGACGCCAGTTCGCCCGGATCACTTCAATGCTCTTAGTCCAGATACCAGCTGTATTAATCGCCAGTAGCGCCATATCATCTGTCGCCATTCACGACGTCATTCATATGCAAGCGATTGGTTTTCAGCGATATTCTTTTCTTCTGTTAAACGCTTTTCGCCGCGCTGATAGGCACGCGATACGATCACCACAATCATGGCTGCAACGATAACATATTGAAGGCTGCTAACGACCATGGTTATGACCGAGGTCGTGTTGAGGACCAGCGTACCCTCACTTGATATCAATGGCTCTCCACCCGCGGTCTGCACCAGATTTACAATCATCGAACCCAAAAACATCATCAGCAACGGACCAAGCAAAATCCGCCCGGTAACGTACCATACAGTCTTCCTGCCACGCGCAATAGCACGCCCAACCCCGCTACCATCCCCGGCAAGGGCGGCAGGCAGCAATGTTGCAAAGAACACCAGAACGATCCAGAGAACCAAAAAGGTAATGATGCTGGTGATACCGATGGCAGACAGGTTCGAAACCTTGGTCATGTCTTCTGGCGACATAAGGAAATGGCCGGTCAGAACAAACAGGCCCAATGATGAAGGCAAGGTATCAAGGAGTTGGAGCGCAAGGTAACGCCCGGAAAAAAGCCGGACCCGCGACCTGTCGATTTCCCTGAATGCGAAAACGCCAGCATGTCCATTTTGCAACCAGACAAACAGGGACAGCGCAAAATACCCCGAGATGACAAGCCCAAACACAAAGATGACATAGACCTGCCCGGAAAAGGGTGCCGCCCACTGCCACAAGGCAAGCCCTATCAGTGAAACCGCGACAACTACAACATTAGCCCAACATTGCGAAAGCGCGACAAAGCTCGTTTTCCAGATACCTGGCTGCTTTTGGCCCGGTTTCGCCGAAGCCTGTTCCTGTACCATCTCAGATGACCTCCATCTGTTTGAGTTCGGCGTCCTGCAGGCTGGCTTCTGACAAGCGTGCCTCGCCCAGTTGATAGGCACGCGACAGCACCACCGCCACAAGAACAATGCCGGTTGCCCAGACCAGATATCCCAGTCCGTTCATGACAATATCAAAGGGAACAAATTTCAGTTCACCTACCTGAATGGTGTAGGTCCGCGTCGCCACGGAAAACTGTCCGGGCAAAAGGAACAGGGTTGCAAAGAACAAAACGATGTTTGCGCCCGGCCCGACAATCAATCGTGATGTGACATAGCCAAAGGTTTTTCGCCCGCGCGCGAAGGCACGCTTTAACGACGATCCATCGGCAACAAGTGCGGACGGCAGCCACGTACCGACCAGACTGAGGACGATCAGCATTGCTAGTCCGTAAAAAGCAAGCACAGCAGAAAAGACAAGAACATATTGAGCCTGCTGGCTTGCAGCTTTGATTTCCGGAACTTCAAAAAGCGGAATCATGACAAGGAGTGCGGGGATCATCGTTAGGAAGCCAATGGCCAAGCCGCGCATACAGAATTTGAAGAACGCCCATTTTGGGAGTGCGCCTGTGGCGGTAAATCCACTGACATTACGCAAAATGGTCATATGGGATGCAATAGCCAGATATGCACCGACAATATAAGTCGGCAACTGGGGTGACTCCACCTCTGGCTTCAATGCGTAAATCGCAATATCGACCAGCAGCAATGCCGCAACAGCGACTGTGAATATGACAAGGTTTTTACGGATTACATCCCTTGCCTCTCCCCAGATTGTAATATCGAATTTCATTTTTGCCCCGCCTCGTCAAAATTGAGTTCCCTCAAATTAATGCTACTTGCGGGCAACATGACTTCCTGTGACTTTCGTCACACCTATCCGCATGCGACAAAGCCCCTCCCAATGAACAGGTCCCGCCTGTCATGTTCTGACTTAACTGTTGGCTTTAATCATTGCTGTCGATAAATTAAACACAATGAATGTGTGAAAATTAATTGGCCCACAAAATTTTGTGTAAAAATAGAAATCACACTTGCTTTGCGGGGCATTCCATATTACCCATCAAAGCTAAGTGAAATACAATTATAAACACAAAAATTTGTGTTGATATACCGTCAGGAAAGAGAATGCAGCCTAATCTGACCCATCTCCGCCAGCTTGAGGCAGAGAGCATCCATATCATCCGCGAGGTTGCGGCATCGTTTGAACGACCGGTGATGCTTTATTCCATCGGCAAGGATTCATCGGTTCTGCTGCATCTCGCCCGCAAGGCGTTTTATCCGGCACCGCCCCCCTTCCCGCTGATGCATGTCGATACCACCTGGAAGTTCCGCGAGATGATCGAATTTCGCGACCGGATGGCGGCGGAATACGGCTTTGATCTGATTGTTCATATCAATCAGGACGGTGTTGAACGCGGCATTGGCCCCTTCACCCATGGGTCCAGCCTGCATACAGACGTTATGAAGACGGAATCGCTTAAACAGGCGCTGAACAAATACAAGTTCGATGCGGCCTTTGGCGGTGCCCGCCGTGATGAGGAAAAGGCGCGCGCCAAGGAACGTGTATTTTCGTTCCGGACCGAGACCCATCGCTGGGATCCGAAAAACCAGCGCCCGGAATTGTGGGATATCTATAACGCCCGGATCAATAAAGGCGAAAGCATCCGTGCCTTCCCGATCTCCAACTGGACCGAGCTTGATATCTGGCAATACATCTATCTCGAACAGATCCCGATCGTGCCGCTGTATTATTCGGCAAAACGTCCGGTGGTCGAACGCGATGGCATGCTGATCATGGTTGATGACGACCGTATGCCGCTTAATCCGGGTGAAAAGCCGGAAATGAAGTCGGTGCGTTTCAGAACGCTGGGCTGCTATCCCCTGACCGGTGCCGTTGAGTCCGAGGCAGCCACCCTGCCCGACATTATCCAGGAAATGCTTCTGACCCGTTCAAGCGAACGTCAGGGCCGTATGATTGACCATGACCAGGCCGGGTCGATGGAGAAGAAAAAGCAGGAAGGGTATTTCTGATGGCACACCAGTCCGACCTGATTGCCGAAGATATCCTCGGCTACCTGAAATCGCAGGAAGAAAAAAGCCTTCTGCGTTTCATCACCTGCGGCAGCGTGGATGACGGCAAATCGACCCTGATCGGGCGTTTGCTTTGGGATTCCAAACTGATTTTCGAAGACCAGCTGGCCGCTCTTGAATCTGATAGCCGCAAGGTTGGCACACAGGGCGGCGAGATTGACTTTGCCCTGCTGCTTGATGGTCTGCAGGCCGAACGCGAACAGGGCATCACCATTGATGTGGCCTATCGCTTCTTCTCGACCGACAAGCGCAAATTCATCGTCGCCGATACGCCGGGCCATGAACAATATACCCGCAACATGGCAACCGGTGCCTCGACCGCCGATGTTGCGGTGATCCTGATTGATGCGCGCAAAGGCATCCTGACCCAGACCCGCCGTCACAGCTTCATCACCTCGCTTCTGGGGATCAAGCACGTGGTTCTGGCCGTCAACAAGATGGACCTGATCGATTATGATCGCACCAAATTTGACGAGATCGTTGCCGCCTATCAGGAATTTGCCGCCCAGCTGAATTACAGCTCGATCACTGCGATCCCGCTTTCCGCCCTTCGAGGCGACAACATGATCGAAGCCAGCGCCAATACGCCCTGGTATTCCGGCCCGACGCTGCTTGCCCATCTTGAGACCGTTCAGGTCGAACAGGATGCGATCAACAAACCGTTCCGCCTTCCGGTCCAGTGGGTCAACCGCCCCAACCTTGATTTCCGTGGCTTTTCCGGCACCATTTCATCGGGCCGGGTCAAGCCGGGTGACGAGATTGTCGTCACCGCATCGGGTCAGACCAGCAAGGTCAAGGATATCGTCACCTTTGATGGTAACCTTGAAGAAGCCATTGCCGGTCAGGCGATCACGCTGACCCTTGAAGACGAAATCGACATCTCGCGCGGCGACGTTCTGGCCCCTGTTGAGGCCAAACCGGACTTTGCTGATCAGTTTGAAGCACGCATCATCTGGATGCATGAAGATCACCTTCTGCCCGGTCGTCCCTATATTATTAAAATGGGCGCACAGGTCACCAACGCACAGATCAGCGACCTGAAGTACAAGGTCAATGTCAATACGCTTGAACATGTGGCGGGCAAGACGCTTGAACTCAATGAAGTCGGGATTGCCAATATCTCGACCGACAAGGCACTTGCCTTTGATCCCTACGATGACAACCGTCACTCCGGTCGTTTCATCATCATTGACCGCTTTACCAACGCGACCGTTGGTGCAGGCATGGTCAACCATTCCCTTCGCCGTGCGACCAATATCAAATGGCAGGAAATGGACATCAACAAACAGGCGCGCGCCTATCAGAAAGGCCAGAAATCGGTCATTCTGTGGTTTACCGGCCTATCGGGTGCAGGGAAATCAACCGTGGCCAACCTGGTGGAGAAAAAGCTCCATGCGCTTGGCAAGCATACCTACACCCTTGATGGTGACAATGTCCGTCACGGCCTGAACAAGGATCTTGGCTTTACTGATGCTGATCGCGTCGAAAACATTCGCCGCGTTGGTGAAACCGCCAAGCTGTTTGTCGATGCCGGCGTGATCACGCTGGTCTCCTTTATCTCGCCATTCCGAAGCGAGCGCCAGCTGGCGCGCAGTCTGGTTGGCAAGGACGAGTTCATCGAAGTCTTTATCGATACCCCGCTTGAAGTCTGTGAACAGCGCGACGTCAAGGGCCTGTACAAGAAGGCCCGTGCGGGCGAGATCGCCAACTTTACCGGCATTTCCAGCCCCTATGAGCGTCCGGAAAATGCCGAGATCGTGGTGAATACTTCAGACCAGAGCGCTGAAGAAGCAGCTGAGGCAATCGTCGCCAAGCTTGAAGAGTTCGGCGTTCTGGGTGCCTGGTATCCTGAAATCTGATCCCTGATCTGATCCCTCAACAGATCAGCCGCAAGAAACCCCGGCATATGACGATGCCGGGGTTTCTTGCTTCAAATACAAAGCTTCAATCCAAACCAGTCACTCAACAATGCCCCACCAGTTCGATCAATATGACAGGCGGCCACCTCAAACGGCCGCCTGAAATTTACCTGACATCAAAATCGATATTGGCACCATCACATTTACAGAACTGGCACTGGAATCAGGGACCAATTTAACCATTCTTGATCTATAACCCTGACGAACAAGGATGTTTCATGAGTTCACCTTACAAGGATAATTTTGGCAAACCGGTTGGTCATCCGGTTGAGAACTGGACCGGATGCAAGCTGCCCCCACGCAGTGACATGACCGGTCAACATGTGATTGTCAGCCCGGTCAACGTTGCGCGCGACGCCCGTCAACTGTTTGACGCCAACAATGCGGCTGCCGACGGATCGCGTTTTACCTATCTCTGGACACATGCCTTTGATGATTTTGACGCTTACCGCGCCTGGCTTGAGGGCATGGTAGCCAATAGCGACCCGATTCTGCATGCCATCATCGACAAATCGACCAATATGGCGGTCGGTGTGGCCGCCTTCATGCGGATCGATACAGCCAATGGCGTGATTGAAGTCGGCAATATCAATTATGCCCCGGCCCTGTCCAAAACCATCGGCGGGACCGAGGCGATGTATCTGATGATGAAGCGTGCCTTTGATGAACTGGGCTATCGCCGCTATGAGTGGAAATGCGACGATCAGAACGCCCCCTCTCGCGCCGCCGCCGCCCGATACGGCTTTACCTATGAAGGCACCTTCCGCAATCACATGGTCTATAAGGGACGCAACCGCGACACCGCCTGGTTTTCGATCACCGATGAAGAATGGCCAGCTGTTCGGGCCGGGTTTGAAGCCTGGCTGTCGCCCGATAACTTCGATGAAAATGGCACCCAACGCCATTCACTTCAGGCCCTGATGCACCCTGTCTCGTGATCCGGGGCTCCTCGCATGGTCTTATGCCGACAAACCCCGCATATGCGGGGTTTGTCGGCTTTACCGATTTAACGATTGATCATCATACTTGGCAGGAAAGTCGCGATTTCCGGCCACACAGTAATAAGCACCAAACCAAACAGCATCAGGAAAAAGAAAGGCAGAGAGGCCTTGGTAATGGTCAGAATGTCACGACCACTCATGCTTTGAAGAACAAACAGGTTAAAACCGACCGGCGGCGTAATCTGCGACATCTCAACAACCAGAACCAGATAGATACCAAACCAGATCGGATCAAGCCCGGCACTCTGGATCATTGGCAAGGCTACGGACGACGTCAGAACGATCATGGATGTGCCCTCAAGGAAACATCCAAGAACGATATAGATCAGTGTCAGGACAACAATCAGCATGTAAGGCGACATGCCCATTTCGTTGATCCAGTTGGTCAGGGCCACCGGAATGCCGGTAAATGCCATTCCAACTGACAGAAACGCAGCCCCCAGAATGATCAAAACAATCATGCATGTGGTTCGGGTTGCCGACATCAGGCTTTCAAAAAAGTCCCGCCCGGAAAATGCCCCCGTCAGCTTTGCAAACCAGGGCGTTCTCGGGGCTCATGCGGATTTTTCAGGTACGGTTACAGCCTTTCGGAAACTGATCCGTCAAGCCGTTAGGAATGACGGTGCGGAAATCGTCATTCTTGGCGGTGCAGTCACCGCAGGCATGAAACAGCAGCTCGAAAATGAAAGCCCGGCCCCCATACTCGAAGGCGTGGATTGCGCCGTCCGGCTGGTCGAACAGTTATGGAACGAGAAATCCGCCCCCAGCCACGACACACGACAGCTTGATGCGCCTTGATGCCCCGGATCAAATTCCGCCCGGCCAGAACACAGCCATGGGTTGATTTAGAAATCCATTCCCGGAACAAAACATGATAGGTTCAAATCGTCCCGGCGCGCCGCCGCAACGGATCAGGAAAGAACCATCATGCCCCGCAACAGCTTGTTCCGGTCTCTTGTCGACCGGGCCAGAATGGCCATCATGATCATCATAGCCCTGCCGGGCCTTGCCAAGGCCGACATCACCCTTCCGATCCCCACGGACGATGATATCATCCGGGTCGAGCTGCACAGCTATAAACAACTTGCCAGCTTCTTTGATGATCTGGGCTATACACCGGAATCATGGAATGCCGGGGAACGGATTATTCCGCGCCTGTTCTTACAAACCATTCCCGGCCAATGGCGTGATGAAATCGCCGACCAGCTTACGGTCACAGCAAAAAAACGCACATTTTTCCGTACCCTTGGTCCGCTGACCTTGCTGGCAAACGAAGAAATCGCCTTTCAGCAAAAAGCACTCAGCGATGCGATTGCCAATAACGACACCGCTGTCATTGCCGAACTGGCCGGTCAATATCGCGTCAATACAGCACCTGATGATCCGGCAACCATTGCTGAATTGCAAAAGCGGATCGCCCCCGTCCCGCCGTCCCTTGCCATGGCGCAAATGGCAATCGAAAGCGGCTGGGGAACATCACGCTTCGCGGCCGAGGGGAACGCGCTGTTCGGACAATGGACCTATGACGGTGAAGGGATCACCCCGGAACAACAGAGAAGCCATCTTGGTGACTATAAGATCGCGGCTTTCAAAACACCGTTCGGCTCGGTCCGGGCCTATATGATCAATCTCAATACCGGTTCGGCCTACGTGGAATTTCGCGATATGCGCGCAGGCATGATCAAACGCAATGAACCGCTTTCGGGAACGTCACTTGCCGAAACGCTGACCCGTTATTCAGAACGCGGCAACGTCTATATCAAGGAAATCCAGGCCGTCATCAGACAGAACAATCTGGCCCATGCCGATGAGGCTGTTCTTGAAGACAATCCCTATTATCACCTGATCCCGCAAGGCGAATGACCGCCTTCCAACAGGATTTCAAACCTTCTGACGAACTGGTGATTTTGAATTATCCGGTAGCAGAACTATAGTCGGCAAGAAACACGCTAACCGGATGATATCACAATGTTTGACGCTCGCCTGCGCCCCCTGATCGACAAGCCGCTCATTGTGGTTGCCAGAACCCTGTCCGGGACGGGTATTACACCAAACATGATCACCGGATTTGGTTTTGTACTGGGGTTTCTCGGTGCTGCTTGTCTGGCCTTTAAGCTTGATTATGCCGCGCTTGTCCTGATCCTGGCATCAAGAATAATGGATGGACTGGATGGTGCGGTTGCCCGCCATGCCGCCCCGCGATCCCGCCATCCCGGCGCCAAAACCCAGGAAAGCGATCTTGGCGGATATTATGACATCGTTTCTGACTTCCTGTTTTATTCGGGGATTATTCTGGGCTTTGCCATCGGACGCCCCGAACACGCATTAATGGCGGCCTTCCTGATTTTTTGCTTTGTCGGTACGGGGTCGAGTTTTCTGGCCTATGCCATCATTGCCGCCAAGCAAAACCGCAATCATGACAGGCAGGGCAAGAAGAGCTTCTATTTCCTGACCGGCATTACAGAAGGCAGTGAAACCATCCTTGTCCTGTGCCTGATTTGCGTCTTTCCACACTGGTTTCCCCAAATCGCAGCGATCTTTGGTGTGCTTTGCCTGATGACGACATTCGGGCGCGTATTGCAGGCCCGTCGGGACTTCGGATAAGGTCTGTGATCCGCCTCAACGTCTTGAAACATCTTTGGTTCAAAACCATATCGCTGTCATGACACCATGATGCATTACCGACCGTTTTTCATACGCAGTAAGGAACAAGATGCGGCCTCGTTCATTGCTTTCTGCCATCTTTCTTGGGTGTTTCCTCCTCGTTGCCTGTGATCAGACAGGCCCGATCAAGATAGGCTTTATTGCCCAACTGAGCGGACCGGGTTCCGATACCGGCACAGATTCCCTTAATGCCCTGAAACTTGCGGCCCAACAGATCAACAATTCGGGCGGCATCAATAGCAGAATGATTGAAATCATCCCCCGTGATGATGAAAAATCCCCGGAACTTGCACAGAAATTTGTCCGCGAATTCGGCGAACTTGGCGTTGAAGCCATTGTCGGCCCGATCATCAGTTCAATCGGGATGGCGATGCTTCCAGTCATTAACGAGCTTGGCATTGTCACGGTTTCGCCCACAATATCGGCGGCCGAATTTGCCGGATTTCGTGATTATCTGTTTCGTATGAACACAACGACCCGGGAAAATGCGCGTGCTTATGCCAAGCGCAGCATCAGTCTTGGACGCAAACGCGTATCGCTTGCCCTTGATGGCCAGAACGAAGCATTCGCCGACAGCTGGTATCGCGAGTTTCTGTTGGAGTTTGACGAACTTGACGGGCGGGTTATTTCCAAGGTCTGGATCAATAATGACAACGGTACACATGCTGATGCTGCATCCCGGCTTCTTGAAGATGCGCCCGATGCCATTGTCCTGATCACCAACAGTGGCGACAGCGCCACCATGGCAAGGGAAATCCGCAAACTGAATGCGGACATACCCCTTTCCGCTGCCGAATGGGCCGGATCGGATTCCCTGATTGAAGTCGGAGCCGATGCCGTAGAGGGCATGGAACTTATCCAGGCCTATGACCGCTATGACACCAATCCGCGCTTTCAGAAATTCGTCGCCGACTACAGCTTGATGTTTGATCGCGAACCCGGCTATAGCGCCGTCCTGACCTATGACGCGGCAACCATGCTGTTTACCGCTTTAAGCACCAAGCATCCTGACCAGTCTCTTGCCAACGCCATGACCACCTTGCCACCTCAGACCGGTTTGCATCAGGAATTGATGTTTGACCAGTTTGGCGATGGCAACCGCAACATCTATTTCGTGGTGATCGAGAACGGGAAGTTCATCCGCATACAGTGAAATCGCGCATCACCCAAAACAAAAGCCCTGCAAATGCAGGGCTTTTGTTGATTGCAGACCAGCAGGCAACAAAACCTAGTGGTCGCTTTCTTCAAGGAAATGATCGCCAAGGCCGGTATCATATTCCATGCCTTCCTTGGTCAGAACGATGCTGGCCGGATAACCATCCTTGACCAGACCTTTACGGGCCAGCGCCACCCAGACAGCCGGGTTTTCAAAACCGCTGGCATCACGGGCCGACACCGTGAACTGGCCGACATGCACGTGATCACCATGCGCATGCGGTACACGCAAAAGCGCGGCTTCGCCACTGGCTTCGTCAATCCGGCCCGAATTCGGGTCCTTGGCGATGACCTGTGCCAGCACAAGGGTACGAAGCTGCAAATTATTGAGTTTGAGCGGATTTTTGCGAACGAATGCCATATCTGGTTTCACCCCGGTTTCAATGCGTTATTTGCAAGGACATATCTGTTACTTGGCGCGATGATGCAAGCCCTGTTTTGGTCAATGCCGTTGCAACAATTGCAATGCTTGTTGTCTTAGCCACCCGCCAGCTGCTTGCGCAATTTGCGATCCCGCTTGAGATGCCATTCCCGGCTCATCGCCTGCCCGAATGTACGGAACCGTTCGACATAGACCAGTTCCCACTGCCGCCCGCGGGTACTTTTGGCCCCTTTGCCGCTGTTATGGGTTTCAAGGCGCGCCTCGACATCGGTCGACCATCCCACATAAGTCCGGGGCACCTTCACCCGCGCATTTTCACCCGGATCAAAATCCAGTTCGCGCAGCACATAGACAAAGGTGAATGACGCCATTTTCGAAATACCGAGCCTTGCGACTTGGAGATGAATTCGTTTCATGCTGTGGCGAAAACGACTGACTTCGAGAACCGGAGCACAGCGTACTTAAGTACGTGAGCACCGAAAGCGCAGAAGTCAGTCGTTTGCAGCCCGGCATGGGACGAATTAAAGGGTGGAGTTGAAGGCTCCGCCATCGAGCAAAATATTCTGCCCGACCATGAATTTCGCATGTTCGCTGCACATGAAGGCACAGGTCGCACCGAAATCAAGCGGATCGCCAAAACGCCCGGTCGGAAGACCGGCCTGGGTTTTGCTGCGCGCTTCATCAAGGCTGATCCCCTCGGCCTTTGACTTGTTGGTCATCAGCGCATTGATGCGATCGGTATCGTGCTGGCCCGGAAGCAGGTTGTTCATGATCACGCCATCTTTGGCAACCTGACGCGAGGTACCCGCGACAAAGCCGGTCAGACCAGCCCGTGCACCGTTCGAAAGACCAAGATGCGGGATCGGCGATTTGACCGAACCCGACGTGATATTAACGATACGGCCCCATTTGCGCGAAATCATGCCTGGCAGAACGGCGGTCGCCAACAGGATCGGGGTCAGCATGTTCGACTGAACAGCCGCTTCCCATTCGGCCTGCCCCCAGTCCGACCAGATGCCCGGAGGCGGGCCACCGGCATTATTGACAAGGATATCGGGCGCATCAACAGCGGCCAGAACCTTGTTACGGCCTTCCTCGGTCGTGATGTCACACGCAACCGTGGTGACATTCACGCCAAACGTATCACGGATATATTCCGCCGTTTCATTAAGCGGCCCTTCGGAACGCGCATTAAGCACAAGATCAACGCCCGCTTCGGCCAGCTTGATCGCGCAACCACGACCAAGTCCCTTGGAAGATGCACAGACAATCGCCTTGCGGCCCTTAATTCCCAGATCCAATGGATCCTCCCATTCTGGAATTCATACAATGGCAGGAATGTAGACCGGCTTTCCCTGTCGGGTCAAACGCCCTTCCACGATTTGGAAACGATTGTTCCAGTTCAATCAAACAGACCGGTTTGGGTGTATTCCGCCCGCTGTGAGGTACCGCACACACAACCCATGACGATCAAAATATCGTTGAACATTACTAAAAGTTGAGTTAGAGGAATTTTCAAGTAAATACACAGCATAAAAACAAATCATAAGCGTACCGGAACAGCGCAGTTGTCTATCCGGGACATTCGGGCAGGGCTTCACAATGAAATTCGGTTATCTCCGTGGTCTGTTGACCGCGTGGCTTGCGTTGACGGTAACTGACGGAATTCTCAATCCGGTCGCTGCTCGGGATTTATCCGCCCCCAAATGGGGACCGCATATCGACCTTGAAGGCAAGGCAGGCACAGATCGCAATCTTGGCGAAACAGACCTGTTCATTCCCCTGTCACAAGACGACGAAACACTGTTCTTCACCAATCTGCGCGCTCGCATGGATGACAATGACAGCCGCGAAGGCAACTTCGGCCTTGGCGTCCGTCATATGCTTGACAGTGGTTGGAACCTTGGCGGAATTACATATTTCGACCGCCGCAAAAGCCCCATGGGCAACATGTTCAATCAGCTCACCTTCGGCGCCGAAGCCTTGTCCATGGACTGGGACCTGCGTGCCAACGCCTATGTTCCGGTTGGTCGTACATCCCACGATGAAGATAGCCTGAGCACCGCAACTATTTCCGGTGCTTCCATCATTTTCCGCGGCGGCGAGGAACGCTCCCTTGGCGGGTTTGATGCAGAAATCGGATGGCGCGCCCCGCTTTTTGACGAGAATGCTGGTCAGCAATTGCGCCTTTATGGCGGGGGATATCGCTTTTCTGACGACCGCGCAGGCATGATTGCCGGTCCGCGTGGAAGGTTTGACCTGACCTTTGACGAGGTCCCTTTCCTTTGGCAGGGCTCGCGTCTTAGCCTTGGTGCCGAAGTGCAGCATGACGATCCGCGCGGTACGCAAAGCTTTGCAAGTTTCCGCCTTCGTATTCCGCTTCAGGTCTTTTCCGAACGCAAGACTTTGCGCCAGAACCTCAGCCCCATTGAAAAGCGCATGACCGACCCGGTGATCCGTGACATCGACGTGGTTAGTCAGTCTGGTGCATTCGGCCCGGCTGAAACCGGCGTGACTACAATGTCAGGGGGTGTAATTTCCGTAATTGATAGCGCGTCGACGACCACGGCAAACCTTGCAACAGCCGTTGCCAATGCAGGCGCAAACTCGACCGTCATCCTGCAAGGCAACTATACGGGGATGAACGGCGCCAAAATAACACTTCAATCCGGTCAAACATTGATGGGAAGCGGCACAATGGTTGTGAAATCCCCATCCGGGCGCACGGCGACCGTGACAATGGGGTCGGCCTCCATCTCGGGCACTGGCCAGGTCGCGAGTTCGGTGGCCAGCCTGATCCAGATGGCCAATAACAGTACACTGGACAACATCACCCTTAGCAATACCGCTAACGGAGGAAACGGCATCGCAACCATTCTGGTCAAAGGTGTATCGAATGTCACAATCAAAAACAGCACGTTGACCGCTTCCACAACCGGTAACTCTTCCACACCGATCTTTATTGAATCTGGCTCCAGCAACGTCACAATTACCGGTAATACATTAAGTGCTATTGGCGGCGGGTCCCAACGCGCGGCTGGCGGCGCCATGATGAACGTCGCGAGTAATGTGACATTCTCGAATAACTCGGTATCCGCATCCAACAGTACCGACCTTGTATCACTGTTTGTGAGGGACGTCACAAACCTGTCAGGTTCCGGCAATACCAGAAATGCCGGGAACTGTGTGACTTCCGGCACCAATACCGGTTCTGTCAGCTTTACCGACAACACCACCTGTCCATAAGAAAACGGGCACCAAAATTAAAAGCGCCCGGTGCGATATCCTCGCACCGGGCGCAATCATTTTCAGTCGGTAAGTGTCTTAGCCAAACACTGCGTCATGTGCGTTGACATACCTAACCGCCGCATCCGAGACCTCGGCAACACTCATACCGGGTTTATAGATCCCCGACCCAAGACCAAACCCGTCACAGCCCGCCTTGGCATAGACGCTAAAATCATCCGGCCCAACACCGCCTACCGCATAGACCGGCATGTTAGCGGGCAAAACCGCACGCATGGCCTTGATTCCCTCTGCCCCGATGATGCTGGCCGGAAAGGTTTTCAGGCCATCGGCCCCGGCCTTGATCGCGGCAAAGCATTCGGTGGGCGTCAAAACACCCGGCCATGATCCCATGCCAAGTTCCTTGGTCTTGGCGATCACTTCAATGTCGCAATTGGGCGATACGACAAATTCCCCGTTCGCTGCCTTCACATTGGCAACGTCATCCGTGGTCAAAACCGTGCCCGCCCCGATCAGCGCCGCATCCCCCACGGCGTCTTTCATCGCCGCAATGCTTTTAAGCGGTTCGGGCGAGTTCAGCGGCACCTCGATCATGGTGATCCCGGCATCAACCAGCGCACGCACCATATCGACAGCTTCGCTCGGCTTGACCCCGCGCAGGATTGCAATCAGGCGACGGTGTTTTTTTCCCGGCGTGACGGCATCCGTGATTTGTTCTGCAACATATGAAGGTGCCATGGTCCTAGATCCTCTCTGATGCGGTCTTTAAGGTATGATAGGCTTGCGTCAAACCGGCAAGGGTAATGGCGGTGCCATCCATCGGGGTGGCCTTATGACCATGGACGCCCAGGGCCGCCTGATAAAGCGATGCCAGCTTTCCTGCCCCAATAAGTGCAATTTCCTCGCCCGGCTGCAAAAGTCCCAGCACATCGGCAATCTCCGCCCCGATGACGGTGCCCGACAGCACGGCACCGCCGGGGGCAACCGCCGCCCCGTCGCGCGCAACAAGGGCGCGTGCGCGTACCGTGAAAAGACTGTGCAGGAAACTGGCCGGTTGCACCTTGGCCGCGCGCACGGCATCGGCAAAGGCCCCGTCATCCCAGCCCTCTTTGACCGAATGACGCAGGATCGAGTTTTGCGATAGAAGCGCAAAGACCTCGCCACTCATATAGGTACGGAAACCGCTGATCTCGCCGTTTGACACCCGCGCCCATTTCGAATGGGTCCCGGGCAAACAGACCCACCCGGCAAAGCCCGGATGCGCATCCATAAACCCGACCAGCTGGGTTTCCTCGCCACGCATGACATCGGCATCATCACGCTGACACAGCCCCGGCAGGATCGACACCGAAATACGAGGATCCCTCACATTTGGTTGTACTGCCCCTTGCGCAAGATCAGACGGCCGTGCCGGTACATCGCAATAGGGCGCCTCAAGCCAGCCCTGCCTGGCCCCGGCCATGCCGCATATCACCACCGGCACCGCACGTGCGCCTGATGGCAACCAAGCGTCTATCAGGCCGATCAGAACACCTTCAAATGAAAGCTTCTCGTCGCCTGCAATCGCATTCATGCCAAGCGGACTTTGGGTTTCTGCAAGGATGTTCGCGCGATCATCCAGTGCC
Source organism: Thalassospira sp. SM2505 (assembly GCF_054901115.1). NCBI lineage: Bacteria > Pseudomonadati > Pseudomonadota > Alphaproteobacteria > Rhodospirillales > Thalassospiraceae > Thalassospira > Thalassospira sp. SM2505. Next base: position 3,467,966 of record NZ_CM142731.1, read on the forward strand.
CAGACGCGCAGATTGGATGTACCCCAGTCAACTGCGATCCAGCCCGGCACCTGTGTCGGGGTAGCCAAATGATGTGATGAAGCCGTCAACGCCCTGCCCTTTGATCTTTGTTCTCGCGATGCTGTACGGAGCGGTTTGCCTTACCCGTCAAACACCGCATCGCTGGTTTTATATCCTCATACTATTTGCAAGGAACCCGGTCAATCACAGAGCTCTCCGTAAAACATCCCAATTAATCGGAAAAATCTATCAAACATACATAAAATAACTATTTCACCTATTATTGTGCCGCTTGTTAGGGTATCCAGAGCGATGGGGAAACCCGTCACTTCGGATTTTGTGACCCGGCGCGTTGCTATCCCTGAGTTGAACATTATCTGCAACATGAAAGCTTCACGTAGAAATACTGGCGCCTTCAGAAGGGTTTTGTTTAAATCATAACCTCAGGGATACGAACCACAGGCCGATACAAGACAGCGGGTCGGGACTTGCTGTCTTGTCATCATGACCTCTGGCGCAAGGCAATACGGGTCAAGGAGCTGTTTTAAGAACATCTCAGCCATTACGGAGAGAGAGAAATGGACGGAAAACATACTGCAGGGAAATGTCCGGTTATGCATGGCGGTCAAACCGCACTGGGCACCACTGTCACCGACTGGTGGCCGAACGCACTGAATTTCGACATTCTGCATCAGCACGACACCAAGGTTAACCCGCTCGGCAAGGATTTCAACTATGCCGAAGAGCTGAAAAAACTTGATGTCGAGGCGCTTAAAAATGACCTCCGCGCCCTGATGAAAGACAGCCAGGACTGGTGGCCGGCCGACTGGGGCAGCTATGTCGGCATGTTTGCCCGCGTTGCATGGCACGCAGCAGGTTCCTACCGTCTGGCCGATGGCCGTGGTGGCGGCGGCACAGGCAACCAGCGTTTCGCACCGCTGAACTCCTGGCCCGATAACGTCAATACCGACAAGGGCCGTCGCCTTCTCTGGCCGATCAAAAAGAAATATGGCAACAAAATCTCCTGGGCCGACCTGATGATCCTTTCAGGCACCATTGCCTATGAAGTTGCCGGTCTGAAAACCTTTGGCTTTGCCTTTGGCCGTGAAGACATCTGGCACCCGGAAAAGGACATTTACTGGGGCGCTGAAAAGGAATGGCTGGCGCCAAGTGACGGTCGTTACGGCGATGTCTCCAAACCCGACACCCTTGAAAACCCGCTTTCGGCCGTTCAGATGGGCCTGATCTATGTGAACCCCGAAGGCGTCAACGGTCAGCCCGACCCGATGAAAACCGCCGCACAGGTGCGTGAAACCTTTGCCCGTATGGCAATGAATGACGAAGAAACCGCCGCCCTGACCGCCGGTGGTCACACCATCGGCAAGGCACATGGCAATGGCGATGCCGCCAACCTTAGCGCCGAACCCGAAGCCGCCGATGTCACCGCACAGGGCATGGGCTGGATGAACACCAAGGGTCGCGGCATTGGCCGTGATACGGTTGTGTCGGGCATCGAAGGTGCCTGGACCAAAAACCCGACCCAGTGGGATATGGGCTGGTTCGATCTGCTGTTCGGCTACGAGTGGGAGCTTAAGAAAAGCCCGGCTGGCGCATGGCAGTGGATGCCAATCGATATCAAGGAAGAAGACATGCCGGTTGACGTCGAAGACCCGTCAATCCGTTGCATGCCGATCATGACCGATGCCGATATGGCGATGAAGGTTGACCCGACCTACAATGCCATCTGCCAGAAATTCATCGCCGATCCGGAATATTTCTCTGACACCTTTGCCCGTGCATGGTTCAAGCTGACCCACCGTGATCTCGGTCCGAAATCCCGTTATCTCGGCCCGGACGTTCCGGCAGAAGACCTGATCTGGCAGGACCCGATCCCGACCGTTGACTATAGCCTGTCGGATGCCGAAATCGCCGATCTCAAGTCCAAGCTTCTGGCATCGGGCCTGACCAGTGCCGAGCTGATCAGCACCGCCTGGGATAGTGCGCGCACCTTCCGCGGCTCGGATATGCGTGGTGGTGCCAATGGGGCGCGCATCCGTCTGGCCCCGCAGAAGGATTGGGAAGGCAATGAGCCCGCCCGCCTTGCCAAGGTTCTCAAAACCCTTGAAGGCATTCAGGCCGGCCTTGCCAAGAAAGTCTCGCTCGCTGACCTCATCGTGCTTGGTGGGACTGCGGCGGTTGAAAAGGCCGCCAGGGATGCCGGTGTCAACATCACCGTGCCGTTCGCTCCGGGCCGTGGTGACGCCACCGACGACATGACCGATGCCGCATCGTTTGACGTGCTCGAACCGCTTGCGGATGGCTTCCGCAACTGGGTGAAGAAAGACTATGTTGTCAGCCCGGAAGAAATGATGCTCGACCGTGCCCAGCTGATGGGCCTGACCGCACCGGAAATGACCGTCCTGGTCGGTGGCATGCGTGCGCTTGACACCAACCATGGCGGCACCAGGCACGGTGTCTTCACCGATCAGGCTGGCAAGCTGACCAACGACTTCTTCGTCAATCTGACCGACATGGCCTATAGCTGGAACCCGGCGGGCGACAACCTTTACAACATCGTTGATCGCAAAACCGGCGCAACCAAATGGACCGCCACCCGCGTCGATCTGGTCTTCGGTTCCAACTCGATCCTGCGCGCCTATGCAGAGGTCTATGCCCAGGACGACAACAAAGAGAAGTTCGTTACGGACTTCGTTGCCGCCTGGACCAAGGTCATGAACGCGGATCGGTTTGATCTGGCGTGAGGCGCTAAGACGCTAATGTGATTTGGATTGGAGCTTTTGGGCTCTGAAAGAGGAACACCCCCGGTCGAGAGGCTGGGGGTGTTTTGATTTACAGCAAACAGTGGCTTCAAGTTTTTTCAGCAAAACCTTGTAGAAGGTATGCTGTCTGCTGTTTACCCAAAATCCGTTCCAAAATTTCTTGGGCGGAAAAATGGGCACTCAAATAAATTGCAGGCAACGCACGCGTAGTCAGTATTGCCATGCTCTTCATGCATGACTCAGCGCTTCTCTTCCATAGCGTGAATGCATCATGGTCAAATTTGGGAAAATGATCCAATGCACTGACCCCAGCCATATGCATCTCTGTAGCCGTGTGAGTAAATTTACATAACTCAGAATACTCTGACTTTAGCTTCGCATAATATCGCTGCCCAGTAAGGTCAGAAAACACTGGCTCCTGCTTAGCCAGATCAAAAAGTTCGTACACATTTTTGGTAGATAGGGCGGCACTGTTTGTGACACCCGCAGCAAACCTTAAGAAATTCTCTATACTACTCCTAAGGCACATATGGGCTGGTTTATATGCACCTTGGATACAACAAAAAAACCCACTCCCTATATCTGAGACAGTCTCTGAAAGATGAGAAAACTGGGCCATTTCCGCATCTATGACATGACCTTCAATAACCAGCCTGTTTTGTTTTGCAAGTTCTTGGAAACGTATCCAAAACTGCAAGAATGGCAGGTAGTTTCGATGTGACTGCTTAATGTCAGACAAAGCGACATTAGCATCACAAAGTCCAACGAGGGAAAACTCTCTCAAATATGCTATAAGAGCATCGAAATCGTCATCAACAACCCTAGACAACCTCTAACCTTCGATCAGCTTCTGAATGGTTTCATTCCAAGAAAAATGGCCTGCTTTTTTAATCTTCACCATTTTTTCCAATTCTTCGCTATTGTCGACTAAAGATTCTAGTGCATTTGCCGCCCTCTCGAACTGACTATCACTAAGGTTAGACATCTCAACGACAATCTTCCCTATAATTTCGTACCGAGACCTCTTGCCCACCCTGCTCATGTCTAAGCCAAGTGCTGCGTTAGCAAACTCCGAAATATCGTCATTTTGCGGGAACAAATCTTTATCTTGAAAAAGTCTCGGAAGAACTCCTATTAGGAAATCCTTATTCTCATTTCCAGACTGATAGGTACGTCTAATTCGGTCTTTCTGGCTATTTGAAGACAAATTATCACGAAACAGGTCTGCAACCTCTCGCAGTTGTTCAACGTCTACTTTGCGCAACAGCCAGACCAATTCATCTAGCGCCATAGATGCGCGCTTAAGCTGTAAATTATCTGTCTTAACTTTTGCCATCTTAAGATGCATCGCCCATTTTAATAAGCAAATTGCGAACCAAATTAATTAACTTCGTTCTCATTTCGAAATCGTCCATCGATAGTATAAATGGTTGACTAAGCTGTCTCTTTGCCAACTCAGCTCTTTTAGGAATATAATCTTCGAGTAAGTACCCCTTCCAATACTGATTTTGAAGAATGTTAGCTTTCGCCTGACTAAACACAACGCTATCCGGGCGCTCCACCAGAGTAAAGACCAATCCCAAACATGAGATGTTAAGATTATAGCTTTGACGCCGTCTCCCTATAATATTTCTGAGTAGATCAATCCCAATTAAAGAGAGCGGGTCTGGCTTTACCGGTATCACAAAATAATCCGAAGCAATTAATGCGCTGGTCATCCACACCGATGGAGTCGGGGGAGTGTCAACGATAACATAATCAAAATCTTTTTTCGCAAGATTATCCTCCAAAAAACGCTTAACAGCGAACTCTCTCCCCTCGCCTGTAGTCATCTCTAAGCGATATAGGTCAATATTTCCCGGCAAAAGAGAGACGGTATCCAACTCTTGCAATTGAATATCATCTAGGCGTTTTAACTTCTGCTCTTCGCTTCCACGAACTGAGCTTGCAAGTGATCTTTCAGAGGTATCAAAAAGGTCAAGAACAGTATCTGCTTCATTTTTTAACAATTCCATGTATGCCGGGCCCGAAAGCAAACACTGAGTGGCGTTAAATTGAGGATCAACGTCAACAACTGCTACTTTTTTCCCATGACTTCGAGCAAGACAATCTGCAACATTCAATGCAAGCGTTGTCTTACCAACTCCACCTTTCATATTCACAAAACAGATAGTTTTCATCAGCTCACAACTCAAAAAATAACCATAAGAAGACACTGTTTCTAAAAGACCGATTTGTCAATTTTAAATAGAACACAGATATCCGTCAAAATTTTAAATAGCCCTGTTACATCTCCGAAAAGCTAAGTTGTACTTTTAAGTCTTATCTCATTCGTTGTCGGGAACTTTCAGCCCTTACGTGCATCCATAGGGTGCACGGTTCCCTCGAAAACATCAATTAAGAGAAGGCGCAGAACAAAAGAAGGTTGCTGGTTCTAATACTGACCCAAGACTAAAACGACAAAACCCCGCCAATGGCGGGGTTTGTTCGTTTTGGTTGCGGGGGCAGGATTAGCGCTCGCTTTGCTCGCTCAGCTCCGGCCTTTGGCCTCCGCAAAGAACCTTAAGCAAACAGGCTATGGCCTGTTTGCGAGGTTCAGATCCACAGCCCCGGCGACAAATAAAAAAAGCGGCCCCGTAAGGGACCGCCTTTTTTATTGGTTGCGGGGGCACTCATTGTTGCCCAATTCTGATGATCGAGAGACAGACGCTGTCTGCACCTCTGACACAGAATTGAGACCATACATTTCCGATCCTTGTCAAGTGGTTAACGCTTATGACAAGGAGCGCGCCAATGCCCGCAGAATGGGGTCAGGCCAAGATCGAAATCCTTGCTTTGCGAGATGAAATTCTCGGCAAGATTGAGCAAGGCGTTCTGGTCCGAACAATCTACGAAGAACTTAGTGCTTCGGGACGTATCACGATGTCCCGCCGGTCGTTCTATGACCGGGTAAAACAACTGCGTTCTGGGCGTACCACACCCAAAACCCAAGTGCCTGCAAAAGCACCCGGCCAGTCCTCTGCCACCCCCACACACACCGTATCGCCAAGCAACACTCAAGCCGCCAGTTATTTGCCAACGCTCAAGGCGAAAGAACAGGCCGCGCTTGATCGCCTGTGGGGCGGAGATGACCCAGAAGACGATGCCTCCGACGAGACGGAGGCTTCGCAATGAGCTCCTGGCAATCAGACTACCTCATCCTTCACACCCGCCTGCGGCAAGCCCGCGAGAGCCAACACCTCACCCAAGCTGGGGCAGGTGAATGTATCGGCGTGTGCGAACGCACCTATCGAGATTTTGAGGCTGGCAGGACGGATTTATCTGCAGCCCTCGTGTTCCGCCTCGCCCATGTGCTGGGCATCAAAATTATCATTTCAGATGGAGTTATCGCCGATGGCGTTGATTAATCTTACCCTTCAGGGCAAGGGCGGGGTCGGCAAGTCGTTTGTCGCAAGCCTGCTCGCACAGCATTACCTCAAACGCGAAACCCCGCTTCATTGCTTTGACACCGATCCCGTCAACCAGACCTTTGCCGGATACAAGGCTTTCCCCGTCGAAACCATTCGCCTGGGTGAACGTCCCGACGAGATCAACCCGCGCTATTTCGATGCCCTGATCGAACAGATCATGACCGGCCCGGAAGACGGCGTTGTCGTGATCGATAATGGTGCTAGCACCTTCCTGCCGCTGCTTGGCTATATGGTCGAAGCCCAGGCTCTGCAGATGCTGGCCGATGCCGGTCATGAAGTTCGCCTTCATACCGTGCTAACCGGTGGGCAGGCGCTGAATGACACGATGGAGGGGCTCCATCACGTTCTGCAGAGTGTTCCCGATATTCCCGTTGTCGTTTGGCTCAATGAGTATTTCGGGCGGATCGAACGCAAGAACGCATCGGGCGAAGTCGAGAGCTTCGAGCATTCCGGACTTTATAAAAAGAACAAGAGCCGCATTCACGCGCTGGTCCGTTTGCCCGAAGTCCGCAAAGAAACCTTTGGCCACGATATCGAGCAAATGATGCGTGCCCGCCTGACCTTCGATGAAGCAGGCAGCCATGCAGACTTTCCCCTGATGTCGCGCCAGCGCCTGATGATGACCTGGCGCAGCATTGGGGCCTCCATGGAACAGGCGGTGCTGTAATGGCCAGCGTTCTTGATGAGGCTCCTCCGCCGCCCCTGACCATGGACAGCATCGAAGAGCTGCGCACCCATTTGTGGAAAGTTCATCAGGTCACCGTCGAGGACGGTGACCCGGTGCTCATGATCTACACCATCCACAAGGTCGTGCTCGACGAACATCGCCGCCTGATTGATCAGCATAACCGGACCCTGTCCGAGATCATTCAAGCACAGGCTGAAACCTTCACCAACGATGTGACCGCCGCCATTGAGGACTTCAAGAATGAAGCCCTGACCGATGCCGTGCGGGAACGTCTGTCTGCCATGCAGGAAGCCGCCCGCCTTGCCGATACGGCCCAGGACCGCTTTCGCAAGATGGTCAAGCTGATCTCCATCCTCACCGCTCTCAATCTGGTCGCCGTCGTCTTCACGCTGGGCGTCCTCACTGTTTTGACGATTTGACGACAAGGGAAACACACCATGGACAAACGCAACCTTTTCAAAATCGCAGTTATTACAGGCCTCGCCACATTGGCCATGACCGAACCGGCCTTCGCACAAGGCGCTACAGGTGGCAACTGGTGGGATCCGGTTGTCGCCTTCCTTGAACTTCTGGCCGAAGGCTTTGGCAAAATCTTCGCCATCGCGCTTGGTCTTGGCTTGGTCGTCTATGGTGGTTGGGGAGCCTTTACCGGCAGGCTGGATCCGCAGCGCGGCATCATGATGGTGATTGGCGGCATCCTGGTTACTGCCGGACCGGCCATTGCATCGGGTCTTCTGGGGGTTCTCAAATGAAAGCCGCCAGTGCTGTTCTCATTCAGGTCCAGCGCCAGATGACGCTGATCGGTTTGCCGATCTCGCTTCTGCTTGTTGCCGGTCTCGTTGGCGTTCTGGGTTTTGTCCTGCCCGTCGTGTTCGACTTTCCTGCCCTGGTTATTCCAGGCGGGATCGTGGGCTTTGTCGGTGCATGGGTCTATCTCGTCAAACATCAGCGGATCAATCCTAACTATGACCGCGACCTGCTGGTTGCCCCGATGTTTTGGGGCAGCCGCAAAGCCGAGCGCCTCCTGACCACGGGAGGGCACAAATGATCTGGGCTGACGTGATCACCACCGGTCTTGTGACTGGTATGGCAGGCGGACTGGTCGTTCCGGCTGGCCGTCGCTTGCTTCTCGGGGATATTGAACAAGACTGGCTGCAAGACGAGTTGGAGCTCGACGGGATTGATCCAGTTGATGGTGTCACCGTGCGTGGCAAGGACGGATCGCTGTCGCGTATCTGGCACCTGCAAGGGACCAGCTATGACGCCCGTATCGAGAGCGAGCAACAAACCTTGTTGCTCGGTCGCCAGTCTCTGCTGCAAGAGCTTGGCAAACGGTCAGTCACTGTTCGGTTGTTCGCAGTCAAACGCCAGCGTGAGATTACCGCTCACGCGAACTGGCCCAATAGTGTGCTTGATGAAATCGGGACTGCAGAAGCACGACAATATAAATCAAGCTATTTCATCGACTGGTATCTGATGGCGACGGCTCAGACCATGCAGCCGTTGCTGGATACCGAGGAGAAAATCCCCGCCATTCTGTCGGAGTACCGTCCAGAGCTTCTTACTCGCTCTGATGACGATCAGCCTTGTCTGCTTACCGGGTTTCTCAATGGATTGGTCAGCGGCGATTATCGCCGTGACCTTCCGGCAACCAGTCACAACTTGTCTGCAAACCTTCCGGCATCTGACCTTCATTGCGACAAGGTAACCGGCACCATCACAACCCATGTTCCGGCCCGACAGTTCCAAAAGGTCATTACCGTTACACTCTGGCCGGAAACGGTGTCGGGCCATCTGATCGGCGAGATCCTTGCCCTGCAGGGCGATATCGAGATCTGCCAGATCTGTGATCCGTGGGGCAGCGACCAGGCGATGCTGGTCAATAAGCGCCGTATGGCAGGTGAGTCTAATTCATGGTTTGGCAACCCAGCGGCAGCGGCGGAAGTATCAACGCTTCTGGATCTTCTGGCCGAAGGAAAAACAGCCCTCTTTGCCACGCAGTTTCAGATCATTCCACGCGCCGAAACCGAGGAAAAACTCAATACCCTGATCCGCGAGATCACAGAAATCCTTGGCAACAAACGGATCGGCTATGCCGTTCAAACCAAGGGCGCACCGGTTTGCTGGTTTAATCGCTTGCCTGTCGTTTCCAAACGCAAGATCAGATTGCCTGGTAGTCAGTTTATGGCCCCGCTGGATCTGCGCGATCAGAACATCGCGGCCCTTTGGGCTTTGCCCCATTCCGCAACCGGCATGTTGGCCAGCCAGTTCGGCCCGGCACCAGTGCGCTGGTTTAAAACACCAACCGGGCAGTCCTATGCATTCCAGTTTCAGGTGGTCAACAAACCGTTCTCGCTTGGAAACTTTCTAGTCTTTGCACCCTCCGGGGTCGGTAAATCCACCCTGATCATGCATCTCATGGGCGGTCTTGCGAAGTTTGAGAATGTGCGGTCCTACATCTTTGATTCCAAAGAAGGCACGCGCTTCATGGTCGAAGCCATGGGCGGTCTTTACCAAGCCTATGACGGACTATCGCTCAATCCTCTGGATGTTGGTGACGACACGCCAAAGAACCGCGAACGTGTCTATGCGATCCTCAAGTCACTTGCCGGAATAGATCTCGAAGACGGTGACATCGATGCGCTTAATCATGCCGTCGATCTGGCATTCCAGATTGAACCGCCTCATCGCACATTGAATGCCATCTATCCCTTTGCCTTTGCCCGTCGCTCTGCGCTTCGTCGCGCCTTTGCGCAGTGGGTGACGGATGATAAGGGCAATACAGGCCTTCGGAGCCACATCTTCAACGCACCGCATGACAGCCTCGGCGGCCTTCTGAACCAGTCGCACATGGTTGGCATCAATATGAACGAGGCGCTGGCCGACCCGGCTCTCGGCGGGCCAGTGGTTGGTCATATCTCAGAGGCGATCAGTAAATCGGTTGCCGGACGCAATGGCGGCTTTGTCATCTTCATTGATGAGGCGGCCAAGTTACTTTCCAACCCCGGCTTCCGGGATCTCGGTGCTGAGATGTATCGCGAATACCGCAAGCTTGGCGGTGCAGTTGGCATGGCGTTTCAGGATCCGGCGGGCCTTGGCAAAACCGGGGCCGCTGAAGCGATCATCGAAAACACCGCCACCATGATCTTCTTCCCGAACTCCAAGGTCACGGAAGAAAGCCTCAAACCGTTCAATCTCAATGAAGAGCAAAAGCTGTTTGTCCAGGGCCGCACCCGATCTCGCAAGAAGAATGATCGGCGGGTGCTGATCATCAAGCGCGACGAGGCCAGCGGATTTGAGGAAAGCGCCATTCTCGATGTCGATCTGACACCGCTTGGCGATGCTGCACGGTTTTACCGTTCCGGGCCGGATGCCAATAACGATCTGGCCACCATTCAACGCAAATGGGGGGACGCATGGCCAAGCCATCTGTAAGCAACTGCGATCACCCGGACATGATCAAACAATCCCTTTTAATGATGGCTGTAACCAGCCTCGTTGGTGCTGTCGGCCTGATTGCGATGATGCATTGGCCGCTCGCAACCAGTGTTGTCCTGATCGTCATGCTTGTTCTTCTTCTGGCAGGAGATCGATCATGAACAAGCGTCTTCGTTCTGTCGCTCTTGCTTTCGGGATTGTTCTGGCAACCCCGGCAATTGCCTACGCCACCTATCCGGTGATCGATGTGTCCGCCATTGCCAAACTGGGCGAGCAGCTCAGCAAAATGCAAAAGCAGATTGATCAGCTCAAGCAACATACCGAATGGCTGACCAAACTGAGCGCTCAGGCTCAGGGCACGATTGATGCCATCGGGGCCATGGGGCAGATCACCCTGCCCGTGCTGAACATGCAGAAGCTCACCAACCGGATCATGCGCGACATTCAATGTCTGACGCCGGATCTGTCCGGTTTGATGCCAGGCATGAACCTTGATGATCTCGACTTCTTTAGCATCTGCGAGGGTCGCAGCATCTATCGCAAGTCGCTTTGGTTTGATCCGAACGATCCTTCGACCTGGACTTTCCCGGAAGGCAGCGAGTTTGCCGGTAGCAACAATGGTTCAGGTTCCGGCAGCGGTGTCTGGTCCAATCCGGATCACCCGGTCAACAAAGCCAAATGGCAGGCCCAGCAGCAAGCCCGCGCCATGGTCGAAGCCAGACGTGAAGAACTGGCCAAAGATGCCGTTACAACCGGATTGGCCCAGAGCGATCTGACCGTTCAAAGTGCAAAAGAAATTCAGCAGGCTATTGAAGAGCTTGAAGCTGGCACCAACGGTGCGGCGGATATGAAGCGTCTTCTGATGGCTATTGCCAAATGGATGGCGATGTCAAACCGCCAGCAGGTTCAGCAACAGCAGTTGATGGCGCAACTGGTCAAAATCCAGTCGACTATGTTGCTACAATACCTGCCGCCCCAGCAGCGTGAAGGTGGGGAGGACGCAGAATGATCGTCCAGAAATTACAAATCCCCGCCCGTGTACCAAGGATAGTGACCAAAGGTCTTTTTGATCTTCCGTGCTCGCTTGATGCGAATTGGGTCTCCGTCGAACAGTATTGCCTCCGTAACGTGAGAGCCGGTTATCGGAACGGCATTTTTCTTGTCCGTCCTTGCATCGCCTTTTTTGGATTTTGGGGCTCTTACATTCTCACCCTTGAGATCCGCACCGTTCTTAATTTTTCCAAGGCCGTAGAGCAAAAGCACAACGAGAAATATGACCGGAACAAACGGGTAAAGATGTCCGACATAAATGCCTCCGGTAAAAATCGATGCTGCAATGAATATCCGCAGGGGAGTTTTTTTGTTCCATGCGTTCGTTATGAAAATGCTGAGAAAAAGAAGCCCTGTTATGCAGACGCCGTAAAGGACGAACTCAATCATCGTATTCACTCTCTACTGATGTGTTTCGGCGAATATTGCGTTGTCCCGCTTCACGTCATTTTTCGTGCGCCAATCAGGAAGATCGCGACACGAATGCGTGAAAACATTGCGCTGCTCCATTACCCAGCACGACGCACCGGCTTTCCATTCGTTCCAGGCAAAGGCTTTGTCCTTGTAGGTTACAGCACGATAGACGTGTTTCCAAACCTCATAGACACGATGCAGATCGTGTCCACGTTTGATCAACTCTCCTTCTGGATGCTTCGCGAGGCTCTCAAGAATTTCCTCACGCGAGCCAGAAACGAGAGCTTTGTTCGCTTCATACGCGGGCATCACAAGATCCCATTCAGCGACAGCTTCTGCGCGGTCGTAACTTGTCCAAAGAGACACCGCGTACTCCCAGTCCAAGTAGTCAGACTTCTGGGAATAAATCTGCGCGCTAGCAGTTCCCCCAAGAACCAAAAGGAATACGGCGATGAATGACTACGACATCACTTGCCTGACATGCGACGTAGTGACGGAATATGTCGATCTGGCAAACAGTTTCACCCAGAACCTGAGCACCGTGCTGCTCGAACCCATGTGGTTCATCTATCTCTCCGTCGTTGGTCTATGGATCGTCATTCATGGCGGCAAGATGATCATGGGCAAGGGCGATCTGGTTGGATTCGCTCATGAATTCGCGTTCATCATTATAGCCGGTCTGCTGCTCGGCGGGCAAGGGCCCACTCTCGTAAATTCCATCTATCAGATGGCTTTATCAACGATGGGCAGTGCTGCTGGCGTCGTTCTGTCTGCCGGTATGGAAGGTGGCATTGCCAGCGCAAAAATCCCAAGCGAAGCCTCTGCTCTGGGCGGCATGGCACAACTGGTTTACGTCGCCGAACGTGGCTTGATGAGTGTACTCCGCATCGCCTTTGAAATCTGGGCGTCGATCTCGCTCGGCAATCTGATGGCCGGGGTCTACGGCGTCCTGCTCGCCCTGCCTTACATCATCCTGATCATTGTCTATTTCAGCCAGGTTGTTGTCAGCATCTTCCGCGTGATGATGTTTTCAGCCCTTTCTCCGATCCTGATGCTTGCCGTCGGGTTTGGCTGGGGACGCGGCATGGCAATCACGGGGGTCAGAACCGTCTTTGCCGCCTTCATGGTGCTATTTGGCTCAACGCTGGCACTTGCCCTGTGTCTTTACGGTGCTGCCGCGCTTGAAATCCATAATACCGAAAATGTGCGCGAGATTACCTCGATCAATAATCCCGCGCTTTGGGTCGCTATCGTGCTTGGCTGGATGGGCACAGCCTTCATGGCTGAGGCCACCGGCATGGCCAACTCGATTGCCGGATCCCAACTCACCAATCAGGCCGCTGCCGTCATTACAGCTGGCATGACCGCAACAGGCCTCTCTCTTGCGAAGGCTGCGAAAAAACATGCACCTGGTGGCGCTTCTGCAGCCCTCGATGCCGTTCTCTATGGAGCAGGAGCCGCCCGCAATCCGGTTGGAGCTGCAGGCGCGGCAAAAGACAGTCTCTTTGCTGCCAAGAATGCTGTCATGGAACGCCTCAAGACACCGACCTTTGATCGGGGAGGCAAGTCATGAACCGGCTCAAGAAATTCCTGCGTGATGTGTTCCTCATCATCGCCGTTTTTCCCCTCATCGCACTCTGGCTGCTTGTTCTGATCGGCATGTTTTCGCCCGAAAGCCTGATCGTCTTCGTCATGGCTCTCCGCGAAGTCGATGCAGACCAGTTGGCCGGTTTGATGCGCAGTGCCGTTCACATCTGGATCGGCCTCTCCATCGTCCTTGCCCTTGCCAGACTTGTTATTGGCTTGGGCGCGTCATCCTCACCAACTGCCACCAACCAGAAAGGATCGCTGCCATGCGCCTGATCCCCAAACACCTCCTGCCGATGCTTTGCCTTGTTGTTCTCCTGTCAGGCTGCGCCTCCGTTTCAAAAGACCGCGAGATCCCAAAGGACGGGACCGGAACCGACGAAATGAAACTCAGCCCCTGTGTCTGCGATCCGGTTGAGTTCAATGGCGAGGGTTTCTCATGGCTTGGCTAGGGCGCATCGGCAAACGCGATAACGGGCGCAAGTCGATGGTCAAAACCACCTCAACGCACAAAGCCACCGTTGCTGCAGATCCGTTCAGCTTTCAGGCCAGCCATCGCAGGCTCGCCTGGATGCTGCGCCTTTCTGCCGGGACCAACATCGTGCTTGGCGCTGGCGTCGTGGTTCTGGTGCAAACCGTCGCGCATCTCGTACCGCTCAAGGAAACCGAGATTGCCTTGGTTCGGACCTATGGCCCGGATGACCGCACTTATGTTGTCGAACCGGTTAGCAAGAAGGTCGAAGGTTTTGAAGTCTTCCTTGAAGCCCAGGCAAAACGTTTTGTCCTGATCACCAACGAGATCGATCCGGTCACGCAGCAAGAACGCCAGCGCGAAGCATCCAGACTGTCTGATGCCAGCTTCTGGGAACGCTTCAAGCGCGAGCGGATCGATAGTGGCCTGATCACCGAGGCCCTTGAAAAAGGCATCGAGCGCGAAGTGCGGATCGTCTCCATCGATCCCATCGCCACCTTGTCGTCAGACCATAAATACGCGGTCGATTTCATCCAGATCGACCATCGTCGCGGCAAAGAGATTTCGCGCAAAGCCTTGCGCGCTTACCTGACGCTGGCCACCCGCCCGCAGAACGTCTCAGAAGCCGACAAATACACCAATCCTTTTGGCGTCACCGTGCTCGACATGGTGCTTAGAGAAAGAGGCGCGTCATGAAACGCCTGATCAATCTTGTTTTCCATCTCGTCTTTGGCAGCCTGATTCTGGCCGTCCTCATCCTTGGCTATCAGCAGGCTAATGCGCAAACCGCCGCACGCCCACCCATGCCAGGACAATCACAGCAACCATTCTCTGGTGCGCAAACCGCTCCGCAACAATCCACACCAGCCATGCCGGTGCCCGATAGTGTGGTCGATCAGGCCCGTGATCAGAATGAGGGCTATTTCAACGCAATGAGCCGTCCGCGTACCAGCGGACAGGTTCAAGACGTTTGGGATGAGGCCGATCCGAGCGATGCGGTTTACGCGACTGATCTCTGTGATGATTGTACCTACAAGATCCGCACCCGCGAATTCATGGTCACGGTGCTTGAGCTGCCACGCGGCGAGATCATCGAAGCTGTCGATCTTGGCGATGATGGCGGGTTTTCTGTCAAACCACGCGGCGAGCGCCGTCTTGCGGTGCGTCCAAGTGGTTACGGCTATGACACATCGCTGGTCGTCTATGGCAAGTCCGGTGCTGTTTATCCGTTCTATCTGAGGGCAGAGAGCTTCAACTCGGTCAATGTCCCCGATCTCGTTGTCCGTATCGAGGGATCTGTGCAGATCGATGAGGATCCGGCGGTTGCTGGCTTTGACGACATAGGTAAAGCCAGCCTTCCGGCGATGTCTGTTCCAGGGCTTGGCAACAAGTCTGCGGCCATTGACAATGCAGTTGCTGGGCTGAGTGACACCAACCCCGGCACACCAACTGGCGACTTTGTTGCGCAATCCCCTTTCGATCCGAACACCCTGCATGGCTGGGGTGAATATGATCTCTGGGGCGATGAAACACTCCGCCCGGAAACAGTCTTTCGGGATGACCACTTCACCTATATCCGCTTTGGCAAGCGCTGGAAGGATATCGAACTGCCAACTGCCTATGTGGTGGTTGATGGCATAGATGAGCTGGTCAATACCCGTGTGCAGGGTGAGACCTACATCATCGAAAGTACCCGTCCGCTAATCACGCTCAAGAGCGGCAAGAGCTTCCTCTGTGTTGAATATACCGGGGAAGGCGCATGAGTGCATTTTGTGATGTTGCACTGGTGCTCGGCCTGACCTTTGGGGGTGTCTGTACCGAACCGGTCGTCAATGAACCGCCAACCTTGCCCGCTGATGATCCGTCAGTCTGGGCCCTTCCAGCCCCGCCGCCGCCAGCACCGGCAGCGCCTGCCCCTTTGATGCCACCAATCATCATCAAGGAAGCAAAACCGGAACCGGAACCAAATCCAGCTCCGGCACCCGAACCCGTGCAACAGCCTGAACCGGTTTCCGAACCACCCGCACCAGATCCCTATCGCACGGCATTGGAAGCCGCCTGGCAACATCGCGTTTCCCTGTCGTCAAACTGGGGTACTCCGGCATGGCAGTCTGATGAGATGGCCGTTTTTTCGCGCAATAATGCCCTGCCCGGCATGAGCGCACCTGCGGCCATGGATCCGCTCGACCTGCCCGTCGGTGAAAACGACAAGGCGGATTATGAGGGCCCGCGCCGCACCTCGACCCTACCGGTCGATAACAGCCGGATCATCACGGCGGATCGTTACATCACCGTCATCCTTGAGACCGGGATCAACAGTCAGGTTGGCGGTGAGGCGACCGGCACCGTGATCGTCCAGTCGGCGCGTGATGTCTATGGCTATCACGGGCGCAATGTCCTGATCCCCAAAGGGTCCCGACTGATCTGTAATTATGATCCACCCAAGGACATGGGCAGCTCGCGCCTGTCGATTGCCTGTGAACGGATCCTGATTGCCGGACATCGTGCCGAGATCCGCCAACTTGCCTCCCCGATCAGCGACATTCAGGGCCGCCAAGGCGCTGCTGGCGACGTGGACCGTCGTTTCTGGGAACGTTATGGCACCGCCTTCATGCTGACCGGGATTTCGACGGCTGTTCGCTATGCCGCCGCCACCACAAAATCAGAAGAAAGCGACGGCGAAGTCGCAACTGCGGCGGCTGAGAAAGCCGCCGAGGAACTCTCGACCCGCTTTGGCGAAATCAGCGCCAGCGTCCTTGAAGAGACGCTTTCACTGCAACCCATCATCACCATCCCCCAAGGCACCCGCCTTCAGATCCGTCCGGCAACGGACTGGTACATCGCAAATGTGGAGTAGAAGCATGAACAAACGAACGCTTTGGTGTTTGCTCCTGTCATCCTGTCTGGTGTCTCCGGCACTGGCGCAGTTGGCCGAGCCAGAGACCACCTCATCGCAAGTAGAACCAGGCATCGAGGAAATGGTGCGCAAGGTGAATATCGTCACCCGCGCCAAAACCCGGACCGCCGTGTCTGAGAATGAGCCGATGGCCATTGATCTTGGCTTGGTCGACGTCCCTGGTGCGCCTCCCAAACTGACCGAAGGTGTTACCGCCAAGGCTTATGCCCGCTATGTCACTTTTGAGGATAATTTGATCGCGCAATTGGTGCTGACCGGCGTTGAAAAAGACGGCAAATCCGAGCCACTCGATTCAAACGATTTTGTGGCGCAGTTTAATATGGACAGTCCCGAGCTTGATCCAGCTTCGCCTGTCACCATTGAGGGCGATCAGGAAACTCTGCTTGCCGCTCTACAGCGTTTGAATGATGTCGAAGAAGAGGACGACAAGGAAGAGAAGGAAACTGAAAGCGCTGAAGCCGATACCGGCGCCTCAAACACTGTCGGATCGAACGCCTCAAAGAATGCCGATGCCGCCGGGTATTCGACACCATCAGCCCTTGATGTAGAGGAAGATACCAGCACACCGACCGTGCGTGTCACAACGGAAGGCTGCAACATCCGGGTTGATCTGGCCCAGCTTGTTGCCGTCCAGCAAAGCCGTGTCGAAACCACCGAAGACGGCAATGTGACATCTGGAACATGCGAAGATGGGGCTGATCGCTATCCTCTGGATCGCAGCTACTCGGTTTGCGGCGACACCGTCGATATGGAAACCCGTCAGGCAGTCGCGCAGTACCTGCTTTATTACACCGATGGCGGCGGCAACCGGCAGGAAGTTACTGACTGTCTGAAGGATGAAGACAAGGTCTTTGACATCACCGAGAAGACCTCGGCCTGCTCGGTCTATCTTGACTATAACGAGATGATGGCCGTTCCGCAGGCGTCCCTCGTGTATGTCAATGCGAGCAACAATGAAGTCCAGGTCCGCAGCTGCGAACCGTCCGAAGAAATTGCCCCGGTTCCGCTGGTCTCTGTCACAGATGGCTGTTCAATCCGGCATGATTTTGCCGCTGGTCGCTCCTATCAGACCGGTCGCCATATCTATGAGCTGAACGGCACCACCTGGCAGGCCGATGCCTGCTCGGACAATGGCACGGAATACCCTCACGAAACAGTTTACAAGAACGCCGCCGGTCAGGAAGTCTGCGCACCGATCATCAGTCAGGAAGCCGGGACGGTTACCCGCCAGAGCCGCAAGCAGATCGTGGTCAACGGGGTTGAGCAATTCATCACCGAATGCAAACCCGACAGCACCAATATTGCCATCCAATCTACGATTGATGGCTGTGACAATCCGTCACTCTGGAACCACGATCTCGCGGCTGGCACCAGCTATGGCCGTGAGCGGTTTTACTATCTGCTAGATGGCATTCCGCAATATGTCACCGAATGCCAGGACAGTGAGGTTGCCTATCCCCACCATGTCGAGACCACCGGCTGGCAGAACCATGATGACCAGCTATTCGCCTATCGCCTGACCACGGTCTATATCGAAGGCACGCCGAAAGGGCGTTATAACATCAAGACCAGTGAAGTTCTGCCGGGCGAACCACAGACCGTTTATGTCTATGAAGGCCAAGCACCCAAGATCAATGGTGAAGTCTGGTTTGAAGAATGCACCAAGTTTGCAGGACAGGATCTGGTTGACAGTTACACACGTCCTGACGGGTCAACCTATTCCCAAACGGTCGGCGACGCGGAATCTCTGAATCAGGGAAGTGACTGCATTTCATCCGTAGTCTGGAACGAAAGCAGTCCATCCTACTCCCGCACAGCCTATTACACTGGCGGTCGCTTCAGCCATACGTCGTGTGACTCACGTGGTGAATGCCGAACCGGTTGGGCCAGATACTACAATTGTGACTCAGTTCGTACCGTAACTGCGACAAAGACCGTTTCCCGTAGAACGGACGAGGAAGTGATTTCTAGTTCTTCCAAAACCGGAACGCATCGCAATACCGTTCAAAAAATGGACAACGACTATGATCGACCTGCTTCACAGCTTTATCAAATTTGTGGCAGCACCAATTCTTGGCCGTCGTATCCGTCTTCTATTCCCGGATCTGTACGCGCTAACTTCGAAGCGTCATGGGGGTGGTAACCATGAACGCCCTCTCCCCCAATCCGCTGTTTGAGAAGATCCTCGGCCCTCTGGCCACCTATTACGGCGCTCTTTCCACCGTCGAAATCCGCATGAACCGCCCACACCGCGTCGTTACTGAACGGCGCGGAGAAGGCAAGCGCGAGATCGAGGATCCTGCTCTTACACTGGCTGCCATCGAACGGATTGCGATCAGCCTCGCCAACCAGCGCGGCCTGAAGTTCAATCCCGATGACAGCCCAAAGCTCTCCTGCATCCTGCCGGGCAATCACCGCTGCGAGATCCTCGTTGGTGCATCGGTCCGGTCACATCTGAGCCTTGCGATACGTTGCAAGCATCCCTTCACCCCGTCGTGGGAACAGGCCGGGGTGACACCGGCCATCCGCGACTATCTGATCGATAAGGTCGCGAGTGACGCCAACATGATCATTAGCGGGGCCACCAATACCGGCAAAACCACCCTGCTCAACATGTTGCTCGCCACCATTGATCCGGCCCGGCGTGTGCTGGCCATCGAGGATACGCCAGAGCTGCATATCGAACAGTTCTGGGATGGCAATGGCCTGATTGCCGCGCGTGAGGCCGGAACTGGCAGCGGCATGGTCGGCTGGCGCGAGATCTATGATCACCTGATGCGGATCACGCCCGATCATATCCTGTTTGGTGAGATCAGTACCCAGAACGCCTTTGCCGCACTGGCCGCCCTTAATTCAGGGGTCACCGGCTTCATGTGCACCATCCATGCCGAGAGTCCCTGGCAGGCCATTCACCGCAAGTTCGATCAGAACATTGCCTGGGCCGGTGAAACCATGCCGCGCGTGCCGGAGTTTCTCGCCGAACTGGTCGATGTCGTCGTTCAGGTCAAACGCAACGCCGATGGCTGGAGACGGATCACCGATATCTGGGAACCGCGTAATGATCGCTATGTGCTCAAGGATGGCAAGGAGGTGGGTTGATGAGCCGGGCCAAGAACAATCCCTCAACCGAGATTTTGCAAGGTGATGATACCCCCAACGATCATCATGCACGGTGCAATCCGCCAACGGACCGGGTGCGCGAATATTCTGTAGCTGCGCACACCATAAACAATGAGGCCAATCCCGACAGTCGTAACAAGTCCCGCGACCAGATAGAAGCCGACAAGAAAATCCACCTTCGCATCTCCTGTTTGCATTCTCTCTACTGTGCCCTGATGTGCCTTTTTGCAGGGCTATGGGCACTCATTGTTTTCATATCAGTCTATGCAGCCATCCGCATGACGGCAACATGGCTCTTAAGACCGCAGCAAACCCTGCTCAACGAACAGACCACCATTCTCAATGAGTTCATTGGTGCACGGGTGGCCATCGCATGTGTCGCAATGCTTCTTGGCGGACTTTCTGCAGGCATAGCCCATGACCTTCCCCACCTGATCGATCTTTCAACCCTGATCAGAACCACTGCCCAGGCAAGTGCCGGGTTCTGCGCCCTGATGTGTGCCACAGGCGATATTCAGGCAATTTGTCTGTCGCATAGGACCGCCCCAACCCCCGCCGCCATAGATGGAGGTCATATGTCATGACAGCTCTTTATCGAATGTCTCTGCCGATCATTCTGATCACCATGATCGCTGCCATTCTCTGGCAATGGCATCTCGCCGTCGGGTTTGACGCGCTGGATCTGCGCTGGTGGCAATGGTCTCTCGATGCCGTCAAACACCCGGCAGGCTTGCCCGATGAAATGCTCCGCCCGGCCATCTGGACCGGGATCGCCGGACTGCTCTCCATGTTTGCCATGCTCGCCCTGGCAACGCGGGCCAATAACAGCACCCTTAAAGGCAACCGCAAGGGTGATGAACTACATGGTTCCGCCCGCTGGGCAAAGCTCAAGGACCTCAAGAAGGCCAGACTGTTTCGCAAAGACGGCGTGGTTGTTGGCGGCTGGCCGTCATGGTTTGGCCGGGTGCGCGAATTGCGCCATGACGGGCCGGAACATGTTCTGGTCTGGGCTCCAACCCGCACGGGCAAAGGCGTGAGCCTGATCCTCTCAACCCTGCTCAGTTGGCGCGAAAGCATTCTTTGTCTTGATATCAAGGGGGAGAACTTTGCCAAGACGGGCGGCTGGCTTGCCAGTATCGGGCACAAAGTCTTGCGTTTTGAGCCATCCGCGACCAATGGCTCGGCCCGCTTCAATCCGTTGGCCGAAGTCCGCGTCGATACCGAACAGGACATCGCTGACTGCCAGAACATCGCAGCCATGATCATCGATCCCGATGGCCAGGGCATGAAGGATTACTGGCGACAGGAAGGCTATGGCTGGCTTTCTGTCGTGTTGCTTCATGTCATCTATCGCGTGCGGCGCGATGAACACCGCGCGGCCTGTTTTGATGATGTGAATACCTTTCTCTCAGGCATTACCGGCGACGGCGACGCGGGAGAAAGCGACGATAATTTCGAGCATATTCTCGCCGACATGGCCGCCTTCGATCATGGCAAAGCACATGTGAACAAGGAAGTTCAGCGCGGGGCCAACAGCATGATGATCAAGGCCCCGCAAGAACGCTCCGGGGTTCATTCGACCGCTAAGACACAGCTCACCGTCTTTGCCGATCCGATCATCGCGCGAAATACCGCCACCAGCGACTTCCGCCTTCATGATCTGATGAGTGGCGATACGCCGATGGCATTGTTCCTTGTCGTTTCTCCTGCGGACAAGGACCGACTGCGGCCCTTGCTTCGTATCATCCTCAACCTTTTCATGCGGCGCATGACCGAACGCATGGAGTTTGGATCGGGTCAGACGGTTGCAGGATACAAACACCGCCTGCTTCTGATGCTCGATGAGTTCACCTCCATCGGCAAGCTGGAGATATTTGAAGAGTCTCTCGCCTTCATGGCCGGATATGGCCTCAAGGCCATGATCATCGTCCAGAACACCGAACAGCTGTTCAAGCATTACGGTCGTGATGAATCGATCATGGCCAACTGCAAGATCCGCATTGCCTTCACCCCCAACAAGCTCGAAACCGCCAAGCTGCTCTCGGATATGACCGGCAAGGCAACCATCGTGCAAAAGCGCCGCTCGCACTCCGGGCGCATGGGTGATCTCGGATCGGTCTCGGACAATCTCGCCGAGACCTCTCGCCCGCTTTTGACACCGGATGAATGCATGCGCCTGCAGATCATCGATACCGAGGGCAAAAAACCAGTCCCCGGCGATGCCCTGATCTTTGTTGCCGGTCTGCCGCCCATTCTTGGCCGTCAAAAGCTCTACTTCCTGGATCGCGAACTCTCACGCCGTTCGCAAATGACGCCACCGCAAATGGCGATCCAGTCCTCTACCTCTCTCAAAGGAACCAAACGATGAAGACACCCCATACACCGAACAAAGTCACGCCTGCGTCTGCAGCGCTGAATGACCAGGACTATCTCGCGCTGGCCTCTTCCATGATCAATGCCGAAAGCCTCAGCGGCCCGGTGCCGGTCGATCCGGACATTGCCGAGGCGATGGGCGCTTTTAGCGAAGACGCGCTTTCCGCTGATGATGCGCTCGACAGTCACTTTGACGGCATCGATCCAACCGCTGATGCGGAGGGTTCGAAACATGGCTGAGAAGAAAAAAAGCTATCGCGATCAGGTGGTCGAGGAACTGCTTGGCCATATCGAAGCAGGCACCGCCCCCTGGCAAAAGCCCTGGGAACCGGGAAAGGTCCGTATGGCTCCGTTCAATCCGGTTTCTGGCAAGGATTATCGTGGCATCAATGCGCTCTGGCTTGAAATGCGCGGGCGCTCCGATCCGCGCTGGATGACCTATCGTCAGGCGGCGGCCCAGGACGCGCAAGTCCGCAAGGGTGAGAAAGGCACCATGATCGAATACTGGAAATGGTCCGAGCGCGAGAAGGTGCTGGATGAAAACGGCAAACCGGTTCTTGACGACAAGGGTATCGCCAAAACCCGCGAAGTCCGCCTCGACCGTCCACGGGTGTTTCATGCGGTCGTCTTCAATGCCGAACAGATCGATGGTCTGGCTCCCTATATCGCACCCGAACCGACCTTCAGCCCGGTTGAGCGCGCCGAACAGATCCTCAAGCAGGGCAATGTGCCAATCTTCCATGATCAGAATGACCGGGCATTTTATCGGAGCTCAACCGATCAGATCCACATGCCCCATCAGGCCGCGTTTAAGGGCCAGTATGAATATTACGCCACCGCCCTGCATGAGCTGGGCCATGCCACCGGTCATGGATCACGCATGGCCCGCGAGTTCGGGCCGTTTGGCTCGGAAGTTTACGCCAAGGAAGAGCTCCGTGCCGAAATCGCCAGCTACATGCTGACCACCGAGCTTGGTCTTGGCCATTACCCGGAACGCCATGCCGCCTATGTCGGCTCCTGGATGAAAGCGATCAAGGAAGACCGCAATGCGCTGTTCGCGGCTGCACGGGATGCAGAAAACATCCGCACCTGGATCATGGAGCCGGATCTGCGCCAAAGCCTGATCCCGATGAAAGCCCAAGAACAAGCCAAGACCATCGCCCAAAACCCGGCTGTTGAACGACAGAAGGAAAATGCCATGAGGGATGAGATGTCACAGGCTCCCAACCAGGACGCCAAGATCGAGCGCAAACGCATCTATCTCAATGTGCCGTTCAGTGAAAAGAATGAAGCCAAGGCGCTTGGTGCGAAATGGGATCGCCGTGCCAAAGCTTGGTATGCGCGCGATGATATGGAGCTTGAACCCTTCAAGCGCTGGCAGGAGACCAAAGCCAAAGCTCCTGAGCCGAAGATCAAGCCAGAAGACGAGTTTGCTCAGGTGCTTAAGGAAAATGGCCTGATCCTCGATGGGCCACCGACCATGGATGGCAAATGGCACCGGGTTGCGGTTGAAGGAGATCGCAAGGGCCAGAAAAGCGGCTCCTATCGCGGTTTCCTTGAAGGTCTCCCGGCTGGCAACATCACCAATTACAAATCCGGGCAGGATCCGGTCAAATGGGTGGCGACCGGCACCAAGATCGATCCCAAGGAGCTGGAACAGGCCAGAGCCGAAGCGGCTGCCCGCAAGGCGGCCCAGGAACAGGAACTGCGCGCGCAATATCGCGCCGTGGCCAAGCGGGCCTATGGGATTTTCCAGAACGCCGAACCGGCTCCGGCCAATCATGCTTACCTGCAAAACAAGCAGGTCCCTGCAGGCGATCTGCGCATTGATCAATCCGGCAACCTGCTCATGCCGATGGCCAATGACAAGGGCTTTGTCGAGAACATCCAGACCATCCATCCAGATGGCACCAAGATGTATCTCAAGGACGGCAAAAAACGCGGCCTGATGCATGTGATCGAAGGAGATTCCAAAGGCCCGATGATCGTCACTGAAGGCTATTCCACCGGTCAAAGTCTGCATATGGCCAGCGGGTTGACGGTGGTGGTGGCACTTGATTCCGGCAATCTCGCCCCCGTGGCCGAGGCCCTTCACAAGAAGCATCCGGATCGCGCCTTGGTGATTGCCGCCGATGACGATCACGCCAAGCAGGTTAATGCCGGGATCAAGGGAGCCGAACGGGCCTCTGAGATGACAGGGGCAAAGATCCTGCGCCCGGATCTGAGTGATGACGAAAAAGCCAAAGGCCTGACCGACTTTAACGACATCCATCGGGAACGCGGACTGGAAGCCTTGAAACGCCTTGTCACCGAACAACTCGGCCTGACCAAGCCGAAAGCCAAAACCAGAACACGGGGACGCGAGCAGCAGGCTGCCAGCTTGGCCGTCTGATCCCGCTTCTCTTCCCTTGGGCCAGTGGCACGATGCACGCCACTGGCACCTTTTTTCTCTTTCCTCTTTGCCTTTTACCAGGAGAACGCCTCATGACCGAACAGCATGTGACGGACATTTTTGAAAAACGCGCCAATCTTGAAGGGGCTCAGGACCTTGATTGCGACGTGTGCGGCCCGGCATTGGTCTTCGCCCTGCAAGCAGGCGAGAATACCTTCTCGCTTGATCTCCCTACCCTCCTGCAATGCCTCCACCTTGCCGAGCAGAAGGCGTCTGTTCCCAAGCTGGGGGCCGCATGGTGGAACAGTGTCATAAACCATTATAACATCGGTTCTTCCCTCCGTGAGAACGTCGCCGGGAGATCAGATAATGCACGTCTATAAATTGCAGGCGCAGACAGTCGACGAGAAAGAGATCGAGCGCACCGCCTTTGAACGCGACACCAGAAAACTTGAGCCCTGGTATCAGGTCACCGGTGATAAACAGCGCGAATATGCCATATGTCCGGCCTGCGACAATCCGATCCGTCTGGTGGGGCTTTATGAGGAGCTTCCTCATACCGACCGCCCCTATGGTCGCCACACAGGCAAACCGGTTACCGGGTTTGATTATTTCAATGCCGATAATTTTGAATGGTGTCCCTATGTACGCAAGAACCAGAGCAAAGGCAGCAGTCGCAAGCGCGGCATGGAAGGCATTTCTCTAAAGATCCTTGGCATCGTTCTGACCCAGTTTGATCGGGTGATTTATATCATCCGCAAAGAGACCGGCATCTGGATCTCGCCTAAAATTGCACTCGCCATGCTGGAAAACTGGATTGAAGCAGATGGCTATCGCTTCCATGACGCGACCCTGCGCAACATCCCCTGGATGTTTGCCTATCGCTCCAAGGGACTCTCGATCTTCGGGCAGAAAATCAGCAAGGGTCAGGACGAACTGCGTCAGGCGATCATTGAGGGCATTCCCCATGCCCGTTTTGATGAAAAGGGCCGGATTGCAAAAGGTGATCAGTTTTATGAAGTGACCTGGTGCTTTGTTGATTACCGTCGCAAGACCGAAGACGAGAGCCTGATCGAGATGGTCGAGTTTGAAGTCTGCGATGGGGATCGCAACGTGGTCTTCGCTAAAACCATAACGTTTGATCCAAGGTATTTTGCAAACCTGATCAATTACAGCAATCCCGACAAGCGGGAGCCGCATCTCATCGCAAAGGCCAAAGAGGTCTATGAGCGCAAGTTCGGTGCCGATTTTACACGCAGTATCGTCAATCTGGTTGGCGGGTTTGATGCCACCCTTCCCGAGAGTATCCGGGCCGAAATGATGCCAGACGGTTCTCCCTCAGGATCTTTCGGGCAATAGCGGAACAAGAAATGGCCACCGAACGTCACGTCATCAAAACCTATCTCAACGACGAAGAGAAAGCCCGCATCGATCAGCTTGCCCACCAGCTGCGCCTGTCCCGCTCGGAACTGCTCAAACGATTGTTGATGAATACCAAGCTGCCGAGTGCCCGCGACTTTGCCGCATGGCAAGGCATTCGGGATTTGCTCAAGGTCAACGCTGACCAGGCAAGGCTCGGGAACCTCTTCAAACTCGCACTTGATGAGCCGCTTTCAGCAGATCTCCTCAAAAAGTTCGATGATCTGGTCCGCGATATTGAAGGAACGCAGGCGGAGCTCAAAGCCGCCATTGGCGGGATCCGCGACCAGCTTCAGCCGGGTAAACGAAAACAGGCCAAGCCATGATCGCGACCAAAATCGGCAAGAAATCCGGGGTGCCAGACAACTACACGCGCCTGGGCGAATACATCGCCGCAGCCGAGGAAAAAGGAGAGAAACTGCATCAGTTCTGGATCCGCAATTGCGATGCCGGCACAAACATAGAGGATCTAGATCTTGCCCTTTTGGAGATCGAAGCGGTTCGGCGACAAAAGCCCGATATTGCTGACAAGACCTATCACCTTGTCGTTTCTTTTCGTCCCGGTGAGCAGGACAAACTGACCAAAGATGATCTGATGGCCATCGAGGCCGAATATGCCAAGGCGCTTGGCTACGCCGATCACCAGCGGGTGGCAGGTACGCATATCAACACTGATAATTTCCACATGCATATTGCCTTTAACAAAGTGCATCCGGAAACGCTCAAGGTCGTTACTCCTCATCGGGATTTTAAGATCCTCGCCAAGGTCTCGCGTGAAATGGAGAAGAAGTTCGGTCTCGCTATTGATCCAGGCATGACCGATGGCAAAGAGCGAGATCCAAACAAGCTTTCGCCTGCAGCGGGGGACTATGAAGCCCATACCTGGCAGGAATCATTCCAGCGGCATGTGTTGAAACATCGTGAGGAAATACTGGAAGGTTTGGGGAAGGCTACGAATTGGCAGGAAGCGCACGAATTGCTAGCCGGATATGACATCAGTCTCAAGTTGCGTGGCAATGGTATGGTTTTGGTGAGCCCAGATGGACAGGCGATGAAGGCTAGCCAGCTGGATCGCTTGTGTAGCAAAAACGGGCTCGAAAAACGGTTTGGGGTGTTTCAGGCACTACAAGACAAACGCCACAGAAAAGGCGGACATTTTGCCAGAGGCAAAACCTGTTATAAGCCCCGCCCAATTGTCCGACACCGCAATACCCCTGCCCTTTGGCGTCGTTATCTCAGCACCCGCAAGCTCATCTACCGGGAGCCCAGCCTGGCGGTGCGGGCCTTGAGAAACTGGAAAATGTTTCTGTTAATGGAGGCCCACCAAGATCCGCTGGCTATGGTTTTAATGGTCGCACATAGAGAAATGCTAGGGGTCCTGTCAAACAAACCTGCATTCGCCCAAAAAACTTCTATCGAAACAAGAAAAGCACGTTCAGATATACAGCTGCGCTGAAGCGCAGCTAAGCACAATCAAACTCACGAAAACTCCCAACAACATTTAACCAAAGGCAAAAATGGCGTTAACAAAACGCGGTATTTTGTCTGATGTCACGTCGAATACTCAACAAAGTTCCACAAGAAACTCTGTGTTTCGTGCCCGAGTTGTGGGTCCTTACAGGAGCTATTCACGAATCGAAATGCCTCTGCTTTCAAAAAAGCGCGATCTTCAAAATTGTCTTGAATGATGTTTTCAATATATCTAGGCAACGTTTCGGCAACTTCATCTGGAGTCTTTTCACGCCCAATTTCTTTAACAAACCACGAAGAAAAGTGCTTAACCCAAGTTAAAAAGTCAGTATCCAAGGTCGCGACAAGTCTAGATTTTATCTTATACACTGCATCCCACGTATCTGCCTGTTGGGCAGAGGGACCCACAAAGTGAATTTGCCAATTCGGCAAGGTGTAACCCCGCACTACATTTCCGGCACCGAACACGCTTCCATTCAAGCTAATCCGATAGACTGGTCCGGCATATGGATCGGAGCAAGGACGGCGTGCTCCATCTTCATCAAACAAGATGTCATCATCGCCCTTGTAGAGTGAGTTACAAGAATGGCATGTCGGAGGCAGATTTCTGAAATCCGCTGACACAAACGGATATTTCGAAATCGACATTAAGTGATCCAAAGCATTTCGCTTCGTTCCTACTGGCTGAAAATAGTCCAATCCGCAATATGGACAAATCCTAACGCCGTGGTTTTGGCAGGTTTCGAACTGGATATCTCTAAGCGCTTTACCGCTTTCCTTGATCCTACCAAGTTGCCCAAACAAGTATTCAGAGAGTGCTTTCACCGCACCTTCCATCACAGGGGGAATATCATCCATGCATGAGCATGCAATAGTGACATCTGAATAAACGGTGGGCAGGTTGGTTTGACTGTCAATTACATCGCGTAGGCAGATCCTTTCTGCCGGTGTTAAGCCAGAGTACCTATTCCAAAAGTCGATGAGCTTTGGCTGCAGGCCTCTACGCCTGCGTAACACATCTCGTTTATCGGCTGGCAAGCATTCGGGCCAGACAGGAAGGGCTTCGCCAAGATCAATGGCATCCATTCCCGCCTTCAACGCATCGATAACTTTTTGATTTACCCAATTGCAGCTCAATGCCTCGGACGGAAACTTAAACAACATTAGCTTTTTTTCATTTTTAATTTTCGCAAGTGATCAGCAAGCAAAGCCTTGCCTGTCGACGGCCCAAGTTCTCTGAAGCCAGCTTCAACAGCTTCTTTGTCATCCGATTTAAGCAGGATCTCGATCTTGTCCTCCGCAATTTCGGAGTTTGGTGGACGTATGTCGAAACAAGTCTCTAGAATACGATCAAAAGTCGCACCAAAAGTTTCGATCGGTGGCGCGCTGACTTCGACCACTCCGCTATCTCTTGGTCGATGGAAGATCAACACCTGCTCTCTTCGCATATCCGACGGAACGAAGGGGGCGTGTGTGGTTAACAACAGCTCCTGATTGCCTCGGCTACCTGTCATATCAAGCAAGCGCCGCACAAATTTTACCCGCCATTTGGGATTAAAGTGGGACTCCGGTTCGTCAAGAAGGAAAATGGTGTTCCTGTCAGTTATCATCGCATATGCACCCAAAATAAGGGCTTGCTGATGCTCTCCGTCTGACAACGACACATAGTCCACAGAACCACCTTTACCATCTTCATGCCAGAACCTGACTTCTTCAAAGCCGAACACCATTTCTTCTTGCTGAGGCTCTGCTAAGCGCGACGCAAACTTGCGGTTCTTGACGTCCTTTTTGATCCGTTCACGGCTCGACTTGGGAATTGCAAGATCATTTAGAAGAGCTAGCTTATGAAGGGACCTATAGAACTCAAAAGACGTGCTCCAAAAACTGGCGAATGCTTTTCTGGTTTCTTCCGAAATGAAGAAATCGAATGTGTATGTTTCGCTTTTTTCGTCTAAATGCCAAGAAGTTGCCACACGCCTCAGTTGATCGATAATCCCCTCAAGTTCGTCCGTCAGCTGAATACCCTTGCGACCAGTCTCAGCGGCTTTTGCTTTCGAAACCTTTGAAACTGCCGAATGGGCCAAACGCACTGCACAGCGACAGGACTTCAAGTCCCCCAAGCGGGAGTGGGTCAAAAGGTTCTTCCTGACGTCTTCATTGCCCAACATCAAGCTGGCAAAAAGAACCTCTAGGTTCGTTCCGTAGTCGATCAACACCATGCGGTTGTCAGGGATTTTTTTGCTTCGATCACCTTTGAGCGCAACGTCACGCACATCTTCTGCGTAACCGCTCCGGCTGAACAAAAATGGCAAGCTGAGCGTTTCATTTTCACCGGATGTGTAACCCACAACTAATGACGGCAAACACTTACCAAATTCATCGCTTCCAGGCTCAATCAACTCGTCATTCTTGAACATTTCAATTGGGCCCGCATTCTTGCCCTTTAATGTTCGCGCCAAGCGAACCACGTATTCGGACTCTTCAGCTTCACCGATCAGATAAGTCAGGTCGAACAAGATTTCATCATTAGCGCTATCGCGTTCTTCATCGGGTGCGTGTAAATGCCAAGCCGCTTGAAAAATCTCCGCAAGTAACTGCAGAAGTTGTGACTTACCTGCTCCGTTAGCACCAATCAGACAGAGAGGCGCAAGCGGTTCGTTTGTCCCGCCGGTCGTCCCGCGACCAAAATCGATGAATACGCCATCAAACGCCCCACCGCCTGCAGATGATTTTTCAATATTCAGATGCCGCAGCCTCATGAGGTTGCTCGCCTTAGTTTCATAATTTTTGCGTCGGTATCGAACTGTTGGCGCAACTTGGGAGCATCACCTTCTAACAGGCCAAATACAGCATCCTTCAAGTCGTCATATGGCAGGGTGAGTCGTTTTGCGATATCTTCGAACGGCAACCCTTTTTCGGGCCAATCTATGCTGTCCGACAGAACGCGCTCTTGGGGCGTAACTTTCATGGCTTTGGCTTTCGTCGTTTTGTTCCTTGGTTTCTTTGGTAAATTCGCTCGGGCCTCACGGATGCGCTCAAGCACTGCATTGGCCGGTTCATCGCTTGGGTCTTGGGGGACCAGTTCACCCGCGAAGGCTTTGGCGAGAATACGTTCGTCCAACCGTTCAACGAGCTTAAGGGCTTTTGTGACCTCAAACGCTAGACGGTCGATCTTGGCAAAAGCGGTTTCTATCCGGTGCACGATCTGGCGTTGTTCAGTAACTTTAACCCACGGGACTTGGGTGGCCCTGACGACGCGACCGTTGATTTTAGGCATGTTGCCCGCTGTCCCCATAGCGTTCTCTCTGAAGTAGCTGCGTGCCGAAGGAGAATTAAGAAAATACCATAAATATCGCCGGTCTAAATCTTTACCCACCCGAACTCGCATCATAAGATCGGGGTAAATAAAAGTTCTCTCAGGTCCTTCAAAAATTGCCGTCGCCCCCAGATAAGGAAGAGAGTTGGCTCTCTGAATCAATACATCGCCCGGTACCAGCCAGAACTTAGATGAACGATCAATGTCTGCGAGCACACGCTTGGTGCAAGATGGGTCAAGACGCATTTCGCCCGTGGTGGTAGCAGATTGCTTTAGCGACATTGTTCCAGTGCCGTCAGTCGAAGCTGGAGGAGAAAGACCATTTGTTGGCCCTTCTGCGACAAGACTGCTTAGAGTTCGGAACTCGGCAATCGCCCCAAACTCTCTCACCAAAATTGCATTTTTATACCGTTCCACCAGCTTTTCGATGGCTAAGAGGTGGGTGCGGGCGGTGATGGTGCAGGCACTGAAGGACTCAAGCCTGTTTACAATCCGCCGCTGCTCAGAGAGTGGGGGGATTTGGACTTTCAGCGCCTTGAAACGCGCTTGAGTCAGATTGAGGCCGCTTTCGCTACCCCCGGTCTTTATTTGATCGATTGCGTTTTTCTGATCTGGGGAGCGAAGTAACCCTATCAGGTAATCTGGATCAACAAGCCGATCATCAGGGCGAAATCGGTACATCTTGCCGGAAATGAATAGCTTTCGCCGAACTTCATCGACCCGACAAATCACCCCACAACGAACCCGTGGCCCCGCGCAAGTTAGGAGAACATCGCCTTGTCGGACTTCGAGTTCAGGTTTCGGATCAAGGTGGTCAGGAAGCTGTTTTGTATGCTGGGCGTCAAACCAACCATCTTGAATAGCCGTAGTCTTGAGAGCTCCCCAAGTCTCTTCCGACGCTGAGGGAAAATTCTCGCAACGCGGGCTCCAACCTTGATCGAGTTGCTTCCCGCTAGGCAACACGCCCAATACATCTTCGATAGTACCTTCTATCCAACCCGCCGGAAGCTTGCTCATTCTCTCACCTCCTGCTTTGAAGCCTGCACCTGTTGCCAGTCATGGTAGGTCTGCTTGGAGCCTTTGACTTTCCACTCAATACGGCCATTGCTGTTTCGATCCAGCACGACTGCTGCCGCTGCCGAGGGACTGTTGAATGAGTAAGGCTTGGCAAAGCTTAGCTTAATCCCCTTTTGATTGGACCCGCTTGGGATCAGTACGCCATCTGTGATCAGCTTCGCTTTCAACCCGCCATAGCTTTGCTGTACATAACCCGTCTCGGTCAGTGCCTCTGAACCTTCCAGCACGATGAATTCTCCGTCCTCTTCCACCGCAGTGGCCTGGACCCTGCTCTTGTGGCGGATTTCAAACTGCACATCGCCCGTGTTGCGTTCCTCGACCGGCTTGGTGGTTTGCGTCACCGCGCGTGGCTGTGGCTTGAGCATGTCAAGCCCGATCACCGGTAGGATGATCTGCAGATTGGCGAGGAACTGCTCCATGTTAGCCACATCAGCCTCCGGTAGTCTGCGGCGACTGGTGTCGGGTTGTGTACCATTGTCCAGCGTCACGCGGCCCGCCTGAGACGTCTGTTCGATCAGCCGCGCCTCAAGGAATTCCGCATGTCCCTTCGACAGGTCATCATCACTGGTCGTAACAGTGATAGCCGTTTCCCAGAAGTCGCGCTTCAGGGCGCTTTGCTTGATCCGTTCTGCCACTGAGTTGCCAGAGCCGATATAGACCCTCGTTGAACCTGCCTTATCGGGGTCAGGACCAGAGAGAATATAAACGCCCGTCCGATCAACCTCGTCCCGCGCCGTGAGGTCTCCGAATGCTGAGGCCCCGCTAACAAACAGCAAGCCTGTCCACCCGTGGATGGTCGCCTTCCGCAGGCCGGTAGGTTTTCCATCCACCAGAAAGAGCTGAATCGTGCGCCCGAATGTATATTCTATGCTCATTCGGCGGCCTCGATTTCAGTAGTCTCATCAAGTTCTTCGCTGAGCGCTTCGATTTCATCCAACGCGGCCCGGAGGTGGCCCATTATAGCGGCTGCAATCTCGTCGGGCTCCGTCATATCATCCTCAGGGTCACCGCTTTCATCACGCAGCCAAGACCAGTCAAGATTGTCACCGCGTTCTCTGATTTGCTCGCGGGTTAGATGCCGCCAGCGGCTATTCTCGCCCTCGTCCTGCCTCTCGGAACCGCCAAGTGGATCGAGGCCAAAAAGGTTTTCGAATTCTGCGAAGTGTTGTTCTGTCAGGACGTTGGTCTTGCCAAAAGATTGCATATTGGCGCGCATGTCATAGAACCAGACCGCTTTGGTAGCCTGCTGTTTATGATCTGCAGGGAAAATTTTATCTGTAACCCGGGTAAAGAAGAGCACATTGGTCTTTACGCCCTGCGCATAAAAGATGCCCGTTGGCAGCCTCAGAATGGTATGCAAGTTGCAATTCACCATCAGGAATTGGCGCAATTCAGTACCGACGGCATCGCCAAAAAGAATGTTGTCAGGCATAACAATAGCGCAACGTCCGCCTTTCTTTAGGTGACGGATCGCATGCTCAAGAAAAGGCATAGGACCAACGCGTTCCCCTGCCGTCAGTGTAAAATCGGGGCGGTTTACATTACCCGACATTTTATTGAAAGGCGGGTTGGTGAGGATCACATCGGCTTTGCCCATGTTTTCGCCCTGAGGTGCGCAGCTGTCTTCGCAGCCCACAAGACTTTCGATCCCGTGAAGTATCATGTTCATCACACACAAGCGGTGTGTATCCGGTACCCATTCGTGCCCAACAAAAGCCTGGCGGCGTTGAAAGTGGGCCTTCGCCTCCGACAGCCTGAACAAATCGTCGGTGGCATCCTTGATGTAACGGTCCGCGGCGATCAAAAATCCCCCGGTACCTGCAGCAGGGTCCTGGATAACCTCCCCCGGTTGGGGTTTGACTAGACGGATGATGCTGTCGATCAGTGCGCGAGGTGTAAAATATTGCCCGGCCTTGGACTTGGTAGCCGAAGTTGTTTTCTCCAGTAGCCCCTCATAAAGATCACCCAGCCCGTCCTCGCGCGCCGAGAACCAATCAAGCTTGTCGATGTTTGTGGTCAGCGTCTTGAGGTCTTTAGGTAAGCGCAGGTGTGTCATCGCATCGGTGAAAATCGCCAAGGTCACCGGATCTGTAGTTTTTTCAGGATTACCGAGCTCCAGCAGCATTTCTTTGTAGTATTGCAATTGATCGCCACCTTCAGTCTTGACCAATTTGCGCCACGAATGTCCATTCGGCAGACGGTTTTCCTGTCCGGTCTCCTCAAGCATCTTCAAGAAAAGCAAATATGTTAGCTCGTTGACGTAGTTTGAGTACGACACGCCAGCGGATTGCAGCGTTTTGCATTCTCGCCAAAGCTTAGCGACGATTTCAGTGGTATTCGGGTTCATGCACTTGCTTTCCAGAGTTCTTCGTTGAAATCGCTGAGAATGTTCTCGAGCTTACCATTAAACACCCGATTCAGGCGGTTGAAGCCACCCTGAGCGGCAAACGTACCTTGATCGATGCTGTCACGGTCTACCACGATTTCATTGCTAATTTGTTCCGCGATACGGCGGAGCCAAGTTTTTTGAGGGTCGGTCCACTTGGCCTTGGCCAGAATGGCTTTGGTTGCCGTTTGAACACGGGTTTCAAATGGGATCAGAGGATCCCCCAACGCGGCCTGTCGGACGAAGCCAATAATGGACGCAGCAATGTCTTCGTTGGAGGCGTCATTCCAGGCCCGACGCAGGCTTGTCTCAGAGAAGCCCATCTTGTCCAGCTCCAAGCGCAAACTTCGCAATTCCGCCCGCGTCAGTTCACGGGGCCGCTGCACGACAACCGAAAGCGCCGCGATGCGGTTCTGATTGTTCTTTATGAATGACGTGAAGGTGTCGAGAAAATCCTCTGGCTTATCAAAGTCGCCATAGCCGGTGGTAACAGCATGCATGCTGTCTTCATGGTGAGAAATCGGAATCAGGTTTGGGCCAGATCCGTCGGGATTCCAATCAAGTACCTTTCCCAATCCGGCAAACTTCTTGGCATAGGCTGCAGCCTGATCGGGCGTGTTTTTTTTAAGGCGATTGCGCAGATCTTCTGGGGTTTCGCCCGTGAGGTCCTGGATAGCCTCCGCCACCTTACTCGGAAGTTTACGCAACTTACGGTGCAATTTGGCAAGAATCTGGTCACGTACAAGCTCGCGGTGATCCTGTTCGGTCACTGTCGCCAATTCGTCAAACAACTGCTCGAAAGTCAGCTTTGGGTTACTGGCAACAGGTTTCATTTGCGTGAGGTCTTGCAACGAAGCATAAAGGTCGACCGCATCAAAAATGCGGAACACTTCCTTGCCGATTTCGTCGCAGCGGCGTGTGGCACGCCCAAGCATCTGCTCATAGAGAATTCGGCTGTTGACGCGGCGGATGAAGACCAAGTTGGTGATTTTCGGTACGTCAATACCAGTCGTCAGCAGGTCCACCGTGACGCCGATCTGAGGAAAGGCATCGTTACGAAACGACCTAATCAATTTGCCAACCTTATCGACGCTACCGGTGATCTTGCGGATAGCAGCATCTTCGATAGAGCCATACTGCGCCGCGAATGCCTTTTTCAACTCGTGAACGACAGTATCGGCATGCGCATCCGTGACAGCGAATACCAGCGTCTTACCCTCCAGGCTAGGGTCAATGTGCTTGGCCAATTCTTCTGCCACAACCTGGTTGAAAGGTTGAGTGATGACCTTTCGGTTGAACGTCTCAACCTGAAACGCCAGCTCATCCGGAGCAATCACGTTCTCGATTTCACCGGTCTTGCTGTCCATCACCTCTACGTCGTCCCCGGCTTTAAATACGATACCAGCCTTGCTGAGCGCCGTCTGGAAGCGGATTGGGGGTTCATGGTCGATCAACCAACCGTCAACAACCGCCTCTCGGTATGAGTAGGTGTATATTGGGTCCCCAAATATCTGCGCGGTGTGGAGCGCGGGCGTCGCCGTCAGGCCGACCTTAACAGCGTCGAAGTACTCCAAGACCCTGCGGTACTTGGAGATATAGTCCTCTTGCCCCCGGAAGCTTAACTCTGCATCGGACATCTCACGGTCTAGCAAGTATCCTCTGTGACACTCATCGATAACCATCAGGTCGTACTGCCCAATTGGTGGAATGTCTGCAGGGTCAGTGTTATACAGAACTCGCTTCACAAGCCCTTGAATTGTGCAAATGTGAACGCGAGTTTCGGGGTCCGGCTTAACGTCAGACAGGTTCTTCAACCCGAAAAGCTGGCCAAATGTCTTTGGCCCCTCAATCGAAGTGCTCATGAATTCGTCGCTGGTCTGTGTTCCCAGTGCTGAGCGATCAACCACGAAGCAAATTCGACGGAACCGTTTAGTAGAGAGCAGCCGGTACAGCATCGCAATGGCTAGCTTTGTCTTGCCGGTGCCGGTTGCCATCGCAACAAGCATCTCCCGTTTTTCGGTAGCAAGTGTTTTTTCGACGGCTTGGATCGCTTCCTTTTGGTAGGGCCGAAGCTGAAAACCAAAGTCAAAGCTTCTGGCTTCAAGCGCAGCCTGAGCCTGCTCTTTCTCAACCTCCAACTGGGAAACTAATTCATCCGGTGTGAACCACCCCATGAGTGCACGGCGGAGATTATTGGCCAACCGAACATCACGGAACCAAATGCCACTTTCCGTTTCTACTTGCTTTAAATATGGACGACCATTTGTGGAAAAAACAAACGGTACAAAATACTCATTATCCCATGCCGTCTTGTTCTGTTCCCATTCAAATCCTTTCGAATAGCGCTCAGCTTGATCAATGGCGGCAGAAATATTCTTTTGATACCTTTTGGCCTCCACAATGCCTAAGCACTGCTCACCAACAAAAAGTGCGTAGTCTGCTGGGCCCGACTTGGTAGGCCACTCGGCGATTGCTAAGTTACGTCCCTTTGTTGGACGAACTCCCTTACTAAACTTAATTTTGCTGGTATCAGCTTCCCATCCGCGGTCCCGGAGTTGTTGATCAATCAATGCACGTGTGGACTGTTCGTCCAAGACAACAGCCCCAGCCGCTTCGTCGACTGCTTGAGCGAACGCGATGCGTTCCGCCGATGACTGAAGGCTAGCCTGTTCGGAGATCTTTTGGAGTTGTCGATCCGCATCCTGTGCGAGTGCTTCCCAAGTTTGCCGTTCCTCGATTTCCCGTTTATGGCGTTCCTCTGCTGTCTCTGCGGCGAGGAGAGCTATTTGTTTCTCTTCCTCTGCCTTTTGAGCCGAGGTAAGCGCGTCGTTACGTTCTGCTCTAAGCCTCTCAAGTTCGGCCTGTAGGTCGGGCTCAGAGGTGCCTGGATCTTTCGGCGGCAAAAAAGGACCTGATGAAAATTTCCGTTGGCCAGTCGAAGCTCGCACATGCCAAACGCCGAGCTTCACCGCCATCTTGAGGCATGCTAAGGCTTCACGATGATCACCGCGTCCGTCATGCACGGCAGAATTTCCGAGTTTTCTAATGTGATGCAGTACATCAAGGACGCGATCTGGTGCAGAACGCTCGTACTTAAATTTACGAAGCAGATCAGCCTGTGTATCGCTCTCCTGGATCTCGATGCCCATTTGAGCCGCATGCCGTTTGGTAAGCCGCTCGCCAAACTGGCGAAGTTTAATCAAGCTCGTACTAGGATCATCTTGGAAATAGCTTTCGGCAAGCCGCCCAAGATTGGACAGATCGCTATCTAATTTTTCGAGAAAATCAAAGTTGCTGCGCATCGTTTCCGTTCAGAATTCAACTACAGAACTGCTGAGAACATTCACTTACTTGTTTCTTAGCTGCGATACTATTCCCGCACTTTGTGCGAACACAAAACCTTATCCGATTTAAAAGCATAACGCACCCGACGGGCTCCGAACCAATCGCACTTCCATTCGATGATTGAGCATCAAAATCTGCCAGGCGTTTTTTGAGCTAGATCGTCGTTTTACGCTCAGCCCCTTCCACATATTCCAGTTCTTACAGATAAGGCCCAACTTTTTCAGCTTCGGTCTTTAGTTGAACATGGCACCGCCATGCGAATAAGCAGGAAGCCCGTTTGGGCTGTTTGGTGGGCCCACCAAACCTATCCTGCCCCCACAACGACAGGTGAAAGTTGTGCCATCTCGTGCACTATCATGCAATCTTTTGCATTTTCGTGCAATCTTGTGCACTCTCATGCATTCTTATGCAACGCACTGTTATCGCTACGTTTTTTGAGAAGCCTATTCTTACGAGAACATGCCTTTTTACCCTTGCGCAGTAGTCACCCGGTCGAGTAATCAAAAGAATCCCGATGCGCTTCTACAACCAGAGCTGAATGCGCATCATCGACAGGCAAGGGGCTGAAATGAGCGAAATCATTACCTTTCACTTCGATAACGTCGATTTTCGCGCCATTGAAATTGATGGCCAGATCTGGGCTGTGGGTAAAGATGTCTGTAAAGCACTTGGTTACCGGGATGCGGAAAA
Source organism: Thalassospira sp. SM2505 (assembly GCF_054901115.1). Lineage (NCBI taxonomy): Bacteria > Pseudomonadati > Pseudomonadota > Alphaproteobacteria > Rhodospirillales > Thalassospiraceae > Thalassospira > Thalassospira sp. SM2505. Next base: position 3,506,370 of record NZ_CM142731.1, read on the forward strand.
CGGTTTGCGAAATCTCGATGAAGATGAAAAGGGTACACACATTGTGGGGACCCCCGGCGGTGATCAGAGTTTGCTGATCGTCAATGAAAGCGGTCTCTACTCCCTGATCCTTCGAAGCAGGAAGCCGGAAGCAAAGCGGTTCAAAAAGTGGGTGACATCCGAAGTCCTGCCATCAATCCGCAAAACCGGCGCATATCGTCATGCTGACACGACACTGTCAGCCCAAGGCACCGACCAGCATGAACTGATCGAAGCGCTTCGTGACAAAATCAGCCTGCTCGAAGAAAACCGTTCATTGGTTAAAGGGAAACTCACCCACGACAAGTTCAAGGGTGTTGCCCGCCAGCTTTTCGAAAAGACTGATTTCAGTGACGAAACCATTGCCGAGATCCTCGCTCCCGGCATTGGCACCTACATGCCGGAATGGGTCAGTTGGCAAAGGCGATTGCATTAATCCGCCTCTATGGACCTTTTACACGGCTCCGTGGGCTTCACCCATCATAAGAACATAACCAGAATACGAGGCTTCCTTGAGAGCTGGAATTTACGCTCGTCACTCGACTGACAAACAAGGAACGAGCTCAGAAGATCAAATCCGTCGCTGTCAGGAATTTTGCCGTTTCAAGGGATATGATGTCGTTGAGATCTATCGCGACGAGGCCCTGTCCGGAGCACACATCGAAAATCGGCCTGGCATTAATGCCTTGTTGATCGGTGCGCTTGACGGTCGATTCGATGTTGTCATCGCAGAAGATTTAAGCCGTATCAGCCGTGATCAGGCCGATACGGCCAATTTCTTCAAGAAAATGATCTTCCTCGGTGTCCCGGTGGAAACTGTCGCTGATGGGCTCATCAACGAGCTTCATATCGGCTTCAAGAGCACGGTGAATGCACTGTACCTCAAGGATCTTGCCGACAAGACCCACAGAGGCGTTGTTGCCGCTGTCCTTCGTGGTGGGGTACCGGGTGGCAAACTCTATGGCTATGATCTGGTCCACGCGCTTGATGAATCAGGTGAACCAATACGCGGAAAAAGAACCATCAATCAGCGGCAAGCTGCAATCATACGCGATATCTTCGCAGCATATGCTTCGGGCCAGAAACTCAAACATATCTGTGAAGACCTCAATCGACGCGGTATCGAAGCACCAAGCGGCGGCAAATGGGCTCCGACAACACTTGTCGGTTCTTTTGTCCGCCAGACCGGTCTGCTGCGTCAGACGCTGTATAATGGCACCATAACGTTCAACAAGATGCAGTATCGCAAACACCCGGAAACCGGCAAACGGCTCTCGGTGATGCGTCCGGAAAGCGAATGGGTAACAGTGCCGATCCCGGAACTGGCCATTGTCGATGAAAACCTGTTTGCCAAGGTACAGCGGGCCCTCGATGCACGTTCGGCGAGGCAACGCGAACGCAAGCTGACGCCGAAAGTCACGACTGCCGAGGAAAAGCGCGAACGGGCGATCAATCGGTCGCGGGAATGGCGACGCAATCAGGCCATCACCAGCAAACGCGCCAATGCGGTCTTTGGTGGCAAGCTCTATTGCGGCAAGCATGGTGAGCCGATTGTTGCGACCTATGCCCGACATTACTCTTGCAAAAAGAAAGGTTGCCCCAACCGGAGCCTCAACTATGACGAGGTTATCGCGTTCGTGATTGACGCCATCAGCACACTTGATCGCAATATGATTATGGCCCATTTCGACAGTGCAAAAATGGCAAAGAAACGCTCAGAACTTGAACGCGAGATCACGCAACTGAATAAGGAACTTGAGGCTGTCCGCATCGGCCTGAACAAGGTCATCGATGCCTTGGGCCCCGATGCCAGGTCTCACGAAATCCGGGCATTTTTTGACGACAAGTCGGAACAGATTCATCGCTTGAAACTAGACATCTCCCGATGTGAGCGGGAACTGGCCGAAACAACACTACCCAAAAGCATCGACCGCATTGTCACTCGCCACAACAAGTTGGTCGCAAAGCTGCAAACCTGGTCACGCGATCCGGAAGCCGTCGTCCCGCTGCGCCAGATCATCGACAGACTGATCATTCACGCCATCTGGAATGAGGCAGAGGAATGCTGGGATCGAAGATGCGAGGTGACGTTTGACTTTGCAGCAATCATAGCTGCGGACAAACGACATTCATAATAAGCCCTGCGAATCAACAGTGAGCTTCTGTTTGCCTGACAAGAACGCGCCGAAAAATTCAGAGACTTGAAACACCTTAGGTTGAACATTACTATAACCTAAGATAAAGAATCAAGATCGGACGGTCGCATGATAGAGAGCATACATTTAGCTAATGTTGGTATCTACGATGCCACCGGAACTAAACTTGAGGCACTGAAGAAGCTCAACTTTATCTTCGGCTCAAATGGATCGGGCAAGACAACAATTTCTCGTGTCATTGAGGGGCCAAGCACCTGCCAAATAACATGGTCAGACAATATTCCTCTCGAAACCCGTGTCTATAATAAGGATTTTGTCGAAAAGCACTTCGATGCCGAAAGCAACATAAAGGGCATATACACGTTTGGAGAAAATGTTGAGGTCACAGACAAGATTAAACTTCTCAAAAGCGATGCTGATGAGATCAAGTCTAAGCTGACTGGACTGCGGAAGACTCTCTTTGGTGACGATAACGAAAGCGGAAAGAAGAAAGAACGTGAAGCGTTAGACGCTCAGCTTGTTGAGGATGTTTGGAACGCCAAGAAGAAATTTGATGACTTGGAAATGGCTTTCGCCGGTCTCAACAATAACAAGAAGAACTTCTGCGCTCAATATCTCACAGAAGCGTCAAGCAATGTCGCAACAATGAGGGATATTGCAGAGCTCCGTGAAGCTGCGACAACCGTCTTTTCAGGATCGTTAACCAAGGCGGAGCTGTTACCTCCTCCTCAAGACAGTTCGACGTTTCCAATGATGGAAGGCTCTGCAATCCTTAAGAAGAAGATTATCGGTAAAGAAGATGTGGACATTGCGGCGCTGATCGAAAAGCTAGGCAACAGCGACTGGGTTCAGCAAGGACGGCAATATTTCAGACAACTAGAAGACCAGTGCCCATTCTGCCAGCAAAAGACAAATGCAGCCTTCAAGCAGGGCCTTGAGGCGTATTTCGATGAGAATTACATCGCCGACCTCGCCGCCATTGACAAGCTACACGCTGACTATACAGGTGCTGTAAAGGAAGTTCTGAACGCTTACAACGCCGCTGAGTATATTGAATCGCCTTTTCTTGACCGCGAAGCCTTTGAGAGGGATGTCGCAACTCTTCGCCTTGCTCTGGATGGCAATATTGATCACATCGTGGCTAAGCGAAAAGAGCCCAGCGCCCCAGCAACACTCACTGATACAACCCCACTTTTTGAAGCTGTGACTACCCATATCAGCACAGCGAATAAGAAGATCAAAGCCAACAACGATACAGTCATCAACATTGCCGCACGCAAGAAGGAACTGACATCGCAAGTTTGGAAGAGGCTGCTCGAAGACACAAAGGCGATTTACGACAAGTTCAAAGCGGCCTCTGATGGGCTTGATAAAGCGATCAAATCGCTAGAAACCCAGATAGAAATCCAATCAAAGAGCCTTGCCACAAAACAGGAAGAGATAGAAGAAAACGAGCGCAAGATTACCAGCATCAAGCCAACAATTGATGCCATCAACAAGCTCTTGAAGTCATTTGGCTTTAATAACTTCCACCTCGCCGAAGGGGAGGATAGCGGGTTCTATCAGGTTAAACGAGTAGATGGAAGTGATGCGAAACGAACACTAAGTGAAGGCGAGAAGTCCTTCATCACGTTTCTATATTTCTATTCTCTGATCGATGGATCGTTCAGTGCAAGCGGCGGCATAAATGACAAGGTGGTTGTATTCGATGACCCCGTTTCGAGCCTTGATGCAGACATACTTTTCATCGTTTGTAATTTAATAAAGGCTATTGTTGCCAAAATGCGTACAGGGGAAAGCCCCATCAAGCAGGTATTTCTGCTCACGCACAACATATATTTCCACAAGGAAGTAACGTTCGATAGAAATCGTAGTGCCGACATGGCCAAGAATGATGAAACATTCTGGGTCGTAAAAAAAACGTCGCAACGCTCTGAGCTTGTATATTTTAAGGAAAACCCTATTAAGTCGAGCTATGAACTTCTCTGGCGAGAAGTCAGACAGAAACCGCCTTCTGATACTGCAATCCAGAACGTCATGCGCAGAATACTTGAACACTATTTCAAATTCTACGGCGGCATGAGACCTGAAAACATTATCGAAAAATTCGACGGTCATGACAAAATGATCTGCAGCACATTGCTGTCATGGGTGAATGACGGATCACACTTCGCGGCAGATGATTTGTATATGACCTGTGACCCAGGGCAAGTTGATCGATATCTCTCCGTATTCCAAAGAATCTTTGAGGAATCGGATCACGGAGGACACTTCAAGATGATGATGGGTGACGACTATGTCACCCTATCGCAGCCTGCCACACCCCAGCAAGAAGCGGGAGCTACGCCTGTAGAATCGGTATTCAACTGATTGTAAAACCGTCTAGGAATAAAACCCTCGGCACCTTTCTAACCGTCAGTCATAGTATTCTGACTTGCGTATTTCTGAGCCCCTAACAATGTCAAACAGGAATACACCCGGCAAAATCCTGCCGGTTCATCACATGGACATTCCCCGGTCGATCTTCTGGAAAGCACGCGGAATAGCTGTCTTGAGCCAGGACGGCAATTGGCTTGCGACTTTTCGCGTACGTCCTTTCACGCGGCACAAAAGCAATCTGCTGCGCTCTCCTGAGTTGTCAAAGATGTAAACCCGATCCGCCACACCGATAAACTCGGCAAGCCTTGTAAGGCTTCGCGGATAACGGCGTTTTACATCCTCAGAGGGCACATGATGCCCTCCGGCTGCGACGCGCTGCGCGATCCTGGCAATTGACAGCGACGGATCAGGCAATCCGACATAAACAAAATTTATGCCGTAGCCTTTCGATCTGGCAGCTTTCACCAGTTGCAGCTCGCGCTGCCCGGAAAGGGTCGTCTCTATGATGAAAGAAGCTCCACAGGAAAGATGATTTTCCTGCTGCAAAATAGCTTCACGGCCCGCATAAACCCTGCCACGCTCTGGATAAAGTTTATGAATATTATCCGGATTAACCACCGGCAAAGATTGGGGCTCTGCAGGATTATACCGCTCGACAAGTGTACTTTTGCCCGCCCCATTCGGACCCGCAACAATCCAAAGCTGAGCCATCAGATGGCGCGAAGCACTTCAACAGTGCCATCATCATTGACAGACACCAGTTCGCAACGGCCATCGGGCCATTTCCGGACAATATTGCCTTCATGTGCCGGATCACAATAGAATACCGGTCGTCCAGCTTCGAGATGGGCTTTTGCTGCCCGACCATCGTCATTGGCAAGCTGCTTCTCAAACTCCAGCCAGAGCTTGCGGCTATCCGCCCCTCTGGCATTCGTCACCTGCTCAAACGTGATTTCCGGCATGAGGTTTCCTTGCTGCACTTCGTCTGCATGTTTGTAAGACATGGATTCTTATACACCATCGATACGTGTTGAAAAAACGCAATATCGCACTCGTCGAATTATTGCGGCCATTTCCTCAAGATCAGGCCGTGGCCAGAACAATTTGAACGCTCTCTCACATCGCCAGCATCACCCATTGCCATGCTTGGCAAAACGTTGAGGACACGTTCCATAAAGATATTCTCTGCCTTGGTCGCACTCCAGGGCAACATGTAATCCGAATAGGGTTCGGCAAGATCCCCGGCGGATAACCTCACCAGCGACAGGTCAACACAATCGCGATACTCGGTTGCCTTGAGCCTCTGGTCGATCACGTGAACTTCTTCGATTACACTTTCCGGCCAAGGCCATTCCAGACCAGCCAGTAACGTGAACCGTCGCCGGATCGGCAGGACAATCTCGTCTTCAAACCGCTGCCAGACACCAAGCGCACGCATGGTATTCTTGACCGGGGTCGTGATATCGCCGGTATCGAACTCCTCGATGTCGTGGATCAGGGCATAACCGGCGGTCTCGGGGGACGCCAGATCGCAAGCCTGCACGCAGTGCTGGGCAACACTGACATCACAGGCACCGT
>NZ_CM142731.1:3520000-4345000 GCF_054901115.1 Thalassospira sp. SM2505
GATTCTGGTTGAGCCCAGCCTGCCCGATGCAGACCTTGCGGTTTTGTTCATTCATAATGAAGGTTATTCGACCATGTGCGGCCACGCGATCATCGCCCTTGGCCGCTATGCAATCGATTACGGACTGGTCAAGGCGGTAGAACCAGTCACGCAGGTCAATATCGAATGTCCCTGCGGGCTGGTGCGCGCCGAGGTCGAAGTTGCCAATGGCAAAACCGGCAAGGTGCGGTTCTCATCCGTGCCATCATTCATGTTTGCAGGCGATCTTGACCTTGCCCTGCCAGATGGCCGGGCCTTTAAAACCGATATCGGCTATGGCGGGGCATTTTACGCCATTCTGGATGCCGGGCAGTTTGACATCGCAATCACCCCCGGAAATGTCAGCCGCCTGACCGCCCTTTCAGAAGAAATCTGTCAGGCGGTCAATGACAGCATTCGCCTTTCCCATCCCGATCATGATGATCTGGCCTTTTTATACGGGGCGATCCTGACCGACGGGCGCGATGCGTTCAGTCCAGAACCGACACGCAATATATGTGTGTTTGCCGAAAATCAGGTGGATCGCAGCCCGACCGGATCAGGGGTCAGCGCCCGCCTTGCCATCCAGCATGCCAAGGGACTGATCAAACCCGGTCAGACGCGCCAGTTTGAAAGTGTGATCGGATCAGGCTTTGAAGGATCGGTTGGCGCCGTCACCAGCTGCGGGCCGCATGATGCGATCATCGCATCGGTCAGCGGGCAGGCTCATTACAGTGGCAAGGCCAGTTTCTGGTATGAAGAAGGTGATCTGGTCGGACAGGGATTCATTGTCCGCTAATCCCGACTGCATCTGTAACGAAACCCTGCAAAAACACGCCCAAATAAAAAGGGATGCCGATCAGGGCATCCCTTTGCTTATATAATATGTATCAAGCCCTATTCACGGGCCTTGCGCAGACATTCCATCAAGCTGTCAGCCGAGCTTTGGATATGTTCGGCAAGCAGTTCGACCGCTTCTTCGGTGTTGCCGGCCTTGCAGGCTTCGAAAATCTGGTGATGTTCACGCTCTGCCCGATCCGTCGCCCCGGACAATGCCAGCTGTGCCTGGGTGAAACGCACGGTGTTGTTGCCAATCATGCGAATGATTTCCAGCGTCTTGGGACGGTTCGAGGCGCGATAGAGCCGGTCGTGGAATTCACGGTTGAGCTCGCCCCATTTGGCAACATCGCCAGAGCGGAAAGCTTCATCATAAACCAAAAGGATATCCTCGACCGATTTGAGATCGGCCGGGGTCAGACGCGGCACAGCATGACGGAGCAATTCGCATTCAAGAAGCTTGCGGACTTCAAACAGTTCCTCGATCTCGTCGATGGAAAGCTGCGAGACAATCGCGCCCTTGTGCGGCTGAAAGGTGACCAGACCTTCGGCGTCAAGGCGCTGAAGCGCTTCGCGGACCGGAATGCGCGAGACATTATACTCACCGGCGATTGCATCCTGTCGCAACTGGAATCCTGCGGGAAAATCGCCAGAAAGAATGCGTGCCCGAAGGTCTTCGGTCACCTGATCGGTGATGGTGCGGCGGGTAAATCGCGGTGATGCGGTCATTTCAGCTCTTTTATTCTGTTACCCGAAATCATGGCTTGGCGGCGTCATATCATCAGACAGATCAAACCTGCCTGTTCATAGTCATAACGTCGGCCCGACCAAGTCGCAATACAATTGCATACTGTATAATTTCCTGTCATCGCGCGAAATACAACAAAGGGGGCATAAAGCCCCCTTGTCACAATCAGATTAAGCCCGCCTATTTTACGATAAAGCCATGGGCATAGGGATCGCGGTCATCAATGAAGATGGTGTTATAGCCGTGCTTGCGCGCCCAGCCTTCGATCCCGGGCACCACCGCATCAAAGTCGCCGACCTTGGTTTTCTCGACCACGGAAACGCGGAACTGTGAGCCGATGATGCTTTCATGAACCAGCTCGTCAGCCGGATCCCATTGGCCCTTGGCAACCAACTGCGCAAGACGGGCGGACGACCCCGTGCCACAGGGAGACCGGTCAATGCCCTTGTCACCATAAAACACGGCATTGCGATGCGTGCTTCCGGGCTGGGTCGGCTTGCCGGTCCATTGAATATGGGAAAGCCCCTTGATATCGGGATGCAGCGGGTGAACGAAACTGTTCTGTTCATTCAGGCGACGACGCAATTCCGGACTGATACGCTGCAGATCACCCACGGTGAAATCCGCCATATCACGGAAGTTTTCCTGGGGTTCGACAATCGCATAGAAATTGCCCCCATAGGCAACATCAACCCTGATCGGCCCAAGATCGGGACAATCGACTTCGATATCGGTTTTATAAAGGAAAGAAGGCACGTTGGTCAGCTTGACCGATTCAACGTAATCGCCAACCTGCTTGTATTCGGCAATCACCAGACCGGCCGGGGTTTCAAGACGCAGACGTCCCGGTGTTTTGGGTTTTACCAGACCTTCCTCAATCGCCATGGTCACGGTCCCGATGGTGCCGTGACCACACATCGGCAGACAACCCGATGTTTCGATAAACAGAACCGCGACATCATAGTCATCAGAGGTCGGATCATAGAGGATCGATCCCGACATGATGTCATGACCGCGCGGTTCAAACATCAGACCGGTACGGATCCAGTCAAATTCAGCCAGAAAATGCGCACGCTTTTCGAGCATGTTCGCACCTTCAAGTTTCGGTCCGCCGCCAGCAACCAGTCGCACCGGGTTGCCGCAGGTATGACCGTCTACGCAAAAGAAGCTGTTTTTCGCCATAGTGGGGCCTGTGATCAGAAGCGATTAATACGATAGGGCGTCATGTCGATTGGCGTTTCCGAACCGGTGACAAGATCGGAAATCAAACGACCGGTGGTCGCCCCCATGGTCAGACCAAGATGGCCATGACCGAACGAGAAGAAGACATTGCGATGGCGCGGGCTTTTGGAAATGACCGGCTTTGAATCCGGCATCGATGGCCGGAAGCCCATCCATTCGGTTCCGCCCTCGGCATTGAGTTTGGGCAGCACTTCCTTGCCCTTGGCAAACAGGGCCTTGGCACGGTCATAGTTGGGGGGCGCAATCAGCCCGCCAAGCTCCACCGCACCACCAACACGAATGCCCATTTCCATCGGGGTCAGAATGATGCTGTCATCGGCACTGATGATGGTGCGCGACAGTTTGGCATCGTGATAGGGAACGGTGGTGTTATAGCCGCGCTCGGTATCAAGCGGCACGGGGGAGCCAAGCCTTTTGGCAAGGGTTTTGGACCATGCACCACAGGCCACCACCAGCGTATCAAAGGTAATCTGATCGCCGCTGGTCGTCATGGCTGCACGCGGTTGACCGTCGCGATAGACGAAATCGGTGACCTCGGCAGTCTGGAACTTGCCCCCGCGATCAAGGAAATGCTTGTAAAGGCCGGTGACGATCTTGAAGGGATCAAGGACACGGCCCCAGTCTTCCTCGATCACGCCACATGGGAAGATCGGGGCAAGGTCGGGTTCGAGATCCATGATCTCGTCACGGGTGATGTCACGGATTTTAATGCCCTTGCGACGGCGCAGATCAATGCCGTATTCGGCATCGCGGCGGGTCTTTTCCGAACGATAGACACCCATTGCGCCTTCTTTTTTAAAGACCGCATCGTCAAGACCGGCCTCACTAATCACCGGTTCGTAATCCTCCCAGACGCGATTGAGGATGGCGGCAAGTTCGGTGCTGATCTGTTCAACCCGGCTTTTGGTGCTTGCCGCAACAAAGCGCAACAGCCAGGGCATCATTTTGGGCAGATAGGCCCAGCGGATCGACAACGGCCCATACGGATCCAACAACCAGCCGGGCACATTCAAAAGTGTTCCGGGCATGGCAATCGGCGCACATTCGGAAACCGCAATACCGCCAGCATTGCCAAAGGAGGTCCCCCTGCCCGGCTCTCCACGGTCCAGAATGGTTACGTCATAGCCCTTTTTTAAAAGAGCCAGCCCGACATTCACACCGACAATGCCCGCACCAATGACAACGGCCTGCTGTTTGCCGCTGGTTTGAGCCGTAATATCGGTTTTGGATTTGGTCATTTTGGGGCCTCGCCTGATGTGGTGCGCATTTGATTCATTTTGGTGATCAATCTGCCAGATGGCAGGAAACTCCCCCGCGACATTGCACGGGGGAGCTCACTGTTCCATCAAACAGACTTATAATGCAATCACGGTTTTTAGGGCGGGAGGTGTGATTGCATCCGTCGCACAGCGCCTAGAGCGACGGGCGAGTGTCGATGGCTTTTTGAATGGTCGCCTTGATGGTTTCAAGCTCTTTGCCGACCAGCGGCAGACGCGGTGCACGCACATGCGGCTTGCCAACGCCGGTCATTTCCTGAGCCAGTTTGATGTACTGGACCAGTTTGGCGTGAACATCCATGTGCAGAACCGGCGTGAACCAGCGATAAATCTCAAGAGCTTCCTTGTATTTTCCTTCGGAAAGCAGCTTCCAAAGCGCAACCGATTCTTTCGGGAAGGCATCGGTAAAACCGGAAATCCAGCCAACGGCGCCAAGAACCTGTGTTTCCATGACAAGGTCATCCATGCCACAGAACAGAACGAAACGGTCACCGCATGCATTGTAGATATCGGTGATACGACGCGGATCGCCCGAGCTTTCCTTGATCGCGACCAGGTTTTTGACATCGGCAAGCTGGTTGAATTCTTCCGGCTTGATGTCGATGCGATAAGCACCCGGGTTGTTATAGATCATGATCGGCAGTTTGGTTGCGTTCGCAACGGTACGGAAATGCTCGATATTTTCGCGCGGGTCAGCGGTATAGACCATGCCCGGCAGAAGCATCAGGCCATCAGCACCGATTTTTTCACATTCCTGGACATAGCGGATCGCCGCACGGGTCGAGTTTTCAGCAACACCGGAAAGAACCGGGATACGGCCCTTGGTGATTTCCACAGCAAGCTTCAGAACGGCGAATTTTTCTTCCAGCTCAAGCGCGGTGTTTTCGCCGACAGAACCCAGCATGACCAGACCGTCAACGCCTGCATCGATCAGGGCTTCGATCTGTTCTGCGGTCATATCGAAATCGATCGAGCCGTCTTCATTCATCTGGGTTGCAACGGCGGGGAAAACGCCAGTCCAGTTTACCTGCATGGGAAAGTAACCTCCTAATATGGCGGGATTATTTTTCAATCACACCAACAATGTTCAAATCTTTTGGCCTGAGACCAACTGCAATTCATGTATATTGTATACAAAATAAAAAATGCAGATGCAACGGGATTTTTGACAAAAAGAAAAGGACCCGGTTTCGGGTCCTTTAACATCACGATGTCAATGCCTTGCCGATACATTGATCAGGCAGGAAATGGCACATTCCGGATCGGTGTCGTCGACACTGTTCCGGTTACAACGGCCAGTGTCTTTGCGATAATCACACCGTCGCAAAGCTCATCCTCAACCAGCTTCCGGGCGGCTTTACCGAATTCTGCACGCTTCGCATCATCTTCCATCAATTCCTCGATGGCATTGGCGAGCGCATTGGCATCGCGTAGCGGAACAAGAAGACCGTTCTCGTTATGGCGGACGATTTCCCGACATCCCGGCACGTCGGTTGCAACCATGGCAAGACCGGAAGCCGCAGATTCCAGCAAAGTCTTTGGCAGCCCCTCACGCCAGGACGGCAAAACAGCCAGATCAGCCTCACGCAGAAGCGCTGCAACATCGCTGCGTTTGCCCAGCCACTCGACCAGACCATCCTTTTGCCATTGGGAAAGATCGGTCTCATGTGCGCTATCGGGATTGGCAAGATCAGCATCCCCGACCAGCAGAAAGCGATAGTTTCGCCCGCGCGATTTCAGCAGACGCGCGGCTTCGACCAGTTCAGCCAAACCCTTGGACCACAGCATGCGTGCGACAAAAATTGCCGTTTTGGGCACACCGGGTGCCTTTTGCGCAGGCGAAAAGGCCGAGATATCCACCCCCGATCCCCGGACAAGATCAATGCGACTTTCCGTAAAACCAAGTCCTGTCATCAGGGCAAGATCATCCTGATTTTGCACAATCACATGCACTGATCCAAACCGGGCATAGACCCGCAGGATTATCGAAACAATGGCGCGAACAATTTTGGCCTTTGCCCCGCCTGACACAAACAGAAAACCAAGTCCGGTGATCATATTGACCGAACGTTTTGCCCCCACCAGCATTCCGGCAAAGACAGACAGAACCACACATTGAATGGCGACATTGACAATCACATCGGGATTTTCACGACGGATCAGACACGCCAATGCCTTGACGGTCTTAAGGGATTTGACCGGACTAAGCCCGCCGCGCGCGATTGGCACATCAACCACCCGAAAACCTTCCTTGCGAAGACCTTCGGCGGCTGCACCGGCGTTACATGCAACGACAACCTCATCCCCGCGTACCAGTGCAGCGCGCCCCAATCCGATCCGGTGCGACACAAACGACCAGTCTTCCGCACACACAATCATGGTCTTGCGGCGGGTTTTCGGGGCCTTGGCATCCAGCAATGCTTCCCGGCGCAACACGGCCAGCGCCAAGGAAAGCATGACCACGCCAAACCACCATGACGTCCAGAATGAATAGTTAAACAGTCCGGCAAACCAGTAAGCAGCCATGATCATCAACGGCAAGGCGGATACCTTAATCCCGTTGCGCAGAACGTCCTTCAAGGTTGTGGATGCAATCACAAGAACCAGCGGCACAACCACAAACAAGCCAAGCAGGCCAGCTTCCAACCAGATTTCCATAAACCAGCTATGCGGATGTCCGGGCAATACGGACTGACCCGATGTCCCGGCCATATCATTGGCACCGGGCACCCAAGGAGAGGCATTGATACCGTAACCGATAAGCGGGTGATCAAAGACATGACTATAGGCAAATTGCCAGATCATCTGGCGATGGATATCCACAAGCCAGGTTGGCAAATAGGTATCGAACCCGATAAGGCTTGAAGCATTGACCGTCACACCACTCAGCCAGGTCAGGGCAACAACACAAACACCCGCGACACCAGCCAGCACACCGATTTTAAGAACCCGCGACCCGATCAGCAAAACAGCACAAAAACCGACAGCACAGGCTGCCGCCATTATCGCTGCAACATTGGCCCGGCCATGCGAGGCTTCCAAGATCGGCACGATACACAAGGCAGCAAGGATCGAGACATAACGCCGGACACCCTTCCGGTCGATGGCATCAAAGACCAGCAACATCGCCCCGAAAATCAGGAAACTTCCGACAGGCTTCAGACGGCGGGTGATATCAAAGGCGAAATCAGGTTCGCGCAGTGCCTTGATCGATAACATTTCCGGATAAATCATGATCGCCAGAATGCAATATCCGACAAGCGCAATCGCCGCATAGATGCACGCATCCCATGCCAGGCGGGCCTTTGGCTCGATCAGGCGCATCAGATACCAGATGCCTGCAAGCATCGCAAACCGGCCTGTCCAGGTTTCAAGCGACTTTCCCGGCATGATCGAGCCAGCTGCCGACAGCAGAAACACGCCCAAAGCTGCAACAACAAGCAGCCCCACCGGGGTTGCAATATCTGCCCGCATCTTGCGCCATGCTTCACCGTGATCAGCAGAAGCCAAAGCCGTGATCAGCGATAATCCAAGCCCGATCCCCAAAGCAGTCCGCCCAAAGAAAAACAGCGGCGCAGAAAGGCCAAACAGGATGGCAGCAAGGCTGAGCAGCGTGTCGCGCCAATGCCGGGCCGGGACAGTTTGATGCATGATAAGCGGTTCCATATTGAAGTCTGCCATCTTGCTAACCCCGTGCCGTGCCCGCGTCAATCTCGGATCGACCAAGCTGCACCGCATGTGGTTTAATCGTCGCTATGATATTCAACCCTTTATCAATAAAGGATGATCATGACGGAGATGAAGGCCCTTTTGCGGTTTCCGGCAGAACGCAAGATTGCCCTTGCCGATTGTCCAGTCCCCACCCCCGGTGACCATGACCTCCTTGTCCAGACCAGCTTTAGCGTTATCAGTCCCGGCACAGAGTTTACACAGGCGCGCCAAGCCACCGCATCGCTTCTGCAAAAGGCCTGGCAACGTCCGGACCTTGTGGCTCTTACCTTGAAATCCCTGAGGCAGGAGGGTGCACGATCCACTGTTTCGCGGGTCAATAACCGCCTTGGACAGCCGATGCCAATGGGGTATTGCGCCGTGGGGAAAGTTGTTCGCACCGGTTCGAAAGCATATGACTTCGCACCCGGACAAAGGGTTGCGATTGCCGGGATGGGCAGTGCAAACCATGCGCAATGCAACAGGGCCCCGATCAATCTTGCCTGCCCGGTACCCGATACGCTTTCTGATCAGAAAGCAGCCTTTGCCACCCTTTATGCTCTTGCCCTTCATGCCATCCGGCAGGGCAAAACAACCATCGGGGATCACGTCGCAATCATTGGCGCGGGCTTGATCGGGCAATTGCTTTGCCAAACTGCAGTCGCGGCGGGTACCAATGTTACGATCATTGAACCCCATCCATATCGGCGCGAACTGGCACAGGAAAATGGCGCAAACAGATGCTTCACCACCGCCAGTTCCGCACAATCAGATGTTTTCGACGCCGTCTATATCTGTGCCCCGGCACGAGGTCTGCACAAACTTGTTGATGCGGCTGCACGTCTTTGTCGGGATCGGGCCACTATCATCTGCGTCGGCGATGTCGCAATCAGCGCGCAGCGTAAAATGCTCTATGACAAGGAAATCGCGATCAAGCAGGTCCGGTCTTACGGGCCGGGTCGTTATGACCCGGCTTATGAAGAACTGGGACAGGACTATCCCGTCGGGTATGTGCGATGGACCATCAAACGCAATATGGAGGCCGCCCTTGATCTGATGGCTAAGGGCAGACTTGATCCAACGCCGCTGATCACCAAAGAAATAGCGTTTGAAAACATCGCCGATCATTTCGCCAAGGGCCCCGACCTGAACCAGCTGGCAACATTGGTGCGTTATGGGGCATCGGTTGATCGACCGAAAACTGCCCTGCACAAATGTGATGTCACTGCCCCCTCACCCGCGACGGTCCGTCTTGGCATGATTGGCACTGGCAATTATGCGGGCGGTCAGCTTGTTCCCCACCTGATCAAACAAGCCGATATCAATGTCCTTGCCTGTTGTTCGCAAGACGGTATCTCAGCCTTGGCAATGGCGCGAAAACTTGGTGATGCAAAGGCCGTCTCATCCGCACATGCCATCATCAATAATCCGCGCGTTAACAGCGTCATCATCGCAACCCGCCATGACAGTCACGCCAAACTCGCCGCCGACGCCCTGGCAGCAGGCAAACATGTCTGGCTGGAGAAGCCGATTGCGATTGACCTTGCCGGGATCGGACTTTTACGCGATCAGACATCATCATCAAGCCTGTTCATGGTCGGTCATAATCGTCGTTATGCGCCGATGAGCGCGCAATTACGCGCCGCCCTGCCCGATGGCGCCCGGCATTTCAGATACCGGGTCCGGATTTCACCGCTTCCGAATGATCACTGGCTTTTTCATTCCGATCAGGGTGGCCGCACAATTGGCGAAATCACCCACTTCATCGACCTGATTCACAGTCTGACGGCGGGTAGCATCACGGATATTCACTGTCACTGGCTTGATCGCAAAATGGGCGACAGCATCTGGACAATCCGTCTGAGCGACGGATCACAAGGTGAAATCAGTTATCAGCACACCAGCAGGCGCGAGGCGAAGGAAACCCTGCAAATAGATGCACCTGGCTTTGACGCCGAACTTACGGACTGGAAGAAACTGACCATCAACGGCAAGACCGTAATGCGGCAAAGATTTGGACAGGACAAGGGGCAGGCAGCAGCGATTTCTGCCTTCACACAGGCTGTCGCAACCGGTCAGCGCAATCCCCTGATCCCGCGTCTTGAGGATGAAATCAGCCTGATGTCACTGGTCATTACTGCGGCCAATTGCGGATGACAGCCCCTTATTGCGCCCCGGCATAGAGCACAAGCAGGGGCAAGGTAATCATACTGATGATCGTGGTCAGAAGGATTGTCGTTGCCGAGCGGTCAATGCAGATATTATAGCTCCCTGCGATGATCGCGACGTTGGCCCCGGACGGTAGTGCAGCAACAAGGGTCAGGATGGTCAACTGCAAGGGCGGCAGATCAAAAATGAAATGCCCGACCGAAAACACCAGAAGCGGCTGAACAAACATCTTGGCGACCGTACAAAGCAAACTCGCACTGAGATTGCCACGGACCGACTGTCCATACAGCCCGGCTCCCACCAGCATCAGTGCGATGGTCGGACCAGCTGTGCGGAACCGCTCGAACGTTCCGTCGATGATTTCGGGCATCCGTATTTCAAACAAGGAAGCCAGCACACCCAGAATAATCGCAATGATGATCGGGTTTCTGAGAACGCGGAGAACACTGCGCAGAACCTTGGGCAGCCAATGCCCGTCCCCGCCACTTCGCGCGCCTTCGACAATCAGGACCGTCATCCCCAAAAGACTAAGCGGATGGATCGAAAGAATGATCAGAACCGGCACCAGACCTTCTTCGCCATAAACCGCCTGTACCAGCGGAATGCCCAGCAGAACGATGTTGGAAAACACCCCGCCCATTGCCGTCACGGCAGATTCATCGGTTCTCGCCTTGAGCCACAAACGCGCAATCACAAAAACCATCGCGAAATTGACCAGAACGCCGGAATAGTAGCTCCCCCAAAGGCGCAAATCGAAATGCGCGCTGATATCGGATTTGGACAGGGCCTGGAACAGCATCGCCGGGATAAAGGCGTTCATGGCGATTTTGGCAAGGAATGGAATGCCCTGACGGGAGATGACCTTTACATACGTCAGCAGAAAGCCGCACATGATCGTCAAAAAGACAGGTCCAACTTTTCCAACGATCAGATCAAGCATCGTGCCCCCGGTATTTCTTTAAAAACAGGCACGACACAGGGCCCCATTTCCCTATTTCCGTGCAAAAAGAAAGGGCGGCATCAGTGACACCGCCCGGAAATAGTACAAAGCAATTTATACACTTACCAGTCTTACGGCACGAATGCCGGACAAGGCAGCTATGCGTGTCAGGTGTTCGGATCGGTCTGCACCCGGCCCACCGCGTTTTTCCAACCGGCCAGAAGTCCATCCCGACGGGCTGCCTCGATCTTGGGCTCAAAGCTGGCATCAAGGTGCCAGTTGGCCGAAATATGATCGAGATCGCGATAGATACCGGCCTGAAGTCCGGCAAGATATGCCGCACCAAGAGCTGTGGTTTCAGTGACTTCCGGACGCTCGACCGAAATCCCCAAAACGTCTGAAAGCATCTGACACAACCAGTCATTGGCAACCATGCCACCATCGACACGCACGGCCTTTGGCGATACGCCATCCGCCGCCATGGCCTCGAACAGATCAAATGTCTGGTAGCAAACGCTTTCAAGGGCTGCGCGAACAAATTCGCGCGGGCCGGTATCACGGGTCAGGCCGAAAATCGCCCCGCGTGCATCCGGATCCCAATAAGGTGCCCCCAGCCCGGTAAAGGCCGGAACAAGATAAACACCGTGATTGTCCTCAAGCGACTTTGCCAGCCCTTCGGTTTCAGCCGCCGACTTGATGATGCCAAGCCCGTCGCGGAGCCACTGGACCGCCGCACCGGCCACAAAGATCGCGCCTTCGATGGCGTAGCTTGTTTTGCCATTCAGCCGATAACCGACCGTGGTCAGAAGGCGATGCCGGGACGTGACGGCCTCTTCACCGGTATTAAGGATCACGAAGCAACCGGTGCCATAGGTGCTTTTGATATCGCCCGGCTCAAAGCAGCATTGCCCGAATGCAGCGGCCTGCTGATCGCCTGCCATGCCCAGAACCGGGATTTCCGCCCCGAACAAGTCGGCATCGGTAACGCCGAAGTCGGCCGCGCAATCCTTGACTTCCGGCAGCATGGTTTGCGGCACGCGGAAGATTTTGCAAAGCGTATCATCCCAGGCGTTTTCGCGAATGTTAAACAGGTTGGTCCGTGCAGCATTGGTGGCATCGGTTGCATGTGATTTTCCACCGGTCAAACGCCACAGAAGGAAACTGTCGACCGTACCAAACGCCAGATCACCCTGTTCGGCGCGCGCACGTGCACCAGACACATGATCAAGTATCCAGGCAACCTTGGTGGCCGAGAAGTAAGGATCGATCAAAAGGCCCGACTTGGCATTGACCGCTTCTTCAAGTTTCGGGTCACCCTTTTTCAGGTCATGACACAGGGATGCCGTTCGGCGATCCTGCCAGACAATGGCATTGTAAATCGCCTTGCCGGTCTTGCGATCCCAGACAACGGTGGTTTCGCGCTGGTTGGTGATGCCAATCGCCGCGACCTGTTTGATATCGACGCGCGCCAATGCTTCCTTGCAGACGGCGACCACCGTACTCCACAGATCTTCGGGATCATGTTCGACCCAGCCGCTATTGGGGAAATGTTGGGGGAATTCCTGTTGTGCGACGGAAACGGATCGGCCGTTTTCATCAAAAACAATCGCACGTGAGCTTGTCGTTCCCTGATCAATGGCAAGGATGTAACGCGTATCGGTCATTTGTGTTTTCCTCCCGAGCCGGCAGTTTTCCTGCCCTCTGACCCTGCATGATACCATGCGTTCTACCCGTCTTTGCGACCGGGCTGCTGGCTTTATCGCTCTATTTAGAAAAAAATCGCATCAAAAAACAATTCGTTTTCGAAAATTTTTCACATCACTTCCGTCAAACTCCTGTTTTCACAGAAACAATTTTCCCCGTAACCACGGCAATAAGAACCCGGTTTATACCGGCACGCGATTTGCACCGACAAGAATACACATGAATTTTAACCGGCATCTTTTTCCCATGGAGGGCTCTTATGGGATTGTATGACACATTGCTGAACGTCACCAACACAGCCTACAGCGCCAAAAGTGCTGCTTCTCAGGCCGTGACGATCGCATCAAACAGCCAGCCGCTTCCAGACGACAAGAAGGAAGAAAATGCCGAGCTGGCCTATATCCGCGAGAACGGCTTTACCACCTATGTAAAGGAAATCGAGGAACGCAAGATCGAAGAATTGCGCGCCAAGATTCTTAAAAGCATGGGGCTGGACGAGGAAACCCTTGCAAAAATGGATGCCGATGACCGACAGGCCATCGAGAAAACCATTGCCGATGCCATCGAACAACAGCTCAATGGCAATACCCTTGCCAATGCCGAGCTTGGCAAAAACGATGGCAAGGAATCGCAAAGCGAGCGCCGCGACCGTATGCAGGCCCAGATCGCCTTCAACCCGCGCATGTTTGATGTCTTTACCGAATTGCAGTCGGAATTACCGCCGGGCTCTTCGCAGTCCATCACCGGCGAGGAAGACGACAATCGCACATCCGGTGTCAAAAAAGACCTGTTCTCGGCCTGACCCATGCCCGGTTGAACCAGACAAAAAGGGCGCTGCGAATTGCAGCGCCCTTTTTCATGTCCGGAAATATCCGTGATCAGTCGTCGATACCGCCAATGCAGACATATTTGACTTCAAGATAATCCTCGACGCCGTATTTCGAACCTTCACGGCCAACGCCCGATTGCTTGAAGCCGCCAAACGGGGCAACTTCGGTTGCCATCACGCCGACATTCACCCCGACCAGACCGCTTTCGAGGCCCTCGGCCAGCTTCCAGATGCGCGAGATATCCCGCGAATAGAAATAGGACGCCAGACCGAACTCGGAATCATTGGCCATCTCAAGCACTTCTTCATCGCTGTGGAAGCGAATAAGCGGTGCCATCGGGCCAAAGGTTTCCTCGCGGAAGACGATCATGTCACGGTTGGCATCGGCAATGACGGTCGGCTGGAAGAAGGTCGCACCTTTTTCATGGCGCTTGCCACCCGTCAGGATACGGCCACCTTTTGACACCGCGTCGGCAACCTGCTTTTCGACCTTTTCGACCGCCTTTTCATTGATCAGCGGACCGATGATCACGCCTTCCTCAAAGCCGTCACCGACACGCATCTGCGAGACCTTGGCGGCGTATTTCTCGGCGAATTCATCATAGACAGCATCATGAACAAACAGACGGTTTGCACAGACACAGGTCTGACCGGCATTACGATATTTTGACGCCAGCGCCCCTTCGACAGCCGCATCAATATCGGCATCTTCACACACGATGAACGGCGCATTACCGCCAAGCTCAAGGCTGATTTTCTTGACCGTATCGGCGCACTGACGCATCAGCAACCGCCCGACCGGGGTCGAGCCGGTAAAGGTCAGTTTGCGAACCTTCGGGTTTTCGGTCATCTCGGCACCGATTTCGACCGCTTCACCGGTCACAATCGACAGCAACCCTTTGGGAAGGCCTGCACGTTCGGCCAGAACCGCCATGGCCAGTGCCGAATAGGGCGTTTCCATTGCCGGCTTGACCACCATCGCACAGCCAACGGCCAATGCCGGGCCAGCCTTGCGGGTGATCATGGCGGTCGGGAAGTTCCAGGGCGTGATGGCCGCACAAACGCCAACCGGTTCCTTGAGAACCATGACACGACGGCCTTCGGCGAAGGTCGGGATCACATCGCCATAGACACGTTTGCCTTCTTCGGCAAACCATTGCAGGAAGCTTGACGCATAGGCGATTTCGCCCTTGGCTTCCGGAAGCGGCTTGCCCTGCTCGGCGGTCATGATCGCGCCAAGGTCATCCTGATTTTCCATCATCAGGTCGTACCATTTCATCAGAATGGCGGAACGTTCCTTGGCAGTGCGCTTTTTCCAAAGCTTCTGGGCCTTTTCGGCAACATTAACAGCATGGGCGACGGCTTCACGGCCAAGCACCGGAACCGTGCCAAGCACTTCGCCCGTCGCCGGGTTGGTCACCTGTTCGGTTTTCCCGTCTGGGGCATCGACCCATTCCCCGCCAACATAGGCCTGCTGGGTAAAGAGCGAGGGGTCTTTAAGCGAAATCATTTTAGTGCCTCCGGAATTCTTTATTGGGAGCGACATGATCGGATACCCCACATCTAGTCTGCTCCGGGATTGATGCCACATCTTCGCGAGATATTTCTGCCTTGGCAATCGCAAACAGGGGATTGGGCACCCTTTGCGAGATTATTGCTTTGCCCGCGCTGAATGCGGTGGCTTTTGGCAGAAAATGCGACAGCCCCGATACCCCGGACCATCCGGCGACCTGTGCCCGTGTCGCATAGATCGACCCAAAGCCGCCTCCCCCAATGAAGAGTCGCTAACCGGCAATATTTTTCACTTTTTACCGATTCTGAGCATTCCACAGGGGTAATTACAAACGAAACATTGGTCATTTATCAGGCCCCTTTTCGGGTAGCTAGACAAAATATCGAACAAAAACAATTCGTTACAAATCAACCGATTCAGTTCGTTATCGAAAATTTAGATGTTTATTTTTTTTTCGCTTGCAATTATTTTGGGGCATTCGTAACGTTTGTGAAAGAACAGAATGACAGTTGAGAACATCTGTCACAAATAAGAGCACCAGGGAGGATACGGTTGCTCAATTCAGGCACATACGACATCGCCATCATTGGCGGTGGCATCAATGGCACGGGCATCGCACGGGATGCGGCGGGACGCGGGCTTAAGGTCTTTTTGTGTGAAAAAGACGACCTTGCCAGCGCAACCTCGTCGGCCAGCACCAAGCTGATTCACGGTGGTCTGCGCTATCTTGAACATTACGAATTCCGGCTGGTCCGCGAGGCGCTGATTGAACGCGAAGTTCTTTTGCGTGCCGCCCCGCACATCATCTGGCCGCTGCGCTTTGTGCTGCCGCATGTCAAGGGATTGCGTCCGGCATGGATGATCCGTCTGGGTCTGTTCCTTTATGACCATCTTGGCGGTCGCGAAAAGCTTCCGGGTTCCGAAGGCATCAGGCTGGCGTCCCATCCGGCAGGCAAGCCGTTGATCAAGGGCATGGAAAAGGCATTCGTCTATTCCGATTGCTGGGTACAGGATGCGCGACTGGTCGTGCTCAATGCAATGGATGCCCGTGACAAGGGGGCTGAAATTCAGACCCGCACCGAATGTGTTTCGGCCAAACGCAATGGCGATCTGTGGAACGTGACCATTCGCAATGTCGATGACGGAACCGAACAGGTCATCACCGCCAAGTCATTGGTCAATGCCGCAGGCCCCTGGTGTGCCGAACTTCTTGAAAACCGTGTCGAAGCCAAAAAGAAACAGGGCATCCGCATGGTACAGGGCAGCCACATTGTTGTGCCCAAACTGTTTGACCATGAATATTGCTATATCTTCCAGAACCCGGACGGGCGCATAGTGTTTGCGATCCCCTATGAACAGGACTTCACCCTGATCGGGACAACAGACCGCGACTACAAGGGTGATCCGTCCAAGGTCGCGATCAGTGCGGAAGAAACCAAGTATCTGTGCGATCTTGCCAACAGCTATTTCGAAAAGAAAATCACCACCGATGATGTGGTCTGGACCTATTCGGGGGTTCGTCCGCTTTATGGTGATGGCAGCGAGGACGCATCACAGGTCACACGCGACTATGTTCTCGAAATTGATCATGGCGAGAATGCCCATAATGGTGCGCCGCTTCTGAACATTTATGGCGGCAAGATCACGACCTATCGCAAGCTTGCTGAATCCGCCATGACCAAGCTCTGCCCCTTGCTGGGCCGCGATGATACCCGCTGGACGGCGACCAAGCCACTTCCGGGCGGAGACATGCCGAACGCGGATTTCGAGCGGTATCTCACCGCAATGCACAAGAAGTTTCCGTGGATTCCCGACGCACAGATCTACCGTTACGTGCAAAACTACGGCACACTTACCAACAGAATTGTTGGGGATGCGTCTGATCTTAAAGGGCTTGGGAAGCACCTTGGTAATGACGTATATGAATGCGAATTGCGCTATCTGGTGGATTACGAATGGGCACGAACCGCCCAGGACGTTTTGTGGCGCCGCTCCAAACTGGGGCTGCACCTTTCGGATGAGACGCGTAATGCCATTGTCCAATGGTTCGAAA
Organism: Thalassospira sp. SM2505; assembly: GCF_054901115.1. Classification (NCBI taxonomy): domain Bacteria; kingdom Pseudomonadati; phylum Pseudomonadota; class Alphaproteobacteria; order Rhodospirillales; family Thalassospiraceae; genus Thalassospira; species Thalassospira sp. SM2505. Next base: position 3,537,039 of record NZ_CM142731.1, read on the forward strand.
CAGAACCGAAATCAAAAAACACCGTGAAAACGGGCGAAGGAAACAGTGGAAAATGACCCTTACGCTTGAAAACATAACCAAGACCGTGGGAGGGGAGTCCCACATCGACGATGTGTCGATGACGCTGGAACCGGGATCGTTCAACGTCCTTCTGGGACGGACCCTGGCCGGTAAAACGACACTGATGCGCATCATGGCCGGTCTCGAACCGCCAAGCAGCGGTCGCATTCTGGTCGATAATGTTGATGTGACCGGCATGGCTGTGCAAAAGCGCAACGTTGCCATGGTCTATCAGCAGTTCATCAATTACCCGTCGATGAATGTCTATGACAATATCGCATCACCGCTAAAACTTCAGGGCGTTGACAAGGCCGAGATCGACAAGCGTGTCCGCTCGACCGCCGAACTGATGCATATCGAACATCTGCTTGATCGTCTGCCTCAGGAACTTTCCGGTGGTCAGCAGCAACGTACCGCCATGGCGCGCGCCATGGTCAAGGATTGCAAGTTGCTGCTGCTGGACGAACCGCTGGTCAACCTTGACTACAAGCTGCGCGAAGAACTGCGTGAAGAGATCCCGAACCTTCTGGCGGAACGCGACACCATTGTTGTCTATGCCACGACCGAACCGATGGAAGCATTGCTTCTGGGCGGCAAGTGCGCGGTCATGCATCAGGGGCGCGTTACCCAGTTTGGCCCGACCACACAGGTTTATCACAACCCGGCCTATGTCGAGACCGGTCTGATCTTTTCCGACCCGCCAATCAACCTTGTTGATGCCGAAGTCCGCGATGGCGCGATCTTTATGAAATCGGGCCATCAGGTTCCGCTTTCCGGTCATCTGGCAGGTCTTTCGAACGGGACTTACACCCTTGGTATTCGTGCCAACCATCTGTCGGTTGATCCGACCGGTGCAGACACGATCGCCATGCAGGGACAGGTCGAACTGGCCGAAATCACCGGTTCGGAAACCTTTGTTCATGTGCATTTCAATGATGTGTCCTGGGTAATCCAGGAAGAAGGTGTTCACAACCCGCGTCTGGGCGAAGCCACATCGTTCTATGTCGATCCGACACGTCTGTTTGCCTTTGATGCAAACGGCAAACTCGTGGCCGCCCCGCCGGTCGAAATTTCCAACGGCAAAGCGGCGTAAGGTGAGATAGAAAAATGGCACGTATTGATCTTAAAGGCCTTGCGCATTCCTATTTCCCCGATCCGAAAACGGACGAGGATTATGCCCTGCGCCGTATGGAACATGTCTGGGAAGATGGCGGTGCATATGCCCTTCTCGGCCCGTCGGGCTGTGGCAAGACCACCCTTCTGAACATTATTTCCGGTCTGCTGACACCGTCACATGGCCAGGTCCTGTTTGATGGCAAGGATGTCACCAATCTGGCCCCGGAAGAACGCAACATCGCGCAGGTTTTCCAGTTCCCGGTGATCTATGACACCATGACGGTTTACGAAAACCTTGCCTTTCCGCTGCGCAACCGCGGCGTTGATGCAAAACGCGTCGATGCGCGTGTGCGTGAAATTGCCGGAATGCTGGATCTGACCGGCAAGCTCAAACAAAAGGCACGCGGCCTTGGCGCGGATGAAAAACAGACGATCTCGCTTGGGCGCGGTCTGGTTCGTGACGATGTTTCGGCCATCCTGTTTGACGAACCGCTGACCGTGATCGACCCGCATCTGAAATGGGTTCTGCGCCGCAAGCTCAAGGAAATTCATAACAAACTGCGCCCGACCATGGTCTATGTCACCCATGACCAGGTCGAAGCCCTGACCTTTGCTGACAAGGTTGTCGTCATGTATGGCGGCAAGGTTGTTCAGCTGGGCACGCCGCAGGAATTGTTTGAAAATCCGGCTCATACCTTTGTCGGTTACTTCATCGGGAGCCCTGGCATGAACATCATGGATTGCAAGATTGATGATGGTGCAGCCTGGGTCGATGGTCAGCGTATCGGTCTTTCGGACCGTCACCTTGAAGCCGTTTCCAAACAGACCGGCAAGATCGAGCTGGGCATCCGCCCGGAATTCCTGACCCTTGAAACCGGTGATGCTGCCAAAGGCAGCGACGGTGTTGATGTCAATATCATCAAGGTCGAGGATCTCGGTCAGTACAAGATCGCGACCACCCGTTTTGGCGCATCTGAAATCAAGGTCAAACTCGGTGAAGACGAAAAGGTTGTCGGCCAGTCCGGCGTTCTGCGTTTCGCACCGGAATGGACCAAACTTTACGCCGACAGTCAGTTGGTCGCGTAAGGGGGGATGGGGAAATGAACAAGATTACCAACAACAAGGCCTGGTTCCTCGTCCTGCCAGTCTTCTTTATCGTCGCCATCAGCGCGATCATTCCGCTGATGACAGTTGTGAACTATTCGGTTCAGGACATTTTTGATCCGCAAACCCGTTTCTTTGTCGGCACCGAATGGTTCGAACAGGTTCTGGGCGACAGCCGCCTGCATGATGCGCTGATCCGTCAGATCATCTATACGCTGAGCGTTCTGTTCATCGAAATTCCGCTGGGCATTGCGGTCGCGCTTACCCTGCCGCGCAAGGGCTGGGGCGTTTCGGCCTCGATGGTTCTGCTCGCACTGCCGCTGCTTATTCCATGGAACGTGGTTGGCACCATCTGGCAGATTTTCGGCCGTGCCGACATTGGTCTTGGCGGTTATGTCATCAACATGATGGGCATTGACTATAACTATTCCCAGAACCCGATGGATGCGTGGGTCACCGTTCTTGTCATGGATGTGTGGCACTGGACCAGCCTGATTGTTCTGCTGTGCTATGCCGGTCTTCGGTCGATCCCGGATGCCTATTATCAGGCAGCCAAGATTGACGGCGCATCGCGCTGGGCCGTGTTCCGCTTTATCCAGCTTCCGAAAATGCAGTCGGTTCTCGTTATCGGTGTTCTGCTGCGCTTTATGGACAGCTTCATGATCTATACCGAGCCGTTCGTCCTTACCGGTGGCGGTCCGGGTAACGCAACCACCTTCCTCAGCCAGTTCCTGACCCGTATGGCGGTCGGCCAGTTTGACCTTGGTCCTGCAGCGGCCTTCTCGCTGGTCTACTTCCTGATCATTCTGCTGGTTTGCTGGGTTTTCTATACCGTCGTGATGAACGCCGGAAAGCGGGAGGAACAATAAAATGCAGTTCCAGAAACGTCATATCGGACTTCTTCTTTACATTCTGTTCCTGTTGCTGCCGATCTATTGGCTGTTCAACATGTCGATCAAGACCAATACGGAAATCCTGGGTGCAATGACCCTGTTCCCGGATAATCCGACGCTGGCAAACTATGCGACGATCCTGACCGATCCGGCCTGGTATTCGGGCTATATCAACTCGATGATCTATGTGGGCATCAACGTTGTGATTTCGCTGGTTGTCGCATTGCCTGCGGCCTATGCCTTCTCGCGGTTCAACTTTACCGGCGACAAGCATCTGTTCTTCTGGCTTCTGACCAACCGCATGGCACCGCCAGCCGTGTTCCTGTTGCCGTTCTTCCAGCTCTATTCAAGTGTCGGACTGTTTGACACCCATATTGCTGTGGCCCTTGCACACTGCCTGTTCAACGTGCCACTCGCCGTCTGGATCCTTGAAGGCTTCATGTCGGGCATTCCAAAGGAAATCGATGAAACCGCCTATATTGACGGTTACTCGTTCCCGCGCTTCTTTGCCACGATCTTCATTCCGCTGATCCGTTCGGGCATCGGTGTGACGGCCTTCTTCTGCTTCATGTTCAGCTGGGTTGAGCTTCTTCTGGCCCGTACGCTTACCTCGGTCGATGCAAAACCGATCGTGGCCACCATGACCCGTACGGTTTCGGCATCAGGCCTTGATTGGGGCGTTCTTGCTGCAGCTGGTGTTTTGACAATTGTCCCGGGCGCCTTGGTGATCTGGTTCGTTCGCAACTACATCGCCAAAGGTTTCGCGATGGGTCGCGTGTAATCGGCAAACAGGAGGAATATCAACATGTCTTGGATGGCCTGGACCCCGATTACCGCTGTGTTCTTCAGCTGCATCATCCTGATGCTGATCGGGATGGGAATTTGGCAGGCGGTTTCACCAACCGTTCCGCGGCGCGGCTTTTTGCCGCTGACCACCACACGCGGTGATCGCCTGTTTATCAGCCTGCTTGGCGCGGCCTATATCCATTTGGGATGGCTGGCATTTACCGATCTTGCACTTTGGATCGGTTCGGTTATCGCGCTTGCCTGGCTCATCATTGTGATGCGCTGGGGCTAAACCTTCGGAACGGTACTGTGATCTTTCGCAGTGCCGTTCCTTTGATATTCATCACGGCGGGTTGTCTGTCTTCCCCTACCGTTGGTGACCGGGTTTTATCCGGATGAGCAAAAAGGAAGACAACCAGGGAGAAAACGACATGATCGTTAAAGCCAAAGGCGCTTCGAGCGTTATTAAAGGCAGTGCCGTCGCAGTCGCTCTTGGTCTTGCAGTGCTGGCAAACCCGGCAATGGCTGACCAGTACACTGACGCGGCCAAGAAATGGATCGACAGCGAATTCCAGCCGTCGAGCCTGAACAAAGACGCCCAGATGGCCGAACTTGAATGGTTCATCAAGGCTGCTGAGCCGTTCCGTGGCATGGATATCAACGTGGTGTCTGAGACCATCACCACGCATGAATATGAGTCCAAGGTTCTGGCGAAGGCCTTCTCGGAAATCACCGGGATCAACCTGACCCACGACCTGATCGGTGAAGGCGACGTTATCGAGAAACTGCAGACCCAGATGCAGTCGAACCGTAACATCTATGACGCCTTCATCAATGACTCGGATCTGATCGGTACCCATTCGCGTTATGACGCGGTTGTGCCGCTGTCAGATTTCATGGCTGGCGAAGGTAAAGACGTTACCTCTCCGACCCTTGATCTCGAAGACTTCATCGGCCTGTCCTTCACCACCGGTCCGGATGGCAAGCTTTATCAGCTTCCTGACCAGCAGTTCGCGAACCTTTACTGGTTCCGTTACGACTGGTTCCAGCGTGAAGACCTGCAGAAGCAGTTCAAAGACAAATACGGCTATGACCTTGGCGTTCCGGTCAACTGGTCGGCCTATGAAGACATCGCGGAATTCTTCACCAATGACGTGAAGGAAATCGACGGCCAGAAAGTCTATGGCCACATGGATTACGGTAAAAAAGACCCGTCGCTGGGTTGGCGCTTTACCGATGCCTGGCTGTCGATGGCAGGTGCAGGCGACAAGGGCCTTCCGAACGGCCTTCCGGTCGACGAATGGGGTATCCGTGTTGAAGGTTGCGCACCGGCTGGTTCGAGCGTAACCCGTGGCGGTGCAGCAAACGGTCCGGCGGCTGTTTATGCCCTGACCAAATACATTGACTGGCTCAAGGCCTATGCTCCTGCAGAAGCAGCTGGCATGACCTTTGGTGAAGCAGGTCCGGTTCCGGCTCAGGGCCAGATCGCTCAGCAGATCTTCTGGTACACCGCCTTCACTGCCGATATGGCGAAAAAAGGCACCCCGGTTGTGAACGAAGACGGTACGCCGAAATGGCGTATGGCACCTTCGCCGCACGGCCCGTACTGGGAAGAAGGCATGAAGCTTGGTTATCAGGACGTGGGTTCCTGGACTCTGATGAAGTCCACCCCGCTTGAGCGCCGTAAAGCAGCATGGCTCTATGCACAGTTCGTGACCTCCAAGTCGGTCTCGCTGAAAAAGACCCTTACCGGTCTGACCCCGATCCGTCAGTCTGACCTGGACACCCAGGAAATGACCGATATCGCACCGAACTGGGGTGGTCTGGTCGAGTTCTATCGTTCCCCGGCCCGCGTCCAGTGGTCGCCGACCGGTACCAACGTTCCGGATTACCCGAAACTGGCTCAGCTCTGGTGGCAGAACGTTGCCGAAGCTGTAACCGGCGAACGTACTCCGCAGGAAGCAATGGACAACCTTGCCAAATCTATGGACCAGGTTCTCCAGCGTCTTGAGCGTGCAGGCATCGGTGGCGAATGTGCTCCGAAACTGAACGAAGAGCGTGATGCACAGTACTGGTTCGACCAGCCGGGTGCACCGAAAGCGAAACTCGCTAACGAAAAACCGCAGGGTGAGACCGTCAATTATGACGATCTGATCGCGGAATGGCGTGCGGCTCAGAAAAACTAAGAGCCACACTACTGGGGGTGCCGGGGATGTTTTTCATCCCCGGCCGTCCCGACCAGGCCTGCTTCCTGTTTAAAGATCATTCATTTTACCGACGCGTATTTCATTAAGTCATAAGACCCGAGACATCCGAACAACGGATGCACATGTCCCAAAAGGGAATGTCTGCCCAATCAAAACATAATCAGCGGGCCAGACAGGGAGGAAACAGTGAATACCGCCATTAAAAAACGTCGCGCGGGCCTTGGCATTCAAGGTCGGCTCATGGCTTCTTTTGCCTTGATTCTGGTACTGGCTGGCATTTCATCGGCTGTATCATGGGTGTCATTTGGTAACAGCCGCGATCTTGTCGCTGACATCACAACCGATAGCCTGCCATCCATCATTCGCCAGATGGAACTGGCAATGAACGGTGTTGGCCTTGCGGCACAGGCGCCGGTTCTGGCGGCATCGCGCAATGCCGATGAACTGGCCTTAACCGAAAACAGGCTTGATCAACTGATCAGTGACGCGCGAACCCGCCTTGCTGAAATTGCCGCAGCCAACCCCGAACCGGTCATGATTGATATTTCTGTGTCCTCGCCGGTCACAGAACCGCCAGCAGCAGAAACCGGAAATAGCCAGAGCAGCGATGCATCCGGGACATCCGAAATGCCCCCGTCGACCTCAGAACCAGAACTGGTCGACGCCGTTGCCACCCTGACAGCACAACTTGATGAAATTGTCGCCCATCGCGACACGCTGCACGAACTGACCACCCGGCGTCTGGATATTGAAAAGAAACGAGGTGATCTCACGCTTGATATGGTGTTTGCCTATCGCGATCTTTCCGAGTTTCTAAGCCCCCTGATCGAGGTGGTCGACATCGATGTTGCTCGTGGTATTTCAAGGGTCTCCAGTGGCAGCACGGATGCCGCAACAAAACTTGAAGAAACCATTGCATTTTCACAGCTGATTGCTGAAATCCGTGCCAATGTGAACCTTGCGTTCGGGATGCTGACGGCCGGTATTGCCGTTCCCGAAGGCGAAGCCATGGACGAAGTTCGCAATCAGTGGAACTGGGCAGAGCTGCGCATTACCGATGCCCTCGAAGAACTGCCTGACAATGATGACGGCAACAAGATACGTGACCTTGCCAAGGCATTGATGGCCTTTGGCAAGGGACGGACCAGCGTGTTTGACCTGCGCGAAACCGAATGGGAAAACCAGTATCAGACCGAAAAAAACCTGAACGCAACAATCGCAACTGCCGAAGCACTTTCCAAATCAATCTCGGTGATGGTCGACAGCAAACGAGCCGAGGTCGACAGCAATGCGTCCGATGCCGTATCGCAAGTGGTTCAGGACCAGCGTTTGATTGCGTTTATCGGCGCTGCTGTTCTGGTGATTTCACTGGCAATCCTGATCTTCTATGTCCGTGGGAACCTGATCAAACGACTGTTGCGCGTGATAGACGGCATGCGTCAGGTCGCCAATGGTGATCTGTCAACCGAGGTAAAGGACACCGGCCGCGATGAGATCGGTCGCATGGCTGAAATCCTTGGCCAGTTCCGTGAAACCAGCCTCGCGGCACAGCAGGCCGAGGAAAAAGTCGCCCGCGAACGCGAACATGCCGAAGCCAAACGTCGACAGGATATGCTTGAGTTGGCCGATGCATTTGAAGCATCGATCATGCAGGTTGCCGAGGGTGTTGCTCGCGAAGCCGAAAACATTCAGGCAACGTCCAATCAGGTCCGTGATCACGCCCAGATCGCCTCGACCAATGCCACCGGCGTCGCCGGTGCATCCGAGGAAATCTCGATCAATATGGCGTCCGTGTCCGATGCGACCCAGTCACTATCGGACCGGGTACGTGATACTGGTCATCGTGCCCAGAAATCGGTCGGCGCAGCCACCAGTGCCGTTGAAGCAGCCCAGCGCACCAATGCCACGATGCATGAACTTGAAACCGGTGCGCAGGAAATCGGCGAAATACTGAGCCTGATTCAGGATATTGCCGCCCAGACCAATTTGCTTGCGCTCAACGCCACGATTGAAGCTGCCCGCGCTGGCGAGGCTGGCAAGGGCTTTGCCGTGGTCGCACAGGAAGTCAAAAATCTTGCCAATCAAACCGGGTCGGCCACCGACCGGATTGCCGAGCGGATCACTGAAATCCAGTCCACCACCGGCATCGCGGTTCAGGCAATTGCCGGCATCCGGGACAGCATAACCGGCATCCACGAAACGGTGGGCGAAATGTCGGATGCGGTTAACGAGCAACAGGAATTCGTTGCCGAAATCGCAAGCAATGTCGAACAATCGGCCACTGCTGCCAGTGAAATGAACGGCACAATCGCGCAAGTCAGCACAGCTGCTGATGATAACCTTCAGGCTGTTGACGGCTTGCGTCAGGCAACGGATCGCCTGCGCAGCCAGTCTGATGATCTGGGCAGCCGTGTGCGTGATTTCCTGACCTCGATCCGCTCGGAACAACCTGCAAATCAGACGACCGGGTCAACCCGGGAACCATACTCCCTGCCATGAGCGCACCTCGCCGGGACCGAGCGGGTATGTACCCAATCGGTTCCGGCATTTTTTCTCTCGCTCAGGGCAGCAACAATGTTAGACAGAATGCTATGAAAAACATGATCGTCAACTTTCTGAACGCGCCCCGGATCGGTTCCACAGCAACCGGCCTGCGCCTGTCAGCATCGGCTCTTGTTATCGCCACGGCCCTGACCAGTATCAGCGCACCTGCTTTGGCCGCTTCTGCACTTGATGATGGCATGACGGCCTATCGCCAGGGCGAGTTTGAAAAGTCCGCAGCCATCTTTGCACCTCTGGCCGAGAATGGTGATGCCACCGCGCAGTATCTTTTATCCTGTCAGATGATCAATGGTGCCGGCATCCCGGCCAATGAGGATACCGGTTGGGATTTGATGCAAAAGGCCGCACATAACCGGCAACCGGATGCCAGCATCATTCTGGCGCGCAAAGCCGAAGCTTCCCAGGCCCCCAAAGATCAGATCCGTGCCCTGTATCAGCAAAGTGCCGATCAGGGCGAAACACAGGCAATGCTGTGGCTGGCACTCGACGCTATGGATCAGGGTCAGAATGACACGGCAAAAACCCTGCTTGAAAAGGCTTGGGAACTTGGTGATCCGCGGGCAGCAACATTGCTTGCCAACCGGTTCACCAAAACCGACAGCGGACGGTATCAGTATCTTCGCGCCGCCGCCCAGAACGGCGAAATGCGCGCTGCGGCCTATCTGGCCGAAGAAGCCCGTTCCGTCAACGACACCGCCGAGGCAGTTGGCTGGTGCGCGATTGCCACCGGCCTTCCCGGTCATAACGAAGATGTCGACTGGAAAACCATCGGCGACGCAGTTGAGAAAAACTGTGGAAAATTTGACAAGGACCTTGACGACACAGCCCGTGCGGCAAACCGCGAACGCGTTGACCAGTTCCTTGCCACTTTCTTTGAAAACTATAAGCCATGGACACCCTGGAAGGCCTGCGCCGTGCGGTGACAGAACGGTAAATTACCAGACTTTCAACCTTGCCTCCCCCCTCCGTCTACCACATAATGCTAACGCATAATCGCGGGGATCTGACGTGGGAGAGTTTTCTCGATATCTGATGATCAGTGGCCTGACCGTTGCCTGTTACCTGTCAGCGGCCAGCCTCGTGAAATCTGGTGGCAAGGCACAGGCAGCAGAGCCTGCCCTCCCTTTGATTGTTTGGCAACAGGCCCCGTCACCTCCTGCTGTGATCATCGATGGCCCATCTGCGGGTGACGGATATCTGCAACGCACAACAGACTGGCTGATCAGCCATCTTCCCGGTTACCGTCATGAAAAGCGTATGGTCCCGATCCCCAGGGCCCTTGATGTCATGGCCAAGGGTGAATTCATGTGTTCCAACTTTCTTTACGAAAGTGACTATCGACGCAACTTCCTGATCTTTTCTGATCCGCTCCTGGAGTTGCAGGCTTTAACCATGTTCATCGCGCCCGAAAAACTCAACGAGCTGCGCTATGCCATGCGTGACGGCATGGTTGATCTTGGTCTTCTGGCCCATCAGAACAAATTGTCGATTGGCATGCCGGTCGGATATCGCTTTGACGAGGCACTGGTGCCCGGCGTGAATGATTTCCTGCAATCGAAAATGACCCAAAGCGCCGGGACCACAGAAATGACCATCCGCCTGTTTGATGTCAGTCGTATCGACGGCTTCATCAGCTATCAGGTCAATGTGAACTATTACCGCGAAGCCGGGGAACTGGGGCGGGAAACCATACCGGTCCCGATCATGGGTGTGCCTGTCCGGCCGTTACCGGTTTCCTGCAGCGGAGATAAAAAGCAGGCCCAACAAATCATTGATGCTGTTAACAGCTTGCTTTCTGACCAGCAAAACCGTCAGGAACTTGAAGCATTCTATGACCGCTGGGCGGCTGCAACGCCCTGATTGACCGGCGCGATCCTATCGCCCGGCCAGATCACCCTTGCTCAGCATCATCGCAAGGGATGCCAGATCCTCACCTGTATTGACGTTGACAAACAGGGCCGGCTGATCGGGATCAATGGCAAAGGGCACAGCAATCGCATCGACCGCCATCAGCGGCCCGCGAACCCGATATTGCTCATTGCTCAATAATTCTGCAATCACCGGCGTACAATCCCGGTGCCATGCCGATGACAGGTAATGGTCCCGTTCCCCGTGACGGACGAAGGCGGCTTTGCTCCCCGCCTCCCTTGCTGCTGCAATCAGTTCCTGTGCCATATCATCGGGCACCACCGGGCAGTCAACCGGAAAGGTCACCAGCCAGTCCACCGCATCAGACATCACCGTCAATCCACCAAGAATACCGCCAAGCGGCCCCTGCCCCGGTACAGGAACATCTGCCACCACCGGAATATCAAAACCGGCAAAGGTGTCTGGCGATTGATTGGACGAGATCATCACATGCCCGCATTGCTGCCACGCAGTTTCAATCGCAAGAGATATCAGGGACCGACCGGCGATTTCGCGAAACGGCTTATCCCCGCCCATCCGGCGTCCTTCCCCCCCGGCAAGGACAAGGCCAGCGATATTTACGCCTGAATGATTGTCACTTTGTGACCCGTATGACATGCGATGGATCCGGGATTTCAGCTGGATATAAAATGTGCCGATGATCTTACAATACATCGGCACATTGAACGAGGTCAGGATTAAAGAAGCTGTCCAGACGACAGTAAAGTCGCAATCAGGTTTCTTCCGGATCGGTCATTACCGGCTCGATCAGAAGCTTGCTGCCACTCACCGCACTGACACGCACTTTCTGTCCCTTGGGAAGGTCACGTTCGGCGACCAGAACCCAGCTTGAGCCATACACGCTTTGACGGATCTGACCATTGACGGTTTTCTCGGTCAGGATTGCGGTTTTACCAACCAGTGAAGAACTGGCACTGCTGACATCCTCGTCCGTCGTGCCCGAGCGGCCGGGTTTCAGAAAACGCCTGCCAACCAGCACCGCAATCACACTCAGCACGCCAAATGCGATCAGCTGGAATTCCGGCGAGATGTCAGGAACGATCAAAAGGATGATCCCCGCAATCGCAGCGGCAATCGACAACCACAAAAAGATGATCCCGGGCAGCACCATTTCAAGGACGAGAAACACACAGGCCAGTATCCACCAGTGCCAGAACTCGACCGCAAGGTTCGAAAACATGTCCATCGCAACACTTCCAAATGTCGGTTACTTGCCGTCTTTCTGGGAGATCGTCTTGATCAGTTCGGAAACCCCTCCGATCGATCCCACAATTCCGGATGCATCCAATGGCATGAAGACCAGCTTGCTGTTGGGGCTTGAGGCAACTTGCCCAAGCGATTCAACATATTTCTGGGCAACGAAGTAATTGATTGCCTGAATGTCACCATCGCGAATTGCAGTCGAGACAATCTCGGTTGCCTTGGCCTCGGCGGCAGCCGTACGTTCACGGGCCTGCGCATCAAGGTCGGCAGCAATCATGCGCCCCTCGGCTGCCAGAACTGCTGCGGACTTTTCACCTTCTGCACGTTTGATATTTGCTTCGCGTTCGCCATCGGCCTCAAGGATCAGGGCACGCTTTTCGCGTTCGGCCTTCATCTGGCGGTTCATGGCTTCGGTCAGGTCTTCCGGCGGATTGACGTCCTTGATTTCAACACGGGTGATTTTCACCCCCCAATCGCTGGTGGCTTCATCAAGAACCATCAAAAGCGACGCGCTGATCTTTTCGCGGTTCGACAGCATTTCATCAAGCTCCATCGACCCCAGAACACTGCGCAAGTTGGTCATGGCAAGGTTCTGAACCGCGTAATCGAGACTTTCGACCTTATAGGACGCATCCTTGGTATTGGTCACACGGATGAACACCACGCCATCAACAACCACAGATGCGTTATCCTTGGAAATCACTTCCTGACTTGGAATATCAAGCACACGTTCCATCAGGCTCATGCGTTGTCCGACACGATCAAACAGCGGAATAAGCACATGCAGGCCGGGATCAAGTGTTTTCAGATACCGCCCCAATCGTTCAACTGTGAACTCGTATCCTTGCGGTACGATCTTGACACTCATAAAGGTCAGAACGACGGCCAGCACAACAAAAGCGACCGAGAAAACTGCGAAAGTTGATTGCATGTGATGCCCTTAACATGCCTGCCCGGACAGGCAACCGGGGCAATTCCCGGTTTGCGCCACAGGCAGAGTTCAAGATTGAAGAACGTTATACCAATACAATCAATCATATGTCCGGGGGCTACAAATTGCACAATAAAAATGCCCTGTGCACACAGGGTTATGGCGATATTTAATTTAGATTTTCGGCATATTTCCTGAAGTTTCCTCACATTTCCGACATTGCCGCAACGCAGCATTTCTGCATTGCCGATCTTGTCTCTTTGTCCTAAAATTTGGTTCAGACATTGCGGCTTGCCGCCTCGATATCCGGACGACCGGATGTCGTTACAGGATCAATGGGGACGGCCCCTTAAGACAGGAGGCCACCCATGGCCTGGATTGCATTGATTATCGCCGGTGTTCTGGAAGTTTGCTGGGCATCGGGCCTGAAATATTCCGAAGGTTTCACCAAACCGATCCCGACCATCTTTACCCTTGTCACCATGATCGGCAGCTTCTGGCTGTTGGCCCTTGCCATGCGCACCATTCCGCTTGGCACGGCCTATGCCATCTGGACCGGCATTGGCGCAGTGGGCGCGGTGATTTTCGGCATTGTCATGCTGGGTGAAGCCGCCAGTATCGGTCGCCTGATCGCGATCTGCATGATCCTGGGCGGGATCGTCATGCTGAAACTGTTCAGCCCGGCCTGACCGCGCCACTGAGATCCCAAGGAATTCCCACAGAACTCCTAAAGCAAAACAGGGCAGCCAATGGCTGCCCTGTTTCTGTTTGTTCGTTCGGTTCGCCGCCTAGACGCCTGCGGGAATGCCGCTGCGTTCGACCTTGCGCGGTGAGGTGATTTCTTTCCATTTCGACAGCGCCTTGTTGACTGCCGGATAGGGTTCGCGGGCGATGAATTCGCCGTCGCCGCATTTGGCGAGAACCACACCTTCCTCGGCGGCGATGCGACCACGGCTGAGCGTATAACGCGGAAGACCCGTGACCTCGATGCCTTCAAACACGTTGTAATCGATGGTCGATTGCTGGTGCTTGGCGGTAATGGTTTTCGACGCCTTCGGATCCCAGACCACAAGATCGGCATCCGCCCCGACAAGGATCGCACCCTTGCGCGGATAGATATTGAGGATCTTGGCGATATTGGTCGAGGTTGCCGCCACGAATTCGTTCGGAGTCAGGCGACCGGTATTGACACCATAGCTCCAGAGAAGCGGCATGCGGTCTTCAAGGCCGCCCGTGCCGTTCGGGATCTTGGTGAAATCGCCAACACCATAGCGTTTCTGTTCGGTCGTAAAGGCGCAATGGTCGGTCGCGACAACCTGCAAGCTGCCAGATGCCAGACCGTTCCACAGACCGTCCTGATGTTCCTTGCTGCGGAATGGCGGGGACATGACGCGACGTGCCGCATGATCCCAGTCCGGGTTTTTATATTCGCTGTCATCAAGGATAAGATGCTGGATCAGCGGTTCACCAAACACGCGTTTGCCATTGGCACGCGCGCGACGAATGGCTTCATGGGCCGGTTCGCAGGAAACATGCACGATATAAAGCGGCACATTGGCCATATCAGCAATCATGATCGCACGGTTGCACGCCTCACCTTCGACATCGACCGGGCGGGAATAGGCATGGGCTTCGGGGCCGTTATTGCCTTCGGCCAGCAATTTCTGCTGAAGGGTGGCGACAACGTCACCGTTCTCGGCATGGACAAGCGGCATCGCACCCAGTTCCGAACAGCGCGAGAAGGATGCGAACATCTCGTCATCATCCACCATAAGCGCGCCTTTATAGGCCATGAAATGCTTGAAAGTGTTGATGCCTTTTTCCTGAACGATGGTCTTCATTTCGTCAAAGACCTGCTCGCTCCACCAGGTGATCGCCATGTGGAAGGAATAATCGCAAACCGCCTTGGATGATTTGTTGTCCCACGCCTGAAGCGCTTCAAGCAGCGACTGGTTTGGCGAAGGCAGGCAGAAATCAACCACCATGGTGGTGCCACCGGCAACAGCGGCCTTGGTGCCGCTTTCGAAATCGTCGGCGGAATAGGTCCCCATAAAAGGCATTTCCATATGGGTGTGCGGATCAATCCCGCCGGGCATTACATAGCAGCCATCGGCGTCGATCACCTTGTCCCCGGTCAGGTTGTCTCCGATCGCGGCAATCTTGCCGTCCTCGATCAGGATATCGGATTTGTATGTCAGATCGGCGGTAACGATGGTTCCGCCACGAATAACCATGGACATGGGTGGCTCCTTGTCTGTCTGTTTGGCGAAAAGTTGCGGGCCATCCCGGCATTTCACCCAATTCCCGGACGTCACCGGGGCATCTCGTTTCACATCAAATTCGGGAGGTAATTCTGTCTGGCGGCGCAAGATGCCACCGCCAGACAGGTAAAGTCGGATTACATGACCTTGTCGGTCACCGCATGGGTCCAGGCGCCTTCCGGCTCCTTGGTGATGACCGGGTCAGAACCGCCAGAAAGCAGGCTGTCAACGGTACGCTGATAAGCTGCCTCGTCGAGTTTGCCGGAATCGCCAAGCAGTTTGGCAATTTCGGTCATCATGCGGACCTGGTGTTTTTCGGTCTGGGCACCGGTTGCATCGTTATCAAGCACGATGGTTGCGGCTTCTTCCGGGTTTTCTTTCGCATACATCCAGCCTTTCATGCTGGCATCTACGAAACGCGCCATCTTGTCGACGAATGCCGGGTCCTTGAGTTTGTCTTCAAGAACATAAAGGCCGTCTTCAAGGGTCGCGACACCCTGATCTTCGTATTTGAAGACCTTGAGATCACCTTCCGAGATACCGGCATCAATCACCTGCCAGTATTCGTTATAGGTCATGGTCGAAATGCAATCGGCCTGCTTCTGAAGCAGCGGGTCAACGTTAAAGCCCTGTTTAAGAACCGTAACCCCCTTGTCGCCGCCATCGGTCGGAATGCCAAGCTTCGACATCCAGCTCAGGAACGGATATTCGTTGCCAAAGAACCAGACGCCAAGCGTACGGCCCGGGAAGTCATCCGGGCTTTCAACACCGGTTTCCTTAAGGCAGGTCAGCATCATGCCCGATTTGGCAAAGGGCTGTGCGATATTGACCAGCGGCACGCCTTTTTCACGCGATGCAAGTGCGGACGGCATCCAGTCAATAATCACATCTGCACCACCACCGGCAATCACCTGCGGCGGGGCGATATCCGGACCGCCCGGATTGATGGTCACGTCAAGATCGGCTTCTTCGTAGAAACCCTTGTCGAGTGCCACGTAATAACCGGCAAACTGGGCCTGTGTGACCCATTTAAGCTGCAAGGTTACTTCATCTGCTGCCATCGCCGAAAGCGATGTCAGACCGAAACTCAACCCTAATGCAGTCGCAAACAATTTCTTCATTCGTCGATGTCTCCTCAGGTTGTAGTCAAGTCCTCCCGGTGGGCCGTCTTTGATTGTGCCTTTAATGGCGACGTACCCGAAAAGATGGATGCCATGACGTCGCTTTTCTCTCGATATAAGCCACGGCCCCATAGAAGGCGGTCCCCGCAAGGGCCGCCAAAGCGATCTCTGCCCAGACCATGTCGATATTCATCCGCCCGACCTCGGTCGAAATGCGGAAGCCCATACCAACAATCGGGGTGCCGAAAAATTCGGCGACGATTGCACCAATCAGCGCAAGCGTGGAATTGATTTTAAGTGCGTTGAACACGAACGGCATGGCCGCAGGCAACCGCAAGCGGAACAGCGTCGACCAGTAACCCGACGCATAGGTCGCCATCAGATCACGTTCAAGCTTTCCGGCCGCATTAAGCCCGGTCACCGTATTCACCAGCATCGGGAAGAAGGTCATGATCACGATCACCGCTGCCTTTGACTGCCAGTCAAAGCCAAACCACATCACCATGATCGGTGCCACCCCGATGATCGGCAGTGCCGACACCATATTGCCCAGTGGCAAAAGACCGCGTTTGAGGAACGGCACCCGGTCCACGGCAATTGCCATGACAAAGGCCGAACCACATCCAAGCACATAGCCGCTCAGAACCGCCTTCACAAAGGTCTGATAGAAATCAGCCGCCATGATATCGGTCGAGGTCACAAACCGCACACCGATCATGCTGGGCGGCGGCAACAGAACCTGCGGCACGCCAAATCCGGCAACCAGAACTTCCCAGACAAACAAAAGCCAAAACCCGAACGCCACCGGCACGGTCACATTGGCGATCTGTTGTTTGGCGGTTTCCAAAGAACGGTAATTGGCAATCACATCAATCCCGCGCCAGACAAAGGCCCAAAGCGAAAGGATGAACAACCAGAAACCGGTCCCGGCAAAGCCCGCAACACCATGATCATAAAGCGTCGCAATCGCCTGCCAGCAGCCAAACACTGCGACGGCCAGAATGATCACACCACTGATGACGGAACGCACGCCAAGCCACGTAAAGGCCGCCCCGGCGATCACGCAAAGCGCCATGGCAATGGCAAGACCGGGAATGTCACTGACAAAGGCGACCTGTTTACCAGTATCGGCATCAATACCGGCAAGCGGGAAGATCAGCGCCAGAAGGGCTGCAATCGCGCCCACCAGACAGAATTTATCAAGTTTCATCTCGGTCATGCCTTTACCCCCATCCGGGCAAGGACGCGGCGTTCACACCATCCGACAATCACCACCATCATGGCGGCAACAAAGGCCGCCGTCAGAAGCGCTGACCAGATCTGGATGGTCTGACCGTAATAGGACCCGGCCAGAAGACGTGCACCCAGACCGGCCTGTGCACCGGTCGGCAATTCACCGACAATCGCACCGACCAGACTGATCGCAATCGCGACTTTCAGGCTGGCAAACAGATAAGGCATCGCCGATGGCAACCGCAGTTGCCAGAAGGTCTGCCATTTCGAGGCATTATAGGTCCGCATCAGATCAAGCTGGATGACTTGCGGCGACCGAAGCCCCTTGACCATGCTGATCGTCACAGGGAAAAAGCACAAATAGGTCGAAATCACCGCCTTGGGCACAACGCCCTTGATCCCGATGGCCCCCAGAACGACGATGATCATCGGCGCAATGGCAAGGATCGGAATGGTTTGCGATGAAATCACCCACGGCATCAGGCTTTTTTCAAGCGTCATGACATGCACAATGCCGACGGCCAGAACAATGCCCAGAATGGTACCGATCCCGAACCCGAGCAGGGTCGAGGAAAGCGTCACCCAGCTGTGATAAACCAGCGAGCGTTTTGACGTGATGCTGGTGGCAAAGATGGTCTTGTACATTTCCTGCGCCACCTGATGGGGAGCCGGAAGGATCGGGCGCTCCTGTGCCAGGGTATCTTCGATCAACTGGCTGGTGGTCCAGGTCTGGTCCGCACGATTGTATTTGTCGATCTGGGTCGGTGCATTCATGAAGATTGCGCCGACATACCAGAGAACAAACAGTGCAATCAGAACAACACAGACCGGACCGGTCTGTCCCGACATCATCCGGGACCAGATCGACGGTCCGGCAAGGGACCCGGTCATGGTGGCAGTGTTACTCGTCATTGCTGTGCCCCGCGCGCAAACCTTCGCGAACCCGATGCGCGATCTCGAGGAATTCCGGTGTTTCACGGATATCAAGATTACGCTCACGCGGGAAATCGGTTTCAATCACATCAATGATGCGGCCCGGACGCGGTGACATGACGACAATCTTGGTCGACAGATAGACCGCCTCGGGGATCGAGTGGGTGACAAAGGCCACCGTCTTGTTGGTGCGTGCCCACAGCTTCAAAAGCTGTTCATTAAGGTGATCACGCACGATTTCATCAAGCGCGCCAAACGGCTCGTCCATCAAAAGCAGATCGGCATCAAATGATAAGGCACGCGCAATTGAGGCACGTTGCTGCATCCCGCCTGACAGCTGCCATGGGAATTTCTTTTCAAAACCGTTGAGTTCAACAAGCTTAAGGGCTTCATGCGCACGTTTGATCCGCTCTTCCTTGGAAATCTCCATGATTTCAAGCGGCAAGGTGACGTTACGTTCAATCGAACGCCATGGCAAAAGGGCTGGCGCCTGGAACACATAGCCATAAGCGCGGTTTTCGCGGGCCTGTTCGGGCGAAACGCCATTGATCGAAATATCGCCCCCGGTGGCCTTTTCAAGGTCGGCGATCACGCGCAACAGCGTGGTCTTGCCACAGCCCGACGGGCCGATAAAGGAAACGAAATCGCCTTCATTGATCGTCAGATCAACATCGGAAAGCGCATAAACCGGACCGTCCGCCGTCTGAAAGGTCAGCGACAGGTTTTTGATATCAACAACTGCGTTCTTTGATGCGGGCATCTCAGCAACATTATTGACGACTTGTTTTAGCGTCATGGGGTTTCCCCTGATCGTATGTCTCTCTCGGAACCAGAAAAGACTTTTCTGGCACACTCGATGGAAGCTTCCCTTCAGGGACGTTGCCCTGAACCTTGCCAACATTTGATCAGATGCATGTGTTGCGTCTGCCCGGTCATTGCCGGGATTACGGGATCATGGCCCGTTCATGTCGGTCAAAGCAAAACGGCAAGCAGATCTTTGCCCGCTTGCCGGTATCCAGAAATCAGTTTCCGTCCGTCAGGCGCGTATAGGTCGACGGACGACGGTCGCGGAAGAATTGCCAGTTATTGCGGATTTCACGCACCATCGACATATCCATGTCATGGACCAGCAATTCGTCCTTGTCGCGCGAAGCCTGGGCTTCGATCTCGCCACGCGGATTGACGAAATAGCTTTGACCGTAAAACTCGCCAATATCCCACGGCTGTTCGCGGCCAACCCGGTTGATCGCCCCGATAAAGCAGCCATTGGCAACCGCCGATGCAGGCTGTTCGAGTTTCCAGATATATTCCGAGACGCCTGCAACCGTGGCCGACGGATTGACGATATATTCCGCACCATTAAGCGCCAGCGCACGCCAGCCTTCCGGGAAGTGGCGGTCATAGCAGATATAAACGCCAAGCTTGCAATACTGGGTCTCAAAGACCGGCCAGTCCGAAGCGCCCGGCTTGAAGAAGAATTTCTCCCAGAAACCGGCGACATGAGGGATATGGGTTTTGCGGTATTTACCAAGATAGGTGCCATCGGCGTCAATCACCGCAGCAGTGTTGTAATACACCCCGGTAATGTCTTCCTCATAGATCGGAACAACGATCACCATTTTGTATTTGGCTGCCAGTTCGCACATCAGTTGTGTGGTCGGACCATCGGGAATTTTTTCCGCGGCCGCGTACCATTTCTTGTCCTGGCTCGGACAGAAATAGGGCTGTGTGAAAACCTCCTGAAAGCACAGGACCTGCACGCCTTTGTTACCCGCCTCTTCAATAAGGGGCAGATGTGCGTCGATCATGGCCTTGCGGATTTCTTCGGGGGTCTGATCGGTTGAACCCTTAAGGCTCATTTGAATCAGGCCGCCTCTCAGCATTGACATCCGAGATACCTCCTTGATCTGATATTTTATGTCCTTGCCACTTTTGTGGTCTGACGGACTTATGTCCTTACGCGCCCCAAAGACCCTTTTGTTTTTATGCGGGTCTGTTCCCAGACGGGACGCGGTCGGAAAAATCGCGAAACAGATGTTTCCTCCGTGGCGTTGCCAGATCAGGTATTTTTTTGTCGATCCGGCAAGCCCCCATCGCCCGTCACCGGGCGATGGGTATCAGTCTTCGATCTTAATCGATCTCTTTGAGCACGTCGCGCAATGTACCAAACAGCTGATCGATATGTGATTTTTCAATGATCAGCGGCGGTGAAAGCGCAATGATATCGCCCGTGGTGCGGATCAGGATGCCTTTCTCAAATGCCTTGAGGAATGCACTGAACGCACGCTTGGTCGGGAAACCTTCGATCCCTTCAAGTTCGATCGCCCCGATCAGGCCAAGGTTACGGATATCCTTGACGCGCGGCAGATCAATCAGGCTGTGAACCGCATCTTCCCAATACTGGCCAAGTTCCTTGCCCTTTTCATAAAGACCTTCTTCTTCATAGGTCTCAAGGGTCGCAAGGCCAGCCGCACAGGCAACCGGGTTGCCCGAATAGGTATAGCCATGGAACAGCTCGATCATGTTTTCCGGGCCGGTCATGAAGGCATCATGGATCTCGTCGGTCGCAAAGACCGCACCCATCGGGATCGTCCCGTTGGTCAGGCCCTTTGCGGTCGTGACCAGATCGGGCTGAACACCGAAATAGTCAACCGCGAACGGCGCACCCAGACGGCCAAAGCCGGTGATGACTTCATCAAAGATCAGAAGGATGCCATGCTTGGTGCAAATCTCGCGCAGACGTTCCAGATAGCCTTTCGGCGGGATCAGAACACCGGTCGAACCGGCAACCGGCTCGACAATCACGGCAGCAATGGTTGACGGATCATGCAGCGCGCAGATGCGCTCAAGATCATCGGCCAGAAACGCGCCATGTTCGGGCATCCCGCGGGTCACACCGTTTTCTTCTGGCAGATAGGTGTGACGCATATGGTCAACACCGCCCAGCATCTGGCCAAAGGTCTTGCGGTTGCCCGAAATACCACCAACCGAAATGCCGCCAAAGTTAACACCGTGATAGCCGCGTTCACGACCGATCAGACGGGTACGCTGACCGTCGCCGCGTGCGCGGTGATAGGCCAGTGCAATCTTAAGGGCGGTTTCAACCGATTCAGAACCGGAATTGGTATAGAAAACATGGTTGAGATTGCCCGGCATCAACTGTGCCAGACGGCTGGCAAGTTCGAACGCCTTGGGATGGCCCATCTGGAATGCTGGCGCATAATCCAGTTCGTCCATCTGCGCCTTGACGGCTTCGACAATTTTCGGACGCTTGTGACCGGCGTTGCAGCACCAAAGGCCCGCAGTACCGTCAAGGATTTCACGATTATCGTCGGTTTTGTAATACATGCCATCGGCAGAGACCAGCATACGTGGGGTCTGCTTGAACTGGCGATTGGCCGTAAAAGGCATCCAGAACGCTGAAAGATCGTTCGGACGGCTGATTTTCGTGGTGGCTGTCATAAAAGGTCTCCCGTACCTTTTTTATTACTTCCCTGATCCCGGACGGATGGCGGGCACCCGTATTTCCGGCATCTGACATCTTTTATTCCGTTTGCCTGACAAATTTGGCCAAGTGACCAAAATGTCGCACATTCGATTTCCGGAACGGCCTGACAGGCAGGCGCGCAAAAATCGTTAGCATGAGACACGCCCACGCACTAGAGCTTAAACGCTACCGGGAAATTGTTTCGAATATTCGACCGTCAAACACCATTTCAGCGACCCTGTTTTTTATTTATGGCGTCTATTTTCTCTTTATCTTTCATCGGTGCTGTTCGATATTTCGGACAAACCCGACTCTCGACCCTGGTCAAGAACGACGCGCATAAAAAAGTTTCTTTTGCATATTTGTGGTAGAGGTTATTTTAACCTGACCAAACGGTCAAGATAAATGACACAAATCAGAGAGCACGAATGACCTCAGTAAAAAGCGGCTCGAAACAGGACACACGGATGGGCGCCAAACCCGCAGTAAACGGGGCACACAAGGCCGCGATCCGACAGGAAAACGAAGAACAGATTCTTGCCGCCGCAGAACAGGTTTTTGCTGATTACGGCTTCAAGGGGGCGACCACCGCACGTATTGCCGAAATCGCCAATGTGCCCAAGGCCAACGTGCATTACTATTTCAGCACCAAGGAGGCGCTGTATCGCCGGATCATGGAAGATGTCTGTGATCACTGGCTTGAAGCCGCCATGACCTTTGACAACAGTGCCGACCCGGCCGTGATCCTGCGCGGCTATATCGAAGCCAAGATGGATTTGTCGCGTGCCCGCCCCTATGGTTCGCGCCTTTGGGCCCATGAAATCATACGTGGGGCCAAATTCTCGTCCGATTACATCTCGACCACCGTCAAGAACTGGCTTGATAGCCGTGTTGTGGTGATCAGGGGCTGGATCGACGAAGGCAAGATGGATGACATCGAACCCTATTCGCTGATGTATATGATCTTTGCCACCACCCAGCATTATGCCGACTTTGGCCGCCAGATCGAGATTTTCAACAATGACAAGCCGCTTAGCGAAGAACAGTTCGCCGAGGCCAAGGAAAATGTTGTTAAAATCATCCTGAAAGGCGTCGGGCTTAATTGATCATTCGCCAGGAACCACCTCAAAGGGGGTGGGCTGGCACCACTTCTGCATAGTTGTGCAAACGTCCGACCGGACAAATCTGTAGACGCAGTATCTGCAACATGATTGCCCGGGACCAAAATGACGCGTCACATATCGTCGACCCGCGTCGCAGGAGCTTGCATCGCAGTCATCCTTGTTGGTGGCCTGATTTCCTTGTTTGACGGCCTTGCGCTTGCGGCGGATGGATCTGAAAAATCCCCCCTGAACGGCACGCTGATGCGGCCTTGCAGTACCATGTCTGTTGGCGGAGCGGACGGGTGGGAACCGATTTCCTATATTGATGCCGACGGCCGGCAGGTCGGGGTTGCGATTGATATCTTGCGTCGCTATAGCGCCCAGACCGGCACGCATCTGTCGCTTCAGCTTGAAATTCCCTGGACCCGCGCCTTGCAGATGCTCGAACAGGGTGAACTTGATGTCATTGCCGGAGCCTATTTCACCACGGAACGCGACCAGATGTTCCACTACAGCACGGCTTTTGCGTCCGATGACATCATGGTCTTTCAACGACATGACAATCTTTTTGATGTCGAAGAACTGCGAGACCTGATCGGCTATACCGGTGCCCGCCCGCAAGGGGGCAGTTATGGCGACAAACTGGATCGCTATGCGCAGGATAATCTTGATATGATTTTCTCGCCGACCGGTAACAAGATTTTCAATATCCTGCTCAATGGTCGCGTCGATTACGTCATGCTGGGCCGCTATGACGGTCTGAGCAACCTGTATCGTGACAAACTGACCGACAAGATCAAAGCCGTTGAACCGCCACTGGTCCGTAACGAGGTCCTTTTCCTGTTTTCCCGCTCAAGCCCCTGTGTGCGCGACATTGCAAATATCAATCTGCTGATCGAGGCCCTTGATGAAGACGGCACACTCGAACTCTGGACACAGAATCACATCATTCTGAATGCCGAAAGCGGCAGCTAGGATGATCTGACCATCAGCAGCTTGAATAAGGAATGTTTGCCCCTGCCCTCTTTTCCTGCGGTCGATTTCGACTTAAAGTTGTCAAAGCTATATTCAGGAAAACTTTTATTTTGCGGCCCGCACCGCAGGGGAGGATCAATGAAAATCCTGATGGGACCCGTTCTGTCATTCAAGGGATATGACAAGGCCAGCAATCGCTGGAAACTAAGTGCCCTGATCGTCACCGACAGCGATCAGCCCTGCCCGATATTCTTTACGAACGCCCATGCAGCCAATGCGGGTCAGCCGGAAACGATCTGGCAAAACGGCAAGCACTTTGCCCATTGTCTTGCCTTTGAAACCCCGCTTTCCGACAGCCCCGCCACCCTGACCTACAGCCTTGAAGATGGCGTCTATTATGACATCCACCTGCCCGCCAAGGGGGATGCACCCAACATGTCCTATGCATCCTGCAACGGGTTTTCATCGCAAAAGGTCATGAAAGGTGTCGAGGTCAAAAACCGGATGTGGCAGGAAATGGCCAAACGCCATGACAACAAGCCCATCCATCTGATGCTTTTGGGCGGCGATCAGGTCTATGCGGATTCCATCTGGGAAGTCGTGCCATCCATCAAGGAATGGAACAACAAACCCAACGACGCTGCAAACAAGGCAAGCTTTACCAAGATCATGGAAAAGCAGGTCGAGGCGTTTTATTTCAACCTTTACACCGAACGCTGGGCACAGCCGGAAGTCCGCGCCATGATGGCCAGCATCCCGTCGATTGCGATCTGGGATGACCATGACATCTTTGATGGCTGGGGTTCCTACCCGCCTGCGCGTCAGGACTGTGCGGTATTTCAGGGGATCGGTGCCATCGCAACCAAGGCCTTTGGCGTCTTTCAGCAACATATTGCGCCGGGCGGTCAAAAGCCGGACGCCTATCTGGCCCCCGATTACGGGTTTTCGATGGGCCATGTGATTGGCGATACCGCCATTCTGTGCCTTGATATGCGGTCCGAACGCAGCCAGCGTCAGGTTCTGTCAAACGATCACTGGAAACAGATTTATGACTGGGTTTCGGGTCTGGCCGACATCAAACATCTGTTTGTGATGTCGAGCATTCCGGTGGTCTATCCCGATTTCAATGTACTTGAAAGCCTGCTTGGCGTGGTGCCCGGCCAACAGGAACTGGAAGACGATCTTCAGGATCACTGGAGCAGCCGAAGCCACAAGGGCGAACGCACCCGCATGGTTCACCGCCTGTTTGATTTCCAGAAAACCGGCATGCGGATCACCATTCTGTCGGGCGATGTTCATGTCGCAGCCCTTGGTATTCTGCAAAATGACCGCATGGAATATGACGGCAAAACGCGCGTCATCAATCAGCTGATTTCATCGGCCATCGTCCATCCGGCCCCAAGCAAGATGGTACTGTTTGCCCTTCGCCACCTGCTGGATAACGACAAGGAAATTGATCCGGGCATTCAGTCACGGATGGCAAATCTGCCGGGGGCGGATGTCAAATTTGTCGGGGCGCGCAACTTCCTGTGTTTGGAGCCCGACGACCGCAATGGTCAGAACCGCTATTGGGCGCACTGGATTGCCGAGGGACAGGAAGAACCCTTTACCAAGGTCATTCACCCGGTCCCGGCCTAGTCCCGAAATCCGGACAAAAAGAAGGGCGGGTATAAAACCCGCCCCGCTCTGGGTGGCTGCATGGTCAGCCACGGGAGATCGAAAATCCTGAAATCAGTCTGATTTCTGCATGACGGTTTCGTCAGCCTTGGCCAGAACCGCGTGCAGCAGAACCTGTCCGCCAGCATCCGACCAGTGTTTGTGGACTTCCTCGATTTCGTTGTGCGAAATACCGTCCACACAGGGGATAAAGATCATTGCCGTCGGGCAGACCTGTGCGAGATAGCAGGCATCATGCCCGGCACCCGACACGATTTCACGGGCCGAGAACCCGCCAAGTTCCGCACCCTTGCGTACCGCATCAACACAGGACGCATCGAACGGAACCGGGGCGTAATAGAAAATCTGTTCAAGCTCGGTCTGAAGGCCGATCTCGGCTGCGATTTTCTCCACCCCTTCGCGAAGGGCCTTGTCCATATCGGCCAGCACCGCATCATCGGGATGACGGAAATCAACTGTGAAGAAGACTTCACCCGGGATGACGTTGCGTGAATTCGGATGGATTTGCATCATGCCCACCGTGGCACAGGCAAGCGGGGATCGATCCAGACCGATCTTGTTGACCAGATCAATCACGCGTGCCGCACCAAGCAACGCATCCTTGCGCGTTTTCATCGGGGTCGGGCCGGCATGGGCTTCAACACCGGTGAATTTGATTTCGTACCAGCGCTGCCCCTGTGCATCGGTGACGATACCGATATCCTTGCCTTCGTCTTCAAGGATCGGGCCCTGTTCGATATGGGCTTCGAAATAGGCCCCCATCGGATGGGCATCAATGGTCGGCTCGTCCGGGCCCATATAGCCGATCCGCGTCAGTTCCTCGCCCATGGTCTTGCCGTCGACATCAGCCCGTGAATGACCGTATTCAAGGTCAAACACCTTGGCAAAAACGCCTGATGCCACCATTGCCGGTGCAAAACGTGAGCCTTCCTCATTTGTCCAGCACACGACTTCCAGCGGGGCTTCGGTTTCGTATTTGGCTTCATTGAGCGCACGGATGACTTCAAGCCCCGAGAGCACGCCATAAACGCCGTCATATTTACCGCCGGTCGGCTGACTATCAAGGTGACTGCCCATCACGACCGGTGGCAGGTCGGGGTTGCGGCCTTCACGACGGGCAAAGATATTGCCCATCTTGTCGATGCGGATCGAGCATCCCTCGGCCTCGCACCATTTGATAAACAGATCGCGGCTTTCGCGGTCAAGATCGGTCAGCGCCAGACGGCATACGCCGTCCTTTGCAGTTTTGCCGATTTTGGCCATTTCCATCAGGCTGTCCCAAAGGCGGTCACCGTCAATTGACAGATTTCGAACACTGGGTTGAAGAGTCATTATTCAATCCTTTTAGGTTGGTGGCGCTGATGGATTATTCCGCAGCCATACGCATCGGGTTCAATGGATGTTCCGGCCAGGTCATTGGCGGCTTGTTGGTTTTGACCGGTTCCATCGTGATGCAATCGGGCACCGGACAGATGTGATAGCAAAGGTTGCAGCCAACACATTCCTCGTCGACAACCTCGAACAGACGACCGCCTTCAGGCTTGTTGGTCATGGTGATTGCCTGATGTGAGGTATCCTCACATGCGATATGGCAACGGCCGCATTCGATGCAGTTATCCGGGTTGATCACGGCCTTGGTGTCAAAGTTCATGTTCAGTTCGTTCCAGTCCGCAACCTGCGGAACGGCGGCACGGGTGAACTGTTCGACACTGGTGTAGCCCTTGTCATCCATCCACTGGCTCATGCCGTCGATCAGATCATCGACCACACGGAAGCCATAGATCATCGCAGCGGTACAAACCTGAACCGCGTTAGACCCCAGCGCCATGAATTCGACCGCATCTTTCCAGGTGGTGATGCCACCGATACCGGAAATGTGAAGGTTCTTCGTTTCCGGGCTGCGCGCGATTTCAGCAACCATGTTCAGTGCAATCGGCTTGACTGCCGATCCGCAATAACCGCCATGCGTACCTTTGCCATCGACCATCGGTTCGGGCACCATCTGATCGATATCGACCGAAATGATCGAGTTAACGGTGTTAATCAGTGATACCGCATCCGCCCCGCCCTTATAGGCAGCCTCGGCCGACCACAGGATATTGGTGATGTTTGGCGTCAGTTTGGTAAAGACTGGAATATCAACGCTTTCCTTGACCCAGCGGGTGACCTGCTCAACCATTTCAGGCACCTGACCAATGGCCGAGCCCATGCCGCGTTCGCACATGCCATGCGGGCAACCAAGGTTAAGTTCGATCCCGTGCACACCGCTTTCGGCGATCTGCTGGGCAAGGTCCTTCCAGGCGCGTTCCTCGATCGGGGCCATCATCGATCCGATAATGACATGATCGGGATATTCCGCACGGCATTCGCGGATTTCCTGAAGGTTGACGGCAAGTGGCCGGTCGGAAATCAGTTCGATATTGTTGATGCCAAGCAGACGGCGGTTCTGGTCATGATGGGCACCGTAACGCGACGATACGTTGATCACGGGCGGATCAATGCCCAGCGTCTTCCAGACAACCCCGCCCCAACCTGCTTCAAAGGCGCGAACGACATTGTATTTCTTGTCGGTCGGCGGTGCAGAAGCCAGCCAGAACGGGTTAAGCGAATCAATTCCGGCGATTTTGCAGCTTAGATCAGCCATTTTTCTCTCTCCCTTTGGCTACGGTTCAAGCGGATTTCAGGAATGCATCGATGGCGATGGCGGCCTGTTTGCCGTCCTCGACCGACTGAACAGTCAGGTCTTCGCCACTTTTGATGCAGTCCCCACCGGCGAACACGCCCGGGGCTGTTGTCTGATAGTTTTCATCGACCACGATTTTGCCACCGGCGATCTCCATTCCGGTAAGGTCATCGGTTTTAATTTTCTGTCCGATGGCTTTCAAAATCTGGTCGGCACGCACTTCAAAGGTCTCGCCGGTACCGACAAGCTTGCCGCTGGCATCCAGTTCGGTTTTCTCGAACTCCATGCCCAGAAGCTTGCCATTGGCCTTGATCGCAACGGGCTTGGCCCAATAGCGAACGACAACACCGTTGGTTTTCGCAAGATCCTGTTCGAACTCGGTCGCCGACATGTTTTCGGCACCGCGACGGTAAACAAGGGTGACTTCATCGGCACCAAGGCGTTTGGCCTGAACTGCGGCATCGATTGCGGTGTTACCGCCGCCAATGACAATCACATTATTGCCAACCGGCATGTCGGATTTCGGTTCGGTCTGACGGAGCTTCTCGATAAAGCTGATCGCGTCATCAACGCCCGGGAAATCTTCGCCCGTAAGTCCAAGATTGTTGGTCGATCCAAGACCGACACCAACAAATACCGCGTCATAGGAATCCTTAAGGGCAGCAAGACTGATATCCTTGCCAAGCGCCTTGCCGTATTCGATGCGAATGCCGCCGATGCCAAGCAGGAATTCAACTTCGCGCTGGGCGAAATCATTGGTCATCTTATAGGCGGCCAGACCATATTCGTTCAGACCACCCGGCTTTGCCTTGGCTTCGAATACGGTCACATTGTGACCCAGCATGGCGGCACGGTGCGCACATGAAAGCCCCGCCGGACCGGCCCCGATCACGGCAATATTCTTGCCGGTTTCCGGCGCACGCTTGAACGGATGGGGCAGATCGCGCGCCATCAGATGATCAACGGCAAAGCGTTGCAGGCTTCCGATTTCAACGGCGGTATCTTCGGCGACATTGCGCACACAGGCCTGTTCGCACAGAACTTCGGTCGGGCAGGCACGGGCACAGGTGCCGCCCATGATATTGGCCGACAAAATGGTCTTTGCCGCCCCATCCGGGTTGCCGGTGCTGATCTTGCGAATGAAGGTCGGAATGTCGATTGATGTCGGGCATGCGGTGACACAAGGGGCGTCATAGCAATAGAGGCAGCGATTGCTTTCTGCCATTGCCTGAAGGGTGGAATATGCCGGATGCAGATCGGAAAAACCGTCATCTGCTGCATTGTGCCCGGCCCCACCATGGATGGCACCGGATTTGGAAACTTGCTTGGCCTGCAAGGTGGTCATTGGTTTTGTCTCCCTGCCAAAAAGGCGTCCTCTCCTGATGTCATCGAGAGACAAAACAAGAATGCAAAAACAGTCTGACCAGCGCGGGCACTGCGATCCCGCATACGGGATCAGGATAGATTTATGGCGTGCGCGGACGGGCGGGCCCGACCAACTCTGGGTCTTCCTGTTCTGACATTCTTGGCGTATCCGTCCGGACAATGCCGGACTTTTCCCAGTATCTAATCTGTCGTGTGATTATAGTTTCGGGGTTATCCCCGGTTGATTACACGTACAGATGCCTCTCTCTGACAGATACAGCATGTCCAATCCTGATCATTTGGTCAAGATTAAAAATCCGAATTCTTGTCAGGCTCTGAATATGGCTGAATTCCCCTTGAAACTCACCTCTGACACGGCCCGGTCCGCATTGTGTTTCAGACTACGTGACATCTGGTAGAGCCCTGATTTGGCAATACTTTACGCTGGCTTTAATTAGATAAACTAAAGTAACGTTGCGCGAATAACCCATTTCGGAACGCCTGTAATGACATCAAAAGAAACCGCAACGGACATCCTTCCTGATCGTCAACCTTCGGTCCGGGCCGTTGCTATGCCTTCTGATACCAATCCGAGCGGCGATATCTTTGGCGGCTGGCTGATGTCGCAAATGGACCTTGCGGCGGGTACCGCAGCCGCACGCCGGGCCAAGGGCAGAACCGCCACGGTCTTTGTCGATACCATGTCGTTCCTGCGCCCGGTGCATGTCGGTGATGAAGTTTCGTTCTTTACCGAAATCATCCATACCGGGCGCACATCGCTTCGCATCAATGTCGAAGCCTGGCGTCAGACACGCTTTGCCGAAACGTCCGATAAAGTGACCGAAGGCGTCTTTACCTTCGTCGCCCTTGACGATGAAGGCCGTCCGCGCCCGATTGATCCCGATCCGCAGGATCCGGTTTCCAAAGCCTGATTGAGCGTCGGTCTGGCAGCAATCAACACCCCTGTCGGCATACGATAATCCGCAGCCCTGCGCACCGGGCATGGCGGGTACGCAGGGCTGCGACCTATGCAAACGGGCTTGAATATGCGATTTTGGTCGGAAATCTGGTCGCGCCATGTTATGAAGCGCGCCAAGTCCCATAAGAAACGGGACAGAGAGATTTCCCGCATACCGACGAAAAGACCCAAGTGATGAGTAATCAATCGCGCCGTTCCGAATTGCTGATGCCGGCAGGTTCGCTCGAAAAACTGAAAGTGGCTGTGCTTTATGGTGCAGACGCCGTTTACATGGGCACGCCCGACCTGTCCTTGCGTGTCAAAAGCCAGTTGTCGCTTGAAGACGTGGTCGAAGGTATCGACTTTGCCCATAGCCACGGTGTGCGCGTTTATCTGACGCTGAACCTGTTTTCGCATAACAAGGATATCGACAAGCTTCCGGAATATGTCGATACCGTGCGCAAGGTCCGCCCGGATGGTCTGATCGTTGCTGATCCCGGTGTTTTCATGTTTGTGCGTGAACATGCGCCGGAACTTGATTTGCATGTTTCGACACAGGCCAATGTCTGTTCCTGGCAGTCGGTGAAATTCTGGCAAAGCATCGGGGCAAAGCTTGTGGTGCTCGGCCGCGAGGTTTCCTATGCCGAGCTGACCGAAATCCGCGAAAAATGCCAGGACATCAAGATCGAGGCCTTTGTGCATGGTTCGATGTGTATGACCTATTCGGGTCGTTGCCTTTTGTCGAACTTCATGGCCGAACGTGGCGCCAATCAGGGGGCCTGTGCGAACTCATGCCGCTGGAAATACAAAGTCCATATGAAGCTCAAGGACGGCACGGTCAAGGAACTGAACCTGACCGAAGAAAACCTTGAGATGTTTGACTTCTTCCTTGAAGAAGACATGCGTCCGGGCGAGCTGATGGAAATTCAGGAAGACGAACGCGGCTCCTATATCCTGAACTCGCGTGATCTTTGCATCATGCCGAAGCTTGAAGATTACCTGAAAATCGGCGTCGACAGCCTCAAGGTCGAAGGCCGCGGCAAAAGCCCCTATTACGCCGGCCTCGTTGCCCGTGCCTATCGCATGGCGATTGATGACTGGTACAAGGATCCGGAAAACTGGTCAGCCGACGAATATATGAAGGAACTGTCGACCATTCCGAACCGGGGTTACACCCTTGCCTTCCATGATGGCCGTCTGACCAACTATGCGCATGGCTATGACAGCAACACCAATGTGTCGGATTGGGAATTTGCCGGAATGATCGAGGAAGTCGAAGACGACGCCTTTATCATGTCGGTCAAGAACCGCATGCTGCCCGGTGACGTGATTGAAATCGTCCCGCCGCGCTCGCGTCAGACCATTTTCATCCGCATGTATGAATTCATCGACGCCAAAACCGGCAAGGTCGGCGAAGCTGTCCACGCCAATACCCATCCGCGCATCCGCCTTCCGTTCTCGCTGTTTGAACAGGAAGACCCGGAATTCCTGCGTCGCGAAGTGCTTCCGATGACCATCGTGCGCAAGGAAAAAGCCCTTTCGGAAGACGAATGGCAGCGCCTGAAACTTGATCAGGAAGGCCACAAGATCGAGATGGGCAAAGGCAATGAAGACCGCTATGACGCCAAACGCGATGCGCTTCAGACCGCCCTTGATGATCGTCAGAAAGAACGTTCTTTCCGTACCCCGCGCGTGGGCACCAAGGGTTGCTGTGGCCGTGGCTGTAACGGTTGCCTGATCTTCTGGCACGATGATACCTATGCCAAGGCACGCGAAATCCTTGCCAAACGCAAACAGGGCGAGATGCTTGAAAAAGACGGCAAGACGATTGCTGCGGAATAAGCATTCTTCAGATTGCTGATCACACAAAGCCGCCGGTCAATCCCGGCGGTTTTTTGTTTGGCCCACCAAATCCAAAGTCGGCAGTCCCCGGATCACTTCAGCCCGGATCAGTGATAGGATTTCTTGATCGGCGGGCCATTCAGGATGAATTCGCCAATCGCGGTTTCATGCTCGATGCCAAGACCTGTGGCAAGCGCAAACAGCGCGCTATCGCCGCTTCCGGTGGCACAGGGCGACAACCCCATTTCAGTTGCCACCAGATAGAAGGCTTCCATCATCACCCCTGCATTGAGCAGCGAAAGCCGATAACAGAGATTCTGGTATTTCCAGCCAAGGCGCGGCATCCGGCTTGCCATCACGATCAGACTATCGGGTAACTTGGAACCAAGACCCGTGGCACCGCTTGCCACACCAAGGATGGCTTTGCGCACCTGTTCACGAGCAGGCAAGGCATAAAGTGCATGTTCCGCCCCCTGATAATGATAGATGCCCGGTTTCAAACCATCGCAGCGATTGATGACCAGATAGATTTCGATCTCGTGGATCGCGCCACCGGCAGGAACCGGACGTTCCAGCAAATCCTGCGACGTGCCATGCTTGATATGTTTGCGGGTAGAAACAGACCGCCATAAAAAACTGCCCAGATCATCAAGCCTCAGCGGGCGAGCGCCCGGTTCGCGGATGGATTTGCGCGCATCCATCACATCATAAAGCGACAGTGGCTTATGCTTGGCATCGGCTGAATTGTCATCCGGGCGCGGCAATGCGATCTTGTGGGCAGACATTGGCGCCTTGATCGCGGGTAGGGATGGCACCTTGTCCTTGAACCGATAGGTCCCGCCAATCATTCTCTGATCCAGAAAACTGCGGGATCGGGAATGGAACAGCCGTTCATGAAATTCCCAGCTTTGACGATCAAAACTGTCATGAGACGGGCTTTGCAAAAAGCCGAACCGCCACAGAAAATGCCAGAAACCGGGATAGGCCAGTTTGCCTTCATCGCCTGAATTCATGCTATTGCCATGCTTCGGATCGCCAAAGATGTGGGCCAGCAACCCGTCACCCTGCGGACCAAGCACCAACCGCACACCGATCTCACAGTTTTCAAGAACTGTCTTGCCGCCTTCGCGCTGAACAAAGGCAAAGCGCGAAATCTCTGCATCCTCGGGCGCCGCCCCGATTTCAAGCGGCGTATAATAAAGCCGCGACCCTGACTCAATATGACACAGCGGCGCACCAGAAGATTTATCTGGCCAATACCACCACTGCAACGCCTGAACCTTGGCCAGCTCATGTAGCAATTGATCGGCCTTTTTCCAAACCTGTTCCTCGTTCAGTTCGGGGCAGATATCGCCAATCTGTTCACAGAGCGTTGCAACCGGCACCCCATTGTCGACACCCCAGGATGCGACCAGATCGACAAACCGCGGGTCTGACCAACCGGTTGGATGATCATAAAGCGTCGGTTCATCGCCAAAGGCCGTTTTCAACACCATGCGCCCACCGGTCTCATCGAATGAGACCGCCCGAACATGGGGACCAAGCCCGATACCAAGATAGGGGTCAGAAGATGCAAAAAAAGCAGATCCAGTCGATGCATTCGCAGTCATGACGCCTCACAGGAAAAAGGCCAAGGGGTGCAGATCGTCATAGCTATGGGGGTGATCAAGTGCGCCCATCTTGACCGGCGCATCAAACAGCCGTCCCGGCGCACGGCGGTTCCAGAAATGACGCAGCCCCGGCACCACAACACGAACACAGGAAAGCGGCAGGTCCGGGCGGCTGTAATCGACAACAATGGTATCGAGCCCTTCTTCTGCCATCCGATCGACACAAAACCGGACTGCCTGATCAATCGTATCAAACCCGGCGCTTGGAAGATCATCGACCGACTTTTCCGCACCGGTCCCGGCAATATAGGGATGGTCGGCGAGATTGGCGGTTGCCAGCCATTCCATCATAGCATCTTCGATCCCGCCCTTGGTCTGGATCGTTGAGGGCTCGATATCATCATGCATCAAAATCTGGTTGAGTTCGGTCAGGGCACGCAAAGCGGCAATCCGCCCGTCAAGATGTGATCCGAAACCAAGCAATACCCGGCTGCCATCCTGTTTGGCCGATGCAGCAATCATCACCGGAATCCCAAGATCGGTGGTCAGATCAATCACCCAGAACGTTCGTCCCAGTGACTGGTAATGGGCCTGCATATTGGCAACAAACGCATCATCAAGCCCGTCAAGCGATACGCGCCGTGGCACAAGGCGGTTATACCACCAGATCGAAATCGCATCGCGTTCAACCAGCTCAAGGAAACCTTGCAGAATTGCTTCTTCGATGCTGCCACCTGTCGCACAGCCATTTGAATCCGCCATACAGAAATCATGATCACCGGGCGCATTACCCCGATATTCGTAATAACAGAACCGGGTCGGCACCCAGCGCGGCGCGTGATCCCGCAGCGACCAGGCCGGGGTCCAGTCAATCACCGCTGTCTCGTCAAACGGTTCGGGAATGCGGGCCATCGTGGTAGCATTCCGGTTCAGGCTTTCGCGGTTCTGATATTGCTGCGCGGCATATTCCAGAAACGAAGCTGGATGCGGGGCATGTTCGCGAATTTCCCGCCAGCTTGCCTGATGGCGGGGTTCGGAGCCCGACCATTGCGCACTATAGCGTTCAACAGCCTCGGCCAGACAGCTGATCTTGGCCTGACTGTCACTTAACCCCTTTCCTGCGGCCCCGCCCGGACGCCCAAGCGATCGGTTCTGACGTGGATCAATCGACATCCGGCGTCCCTGCGAGGCGGAATAAACATGCAGCCCCTCCGCCAGATCAGCCTTGTGCAAATGGCCAACAATCCCGGTCAGGGGGCTGACAATCGGTTCCAGTCTCGCCAGTGCCTGTTCCGGGGTCAGCGCCCGCCAACCGCCATCCGCCCCATCCTGATTTTTGATCCGTGACAGGGTGATTGGTCGATGCATCTGATCGGGTGTTTGCGGTGTTGACTGCAGAGCATGTTCGGGACAATCGGCAAATAACGGCACGCCATGCTGCTCATTCACCCCATCGCTTAACGACCAGACCTGCAACTTCGTGCGAAGATCTTCGCACAGGCCAAAACTCAGACGCACCGTTTCAAGCGTCGCCCGACCAAATGCAACCGCCAGACTGGCCTTGGTAAAGGCCCGTGCCGGACGGGCACCTTCTGGTGATGCCGGGGCCACTGTATCGCCCTGACGATGTTCGGCCAGTCGCCTTGCCAGACAGAAATAACAATTGCCCGCACCGCTATCAGCCCCAATGACGGGCCCAAACCATGCGTTTAATCCACCTGGCTTGAACGGCACCCATGCCATTTCGCGTTTAGCCGCCATGCGGGCGAAATCCGAAAGTGCCGGTTGCAGATAGTCTTCGGTCAGAACAATGGTCAGATTGGCATTTTTAAAATCGGTAATGCTGAAACCTTGCGCTATAAGCATCGCGGCAAGTTCGGACGCCTGCACCGACCCGGCAGCCCCATCGCGACCCAGCCCGACAACGCCAAGCTTGACCGACTGGGCAAAGCTTTCACATTCATCAGGTTGCAAGACATTGGCGCTCCAATATGCAGATCGGGCATGATCCGCCCATGGATCAATCGCAACGACATAGCCCCGCTTACGCATATGCGCGATCATCTCGGATATATCCGCAGGCGGAATGCGATCACCGAGCCGGGCGATAATCTCCTGCTCGCGCAGACGTCCATCAAGATAGGGGAACAAAATCCCGTATCTTTCGCCATTCAGGCGAAAGCTTTGGGTTTCCGACAATAGCAAGTAGGTGTGATTGCCAATTGTGTGCAGGGTGAAGTGTGGGGCAATCGCAAGGTATTTCTGATCTTCCGCCATTGCCATTCTTCCCCTGCAAGTGTTGTTATAACCGTCCAGATCTCAGATCAGGTTGCCCTGCCTTGCATCTTTTACGCAAGAGCAAAAACAACTAAATATCAATGCACAATCGGAAAAATCGCGCAATCTGCGTTGCACAGTATATTAGACATATGTTAGCGTATTTTTCGCGCCAAACGTTTGTGACACCAAGAATAAATAAGGGTGCCCAAGCACTTCGTCGGGCAACCTTGGTTCACATATGGCGTCCTTTGAAGTTTGTACCGTTTATTTCTGTTTCCGAGGCAACCCGGGCATAGCCAGCATGACACTGATATCTGGCAACCGGTTTCAGGAGTTTCTGGATATGACACAGGAAAATCTCGCTGCAGGGTCATTGCCGACACCAGCTTTCCTTCGTCTGTTTGACGATGATCACGTCAGCGACAACAATCTGGCTTTCAGTCGTCCGCCCGCTCCGGGGCAGTGTATTACCATCCTGCGGCCAGAAAGTGATGATGTCACCGACTGCAATCTGGCTTTAAATCACCCGCCCGCTCCGTGCCAGTGTATTTGCACCTTGCTGCCAGAAAATGCTGAGCTCAGCGACAGCAATCTGGCTTTAAGTCACCCGCCCGCTCCGTGCCAGTGTATTTGCACCTTGCTGCCAGAAAATGCTGAGCTCAGCGACAGCAATCTGGCTTTAAGTCACCCACCCGCTCCGTGCCAGTGTATTTGCACCCTGCGGCCAGAAAGTGATGATGTCAGCGATGCCAATCTCAACGCCGCCCTTCCGCAGCCACCAAGTTTTTGCGTCAGGCGCGGTAAAGATGAACTGTCTGTTCAATTTGACGACCTTGATCTGAGCGCACCGCCTCCCGGCTTTCACACCCAAAGCTGCTCATGCGGTCTAGGGTGTCGTGCACCGGTCGCCGACAAGTCTGAATTCTCTGACAGTGACCTGACGCTTAGTGCACCGATTCCCGGCGGCCCGAAACCCTGCTACTCGGCATGCGGTGTATGGTAATTTCCCTTACATAGATGCCCGGACCTGCCGTCGTGCGAACATCCCTGAAGACGGGGAAGCGACGTAAGAGGATTCCGTTCAGGCCAGTCCACATAATCAACATTTGGCCTGAACGGGGACTCTGGCGTGCCGTTGTTTGCAAACAGGCCCTGATCGAAAGCGTGCCGAGATATCATGTCTGACACCGATTTGGCCTTGCATGTCGCACAATATGATCCCGCCACGATGGAAGAACCGTTTCGCGCGTTGCTGACCGGTTGGGGAGTGCTTGAGCAAAGCTCTCCCTTCTATGATTACTGGCAACCAATCCTGAAAGACCATCGAACGGTCCTTGATGGATTGGTTATGGCCTTTGATGGAACTTCGATCATAGGACTGGCACAGATCAACTGGCGGCCGACCATTGATAAAAATTCGCGCTCGGTTTCCTATTTCATTGATCGCAACCAGCCTAGGGAAACAGTTGCGCGGGCCTTGAAGCAGCATCTCGATATACTGTTTCGCCAACGGGGATGGACCACGCAAGTCGCCTTTGCCCCCCCGGAACTTGCCGAATATAGTACCCTTTATGAAAAAGTCGGTTTTGCCCATCAGGCAGAATATGATTCGATGCGCATGATCTGGGATGGCGGAGACTATGCAAAACCCGCCGTCGCAGGGCTCAGCATCCATCATTACGACAGCGATCATCCCGATCCGGTGATCGAGGCCGAACTGGCCACCCTGTTTAACCGAACCTTTGCCAATGAACCGGCCTGTGCTGACCTTGAAGGCAAAGACATTCGCAAACTGTCGGTCCATGGCGACATGTGGTTTGCCTATGCCCGCGAACAGGCAACCGGGACAATCGTTGCCTATGCCGAATGCGGCGTAGATGGACTGTTCTCTGCGATTTCTGTCATTCGTCCCTATTGGGGCAAAGGCGTTGCCGAATGGCTCGCCGCCCATTGCATGGATCATTTCAGGGCAAACGGGATCGACAAGCTCTGGAGCCTTGTACGCACCAGCAATGCCGCATCAATCCGGCTGCATGAACGCATGGGCTGGAAACGCGATGGCGACGGAATTTACCGATACTTTTTTTCGCAGATCGAGCAGGCCTGATCAGCGGACCCCACATTCCCTGCAACAGCACAAAGCCTGAATACAGAAACGGCAGCCCGTGTGGCTGCCGTTTCTATTTGATTACTTGATGGCACGTTCGGCCTGCTGTTCGAGCTTGTCGATGCGTTTAAGCCCGAACCAGCCAAGCCCAAGGAACACAATCAGCAAGACCGGACTGAGCAGTGTGAGGTTGCGTTCAAGCAGTTCCGACATCCCCTCGCCCAGCACATAACCAAGTGCAAAGTAAATCCCGACCCAAAGCAGGATTGATGCGATGCAAAGCGGCAGGAAGCGCATGAATGACATCGAACTCATGCCGACCGGAAACACACTGATCGAGCGGATGGTATTGGGATAGCGGCACAAAAGGATATAGGCGACGCCATAATGCTCAAACAAACGCATGGTTTTGCCCAACCACTTTGACAGACCATCCGGGAGCTTGCGCATAATCGCGTCACCATATTTGCGCCCCAGCCAGAACCGTATCATATCGCCGACAAAGGCCCCGGACAGCATCGCGACAATAGACGGCCCCGGCAACAGGCTTTCGGATACCACAAAGATGCCGACAAACACCGGCAGGATGCTGGCCTTGCTGACGCAATAGGTAAAGATCAGGGTGTAGACCAGCTGTTGGTGGTCCTGAATCCACAGATTGATTGTCTCGAACACGGCATCACTCGCCCGTTTAATAAAGATTGCAAGCCTTCTAGGGCAATCCGGGCCTCAAGACGAGTGTGCCCGTTCACAATGCGATCATGCAACCTCGAACCGGATCGGCTGGGCACCTTCCCACAGCGTCATTTTACCAAGTTTTTCAAGGTCATCGAGATTGCTGGTCACCGTGATGAAATGGTTACCGGCAAGCTGGCCGACCTTGGAGGCGAAATGAACGCCGCCATAGGCAAGCAGGATTTCGGTTTCGCTGATCCCGCCGGGATAAAGAATGATCTGGCCCGGTGCGGGGAAGCTGGTGTGGTTTTCATAACCAACACCGAACTGATAATCTCCCAGCGGCATCCAGACACCCTCGCCGCTCCAGCGGACATGGACGGCCTTGCTTTCAAACGGCATGCGGTCAAGAAACGCCTTGCAGGTCTGTGGGGCTTTTTCGGTTTCAAGCACGCCGTCAAAGGTGAACGGGCCTGCGGTGATCTTAATCTTGGTCATCTTGGATCCTACGAAATCAGTGTCATCCAGCCCAGTGCCATTACAAGACTGATCAACGTGATCGGCACGCCAAGGCGCGCATAGTCTGTAAATGAAATCACCGTTCCGGCCTTTGCGGCCTGTTCAACGGCAATGATATTGGCGACCGAGCCGACAATCAGAAAATTACCCGACAATGTGCTGAAAACAGCCAGGCCATGCAACATGCTTTGCGACCAGTCCGGGCCAAGGGATAGCAACATCATCACCAGCGGCACATTGCCAATGGTGTTTGATCCGGCAAGTGACAGACCGACAAGAACCGCGGGCTGATCAATATGAAGCGTGATCAGGATGTCACGAAAGAACCCTGCAATCACGTCATCGCCCGACATTGCGCCGGTGACAATGAACAACCCGCAAAACAGTGCCAGCAAATGCCAGTCGACCCGCCCCAGGACCTGATCCGTGCCAAGCCTGCGGCTAAGCAACAGCATGGCAACAATCAGCAGGCACCAAAGCGCACGTTCATCGACAAGGATAAAGATCAGGATCACGGCAATGGTTGCCGCCACCGCCTTGATCAGCATTGGACGATCAGGCAACACGGCCGTTGCGTCCGAACCGGCTGCGATCCTTTCGACCTGCTGTAACGCGCCACGCGTCATCGGGCCATAGACCAGCACGGCATAAACAGTCAGCAACCCGATCAGGGCCGGAACACCGCAAACCATCAGGAATTCGATGAAATCAAGCTGCCCAAATTCGGCAATCATCAGGTTTTGCGGATTGCCGATCAGGGTCGCGGCCGATCCGGCATTGGCCGCACAGGCCACCGCTATGACAAAGGGTTTTGGATCAAGGCCGCGCGCGATCACCCCTGAGATCAGGATCGGCGTTACCGCCCAGACCACCACATCATTGGTCATGACCGCCGACAAGCCACCGCAAATCATGATCACCCCGGCAAGCAATCCGCGCGGTGTCAGATCAAGATGGGTAATGCGATTGCCGATCCAGTCAAAAAAGCCGCTGGCTGCATATTGAGATGACAGCACCATCAGGGTCAGCAAAACCGACAGGGTCGCAAAATCAATTGATGCCAGTGCCTGATCCCCGTTGACAGCGCCAGCCAGCAACAGGATCAGCGCCCCGATCACGGCAATTCCGGTGCGATTGATCGCAAGCCCCGGCCAGCGCCCCAGCGCCATGCCGAAATAGACCCCCGCAAAGACAGCAACAATCAACCAGTCCAATTTGCAACATCCTGTTCTGATAGAAGTCCAGACCCTGCGCGATGTTTAGCGCCAACAAACCCCTCAGGCACGATCATTTTTTGGTCGTTCTCCCTTTCCCCACCCGGCAAGCATTAACGATGCCGTTTATGGGGCTTCAATTGAATGAACCTGCAGTTGCACACCGTGAATTACTATTGTAAAGTTTTGCAAGAACAAGACCCGGAAAAAAATAGAAAAATCAGGACTTTCCGGTACGAATGGTCAATTTTGAACCAATGTCACTTCCGTAATTGATGTTGGTTGATAGTTGGACTTGCGCCTCCACAGATCATCAACCTCGCCATCAGGAGTATCAGGGATATGACAAACGAAAACCTGACCGCCGGATCCGTTCCGTCGTCAGCATTTTACCGTCTTGCCAGTGACCAGGGTCGTCCGCTTTCGACCTCGCAGCCACAGAACAGTTTTTCCTTCGACCGTTCGGATGAGGATCTCGGCATTTTTCCCGGCCCGCGTCCGGGGGGACCATTTTGCGGTTATGGTATTACGGGCGACGCTGAAATGTCCCCCCCTGCAAAAAGCCTGACCCGTAATGACGAAGAGCTCGGCATCTTTCCCGGCCCGCGTCCGGGGGGACCATTTTGCGGTTATGGCATTACGGGCGACGCTGAAATGTCCCCCCCTGCAAAAAGCCTGACCCGTAATGACGAAGAGCTCGGCATGTCCGGCTACCCTCGTCCCTGTCAGGGTGGTTCCACACCATGCATCATCTCTTCGGATGAGGAACTGAGTGTCTCGATGCATCAGATGCAGCAATGCTTCGGCTGCATTAGTGGTGATGTCTGAGGCACTTAAAGGCAGCTAAGAACCTCAAGCCCTGCATTTCAACGCGATTGCCGATATCGGCAATCGCATTTTTCTTGTCTTTTGCTCTGTCGAGAAACCCGCGATGCGATCCAGTCCTTCCCCGCTGACAGCAACGCTATCTGTTACGGAATATGATCCATCCACTATGCAAGACATCCTCTATCGCGCAGTTGAGGAATGGGGCTTTACCAAGCCGGAATCGGATTATTACGATTTCTGGCAATCCATCCTGAAAAATCCCTTCGACCGTCTTGCGGCACTGGTCATTGCCACTCACAACGATCAGTGCATCGGTGTGGGCCTGGCGCACTGGCGTCCCTATTTTTCTGAAGGATGCAGAAGCGTTGTCTACATGGTTGCCGCCCCCTATCGCAATCAGGGCGTGGGGGATGTCCTTAAAGACGGCATGGACCGTGTTTTTCAACCACGGGGCCTGACACATCAATATGCACTGGTCACGCCCGAAAATGCCGAGATCATTCCATTTCTGGAGCGTTGCGGATTTACCGAGAATCTGCACGAACGGAGCTTTCGTTTCTGCTGGGATGGCGCCCCCTATTCTTATATCCCCGTGCCGGGTTTGACCCTTTATCCTTTTGACCGCGACCATTTCGACCCCAAGGTTGCTGGCGAACTGGCCGATTTTTACAACCGAGCCTACAGTACCGAACATGTTCATCCGACAGTCACCAGCGATCTGATCACGAAGCTGATCAAAACTGACGATGCCTGGATGGTTTATGCCCGTGACGATGCGACCGGACAAATTGCCGCCTGTACTGAATGTACCCGTTTCGGGATGTTTTCAGGGATTGCCGTCTTGCGCCCATGGTGGGGAACCGGACTTGCCAAATGGATCACCGGCTATTCGCTGGATGAGTTTCAAAAAATGGGGATAAAACCCCTTTGGTCGATGGTCCGTGAAAAAAACGCCGCCTCGATACGCCTTCACAAAAGTGTGGGGTCTTATGAAAACGGCTATTGCAGGCATTTTATCTCGGAAATCCCGGATCAAGATCCGGTTGCGCCTCGAACAGGTGAAACAGCCCCCGCAACGCGCCGGTAACACTTCCCCGGTTCATGCAATCCCATACCATTGAGCACCTGTTTCAGACCTGACATGAAACATCACCCAGGTCCCGGATATGCACAAATTGCAATGCCCCATACCAAAATGCGTGAACTCATCTTCTTGCAAACCGAAAACACGGCCTTTTGAGCCATTTTGTGCGTTGCCGCATGTGTTCTTCGACGATCCTGCGATTGTTTCAGGACAAAAAGGGTGAAAATTTCACTTGCGCGGAAAAAGCAACAGGCGTAAATCGCGACTTGCCCAAAGTCGCACGTGCCTGTGGTGGTCCTGCTTACTGGAACCCTGTAGGACTTACTTAAAGCAACGACGGTGTAGGGCTTTTTTGGTCTCAGGTGGCGTCCAAATCCACCGACACTAAAGAGGCACACCATCATTGCCCACGTGCGGAACGGGACATCCCATTCCATAGCGAGGCAGACTTACTTCGCAGTTCCGGTTGGCCCCGGAGCTTTACAGCACGCAGGTAGTCCGCGTCACGCGCCTCCACCGCGCCCATACGCATCAGGTACCGGCACGCTGCCATATTCGTGGAATGGGAGAACGCCCCAATGGCAACTCAGCGTATTATTGATTTTCTCGCACAGAACCGACCGGAAGGCCCGTGCCTTGTTGTTGATCTCGACGTTGTTCAGCGCAACTACGAGACCTTTACCCGTGCCCTGCCGGATTCCCGCATTTTCTATGCGGTCAAAGCAAACCCGGCCCCGGAAGTTCTGAGCCTGCTTGCCGACCTTGGCAGCAACTTCGACACCGCATCCGTACCCGAAATCGAAATGGCGA
The DNA here is from genome assembly GCF_054901115.1 of Thalassospira sp. SM2505. Taxonomy (NCBI): domain Bacteria; kingdom Pseudomonadati; phylum Pseudomonadota; class Alphaproteobacteria; order Rhodospirillales; family Thalassospiraceae; genus Thalassospira; species Thalassospira sp. SM2505. The sequence continues at coordinate 3,580,595 of NZ_CM142731.1, forward strand.
TGGCCGCTGGTGCGACGCCTGAACGTATTTCGTTTGGCAACACCATCAAAAAAGAACGCGACATTGCGCGCGCTTATGCGCTGGGTGTTCGCCTGTTCGCCGTTGATTGCGTCGAAGAAGTCGAAAAAATTGCCCGTGTTGCTCCGGCATCGCGTGTGTTCTGCCGCATCCTGACCGATGGCGTTGGTGCAGAATGGCCGCTGTCGCGCAAATTCGGCTGTGCACCAAGCATGGCCCTCGAAGTTCTTGAACATGCCCATCACATGGGTCTGGACGCTTATGGCGTGTCCTTCCATGTTGGTTCGCAGCAGTGCAACCTTGATGCCTGGAACACCGCACTTGCAGAAGCATCGGCGATCTTCCGTACCCTGGCTGACAAAGGCATTGTCCTTCGCATGGTCAATATGGGTGGGGGTTTCCCGACCCGTTACCTGCGCGACGTACCGGCGACCGAAGCCTATGGCTCGGCGATCATTGACGCGCTTCACACCCACTTTGGCAATCACATGCCCGAAACCATTATCGAACCGGGCCGCGGCATGGTTGGTGATGCCGGCGTGATCAAAGCCGAAGTAGTTCTGATTTCGCGCAAGCACGAAGATGATCCGGTGCGCTGGGTTTACCTTGATATCGGTAAATTCGGTGGCCTTGCCGAAACCATGGATGAAGCGATCCGTTACCCGATCACGACCATTCATGATGGCGGCGATGTTGCCCCGTGCGTGCTTGCAGGTCCGACCTGTGATTCTGCCGACGTGCTTTACGAGAAAAAACCTTATGACCTTCCGATTGCCCTGACCATCGGTGACGAGGTTCTGATCGAAGCAACCGGCGCTTACACCACCACTTATGCATCTGTGGCGTTTAACGGCTTCTCGCCGCTGACCGCCTATATCATCTGACCCTTTCGGGAAAGACAGATCAGTGATCACGATTGATCGCGAAGGCCGCTTTGACCACGTCGAACGTGAAAAGCTGCTTGATCGCGTCATGGGTCCGGCGCGTTTTCAGAAATCTTCTGAAATCCTGCGCCGCGACCGGCTTCCGGCGGACGGTCTTGCGTTTGTCGCCCACGACGGCAAACAGCTGATCGGTACTGTCCGGTTATGGAATGTCAATGCGGGTGACAGTGGCTCTGCCCTGTTGCTCGGTCCGCTGGCCGTTGAAAAGGTCTATAGCGGATCGGGTGTTGGTGCCGGTCTGGTTTACGCAGCCCTTAACGCTGCGCAATCCGCTGGTCACCGTTCGGTTCTTCTTGTCGGAGACCCGGATTACTACGCACGCTTTGGCTTCAAGGCCGCACCGGCAAGCGGGCTTTTGATGCCCGGCCATTTTGATCGTCACCGGTTCCAGGCGATCAATCTTGGCAATGACGACGTCCTGACGGGCGCGCAAGGTATGCTTTGTGCAACCGGTGCCATGGCCCACTAAGGCAATAAAAAGAATTCCGACTTTGAAATCCCGGTATGGCTAGCCCCCTGCCGGGATTTTTTTATTCCAGACGGTGCACTTCATGAAGCGCAGTCAAAAAAGCCCCGCAGCATCTGTGGGGCTTTGTGATGGATATCCAAAACCGATCCGGACTAGCAGGTCTTTTCCGACAGCCAGCCAACAAAGGTTGCACCATCTTCAAGCCGTTCATGGCTAAAGCATTTGCCACCGGGATAGGCACCGGTTGCCGGGGTAAAGCGGACATCGTCTTCGCCGGGCAGAATGTTGGTGGTCGTTTCGACCAGTTCGGTATGAACCGTGCCAAGACCATCGGCCGGGACAAGGCAATCATAACGACCGCCATTGCCATTGACCGTGCGCACACCAACCATGCCATGGTTCATTGGCCAGGCCTTGAGCACCGAGACCAGATCGCCGGGATTTTCGGCAAGACAGGCGATAATGGCCGGTTGCAAATCTTCGAAATACTCGGTCCAGAGGCCCTTGCCCGCGGCTTTAAGCTCGGCCACCTTTACGACCGGGAAATTGCCCGGTGCCAGCACAAGGCTGACAGGCTCGGCCGAAACGGCACAATGGGTATCGCCTGACGGCGTTTGCCAGATTGCATCTTCGCCTTTGCCGCGCAATTCATAGATTTCATTGCCATAGCCATATCCCGATCCGGTCTCAATCCGAGACAGCGACAAGGGTTCGCGGCCCGGGAATTCAACAATGGCGCGTTCAATCCGCTTTTCGAAGGTTACCGAAAACCGGCTTTTGTCGTCGCAGACAAATATTTTCGGGCCAGCGGCCTCGGTCGGGCTGGTATTCATCTGGGCCAGCATGGCGTCAATTCGGCTGAGTGCGACCTTGCTTTGGGCCTGCGCACCGCTGACTTCATGTTCATCGGGGCTGCTTGCGATACCATTGACGGTTTTGGTCCCTGATGAAAAGCGCCCCTGGGCAAAATCAAGCTGCAGGCTGTATTGAAGCGGCGTATCACTTTCCGCGCCCCCGAAATTGACACGGGTGGCATTTTCGGAAAATCGCAGCAACTGGTTGTTGCGGTAATAAAGCTTCACATCGGACTTGCCGTATTTGCCAAGGTCGCGATGCTCCTCGACCATCATCGGTTCGCCTTCAGGCGACACATAGGCCTTGTAGGTGACGGTATGATCGCTTGCGACATACTGACCGGGAATGACCCGCATGGCCGAAAGCCGTTCCTCGATCGCGGCAATGTCGCGCGAAATGTCCGTGCCGTTGGTTTTGCGCGCCCCGTCAGAAAGCGTACGTGCGACCGGACGTACCAGAATTTCAACATCGCTTGGCGCACCGCGCGTCAGAACCCCATAGGACTGATCATTGCGGAACAAGGTATCGCCATTTGCATTGACGATTTTTGCCTCGATCGCATAACTCATGCGCGGGTCGATCTTTGCCGCGTCATAGGGCAGAACGAAGACCATCGGCGGACTGGAAACCGGCTGGCGCAGGGATGCGATTTCGACCGATGGCGCACCGGCGCGCGACACATCAAGCAGCCGCACGACAAGAAACGCATTGTCTGGCGACAATGCTATGCGTTCACGATAGGAAACCGATCCGGTGACCTTGGTCGTGCTGGTTTGAAGTGCGGCACAGCCCGATAAAATCGTGACCATGCCAACGGTAAATAACGCCCTTACCCACATTTTTGCGGACGATACTGGATTCATTGTGACCCCGGTTTGCTCGTATTTTGGAGTGTGCGTTGCTCTGCACACAATGTTGCCGCCAAAAATACCTAAAACCAAGGCCAAAAAGCGGCAAAGGTGTTATTTCCCAATCAAATGCTGCAATGCGGCCATTACGCCCCCCTGATCAGGACGCATATCGTCACGATCAGGCAGATGCCCGGTGTCCGGAATGCCTGTGGCCGATCAGCCGGCAAAACGGGTACAGGGCAGCCCGGCGACATCGGTCTGAATCGACAGAAGTGCGCCTTCAAGTTCGTTGCCATTGCCCTCAAGCCCGACCGAGGCCGAGGTGATATAAAGGGTTTTAAGGTCCGGCCCGCCAAACACACAGCTGGTCGGCTGGGTCACCGGCAGATCTATGATCCTGTCGACTTCACCTGCCGGATTAAAGCGGATCAGACATCCCCCGCCCCAGCGCGCGTTCCAGATATAGCCATCGGCATCCATGGCCGATCCATCCATATTGCCACGATCCTGCGGACCAAAGAAGACGCGCGGATTGCTGGGCACACCGGTTTCCATGTCAAAATCATAGACATTAAGCGTGTTTTTGATCGTATCGCCAAAGAACATTTTGGTGCCATCTGCCGACCAAAGCAGCGTGTTCGAAATCCCGATGTCAGACAGGAAACGGGCTGTCTCCCCGTCAGCTCCGACCCGGTTAAGCGTCCCGGTCGAAGCCGTCACCGGCAGGTCTTCGCCATTCGGACCGATATTGTTTTGCATGGTGCCGTGCCAGAAACGCCCGGCCGGATCAACGCGACTTTCATTGGACCGATTGCCGGCATGGTCGCTATCGGGGGCGACAAACGGCGTGGTTTCCCCGCTTTCCGGATCAAGGAAAGCCAAACCATCGGCAAGTGCAACCATAAGACCGCCATTCTCGCGCGGGACAATTGCAGCAACTGGCTGATCAAAGGTCCAACTGCGTGATCCGCCATCATTGGGGCGGAGCGCATAGGCGGTTTTCCCGACGATATCCACCCAATACAGGACACCTTCCCGGGAGTCCCAATGCGGGCCTTCGCCCAATGTACATCGCAGGTTTGGCAATACGGTTTTCACGTTGGCCATGATTTCTCCCTGATATTCTGGGCGGTCTTCCGCGCTGGTTTGCCCGATCATTCAATGCAGTATCCGTTGACCCGCATCGGATCGAAGTCGTTATTTCTATTGCTACCCGGAATGGGAAGTTCTGAAAAGTCATTTTGTATGATGATTGTTTTTCCCGGCCAAAATTTTCTCCAGATGCAATCGCAACTCGGTTGCAATTTCTACAAGTAATTGATAGGCATTCTCATATCATCATTGGCATGCCGTCATGACCTGGCCAATTGGTATGGGCGGCCCTGCCCGATTACTGCATTTACGAGTTTCCAGCATATGTTCGACCTGAAAGACGTTACCTTCAAAAGTGACGGTAAAAGCCCAAAGACGCTGCTTGAGAACATCACGGTCAATTTCCCGACCGGAGCATTCAGCGCGATTGTCGGCCATAACGGATCGGGCAAAAGTACGCTTTTGAAATTGCTTGCCCGCAAGAACAAAAAGCATTCCGGCACCATCACCCTTGATGATGCGGTTCTCGAACATCACGGCACGCGCGATTTCGCCCGCAAGGTCGCCTATCTGCCGCAAAACCCGGTGGTGCCACCGCATCTGAGCGTGCGCGAACTCGTCGCATTCGGACGCTATCCCTGGCGCGGCGCATTCGGGCGCTATCGCGCCGAGGATCATGCCAGGATCGACCAGGCGATGGAACTGACCCATGTCACCGGCTTTGCCGACCGTCTGGTTGCCAGCCTTTCCGGCGGGGAACGCCAGCGTGTCTGGCTTGCGATGCTGCTGGCACAGGATGCTCCGGTTCTGCTGCTGGACGAACCGACATCGGCCCTTGATGTCGGCCATCAGCGCGACATTCTGCAGCTGGTCGCCAATCTGAAAAATCACGGCAACCTGACCGTGATTGCCGTTCTGCACGATATCGACATGGTGGGACGTTTTGCCGACCACATCCTTGCCTTGCGCGGCGGTCAAACCTGCTGGCAGGGCACAGCCCGCGATTTCATGCAGGGCGAAACCCTTCGCAACATTTTCCAAACCGACATTGATGTCATCCATCTGCCCGACCATGACCGTTTCGTCAGTTTTGTCGCCTAGCGCGCCTGACATGCGGAAATGATCGACCAACAGGGATCAGGAATATTTACCATGCGCACCCGTTTGATCAGCCAGATTGCGGCAAGCTGCCTTGTGACCATGGCGTCATTGTCGCCCCTGAGTGCAACAGCCCAGACCGCAAGCCAGACTACCGCTCAGACCATCAGCCACGAAATGGGCGACGTGACCTTTGAGACCACGCCGACCCGCTTTGCCGGATCGAACTGGGCGCTGACCGAAAGTCTTCTGGCACTTGGCATTGATCCGGTTGCCGTGCCTGAGGCAGATGGCTATCGCGCGTGGGTCGTCGAACCGGAACTTCCGGCCGAGTTTGCCGATCTGGGCACCCGCCGCGAACCGAATTTCGAGGCGCTGCGCGATGCCAAACCCGACGCGATCCTGATCAGTGCCGATGTTGCCATGGCCTATGACAAACTCTCAGTCATCGCCCCGACACTGGTCTATTCGATCTATAATACCCAATCGGGCGAACCCGCCATCGACCGTGCGGAAATGTTATTGCGCAATGTCGCAAAAATCGCGGGCAAATCCGACAAGGCCGAAGAAGTCATCACATCGGTCAACGCACGGATTGATGCCGCAGCCGCGCGTATCCGTGACGCGGTTGGTACGGACGCCAGATTTGCCATCGTCCGTATCATCGACGAGGCCCATTTCCGCATCCATGGCAAAACATCGCTGTTTGGCTCGTTGATTGAACGCATGGGTTTTGCCAACGCCTGGCAAGGTGACGTCAATGGCTGGGCTTTCCATAACGGCGATGTGTCCGATCTTGCCGGGATGGGCGATGTGCATTTTGCCTATATCGAGCCGATTGCCCCGACCGTTCAAAGCCGTTTGCTTGATACCGCGATCTGGAAGGCCATGCCCTTTGCCCGCAACGGCCATGTTTATGCCGTGCCCGCAAGCTGGACCTTTGGCGGGGTTTTGTCCGCAGCGCGCTTTGCCGAACTTCTGGCCGATGCCGTGACCGGCACCCGGACCACCGCAACCGGATCGTAAATCATGAAGACCATGCGCGCTGCCTTTAGTTATCTTGTCCTTTGCGTCGGCCTTGTTGCCGTGAACGGCACATATGCCAAGGCTGATCCAATCCGGATTGAACATGAACGCGGGATCCTTGAACTTCCGGCACCGGCAAAGCGGGTGGCGACGATCAACTGGTCCTTTACCGAAACAGTGATTGAGCTTGGCCTGTCGCCCGTCGCGGTCGCCGATCCGCAGGATTATGCCGACTGGGTCGCAGAACCGAAACTGCCCGATGGTTTTGTCGATCTTGGTCAACGGTCATCCCCCAATCTGGAAGCCCTGCGTGCCGCCAAACCCGACCTGATCATCACCATTCCCGATATCGGCATGAGCTATGAAAAGCTTTCCGAGATAGCCCCGGTTCTGGAATTGAAGCTGTTTGATGAAAAGCGCCCGGCATTCGAGGCCGCACGCGATGTTTTCGCCAAGATCGCCAAGGCCACCGGACGCGAAGCCGAAGGACAGGCATATCTGGCACATGTTGATGCCAAGCTGGCCGAATATGGCGAACGCATAAGGATGGCGCTGGGCCCCGATCAGAAACTGAATGTCATTTATTTCTTTGATGAAAGCACGATCGGCATTTTTGGCGGCACGTCGCTTCCCGGATCGGTGATGGCCGCGATGAATGTGCCCATGGGTTTTACCGGTGAGGTCAATAAATGGGGCTTTGCACGTGGCGGGCTTGAACTTATTGCCCCCTATGCCGAGGGAAGCGTGGTTTACACCAACCCTGTACCCGACGCCATTTTGGAGAAAATGTTTGCATCGCCGATGTGGAAATTCATGGCCTTCACCCGCAACAACCGGGTCTATGAGCTTCCGGTCGTCTGGATGTATGGCGGTGTTCCATCATCGCTTCGCTTTGCAAGGCTTTTGACCGAAAGCATTGAGAACGGCCCGCATCGATGACCAATACCCGTTCCCGGCTTCCCGCTACCTTCCTGATTCTGCTTGGTCTGTCCTGTGTCGGTGTTCTGATCACGGATTTCTGGCCGTTCCTGCAGAAAGGACTGGCTGGGCAAGTCATGTTCAGTCCCGATGAAACCGACTTTGACCAGATCCTGTTTCATTACAGCATCCTGCCCCGGCTTGCGATGGCGTTCCTGTGCGGGGCGGGACTGGCCTTGGCCGGTGCGGCAATCCAGACAGTGTTGCGCAATCCGCTGGCCTCCCCGACCACCCTTGGCGTCGGAGCCGGTGTTGAATTTGCCCTGACCATTTTCCTGCTGATTGCCCCGGCATCAATGGCACTCTTTCAGGAAGCCTTTGCCCTTGCCGGGGGCATGATTGCATTGGGTGCGGTGTATCTGATTGCGTCAAAGCGCGGCAATGCGACACTGTGGCTTATTCTGGCCGGTATGATCGTCAATCTGCTGTTGCAGTCGGGATCACAGATCGTCTTGCTGTTTAACGAGCAATATCTGCAATCGATCTTTATGTGGGGGGCCGGTGATCTGGCCCAGAATGGCTGGGAAGCGACCGAATTTGTGCTGCCGCGTGTGATCATTGGCATGATCGCGGTTCTGGCCCTGTCACGTCCGCTGGATTTGCTGGCACTGGGCGATGAGACGGCCAGTTCGCTTGGTGCCAAAGTCACGACCTTACGTCTTTTGATCCTTGGCTTTGCTGTCTTCATCACCGCATCGGTGATTTCGGCTGCGGGCATGATCGGTTTTGTCGGGCTTGCGGTTCCTGCCGCGCTGCGTATTGCCGGACTGACCCGGTCACGCGATCTTATGATCTGTTCGGTTGTGACCGGCGGGTTTGTTCTGGTGCTGATTGATTTTATCGTGCGCCAGTTTAATGGCCTTGGCGGCGATGTTTTGCCGACCGGGGCAGCAACCGCACTTTTCGGGGCACCTTTTATCATCCTGATCCTGCGCAAGGCCCGGATCATGCCGGGCACCCAAAGCGAAGATCAGCACAGCGATCAGGAAATCATATCCAAAACGCGGCTGACCGTGATCCTTGGCGTCACGCTTGTGGCTGGTATCTTCGTCTCGCTGTTTGTGTCGCTTGATGGCAATGGCCTTGTGTTTCTGGGCTGGAATACGGACAGTTTAGATATCCTTCTGGGTCGCTCGGAACGCAGTTTTGCCGCGATGATTTGCGGCGCGGCACTTGCGGTTTCAGGCACGCTCATCCAGCGCGTCGGGCGCAATCCGCTGGCCAGCCCGGAAATTACCGGGGTCAGTTCGGCCACCGCACTCGCCATGATCATTGCCCTTGCCATTTTCGGGTTCGGGCAACGTGCCGAACTGATGATGATCGGGGCAGCAGGCGGGATCATATCGCTGTTTGTGTTGCTGATCCTGTGCCGCAAATTCACCCATGCTCCGCATTACATGCTGCTCAATGGTCTGGCCCTGACCGCGATCCTGGGGGCGATGGTCCGCATCGTTCTGACGCGCAGCGGCACACAGACATCCATGCTGATGTCCTGGCTTGCCGGGACGACATACTTCACCAATATGGATGAAGTCCTGATCGTTGCCGGGGTGACGGCAGTGTTGCTGGTGGTGGCGATTGCGCTTCGTCGCCCGCTTGAACTGGCATCCCTTGGCACCGATCAGTCGGTGTCGCTGGGTCTTGGCATCACCGGTTTCCAGTTTGCCATGATGTTACTTGCAGCAATCCTTGCGGCCAGTGCCACCCTGCTTGTCGGGCCGCTTAGTTTTGTCGGCCTGATGGCCCCGCATCTGGCGCGCGTTGCCGGTTACCGGCTTGCGGGCGGGCATTTGCTGGGGGCTGTTCTGATCGGGGTCAATGTGATGATGGTGGCCGAATGGCTGGCACGGAACATGATCTATCCGGCACAGCTTCCCACCGGGCTTATCGCCGCCCTGATCGGCACCGGTTACTTCCTGATCCTTGCGGTGCGCAAACGATAATAATCCCGTGCGTCAGACAATATCTGACGCACGGGACATCCACGCGGCCTTACTGATCCGCGATATAATCGCCTTCGAATTTCCTGAGCTCGTCGGTGATTTCATACCAGTCGGGTTTGGATGCGGTATGGATATGAAGGGATGGTCTGATCTTTGGATCATCATCAAGGGCCGATGCCGCAACCACGTAAATCGACCCCGAAGACATATCGCCAAGCGATGTGCCGCATTCCTTGCAAAAGCAGCGTTCGAACTTTGAATCAGGTCCGCTGTACCGGCCAATCACATCATCACCTGACCGCAGATGAAAGTCATCGGCCTTGCCGATCACCACGGCGGAAAACACGCCTGCCGCTTTGCGACAGCGCGAACAATGGCAGTAGCTCAGCGATGATGGCGTGCCCGAAATTTCAAACCGGACCTTGCCACACAAACAGCTTCCCTTGATCATTTCTCATCCCTTTATTTTTAATTTCAGAGAAAAGAACATAACATGAACATTTATCACATTCCAACCCCGTCACAATAATTTATCAATGAGATCAGTCTGCTGACACTGATGGCCAGTCGCGTGCCAGGGCAAAGGCGTCGTCAAGTGTGACGACATGCCGGACCGGAAATGGCAGCATGCGGGCAAAGTTGCTGTGTTCAGGATCATCGCTGCCATGGCTGTGAACATTTCCGTCGCCATGATGATGGCCTTCATCAACGCGAATAAGGCCCTTGGCGAAATGCCCCAACCGGTCGCGATTGTGCTTAAACCAGATTGCCGCCTGTTTGCGGATTTCATGATCCTGATCGACAAAACCCGACACAAGAAAAATCAGGATTACCGGATCGCTACGCGCGGCCAGATCATCGAGTGCAGCCAGATAGGCCTGCCCGTCCGCATCACTTTGACGGTCGATCATTTCAAACAGAACAATGTCACTGGCGGGTTGGCTTGCGCGAAACATCCCGGACCTCCTGTGCGCGAATGGCCCGGCGAAAAATCACCGGGCCATTGCGCGTGTTAACGAAATTAACTTCGAACAACCTGATCAGAATTCACGACGGAATCCGATGGTAATGGTCCGCCCGTGCCCGGCAACGGCATACCCGCGAAGGGCCGTTGCTGCCGGGTTTTCGTAACTGGTATCAAGGATGTTCTCGATACCAAAGCGCGCGGTCCCGCCCAGCACCGGATAGTTGCCCATCAGGTTAAAGACGAGGCTTGGCTTGATCTTGGCGGTTTTGATCTCGTTACGCGCCGCCGTATAGGTCCCGTCAAGGCGCATATTCAGATCCCCCCAGACATAGCTGTCGACATATCCGGTAAAGCGGAACGGCGACGGAATGCGGTTATTGGGAAGCGGACTGTCAAGATCACCATCCTTGTTGGTGTCATAACGGCCTTCGACATAGGAAGCCAGGGCACCGACATAGGTATCGTCAGTGATGTCATATTCCCCGGTCAGCTCGGCCCCGAGAATGCGTTCCTTTTCCTGACTGAGCGAGTTGGTCGCGGCATCGAAATTGTCGCCACGTTCGTTGGTGCTCATGTAAACAGCACCCGTGGTACGGAAATCCTGCCCGTTATAACGCGCCGCCAACTCGTAGGTTTTAACCTTGGAGGCCTCGACATCCAGTGCGCTGAAATTCATTGGCACGCCGCTAAGACCGGCACGACGGGTATAGGCCCCGACATCAGGAACAGAGAAACCTTCGCTATAGCTGAGTGAAGTGTCGAACCGGTCTGTCCAGTGAACAACAGCAGAGGCGTTATAGGTCACCGCACTATAGGTCGTATTGCCCCCGGTATACTGCGCGGCGGCAAGGATGGCCTGACCTGCACCGGCGTTATAGCGCATATAGTTCGGACGCAGGAAATCCTTGACCGTCAGGTCGTATTTTTCATAACGCACCCCGCCGGAAAGGTCGACAAACCGGGTTACCGGCGCACTCAACTGCGCAAATACGGCCCGGCCATCCTGCTTCATCGGGGCACCGATATCACGACCGCTGATCGTACGATATTTGACATCATCAAAGGTCAGATCCCCACCCCAGGTCAGGGTGAGTCCGTCATAGGCGGCATCAAGGCTGGTATCGGTCGAAAGCTTCACCCCGTATTTGACCGTATCAATCACCGACTGCCCCAGCGGGTCTTCGACCGAACCGTTGTTGGTCAGTGCCACCAGTGCCGGGTTGTAGCTTGAATGGTAATCGGCACGTGCGGCCTGTTTGTAGCTGTCATTGTAAAACAGCTTCAGATCGCCGGTACCGATCTTGCCGAAATCATATTCGTATCCGGCAGTGAAATACTGGCTTTCATCTTCCAGCGGCTGGGCGGTGTAGGGATTATCATAGTCAACCGACACCGGATGGGTCGTCAGATCGACGTTATATTCAATGTCCTGACGGAACCGGACAATCTCGGTCGACAGGAACAGGCGGTGCCCGTCGGCAACGGTCACACCGGCCTTGCCAAACAGGTTCAAATCCTCGGCATTGTCAAAGCCCCCCTGCCCCAGCATGGCATCGGATGGCACCTGATTGCCATAACCGTCATAGGCATTGCCGGTTTTCGAAGCCGTCACACTGGCGGCAAGATCGACCGCGCCAACACCGCCACTGCCCGAAAGCGTCAGCGACGGCGAAAAACTGTCACCGATATCATCGGTATAGCTGGTCATATGACCATCGACGACAAAGCTGTTATTTCCGACTTCGCCGGTCCTGGTGATGATGTTGATGGTTGCCCCGGTTGCTCCATCACCATTCATGGCATTCGACCCCGGAATGACTTCGATGCTGTCGACCTGCGCGATATCAATCATCGACAGAATGCGGCTGCTGTTACGAAGCGGCGTGTTGCGCGACACACCATCGACCAGCACCTGGACATCGCGCCCACGGAACGTTTCCGTGCTTGAAATCAGGCTTTGATCATCGAACATGAAGCCCGGCACGGTGTTGCGAATGACATTGGTAATGTCGCTGCTTTTGGCCATCTGGGTTTCGATCTGATCACGACCAATCACCACAACCGATGGCGACATGGATTTGATCGAACGGCGTGATCGCGTGGCGCTGACCACGACATCGGGCAGGACCATGGCACCGTTATCCCCCATGCTTTGGGTCGGCACCGGTGAAATGCGCACACTATCATTGGTGACAAATTCAAACTGGTAACCACTTCCGGCCAGAAGACGCCCCAAGGCATCAGCAGCACTTAGCTCGGCCGATATTGCCGCACTATCAAGTCCCGACAGGTCCCCTTGCACGATCAGTTGCAGACCGAACTGATCGGCCACCTGATCAAGGGCCGCGCGCAGATTGCCCGCGGAAATGCTGACCTGTTGCATGGCGGCGGTTGTATCCTGTGCCGATGCCATCGGCACAGCCGCGATCATTAATGTCGCCACAAGCGCGCTGGTTCCCAACAGGCGCGACATCCCGAAATTCTCAGCTTTCAAAGCTTAACCCCTTCGCTCGAAGATAATAATGCAAATCACTATTATCCTCATGACGAATGGCATCAGGATTTGAGGAGTCCATTTTTTCTATTTTCTTGAAATTATTCTGAAGCCGCCCGGAAATGCGCTTTCCTGCAAACCATAGGCGGCCAGAATTGCATCATGGGCACTTTCGGGTTTCGCAAGATCAAAGCTTCCCGATACGGTGATTTCATCCAGGCGGGGATCACGCACAAAGGTCAGACCACCCAGAAGCGGGGAAAGGCGCGCCAGCAATTCATCAACGGGCATGTCATCGACAATCCATCGGCCACCGCGCCAGAGGGCGACGCGATCCGGGGCCACATCGGCATAATACAGGTCACCATCCGCATCCTGCCATGCAGACCGCCCCGCGGTCAGCCGGGCCAGACGCATCTTGCGATCTTCGAGATCGACCGTGCCCTCCGCGACCTCGATGCGGGCATGACCGCCCCATTTGGATGCACTGAACGCGGTTCCAACGGCAATGGCCGTGAACTGATTAAGATGAATGCGCAAGGGACGGGTTGCATCCTTGGCAACTTCGATGAAAATGCCGCCGTCCAGAACCGTGATATCGCGCAGGGTATCGCTGTAATTCAGGCTGACGCGGGTTCCGGGCTCCATCCAGACACGCGATCCGTCTGGCAGGGAATGAACTTCTGTCACCGCCGAAACATTTGCCGCCGCCACCAGATCGGGGGCCGGTTGCAGGGCGGAATAGGCAAACAGCCCCACCAGCAACAAGCAGGTTACCAGGGCAACAAGCGGGCGCGGCCGACGCTTGGCCGATCGCATTCCAGGCAACCGCCCATCCCCGCCTTCAAGTGCACCCAGCCGTTCCAGATCACGGCGAATACCCTCTTGATCAACCGGCCGTTTGTCCTGATCAGAGGCAGATGAAGATGGCCCGGACAATGCCGTGTCGGCCGCCACAATTTCCATGCTTTGCCAAAGCTGACAGGCCCGCACAAGGCGTTGCGGATTTTTCGGATCGGCATCCTGCCATGCGGCAAATGCGGCTTCTTCAGCCGGGGTCAATCCCGATTGATCAAGGCGCACCGCCCAGAAATCAGCAATGTCTTCATTGCTTTGGCAGTCTTCGGGATAGCGGAATTCTGTCATGGCAAAGGCATTATCCGGCTTCTGGCTGCGTGACCTGTTATCTTATAGACGTCGGGGCGCGTCATTTGAGGATGTCTAGTTTTCATGACGCGCCAGAACCTGTTTGCAATGTCCAAGCGCCTGACGCAAATGCTTTTCCACCATATTGCGACTGACACCAAGATGTTCGGCGGCCTCGGTCGGGCTGAAATGATCGCGTTTGCACAGCAGGAACACCTCGCGACAGCGTGGTGGCAGATCATCAATCGCACGTCGGACGATCTCAAGCCGCTGGCGATCAGAACTGATCTGTTCAGGGGTGACAGACTGCCTGCCTGCACCATCCATCTCGCTGATCGCGACCGGGTCATTGAATTCAACCGGATTGCGTTTGTGACGACGCAAGGCATCAATTGCCAGATTGGTCGCCATACGCATCAGAAAGGCCGGAGGATTGTCAATCTGGGCCGGGTCGACATTGCGATGGCGCAACTGCACATAAAGATCCTGCAACACATCCTGGCTTTCGTCGCGCGTCGGCAGGTATTTTTGCACCTGTCGCAACAAACGGTCATGATATTGCTGATAAAGATTATCCCAGGAACGGTCACAGACCGCCATAGCTGCACATCCAGAATTCGATAATGATAACTGTTATCATTTTCATTCATGCTTATAAGCAATCCTGACCATGCGTCAATTCAAAAAGCATACGCCCTCTTCGACCATTCCCCGTGGGAAAGACCCGGGTTTGAAACCTGCATAGCGATCTGAAAATCTTGCTGTGTTCGCTACACAACAACTAACGATTTAAGCCCCAACTCTGTGCCGGATCTGTTCTAATGACAGAGTGCGAAACCGCCAGACGGTGCGAGTCCCGGTACAGAAACCCCACATGTGCTCTCAGAACGGCATTGTTTCTCCCTATATTAATCGAAAATAGCCGCCCAAAACCTACCCTAAAGAGCAGGAATGAACTGTCTATCCGTCGTGTAAATTAGATTTTGCTCGACAAGAGGATATTTTACTTATAGTTGTTATTCTCGCTATATCACTAATAGCGAACTTTACACGTAGTAAACCATCGCCACTTTCCAGGTAGGAAAACCAATGGCACTCAACATTATTTCCAACTATGCGGCAAATGTTGCGCATCGCAATCTGACTGCGTCTGATGCAATGGCAACCAAGTCGCTTTCAAAGCTGTCATCTGGCACACGTGTTGTCTCAGCCCGGGACGATGCGGCATCGATGGCAATCGGCGCGCGCCTTAACGCGACGACGCAGGCGCTTAAAACTGCCTCGGTCAATGTCGGGCAAGCCAACTCGATGTTGCAAATTGCCGACGGCGGCATGGCCACCATTGACGACGTTCTTGTCCGGATGAAAACACTGGCCGTACAGGCATCGTCAGGCAACCTGTCAGACGTGGAACGTGGTTTCCTCAATGACGAATTCGTCCAACTGCGTGACGAGATCGACCGTATCGCGTCCTCGACCAACTTCAATGGCATCCAACTGCTTGGCGATGGGGGTGACGTTGCAATCAATCTCACGCCTGCCGCCAGCAATGCAGCGCTTACGCCCGCTTTCGGCTTTGACCAGTTTGCCATCACGGACAACAATTACTGGGCACAGGACGCCACTGCAGATGGTGTCGACGATAACGGACTGGAGATACGGATCCAGGAAATTGGCGGCAATCAGGTCATTATGACGGTATTGACGGCGATTGATGGCACGCTGGACCGGACCCAATCAATCGACGTCACTGATCTTGCCGCGACCGGCGGATCACAATCCATTGCTGCTGGCGGGAGCAAGGTGCTCAATTTTGATGAGCTCGGACTCACAATTACAGTAAACACCAACTTCTCGGACACAGTTGATTACGTCAGGGCTGGTGCAGCAGGCTCCAATGATTTCGGTTTTAGCTCGGCCAATACGGATTTCATGGGATCTGGCATCGACACATCCAGTGGCCAGTTCTTCTTCATGGAAGAGGACAAGGGCCAGCAGCTTTCCGACTCAATTGATTTCCAGGTCGGTGGCGGCAACACCGCAAATGATCGTCTTTCGATTAATTTGACCGCCGTTGACTCTGCTGTACTGGGATCATCTGGTATGGGTCAGGAAACGCTCGAGGATCTTGGTGCGAACGCTGTTAACACTGCTGCTGGCGCCCAGAACGCGGTCGAAGTTGTGACACGGGCGATTGACGACCTTCAGCGCGCTCGCGCAGCCATCGGCACATCCCAAAACCGTCTGGACTTTGCGGCCCAGAACCTTGCTTCGACGCAGGAAAATACGGAATCAGCACGTTCCACTCTGCTTGATCTGGATGTTGCCGCCGAAATGACGTCCTTTACATCCAAACAGATTTTGGTTCAGTCCGGGGTTGCGATGCTGGCCCAAGCCAACCAGATGCCGCAAAACCTGCTGCGGTTGCTGCAAGGCTAGTGAACAACATCTGACAAACTTTTTGACGCACCCTACCTGATGCAACGATGGCCCGAACGAGTTTCGTTCGGGCCATCGATTTTAGGCGGCTCCGAGATCGAAAGTCGATCTTGGATCAGTCTTCGAAATGGCCCTTGGCGGCAAATCCACCGCCCTGATAGATCACTGCCGGATCATGGCGATCTTCCGGGCCAAAGGCCGCTTCGATCTCGGCACGGAACTGTTCGGAGCTGTCTTGCGGTTTCCAGCCAAGGAAGTCCGCATGATCATTGCTCCACCATTTGGATTTATTGTCCGACACACCATAGACCACCAGATGGCCGGTCATGGGGGCATCAAAGATCGCCCTCATCAGCGAAATAAAGTCACGCGGGCTTAGCCAGGTGGACAGCATCCGGCGATCACGCGGTTTTTCAAAGCACGATCCGATCCGCACCGAAACCGTTTCCACATCGAACTTGTCGTAATAATAGCTTGCCACCGCTTCGCCATAGCATTTGGTGACACCATACAGGCTATCGGGGCGCAGTTCGGATTTGTCATCAAGCTTGGTGGTGCGCTTGTGGAAACCGATTGCATGGTTGGAGCTGGCAAACATGATGCGTTTAACGCCGTTCTGACGCGCCCCTTCATACAGGTTATAGGTCCCGGCAAGATTGGCCTGAAGAAGGTCGTCAAAGGCTGCTTCGATCGAAATACCGCCAAGATGAATGATGCCATCAACATCCTTGGTCAGTTCGATCACCGCTGCACGATCAGAGAGGTCGCACTGCACGACTTCCTCATTCGGGCCTGCCGGGTCCATCGGGGAAATGTCGGACAGGCGAATGACATCGGCATAGCCCTTAAGCCCCTCGCGACAAATCTTGCCAAGGTTTCCACCAGCACCGGTAATCAGCAAACGTTTCATAGGTATCCTCTTTGATATCGGTTTTGCCCGCGGTCAATTCGCCCCGAACACAAGGTTCGGCAGCGTCATTGAAATCGCCGGAATATAGGTTGTCAGCAAAAGTGCGCTCAAGATCGCCAGATAGAATGGCCAGATCGACTGAACTGCCTTTTCGATTTTCACCCCGCCAATCGCGCACCCGACAAACAGGCACGAACCAACCGGCGGCGTACACAGGCCAAGGCCCAAATTCATCATCAGCACCATCCCGAACTGGATCGGGTCCATGCCAAACTGTACCGCCAGCGGCAGGAAGATCGGCGTACAGATCAGGATCAATGCCGCCATATCCATGATCATGCCGGCAATCAGCAGCATGATATTGATCAGCAACAGAACCATGATCGGATTGTCGGTGATCCCGGTGATCGCCTCGGCCAGCGCATCAGGCACCTGATAGAAGGCCAGCATATAGCCATAGGCCGATGCACAGCCGACCAGCAGCATCACAAGGGCTGTGGTCTTGGCCGATTGCCGCACGGCGGCAACAAAGCCTGTCCAGCTGAGTTCGCGATAGACAAGCCCGGTAATGATCAACGCATAGGCAACGCCGATGGCACCCGATTCCGTGACAGTGAAGACACCGCTTAATACCCCGCCAACAATGATGACCGCCGTAAAGAAGCCCGGGATCGCCCGCACCGCCGTGCGCCAGACCACGCCCCAGCCCGGAAACGGTTCAGCCGGATAGCCATGCTTGATCGCCACAAGCCAGGTGGCAAGACCAAGCAGCAGGCACATGATCACGCCCGGCACAACACCGGCCATGAACAGCTTGGAAATCGAAATCCCGCCGCCTGCGGCCACCGCATAAAGGATCATGTTATGGCTGGGCGGGATCATGATCCCGGCAATCGATGATGTCACGGTGACGTTAACGGCGTAATCGGCGCGATAGCCTTCCTTTTTCATCACCGGAATAAGGATCGATCCAAGGGCGGATGTATCAGCCACCGCCGATCCGGAAATGCCGCCGAACAGCATGGATGAAAACACGTTCACAATGCCAAGACCGCCCCGGCGACTGCCGACAAGGGCGGTTGCAAATTGCACAAGGCGCGAGGCAATCCCGCCATGAAGCATCAGCTCGCCGGCAAAGATAAAGAACGGAATGGCCAGAAGTGAAAAGGCCGAAATGCCCGATCCGATACGCTGAAAGGCAATCAGGGTCGGAAGACCTTCATAGAAAAATGCGCCAAGGGCCGCAATGCCAAGTGCAATGGCAACGGGCATGCCAATCAGAATACCGATGGCAAACACGCCCAGAAGAATGGTCATGCCCATTTATTCAATATCCTCGTTTAACAAATCGTCATGGTAAAGGCTGGCATTTGAAATGGTTTTCCAGCGGGTGATGATTTTAAGAATATGCACCAGACTGTAAAAAGTGATCCCGGCCCCGCAAACCGCCATCGGCACCGAACGCCATCCGTCAGAAATATGAATGATCGGCATCTGTTTGGCCCAGTTAAAGGCCACCAGATCCATCCCGCCCATCAGCATCCAGTAGCCGAACCAGGCCATGGCCGCGTAGCTGATCGCAGCAACAATTGCCGCAATCCTTGGCGGCAAGGCATCGCGAAAAAACGATACCGAAAGATGGCTGTTGTCGCGCATACCGGCCGCTGCCACGGGAAAGGTAATCAGAACAATAAGGATCAGGGAGATCTGTTCGACCCAGGTCGGTGTTTCGTTCAAAACATATCGGCCAAAGACCAGCCAGGCGAAACTCGGGATCAGTGCCACAAGAGCCAGACCACCAATCAGGTTCAGAACCCCGGCAATCCCCCCGCCCAGACGGTCAATCAAATTGATAAAGCTGGAAAACATCTATGCGCCGCCAGAATTGGATTAATCAGCAACAGAACCAGAAATAGAATAACCACAGACAGAAAGAAGGGCGACGATATCATCGCCGCCCTTCGGACCGTTCATGTTTTATTTCTGAGCATCCTGGATGGCTTTGACCAGATCGGCCAGATCCGGGTTGGACTTCAGGAAGTTGTCATAGACCGGCTGCATTGCATCCTGGAAAGCCTGCTTGTCGGCAACTTCGTTGACCGCGATACCGGCAGCAATGACTTTTTCCTTGGATTTCTCGGCACGTGCGGCCCAGGCAGCGCGCTGTACGGTGACCGATGCATCAGCCGCTTCCTGGACGATTTTCTTTTCGTCGTCCGACAGGCTGTCATAAAGCGCCTTGTTGATGCACAGGCATTCCGGAAGGATCAGGTGCTGGGTCACCGAATAGTATTTGGCAGCTTCGAAATGACCGGAGCTGTCATAGGACGGATAGTTGTTTTCCGCACCATCAATGACGCCGGTTTTCAGCGACTGGTAAACTTCGCCATAGGCCATCGGGGTTGCGTTACCTCCGAGGGCCGCGACCATCTGAACATAGAGATCGTTGCTCATCACGCGGAATTTCATCCCCTTGAGATCCGCCGGGGTCTTGATCGGGTGCTTGGTGTTATAGAAGGAACGCGCACCGGAATCATACCAGCCAAGCGGCTGCAGACCGGCCTTGATCAGGCCATCGGCAATCTGCTGACCGGCCGGACCATCCATGACCTTGTGCATGGCATCGACGTTTTTAAAGATGAAGGGCAGCGAAACAACGTTTGCTTCGGGAGCAACTTCACCAAGCGGGCCGAGATTGAAAACAGCCCAGTCCAGACCGCCAAGACGAACCTGCTGGATCGCATCAGGCTGGTTGCCCAGAACACCGCCGTGATAAACCTTGGCTTCAAGGTCGCCACCGGATTTTTCGTTGATGATTCTGGCGAATTCTTCCATGCCGGTCGAAACCGGATATTCCGGCGGATGGATGTTCCAGCCGCGCCATTCTTTTGCCTGCGCACCGGCTGCCAGCGCCATCGATACCGCCGCTGCAGCAATCGTCAGCGTCGTGGTTTTAAGAAGATTGTTCATTAGGTTTCCTCCCGAGACATTACGTCACTTGCGTTAAAGCCTTGTTTTCCCTGATGGGAACTTTTTATTGTCGTATAATCTTACAATTCATCACTTGTAAGGACAACTGTAAGATTAGTTAACAACTCGTCTAACAGACCAGGTGGTCATTCTGTGCGCCTGTTTTTTTGTGGCGTCACAAATCGTGATCCCGGCAGAACCACCTGCCGGGATTAAAGGCAGGCCCCAAGTCATTGCGGCCCACCCGCCTAGGTCATACGCAACGCACCATCGCCATAGGCATTGCGGATGACCTCGGCCAGCATGTTGTGTTCTTCGTCGGTCAGATCGGTCAGCGGACTGCGAACCGGACCGGTATCGCGACCAATCACCCGCATTCCCGCCTTGACGATGGACACGGCATAGCCCTTGCCGCGGTTGCGGATATCAAGATACGGATAGAAGAATTCCCTGAGCACGCGGCTCATCGTTTCATCATCATCGCGGGTCAGCGCGTCATAGAAATCGAGCGCCTGCTGCGGCAGGAAGTTGAAAATTGCCGATGAATAGGTGGTGACACCCGCGGCCTTATAGGCCTTGGCAAAGACTTCTGCGGTCGGCATACCACCGATATAGGACAGGCGATCACCGATCAGGGTGCAGACCTTGGTCACCATTTCGATATTGCCATGACCGTCCTTGAACCCGACCAGGTTCGGGCAAACGTCACACAGCTTTGCCAGCGTCTCGGCGGTGATGATCGAATTGTCCCGGTTATAGACAATCACACCAATCTCGACGGCATCACAGACTGCCTTCACGCGGGCAAACAGACCTTCCTGCTCCGCCCCGACCAGATATTGCGGCAACAACAACAGGCCATCGGCACCGGCGGCTTCGCATTCCTTGGCCAGCTCGACCGCCATCGCCGTGCCATAGCCACAACCGGCAATGATCGGCGTATCGCCCGCAACTTCCTTGGCCGCACGCACGGCCTGTACGACTTCTGCCGGGGTCAGCGAGAAAAACTCGCCGGTTCCGCCTGCTGCAAACAATGCCGTGGCGGGATATTGCGACAACCAGCCGACATGTGCGCGGTACGCATCAAGGTCAAGCTTGCCCTCGGCATCAAAAGGCGTCACCGGGAACGAAAGCAACCCGGCCCCAATGGCCTTTTTCATCTCAAGATAATGCATCAAGCGTCCTTCAAGTCTGAATAGATCAAAATAACTATGATGACTCTATAAATTCATCATATTACTTTGTCAAACATATTACCAAGATGACCTGTAACGCGCAGAAAACTGCGCCACACACTGCTTGCAAGGCGATATTAGAACCATCGCACTTTGGTATGATGACTTGGTTTTTGACGATAAAATGGCGAATCGTACAGATTGATATGATGACTTTACCGACAAAGCCGATTAGGGTCGGCCATCACCTGTTTCACCCTCACAGCCGAGAAGACCGGGAATGACTGATATCAAAGCCGCCAGCCGCATTCTGGCCGATGCCTTTGTCAATCACACGCTGATTGAACCGCTGCCTGCCGACATTGCGCCGAAATCATTTGACGAGGCCTATGAGGTGCAGAATGCAACACTTGCCCTGACCGGGGCAAAACAGGCGGGATGGAAACTTGCCGTTGCCACCCGTGCGGCACAGGAAAAAATTGGTGCCGACGGCCCGCTGGTTGGCCCATTGCTTGACGGCCGCATTCTTGGCGAAGGTGCCAAACTGACGACCAATGATCTGAACTTCCCCAATATCGAAGCCGAAATTGCCGTGGTGATGGCTAGCACCCCTGCCCCGGATGCGACATCAAGCGACATTCTCGATCACATCAAGTCGATGCATCTGGCCATCGAGATTGCCGACCGTCGCTATCACGAAAAACAGGACCCGGTTCAGACACTGGCCGATCTGAATTCGACCGGCTATTTCGTGCTGGGTCAGGAAATTGACGGCTGGCGCGATCTTGGTTTCATCGGCGGTACGGTGACCACTAAAAGCGATGGCAATGTCCTTGCCACCAATGATGATCCCGATGCCTGGCCGGAAATCTTTGGCGGGCTGGAATATCTGGTCGGTTTCCTTTCCAAGCGTGGACAAAGCCTGAAAGCCGGTGACGTCATCACCACCGGTGCCTGCGCGCTTCCAACCATTACCCCGCATGGCAAGATCGAAGCGATCTTTGACGGATTGGGCTCAGTGACGGCCGAGATCAGCAAGGCGTGATCTGCGCTGGCGTTTAGCCGGTATACGCCGACAAGGTCTAAAACAGAAAAGCCATGCAGCACATTGCCGCATGGCTTTTGCTTTAACCCGGTGAAATCGACCTAGTCGTTTTCACAAAACCGGGTAACCGGCACACCGGGAACTTCAACGCGCAGCGACACCAGCTTGCCAGCATGCGGGAACTGGGCACGCTTTTCTGCGCTATAGCCTTCCTGATGACTGGTGACATAAAGCGTTTTCATATCAGGCCCGCCAAAGCATGGCATGGTCGGGTTGGGCATCGGCATCGGGATGGATTTCAAAAGCGTCCCGTCGGGCGCAAAGCGGTTCAGGTTGCCCGCCGATACACCGGCCGACCAATAGCAGCCTTCCATATCAACCGCCGCCCCGTCCGGACGCCCGAGCGTGTCATCAAGATCAAGGAAGCGCGTGCAGTTGGAAATATCGCCGGTCGCGACATCAAAGTCCCAGCGATTGACCCAAGGTCCGCGTGAGTCGGAGTGATACATCTTCGATCCGTCCGGCGACCAGGCGATACCGTTGGAGATTTTAAAGCCCCTGGCTTTTTCTTCGATCTTGCCATCGGCTGTAATGCGATAAAGCGATGCAATCGCCTGCTTGTCGGCATTGTCATCCATGGTGCCAACCCAGAACGCCCCGTCCGGACCGATCTTGCCATCATTGGTGCGGCTTTTGATCCCGTCTTCAATCTTGCAAAGCGGGGTGCGCTCATCGGTTTCGGGATCAAGGAACAGGATATCCTTACGAAGGGCTACAATGATCCGCCCGGCATCGGTCAGACCAAAACAGCCCAGTTCACTATCAAATTCCCAGACATGCCGGTCACCTGTTTCGATATCAAGCGCATGCAGCTTTCCGTTCAGGATGTCCGTCCAGTAAAGCCGGTTTTTCAGGCCATCCCAGTTCGGACATTCCGCCAAGGTGAAAGTTTCATCGCGCAGGATTTCCGGCTGATAAAGCCCGTGATCTGTTCCCGACATGCAGCCCCCGATAAATTCATATGATCAATTTCAATGGTCTCTGGTGTGCCCATCCGGGTTGCTGCTTGTCAACATTATTTGACCGTTCAAATGACGGTCAGCCGGGCCAGAACATACCTGCGCACCAACCCCAAAAGCCCGCAAGCAAAGAGCTGACGGGGATTTGGCGCGGATCGCGATGTTAGGAAAATTACATCTCGCGGGCGTGATCGGTGACGCGCTGGCGGGCCTGATGGAGGTGATAGCGCATCATGAGTTCGGCACTTTCACCGTCCCGTCCCAGAATCGCATCATAGATCTGGCGATGTTCGGCCAGCACCCGTTTGGCGCGCTCAGCCGATCCGGAACGGGTGATATTCAGTGCAACATTCATCGATTTCTGCATCACATTGTGCAGGGAATTAAGGATGGTCAGAAAGATTTCATTGCCACTGGCGCGGGCAATTGCCATGTGAAAATCAAGATCGGCCTTATCGGCGATGTCCCCGGCGGCAACACCCTGTTCAAGCATTTTAAGGGCGCCTTCGATTTCGCGGTGATGACGCATACTGGCTCGTTCGGCGGCCATCCGCGCGGTTGCGCCCTCAATAGCGGATCGCGCTTCAAAGCAGCGCAAAAGGCCAGCAACATCATTCACGCCGCCAAATTCAATCAGGCCCTGTGGCGGGCGCTTCTTAACAAACGATCCGACCCCTTGCCGGGCATAGACCAGCCCGTCGGATTGCAGTTTGCGCAATGCTTCGCGCACCACCGGTCGCGAGACGCCAAAAGATGCGCAAATCTCGTTCTCGGATGGAAGCTTTGTCCCCTCGCTCAGATTTCCCGAAACGATCTGTTCGAGTATCTGGCCATAAAGCTGATCCGCAAGTTTTTCGCGTTTCTGAGCCTTAAGCAGCAATTCTGCCATTCCGTCCCCCGGACCTGCTTGTAATCTTGTAAAACTTGCTTGTAAGTTTTATCGGCAAATCACCCGGCGGTAAAGCCCGTCAACCACCACCCCACGGCGAAAAATCGCGCCAACAGATGATCGCACGGTCAGTCTACCAGCGAATAATCCCGGCTTTCGGGCTGTGCGATATCATCGTCATCGACAAGCCCGCTATCGGGACGCGCAAGCAAGGTCGGGATCAATGTCATGCTGCCCGAAAGGGTCTGGTTACGATCCAGAACCAGCACATCCCCGAATTCCTTGAATTCCGGACGATTATGCACATTGGGCACATGCGATACCGGCTCGACGCAAAAGGTCTTGCCGTCTTCGGGGATATAGAATTGCAGGTTCCCGAACCGCTCGCTTGCCAGCATTTTCAGGCTGTAACCGGCATCTTCCCAGACCATGTCCGCTTCGCGGTGCCAGCCGGTATAATGCACATCCAGCCCGCGGTTATGACGGATCATCTTGGAGTCCGAAAAATCGCGCCCAAGATCAATCACCGTGCGGGTCGTCGGCAACATGTCTTCGTCCGTGCCAAAACAATCAGTGGCGATGAAGGAAACCGACACATCGTCGCCACCGGGGAACCAGGGGTGCAGGCCAATGCCATAGGGCATCGGTGTACGGCCCAAATGGCGCACTCCGATTTCAAGCGTCACATCCTGTGCGGTGACCTTGAATTCCTGCCAGGCGACATAGACAAAGCCGCTTTCGGGATCGTCATATTTGTGATTGAAGCGCAGGCTGTCGACCGTCGGGCGTTCAATATTCCATTCCGAGCCCCGGCCGAAACCGTGAATGGCATGCGGACTGGGCGGGCGGTTTGCCGGAACTTTTACGATACGACCGTCAAACTCGAACTCGGCAAAGGCCAGACGATTGGCAAAGGGCACCATCGGAAAACAGCCAAGGCTCGAAGGATTGCCCGATGCAATGTCCTGTTCGGTCACCGGACGTAACAGATTGATGATGCCCTGACCATCGGGGCGTATCCAGTCAATGCGGGAAATCGCCCCGCCCCGGGGAACAATCCCGATCTGAAATGGTCCGCTGTTCCAGCGATATTCCGCGTCGCCCTTTTTGGACATCTTGTGGTGCCTCAATTCCAACCAAAATCATATGATGACTTTACATCACCATCTCCGTTCGATTATGTGAAGATGGTAATGCCCATTGCGCCAATCAAAGATTAACGCCGGGCTGTCATTTTTATATCCGGTTGTTTTATACCGGATTTATCGGACACGCAAAATGAAGAAGACCAGTGCGTCAAACACGCCGCGAAAAGTTTCACTGACCGAAAAGGTCATTGCCAGCCTGAGGCAGGAAATTGAAAGCGGTCAGCGCGAACCGGGCAGCAAACTGCCAACCGAACCGGTTCTGACCGAACGGTTTGGCGTCAGTCGCACGGTCATCCGCGAGGCCATTGCCGCCCTTAAGGCCGACGGACTTCTGGAGCCGCGTCAGGGGGCGGGTGTCTTTGTTCTTGCGCCACAGGCCACGGCCAATGACAGATCAATCTTTGCGGTCGATTATGCGCAGGTATCGGACGTACTTGAAATTCTGGAATTGCGCATGGCGGTCGAGATCGAGGCCGCCGGTCTTGCCTGCACGCGAAGCTCGGTCGCGCAGCAGGCCAAGATCTACGAGGCCATGGAGAAAATGGAACGCGCTGTTGAAAAGGGTGAACCGACCGCACTGGCCGATTTCGAATTCCATAGCGCGATTGCCGCAGCTACCAATAATCGCCGCTTTGCCGAGTTCCTTGAACATCTTGGTGACAAGACAATCCCCCGTGCACAGCTGCGCCGCCGCCCGCCCGAGGCCGAAGATCACAAGGCCTATATGGACATGATCCTTGGCGAACATCGCCGCATTTACGATGCGATTGCCACGCGCGATGATGACGGCGCACGCAAGGCCATGCGCGATCACCTGAGCCTGAGCCAGACCCGCTATCAGAAACTTCTGACCCAGCGATAAGACATCAGGAACCAAGTGCGGCGACCAGAACCGCCATATCAGAAATCACAATATCAGCCCCGGCGTCATAAAGCCTGTGTGCAGCAATTTCTTCCTGACCGGCATAATGACCACCACCGACAAAGCCAATGCATTTCATGCCTGCGGCCACCGCCGCCTTCACCCCGGCAACGGAATCCTCGATCACGATGGTTGATGCCGGGGCATGGCCCATATCGGCACAGGCATGCAAAAACAGATCCGGGGCCGGTTTGCCATTCCTGACGAAGTCGGCACTGTAAATCCGGTCCTCAAACCACGGGCCAAGCCCGGTCACCCTCATGGTTTTTTCCAGTCGCTCGACCGAGCTGCTTGATGAAATGCAAAAGGCAATAGCGCGCTGCTTGAGCGCATCAAGGACCGCGTCAATATTGCGGATGCTGAAAAGCTCGGTCTCATAGCGCGCAAACAGTTTCTGATAAAAGAACGGTTTGAACTGTGCGCCGACATCCTGCCCGGTCAGGGCACGAATGTGATCAATCGGGGCGGAGCTTGACCGGCCGGTAAATCTTTCAGCGACCTCTTCCAGAGTCAGCGGGGCTCCGAAGTGATCAAGAACATCGACAAGGGTCGCAAGCGAGATCGGCTCGCTATCGACAAGAACACCGTCGCAATCAAACAGGACAATCTTGCACCCGTCAAACAGCCTGGCAATTGATGCCGTCGTCAGCGGCACATCGTCGATACCCGGAAGCGGTTTGCTTCCGCCGTCGTTTCCCGATCCGTTTCCATCATTGTTTTTTGTGGCCATGTTGAACCTGGCTTGTTTCATTTGTGTGATGAAAGCAGCGTAACGAATGAAATGTTTCAGCGTCAATAAAAATGAACATTTGACCAACTATTGAACTTTTGATCAAATCAGGATGAAAGAGGCCAACCAAAAGAACATCCGGCAATCAGGGCAGACCTGAAAGCCGGGGAAATGCGGAGGAATACCCATCATGAGTCCCCAGGACACCTGCTTTATCGGTGTAGATGTCGGTACCGGCAGCGCGCGCGCAGGCGTGTTTGATGCCAATGGCAAATTGCTTGGCAGTGCCGCCCATGCCATTGCGATGAACCGGCCGAAACCCGACTTTGTCGAACAGGACTCGGAAAATATCTGGCAGTCGGTTTGCCAGTCCGTGCGCAACGCCTTGCAAAAATCGGCCGTGGCACCGGAAAAGATCGCCGCCATCGGATTTGATGCCACCTGTTCGCTGGTCATCCGCGATCAGGATAACCGCCCATTGGGCGTCACACCGGGCGGGGCCAATAACTGGGATGTGATTGTCTGGATGGATCACCGGGCAGTGCGCGAGGCAGAGGAATGCACCACCACCGGCTCACGGGTTTTGCAATATATCGGCGGCACCATGTCCCCGGAAATGGAAATGCCCAAACTGATGTGGCTTAAACGCCACAACAAACCGGCATGGGACAAGATGGGGGCGGCCTATGATCTTGCCGATTTTCTGTCCTTCCGCGCGACCGGAAGCAATGCGCGGTCCTGCTGTACGGTAACTTGCAAATGGACCTATCTTGCCCATCAGGATGAAACATGGGATCACGATTTCCTGTCGGTGATCGGCATGGAAGACCTTAATGACAAGATCAACATGCATGCCCCGGCCCTTGCCGTTGGTGAACGGATCGGAACTCTTGATACACAAGGTGCAGCTGATCTTGGCCTGACCACCAATTGTCTGGTCGGGGCGGGTTTGATTGATGCCCATGCGGGTGCGCTTGGCACCCTTGGCGAATATCTTGATGGCGATCTTGATCAGCATTTTGCGATGATTGCCGGGACCTCGACCTGTCATATGGCCTTGTCAAAGGACCCGCGCTTTATCAAGGGGATCTGGGGTCCCTATTTCGGGGCGATTGCACCGGGGCTGTGGCTGAATGAAGGGGGGCAGTCGGCAACTGGTGCGCTGCTTGATCATATCGTTGCCATGCATCCTTTTTCGCACGATATGGGCCGCGACGCCCACAAACTGGCGGGCGAAAAGCTGTTGCCGCTGATGGGCGAAAAAACCGATCTTGCCCCACGCCTGCATGTCTTGCCCGATTTTCATGGTAACCGGTCCCCGCTTGCCGATCCCGAAGCCCTTGGCGTGATATCGGGCCTGACACTTGATCAAAGCGAGGAAAGTTTTCTCAAGCTTTACTGGGCGACGGCCTGTGCCATTGCCTATGGCACCCGCCATATTATCGATGCGCTGAATGATACCGGCTATGACATCACCCATATTCATCTAAGTGGCGGTCATACCGCCTCAAAGGTCCTGGTCAAGCTTTATGCCGATGTCACCGGCTGTCACGTCGTGATGTCTGATTGCGAAGAACCGGTCTTGCTGGGCTCGGCAATGCTGGCTGCTGCTGCCCTTGATAGCGAAGGCGGACTGGCAAAGGCCGCCCGCCAGATGGCGGGCAAGGAAACGCTTCATGCCCCCGATGCGGGTGCAAAGGCCGATCACGATCGCCGTTATGCGATTTTCCATCAGATGCATACCCATCGCCAAGCCCTTGATGCCCTAAGCAAAAACTGACCCGCAAGGTCAATTTCGGGCCGGGCATGAGCCACCCGGCCCGCCTTTCTCCCTGAGGGTTCTGTTCAAAAGGCGCTTGACGCTTCTTTTGGATAGGGCCAAAACAAAAGGGCCGATGCAAAAGCATCGGCCCTTTCTTACGCACGCGCGACGGCGGGGTCGGGGGATCATGCAGATTTAAATTTCTGCACCGCCACGAGCACGATGCCTTACAAGGCCGGTCCGGTTTGGACCGGCCTTGTTTGTTTATGCCTATTCAGCCGGATGTTCGTGGGCAGCCTTGACGTCCCCGCGTTTGGAGCGGTTCTTGGCAAAGGTGCCAACAATCAGGACGAAGAACAGCGGCACGAAGAAGATCGCAAGCACGGTCGCAGCAATCATCCCGCCCATCACACCTGTACCCACCGCCACACGGGCAGCAGCACCGGCACCGGTCGAAATCGCCAGCGGCACGACGCCAAGGGTAAAGGCCATCGACGTCATGATGATCGGACGCAGACGCTGACGCGCCGCTTCAACCGTGGCCTCAAGAAGCCCCATGCCCTGGTCGTAAAGTTCGCGGGCGAACTCGACAATCAGGATGGCGTTCTTGGCCGACAGACCGATCGTGGTCAGAATTGCCACCTGGAAGTAAACGTCATCAGGCAGGCCACGCAGAAGCGCTGCGATCACGGCACCAAGAACACCAAGCGGCACGACCATCATGACCGAGATCGGAATGGCCCAGCTTTCATACAGTGCGGCAAGGCACAGGAAGACCACGATCATGGACAAGGCATACAATGCCGGTCCCTGCTCGCCTGCTTCGCGTTCTTCATAGGACAGCCCCTGCCATTCAAGGCCGATACCACCCGGAAGTTTCGCAACCAGTTCGTCCATGGCCTTCATCGCATCACCCGATGCAACACCCGGTGCGGATGCACCCTGAATGTTGAGCGATGCCAGACCGTTAAAGCGTTCCAGACGCGGCGAGCCGAAGTCCCAATTCGTGGTCGAGAATGCCGAAATCGGCACCATCTCGCCCTGATTGTTACGGACATACCAGTAATCAAGGTCTTCGGGCATCATGCGATATTGCGCATCCGACTGCATGTAAACGCGCTTAACACGGCCGTTTTCAATGAAGTCGTTGACATAGCTCGACCCCCAGGCCGCGGCGAGCGTCCGGTTGACGTCAGACAGGTCAATGCCAAGTGCACTTGCCTTTTCCTGATCAATATTGATCTTGAACTGCGGCATGTCATCCAGACCGTTCGGACGCACACCGACCACGCGCGGGTCCTGTGCCGCCATTCCCAGAAGCTGGTTACGGGCTGCCATCAGGGCTTCGTGACCATTGCCGCCACGATCGACAAGCTGAAGATCAAAGCCGTTGGCAGTGCCAAGCTCGATAATCGCAGGCGGAGCAAAGGCAAAGACCATGGCTTCGCGGATCTGGGCAAAGGCCCCATAGGCACGACCGATGACCGCACCAACCGCCTGATCGGGACGAGTACGTTCAGACCAGTCCTTCATGTTGACAAAGGCGATACCGGCATTCTGACCACTCCCGGCAAAGGAGAAGCCGGCAACCGTGAACAGACCCTGTACGTTTTCCTTTTCATTCTCAAGGAAATGGGTTTCCAGCTTCTGGAGAACCTCGACCGTGCGTTCCTGCGATGCACCAGCAGGCAGCTGAACCATCGAGAACATGATGCCCTGGTCTTCGTCTGGCAGGAACGAGCCCGGCAGACGCATGAACAAGGCAGCAAGGCCGCCAACAAGCACCCCATAGACAATCAGGTAACGCCATTTGCGGTGAACAACGTGATCGACACTGCCCTGATAGAACCGGTTGGTTTTATCGAAACCACGGTTAAACCAGCCAAACGGACCTTTTTTCGTCAGCGGGTCGACATGGGTCGGTTTGAGCATGGTCGCGCAAAGTGCCGGTGTCAGGACAATCGCCACAACAACCGACAAGGCCATTGCCGAAACAATCGTGATCGAGAACTGGCGATAAATCGCACCGGTCGATCCGGCAAAGAAGGCCATCGGCACAAACACCGCCGACAGAACCAGCGCAATACCAATCAGGGCACCGGTGATCTGGCCCATGGATTTCCGCGTTGCCTCACGCGGCGGAAGTCCGTCTTCATGCATCACACGTTCAACGTTTTCGACCACAACAATCGCGTCATCCACCAGAAGGCCGATGGCGAGAACCATGGCAAACATGGTCAGTGTGTTGATCGAATAGCCAAAGGCCGCAAGGACACCGAACGTTCCAAGCAGAACCACCGGAACGGCAATCGTCGGGATTAGCGTTGCCCGCCAGTTCTGCAAGAACAGCAGCATCACCAGGAAGACGAGGATGATCGCTTCAAACAGGGTATGAACAACTTCCTCG
Organism: Thalassospira sp. SM2505; assembly: GCF_054901115.1. Lineage (NCBI taxonomy): Bacteria > Pseudomonadati > Pseudomonadota > Alphaproteobacteria > Rhodospirillales > Thalassospiraceae > Thalassospira > Thalassospira sp. SM2505. The sequence continues at coordinate 3,611,892 of NZ_CM142731.1, forward strand.
ATCGACACTTTGACGAACGGGGTGGTGTCATACGGATAGACGATCTCGATCCCCTGGGGGAAGAACGGCTTGAGTTCGGCAAGACGGGTCTTGACGGCCTCGGCGGTATCAAGCGCGTTGGCACCGGTTGCCAGATAGATACCAATACCCGTTGCAGACTGGGCATTGTAGCGGGCAACCACGTCATAGCTTTCGCCACCGATCTCGATGCGTGCAACGTCACCAAGACGCACCTGCGCACCATCGGTTTCGACCTTGAGCAGGATGTTGGCGAATTCATCAACCGTCTGCAGTTTGCTCTGGGCGGTGATGGTCGCGTTGATCTGCTGCCCCGGAACCGACGGCGCACCACCGATCTGACCGGCAGTGACTTCGGTGTTCTGGGCTTCGACCGCCGCGCTGATGTCTGAAACCGTCAGGTTATAAGACAGCATCTTGTTCGGATCGAGCCAGATGCGCATCGCGTGCTGGGCACCGAACACGGTGACCGAACCAACGCCATTCACACGACCCAGCGGATCCTCGACCGTCGAGACGACAAAGTCCGAAAGGTCTTCGGCATTCATCGAACCGTCAGAAGACACAAAGCCGACAACCATCAGGAACGAGCCCGAAGACTTGCTGACATTCACGCCTTGCTGCTGCACTTCGGTCGGAAGCGACGACATTGCAGCCTGCAATTTGTTCTGGACCTGAACCTGTGCGATGTCGGGATCGGCTTCGGGTTCAAACGTCAGTGTGATCGATGCCTGACCGTTTGCCGACGAGCTCGACGACATGTAGCGCAGATAGTCAAGACCGCTCATCTGTTGTTCGATTACCTGGGTAACCGTGTTTTCAACAGTTTGGGCCGACGCCCCCGGATAGCTTGCCGAAATCTCGACAGATGGCGGCGCAATGGACGGATACTGTTCCACGGGCAATTGCCACAGGGAAAGTCCCCCCGCCAGCATAATCACCAGGGCAACGACCCAGGCGAATACGGGGCGATCAATAAAGAATTTTGCCATTGAATAAGTCCTTATTCGGCGGCTTTGGCGGTTTCGACAGGCTGTGCTGCGACCGGTGCACCCGGTCCGACACGCTGAAGACCATCAACGATCAGCTGATCGCCATCTTCAACGCCAGCGGAAACCAGCCAGTTCTGTCCCTGAGACTGTTCGATGGTGACGTCCTTGGAGGCGACTTTTCCATCCGCGACAACATAGACATAAGCCGACCCGTCCGGGCGACGCATGACTGCTTTTTGCGGCACAAGGAATGCACCTTCGAGGTGGCCCTGACGGACCTGACCGCGCACAAACATGCCCGGCAAAAGCGTTCCATCCGGGTTCGGGAAGACAACACGCAAACGAATGGTCCCGGTGGTTTCATTTACCGTAACATCCGAGAATTGCAGGGTTCCCTTGTGCGGATATTCCGCCCCGGTTGAATCAATAATCAGGGAAACTTCGACCTGACCGTTTTCAACACCCTTGATGCGACCATTGGCGATGGCCTGTTTGATCTTGAGAAGACGGCCACCCGCCTGGGTAACGTCGACATAAATCGGATCAAGCTGGGTGATCGTGGTCAGTTTGGCCGACTGATTGGCCGTTACCAGCGCACCTTCGGTATAATCGGACGAACCGATGCGACCGGAAATCGGTGCGGTAACCGTGGTATAGGCCAGATCAATGCGCGCCTGTTCCAGTTCGGCACGGGCTGCGGCAACAGATGCCCTGCCCTGTGCTTCGGCGGCAACCGCATCGTCATAGGTCTGCTGGCTGACAGCCTGCGACTTGATCAGCGGATCATAACGCTTGCGGGTTTTGACCGCCTGTTCATAGGTCGCATTCTGGCGGGCCAGTTCGGCCTGTGCGGCATCGACCTTTGCCAGATAGACATCCTGATCAATCATATAGAGCTGCTGACCGGCTTCGACAAAACCGCCTTCGGTGAAGTTGCGCTCCTTGATGATCCCGTCCACCTGCGGACGGATATCAGCCTGACGGAAAGCAATCGTGCGACCGGGCATTTCTTCGACAAGACCGACGGTCTGGGCTTCAAGGGTGACGGTACCAACCGGCGTTGCGGGCTGTTGCTGAGGCGCAGCCGCCTGTTGTTCACCACCTTCATTTTGCTCGCTGCAGGCAGCGACCATCAAGGCAAGCGCAGCCATCCCGGCAAATTTTAAACAAGATCGCATGGACAAAATGCTTTTCCTTCTAAGTCCTGTGCAAAGCATTCAAGGACGCTTTGCCATTGCTTTTCGAAATACTGTACGGTACAGTACACATTGTGCACTGCACGATCAAGAGCCAAAAACAACAGAACAAAAAATCATGAGTGAAACGCCAGAAAAGTTTGAAAAACAATCCTCTCGCGGGTCTGCGCGGCGGCGCGCCATGATGGATGCGGCCTGGCAACTTCTGCTAGAGCGAGGGTTCACTGGCGTCACACTTAATGATGTCATTTCGCAGTCGGGTGGCTCTCGTACAACCCTTTACGAAGCATTCGGCGGAAAGGATGGCCTGCTTGAGGCCGTCATGACAGAACGATGCGTGGAATTTTCCGCGGAACTTCAAATTTCGCTGAAAACCGATCTCCCTCCTCGTGATGCCCTGACGGACTTCGGAACCAAACTGGCCAACAAGATAGTAACCGAGGAAGTCGCCCGCTTCACTCAAATTCTGTATTCAGAGGGCCAGCACTTTCTACCCCTGATCGAAAAGTTCTTCGAGATCGGCCCTGACAGTACCCGCAAACACCTTGCCGATTATCTTTCGCGCCAGCAAAAACTTGGTCGTATCCACATTGATGATCCGGATCACGCAGCCGAGATCTTCGAGGCCATGGTGATCGGCGACTGGCAATCACGCGTCATGAAACACCACCCACGACCGCCAATGACAGACAGCGAAATCGAAAATCGCGTATCGCGCGCTGTGAATATCTTCCTGTGCGGAATTGCGACAGACGATCAGCGCAAAACGTTCGGATGTGGCAACTGAGCTCCCCCTGTTTGTGATCAAACTCAATTATTTGTAACGCGCCCCTCCTGACAGCATCCTGTCAGTTGTCGTCAGATGACGCATAATTTTTGGTGAAATTTGCCCTATCTTCACCAAATTTGCGCTAAACAATACAACCTGTCGCAATTTGATCGTTCCATCTGTCCGGACCGATCCAGTCAAGGGGCATCACCTTATGCGCGTGCGCCACGCTTTGTTGGGATTTGGTATCTGTGCGATTTCGCTCGTTGCACTGCACGCGCGCGCCCAGGCGATCACTGTCGAAAAGGCACGCAACGCCATTGATGCCATTCTGATGCAATCGGGTATTGCGGCAACCGAAACCGATGCACGCCTGATAGACGGCGATGCCGTCACCCTGACATATGACGGTATATCCCTTGATCTTCGCGGCTATTCAACGGCGCGCGAGCTGTTGATGGACGGGGTTAATGTCACGGTGCGCGATACCGACAATCCCGATCATATCGATCTTGATATCAAGCTTCCTGAGCGCGCCAGAATGGATGCCGAAGCTGCCAGCGACCGGCGCGAGCTGACCCTTCGCAACGCGGGCGGGTATCTGCGCTGGGATATTGCCCGCAACGCCCCGATGACTTTTGACGGCTTTGCCGATTTCCTGATCGGGGAAGAACCGATCACGCGCAAACACTGGATGATGAATGGTCTGATCCTGCAATGGCTGCCCGAACTGGCGCGCATTGCATGGCAGGGTGCGGAATGGACCGGCCCCAACCGGGAAAAAATGGGGTCGATCAAATCGGCAAGCTTTACCCTTTATCCCGGCGAAGCAGGCGAGACCCATCTGGATTATGCCCATGACGGGCTTTGGTTACCCAGCCTGTTTCAGCCGCGCACCGTGCGCGTCAAAAGCAGCAGCACCGGCCTGCCCTGGAGCGATGCCAAACCGATCATTGAAAAAGGCTTCCACGATATTCTGACCGGCACCGCCCCGCGCCTTGCCCGTCGCCAGATTGGCGATGCCCTGTGGCAAAAGGCCGCACATAACGGGGCTCCGGTCAAGGTCGACGAATTCTATGTGGAATCGCGCGGTCTTGAGGCATTGGGGGCGGGCGAATTCATTGCCCAGGCTGCCGCACGCTATGGCTTTGCCGGTGAATTTGATTTCAAATTGCTGGGACAGGACAAGCTGGTTGACCTGCTGGGCACCCCTGACAGCCCGACCCTACTGGGTGCTCTTTTGCCCTTTGCGGTCAATGGCCTTGCCGCCGGACGCCCCGGCCCGCAAGGGACGACCGAATATGACGGACAGCTGCTGCCAGATGGCCGGGTGGTTGTGAATGGCATGACCGTGTTTCGAACAGCTGATGGCAGCTAGGCCCTGAAAGCCCCGCATGCCAGGATACCTTCTGATATCCTTGTCGGCCCGTACAACCGCATTGTGATTTCCTGATTGTGATCTGTTGCCTGAATATCCGGGCCATAGTGGTGTTTCACGGCGCGCATTTCGGATTGCAGGCCTGAAATCGGGCAAAGCATCCGGAGCATCACGTCGCCAGACGCCCCTGAACTCAATCGCCTGATACAAGAATATTCCACACGTCTACTTGACCGACATCCCCTCATTCTCACTGCGTTCAATTGCAAGGCGATCAAACGGAGAAATCTTCGAGCGGCCTCGTACAGCGCGATGATCCTTCAAATACCTTGCTCCATCTTGCAGGGCTGCCCGATCAAAATCATCAGGATCAATGCCGCAGACGCCGATCTCGATCGGAGCCCCCGATTTGGGAGTAAAATACAAACGTGACTTAACCCACCTGAAATCAAGACGACCACGCCGTGACGATAACGCTTCTTCTATCTCTATGCTGTAAAGCCCCGGCAGAAAGCGTTGGGCGTAACCGTCCAGGCTGAACGGATGGGTAAACGCGTATGTTTTATGTGTTGTTCTTGTCGTATTCATGACGACCAACTTTCTTGATATTAAGAGAATAAAACTCGAATAATCAGAACAATCCCATGAAATAAAAACAAAATAAACATCATAGGTTAGCTTCTGAAATTAAAATTCATTCATAATGAAAACCACAAAGAAAGATCAAAATTCACAAATAAATAAAAGGAAAAATCATGTTTGGATTTAAAGGTGGCGAAACATCCGATACAGTCACCCGGAAAAAAGGGTATCTTGCCGACGCCCAAAAGAAGTGGAACTTCCTGACACACTACGATCTATCGACCATCAAAACCAAGGGTCAGCTCTGCAACATGATCAAAATTCGCAGGGCGGTTTCCGAGGAAGAAGCCGTTGCCGACGTTGAAAAATGGATGGCTGGCAAAGATTTCTCTTAAGCACATGCAACGCGCCAAATGGCCTATTTTACAAGGATGGGACCAATCTGATCCAGATAACCCATTTCGAATTCTGCAAGTGCCGTCAACCTTTCCAGATCATCGAAGCGAACAAGTCCCTTTTGGAAAGTCACCAACTTCTGTTCGCGCAACTGGCGCAAGACGCGATTGATGTGAATGGCACTCAGCCCGAGCGTATCGGCAAGTTGATATTGCGATAAAGGACAGGGATATCCCTGTGCAGTACCGACACCAATTAGTCTGAGCCGCGCACCAAGTTCCAAAAGGAAGTGCGCGGTTCTTTCAATCGCCGAGCGCCTTCCAATATTAACGAGATGTTCCACAACCATCGCCTCGTCGCAGGACACCGCCCACAGGATCGCCATCGCCAGTCGTGGTGAAGATGAGAAAGCCGACAGCATGTCATGTGCCTTGACTTCGGCGACCCGCACATCCGTAACCGCTTCAAAGCTGTGATCGGACGTACGTAACAGCAAACTGCGCAACCCCAGAAAGTCACCGGGCACCTGAAAGTCAATGATCTGTCGCGCACCTTCGGGAAGCAACTTGTAGGACATCACCCAACCGTCCTGAAGAATGAAAGCACGATGACCGCTTTGCCCCTCATGGACGATGTCCTCGCCCGCAGGAATCATCAACGACCTGCCCGGCATTCCTGCAAGTGTGCCAAGTTCCTGATCGGTCAGGTCGATATAGTTTTTCAGCTTCTTTGAAACTGCCTCGGTCGGGGAAATCATCAAACCCGGTCTCCTCATGGAATATCGGAGCCCCTCAGTGTCGCAGTGATATGAGAATATCCTTGCTCAGACTAACCTGTGTATGCAGCGCAGAAACGAAGTGATGGTATGAAAACGCAGCGTCCAAATCGCTTTTCTTCAAACCAAAACTTAAAAGAGGGCACGAACCATGAATTATTCGATGGAGATCCAGGGATCTGCGGCACTCTCGATATGCGAGTCTACTCTATTATGCCTGGGCGATCTCGGAATTCTCCGCACAGAGGATATTGTCGGCATTCTTAAGGATGCCAAAAACGCACATGTTGCAGTGCCGCCCCACATTTCAGTCCAAACAGACCATCAGGCTGTCAACAGCCTGATCGATAGGATTATCAAGGGCGGCAACAGGCTGAAACTCTGATAATCACGTTCGCAGGCACGAAAACCAAGTCGTTTGGGGATGCTTGCCCCCATCATTTTCAGCAAAGCCAACCCGGCTTTTGTGGTTGTTTGCGGTTGGTCTGCCGTTATCTGACTAGCGCTCTGTTACCGTGATACTGACCGCAACGCTCATTTCAAGAAGGGCATCAATGCCCCCGGTGAATTCACCGGCGACCGGAACGGCCTGTTTCATTTCACGAACCACTGCCACTGCAATAAGGTTGCCAGAACCGACACTCCGATTTGTCGGATCAAAAGCGACCCACCCCGCACCGGGAAGGAACACCTCGGCCCACGCATGGGTAGACCCCGAACCGTCCGAGCCGCTCAACCAGCCACCCGTATTCACCAGATACCCTGACACAATACGTGCCCCAAGTCCAAGGCACCGCGCCGCCGCCACAAACAAGACAGCGAAATCGCGGCACGACCCTTCCTGTTTATCAAGCGTTTCAAGCGGCGTCTGCGTGCCCTCGCTCTCGCGCACCTGATAGATCGTTCTCTGGGATATCCCGACGCTAATGTCCTTTAGCAACGAAAGCGTGTCTGTCGGGCACCCGAAAATAAAACTGTTCACCCATTCTGATAGCCGCCCCTGCGCGTCGGGATAATGCTGTGCTGTCAAAGCACCAAGATCGATCCAGTCATTGTCCGAATATGAGAACGGAAAACTGCACGCATCAGCCGAGATCGCAAAAACCGGCCATTGCGTGGCACTCATCTCGATCCTGGACTGGCTTATAATTTCAAGATAATCGGTCTTATCCTTGAAATTTGCTGTTGCGATCGCATTGTCGGCAACATCATGCGTCCAGATCAACTCCGTGTCCGGGTTCATCCTTACATCAAAGGAAACCAGTCGCGTTTCACGCACCTCGCGCGGGCGAAGCATCAATCTGTGCGGGCCGAGCAACACCGGCCGACGATACCGATAGGTCGTTGAATGGACAAGCTCAAGAGACAGCATAAGACAGCCCCACTACCCCGTAACAGGGTTCTTCAGATCCATATTGGCAACGCATCATATTTCTTCTGTCCACACCCGGAAGTCACGCAACGTGCTTTCGCCAAAGGTCTGCAGCAACGGCACATCGGCCGCATCGCGTCCTCTGGCGATCAGGACACGCCCGATCCGCGGGGAATTGTTTCTGGGGTCGAAAACCCACCATCTGCCCGAAAGATACACCTCCATCCATGCAGCAAAGTCACCGCTCGGATGCGGAAGAGGTTCGCCAATATCGCTAAGATATCCGGTGCAGTATCGTGCCGGTATATTCATGCAGCGGCACAGTGTGATCGCAAGATGTGTGTAGTCGCGGCAAACACCACGTTGTTCGGACATCGCCTCGGACGCTGTGCGCGTCGCGCGTGCGTCCAGATATCCAAACGCAATATGTTGATGGACGAAATCACATATCGCTTTGACCCTGACGGATCCTGGTGTCGTATTTTCAAAAAGCCGCCAGGCTTCATTTGACAGAAGATCTGTGTCGCAATACCGGCTGCCAAGCAGATAAACCAGTACATCCGATGGCAAATCTTCGACCGCATGCTGTTCCGCGTTCTGACATGGCTCATCTTCGGAACCATCATCAAGGATGGTTCCATCTGACTTCAGAACAAATGTTCCAACCGGCGCTATCAAACGCGTGCAGATATTCCCGAACCCGTCGACATATGGCGTTTGCACCACTTCCGGGACTGTCTGCAGGCAATCTTCGCCCTCCAGATCATCCACACGGGAATGATGCACATTCAACAGGGCAATCATTGGTGTGATCTGCTGCAGCTCATACTGAAAATGGCATCCAATGCTTAGACGCATTTGTATTGTCCTGACCAACCAGAGCAGCACATCGGAACAGTCGCGCACTTAGCACTCATGACAATGCCAGCTTCGCAAGAGCCTCAGCTGCAAGGGCTTGCTCCCGGTCATGATAGTGCGCCCGAAAAACGCCATCCACACTGATTTCCCAGATACTGTTCTTCTTGACCAGTTGCACGCGCTCAACCCGTCCGGTGCGCTCGATACGCTCTGCATAGGGGGCGTGAGCAGGGCTGATAACACCCTGCTGTTTGTTGGCAGAACTCCTGTTCAGTTTGGATTTATCACCACCTGACAGGCCTTTCGCCTCAAGCAGCATGACAGCACGAATGAAATCTTCGGCGTATTCGTCTGTTTCCTTGTAGTCATGCTCGTGAGACACCCGTGACATGGGTAAAACGAACCTGGCCTGCAGATGTTCTACAAACTTGGGGTCGCTTCGTGACATAAACGCAAGAAGGGATTGCAATATCCGCTCATGCGCAAGAACGCGCCGTTCCAAAGCTGTCGCTTCCGGCGGCAAGGGAGAGGTCTTTCTCTCATCAGACACTGTGTTTATCTCCTTGAGTTCAGCGGTTATCACAGCTCTGGTTCAAGAGCATCGAAACAGGCTTGTGCAAGATCACGATTTGGAATTTCTGTGCCCGGCATTGTCGCCCAACCAGCGTCCATCACGGCTTCTTGTTGGCGGTAACTTGAAGCATCCCGGATCGTTTCCAGTTTTTCTTCGCGATTTGAATCCGCGTTTGCCTTGGCAACACAAACCGGCACTAGCGCCGCAATCACATTGTCATGGGACATTGTTTCTGACATCTGACGCGCATCTCCGCCCGTCTTCCAGTCTCCCCATGTAAAGCCGACCACCATTGCAAAAGCTGCACCGGAAGCCGCACCAAGAACATAGGGCTTTAACCAATCGGGATAGTTCATGTCTTGTCCTCCTGAAAGGAAGATGAATGGCTTGAATGTCCGGATTTTTTCGTGTGCAAAAAGAGATCGATGAAAAATTGCTCTTTTGCCTCTCGAGGAGCTCGCAATATCGAAGGCGAACATGCCTCTCATTTTTCAAATGATTGGAAAATTACTGAAAAATACGGCGACCAGAAGGACCCTGCATAAAGCCCGCAGGAAGATACCTTTTTGATCTGAATCCAAGCCCACACTTCGTAGCCTTCGATCCGGCATCGCAGAACATTCAATGAAGACTATTCTTATACAACGAATGCGAGCCGAACGAACTAATCGAGGTTAGCTTTAAGAGAATTGTCCGCACACATCCCGACGCAACCGGCTTCGGATTTTGGATTTTTCGCCCAGAACATAAAGCCAACCAGATGCACAAAGCAGCTTAATGAACGGATTGACTAATCCACATTAAGTCCTCCAGATCCGGCTTGGTCCATAATGTCAGCAAAACGCGATTTAACCATCTTGGCTAAATCAGGTCTCTCGACAGAGACCTTGCGCAGACATTTTCATGGATTGATCAGGCATGACGGAAAACAGACCAACCGGCCTCGACACAAGATACGACCGTTTTTTGCAGACAAAAATCGGCGCAGGTTCAAACGGAACACCTGTCACGACACTTTCCATGTTAGCCAGGCTTGGACTTGATCCCTGGCAGGTGGCACACGACCTCAGCACAATGTCAAAGGAAGCAGCTCGCGAGAAGCTTGACACCGTTATGATCAATTTCACCGACATAACGCACTCGGCTGAAAATCGTCAGAACATCGTGACAGGCTTGATTATGTCCCTGCATACGCCGAAATCATACGGACCAGCGGGATAACGTCCGTGATGACATCATGTTCGGGCACGCCTGATTGATGCCGGTCTGGATGTCGGCCCGATCCATGACCCGGACAATTGCCAGTTTGCAAATTTGCAACGTCCGAAACGCATTCGAATAATATGTAGGCAATAATACAGAGGATTGACGTTCTTCTTGGAACTTCGCATGATCCGCACACAAGGTTGGCGCCCCAAATGCCGACCCGAAAGAATCAGGGAGTTTCAGTGAATGAAAATGAATAAATCGGGCCTCCTTTCCGGACTGGTCCTGGCAGGCAGCCTTTTCGCATCCGTCACCAGCGTATCGGCCGAGGAAATCAAGGTCGGGATCGCCAATTTTGGCGAACATCCGCAGCTGAATGCCGCGATTGCGGGCTTCAAGGAAGCCATGTCTGCAAACGGCTTTGTCGAGGGCAAGGACGTTTCCTATTCCGAAAGCCACACCAATTTTGATGCGTCTCTGGTCCCCCAGATGATCACCAAGTTGCAGTCGGAAAACCCGAAACTGATCTATACGATCACCACCCCGGTTTCCCAGATCGCCAAACAGGCGCTGGCCGGTTCGGGCATTCCGATTGTGTTCTCGGCCGTCACCGATCCGGTTGCTGCCAAGCTTGTGCCGTCCTGGGAAGCAGGCGACACCAACATGACCGGCGCATCCGATCTTCAGGATATTGCAGCCGTTCTGGAATTCACCCGCAAGCTTCTGCCTGATGCCAAACGTCTGGCCCTGCCCTATAACCCGGGCGAAGCCAACGACACCGCCCTTCTGGAAAAGGTCGAGGCCCTGGCACCGGCTGCCGGTTTCTCGGTTGTTCCGGTTGGTATTGATAACGTCAATGACATCCAGCAGCGCATTACCTCGGTCGCAGGCAAGGCCGATGTCATCTATACCCCGGCATCAAACCTGATCCAGCCGGCAATTGCCGCTGTTTCGGCGGCGGCCCGCCAGATTGGCGTTCCGATTGTGAACTCTGACAGCTCCGCTGTTGCCAATGGCACCGTTCCGGCCAGCTTCTCGGTTGATTACAGCCAGGTCGGCAAAAATGCAGGCATGATTGCCGCTGAAATCCTTAAGGGCAAATCACCGGCTGACATTCCGCCGTCTGCACCGACCTATGAAACCCATGCGCCGATGATTTCGAAATCGGCTGCTGCGGCATTCGGGATCGAAATTCCGGCATCGTTTGACGATTGCGGCTGCATCGTCGAATAAGCTCGTCCAGACTTGAACAAACATTGGCGCCGTCAGGGTCAATCCCCCTGCGGCGCCAATGGCTTTACGGAGAAGACGGATGCTTGAAATCCGATCTGCACGCAAAACCTTTTATGCCGGGCAACCCGACGAAAAGGTCGCACTTGATAATCTTGACCTGACCTTGCAAACCGGCGAATTCGGCGTTGTCATCGGCTCGAACGGGGCTGGTAAAAGCACGATGCTCAATGCCGTATCAGGCGCACTGTCCCTTGATAGCGGTGCCATCCTGATCAATGGCGATGACGTCACCAGTACACCGGTGCACAAACGCGCCACCCGGATCGCCCGGGTGTTTCAGGACCCGATGCTGGGCACGGCTGCCAGCATGACGGTTGCTGAGAACATGTTGCTTGCCGAATTGCGCAGCAAGAAACGCACGCTTGCGCGTGGCCTGAATGCCAAGCGCCTTGCCGATTACAAGGAACGGCTTTCGGTTCTGGGCCTTGGCCTTGAAAACCGCCTTGAAACCAAGGTCGAACTTCTTTCGGGCGGACAGCGTCAATCGCTGTCGCTGATCATGGCGGTTGGCGGATCACCGGATTTGCTGTTGCTTGATGAACATACCGCTGCCCTTGATCCGCGTACTGCCGACCTTGTCATGCAGGCAACCGTGCGCGCCGTTGACAGCCTGAAACTGACGACACTGATGGTCACCCACAACATGCAGCATGCGGTTGATTACGGCCATCGCGTCATCATGCTTGATGCCGGTCGTGTCAAACTTCAGATCGGTGGCGAAGAAAAAGCAAATGTCACGGTGGCAAAACTGGTCGACCATTTCGCGGTCAAAACCGACGCAATGATGCTGGGGGCATAAGAATATAATGGAATTCCTTTCCTCAACCTTCACCAGCTATGTCGCCCTTGTGCCCGTCACCCTTGCGCAAAGCCTTATTCTGGCCTTTGTGGTTCTGGGCATCATGATCCCGTTCAGAACGCTTCATTTCCCCGATCTGACCAGCGAAGGCGCCTATCCGCTAGGCGGCTGTGTTTGCGGTATCCTGATTGCGGCTGGCGTCAATCCGGCACTGGCGATTATTGCGGCCCTTGCCTGTGGCTTTGTTGCCGGGTGCTGTACTGCGCTTATTCACTTGCGGTTCCGCATTCATACCCTGCTTGCCGGGATTTTGATGATGACGATGCTTTACAGCATAAATCTGCGCATCATGGGCAAGTCGAACCTGTCGATCTTTGGCTCAGACACGGTTTATAACTGGGCCCCGTTTGTCACGCCGGGCTTCCCGGTCAGCAAGATCATCATTGCCGGGATCATCGGGGCGGGTGTGTTTCTGGCCCTTAACTGGTTCTTCAAAACCGAAAAGGGCACAGCCCTTCGCGCGGTTGGTTCCAACCCCGCCATGGCCGAGGCACAGGGCATCTCGGTCTGGGTTTCGACCATTGTCGGTGTTGGCCTTGCCAGTGCGTTTTCGGCAACCAGTGGCGCGCTGATGGTTCAGTCACAGGGCTTCGCCGATGTGAATATGGGTCTTGGTATCCTGATCAACGGCCTTGCTGCGCTTATGATCGGCGAGGCGGTTGTTGGCAAAAAGTCGGTGTTCCGCCAGTTGCTGGCCCCGTTTGTCGGGGCGATCATTTACTATCAGCTGGTGTCGCTTTGTCTGGCAGCTGGCATGCCGCCGCCCGATCTGAAACTGGCGACCGGTCTGTTCGTTCTGGCCATGCTGGCCCTGCCAACGCTTAAGCGCGGTCGCGGTGCCGGTGGCGCGCCCGCCCATGAAAAGCTGCGTGAATAGTCAAACCTGACGTCATCACGCCCATAAAAACGGCCGCCCCTCAATTCCGAAGGGCGGCCGTTTCTGTTTTGGTTATTGGGAAGCTCTATCGCGCCCCAATCAGGCGGCAAGCAGGAAAACGCCAGCAGCGGCAATCGCACCACCGCCTGCGCGCAGAGCAACCGGTGCGGTTTTCTGCGCAATCTGTTTTACCGTCAGGCCCAGACCAAGACCGACCGCATGCAAGGCCGCCGTTGCAATTGCAAAGCCGACACCATATTCAACGCCGCTTGCCGTGGTCGGCATTTCCGTACCATGGGCATGACCATGGAAGACCGCAAACAGCCCGACCAGCGCCATCGCCGCACCGGTTGGCATATGTTTGCCAAGGGCAATCACCGCCCCCAGAACAATGACCGAGCCGACAATGCCAAGCTCAACCAGCGGCAAGGCGACGCTGGCAGCACCAAGGATGCCACCGACAATCATCATCGCGACAAAGGACAGCGGCAGCAGCCAGATCGATTTCCCGCCCTGCTGGGAAGCAAGGATGCCAACCGCAACCATTGCCAGCAAATGATCAAGGCCCCCGACCGGATGCCCAAATCCCGATGCAAACCCCGAAACCGTACCAGCACCGGTATGGGCAAGGGCCGGTGTTGCCACCAGCGTTGCAATGGCAAATGCCACAAAGGAAGAACGCCGCATTTTGAAATCTCCTTGGGATGCTGAAATCTGAAATTATGAAGTTTTATAAATTTATCATACGACTGCGGAAATGCCAATGACGCAAAAAGGGCGGAGAATTTCCCCGCCCTTTTGTCTCAGGTCGTTTGCTTACCAGCTATATTTCAGTGTCGCCAGTACTGTGCGGCCATCGCCGTAATAGCGACTGCCAAAGGTGTTCGACGATACATATTCACGATCCATCAGGTTGGTTGCGTTGACCGACAGGCTGACATCATCGGTGACCGCATAAATGATTGCCGCGTCAAACAGCGTGTAACTCCCAAGTGTTTCGGTGTTGCCATCATTACGTGCGCGTTCGCCAGTAAAGCGCAGACCACCACCGAGCGTCAGGTCACCAAACACACCCTGCCCCGGAATGGTGTAATCAAGCCATGCCGATGCCTGATGTTCGGGCACGTTTGCCGGACTGTTGCCGATATTGGCTGCGGCAATGTCGTCTTTGATTTCCGCATCGAGATAGGTATAGGCAAGTGTCAGGTTGGTCTGTTCATCAAGTGACATCTTGCCTTCAAGCTCAAGCCCGCGCGAATTGATTTCGCCGATCTGCTTATAGCTGCTCGTACTTGAATTCCACTGCGACACGTTTTCCTGGGTCAGGTCAAACAGGGCGGCGGTAAACAGGGCATCAATGGCTTCGGGCTGATACTTCACGCCGATTTCATATTGCGTGCCTTCCTGCGGTTTCACGCCCTCCGGGCGCGACGCCAGACCGGAATAGACCGGCTGGAAGGATTCCGAATAATTGCCATAGATCGAAACTGCGTTGGTCGCCTTATAGGTCAGGCCAAGACGTGATGTGAATTTATGATCATCGCGTTCGCTTGTCGTACCGCTGCTGATGGTGTCGGTGTCACTCTGCACATAGTCAAAGCGCCCGCCAACAGTGGCAATCCAGTCATCAGCAATCGTCAGCTGTTCCTGCACATAGGCCCCATAAGTCGCCTGCGTGATTTCCGTATCGGAACTGCTGGTAAAGGTGATGCATGAAAGCCCGCAATAGGACGGGTTATAGGGATCAATCGCGGTTGCCGTACCGTCACGGCGGAGCTCCCGGTTCTGGTCGCGGTTGTAATCAATCCCGATCAGCGTCTTGCTCTCAAACATGTCGTTGAGTGCGGTGTCATATTGCAGCTGGTTATCGACACCAAACCGGTCCAGTTCCCCATAAATCGCAAAGGCATAACGATTGCCAAGCGGGCTGGTGTCATTCAGGTAAACCGTCTCATAGGTCAGATCGACATTGGTGTAGCGCGCATTCTGACGGAATTCGAGCTTGTCGGTAATCTGATGCGAAAACGCGTAACCGATATTGGTTTCCTCGGTATCGAAATTGTTGAAATCCGGTTCACCGAAAAACGCATCGCGGCTGGTTTCAATCCCGATCGGATATCCGTAACCAAGGCCGCTGTCACGTTCGCTATAGCTTGTCAGGATCGTAAGCTCCGTCCCTGCCTTGGGCTTAAAGGTAAAAGCCGGTGCAAGATAAAGACGGTCATCCTGCGAATAGTCCTGACTGCGTTCGGCATCCTGCCACAGACCGGTCAGACGATATGTCCAGTTGCTGTCCTCAGCAACCGGCCCGGTAACATCGCCACCGGCGCGCAGATGATTTTCCCCAAAGGTGGTAAAGACTTCACCGCCTGCCACGTCTTCGGGGCGTTTGGTTGTCATATTGACCAGACCGCCGGGGCCATTCAGGCCAAACAGGCTTGATGTCGATCCCTTAAGAACATCAATCTGCTGCAAGCCATAGGGTTCCGGGCGGCTGTTGGTGAAATTGTAAACCCGGACCGGAAGACCGTCACGATAACTGCCAAGCGATGTCTGGCCAAAGCCCCGGATGCGGACATAGTCATACCGATAATCCGACCCGTATTCGGCGGCCTGGACACCGGCCGTATAGGAAACCGCCTGCTGGATGTCCTGCACATTGCGGGTTTCCATTTCCTTCTGGGTCACGACCGAAATGGCCGAGGAATCATCAAGAACCGGGGTGTCGGTTTTTGATGCCGTGCGGCTGCGCAATGCGACAAAGCTATCCGTGATGGCAGTGTCCGGACCGGATGCCTCGGCACTGTTGGCTTCGACCCGGACCGGATCAAGAACCTCGCCCCGGGCGGCATCGCCGCTGACGACTGCCTCAATCACGATGGTCTGGTCATCGGTCACGACATAGGTCAGGCCCGTCCCGCGCAACAGGCTTTCAAGCGCACGTCCCGCGCGCATCGTGCCCGAAACGGCACTGGCATCCACATTGCGGGCAAGCGCGCCATCGACAGTTACCTGCAAGCCCGTCTGCACCCCGAATTGCGCAAGCGCGCGCGTCAGCGACTGGGCCGGAATGTCAAAATCATACTGACCATCAATGCCCTTTGATGCGACCTGTGCGGCTGCCGGTGATGCAAACATCACCGGCGCAAGGGCCGTGCTCATCATCAGGGCGCTGGCGATAATTGCAACACGACCACGATTGCGCAGTTCGGTTGCTCCCCCATTCTTCATTCGTCTTGATCTCCGTTTCAGGTCATATGCCTCAACCAGACTGAGAATGCAAATGCTTCTCAATGGCGTATAAAGACAAAACGGACGGGGATGCAGCTTTTTCAAAAAAACTTTCGAAAAATCAGAACTTTCTTGAAATTGCCGATTTTCTGCGGGTTTCAGACAATCCGCATTTCCGGGATCATGGACAGACCAGAACGGATCAGGACGGGGAAACGATCAGAATCCAGGGAGTCACTTCGCGCACATTGGCCTTGTGTGCGCGCGCAATACCCCGCAATGCCGATACCGGATCATCCAGCCGATAGACCCCGGTCACGGTTTGCCGGGACAAAGTTCCATCGGTGATCAGGATGGTGCCATCATAATAGCGGCGCAGGCGATCAACGATCTCGCCCAATGGCTGATCCTGTGCGATCAGCTGGTTGTTGCGCCATGGCGCAATCTGATCGACCGGCGTGGTCGACCGGGTGACTTTGCCATCGCGGGTGACGCGCGCCTGCTGACCGGGTTCGAGAATTTCCGAAACATCCGGGACATTGGCGGCATTTTCAACCCGCACCAGACCATGTTCGACAGCAACGCTTGACTGACCGGCCCCTTCGGACACATCAAACCCCGTGCCCAGAACCGTGACGGTGACATTATCCGCACCGACCCTGAACGGTTGATCGGGATTTGGGGCAACCTCAAAGAACGCCTCGCCGCCAAGCAGTTCGACAAGGCGCGTTGCCCCGTCATAATGCACCTTGATCGCGCTTTCGGGGGCCAGTGTCACCGTGCTGTTATCGGCAAGGGTGATGGTGCTGATTTCTGCTGTCCTGGTGAAATGATCGGCCTGCATTTCGGTCGCAATACGCGGGCCAAACACGGCGGCAACAAGGGATGCCGCCACGGCAACACCACCCAGACCAATCCCGCCCCACGACGTATTGCCGCGCTTTTTAAACCGGCTTTGTGCCGAGATCACCTTTGCGGTTTCTTCGGCCTGGGCGGCGATCGCATCTTCGCCAGCAGCCGTGCGAACGCGCAGCAAATCGGTGTCCGACGCACGACGTTCTTCAAGGAAACGCTGCCAGTCGGTTTTGTCGTTGGGGCCCGCTTTGTCGCCATTGGACATTACGGGCGCAATACCCGCCATCAGATCCGCAGTACGAACCGTTGCATGCCAGGCATCAGCATGAAGGGGACTTTGCGCGCACCAGTCCTCAAACCGCGCGATCAGGTCGCGGTCATCGGGGGCTTCCTGCAACAGGATGAACCAGTCGGTTGCCTCTTTGGCGGCCTTGGCGGCTTTGGCTTGGGCCGAATTTGTCATGCCTGTCTTCACGCTGCTTTGCTGTTCGTGCGATGCGGGGCTGCGGCCCGGAACAATTCGTTTGAAAACCTTTTCCGATCAAGGCCAAAGGGCTGATCAGGGTTCCGACCTTCTACACTGAAAAAACCAGTAAGGTCATGCATTACCTTCATGGCCATCCGCCCAGCCGTTCACGGCAATGATCGATCCCGTCTGCCACCAGCTTATGGGCAAGCGGCACGGAAATATCGAGATATTCGGCAATTTCGCGCAGCTTGGCCCCGCCGAAACGATGCATTTCACAGGCAATGCGCGTGCGTTCGGGAAGCTCGCCCAGCGCCTGCATCAGCCGGGCATAGTCATCCTTATAGAGCGCGACCGTTTCCGGATCCGGCGCCTCATCAGCCGAGATATTGGCAATGACATCATAATCCGCCGCACGGGTCACCCGGCTTTCCTGTGCATCACGTCGTTTGCTATCAAGGGCAAGATTGCGCACGATCCGGTACAGATAACCGGTCGCGTCGTCCAGAAAACGGCCTTTTGATGCCTCGTCAAAGCGCAGCCATGCTTCCTGTACCAGATCTTCGGCCTGAACCCGGTTGCCGATGATTGAGCTGGCATAATTCACCAGCGCCGAACGCTGCGCCATGAACAGGATCAATGATGTCGAATTACCGGGCAAACAGGACTTCCTTCAAGCACAGCTTTCATCAGGGCTTTCGATGATGCTGATCCTTAACGTAGATGATATTGATTATCAATAACTTTCGGATTGACAATCATCCGCGCAAAACCCGGTCCGTCCCACCCCATACACAGCTTAGGAAATTCGTTACCAAACCCTGATAGGGTCGGGCGATATCAACAAGAAACACGCAGTTCCGGGGAGATCACCTTGCAGAAAATAAGCCTTGTCATCCTTGTGACCGGTGTCGTTGCCGCAGGCATGTGGGGGATCAGCGATTATCTGTCGCGCAAGGGCGAAGAGCACGGCGATGTGACACGCGGTCAATCGATTGCCGAACAAACCTGCCTGCGCTGCCACGCGAAATTTGATGGTGATCCCCTGCCCGATCCGTCAATCACCGACGCACCGGCACTGGCCAGTTTCGGGCAACGCTGGCCGCTTGAAAATCTTGAAGAAGCACTGGCCGAGGGCATCACGGTATCCCACGACAATATGACGATGCCGGAATTTTCCTTTACCCCGGAAAGCATCGCCGATCTTCTGACCTATATGGAAAGCCTGACCCGGGAAGCCGAAGCCAAGGGCAAATAAACCCGCCATCGTTTTCCCCATCGTGCAAATCCGTCATCACGTCCCCGCCGATTCACGGCCGGTTTCCGGCTTGCCGGTTTAACAGATCAGCACCTGTCGCCATGCGTGCACTGCGAATTTGCGCGTCTTCATACGGTCGAAAATGCTGCTAAAACCGCTATTTGGCTGTATTTCGCACATGCCAAAATCGCCATTCGGTTGAATTCAGACTTGACTTGAACCGATTCAATCTGAAAATTGGTCTGACGTCTGATGACTGACCACACTGACTTTTGCAAGTCGGGCCAGATCGGACACAGTGATGACAAGCATGAAGGTGCGATGTGCCGCAAGCGGACGGAACGACCATTCGACCCATTGAAACATCGGGACGCCGTGATGCGATCCTTGAAGCGCTGACCGACTTCATTGTCAGCTCGGAACTGACTCCGGGCGACCGTTTGCCGCCGGAACGCGAATTGATGGCGGGCTTGAAAGTCGGCCGCTCCAGCATCCGCGAGGCCATCGGCCACATGCAGGCACTTGGTATTGTGGAAATTCGTCGCGGATCGGGCACCTATCTGAAACGACCGGTCAGCGAAAAGACGCTTTTCATGCCGCTCTCGATTGCCACCCAGCGTGACGGGTTGCTGCAAACCCTTGAAGTCCGCCGTGGACTTGAAGTCGAAGCAAGTATGCTGGCTGCCAGGCGCGCCACGCCCGAGGACATTGATGAAATGCGGACTGCCCTTGATGCAATGGAGGCAGAGCATCTTGAGTTTGGAACCGCCGGCGAGGCCGACCTTGTATTTCACCTCTCGATCTACAAGGCATCGGGCAACCCGTTATTTGAACAGCTTCTGGGGCAGATGCGTGAAGCCTTTGAAAGCTTCTTTGCCCAACCGTTCAACCGGCCGGATTTCGCCAGTTCATCCTTTGAATTTCACCGCATGTTGTTTGACGCCATCGTTGCCGGTGATGCCGAACTCGCACGCAAACACACCCTTGCCATCCTTGAAGTCGTCGAGAACGACATCGTGAGAATGTCTGATGAAGAACAACAATAATCCTGCCGATCCTAATCAGTTGCCACGCGCCCCCGAAAGTGTGGTCGCCTATGACGCCGAGCATTTTGCAAATGCCGTCGTTCCACCGATCTTTCAGAATTCTCTGTTCACCTTCGAGAATTTCGACGAAATGGTCGAAACCTATGCCGGGCGCAAGACCCGCCCGGTCTATTCCCGTGGCCTGAACCCCACCACACGCGCCTTTGAAGAAAAGATCGCGCAGCTTGAAAGAACCGAAGACGCCCTTGGTCTGGCAAGCGGCATGGCTGCCATTTCGTCGGCGGTTCTGTCTGTTGTCAAACCGGGGGACCGGATCGTGTCGGTCGAACATTGCTATCCCGATGCCTTCCGCTTTTTCGAGATGTTCCTGCGCGACATGAATGTCCGTGTTGATTATGTCGATGGTCGCGACCTTGATGCTGTGCGAAAGATCATGCCCGGTGCCAAGGTTCTCTATCTTGAAAGCCCGACCAGCTGGACCTTCCACACGCACGACATCGCCGCCCTTTGCCAGATCGCCCGCGATCATGGTGCGGTTTCGATGATTGATAACAGCTGGGCTTCGCCGGTTTTCTGTCAGCCCGCCACTCTTGGCTGTGATGTCGTTATCCATTCTGCATCGAAATATATCGGCGGGCATAGTGATGTGGTCGCTGGCGTGATCGCCGGAAGCAATGAATTTATCGGCCGCGTGCGCTCTCATATCCTGCCGTATCTTGGTGCGAAACTGTCGGCCTTCGATGGCTGGTTATTGCTGCGCGGCTTGCGCACATTGCCCGCACGTATGCGCGAACATCAACGTTCTGCGACGATCATTGCCCGCAATCTCGCCAATCATCCCAAAGTAACCGCTGTGCATTATCCCGGATTGATGGAACCGGCTGCACCGGGACTAAGCGGTTCTTCCGGACTTTTCTCATTCGAGTTCGCCCCCGAGGTCGACATTCCGACCTTTGTTGATGCGCTGCGCTTTTTCAAGATCGGCGTGTCGTGGGGCGGGCATGAAAGCCTGATTGTCCCCGCACTGGTTACGCGGGCGCAAGTGGGTGGACCCAATTCGGCGATACGCTTTGGCGTGCCCGAAAATCTGGTCCGCCTGCATATCGGCCTCGAAAGCGCCGAAGACCTCTGGTCTGACCTGGCGACCGCAATCGAGGCAAGCCTGAAGTAAGAAAACTATCGTTAAAAACAGGGAACTTCACAATGAACTGGAAAACAACGCTACTGGCAGGTGTGACGTCTATTGCGCTAACAAGTCAGGCCTATGCCGACACAACATTGAAACTGGTGGAAGTCATCTCCAGCCCGGAACGTACCGAAACCCTTAAAGGGCTGGTCGCCGAGTATGAAGCCGCGAACCCCGGTGTAACGGTCGAAATCACCTCCCTGCCCTGGGGTCAGGCATTCGAGAAATTCGCAACCATGGTTTCAGCCGGCCAGACGCCTGATGTCGTCGAGATGCCCGACACCTGGCTGACGCTTTATGCCAATAACGGTGCCCTGGAAAGCCTGGAACCGTATCTGGCAAAATGGGATGGTGCCAAGACGCTGAATGACCGTGCACTGGAATTTGCGCGTTCGGCAGGCAACACCGCCTATATGCTGCCTTATGGTTTTTACCTTCGTGCGATGTTCTATAACAAGAAACTGTTCGAAGAAGCCGGTGTCACCGAAGTCCCCGCAACCCTTGAAGATTTCCGGGCGGCTGCCGAAAAAGTCTCGGCCCTTCCGGGCAAATACGGCTATTGCATGCGTGGCGGACCGGGTGGTTTGAACGGCTGGGTGATGTTTGGTGCCGCCGAAGCCGGTTCGAACAAATTCTTCACCGAAGACGGTCAAAGCACGTTTAATTCCGAAGGCTGGGAAAACGGTCTGGAATATCTGATCAATCTTTACAAAGACGGTCTGGCACCGAAAGACAGCCTGAACTGGGGCTTTAACGAAATTGTCGCCGGGTTCTATTCCGGGACCTGTGCGATGCTTGATCAGGACCCCGACGCACTGATCGCGATTTCCAGCCGCATGAAGGAAGAAGATTTCGGCGTGACCACCATGCCCAAAGGTCCGTCAGGAAAGGCATTCCCGACCATCGGGTATGCCGGTTGGTCGATGTTCTCGAACAGTGAACATAAAGACGAAGCCTGGAAACTGATCGCCCATCTTGAATCCAAGGAAAGCAACCTGACCTGGAACAAGCGTATTGGTGCCCTTCCAATCCATAATGGCGCCGAAAGTGATCCGTTCTTTGCCAGCCCGCAATTTGCCGGATGGTTCGCCGAACTTTCCGATCCGGATGTCCATCCGACCGTGATGCCGACCCACCTTGAAGAATTTGCCTTCTTCAAGGACAGCCTGGTCATCCGCACCAGTCAGGAAGCGATGCTTGGCCGGATCAGCCCGGAAGAGCTTGCCAATCAGTGGGCAGACTATCTGACCCCCGCACAGAAAAAATGGATGCAGGCAAATCAGTGAACACTGGAACCCAAACCGGAAAACTCCCCGTCGAAAGACGGGGAGGCTTCTCAAGGAAGTTTTCCGGGATCATCGAACCTTATCTTTATGTCTCGCCGGCCCTTGTCCTGATCATTGCGGTGATGTTGATGCCGCTGATCCTTGGACTGAGTTATGCCTTTCGCGATATCCGTATCCTTAACCCGTTCAGTGGCGGCTTTGTCGGTACGGCCCATTTCGAAGCCCTGATATCAGATCAGGCGTTTCTGGACGCCCTTGCCAATACCGCATGGTGGACATTCGGGTCGCTGCTGTTTCAGTTCGGCCTCGGGCTTGTTCTGGCACTTCTGCTCAATCGGCAATTCCTTGGACGCAGACTTGTGCAGGCGCTGGTTTTCCTGCCCTGGGCGGTTCCGACATTTCTCTCGGGTCTGAACTGGGCCTGGATGTTTAACCCGGTTGTCGGTCCGCTGCCGCACTGGATGACATCGCTTGGACTGATGGCCGAACCGTTCAATATCCTGTCGGATCCCGACCTTGCCATGTGGGGGCCGATCATCGCCAATATCTGGTTTGGCATTCCGTTTTTTGC
This sequence comes from Thalassospira sp. SM2505, assembly GCF_054901115.1. Classification (NCBI taxonomy): domain Bacteria; kingdom Pseudomonadati; phylum Pseudomonadota; class Alphaproteobacteria; order Rhodospirillales; family Thalassospiraceae; genus Thalassospira; species Thalassospira sp. SM2505. The sequence goes on from NZ_CM142731.1 coordinate 3,634,936, forward strand.
CATCACCCTGCTGGCGGCCCTGCAATCCATCCCCAAGGAATTGTATGAAGCGGCCTCGATTGACGGTGCCACGACCCGCCAACAATTTATCAGCATTACGCTGCCCTTCCTTGCGCCAACCATTGCCATCACACTGATGCTGCGCACCATCTGGATTGCCAATTTCGCCGATCTGATCGTTGTCATGACCAATGGCGGCCCGGCAGATTCCACCCAGATTGTTGCTTCCTACATCTTTACCCAGGCCTTCCGCCGACTTGATTTCGGCTATGCCTCGGCGATTGCCGCAGTCCTTCTTGTTCTGTTGCTGGCCTATGCGCTCAGTATGATTGCGCTTCGTCGTGCCATGACGCATACAGATAGCTAGGGAATTCCCCATGACCCTGACCGGACAAACTTCCACACGCAAGCTGCTTTACTGGGGCAGTCACTATTTGATGATTGCGGCCTTTGTGATCTTTGCGTTGTTTCCGCTTTACTGGTTGCTCAAGGTATCGGTAACGCCCAACGACATCCTTTATACCGAAGGCGTGCGTTTGTGGCCGTCCCGCACCTCGTGGGAGAACTATGCATTCGTTCTGACCCAAAGCAACTTCCCGCATTACTTCCTGAATTCCGTGATCGTATCGGGCACAACCGCCCTCGTCACAACACTGATTGCCGCCCTTACCGGTTATGCATTTTCGCGTTTTGCCTTTCGCGGCAAGGTGATCATCGTCGCTCTGATGCTGATCACGCAGATGTTCCCGCTGGTCATGCTGATCGCACCGATCTTTAAAATTCTGGCGCCACTTGGCCTGACGGACAGCCTGACCGGACTGATTATTGTCTATACGGCCTTCAACGTCCCGTTTGCCACCTTCCTGATGCAGTCCTTCTTCGACGGGATCCCCAAGGATCTGGAAGAAGCTGCAATGATTGATGGCAATACCCGCTTTGAGGCTTTCCGGGCGATCATCCTGCCCCTGACCCTTCCGGGTGTTGCGGCAACGCTTGGCTTTGTCTTTACCGCTGCCTGGAGCGAGCTTTTGTTTGCCCTGATGCTGGTCAGCAGTGAGTCGGCGTCAACCTTCCCGGTCGGACTTCTGTCATTCGTTTCAAAATTCAGTGTCGATTTCGGTCAGATGATGGCTGCCGGTGTGCTGGCACTTGTTCCCGCCTGCCTGTTCTTCCTGCTGATCCAGCGTTATCTGGTGCAGGGTCTGACGGCTGGCGCGGTCAAAGGATAAGAGGACGTTTCAAATGGCTTCCATTCAAATTGAAAATGCGCGCAAAAGCTATGGCGCGGTTGATGTCCTGCACGGCATTGATCTCAATATCTCGGACGGCGAATTCATTGTTCTTGTCGGCCCGTCCGGTTGCGGCAAATCGACCTTGCTGCGCATGATTGCCGGACTTGAAGACATCACATCGGGCGCTATTTCGATTGCCGGCACCGTGGTCAATGAATTGCAGCCCAAGGACCGCGATATCGCCATGGTGTTTCAATCCTATGCGCTTTATCCGCATATGTCGGTTGCCGAGAATATGAGCTACGCGCTTGCCTTGCGCAAAACCGCAAAGGAAAAGATATCGGACGCGATTTCAGGCGTCGCCGAAATCCTCGGCCTGACGGCCCTTCTTGACCGTCGCCCCAAGGCACTTTCCGGCGGGCAACGCCAACGTGTCGCCATGGGGCGCGCCATTGTGCGCAAACCCCAGGCATTCCTGTTTGACGAACCGTTATCAAACCTTGATGCCCGGTTGCGAGAACAGATGCGCACAGAGATCCGCAAGCTGCATCGTCGTCTTGGCGCGACATCGGTCTATGTCACCCATGACCAGATCGAAGCCATGACCATGGCCGACCGTATCGTTGCCATGCATGACGGTATCATCCAGCAGGTCGGAAGCCCGGTCGAAATCTATGACAGGCCCGCGAACATCTTTGTCGCCAGTTTCATCGGATCACCGGCGATGAACTTCCTTGAAGGCAGCTATGAAATTGCCGACGCCACCACCGCAGGCATCCGTCTTTCGGACGGGGCGCTGATTTCGGTTCTGCCGGTTGCCGATGCCAAGCCCGGTCAGGCCATCACGCTTGGCGCACGCCCGGAACATATCTCGATTGTTGCCGATGCTCAAAGCGGCGGTCTTCCGGCAAAGGTCGAACTGATTGAACCGATGGGCCTTTCCACCCTTGTTCACGTCACGCTTGCCGGAAAGCCGATCAAGATCTTCACCATGGATCGACCTGATTATCCGGTGGACAGCTTCATCCATATCGCCTTTGACATGGCAAAAATCCATGTCTTTGATACCGCATCGGAAAAGCGCCTGCCCCCTGCCAATGCAGCCGGTATTCTGACCTGATCACCGGGCCTTTCCAACCAGCATCCCGGCAACAAAGGGTATCGTATTTGACCCCCACGGTTGCCGGGATGTGGTGCAATCGGTGATTTCGCGGTGACGGCCTCTGCAAATCAGGAAATACATCGCCATATGTTTCAGATCGCCAAGTATCTGAGATATATAATGATCATCACCGCCCGAAATCTTTTTATGTTGCTTGCCTTGATCTGCGCACCGTTCCTTGCGCGTGCAGATCATACCCTTGTGATTACCACCAATATCTATCCGCCCTATGTTCAGGAAAATGTCGAAAACAGCTTCCTCCCGGCCCTGTTTTACGAGATCGGCAAGATCATGGGTGTCACATTTGAAGTCAGGATAGAACCCTGGAAACGCGGCGAACAATCGGTCATCAATCTCGATGCATGGGGAACCTTTCCCTATACCCTTACCCAAGAGCGCAAGGACAGGTTTGCCCTGTCCGATCCGATCTATTTTGAGGACTCGCGCTTTTTTGCCTATCGCGATCCCGGCACAAGCGCACATGTCTTGCCGCCCGAAACCTATGAAAAACTTGACGAGCTCAAGCGATGGCATATTGGCGGCATTCAGGGATATTTTTACGAGCAGATATTTGCCGAGGCCGGTATTGCGGCCGATTACGCGCTGAATGAAAGTCAGAATTTTGAACGCCTGAAACTGGGACGGATTGATCTGTTCCCGGCGGCAACCACGGTTGGCTGGTATCTGATCAATCAACTGTTCCCCCCGGAAATCGCCGCCAATTTCTATACCCTTGACCCACCGCTTATTGCGCATGCCCCGCTTTTTCTGATGACCTCAAAAGACTATCCCGATAACGATAGCCTTCTGGTCAGGTTCAACACCGCTCTTGCCGAAATCCGCCAAAACGGAACCTTTAACGGCCTGATCGAACGGTTCGGGCTGGTCATGCGGTACTGAGCACATGCTCTTTTGTTGCGAATCACTCCTAAACATGCAACCCTGACACGAACAGGTCCGATAAAGCGACTTAAACGGACCTGACATAATAATAAATGAACAATATTCAGGTTGCAGGAACATACGAGTATGCTGTTGGACGAGCCATTTTCTGGCACGCCGGATGTTGCGTGCCCGCCTTTCGAGATTTTTGATCATCTGACGGGGGACACGCCCCCCGATAGTTCTAAAACCGGAACTAACTGGCTGTTTCAAGCCGCACAAATGCTGCTGTCAAAGCCCTGCGACGATGCGATTTCCCGCATTCTGGCATATATCGGCACCGCCGCCCGGGCCGACCGGGCCTGGATGTTTGAATATGATGAAACCGGGCTTTTGTTTCGCAATACCCATGAATGGAGCCGCGAAAACATTTCCTGTCATGTCGCGGATTTGCAGGACACCCCGGTCACCATGATTGCATGGCTGCATAGTCAGCTTGCCGCTGGCAGGGCTGTGATGATCAATGATGTTGCCGCACTTCCCCATGCTGCCCGTGATCTTCAAGCCGAAATGCTGCGTCAGAATGACAAAAGCGTTCTGTCTGTGCCGATCTTTTCGCGGGGAGTGCTTCGCGCCTGCATCGGGTTTGATGCCACGTCCTGTCATATGCGCTGGGGATCGGAAACCATTATTGCACTGGCACAATGCGGTGTCCTGATTGCAACAGCCCGCTACGAACGGACTACTGGCTTGCAGCCGGACGGCAATGAAAATCCCAAAACACCGCTTCCGTCTGAACCGCTGATCCATCTGCGCAGTCACGGGCTGGTACGCGGTGTGACCAGTGTAGAAATCTCCGGACTGCATTCATCCCACGATTACACAACCGTCTATCTTGATGATGGTAGCCAGATCACCGATCTCAGGCCTTTATCGGTCTGGAGTGGTCTTTTGCCCGCCAAGCATTTCCTGCGCATTCACCGGACAAGCGTGATCAATCTTTTGCATGTGCGCCATCTTGACCGTCACGCCGGTTCCAGCGGCCAGCGATGGGAAGTTCTTTTGCGTGGAACGGACAAACCCTGGACGGTTTCGCGCCCCTATCGCCGGGATTTGCGCTATCGGCTTGGCGTCTGAGTCGCCTCAACAGCCTCCAGATTTCTGTCTAAGCCCCCGAAAACACGCCATTTTCCACATATGACACTGTATTTCATGTCACTTCGTCGAACATACATGTCAAGTATTCTGTTTCCGATTGCACCGCGCATCGACACACCCTAAAGGCGAAGAAAGACAGGCGGGCAACACCTTAAAAACAAGATCCCCGCCCCGGTTGACGGGACAAACGACGATGCGGACATTTCCATCGCGGCGGTACTTTTGTGCCCTGCTGCACGATACAACTGTGCTTTGCGGACTTTCCCTTGGCGGGGGATTGATCACCCTTGTTGCGCCACAGATTGCACTGGCGCAAATCTACGTTGCCAATGGCGACAGCCAGACCGCCACGGGCATCGTTGCTGCCAACGGTGGAACGATTGAAAATGGCGGCAGTTACACCATTAACGGCCAATTTGCCAATAGCGGTGCGAGCACACTGACCAATAACGGCACACTGACCAATAACGTCACGTTTACCAATGAGAATGGCAGCACGCTGAAGAATAGCAGTGGCAGCACATTTACCAATAACGGCACGTTTACCAATAACGGCTCCTTTGATGCTGATGGCACGCTGAACAATAGCGGGACTCTGACCAATAACAGTTACATGCTCCTAAGGACCACGCTTACCAATACCGGCACCCTTAATAACGCGGGGACCCTCTCGGTAAGCGGGGGGCTGTTGGTTGGCAATATCTACAATACCGGCACCTTCACCATCACATCCACCAGTTCCAACACATATTCCGGGGTCATGACCGGCAATGGGCAGTTCAACAAGAACGGTAACCATACCCAGATTTTAACAGGGGATTCGTCTGCTTATACCGGAAGCACAGACGTTGGGCAGGGAACGCTTCAGATCGGCAATGGTGGCACCACCGGGGCGCTAGGCGGCAACATAACCACCTCCAGCAACGGAACACTTGCCTTTAATCGCAGCGATGATCAGACCTATGCCAGTGTGATTTCCGGTGCAGGTAAAGTAACCAAACTGGGTGCTGGAACCCTGACCCTGACAGGCACCAACACCTATTCCGGCACCACCACCGTTTCGGGTGGCACCTTGCTGGTGAATGGCTCTGCCAGTTCGTCGGCCTTCACAGTCCAGAACGGTACCACCCTTGGCGGGACGGGCACGGTTGGCGCGACCACCCTGCAATCGGGCGCCATTCATGCACCGGGTAATTCGATTGGCACCCAGACCGTCAATGGCAACTATACCCTTACCAGCGGATCGATCCTTGCGATCGAGGTCAATTCAGCAGGCAATGCCGATCAGGTGATCGTCAATGGTGCGGTTGATCTTGGCAGTGCGACGCTCCGCGTTCTTGGCCTGCCCGATAATGATATGTCGGGACAGAACAATTATACCCACATCATCATCGCCAATGACGGGGTCGATGCAATTGTCGGCACCTTCAACAGCATCGATAACAAACTGGCATTTTATGATGCTTCTGTTTCCTATAGTGGCGGTACCGGCAACGATGTAACACTTAGCCTCACACGCAACGACACCGATTTTACCGATCATGCCGTTACCGGCAACCAGACGGCAGTTGCCGCTGTCATTGATGATCTTCCGGGGACGGACGGTGCCGCCATCCGCACCGCCCTTCAGGGTCTGACAACCGCCGAAGTCCAGCGCGCCTATGAACAGCTTTCCGGTGACGTTCACGCCAGCAGCACCGCCATCAATGGTCAGATCGCCCAACAGGCGGGCGGGCAGATCGGCGGGCGCATGGCGGTTTTGCGGTCCGGCGGGGCCAATGCCGGAACGCTTGTTGCCGCCGAAACGCTGAGCCCTGCACAATTGACCGGCTTTGCCGCGTCCGGCCCGGCTTCCAGTGACATTATCCGCACAGATGGCGCGACCGACGCCCCGATGCTGTCGCTTGGCGATCAGGTGATGCAACAGGGGGCCTCTGTATGGTTACAGGCCATCGGTGGCAAGGGCCGTATTGATGGCGACAGTAATGTCGATACTACCGATTATAAATGGACCGGCATGATCGGCGGATATGACACAAACATGTCCGCTGACACCCGGTTCGGGGTCTATTTCGGCTATGCCGATGGCAACAGCCGTCAAAGCAACCGTGATGCCACCCTTGAGGCAGGAAACTATATGGCCGGTCTTTATGGCGACCATGATCTGGGCGATGACTGGCGGCTTTCCGGGCAGGCCGGATGGACCATGATCCGAACCGAAAGCAGCCGAAATCTTGATTTTGGTTCAATTGACCGCACCGCCTCTGCTGATTACACCGATAACGCCCTGAATGGTGAAATCGAACTGGCAAAGGGCTTTGCCCTGAACAGGAACTGGCGGATAGAGCCCTTTGGCGGATTGGGCATCTTGTGGAATGATTTTGACAGCTTTGACGAAACCGGTGCCGGTTCGGCCAATCTGTCACGCGAAGCCGACAGCCTCCTGACCGGGACTGCAAGCCTTGGCCTACGCATGGCGGGCATGATTGATACCGGCAACGGTCAAACCATCATTCCGCAATTCCGGCTGGGATGGGATCGCCATCTGGGTCCGACCACCAGCACCACCACCCTTGCCTTTGCCGGAACCTCGTCCTTCAATGTGACCGGCGGTGAAACGGATCGCGATACACTGGTTGGCAATATCGGCATGGCCCTGGCCGATGAAAATGGCTGGAGCTTCTATGCCGATTACCAACCGTCTCTGTCAGAAAATCGCACCGAACATGCACTTGCAGCAGGATTCCGAATGAACTTCTAATAAAATCATGGAGCGGGGAGCCGAAACTCCCCGCCCTTGATCATTCACAGGCGGCATAAACACCGCACAATCGTTTATCCGTTACTGTGTCTGATCATTCTTGCAAAGGCCCCCTGCCAGGCCGGATCGGGTTCGATGCCAAAGATGTCCTTGAGCGTCTGGGGGATGTCACCAATGCTGAGCGTATGTTGCTCTTCCTCGCCGGTGACAAGGCGGATGGTCAGACGGTTATTGAGCAGGGTAAAGCGCGCAAACGGGGCAGACCGCGCCACCATCAGCGTCTTGCAAAAACCGCTTTCGGGGTGATCGGATGCGTACCAGTTCATGACCTCGTAATCGATGTCACCGACCGGGGCGATATCGACTTCATGCACCGCCTTCCACACACCATCGCGTTCCAGTTCGGTACGATAGCTGTGTTCGCCCCGGATCACGCGATAGGTATCATGCGGGGTGACCTGCGGCATGGCGGTATCAAGCAACAGCGGCGCGGTCGGCACACATCCGCCAAGCCCGACATCGGCAAGCCATGCCTCGCCATCAATGATCACCCGGTTGGCCATATGGCAGCGCGGACGGGGCATGTCGGCCTCGCTATATCCCCACAAAACCCGCCCGGCCAATCCTTCGACCTCAAAGCCAAGGCTGCGCAATACCCGGCGAAACAGCCCGTTTTGTTCAAAGCAATATCCGCCGCGCCCGCCATGGATCAGTTTCTGGTCAACCCGATCCGACGCGATGCTGATTGGCGTGTCATTGAACACGTCAATCGCCTCAAACGGGATCACGGCGGGATGCAGGGCATGCAGGGATTGCAGAACTTCAAGGGTTGCTTCGCGCGGGCCGTCATATCCGATACGCGCGAAATAGGCATCGAGATCGACCTCTGGCCGCGGCACGGGAACCGGTTTGGCCCAACTGGCATCGATCCGGGTTTGCACGCTGCCCCGGTCATTGGCGACAAGGACGTCACGGTTTGCGGGCTGGTGGCTATTCATCTCGTGGCTCCATCTTTTTTCGATGATGTTGTGGTCTCATGGAGCAGGACGATAGAACCTCAACTTATGTTAGGGTCAAAGGAAAAAATTCTTCATTTTCATTTTTTTTGATCTGCCAATTTGAAATCGAATAATCTGCGACGATTTACCCATATCAGGGACCATTCATCATTCATCACCCCCTATCGATGCCCCACACAAGCAACATTCGATCATTTGAACGCATGATCCACAGCTTTTGCACGACAGGGCCCCTCGCACTGTGATAATCAATACCCAAATAGTTCTCAGACGGTCGCCGTGACATGTGCTGCATCCGGCCCGACCGCAGGAAACGTCGCCATATCCAACAAAGACGGATATCCCTATCCGTTCCTGAGCCAGGAAAGTTGCCATGCGTACTGTTTATGTGAACGGCGAGTTTTTGCCGGAAACCGAAGCCAAGATTTCGATCTTTGACCGATCCTTCCTGTTCGCCGATGGCGTTTATGAAGTGACCTCGGTACTTGATGGCAAGCTGATCGATTTCATGGGCCATATGAAACGTCTGGAACGTTCGCTTTCCGAACTTAAATTTTCCTTCAAGCCTGATATCGATCAGCTGCTTGAAGCCCATCGTGAGCTGGTAAAGCGCAATGACATCACCGAAGGCCTGATTTATCTTCAGGTCTCGCGGGGGTCGGCGGGTGATCGTGATTTCGCAATCAACCCGGAAACCACGCCGACCATCGTTATGTTCACCCAGTCCAAGTCGCTGATCAAATCAGCCCTGGCCGAACGTGGACAGAAAATCGTTACCTTCCCCGACATCCGCTGGCGCCGGTCCGATATCAAGACCGTGCAGCTGCTTTATGCGTCGCTTCTCAAAACCGAAGCCGCAAGCAAGGGGGCGGATGATGCATGGATGGTTCTTGATGGCTTTGTCACCGAAGGATCAAGCAACAACGCCTATATCGTCACCCAGGACGGCACGATTGTAACGCGCGAACTGTCGACCGACATTCTGCATGGCATCACCCGTGCATCGGTTCTGAAATGCGCCGAGGAGCTCCAGCTGAAAGTCGAAGAACGCCACTTCACGATTGAGGAAGCCCAGAACGCCAAGGAAGCCTTTTCGACCTCGGCCTCGGCATTCGTCTGCCCGGTTTCTGAAATCGATGGCAAGAAAATCGGCGATGGCGTTCCCGGCCCGATCGCCAAGCGCCTGCGCGAAATCTATATCGAAGCCAACCGCGCAACCGCACTCTGATTGGCTCCATCATCTGCGTCCCAACGCAAACGCCGCCCGGCTTCGGGCGGCGTTTTCTTTTGCATCGGGGTTTGATGTGCGGGGTTTGCTTTGCGTTTCAAACCGTTGCCTGCATCGCGGCAAGTTCTTCTTCGGTAAAGTCCGCAGCAAGGGTGACGTCCTTGCCAGCCTCAAGCACCGCCAGACGTTCGGTCAATGCCGCGCGCATACCGGCATAGGCATCCGAGCCCAGCAACAGACGGAAGGGCATTTGGGGCGCATCCGAAGCCGCAATCATTGCGTCGACCATCCGGGCCGGATCGCCCTTGATCACCCAGCCGCCGCCAAAGGCCGCTTCTTTCAGGTCATGGGCTGGCGTGCCATCATAGGCTGCAATCGGGTCAGGCTGAACGATGGAGCCTATAAACGGGGTTCGCGCCGGTCCCGGCTCGACAATCATGAATTCGATGTCAAATGGCGCGACTTCCTTGGCAAGGGATTCAACAAAGCCCTCAATCCCCCATTTGGTCGCGTGATACAGGCTAAAGCCCGGATAGGCGATCTGGCCACCTTCGGACGATACCTGAATGATGCGCCCCGATCCTTGGGCACGCAGATGCGGCAAGGCGGCCTTGATCAGGACAATTGACCCCAAAAGATTGGTATCAATGATCTGGCGCATCTGATCAATACCGGTTTCCTCGGCCGCACCAAGGATACCAAAGGCAGCGTTGCTAACGATGAAATCAATGCGTCCGACATCGGCAAAGGCCCTATCAACAGTCGCCTGCACCGCATCGGTATCGCTCACATCAAGATCGGCGACACGAAGCCGTTCACCATATTGCGCAACCAGATCGTCAAGCGATCCCGTGCGCCGCACAGTGGCGATCACCCGATCTCCACGTGCAAGCAGCTTTTCCGTAAGCCCGCGACCAAACCCGGACGATGCACCGGTAATCAACCATGTCTTGTCCATGTCAGTTCCTTTCTGTCTTGCTCTGAACATGGGGGGACTATAGAAACCAATGATTGATGCGATAACTGCGCTTAATTCGGATTGGTTAGTGAAAATATGCCAGCAATCAGTCAGCCGACCTTAAATGACATGCGGTTCTTCATCGCGGTTGCCGAACATCGCAGCTTTCGCAAGGCGGCTGATACGCTGGGTGTTGCGCCCTCCACACTCAGCCATGCGCTGCGCAACATGGAAAGCAATCTTGATATCCGTCTGTTTCATCGCACCACGCGCAGTGTCTCGCTGACCGAAGCAGGCGAACAGCTTCTGGACCGGTTACGCCCGGCACTGGTCAACCTTGAAGAAGCCATCGGCACGGTTGACAGCTTTCGCACCGGCGGGACGTCAGGCACGGTGCGCATCAATACATCCGATGGGGCTGCGCGTCTTTTGACCCGTCATGTTGTGCCGGAAATGCGCAAACGATATCCGGATGTGGCGATTGATCTTGTGACCGAAGGACGGCTTGTCGATATCGTCGCCGGTGGATTTGATGCCGGGGCACGATTGGGCGAAAACGTGCCACTTGATATGGTGGCAGTCCGCTTTGGTCCGCCATTCCGGTTTCTTGCCGTGGCTTCGCCGGATTATTTCAAGACCCGCCCGCGCCCTGTCGTACCCGATGATTTGCAAAGCCATGATTGCATCCGCCATCGTTTTCCCAGCGGCAAGATCTATCACTGGGATTTCGAAAAGCAGGGTCAGGAAATCTCGATTGATGTGCCCGGCCCGCTAACACTGGATCGACATGATCTGATGGTCGATGCCGCCCGTCAGGGGCTTGGCATTGCTTACGTGTCAGAGATTTATGCCGCGCGCGCCATTGCCAGTGGTGATCTTGTCACCGTACTGGATGACTGGTTGCCCGAAATTCCGGGGCTGTTCCTGTATTACCCGGATCACCGGCGCGTTCCCCCACCCTTACGCGCCTTTATTGATGTGATGAAATCGCTCGACCCTGCGTTGCGAACCGGATATCTGGAAAGGGATATCTGATTTTAACAATGACAAAAACCGGATCAAAACGCGGGGACAGGGGCGATGACGTCCAGCAACACATCACGCCAGAACAACCTTGTCGGCATTATGACCATGTGCGGCGGTGTGGCGGCCCTTTGCATCAATGATGCGCTGGCCAAGAGCCTGATGGATCATTATTCCCCGTTCCAGATCATCTTCCTGCGCAATATGATCGCCCTTCCCTTTGCCTTCCTGCTCGCACTTAAAATGGGGGGCTATCACGGGTTGCGCTCGACCCGGGTAGGTGTGCATTTCATGCGCGGTGTGATCTGGATTACCGCCACAGTCATGTTCTTTACCAGCATCCATCACCTTGGCCTGGCAGAGGCAACCGCACTCGCCTTTGTCGCGCCGCTGTTCATCACGGCCCTTTCGGCGATTTTCATTGCCCGCGTGGGATGGCGGCGCTGGCTTGCGGTCATTGTGGGTTTCATGGGTGTTCTGGTCATTGTCCGGCCCGGCGCAGCCACGTTTGAGCTCATATCGCTCCTGCCGATTGCGACCGCGCTTGCCTATGCGTTTTTGATGCTGAGCGCGCGCTTTGTCGACACCCGCGAAAGCATGTGGACATTGCTGCTCTATCTCAGCCTGACCAGCGCCATTCTGACCTGTATTCCGGCCTTGTTTGTCTGGACACCTATCCGGGTCGAGGACATCTGGCGGTTTGTTGCGATTGCGGCTTTTGGCTCAGTCGGGATTACCATGATCACACAGGCCTTCCGCTTTGCCGAAGCGCCGACAGTCGCCCCCTTTGACTACACAGCGCTGATCTGGGCCACCGCCCTTGGCTGGCTGTTCTGGGGGGAAACGCCCGATATGCTGACCTTTGTCGGGGCAGCAATCATTACCGCAAGCGGCCTGTTCGTCATCTTCCGCGAAAAGCGCGTGGCGGAAAGCTGAAACGCAAAGACCCGCCTTTCAAACGAAAAGCGGGTCCTGAAAACTTATTGGCGTTCGGATCAGTAATTGGCCTTAAAGGTCGGCTCTTCCCCGCGCTCCGCCGCAGCAGCGGCGATATTGCGCAGAAGCGCACGCTTGCTTTCGGTGCGTCGACGACCGGAATTTGGTTGCACGAAGCCACCACCAGAATAGCCCATCTCGGCTTTCTTCTGGCTGACTTTCGCGGCCAATTCCTCAATCGTTATCTCGCGCATAGGCCTTCTTTTCCAAAAACGCCAAATCAAAATCTCCGGATGTCTCTTCGACGATCCGTTTTTCAAGATAGGTCTTGTCGAGCTCAAACGCAAGCTGGTACAGCTTTTCAGCCTGATCAAGCGCCTGCAGATCATAGTTTGGCGGGCAGTTATATTGCGCCATTCGATCTGCGATTAAATCCTCGATGCAAATAACACTAACCGCACGTCCATTATCGAGACGCAGAAGAAATACACGATCATAACTTCCGCGACCGTCCATCAGGGCACTTCCAACAACCTCAACACCAACACTGAGATTAGGATGCTGGAACCCGCGCGAAAATGAACCGGGTCCAACGCTTCTGACAAACCCCGTTTTTTCCAATGCGGCTTCAAAGTCTGTTTGCCAGGGCGTGACGATATCAAGATCACCTGAAATCAGCTCGCCCAAGGTTGCAAGTTCCACGGCAGCACCACCAACAAGAACCGGTCTTTCATGGCCTTCGGCAACGACAGCATCAGATGCCTCTGCAACCAATCTCAAAGCCTCAACCAGTTCTGGTCGATAGAATTCGCTCACCAGCAAAAATCCCCAATCGCATAGGTGATGTGACGGCCCGTCGCCGCCAGAAGCGCATCAAGCTTTTCACGGGTCGGAAGGGTGCCACGCGGGGCATCCAGTTCGGCGGCATGGATGCCACCGGTGACGAGTGCGACATCAAGCCCGGCATTGTTTGATCCGGCAATATCGGTCGAGATGCTGTCGCCGACGACGAGCAATCTGGCATCCGGGCCCTTATCGAACATCTGCAGGCAGAAATCATAGGCACTGGCGAACGGCTTGCCTTCCCAGCGGACATTGCCGCCAAGTTCCTCATACCGTCCGGCAATCGCACCGGCACAGATGATACGCTTGCCACCCCGGATCACTTCGCGGTCCGGGTTCGGGCACAGGACCGGAAGGTTGCGCGCCAAAAGCGCATGCAGCAGGTCTTCATATTTCGAGACCGGGTCGAAATCCTCGTTCGGGCCGGTGATCAGGACCCAGTCGGCATCCTCGACGGCTTTGACGATCTCGACATCCTGATGTTCAAACATCGACATATCGCGCACCGGCCCCACCATCAAAACCTTGCGGCCCAGCTTCGCATACCAGGGATCGGTACGGTCCACGAGCTGGCGATAGGCGATCTCGCCCGATGCCACCGCCGGACCATAAAGATCGCGCGCAATGCCCATCTCTTCCATCCGGCCGGTGACGACCGATGAACGACGCGGTGCGTTTGATAAAAGCGCCACCGGAATGCCGGCTTCCTTGAGTGCGGTCATCGCCGGGATCGAGTTTGGATAGGGATCAACACCGTCATGCACCACCCCCCAAAGATCAAGGATCACGGCATCATATTTGCCGATCACTTCCGAAAGGCCGTTGATCATTTCATAGGGGGCAGCTCGCATTTACATGTTCCTGTTCAAATATGATTACCTGCGGGTCGAGGTCCCCGCCTGCGCGGGGATGACGATGCCGGATCATGGCATTGAAAACTCATCCGTCCTGCCCGCGAAGAGCCTGTGCCCGCGAAGGCGGGTACGGGCATCCATCAATCAAGCGGGCTCAATCTTTCTTGGCTTCAACCGCATCCTTCGCCGCACGCGCCTCATCCACCGGGATATTCTTGCCCGAAATTTCCGGGAAGGCCGCGCCGACCGCATCCGCAACATTGGCAAAACCGTCCTTGCGAAGTCTGCGTTCAAGGTCTTCCTTGATCTCGGTGACAAGCTCAAACCCGTGATAAACCAGCGAGGAGTAGAGCTGCACAAGCGATGCACCGCTCAGGATTTTCTCATAGGCATCCTTGCCCGATGCAATCCCGCCAACCCCGATCAGCGGCACCTTGCCCTCGGTCAGGCGATAAAAATCGGCCAGAACCTTGGTCGATGGCTCCATCAAAGGCGGGCCGGAAAGTCCGCCCTTTTCATCCTGATCATAGGAGTTAAGCCCGACCGGCCGGTCAATGGTGGTATTCGAGACAATCATGCCATCGACCTTGACCTTAAGCACGACTGCGGCAATGTCGGATTTGTCTTCATCGGTCAGGTCCGGTGCGACCTTAAGCAAGACCGGCACCCCCTTAGCAAAGCTGTCGCGTGCCTTAAGCACCGCTTTCAAAAGCTTTTCAAGCGGCGCACGGCCCTGAAGGGCGCGAAGGCCCGGCGTGTTGGGCGAAGACACATTGACGACCAGATAATCGGCATAGGGACCAAGGGCTTCGACCCCCTTGACGTAATCATCGGCCGCATCTTCGGAATATTTGTTTTTGCCAAGATTGGCGCCCAGGATGCCACGGCGCGCACGTTTGCGCAGGCGGGCGGCAACTGCCTCCGCCCCGTCATTATTAAACCCCATGCGGTTGATCACCGCGCGGTCGGAATAAAGACGGAAAAGACGGGGTTTGGGATTGCCCGGTTGCGGCAAAGGTGTGACCGATCCGATTTCAACAAAACCGAACCCGTGCGAAAGTGCGGCATTGGGGACTTCGCCGTTTTTATCGAACCCTGCGGCAAGGCCGACCGGATTGGCGAATTTGCGCCCGAAAACTTCACATTCAAGGCTTGGCGTTGCGTCGGTCGCATCATCCGCACGCGGCACCAGATTGTTTTTCAATGCCCAGATGGCAAGACCATGTGCGGTCTCTGCATCAATCCAGCGGACAATCGGCAAAACCAGTGACTTGTACCACCCCACGCGAGCTGCTCCTTTTGCGTATGACAACCTGTCCTGTTCTTACGCGTGGCGGCCCAACAGGGCAAGGGACAATGGCCTCATCCGGATTGAAACGGCAAATTCAGCATCACAGCAAATATGCCAATATCCTTCACCCCAAGACGAAATGTCAGATATATATAACATTCTTCAAAAAGTAACGTCGCCACCAGAAAATGTTATATATTTCTGACATTTGTTGACTTTCCTGGAAGAAAGCATAAAATGTCAAATATTCCTGACATTTTGAGGTTGTCATGCTCACTCTTATTAGAGACACATCCGACCTTGCAAGGGCAATCCGTCAACGCCGCAAGACGCTTGGTATGACGCAAGCCTATCTTGCATCCATGATGGGTGTGTCCCGGCAACTGATTGGCGAGCTGGAAAAGGGCACACCGGGCGTCAATGTCGGCCTGGCTTTGGATGTTTGCAGGGAACTGGGCCTGAAACTCGGATACGAGGGGGCACTTCATGACCATACTGCTTGATGTTTATATCGAAGGATGGGAAGCCCCTGTCGGCCAGCTTGTTGGAAATGAAGATAACTCCCTTGGATTTTCCTATAGCCCTTCGGCATTTGACGCCAAAATCCAGTTGTCATTATCCATGCCGGTCACACAGGAACGCTTTCCCGATCATATAACGCGCGGCTTCTTTGCCAATCTGTTACAGGAAAATAATTCTCTTGATCAGGTCATGGCAAAACACCGGATTGACCGCGATGATATTGCAGGCTTGCTTTACCATGTCGGGCGCGACTGCCCCGGCGCCATATCCTGCGTTCCGTCCGGCGAGAAACCGGCAAAAATGCCCGGCAATATCATCGAGGATTATGACGCCCTTTCAGAAGATGACCTTGGCGATATCGTTATCAATCTGCGGGATCGGCGCAGGTTACGCGACATGCAAAAGGATCCTTCCCCCTTGGCTGGCGTACAGGGTAAAATTGCCGTCACCAAACTGGAAAATGGGAAATTTGGTCTGCCCAAATCAGGATCCGGCGCACCAACAACCCATATCGTAAAAGTTCCCAAGCGCGAGGAAGAAGCCCTTGTTTCGCAAGAAGCTGCCTTGATGGCTCTTGCGGCAAAAGTTCTGGAAATGCCTGTTGCCAATGTCGAGGCCATCGAGATTTCTGGCTGCAAGGCCCTGTTGATCGAACGCTTTGACAGAAAGATTGACGGCCCGTACATCCGTCGCATCCATCAGGAAGATTTCTGTCAGGCACTCTCGCTGGCACCGGTTCTTAAATATGAGCGCAATGGCAATGAGGATCACAAATTCTCGGCAGCCAGCCTGTCACGCATTCTGGGAGAAACAGACGTTCCTTTGATCTCCCGGAACCACTTTATCGCATTATCGATTTTCAACCTTGCAGTCGGCAATACCGACAATCACGCCAAAAACCACGCGATCCTGTATCCGGACCTGGGAAGCAAACCGGTCCTTGCACCGGCCTATGACATTGTCCCAATCTGGCTTGATCCATCAGTTACCCATGATTTTTCATTCAGGATCGGGCAGGCGGACCGGATTGAGAATCTGGAGAATGCCGATATCACCGCCTTCATTTCGGCCCTTGGCCTGTCGCGCCCCATGAACAACAAAACAGCCCGCCATCGGTATTTTGAGGAATTGGGCAAACTTCTTCAGGATATCGAAGACAATCTGGATATGCTCGACGGCACGGCTCTTAAATCTTGCCGCGACATGATCTCGCAAAACATTGCGATCCTTGCCGATATTCTTGATGTTTCTGTCACCCAAAAAACCCGCGACACCTTCATCGCACAAGGCGGCGGCTGGGGGATGGGCTCCTAGGTATTCTCTTTCATCCGTTCGTCAAACGCCGCGCGCGCGGCTTCGACTTCGGGCATTTTTTCCTTGGTCCAGTAATAAAGCGCCTTGAACGGCTCGATCAGGGTGCGGCCCAGCGGGGTGATTTCATATTCAACCGCGACGGGCGATGTCGCGATCACATTGCGCGAAATGATGCCGTTGCGTTCAAGCTTGCGCAACGTCTGGGTCAGGGCCTTTTGCGTGATGCCCTCAAGCCCGCGCTTGATCGCGTTAAAGCGCAGCGGCCCGTCGGCCAGCACCGCCAGGATCATCATCGACCATTTATCAGCGATCTGGTCAAACAGGTTCCGGCTCGGGCAATCGGCCCGGAACTCCCTGACCGAGCATTCCTTCATTTCCATGACGGATCCTTTCCAACGCGCAGTTTAATGGCCCCAACCGCCTCAACCAGAGCTGTGCGGTTTCCTTGAGTATACCTGGTTTCCTCAAGGTGCCTCATTGACACCAAGTATATAACATATATCTAGTCTCCAACATAGACTTTCATGAACCGGAGATTTCCGTGATGACCAATACAGATATTCTGTTTCAGCCTTTTGCGCTGAAAACCCTTGATCTGCCCAACCGCATTGTCATGGCGCCGATGACCCGGACCAAGGCCGAAAACGGCATTCCCGGCGCGATCAATGCCGAATATTACCGTAAACGCGCCGAAGGCGGCGTTGGCCTGATCCTGTCCGAGGGTACGGTGGTTGACCGCCCGGCTTCGCGCAATGATCCGGGCATTCCGTTCTTCCATGGTGATGCGGCGATTGCCGGCTGGAAAGCGGTTGCCGATGCCGTTCATGCCGCCGGTGGCAAAATGGGCCCGCAGATCTGGCACACCGGATCAACCCGCGCCTTTACCGAATGGGAACCCGATGCCCCGGTCGAAAGCCCGTCGGGTCTTCTTGGCCCGGATCAGCCGCGCGGCAATACCATGTCTGACTCCGACATTGCCGATACCATTGCCGCCTTCGCCAAGGCCGCCCTTGATGCCAAAAATGCCGGTTTTGATACCTTTGAAATCCATGGCGCGCACGGCTATCTGATTGATCAGTTCTTCTGGTCGGGCACCAACCTGCGCACCGATCGTTTTGGCGGCAAGACCATTGCCGAACGTTCGACCTTTGCCCGCGAAGTTGTGGCGGCAATGCGTGCTGCCGTGGGTCCGGACTTCCCGATCATCCTGCGCGTCAGCCAGTGGAAACAGCAGGACTTCACCGCCCGGCTTGCCACCACGCCAGATGAAATGACGTCATGGCTGGCACCGCTGGTCGAGGCCGGTGTGGATATCATCCACGCCTCCCAGCGCCGTTTCTGGGAACCGGAATTCCCTGAAATTGATGGGGAAAAGGGCCTGAACTTTGCCGGTTGGGCGAAAAAGCTTACCGGGGCTGCGACCATTTCGGTCGGTTCGGTTGGTCTGAATTCCGACTTTATCGGCGCGTTTTCCGGTGAATCCTCGCAGAAATCCAGCCTTGACGGTCTGGTCGAACGCATGGAACGCAACGAGTTTGACCTGATCGCGGTGGGTCGTGCGCTGATCACCGATGCCCAGTGGCCCAACAAGGTCGCCAAGGGTGCATTTGACCAGCTCGAAGACTTCAGCCCGGCCGCACTGGCAGAACTGGTGTAAATCCTCTGCCCCAACGCCTTGCACATGCAAAACAGCCCGCCAGGATCCTGGCGGGCTGTTGTCATATCAGGCCGGGTGTCTTTCGCACTTTGCGCCAGAACAATGCACAGGGCTTTTGACAATGGTCTGATGCCGTCATGACGGAACTTGATCTCAAATCCCTTTGGGCCGCCCTTGCCACCCGCAATCCGGGCCCGTTCCATTTTGCCGCGCTTTATGGCCCGGCATGGGCACAGCTTTATATCGGTGACAAGGTCAAATACGGCCATGCCTTCCTCAATGCCGTGCGCGCAGGAAAGCTCCCCGGTGTGATCGATACCGGCACGAAAAAAGGCGGCGGGCGGCTATATCTGTGCCAGCCTGACGGGCCGGAATTCCGGCCTTAACGCAAATCTTCGGGCAGAATGTGAACACCGTTTTCATCAAGGCGGATATCATCGACCTTGGTGACATATTCGACCGACAGGGTGTCATAAAGATGCGGGAACAGCGTGCCGCCACGGGCCGGTTCCCATTTCAGCTTGGCGGTAATCGGTGCTACCGGCACCCGCAACAGCTTCAGATGGTCCCGCCCTGCATAATGCAGCGCAAGCGTTGCCGCCAGCGTGTCCTGGGTCGAGAAATGGATAAAGCCATCGGCGATATCATGGGGCGCACCGTCATACTGTCCGGCACTAAGGGCCTCCGCCCATTCGTCCGAACCCAATACGCGGTAAATGGTTTCATGTTCTATATTTGTCATGGACGGAATTTAGGATCAGAACGCAGCAACAACAAGGCAAAAACGCATCTGATCAAACTTTACCCACAAGTAAACTTTCGACTTCCAAGCTCTGAATGACAGAAAAATTTACCCAAAGGTAAACTTACATTGAATTTCCACCGCTCCTTGCCTATATTTACCCACAGGTAAATTTGGAGGATATGGTGCACATCTCCAGCATAAACCAGCTTGGCCCCGAAATCCGCAAGGCCCGCAAGGCGCTCGGTTTATCGCAAACCGACCTTTCGCTTGCGACGGGGCTTAGCATCAAATTCCTCAGTCAGCTCGAAACCGGCAAGGCCGACAATCCGGGCCTTGCCAATGTGATTGATATTGTCCGCGCCCTTGGCGGGCAGATTGACATCAACTGGCTGGAGGTCACGGCAAGCTCCGATCCAGATGCCGGTGACGATGCCGGTGCCGGTGCCGATGAAACCCCCGACGGAGCCCGGGCATGAACAAGTCACTCCTTGTTCTTGCCAATGGCCAGGATCGCGTCGGTGTCCTGAATGCCGATGATCGCGGTTATATGTCCTTTGAATATGCCCCGGAATGGCTGGCACGTCCGACATCCTATCCGGTATCGCAAAGCATCCCGCTGCGCAAAGGCCCGTTTGACCATACATCCATCGAACCCTTCTTTGACGGACTTCTGCCCGACAAAAAGGATGTCCGCCGCCAGATTGGCGAGCTTTTTGACGTCGCCCCAACCGACGAGTTTGGCATGCTTGAACATATCGGGCGTGATTGCGCCGGGGCCTTGATGCTGATCCATCCTGATCAGCAGACCATATCGGACAACGCCAAACCCCATCTGATGCCAATCGCGCCGGATGATCTGGCACACCGCATTGCCGAGCTACCGCAACGCCCGCTTTTCATTGACGAGGATGAAGTCGTTCTGTCCCTTGCCGGGGTCAATGACAAGGCAGCGGTTTATATTGATCCTGATAGCGGCGCGATTTCCCTGCCGATTGGCGGATATCCCAGCACCCATATCCTTAAAATCGATATCGAACGCCTGCCGGATTCCACCCGGACCGAGCATTTCTGTCTGAAACTTGCCCGCACCATCGGGCTTGATGCGGCACACACCAAAATCCGGATCTATAACGACCGCCCGGTTCTGTTCGTCACCCGCTTTGACCGCGCCTATGCAAGGACCTCGGACGGTGTGCGCGTCACCCGCCTGCATCAGGAAGATTTCTGTCAGGCGACCGGCATCAACCCGGACCTCAAATATGAAAAGCAGGGCGGACCGGACTTAGCGGCCATGTTCGCCATGACCAAAAAGGCCGCAACGGTTCCGGCCCGCGACATTCCGAAATTGCTCGGCTTTGTGATTTTCAATTTCCTGATCGGCAATCCCGATGCGCATGCCAAAAACTATTCACTGATCTATCGCCAGAACCCGAAATCGGTCCAGACCGCGATCAGTCCGCTTTATGACGTCAATAATGGTGCCGCATTTCGCGACTGCTTCAAAAGCCAACGCCCCCGCCTTGCCCAATCCATCGGCGGCGAATTTGATCCGACCAAACTTGACTGGTCCCACTGGGAAGCCCAGGCCCGCGCCATCGGAAGCTCCCCGACCGCCCTTCGCAAACAGGTCAAAACCATCGCCAAAAAACTGCAAGACGCCCTCAAGCCGCTCCGCGAAGAGCTGCGTAACAGCGACGCCGACAGCCCAAGACTGGACATCATCGTTGACGACGTATCAGACCGCTGCAAACATTGGCTGACGCAACTCGGGTAAGCATGATGGATAATGAACTGACATTGCCGCCGGGCATCGGCCCGCACGAAGGACGCGAACTGGAATTGATGCTGGCAGGCAGCAAGCCAATGACGATTTCTTCGTCCTGCCCGGAGAAGAATAGGCGGATCGAAGAAGCACTCGTCATGTCGCGCAATCTTCATGGCGGGACCGTCAAAGATCACAACGCGGGTTCCGCAAGGGTGGGTGAACTGCTTGGCTATAGTTGTCAGGAAATCTCAGCTTTCCTTACTTATACATAGCAGCACAGATAGCTGAGAGATACTTGGCTGGAAGGGGAGAAGCATTGGTTCAAAACGCGCGCGAAAAACTGGACATCGTTGTTCATAAGTTTCTCCAAGACCTGAGCAGCTATCCCGGATGGGAAGACTGGCAACGCGGAAAGGTAAGGTACACGATAGCCTCTCATCCTGATTTTTCAGAGTTTGAGGGAGATAGTAGCCCTTTCGAGTTTGAAGAACCTATCAAGCAAAAGCACGATGTACTGTTACAGTATCTAGGTCTCGTTCGTGCTGCAGATGCATTGGCGGAAACAGAATACTACTTCCGCCGATTTCCGTTCCGTGAGTTACCAGTAAGCCGGTCCAACCACATTGTTAACATATGTGAATTGTACTTCACTCGCTTCTATCAACTTTGCGAGCGCATAAAGAAGTACCTTAACGCTCTTAATTTACTTGCTGACAAAACAAAAGTTGATACAGGCAGCACGGTCAAACAAGTCAAAAAAATCTTTGATCACGAGCTAAGAAGCAGAAATAGAATAACTCACCACGAAACTTTCTCTTCTGCAGAGATCGACCTACTTGCCCTATACGAGTCCCGCTTGGTAGGTTCTGACAAAGGCCTACAAAAGGAAGTCACCTACCTATACCGAAAAATCACAAGTGATTGGGCCACTCGAGTTAAGCGTAAAGTTGAGATTGTCACTTCCATACTTGAAGTCATTGCCTCGGCAACACTAGAGGTTGGCGACTTTGAAATTAAGAGCGATATTGAGAGGCTTCAGCAGCCCGGAGCTTAGAGGTTTCCAAACACCTCAGGATCAACGCTGCAACTTCTTATCCGCACTCCACTTACCCCCCCAGCCCAATGCCCCAGATCAGGCTGGTATTAACGAGTGCGGCGATGATTGCCGAAGCTTGAAGCAAGCGTTCACCAATATTGCTCATATTCCTTGAGCAAAAGCGCCGTCGTCATCAAGCCACGGCTTTCGGCAAACTGAATGATCTTGCCTGTCGTAAGGGTCGGGTTTTGGTAGCGCCCCCGCATGGCTTTCAACGCACCGAACGCTGTCTGCTCATGAAGTGTGATGGTATCGGAAATAAAGTCATCCGGTGATTTGAGCTCAATCCCGAACTTCGCCAGTTCATCCGATGGAAAATCCTTGAGGTTATCTGTCACCAGAACCTGCGCGTTGGTATGAATGGCTGCCGCCAGAACGTGGCGATCATTCACGTCTGGCAGCGCCACCGCCGGGATGAGCGCTTCATACCCGGTCACGCAGGCATCCCGAAACGCCCGCTCAATTACCGCACGCTGCTTTTTGCCGTCAGCTTCACCCTTGGTGATTTTCAGGATCGCCCGTTCGGTCTCATCAAGGATTTGGGGGCTCCAGCGCGGACGAAATAGCTCAGCTCGCGCCAGACTGAGTAGCAAATTCCGTTTGAACACATCGGCCAGAACACAGGCATCAAGAAGCGCTGTAAAATGATCTGCCCGATATGTCATACGCGCTCAGTATCCTTTCAGAAGAAGCTCTGCGTCCATCTTCGCCAACTCAGACAAAGCCTCGTCACGCTCTGCATCCCGCCGGGCTTTATAGGCAAACAAATCCTCGGCCTTGATCCGGCGATGCCGTCCGACGGTGGCGTACGGGATGTCGCCCGCCTCAAGCAGCTTGATCAGATAGGGCCGCGACACATTCAACAAATCTGCCGCCTGCTGTGTCGTCAAATCTGCCGAAAGCGGGATCATCTGAAACCCCTGACGGCCAGAAACCAGACGCAACAAATTCATCAGGCTTTCCGTCAGAGCCGGGCTGAGCGTGATGGTTTCCGCCCCACCCTCACCACGCACAACAGTCAGTTGGGTATCTTCACCCTCCTTTGCCTGCGAAGCAATAATCTGACACAACTGATCGGCCGTATCACTCTCAATCTGCGTTGGCAATCTACCGCCAAAATCGTCTTTGCGAATTGCGGACATATTGCAATCTCCATTTCACTTTCCGGCGCACGGCTACAATTTTTCTTGTAGCTTTCTTACTTATACACACGCGCCCATCTATTCGCAATATTCGAAACATTCGCAATAAACGAAATCACTGGATCTTCTTGTCCGCACTCCTTTTCACCACACTCACCCCCAAGACCCCCAGCGCAATGCCCCAGATCGGGCTGGTATTGACCAGCGCTGCGATGATGGCAGGGGCCTGAAGCGGGGTCAGGATGATGGCATAGGCAATCGCGCCCATAGTCATGATCCAGGTGAGTGCGACCGCATAGCCAAAGCTTGGCCGCCAGCGCCGCACGAACGCGTCTTCGCTGGCGACCTCGGCGCGGATCGTGCGATTGACCGATTTAAGCGTCCCGGTATCGCGCGCCAGTTCAATCTCGGCCATCCGTTCGGTGTGGCGGTTGGCCTCAAGGATTTGGGCGGGCGTGACGTCGCCCTTGGTGACGGCAACTTCTACCTGTTTAAGGCCCTCGGCCGCGGTTTTGGCGATGGGATTATCGATATGATCAAGCCCTGCACCCACCGCCTTGATCAAAAGCGGCAGCCCGATCTGGGCAAGCAATGCTGGGATCACGTGACACCTTCCTATCCGATGTTTTTGTAAAAAACATGATTACCTATCTCGGCAACCGGCACCTGCCCGCGCGCCCAATAGGGGTCAACCGCATGGGTATGGTAATGCGTCGCCCCGTCCGTCAGATCGGGAAGCTCGCCGGTCACTGCCCGTTTGGTGATGCGCTTGCACAGCCGATAGGCCGGATCGCGCGGATTGATCGCCAAAAGCTTCTTGCGGTTGGGATCATGGGCGTTCCAGCAGGAAAACTGCCCCGGTTTGAGGCACACCGATGTGATGTCATTGCCCCACCAGTATCGACCGCGCTTTTTGGCAAAGGCCACACGGTTGAGGATCACCGATGCCACCGCCTCGATCCCGGCAAGTTCCTCGCCGCGCGCCTCGCCATACAGCGTTCGGGCCAGAATTTCGGCCTCGGGCAATGTTTCCGGTTCCGTCACCGGGCGGGTCATAAGATCAGTCATGGATCAGTTCCTTTTTATGCGGGCTGTCAAGTTTGGCCTCGATCCGGAGCAAATGACCGGTCAGGCGTTTTTCAATATCCTTGAGATACGGGATCGAGACATAGTTGCGCGCCACATCAAGCTTGAAGTCGGCAAGATCGGCGCGCAGATCACCGGCATCCTGATCATGGCGAATGCGCTGATCCTCGATCCGGCCAAGCAGCTCGGACCGCATCCGCCAATGCAGCCAGAACAGGCTGGCAACCACCGGGATTTCGACCGCCGTGATCCACCAGATCACATCCACAGGCTGGCTTGGATCGTTCATCGGGGGGCCTCGTCATCTGGTCAAAGAAAAACCCGCAAACCGGAAGGCTTGCGGGTCCATAAAATCGGGATATGCCGTTAATGACGGATCAGGCTGAAAGCCCTGCGATCTTGCGTCGAAGGTGACTGGTGATCGCCGCAGCCATCAGACCGCCAATAACCACAATATGTTCAAGGGCAAAGAACATGGAAATCTGTGCTTCTGCCCCGGTCTTGTTCCAGAATGTATGGACAATCAGGATGGTCAGGAACAGGAAACCGCCCAGCATCCCGGCGGCCAGCCAGACAGCCCGGTCGATCAGGATCAGAACAGCACCCGCCAAAAGCGTGATGATCACAAGGACGTTGAAAAGTGCTGCTGGCGCAAGCCCGGCGGCCTGCATCTCTGCCATGCCTCCGTCAAAATCGATCAGCTTCGCCAGGCCGGAGGCAAGAAACATCACCACCAGACACAACCTTGCCAAAAACCAGAACCACCGGCTTTCGAGAATTCCTGAAATCACTTTCTGCATAACATGCCTTTACTTGCATCACGTCGCCCAAGATCTGGCGACCAGAGCCGGGCACCCTACAACCTGAACATAAGTTAAGGTAAAGTGAAAATTTATCATATTTTTCAGCAACATAGATGAATCATCTCAGGATTACACTGCAAAGAAAAACCCGCAAACCGGAAGGCTTGCGGGTCAGTTCAGGGAGGTCATCGTGACCGGGGCAACACCCCCGGTTTTGATGAGCGGCATAAAACTTGTGTTGGCAAAGGGTGCAGCACAGATCAGTCCGCGCGCAGGCCCCATGCCCGTGACCAAAGCTCAGGAGGCATCAATTCAATGCCTTCTAGGCAGCCGGTCCCTTGATCTTTTCTTCCAGTTCCTGCCAGGCTTCGCCAGATGCAACAAGGCAGCTGGGCCCGGACGGATAGGTAAACAGGATCGTCCAGGTCTGCCCGTCGGGTGCCTTGAGCACCTCGATCACGCCACCATTGGACGTCACGCCAACCGCAACCGGTTCTTCGGAATATTTGGCACTCAGACTGTCGATAACCTTGCTACGGTCACCGCACACCGGAGAAGCCGAGGCTTCGGGGATTGTCACTGCAACGGCACCTGCCATTACAGCCATCAAGCTCAATGTTTTCCACATGGTCAGGCCTCCTGACAGTCAGGTGCGCCCACAGGGGCGTCTTGGTGTCCTGAACTGCTAAATTGATCAAAAAATCGATCTGGCCGTTTCCTGCAATCAACGTGTCTTGTGTCGGCTTAAACCGCCCTTTGGTATAGGATTAAAATTGCAATACTATTCTTTCATATAATAAACGTAGGGATAAAAGCTGAAAATTCCATGAATATTTCACATTTGTGATACAGCGACCCGCTAACCATTTGGCATTGTGAGAAAAGTTTTTTCTTCGCTCACGGATTGAAATGGTTCTCGGCACGAAAAACACCGCCATTTCCCCGCCAGTCGGCCCGATAAAGTGGCAAATCGACCCGTGGAAGGCGCACCGGCTCGGCCAGAATGCATCCGGCCACCGCATCAAGCCCGTCATCATGCCCGCTGCCATCGGGGTGCCATTCGCGAAGCTGGCGCAGAAACGGTGTTTTGGTCACCGCTTGCCCGATATGAAGCAATCTTGCCCCCATCACCGCGCCAAAGGCATCCTCGATCCGGGTGGTCTTGTTGGTGGCTTCATAATGTTCTACGACGCTTGCCGCCCATCCGATTGATTTAAGCTCGCGCCGCAGGATATTGGGCAAAAACCGCCCGATGCCATTGGTCTCAACCCGCAATGATGGCAAATGATTGCGCGCGACAAATGCCGCGACCTGCGCACAAAGCTGGCTTGCCTCATCACGCCAGGGGGTTTCGCCGCTTTGCCCGTCTTCAAGCGGGTTGGTTGCGTGCAACCAGGCGATATCATGCAGCCAGTATTCGCCCTGATCACAGATATAGACACACGCCACCACCGCCCCGTCACCGCGCAGCCCGCCAAAGCTCGGATCAAAATGGCAGGCACTTGCGACCATGGTGCGCCCGGCAATCGAAAGCCGCATCCGGCCATTGCCATATTCAATGTCGGTTTCTGCGTCGTAATGATGCAGGCGCGCCGGGTCAAACGGCCCGGCCAGGGGCGCAACCATTTCAAGCATCATCTGGCTTTGAAACTTGTGCGCGGGCGTTCTGGCCCGGATCGCTTCAATCGCCTTGTCATCAAATCGTTCGGGCCAGTTTGACGATCCATGTCTATTGACGATGGGCAGCACAAAACGTGAGAAATCGTTTAAAAACGGTGCAACCTCGCCGGTTTCCGGCCGGACTTCATCGGCATAGATCGAATAGTAACTATGCGGTGTGCCGACATAAAGCTGTGCGCCGCCCGGCGACAGGACATAGGAAATCTCGGAAAGCTTCTCGCGAAGCTCGGCGCGCTTATGGGCGGTATCGCTGTTTTTCGGGACCTCGACATCATCGCAAATCACGATATCGGCCCTTGAGCCCGTAATATTGCCGCCAATACCAACCGCCTGCATCGATGGATCGCGCAAAACGCCACTTCGTGCCACCGTAAAACGCTCGCTCCCCCAGTCGATCAAACGTTCGGGCACGTGACCAGCCATCAGGGGATGGCGTTCAATCACGCGTTTGACGTTGCGCACCATTTTTTTCGCAAGATCAAGATCGGCGGCCAGAACCAGAATGCGCAGATTGGCATCACGATACAGCAACCAGGCACAAAACAGCCCGACAAGCGTTGATTTCCCGGAATTGCGAAAAGCCATCAACAACATCTCTCGCCGCCCGGACCGCCAACAATCTTCGAGCCAGTCCGCCATCTTGCGATGATGCCGCGGCAGGCTTAGCCCCAGCATCTGATCCCAGATCCAGACGAATTCGGCAAAAGTTGCTGACATCATATGCATCCCCCGTTGCGATGGGCGACTATTCGTGTTCTTCCCACCAAATATTGTCATTTCTGGAATATGACTTTGGATAACCTTGCGCCAAATTCATGAAATCCAAATCACCGCTCTGATGCACTCGCAGAATAGCTGTTGGGGGCAGGTTTTCTCGAACACATACATCGAACTCGCCGCCCTCTGCGTGCAACCCCAACGACCTAGCAAATGTGCGAACCACCGCTCTGGATGCCCGGAAAACATCCTTCGTCGAAGACATCGGGACACAAACTTCAACTACGGTCGGCTTACCGATTGACTGAATTAATTCAGTCAGTTTTTTATCTTGAAGCCACATGTAGACCACTTCGCCTCCCCAATGGGAAAGCAAGTTGTTAACACCTCCGTCGCTAACAGGAACAGGCCACGAAGCAAGCCAAAACATCCCTGATCTATTGTCTTTCTGCCCATTCTGAAGAGGGCTTAAATTAAACAACTGAGAAGCACAATCTGCTGGTATATTGCCAACCGCAACTTGCGACGCCAATCTATGCTCCAAGGTTTCTGAGCTTGATAGTTCTATCCCAAAGTTTCGAAGTCGACGGACTTCATCTTCGGTCAGGCGAGTATAGTGGAATGCCCTAAAAGAACTCCTCGAAATTCTTGCCGCAACTTCTTCTTCCAATTCACTGTACGCATCATAGAATTTGTTATTAGGGCGGCAAAGAAGGTCAGGGTCGCGGCAAAGATCATAAGAAATGAAAATACGATTTTCTTCCTCAAAAAAATCTCTTACCAGACACTCATTCTGAGTCAAAAGGTCCACGACATGACGATCAAATGTCGCGACATCCCACAGATCCATCATTCCAAGTCTTCCCGATTGCAAATAAAAACAGTTCTATCAGCGTCAAATTTTTCACAGGTTACAGCAGAATTTGCAGCACTATTTTAATTGCTGCCCACATTAGAGGGACATCGGGAGAAGACTAAAAGCTAAATCTGTGTGCCTCTTCTTAACCCCGACCTAGCTTGCGCAATCAATTGATCAACTTCTCCATTTGCGGCGCTACCGTCATTCGCTATCACTTTCTCTAAGTGCCCTTCGCAGGCCCAGCGCAGCAATTTGATCAGACTTTCAAGATGCCCAAGGGCGGCCTTGCACGCCCCCTGATGGGCGGAAAATTCCTTGGCATCCATGATGCCTGCGGCCTCCCCCGCAAGCCTTTGATAGGCATCCCGCGCCTGTGCAATATCATCGGGCAGTTCGGATAAAAGTCGGGTGCGAAGGATCGCAATCGGATCGGTTTGCTTGGGTGTCTTCATGAGATTACACCACCGAAAGCCCAGCCAACCGCGCATCCGAAAGCCGTTCCGGCCAATAGGCCAGATTGCGCAAATGCCCGTTCATGTGCTTGTCGGTTCCACCATATGATCCCAGCACGATATTGGAAAAATTGCGCGGCATGGCAAAGCCCGGAGGTGATGTCAAAACCACCCCGCCAAGTGCGACGGCGATACCATCATCCTCCCAGGCCAGTGCAATGCGATGGCGGGTATCGGGCGATAACTGCCCATAAAGTGACTGGGTGATGAGTGGCGTACCATCACGGCGCACTGAAATGCGGAGCTGACCGGCATCGCTGTCATAGCCAAGATCAAGATGATCATCATCAAGACTACTGGAATAAAGCTGCACGATCCGCCAGATGCCGCGCCATGCCGACGCAGTCTGCAGATCAAACACCAATGTCCCGGCTCCTTGCGCAAACCAGTCGCCGGGATCAAGCGTCACGCCCTCGGCGGCACGCGAGGCCGGAATGCCGTTGCTGATGATATCCGATGTCGGCGCAGGCCCGGCTTCCAGCTGCGCATTCCAGATCAGGACAGATGCAGGAATCCCCGAAACTGCGGTGCTGATTTTCGGATATCGGGTCGTGCCCGATGCCGGTTCGGCGATTGAAACCCGTTGCCAGTTTTCACCCAATGAAATCGCATGCATCGATGGCCCGTCAATCCCGCCAAGCGTGATGTCCGCGGTTCCCGAAACCGCCCGCATCCAGATGGCAAAACTGTATGTCTCGCCACTGACCAGCGATCCGACATTCTGATAAATGCCATCTGTGCCACCGGGCAGATCCAGCAACATGGCATTATTGCTGCCATCAGGTGCCATGATTGCACTCGGGCCAACCGTCACACCGGCATTCCTTTCCCAAAGCGTGTTTGAAAAATCAGTGGAATAGCGCAGCAGATTGGTTGCAGATGCCTCGATCAAAAGCCCCAGACGCCGACCAAGCGCGTCATGATCAAAACCGGGCTGATCATTGCCAAGGGTTTCGAGCAAGCCATCCTCCCCCCGGATCAGTTTGAATGAGGCCCGCGCAAACCTGATCGAGGCCGCAAGCGGCTGATAACGCAATCCCATCGGATGCACTCCTTGATATGAAATCGGGAATTTTGTCCGGCACGCACCAGATGCGCTAACCGCCAATCCGGTGCAGATGCAACCAGGTCAGCAAATCACTGGCGCCGATATTGCGCGTCTGGGCATCGCTATGAAGCAACCGCACCCGAAGACCGGTCGCAGGGGTTGCATCAATCCGTGCCACACCGCCAAGACGCAGGCTATGTTCCGCCCCGCTGCCGATTGCTGTGATGTCGCGCGATCTGAGGTGATAGTTCCAGCTTGTCCCGTCAAACCGTTCGACAAACAGGCTGGTCATCACCGCCTCATTCGTGATCGGGAAACAGACGCCGATATCGATCTGATAAAATCCCGGCGCAAGCCCGGTGATCGCATGGTTGCTGCTGTCATAAAGGCTGTGGCTGTCTTCGACCACCTGATCCCATTCAATCAGGAACGATCCCCCTGCCGGAATGCCTTGCGCATTGGTGCGCAACAGCTTGACCACAGGCCCGCTTTCGCGCACCGGACAGGCAAACCACCGGGCGCTAGTCCCGCCAGTACCGCCAGCACCTCCCGTGCCCCCGCCATCACAGACCAGATCAACCATATCGCCCCGGATTGGCAGCGGATAAAGGATGTTTTCCGCCCCGCCATGGACCGGCGCAATCACATCGCCACTGGCCGCCGAAACATCAACCATGGTGCCATCGCCATTAAACACCCGATACCGCACGCCATTGCGCGCAAGCGACGCATCCGGAAGGCTTAACCGTGCGCCATTTGACAACCTGACAAGTGATCCGGTTTCACGAATATCCATGATCCGGCTGGTTGATGCATCAATCACCGGCATGCGGCGTTCATCTTCCCACACCAGGGCATTGGCACTTCGGAAATCAAGATCAAGCAACGCACCGGCATCATTTTGCACAAATGATTTCAGCGCGGTTTGTGACCGCGCATCGGCGGCTTCTGCCCGGTTGGCGGCATCCTGTGCAAGGCTTGCATGGCTTGCCGCCTTGGCGATTTCCACCCCGTCCGGCCCGTTCGCCAAACCATCACCCGCCGGGTTCCAGATCAGGACCCTGCCCGCTTCGATCTTTGGAAGTTTCGCCGATGCCTGATCACGATCTGCCGCATCAAGACGCAGCGTAGCTGCCAATGCGCCGTCAAGATCACCGATCGCCGCCGTGATAAAATCAAGATCACGGTCAATCGCGTCACCGCGCGGAACCGACATCGCGTCATAGTCACTCAACCGGCGTAACCGCAACATCCGGGCGATGACGATCAAGCTGCCGTCTGCGGGGGGCGTTTCAAATGTCACCACACCACCCGCCACCGCATCCCCGCGCGCCAGTGTGACGTGAAAGCCGGTATCAAGGGCGACATCATCAAGGGTGATCTTGATATCGCTGTCGTCAAACACCGCAAAATCAAAGCCAAAGCTGACACGCGCGCCATCACCGACAAAGGCGCGTGATGCACTGGTCTGATTGGTAAAAACCGTTCCCATTGCCTTATCCCCCGAACCCGTCACGCCGCGCAAACCAGGCGCTTAGCCGTGCGGCTGTGTCATCCTGTGCCGTGCGCAAAAGCGACTTTTCCCGCCAACTGGCACTGGCATTGATCTGGTTGCGCTTGCGGGTGGCCTCGGCACGATCCGTTGCCTGATCATCAAGGGCGGCTTTTTCATATCCGGCCAGAACCGCACTGGCCGAACCGGTACCACCGGCCATCAAACCCGATGCCCCCTGTCTGGCGCGCAAACTGGCCTGACGGCGGCGCAGGGTCTCTTCGCGCTCGGTGTCCTGTTGCTTTTGTCTTGCATCGATATCGGCCAGTTCGGCCTTGCGCGCAGCGTCAAGCTCGGCAATCCGGCTTTGTGCGCTGGCCTGACTTGCCTGAATTTTCTGTCCGGTCTGCACGGCCGATGCGGCCAACGGCACGATTGATGTAAATCCGCCCATCAGTCATTCACCCCCATTTCCGATGCACATCCCAGCAATAAAAAAGGCCGGGGAAAATCCCCGGCAATCCGCCATAAACCCGCCGAAATCGTACCGCCACTGCCGCGCCGCCATCCAAGGCTTCGCAAGGTGATATCACCACTATAAAGCCCGTCTGCATCATCACCTGTGACCGGAAGGGCAATATCGCGCATGCCGCGCCCGGTATCGACGCGAAGCTGCCCGCTTTTTTGCAATCGCAAGGTCAGCGATACCAGCCGCACGGCATTGCCGCCATGCGGGCGGCTGCCATCCGATGCCGCTGGCGGCAGGGCAAAGATTTCATGAGTAAACGGCAAACCGACGGCGATTTCCGATACCGCACCGGTATCAAGCGGCAGGGTCACGGTCCCGCCCGCCACCGCCAAATCCGTGATCACAATGCCATCAGCCAGACCATTAACCACCAGACCATTAACCACCAGACCGGCAACCACCAGACCATCAAGCGCCTCAAGCCTGCCCCAGTGACGGCGTGCTTCCTCGCCCGCGCCAAGGGATTGCGACACCTGCAAGTCAAAACCGCAATCCTCGTCAAACAGGCCAAGATAATAGCACTCGCCACGGCGCAGACTGACATAGACATCGCCGCCCGACACCGCGACCGATGTAAAATCACAATCCTTTACATTCTGCGCCGACCAGGCGGTGATTGCCTCGGACCGATAAAGCGTCAGGGTGGCAAGTGATCCGTCACGCATCACCACATGCAAAAGCCGGCGGTTGGCGTCAAAGGCCTGATCAACCGGGCGATTGACCAGATGGCGCGACAATAATGCCAGATCGGCTGATCCATAGGCCTGCTCGACATCGGTAAACAGGAATTCGCGGATTTCACGCCCGCTGCGCCCGGCAAAGATCGTCGCCCCGTCAATATTGACCAGTGGCACGGTACGGTCACTCTGACTGCCAATCCGGGTTTGGCGCGTGACCTGAATATTGGCGGGCGTTAACGGATCCCCCGTCACCATCCATTCCGATCCACTGGTAAAAACCTGAAGATGGCGACCGGCAAAAACCCCGGTAATCGCATTGACCTGATCAGCCAGCAGCGCAAATTCAATCGCCTCGTCATCAAGGCCCTCGCCCAGCTCGAAATTGAAAAGATCGCCTGATTGCGACATCCAGAGCCGGTTGGGCAAATCCCGTGATCCGCCAATCACCATGCGGTCCTGATGAAACGTCACACTGCGCGGCCAGCCACGCACAGCCGAAAAGGCCTGCTCGGCAAAATCGGTTGTCGCACTGCTATCTGGCAAGGATGCCTTAAGCGCGATACTTGCGGTTCTTGGCCCCGACACAGCCGTTATTTCGCCCTCGATCCCGGCAATCCGCCACAGGGTCCCGACATGGCCACCGACAAACAGATCAAGATCGGCCGTGACCGTGATCGTCCCGCTGACCCCTGATGGCGTCAGGGTCGCGGCCGGATCGGTGAATTTGTAATAGGGCTGGCTAGTCAGCTGACCGGTTGCCCGCCATGCCCATGATGTGACCTGCCATCCCCCGGTCGCAGTCCGGCTGATCCGTACCGGCGGCGCATCGGGATGCACCACCAGAAGCGTGTCCGCACTTTGCGTCCAGTTCAGAAGATCGTGGTGCTCGACCCCGAACGGTGTTTCAAACCACAGGACCGAAACACCGTTTTCAAACACGGTTGCCTTCATATCGCCAAAGGCCAGGATATAGGTCTGCTCGGTATTGAACTCGAACTGGATCAGGCGCACCGGCCCGTCCAGCCCGTCGATCAGACGAATGCCCGGACGACGGCGCACGCCACCGGATGGCTCGATAAACACATTGCGCAGCCGTGCCGCCCCGTTGGCATAGGCATTCAGATCGGACCGCCCCCACAATTCCGGGGCCAGTTCCCCGGTCGAGAAGGTATTTTTCTCAAGAACCCTGCGGGCCATGAATGCCTCCTTGTTTGGATATCGCATCTGATGAGCTTACGGACCAAGATCCCCGCCTGCGCGGGGATGACGCTGGTGTTTCTGCTTCCGTGTTTACCCGTCGCTCCCGCGCAGGCGGGAGCCCATTGTGCCGGAGGCTCCGCCTCTCAATTCCGGACCGAGATAAGGGAAAAATCGTCAATCGCATGCGGGGTCGATTGCTGGGCATCGGCAAGACGGGCGGCGCGAAACTGATCCTCGGACCGCTTGAACAGATATTCCGCCCGCGCACTGCTTTCGGTCAGCGGCAGACAGAATTCCGCTGCCAGTCGCACAATCAGCGCCAGATCAAACCATGGCGGAAAACTGCCCTCAGCCAGACGTGCGACATAGGAAAGCCAGGCCGCATCCGCCGAACACAGCACCGCACGGTCGCGCAGCTCGAACCGGGTGATTTTGCCGCCGTCATTTTCAAGCGACAGCAAGCGGATAAAATCGCGCGGCATGGCAAAAAGATGCGATCCATCACCGGGATCACGCGCATCATCGGTATTTGCCAATCGCGCCAGCCAGCACCCGCGCGCGGCAAATCGCCAGGGATAGCTTGCCAGCATGCCGTCACGGATGGTCGGATAGAGAAGGCGGGCAATTTCGGCCTCGGCACTGTCTTCGTCAAAGGATGACACCGGGCTGGCCCCGATCATCACTTGCGCACGCGCACAAAGCGCTATGTCACTGAGTGCCATGTGCTTTTCCTCCTCCATATCCGGTTAATTTCAGTTGCCGTTCAGGTTGATTTATTGTCAAAATCAGGCCAACCGGTCGCCCAAGATGACCAAAGCCAACGGCCCGCAAGAATGGCCGCCTTTGCTGGAGCACGCATGTCCCGATCCCCGTTTGCAGTCCCGTTTGCAGGAATGATCCTTGCTGCCCTGATTGCTGCTATGCTGCCCGTGTCGGCTTCACGTGCGGATGAAACGCTTGATGCGGTCCGGCGCGATGCCTATGCCGGTGATGCGACATCCCAGCGCCTTTATGCGATCATGCTGTCTTATGACTATGCCGAGGATGACGGCGAGATCGACGAATACGAGGCCAAACAGATCATCCGCTGGTTTGAATGTGCGGCCCTTCAGGGCGATGACATCGCCATCGAACAATTGCAAAATGTGCCCTACAATTTCGACATCAGCGAAACCGGAGAATGCGAATTTACCGGGGCGGGTTACACCGCCGACGATCCGAAACCTGAGAGTTCGTCGACGGCCACGGCATCCGTTTGGGGCGGCCATACCGACATGTGGGCCGCAGCAATGGATGGCTATCCCGATGCCCAGTTCAAACTGGGCCGGGATTTCGAGCCGACCCTGTTTGATCCGGGCAATATGGAAGTGGCCGAAGCATGGTATAATTGCGCGGCAAGGCAGGGCTATCAGGAAGCCATCGACTTTCTCGAAAATGATCCGCTTTTCAGGCTTTATCCCGCCTCACAGCCCTGTGCCTTTACCAACAAGATGCGCGATGAAAACGGCAATCTGACCCGGGTATTTTCCTCAAGGCCGATCCCGGCAACAGGGTCGTCGGCACCATCATCTGAAACGGCCCCGGGAACCACAACCGCCCAGCCCGCGGACACCGCCGACGTCCCCCAAACATCATCATCGCAAACAGTTCCGACACCGACACCGACACCGGCGCCAACACCAACACCGACACCAGCACCTCCGCCATCCGTCTCGCCGAACGATGCCAAGGCGGACGAACTCTATGGCGCGGCCTATGATGCCTTTTACGGAAACGGGCGCGCACAAAGCTATGAAGATGCTTTCAGGATCGGGCGCGAGGCCGCCGTACTTGGGCATGCGGCCGCGTTCAATTTGCTGGGTGTGCTGTATCGTGATGGTCTGGGCGTTACGAAGGATGCAACCGAGGCGGCCTATCATTTCCGCCATGCCGCCGAACTTGGCGAAGTGGTTGCCATGGTCAATATCGCCGATTGCTATTTGCATGGCACCGGGGTCGAGGTCAACCTGACCCGGGCGGTTGAATGGTATCAAAAGGCTGCCATTGGCGGCAATGCCGGGGCGCAATACAATCTGGCAGCGGTCTATCAGTCCGGGGGCGGCGATATCGCACCTGATCCGGTCCTTGCCCGCCACTGGATGGGGCTTGCTGCCGAAAATGGTGACCCGGATGCCCCCTATTATTACGGCCATTTTCTTGAATATGGCATTGGCGGTCCCGAAGAACCGGCAAAGGCCGTGCCCTGGTATCAAAAAGCCGTGGAAAACGGCAATATCGACGGCTATGCCGCCATGGGACGGATGTATTATTACGGCGAACATGTCCCGGGCGATCTTGAACGCGCATGGCTTTATCTTGCCATCGCCGAGGATGGTGGCCATCCCGATGCCCGCGAATGGCGCGAAACCATCGAACCGGAAGTTTCCTATGAACAGCGCAGCCGCGCCATCGTCGAACTGAGCAAATACCGCGCGAAAAAGGCCGAAGCCGAAAACAGCCGGAACTGAAACGGGGCCCGGAAAACCGGGCCCCGACCAGATCACATCAGGCCAGATCAGATCAGATCAGACCTTGATGATGTAATTCACCACCAGGAATGGCTGCATATTGTTATGCGGCTGATCGCCGCCTTCAATGATGCCATTCTGGCTAGACGATGAACCGGCGTTATTTCCGGATTGCCCAACTGCTGCATCAATATGTCCACTGTGCGAAGGCATCTCATTGATCGTCAACTGATGCGTTTCAGCACCATCGACTGCACCAATGACACGATCCGTCAGGCCGTCGCCCTGACCGGCACCGACCGGAATACGACCGCGCAGATCCGGCAGTTTGAAACCACCGGCCGACTGGCCTTCGCCATAGGTGGTGCCAATGGCTGCAAACAGATCGGCAAACTCGCTTGCGGGCACTTCCGCGCCATCACAAATCAGGAAGCCTTCCGGGGCCACCGAACCGGCAAAGGGCAGCACGGTCGCGACGGGCACCGAACCGGAGGAGCTACCACCACCAAACATGACCTGAAGCGCTTGCAAAAGCTGGGTATCGTCCATGCGATCCGGAACGATGTCTGCTGCCAGAACAACGTTGAGAACTTCGCTTTCAACCGGGCTCAAACACTGCATTTGAATTCTCCAATCAGAGACAAAAAAACCGGCAAGTGACATCTGCCGGGGAGATCATTTTTGGGAAAACAGAAGGTTAAGCTTGGGAACCAAGCGCCGGATAAAACGCCTTGATCGCGTAAGTCATTGCGACGTTGCGCGGGCGGGTTTCTATCCCGCCAGTCGCCTCAGTTTCTGTGATCAAGTTTGCCTCCCCGATAGCACTAGAAGTTGACCCACCAGTGCCATAAAACGCCTGACCCGTGGTGTGGCTGTGTGCTTTGAGCTCATCAGATTGCGCAGAACCAAACACACGCCCGACATCCACATCGCGACCGGCATCGAAACCACGAACAAACTCGCCGCGCAGATCAGGAAGGTTGAAGGTCGAAATTTCGTCGCCAGCACCCCAGACGGTGCCAATTTCTGCAAACAGATCAGCATATTCCGTGCGCGAGATGGCAGCGCCATCACAGACCAGCCAGCCTTCCGGTACCGTTGGCATCGCAAATGCCGAAACCGAGCCGATTTCGCTGCCGATGATAACGGTGTTACCGCCACCGGAAATCAGGGTATTGATCGCCTGAAGCAGCTGGGTTTTGTCATCGCAATCGGGCCAGATGCCGGCCCCCTGAATGACATTGAGGATTTCACATTCGACAGCAGTATTCCCCTGCATGGGCAGTCTCCTTGGTTGGGAAAAGAAAACCCCGGCAGCAGTGCTACCGGGGCCGAGGTTGAGGGAGGAAATAAAAGAGATGCGCGCTTAGTCGGTATTGGCCGTACCAATTGCCGTCATGTCGCGGACATCAACGCCCGCAGCGCCCGAGCTTGCGACCACGAAAAGGCCGCCAGACAGGGTGGCGTCGCGGTTGGTATTGGCGATGATGAAATCACCGACACGCAGCATGTCGCGCGCATCGGCAAAATAGCCCGATGTATCAACGTCGGCGGCGACATCCGGGGTGATGTAATGCCAAAGCGTAAAGCCGTTGGCATAGGCCAGAACACTGAGATTTCTGGCTTTGAAACCTTCTGCCATCTATGGGCTCCTTTGGTTGTCTTTGTCAGAGATTTGAGCTTGCCGGTCGAGATCCCCGCCTTCGCGGGGATGACGATGGGTAAAACAAGCGCGTGGAACGAACGTCATTCCCGCGCAGGCGGGAACCTCGAGCAGCGTATTGAGCAGGACTTCGGCCTTATTCCATGGCCTGCAAACAGGTCACCCCATCGCCGTCAATCAGGGCAGCGCCCTGTGACATGGAGTTGTTCACGAAATGCGCCGCATGATCGCCATGCCAGGTGATATCGGATTGAACGTCCGAGCCAATCGCGTGACCGATGGCCGTGCGGTGATACCAGAAACAGGACCGGATGCCCGCCGCCACCGGAAGCCCCGAATGGGGCATCCAGAGCGTTCCCAACCATCGTTTGGCCTGTGTGCCCTTCCAGGGCAGATCATCATCACCGATATAATCGGCATTGGAAAATTCGTTGATCTGCAACAGTTCCGACCATTGTTTCCAGCCGACAATCGCATAGCGCTGCCCGTCATCGGGAACATCGCGTTCGCCCAGTCCCTCGAACGCCATCATGACTTTTTCAAGCGTCATGCCCTCGGCGTTATCGGGCACGATATCGTCGCCCTGCACCAGTGCATTGATGATCAGCTCGTCGGTCTTGCGGCCCAGCGCATAGGCCCCGGCATTGGCCAGAACCATCTTTTCGTCATGGTTGATTTTAAGTTCATCAAGCGCATCAACCCAGTCCCCGGCATAGTAATCGCGCAGATCACACCGCACCGCTTCATGATCGACATTCATCACCGGTACCTTGCCGTGGCGCGCCTTGGTCATTGCCGTGCCCTTGCCGACTTTCTGGAAAACCGTGGTCGCGCCCTTGATCGAATTTTTCACCCGGACCGTGTTGCGCAATTTTGATCCCATGCGCTGATAGGCCTGATGCACATCGGCCTGAAAATGATCAATAAAGCTTTGATCAATGGTATCGCTCATCGCTAATCGCCCCCTTTGAAGAAATGAAATCCGGGCATCAAAGGCCCGTCGCCAAAGCCATCTGCCTCTGGTGCCCGTTCCGCTGGTGCCCGTTACGCGTCATCTGTTGGAAAATGCGGTTGTCCTAATCGCCGCGCAGGCGCGCAAAGCCCGCCTGCACCTCGGCAATCAGGGCCGGATCGCGATCACGCCAATAGCGCGGATCATTCATTTTGGCCCGGATATCGGCGCGCAAATCGCCACTGCCATCGGCATCATTGGTATGACCCAATGTGATCTCGCCTGCCTGCGTCATCAAACGATGGAGCGCCATCACCCCGTCCCTGGTCTGACAAAGTGTTTCAAAGGCCGCATCGGGCA
The DNA here is from genome assembly GCF_054901115.1 of Thalassospira sp. SM2505. NCBI lineage: Bacteria > Pseudomonadati > Pseudomonadota > Alphaproteobacteria > Rhodospirillales > Thalassospiraceae > Thalassospira > Thalassospira sp. SM2505. The sequence goes on from NZ_CM142731.1 coordinate 3,674,612, forward strand.
GGTTAGCCCGCCCCCATTGTTCGATCCGCGGTGCCAGGGCCTGCCATGCGTCCTTGCCACCAAATTCAGTGATCAGGGCGGCACGGTCCGATGCCCGTTTGGCGGCCTGATCCATATCGGCCATCATCGGACCCAGAATTTCCCCGGCGAGATCATAAACAAGCTGGGCCTGCGCATTGTTAAATCCCGCTTGATGCAGGCGCTTGTTCAGATCGGGATCCATACCGCCAAGCGCATCATCAACCGAAATCGCATAGTCATCAGCACTGGCAGGCACCGTGAGCATATCGGCGTTATTCCCGTCATGCTCATCACCCTGATCATCCGGCAAGCCCCCAGACAAAAGCCCCGCATCAGCGGGGCCCGGATCAGGAATTTCAGTTTCAATTTGTGGTTCGGCACCACCGCCCGACAGGCTGTCATTTGGCGGTGTTTCATTATCCGCGATGATGTCAGTCATCTGCCTCCTCCGCAGTGTTGTTTGCTGTTGCAAGCCGCCGGATCAAAAGCACCAGTGCGCGTTGCCCTTCGCGCATCCAGATCGCCCCCGGACTTACATCCGGGCCAAGGGCGCTGTGCAGAATATGTGCTTCAAGATCATCGAGAACCTGTTGCCCGGCGGGACTGCCAAAACAGGCCTGCCAGTGATCATTTTCCGCGCCCGGATTTGGAGACTCTTGCGGTTCGAACCAGTCCCAACCGTTTTCGGTGTTCATGCCAGTTCCTCCGCCGTAATGGTCGGCAAGGCCGGTTTCAAAAGATGGTCCGGCACCCCGAACTGATCGGCAAGCCAGCGCACCATGACCGGCAAATCGACCTCATTCAACGCATCGGGACCAAGGGTTGCGATGCGTGAAAGCCAGTCAAGCGCCTGCCCCGCCTGTACCCGTCTTGGCAATTGCGCCAGCGGCGCGGAATGGCGCAAAACCACGACATCCCCGTCAATCGGAATGTCGGGAAGTTCCCCGGTCCGGCTCAGGATATGAAGCGCCCGGCGGATCAGCGGATAAAGCAATTCCCCCTGCAACCGGCCATAGGTCGCACCAAGCAACCGCGCATTTTCCGATGCACGTTCAAGCACCTCGGTCGCGGTCATGCCCGGTTGATCAACCTGACCCAGCCGGTCGGCCAGAAGACAACGGCGAATACGGTCACGCAGGTCCGACAACACAAGATCGGACACATCAAACCGGCCCGGCGCATCAAGCGGCTTGAGCCCGGCCGAGCCCACCGCCTTGGGGATGATGCTGCCCGGTACAAGTCGAATGGTGGCCGGGTTCAGCACCCCGTCATCATCGGCCTGCCAGATGCCGGTCACCGCAATCGATGCGTTTTTAAGAACAAGTTCGACCACCTTGTTGGCGGTTTTGATATCAGGCAGCGCCTTCATCACAGGCGACCTTCCATAAATCTCGCCCGGGGCCTTCATCCAGCGAAAGGTGATATAGGGCGACACATCAAACTGCCCGCGATAAATCAGATCATCCTGTGATGCCCCGCCTTCCTCGCGAAAGACGCAAATCTCATATCCCGATTGCCCGCTGGTGGCCGGTATAACCGCCTCGATCACGGCAAAGCGTTTCTGATGATCTTCTTCATCATTGCTTGCCCCGAATTCGGGCAGTTTCCCGGCATCGGGCCAGTTCGACCTGATGTCATCACGGGTCAGCATCAGCTTGCGAAACACCGCGTCCATCTTGCCATCAGATCGTTCTTCAAAGGCCAGATCACGCAGCGGAACAGCGCTAAATCGAAAGGCCGACGGGCTTTGCAGACCGGCCTTTTCAAGACGCAGGCATGCGGTACCAGCCGTGACCAGATCAAGAAAGGCCTGATGCATCTCGACTGCAAAGTTCGACCGGTCAAAATGCCCCTGAAGAATGCGCACCGCACGGCCAAGCTGTTCCGTCAGAACCTGACGATCATCGGACGCAACATTGCCGCCCGGTTCAAGATCAAACCACCCACCCGCAGGCGGGGTAATTTCGGCCATCAGACTTGCGGCAAGCTGTTCGACCGCATCAGGTGCGGTTGCGTCAAACACCCGGTCAAGGCGCTTGCCCCCGCTGGTTTTCCGGGCGGCACCATTGCGTTGAGGCAGGGCAAATTCATAACATTCCTGCCAATGGGCCAGCCAGTTGCGCCGACGGCCCACCGCCTTTTGATAGCGGCTGCGCAGCTGGGCAATACTGGTGTTGGTGTTATTGTCCCTGGCGCTGGCGCTGGGCTTTTGCGGCTCCTGTCCGGCGGCACCATGGGTCATCTGTTTTGCCGGTTTTGCCATGCCTATTCCCCCAAAAGGTTTTTGCCACCGCCAAGCCCGGTGATGCGGTCATTCAGCAAGCCGCGAAAGCTTGTGGTGATCAGGCTGGACCGGCCATAACGCCGACGCTCAAGGGCTTCCTTGCGGGCGTTGCCGGTCGCGGTTTCCGTGCCGGTTGGCGTATCCGCAGCCGCATCGTTGGTGGTGGTTGCGTTCGTGACCGGATTGCTGACCATGACCGGCTTTGGCGTTGAAAACAGGCTTCCCATCGCGGTCTCCGGGTTGTGAAGTTTGGTGATGGTTGCGAAAGAGCACGTTGCACGAGCCCCCGCCTTCGCGGGGATGACGGCGCCCAAAACAGCTGCAAGGAACGAACGTCATTCCCGCAAAGGCGGGAAACGCGATCCACAAGCTCACGGCCAAACGCAAAAACGCCCGCAAGGGTCGGAACCCTGCGGGCGCAATTATCGCGTTGATTTGCCTCTTATAGCATCACAAGAAGAACAAATCAAGAACATTTTTCAGAAAAATAAACATGGCCGTTTTCAGCCGTCCGGTCCCTGCCCGTTTGGCTTTGCGCGTACATATGACGATAAAGCTGCCAGGGGGTGATGACCCAAAAGGCCGAAATACCCAGCAATCGTTTAACCAGCTCGACACAGCTCATCGGGCCAAACCGGGCCTTGCGCGTGACCATGTGCGGGTAATGGGCCCAGATGCAATGATGGCCGATTGACCGGTAATAGGCCGCCGGATCAAAGATTGGCGAATAGGCCCAGCTTTCACAGCGCACCCGGTGGCTTTGCGGATCAAGGCAAATCCATTCCCCGGCCCGCAATCCCGACACCAGCACAAAGCAATGGCGAAATCCGGGTTTAAGAAGCCGCAATAACCGCTTTTCCGGAGCATCGGCAAAGACCACCAGAACCGATACCTCGCGCGCCGATGTCGACTGGCTGATCCATTGATCAAGCGACGTATCGTTGCTGGCATCCGCGTTCGGGATGGCATGATAACTGTCGTCGTCACCTACCCTGCCCGGCGCGACAGAGCACAGATTTTCAAAACTCAGATTCCGCATGGCGACAAATCCCCGCGCAGTTTGATCATGACCTCGTCATGGTGGAAATCCTCATCGCGGCGGCGCGTCACAATCCCGCGTGTGATCAGGACATTTTCAAGCGCCTCCATGGCCTGCCGCCACAGGCTGTCCTTACCTTTTTCACGCGGATCACGGGGATCGGGTTCGCGTTCCACCAGCCCGAAATATTCAAGAACCTGCAAATGCCGGTCGGTCAATGTCCCGGCCTGTTTCAGCCGCATCACCGCGTTATAGACATCATCGGGATCGCACGGGCGCACCACCTCGCCCGCATCGGCGATCACGCGTGCGCCCTCGATCCGCGCGGTCTGACATCGCACGAACCAGAACCATGCCTGACGCGCACTGGCAAAGGGCGTAATTTCACGCTCTGACAGGGGTTTTGGAAAAAGTCGTTGTTCGGTCACGTCGCCCTCCTGCTGGCTGGATTCTCATCGCAACGCCGACCATGCAATCCCCTGGGATGGGGCACCAACCAGCCATTTCACCCGCCAAAAAGCCAAGCTGGACCCATCGCACGCACATAAGTGCGCATCGTTACGATGATGCTGGTTTGTGATTTCCCCAAAGACGGCCATGCCGCCCAATTCCGGCAACGGTGCCACAGCCGTTGCATATTTCAGGGCACCCCGCCGCCTATGAGCAGATGGAGAAAACCCTATTTCTGGATGCAGTTCCGGTGTTGATTTTCAAGTTATAATCCCCTTTTGTTCTCATTGTAAAGGATTAATTTCCTATTCAGAAGATGAGCACGCACTATCGCGATGGTACAACAAATCACGAAACTGACCGCAAAACATTGAATTTACTTGGAAAAGAGAACTTCCTTACGGCAAATTCTCTTTGACCACCACTTCCATGGTCAGCTTGGCCAGGTCCTTGTCGACCTGACCACCGGCGCGCAGATTTTCAAAGATGCGCAGCACATTATGCGCGATCACGCCGGGGCTTTGGGTGATGACGACATCCATGATGTCTTCAAGCAGGAAACGACGGGTATCGGGTGTCAGGCCATGGCCGATAAAGATGATGTCGCGTCCACGACCGCTTTCGCGCAAGGCGCGTGCCACCCCGTCCGATGCCCCGCCAACGTTATAGATGCCAATCAGATCGGGATATTCTTCGAGCAGTGATTTGGTGTGCAGATAGTTTTCGCTGCGATCATCATGACCTTCGCGGGCTGCAACCACGCGCAGTTCGGGAAATTCTTCTTCCATCAGGCTCAGGAAGCCCATTTCGCGTTCTTCATGGGCGCGATAGGTACGGCTGGCCGCAATCATTGCCACCCGCCCGCTGCGACTGCCCTTGAACCGGCCCAGCAAATATCCCGCCGTCCGGCCAACCGCACGGTTATCAAGCCCGACATAGGCAGCATGGGGCACACCGGAAATATCGGACACCACCGTAATCATATGCTTTCCGGCATTCTGAAGTTCGGACACGGTTTCACGTACCAGCGGATGATCAATCGCCATAAAGGCAATGCCATCGGCCTTTTCGCCATGCTGACGAAGCGCCTCGGACAGAAGCTGCGGATTGAAACTGTCGATGAAAAAGCACCGCGCGCGGATGTTATAGCCCGTGGTGGCCTCGGCCGCAGTTTTGATGCGATCACCAAGCAACTGCAAATACGGGTTGGTGCCCGATGGCAACAGGAACACGACCCGCATCGGTTTGGGCCGAAACGCTTCGGCCATATCGGTTTCAGGCAGATAGCCAAGCTCGCTTGCCGCTTGCAAAACCCGCTTTGCCGTGCGTTCACGCACGCCCGGACGTTTGTTCAAAACGCGGTCAACCGTTGCCGGTGAAACCCCGGAAAGCTCGGCGATATCCTTGATGATGGGGCCGGTCGTTTTTGGCATCTGATCCTCAAAAAACATCAAAACACATCATTTTATGATGTTTGATGAGGCAAAATGTTTCACGTATTCTGCGTCCATTCAAGGGAAAAGATATAACAATCCCGACCGGAAAACAGATAAGGTACGAACATATCTTTCAAAGGTGCGTTCTGCCGTCAAAACGCTCATAAACCATCATGGGAGGAAACCATGGCTATGCATAAAAAGTTTCGCCAGCTCGCGACCACCTTTGCAGCGGCAGCTTCGTTTGCCGTGATCGCACACGGCGCGCAGGCGCAGGAATATGAACTGAATTACGGCCACATGAACTCGCCGACCAGCGTTGTTGGCATGCAGGCAGACTGGCTGGCCGAAGAAGTCGCCAAGAACACCAATGGCGCGGTCAAGATCGATGTTTACCCATCCTCCCAGCTTGGCAAGATTCAGGAACTGGCCGAAGGCGTTTCGATGGGTTCCATCGCGCTTTCGCACAATACCGCTGGTGCGCTGAGCTCGCTTTACGAAGATTTCGGTGTGCTCGACACCCCGTATCTGTATCGCGACTATGATCACCTGATGAAGGTTGTCGACATCAACTCCCCGATCATGGCCGAACTCAATCAGGGCCTGATCGACAATACCGGCATGCGCGTCCTGTATGCGTTCTATTTCGGCACCCGTCAGCTGACCGCCAATATGGCCGTCAAGACGCCTGCTGATCTGGCTGGTGTCAAAATCCGCGCCATTCCGTCCCCGGTTTATCTGACCGCGGTCGAGGGCCTTGGTGCTGCCCCGGTTCCGGTTGACTGGTCGGAAGTCCCGACCGCCCTTGCAACCGGCATCGTTCAGGGCCAGGAAAACCCGGTAAACGTTGCAGTTGACCACAAGCTCTTTGATGTTCAGTCGCACATGATGCTGACCGGTCATATTTCGGCCGCAGAAATCGTCGTGATCAACGAAGACCTGTGGCAGAGCTTCCCGCAGGACATCAAGGACGGCCTCACCAAGGCGGCTGAAACAGTTCGTCAGAAAGCCTCCCAGATGATCCTTGATAAGGAAGCAGGCGATCTTCAGAAGCTTAAGGATGCCGGTATGACCATCATTGGTCCGGATGACGGTCTTGATGTTGCGGCCTTCCGCGCCGGTGTCGAGAAACTCGTCCACGAGCGTTTTGACGACAAATACGGCAAGTATTTCGAACAGATCGCTGCTGTAAAATAAAACGATCAGGGCGGCATCAGGGAACCTTGCGTTCAGGGATGTCGCCCGCCCCTTTTATCCCGCTTTTATTCAGGTATCGTCATGCCGTACAGGAATTCCCCGATCTACAGGGGACTGGACCGCATCTGCCGCTTCATGACCGCATTATCCATGCTGATGCTGGGTTTGATGGCTGTGCTGGTGGTTGGTCAGGTGATCTTGCGCAACTTCTTTGATCTTGGCCTGCCCTGGGCCGATGAATTATCGCGCATTTCCAATATCGCCCTGGTGTTCTTTGCCGTTCCGGCCTTGATGCTGCACAACCGTCATATCGCAATTGATCTGCTTTATGGCGCCCTGCGGCCTTGCGGAAAAGCGATCCTGCGATTTTCCAATTATGTGCTGATCAGCGCATTTGCAGGCATCTTCCTGTTTGGTCTTTACAAGTTTCTGATCCGTGCGGGCAAATTCACCACCCCGTCGCTCAGCCTTTCGAATTATGCAGTTTATGCGCCGGTTCTGATCGCGATTGTGCTTTTGCTGATTGTTGCACTCTATCGCCTGATCACCGGCACCGAACCTGCTTCTGACTTTGACACCGAAGAAGACGAAAACCCGATTGCCAAGGCCATCGCCGAGGAAATGTCGGAACAGGTATCGTCTGGGGATTCCCGCAAATGATGAGTGCAACCCTTCTTATCCTGTTTCTCGCACTCATGATCATTCGGGTGCCGATTGCGGTCTGTCTGGGCCTGTCATCGGCTGTGGTGATGATCCTGTTTAACCTGCCGATGGCGGTTCTGGCGCAGCGCACGGTCAATGCGCTTGATTCAACCCCGCTTCTGGCCGTGCCGCTTTTCATCTTTGCCGCCAATCTTCTCAGCCTGTCGGGTGTGACCAACCATCTGTTTGAACTGGTCCGCATGATGGTTGGCTGGATCCGGGGTGGGACCGCGCAGGTCAGCGTTCTGGTCAGCCTGATTTTCTCGGGCGTGTCGGGTGCGGCCCTTGCCGATATAGGGGCCCTTGGTGCCGTTCAGATCAAGATGATGCGCAAACAGGGGTATTCTTCCGAGTTTGCATCGGGCATCACCATGGCGGCAGCCACCATCGGTCCGATCTTCCCGCCAAGCATTCCGTTGATCATCTTTGCGTCGGTCTCGAACGTATCAGCGGTCAAGCTTCTGATTGCTGGCATCGTTCCGGCCATCCTGATCACCATCCTTTTGATGGCACAGGTTGCCGTGATGGCGCGCATCTATAAATTGCCGCGTGACGAGGTGAAATTCAGCCTTGCGGCCTTTGCCCGCAAATTCGTCGTCTCGCTTCCTGCCCTTGCCGCCCCGGTTCTTCTGATCGGCGGTCTGATTTCGGGGTATTTCGGGCCGACCGAAGTGGCCGGTGTCACGGTTGCCTATGCGCTTTTGATCGGCAAGTTCATCTATGGGCAGCTTGATCTCAAACGTGTTCTGATTGCCGCACGCGACAGTGTCGATGCCACGGGCAATGTCCTGTTCATCGTTGCCACCGCCGCCCTGTTTGCCTGGGTCCTGACCATGGATCGCCTGCCGGCAACGGCCAGCGAGTTCCTTCTGGGGCTTTCCAGCGATCCACTGGTGCTGCTTCTGATCGTCAATGTGCTGCTGCTGGTGGTCGGCATGTTCCTTGAATCCATTGCCGCCATCCTGATCATCGCACCGATCATTACCCCTGCCATGACGGCGGCCGGTGTTGATCCGCTGCAACTTGGCATCGTGTTCGTTCTCAATCTGATGATCGGGCTTCTGACCCCACCGGTCGGCATGAGCCTTTATATGGTCAGCATCATCGCCAAGATGCCGCTGCACCGCGTGATCCGGGGCGCCTTGCCCTTCCTGTTACCGCTGTTTTTGTCGCTGCTCGCAGTGACCTGCATACCGGCAATCTCTGTCTGGTTGCCCAACCTTCTGGATTAAGTGAGGAAACATGAGCAGATTTCTTGGTGAAATTCGCCAGCTCGGTTATGTCGTGCCCGATATCGAAGAGGCCATGGAATACTGGTCCACGACCATGGGTGTCGGCCCCTGGTACTATAACCCGCGCGTGCCGATCGAGGATTACCGTTATGACGGCAAGGCCTATGACGTCCACAACTCGGTCGCACTTGCCAATTCCGGTTACGTTCAGGTCGAACTGATCCAGACCCGCAATGACGCGCCATCCATGTATCGCGACTTCACCCAGGCCGGGAATGTCGGCCTGCAACATGTCGCCTACTGGACCGAGAAGTTTGATGAAGACCTTGCCCTGATGGAAAGCAAGGGCTTCAACGTCAAAATGAGCGGCAAGGTCGGTGACAATGGTCGCTTTGTCTATTTTGACCGCGAAATGCATCCGGGCACCGTGATCGAACTTTCCGAGGTCGTCGGCCCCAAAGGCCGTCTGTTCAAGTCGATCTATGAAGCCTCGATTGACTGGGACGGTTCTGATCCGATCCGTCCTTTCCCGTCGCTTTCGGAAATCTGAGCCATGGACCTGATCGAAGCCCGCTATCTTATCGAAACGCCGATGGACCCTGCAAAGATCGCCGCCATCATGGCTGGCGAACAAAGCAGCGGAACATTCGTGCGCGTAGCAGGTGAAACCGACGAGCTGCGCGAACGCTGTTCGGCCCGCGTGCTTGAAGTCCGCGAACTGACCCCGGTCAATCACCCCAGCCTGCATAGTGCCTATCTGACTGAGCGCGGCATCACCGGCCCCTATCGCCGGGCTGAAATCCGCATCGGTTTTCCAACCGGCAATATCGGCAAAAACCTTGCGACACTGGCCGCAACGGTTTCGGGCAATCTTTATGATCTGGGCGAAATCACCGGGCTTAAGCTGATTGATGTCACAGTGCCCAAGGCCTATCGCGATCTTTATGATTATCCGGTGGCCGGAACCAAGGGCACGCGTGATCGCATGAATGTCCATGGTCGCCCGTTCTTTGGCACGATCATCAAGCCGAATGTCGGCCTGCGCAGCGAAGATATCGCAAGTCTGGTCGGGCAACTTTGCGAAGCCGGTGTCGATTTCATCAAGGATGATGAAGTCTGCGCCAATCCGGCATCCGCCCCGCTTGCCGAACGCATTCCGGCCGTGATGGATCAGGTCCGTCGGTATCGGGATCGCACCGGGCGCGATGTGATGATCGCCTTTAACATCACCGATGAAACCGATGCCATGCGTCGCCATGCCGACCTGATTGAAAAAGAAGGCGGATCATGCGCGATGGTCAGCATGAACTGGACGGGTCTTTCAGCCCTTCAGACCTTGCGCAAATCGACCGGCCTTGTCCTGCACGGGCATCGCAACGGCTTTGGGGCGCTGTCGCGTCATCCGATGATCGGCATGGCCTATCCGGCCTATCAGACGCTGTATCGTCTGGCGGGTATGGATCACATGCATGTCCATGGCATGGGCGGCAAATTCTGTGATGAAGACAGCGAAGTCGAAGCATCGGCCCAGCTGTGTGGCAAGCCGCTTGCCGCTGGCAATGGCGATGAAGATCGCGTTCTTCCGGTCTTTTCGTCGGGCCAGTGGGCTGGCACGGTTCCGGCCACCTGCAAGGCGGTCGGATCGGCTGATTTCATGTTCCTGGCCGGGGGTGGCATCCTTGCCCATCCGTCGGGACCTGCGGCCGGCATCACCAGTCTGCGTCAGGCATGGGAAGCCTGCGAAGCCGGTGTCAGCCTCGAACAACATGCCAAAACCAACCCTGCCCTGTCAGAAGCCCTGGCATTTTATGGGGCACGAGGCTGACAATGACCAAACTCGTTTTTTGTGCTGATGACTTCACCGGGGCGTCCGATACGCTGGCCACGCTGGCCCGGGCAGGACTTTCTGCACGCCTGTATCTGACTGCTCCGGATATGTCGGAACACAAAGACGACGTTGGTCACGGGTCACCGGGTTCAGACCCTGGCAGCCTCGATGCCTTTGGTGTTGCAACGTCGCTTCGTGCTATGGGGGTCGAAGACGGCGTTGCCACCATCGGCAAACTTGCCGATCAGCTGGCAAAAGCCCGCTGTGGCATCTATCATTTCAAAATCTGCTCGACCTTCGACAGCGCACCGGAAACCGGCAATATTGCCGCCGTTGCGGATCGTTATGCGCAGTCCGTTGGTGCAAATTGGAAAGCCATCATCGGCGGACAGCCATCACTGCGCCGGTTCTGTTTCCTTGGCAATCTTTTTGCCGGTGTCGGCGCGGGACAAATCCACCGCATTGACCGCCATCCGGTAATGGCAAACCACCCGGTCACCCCGATGAGCGAGGCCGACCTTCGTCGCCATCTGGCAACACAGGGCTGGTCCAGTGTCGGGTTGATTGATTTCACCATGATCCGGCAAGGGCGCACTGCCCTGATTGCCGAAATCAAACGCCGGATCGCCAATGGCGAAACCGAAACCCTGTTTGATGTGTCCGATGAAAACGATCTTCTGACGATTGGCGAAGCCCTTCATGAGATCGCCAGATCCGCCCCGGTCCTGTGCATTGGCGCAAGCAGCGTCGCACAGGCGCTGTTTCCGTCCTTCCCGCCCCTGCCGCAAAATGCTGCCAAGGCATCGCGGCGCGCAGGGCCGGTCTTTGCCTTTGCCGGAAGCAGATCACCCCTGACCGCCGAACAGGTGGCAAGCGCACAGAACTATATCAAATACCGCGTGTCTCCATCTGATCTGCTTGATCCCGATGCCGTCAATCTGTTGAAAGACGAATGTCTTTCGGCCCTGAAAGACGACAAGAACCTTTTGGTGTCGCTGTCTGATGACCGCAATCACACGATTGCCAGCCATGACCTTGCACAGGCCAGCGCGCGTTTCATCGCCGATATCAGCCGGTCGGTAGCCCTTGGTTTCCTTTTGATTGCCGGTGGCGATACATCAAGCCTTGCGGTTCAGGCCCTTGGCATTGACAGCCTGTCCTATGTTGCCGATTTCGATGCCGGTGCGCCGGTCATTCTGGCCCATGCCCAAACACATGACAGCGCACAGAACAGCCTTGATGGCCTGCCGATGCTGCTTAAGGGCGGGCAGATGGGCAAAGTCACCCTGTTTGACAATATCGCCAATCTGGCCATCGCCAAGGCTTAGCCGGGCGCTCTGTTCCGGCCTGTAAAATCCCCGAGCGATAAGGAATAAATTCCTTCGACTGCGTCCCGCCCCCCTGCTAGGATGGGTCATGATCCGACATCAGAAAATTTGGGCCGCCCTTGACCAGATCGCCAAAGACCACGGTTTGACACCGTCGGGTCTTGCACGTCTGGCCCAGCTTGACCCGACGACATTCAACCGGTCCAAACGCACCACCACACAGGGCAAGGCGCGCTGGCCCTCGACCGAAAGCATTTCCAAGGTGCTTGCGGTGACCGATGTCAGTTTCCGTGAATTTTCCGAACTGGTTGATGGCAACGGGGCCGGGCGTATTCCGGTGATCGGCTTTGCGCAGGCTGGCAATCAGGGATTTTTTGACGATGCCGGTTATCCGGTTGGCGGATCATGGGAAGACATCACTTTTCCGGCCCTGCATGATCCGACCGCCTATGGCTTGCGGATTTCCGGGGACTCAATGGCGCCGGTCTTTCGCAATGGCGATCTGATCATTGTCAGCCCGGCATCAAACATCCGCCCCCATGACCGGGTTGTCGTCAAAACGGTTGATGGCGAAGTTCTGGCAAAGGAACTGATCCGGCGCGGCGCGCTTGGCGTTGAGCTGAAATCGTTCAACCCCGACTTTGAAGACCGGTTCATCCCCGCCGATCAGATTGACTGGGTCGCGCGCGTTTTATGGTGCAGTCAGTAACCCGCACAAAACCCGCGACAGGCACTGAAATGCCCCGCCATCGGCATTTGCCAAATTCTGTTGTATTTTTTTCATCCTGATCATCCGTGATTGCGTCGAAACCGTATTCAAAATCACGTTGCGCATCCTTACATTAAGGAGAAGACACACAGACGTGTCGCGCATGGGGGAAAGGGGAATTCGTTTGACGCTGCAACGCCGCTATATCTTGCGCGCTCTGGCGATTGCACTTGCCTATTTCCTTTTTGGTTATGCCGGTTTGCAACTGCCCTTTTTTGGCAGCAGCGTCACCCTTGTCTGGCCGCCATCCGGGATTGCGCTTGCCGCCCTGATTGTCTGGGGCTGGCGATATTTTCCAGCCGTCTTTATCGGTGCGCTGGCTGTTAACCTTGCGACGTCGCCATCCATTACCCTCGCCTTTCTGATTGCAACAGGCAATACCATTGCCGCCATCGGCCCGGCATTGATTGTCCGGCGGTTTTGCGGGACCTACCCGATCGGCCTGTTCCGAAACATGCTGATTTTCCTGTCGCTCGGGTGCGTGCTCAGCCCTGCCCTGTCCGCTCTTTTTGGCGCGACATCGCTCAGTCTTGTCGTGATCGGGAATTTTGGCCAGTTCCCGCAAATCTGGCAGGGCTGGTTCCTGGGGGATCTGGTCGGCGCAATTGTTGTCGGGCCACTTGTGATGCGCCTGATGAAATGGCGTCAGTTCGGCCGGATGGGCCAGCATTATGGTGAACTGGTCTTTATCTGTGTTGCCGCCATCGTTATTTCCTCGGCGGTGCAGACCACACCACTGGTCTCGAAACCCGAATTTCTGTTTATCTTTGTCTCCCTGCCTTTTGTGATCTGGGGGGCGACGCGGTTCGGGCTTCTGGGTGCGACACTCGTCAATACCATCATTGTGGCTGACATCATTGTCTTTGCGGCCCTTGGCAACAATACATTCGGGTCGGTCGGGATCAATACCGGCCTTCGCAACCTTTATGGCTATCTGATCGCCGTATCGGTCGGGACCCTGTTCCTTGCAGGCGGACTGGAGCGCATTTCCTTTATCACGACGCGCGCACGTGACGGCCGCCTTTCTGATGACGTGCATCGCATGCGGCGCACCCTTTCGATCGTGATCGGTGTCATCGGTTTTGGCGTGTCGTCTCTGGCATCCTGGTACACCTATAGCCAGCTGGTTGCGGCAGAACGCGTGTCGACCGAACAATACCGGCTGGCCTTTGAGGCGTCCCTTCGCGAAGAACTTGGCCGTGCGACCGATGCACTGGTCGCGGTCAAAACGCTGTTTGACGTCCATGGCAGTGTTTCTGCCAATACGTTTGACGCAATGATTGCCCCCTGGGTCAGTCGCCGTCCGGGGATTGCCGCCCTTGAATGGGCGCCGTTTATCGAAGGCCGCGCCCGTGCACTGATAGAAGAAAATGCCGCCCTGCGCGGAGTTCCGGATTTCCAGATCCGCGAACTGGTCGATGGCAAGCGACAAGCCGCCGCCCAGCGCGACGGGTATTACCCGATTTTCTTTGTGTTCCCGCGTTCAGGTAACGAGGCCGCTATCGGCTTTGATCTGGCCAGTGAGGAAACCCGCAGACGTGCGCTTGAGACCGCCCTTCTGACGGGAAATGTCACCCTGACCGAACCGATCAAACTGATTCAGTCAAACTCAGCGGTTGCCACTGCACTTGCCTTTTTGAGCGTTGAGAACCGGCGCAACCCCGATGGTCCGCCACTGGGACTTGCCGTGGGTGTCCTGCGCCTGACCGACATGATCACGCGGGCTGCGCGCGTGGCACGCATGCCGCTTGATTTTGAGATCCATCTGGCCGACCTGAAATCCAGATCCGACGCACAGCTGATCTATTCCAACCGGCCGACTGACTATGCCATTGACCATATTCAGCACGAACTTGAAAGACCGTTCAATCCGACTGTTTCAAATTTCACCTTTGGCTATCGCGACTGGACAATTGTCTTGCATCCGACCAAGTCCGCACTTGCCAGCCTGCATTACTGGCAACCTTGGGCGATCCTTGTATTTGGCAGCATGATCAGCATTCTGTTGCTGATTTATCTGCGGTCACTCAACCGCACGGAAAAATATGTTGTCGATCTGGTTGCCCGCCGGACCGAGGAACTTGAAAATGCAAGTACCGCTGCCGAACGGGCAATGAATCAGGCCCAGCAGGCCGACCGGGCAAAATCGGAATTCATCGCCCATATGAGCCACGAATTCCGATCCCCGATGACATCTATCCTTGGCTATACCGAACTTGCCAGTGACAGTCTGGACAACAAGGATTTTTCTGTCGAAACCTTGCGCGGATACCTGTCGACCATTCGCGGGGCGGGGCGTCATGTCCTGTCGCTGATCGGAGATGTTCTTGATATTTCCAAGATCGAGGCCGGACGCCTGATCCTTGAAGAAGTGCCCTTTGATCTGCGCGGGATTTGCGAGGAAGTCACATCAATGATGCTGGTGCCCGCACGCGCACAGAATAACCGGCTGCATCTTGAAATCCCGGCAGACATGCCGCGCTGGGTCACCGGTGATCCGGTCCGCTTCCGACAGGTCCTGACCAACCTTGTCTCCAATGCGATCAAATTCACCAAATATGGCAATATCCATGTCACCGTGACACCGACCACGGTCACCGATGATGACCTTGGTTTCCGCATTTCCGTGCGCGACGAAGGGATCGGCATTCCGGCCAACAAACTCGAAACCATTTTCGAGGCCTTTGCACAGGTCGAAACATCGACGTCACGCCGCTATGGCGGCACCGGGCTTGGGCTTGCGATCTGTCAGCGCATGGTTGAGGCAATGGGGGGCAAGATCAGGGTCGATAGCCAGGAAGGAACTGGCAGCACATTCTGGTTTGAATTGACCCTGCCGCGCAGCTCTGCTGCTGCGGCGGCGGAAAATGCGGAAATCGAAGCTCAAACCGACGAAGATCTTGAAAAGGTCCCGGTTACCGGCAGGAACCTGCTTCTGGTCGAGGATATCGAGATCAATCGCATCCTTGCCCAGAAACTCCTTGAACAGCAGGGGCATATCATCACCCCGGCAGCCAATGGTCAGGACGCCCTTGATATCCTTGCAAAACAGGATTTCGATGCGGTTCTGATGGATGTGCATATGCCCGTCCTTGACGGGATTGAAGCCACGCGACAAATCCGCGAATTTGATGACCCCGTAAAGGCCACCATCCCGATCCTTGCCCTGACGGCAGATATTTCCAATGACAATCTTGCCGTCTTCCGGGCAGCGGGATTTGACGCCCATTGCACCAAACCGCTTGATATCAAGGCCATCAATAGCGAATTGATGCGCCTTGAAAGCCGGATGCTGGAAAACCGACGCGCAGCACAGCAAAAAACCGCCCCCTGATCCTTTGATCCATTGCAACAGGGGCGGTACCGGACTTTATTTTTCAATCCCGGTCATCGCGCGCAATTCGGCGGCAACATTGGCCCCGGCAGTCAGGATGGGCGCGCCTTTTTCAAGGGCATCGGGCGCACCAAGATAATCATTGGCCCAGCCACCGGCCTCGCGCATCAAAAGGATGCCCGCCATGCAGTCCCACGGATTGATATGGGGTTCGTAATAACCGATCAACCGGCCCGCCGCGGCATAGGCCATCATCAACGCCCCTGATCCGTTACGGATAAAGATGCCCTCGCGGTCCAGCAAATCCTTGATGAAAGGCGTGATTTCATCACTGCTGGTGCGATGAGACATGCCAAGCCCCATCAGGCCCTCACTCACAGAGTTTGCCGTGCTGGCCTTGATCGGCTCGCCATTGACCTCGGCCCCCTCGCCCAGTCGGGCAGTGAAAAGTTCCTTGTTGCAGGGCTGATAGATCAGACCCAGCACGATTTCACCGGCCACAACCAGTGCAATGGAAATGCACCAGCTTGGCATCTGGTTGACAAAACAGGCCGTGCCATCAATCGGGTCAATCACCCAAAGGCAGTCATTGCTGCCCTGCTCGATCCCCATTTCCTCGCCAAGAAATCCGTCTTCGGGAAAGGCATCATGAATGCGGTCACGAATGATTGCCTCGACATTCTTGTCGGCAATACTGACCATATCAAGGGCATTGGTCTTTGCCTCGATCTCAAGGTCACCGGCGGTGCCATCGTAATAGGACATCGCGCGCTTGCCCGCGGCCTTGATCACATCCCGTGCATGATCAAAGCGCGCGTTGATATCAAGTTTGATGTCACTGCCCATGATGGCTTCCTTTCGGGTAATGGTTCTGATCGGCAAATTTTGTTCATAATCAAACAGATATACAAAATCTGCGGCCCGCAGATATCGCAACTTTTCATGACAATTTTCAGGCAGCGCCAAATGCGATCTTTTCTTTGACCATCCTTGGGCAAAAATCCTATTCTCACCCCCGGAATTGACCGCCCCACCGGCAGCGCCGCGCCAAGCGGACGCGCACAAGACTGATCAGGAGTACAAGAATGGGCCACGCCGCCACTGATAGCACCCCCACCACCTGGACCTGGTACAAGGGCGAATGGCATGAGGGTAACCCGAACATCATGGGTCCGCAAACCCATGGTGTCTGGATGGCATCGACCGTGTTTGACGGTGCGCGCCGTATGAATGGCAAGATGCCCGACCTTTATCCGCATTGCGCGCGTGTGCTGCGCTCCGCCAAGTTGATGGGTCTGACACCCAAAATCACGACCGAGGAAATTGTTGCCCTGGTCAAGGAAGGTGTTCAGAAATTCGATCCGGCACTTGCCCTTTATATCAAGCCGATTGTCTATGGTGGTGAAGGCTTCCTTGCCCCGAACCCCGACAGCGCGCAGTTCGTGCTGTGTCTTTCGGTCTCTGACATTCCCGACGCCATCGAGACCGGCTTTACGGCACGCAAATCAAGTTTCCGCCGCCCGTCACCGGAAAGTGCCCCGACCGAGGCCAAGGCAGCCTGCCTCTATCCGAATGTCGGCCGTGCCGTGACCGAGGCGACCGAGTCCGGTTTTGATACCGGTGTGATGCTTGATCCGATTGGCAATGTGGCCGAGTTTTCCTATGCCAACCTGTTCTTTGCCAAGGATGGCACGGTCTATACCCCGGCCATCAATGGCACGTTCCTTAATGGTCTGACCCGTCAGCGCGTCATTGCCCTTCTGCGTGAAAACGGCGTCGAGGTTGTCGAGAAAACCTGCAAATACGAGGAACTCGAAGCTGCCGACGAAATCTTTGGCACCGGCAACTATTACAAGGTTGCACCCTGCGTCAAACTTGATGACCGCAACCTGCAGCCCGGCCCGATCACACGCCGCGCACAGGAACTCTATATGGCCTTCACCGCGGCCAGCGAAGACTGACAGCCTGCGTATTCCAGACAAAAGGGCCGGTTATCCGGCCCTTTTTTATTGCCCGCCTTGTATCGCGGCCTTGATGCCACTGGGGAAGTTACTGTGCCAGCGGCACGGCAACGTTACTTCCGGCAACAAAGGGATATTTGGCAAAGATCGATGCCACTGCTGATCTGACTGTTTCATTAGGCGCCTCGCGCACCGAACTTGTCACACGCGCAACCGCCGTTCCTTCCCAGACCATCTGTCTGGTCACGCGGTTGACCATATCAACCGTCAGGGTCCCCTCGGTATAGGTATCGACATAACCGGGTTCGACATAGCCCGGCCAGCCAACATACATTCCGCTGCGATATCCGTAATAGCCGCCAACATAGACCGGCGGGGCTGTTCGCGTTTTTTCCTCGGTCTTGAGATGGAAATTGATCAGGATATCGGGATTGCGAATATCAACGCGATAGCCGCGCGCTTCAAGGGCGCTACTTATGGCATCCTCGATCCGCTGCCCTGACAGGGTCTGATACCGGGCCTCGGTATCCTTGCCTGCGGATTCAATAAAGGCAAAGGTCTGGAACTGGCCGAAATCGGCCGCCGGATCAACATCGGTATAGACGCGCGGGCCGCTTGCACAGGCCGCAAGCATTCCAGCCAGAAGCCCCGCAACCGCCAGTTTCAATCTTTGCATAATGTCGGCCCCTTTTTGTTCAGTACAGAACTGTCTTTAATATATGACGTTTGAACCCGACAATACCATCACCAGAAATTGGTTTCATGATGGCAATCATAAATTGCATCACAGCAATTGCTGCGCCGTCTGACGCAAATCCTCGATTTCGTCATCAAGGATGGCACGGTCATTCATCGCATGGGCCAGAATGATCGCCCCTTGCCAGCGCACAATAATCCGTCGGCCTTCGGTTTCGGCCTTTGTCGATACCATGCCCGCTGCCACGAACTGCATGGCCAGCCAGTCAACAAGGTCATCAAACACCGATTGTCCGATTGCGCGCGCATCATCAAAATCCGCATCCGGCGGCAGATCAATCATCAGGCGCGCTAACGGGCAGCCATGGCGCACCCGACGCGGGGTCATGGCATCAAGATAATCAAAGAATTTGGCAACGCGTTCGCGGACCGAACCATCTGGCGCAATACTGGCCAGAAGCGGTGCGAATTCACCCTGAATGGTTTCAAGTGCGGCGCGCGCCAGATCATGTTTCCTAGGGAACCGGTAAAATACCCCGCCTGCGGGCAATCCGGCTTCGTTGGCGACGGCCTGAATGGTGGCCGCGTGATATCCGTCGCGCCAGATCACATTCATTGCCGCACGGGCAAGCTTTGTCCGTTTTTCCTCGGAACTGAGTTTGCCCGCCATCACAGATCCTTATTCTGATCAATTAAGTAAGTTAACTAACTTGATATGTGAAACTCCAGATATTGTCAATGTGACATCACCTCTTCGCAGCCGTTCCCGATACACTGGCCCTTGTAAAAATGCCGCCAGACGGATCTGGCGGCATCTGCAGGTAGTTGAGATGTCTATCGGTTCAGCCCGGATCGTAACAACAAACCAAGATTGCGGGGATTTTCCCCGACCCGACGCCAGGCATAAGCCCACCAGTCATGCCCGAACGGCGCATAAAGCCGCAACCGGTATCCGGCATCACGCAATTCACGTTGCAAGGGCTGGTTCACGCCATACAGCATTTCAAATTCAAACCGGTCGCGCACCCAACCATTCTGATCGGCAATTTGCCCGATCCGGATCGCAAGATCGCGATGATGGGTACCAAACACCGGAAAGAACCCGGCATTGCGCGCAGCATCCGACAACATCCTGCCTGCAAGCTTCAGATAATTGGCATCGATATCGGGACGCTTGGTAAAGGCCACCGTATCAGGCGGGGCCATGGCGCCCTTGACCAGCCGTACCATCGCCCCGCGCGCAATCATGCTCTCAAGATCGGTTTCTGTTCTGAACAGACGGGCCTGTAACGTCTGGGCGACCGGAATGCCCGCATCGGCAAGACGATGATGCAGGGCAAGCGTATCATCGATCATGTCGAAATCTTCCATATCGATCATCAATCGGATAGTGCGGTTATTTTTGCGCTGCGCGGTTCCGTTTGCAGCCGTTCGGATCAGTCGGGCAATGTCATCGACATTTTGATCAAGGACTTCCTTGCCCTGCATATAGCCAAGCTGCGACGGATCGATGGAAATATGAATATCCCCGCCCGCCTGATCGAGCTTGGGCACAAGCGCCCCCAGCTGTGCTGCTGTTTCATGGACCTGGGCAATGTCGGTGACATATTCGCCAAGATAAAAGCTTGATATTCCGATGCCCTGTTCGTGCAACCGGATGGCGCGTGCAACATGTCCTTCAATATTGCTCGCACTGACAAACTGATCGGCAAGACCGGTCTTGCGTCCAATGGCCTCACCCGCGCGACGTATCGGCTTGTTGCAGGCAACAGCGATCATGCATTTCTGCCAGATACCCATTGATTACTCCTTCGTGGTGGCGAATATGCAGGTAACATGAAAGCCGATATTGCTTATTGAACGATATGCGCCACAGACCGGACAAATTTTGACGATTTACTGCGAAAATTGAACCCTTTGTCATTGCGGTGTATCACAGTCACGTCTGACACGATTTCAGAAACAATAAAACGGGAGCCCCCTTGAAAAACCGTCAATTCACGCTTGCTGACATTCGTAACGCCATCTCGGCCGGTGTCATCAGCGAAGAGTCTTTTACAAGGCTTGAAAGCTTCCTTGTCGCGCAATCGCATGAAGCCGCCGAAACCGAAAAATTCACCCTGTTTCGCGGTATGAATGACATCTTCATCGCGCTGGGCGTCGTGGCATTAAGTGTTGGCTGGTTCATCCTGTGGGGCATGCTGACCGAAAGCCCGGCCTTCTGGGTTGCACCGCTTCTGGCGATTGCCGGTTATGTCGCATTGGCTGAATATATCGCGGGCAAGCTCAAGGCGACCCTGCCGTCAATTGCGATCATGGCTGCCCTTGGCGCGACCATCATGCTGTATGCCATGGCGCTGTTTATGCCGTTTTACGGCACAGGAAGCGGCCTTTCGACCCTTGAAAGCATCATCGAATTTGGCGAGGAATCTGCCAATATTCTTGTGCTTGTGACCGTGATCGGCTTTGCCTTTCAGGTGGGCTTTTTCCTGCGATACAGATTGCCGGTATCCTTCGCACTGATTGCGGCGGGCATCCTTGGTGTGGCCTGGGCGGCACTGACGGCCGCCATCGGCCCGGCGATTGCCGACTATCTGAATTACCTGATCACCGCGACCGGGTTGCTGTTGCTTGTCCTTGGCGTCTTTATCGACAGCCGCGATCCCGAACGTATCAATGGCTGGGCGGAATGCGCGTTCTGGCTTTATGTGATGGGCGCACCGATGACCATCCATTCGGTTGCCATCGCCTATGAGGCATCGGCCTGGGTGATGGTTCCGCTGATTGCCCTTGCCATGCTGTTCTCGCTGGTCGTGGATCGCAGATCACCGATCATCAGTTCACTGATCTATGTCGGCTATCTGCTGCAATCGGGCTTTGAAGGTGTCGCCATCGACCCGTCTGTGACCATTGTTCTGGTCTGCTTTATCATTGGCGGCCTTGTCATGGCATTCGGGGTTGGCTGGCAAAAAGCCCGTCATGTCCTGCTTGCACCATTTGCCGACCAGCCCTGGCGGCGTTACCTGCCGCCAAGCTAAATCCACAAGACAGCATTCAAACAAAAAGGCCCGCATCATTTGACGCGGGCCTTACCTTTTTTTATCAAAACAGAACAACAAACATCAACTTTTAATTGAAAACCTGAAATGCCTTCAGCTAGAATATTAGAGAAACACAACATTAAGCCGCAATTGATCGGATACAACCAATGCTCAAAGTTGAAGGTTTAGATAAGCTCCAGAAACAGCTTAAAGAAGCGCAGCGCGCCTTGGAAGATATTGATGGTGAATTATGTACAGTATCTCTTGACCCACATGACCCAGAGAGCATTGCAATTGCAATTTCCAAAATGGAAACGTTAATTGACGAAAAAATGGGGAAATACTCAAAAAATCCATTCGTCGCACCAATGATTGAAGCATCAAAAGAACAGTTCAGAGCATCAATTCTGGAGAAAGCTTCTGAAGCTAGGATTGAAAATGAAACATGAAACAGGAATCTGATTTATTCGTTCAAATCAATAATGCTGTCTTGGATTTGCAACAGACCGATAGCCAGAATTTTCATCAACCACTAAAACGACTTGGCAGATTGTTGCAACATGATCAACTCAGGACGTTCAATCTAGAAATATCAAGAAATCTAAACCTTGATGATTTCATTAGTAAAAGCAATGAAACACAAGGAGGGTTTGTTGGGTCTGCTAAGTTAGTCTGGCCCGACGATGATTTGGAAATCTTGGGCTTACAGCTTTTGCTAGTCCTGAAATTCTCAGAGAAACCTGAGGAACTAATACACTTCTGTCACACATTTTTTTATAGCAACGGCAAGATATCAGGACACATTCAATCATTTGTAACAAAACTGATAATCCCTTTCATCAGAGACTATAAAGCGTTTGTAAAAAGCCAAGGAGAAATAGCTCCTGCACTAATTCCGAGTATATCAAAAAAGGTTTTTGTCGTTCACGGTCATGATGCGGAAGCTAGAGAATCTGTAGCCCGCTATATTGAAAAGCTTGGGCTTGAAGCAATAATCTTACATGAGCAAGCAAATCAGGGACGAACGATTATCGAAAAAGTAGAACACAGTTCCGATGTCGGTTTCGCAGTAGTTTTGCTAACACCTGACGATGTTGGAAAATCAGTTGGCGATCAAGATCTTGAGCCACGCGCCCGACAAAACGTCTTGCTAGAGCTAGGTTACTTTATTGGCCGATTACAACGAAGTCGCGTCTGCGCTCTAAAGAAGGGAAATGTAAGTATCCCTAGCGATTTCGCGGGAGTTGTCTGGGAAGAACTCGACCAAGCCGGCGCTTGGAAAACCAAACTTGCAAGAGAGCTCAGTGCTGCAGGATATACTATAGACTGGAACACCGTCATGCGCTGAGTTGACCTCATCCATGAAGAGTCAAAAATCACAAAAAAAGCCCGCATCATTTGATGCGGGCCTTTGTCATTTTACGTTCTGGTCGCTAATCAGGCGCTCAGATCTTCACCGGCAAGCGCGCGGTCGATCAGGGCAACGCTTTCGTCAATGCCATACAGGGCAATGAAGGAACCCATGCGCGGGCCCTGTTCCTGACCGAGCAGGATTTCATAAAGCGTTTTGAACCAGTCGCGCAGGTTCTCGTAATTGTGGTTTTTGCCAACCGTGAAGACCTCGGTCTGGATGTCAGACGGATCGGTGCCCGGTGCGACTTTGGCAAGCGTATCGCGCAGTTCGCGCAGGGCGGCCTGTTCGGCCTCGGTTGCGGCGCGGTATTTCTTCGTCGGTTTGACGAAGTCGCTGTAATAATTGATGGCATAGCCAACCAGCTTGTCGAGATACGGCGAGCTTTCCGGGGTGGCACCCTTGGCATAGCGCGAAATGAACTTCCACAGAAGCGCGCTGTCATCGGTGTTGCAGACCGAAACAAGGTTCAGCAAAATCCCAAAGGACAGCGGAATTTCGCGATCCGGTGCCGTACCGGCATGGATGTGCCAGGCCGGGTTCTGAAGGATTTTTTCCGGGTCGGTTTCGGTTTTCAGCTTTTCGGCAAAGGTCAGATATTCATCCACGGTTTTCGGGATGACATCGAAATACAGACGCTTTGCGGTTTTCGGTTTCTGGAACATGAACAGCGACAGGCTGTCTTCCGGCGCATATTTCAGCCAGTCTTCCATCGAAAGACCATTGCCCTTGGATTTCGAAATCTTCTGGGCGTTCTCGTCAAGGAACAGCTCGTAGTTAAAGCCTTCTGGCGGCGTACCGCCAAGGGCCTTGACGATCTTGTTGCCAAGCTCAACCGACGGAATAAGGTCCTTGCCAGCCATTTCGTAATCAACACCCAGCGCATACCAGCGCATCGCCCAGTCGGGTTTCCACTGCAATTTGCAGTTCCCGCCAGTAACCGGGGTTTCGACAAGCTTGCCGGTTTCCGGATGCTCGTAAACGATGGTCCCGGCTTCAACATTAAGCTCAGTCACCTTGGCCATCAGAACCTTGTTGGTCCCCGGTTCGACCGGCATGAACGGGCTATAGGTCGCGCGGCGTTCTTCACCAAGGGTCGGCAGCATGATTTTCTGGATCGCGTCATAGCGTTCCAGAAGACGCAAAAGAGCGGCATCAAACATGCCCGAACGGTAACATTCGGTCGAAGATTTGAATTCATATTCAAAGCCGAAACCGTCAAGG
This sequence comes from Thalassospira sp. SM2505, assembly GCF_054901115.1. Lineage (NCBI taxonomy): Bacteria > Pseudomonadati > Pseudomonadota > Alphaproteobacteria > Rhodospirillales > Thalassospiraceae > Thalassospira > Thalassospira sp. SM2505. The sequence continues at coordinate 3,698,565 of NZ_CM142731.1, forward strand.
AATTCACGCAGCTTGGCATTGTTATGATGCGCAAAGCTCTCGTGGGTGCCAAACGGGTCCGGAACGCTGGTCAGCGCCTTGCCAAGATGCTCGGCAACCATTTCCTTGTTCGGTATATTGTCCGGTACCTTGCGCAGGCCGTCCATATCGTCCGAGAAGCAGAAAAGCTTGGTCGGGATATCGCACATGGTTTCAAACGCACGGCGGACATAAGTCGTACGCGCAACTTCACCAAAGGTCCCGATATGCGGAAGCCCCGACGGACCATAACCGGTTTCAAAAAGGACATAGCCCTTTTCAGGCGCCTTCTGTTTATACCGCTTGACCAGCTTGCTGGCTTCCTGAAAGGCCCAGACGTTGCTGTTAAGTGCGGCATCTCGAAGATCGGCTGTCATTTTTGAAACCTTGTTTGTCAGTTGTATCGTTGAAATCACATGGAAATCTTATGCACGCCCGATCACCCGGATCGCGTGCGTGCGCGAAGCTATACCTCACTTTGTCCCAAGATCAAGCCTCTGTTACGCATGGCTGCCAAATAATCGCGGAACGCATGGTAATTTTTGCAGCCCTTCTCCACATAAAACAGGCATGGGAAAAACCTAAACAGAGGCCCCATGCACCCCTATGCGTAAGTGTAGTTGAATTCCGGCCATACCGTCCAGATATCCAACCCAAGCGCGCACTCGGAAAAGAATTTAAATTTTTCGCACAATATCCGCACGCAATAACGCAGATAAGAACTGATCAAAAACCATACGGAAAGATAAAGCCACGACCGGATTCAGTTTGATGTTTTCGTGTTGTTATGGGGAGCCACAACAAGGTGACGCACGATCAGGTCGTCCAACAAGGAAGCGACGAGCTTTCGCCAGACAGTGCCGATCAGAGATTTGAACGCGTGGTCGAATACGCACCAAATGCCATGATCCTGATCAGCGCAGGAGGCCTTATGGAAATGGTCAACGCCCAGACCGAAATCATTTTCGGTTATGCGCGATCCGAATTGCTTGGCCAACCGATTGAAATGCTGGTGCCCGAACGGTTTCGCGCGCGCCACCCGGCCCTGCGCGGGTCGTTTTCAAAAAACCCGAACCCGCGTCCGATGGGCCCGGGCAGGGATTTATATGCCTTGCGCAAGGATGGCAGCGAGTTCCCGGTCGAAATCGGCCTGAACCCGATCACCAGCGGCGACCGCCACCAGATCCTTGCGGCGATTTCCGACATTTCCGAACGCAAGCATCGCGAAGAACAGATCGCGCGATCCCTTCGTGAAAAGGAAACCCTGCTTTCCGAGGTCCATCACCGGGTCAAAAACAACCTGCAGATCGTGCATAGTCTTCTGGATATGCAAACCAGCTCTGTCATGGACAGCCAGGCCCGTCAGGCGCTGATTGACAGTTGCAACCGCGTGCGATCAATGGCGCAAATCCACCAGTCGCTGTATCAAAGCGAAGACATCGCCAAGGTCAATTTCGCCAATTTCTGCGAAGGCCTTATTTCATCGCTTTTTGCCGCCTATAATATCGACATCGAACGCATCCGCGTCATTACCGACCTGACGGAAGTCGAGCTGGCCATTGATCAGGCTGTTCCATGTGGGCTGATTGCCAATGAATTGATTTCCAATGCACTGAAACACGGCTTTTCTGACGGTTACAGTGGCGAAATCCGGGTCTCCACACGCATGGAGACCGAAAATGTCGTGGAACTTTGCGTTTCAGATACCGGGCGCGGCATGCCCAAGGATTTCAACATGTCGACAAATAGCGGCCTTGGCTTGCAGCTGATTGAATTGCTGGTCGATCAGATTGGCGGAAATCTGGTCGTTGATACTTCAAGGGACACCACCTTCATCATCCGGTTTACTCTGGGAAACTGAAAAGGAACTGATCTGGGATGCATCATCCGGTCCATGTCATGATTGTCGAGGATGAACGCGTAATTGCCCTGCATTTGCGCAAGCAACTCGAACGACTGGGCTATGAGCGCACAAGCGTTCATAACGCCGGCTATGATGCACTCAAGGCAATCGAGCGCGATCCGCCCGACATCATCCTGATGGATATCCGCATTGATGGCGATATTGACGGTATTGAAACGGCTGCAGGCATTCCACCGCACCTGTTGATCCCGGTGATCTATCTGTCTGCCCATTCCGAAGACGCCACCCTTGTCCGTGCGCAGAAAACCCGTCCCTATGGTTTTCTGATCAAGCCGTTTTCCGAACGCGAACTGCATGCCACCATTCAGATGGCCCTTGAACGTCGCGTTGCCGAACTGGCCCTTCGCGATACGCAGCAACGTCTGTCACTGGCAATGACAGCCGCCCAGATGAGTTGCTGGGAAATTGATGTTGCCACCCGTCAGGTCCAGCGCACCGGCCTTGGCAGTTTCAGCCACCTTCAGGAAACCGAAACCATCACCGAAAGCTGGGATGATTTCCTTGAACGGGTGGCCCCCGAAGATCGCGCCATGGTCCGCAAGGCCTTTACCTTTGCCATTCACAATGGCGAGTTCTACGACATCGTTTTTCGCACCATTGATGAAGAACGCGGATATCGCTGGCTGCGTGCACGCGGCAAACTGTTTCCCGCGGATCGCACCAGCGCGATGCGCATCATCGGCATGACCCAGGACATCACCGATCAACGCCATACCCAGGATAAATTGCGCGAAGCCATGGCGGTCTATGAGACCACGCAGGACGGCATCCTTATTCTTGATCCCAAACTGAATGTCACCAATGCCAACAAGGCCTATTACCGGATTACCGGGGCCAATGCCAAAAACACGCTCCATCATCCGCCCTATTTCATAACCCCTGAAAAGCTGCCCGCAGAACAGTACAAGGAACTGCTTCTGGCCTTGCAAAATCGCAAACACTGGCATCAGGATATTGATACCCAGAATACGGGCGGCGGTCCGATATCGCTGGCGATCCAGATCATCGGGGTCGAGGATGATGACGGTAAACTGACCCATTTCGTTGCCATCGTTTCGGATCGCACCGCCATCCGGCAAGCCGAACAGGAATTGCATTACCTTGCACAGTATGACGGCCTGACCAGCCTGCCCAACCGTCTGCTGGCCACCGACCGCCTGAACCGGGCGATCGAGCGTTCCGAACAAACCGGCTCGATTGTCGCCTGTCTGTTTCTTGATATTGATGATTTCAAGAATATCAATGACACGCTGGGTCATGCGGCAGGCGATCAGGTGATCCTGATTGCCTCGACCCGTATCAGGGCAGTGACAGAGCGCACCGACACCATTTCGCGTCTTGGCGGGGATGAATTCCTGATCATTCGCGAAAATCTCAAAAGCGAGGTCGCGGCGGCAAATCTTGCCAACAAGATCATTCAGGAACTCGAACGCCCGTTTTACATTGTCGGTCAGGAAATGACGCTTTCGGCCAGCATCGGCATATCTTTCTATCCTAACCATGCGTCCTCCTCACAGGACCTGATCCGGCTTGCCGATACCGCGATGTATGCAGCGAAGGATCGTGGCAGACGGACCTATGCGTTCTATGAAACTGAAATGACCGAGAACGCCACCCATTACATGACCAGATCGCTTGAATTGCGGCGCGGCCTTGAAAACAATGAACTGGTCCTGCATTACCAGCCACAGATCGATGCAAGAACCGAACAGATGGTCGGTGTCGAAGCGCTTCTGCGCTGGAACCATCCCCAGCACGGCCTTCTTGGCCCGGCGGAAATCATCCCGATTGCCGAACAAAGTGGCCTGATTGTTGAAATCGGGAACTGGGTCATTCGCGAAGCCTGCTCACAGGCCCGCCAATGGCAGGACGAGTTTGACAAGAAAATCCGCGTTGCCGTGAATGCTTCGGTTCGGCAGTTACGATCAGAGGGCTTTGCCGAAGCTGTCCAGCACGAGCTTGCCCTGTCGGGCCTGCCCGCCGAATTCCTTGAAATTGAAGTCACCGAAAGCATGATCCAGGACGAAGCGTCAATGATCAAGACGCTGCATGAATTGCGCGAAGTCGGCGTGTTGCTTGCGATTGATGATTTCGGGACCGGCTATTCCTGTCTGCGGTCGATCAAAAGCCTGCCGATCAAACGCATCAAGATTGACCGCGCCTTTATCAAGGGCATTCCCGACAAGACCGATGATGTCGCACTGGTCGAGGCCATGCTTGCCATGGCCGGGTCGCTTGGCCTGCTTGTCACGGCCGAGGGCGTTGAAACCCGTGAACAATACACCTTCCTTCGTGCCATCGAAGGCATCGAGTTGCAGGGCTATCTGTTTGGCAAACCTGTCCCTGCGTCAGAAATCACTGCCGACACCTCCCCCAAGGCAAAGTTTTCATAAATCCGTCCCATATCGCCCGACCCCGCCGAACGCCCCCAAAAGCATTGTCCTTTCCCAATACTTCCGATCAGGTTTCAGCAACTTGTCGATGTAAATTCACTTGCAAGTTATTGAATTAACGGCTGGTGTCGCCATATGCGATAAATCTCACCAAAGCATAGGTCGGAAGGACGGCTGCATGAATCTCTCCTCCTTGTCGCTTGGCGCAAAGCTCACGCTTGTCAGTGCGTTTGCCATTGCTGTTTGCCTGATTGCGGGCATTACCCTGCAAACCATTCAAACCAGCAAGACGACAGAACAGTTGACGGTGGGTGAGGCGCGCGGCGTTGCCAAACACCATGCCGAACAGGCCAGTCAGGTTCTCAATAGCGGCATGTCGATTGCCAGACAGCTTGCCGGCGGTTTCCGTGCCATCCGTGAACAGGGCGGCGCAGACCGCAAGGTCTATAACGAAATTCTCAACCGCACCCTGATTGATTACCCGTCGCTTGCCGGTGCCTGGTCGGGGTTTGAACCCGATGCCCTTGATGGCAAGGATGCCGACTACAAGGACGAAGGTGAGCCGTTTGGCGAAGGATCAGGACGCTATGTCACCTATTTTTATAATTTCGGTGACGGCATTACGCCCTATCATCTGACCGGCCTTGATGACCCGTCGGTCAATGAATATTACACCTCGCCGCGTGACACCAATAAACCCTATGTCACCGATGCCATCACCTATGACATTCAGGGCCGTGATGTTGTTCTGACATCCTTTGTCTATCCGGTGCAGGACAAATCAGGAAAATTCCTTGGAGTTCTGGGCGTTGATCTTGAACTGAATGCGCTTTCCGAACGCTTTGCCGAACTGACACCGTTTGAAACGGGAACGGTCAATCTGGTTTCGGCACAAGGCACCTGGGTTGCCCACGAAGATCCGGCCATTCGCGGCACCAAGCTTGACGCCAATGACCCGGTTCAGGCCACCATCCTCGAAGTGATGAAAAGTGGTGAACCGCAGCGCATCGACGATGACAAAGACATGCATATGATCGTGCCGGTGGAAATTTCAGGTTACCCCAATCAGTGGGGTGTGGTCGTCAATGTGCCGCTTGCCACTGTCTTTGCCCCGGCAGACAATCTGCGCGATGCAACCCTGATTGGCGGTGTGGTCCTTTTGTCAATTGTGATTGCAGTTGTGCTGTTTTCGACCACCACGATGGTGCGTCGCCCGATGACATCTGTTGCCGGGGTGATTGACCATCTGCAAAAGGGCAATTTCGCCATCGACGTGCCCTATCTTGAGCGCAATGACGAAATCGGTGCCATTGCCAAGGCACTTGAAGCCTTCAAGGAAGCATCGGCTGGCATGCAGCAGGCCGAACGCGAAAAGCTTGAAGCCGAACAGCGCGCCAGCGAGGAACGCAATCGCACCCGGCTGCAAATGGCTGACGAGTTTGAAAAGTCGGTCGGCTCGATTGTCGTCAATGTGTCTGACAGTGCTGAAAACATGGAAAAGGTTTCCCGCCAGATGCGCAATGCCGCAGATCAAAGCGCTGAACAGGCCGTTGTCGTTGCCGCCGCCGCTGACGAAGCCAGTGCCAATGTTCAGACCGTGGCATCCGCGACCGAGGAACTGTCTGCCTCCATTCAGGAGATCAGTTCGCAAGTGGCAAAATCGTCTGATATTTCCAGCACCGCTGTTGAAGAAGCATCGCGGGCCAATGCCATGGTCACCGGCCTTGCCGAGGCTGCGGACCGCATTGGCGAAGTCGTCAGCCTGATCAACGATATCGCAGCCCAGACCAACCTGTTGGCCCTGAACGCCACCATCGAGGCTGCGCGTGCCGGTGAAGCAGGCAAAGGCTTTGCCGTTGTTGCACAGGAAGTCAAAAACCTTGCCAACCAGACCGCCAAGGCAACCGATGAAATTGCCCAGCAGATCGGATCCATCCAGTCCGAAACCCAGAACACTGTTGGCGCGATTGAACGGGTGACCGAGACGATTTCAAACATCAATGAAATCGCCACCGCCATTGCATCTGCCGTTGAACAGCAGGGTGCCGCCACAGCCGAGATTTCGGGCAATGTTCAGCAAGCTGCGGCGGGCACGAACGAGGTGTCATCCTCAATCGGGATCGTGCGCAATACGTCGCAAGAAACCGGCGAAGCAGCATCAAACGTCCAGGTCGGGGCAACCCAGCTTGCACAGGAAGCCCGCAATCTTGATGCACAGGTCAAAAACTTCCTTGATCGTCTGCGCAACATCTAGGCGCACGACAGGCGGACATCACACAAAATTAAACGGCGGCACTCCTCGCGGGTGCCGTCATTTTGTTGATAGCAATCCCGTTCGGTGGTTGAATTGCTTTTCGATACAAAGACCTTGCGCCCTTATTCAAGGAATACTCCGATGCTGCCACTTCCTGTGACGACTGTGACCGTTGCGATATTTGCCCTGATGCTGACTGTGCTGAGCCTTGCTGTATCGTTCAGGCGGCGTGACCTTAATCTGGCGGTCGGAGATGGCGATGATCGCATCTTGCGCCGTCGCATCCGCACCCATGGCAACTTTATCGAGAACGCGCCGCTTTGTGCGCTGGTTGTCCTTGCGGTTGAAGCCATTCTGGCAACATCGGACATGGTCTGGGTTGTGGCCGGTCTGCTGATTGCTGCACGTGTCCTGCATGTCATCGGCACATTCAAGCGCCTCAACAAGCGTCTGGTGGCCCCGGCCATGGTGATCCAGCATGTGACCATGATGATTTGCGCAATCTGGCTACTGGTGCAAAGCTTTCACAATGTAATGGGCGGGATGATGTGATGACCGATCCGGTCAAAATGTCCGGCGTGCCTGCCAAAATCGCAACCTGCCCTGCCCCGGCGCGTCAGATACTGACCCAGATCAGAAACTGGGTTCATAGCCTTGCCGCCGGGATGGATGGTGTGGGGCCGCTTGATGAAAGCCTTAAATGGGGCGAGCCCGCCTGGCGTCCGAAATCGGGGGCCGGCACCACCATTCGCGCAGACTGGAAGGCAAAAACCCCCGATCAGGTCATGATCTTTTTTGACTGCAAGACCGATCTGATCGACCGCACGCGCAGCCTGCTATCATCCGAACTGACCTGTGAAGGCAACCGGGCGATCATCCTGCCCCTTGACCGCCCCTTACCGGAAGACGCGATCAAAACCGCACTTGGCTGGGCGCTTCGATATCATCTGGATCGCAAGGCATCCTGATCGAAAGCGGGCCTATTTCGCAGCCGCCGCCAGCGTATCACGCATTGCCTGCAGATCACTGTTCAGGCGCTTGGCCGTTTCGATATCAAGCCCGGTCGCCTCAAGAATGCAGGGCGGGACTTCACGCGCCTTTTCCCGCAACGCCTTGCCCGCGTCGGTCAGGTTGATGCGCACAGACCGCTCGTCTTTCGGATCGCGCTTGCGCATGACAAGGCCATTGGCCTCCAGCCGTTTCAAAAGCGGGGTCAACGTACTTGATTCCAGATACATCTTTTCCCCGATACTGCTGACCGACTGATCATCTTCCTGCCAAAGCGTAACCATCACCAGATATTGCGGATAGGTCAGGCCAAGCGCATCAAGCAGCGGCTTGTAAATACGGTTAAAGGCATGGGTTGCAGAATAAACCGAAAAGCACAGAAACTTTTCAAGCTGCAAAAAGTCTTGGTTTGATGTGTTTTCCATCGGTTCATCCTGTCTGAAACGGGGCGGGATCTGGCATATGCCGGATCATTACGACTTGTCTTGACATATATCGGCATGCGGGTCGGGTCAAATATCTGCGGCGACTTTCAACACGACATCCACATAACCCATTGATTCCATAGATATTTCATCACGCTCCCTGATCCTGCATCCCTGCAGAAAATCAGGAGTTCTGGAATCAGGGTCAGAGACATTATATCGCGCACGATTTAATTACAAGCGATTTAATTGCATGCCTGGTATCTCCATTTTTATATCGCACACGATTTAATTGTATGCGATACATAATTCACCGAAACGACACACCGCCCGGTCACCGGGCCTTCTCAAAGGAACAGACCCATGAGCCCATTCAAAACCAAAGTTGCCGCAGCTGCATTTTCTGGCGTACTGGCACTCTCGACGGCGATTGCATCTTCGGCTGCCTTTGCTGAACCGGTTCTCGAACCGGCCACCCAGAACTTCATCAATGTCCTTGAAGCATCCGGCGGCCCGGCGATCTACACCCTGACACCAACTGAAGCCCGCAACGTTCTGGCCGGTGCACAATCCGGCAAAATTGCCAAACCGGCTGTTGATATCACCGACACCGTCTTTGCCGTCGGCCCGACCGGCCAGACCAATGTACGCATCATCCGCCCGGCGGGTAATCAGCAACGTCTCCCGGTGATCGTGTATTTCCACGGCGCAGGCTGGGTGATGGGGGACAAGGGAACCCACGACCGACTGGTCCGTGAACTTGCGGTTCGCGCCAATGCCGCCCTGGTCTTTGTCGATTATGAACGGTCACCCGAACACCGCTACCCGGTCGCCATCGAACAGGATTATGCGGTGACCAAATATGTCGCCGAACATGCCGAACAGCTGAATGTCGATCCAACCCGTCTGGCGATTGCCGGTGACAGTGTCGGGGGCAACATGACCGCCGTAGTCTCGTTGCTGGCACAGGAACGCAAAGGTCCGGCGATCACCGCACAGGTCCTGTTCTATCCGGTGACGGACGCGAACTTTGATAACGGATCCTACACCAGCTTTGCCAACGGCCCGTGGTTGACCCGGCCTGCCATGGAATGGTTCTGGAACCAGTATCTGCCCGAAGGCATTGACCGTACTGATCCGAAAATAACGCCGATCCATGCGACACAAGATCAGCTTGCCGGTCAGGCCCCTGCCCTTGTGATCACGGCTGAAAACGATGTGCTGCGTGATGAAGGCGAAGCCTATGCCCGCAAATTGTCGCAGGCTGGCGTTGATGTCACGGTCACCCGCTATAACGGCACGATCCATGATTTTGTGATGCTCAATGCCCTTGCTGACACCCCGGCCGCCAAAGCAGCAATCGCCCAGGCCGGTCAGTATCTGCACAACGCCCTTCACGGTGAATGATCACAAAACTTTCATACTCTCTTTCGGGTAGGCGCGGTTGCGCCTGCCCACCCCCGGCGACATATGGAAAAGACAGCCGGGTAATCACCGAAACCAAACCATTGATCAAACAAAGGATGAAAACCATGTCTGTTGATGTCAAATACACCGCACAAGCTTCTGCAACCGGTGGCCGCGATGGTCGCGCCAAAACCGCTGATGGTTCGCTTGATGTCAAGCTGACCACGCCAAAGGAACTTGGTGGTGCAGGTGGCGACGGCAACAACCCCGAACAGTTGTTTGCCATGGGTTACTCGGCCTGTTTCATCGGTGCGATGAAGTTCGTTTCTTCCCAGGGTGGCCCGAAAGTTCCGGCTGATGTTTCTGTCACTGCCGATGTCGGTATCGGCCCGCGTTCTGCCGGTGGATTTGGTCTTGCTGTGACCCTGACCATCTCGCTTCCGGGCCTTGACAAGGCCGAGGCCGAGAAACTGGTCGAAGAAGCGCACAAGATCTGCCCGTATTCGAACGCAACGCGCGGCAATGTCGAAGTAACTTCGGTGATTGCCTGATTTTATCAGTTCCCCCCCTGCTGGTCAGCAGCCCCCATTTGCTGATCGGCATTCAAAGGCCCGGTGTTACCCCGCACCGGGCCTTTTCTTTGTTTTTCAGGTCGTCGTTCATTAAACTGTTGCCGATCGGGTTGTGGGCGCCGATGATCCACCTCGTCACAATAAATATTCAGAAAATCGGGAACTTATCATGTCCAAGCAGCTTACCCTTGTTGTCTATTCGCGCGCCAAACCGGGCATGGAGGAAGAACTGGGCAAGCGGCTTCTGGCCCTTGTCGAGCCGTCGCGCGCCGAAGAAGGCTGCATCAGCTATGACATGCACCAGTCGCAGGAAGATCCGGCCGTCTGGCTGGCCTATGAAAACTGGCGCTCCGAAGAAGACCTTGCCAGCCATTTTGAACAGCCTTATCTGCGCGCCTTTGCCGATACCAAGGACGAAGTCCTTGACGGCCCGCTTGATATTCGCAAATTCACGATCAAGTCATAACATCTGACCGGATCGGCTTTAAACCCGTGCTGTTTGCCCTTTTCCTTTCGGCCCTGACATCGGCAACCATTCTGCCCGGAACGTCCGAGGCGGCCCTTGGCGCAATGGTTGCTGCGGGCGATCATGCCATCTGGCTTCTGGTCGCCATCGCAACCCTTGGCAATGTGCTGGGCTCTATCATCAATTGGGGGCTTGGTCTTTATGTCGATCACTTCAAGGATCGCCGCTGGTTCCCGGTTTCGCCCGATGCACTGGATCGTGCGTCGCACTGGTTTGGCAAATACGGGCTTTGGTCACTCTTGCTTGCATGGCTTCCGGTTATTGGCGATCCGCTGACCCTTTTTGCAGGCGTCATGCGGGTTCGCTTCATACCGTTTTTGATCCTTGTCACCATTGGCAAGGCCGCACGCTATGCCATGATTGCCGGTGGCGCAGCTTGGCTTGGATCATTATTTTAACACCCGAAATCACGCCAAATATCTGAACATGTTTGATAATAAAAGTGCGACATGTTTCAAAATAATGTCAAAAAACCCACCAATGATTTAAATATAAAAATATAAATCAATTGTAATTGTGCGCCGATAATGTCTTCCTTTGGCACAACAGCTCTATGGAAAATGCATTTCATAGCCTGACCAAAAGGATCTTTATTATGCCAATGACAATCGCCACATGGGTTAAACCCGCAATCTGGGGCGGCGTTGTCGGTGCTGTCCTGATCACCATCGTCGGTTTCAGCACCGGCTCGGTCGTATCTGGCAGCACAGCCGAAAAGATGGCTGAAACCAGCAGCAAGGAATCTGTTATTGCCGCCATGGCGCCTGTTTGCGTTGCCCAGTTCAAGACGCTGACCCCGAACAATCAGATGGCGGAACTTGCCGCCCTGAAAGAGGAAAGCTCTTACAAGCGTGATGATTTCGTCATCGCCAAGGGTTGGGCAACCATGCCGGGCAGCGAAGAGCCGCGCAATGACATTGCCCAGCGCTGTGCATCGCTTCTGATGGACATGACCAAAAGCTGATTGGTCCATCTCCGGGCCCGTCACGGCCTTTGGCCAAAACGGCAAATGAACCAAATCAAAAAACCGCAACCGGCATCACATCCGGTTGCGGTTTTTTTTGCAAAAATCGTCCCCGCCTTCCTCTGAAGGTCAATTTTGTTCAATAAAGCCCGCATCCGTCATGGCAGGCTTGGAACAAGGAAAAGCCCCACAGAGGAAACCAAACGCATGCTCCCCTTTAGCGCAACCATGAGCCTGTATCTTTCGATGGCAAGCTTTGCGCTTGCCGCCTCGATCACCCCCGGCCCGGTCAATATTCTTGTCCTGAGCTCGGGCGTTCAGTTCGGTTTCCGGCCCTCGCTCCGCCTTGTTTTCGGGGCCACTGCCGGATTTTGCCTGCTTTTGTTGTTGATCGGGCTTGGCCTGCATCAGTTGCTTGAAACCTTTCCGCAACTGACCACCCTCATCCAGTGGGCGGGTGTTGCTTTTCTGTTATTCATGGCCTGGAAGCTGTTTTCATCAAATGGTGAACTTGGCAAAAGCGATGCCGGTTCCGGCCCCTCCGTCATGACCGGGGCGGTGATGCAATGGCTAAACCCCAAGGCATGGCTGGCCTCGATCGCCGGGATGGGGGCCTATGCCTCATCCGGGGCACCGACCCTGATCTGGGAATTCACTGCGATCTATTTCGTCATCTGTTTTGCGGCGATCGCATGCTGGGCCTATGCCGGGGCGTTTTTATCGCGTTTTCTGGGCGAACCATCGCGCATCCGCATGTTTAACCGGGCGATGGCCATATTGCTGGCCGCCAGTGCGATCTATCTGATTTTGGGATAACCCCCACACCTTGCTCCCCCTGCAAACCTGCAAATATCAAGGTGTGAACTTCAAGGCGGATCATTGTATCCGCCTTTCTTTTTACCCGGATCTCAGGCGGCCTTGCCGCGCGCATATTGCCGTGGCGTCGTCGCCATCAGGCGTTTGAAAATGCGCTGAAAATGCGCCTGATCGGCAAAGCCGGTTTCAAGCGCCACATCAACGATCTTTTCCCCGCGCCGCAATGCATGACGGGCGCGCTGGACCCGGCAATTTATCAGATAGGCATAGGGCGTCATGCCAAAGGTTTTTTTGAAAGCCCGCACCAGATAGGACCGCGAATAACCAACCAGTCCGGCCAGTGCATCAAGACTGATATTCTCGTCATAATGCGTGCGGATATAATCGGCGACCCGGATCATTTTCCGGTCATTGACCGAACCGATCCCGCCATCGAGATCACCGCGCAGATCAAGCTGCACATGCAAATCGCCAAAGAACGACACCATGGCGGTTTCCTTGCCCAGCACATCAATATCCGGATTGATCAGCGTATCGGCAAGATCGGCCAGCCCGTTATAAAGCCTTGGATTGTGGCTGATCGTATCGGAAAACATCGCAAATTTTCCGGCCGCATCGGCATCAATTTCGATCTGCAGATCCAGAAGCCAGCCCGGATCGACAAACAGCATGTCATAACACCAGTCCGCCCCCTTGACCGGGTTGCAGCCATGCACATCCTCAGGATTCAGGATCACCACCGAACCGGCTTGCGTTTCATGGGTCTTGCCGCGGTTCCAATAGGTGCTGTGACCACCATTCACCGTGCCAATCGAAAAGGTATCGTGGCTATGGCGCTCATAACAGACAGCATGCCCGTCCGCCACGCGCCTGAGCTCGACAAACGGCAACGCGTCGTCACGCCAGAAATGCTGGTTGCGGGTATTCGGGGCTGCCATTCGGTACGGTCATCTTGTGGTGATTGTCAAACTTGATAATTTCAAAGATAGGTCAATTTCCCCGGTAGCGCCACTGTCGCTGTCTGCTTATAGTGCCCCAAATGTTCGATGATCGTTCCGAAGAAGCCACACCGCGTTTTATGCCGCCCAATGCGCCAGTCATGGTCGTTGGATTGCGTCATGCTGTGTTTCTGTCGCCAGATGGCGAGATCGAGGAACTCCCGCACGGGGCTGCCGCCAAAAAGGCACGTTCAACCCGTCCCATTCTGGTGCATACCCCGGCCTGCGCGCGGCGTCTGAAATCCGATCCGTTTCCGGCCCATGACCTGCTCGAACTGTTTGCCTTTGTCCGCCCGGCACAGTTTTGCGTGCCGACCCCGCGTGGCATCGCGTTGGCAACGGGTCAAAAGCCCGCCGATGACCTGATCGGTCAGGCCGAGGCACTGGCAGAAGCCATGAAGCGGCTTTTGCAGGAACTGGCCACCCTTCATCGTAACAAGCGCGGCCCGGCTCTTTCGGTTGCATGGCCGATGGCCCGCGGACATTGGCCGTGGGGTGTTTCGGTTCTGGCTGCTCTTGGTGCGGATGGCGACGGCCCGCATCGTTATGCGGTCTATGAAGGGCTTAAGGTCTGGAAAAAGCTTGGCGAATGGGCCGAACATGCGCCGCCACCGCCGCCCGCCAATTATCCGGTTGATCCCAAGGATGCCCGCAAGCGCCTGAAAGAACTTCTGGGCGAAGGGGCCGAAGAACGCCCGCAACAGGCCGATTATGCCTCATCGGTCTGTTCGGCCTTTGGCCCGCGTCTGCATGATGGTGCGCCCAATATTGTCTTGGCCGAGGCCGGAACAGGCACCGGCAAGACGCTGGGTTACGTGGCACCAGCATCGCTTTGGGCCCAGAAAAATGACGGCGCGGTCTGGATTTCGACCTATACCCGCAACCTGCAACGCCAGATCGATCAGGAACTTGACCGGCTTTATGATGACCCCAAGGACAAACGCCTTAAGGCCGTGGTCCGCAAGGGTCGCGAAAACTATTTCTGCCTGCTGAATTTCGAAGAAGCGCAGCGCCCGTTAAACCAGCAACCGCACCAAGCCACCCCGCTTGGCCTGATTGCGCGTTGGGCATCCCATACCCGCGATGGCGATATGGTCGGCGGTGATTTCCCCGCCTGGCTGACCGAATTGCTGGGTAACCGCTTCACCGGCGCATTGGCCGATCAGCGCGGCGAATGCATCTATGCTGCCTGCCCGCATTATTCGAAATGCTTTATCGAAAAGACCGTACGCCGCGCCCGTTCGGCCGAGATCGTTGTTGCCAACCATGCCCTTGTCATGGTGCAGGCGGCCTTGGGCGGGCTTGATGACAGCTCGATGCCGACCCGTTACGTCTTTGACGAAGGCCATCATTTGTTTGATGCCGCCGATAAGGCATTTTCATCCCACCTGACCGGGATGGAGGGGCAGGAATTGCGCCGCTGGCTGCTTGGGGCCGAGCAAAAGGGGTCATCGCGTGCGCGTGGTTTGAAACAGCGGCTTGAAACCCTGATCCTTGATCGCGATGAACTGCGCGATGCGGTCAATGCGGTGATTGTTGCCGCCCAATGCCTTCCGGAACAGGGATGGCTTTCGCGCATTCATGACGGATCGCAACATGCCAAGGGCCCGGCGGAAACCTTCCTTGCCCATGTGCGTGCGCAGGTCATGGCACGCTCCGCCGAAGGTGATCGCGGATATTCCATCGAGACCGATTGCAAACCGGCGCTGAACGAAGTCCTTGCCAGTGCAGCCGATCTTGATCGCGCGCTTGAGGCCATGGAAAAACCGGCCAAGTCGCTGATCAAGATCATCGCCCATATGCTCGATGAAAAGGCTGATGAGCTTGAAAGTGCGGAGCGTCAGCGCCTTGATGCTGCCATCAGATCCCTTGAACGCCGGGCGATCATGCAGGTCGCGGCATGGCGTGAAATGCTGGCATCATTAGTCGAGGAAACACCCAAAACCTTTGTCGACTGGTTTGCGATTGAACGGCAGTTTGGCCGGGATTTTGATGTTGGCATGCATCGCCATTACCTTGATCCGACCTTGCCGCTGACATCGGCATTGGCCCCCACCGCCCATGGCATGGTGGTGACGTCCGCCACCCTGCGCGATGGCACCGGGGACGAGGATTTTGACTGGGCCGTGGCCGAGGACCGCACGGGGGCCGCCCACATGCCGCTTCCGGCCATCCGGGCGGCGATGAAAAGCCCCTATAATTACCGCGAACAGACCCGTGTTTTCATCGTCAATGATCTGGGCCGGGATAACCCGGACCATATTGCTGCGGCCTATCGCGAACTGTTTCTGGCGTCCGGTGGCGGTGCGCTTGGCCTGTTTACCGCGATCACCCGTCTGCGTGCGATTTATGAACGCCTGACCGGACCGATGGATGATGCGGGTCTGCAATTACTCGCCCAGCATATTGACGGCATGGATGTCTCAACACTCATCGATATTTTCCGGGTTGAACGCGATGCCTGTTTGCTGGGTACGGATGCCGTGCGTGACGGCGTTGATGTACCGGGCGACAGTTTGCGCCTGATCGTCTTTGACCGCGTGCCATGGCCCCGCCCCGATATTCTCCACCGTGCCCGTAAATCCGCATTCCACGGTGCGCGTTATGACGACATGCTCACGCGCCTTCGGATGAAACAGGCCTTTGGCCGCCTTGTGCGTCGTGCCGAAGATCGCGGTGTGTTTGTTCTGCTTGATAACCGCATGCCGTCACGGCTTCTGGGCGCCTTCCCCGAAGACGTCGAAGTCCAGCGGGTTGGGTTGCGCGAGGCGATTGAACAGACGCGGATCTTCCTTGGCAACGACCAGAGCAACGAAAAATGATCGGCTGCCTGCCTGCCTTTGTCGTGCCGGATTTCCGCGACAAGACCTGCTAAACTTTTAAGGCGCAGGGTGTTCTTTGGAACGGCAAAAAGGATGGATCATGCATGTCATGCTGATGACCTATGGGACGCGCGGCGATGTGCAGCCCTTTGTCGCGTTGGGGCGTGGACTGATCCAAAAGGGGCATCGGGTCACCGTCGCCGCCCCGGAACGCTTTGCCGGTTTTATCACCGATCATGATCTTGAATTCGCAGCCCTGACCGATGCGCTGATTGCGCTTATGGATGACCCGCAATTTGCCGATGCGTCTGATCCGAAGGCATCGGCCTTGGCGAAACTGAGATCGTTATTTGCCATCGGCAAAAAGGCGCGTGGTCTTCAGGACAGGCTGCTTGATGGCATTTTCCGCGCGATAGATCAGGCCAAGCCCGACGTCATCGTTTTTCATCCGAAAACCTTTGGCGCGCTGCCGATTGGCAGGCATTTCGGTATCCCGGTTGTGATGGCGCAACTGATCCCGTCCTTTATCCCGACCGGCGATTATCCGCATATGGGCGTTCCCGATCTTGGCCCAAGAGGTGTGTTGGGCCGCTGGTATAACCGCGTGACCGGCACGCTGATATATAGGCTTTTGAACGCGACACTGCGTCGGCAAGTTCACAGATGGGCCGCACGACGCCAAAACGGGATCAATGCCAACTCTTTGGACATCCTTCAGTCTTGTAAGTCCGGTACGCTGCCCATGATCCACGCCTTTGGCAACGCTGTGATCAATCGCCCCACAGACTGGCCGACACACGCAACTGTCACTGGATACTGGTTTCTGGACGGGGGCGCACAAACAAACCTGCCTGATCCGGCATTAAAAAGCTTTGTCGAACGTCACGAAAACCTGATATATATCGGTTTCGGGTCAATGCACGGCAATGATCCGACCGCGATGGCAGAGATGATTGTTAAGGCCGTCTCACAAGCCGGTGTGAGCGCTATCATTGCAACCGGCTGGGGCGGCATGGGCGACATTGACTGGCCATCCAACATCCTTGCGGTCCGCGAAGTTCCCCATGACTGGCTGTTCCCGAAAGTCGATCTCGTCATTCATCATGGCGGGGCTGGCACCTGTGCCGCAGCACTGCGCGCCGGTCGCCCGTCGATCATCATTCCGTTTTTCGGTGATCAACCTTTCTGGGCAAAGCGCCTGCACGGGCTTGGCGTTGCGCCATGCCCGATCAAGCCTGCAAAACTTGATGCCGCGATCCTGGCCCATCAGATCAAAACGGTCCTTGAAACGCCGGCCTATCGCAACAACGCCGAACGCGTCGCAAGCAAGATCGCCGATGAAGACGGCATCGCGAATGCCATTGCCGAAATCACGCGCGCGGTTAACCACTAACACTTTCCGAATACTGTTAGCTGGACCGCAAACTTGGCGTCTCAGGCGTTTGGCTGCTCTACCATATCGGCATCAATATCATGCGCGATTGCCAGTCTGATCACATTGAGGATCGCGATGATATCAATGCCTTCCTGCAACAGCGCACCCGCAACAGGCGTGATGTAGCCAGCCGCGGCAAAGCCCATGGCGACGATGGATAGCACCATGCCACCAATCACGCTTTGCAAAAGAATGCGACGCATCGCCATGCTGATGTGAAGGAGCTCGTCCACCGTGACCAGCGATGCTTCGGGGATCACGGCACCGGCGGCATCCGCCGTGACCGCACTTTCCTTGCCAAAGGCAATGCCGACGGTGGCAACAGCCAGTGCCGGGGCATCGTTGATGCCATCGCCCATGAACAGTGTCGGGGCCTTGGCGGCCTCGGCCCGGACGATGGCGACTTTCTGTTCCGGGCTTTGTGATGCCAGACTTTCGGAAATACCCAGCAGTTCCGAAAGGTAGCTGACCTCGCTTTCGCGGTCGCCTGACAGCAACATCACCTTTTTGAAATGATGGATGTCGCCCAGATGCCCGACGAAGCTTTCACCTTCGGCGCGCGGTGTGTCGCGGAACCGGAATGTCGCGCCATATTGGCCATTGATCAGCACCACACATTCAAGCCCCGCCGTGGTGTCGGGCAGAAGCTTTGCCATCTCGGGATCGGATTTCATAAGCTTGTTGCGGTGGGTGACCACCACTTCATGGCCATCAACCTGCCCGCTTAATCCCTGTCCGGGTTTTTCCGAGGCACGAGAAACTTCATCAAGCGGCAGCTTGCGGAGCTTGGCGGCCTTAAGCACCGCGGATGCCAGCGGATGCTTGGAATAGCGTTCCAGCCCCGCTGTCAGGCGCAGGACAAAATCCCCCTCAAACCCGGCGCCGGGCACGACATCGACCAGCTCCGGCCGCCCATAGGTCAGTGTCCCGGTCTTGTCAAAAATCGCGGTCTGGCAGGTCGGCAGGCGTTCCAGCACCGTCGGGTCGCGAATGACGATGCCGCGCCGGGCAGCAATGGAAATCGCACTCATTACCGTGATCGGAATGGCAATCAGAAGCGGACAGGGTGTTGCCACCACCAGCACGGCCAGAAAGCGTGATGAGTCCCCGCTCAGATACCCGACAAGAATGGCAAAGATCAGGGCGGCGGGCGCAAACCATGCACCGATCTGATCACCAAGACGGCGGATGCGCGGGCGTTTTTGTTCGGCCTCGGCCATCACATCCATGATCTGGGCATAACGGGAATCGCGTGCGCGTTTTTCCGCCCGGATGATCAGGACCGCCTCGCCATTGATCGCACCCGATAACACCGCCGTTCCCGGTGCCTTGGCCACCACATAGGGCTCGCCGGTCAGATAGCTTTCATCCATCGAGCCATGACCATCGACAACGGTGCCATCGACCGGGGCTGTTTCATGGGGAAAGACCGCGATCAGATCATTGATCTGAACATCATCAAGGGCAATGTCGGTAATATCGCCCCCGGCTTCCTTGCGATGCGCGACACTGGGCATGCGACGCGCAAGGGCATTGAGTGCCGAGGATGCCTTGCGCATGGCAAAGCTTTCCAGAACCTGCCCGCCAGTCAGCATCAGGATGATCAGGCTGGCCGCCAGATATTCACCGAGCCACACACCGGTCACAAAGGCAATGGCAGCCAGAAAATCCGCACCCATTTCGCGCCTGAGCAACTTGATGGCAAGCTGGCCGAGGATCGGCACGCCCCCGATCACAAACAGTGCCAAAAGCGGGATATCTGCGGCCTGATACGCACCGACCCTGTGAGGCCCCGCCCAAAGCAGCACAAAATGCGTCCCCATGGCGACCAGTGTCGCAATCAGGATCACACGATTAAGGACAGGTGTCGAAAGCCTGTCATCTATCCGGGCAAGAAAATCTTCAAAAGCCTGTGCTGCCATGGTCAAATCCCGAATGTGGTTCTGCGATCATGCCATGAATGCACGCCGCTACGCAGCCCCGCCTGAACAATACGGTCACCACAGGCCTTTGGGGTGTCAAAGACGCGAAACCTTGCCCATCGCAACCGAAACCATCAGATAGCTGAAACCCGATGACAGCAAATTGATGCCCAGCAACAGGCCAATTGCCCAGCTGGCAGAACTTGGCAATTCGGCGAAAATCAGGACACCGGCAAGGATGGCAACACCGCCCGAAAACAGCATCCATTTCCAGCCGGGAAACTGGCTGAGCCGTGAGGCCATCACGATTTCAAGCAGGCCCTGCAGGATAAAGGCAATGGCAAGCAACACCGTCAGGGTCACGATCCCGGCCAGCGGAAAGAATGCCAGCCAGCCACCAATCACACCAAAAATGATGCCCTGAACAACATCAACAGATCGCCGGGTGGGCGTATCGGCATTCCAGGCGCCATAGAAATGACCAAGCGCGCCGATAATGAACAACCAGCCAATGATGGTTTTAAACGCAATCGTCGTTGCCAATGGGAAAGCCACAGCCAGAACACCAAGGATCAGCATGATCACGCCAACATTGCGCAGCCGCTTGCGGCCCTTGTCGAGAAGTCCGCGCA
The DNA here is from genome assembly GCF_054901115.1 of Thalassospira sp. SM2505. Lineage (NCBI taxonomy): Bacteria > Pseudomonadati > Pseudomonadota > Alphaproteobacteria > Rhodospirillales > Thalassospiraceae > Thalassospira > Thalassospira sp. SM2505. The sequence goes on from NZ_CM142731.1 coordinate 3,718,681, forward strand.
TTTCCGGGGTACCGTCATTTACGACCTGGGTCATGGATTTGCTCCTGTGTGAGTGCGGATGGCATCAACAAATCTCAACCCAAAATAGTTCATTTTGTTCCGACTGAATACAAAAGTTTATGAGTTGCAATATGTTGGACCATCATCCCCAATCAGATCACAGATATTCTTGCGCCCTTTTCATGACGCTTTTAAAAAAATCCCGACAAAAAATCTGCCCGCGAACCATCGGCCCGAACGCACAAACCACGGGTTACCTGCGATCACGGGATTTGTTTGAATCATTATAAAGAAATTCTGATAACTGGTTCACAATTGCAGGCTTTGACAGGGCGCTTTCAAAGGGCTATTGAAAACCCGTATCTTTCCAATCTGGATAGAAGCCGTGTCAGTTACCCGAAAACATATTCCGGTCATTCGACGCACACTGTCACTCCTTGTCGGATGGCTGTTGCTGGTTAATGGCATGATGTTCGGGTTCATGCACGCCCCTGTTGCCCTTGCTGCGGTTCCGACCAGCACGACGGCATCCGAAGTTACCTATGTTCCCCTGATTATCTGTACGGCCAACGGCATCAAGACCATTTCCGTCCCGGCCGAGGTCGCAAATGATGGTGCCACCGCCCCGCACAGTTCGAACGCCTATGAGGGCTTTCAATGTGCGAGTTGCGGACTTGGCAATCATGCTGTCGGCATGCCGGTCGAGCCGGAACTTCCAGATGTTCAGCGGGTCAAGCTTTCCAATCAGGTCACAGCCCTTCACATCACGGCACGTCTGCACGACTTTTGCCCGATTGCAGCATCCCCGCGCGCACCGCCCGCTTTGATCTGATTTTGTTTCCGCGGTTTTCGGCATTTTACGCCATCACTGTATCTTCACGCCCGGAATCCGTCTGAAAACAATGTGCAGCGCCCATCCAATCGGGCCATCCCGGATGCCATGCCGGGCCTAACGACTGGTGTCGATACGCGACCCCGCATTTGCCGCGTATCCTGAATTTGCCAATGGGGGACAACCCATGAACAAACAAGACGCCTTGAAAATTATGGAAATACTCGCCGAGCCATCGGCCCTTAACCTGCCGGCCGATGCCAGCATCGGTCATCATGCCGAAGATCAGAGCTATATCTATCTTCTGGCAAACGGCCTTGCCCTTCGCTGCAAATATACCGAAGACGGCGAAAGACAGGTCTGCCGGGTTTACCGCCCCGGCGATGTGATCGGACTTGAAATGCTTGCGGTCTGTGATCCGACCCTGGTGATCGAAACCATTGCGCCTTCGATCATCAAGCGGATCCCGATCAAACGGTTGCAAGAAACCCAGCAGCACGATCGCCAGACTCAAATGGCGGTCATGAGCCTGCTTGCGACCGAAGTCATGGATGCCCAGCAGCTTAAAATAAGCTTTGGCACCGGATCGGCCATGCGCCGCATTTGCCGGTTCCTGCTTTGGGCATCGCACAAGGATCAGGTCGCCCTGCCCAACCGTGAAAAGCTTGGCAATATCATTGCAACCACGACCGAAACGGCCAGTCGCATGATTGCCAATCTCAAACGTGAAGGAGCCATTTCCAAAAGTCCGGCCCTGCCCACGGTCATGCAGATCAACCGGGCAAAGCTTTGTGCCGGGGCTGGCGAAGCCCGGCAACAATCCGCCGCCTGATCAAAGATCGGTGCAAACATGAAAAAAGGTGTGTGGCGGTTATCCCCATGCACCTTTTTCAATTTCGATATTCTGCGGTCACGCGCGCGCTGCTTAATGCACGGCATTCCCGGTCAGCGGGAAATGCGTTGGCGCAGTTTTGTTGGATTTCAGCAAGGCTTCCATGTCACTCGCCGAGACAGGCTTGCTGAAATAGAATCCCTGTACCTCGTCCACGCCCTCGGACGCGATATGTTCAAGCTGGGTTTCGGTTTCAATACCCTCGACATTCACAGCCATCCCGAACGAACGCGCCAGGAACACCACCGCACGGACAATCGCGGCATTGCCATCGGAACTGTCGATATCAATGATAAAGGACCGGTCGATCTTGATCTTGTCGACTGGGAAGCGTTTCAGATAGGCCAGCGACGAATAGCCGGTGCCGAAATCGTCAATCGCAATCCGGATGCCCTGATTACGCAGAATGCCAAGGGTAATGGCCGCCTCGCGCGGGTTGTCCATCACCGCACCTTCGGTGACCTCGAACTGCAATTGACGCGGATTAAGGCCCGAACGCGCCAGGACTTCGCCGACACTTTCAATCAGGTCTTCGTGGCGCGCCAGTTCAAGCGGCGACAGGTTGACCGAAATCGTCAGCTCCCCGAACCCCTCATCGCGCCAGATCTTGGTTTGTTCACAGGCACGGTTCAAAACCCATTTGCCGATATCGCCAATGATGCCCATGCGTTCGGCAACCGGGATGAAATCAACCGGACTGACGGGGCCACGTGACGGACTGAACCAGCGAACAAGGGCCTCCATGCCGATGATACGATGCCCACCCATTTCAATGATCGGCTGATAGAACAGTTCCAGCTCGTCATTTTCAATCGCGTGGCTAAGATCGCGTTCCATCGCCTTGCGTTCCTGAACCTCGACCTGCAATTTCGGCTCAAAGAAATGATACCGGTTGCGGCCTTCGGCCTTGGAACAATAAAGCGCAAGATCGGCATTGCGCAGAAGGTCCTTTTCATCGCGACCATCCTGCGGATACATGCAAATCCCGACCGAGGTCGATGCCTGAACCTCGTTGCCATCAAGCATGAAGCGTTCAGAAACGCGTTCAATCAGGCGCTGGGCAACGAATGTGACTTCCTCGACCGATCCGGGTTCATGGATCAGAACGGCAAATTCATCCCCGCCCAGACGGGCGACCACATCCTCGTTGCGCAGACAAACGCGCATGCGTTCCCCTACCCCCTGTAAGAGTAGGTCACCGATGGGGTGGCCGAGTGTGTCGTTGATGTCTTTAAAGTTATCCAGATCAAACATCATCAGGACAAAATTGCGGCGTTCGCGTTTGGATCGTTCGACCGCGGCAGCCAGTCGCTCCTGAAACAGCGTGCGATTGGGAAGACCGGTCAAGCCGTCATGATGGGCAAGGAACTGAATGCGGGCTTCGCTGCGCTTGCGGTCGGTAATGTCGGTAATCGATCCTTCGATCAGGTGGGGACGCCCCTTCTCGTCGCGGACCAGACGGGCATTTTCCTCGACCCAGATGATCTTACCGTCACTGCGGCGCAGCTCTGTTTCAAAGCCCTGCACAATTCCATCGCGTAACAAACGCCCCGTAAGGCGCAGGCGACTTACGGGGTTCAGGTAATGATGTTGAAGTTCGTCATTTTGCAACATCAACTCATCAACGGACTCATAGCCCAAAATCGAAACGAATGCCGGATTGGCGGACAGAACCGGCCCCATAGGCCTGCTTTGATAAAGCCCCTCGGCAGAGTTTTCAAAGATACCGCGGAATTTCTCTTCGGCGTGGCGAAGCGCACGCTCGACCGCCAGTTTCTCGGTTACGTCCTGGCCGATACAGATCACACCGGCCACGTCGCCATCTTCACCGAAATGCGCGCGGGCATTCCATTGCAACAGGCGGACTTCACCATCACGGCGCTTGAACGAGAAAACCTCATCCTTGATGATTTCACCGGAAAGCAGACGACGTACCGCCATACGCACCCGCGCACGGTCACTTTCAATCAGCAGGAAATCAAAAAAGTTCTGACCGGCGGCCTCCATCCAGGAATAGCCAAAGGTCCATTCGCATTCACGGTTATATTCAAGAATGCGTCCCTCGGCATCGAGGAACATGATCACGCTGCCTGCGGTCTGAACCAGTGCGCGATAGCGTTCCTGACGCCGGCGCAGGTCATATTCCGCCTGACGGCTTTTGGTGATGTCGGTCATCGTGACGCTATAGCCAAGCAACCCGCCGCCTTCGCCACGGATTTCGGTCGCATTCAGGCGAACCCAGATCTGACTGCCGTCCGAACGGCGCATTTCGATATCGCGCGCATGGACCCCAATACCTGTTGCCAGATCACGGCGCAGCTGCACACGATCACTGTCCTGGGCATAGAATGTCTCGGGATGGCGCAGATAGGCCTGCATGACTTCGCGCACACTGTCATAATTAAACAGGGCTGCGGTTTCTTCGTTTACATGGGTGATCGTGCCATCGGCACTCAGTTCAATAATCCCGTGCACCGCATGTTCAAGCGCGCGGCGATAACTTTCCTCGCGCGTGCGTTCCTGTGCAAACAGGACGACAAATTCGGCACCGAAAAGCGGCATGCATTGCCACTGGAAGAAACGCTGTCCGTAATGAACCGTGCGTGAATTTTCTTCGTCAAATTGCGGACCATTCTGATCAACAAGGGAACGCTGATCCACCGGATGGGCCAATGCGAACGGGCTTGCAAAGCCCATCTCAAGGGCCAGCTGTTCGGCCGCGCGGTTCGCACATCGCATTGCGCCATCGCGTTCGAATATCAGAACCGGTTGTGGCGATATCAGGCTGCCCATGCCTGATGACACATCGTCATCCATCACCATCAGGCGGATATAGTCAACTCCACGAATGCTCAGCTTCCAGCCAAACAGCACATGGTCTGCGCCGCCAACTGCAAGAGTACGGCTGTGATATCCGCTATTCTGAAGAATTTCGTCCGCAAGTTCCGGTAGCAGATCCGACAAGCTGCCGAGATCATCAATCTCGTACCACCGGGACTCTTCGATGTCCTGATCAAACCAGGGAACCCATAACGCATTGACAAGCAGACACTTTCGGACAGGATCAAACAATCCAGCCGGCATACGCAGGTGGCTGATCAATGCCGCCAGTGTGTTGGCGGAATTGATTGCGTTGATGTCTCCCATATCCGCTTTAATCGTCATTTTCGTTATCGCTGCGAGACCATAACTGCTACCCCATGCACTGCAAAGGCTATTTTTCCCCAAAGAGAGTAAGCAGCCACTTTATGTCGCTATTATTTTGAACCGGCTTAATTTTTTTTAGATTGCCTGAATCACGCACATCTTTCGATGCATTTTTTTACCCCGCGTGACCGACTTGAACAGATTGTGTCAGATTTCCCTACGTAATCATTAAAATCCAAAAAATTTAATCGGTTAACTGTTGCCCGCTGATTGTTATCAGAATACCATTCCTCCGCCTAATGGTTGTCACAGTGTAATGCGACGAACGTCAACGGTCTGCACAGACACGATTCTGATAATCATACTGGAAAGGAGTAACCAACGTGATTTCGCATCAGGACGCCTTGATCTACACAATGGTTATGGTTTCGGCCGCCGATAATGACATTACGGATGCCGAGCTTTCCGCTATGGGACGCCGGGTACGGTATCTTCCGATTTTTGCCGGATTTGACAATGACGGTGTCACCAGTGTGGCCCGCGATTGTGCAAGCCTGCTTGGCGAAGAAGACGGCATGGACCGCGCACTGACCATGATCCGCGATGCCCTGCCGCGCAAATTGCGTGAAACCGCCTATGTCTTTGCCTGCGAAATTGTTCTGTCTGACAGTGAAATCAGTCAGGAAGAACTTCGTATCCTTGAACTTCTGCGCCACCGGCTTGATATCGACCGTCTTGTCGGCGCGGCAATTGAACGTGCCATGGCTGCCCGCTATGTTCGCCCCGGTGATTTCTAGGGGTCGGGCATTGTGGCAACACGCGTCAGACGACATATGTCTGGCATGACGAAACAAAGCAGAATTCATCAGCAAAACCCGAAACAACGAGGCCGTGTCTGACACAAATTGTGGTGTACCAAGCGCATTTCGGGCAAGTTCCCCTTGAAATCGCAGCTTTCATCAACGCCACAATGTGATATGGCCTAGCCACAAGAATCACCGCATACGTGCCATTCGGCGCGCGTGGGGTTGCGTATCGACCGATCCGTTGTCGTTCACCGCCACAAAAGGGACCGCTGTCATGACTGCTCTTTCCGGGGAAAATATCGCCTTTATCGGACTTGGACTGATGGGGCGCCCGATGGCGCTCAATCTTGAAAAGGCCGGAGCGATCCTGACGGTCAATACCCGCAATCCAGAAACGCTCAATGCCTTTGAAGATCTTGGCATTGCAACGGCAGGCACCCCCGCAGACGCCGCCGCCGAGGCCGATATTGTCATCATCTGCGTTGCCAATACGCCCGCCCTTGAAAATGTGCTGCTCGGCGAGGACGGCGTCATTGACGGCATGGAAGAAGGCACGATTGTCATTGATATGGGCACCACCGCCGTTGATGCGACACGCCGCTTTGCCGATGCGGTCGAGGATGCCGGTGGCCGCTGGATTGATGCCCCGGTTTCGGGTGGCACGCATGGAGCTGAAAACGGCACGCTTTCGATCATGGTCGGCGCCGACAAGCAGGATTTCGAACGCGCGCATCGGGTGTTTGATGTTCTGGGCGCACGCGTCACCCATGTCGGCGATGTAACGTCGGGCCAGATCGCCAAGGCCGCCAACCAGATGATTGTCGGCATCACCATCGGTGCGGTTGCCGAAGCCTTCTCGATGGCCGATGAGGCAGGTGTTGATCTTGACAAGCTGCGCTCGGCCCTGACCGGCGGATTTGCAGATTCTGCAATCTTGCAAAAGCATGGCGAACGCATGATCGAGCGCAATTTCGAACCGGGCGGCAAGGTTGTCACCCAGCGCAAGGACCTCTATCAGGCACTTGAATTTTCCGAAGGTGAACTTGGTCTTGAACTGCCCTTCTCGCGGCTCGCGCTGGAGCTTTATGACGAAGTCATCGCCATGGGCGGTGGCGAACTTGACCATTCCGCACTGATCAAAGTCTATGAAGAAGACTGACCAGCAAGATGTCGAACTGACATCGGTTCTGACATGCCCGGAATGTGGCCATGTCGAAACCGAAACCATGCCAACCGATGCCTGCCAGTATTTTTATGACTGTAAGGGATGCGGGGCGGTACTGCGCCCGCTTGCCGGGGATTGCTGTGTATTTTGTTCTTACGGCACGGTCCCCTGCCCGCCGGTTCAGCTTGATGGCAAGAATGCTTCCTGTTGTGGCGGCAATGGCACCACGAAGGCGGACCAGGCGGAAATCCCCTAACGATCAGCCTGGCTTGTGCTTTCCAAACCGGTATAGATACAACCGGTCCGGACCGGATTTCATCGGCACTTCGCCAAAGGCCTGCCAGCCGGGAATGGAAAAGGCGCGTGAAATGACAATCGCGCCATCGCGCATCCGTTCTGACAGGACATCGCCGACATCGGCCATGACGCGCGGATCCAGAAAACAGATCACAACATCGCCCGGATCACGGTCAAGCTTGCGAAAGTCCCCCCGGATCAGCGTCAGGTTCGGCTTGGCAGCCAAGACCGCCCGCATCCGGCTGATCGCATAGGGCACCGGGGACAGTTCGATCCCGGTTACACTGATCCCGGGACGCGCACGGGCAATGGCAAAGGTCAAATCCCCCCACCCCGATCCGAAATCGGTGACGGTTGTGACGTCAGCCGGGATATAGGCAATGATTTCATCAGCCGCCGCGGACAATGTCGGCATGGGAACCGAACGCAGCCAAACGGCATAAGCCGCAATCAGACCCAGAATGATAACGACGAAAACAAGTACCGATAAATCAGTCATAAGCCCGCTAAATATGTTAGTGTCCGGGTGAATTCAGTCTTTAGTCCTGCCACACGGTGGCCCCCAAATCCAGAAGATACCAGCATGCATAACGAAGACACGGAAACCCGCATCACTGAACTTGAAACCCAGCTCGCACACATGGATTCCGTGGTAAGCGACCTTTCAGACATGATCAAATCCCAGTGGGATCGTATTGATCTTCTGGAACGCCAGAATAAATTAATGTCTGCTGATATTAAACGGATGATCGATTTTCTGCGTACAGCACCAGAAGACGATGCTCCGCCTCCGCACTACTGATCGTCTGAAAGACCCGTAAAGACCTGCGGCACCAGCACCAGATTGCGAGTAGGACGTGACCAACCTGTATCTTGATATTCCGGTATTTGACGACTTCGCCAGAGTACTCGATGGCGATGTATATCATCGACTGCCTGACGACTGGTGGGTAGGCACATCCGATATCGTCGGATCAACCAGGGCGATTGCCGCCGGGCGGTTCAAGGATGTGAATATGGTTGGCGCATCCGTGATCTGTGCGGTCAGCAACGCATTGGGCCATTCCGATTATCCCTTTATCTTTGGCGGTGACGGCGCGAGCTTTGCCTGCCCGCCTGACCGGATCGAGGATGTGCGGGCGGCCCTGGCTGCGACCGCCACCTGGGCGCGCGAAACCCTTGATTTTGACCTGCGCGTTGCGCTGGCCCGGATTTCCGATATTCGTGCCACCGGACGCGATATCCGGGTTGCGCGCTATGCCGTCTCGCACCCGGTTTCCTATGCCATGTTCAGTGGTCGGGGCCTTAAATGGGCCGAAGATCGCATGAAGGCAGGCGACAATATCGTGGCCCCGGCCCCGGCCGGGACGCGTCCGGATCTGACCGGGCTCTCGTGCCGCTGGTCGCCGATCAAGGCCAAAGGCGATGATCACATCCTGTCGATCATTGTTCAGCCGACCGATGACCGCGCCAAATTTGATACGGTTGTCAAACATCTGTTTGAACTTCTTGACGATGCTCCACGCAAAAGCAGCCCGATCCCGGCCAAGGGGCCTGATTTTGCCTTTCCCCCGCCGGGGCTCAAACTTGAAGCCATTGCCACCGAACATCAGGAAGGCGGATATTTCAAGGCCTGGTTCAAGGCGTTCTATATCTCGCTGATTGCGCTTGTCCTGATGAAAACCGGATGGAAGCTTGGCGACTTTGACCCCAAGCGCTATCGCGATTTCACCGGCAATAACACCGACTTTCGAAAGTTCGGTGACGGTCTCTGGATGACGGTGAATTGCAGCGCGGATCGCAGCGCAGAGATCGAGGAATATTTGCATGCGGCCGAACAGCGCGGCGACATCCTGTTTGGCACCCATCATCAACGCAGTGCGATCATGACCTGTATCGTGCCCTCGATCACCAATGACGCGCATTTCCATTTCCTTGATGGGGGCGAAGGCGGCTATACCGCCGCCGCTGCTGCCTACAAGGCCAAGATCGGTGCAATCGGGACGAACCAAACCCCAGCCACATAGCCTTGACATGCGCAAAACGCATCAATGATACGGTGCCAATAGATTCATTGCATGACGTCTTGAAATGTCTGACACTGTCCTGATCCCTGACAGATCAGGACACGGATGATGGATACCCGCGAACTCGAAGCCCTGATTGCCGTCGCAGATGCGCAATCCTTTCACGGTGCCGCCGACAAGCTTGGCCTGACACAGCCCGCCGTGACACGCCGCATTCAGCGTCTTGAAGACCGTATTGGCACATCGCTGTTTGACCGGTCGACCAAACCGTTGCAACCAACCCCTGCCGGTCACCGCGCACTTACCGAGGCCCGAGATCTTTTGCGCCGCCTTGACGGGTTTACCGACGCCATTTCCGGCGATACCAGACGACAGGGCCCCTTCCGGCTTGGCGTCAGTCATGGTTCGGCACCGCTTCTGACCGCACCGGAACTGCGCGAACTTCATCAATCCTTTCCCGATATATCGCTGTCCATCAAAAGCGGCTGGTCAAGTGAACTTCTACCGCTTCTGCGACGTGGCGAGATTGATGCCATGCTTTCGCTTGATGGCCCCAATGGCATTGTCGGCGGCATTCAGACCCGCGACCTTCCGGCAAGTCTGGTCCCTCAAAGGCTGCTGGATGATCATATTGTTGCCATCGGTCCGAAATCGGCCCGCCATCACCCGACAAGCATTACCGAACTTGCCAGACATCCGATGGTCCTGATGCCCGAAGGCTGTACTTTCCGTGCCCTTGGCAATGCCTGGGCGCGCAAGAATGGTGTCGAATTCAATTCCGTGCTTGAAGTCTCCGCCCTTGAATTGCAGATCGAAATGGTCGCGGCCGGGGCCGGATATGGCATCATGGCACGGCGCTTTTGCATGCATAGCCCGGCCAGCGATCGCATCCGGATCCTTGATATTCCCGGCATGAACTGGGATATGGCCATCACCCTGATCCGGCGCACCTCAAGCGGTGATCTTAATGATATCATTGATAAAATCGGAGATATCGTGATCCGGGCTGGCGAAATGTCAAACCCCGATCATGCGCAAATGTTATCAGCATCATAATTCGAATGAATTGGACGCATGACCGCAATGCGCCCACTATCGCCACCAACATACTCATTCCCCTTGCGGAGGAACATTCATGAGCCCCACCCAAAATGCCGGCAGCTCATCCGGCACCCCCAGCCCGACGCGTCTGGCGTTGTTGCGGGCAACCAAATGGTTCCCCTGGCTGGTTCTGCTTTGCGGTTGCCTTGTCCTGTCGCTGAACCTTGGTGTGCGTCAGTCACTTGGCCTGTTTATTCCCGACATGCTCAATGATACCGGCTGGACGGCAGCGACCTTTGGTCTTGCCTTTGCCATTCAGAACCTGATGTGGGGGATATCTGCCCCGATCGCCGGTGCGCTTGCCGACCGGTTTGGCACCACCCGGACCCTGATCGGTGGCTCCATCCTGTATGGTCTTGGCCTTTACATGATGGGCACATCATCAACCCCCGGCGAGTTGCACCTGACGGCTGGCTTCCTGATTGGCACAGGTGTCGGTGCGACCAGCTTCCCGGTTATTCTGGCCGCAATCAGCCGTGTTTTCAGCCCCGAACGCCGCAGCTTTGCCCTTGGTCTTGCATCGGCGGGCGGTTCGGTTGGTCAGTTTGTCATGGCCCCGACCGCACAGGCCCTTAACGGATCGCTTGGCTATGTCGCGACCCTTGGCATTCTTGCCGCCATTTCGATGCTGATTGTGCCTGCTGCCTTTGCCCTGACTGGCAAGGCCGAGGGCAACAGCCCGACCGCCACCCCCGATCTGGGTCCACAGGGCCTTGCCGCAGCCTTTCACGAGGCACGCAAACATCGCGGCTTCCTGCTTTTGAATGCAGGGTTCTTTGTCTGCGGTTTCCACATTGCCGTGATTGCCACCCACCTTCCGACCTTTACCGAGCTTTGCGGCCTGCCGCGTTCGGTGGCGGCCGAGGGTCTGGCACTGGTTGGCCTGTTTAACATCTTTGGCACGCTGACGGCGGGCTGGGCTGGCGGCAAGTGGCGCAAGAAGAATGGTCTGTCCTTCATCTACGGGATGCGGGCGCTGGTCATTATTGTCTTTATCTTCTCGCCAAAGACATCGGAAACCATCTTGCTGTTTTCGGCATCGATGGGCGCCCTTTGGCTGTCGACCGTCCCGCTGACCAGTGGCCTGATCGCACAGGTATTTGGGCCGCGCTACATGGCCACCCTGTTTGGCATTGTCATGCTGTCCCATCAAGTTGGTGCGTTCTTTGGCGCATGGATGGGCGGGATTGTCTATGACCTGACCGGCAATTTCGATGCCGTCTGGTGGACCTCAGTCGGGCTTGGCATCTTTGCGGCCCTTGTCCATATGCCCATTGATGACAAGGAACTGCGCACGGCCAAGGCGGCCTGATCGGGCATTCCGAACAATCACGATTTTGACGGGCAGCGACAAGGCATTCTTGTCGCTGCTTTTTTATGCGTTCATTGCATTGCTCACCGGCAAAATATTTTCACCTTTTACTGGATGAATTCAGGGTTGGTCTGTTGTCAGGGTGGCTTTGGCTAGGCACTGTTGCAACCGGTTTTCTGCGATCTGAAAAGCAAAAAGGAAGCAACGATGTCGTCACCGGACACGCCCCGTTCTGAAATCCTGGCGCACTATCCCGAAGTCGGAGCACGGGCCAAGGCCAAAGAACTTCAAAAGCTTGACATCCACTGCAAGAAGTTCATTTCCCTGTCGCCGTTTTGCATCCTGTCAACCGCGACACCCAGTGCCGAACCTGATCTTAGTCCACGCGGCGGATTGCCGGGCTTTGTCCATGTCAAAGATGATAATACGCTGGTCCTGCCCGATCGCCCCGGCAACAACCGGTTGGACAATCTGGGAAACCTTGCCCAAAACCCGCAGGTTGCACTGCTTTTCATGATCCCCGGCGTCAATGAAACCTTGCGCATTCGCGGGACGATCAAGATCGTCACCGACCCTGACTTCTGCGCCGAATTTACCGAACGCGATACAGCTCCGCGTTCGGTCCTTGCCATCACCGTCACCTGTGCCTTTTTGCATTGTGCCAAGGCGTTCATGCGCTCCGAACTTTGGTCAGCCGATGCCCGCATTGACCGTGCCGAACTTCCCACCATGGGACAGATGCTTAAAGACCAGATGAACAGCGAAGGCCCCAACGAAACGCAATCGGAAATGGAAGCCCGTTACCGCCAAAGTCTTTAGGTCATTGCGATCGTCCATCAATTGCCCGGCCTGATTTGCCGGGGTTTGATTGCATCTTTCCGAAGAGAGCAAGTTGGGTTAAAACCCGCGCATGGACAGACCGATTTACATCACGCCCGAGGGTCTTGCGACGCTGCGCGCCGAACTTGATCACCTTTGGAAAAAGGAACGCCCCGAAGTGGTTGCCGTTGTGCATTGGGCGGCGGGCAATGGTGATCGTTCGGAAAATGGCGATTACATCTATGGCAAACGACGCCTGCGCGAGATTGACCGTCGCGTAAGATATCTGCGCAAGCGGATCGAGGATGCCGTTGTTGTCCGCCCCGAAGAACAGCCCGATCATTCGCGCATCTTCTTTGGGGCCACTGTCACCTATGTAAATTCCCGCGACGAGGAAAAAACCATCCGCATCGTCGGCGAGGACGAGGCCGACAGCCTCAATGGCAAGATCAGCTGGATTTCCCCGGTCGCGCGCGCATTGATGAAGGCCACGGTCGGCGATGTTGTCACCTTCCGCACCCCGGCGGGCGAGGACGAACTCGAAGTCCTTGAAATCAGCTACCCGGGCTAGTTGGTGACAGGATCGAACCTCGGCAATCTGCCTGTCAAACGCGAAACAACGGGATTTCTTGCAAAAGTTGCACTACCCCCGGCAACTCCGCGCAGTCAGATAACTGATTTCGCGGGGTAAACAGCGCACCAGCTGGCAGAAAGAACAGACGACAAGAAACAATTTCTCGTCAGAAGCCTTGCGCAATGATCCAAATCGCGCTCATGATTAGCGACATACAGTTCAAATTTTAAAACAGATCGTTTCCCGGAAATAATTCATTTCTGGCGAGCCAGTACGATATAAAAACGACCGGAATTTAAAAATGAGTGATCCTACATTCTCGATTGGCACGAAACTGCGCCATGCACGCAAGATCAAAGGCATGCGACTTTGCGATCTCGCCGATCAGGTAGAATGCTCGGAAGGCTTTCTGTCCAAACTGGAAAATGACAGGGTCAAACCATCACTCCAGCTTCTACACAGGATTGTCGCTGTCCTTGAAACATCGATCAGCAACCTGTTTAGCGAAAGCAACGACAGCATTGTGTCGCGCGCTGGAACACGACAAGTTCTTCATACCAGTAACATTCGCCCCGGCGAAGGTGTCGGCCTTGAAACACTGGTTTCCCCATCCGCCGGTCATTTGCTGTTTGGCGCGATCCATATTGTCCGTGCCGGTGGCGGCAGTTCGGGCACCATCGTCCATGAAGGCGAAGAACTTGGTTATGTGCTTGAAGGGGAGCTCGATCTGAATGTCGATGGTGTCGAATATCACCTGATGCCAGGCGACTCATTCTTTTTCCCGTCACGAATGCCGCACGGCTATCGCAATCCGACCGATAAGGAAACCAGGGTTTTGTGGGTGAACACACCGCCAACCTTCTAGTTTTCATGCTCTAAGTAAAACTACTTTCTTATTGGTCAAGTCACTTGACCAATAAGAAAGACTTGGTCAGTATGCCTCTGCTGGCTAAGTCGGAATTCCACCGTACACAAGGTGGCCGGGTCATAAGACCCAGGTTCGGGAAGGAACATAAATCTCGCATCGATATGGCTGGCGAAACCTCCGGAGTCCGAATTCGGCTCCGTATGAGTTGTTTTCCAAAAAGCCAACAGGGGGCTTATCTTGATGAACATTCTACGCAAATCGACCGTTTCTGCGATTGCACTGACGATGGCACTGACGGTTGGTGCCGGCATCGCCGATGCAAAAGACAAAGTAAAAGTTGCCTTCATTGGCCCGCTGACCGGTGGCGTATCGGCAATCGGTGTTGGCGGTCGTAACTCGGCAGAGCTTGCTGTTCAGCTCCGTAACGCAGACCCGGATGCCAAGTACGAATATGAACTAGTTGCGATGGATTCCGAATGCAAACCGAACGTCGGCGTTCAGGTTGCAACCAAAGTTGCCGCTGACAGATCGATTATCGGCCTTGTTGGCCACTATTGCTCGGCTGTGGCGATGGGCGCTGTTGACATCTATCACAAATTCAACCTGCCGATGTCGGTGTGGGGTGCTGTTCTTCCCGATGTCACCTATGGCAACGATTACAAAGAAATCCATCGCGTGAACGGCACGATGATCAACCAGAACGATGTCGCAGCAAAGTTCATGGCTGAACAGGGTTATAAAACCTGGGTCATCATTCACGACACGACCGATTACGGCAAAGGCCACAACAAATACTTCTCCGAGTATCTGACCCAGAATGGCGGCGAAATCCTTGCTGATTTCGGTGTTCCGGCTGACCAGCAGGACTTCACTGCCGAGCTGACCAAAGCCAAACAGCTGAACCCGGATGTCATCTATTTCGGTGGTCTGGTTCCGCTTGGCGTCCGCGTGCGTTCGCAGATGGAAAAGCTTGGCATCAGCGCACAGTTCCAGGGCGTATCGGGTATCAAGTCTGATGCCTTCATCGAAGGCGTTGGCACCGAACTTTCCGAAGGCGTTGTCAGCTTCCTTGAAGGTGCACCGGTGGACAAACTTCCGGGTGGCCAGTACTTTACCGAGAAATACAAAGCAGCCGGTTTTGCCGAAGACGAAGAAGCCTATGGCCCGTTCGCCTTTGCTGCAATGAGCCTGATCCTTGATGGTATCGAGGAAGTCGGTCCGAACCGCAAAAAACTGACCAAATACCTTGGCGACATTCAGGGTCATGACTCGATCGTTGGTAAAATCTCGTTTGATGATCACGGTCAGAACACCGTTGCCGCCATCACCAAATATGTCGTCCAGGACGGCAAATGGGTGGTCTGGGAAGACAGCGAATACGCAACCGGCGCCCGTAAACTTGCTGGCAAATAAGCCGGTCTGATGCGGCCCTTCCTGTCCGGTTTTTCGGGCAGGAAGGGGCTCATTGCATTTCTCGCAAGCAATTTAAATCAATCAAAACAAAAAGGTAGGTTGGCCATGGATGTGGGCCTTCTCGGTCAGTTTGTTGTTAACGGCATGATGCTTGGCATGATGTATGCCCTTGTCGCTGTTGGCTTCACACTGTTTTTCGGTGTGCTTGATGTCATCAAGTTCTCCCATGGTGATGTCTTGATGGTCGGTACTTTCGCAGGTTTCTCGACCTATCTCGGCATGACTGCGATCGGGATCGACAACGCTTTCATTCAGTTGATCGGTGTTCTGGTTATCTCCATCGGATCGATGGCCATTCTCGGTGCTGTCATTGCCCGCTATCTGGTGCTTCCGCTGAAATCGGCACCGCCACTTAATACCCTGCTGGTTACGTTGATGCTGGGCACGGTTCTGCGCGAAGCCATCCGTCTGTTTTACCCGGACGGCTCGAACCCGAAACACTTCCCGGCCCTTCTGCCGACCGATTCATGGTCACTGGGGTCCTTCACCCTGCGTTCCGACAGCGTCATCCTGCTGGTCGGTGGCCTTCTGGTGATTGTCGGCGTCAATATGCTGATCAACCGTACCCGTCTTGGTCTGGCAATCCGTGCTGTGGCCCAGGACGAAGAAACCGCCAAATGCATGGGCATCAATTTCAAAATGATTGTGCTTCTGACCTTTGCGCTGGGTTCGGGTGTGGCGGCCTTTGCCGGTGTCATGAACGGCCTTTACTACAATGAAATCAACTTCGGCATGGGCCTGTTGCTTGGTGTTATCGGCTTTAGTGCGGCCATCGTTGGCGGCCTTGGCAACATCTATGGCGCCATTCTTGGCGGTTTCCTGTTTGCCGGATTGCAGACCCTTGGTGCCGTCGCCCTGCCCTTTGCCAGTGCGTACAAAGACGTTTTCGCGTTTGCAGTTGTTATTGCCATCATCGCCTGGCGTCCAACCGGCCTGATCGCCGAAAAAACGAGCGAAAGGGTCTGATCGATGACGCAATCGTTAAAAGACAAACTTGTCATCATTCTTCTGGCCGCTGTGATTGCTGCCTTTTCGATCACCTTCATCGCCATTGAAGAACAGGTCGAAATCTTTGCCCTGCTGGTATTTGCCGCTGCACTGGTTCTTGGCGGTGCCAAACTTGGCATCACCGCCTCCATCGCGCAAAGCCTGGCGCGGAATGAACGGCTGATGAACTTTGCCTTCATCGCGGCAACCATTGCCGTTGTTTTCTGGTTCCGCGAAGATCACTTCCCGCTTCTGATGATCGCGACTGTCCTTTTGTATGTGATTGCCTGTTGCGGCCTGAACATTCAGTTCGGCTTCACCGGTGTTGTGAACTTTGCCGGGGCGGCATTCTTTGGGGTGGGTTGCTATACCGCAGCTGTGCTTGGCGATACATCCGTGCCGCTGCTGCTTGTCATCCTGCTTGGCGGCATCATTGCAGCCATTGTCGGATCGGTGCTGATTATTCCGGTTCTGCGTACACGCGGCCATTATGCCGCCGTTGTCACCATCGCCTTTGGTCTTTTGTTCCGTACCTTCCTTGAGGTCAACGACACGCTTGGCGGCCCGCAAGGGCTGGGCGTTTCGGGCATGAACCTGTTTGGCTGGGACTTTAACAACAACATCGAAATCAGCGAAAACCTCGAAATCTCGTTCTATATGAACTACGTGGTTTTGGCGCTGATTATGGTGGTTCTGACCTTTGTTCTGATGCGTCGTATTGAACGGTCATGGATCGGGTTGAATTTCGATGCGGTTCGTCTTGATGAAACCGCTGCGGCCTGCTTTGGCATCAATATCAAACGCTGGAAAATTGTTGCCTTTACCCTTGGCAACTTCCTGGCCGGAACGGCTGGTGCGCTGTACGCCATGATGCTTGGCTTTATTGCGCCGTCGAACTTTGCGTTCTCGGACTCACTGATCCTTGTTTCCATCGTGTTGCTCGGCGGGATGGGAAGCCTGTGGGGCACGATCCTTGCCGCCGGTCTTGTCGTTCTGCTGCCTGAAAAGCTTCAGGTCATTCAGGAATACCGGTTCCTGATCTATGCGGTCGTGATGATCCTGATCCTGCTGTTCCGTCCGCAGGGCATCCTTCCGCGTGGTTTGCGCGCATATATTCCAGGCTGGAGAGGTTGATATGGCCCAGCAACAAGAAACCGTACTGACCTTTCGCGGACTGACCCGGCGTTTCGGCGGCGTGATTGCGCTTAACAAGTTCGACATGGAACTTACCAATGGCCAGATCCTTGGCCTTATCGGGCCGAACGGATCGGGCAAGACAACGTCGTTTAACGTGCTGACCGGCATCTATGAAGCCAATGGCGGCAGCATCGAATTTCTCGGACAGGACATCACAAGCTGGCCTGCCCAGAAAGTCTACGAAGCCGGGGTTGCCCGCACGTTCCAGCGTTCGCGCCTGTGTCTTGAATTGTCGATCTTTGACAACATCATGATCGGCAACCACAAGCGCCTTAATCAGGGCCTGCTGTTCAATATCTTCCAGCGCAAGGCCCTTAAGGAACAGATCCAGGAAAATCACGAAGAAGCCCGCAAGCTTCTGAAGATTTTTGATCCTGCACTGGCCGAGAAGATGTTCGATCCGGTCGGAAGCCTGCGCATGATTGACCGTCGCCGTATCGAAATTTGCCGCGCCCTGATCAGTCATCCGCGTCTGTTGCTTCTTGATGAACCTTCGGCGGGCATGACCCACGAAGAAACCCGCGAATTGATGGATGACATTCTTGAAGTCCGCGAAATGATCGATGGCCTGTCCATCATTCTGGTCGAACATGAAATGGGCATGATCGAACGCGTGACAGACAAATGCATTGTCCTGAATTTCGGTCAGAAAATTTGTGAAGGTGCGTATCGTGACGTCGCCTCGGACAAGCTTGTCCAGGAAGCCTATCTGGGGGGAGAATAATCATGGCCACTGCAAGTGCACTTGAAGTCAGGGACATCTACGCGGCCTATGATTCCGCCGATGTTCTCGAAGGCGTATCGCTTAAGGTCCCGGCAGGCAAAATCACCTGCCTGCTGGGATCAAACGGTGCCGGGAAATCCACCATCATTCGCGCCATTCTTGGCCTGACGCCACCGCGTGCCGGCGACATTCTGATTGATGGTCAAAGTCTGGTCGGGCTTCCGACCCACAAGATCATTTCAGCGGGCATTGCCTGTATCCCCGAAGGCCGCAAGGTTTTCCCGAAAATGACGGTTGTCGATAACCTCCGTCTTGGCGGATATCAGGAAAATACCGAAGCCGTCCTGAAAGATCGCATGGATCAGGTGTTCGAAATTTTCCCGCGCCTTAAGGAACGCCGCAATCAGCTGGCCGGAACGATGTCGGGCGGTGAACAGGCAATGGTGTCCATCGGGCGCGGCCTGATGGCGGCCCCCAAGGTCCTGTTGATTGACGAGCCGTCTCTGGGCTTGTCGCCGCTGTTTGTCAAAGAAAACTTCAACATCATCAAGCGGATCAACGATCAGGGCATCACAGTGTTCCTTGTCGAACAGAATGTGCATCAAACACTGGCCATTGCCCATTACGGCTACGTGATGTCGCAGGGACGTGTTGTCGCCGAAGGAACGGCACAGGAACTGTCCGAAAACAAGGAAGTCCACGAGGCCTATTTCGGCTAGTCACCGAAACACGCTTCTGAAAATATCAGGAACACAGGGGATAAAACGTGCCCAACACCAAAATTGATGCGGTCGAACTGACCCGTCAACTCATCCGGTTTGAAACCGTCAATCCGGTCAATCCTGAAAAGGATTGCGTCGAATATGTCGGCAAGCTGCTGGCAGAAAATGGTTTTGACATTTCCTATCATGACTTCGCACCGGGTCGAACCAACCTGATTGCGCGGATCGGCGGGTCAGAAACCTGTCCCCCGATATGCTTTACCGGTCATCTTGATACCGTCCCGCTTGGTCATACCGAATGGTCCATGGCGCCGTTTGGTGCCGACATTGCCGATGGCAAACTTTATGGTCGCGGATCAAGCGACATGAAATCGGGCGTCGCCGCCTTTGTCGCCGCCGTGATTGAAATTGCGCCTGATCTGGCCAAGGGTCCCGGTGTGGTTCTTCTGATAACGGCGGGCGAAGAAACCGGCTGCGAGGGTGCTGCCTATATCGCCGGACTTGGCGATGTGATTGGCAAGTCCGGTGCCATCGTCGTTGCCGAACCGACATCAAACTACCCCTATGTCGGGCACAAGGGAGCGCTTTGGATGAAAGCCACGACCGACGGTGTCACCGCGCACGGTTCGATGCCCGAACTTGGCGTCAATGCCATTTACAAGGCATCGCGCGCGATCACCAAGCTCGAAGACTATGACTTCAACGTCGCCCGTCATCCGGTGATGGGGCCCGCGACCTTGAATGTTGGGACGGTTGATGGCGGCATTAACGTCAACTCCGTCCCCAACCGTGCGGAAATCGGCATTGATGTGCGCACCATCCCCGGTCAGGATAACGAGGTCATTCTTGAACAGCTGGCCTCCTATCTGGGCGACGAGGTGACATTGACCCCGACGGTCAATCTTGAACCGGTCTGGACATCGCCGGATGATCCGTGGATGCAGTCAGTGTTCGAGGTGGTCGCACCGCTTCATGACGGCCCGATTGAAAACAGGACTGCGGCCTATTTTACCGATGCGTCGATTTTCACCCGTGCCTATGACTTTGCCCCAACCGTCATTCTTGGCCCGGGCGAAGCCGCCATGGCCCACCAGACCGACGAGTTTTGCTATGTCTCGCGGATCGAAGAAGCCGTCGGTATCTATCGTGCGCTGGCTGAAAACTGGAACAATCAATGATGTCACAGCCAAACAGATTGTCGCTTCTTGAAGCGGCCAGCGCACTTTCGGACGGTAAACTGACCGCTGAAACGCTTTTGGCATCCTGCCTTGAACGCATTTCCGAACGTGAAGGGGATGTTGGTGCCTGGATGCATATCAATGCCGACAGCGCCAAGGCACAGGCAAGCGCCCCTGCCGCCAAGACCACCACTGGCCCGCTTTCGGGTCTTCCGATCGGGATCAAGGATCTGATTGATACCGTCGACATGCCGACCGGGTATGGATCACCGATCTATGAAGGTCATCAACCGGCACAGGACGCAGCCTGCGTTGCGACCATCCGCAATGCCGGTGGCATTGTCCTTGGTAAAACCGTCTCGACGGAATTTGCCTATTTCCAGCCGGGAAAAACCGCCAATCCCAACGATCTGACCAGAACTCCGGGCGGATCATCAAGCGGCTCGGCGGCCGCAGTTGCCGATTATCATGTTCCGGCAGCACTCGGCACCCAGACCGCCGGTTCGATTATCCGTCCTGCATCCTATTGCGGGGTTGTTGGCTATAAACCCAGTTACGGTTTCTTGCCGTTAACCGGCATCCGTCCCCTCGCGCCATCGATGGATCACCTCGGGGTTATGACCCGGACGGTGAAGGATGCCGGTTTCCTTGCCGCGATCCTTGGACGACGCCCCGAACTTGATATCAGCAACCAGTCCGGCGACTTCGTTCCGACAATCGGGTTTTGCCAGACGCCGCAATGGGATGCGGCCGACGCAACCACCCAGTCACTGATCGAAGATGCCGCAACCAGACTTGGGAAAGCCGGTGCGAAGGTTTCCAACTTCACCCTGCCCGACATCTTTGCAACGCTTGCCAGCGCCCATGGCATTGCGATGGATTATGAGGTCAGCTTTACCGGCCTTTATGATGTTTCAAACCACCCCGATCAGGCCAGCGCAAAGTTCCGCGAACGGTTTGATGCCGGGATGAATGTTCTGACATCTGATTATGACAAGGCACTTGATCAGGCAAAACTAAGCCGCACCGCCCTTTCCGATGCCATGGGGGATTATGATATCCTGATCTGCCCAAGCGCCCCGGGCGAAGCACCGGTTGGCCTCAACGCCACGGGTGATCCGGTGTTTAACCGTATCTGGACGTTCTCGGGCGTGCCTTGCATCAACGTTCCGGGTCTGTCTGGCCCGAACAATATGCCGGTTGGCTTGCAGGTGATTGGTCGCTTTGGTGATGATGCCCGCATGCTCAAGGCAGCCGACTGGATTTCCCGTCATCTTTGATTTCGGACAGGAACCTACATCCGGCTTTTAACCCGGCGTGTGGGTTCCGCCTGAAGCGGATCATCGGGCCAGTAATGTTTGGGATAGCGTCCCTTCATCTCGGCTTTGACCTGCGCATAGGATCCGTTCCAGAAACCCACCAGATCACTTGTGACCTGTATCGGGCGCTGGGCCGGGGATAGCAGATGCAGGGTCACGGCAACCTTGCCTCCGGCGACCTTTGGCGTTTCGGTCGCGCCGAACATTTCCTGCATGCGCACCGGCAGGGCCGGTTTTTCACCGCTATAATCAATGCGGATGTTTGATCCGGTCGGCACTTGCCAATGGGTGGGCGCAAGGCGGTCCAGTTCCTGTCGCTGGTTCCAGTCAATCCCGGCCAGCAATGCCTCGGACAGATTGATCTGTTTAAGCTGCCCGCGCTTGGTAATGCCGGTCAAATAGGGTGCAATCCAAGTTTCAAGCGATCCCAGCAACCCGTCATCAGACACATCAGGCCAGTGATCGCCATCCACCCGATGCAGGAAGGATAACCGTTCACGCAGACCTTCTGATGCCTTGTCCCAAGGCAGGCAATGCAGACCGATCTTGCGGATACCTTCGATCATCGCCGTTGCAATCGCATCGGGATCGGCTTCGTCATGGGTGGCTTTTTCATCAAGCACCAATGCCCCGATCCGGCGCTGCCAGCGAGCCTGCACGGCGTCTGATTGGGTATCCCAGAAAACCTCTGTGCCTTCGGAAATCTGATCGGCGAAATGTGTTTCAAGAGTTGCCCGCGCCACCGGGGCGGCAAGGTAAATTCTGGCCTCGCGCGCCTGCCCGTCCAGTTCGGCCACCGCGATATAGGCCTCATTCGCAAGGCTGTCTTCATTGGGTAAAACGCCCCCGCGCCCACCTGACAGGCGATAGCGCGCATCGGCCCCCTTGCGCCGTTCGCCAATCCGGTCGGGATAGGCAAAGGCCAGAAGCAACCCGACCTCATCCGCGCGATCAACCTTTGTGCCTTCACCTTTGGGAAGGTTTGCCTGATGCACCACATCAGAAAGCCTGCGTGCAAGTTGCTTGGCGGCCTCGCTGATCATTTTGGGGGCATGACCGCGCAGGATGGCCTCAATCCGCAACCTTAAATCCGCCCCGCGCCCGCGCATGAAATCCCGATCCGAAAGCAGTGCCGCCAAGGCACAGGCAATCTGGTCAAGCCCCAAGGCCGCGCCGCGCAACATCATATGCGCCAGTCTGGGATGGACCGGGATCCCCGCCATTGCCGTTCCCATGGCGGTGATGCGGTTGTCAGTATCAATCGCCTCAAGCCCGCGCAGGATATCGCGCGCCTGATCAATCTTGGCGGCTTCGGGTACATCAAGCCAGGGCAGGCTTTTGGGATCCGTTACCCCCCAGCGCGCAAGTTCAAGGGTCAGCGGGGCCAGATCGGCCTCGGCAATTTCGGGCGCGGTAAAGGGCGCACGGGCGCGCTGTTCATTTTCCGCCCACAGGCGATAACAAATACCGGGCTCCAGTCGTCCGGCACGACCGCGGCGCTGTTCGGCACTTGCCTGCGATGATTTGACCGTGATCAGCCGGGTCATGCCCGATGCCGGATCAAAACGCGGCAGGCGTTGCAACCCGCTATCGACCACGACGCGAATACCATCAATGGTCAGCGACGTTTCGGCAATCGCGGTTGCCAGCACCACCTTGCGCTTGCCTTCTGATGCCGGCTGGATCGCGATATCCTGTGCCTTGGCATCCATTGCGCCATAAAGCGGGGCGATGATGGTATCGCTGCCAACCACTTCTTTTAATGCCGCCTCGACCCTTGTGATTTCGCCCTGTCCGGGCAGGAAGGCAAGGATCGATCCGCTTTCTTCGCGAAGGGCGGTTTTGATCGCCGCCGTCATTTCCGCGTCAATGCGGATATTGCCCCATTTATCGGGCTTGGGCGGGAAATAGCGGGTTTCGACCGGGAAGGCGCGCCCCTCGGACGTAATCACCGGGCAGTCGCCCATAAGCGTTGCAATCGGCCCGCCATCAAGGGTTGCCGACATCACCACAATGCGCAGATCATCGCGCAGTGCCCCTTGGGTTTCCAGCGCCAAGGCCAATCCAAGATCGGCATCAAGGGATCGTTCGTGAAACTCGTCAAACAGGATCGCGCCAATGCCCGAAAGTTCCGGGTCATCCTGAATCATCCGGACCAGAATACCCTCGGTCACGACCTCGATTTTGGTCCTGGCCGATATCTTGCTGTCAAAGCGAACGCGATAGCCCACCCGCTCGCCAACCCCCTCGCCCAGAAGCTGCGCCATGCGGCGCGCAGCCGCCCGGGCGGCGAGCCTGCGGGGTTCAAGCATGATGATCTTCTGATCGCCACGCCACCCGGCATCCAGCAACGCCAAGGGCACCTTGGTCGTCTTGCCTGCGCCCGGCGGAGCTTGCAAAACCGCATTGGTTCCCGTTTCCAGCGCCGCGCAAAATTCGGGCAGGACGGCATCAATCGGAAGGGCCGGGAATGCAGAGGTCATGTGATCTTTCGATATTGAACGGACGACATCGTTGCTCTGCCTAGCAATATCCCTGTGCTGTTGTTTGGCGCAAGCGCTCAGTTACATCGATATTTCACCAGATCCCTGATCCTTGCCCTTTGATCGGCCTCAATGCGGCCCGATGTCATACCGTGATAGGCTCTCCTTGTTGGTTTAGGCAGATGCCTGTTCTCTCATTTCATATCAGTGCTCAGGCAGCTTGCAGGAAAACACCCCAGCCCAGAAACCGGAGACGATCGATGAAGAACATTCTCGCAGTAACCGTATTTAGTTTGGCACTTGCAGGCTCTATTGGTCTGGCAAATGCACAACAAGGCTCGCCGATGATGAAACAGCCCGGACAGGGCATGATGCAAGGTGGTCAGGGTCCTATGCAGGGTCAGGGAATGATGCAAGGACAAGGTTATGGCAATATGGCCTATTCCTGTAACGGCATGCCGGGTGCCGGAATGATGATGGGATCTGGCATGATGGCGGGCAGGATGCATGGGCCCGACATGATGATCGTCATGATGGACACCAACGGTGATGGCAGCCTGTCACTCGAAGAATTTCAGGCCATCCATGCCCGGATGTTCAAACATCTTGATGCCAATGGTGATGGTCAGTTGACCAGTGACGAGATGTCGCAACGCTGACAGTCCACACACTGCCCCGCTTTATGCGCCTGAACGCGCAATCCGAAGAATGATCCCGCGTTCTCCGCCAATCCGTTGCAGGGTTTTCATCCCGCGCGTCAGGCCATAAAGCGCTTCCATCTCGCCTGTGTTTTTCATGCGCGCGGCTTCGTCCCGCGTAATGGCATAAAGCGTGCAAAAGGCGTCTTCGGACAGGTTGCGCAATGCCGCTTCCTTGTCCGCCCTGTCCGGATCGGGATGGGGAAATGAAAGTGCTGCGTTTGGATCAAGCGTTGGCATGGGCGTGTCTTGCTGTTTCAATGCCATTCTTTCTATCACGATCGAAAGGGCCCAGACCATCCAGGCTTGCGTCCAGCGCAGATAGTTTTGCCGATCAACCCCAAACCGTCCGATCCCGGCATGAAACACATCGCGCGCCGGATCAAAAAGCATCTGCACCGCCCAATGTGCCAGCCTGACCGCATCGACCACCTCACCAAACCGGCACAGGCCTGCCATCGCCTGCGCCACCGCATGAGCATCAAGATAACCATCCTTGCTGGCAAAGCTTCTGGGAATACCGTCCGGATCAAAGCAGTTGCTACGATAAAACTGCCAGCCACGTGCGATCACGCCATCCAGCCCGCCAATCTCCGCCCCTTCAACGCCAGTCGTCCGAAACCGGTCAAGCAGATCAAGGATGTAGCCGGTATGAAAGCCATCGACAAAACCATGATGCCCGCGCGTGCCATAGGCCCAGCTGCCATCATCGCATTGCGCGTTGATGACGCGCACCAAGGCGCGCCGGGATTTTTCATTTCCGGGCAGAATGCGATTTAACGCAAAGGCCGCCCATAGGCTGGCATTGTAAATTTCGCTCGCATCATGATCAAAATAGGCGAAATAGCCATCGCGCCAAAGATCACGTGCAATGAATTCCCCCGCCCGGATCAGGGCTGCATGGTCTGGCGTCATGCCGCCTGCCAGCAATCCATCAATCACAAAACTTGTGACAATCGCATTGCTTTGATGACGTCTGGCGTAAAAGGCCCGCGCTTGCCATTCAAACGGATATCCCCACCCGCCATCGGCATTTTGCATCGCGATCAATTGCCCGGAAAAATCACCAAGCCGGACACCACCCGCACCACCATTCAGCAGTGCCAGCGTTTTGGGATTCATCATCGGCGGGATCATGGCAAACCGTCGCAAGACACCCGGTCCGCGCTTGATCGCCTGCAACCAGATCAGACGGGCAATTCGAAACCGTCCAAGACCCGATACCTGGAATAATCGACTTTCAAGCCCGTCAAACGGATCGGCACCGGCAAAATCCGCTTGCCGCATGCGTGCCAGAACCCGGTCCCGAACATTGATCAGAACGGCCCTATTCACGCGGTCCTCCTGTGTGTGCGGCAATCCCCGATGCAATTGCCGCACACATCAGATAGTGCCCGTAATTCAGACTGTTATCGGTCACCATCGTCACAAATACCGAAATCAGGATACAGACCGATAACCGCACCTGACGCACCGACCAGATCATCATTCCCCATGCCCAAAGCCACAAAATGGCCCCAACCATCCCGGTTTCAAACAGGATACGGAAATGATCATTATGAAGTGCGCCAAATGAGGCAAATGACGATGATCCCGACAGGATTTCCTCAACCGATCCGGCCCCGAAACCAAGCCATTGCCGCGATGGCGGACCATCACGCCAGAGATCGGCAAACTCCTGCCAGAAAACCAGCCTTCCACTGTCATGGGTCATCAAAAGACGTGGCAGATACTGCGCGATCAATGCCGCCATGATCCCAAGACCTGTGACCCCGACCAGCACGGTCACGGCCCGTCCGAACCTTATCCCGCCGACCAGATTGATCAGCATCGCAATCACCGCAATCCGCGTCTGGCTCAGCAAAATGGTGATGGCCGCAACCCCGCCTGCCCATCGGCCACCCGGCAACGCCATGACCGAGCAAAGCGCAAAGAACCCCAGAAGCAGGAATGCGTGATTAAGCCGAAACCCTTCATGGGTCAGATAAAAGGAGCTTGAAAGAACAAGATAAAGTGCGAGTGATGGCACAAGAATACGCAAACAATCACGCCCGATCACATATCCCGCAGCAAGCCCGACCGGCAACATCATCAGATTGCCCGCAAGACGGATTTTCTCACCCGGACTGCCATCCCCCAGCCCGATCAAACCGATCAGGGCACAAAGGATCAAACCACCCACCAGCCCGGCCGGTTTGAAATGCAGATTGCGACCATACGCTGCCAGCATCATGACCCAGAAAATCAGCAGGATCAGCTTGGCCATCATTCCGCCCGCGCCCAGCAGCCACAGCGATGCGATCATCACAGCGTTGCCAGCAATCACCAGCCACAGTGGCAAGACCTGCGATGCAACGACGTCAACAAGACGTGTTTTTACATCCCCGCGCCCGGCCAGGGAATAAGGCCTGCCTGTCATATTGCACCTCGGCACACAGTCCCTGCTTCTGTTGATTGGCGCGCGACAGGCAAGCAAATCTTCGCTAGACTGAACCCCTTGTTTTCAAAGCAGATTGGCACGGCCTGATGCATCGTCTGGCGCAATTTTGCCTGATCGCACAGATTATCCTCGCCCCGGTAATGCTGGGCGGAGCACGGCCATGGGCGATGGCGATCCTGTCGATCCTGACCGGCATTGGATTGCTTGCCATGATCGCGGCGGCGCGCAATCTGATCCTGCGCCGTTACGTGCTTTATGTCTGGATACTTGTGGCAGGACTGATCGGCTGGTCTGTCCTGCAATCCATGCCAGTCTGGCCCATTCAACCCTTCCCGTTCGAGGCACCTTATATCGCGCTTTACCCGGGTGGCTGGATTGACCTGTCGGCCCGTTTGATCTGGCTTGCCGGAACGATCACGCTTGGATCGCTGATCGCGCAACTCCATCCCGGTCACTGGCAGATTATTGTTGGCAAGGCTGTTATTGCATCCTGCTGCCTGCAACTGATCCTTGCCACAGGCAATGCAGCTTTTGACTGGCAGACCACCTTCTGGTTTGTCAAAACCGCCCATATCGGGGACTGGACCGGAAGCTTTGCCAATCGCAATGCCTTTGGCATATTGATGGCAACCGGAACGATGACCTGTTTGTGGTTCTTTGTCCGGTATCCGGATCAATCGACGGGCAAGCGGCTTGATCAGTCGGGCAGTTATCTGGCACTGGCCATCCTGTTCACCGCCGCCCTGATCCAGAGCCATTCGCGCAGTGCGATTTTGGCGATCATTATCGCAACCATCCTTTTCGTTACCCTGTGCAGTTCCAGACAATCCGGTCTTGCCCGCCTTCGACGATTTTTCGCTGCAACAGCCGGTGCCGTAATTGTTCTTGCCCTTGTTGCTTCTGCCGAACCCGAATTGTTTATGCGCTTTGCCGATCTTGGCCGGCTTGATCTGATCCAGCGCGATGATGCCGGGCTGACGGCCATACATGCCATCGCCGAACGCCCGATCACCGGATATGGCGCAAACAGTATTCCCCTTGTGATGGCTCATGTCGCGACACCGGATTTAAATACCAATGCCCACTGGTTTAGCAGCCACAATCTGTGGCTTGACGGGGCGATTATGTTCGGGATTCCGGTAACTATCGCCGTTGCTTTATCGCTGATTGCAGCAATTTTTTTCATTCTCCGCAATGCCGCAAACCGGCCAAACCGGGCATTTGGGGCGGCTTTGATTTCCATTGCGCTGATCGGATCATTCTCGGACTGGGTCATCTCGCTTCCCGCCCTTATTCTGCCAATGGTGGCAATGTGGGTGGCGGGCCTTGAAGGCCGTCTTGTATCGCCTTTCGAATTTCCCGAACGCGCCTATCACGCGGCGCAATCGCCACTGCCTGATCAAGCAACCCTGCGCCAGTGACAAGATCAGGCGTTTTTCCGGACATTCTGGCCACCGCCAAAAGTGACAGCAATACCGGGTCAAATGGTGCGGATTGCAGTTGATCCTGTGTCATGCGTTCCATCTGGCGCGGATCACCCGACGCAACCGCGTACCGCATATCTTGTGCGCGGGCAGCCGCCCCCATGCCATCGCCGTTGCGCCATCCTGCGGCAACCTGATCAACTGTCTGAAACGCGGCGATTTCCGATCCAAGACGGAAAAGACCGACACCGATCAGAAGCCCCGCGACCAGGACAAGGAAAGACTTCATGATACCTGCCCGCTTTTGATTGCCGTGGTATTTGCCTTGCCATAGGCCGGGCGCGGCACCACTCCGTTCAAAACAATCCCCTCCGGGATCACATCGACTGTTCGAAGCTGATCAAGCGCCTCGGCACTATCGCGACGTTTGCTTTGCCCTTTGCGCAGAACCAGCAGCCTGACATCAGCCAAACGCAAGGCAACCAGCCCGTCGGCAACTGACAGGACCGGCGGCGTATCAATGATGATGTGATCAAACTGAAAACAAAGCGCCTTGATAATCGCGGGCAGGCGGTTTTCGATCAGCCCCGTGGCAATATTGCCCGGCACCGCCAGTCGCACCCCCAGATGACAGTAGCCCGGCGCATCCTTCATCGCGCCAAACACATCCTCAGGTGCGATATCCCCCGATAATATTGGCATCAGATCGGCAAACACACCCGCATGCCCCCGCATCATCGCCGGATCATGAAGGTCCGCATCAACCAGCACCGTCTTGCCACCAAGGGCGGCAAGCTTGGCTGCCAATGCCTGCGCGATATGCGATTTGCCTTCCCCGGTCTGGGCCGATGCAATGGCAATGACCTGTCCCCGGCCAGACCGTTCCGAACGGTTATCTGATTTTTGATCAAGGAGACGCATCAATACTGCTAAATGGCCTGTTGCCTCGTCACTCGCACCTGATGATTGTTCGGTGCGCACGGATGGTCCTGTATCCGGGATCCGGGCATAAAGCGGAATACCCAGCATGCTTTCGGGTTCGAAACCATCGCCGATGGTTTGATCAAAATAATGCCGAAGCAGGGCGGCAATCATCGCAGCAAACAGGGCGACCATAACCGCAAGCAACAACAGGTCGCGTCTTGCCGGAAATTCTGCCGCAACCGGCAATGTTGGTGATCGCAGGATTTCGGCATCGCCCTTAAAGGATACCAGTTCGCGACGCAGCCCCTGAACCCGCTGCCCCAAATCCTGAAGGTTATCACGCGCCATGGCGACTGCGCGCACCAAGGCAGCCTGTCCCTGCATGCTGGTATGGCGGTCACTCATGCGCGCCTGCCATTGATCGCGTTGACGTTCGATCAGGTACAGTTTTTCCTGCGCATTGATCAGGGCACTTCCCATTTGATCGGCAACCGATGTTGCCACGGTCATCAGTTCCGCGCGCAGATCATCAAGCTCACGCTGCTTGCCTTGCATAAGCGGATGTTTGGGACCGTAACGCTGATCAAGTGCAAGGAACTCCTTCCTTTGTGCGTCATACCGCGTGGCAAGTTGCGCCACCATCGGATGGGTCGCGACATCGGGAATGGTCAGAAGGTCCTCAAGACGGTTTGCACCGTCACGCTGAATTGCCGCCAGTTTGAGTGCCGCCACATCCTGCCCGATTTTCTCGGCCTGCTCATCAAGGGCATAGATGCGGTCAAGCATCAGTTTGCTTTCGTCAGGATCAAGGACACCGGCACGTTGTTGCCATTCCGACAAGTCGCTCTCGCTGGTTTCAAGTTCTGTCTGCGCACGATCAAACTGACCCGTTATTTCGGCAAGTTCGATCCTAAGGGACCGCTTTTGCCGGTCCTCGCGTTGCCAGACATAACTTTCGACAATGGCGCGCAGAACCGACTGGCTAAGCGCCGGATCACCGGATGCAAAGCTGACCGAAATTACGGCGGAATGACCGATGCGCTCGGCCTTCAACCCGGCATGCAGCTGATTGATCAGACCTGTTTCATCTGGGTGTGGCGAGGTCTGTGATTGTCTGGCCACCACATCCTTGAACAATCCCCTGTTCGCCTGCCCCGAAACCAGTCTGGAAAACATGACAGGCTCCCCGCGCAAAACCGACAAGGCGGTCGAAAGCGTTTTTTCACTTCCGATCTCGGCAATGACCGTTTCAATATCCTGCGCGGTCAATTGTCCCTGTCCTGTCGGCCCGCCATCCTTGAGCTCCCCCCGGGTCGGGGGCATTGATGATGCCAACCCGATCTCGGCACTTGCACGATAGTCAAATCGCCAGTTGGCAATCACACCAATTGATCCAACCAGCACAAGAACAAAGGTCAAAGCCGCCACTCCGCGCCGTTGCCAAAGAATGGCAACCAGATCACGCAAACTCGGGTCAAAGCTGTTTGCCAGTTTTTGTGTCATCGCGGGCTTGCATCCCCGACAATTGCAACATCAGCATCGCGCTCATCAATCAGGGCACCCCAACCACCTTGTTCCGGAGTGCTTGTCGGGCCCTGACCATAGACAAGATCAAAAACCCGGATGACCCGGCGATCGACATTCTGAACGTAAGTTTCCGGTTGATCGACAGACTGAGACGGGACTGCATACGAGACCGGCAAGGTCGGCCTTGTGTCAAAGTCATCATTCCTGAAGGCACGATCATGGAAAACGCGTGCTGCAAATTCCGGGGTACTATCGGCAATCATTCGGCTAAGGCGGCTTGGTTCGGGATGCAGGCCCAGCAACTGTTTCAATGTCCCGCCCAGAACCGTTTCGACCAGAAAGCTGTTTCCACCTGCCGCTGTCAGGACAACCTCGATCACTTTAAGCAAAGTCAGGATCGCGGCATCTGCTGTCTGCCAGTCAATTTCCGTCTTTTCGGGATCGACAGGCACATCTTCGACCTTCCCAAACAAAACCAGATCGACCAGCTGATTGATGATGACCTGTATATCTTCGGGATCGGATATCGCCGCGATCCGGCTTTCGATCCATGCCTGCGTTGCCTCGGTATCTGATGTTGTCAGATTATCCGGAACGACAATTTCAGAACGCCCGTCCGTACCCCCCATCAGGATCAGAATTGCCGATACGGCAAAAGCCATCTTTACGGCCCAGTTTCTGAACCTGGTTGCCTGAAACTTTATGACGGCGGGAACAACCAGCCTGGCAAAGGCAGTCAACCCGCAAGCATAACGTGGCAGCATGTATCCCGGCTGACACAGGATACGCCAAAGAAATTCCATCCCGGTCCTTTGCCAGATAGCCGGTGCACGCCTGATCCGACCGGCCAGAACATCAAATGCTCCACCAACACCCATGGCAAAGCCGCACCCGGTCAGATCGGCATAGCGTTCGATAAACAGCTCCTTGCGCGGGGATGGCAATGCGACAAACAAGACATCAGCACCGCTTTGCCTGACAATTTGCGCAAGCTTTGCATCATCTTGTTCATAGCCATGATGCATTCCGGCAATCAAAAGATCCGGGTGACCGGCAATCAGTTTGTCCTTAAGCGCGACCAGGACATCTTGTCGCGCCCCCAGAAGGAAGACACGCAGACCTTGTTTTGCAAAGCGTGGCAGCAAATCCGCCATGACATCAATGCCCGCAACACGCTCGGGAACCGTGATACCCAAAAGCCTTGCCGTCCAGACAATGCCCATACCATCGGCATTCAGGCTATCGGCATTGGCAAGTGCGTCAAACAGCTGCCTGTCCGCAATTGATTGCGGTAATTTCAAAGCATTCAGGGAATGTTGCCGGAAACACGAAACATGCCCGGTTCGATGGCGATGCACCAACCGTTCGCAGATATCAGTACAGAGTTGGTCACGCCGCCGCAGATCAAGGCGCAGTCCAAATAAAGCCGCTTTCCCCTGTCGCATTCATCATCCCCGCCAGCCCCGTTCTGACCGCCCGGATATCCAACCAGATTGCTTTTTTATTGTGTGTCCCTCGATACTTGTGCCGAAGAACAGGCGTCACTTAATTCATTGATATCGATGGTAACTTATGATTGAGTTAACAGCAACAATAGCATCTTGGGGTGATTGTTCCGGTGAAAGTAACATTGCTGACAAACCTTGTTGCCCCTTACCGGTTTGCCAGTTATTGCGCCCTGCATCAGCGCGCCTGTAATGCCGGTGGCGCGTTGACGGTTATCTGTACCAGCAACACAGAACCCCAGCGCAACTGGCCGGAACGCACGCCCCCTTTCTCACAGCAACATCTGCGCGGACTGCATGTTCATCTTGGTGAAAATCGTCTGCTGACCATCCCGTCCGGGATCTCTGATGCAGTTCGATCAACTGCCCCGGATGTGTTGGTTCTTGTCGGATTTGGCATCGCCCAGTGGCGGGCATGCAATTGGGCCGCCAAGGCCGGTATTCCGGTTATCGTGCAGTTTGATGGCTGGTCCGGATCGGACGATATCTATAGCAATCCCATTCGCCGCTATATCCGCCGTCACATGTTGGAAAAGGCCGATGGATTTATCGCCGCCAGTATGTTGGGCAGGCACTGGTTTGAACTGCAGGGCGTTTCAGATAACCGCATCCTGATCTCGCCAATCCCGATATCTTTCTCCGTCAACGGGGATAGAGAACTTCAATCACATCGCAGATTTGACGACCGCGAATATGATCTTCTGTGGTGCGGGCGGACGACAACGCGCAAGGGATTTGGATGTTTTCTTGAGATTGCCAGTGCTCTGATTACTTCCGGGACCATCAGCAAGATCGGCATCATTGGCTGCATCGATACAGATCGAACCAAATCCGAGCTGCAAAATTTCGGCCTTCCTGATCAGATCGATCTTTATCCTCAACTGCCCCCGGATCAGCTTCAGGCATTTCTTGCCAATAGCAAACTTTGCCTGTTTCCAAGCCAGAATGATGCCTATGGCCTTGGTGTGATCGAGGCGATTTCTTGCGGGGCTGTTGCACTGGCAAGTGATGCGGTTGGTTGCGCACCTGACATGCTTGATCCCGATGAAATCCTGTCCGCGAACGTGTTGGCGAACTGGGTTCGCGCCTGTCAAAGACTGCTCGACAATCCCGCTATTTGGGAGCAAACCCGACAAAATCAGGCGTCCCGAATAACGCAAAACACCCCGACACATCATGCCGAAACCCTGTGGCAGGCGATCAATCAGGCAGTACAGAAACCCGCAGGGGTAAGGCAATGGAACTGATCCGGCCTGTATCCCGACCACAAAAATCTGCCCCGACCGTATGGATGGTCAGCCGGGTTGATCAGGCAGCCATTCTTGCATCCCATCTTGCCCGTCACAACCGGCTGATCCGTTGGGACAGTTTCTGGCGGCATGACGGAACCGGCCCCCTTACCCCGGCCAACCGTCTGACCGATCCGGTATTGGCCAAGGTTTCCGGTCGACATCTGATCCCCGATCTTCTGGCCAAGGTCGCGCGCAAAATTCATCTGCCGGCCTATAATCTTTATTCGGATGTTCCCCTTTCGATGCTCGCAACCCTGCACGCCCCGAGAGCCGATATTTTTCATGGTCAGGGCAATTACAGTCTACCCGCCATGCAGCGTGCCAAGGCCCGCGGCATGATAACCATCGCGGATATTACCGGCCAACTCGCCGAAACCCGCCACAAGCAGTTGGGCGAGGAATATGCATCCCATAACCGGACCTATCGCGAAATTTCCGGTTTTCTTTCCCGTCGAAGAACCAGGGAAGCCCTTTTTGCCGATGCCGTATTTGCGCCATCCGATACGGTTGCGGGCGGCCTTCTTGATTGCGGCGTCGAACCGCAGAAGATTTTTCTGGTTCCCTTTCTTTCACCGCATTGCCATGCACTGCTCACCCGCGCACGTCCTGAGCGACAGGAAACCGTCATCCGTGTTCTATATGTCGGCAATCTGTCGCTTGCCAAGGGGATCGCGCATCTGCTTGACGCTTGGTCCTCCTTACGCGTGACATACCGGGTGCGCATCAAACTGACTTTGGTCGGGCGGGTTCAGCCGTGCGCCCGATCACTGATCGAAAATCTTCCCGATGGATGTGAATGGCTTGGTCCCTTGTCGCAAGACAAGGTCGCAGAGTTGATGCTGGGCTCGGACATTTTCGTGTTCCCCAGCCTGTCGGAAGGCAGCAGTCTGGCCGTGATGGAGGCCATGGCAGCAGGTTGTTGTGTCATCAACACCTTTGATGCCGGAAGCCCGGTGGTTAACCATATATCCGGCCTGATCATCCCGCCGCGACATTCCGGTGCAATCACCACTGCCATTTCCGCAGTGATCGAAAATCCGCAGATGCGCAAAAGTCTGGCGCAGTCTGCCCGCGATCAGATTTCGGAAGATATAAAGACCGGCTATGGCAACCGGGTAGATGCGGCCTATGACGCCGTTTTATCGCGTAATGGATAAAGTCATCAGCATCGTTGCAGGCAATCTTTTTCCACTGTGGCTGGTCGGGGCAAACCTGATTGCGCGGCTGGGCGGGATGATCATCCTTCTATTGATCGGGCACAGCTTTTCCCCGGAAATCTTGGGCAGCTATTTTGCAATGCTGGCAACGGCCGGGCTTGCCGTCACCGCAACCCAGGCCGGAAGTGGCCCGCTCCTGATCCGCCTTATGCAAGGTGGCGCATTGCCCAAAGCCTTGTTTGTTGTTGCGATCAGATTGCTGATTGCCGGGCTGGCTGTATCGACCCTTGTAAGCAGACCTGAATTCGAACTCAATATGCATTGGCCGTTTCTGATCATGCCGGTTGCAGCAGCCCTGTCCCCGGACTGGGTGATCGCAGCACGAACGGAGTTTGGCCGTCTTGGAAAAATTGCACTGATCGCGCAGGCAACCGGCATCACCTTCGCCGTCATTGCAGCGGAACAAACCAACGATTTTCTGTTGTTTACCATCGCCCCCGTGATCTCTTTTACAGCATTTTTATCAGCCATATTTCTGGCCCTTAGGCCCACCACATCGCGACGAAAACCCGTCAATGCAGATGCGCTGGATATTCGACAAAGTATTGGCCTGATCGGCTTCACCCTGCTTGCGGGTTTTTTGCCCAATCTTGATTTCGTTTTGCTTGGCAATGATGAACACAGCCTGTTCCTTGCTCAACGCATTTTCCTGTTTTGTGGCGGCTTGATTGCAGCCATTTCCGCGACATTGTTTGCCAAACAACACGGCGGACTGGCACGTGATTTATGGCTTTTTGTTCCGATGTCGCTGGTCTCACTGGCATTGCTTGTCGGCCCGGATCAGATAGCAAACCTGATCTATGGATCGCCTGAGGCCACGCTGATTTCAGTTCTTCAAAACGGCGCGTTCTGGCCATTGCTTCTGGCACTTGTCACCCGGCAATGCCTGATCTTGCAGGAAACAGCTCGTGCTGCTGGGGTGGGATGGTTTCTTCTTTTCATGCTTGTGGGTTCAGCGGCCATTCTGCCGAACCATCAGGACACAATTGAGCTGATCATCACCTGCCAACTTCGCCTTGCCGCGATCTATATCGCCCTTTCTGCTTTCCAGTTTTGGTCCAAAGGTCGTGAGGCCCGCTTATGACCAAACTCGATGTCAGGATCGCAAATAATCGACTGGTCACCGGGCAATTTGGTGATGTCAGGTTTTCGAATTGGGGCGTTGAATGCTCTGACCGTCATTCCTTTGTCACCCTGACGGATATCGCGCGCAATGCACACCAGACGGACGGCGTCTGGCATCTTGCAGGCGGACGTCTCAAGATCGATCTGGAAACAAGACTGATTGAACCTGACGTCCTCAGCATTCAGGCCCGATTTACCGCACTTGATGACATCGCCCTTCAGGATGCTGTCGTCCGCCTTGTCTTTGACAGGCAGGGTATCGACCATGGCGTGATCGCCGACAAAAAATACCGGCACACCAATAGTGATAAATACCGTCTTCATTCCGTTGATCACGCTCAACTGACCAGCACATCAGGCAAGCACGTGTTGGTCACCCTCAAAACTGCCGATGGCGCGG
Source organism: Thalassospira sp. SM2505 (assembly GCF_054901115.1). Classification (NCBI taxonomy): domain Bacteria; kingdom Pseudomonadati; phylum Pseudomonadota; class Alphaproteobacteria; order Rhodospirillales; family Thalassospiraceae; genus Thalassospira; species Thalassospira sp. SM2505. Next base: position 3,755,156 of record NZ_CM142731.1, read on the forward strand.
AACGATTTGCGCCGTATCTTTACCTGCGGGATCGCGATGATCACTGGATCATTCATGCCCGGTTGCTACCACTGGAACCGGTTGATCATGTCTGGCTGCGCTGGGCCAATCGGTTTTTCACCCTCTCAGCTCCCGATTGCCTTGCCCGGCTGCTTTGGCATTTCGGTCCGACACGCAATTTCCTGTGGCGTCTTCGCGAACGGATGGGGCGAAACTGGCCCGAATTTCAGGCCATACCGCTTAATAAAATCAGGCGTGGCCAGTCCCTGTCGCTGGAGGTCACATGTCACTTCCGCTAACCCCAGATGATATCACCCGGCGGTGCAACAGACTGGCGCGGATCATCGCCGATGACCTTGCAGACCGGCAGACCCGCGATGGCAATTTCCCGCTCCCGGAGTTTTACGCAAAGGGTTTTGCATGCGCCCTCTGGACGGAGCTTGATGCGCATCGCTACAAGAAGAACATAAATCGCGCATTTGATGCCCTGATCGCAGAAGTTCCAGATCGGACATATCATCGCGAATTCATCAAATATGCCCTGCTCGCCATTCCCGGCTTAAGCAAAGAAACCCGTAACAGCATCCTTAAAAACGCGCGCAATCTGGCCCCTGACGTCGCGAACTGGCAAATCCTTGGGCTAGGGAACCATCAGGCAAAAGCTTCCAGCTTTTTCAACAAATTGCTTGGACTTCTGCATACGGGTTTCATTCGTTATCGTTACTGGCGTTCACCCGTTTTCCTTGACCGCCCCGGATGCTTTTCAGCGCAATATCACGCATTTTGCGCAGCCCTGTTTTCGGACAGTCCGACCCCTTCTGATCGGGTCATTGCGTCAAATGCAACCGGATTGATCGCCGCACTGGTTGGGGATCATGGTTATGCCAATTTGCTGGGGCGTGGTGCAGGACAAAGCTTTGGCGCTGTTTGCGCGCTTTATGTTCTGATGAAACACGGGTTCTCCCCACAGGCGGAAGCCGTCCTTTATCGACTTGAAGAAGCCATCCTCAATGCTGGCACAATGCCGCTCAATCTTCTGACGGCAAGGCCATTACCTGAAAATCCGGGCCCGGCGAACCCGCAAACACCGGGCTGGTACAGCTATAACCGCCATGATGACTATCTGGCCTTTGCAGGATACTGGTTACACCGGGCAGCGACCCTCAAACCCGCTGATTCGCCAGCCGGGCAATCCATTCAGTCACAACTGATATTTCTGAAAACCACCCAATCCTATCACGTCCAAATGGCCCTTGTTGGAAAGCAGTCCTTCGACGTTTCATCATCGCCCGTCATTATCGCCGGGCATGGGCAGGATGCGATATTGCTTCTGCCCCCGACGGGTGGGGAAACGGATCAGCAAAGCCTTTATACCCCCACGTCCACCCCGTTACCGATGGCCTCCGACGGACAGGTCGGCCTATTCCAGAAGGCCCAACGCGTTTCCAAAACGGAAGTCCGAATACAATTCTCCCTTGCCGGAAAACAGGGGTCCCGAACCCTCACCTTTGCCGATGACGAAATCTGCATCACGGATTGCTGTCCCGACCCTGTTTCCGGGAAACCCGACCTGTTTCGATTGTTATTCAACGGCGAGCTGGGCCTTGCCCGTATTTCAGATCATGAGCTTTTTGTTGCAAGGCTGGGTGTCCGAATTCACTGCGATCACCCCATTTCGATTGATCAAAACGATACCTACACGGCTGCCGGACCTGCGCAGCGCATAACGGCGCCGGGTTGCAATCTGGCAAAACTTTCGATCCGTTGGGAGACGCGCCATGTCTGACGCGATCACCGTCGTCACAACGGTTTATAATGGCGAGGGCTTTCTGCGATCCTGGGCCGACAACCTGCAATCTGTCCTTCGGCCGATTGATCGTGCTATTCTTGTTGATGATGGATCAGATTGCCCTGTAGCACTGCCTGAGGACCTTGCAAAGGATCATCGTTTCAAGCTGATCACCTCTGCACGGATCGGGCGGGGTGCGGCGCTTAACCTTGCCATTGAAAACAGCTCGACAGACCTGATTGCCATTCAGGACATTGATGACATTTCGCTTCCCGACAGATTGGCACAACAGGCAGACATTCTTGCCAAATATCCTGAAGACCTTGTTTTTGCGCGCTCTCTGACGGATCGAAACACCCTGTTCAACGCGCGCCTCCGCAAGATTAATCCAGCGCGCTTGTATCTTGGCAATCGCCTGCATCATTCGTCCCTCGCCTTTCACCGTCGCGTCTGGACCAAAGCAGGCGGATACGCCACCGATCTTCGCTGTTGCATTGATCTTGAATTCTATCTGCGCGCAAGCATCCATGCCGGTGCGACCTTGCGGCAATTAACTGCGCCCCTGATCAGTCGCAACCTCGATCCGACGGGGCGCTATTTCGCCACCATTGAACCGGATATTTATGACGCCACGCGACGCAAGGTTCTTGATCAATATCGCCCGGAAATAGCCAGCTCTCTGTGGTTGCTGCTTGCACGTTTTCGCAAAAGACGGGGCGGAACAAACGCATGAGCAAGCGCGCCAAGATTATCGCCATGGTACAACTCCCGCCCCCCATGCATGGGGCTGCGAAAATGAACCGGCATGCCATCGACGCCCTGTCACGGGTGTTCGATCTTCATGTCATCGAGATGCATTTTTCAAAGGATTTGTCCGATATCGGTCGCCCGACCTTTGGCAAAGTTTTTCATGCCATATGGCTGGCGCTTCGCCTGATCTGCGCCCTGCCTGCCAGCCGGGCATTTTACATATGCTTTGCACCACGTGGTGCGGCCTACTACCGCGACAGCCTTTATGTCCTGATTACCAAACTGTTTCAGGTTCCGGCCATCATCCACCTGCATGGGCGCGGGTTACCCGCAATGCGACAAACGCGTTTTTCCGCATGGTTCCAGAAAGGGGTCTTCTCCGACCAAACCGTCATCCTTCTTGGCGAAACACTGCGTTCAGAAATCACCGGTCTGAATTGCGCAAGCACCATCATTGCCAATTGCCTTGATGATGATGCCTTCGCCAAGCCCGTATCCGAGCACTGGAAGCCCCGGATACCCTTGCGGATATTGTGGCTGTCCAACCTGTTTCGCGCCAAGGGCCTTGAAACCCTGCTTGCAGCATGTGCTCTTCTTGATAATCAGGACGTCGCGTTTGAACTCACCATTGCCGGGGCAGCTGGCGACATCAATCCGCCGATGCTGCGCGAGTTACTGCACAGCTATGGCATCGATGCCAATACCCGATATATCGGCCCTGCAACGGCACATGAACGGAAGATTTTGTTCCGGAGCACCGATCTGTTCGTCTTTCCCACCAACTACGCAAACGAAGCACAGCCGCTTGTTGTGCTCGAAGCCATGGCTGCGGGTATTCCGGTGATTACAAGTGGCATCGCAACCCTTCCGGAATTTGTCATCCATGGCCAAACCGGTTGGCTTTGCAGGCCAAATAGCCCAGAAAACCTTGCCCAAACCATCATCGATGTGACCCGTTCAGCAGATACAACCCATCAGGTACGGGTAAATGCGCGCTCAGTCTGTGAAACCCGTTTCACACGCGACCGCTTTACAAAGGAAATCATATCCACCATTCGGAATGCGATGAGGTGAGATGAAATAAGTCACCTGACCTCTTCACAGGGTGATCAAACCATCCCACAATGACGCCAATTCAGTAGATCGAGCAGAAACACATGACCCGCGATGAGTTCAATGCCTTTTGCAAATCCCTGCCCCAAACCACCCATGTGGTTCAGTGGGGTGGTGCCGATGTCTGGAAAGTTGGTGGCAAGGTCTTTGCCATTGCCGGATGGACCAAAAACGAGACGCTTGGCATCACTTTCAAGACATCTGAAATCGGCTATGAGGTTCTAAAGGAAATGCCGGGGCTGCGCCCTGCCCCCTATCTGGCATCACGCGGGATGAAATGGATCCAGCATTATGACGAGCCCGGACTTGGGGATGATGATCTTCGTGATCATATCAAAAGCGCGCACCACATCGTCGCCAAGGGTTTGACGAGAAAGCTGCAGCGCGCGCTTGATCTTTATCAGGATGAATAAGCGAAGGTCTTGAACAGGCTTACAAACGCCAAAGGTCAATACCGGCCGGAACCGCATCGCGCGGCAGAACCGCCCGAACGTCGGCAACAAAGCCCTTGCCATCTTTCAGAAGACCCTGAACCAAAGGCCAGCCCTTGGCGACATATTCCTTGTGCGATACCGCAAGAATAAGCGCATCCGCCGGTTTCAGATCAGCATCACCACACAGCTTGAGGCCATCAAACTCATGGGTGACTTCCTCGGCATCGGCATGAACATCATGAACCTGTACCGTGATACCGGCATCTTCAAGTGAACGGATGATATCAATCACACGCGTATTGCGGATGTCAGGAACATCTTCCTTGAAGGTGAGGCCAAGGACGGTAACCGTCGGGTTCCTGGTTGCCCCTTCACGCAGGAGTGCGCGGATCACTTTATTGGCAACAACCTCGCCCATCCCGTCATTCACACGACGACCGGCCAGAACCACCTGCGGGTAATAGCCGAGTTCTTCGGACTTGTGGGTCAGGTAATAGGGATCAACACCGATGCAATGACCGCCGACCAGCCCCGGGGTGAATTTCAGGAAGTTCCACTTGGTCCCGGCGGCTTCAAGCACATCACGGGTATCAATGCCTGCGCGATCAAAGATCAGGGACAATTCATTCATCAGCGCAATATTCAAATCACGCTGGGTGTTTTCAATCACCTTGGCGGCTTCGGCGGCCTTAATCGTCGGTGCCTTGTGAATACCGGCGGTGACAACACTGCCATACACATCGGCAACAATATCAAGGGTCGCCTGATCCTGACCCGATACGACCTTGGTAATCGTGGTGAAGCGATGTTCGCGATCACCCGGATTGATGCGTTCTGGCGAATAACCGACCGTAAAATCAGATCCGGCTTTCAGACCAGAAAGTTCTTCAAGGATCGGAACGCATTCTTCTTCGGTCGCCCCCGGATAGACCGTGCTTTCATAGACAACGATGTCGCCCTTTTTAAGGATGGCGCCAACGGTTTTTGATGCGGAACGAAGCGGGGAAAGGTCCGGACGGTTTGAGCTGTCAATCGGGGTCGGGACCGTCACAATATGGAAATCCGCCGCACGCAGATCTTGCGGATCTGCAGTCAATAACAGGTCCGCAGCGGCAAGCTCATGATCATCGACTTCGCCCGTCGCATCATGCCCGGCTTTGAGCTGCGCAATGCGTGTCTTGTTAATGTCAAAGGCAACAGTTCGCCCTGTCGCGGTCCCGAATGCAACTGCAACCGGCAATCCGACATAGCCCAAACCGATAACTGAAACCTTACGCCCGTGGCTCATTGCTCAACCCTTACAAGATATGCTGAACTGACTTCTAGCCAGCCCCCGTCCAACCGTCAATAATCGAGATCAAATAGAAACGGGGCACCAAAGTTTTTGGTGCCCTGTCTGAAAAATCAATGTGCGACGGGCCTTAGCCCTTCACAACAATATTGACCAGCTTCGGGGTCGGCTTGGCGATGTAGATCACCTTGACGATCTCTTTGCCTTCAATATGACGGGCAACGTTTTCGTCTGCCTTGGCAAGGGCTTCAACCGTTGCCTGATCGGCATCGGCTGCCACCATGACGGAACCGCGTTTCTTGCCATTGACCTGAACCGGGACTTCGAACTCGTCATCCTTGGCCTTCTCGGCATCGTATTCCGGCCAGTCGAACCTGATCACCGACTTCCTGGTCCCGAATTCATCGGCTGCCATCCGGCTCATCAGCTCTTCACCCAGATGCGGGGCAAACGGAGCAACCATCAGGGCCAATGCCTTGGCATGGTCATCATGAACCGCATTCTGCTTGGTCAGCGCATTGGTCAGTTCGATCAATGCCGCAATCGCCGTGTTAAGGCGAAGATCGGCAATATCGCCGGTGACCTTGGCAATGGTCTTGTGCAGAAGCGTTTCGATCTTGCCATCAACGTTATCGGTCCGTTCCATCTGGGTCGTGACTTTCCAGACGTTGGACAGGAAACGCATCATGCCGACAATGGCATCGGACTGCCATGGCTTGGAGCTGTCAAGCGGCCCCATATACATCTCGTACGTTCTGAACGTATCGATGGTGTACTGGTCGCAGATTTCCTCGGGCGGGATACCGTTCTTGTAACGCTTGCCCATCTTGCCCGGAACCGTAATCAGGGCCTCGTTGGTTTTGGCGTTGAACGGTGCCTTTTTGCCGTCAACATCGCGCATTTCAACATCATGGATATCGACATAAACGCCACGCGCATCGGTATAGGCATCGGCCGTAATCATGCCCTGGTTAAACAGTTTCTGGAACGGCTCAGGGGTTCCGACATAGCCAAGATCAAACAGAACCTTGTGCCAGAAGCGCGAATACAGCAGGTGAAGAACCGCGTGTTCCGCCCCGCCAACATAAAGGTCAACCGCGCCCGGAAGCGCCTTGCCATCCTTGTCCGTACTATTTGCCCAATAGGCAGCCGCATCGTCGGAGGCAAATTTCACATCATTTCTGGCATCGAAATAGCGCAGATAATACCAGCAAGACCCCGCCCAGTTCGGCATGGAGTTGGCATCGCGTTTGAACGCGCGTACTTCGTAATCTGCACCATCATGGGCGTATTTTGAGCCGACCGCAGCATCCACCGGAAGAACCGAACCATCTGAAAGAACAATCCCGGTGACTTCCATCCATTCCTTGGCGCGCGCCAGTGGCGGTTCTGGCTCGGAATTGGGGTCTTCGTTCGATTGCGGTTTGAAATCGGTCATTTCGGGCAGAACAACGGGCAAGGCCGCCTGCGCAATGCCGTGAACCTGATCGGTTTCCTTATCAAACAGAACAGGGAACGGCTCGCCCCAGTACCGCTGACGCGAGAACAGCCAGTCGCGCAGTTTATACTGCACACGACCACGACCAATGCCCTTGCCTTCCATCCAGTCGATGATTTTGGCCTTGGCATCGGGGGTCGAAAGACCGTTGATTGAAACCTCGTCATTGGAGGAATTGATCGTCTCGCCAATTTCGGTCTGGGCAACCTTGAAGCTGCCCGGCTCTGCTTCATAGCGTGCGAGCAACGCTTGCGCATCCAATTCACCCGCATCCGCCGGCGCATTGTCCTTAAGCCAGCTATCAGACGGCTTGGTGGTTGCCTTGATCGGCAGGCCGAATTTATGGGCAAATTCAAAGTCGCGCTGATCGCCAGCCGGAACCGCCATGATCGCGCCGGTGCCATAGCCCATCAGGACATAATCGGCAATCCAGACCGGGATTTCTTCACCCGTGACCGGGTTGGTCGCATGGGCACCAATGAACACACCGGTCTTTTCGCGTTCGGCATCATCCTTGGCCGAAACGGCCTTAAGCTCGGACGCCTGCGCACGATAGGCAGCAACATCGGCCTTTTTGTCGTCCGCGCACAGCGCATCGACCAGCGGATGTTCGGGTGCCAGAACCATATAGGTCGCACCGAAAATCGTGTCCGGGCGGGTGGTGTAAACGGCAATCTTGTCTTCAGAACCGTTCGAAAGTTTGACCGGGAAATTGACACGCGCGCCAACAGAACGGCCAATCCAGCCCTTCTGCATTTCAACAACACCGTTTGGCCAATCCAGCCCTTCAAGATCGGCCACCAGACGATCGGCATAATCGGTAATGCGCAACATCCACTGTTTCAGCGGGCGCTTGTAAACCGGGTAATCACCGCGTTCGGACTTGCCTTCGTTGGTGACTTCCTCGTTCGACAGAACCGTACCCAGCATCGGGCACCAGTTGACCGGAACTTCATCGACATAGGCCAGACGCCCGCGATCAATCGCACGGTCGATTTCCTTGCCTTCGGCCTTAACACCTTCGCCGATCACGGCTTTGGGCTGCGGCACGCCATCTTCGTCCAGCAACCACGCACCACTTTCAAGCAACGGGCGCAGCTCGGCAATCGGGCGGGCACGGCCGGAAATGGTCTGACCCTGCGGGCCTTTCCATTCAACAGTCGGATCATAGAAGCTGTTAAACAGCTGCAGGAAAATCCACTGCGTCCATTTGTAATAGTCGACATCGGTGGTGGCAAAACGACGATGCGGATCATGGCCAAGGCCGATCACCTGCAACTGGCGCAGCATATTGTCGATATTGGCTTCGGTCGTGATGCGCGGATGCTGACCGGTCTGGATCGCGAACTGTTCTGCGGGCAGGCCAAAGGCATCAAAGCCCATGGAATGCAGAACGTTATAGCCACGCATGCGTTCGAACCGCGCCTTTACGTCGGTCGCGATATAGCCAAGCGGGTGACCGATATGCAGGCCAACCCCACTTGGATAAGGGAACATATCAAGGATGACGCTTTTCTTTTTGGACGCGTCAAAATCGGCATCGCCCGGGTTCGGGGTACGATAGGTATCGTTTTCCCGCCAGTAATCCTGCCAGCGCTTTTCAAATTCCCGCGCACTTTCCTGATAGTTCGCCACGCTCTCTCAACTCCTGCATGTCGGGGCCCGTGGTCGGCATCGGGCGCCGGTCCAAAACCGCGCCTGCCATACCCAACCGGGTTCAAAAATAATCTTAAGCAGTGTTCATAAGCGGGATTTGGCCCGCGTGCAACATCAGATCGACTGGAATCAGCGGAAATACAGACGATTTTCGCAATCCCCCATCCGCAATTTGCAAGGCGGCATTGCAGCCCCATCAACCCGCGCTTGCGTGACAGGACTGGATTTTTCACCTGCGCCATGCCATATTAGGGTCACGGATTTATCAGGCAACCGGTCGCGCATGAAAATGCCACGCGGCTTTTGTCTGGCGAAAGTGCTGATCGCAAACGATTTGTGTGTGGCACAGCTCTCAAAGATCTCGTCCAGGGAGGACGATTATGGATATCACCATTGGTGGCCTCACGTCCCAGCAGTCCGGCGCGTCCTCGCGTTCGGCCCAGTCCTATTTGCCCGGACAGAGTGACTCTGAAAAGACCGGCAATAGCGGCACTTCGGCCTTTGCGGCGGCGACCTCTGTGTCGCTGTCATCGGGTTCTGCCAATCGTCTGACCGCTGATCAGGTTGTCTCGGCAATCAATGAAAGCCTGTCCTCGACCGGGATTTCAATTGGCAATGTTGATCCGGGCGATTACACCCCCGAAGCTGTTGCCGACCGTATTCTTGCCCGTGTTGGCGATCTGATTGCCGCCAATGCCAGCTCGGAATCCGAAGCCCGCGACATTTTCGACAAGGCCAGCGAAGGCATCCAGAAGGGCCTTGATAATGCCCGTGAATTCCTTGAAGGCCTTGGTGCGCTCAATGAGGAAATCAACGGCAATATCACCGAGACCGAAGATCGCCTGAACGAAGGCCTTAAATCGATCGAGCAGCGCCTGACCGAACTGTTTAACAGCAGCGCATCCGAGGAAGCCGCCGAGGCATCGACCCCGGTTCGCGATGAACAGGTCCTGCAATCGCAGATCACCCAGACCGCACAGGCAAGTCAGGCCTATGCCGAAGCTGGCACCAACGCCCAGCGCAATGCGCCGCGTTATGGCACCACCGGCTAACCCATCCGAACATTCCGTTCGTACAAAAAAAACCCGGCTCCAATGGAGCCGGGTTTTCCTTTGCCTACTAAGAGATAAGCTCTTTGAGTTTCGCTTGCGCCGGAACACTAAAGTTCCCAGCCAAAAACTCGTCAATGCCGAACTTCTCGTCCCCCTCAGTCACCGACAATCCGTTGACCCGCACATGGTTCCATTTATGCAACACATGCAAACCTTCAGTATCCTCAATCAAATACCACCAGTCCTCGTATTGCCCCAAATGACCAGATTCTTTTTTATGCAGCAGTTTTCTCACGCAACTTCCCCATCGCCGTATGCTTTCTCTGCCTCAATCTCGGCAACGTCATCCTCAAAGTTCAGAATCAGTTGGATTGGGTTACCTTTTGAACGGCTGTCATTGAAATGATCAACATCCATCTTCAACTGATAACTGTCACGCACGATACCTTGACGGCGCTGTTGAAACGATTTTTCCATGAACGAGCGCGGAGCTCGATCGATATCATTCCATAACGCCAGCTGGACGCCGCCCCTATTTTCTCGCACGCAATGCTTGGCTCTATAGTGGCGGCCTTGCTCATCAACCCTGATTTCTTGGCGCAATGCTTCCGACATCTCTCTGCCAAAAATCTTTGCTATGTCTTGCGGTCGAGGCGCCCATAAACCACGTTCTACAGCCCAATCAAAACACTCTCGGACTGTATGCGGTTCTTCACCGTTTTCGACTTCGTATTGCCGCCAAATTTTTCTGAGTTGCTCTTTGTAGGTCATGCCGACGCTTATAACTCCAACGTTACTGTTTCATCCCAACCATCAACCACATTCAAACCTTTGAGCTCTCGGATCAGTATTCCTCGAACACCACCAACCTTCGCGCTCATGTATTTTCGCAAGAAACTCCACTTCTTCATTGCGAACTGCAATTGCCCGACAACGATTGCCGGGTGCACCTCCAGCCGCCTCGAAAACCCGACAACATCTTTCTCGGAGATGTAAGGACTCTTCCTGGCAATGAAGGACATCAATTGGTCTTGAGGCACACAGAATTCAGAAGCAGCAGCATTCGCAAGACGCTCTTCCTCCACTATCTCATGACTTTTTTCTGAGTTTTGATCATCAATGTTATCAATTGCAGTGAACCCCCGCTGCTTCCCATGCTCCTGCAAGACATGTTCGATCTCATGCCTCAACACGAACCAGAAATTGTCCACGCGGTCGTAGCGAGTTGTAATAGCAACTACAGGCTGATCATCGAGCCAAGTGCAAACACCGTCGATCTTCGCCTTCGGCAAACACTCGACAATTACAAACCGAACACCACACTGCGCCAAGATATTGTAAACACTAGACACATCTTCGGTATCCCCCATCAGTTGCTTAAGCTCTGGAAGCGCTGAAACCAACCTATCTCTTGAATACGCAGGCACATCTAATTGACGCGCGACTTGCCGGACCCTGTACAACCAAACAAGCTCCTCAGCAGTTGGCAAGTAAGGTTCCGTTTTCCTTGCTGCGTAGCCAACTACCTCTACGTTGTCGTTCAAGAACGGTATATCGTTCAGATCGTTCTTTTCAAAAAAACGCAACATCTGAACATCCAACAGCGAGGCATCACTTTCTTCAATCCATCCCCTTTTGAGCATATCGCGGATTGGGAAAACAGACTGCCAGTGCGCTCGCTTACGCACATCAGGATGAGAAACCTGAGCCTTGGAAAGTTGGTATTGGCTCTCTAGATTTGTAAAGAATTCAGCAGGCATACTGAAGGCTTCTCCCAAAAGGAACGCCATGTCTGCTGTAATGCTAACTTTACCTGACAGGATAACATTTAATTGCTGAACAGACTTCCCCATAACAAAAGCTAAGTCTGACTGGGCCCAGCCACGAGCTTCCAACTCAGCTTTGATGTAAAATCCGGGATGCTGTACTTCGGGTAAAACATCAGAAGTCATTAGATGCATTCCAAATTCTATTCACCAACATCATTTCTCGGTCATTTCGCACAGCTTGAACCATCCCCATTCTCCAACTACCATGCAAAGAAACTGAGCAACAACCATCCCCGAGCTCTGGATCTGAACGATAACCCAAGCTCCGCCAATTGGTGAGATACTCGCGCGCAGGAACAGCTTTTATCAGCAAGAACTTCTCTCTAGCCGACCTGATTACTTTAACAGGCACCTGGGTCCGCAGCACGGAACCATCACTATGCAGAAATTCCAGTTCAGGATTCTCAATTACAATTTCCATTTTGGTAAACTTAACTCACCTAACATCGCCCGTCAAACCAATTTAAATACGATGTGTTTAAATTGCCTTTCATCATGATTTTACTGGGTTTATATCAGCGAATTTTATCTTACGGGGTTACTTAGCACTTTCCAATCACTCCGAAGGATAGCCCAAGCCTCCCGTACACAAACTCAATATGAAGCATTACTTAACTGCCCTGACAATCTCGTTTTCTCAACCATAGGCCGCTCCCCAACCCGCCCTCTGATCATCTGCAACCCGAAACAATTTCTTTCCAGCAAACTGAACCCGGGCAAAAGCATCCTCGGCCATGAAACCAGAAACAAACGCCATAAAGGTCGCAAGATAGGGGCTGATATCAACCTGCCCGGTGCAATCCAGCCCGCCTTGGGTCAGCATCAGCATCCCGGCTTCGGTAAACAAGAAGATCGCCTTCGCGGCGATAGTTGCCACTGGCTCAACCTATGAACCACAGATAAAAAAGCCCCACACTTAAGGGTAGCCTGAAATTAAATCGTTTAATTTCAATAACTTAATTTGAATCAATTCTTTCCCTATACACTTGTACTATCCGGTTGGCTGGTCTATTTTGATAAATAATAAACTGCTCATGTAGAGCAGATCACATTCTGTGACTTTCGAAACGCCTTGCTTGTTCAGGTAGGAACTGCGACATGGCTTTGAACATCATTTCCAACTATGCGGCGAATCTTGCCCATCGGAACCTTTTGGCGTCCGATGCATCGGCAACGCGTTCGCTTGCCAAACTTTCATCGGGTACGCGCGTGGTTTCTGCGCGTGACGATGCGGCCTCGATGGCCATCGGGGCGCGGCTGAATGCCACGGCCCAGGCACTTAAAACTGCCACCGTTAACGTCGGGCAGGCCAATTCCATGCTGCAGATCGCCGATGGCGGCATGGCAACAATTGACGATATCCTTGTTCGGATGAAGACGCTTGCCGTTCAGGCATCGTCGGGCAACCTGTCCGATACCGAACGCGGTTTTCTCAATGATGAATTCACCCAGCTCCGTGACGAGATTGACCGTATTTCATCCTCGACCAACTTCAACGGCATTCAGCTGCTGGGCGATGGCGGCGATGTGTCGGTCAATTATGCCAACCTCAATTCCGCTGGCCTTGCCGAAGACCTTTCGCCTGCCAACGGTTTTGATAGCATCGGCATCACCGATAATAATTACTGGGCAACAGATGCCAATAATAACGGTGTGACCGACAACCAGTTCAAGCTGCATTTCGTCAAGGTCGGCAATACCGTCATGCTCAATGTGTTTACGACCATTGACGGTGCCACCGACCGCGAACAAAGCATTGATGTGACCGATTTTGCCACCGGCGGGACAAGGGCCCTGACGGCAGGCGAAAAGACGACTGTCAATTTTGACGAGCTTGGGCTGACCTTTGATCTCAACCACAATATCAGCACGATCATTGCCAATGCCATCACCCTTGGTTCTGATGGTGCCGGGGCTGATGGTTATGCCACCGCACAGGTGATCGGTGGTGGTGCAACGGTCGGCGACAACAGCACTGTTCAGATGCTGGCCGATAATGGTCAAAAGCTTTCGGACAATATCTCGTTCCAGATCGGGGCGGGAAATACATCCAATGACCGTCTTGCCATCTCCTTCCAGTCCGTTGACAGCAGCGCGCTGGGATCGGGGGCAACCGGCACCGAAGACGGGCTTGATGATCTGGGAGCCAACGCCATTTCAACTGCGGCCAATGCCCAGAACGCGGTCGAGGTTGTCACGCGTGCGATTGATGATTTGCAACGCGCGCGCGCCAATGTCGGCACCTATCAGAACCGGCTGGATTTCGCAGGGCAAAACCTTGCGACCATGCTTGAAAATGTCGAAGAAGCCCGCTCGACCCTGCTTGATCTTGATGTCGCTGCAGAGATGACCAACTTCACCTCAAAGCAAATTCTGGTTCAATCAGGCGTCGCCATGCTGGCCCAGGCCAACCAGATGCCGCAAAACCTTTTGCGACTTCTGCAGGGGTAAGACCCCACTACCCAAAAGTCCCAACGAAAGGAAAACCGGCGCGCTGTTTCGCCGGTTTTCTTTTGCCTGAATGCGATGCCTAAGCCATTGGAATATCAGGGCCCTTTCCCCCGTTCTCATCGGCCGTAACGCGAAAGATTTTCTTTCCGGCAAACTGGATACGGGCAAAGGCATCCTCGGCCATAAAGCCCGAAACAAAGGCCATGAAGGTCACAAGATAAGGGCTGATATCGACCTGCCCCGTGCCATCGGGCCCGCCTTGGGTTAACATCAGCATCCCGGCCTCGGTAAACAGGAATATCGCCATGGCAGCCGCTATCCCCTCGCCGGTCAAAACCAGCAACCTTGCCACCGCCGCCCAGCCATTTGCCGGTGCCTGCCGCCCGTCCCTGATCGCTGCCGGTGCAATAACATCCAGATCCGCATCCTCATTCGCATGGCCCTCGCGGCTGGCCTTGGCAATCGGCTGTGTACGTGCTGCGAAATTATCGCGGGTAAAGGCCACCACTGCGCCAAGCCCACCTGCGGCGATTGTGACCAAAAGGGTCAACATGATGGTCGGCAACTGAATAAGGTAAAAAAGCGCATTGCCGACCGGATGGGCAAAAAGTGCGACCAGCGCCCTATATTCCGGCCCGCCTTCGCGCTCAAGGCGTTCGATCTCGCGACTGGTCTCGGCAATTTCGGCTGTCAGGTTGGATCGCAACCGGTCCTCATGGTCCTGCCCGGACCGGATATTGGCCCATTCGATCTGCGCCCGCACGCTTTTGGCATCAAACGCCTTGGCCGCCGCACGCACAGCTTCGACCTCACGCGCGATCTGTTCCTCAAAGGCCGGGTCGGCATCAGCACCAAATTGCAGGCCTTCCAGAACCCTGCGCAACTCGACCATGACCTGAACACCAGCCGCCCGGCGTTCCGCATCATCGCCTGCCTCGCCGACCGGCACATCAAGCAATCCCAGCGGAACCGTATTTTCCCACGGATCGCCGCCCGCCTCGCTGACAAGGCCCGAGGCCTCCAGATCCGTGACAAGTGCAAAGGCCCGGTTGACCGCATCACTTAAACCCGCGACAAATCCCGGATCAAAGGCCGCGCGGTTACGCATCACGATATCGCGCAAACCGGCATATTTGTCATAGGCCGCCCACCAGCCCGCAATCGCCTCCTTGCGCGCCAGAAGCCCGACCCGCATATCCTCGGCCGAACCGGCC
The DNA here is from genome assembly GCF_054901115.1 of Thalassospira sp. SM2505. NCBI lineage: Bacteria > Pseudomonadati > Pseudomonadota > Alphaproteobacteria > Rhodospirillales > Thalassospiraceae > Thalassospira > Thalassospira sp. SM2505. Next base: position 3,770,233 of record NZ_CM142731.1, read on the forward strand.
TCAAGCATGCGCAAATCACGCTTTGAGCGCCGCAAATCCTGGCGCAACTCGGCCTCAAGATAACTTTGAAGAACAATCCGCTCGAGCTTGCCGGGCGTTGACGCCCCAAGCTCCCGCCCCAGAAAATCGCGCTGGATATCGGCGGTAAATCCGGCGAACAGGATCGCCACGAACCCGACATAGAGAACACAGGTCAGGGCAACCAGAATGCCTGATCCGGCAGCTTTCCGTAAGGTAATGCGTTGTTCAGGTGCTTCGACCATGCATCATGTTCTCCATCGACACTTTATATCGACGGACAAGTTCTGCGCATGTGAGGGCAACAAAGGATCAACTCTGCCTTTGTTTCAAATGACATTTCTCCTATTGTCAAAGCCAGCAGATCAAAGAAACGAGACACCATGACCGCACAGACACAAACCACCTGGCACCACCTCTCCTCAGACTGGATCAACTGGGCAGACCGGCTGGCCCCGGCAGCCGAGAAGATCAACCGTCACATGATTGAGGCGGCTGATCTGGAAGGTCTGGCGCGATTGCGCGCTGCTGCGCCGCTTGATGTGCTTGATCTGGCATCCGGGGTTGGCGAGCCGGCCTTTTCCTTTGCCCGTGCATTGGGCGACGCGGGCGGTCATGTCACCGCATCCGATATCGTGCCGGAAATGTGTGATGGCCTGTCGGCCCGCGCGGTCGAGGAAAGCATTACCAATATTTCGGTGATCCCGGCGGATATGGAAAAGCTTCCATTTTCCGACCAAAGCTTTGATGTGGTGTCGTGCCGGTTTGGCGTGATGTTTTGCACGGATCCGGATCAGGCATTGTGCGAGGCCCACCGGGTTTTGCGCTCTGGCGGGCGGGCGGTTTATATGGTCTGGGCACCGATGGTTGATAACCCGCTTTTTGCCGCCATGGATGCGGTTCTGGGCAACATCCTTGGCGTCGGGTTTGAAAGCGCCGGGCTTGATCCCTTTGCCTTTGGCCATCCGGATAAATCGATGATGCGTCTTGAGGATGCGGGCTTTACCGATATTGCTGCCACCACCCATAGCCCGGCCGGGCGCATCCCCGAAAAGGTGGCCTTCTGGAAGCCGCAGATGGATATGCTGTTTGGCAATGTGTTGCGCACCGCATCGGATATGGATCGCGGGGCGATTGATGCGGCGATGTTTGAAACACTTTCACCCTATATCGAAAACGGTCATTTTCAGGTTCCGATTTGTTTTCATGTGCTTAGCGCCAAGCGGGCCTAAGATGCGCATTCCCGTTACCGCCTGATTGTATAAAAATCACAGCATTCCTGCGCGTAACGCATGGTTGCATGCGTGGATTTTTGCTTGCCTTTTGAAGCACAGCGTGGCAAATGCCCGCCCTGAAGCGATGTTCGCTTCCCTGTCGTAGCACCAGGTTAAAAACACGAAAGACATATGATTATGAAGACGATTGTCGTCTGCTCTGGCGGGCTCGATTCCGTCACGCTGGCCTATAAGGTTGCAGCCGAGCACAAGCTCCATTCCCTGATTTCGTTCGATTATGGCCAGCGCCATAAAAAGGAACTCGATTTCGCTGCGCGCACGGCACGCGATCTTGGCGTCAAACATCACATTGTTGATCTGACCCCGGTGGGGGCGCTTTTGACCGGATCGTCGCTGACTTCTGATGATGTCGATGTGCCCGATGGCCATTACGCCGAAGAAACCATGCGCGTGACTGTGGTGCCCAACCGCAATGCCATCATGCTTGCGGTTGCCTTTGGTGCGGCCGCCAGTGCCGGTGCCGACGCGGTTGCAGCAGCCGTTCATGGCGGGGATCATTTCATCTATCCCGATTGCCGCCCCGATTTCATCAAATCGTTTCAGGCCATGCAGGACCATGCGCTTGAAGGGGTCAGGGACGTCAAGCTTTATACCCCGTTTGTGAATGTCTCCAAGGCCGACATCGCGCTTGAGGCCGGTCGCCTTGGCGTGCCGGTTGATCTGACCTGGTCATGCTACAAGGGCGGGGAAACCCATTGCGGACGGTGCGGCACCTGTGTCGAGCGGCGCGAGGCGCTTGAACTGGCGCGCGTCAAGGACCCGACCGTTTATGTCGATCGCGATTACTGGAAACAGGCCCGTGCCGAACATCGTGCACGTCAGCTGGCAAATAGCGAAAGCGCCACCAGCGTTACCAGCGCGGCCGAGTAATCCCTATAACTTCCTTGCAGCATGGATGCCTGCCTTTGCGGGCGTGACGGATAAGAGTTGAACCTGTCTGGTCTGGCACCGTCATCCCCGCAAAAGCGGGGACCTCGATCCGCGTGCTCATACTGCAAGGCATGACTACACCGAAAGAAAACCGATGTTTACCATCACCAAACAATTCGCCTTTTCCGCCAGCCATCAGCTGGCCGGTCTTGAAGAAGACCATCCCTGTTCGCGCCTGCATGGCCACAACTATATCGTCGAGGTCGAACTTAAGGGGGCCAACCTTGATGCGCGCGGTTTTGTGCGCGATTACCGCGAACTTGGCCCGCTTAAACGCCTGATTGATGACGAATTTGATCACCGCCACCTCAATGATGTTCTGGGCCATGATCATCCGACCGCAGAACAGCTTGCCCTGTTCTTTTACGAATGGGCGCACGATCGCTGGGAAGAAGTATCGGCGGTGCGCGTGTCCGAAACGCCGAAAACCTGGGCGGAATATCGTCCATGACCGTCCTTGATCCCCAGATTGCCGAAATCTCCGAACAGCGGGGCAAAATCCGCATTTCCGAGATTTTCGGTCCCACCGTTCAGGGCGAAGGCGCGCTGATCGGGGTGCCGACCGTGTTTGTGCGCACCGGTGGTTGTGATTTTCGCTGTTCCTGGTGCGATACGCTTTATGCGGTCGATCCGGCCTTTCGGGCCGACTGGAAGCCAATGTCTGCGACCGAGGTTCTGGACGAGGTCAAAAGGCTTTCGGGTGGCAAGCCGATCCTGATCACGCTTTCGGGCGGCAATCCGGCGATCCAGCCGCTGGGCACCCTGATTGCCATGGGCAAACAGGAAGGGTTCACCTTTGCGATTGAAACCCAGGGCAGCATCGCCAGGGACTGGTTTGCGGACCTTGACTACCTGACACTCAGTCCAAAACCGCCAAGCTCATCGACCAGCTTTGAGGCCGACGCCCTTCGCGCCTGCATTGATGCCGCACAGGCGCGCGGAATGCTGGATGGCCCGGCCATCACCCTTAAATTCCCGGTCCGTGACGAGGCCGATCTGATGTTTGCCGATTATGTGAGGAACCTTCACATTAGCATTCCGGTCTGTTTGCAGCCGGTCAATACTACCCCCGCCGAACCTCATCCCGATGGTGTGAACGGTGTTGATATCGATGGCCTGACTGCCCGTTATCGCTGGCTGGTGGATGAGGTTGCCAAACGCAAATGGTTTGACGTGCGCGTCCTGCCGCAGTGGCATGTCCATGTCTGGGGCAATTTGCGCGGGGTTTGATCCCCGTCCATTCCCGGCAATACCGATAATGCCGCACCCCGGATCAGCTCCAGATCCGGGCAGCGTTCAAATCCGCCAAATGTCGGGATTTAAAGCGGGATCGGGAAAAATATATTTTATGCGAAATAGCTGATCCTTTTCATGGGCATCAGGGTTTTGCCATCCATGGATGCGTGTCCCTGCATTTGCTATTGCCGTGAAAACAACCACTTCCAAGAAGCGGGCGTATTTTGCGCCGCCATATGGAAAGTATTTATCATGTCATTTCGCAGTTTCTCTAAAGACCATGCGAACGCGGCTAACAAGACCGAAGCCCTATCTGCTACAGCCGCCCCGACATCCCCGGCCAAAACCGCCGAGCCAGCACCTGATACCGAGCCGGCCGGGCCAGAAGCCCCGGCAGCAGTCCCCCATCAGGGCGCGAACGACTGACCTGCATCGCGGAGGGGTCATACCCTCCGTCCTGCCCTGTTTCGTGCAGCGGCATTGTTACGCTGACCTTGCCAGGGGCAAGACACCATCGCAGGGCATATTCCACCATCAAAAAGAGCCTGTCCGATGTCCCATGAGCGCACCTCACAAAAAACAGTAACCTTTGACCATCCGTTTCATCTCAAGGGGTTTAACGATCTGTTCCCGTCCGGCAGCTATGTTGTTGAAACCACCGAAGAACTGGTCGAAGGCATTTCATTTACCGTCTATCGCCGGGTATCGACGGAACTTCACCTTAAGGCAAAGCTGAACGGGATGCTGGTTGACCGTATCCTGAACGTCAATCCGATTGATCTTGATCTGGCACTTTCAAAGGATGGTGAACAGGAAGCGGGTCCTGATATCCACTAATCCGTCATCGACCTGCATACAGGCCGCTTTTCGGGGGCAATTTGCCCTTTGCCTGCAACCATCCCATATATAAGACATCAGCCGTTTCAACGAAGGATCGCAAAACGGCTATGGCGCTTCGCCATATACCCCCGTGGTGATGAGCAAATCCGGGGCAGAAGCGCCTGGTTTAACAGCCGGAAAGTTCGGCCCATGGCCGGATTGATCGCCCGACGGGTGCGATATCACAATAAAAACCAGATCAGCCCCGAGAACGATCATCTTCCGGATGCTCGAAGGAGCCATGATCATGAGCATTACCCGTACAACCCATCGCACGGTGACGTTCTTTCATCCGTTCCACCTGTCTTGCCACGACGGACTGCTTCGCGCGGGTGAATATGAAGTCGATACACTTGAAAAGCTTGATATCGAAGCCGCAACGCGCAGCTATATCAAACTGGAATGCCAGCTTCATCTCTGGTCCGAGGAAGATCTGGCACAGGGGATCAAAAGCCTGACAGTCATGCCCCAGGAACTCGAAGCAGCCCTTGCCCTTGATTCCGATCCACTACGCGAAGATGAACGTAACCGGATGATCAAATCCTTTGGCGGCGTATCAGAAGACACTGCCGCCTGAACAACAGGTAAGCGTCCCAGCGCATCCCTTCCGCCTGATCGGGTGTTTCCGGCATTCATGGCAGCCGGATCACCGGTGTCAGCCACCCCATGGACTGCATCATTTTCACCGCTTCAAACACCGGTATTGCCATCAAAAACCACAATGCATCGCGTGTGGTCGTTAAAAACAGGGCCGGTTTGCAGACAAGGTCAGCCTCATCACGCCAGCGATACCATGCGGGGCGGAAACGCGGCGTATAGTTGCGATAGCGCGCGTACATAACACCGAACCGTTCAGCCAGAAGTCTTTCTTCGCGGATGACAACACCGCGAAACACAAGCCAGCCTGCCACGGCAAAGATCACCCCGATACTCAGGCTTCCGGTTTGCAAACCGGCACCAAACGCCCCGATGATGCTAAAGACATAAAGCGGGTTGCGGCACAGGGAATAGGGTCCGCTTGTTACCAGTTCGGCTTTCTTGCGCCCGCCAATATAAAGCGAACACCAGCCGCGACCGAAAATGCAAATGGCAATTGCCCCGACGCCAGCCCCCTCGATCAAATCATGAAGCGGGCTGTCAGGTGCCAGAACAGAGCCGCTTCCACCGACCACAACCAAAAGTACCAGCACGCCAAGACGAATGACCCGCTTTCGGCGGCGCTGGACATTTTGCAGATCGTCGTAACCAATCCTGATAGCCGGTTCGGAACTGTCAGGAAGACGGGAGATATTCGGTTCGGACATTCAGGGCACCCTGTATCTGGTTGTGATACAGGAACCCTATTCCTGTCAGACCGCGTCTGACGTCCTGTGCTGCGCATCCGGTCGTTCGGATGCAGCTTCGGACGCAGTGCCCGATGCATCGCCCCTGTTGCTTTCCCGATTTGACAGATACTTGTCTCTGGCGGCTTCGCGCACGGCACTGGGCGTTTCGCCCGTGATCTTTTTGAAAGCCAGATTAAAGGTCGATTTCGAATTGAAGCCGACACTGAGTGCGATATCAAGGATCGTCCGATCAGGCTCAAGCAACAGTACCGCATGGGCCTCCTCGATCCGGGCACTATTGACGAAATCAAAGAAACTTTGCCCAACATGCCGGTTGAGGACATAGGATAGCTGGTTGGGGGTAATTCCAACCGCCTTTGCCAGTTTCGGAAGCGAGACCAGCGGGTCGAGCAATATTTCCCGCTGCTTGTATATGGCCGAAAGCCGCGCGACAGCCGCCCTCACCCCGTCTTCATCCAGAAGCGGGCGTGCGACATTCCCGCGCATGTCGCCCGGGTTTTCCCGATCAGATAGCGTATTTTCTTCGCCCGACATGCTGTTCGACAGACTATCCGAACTTCTGTTCGATACCGGGGTTGATGTTCCCGTCGCAATGGCATCGGAGTCAGCATCAGCCATATCGCCCGGCCAGTCCGGCAGGACAAATAGTGTGGGCTGCGTCGCGATCACATAACTCATCGCAAACAGCACCAGCACAATTGCAATCCCGACACCGGTCATTTCCATCCTGTCGGGCAGATAAAGACCCGCGATCTTGCCGATCAACACGGTAACGAACATCAGGCTCACCCCGCCAAGGATCACCGTGATCCAGCGTTGCATTGCCTGCCGGTCTGCGCCCAGCTGTTCCTGGGTCTTCCGGAAATAACGCCGCGACACACGCCAGATCAGCCAGATATAGAGCGATGACTGCGTCAGAATCGCAAGCCAGCAAAACACCCTGATCCCGGCAATCAGAATACTCAGATAACCTGTCGACAACTGTCCTGCCGCCGCATCTGCGTCTTCAAGACTGTCCAGCCCCCCGACCGTCAGCAACCATAACATCAGATTGAAGATCAGCCCGGCCAACAGGAAATGCCCCCATGGCCGCTGCGATGGCGTGCCCGAAATTTCCCGGAAATACAGATAAATCGCCGGAGCAATCAGGAAATTGGCGGGAAAAAAGAATACCAGCAACACATCCTTGCTTGCACCGTTCAGGAAAACTTCACCGATATCTTCGAGCAGATTGACCATGACTGCGGCCAGAAAAAGCATCATCCAGCGGTTTGCCGCGAAGGCCCCTACGCCTTCGGACCGTAGCAACAGGCACAGGAAAATGCCCTGCATCACGCCGATCACGGAAATCGTCATGTCAAAAATTTCGGGAAACCCGACCACCATCTTAAATCACCACCTGCTTTTTCTGGCTACATCTTGCCCGGACTTTGCCTGTCCGAACCAACTATACCGTTTCAATAGACACAGTCGGTCATAAAAGGCGTCCGACTATGCACAAACGGACGCAACCATCCGCACTTTTCGCCAGATTGGTTACCAGACGCCTGTCACCGAAACTGGATGATCCGATCCGTAACAAATCGGTTTCCATAATCGTCCCGGTAGAGGCAGCGTCATAAAAATTTCTATCATAATCGATTGACTGTATCGAATTGATATATGATATTCCGACATATATCGAACTGATATAGCGAAACTGGCAGCTTCCCCCGCCAGTTCGCATTCAGTTCGGGGGAAGAAACAAGGACACAGAACAGAAGATGGACGTACGCACACTTTGTCTGGGCGCTCTAATGGGCGGCGAGGCAACGGGATATGAAATCCGGAAGATGTTCGAAGATGGCACCTTCAGCCATTTTCAGATTGCATCGCTTGGCTCGATTTACCCGGCACTGACCAAACTGACGCAAGACGGTCTTGTGACCTTTGTCGAGCATGAGCAGGAAAACCGTCCCGATAAAAAGGTCTATCAACTGACCTCCGAGGGACGGCGCACATTCCTGCGCACGCTTTTGCAAACGCGCCCGGCCGAGGACCGTTACCGTTCCGACATTCTGTTCATGCTGACCTTCGCCGAAGAAATGCCGATAGAACTGACCGAAGCCCTGATTGATGAATTTGCCGCCCGTCATGAATTGATGAGCCATCAGATCGACCCGGAAAATGACGACAAGCCCGGAACCATGTCGACCTATGGCCGCGATGAAAACGGGGCCCCGAAACCGGGATGTTGTTTTGTCGCCGGTCTGGGACAGGCCATGTGCGAGGCAACCCTGAAATTCATCCGTGAAAACAAACAGGGTCTGCTTGATGAACTGCGAGATTTCAAGGCACGCAAACCATGATCGGGAAGCCCTGAATTGTCTTGAATAAACACGCAAAAAGACGTGCCTGCAAAAGCGCCAAAAACACATTCCGCCGACGGAATATTTGAGGGAAAGAACATGAACGCTTCACGCCTGATCGCAATCCTTCTGGTCTTGGGGACCGTTGTTTGGGTCGGCAGCGCCTATCTCGGGGATGATCCCGCAGAGGCCGCGAACACGTCCGAACAACAGGCAGCGCAAGCTGACGAACAGACAGCCAAGCCGCGTGCGAGTGTCCGCACCATCACCAGCAAGGCGGTTGATCACGTTGATTATCTGCGCATTTCGGGCCGTACCGAAGCGGTGATTTCTGTTGAAATCCGCGCCGAGACAGAGGCCCGCGTAACCGAAATCGGCGCGACCAAGGGGCAGACCGTCAAGAAAGGCGATCTGATTGCCAAGCTGTCCGTCGATGATCGTCAGGCACGTGTGGAAAAGGCCCGTGCCCTTGTTGCCCAGCGTGAACTTGAACATTCGGCAGCCAAAAGTCTGGCCGCGAAAAATTACCGTTCCAAAACCGGCGTTGCCCAGACACTTGCGCTGCTTGAAGAAGCCAAGGCTGATCTGACCATTGCCCGGACCGAACTGAACAATACCGAAATTCGCGCTCCGTTTGATGGCATTGTCGAAAATCGCCCGGCCGAGATCGGTGATCTTCTGTCGATTGGTGATCCGGTTGCAACCATGATCCAGGCTGACCCGATGCTGGTTGTAGCCCAGGTCCCCGAACATTCGATCAGCGCCATCGAACTTGGTCAGCTGGCATCCGTATCGCTTTATGACGGCACCCGCTATGACGGGATTGTGCGTTACACCGCGCGGGTATCTGACAACAATACCCGTACCTTCCGGGTTGAGGTCGAAATCAACAATGCCGATCTGAAAATCCCCGATGGCATGACGGCCGAACTTGAAATTCCGGTTGGTACCAAGCGTGCCCATCAGGTTCTGCCATCTGTTCTGACCCTTAATGATGACGGTGAGCTGGGCGTGCGCGCCATCACCGATGGCAACAAGGTTGACTTCCTTCCGGTCGAACTTCAGGGCGGCTCGCGTGAACGCGTCTGGATTGGCGGCCTGCCACAGGAATTCGAACTGATCGTGGTCGGTCATGACTGGGTCAAGGAAGGGGCACTTGTGAATGTTGTCCATCTTGAAACCGACGAGGCCGGTCTTCCGATAGCACCCGATCCCGCATCAATCGATGGGGAAAACGGTACGACAATTTCGGAACGGACCGCGCAATAAGCGCGTGCATGAGGAGATAGAAAATGTCCCTGATTGATCACGCGTTACACAGGTCGCGCACCGTCATTCTGGTTCTGGTCCTGCTGCTTGCAGCTGGCTGGGTAGGTTATAACACCATCCCCAAGGAAGCCGATCCGGATGTTCAGATCCCGGTGCTGTATGTCACCATGCATCATGATGGCATATCGCCCGAAGACGCTGAACGCCTTCTTTTGCGTCCGATGGAACAGGAATTGCGCTCCATCGAGGGTGTCAAGGAAATGAGCTCGCAGTCCTATCAGGACGGGGCATCGGTAACGCTTGAATTCTATTCAGATGTCGAGATCGACGAGGCATTGGCTGATGTTCGCGAACGCGTTGACATTGCCAAGTCCGAACTGCCCGAAGAAACCGACGATCCCGAAGTTCACGAAGTCAACCTGTCGCTGTTCCCGGTTCTGGTTGTCACCCTGTCAGGGGACGTGCCCGAACGTGCGCTCTTGCGTATGGCGCGTGATCTTAAGGATTCAATCGAAGGTATCCCGGCGGTTCTGGAAGCCAAACTGGCCGGTGACCGCGAGGAGCTTGTCGAATTCGTCATTGATCCGATGAAGGTCGAGACCTATCGCCTGAACGGGATCGATATTGTATCACTGGTGCGCAGCTCAAACTCGCTGGTTGCAGCAGGTGCGGTTGATACCGGTACCGGGCGCTTTAACATCAAGGTCCCCGGCCTTTTTGAAAGCGTGAATGACATTCTTGATATGCCGCTGATTGTGGACGGGGATTCTGTCATCCGGTTCCGCGATATCGGCGATGTCCGCCGGACATTCAAGGATGCAACAAGCTTTGCGCGCCTTAATGGCGAACCGGCGATTGCGATCGAGGTTTCAAAACGTGTTGGCGAAAACATCATCGAGGTGATTGATGCAATCAAGGCCACCACAGCCGAGGCTCAGCAGGCTTTCCCGCCGAACCTGACAATCAGTTATTCGCAGGATAAATCATCTGATATCCGCACCATGCTGTCTGATCTTCAGAACAGCGTGATCCTTGCGATCCTTCTGGTGATGGTGGTTGTCATCTGGTCGCTTGGATGGCGGTCGGGACTGCTGGTTGGTTTGTCCATTCCGGGCTCCTTCCTGACAGCGATCCTGATCCTTTGGGCGCTGGGCATGACGGTCAATATCGTTGTTCTGTTCAGTCTGATCCTTGCAGTCGGGATGCTGGTTGATGGCGCGATTGTTGTCACCGAATATGCCGATCGCAAAATGATCGAGGGCATGCACCGCAAGAAAGCCTATCCGCTGGCGGCCAAACGCATGGCTTTGCCGATCATTGCCTCAACCGCAACCACCCTTGCGGCCTTCCTGCCACTGGCCTTCTGGCCCGATATCGTCGGCGAATTCATGAAATTTCTGCCGATTACGGTACTGTTTACGCTTAGTGCGTCGCTTGCCATGGCCCTGATCTTTGTACCGACTGTGGGTGCATGGTTTGGCAAACCGGGCAGCGAAAACAATGCAAGCCTTGAAGCCATCGCCGCAGATCATGCCGATGACATTGACAAGGTCACGGGCGGCACGGGCCTTTATGTTCGCATCCTTAAGGGGTCGCTTCGTTTCTATTGGCTGATTGTACCACTGGCCTTTGTCGTACTGATCGTTGTCTGGGGTGCCTTTGGCAAACTTGGCAAGGGTGTTGAATTCTTCCCGGCAGTAGAACCTGAAGTCGCTGTTGTTCAGGTCCGCGCACGCGGCAACCTGTCCTATTACGAACAGGATGCGCTGCTTAAGGAAGTCGAAGACCGTATTCTTGCCCTTGATACCCATCATGAAGGCGAGAACTGGTTTGACACGGTCTATGCCCGGTCGGGCAAAAGTGCCGGTGGCAACGAAGCCCCCGAGGATGTCATCGGGGTGGTTCAACTTGAATATGCTGACTGGCAGACCCGCCCGAAGGCAACCGAGATTGAAAAACGCATTCTCGAAGATACGGCCGATCTTGCCGGTATTCAGATCGAAGTACGCGCCCAGGAAGCAGGTCCGCCACAAGGCAAGGATATCCAGATCCAGCTGCGATCCTTCTATCCCGAACTGCTTGATCAAACAGCAACCATGCTGTTGACCGGTCTGCAGGACATGGGGGGTATGTATAACTTCGAAGACGGCAAGTCGCCCCCGGGCATTGACTGGGAATACACAGTCGACCGTGCCCAGGCGCTTAAATTCGGGGCTGATATCAACCAGATCGGCAACGTCGTCAAACTGGTGACCAATGGGATCAATTTCTCGACCTATCGCCCGGATGATTCGACCGAGGAAATCGATATTGTCGGCCGTTATCCGGCGCGTTACCGGTCGCTTGACGAGCTTGAAAACCTTCAGATCGTTACCGAAAAGGGTCTGGTGCCGCTTGCAAACTTCATCTCGCGGACCCCGAAACCCAAAACCGGAACACTGACCCGCGTTGACAGCCGCCGTGCGCTCACCGTCAAGGCAGACGTTCAGGATGGGATTCTGGTCGATACCAAGCTTGGCGAGGTCAAGGCATGGATGAGCACCCTTGAAATTGATCCGCGCGTGTCGGTCGAATTCAAGGGTCAGGATGAAGAACAGAAGAAGTCGGCAGAATTCCTTGTGAATGCCTTTACTGTCGCACTTTTCATCATGTTCATCATTCTGGTCACCCAGTTCAACAGCATCACAAGTTCGCTTCTGATCATGATCGCGATTATCATGTCAACGGCGGGCGTGTTCCTTGGTCTGATGATTACAGGACAAGCTTTCTCGATTGTGATGAACGGGATCGGGGTGGTTGCGCTGGCCGGTATCGTTGTGAACAACAATATCGTTCTGATCGATACCTTTGACCGGCTTAAACACACAGCAGGCAGCATCGAAGCCGCCATTCTTCAAACCGGCGCACAACGTTTGCGCCCGGTGATGCTGACGACGGTGACGACCATTCTTGGTCTGGTGCCGATGGTGCTTCAGATCAATATCGACTTCGCCGCCCGTGCGGTTTCGGTTGGCGCACCATCGACCCAGTGGTGGGTACAGCTTTCGACATCCATCGCATTCGGTCTGGCCTTTGCCACGGCACTGACACTGATCTTTACGCCCTGCGCCTTGATGATGCGTCACAAGCTTGGCGGCAAGTTCCGCGGCTTTGGCCCATGGATCAGGTCGCTTGTCAGCGTCTGGACGGGACGTGCCAACAAGACCCAGCATGATCCGAACGCCTAGAACAGAATAGCCGCGCGACTTTTCCCCCGACCCCGCCGCGCGGTTACACCGGCCCCCTCCCCCGAGGGGGCCGGTGATTTATTTCCGGGAAATTGTATTGATCAGTTGGATGGGGAAGATGTCGTCATCGCCCAGATCTGATCATAGCTGCCGCTGTTTTTGAGCTGATCAAGTGCTGCACGCAGAACTTCTACCGCATCATCATCGGTCGCAAGGCTGGCCGCCAGATAAAGATCGCTTGAAAGTTCGGGTATCCGGGCAACAACCTTAAGCCGATTGCTATCGACATCAAGCATGCGCACCCGATAGGGCAATGACAGGGCATCACCAGCAATCAGATCGGCCCTTCCGGCATATAACATGCGAATGGTGGCTTCTGCGGACGGGACCATTTCCACATCGAAGCCCGACTTTTGCAAATATTGCGCCTTTACGTCGCCCAGCTGTCCGGCCACGTGAAAATCGCTTAGTTCCCGCCAGTTGTCCGTAGCCTGCACGCCGTTTCTGTCTAGCGCAAACAAACGCACCTGATAGGGGGCCACGGTACCAATCCATTTGAATTTTGTTTCACGATCCGGTCGGCGGGCGATACTGAAAATCAGGGTATTCGGCTGTTCAAGCGCCGTCGCATAGGCCCGCGCCCAGGGTTCGACATGGATTTCACATTTGGTCTGGCTCAGCACGCAGATCCTGTTGATCACATCCACTGCTGGGCCGTGCGCCTCGTTGGTTGCTTCATCAAAAATCACATAAGGCGGAAAGGATGTTGTCATCACGCGCAGGTCGGCCGCAAAGGTCAGGACAGGGAAAACAGCCGCAAGACCGCCGACAAACCAGCCAAGCCATCTTCCGGCCACTACCCTTGATTGATTAACCGACATCACCCAACCTCGCTAAAATACTCTTTTAAGGTAGATATTGCTTATATTGTTCGGATCAAGACGTCGCGGCACTCAAATACATACTTTACTAACAAGCTGACCTGTATCCTTGCGATAAAGCAAAACAAAAAAAGTGAATGCGAGGAGCAGCGGAATGGAGTGGTGTTGCGCATGAAATGTTCTGCAAGGTCGGGCTTGTATATCGCCGCATGGCTTTTTGCGTCACTTGCCGGTGAAAATGCGAATGCACAATCTTCGCAAACCACGTTGAGCTGGGCAGTTCCGCCATTTGCACCAGCCTTTATTACGGATGGTGATGAACTCCGTGGTTATGCCGCCGACACCCAGAACTGGTTTGTTGAAAAACTTCCGCAATATCAGCACGAAATCCTTCAGGTTCCGCTGGCCAGACTTCTGGCCGAGATGAAAAACGGAAACAGCGAATTACGCTGCTCGACAACCCTGATCCCGACAGAAGAACGTCGCGAATATATTACCTTTGCCAAGACAATCCTTTTGCATCTGCCGATCTCGGTTGTCATTCGCGTCAAGGACAAGGCGATGTTTGCCCCCTATGTGAACCAAGCGGGCCACATCGATCTTGCACAGCTGATCGCAAACAAGGACATGACAACCGCCATTCGCATCGGGCGGGCCTATGGTACACAGGTTGACAAATATCTCGACACGCATCGCGAAGACGCCAATGTCATGCAGGTCGCCGATGACACCAAGTTTTTGCGCATGCTTGAACTCAACCGGATTGACTGGACCCTTTATTTCCCGTCCGAGGCGGAATTTTACCGCCGTCGCCATGCGCCCGATCTTGATATCATGGCCATCCCGATTGCCGGAAACACCTCCTTGCTGACAGCAACGATCGGCTGTGCCGACACCCCGGAAGGGAAACAGGCGGTTGCTGAAATCAGCAAGATTGTCGATGAATATCCGTCCATGCCCTGGACAGATTTCTATGCCGACTGGCTGAGCCCGCAAGACCGGGAATGGTTCAAGGCCGCCCGCGAGCAATTCATCAATTCCGACCAGTTCGAAGCACGCCTGCAATATCGACAAGACACCCCAAAATAGAATTACATAACGATTTATTTGCATTTATGGATACAAATACCCTTATTAAGTAGGCAGCTCTTATAGCCTGCCTGAATGGGGAGATGATCCGGATGCGGCCTGCAGGCCACTGTTCCCGTCGCCTATTGGCGCGCAGCATGTTTGCTTTTCTGATCGGGCTGGGATGCCTGATCCCCTTGACCTCGACTGCCTCTGCGCAAACGGGTGAAAAGCAGTCTGTGACATGGACGCTTACCCCTTTGCCGCCAGCAATGCTTGAAAAGGACGGGCAGATTGTTGGTTACGGGGTTGATATCCTCAACTGGTTTTCCAGTCGCCTGCCACAATACAATCACATCAGGGAAATCGTACCGCTTCCACGGTTGCTTAAAACCATTACCGGACCGGGGACCTTTTGCAATATCGGCATGAACGCCACGCCGGAACGCAGGGAATTCCTGCATTTTTCCAACGCGGTTCTTCCCCATTTGCCCGTCAGCCTGATAACCAAAGCCGAACGCAATGAGCAGTTCAAGCCATTCATCAACAAGGATGGTGAAGTCGATCTTGAACGCATGATTGCCTTTGGCAAAATGAATGGTGCCCTGCGTTCACAGCGTTCCTATGGCCCGGTCATTGACGCCATTCTTCGACGCAACATCAATAATCCGGGACTGAGTTTTATTGGCAATGACGCCAATTTCCTGCAACTGATTTCTCTGGGGCGTCTGGACTGGACGCTTTATCTGCCCGCAGAGGCCGAATTTTATCGGCGCGCCAAACTTCCCGAAGAAATGTTTGCAAGCTGGCATATTGCCGGGAACGACCACTTAATGCCTGCATCGATTTCATGTAGCAAGACAGCAACCGGCGATGCCATCGTTGCTGCGATCAACAGGCTTGCCAAAGACAATCCTGACATGCCCTGGACAAGGTTTTATGCATCCGCCCTGTCCCGTCAGGACAAGCAGCATTACGAACAAAAACTGCAAGCCTATATCCGTAATGGCCCACCCGTACTGAATTTGGCGGTTGATCAGTAGGCCGGTTTCAGTCATCTGCGAAAACAACAAAAAAGCCGACGCATGCGTCGGCTTTTTCAATTCAGACCGGAAATCAGATCAGTTCTGATGGACGCGGTTCAGTCCCTCTTCGGGGTCGTCATCGGGTTCGCCATCATCATCTTCTTCATCGGCTGTGTCCTCTTCCTGCTGGTGCTCGACCCCCATACGACGATAGGACCGATAAGACAGCGGGAAGGTGATGAAATAGATCGCAGCGATGGCAGACAGCGTCAGCCAGGGCGAGGATACCAGAAACGCCACCGACGCCCCGAATGCCAACATCAATGGCAGCACCCAGGCACGCGGCACCTTGACCTTCTTGAAGCTGAATGTCGGCAACCGCGACACCATCAAACCCGCGATAATCACGCCATAGGGCGCAACGATATAGGGGCTGTCAAAAATGCCTTCGCCAAACTGGAAGGTCAGAACAATCGGCCACATCGCAAGGGCCGCTGCCGCCGGGGCCGGGACCCCGGTAAAGAACCGGTATGCCCAGGTTGGCAATTCCGGTTCGCCCAGCATCTGGGTGTTAAAGCGTGCAAGACGCAGCATCATGCAAACCGCAAACAGCAATGACAATGCCCAGCCAATGCCCCCAAATTCATGGAGCGACCAGAAATACAGCATCATCGCCGGTGCAACGCCAAAGCAGACAAAGTCCGACAGACTGTCAAGCTCGCCGCCAAAGCGGCTGGATGCGTTCAGCATACGGGCCAGACGGCCATCAAGACCGTCAATAATCCCGGCAATCAGAATGGCGGCAACGGCGGCTTCCCAACGATCCTGCATTGCAAAGCGGATCGAGGTCAGACCGGCACACATGCCCATTATCGTTGCGACATTAGGCACCAGCCGCGTAAGCGACATCGCCTTGAAGCGACGCGGACGACGAATGGGATCGATGCCGCCACTCATTAGCGGATCTCCCCAACTGCGGCTTCCTTGCCCTTGACCGAAACATCGGCAAGAACAGTTTCACCGGCAATCGTGGTCTGACCGACAATCACATTGGGTGACACGCCTTCGGGCAGATACACATCAACACGCGAACCAAAGCGGATCAGACCGAAACGTTCACCTGCCTTAAGCTGCGAACCGGTACCGACATCACACAGAATACGACGCGCAACCAGACCGGCAATCTGGACCACACCAAATTCACGGCCTTCCTTGTCGCGGACCAGAAGGATCTGACGTTCGTTGTTTTCCGATGCCTTATCAAGCTCGGCATTAACAAACTTGCCCGGAACATAGGCTTCGCCAACGATCTCGCCATTGACCGGGCAACGGTTCACATGGACGTTGAAAACGTTCATGAAGATCGAAACGCGGGTGCGCGGGGTCTTGTCGTCAAGTTCCAGTTCCTTGGGCAGCGGCGCCTGCGAAATCATGCATACGCGGCCATCTGCCGGCGAAATCACCAGATTTTCATCGGTCGGGGTGATACGGTCCGGGTCGCGGAAGAAATACGCGCACCAAAGTGTCAGGATCACACCGATCCAGCCCAGCGGTTCCGCAATCAGGAACAAACCCACAGTGATCGCCGCGAAGATCGCAACGAATTTCCAGCCTTCAGGATTGATCGGTACAAGAACGGATTTCAAAGTCTTAATTCCCTGGTTGCCATCGATTGGGCATATCAAATTGGTACGATTGGTACCATGCGGGGGCGTTCTTAGCATCTAGTGATGACAAAGGGCAACGCAACCCGTGTAAAACTGTTCACCCAAAATTCAAAAGGGGCAAAACACACTTACCATGTGTTTTGCCCCCGGGAAAGAAAAGCAGTGCTTACTGCGCTTTTTCTTCGTTGGGCAGTGCAAAGATCTGCCCCGGATAAATCAGGTCCGGATCACGGATCTGTTTACGGTTCTGGTTGTAAATGACCCAGTATTTCAGGCCGTCACCATAGGTCCGGCGCGCAATCCGCCACAGGCTGTTGCCCGGCTGAACCACATAGCGCGAACCCGGTTCCAGAATTTCATCCGGCTTTGCACGCTCAAACGGAATTTCAACACGCGCGGTTACCTTGCCGCCATCATCAAGCTGATCGGCGCGCATGGTGTAATTGCCCGGTTCGATCGGTTCGCCAATCGTCAGCGCCCAGTTGCCATTTTCATCGGCCGGGGCAGTTCCGACATGTTTGTTATCAAGATAGACCTGAACGGTGTGGTCCATATCCGCCTTGCCCGACATCGCGACACGACCCTGCTGGTCATAATCGACAACATCGATGGAAAGACGCGGCAGACCCGGTGCGGTTTCGTCGGAGGCGGCATCATCGGCATCCCCCGCATCGTCCATCTTGGCCGGTCCCTGCAGGACGGTTGCGGCACCCTCGCCTTCGGTCGGGACCTTAAGGGCGATGATCGGTTGGGATTCTTCTTTGCTTTCCGTGGCTTCGCCATTTTCCGTTGCCTCGGATGCGGCGCGGTCTTCCGGCTTGGCATCGGGGATCAGAACGACAACCTTGTCTTCGGCCTTGGCCACAGCACCGGTTGCGTCTTCGGATTCAAGCGACAATTCGCGATCACCACTTGCCAGCGGCTTGCCCGGAAGGACCACCCACTCGCCGCGCTCGTCTGCGGTTGCCTCGCCGATAACTTCTTCACCTTCGCGAATGCGAACCTTGCTGTTGGGGGCTGCACGACCGGCAATCACGGCATTACCGTCCGGTCCGATGCGCACGACATCAAAGCTTGGATTGGTGATTTCCGGGGCGTCGGATTCCGGCGTTGTCGCCGGCTCGGGGGTTTTGACCTCGGAGGTATCAGTGGTCGTAACCGCGGGCGCCTGAGTGACCGGTGCAGTCTCTTCATCCGCACTTTTGGTCAACATGTAATTCAGCGCAATCGCCGCAATGATCAGTACAACGCCGACAATGACGAGGATATAGGGTCGTTTCACCGGAAATATCCTTGAACGATGTTTATGTTATCGGGGTTTGCCCCCATGGTCGCACCCAAAACACTGGAATTGCTTGCCATATTCCCCTCAACCAATTCCTTTGGGCACGTTAATTAGAAACTTGTACTACTTTCAGATCACAGTTTCCATAACGTAACGAACAAACGATACCGCGGAACCGTTAGGTAAAGATGAATAGAATCAGTCTCTTTGCTTAATTAACAGGAAGCTCATCTATCCATCAGAAGCGCGATGTTACGAAACCGTCCCTGCCATCTGAGCACCGACATAGGCGACCAATGCCGCCATGATCAATGGTAGTGCCAAAACTCCGAACCGGATCACGCTGCCAATCACAACCGCCTGTGCCGGATTGGCTTCGGGGACAAGCGCGCCAAGCTTTGCCGCCCCACGCCCCGAAGACACCACCAGCAGCAATACCGCAAATGAAACGGCCGATGCGGGTATGGCAATCATCATCACCGCTGCACTTGCCATCAGGGCCCCGACCACACCCAGCCATACCGCCGCACGATATTGCGGGGCTGCCTTTTCCGAGACCAGCGCCACCATCAGCGCGATCCAAAGTGCGGCCTGAAAGACAACATGCTGATCAAGGGCGAACTGATGGGCAATGATCCCCTGCCCCAGTGCCAGTGTCATCAGAACGGCAACCGGGCCGGGCTTTGCCGCATTTGCCACATCGCCCCCACTTTCAGTGGTCGTCGATTTAGACGATCTGGTTTTGGCGATCTTGGTCTTTTTGCCTTTGGCTGCTTTGCCATCAGGTGCGTCATCCTCGGTAAAGTCGGGACGCGTCACCCACAGGAAACAGCCGCCAATCACCAGAAATGCGAGCCAGGCCAGAAACTTGATCCCGCCCGGATGATAGGACAATCCGTTGACCGGCGCCGCCAGAACAAGCCAGCCGCCAAGCAACAAAAGAACGCCCGAGACAATCAGGCAAACACGTTCAGACAGCCTTGCAAAATCAAGGATCGCCCCGCAAACACCGCCCAGCACCAGCATCAATAATGCCGCACCAACACCACCGCGCGCCGTATCAGGCAAGCCGATGGCTGCCGGAACCGCAACGGCCACAGCGGGAATGATCGCTGCCAGCACCAGACGCCGGGCCAGGGCACGTTCAAGTCCCAGCCAAAGCGCCAGCATCAAAACCGCAGCGATGATGCCCGATACCAGAAGGGCGAGTATAAAGGGATTGTCGACAAACACGTTGGGCGGTCCTGCCTTCTTTTCGTTGCTTCGCGATGTACTTCTTTATGCCAGGCACAAATCCGTGCGCAGCATTACCCATCCCACAATCAGGTTCATAACTTGTTAACCCTGCGCCACAGCAGCACGGATTAATCAGAACAGGAGCCCTTCGCGGTGACTGTCCGTGGGCATCACCGTTCTGGCAAATAAAAGCAACGAAAATGCGGCGCAAACACGTCATTTAAATTTAAACTGCTGCCATGCACAAATTCCTGCCCCATCGCTGATTTGATCGGCTATGTTCGTTTCGAGTACGGGGCATCATTGAAAAATGTTGCACCGCTACCTGCGAAACAAGAAACAAAAGGCAGGTCGCCATGACAAAAGTAAAATCAATCTGTGTATTCTGCGGCGCTTCGAACGGCAAAAATCCACAGCATATGGAAAATGCCGTCGCGTTTGGCAAAATGATGGCCGAACGGGGCATCGCACTGGTTTATGGCGGGGGTCGCATTGGCCTGATGGGCGCGGTCGCCGATGGCGTCATGCAGAATGGCGGCGAAGTTATCGGAATCATCCCCGAACACCTGCATGATATCGAAGTTGGCCATAAAGGCCTTTCCGAGCTGATCGTCTGCAAATCCATGCATCAGCGCAAGGTCGAGATGTTCAAGAGATCCGACGCCTTCGTTACCCTTGCCGGTGGCCTTGGCAGTCTGGATGAAGCCTTTGAAGCCATGACACTGCGTCAGCTGGGCATTCATGACAAGCCGATGGTATTCCTCAATGCGCTTGGTTATTGGGACAAGTGCTTTGACATGATCGACGGTATTATCGAGGAAGGCTTTGCACGCGAAAGCCACAAGAACCTCTATACGGTTGCCGATACGCTTGAAGAAGTATTCGAACAGCTTGCGGCAGAACCGGCACCGAAATTCGACCCGCGCGAAAAGCTTTTCTGATCGCGCTGCGAAACAGACAACCTTATGATTTGTCTGCATTAATCGATCAAAATTGACATTGTCATCTTGTCTGATGGCCCGAACGCCGCCCGATTTTTCGGGCGGCGTTTTTGTCACAATGTGACCGCCCGCAATCTCTGATCACCGGACTTTCATTTGATCATTTCCACGAAACCAAGGTTTTCCGCGGCTCTTATAACCGCCTGAATATTCATATGAATGTCATGCTTCTGAAATCTTAGTGACAACGAAGCCGCGTATGATCGTTTCATGTTCAAAGCAACAAATTGAACGATCAAATGAATATTTCGACACGACAACGCGACATCATCGACATTCTGCGCCGCGACAGCTTTGCCTCGATTGACAAACTGGCCGAACATTTTGACGTTACCCCGCAAACCGTGCGGCGCGACGTCAATATGCTAAGCGACGCCAATCTTGTGCGTCGGCGTCACGGCGGCGTTGAATATGCTGGCGAACCGGGCATGAACCTGTCCTATGAAAGTCGGCAGGTCACCAATATTGCCGCCAAGCACGCCATTTCATTGCATGTCGCAAACCTGATCCCGGACGGGGCATCAATCCTGATCGGGATCGGCAGCACGCTGGAACTGATTGCGCTGAACCTTGTCGAACACCGGCATCTGACGGTGGTGACCAACAATCTCAATGCCGCCATGGCTCTTGGCAACAATACCAGCAACCGGATCGTCATTCCCGGTGGCACCTTGCGCCTGCCTGATCGCGATGTCATCAGCCCCGATGCCGAGGCGATGTTTAACAATTACAAGGTTGATTACGGCCTGTTCGGGGTTGGCGGGATCGAGCCCGACGGCACGCTTACCGACTTTGATCATCGTGAAGTGTCATTGCGTCAGGCGATTGCCGCCAATTGCCGCAATTCGATCCTTGTGGCCGATCAATCCAAATTCGGCCGCCCGGCCCCGGCCAAGGGCGGTCATATCACGGCCCCTGACCTGATTGTGGTGGATGGCGTGCCCGGCGGATCGTTCGCCCCGCTGTTTAATCGTCAGGACGTCCGCGCACGTCTGCAAATTGCAAAAAGCGAAAATTCCAAATGAGTGCCCAATCGCCTTTCATCCAGATCAAAGCGGTATCGCGCGTCTTTAACGGCTGCAATGGCGTGCATGATCTGTCCATCGACATTCCACGTGGAAGCTTTGTCGTCCTTCTGGGGCCATCGGGCTGTGGCAAGTCAACAACTCTTCGACTGATTGCCGGTCTTGAAACCGCCGATCAGGGCACAATTGCCATAGACGGCAAGGATGTAACCAATATGCCGCCCTCCAGACGCGGCCTGTCGATGGTGTTTCAGTCCTATGCCCTGTTCCCGCATCTCAGCGTTGCCGAAAACATCATCTTTGGCCTTAAGGTCCGCAAAACCGGCAAGGAAGAAATCAGAACCCGCCTTGATGATGCGCTCAGTGTCACAGGACTTGCCGGATATGAAGATCGCAAACCTGCCGAACTTTCAGGCGGTCAGCGTCAGCGCGTTGCCCTTGCGCGTGCCATTGTCGCCGGTCATCCGCTGTGTCTGATGGACGAGCCGCTCTCGAACCTTGATGCCAAATTGCGCCATTCCGTCCGCCGCGATATCCGCGAACTGCAACAGCGCCTTGGTATCACGGTTGTCTATGTCACCCATGACCAGACCGAAGCCATGAGCATGGCCGATATCGTCATCCTGATGAAGGATGGCCGCATCGAGCAGGCGGGCAACCCGGCCGATCTTTATCTCAAACCCGCGACATCCTTTGCTGCCGGATTTGTCGGAAGCCCGCCCATGGCACTGATACCGGCATCGGCCTTGCCGGGTGACGTGATCCCGGCTGGTTTGGATATGACCAAACTGACCTTTGGCATTCGCCCCGAAGATCTGGTTTTGACCACCAGTGCAGATCAATCGGCATGGAGCATTGCCGCCACGGTCACCGGAAGTGAGTTCCTTGGCGCGGAAACCTTTGTTTCTGTTGCGATCCCGGGAACAGAGGGCGCAACCGCCCGCCTGCCCGGTCAGGTCCATATCGCGCCGGGGACAAAAGTTTCGCTCAGTTGGGCTGGCGCTGCGGCCCACTGGTTTGATGGCGAGGACGGCCATCGTCTTGAACCGGCGATGCCCCGTCAAACAGCGCAGGAACCAAATACCTCTATCGAAACTGACACTGCAATTCCGAGTTTGTAACAGGGAAAACAAATCCATGCGGAATATCGTAACCAGTGCCGCCTTTGCGGCCGGACTGATGGCAACGGCAGCATCACCTGCTTTTGCTGCGACCGAGTTGACCATGTATTATCCGATTGCTGTTGGCGGCCCGCTGACCAACGTGATTGACGGCATGATCGAAGGTTTTGAAGCCGAACACCCCGATGTCAAAGTCAATGCCATCTATGCTGGCAATTATGACGATACCCGTCTGCGTGCCGTATCCGCGCTTAAAAGCGGCGATCCGGCACAGCTGTCTGTCATGTTCTCTATCGATGTTTATGACCTGATCGAACAGGACCTGATTGTTCCGTTTGATGATGTCGTCAAAACCGCAGAAGACAAGGAATGGCTCAAGGGCTTCTATCCGGCGCTGATGGCCAATGGCGAAGTCGATGGCAAAACCTGGGGCATCCCGTTCCAGCGTTCAACCATTGTCATGTACTATAACAAGGACATGTTCCGCGAAGCCGGTCTTGATCCGGAACACGCACCGGCCACCTGGGAAGAACTGGTTTCGGCTGGCAAGGCCCTTGCCAAGGACGGCAAATGGGGCCTGATGGTTCCGTCGACCGGTTACCCGTACTGGATGTTCCAGTGCTTTGCCATCCAGAATGGCAAGGAACTGATGAGCAAGGATGGTACCGAAACCTATTTCGATGATCCGGCTGTTGTCGAGGCGCTTGAATTCTGGCGTGGCCTTGCCACCGACGAAAAGATCATGCCCGAAGGCACGATTGAATGGGGCACGCTTCGTCAGGCCTTCGTTCAGGGTCAGACGGCCATGATGTGGCATTCGACTGGCAACCTGTCGGCTGTCAAACGCGAAGCCAAGTTTGATTTCGGCGTCGCCATGCTGCCGAAACATAAAAAGCCGGGCTCACCGACCGGTGGCGGGAACTTCTATCTGTTCAAAAACTCCAGTGACGAACAGAAAGCAGCATCGCTTGCGCTGATCAAATACATGACCGCACCGGAACGTGCTGCTGAATGGTCGATTGCGACCGGTTATGTTGGCGTCACGCCAGAAGCCTATGAAACCGACGCGCTGAAATCCTATGCGGCTGAATTCCCGCAGGCGGTTGTTGCCCGTGATCAGCTTGAAGTCGCGATCCCGGAATTCTCCACCTATGACACTGCGCGTGTCCGCGAAGGTCTGAACAACGCCATTCAGGCTGCTCTGACCGGTGAAAAGTCACCGAAAGAAGCCCTTGAAGGTGCACAGGCCGAAGCAACCCGTCTTCTTCGGGCGTTCCACTAACCCGATCTGCACGCCGAAGCGGGTTTCACGCCCGCTTCGGCACCCTTGTTTGTGACTTGTTTAATCCATTATCTTATACGGACGTGCCGACCATGAATGACATGGCCCGACTTCAGAAACAAAGGCTGGCACTTTATGGCTGGATGCTTGTGGCACCGGCTTTGGCGCTGATGAGCCTGTTTGCCTTTTACCCGGCCATTGCAACCTTGTGGCACAGCCTGTTTACCCGCGGCACCACGCGCCGCCCGTCGGTCTTTGCCGGATTTGACAATTACGGCGACCTGTTTGCCGACCCGACATTCTGGACCGTGGCCTGGAACAACATCATTTATGCCGGAATCACCATTCCGGTTTCGATCATCTTTGCCCTGATCATGGCGCTTTGGGCCAATGCCCATATTCCGGCACGGTCATTCGTGCGCAGCGCCTATTTCACGCCGACGATCCTGCCGATGATTGCTGCGGCCAATTTGTGGCTGTTTTTCTATACACCCGACCTTGGCGTGATTGACCAGATCACCGGGTTCTTTGGCGCGTCCCCGACCAACTGGCTGGGACAACCTGAAACAGCACTGGCATCCGTCATCATGGTGACAATCTGGAAAGAAGCCGGATTTTTCATGATCTTCTACCTTGCTGCCCTTCAGACAATTCCGCCTGACCTGCGCGAAGCCGCCCGGATCGAGGGGGCAGGTCGATGGACCTATACGCGCCGGGTATTGCTACCGCTTTTGATGCCAACCACGATCTTTGTCTTTGTGAATGCGATGATCAATTCGGTCAAACTGATCGACCATCTGTTCATCCTGACCAAGGGCGGGCCGAATAACGCGTCAAAGCTGATCCTGTACTGGATTTGGGAAATGGCATTTTCCTATTTCGACAGCCCGCATGCCGCCGCCATGACCATTCTTGTTCTTCTGACGCTTGGCCTTGTTGCGGTCATTCAGTTCCGACTGGTTGAAAAACGGACCCATTACAGATGAATACTGCATTTGCCTCGCATCCGGCCAAACGCACCCTGCCTGATTTCGACAAGATCCTTGATACCATCGGCGCATGGGCTCTGGCGATTGTCTGGATATCGCCGCTTCTGTTTGCAACATGGGCCGCATTGCAGCCATCGGGCACCGCCCTTGGTCTTGATTTTTCAAGCCCGCTGACAATCGAGAATTTCGTCTATGTCTGGAACGCGGTGCCATGGGCAGGGTATTTTGCCAATACGGTGGTTCTTGTCACCCTGATCCTTGCCGGTCAGTTGGTTCTTTGCACGCTGGCAGGGTTTGCCTTTGCCCGGTTTGAATTCAGGGGCCGCGATACGATCTTTATCCTTGTTCTGCTGCAGCTCTTCATCCTGCCCGAAGTTCTGATTGTCGAAAACTATGCCATCGTTTCCAAGCTTGGCCTGTTTGACACCGCGCTTGGCATCGGGCTTCCCTATATGGCCAGCGCGTTTGGCATTTTCCTGTTGCGTCAGGCCTTCAAATCGGTGCCGGTCGAACTTGAAGAAGCCGCCCGGATTGAGGGATGCAGCTGGATGGGCGTTTTATGGAAGGTCTATGTGCCCGCGGCCAAGCCGGTCTATCTGGCCTATGCCCTGGTGTCGATTGCGACCCACTGGAACAATTTCCTGTGGCCGCTGATTGTCACCAACTCGCCTGATACCCGCCCGCTAACCGTCGGATTGTCGCTGTTCGGAGCACCGGAAACCGGGGTGGATATTTCAGTCATCAGTGCCGCAACCATCATGACCGTAGCGCCCCTTCTGATCGCGTTCCTGATTTTCCAGCGCCAATTCATTCAGGCCTTCCTGCGCGCCGGCATCCGATAACGGATCGTTTAAACTGAAACCAAAATACACAACTATTCCACCGAAAATCGGCATAGTGAAAAGCTTTTTTCGATAATTCACCTTATTAACCGGCATATCTATCCTGTTCACAACAGCGCAGATCGCGCAGACGAGCCAACTAGCGGCTCTCGCTTTTGTGAAAGGACTAGCTATGACCACGCAGAAAAAAACAGTCATCATCACCGGCGCATCCCAGGGTATGGGTGCGGCACTTGTTCAAGCCTATCGTGACCGCAATTACAACGTTGTCGCAACTTCCCGATCAATCAAGCCAGGTAACGAGATTGATGTGGCGACTGTTGCAGGCGACATCAGCAATCCTGCAACTGCCGAACAAGTCGTTCGTGAAGGCCTCGAACGCTTTGGCCGTATCGACACGCTCGTCAACAATGCAGGCGTGTTTCTGGCGAAACCGTTCATTGAAATGACGCAGGAAGACTACGACCATAATCTGGGCGTCAACGTTGCCGGTTTCTTTAACATCACCCGCCTTGCTGCTGCCGAAATGTTCAAGCAGGGTTCCGGCCACATCGTCAGCATCACCACCAGTCTGGTCGATCAGCCGATTGCCGGCATGCCGTCTGCTCTGGCGTCTCTGACGAAAGGCGGGTTGAATGCCGTTACCAAATCCCTTGCGATCGAATTTGCGCAGAACGGCATCCGAGTGAATGCAGTGTCGCCAGGCATTATCAAAACACCGATGCACCCCGAGGAATCCCACGAATTCCTTTCGAAACTCCACCCTGTTGGACGGATGGGTAATATCAGCGACATCACTGATGCCGTGCTTTACCTTGAAAACGCCAACTTCGTCACGGGTGAAATCCTTCATGTTGACGGCGGTCAAGCCGCAGGTCGCTGGTAATCGTTCACGCGATCACAAACGCAGGATCGACTTTCGGGATCGATCCTGCCCCCCCGATCACATTTTACAAAGGGTAATCAACATGCCGATCGTAACAGTTCAGGTTACACGCGAAGGTACCCAACCCGGTTCCGACAAAGTGACCGCAGAAGAAAAAGCCGCAATCATTCAGGGCGTGAGCGAAGTCTTGCGCGACGTCCTGAATAAACCGCTTGAATCCACATATGTGATTATCGAGGAAGTTGATCTGGAAAACTGGGGATGGGGCGGTATGCCGACCCAGCATTATCGTCAGTTACTGGCGCAGAGAAAATCTTCCACTATCTGAATTCAGAAAGCCTTGCCCGTCGCGCCTGCCTGGTTACAACGGGCAAGGCATATTGTTCATGGTGAAAATTCAGCACACCGGAGCAAATTCAAGCTGGTTTTGTCAGCAAAACCTGATTGCTGAGCGCCTTCGGCACCAAATATCAGCGCGCTGCTTTGGCACATCGAAAACGGGGACAGAACGATGACCAGGATTGGAAATTCCTTTCAACAGCTCGATCTCGGAATTCCGGTGGTTCAGGCACCAATGGCAGGTGTCTCGACGCCGGAGATGGCAGCCGCCGTCACAAACGCTGGCGGTTTGGGCTCAATCGCGGTTGGCGCAAGCACTGTGGATGACGCACGCGCGCAAATCCAGCGGGTAAAGGCGCTCTCCTCCGGTGTATTCAACGTAAATGTGTTCTGCCACAAACCAGCACTTCGTGATCCGATAAAAGAACAAAAATGGCTGGATACCCTGAAACCCGAATTCGCGCGGTTCGGCGCATCGGCACCCAACGACCTATCAGAGATTTACCAAACATTTCTGACAAACGATGCGATGCACACGATGCTGCTTGAAGAATGCCCGCGCGTCATAAGTTTTCATTTTGGATTGCCCCGTCCCGATCAACTCGATGCAATCAAAAACAGGGGCATTATGACATTTGCAACTGCGACCAATCCGAAAGAAGCGCTGGAAATTGAAGCCGCGGGCATTGACGTGATTGTTGCACAAGGCTGGGAAGCCGGAGGGCATCGGGGATGCTTCGATGAAAACAGCTTTGACAGCAAACTGGGAACCCTGGCACTGACCCGGATTCTGACTCAATCAGTTTCCATTCCGGTCATAGCCGCAGGTGGCATTATGGATGGATCGGGCATACGGGCTGCACTTGGTCTTGGCGCTGTTGCCGCGCAGTTGGGCACAGCATTTGTGACCTGTGACGAAAGTAAAGCCGACGCTACTTATCGTGCAAGGTTCACCGGAGAATCTGCAAGCAGTACTGTAATGACGCGGGCAATATCTGGTCGACCTGCGCGCTGCCTTGCCAACAAATTTACCGCTTGGGCGGAAAGCAGATCTGACGGGGAAGTCCCCGACTATCCGGTGACCTATGATGCGGGCAAGGCGTTAAACAGCGCAGCCAAGGCGCAAAACGAGCACGGTTTCGGCGCGCAATGGGCTGGTCAAGGTGCCCCGCTTGCGCGGCCAATGACGACAGCAAAGCTGATGCAGACACTTGCAACCGAACTGGCGGGGTAATCCACTTTCACCATAGCGGTGTCGTGCGTCCCTATATATCCAGCGAGCGGGCATCTTTTTCGAGCTTGGCAAGCGAAGCACGCAAGCGCGGTGCTGCAAAGTCAACAAAGGCACGCACCTTTGGAACCGCCATTCTCCCATGCGGCGCAATCAAATGTACGGGCAAAGGTGGTGCTTCGGCGTCAACCAGAACAATCTTGAGCTGCCCGGCGGATACCTGCCGGGCAACATGGTACGAATACAATCTCGTCAGCCCCAAACCAGCAACAGCTGAACCAACTGCGGCGCGAATGCTGTTGACGATGATGCGCGGCGTAAAACTTATGGTCTTGGGGATTTTTCCTGTTTGTCCGGGCGAAAAGGTCCAGGCATTGAGTCCAAAATGGGAGAATGCGATGATTTGATGTTTCTCCAGATCTTTTGGCTCATGGATGCGAGGATTGCGTTGCAGATAGTCGGGCGAAGCCGTAACAACGCGTCGAACAGCGGTGCCGACCTTTGTGGCGACGTTCGAAGAATCTGATAGCTCACCAATCCGAAGCGCCAGATCCACGCCCTCCTCTACCAGATTAACGAACCTGTCGAGCATCAGGAACTGGACAGAAACCGTCGGAAACTCCTTTAGGAACTCATCGATGATTGGCCTTAAAACTTCTTCGCCCAGGAATGGTGGCGCAGATATTGTAACCGTTCCCCTTGGGGCGGAGCGCTCACCTCCAGCCACCATTTCTGCCTCTTCAAGATCGGCAAGAATGCGCCGACAGGCAGCAGCATAATGTTCGCCGGTTTCACTGAGACGAAGCGACCTTGTTGTTCGATAAAGCAGGTCCGCACCGACATGACTTTCAAGCGCATTCAAAGCACGGCTAACAGCCGTTGGCGACCTGTTCAGACGGCGTGCTGCACCGGCAAGACTGCCTTCATCTATCGCAGCCAAGAATACCTTGATTGAGTCAATTTGGTCCATGATTACACCGATTTTCGGGATGCTGAGTGCTGATTGATAGATATTCACAACAAAACTGCAGCAAGTAAATATCTATGGGACGTTTATCCGCTCAGTGATCAGCACCGATAATCCCGCATATGAAAACTATCATATTTTCAGAATGTTCGCGCGATCACATTCTTATTCACTGCCGCAAAGAAGGGATGACAATGTTCTCGCACGATACCCTTGATCACTTTCCGAAGGTCAGCCTGCTGGACGACGCCACACCAATTCAGCGTCTGGAACGCCTTGAACAAACGTTGGGACTGCCAGCCAAAGACATCCAGTTATTTGTGAAACGCGATGACTTCAATTCACTGGGTGGTGGCGGTAACAAACTGCGAAAACTTGAATTTATTGTGGGTGATGCCCTGCACAGGGGTGCAGATACCGTGGTTGCCGTTGGCGGTTTACAATCAAATTTTGCCAGACTGACAGCAGCCGTTTGCGCGAAGCTTGGTTTGCAATGTGATCTGGTTTTGACATCGCCGACAAGTTCAATGCCCAATGACTTCGCACGTAACGGCAACATGGTGCTTGATCGTATATTGGGTGCGCACATCCACATTGTCCCAACCGGGATAACCGGCCGAGAATTTGCCCACGAGATTGCTGCCAAACTGTCACGGCGCGGATGCAATCCCTATCTCGTCGAACTGGGCGGTTCATCGCCGATCGGCGCCCTCGGTTATGCCCTATGTGCGTTCGAGATAGAGAATCAGATGCGTGCACTTGGGCAAAGTGTCAGTTCAATTGTCTTGCCAAACGGAAGTTCCGGCACCCATGCAGGCCTTGCCGCAGGGATGTACCTGGCAGGTAAAAATCCCGCTTTGATCAAAGCATTTTCTGTCCTCGCGCCAAAAGAAATTGCTCATGCTGCGACGGTTGAGAAAACACAGGCTGTGTTGAAGTTGCTTGGTTCCTCTGTTGAAGCCAATCCAATGGATATCGAGATATCTGACGAACAGTTGGGGGACGGTTATGGAATCCCGACAGACGCCATGAAAGCCGCTGTTCACCAGATGGCAAGAACAGAAGGGCTCTTTCTTGATCCCGTATATGGTGGGAAAGCCTTCGCCGGACTGCTTTCGGACCTCTCTTCCGGTCACTATCAAAGCGGCGAAAGAATCCTGTTTTTAATGACAGGCGGATCTCCGGGCATCTTTGCCTATGCCAATCACTTTCTGGACGAACCGGCATTCGACTAGTAATCGTCAATCGCCAATGTCTCTGCGAATTTGAGATCAGGTCGGCCAAATTCCGAAAGTAGCAGACCTGACTCTTCATGGATTAAATTCAGTAATTTAGCCAAATATTTCTGTCGATATTTTTCCTTATATGGTGCAGCATACGAAATCATTTTCATAACTTTTTTTAATTCTTCATATGTCCGTCATGATCTTGCTTTTCAGCACCACACTGATCTGGTCGCTGCTTTTGGTGAGCAACCGGATTGCATTGACCAGCTTTGATATTGATCCTTATGCCATGACATGCTGGCAACTGGTGTTTGGCGGGGTATCGCTGGTGCTTCTTGCGCCCGGTCGCAGGATCCCCTGGCGGCAATTCACCCTTCCGATCAACTGGGCCTATGGGGTTTTGCGGGTTCTGACCGGCGTAACCTGGACAGCGTCGCTTCTTTACATCAGCGCACCGGAAAGCGGCATTCTGTCGCAGACCGGCATGCCGATGGCCGCCCTTGCCGCGACCTTTATCCTTGGGCGCACGCCGGGACGGTCGGAATGGCTGGGCCATGCGATCCTGATTTCGGGAGCTGTGTGGATGGCATGGCATTTACCCGGTGGCTTTTCCAACCCAGCCGTGTTGCTGATGCTGGCATCCGAAGTCACCGCCATTGCATCAACTGTTCTGGCCGAACTTCATCCTGATAACCAGATCAAGGATACATGGGCACATCTGCGCTTCACCGGCGTCCTGTTGCTGATTACCGCGTCAGTCTTCCTGATCGTGCCGTCCTTTATCGAACGGATCAGTCCGGTTCCGATCCCGTACATTTCCACCGCCGGATTGTTTGGCACCGAAACATTGTTGGCAGGGCTTTTGATCGGGGTTCTGTTTCGCGGGCCTGCGATGGTTTTGTCACTTCGTTCTGTCAAGGTCGCAGGGATCGAGAAATACATCCTGTCGACCACGATCCTGCCCTTTGTCCTTCTGGCGCTTGAGATGCTGGCATCGCGGTTCGACCTCACGCCACCACCGACCCATGACAGTGTGTTCTGGATCTCTTCCCTTTTGGTGATGATCGGGATTATTCAGATAACAGTATCGAAACACCGCCATGCTGCGAAACTCAAGGCACTGGCAAAAATCGCGGCACCTGCCCCGACACCGGGCAAGGCCACCTGATTGGACTACCGGGCGCCTTTGACCCCGTCCCGGTATTCGACCAGTAACCGGCGTAATGTCGATCCCTGCAAGATGCGTATCCCCTTGTCCCAAGGAGATACCGTACGACTTCCCCGGTCGTTATGTTCCCATTGCATCTTGCCCCTTTCGGAGTCTCCCCCGAAAGGTCAAAACGCCCGGGTCCCCACCCGGGCGTTTTTTTTGGGCGTGCAACTGTCCGGGCAAGCGATCAGAAGGCAAATGAGACACGTGCCTTGGCTTCCCAGATATCAAGGCCGTTCTGCCCGAGACTGAGATAGCCCGCCCCGACATCAAAATAGATCCGGTCATCATAAATAAACCGCATCCCGCCGCGCAATGTACCGGTCACGTCTGATGTTTCCTCAAGCGTCAGGTTCCCCGAAAGGATCTTGCCGTCATTGGGCCGGTCAAAGGCATAACGCAGGCCGAGCTCGCCATAGGGTATGCCCAGAAGATTGCCCTCAAGCTCGACATAGGTGCTGGCCTCACCGGCAATTTCGGCCTCGCCAAAGCTGAAATGATCCGAACCGATATCGACCTTGACCGGGGTATTGGACACAGTACCACTGAGATCATAGGCCTCGGTAAAGGTCTCGGCATAGGAAAGGCCGACGCGCGGACGCAGCGTCCAGTCCTTATAATTATACTGCCCGTGAAGGGCGGTGGCAGCCGACAGCTGATGGGAAAAATAGTCGCCCTCAAGCACCACAACATCAAGATCGTTATGGCGCAGCATATAGCCAAGCGATCCCTGAACCGCCCATTCCCGTGACAGACGATGGGCAAAATAGGGCCCGACGGAAATACCATAGGCCTCGTTGACAAGCCCGCCGTCATAACCGTCAGAGCCACTGCTTTCAAACGATCCGGAAACGCCAACAACCGTTTCGTTATCAAAATTGCGATCAAATCCCGCAATAACTGATCCGCTATATCCTTCGATATCCAGATTGTGACGCCGGTCCCGGGCATAGACGCCGCGCGTTTCTGTCCAGAAATTCCAAAGGGGTTCGGCCACGAACTGCCGCCCGGATGTCAAAGGCACATCTGATTGCTCAAGCAAGGAGGCAACCGTAATTCCCTGATATCCGCCCTGCCGGACAAGCGTACAGGGGGCGGTAAAAACAAGACCGTCTTCGTTACGATAAAGCTGCCCGCCACCTTCAAGAATGGCGCAGGTATCACCGGCAAGGAAGTCCTCCGGCCGCTTTGAAAGTTCGGCATTGGCAACGGTTTGGGGAACACTGATCGTCGGCGGAACCGTTGGTATTTCGGGGTCCGGGGATGTAATCACCGGCACTTCCGGCGTAATACCGACCGGTGGCGGGGTGATCACCGGAATTTCCGGCGTGATCCCTGTCGGGGGTAACACCCCAATCGGTGGTCTGGTAGCAACCGGCACTTCCGGCGTAATACCAACCGGCGGCGGAGTGATCACCGGAATTTCCGGGGTAATCCCCGTCGGGGGCAATACACCGATTGGCGGAATGACATCAACCGGTGGCGCGACGATAATCGGGAGTTCCGGCGTGATACCGATCCCGGGCGGTCTTATGACCGGAATTTCCGGAGTAATCCCGATCCCCGGCGGTCTTATGACCGGAATTTCCGGGGTAATCCCGACCGGCGGTACGATCCAGATTGGCGGTTTGGTCGCCACGGGAATTTCGGGTGTCAGGAAATCGGGAAACAGCTTGCCGATCGGCGGCAGGTTAAATCCGCCACGCTGGTTCTGACTGTCAAGCAAACAGCCCGAACCACTATTGTCATAAAGGTGATGAACACCACCATTTCCCGGCGAAACAACGTCCGAAAGCGTCAGATGCAATCCGCCACGTGTCTGGCTCCAGGTATCCTTGGTTGTCCCGGCGGCATCAAGACGAAAAGCGCCTGAACTTGTGCCTGACAACCACAAGGAATTTGCCTTATCCGAGGTCTTGCCAAGGAAAATCAACCCGCCTTCGGCCGAGCAACTGGCTGCGCGCGCCGCGGACATTGATGCACTTACCAGCAATGCGCCCACCCCGCACATCGCATACTGATACACTTTTGATCGCCGCACGCCCAGCTCCCCGCTTTGATTGCAATGGCCATTTACCGGCTTCTCACCATGGCACTATTTTGATCGCAATCCTTCTCACGCCCCGATAACGGAACGCCGTCTACTTTTAACCAACCCCAACCACCCGGTTCTTTTATTGTTCAGTCTAGCGCAAATTTGCGTCAGGAAAAGCATCTGCATGCAGACAATTTACAGTGACAATCAGAACCCCGAACGAGTTTCTGTTCGTTCAGGG
This sequence comes from Thalassospira sp. SM2505, assembly GCF_054901115.1. Lineage (NCBI taxonomy): Bacteria > Pseudomonadati > Pseudomonadota > Alphaproteobacteria > Rhodospirillales > Thalassospiraceae > Thalassospira > Thalassospira sp. SM2505. The sequence goes on from NZ_CM142731.1 coordinate 3,804,338, forward strand.
TTCATCGACCAAGCCCCGTTCGGCCGCTTCCTGCCCCTGAATGGCAGCTATTTCGGGAACAGGAACGTCAGGATGAACCGTGCCCCCCATCCGTCAGGACCGGCATCCGGGCTATCGACCCAATAGCGAACGCCAGCACCCAGACTGATTTTCTGCCCGCCAACATCGACCAGTTTCGACACAATACCGTTGACCGGAACCGACCATTTCTCGGCGTTCCAGTCATAGGTACTTTCGGTATTAAGTGCGAAGGTCCATGCATCGGGCGTCGTGTAATTGATGAAAGGCTGCAGGAATGTGGCATTCGTTGCCGATGCTGCCGATCCGTCATCGGTGCCCCAGATATGATTGCTCAAAACACCAACCGTCCAGGCATCCTTGATGAACAATCCGACCGCCGTCGGTCCTGCGCCCCATTGATCAAGACCAAGGCTGCTTTCCGATGCAGTGGGCAACAGGAAAACAGGCCCAAGCCCCCAAACCAGCCCGCCGGGGCCCGGTTCAGTTGGCGATAAAAACAAACTTTGTACCGTATCGCCGATGCCGGTATCCGTACCGCTATTGCCATTGATGTCATTCTGATAAACGACCGGCAAAATCGTCCGCGAAATCAGGTTCCAGTCTTCATTAAGACTGACAGGCATGACCGGCTGCACATTGACATAGAACTTGCTGCCGTCTTCGGAACCATAGCCATGATCATAGTTGGCCTGAAATGGCAAACTGATCAGATTGGCCACCGGATTTGACAGTTTCTTGGCAAGATCGGCATCGCCTTCCTGCGCCAATGTCAGGGACGAGAACCCGCAAACACAGGTCAATGCGCCCAGAAAAGTGATCGACAGTCTTCTCAACAGATTGGACATCACTGTCTCCTTCGTTCTTCACAAGCGGCAGAAACCTCTTCGATCCCTGTTTCAATTCACATCACGTGCAATCCGGAATCCGATATGGTTTGACCCGATATGGCTTTCGGCGGGCTGTCGGGCAGCCGGACGATAGCGCAGACAAAAATTCGGTGCACAAAGCCACGATCCGCCCTTGACCACGGTCATCGGACCGACCGCAGGACTGGCAAAGCGCGCCGCAAGCTTTAAAGGTGGGCCATCGGGATCGGTTTGATCGGTTTGGGGATGCCCGGGCACCCACCAGTCCGACACATGTTCCCAGACATTGCCCGCCATATCCGAAAGCCCGTACCCGTTCGGGTCAAAACTGCCGACCGGGGCCGTGCCGTGATGTCCGTCATCTGCCAGATCGGTTTTCGGAAAGGTTCCCTGCCAGCTGTTTGCTTTCCATCCTTCAAGCGGGCTATAGCTGTCACCCCAGCTGTAATCCATACCATCAAGACCACCGCGCGCGGCGAATTCCCATTCGGCCTCGGTCGGAAGTCGCCCGCCAGCCCACTTGGCATAGGCACGGGCATCTTCGACGGAGACCTGCACCACCGGATGATCTTCCAGTCCTTCGATCGTGCTTCCCGGTCCGGCCGGATGACGCCAGTCTGCCCCGGCGATATAGCGCCACCAGTTGCGCAGATCGCCCATATCCACATCATCGGTCGGCTGGGCAAAAACCATGGACCCCGCCTTAAGGAGTTCGTCTGGAACGCCCGGATATTTAGCCGGGTCGAGCGGCCGTTCGACCGAGGTCACATATCCGGTTTCCGCAACAAAGGCGGCAAACTGGGCATTGGTAATTTCAGTTCGACTGATGGTAAAGGATGAAACAGTCACCCGATGCACCGGCGTTTCCTCGCGGTAATGACGGGTATCCCCCATCATGAAAGTCCCGCCTTTGATTTCGACAAATTCGGGCATCGGCTTTTCTTCGGCCAGTGCGCCAGCAGAAGAAAAAAGCACTGCCAGCAAGATCGGGACAGCCCGGCCCAAACGGCCGGGCTGATCAGGTATCAAACGCATTCCCACGTTACTGTCGTCCTTTGGCAAGGAAATCTTCCACAAGACGCGACATGTCAAATGTGGCCCCGCCCTGTACCGGCGGATATTTCGCCAATGTTTGCAGGTGATCGGCAATCAGGACATTCATCGGCTGGACCTGCCAGGATACCTTTTGGGCGAGATGCCCATAGGAATCGATGCTGTCATAACTTTCGAACGGATCCATCCGAAGGTTGAACACCATGGGGAAGTTACGCGGTGTCATGTTGTCGTAATAGTCTTCCTTGGTGGCAAAGTGCCATTTCCATGGCCCCATGCGCACAGCCGTCAGCTGACTTTCAAAGTAATAGAAGATGTGATCACGGGCTGATTTGTCCGTTTCACCTTGCCAGTACGGCAGGTTGTTCACACCATCGATATACTGGCTCTGTTCATCCATCACCTTTTTGGCTGCATCGTCGATGCCTGCCGCCGCGGCAAGGGATGTGAACATGTCCTGATGGCCCTGAATACCATTCAGGGTCCGGCCCGGTTGCAGGTTACCCGGCCAGCGGATCATGGAAGGAACGCGCACACCGCCTTCGTAGGTCGTCATTTTTTCACCGCGGAACGGCGTGGTTGCCCCGTGGGGCCATGATGCATGTTCCGGACCGTTATCGGTCGAATACCAGATGATGGTATTGTCAGCCAGACCCTGCTGTTCCAGCCAGTCCAGTACAGTGCCGATATCGTGGTCATGCTGAAGCATGCCACTGCCGTGATAATCGGCCTCGGACGTGTATTCCTCGGCGGCATAACGCCACTTGTCATCAAGGCGGGTGTATAGATGCATGCGGCTGGTATTAAGCCAGACAAAGAACGGTTCATTGGCGTCCTTCGCAGCGGTCATGAAGCTCAGGGCAGCCGGGATCACCTCGGCGCTGTCAAATTCCTTCATGCGTTCCTGTGTCAGCGGGCCGGTATCCTGAATCATCTGTTTGCCGACACGGCCAAAACGTGGATCAACGGTGCTGTTATCTTCGTCGGTGGCAAAGCTGTGAAGAACGCCGCGCGTGCCAAAACGCTTGTCATATTCTTCGACCGAACCTGCAAAGTCCTTGGCGAAACGCTGGTAGTCACGCTGTTCGGACTCTTCCTGCGTGTTCAGGTGATAAAGATTGCCAAAGAATTCGTCAAATCCGTGAACCGTCGGCAAATGTTCATTGCGATCACCAAGATGGTTCTTGCCGAACTGACCGGTGCGATAGCCTTCTTCCTTGAGAAGTTCGGCAAGCGTCGGAGATTCTTTTTGCAGACCAAGTGTTGCACCGGGCTGCCCAACCGTTGTCATGCCCGAACGGATCGGATATTGACCGGTGATAAAGGCAGCGCGCCCAGCAGTACAGCTGGGCTGTGCATAATGGTCGGTAAACTTGATACCTTCATTGGCAACACGGTCAATATTGGGTGTCGTGTAGCCCATGGTACCAAGACCATAGGCGGACACGTTCTGCCAGCCGATATCATCGCCCCAGATCACAAGGATATTGGGTTTGTTCTGTCCCGAGTTATCTTGCGCGGATACGACACTTGTCGTTCCGATAACCGAACATGTCAGCATTGCTGTAAATAGAAATCGCTTCATCGTCTGCTCCTTGAAACAGGGCATGTGTGATGTGCACACAAATGACCGCATCCATACCAGTCGGTGGTATTGAGAGCGGCAACGTGTTTCCTTCAGGACAGGAACGACCATCACGTTCAGGTTTTGGTAGATGCGGGACCAAGACGATGTGTCGCCAACGGAACAGATGCCTCCGAGTTGTATCCGTATCCGGTGGGGCTTTTCTTATATTTCGTCCATGATACCGCACAACCACCTGAAATTGAATAAGATAATCCAAAAACCCAACTAATACACAAATCCGCAACAAATAAAAAAATGCCGACCCCCGTAAAACGGGGGCCGGCCAGGCCGCACTCGAGCGGGAAAAGCTCGCGGGGTCGGGGAATAAATGTGCGGCCCGTTTCTGATGCGTATTCCTGTTTGTTAATGTCCGCCACCGCCACCAGCGGCCTGCGCGCGCGGTGGTTTGGCAAATGGTAGCAACAAGAAGGCGATAAAGAAGGTTACGGCCATCGCAAGATAGACATCATTAAACGAAATGATCGATGCCTCGCGATTGACCAGATTGACAATGAACTTCATAGCCGCGGCATGCGGATCGGCAATGCCCATCTCGGAATAGCGTGCGATCACGGTTGCCAGATATTCCTTGAAGGCGTTGCTTGCCGGATTGATATGCTCGGACAGAAGCGAGAAATGATAGTCAATGCGCTTATCGAGAAGCGTGTTGATTGCCGCCATGCCGATCGCGCCGCCAAGGTTGCGCATCAGGTTATAAAGCCCGCTGGCATTCTTGATCTTTTCGGGCGGCAAGGTGCCGAGCGCAAGGTTGGTGATCGGCAGCATACAAAACATCAAGGCGGCACCGCGCACGATCTGCGGGAAAATCAGCTCGTTGAACGAAACTTCGCTGGTATTGAAGCCGTGCATGGCAAGACCGGTTGCAAAAAGCACAAGCCCGATCCCCAGCACCACACGCGGCGGGAATTTCGCGGTCAACCGACCGGCAATCGGGGCCGAAAGGAACTGGGCAACACCGGTGACGGCCATGATCATACCGATCTCAAGACTGTCATAGCCTCGCACGCGGCTAAGCATCAGCGGCATGATATAAACACTGCCATAAAGCCCTATGCCAAGCGTAAAGCTGAAAATGCAGCCCATGGTAAAATTGCGATCGGAAAAGGACTTCAGATCAACTATCGGCTTGTCGTAACTGAACATGCGCCAAAAGAAAAAGACGCCCGCAATCACACAGGTAATCGTGCCATAGATAATTGCGGTTTCATCAAACCAGTCATCCTTGGGTCCTTCGTCCAGAACATATTCCAGGCTGCCAAGAAACACTGCCATCGCCAGAAGACCGGTAACGTCAAACCCCTTGAGAAGCGATCTGTCGCCCTTGTCGATCCTGAGCGTCAGGGCAACCACAGCTGCGATCAAAAGGCCCGGCACAACATTGATCAGAAACAGCCAGTGCCAGGACATCGATTGCGTCAGGAATCCGCCCAGCGTCGGTCCAATGGTCGGTGCCATGGTCGCAATCAGGCCGATCATCACCGATGCGCCATTGCGCTTTTCGGGCGGGAAAATGATATAGGTCGTGGCAAAGACGGTCGGGATCATCGCCCCGCCAAGGAACCCCTGGGCCGCACGGAACCAGATCATGCTTTCAATCGACCAGGCAAAGGCCGACGCAATCGACATGACGGTGAAACCGATTGCCGACATCACAAACAGCCAGCGTGTAGAAAACAGCCGCGACAGGAACCCTGAAAGCGGGATCATCACGACCTCGGCAATCAGGTAACTGGTCTGAACCCAGCCGATTTCATCGGGGCTGGCAGACAGGCCTGCCTGAATGTTTTCAAGCGAGCTCGCCACGATCTGAATATCCAGGATCGCCAGAAACATCCCCACAACCATCGCCACCCAGCCAATGAACTGGGCATTGTCCACGTGCTGGCCTGCATCGGGAATGGCTTGCGGTGCGGACGGGCCTGCGCTGGTTGCCGAACCGCTCATCAGTTAAGCTCCGAGACTTCCGTGGACGGAATGATATTTTCGGCAAGTCCCGATCCTGCAATATGCCGGGATCCGTCAGCATCGCGGGTATCGACATCAACCACAACCGAAAGCCCCGGACGCAAGGCAGCCGCCCATTTACTATCGTCAAGCGAGATACGGATCGGCACACGCTGGGTGATTTTGGTGAAATTGCCGGTCGCATTCTCCGGCGGCAACAGGCTGAATTGTGCGCCGGTTGCCGGGGCAAAGCTTTCGACCTGACCAGTGATATCTGCATTCGGGAATGCATCTATTTCAATCCGGACCTTCTGGCCATGGGCCATGTGTTCGATCTGGGTTTCCTTGAAATTGGCCACAACATAAACGCCCGGCAACGGCACCAGAACCAGAAGCTGCTCGCCCGGCTGGACCAGCGCGCCGGTCTGAACCGAACGGTTCCCGACCACGCCATCAAACGGGGCATAGATTTTGGTGTCATCAAGTGCCTGCATCGCCAGGTTGCGGGCTGCCTGAGCCTGACTTACGGCACGCTCGGCTTCGATCTTCTGGGCGCGCAAAACACCCAGACGGCCCTTTTCAACGGCCAGCGTCGCATTGGCCGCAGCAACCTGTGCCTGCGCTTTCTGACGGTCGGCCTTGGCATAGTCGAATTTCTGACGGCTTGCCGCACCCTTTTTGACCAGATCCTGATAGCGCTGGAAATCCTCGGTCGTACGATCCAGTTCGACCCTGGCAATGCGAACATTGGCACCAGCTTGCTCGATTGCGGCTTCCTGCAAGGTGATCTGTTCGTCCATGGTAGTCACAGCAGACTGGCGCGCTTCAAGGGTTGCGGTCGCCTGCGCGACTTCAAGACGATAATCCTCGTCCTTGATCGACATCAGAAGATCCCCCTTGCGGACCGACTGGTTTTCTTCAACTGCAAGCTCGCCAACATAGCCAGATACCTTGGGTGAGATGGCAACCTCGTCTGCCTGCAAATAGGCATTGTCGGTACTTTCAAAGTACTGACCCTCGGTCACCCAGTAGAACCCGTAATATCCACCGCCACCGATAACCGCCACAGCGATCAGGGGCAGGATGATTTTCTTCACACTCATTGTCCTGCTAAATCCTTTTGGTATTGATCAGTACCATTTGTGCATTTATGGTACCAATCAGTACCAACCGTCAAGTACCGAATTGGAACAAATCATTTGTCTGACGCAAAAAAGATCGACCCCAGAACACTGAAACGCCGCGAAGCCATGATCGAGGCGGCGAGAGAACTGTTTTGCGAACATGGACTTGCGGGCACGACACTGGAAATGATCACGGCCGAGGCTGGCGGATCACGCCGAACGATCTATGAGCTGTTTGGCAACAAGGATGGTGTCTTCGAGGCGGTCATTCGCGATTGCACCGGCCGGATCACATCAATCATGGCCGATCTTGAACTGTCGCAATTGCCGTTGCGGCAGGCGCTTATTCATTTTGGCGAAACCTTGATGACGCTTTTGACCACGCCAGACACCATTCGCTATATGCGGCTGTTTCTGGCCGAAGTGCCCCGCTTCCCGCACCTTGGGAAGGTGTTTTATGAAAGCGGCCTTATGACCGGTCGCCGGATCATTACATCCTATTTCGAACGCCAGATGGAAGAAGGCAAGTTTCCCAAGAACGATCCGAAACAGGCCGCTGTCTTTTTCACCAGCCTGCTTAAGGCCGACTATGACTTCCGGCAAATGACCTATGTGGGATGGGAACCTCAGGCCAAAGATTTGCATGCCCATGTCATCGCTGCGGTCGATATGTTTCTGCGCGGCTATGGCATTGAACCTGGCAATAGCCACGCAGATGGCTCGCCAATCAAACCTGAATTTGATTGAGCCAGGACCTGCAGACAATGCCGGCCTTTTTGTCCAGTGACTCCCCAAGCATCTTCGCATCAGCGCGAAGCCGGGGGATATTTATACCAGCACCCGCCAGTTCTGCTGTGTGACCAATCAGCCATTGCTCAAAACCAGTTGATGTTGCCTCTGGATGGAATTGGAACGCAATAATGTTCTCACCCAGGGAAAAGGCCTGGTTTTCATATAGCTGACTGCTTGCCAGAAGCTGCGCACCTCGCGGCAAATCAAAAGTATCACCGTGCCAGTGCAAAGTTGTCGGGCTTTCATGAAAAACCGCCAAACATGATTTCTGCCCGGCTTCGGTAAGTGTAATCGGAGAAAAACCGATTTCCTTCACTGTCCCGGCATACACACGGCTTCCGGCTGCCCGCGCAATCAGTTGTGCGCCAAGGCAGATTCCCATCGTCGGCCAGCCACGTTCCAGTCGACTGGCAATAAAACGGATATAATCCGTAAGAAAGGGATAGTTGCGTTCATCATGCGCGCCGATGGGCCCCCCAAGGACGATCAATAGATCGGGGTCCAGTGTTGCCAATCGTTCCCGGTCATCGATACCGACATCATGATAGAGAATTTCATATCCCGCTGCCCTTATCGCCGGGGCAAAAGCACCAAGGCTCTCAAACCCGACATGACGAATGGCGATTGCTGTTTTCCCCATCGGCGGCTCCCTTAGTTTATCGTGCCGGGCATTTTCAAACCACCGGCAGCTTCAAAGACATCGGTCACACACAAAAGTGGATCATGAACGCTGGCATTCACCTGCAAGGCAGCCGTCACCGCATCAAAATTGGCCCCTTCAAGATCAGCTTGTGCATCAAATGGGACCGTCACGACCAGACTGTCCTGGGTAAAGCGCGGATGCCAACCGGGACTGTCGATCAGAATAGGAAGGCCCGGCCAGGTTTTGGGTAGGTTGGGTGTTGCGCCCTCGGGAATATCGCGCACCTTCAACCCGTTCTGCCCACAGGCGTCATCCGGCACAAGAACCACCCAATGCGAATGCCAGCGACGGCCGTCATTTTCCGGATCTCCATCACCGTCTTCATCAAAAAGAGGTGTGTCATCAAAGTCTGGATGAGACGTTACCGCAAACGACAGAATACCAGCATCTGCATCAAAACCGATTACAGAGGTATCAATCGAGGTTGGCCACACATATGACCACACCGGAGCGCCTGCCAATTGTCCGTGTGCATCTGGTGTTTTGGTTCCTGGACGCCCCTTGAAATACATGGTGAATTCAAGGCTTGTATGTTTGCGAACGATATCTGCATGATGAATGTCAAATGCAGGGTGATCCGCAGTCAGGGGAGCTTCAATCTGGTGTGCATATGCTGAGCTTTCAATCAATCCTGAAATCAGGATGGCGCCAGCCAAGGGGAGAATACGTGCAGTCATTTTGCGATCCTTGTGATAATAGTATCGAGTCGCTATTATCTATATTCGCAGACCGCGAGAAGGTCAATTATTTAGTATCGAGTAGCTATCAAAATGAATACCGACGCACATAAGGCGGCAGATCTGATCGAACGGATCGCCCGCCTGATGCAGGCCGAAGAACAAAAAGGCCAGCTAAACCCGGCACAATGGGAAGCATTACGCTATCTTGCCAAAGCCAACCGCTTTTCAAGAACGCCAGCCGCACTTGCAGAATATCTCGGCTCAACGCGCGGGACGGTGTCCCAAACATTGATTTCACTGGAGAAAAAAGAGTGCATCAAGCGCACGCCCAGTGCTCGCGACAAACGCTCGGTGGATATTGCCCTTACCCCACTGGGACAACAGCACCTGACAAATGACCCGCGGCAAAAACTCGCTTCCTGCATCGAAGCAACCCGGAACGGCTTGTCCCTGCAAGAGGCCCTTTCACACGTTCTGAATGAGGCAATCCTTCGTAACAATGCGAAAAGCTTTGGAATTTGTGCAAGCTGCCGCTTTTTCCTGCGGACGGACAACCCCGAACACGCTGGCGCGTCACATCGTTGCGGGCTTTTGAACGTGCCGTTGTCAGACAAGGACGCTGAAAAAATTTGTGTTGAGCACGAAAAGTAATCTTGCGCTAATCGGCGTTGAGTGCCCCATTGGTCGCACGAAGAGAAAAATTCTGCGCGATTAGCCCCTTATCCAGAACAGAACCGGATCAGAAGACTTCAAGAACTGCCCGATCTGCGAGCAGCCCGCGCCTAAAAGTATCTGACACTTTTTATGCAAACAGGGTCAGCAGTCGCCAAGCTATCGGACCAAGCATGGTCAGGACGCCGCCCCACATCATAGTGACGCCCCAGTTCCGATCACGATTGGTAAACCCGAAACCAAGCAGGCAAAAGCCGATAACGCAGATGATCAGAACAATGATGTTTTCGGTCGCCAAGTTCATGACAGCCCCCTTTTTGCCAAACCTTAATGCGTGGCGGAGTCTTCGCCGCCTTGCATCAATGCATGCAGTTTAGAACCATTTCGGTTCGACCTTCTTTGATCCGGATCATGCGCACTGCAAAATACAATTGATCTGTCACCTGCTTTGAAATTTGCGCAATCATGCCCGTAAATGCCGGACAAACATGCGCTTTTCCAACGCGCGAACCCGCACAAACGCACCTTCTTACAACACAAGAATCCGCAATTGAACGAATGACTACAGGTAAGTTGCGTCGCCCTCTTTGATTTTCTGATGGGTTCCTGTATGTTGCGGGCTCCCGACGCGGCCAGGGCGCTCCCTCGCGCGCCGGAAGACAAAGATTAACCATCTTGAATGGCAGCCGCGCTGCATTCCGGCCGCGGCCAGCAAGGGAGTATTCTATGAGCAAGATTCAAGTTAAGAATCCGATCGTCGAACTTGACGGCGACGAAATGACCCGGATCATCTGGGACTTCATTAAAAACAAGCTGATCCTTCCGTATCTCGACGTTGACCTGAAATACTACGATCTTTCGGTTCAGAAACGTGACGAGACCGACGACCAGATCACCATTGATGCGGCAAACGCCATCAAGGAACACCGCGTTGGCGTCAAATGCGCAACCATCACCCCTGATGAGCAGCGCGTTGAAGAATTCGGCCTGAAAAAGATGTGGAAGTCGCCGAACGGCACCATCCGCAACATCATCGGCGGTACCGTTTTCCGCCAGCCGATCATCTGCAACAACGTTCCGCGTCTGGTTCCGGGTTGGACCCAGCCGATCGTTATCGGCCGTCACGCATTTGGTGACCAGTACCGTGCGACCGACTTCAAGGTTCCGGGCGCAGGCAAGCTGACCATCAAGTTCCAGCCGGCAGACGGCGGCGAAGCCATCGAACACGAAGTCTTTGACTTCCCGTCTTCGGGCGTTGCGATGTCGATGTATAACCTTGATGATTCGATCAAGGGCTTTGCACGTGCTTGCATGAACTATGGTCTGTCGCTCGGTTGGCCGGTCTACCTGTCGACCAAGAACACCATCATGAAAGCCTATGACGGTCGCTTCAAGGACCTGTTTGAAGAAGTTTTCCAAACTGAATTCAAAGACAAGTTCGAAGCCGCTGGCATCACCTACGAACACCGCCTGATCGACGACATGGTTGCATGTGCGATGAAATGGAACGGTGGTTTCGTTTGGGCTTGTAAGAACTATGACGGCGACGTTCAGTCTGACACCGTTGCGCAAGGCTTTGGCTCGCTTGGTCTGATGACCTCTGTTCTGATGACCCCGGATGGGCAGACCGTTGAAGCAGAAGCGGCCCACGGCACCGTTACCCGCCACTATCGCCAGCACCAGCAGGGCAAAGAAACCTCGACCAACCCGATTGCGTCGATCTTTGCATGGACCCAGGGTCTCAAGTACCGTGGTGAGTTCGATGGTACCCCGGAAGTCGTCAAGTTTGCAGAAACCCTTGAAAAAGTTTGCGTCGATACCGTCGAAGCAGGCTTCATGACCAAGGATCTGGCACTGCTGATCGGTCCGAACCAGAAATGGCTGACCACCACCCAGTTCCTCGACAAACTGGACGAAGGTCTGAAAGCTGCAATGGCCTGATCAATCTGATCACGCTGGCTGCTTTGCCAAATATCAAGGCCCTCGCCGATCACTCGGCGAGGGCTTTTTCTTTGTCACCCTGGTTTGCATTTCTGCCAGTTGATTGCGGATAAAAAGAACCCCGCCGGCGGGGGACCAGGCGGGGTTTCCAGTTACCTGCGGTCTGGGTGCAGACCGCAGCGGTCAAAGCAGGATCAGCTGCTTTGCGTGGGAACTATTATGCTGCGGTATCGCCGGTATCACCTGTGTCTCCCGTGTCACCGGTATCACCTGTGTCACCCGCATCACCGGTATCGCCTGTGTCACCGGTATCACCTGTATCTCCCGTGTCACCGGCATCACCTGTATCTCCCGTATCACCGGTATCGCCTGTGTCTCCGGTATCACCTGTATCTCCCGTATCACCGGTATCGCCTGTGTCACCGGTATCACCGGTATCACCAGTGTCTCCCGTGTCACCGGTATCCGGCTCGCCATCATCGGGGGTGTCCCCGGTATCGCCGGAATCCGGGCGGGTCAGCTCTTTCCAGCCATGGGTGATAATTTCCTGCTCGACATCAGGATCAACGTCAGGGCCAGTCGCCGCGCCAAAGACGCGCTGGATACCAGGCGGCAACGCGCCGGCAAGTCCAGGCGCATTTGCAATACCCCGCGGCATGCTTTTTCCACCAACTTCGCCTTCCTCGCCTTCTTCACCTTCGGCCGAAGCCGCACCCCGTCCTACGCCCCCGGACTGGAGACCAAGACCCTGTGCGCTTGACCGTGCTGCGGCACTGTTTCCTGGACCATCGGCACCGTTGCCACCACCGTTTCCATTGCCGTTGCCACCACCATTGCCATTGCCATTGCCGCTGTTCCCCGGACCATCGGGGCCGCCCGAACCGCTGTCGCCATTGGCGCCACCGCCATTGCCGCCACCATTACCGTTGCCACCGCCATTGCCGCCGGAATTGCCGTTACCGCCACCGTTACCGTTACCGCCACCGTTACCGCCGCCGTTTCCATTGCCACCGCCATTACCATTGCCTTGCGCAACGGCGGTATTGCCCGACAGGTCAAACTTCGTGAAATCAAAGGAGACCGGAGCTGCAACCAGTGCAAAGGCACCAAAGCCCAGAATTCCAGCCGTCACCATCTTGTTGCGAAGTGATTTGTTCATTTGGATTGCCATCTTAAAGCTCCAGTCCGTTGTCCAGGATTTCGCGTTCTTTGCTGGGACAACGCACCGGTTGAACATATTCTTCCCCAACCTCGAAAATAATTTTCAAAACTTTTTTTAAACTGTGACGGAAGAAACAGCCCCGCGCGAACGTTATATGCACAATAGAACCCAGAAAACCGAAACGGGACATCAGGTTTGGACACCGCACTTCGCTCAGAATTGGCTGATCTTCTGCCACGTGCCTTGCGGTTTGCCAGGTCATTGACGCGCGACGCCGTCGCTGCCGAGGATCTGGTACAGACTGCTTATATAAAGGCGGTCGAACGGATCGAACAATTCGAACCGGGCACGCGACTTGACAGCTGGCTTTATCGCATCATCCAGACAAGCTGGATTGACGAGAAGCGCCGTGACCAGCGACGTGGCAATGTCATTTCGTTTGAAGATGCGCGTGAAACGGCTCTTCCCATGCAAAACCATGGCGGAACCGACCGGATTTTCCTGCAAGCAGCCATGGCATCACTGGTTGAAGATCAGCGTGCGGCAATGACACTGGTTTTGATTGAAGGATACAGCTATCGCGAAGCTGGCGACATATTGGGCGTTCCCGATGGCACGGTCATGAGCCGCGTTGCACGCGCCCGCAAGATACTGGCCGCCCTGCATGACGACGATAGCAATTTGACAAATATGACGGCATCCAGCGAGGTTCGCCATGACCACTGAACTCAAGGAACAGGATTACGTCCTGTTGTCAGCCTATATCGACGGTGAACTTGCGCCGACGGAATGCCGCAAGCTTGAAGACCGGATTGCAAATTGTCCTGTCCTGACGCGGCAATTCAACATCATGGCCGGGCAATCGATTGTCTTGCGCAACCAGTCTGACCGCTTGCTGAATGACCGGGTCTATCCGGAACTGAGCAAAAGCATCGCCGACATCCTTGATCAGAAGCCGGTTGCCAAAAGAAATCCCGCCCATGAGCAGACCGAAAGTCCGCTTAAGGCGCGTGCTGCAAACAACAATACCGCGATCTGGACCGGCGTCGGTGCGGCTGCCGCTGTCTTGCTGGCCTTTGTTGGAGGCAACTGGTTCAATGAAAACCTGACCAATGATCCGGTGGTATTGGCCCCAAAGACCGACACCCATCTGGCGTCCTTCTTGCAGATTGGTAATCCGGTTCTTGATCGCGAAATCAGCCTGACCCTTGAAAAAACCCTGAGCGGTGACATCCGTCATGTTGCACTGGCGCAGAACCAGACCCGCGACAGCGCATCCGACATCCAGATCGAACCCTTGCGGACCTTCCGTCAGGGCGGGCGTTTCTGCCGTGAATATCGGGTGACTTTCCCGGTCGATGCGGCCACCGCAACCCAGGACGGTTTTTATGGCCGTGCCTGTCGCACGGGCGAAGGACAGTGGGAAACGGTTTATCGCCTGATTCCCGGCGTTGAACTTCCCGACCTTGAGGAAGCTACCCCCTCGAAACACAAACTCTAAGACAGCCGACAACGACGAAGAAGGGGTTTCGTCGTTGTCGGTTGCGGCACAAGACACCAGATAAAAAAGCGACATAAAATCTACCAAAAGAATATGCAGGATCAGGAAGATGAATAAGCCGACTATTCAGCGCCACCTTATGGCGCTTTCTTGCGTTTTGGGCATCGCATCACTCGGAGCGTGTCAAACGCTTGATGAATTTGGCGCGAAGCTCAATGAACTCAATGACGGCATGGGTCAGTATGCCGAAAAGACCGAGAATACCGGCCCCGATCTTGCCCCTGCATCGCTTCCTGATTTCGGCATCGGGGATGCCTTTGTCTATGACAGCGGACGCGCAATCTATGTCGAGGATATCAAGGGCGAAAACTTTGTCTGGAATGGCGGCGGTGATTATCTGTTCCAGACCAGCGCCGATTTCACCGGTCCTAATCTTGAATGGTCCTATACCGACAAGGAAGATCGCAAGCGGTCCGGATCAGCCACCATCAAGAAAGGCTCCGAAAGCCTGTGGCCGCTGGAATATGGCAAGATGGTTCGTATTTCGACTGTCTCGGAAAACATTGATCCCGATACAGGAAAAACCAGCAGCTATGACCAGTGGCTGACCTGCAAGGTGCCCGCGACCGAGACGGTTGACGTCCCTGCTGGCACCTTTGACACCTATGTCATCGAATGTTCGCGCTATTACAAACAATGGTGGATGCAGACCACAAAATGGTGGTACGCGCCAGAAATCGGATTTTACGTCAAACGTGACCGTTCCTGGAATTCGGGAACCGATCATAGCGAAGAACTTCTGACTTATGGCCCGGCACCGGCCAAGATCCCGAAAAAGGCCCGCGATCAGCTTGCCATGACGGTTCAGACCGCACTTGAAAGCAATAATTCCGGCGATCAGGAAAGAACCAAAGTTGCAGAGCTCACAATTGCCGTCACTCCGCTCAAAACCGTTCAGACCGACAAGGGGGTCTGGTGCCGGACTTATCGTCAGGAACTTTCATCCCACAACCGCACCAGCCAGCAAATCAAATCTGCCTGTCGCACCAATGACGGTTGGGTGATCGAGGACGAAGTTGCCGACAAGACAGCAGTCACGAAATAAACCTGAATATCAAAGCCCCATCCTTAACGGGTTGGGGCTTTTTATCCGGGTTTAAGCAACATTTCCGACCGAGGATCAGTACTCGACGGCATCAAGAATGGCGTCGAGCTCCCCGTTTTGCCGCAGTTGCTTCAGACCGGCATTGAACAGGCTGATAATGGTTTCGGCATCCGGATGGGTTTTGCCGACAATGAAATGCAGCGGCACGTTTGAAAGCCCTTCTTCGATATGGGCAAAATCATCTGTGGAAAGTTCGGCAGCCTGAATGGAGCTTAAAGCTTCGGGACGCGGACTGATGACACAATCAACCCGGCCTGCTGCCAGAAGTTTGAAACATGTTTTCATGTCCGGTGGGGAAACGCGCTTGGCCCGGCCATTGGCAAACAATTTGCCGGTAAATCCAAGTTCGGCATGCCCCAGCGGCAGACACAGGTTTTTACCAATCAGATCGCTATTGGCATCAAAAGATCCGCGCTTTACCGCATACCACCCATAGGCCGTCAGGTTGGTAATCGGATCTGAGAACAGAACGCTTTTGCTTCGAGCCCGTGTATAGGCATAGGGAAATGTTCCATCGACTTCCCCGTCGATGGTCATTTCAAAACCCTTAAGCCAGGATCGCCAGATGATCTCGACACTGTCATGACCATCACGCTCAAACACCTTGCGAACAATATCGGTCACAACGCCGCCATGATCCATTTCACGATCAGCAAAGGGCGGAAACGCATCACCCGTTACAAATCGCAGGTTTCCGGCATGGGCCGGGGATGCAAAAACACCTGCCACCAGCACCAAAAACCACATAACCGCGCATTGCCGCGACTTCATCATTCTGACGGCTACCTTTCTATTGCCTTGCCTCAAAAGCCCGGACAATAGGGCCGCCATCCCGAGGCGACAAGCCTCTTGGTTGACTGCTTATTGGAAGCATTACAAAAACACCCTGATCCGCATGAACCAGGGTGTTTCTTCTTAAATGCTCCAGAAGCATAGCTGATACGATTTGGTCAGGACGCCGCCTTGCGCACGAAATTTCCGCGCTGATAGTCGTCAAAGGCCTGCATGAGTTCCTGTTTGCTGCTCATAACAAACGGACCATAGCGAACCACCTGCTCGTTAATCGGACGTGCGGCAATCACCAGCATCCGGCCACCATTCTTGCCACCCTTAAGCGTGACACCATCGCCATCTTTCAAAATGGCCAGATGATGGGTCGGAACATCTTTGCCGCTCACCACGGCATCGCCGATAAAAACATAAACCACTGCGGCATGCCCCTGCGGAACCGGAATGCTGACTTCGGCACCGGCATCAAGTTTGGCATCAACAAAGACCGGATCGGTTGAAATACCGTTGATCGGACCGGTCTTGCCAAACATATCGCCTGCGACAAGGCGAAGGTCTGCCCCCTTGGAAACTGCAATCTCGGGAACATCAGGCGCTTCGATATTCTGATAGCGCGGATCAATCATCTTGTCCTTGGCCGGCAAATTGATCCAGAGCTGAAAGCCCTGCAAAAGACCGTCTTCCTGCATCGGCGTTTCGGAATGAATGATCCCCGACCCTGCGGTCATCCACTGCACGCCACCAGATCGCAGAACGCCCTTGGAGCCAATGCTGTCTTCATGGCCCATCGCCCCCTCGACCATATAGGTCACGGTTTCAAAGCCACGATGGGGATGTTCGGGGAAACCGGCAATGTAATCGTCAGCATTATCGGTCGAAATGGAGTCAAGCATCAGGAAGGGATCAAGCATATCAAGCTGTGGCGTTCCAATTGAACGCTTAAGCGACACACCCGCACCATCCGATGTATCCATGGCGCGTAAAACGCGATCAACGGAACGTGCATTACTGATGGCATCAGTCATTTCAAAACTCCTCTTCCTGCCGGTGTGTTACACCGGATACAATTTCATGACTGACACTTTCGCATAAAACTGTCGCCAAACAAGGCACAATCAGGCACCTGATTGTTTACCCAGATGCAACAAAAAGGGCAGTACCGGTTTGACCCGATACTGCCACTTCATTCAGATACATGTCTTGCGGATCAACCGGCAAGCTTGGCAGCCAGTTCGGCAACATGCTTGCCCTGGAAACGGGCAATCTCAAGCTCGTTCTCGGATGGCTGACGCGAACCGTCTGCACCAGCAAGGGTCGAAGCACCATAAGGCGATCCACCGGTGATTTCGTCCATATTGGTCAGGCCTGCGCAGCTATAAGGCACACCAACAATTACCATGCCATGATGCAAAAGCGTGGTGTGGGTTGAGGTGATCGTCGTTTCCTGACCACCATGCTGGGTGCCGGTTGATGCAAAGACCGAACCGATCTTGCCAATCAGCGCACCCTTGGCCCACAGACCACCGGTCTGATCAAAGAAGTTGCGCATCTGTGCGGACATATTGCCAAAGCGGGTCGGAACACCAAAGATGATCGCATCATATTCCGGAAGATCCGAGACATCTGCAATCGGGGCAGCCTGATCAAGTTTGGCACCGGCTGCCTTTGCCACATCTTCGGGCATGATTTCAGGTACGCGTTTGATATCGACCTGCGTTCCCGCAACGCCGCGCGCGCCTTCGGCGACCGCATTTGCCATGGTTTCGATGTGACCATACATCGAATAGTAAAGAACCAGTACCTTGGCCATTTCTACCTCCTTGGTTGAATTTGACGAAGCACAATAATGACTTGCTGCTGTTCCCCTGATAATGACCAGATTGGAAACAGACTGCTTCGAAAATCGAAAAGATCGCCCTTATGACGCCGGGTTTTGCGCCAGAAACTGAACAACCTGATCGGGGAAATCGGTAAAGATGCCGTCAATGCCCGCGTCATCGAAAATCGCCTTGAGGGCAATATTCATGTCCCCTGCCCATTTCGGCAACTGATCGGCACGCAGCGTGTATGGATGCACCAGCAACTGGGCGCGCTGGGCAGCAATCAGTGTCGGGGTCATCACCGCCTTGCCATTTTCACCCAGTCCTGAAATCACCTGAGGCAACCATGGACCGATACCATCAACGATCTTGGCCATTTCAAGGATGCCATCACCGGATTTCAGATAATCGTAATCCGTGCCTTCTGGCGGACCCCAGCGGTTTTCCCCCAGAAGCTGAACCAGTTTGCCCTGATAACGGAGATCATTGCGGATACGTTTGGTTTCTGCCCAGTCAAAACATTGGACAAAGGAATTGGAATCCGGGTTGTTATAGCCCCACTTTTCCAGAACCGAGATCACGGTTTTGGAGATGTCCTGACCTTCGGCATGATGGAATGCGGGGTCCTTGATTTCCGGATAAATCCCGACATCGCGCCCGGTTGAATGGTTCAGACCGCGGACAAGCTTGATTTCTTCTTCAAGGGTCGGGATTTTGAATATTCCGAAATCACCGGGAAACCGGTTTTCATAAACCTGTTTGCCTGTATCGGCCTTGAACCGTTCGGTAACAGTCAGGGTTTTGAGTTCATCAAGCGTAAAATCAATTGCGTAATAGCGCCCGTCCTCGCGCTTGCGATCCGGAAATTTGGTGCTGACATCGGTTGTCGTATCAAGATGAATGTCATGCAGGATGACCGGAACCCCGTCCTTGGACAACACGACATCCTGTTCGATGTAATCCGCGCCCATGCCATAGGCCAGCGCCTTGGCCGGCAATGTATGTTCAGGCAGATATCCCGATGCCCCGCGATGGGCAATCACAACCATTTCGGCCTGAATATCCTGTGCCTGGACAGGGTTTATGGCACTTGTGACGAGCAACCCGACAACAAGCAAGCCCGACTTGATCAGTTTTTTCACCGGCATCCCAGAATTCCTTTTTTTATCGCTGCCCCTTTGGCAGGGGTTCAGGACTATAGGCGCGGTTTCATGGTTCAGGAATGCCCGCAGGGCACCTGACAACAATCTTCATGAAACTGTTACCCTGTCTGGGTAACGCGGACCTAGCGGTTAAGTTCCCCGGTCATGCGATCAAGACCATCCAGCGTCAAAGGAAACATCCGGCCTTCCATCAGTTTATGCATGATCTGGATTGACTGGTGATGCCGCCACCAGTTTTCCGGCTGCGGGTTTATCCAGGCGGCATGATGGAAATGATCGACAAGGCGCTGCATCCACACAGCCCCGGCCTCCTGGTTCCAGTGCTCCACCGCACCACCGGGATAGGTGATTTCATAGGGGCTCATGGTGGCATCGCCCACAATCACCAGCTTGTAATCCGCCCCATAGGTATTGATCACATCCCAAGTGGAAACCTGTTCGTTCCAGCGCCGCGCATTGTCCTTCCACAATCCCTCGTACGGGCAATTGTGGAAGTAATAATATTCAAGATGCTTGAACTCGGTTTTGACCGCCGAAAACAGTTCTTCGCAGACCTTGATGTGATCATCCATTGATCCGCCAACATCAAACAGCATCAAGACCTTGACCGCGTTATGGCGTTCCGGGCGCATTTGCACATCAAGCCAGCCTTGCCGCGCGGTTGATGTAATGGTGCCGGGTAGATCAAGCTCATCGGCGGCCCCGGTGCGCGCCCATTTGCGCAAACGACGCAGTGCGACCTTGATGTTGCGCGTTCCGATCTCGACATTGTCATCAAGATTCTTGAATTCGCGTTTGTCCCAGACCTTGACCGCGCGCCGATGACGCGATTCATGTTGCCCGATGCGTACGCCTTCCGGGTTATAGCCATAGGCGCCGAACGGTGATGTCCCCGCCGTTCCGATCCATTTATTGCCGCCCTGATGACGGCCCTTTTGTTCTTCCAGACGCTGTTTGAGCGTCTCCATCAGCTTTTCCCAGCCGCCAAGCGCTTCGATTTCGGCTTTTTCCTCGTCCGTCAGGAATTTCTCGGCAAGCTTGCGCAACCATTCTTCGGGGATTTCGGTTTCGGCAACCTCGTCCATGCCATCGGCCAGATTGACCACACCCTTGAAATGTTCGGAAAACACCCGGTCGAACTTATCAAGGTGGCGTTCGTCCTTCACCAGTGCGGATCGCGCCAGATAATAAAAATCCTCGACCGAATACCCCGCCAGCCCCTTTTCCACCGCCTCAAGCAGCGTCAGGTATTCCCGTAATGAAACGGGAATGCGCATATCCTTTAGCTTATAGAAAAAGCCGGTGAACATAATGCTTAACGCCCTTCGCGGCGCGCCATGAATGCAAGCCGTTCAAACAGGTGCACATCCTGCTCGTTCTTGAGCAACGCACCATGCAATGGCGGCACGGCGGTTTTGGCATCCTTGGCGCGAAGGGCCTCTGGTGAAAGATCCTCGGCCATCAGAAGCTTCAACCAATCGAGAAGCTCGGACGTTGACGGCTTCTTCTTGAGCCCGGATACATCGCGAATGTCATAGAAAAGGTTCAATGCCTCGGCGACCAGACGTTTCTGGATACCGGGATAATGGACCTCGATGATTTCGGCCATGGTATCGGCATCGGGGAAACGGATGTAATGGAAGAAACAGCGGCGCAAAAACGCGTCGGGCAATTCCTTTTCATTATTTGATGTGATGATGACGATCGGCCGGTTGGTTGCCTTGATGGTTTCCTGCGTCTCATAGACAAAGAATTCCATGCGATCGAGTTCCTGCAACAGATCGTTGGGGAATTCGATATCTGCCTTGTCGATCTCGTCAATCAGAAGAACCGGCGCATCTTCTTCGGCCTCGAATGCTTCCCACAGCTTGCCCTTGACGATGTAATTGCCAATGTCATGGACGCGCTCGTCACCCAGCTGACTATCGCGCAGACGCGACACCGCATCATATTCATACAGCCCCTGCTGGGCGCGGGTGGTCGATTTGATCGACCATGTGATCAGTTTTTTGCCAAGGGATTTGGCGATTTCTTCGGCCAGAACGGTTTTGCCGGTTCCCGGTTCCCCCTTGACCAAAAGCGGACGCTGCAACGTGATCGCGGCATTAACGGCCACCATCAGATCTTCGGTTGCGACGTAATTCTCCGTACCCTGAAACTTCATTTTTGCCCTGCAACATAAGTTGACGTTTGCGTTAACCTAGGGCGTTGAAGAAATTTGGGCAAGAGGCCAAACCGACCTTCCCTTGCACCAACAGGCAACAACCATCCAAGAATGCAATCGCATCAACTGTTTGCCCGTCGCGATCACGCGCTATTGCGACTAAGCGCCTGTGCAGGGCTTTCCCCATACCAGTCCCGGTATGATCTTGAAAAGTTGCTGACATGGCCAAAACCAACCGCTGCGGCAACCTGCTTGACGGTGAATTCACCAGATGCGAGCAGTTCCTGTGCGCGCTCCATCCTTTGGGATCGAATAAAGTCGGCACAGCTTTTGCCCGTCTCACGCTTGAACAGGGTGTTCAGGCGACTTTCGGCCATACCAGCCACATCTGCCAACTGCGCTACTGCCAGCGGTGAAGCCAGATCGTCGGTGATTTTGGCGATTGCGTCCTCAATCACCGTCTTCTCAAGAACACTTGGTTCGGGTGCCCTTTCGGCATCTTCACAAACAAGACAATAGGCATCTATCATCTCGGCCAGAAACAGGGTCGACAACCCTTCCAGTTTGAACTTGTGCCCGATCCCCGTCATTTGTGCCGAGAACATGGCGCTTACGATGCTTCTGATCTTGCTGTTAAGGACAAGTGGCCGGATTTCGATCACGCTCTGTTCGTCAGACAGAAACGGATCAAGTGCATCCGGTAACTCATGACCAAACCGTTGCCGAAGCGCATCGAGCTTGATGGTTACACCAGCGTGACGGATCAACTGCCCGGCCGGAAGAAAATAGCGCGTCCCAGCCACATCAACCCGCATCATCAAACCGATCTCGGGTGACATCATGTGTTGACGACCATCCGGACTATTGAAATCAAGATTGCCAAGAATATTCACCGACCCTGCCACCCAACCCGGCGTCAGGGCATTTTGCACATCAAATATGGAATCTTCACGGACATTCAGTTCTGCGCGGTGCAAACAGATGCCATTGCCAAAATCGATCCGTTCAAGACGTCCGCTGACACCGGGCAATTCAAACAAATCCCCGTCGGCAAGCCTGAGCTCACCAATGCCTTCTACGCGGTCATCGTTTGAAAGAATATCAAACGCATCTCCCGCGCCTTTCCGAAGGTCGCTCATAGCTGCTTGTTCCTGACAGTTTGCTCATACTATCCACCGTCGATTTTTTTGACTGATGGCCGGTAAGGTGTCCTTGGCTTCATCGGTGCCCCAACACCCTGAACCCTTATTTGTTCCTTGTAACAATGGCTTATAATCATGACAGCCTAGGACTTTGGCCGTAAATGGGCAAGCCATTGGAACGACGTTTCCAAGCTGTCCGGTGACAACGGCCTCGCCCTAGCGGTCGTGAATGCCCTTGCCTTCAAGGATTTTGGGACGGTATTTGTCGATCCGGGCCATACGTGTCGCAGATTGTTTGGCCCCACCGATGTAAAGACCGTAACCGCGTTGACGTCCCGGCGTCAGAGCTTCGAACGCTGCTTTTAACGCGCTATCCTGCTCAAGCCGGGAAAGCAATTCAGCAGGCAAATCGATCTCGCTGCTTTTTTCGACCTTCAGGCCTGCTTGCTCGATTTTGATGGCCGCTGCGATATAAGATTTGATGCTGTTCTCGCATCCGGAAACTTCATCAACACTGGTAAAGCGGATCTGACGACCGGAATTTGAATTGGGACCGGGCGGAACCAGAATATTTGCCGGATCATCCATCATCGCCCCCTTGAAGAACATCAGGGCCAGAAAATCCTTCATCCCCTGAATGATCGCGATGTTCTTGCCATCATGGGTATAGCAAGGCTTGGCCCATTTCAGGTCTTCTTCAAGGTCACATCCCAAAAGGATTTCGCGAAGGCGGGCGGACTCAAGCGGCCAGTTTTCGTCCTTCTTGAAATAACCATCTGCCGGTGAGCTCATTATTTTCGGCTCCGTTCACATGTTTCAACCCTAAGGATTAAAAGTCATAACATCACGATGCGAACACAACCATAAATAATAGCAGGCCATAAACGGCTCCTGCCAATCTGCTGACGACTTTAGAATATCGGCATATTCAGACTTATGTCTGTGATGCGGAAGCCCCCGGTCCTAGCCGGTTTGTGACACCAGATGGGCAAGTGGGATATTCTGGCGTGCGACCTGATCCTTGAGGCCGTCAATATCCATGTCCTCGTCCTTGACGAACTCGATGAACATCATGTTCACATTGTTAAAGACCAATTCGCCAATCGCGCTGCAATCGACATCCTTGCGCACAATCCCGCGATCCTGCAACGCACGGAAAAGATCGCAGACCTGTTTTGAAAGCCGGTGATCAAGGGCCGTATAGCGTTTGGAAAACGGTGTTTCGGGCTGCGCGATCGACAGGGACATCGCCGTGCGCCACATTTCCTTGGACAGATATGTCAGCGAATGGTCGTAATATTTTCCGATCAGTTCAAACAGGGCATTGGCAACCTGATCATGCTTTTTGGCGATGATTACGTCACCTGCTGCCAGCACTTCCTCGACCTCCATCGAGACGGTTGCCATCAGCATGTCGCCCTTGTTTTTATAGTAATTATAGAACGTTCCGACCGACACACCGGCCATTTCGGCAATGTCCTCTATGCGTGCGCTGTCATAACCGACCTTGCGAAACAGGGTTGTCGCCGCCTCAAGAATTCGGCGGTTTTTATCGGCTTTTTTCTGGGCGCGCAGACTTGGCATCGTTACTCCGATAAAACTGAACGGGTTCAAAAATTACATTGACTCAAAAAATGAACGCGTTCAATATTTTTTCAACGGCACCGCAATGAGTGCCGATTTACCCAAGAAAAGGGAGGCCTCAATATGAAATCAGGGAGAGCCTATGTTTCGTCACGTTTCCACGGGGAAGACCCGCAATAAGCTTTTGGGTGGTGCTGCGACCTTCTTGCTGACTGCTGTTGCATTTGGCCAGGGCGCACAGGCGACCGAAGAATTGAACGCGCTTGTCTGGTGTGATCACACCGACCCGGCATTGATCGAGCCGTTCGAAAAGAAATACGACGTCAAAGTCAATCTCAAGGAATATGAAGGGACCGGTGCGGGCCTTTCGATCATCGAACAATCGCGTCCGGGGGACTGGGACGTGTTTGTGATTGACGGCGTTGATGTTCATCGCGCTGTTGAAATGGATCTTCTGGCGGAAATTCCGGCGGATGCCCTGCCGACGTCTGATATCTTCCCCGAAGTCGTGATGGCGGAAAACAATGTGGTGGATGGCAAGATCTATGCCGTCACTGAAAAGTTCGGCTACAACACCATTTCGTTCGACAAGACCAAGGTTGATCCCAAGGACATGGAAGACATGTCGGTGATCTGGTCAGACAAATATGCCGGACGCATTGCCATTTATGATTATTACCTGCCGGTGATCGGTCTTGTCGGACTGGGACTTGGTATCGATACGGCTGATCTTGGTGCGGACGATATGGACGCGATCAAGGACAAGCTGTTTGCGATGAAGAAGGTTTCCAAGCAGGTTGGTGAAGTTGTCTCCTCGCAAACGGCTCTGGCCACGGGTGAGGTCGATATTCTTGTTGGTGGTGGTGAATGGATCACGGCGGTTCTGTCCGAGGACAAACCGAACCTTGATTGGGTCATCCCCAAACAGGGCGGTCTGCGCTGGGCCCAGTCGATTGGCGTGATGAAAGAGTCCGCCAAGCCCGACCTTGCGCTTAAATTCGTTCAATACATCCTGAGCCCCGAAGGACAGGCACGTCTTGCGACCTCGTCCTGTTACTGGGGAATGCCCGCCAATGCCAAGGCCGGGGTAAATTTGACCGATGCGCAAAAAGCTGCCCTGCGATGGGATGATCAGGCGGGCTATCTTCAAAACTCGCAGCTTTATCCGATCCCGGATGCCGATCTGGATGCCCAGATGCAGGATGCCTGGGTCGAGATGCTCCAGCAGTAAGCTTCCCTTGCTTATTGCCACCTGCCATTGCCCCGCTTTTTGCGGGGCAATGGTTCCGACTTGCGCTAAGCTTGCCACAACGGCGACCAAACCCTCCACGACACCCAAAATAGCAACCGGATCCATTGTCCGATACGTTGCTAGCAAAGGACACCGTGATGGCCCAAGCCACCCTTGAAACACGCGAAAACCGCCGCGCATGGGGATTTGTGACCCCTGCCTTGCTGTGGACCATCGCGTTTTTCGTGATTCCGTTCATCGTCATGGCCGCGATCAGCCTTGCCACCCGCAAGGGCCGCGAAATCGTCATGGCGTTCAATCTGGACAATTACATTACGTTTTTTGAAAAAGCCCATCTGCTTAAGGGGCTTTTCGTCTCGCTTGAGATCACATTCACCGTCACCATCATCTCGGTCGTTCTGGCCTATCCGCTGGCATGGATCATTGCCGAGCGTGTCCCGCAAAAATGGCAGCGCATGGCACTGATCATGGCGATCCTGCCATTCTGGACCAGCTATGTCGTGCGGTCCTATTCATGGCTTCTGGTTCTGGCCAAGAACGGCGTGATCAATAACACGCTTCTTCATATCGGCCTGATTGCCGAGCCGCTTGAACTGGCAAGTACACGCACCGCCACCGTGATTGGATTTGTGCATTTCTTTGTCATGCTTTTGACCCTGACGATCTATGCCAATCTTGTGCAGATGCCGCCAAACTATCGCCGTGCCGCAGCCGATCTTGGTGCCAACGGGTTTCAGGTGTTCTGGCATGTGGTCTTGCCGCTGACCCTGCCCGGTATCATGGTCGGGGCGTTTCTGACATTTGTTCTGTGCATCGGGGATTATATCACGCCCCAAATTCTGGGCGGCAATAACGAACTGGCACTGCCACAGGTCATCATGCTGCAACTTGGTCGCCGGGCCGACTTCCCGATGGCAGCAACGCTTTCGATCATTCTGATGGCGGTTGTGACACTGGCCTATATTGCCTGCGCGCGCTGGCTCAAGATGGAGAGAACATAAAATGATCTCTTCACGCTTTTCCAAAATCGCCTCCTGGGTTTATCTGGCAACACTTTACGGCTTTATCTTTTTACCCGTCGCCGTGCTTGTCCTGTTTTCCTTTCAGGATGGCCGCCTGCCCGTCCCGCCCTTTAACGGTGCGACCCTTAAATGGTATGGCGAGGTCTTTGCCGATAGTCGCCTGATGTCTGCCCTTGGCAATTCATTGATGGTTGCCATCGGATCGTCGCTGGTTGCCTGTGTGCTTGGTTTCTGTGCGGCTTATGGTCTTGCACGTTATGTCCTTCCGGCATCGCGCTTGCAGCGCGGGCTTCTGGTTGCGCCCATGACGGTAAGTTATCTGATCATTGCCCTTGGCCTGCTTTCGACCTTTAACTGGGTGGGGATTTCCCTGTCACTCTGGACGGTGGGGATCGGGCATGTGATGATCAACTTGCCGCTATGCTTTGCGATCATTTATGCATCCATGGGCGACCATCAAAAGAACATCGAACGCGCCGCGCGCGATCTTGGTGCCGCCGAATGGCAGGTCATGACACAGGTGTCCGCCCCGATGCTGATGCCATCGATCCTTGCCGCATTCTTCCTGTCGGTCACGTTCAGTTGGGATGAATTCATCATCGCATTTTTGCTGTCGCGCTTTGACGTCACCCTGCCTGTCGAAATCTGGAGCATGCTGCGTTCGGGTCTGAACCCGAAAACCAACGCGGTCGGAAGCGTTGTCTTTCTGGTCTCGGTTGCGCTGCTGCTTATTCTTGAACTGATTGTCTTTAGAAGGACGGCAAAGAAATGACCGCCCCTGTATCCATTCGCAATGCAACGAAAACCTTTGGCGATTTTACCGCCCTTGATGATGTCAGCCTTGACATCGCCGCTGGTGAATTCATTGTCCTGCTTGGCCCATCGGGCTGTGGCAAGACCACTTTGCTGTCCCTTCTGGGCGGGTTCCTGTCACCAACCAAGGGGGTGATAGAAATCGCCGGGCGCGATATGGGCGACGTTCCGCCCGCCAGACGCCCGACCACCACGATGTTTCAGGATTATGCCCTGTTTCCGCACATGACCCTGCGCGACAATGTCGCGTTCGGCCTTAAGATGCGCAATGTCGCAAAGCGCGAACGCCAGACAAAAGCCGAAGAACTTCTTGATATGGTCGGGCTTAAGGCATCAGCAGGCAAGAAACCCCATGAACTTTCCGGCGGTCAGCGACAGCGTGTTGCCCTTGCCCGCGCGCTTGCGGTCGAACCTGATGTCTTGTTGCTTGATGAACCGCTTGGTGCGCTTGATCTGAAACTGCGCCGTCAGATGCAGGATGAACTCAAGGCGATCCAGAAACGTGTTGGCACCACATTCGTTCATGTCACCCACGATCAGGAAGAAGCCATGGCGATTGCCGACCGGATTGTGGTGATGAATGCTGGCAAGATCGAAGATGTCGGTCGCCCGGAAGATATCTATATGCGGCCCAGAACCCTGTTTTCGGCAAGGTTCATGGGTGAAGTCAACTTTATCCCCGGCACACTTGAGGCCCTTAGCAATGAAAGCATTTCGGTCAAGACGGTGCTTGGTGCGGTCACCTTGCCGAACGCGGCGCTTGGTGATCAGGCCCTTAAGCCCGGGCAAAAGATCACCCTTGCCATTCGCCCGGAACATTTTCGTGCCAGCACGGGGACCGGCCCGCGCATCACGCTGGGCAAGGCCAAGGTTGAAGACGGATCGTTTTTCGGCACCCATCATCGTGCCCATCTGAGTCCGCTGGATTATCCGGATATGGTGATCACCGCCCATATGCCGCAATCGGCCATCATCGAACCGGGCGCATGGGTTGATCTGACCATTGATCCCGCATCGGTGGTAATCCTGCCCGGTCATCCCGCCGCCACAGCGCAAGAGGACGCCGCATAATGCCCCTTGATCATGCAAAACCCGAAGACTGGTACAGCACAAAAACCGTCGGCGATGATGTCACCTATATCAGCGAGCCGTTTATCGAGGAGTTTTATCGCTGCAATATCTGGCATGTGCGCGGACGCGACGGCGACATGCTTGTCGATAGCGGTATGGGCGTGGTGTCGCTGACCGAGTGGGTCCCGCTGGTAACCGAACGCCCGGTTCAGGCGGTTGCCAGTCACACCCATTTTGACCATATCGGTTGCCACCACGAATTTGATCACCGGATTTGCCACCGCTGTGAGGCCGACCTTTTGGCTGCACCAACCCGCAAAAACACGCTGGCCGATCCCTACGTCACTGACGAGATTTTCACCAAACTCCCGCCGCTGCCATATTCGTCAACCACCTATGCGGTCAAGGCGGCCCCAGCAACCCGGATTGTCGAGGATGGCGATGTGATTGATCTTGGCGACCGGCATTTCGAGGTGATCCACACACCAGGTCACTCGCCGGGTGGCATCGCCCTTTGGGAAGCGGCCACCGGCATTCTGTTTTCTGGCGATATTGTTTATGATGGACCTTTGATCGAAGACACTTATCATGCAAATGCAAAGGATTACGTGCGATCAATGGAGCGGCTTTATGATTTGCCGGTCCGGATCGTCCATGGCGGACATTTTGCCAGTTACAGCGGCGAACGCCACCGCGAGATTATCAAAAACTGGCTGAGGGAACGGACCTGAATTCAGGCACTCAGCGTCGGGAACACATAACCCGACCAGTCACCACCATATGATCAGGAAGGCTTCCTTAATGGAAAACGCAGGCAAATTTTACATCAATGGCAAATGGGTTGATCCGATCTCGTCCCAGAAAATGGATGTCATCAATCCGGCCACCGAAGAAGTCATCACCCGGATCACGCTGGCCAGCGAAGAAGATGTCGACCTTGCAGTTGCCGCGGCCAAGCGTGCCTTTTCAACCTATAGCCAGACGACGATTGATCAGCGCCTTGGCTGGCTTGAAAACCTGCTTGCGATCTATAAACGCCGCTACGAGGAAGTCGCCCGAACCATCAGCATGGAGCTTGGCGCGCCGATCACCATGGCCCGCGAACAGCAGGCCGATGCCGGTACCGCCCATCTTGAAGATTTCATTCATGTGCTGCGCGATCTGAAGCTTGAAGAAACCCTGCATAATGGTGAAACGCTTTTGCGCGAACCGATAGGCGTGTGCGGTCTGATCACGCCATGGAACTGGCCGATCAACCAGATCGTGCTCAAGGTCATTCCGGCCCTGGCAACCGGCTGCACCTGTGTGCTTAAACCGTCCGAATTCACCCCGCTTAATGCCACCCTTTATGCCGAAATGATCCACGAGGCGGGATTCCCGGCCGGGGCATTCAACCTTGTGCAAGGCGCAGGCCCGGTCGCCGGTGCCACCCTTTCGCAGCATCCCGATATTTCGATGATGTCCTTTACCGGATCGACCCGCGCGGGCAAGGCGATTACGCGCGATGCCGCGGAAAACATCAAGCGCGTCACGCTGGAACTTGGTGGCAAATCGCCAAATATCGTGTTTGACGATGTTGATGTCGAAGACCGCATCACATTTAGCGTCCTTGATGTCTTTAACAATACCGGCCAGACCTGCGACGCACCGACCCGGATGCTTGTTCAGCGATCCATCTATGACGAGGCCCTCAAGGTTGCAAAACGCGTTGGCGAAGCCGCAAAGGTCGGCGATCCGTCCGTTGAAGGCGATCATATCGGCCCGCTGGTCAGCCATATTCAGTTTGAAAGGGTACAGACCCTTATTCAGGCGGGCATCGATGAAGGTGCGACCCTTTTGGCTGGCGGAGTTGGCAAACCTGACGGGATCAATGAAGGCTATTACACCAAGCCGACCATCTTTGCCGATGTGAACAACACGATGCGCATCGCACGTGAGGAAATCTTTGGCCCGGTTGTCGCCATGATCCCGTTCGACACCGAAGAAGAAGCGATTAAGATCGCCAATGACACGCCCTATGGGCTGGCGGCCTATATCCAGACCCCGGATGCCGCAAAGGCCGATCGCGTTGCCCGCAAATTGCGTGCTGGCATGATCCGCATCAATGGTGCCTTCCCGCGTCCTGGAAGCCCGTTTGGCGGCTATAAACAATCGGGTATCGGGCGTGAAGGCGGCCTGTTTGGCCTTGAAGATTTCATGGAAATCAAGATGCTGCATAAACCATAAGCGAATTCATGCATGCGTGCCGGGCGGCATATCAATGCCCCCGGCACGACCATTGCGGGGAAACCGATGATCAAACTGTTGCTGGTGTTTTTAACGGGTCTCTTGATGTCATTTTCGGCCTTTGCCGAAAGCCTGTTTAAGGACAATCCCCCCATCGGGACAGTGATGGTTCAGCAAATTGAAACGCCACACGGTCAGGTCATGTTGCCAAAGGGGAACTGGACACTTGCCGGTGTCAAAACCTTTGACGCTGATGGCCCATACCCCCTTGGCAAAGCTGTTCTTGCCCGGATCGGGCAGGACCACACCCTTGATGGCCTGATCTTTCTGACAGTTTCGCTCAATGACGGCGCGGATTACCATCCCGGCACTGAAAAATGGTGTGCGCGAAACTCCGATGCCCTGTTCTTCAGGGAAATAGCGCCATCCTCCCCATCGGAAACCGGTTGCCTTGTCCTTGAAGAACTGGTCAGCCGGTTTGACAATCTGACACCACCACACTTCAAACAAGCATCAAGCTATCTTGCCGATCGCAAAATAGTGCATCCCGACACGATGTTTTTTGCGACATTTCAGATCGCCCGCGACCATCAATTCCTTTCGGTTTCCTACGGCTTTGACTTCCGCCTGCCACCAACCGAAATGCTGCCCGGATACGCGCCGTCAAACGATACCCGTTATGACGGTCCCTATTCAGATCTGACGCGACAGTCCAATTTTGATCTTGTTGTGGATTGGGCACAGGCCACGAAAACAGAAATCCATCGTGCATTTGTGAACCGATGATCGCGGTTTCGCGACATTTCCAAAGCATCGCCCGCAATCAATCACCACTTATGACATAAGGCTGGTGACATAGGGCTGGCAATGCCCGTCCCGGACCTTATAATCCTATCGTTGATCGATAAATCTAAAGATCCGGGCAACGGATCAGGAATGGATTGGGAAACCGGTTATGAATGCAATGTCCTTTGCAGATATGGGGCTTGCAGCACTGAAAAGGCGACAGTTTGATGCCGCCATCAATATGCTGCGTCAGGCCCTTGGCGAAGATATGGATAATCTTGAGGCCCGCTTTGGTCTGGCCCGCGCCCTTCACGAAAAAGGTTCGATTACCGAAGCTCTTGGCGAATATCGCACGGTGCTGCAATCTGATGGGGACAATGCCGACTGCCTCTATCACATTGCACGCGCCCTGTTGCAAAATGGCGATGCGCGCAGCGCGCTCAATCATGTCGATATTGTTCTGCGAACCAAACCGACCGATGCTGCGCTGCTGACGCTGCGTGCGCAGGCTTTGCTGGAACTTGATCGCAGCGAAACGGCCCTGTCATCACTTCAGACCGCCGCCCATCACCGTCCGGGTTCGCAAACCATCCATCGCCTGATGGCAGCCTGTTATCGCGCCAATGACGATATTGAAGGCGAACGGCGAGCGGTTGAACAGTTGCTTCGGATTGATCCTTCGTCGCTTGCCGCATCGAATGATCTGGGCGTGATCAATCTGCGCGAAGGCCATCTGATCGCTGCCTTTGAAGCTTTCGAGCAAATCCTGTCGCAGGATCCCGACCATATCGAAGCCACCCTGAACCGGGCCATTGCCCTGACCGTCATGGGCGGGATGGATCATGATGCGATCTGGGCGCGCGTGATGGAGGTATGCTCTGATCTTGATGAACTCGATATCACCCGCAGCCTTGCCGATGATCTGGCAAAAATGCCCGATGACAAACGCAAGGGAACTGATGCCGCCAGTGCGCTGATGGCACGCGCCGCCCTTGCCCCTTACGATCTCACAGATATCTGAAACAAAAAACGCCCGCAAACGATGCGGGCGTTTCATGATTTTCCATGATCATCAGACCCGGATTATTCGGCGGCGACTTCCGCGGGTGCGGGTGTCAGTGCGCGCGACTTTACCCAGCCCAGAATACCGATCACACAAATCATGGCCGCCACCCCGCCGACCATGAAGGGCGACGTGTTATTGAGCCCCGCCAATACACCGCCGGTCAGAACGGCTGCAGCCTCGGCCAGAACATGGACGGATCTGTAAATACCCAATGCCTGCCCCTGTTCATGGGCCCCGGCCCCGTTTGAAATGAACAGGCTGGTGGTGACTTCGCACCATGCGATCCCGAAGGCGGCAATGCACATCGGCACAAACACCCAGACCAGACCATCCGGCAAAACAAAAGTAATCAGGCCGATGGCCAGCAACAGATGCCCAAGGGTCGCAACCCCGCGAAGCCCGAGCGGACGCTGCGCGCGTTCCACCGTCAATCCGGCCAGAATAAGCGGGATCGAAATGATTGCCGAACACATGCCAAGGAAGCTGCTGGTGACGTCATGGGTCTGGACCAGATAGACGCCAAAGAAGCAGAAGAACAGATAGATCGCAAAATAGCTGGCAAAGGACACCGCATAGCCCGGCAGCAATACCGGATCACGCAGCGTCGCCCATACCGAACGCCCGGCAACGATCTGATCATCCTTGGTCCGCCCGCGACGGCGCGCATATTCGGGAATATGCAGAACAACCGCGACAACCAGAAGGTTAAACCCGTACATGCCTGCGGCAAAGAAGAACGGCCAGGACACGTTAAAGGACGGATGAATGGACGGGTCCGAGAAAAAGCCCCCCATCAGGGGTCCGATGATCCAGCCGACATTGATCGCAACCGTGATCAGGCCGAAATTGCGCACCTTGTTTTCAGGTTTGCTGATATCCGATGCAATCGACTGTGCGATTGCCATATTGCCCTCGCACAGACCCGACACAAAACGGCCAATCAGAACCATCGGCAAATTGGCATTCGCCACGCCGACCGCAACCACAACATAACCACTCGCCGCTCCCAGAAGGGATGCCACCAAAACCGGTTTGCGCCCGACCCTGTCTGAAAGTCGGCCAAGCCAGGGGGCGCCAATAAATTGCCCGATGGGATAAAGCGCCATCGCAACACCAAGCAGGATGGTGCGATATTGTTCGGGTACCGAGGGATCAAGAAAACCAAGTTCGGGTTTCAGGAACATCGGACCGAACACCGGATAGGGCAAACTGAAACCGGCAAAGCCAAACAGCACAGTCAGAAAGACTGCCGACATTGCCTTGTTTTCCTGCGACATGGGGAACTCCGTGGGGCGCTATTGGTGGCGTCGTAAAAGGGGTAAACGGGCTATTCAAGTCATCATCAAAGGGCGCTGGCACTGGCATAGGTGACAGCAAGAGCGCGGACCTTTTCGCGGGCATCATCCA
This sequence comes from Thalassospira sp. SM2505, assembly GCF_054901115.1. Lineage (NCBI taxonomy): Bacteria > Pseudomonadati > Pseudomonadota > Alphaproteobacteria > Rhodospirillales > Thalassospiraceae > Thalassospira > Thalassospira sp. SM2505. The sequence continues at coordinate 3,837,915 of NZ_CM142731.1, forward strand.
CCTGCCAGCCTGCCCCGATCATCAGATCGGCAAGACCGTCACACAGGATACCCAGCGCGTTCTTGCGCAGCTCCTGACCGTAATGCCGGTCGGTAATTTCAGACAGAACCAGCACATTGATCCCGTAACCAAGCCCCCAACTTCCAAGGTTAAGGTTGCGGCTACGACTGGTCATGTCCGATGCAATGCCAAGCTCGTCCTCACCCTCGGTCAGGAAGGTCTGAAACATGGTGGTAATGGCATTGATCTGATCAAGCTGCGCCTGATGTCGGGCCGGTGTGGCACGCTTCCAGACCGACGGCGCAAGGGCAAGATATTCGGCCTCGAACAATTGCGGATTATCGATGGAAAAGCTCAGATCAAGCAAATTGGCGATGATGTATTTTTCAATTGCACTGCCATCGTGATTGCGTGCGATATCGAACTTGTCGGCCCGTTTGGCACCGGCCATAACGGCAAGCCCGATCAGCAAATCCTCCTTGCTGGCAAAATGGCCATAAAGGGTGCCGACCGAGATATCACAGGCCCGCGCAAGATCGGACATCTTGAGCTCGAAAAAGCCGACTTCTGCAATCAGCTCCCCTGCAGCATCAAGGATCATTTCTTCGCGTTGCCGGCGTTTTTCCATGCGGTTTTGCGCAACCATGCCAATGCGGCCCTCTGCCAATGGATCATTTTTGACGTAAAATCGAATTTGGTTCAATTTCTTGATTTAAACAATCACCGTTTTTGCATGGGTGGGTTTCACGCCCGCATGACAGGTCGACAGAACACTGAAATTACGAAGAACAGGAAAACATAGAAAAAGCCCGGCAATCAGAACTGCCGAGCTTTCAAGCGCGTCTTTGGTGGCGCGTCGGGGGTCTGTTGTGTTTCAGGCAATCTGCCGAACAAGGCGCGATGTAATCCTGTTGACGGTGCCCGCACTGATCATCACCAGCGTAAAACCGATCGGCCATGCAACGATAAAGGCACGCGCCCAACGGGACGGGTATCCGGCATCAATGCCGGTATTGATCAGGGTGACAATGCCGGTCATCAGGAAACACAGCCAAAGCGACATGAAGAAGGAAAACACAAAGCGCTGCATCTGCGGGGGGAACATATCGGATCCTCATATTGGGGCTGTCGTCTGGGTCAAACATCCCCTATTCTTGTTTTTGAGAAAAGACGATAATACTGGAAGATAAATTCCCATAAATGGAACACCTGCAAAATCTTGATGATCTCGCGATTTTCGCAAATCTGGTAGATGCGGGCAGCTTGCGCCGCGGATCAACCCAGATGCGCATTCCGGTTGCGACCCTTAGTCGGCGCTTGCAAAAGCTTGAAGCTGCCCTTGGCTGCAAATTGCTTGATCGGGGTGGCGGAATCTTTTCCCTGACCGAGGCAGGACGGGAATATTATAACCGCATCAAGCCGATCATGTCCGAACTTGCCCTGCAGCTGGACGAGATCGATCAGCGCCAAAGCCAATGCGCCGGACTTCTGCGTCTGGCGCTTCCGGTCAATCTTGCCAACTATTGGCTGCCCGATTTCTTTTCGGATTTTATGACGCGCTATCCGCGGATTGAGCTGCATCTGACCCTGTCCAACGCCATTCTGCCCGAAGAAGACTTTCCGTTTGATATCGCCATCCGGGTCGGCAAACAAACCCGCCCGTCCCTGATGATGCGCAGGCTGGCAGGCACTTGGCTTGTCCCCTGCGCCGGACCGTCCTATCTGGCACGCAAGGGATACCCGACATCACCGGCCGATCTTGCCAATCACGACATGATCATCTCCCGCCCGCTTCTGACCTGGCGATTTTATGATCGCAAGACCGGGACCGAAGAAAGCGTTCCCGCGACAGGCCGGTTCAATGTCGATGAAATGGAAATGGCCATCAAAATGGTCCGCAAAGGCCACGGGCTTGGACTGTTTGCCCATAACATCATTGCCGATGATCTTGCCGCAGGCACTCTGGTCCCGATCCTTTCCGACTGGGATACGGAAATGCGCGATTTCTATGCGGTCTGGCATGAAACCGATTTCATGCCGATGCGCCAACGGGTGTTTATCGACGAACTGGCGGCCTTTGCACTGCGCAATCCGCCTGACAAGGATGCGTTGCTATCTGGGTGACAGGGGCGGCATGCGCCGTTCTACCGGCTTGGATTTGACAATGGCGGTATTGGTTTCGGCCTTGTCGACAATCTGATCAAGCAAACCGTCCAGCTCCTTCATCGACCGGATATAAAGCCGTGCGACAAAGCAATCATCGCCCGTTACCTTGTCGCATTCGCCAAACTCGGGAATTTCGGAAATCAGCTGCTGTACGATATGTAACTTCCCCGGAAGTGGCCGGATACGCACGATGGCCTGAAGCGGATAGCCCAGTGCCTCGGGATCGACATCAATCGTAAAGCCGCGAATGACCCCGCGCTCTTCGAGCCGACGGACCCGCTCGGCCACACCGGGTGCAGACAGGCCGACCTTGGCCGCCAGTTCCTTTTGCGAGATTCGGGCATCGCGCATCAGGATTTTAAGAATCTTCTGATCGATTTCATCCATGACTTTATAAATCCCGTAAAAATCGTAACCGTGCTTTCATTAAAAAGGCTACATGGCAATTTTACCTTTCACAAGCCATATAAAACCGGTCGCAAAAAGCGGAAAGTAATGCCATCAAATGAATTCCTGAACGGAGCTTTCCGATGAAAGAACAAGTACGCGGCACCATCGAAATGACGGCTGCCATGACAATTCTGGGGACCATTGGCTGGTTTGTGGTGATGTCTGACCGCCCGGCAATGGATGTGGTTTTCTGGCGCTGCGTGTTTGGCGCGGCATCCCTTCTGGTGATTTGCACGGTGATGGGTCTTTTGCGCGGGCTTTTGAACCTGCGCATGCTGGGCTGGGCAGCACTTGGCGGTGTTGCCATTGTGACGAACTGGTACATGCTGTTTCAGTCCTATCCGATGGCCTCGATCTCGGTATCGACTGCGGTTTACAACACCCAGCCCTTCATGCTGGTGCTGTTTGGTGCAGCCTTCTTTGGCGAGAAACTGACTGCCAACAAATTCATCTGGCTCGGCATCGCCTTTGCCGGACTGCTTTTGATCATTGCCGGAAAACCCCAGGGTGGTCTTGGCGGATCGGACTATGCCGGGGGCATTCTGATGGCGCTTGGTGCGGCATTTTTCTGGGCAACGGCAGCCATCATCACCAAAAAGCTCAAAGGCACGCCGCCGCATCTGATCGCCCTTATTCAGGTCTGTGTCGGCATCCTGATGCTTGTCCCGTTTGCCGATCTTGAAAATCTGCCAGACAGCGCGCTTAGCTGGGGATCACTGATCACGGTCGGGGTGGTTCATACCGGGATCATGTATGTGCTGATGTATGGGGCGGTTCAGAAACTGCCAACCCATTTGCAAGGATCACTCAGCTTCATCTATCCGGTGGTCGCGATCATTGTCGATCTGATTGCCTTTGGCTATCGCCCGGATATGGGCCAGATCATCGGCGCAATTGCCATTCTGATTGCAGCGGCGGGCATGAATCTTGGCTGGCAGATCATCCGCCCGCGCACTCCGCGCAAAGTGGTATTCTGAAGTCTGGCAAACCTGACATCGGCACATTCATCACACAAAACAAAAGGGCCCCGAACGGGGGCCCTTTCATTATTCATACTTTCGCGCCTCAGCCTTCCAACGCCATTTCCTCGGCTTCTTCCTCCAGAGCATCAACACTGACATCCAACGCCCCGTCTCGTTTAGATTTGATTTTGGGCGCAGCCTTCCGCCACGCGACAAGGTTTTGCCCAATGTCTTTGTAAAACTCTGGAACAATTTCTTCCAAGGATGAGATGAAATTGGTTTGCTGCGTAAACTTCGCACCAATTCTGCGCGACAGTAAAACGTGGAAACCAAGCACTTGCATACCTTCTTTCCCGGTTTCCGCAATCGTGGCATCTTCCCGAAGCTCTTCGAGTGGATAGAGCGTAGCCTCACTGCTACCAGGCCACATCAAACGAATGTGGATATCCGGCGTTTCGACAGATTTCAGTTGTCTCAGAAGCCAGTTGACGCGGGCTTTGGTTGATTTCTTATCCTCCGGCGCCCTGAGGAACATCTCCACTGATATGGAGCGCGTCATCAAATTGGCATAAACCTCTACAGGAGAAGCGGCATCAGGAATGATGAGCGTTGTACCTAAACGTTTTGTTTCCCGCAGACAGGCAAACTCTTCTTTCATACGCAGGTTCGGATCATCCATGTGCTTTCTTGGGAGCTTCTCACGAACCAGTGTCTGGGTCTGCCGACTCAAAATAAGGGAAAGATCGCGGGTTTCCTGATGCCAAGCTTCAAGAACAACTTGGGCTGATTCGGACTTAGCTGGTATCCCTTCAGATGCAGAGACAAGCTTGTTCAGCTCTGTCCATTCTTGCGGCATCCGGTCAAAACCTTTTATCCCCGTACTTTCGTGGGTTAAAAAACGCTTTAATTCATTGAGTAGATAAAGCTGATCTGGGTCAGAAACCTCATCGTTGCTTATCAACAAGTCTGCCGTCGTAAGAATGAACATCCAGGACCAATGATAGACTGGAATACGAGACCGACTTTTGCGAACAGATTGCAACGGGTGATTTTCAGGCTTGGATGTAAACTGATTGGAAATCGTAATTACGCAATCGACCCCATGCAATTTAGCAAGGTTGCGATATCTTTCTACTTGGTCATCATCCAGCAGGTTTGAACCGACCTTGGTTTCAACGAGCGCCCGCCATTCGCGTTTTCCAGTCTGCACTATTAACAGGCCATCCGGGCGATCTTTCGACGCTGTTTTATCCCCAGCAAAAACAATCTCGGTAAAGGCGTCAATCGTAGAGGTACGACCAACACGAACACCTAATGACTTCAGTAAATTTTGTCCGAACTCATGAATACTTGTTAAACAACTTAGCACGACTGCGGTTGTTCTGCCCTCTTTCGAAGTTGTCGCCAAAACTGGAAACAATCGCGCTGCTTCACCTTGGGACAAATATTCTGGTCTCATCTGTCTCCCCCCTTCAAATGCAACCAAAGGTTAGACCTGAGAACACAAGTACCGCAACCAAAAGATTTATTAAGCAGATATAATTTAAGTACCCCAGTTCCATAACCGAAAAAAAAAGGGCCCCGAACGGGGGCCCTTTCATTATTCATACTTTTGTCTGTGACGGCATTAGCCAGCCACATGCGCCTCGATGGCAGCCAGTGCGGCGTCGGCCTGTGACGGGTCGGAACCGCCACCCTGCGCCATGTCCGGACGGCCACCGCCGCCCTTGCCGCCGAGTTTCTCGACACCGATACGGACAAGGTCAACCGCGCTGAATTTTGCGGTCAGGTCTTCGGTCAGGCCAACCACGATGGACGCCTTGCCACCATCACCCGAAACAAGGGCCACGATACCTGAACCCATCTGATCGCGCAGTTCGTCAACCATGCCTTTGAGTTCCTTGGCAGGAATACCGTCGAGCGAACGCAGGGCAAGTTTGACGCCATTGATTTCCTTGAAGGCATCGCCACCCGATGCACCACCGGAACCGGCAGTCGCAAGTTTCTTGCGCAGATCGGATACTTCGCGTTCAAGACGACGACGTTCTTCCTGAAGCGCCTTCACGCGCGCCGGGACGTCTTCGGCAACGGCCTTAAGATCAGCTGCCACAGTTGCCAGCACGTTTTCGCGTGCGGCCATGTATTTGGCAGCATCGGCACCGGTCAGGGCTTCGATACGGCGCACACCGCTTGAAACCGCACCTTCGGAAACGATTTTGAACATACCGATATCGCCGGTGCGCTTGACATGCGTACCGCCGCAAAGTTCGAGCGAATAAGCGTGTTCGTTGCTTTCGGGCAGGCCCATGGAAACAACACGGACTTCATCGCCGTATTTTTCACCAAACAGCGCCATCGCACCCAGTTCAATCGCCTCGTCCGGGGTCATCAGACGAGTGGTGACTTCGCTGTTTTCGCGGATAAGACGGTTAACGTCGGCTTCGATCAGTGCGGCTTCCTCGGCGGTTACGGCCTTGGGATGGGATACGTCAAAGCGCAGGCGGTCCTGTGCGACGAGCGAGCCCTTCTGGGTCACGTGACCACCAAGATGCTTGCGCATGACCGCATGAAGCAGGTGCGTTGCCGAGTGGTTGGCACGCAAGCTTGAGCGGCGGGTATGATCAACGCGGAACTCCGCAGCATCACCAACAGCAACATTGCCTTCGACAACCTTGCCCAAATGCACATGAAGGGCACCAAGCTTTTTCTGGGTGTCGGTGATTTCAATGACCGCACCCTTTTCGGTTTTGATCACACCGGCATCGCCCTGCTGACCACCGGACTCACCAAAGAAGGTGGTCTGGTTGGCAAGAACAGCAACCTCGTCGCCCTTCGATGCGGATTTGACTTCGGCACCATCCTTGATCAGCGCGGTCACAACGCCTTCGGCGGTTTCGGTTTCATAACCAAGGAATTCGGTCGCGCCATCACGGTCATTGATGTCAAACCAGACTTCTTCGGTGGCCGCTTCGCCCGAACCCGACCATGCAGCACGGGCCTTGGCTTTCTGTTCTTCCATGGCCGACGAGAAACCGTCTTCATCGATGCCGATTTTACGCGCCTTAAGCGCATCGGCGGTCAGATCAAGCGGGAAGCCATAGGTGTCATAAAGCTTGAAAGCAACGTCACCCGAAAGGGTCGCACCCTCGCCCATGCCATCGGTCGCGTCATCAAGCATCTTGAGCCCGCGATCCAGCATGGTTTTAAAGCCCTGCTCTTCCAGCTTGAGCGTTTCTTCGATCAGTGCCTGTGCACGCACCAGTTCCGGGAAAGCACCGCCCATTTTGCGGACCAGTGCCGGGACCAGTTTATACATGACCGGATCCTGGGTGCCGACCATATGCAGGTGGCGCATGGCGCGACGCATGATACGGCGCAGAACGTTACCGCGACCGGCATTGGACGGCAGAACACCATCCGCAATCAGGAAGCTGGTCGAACGCAGATGGTCGGCAACCACGCGGTGCGACACATTATGCGGACCATCCGGATCGGTATTGGTGGCGTCGGCCGATGCTTCGACCAGTGCGCGCATCAGATCGATGTCATAGTTGTCATGCTTGCCCTGAAGGACGGCAGCAATACGTTCCAGACCCATGCCGGTATCAATCGACGGCTTGGGCAGATCAACGCGATCACCATTTGCCATCTGTTCATACTGCATGAAGACGAGGTTCCAGATTTCAATGAAACGGTCGCCGTCTTCGTCGGCACTGCCCGGAGGGCCACCCCAGATGTGATCGCCATGGTCAAAGAAGATTTCCGAGCACGGACCACACGGGCCGGTATCGCCCATCGACCAGAAGTTATCCGAGGTCGGAATACGAATGATGCGGTCATCGGAAAGACCGGCAATCTTTTTCCACAAACCATGGGCCTCGTCATCGGTGTGATAGACCGTGACCAGAAGCTTGTCCTTGGGAAGACCATATTCCTTGGTGATCAGGTTCCATGCGAATTCAATCGCGTTTTCCTTGAAATAATCGCCAAACGAAAAGTTGCCGAGCATTTCAAAGAAAGTGTGATGGCGGGCCGTATGACCGACATTTTCAAGGTCGTTATGCTTGCCACCGGCACGCACGCATTTCTGCGAGGTGGTCGCGCGGGTATAATCGCGCTGTTCCTGACCGGTGAAAACGTTCTTGAACTGGACCATCCCGGCATTGGTAAACATCAGGGTGGGGTCATTGCGCGGCACCAGCGGGCTGGAAGAAACGACTTCGTGGCCGTTCTTGCGGAAGAACTCCAGAAACGTGGTGCGGATATCGTTAACGGTCTGCATATCTCTCCAACCCGGAAAACGCGGAACAAATTCATCCGCCGTGTTGGCGGACGGACTGCCCTATTTAGCGGGTCGGCCCTGCCCTGTCCAGTCAGGCGAAAGCGTTCAGCGCCAATTGTATCAAGATTTATGAGATTACGGCTTGGCTCATGCTCGAAACCGCTGGATGCTATACAGTCTTCAAGACCATTGAAAACCGATCCCTGTTCATTTGCCTCACAAAGCCAAGCTTCTCAAAACCCAGTCGACGCAATAATTTGGCAGATGATCTGTTTCCGGGATGGGCAAAAGCCGTCAACACGGGAATGGCTGTTTGGTGGCGGGCATGATCAATTGCGGTCTTTGCCAGCTCTGTGGCATAGCCCTGCCCCCAGAAATCGGGATTAAAGAAATATCCCAGTTCCGGCCCCCAGTCAGGATCGAACGGATCGATATACAATCCACCCCAGCCGATTATTCTTTGATCCTGACGCAACCGGATCACCCAGGGGGCGAAACCGTCAGATTTGCGGCGCGCCTCAAAGGCACTCAATCGCCTTTCGCAGTCATCAATTGTTTTGTCGCAATGGGTAAAGCGCATTGCGACGGGATCTCCCAGGAACGCAAAAAGGTCGCCAATATCGGCGACCTGCAACGACGTATAGAACAACCGTTCGCTTCAGAACTCCACAAAGGAGTTAGTCATTAATGCCTTCCTGAATTTGCTGACCAAGCTTTTCCACGTCGCGGCCGAATCCCTGAGCGGTTTCGCAGGCTGAAAGAGCCACGCCAAAGCCAAGAACCAGTGCAAGTGCCAACAAACGCTTCGTTATCATTACCATCGTACCAGGTTGCTCCGTAGCTGGGCGGATCAGATGCCGCTTATTGATTATGGGGCCATTCTGGCGTGACCGCGCACAGCTTACAACTGATAACGCAGCCCTTTGCCCCGATCACCCTTACAGACCAAAAGGACGCCATTATGGCGCCCTTCTGACCTTGTGCCGATCCGGGTTCCGGACGGCCAATCCTGGAATTGCATCATCGGCCTACATCGGCGGACGACGACCGCGCAGCGCATTCACCAGAAGTGAAATGGCAAAAAGCACGATAAAGACAAAGAACAGGACTTTGGCAATCCCGACGAATGTCCCGGCCAGACCACCAAATCCCAGAACGGCGGCAATAAGGGCAAGGATCAGACAGAATATGGCCCAACCTAACATGGCCTGTCTCCTGTGATGAGCGGGGGATGTTGCACATCTGGCAACGGATCAGACCGTCACATTTTCGGACGGTCACATTTACTGTGCGCTATCCTGAATGGCTTCACCGGCGTCTTCGACGTCTTCGCCAAAACCTTCGGCGGTTTCACAAGCGGCCAGGCCAACGCCCATACCCGCAATCATCAGAACGGCAAAAATCTTTTTCATCAGGTCCGACATGTTTGTTCTCCTGTTTGCTCGTAAGTGAAATGTTTCACAACACTCAAAACGGGAAGAAACGGGTGATGTTCCCGCAACTCACGCCAATTGCCTGATTTGAAACAATTAAGGCAGCCTCAACCCTTTTAATTCCGGGCCCCTTGACCAATCGTGATCATTTTGAGGCAGGGAAAAAAAAGAGGACATATTGGTCCTCCTTTTTCCTTGAAGCTTTCCCGAATTCAGGACCCCGGCAGGTTCAGGAATTCAGCAATCGCTGTAACAATCCTTTGATGAATCTGGCCACGGTCTGTGCCCGGAGGATCAGAGCAAATTGGATCGCTTCCTTCTTCTTTCAGAAGTTCAACCGCCCCCGGCACACATTCCGCAAGAAACGTCAGGTGATTTGCCGGTGCAAAGATTGCCGAGGATGCGTTTTTGATCCGTGCAACCAGATTGCTGCCCGAAGGGCCAAAGTCGGTAGCCGCCCACCTGTCTTCATCACCAAGGCCAACAAACAATATGGCATTGCTTACATTCGACAGGCTGGCCTGCGTGGCTGCAAACCCCATGCCCGGTTCGATTGCGACGATGCGTTTGATCCGGTCGTCCGACTTCGAAGCGGCGAAGTCATTTGGCAAATGATCGACATCTACACCGCCTTTGCGCAAAAAGTCACAATCCTGCGCCGCATCACCAAGTCTTTTACAATATTGAGCATAAAGCGCCTGATCGAACTGCACCCCGGAAAGACTCAGCACCGTCGTCCCCCCTAAAGAAAACCCGATTGCCGCGATATTCCGAGGATCAATGTACGGGGCAAAAGCCGGATTGGAGAGTATCTGATCAAGAGTGGCACTGATATCTTCAGCACGTTCACCTACAAATGGCGTCCGTCGGGGCGAAGAGTCCCCCGATGTTGTACCTGGATGGTTTAGCGCAACAACGATCGCCCCGCGCAAAGCCAATTGTGAAGACAGCCAGCCAAGTCCGTCCATATTTCCTCCTGAACCGTGGGAAAGAAGGATCAGGGGGTGGCGTCCCGGCGCGATTGCAGCACCAATATAAGCATCCGTACCTTTCCAGATGACGTTCCCGCCAACAGGAGCACGATAAATGAAGGTATCAGCCGGGTACCAGACTGATGCTGCCAATGGCATGGAACGATGGGCTGCCCGCACATCGAACCGATCATATCCGGGGTAATCTGATTGCTGTTTTGCGTGAACAAACGATGGGGACAAACCCGCCACCAGAAGATGGGAAAGCAGGACGACGACATAATTAAGTTTCATGATCAGGTTCCTTGTTCGCAGTTTAAGCTTGTGGGAACCTTCTGGCGCAAACTAGAATTTCCTGCGTCCTCGAACGGGTTTGTGAACGTATCAAAACCGGTTTTGATACCTTTGTCGGGAACTGACTGTCCGATGCTTGTCCTCCCTGTCCCAATCATTGTTGCCCTGGTTCTGGTTTTTCTTTTTGTCCGCGCGGCCGTGGGGGGAAAAACCCCCAAGATGCTTATGGCGCTCCTGCTTGCGTCTGCAGGGCAAAGTGTTTTGGTTGGGACTGTGCAATATTATGGCTTCACCAGTCTAAGGTGGCTTCAACCCGTTACTGCGTCGGTAATTCCCGCTCTGGCATGGATTGCATTTGTCGAAGCCAGTATCCGTATCCGACTGCATAGCCGGGACTGGTTGCATTTTCTGGTACCGGCCGTTGTTTTACTGTGCGTGCTTTTTTTGCCTGCAATCATTGATGTGGTACTTTGCAGTCTTTTTGTAGGGTATGGATGCGCGATCTTGGTCATGCTTCATCGCCAAGCTGGCGATTTTGCACATATGCGACTGGCCTCGGGCCACATACCATCACTGGTTTGGCGTTTCATCGCGTTGGCATTAATCGCTTCTGCCATAAGTGACGTTATGATCATTGCCGCAAAGACAGGCGGAAATGATCAGATTGTCGGTGTCATTTTAAGTGTCACATCTTCGATGGCTCTGCTCACCATCGGCTTTCTGTGTCTTTCCCCGGATATTGCAATTGATATCGATACAAACGATCCGCCGGAAAATCCGGCATCCAGCCACATTCCCCGAAACGTCGACATCACAGAACACAAATCCACAATGATCCAGCTTGAGGATTTATTGGTGGGGCAGCGGCTTTATCTCGACCCGGATTTGACACTTGCGCGCATTTCGCGGCGTATGGGTATACCGCTAAAGCAGATTTCGGCCGCGATCAACGCCACGACCGGTGAAAACGTATCGCGCTATATCAATAAATTCCGGATCGAACATGCCTGTAACGAACTTGGCCGCGGTCAGAATGTGACAACGGCCATGCTTTCGAGTGGCTTTAACACCAAGTCAAACTTCAATCGGGAATTTCTGCGCATTACTGGCAAGACGCCCAGCCAGTGGCAACAACAGTCACAAGCTGACTGACCCTGTAGGGTATCCCTTTTTACCGTTGTCAGCCCATCACCGGGCGCATGAAGCTGCGCTCATAGGAAATGATCGAGCGGTTCCGAACTTCCATATTCAGGACTTCCTGACATTCCCCGTCATCAGCCATACGGGTTCGATAATCTTCATATTCGGCAAGGCTCGGAAAGCTGAACAGCGCATAGGCGACGTTACTGGCCCCTTCGTGGGGCAGGAAATAGCCATGATGCGTGCCGCCCATGCGGTTGACGATGGGAATCCAGCGTTTGGCATATTCCTCGAACTCGGGGATTTTATGGCTGTCGATGATATATTTCAGATAGCAGGTGATCATGGCGGGGCTCCTGACCGGTGGCAGCTATATTAACGTCCAAAAGCAAAAGGACGGACCGCAATCACGGCCCGTCCTTTGGAAAACTAAGCTGAAAAATCAGCTCGATCAATCGTCATTGACCGGTTCATCTTCGCTCATATTGGTCATGCTTTCGGCAATCAGACCGGCACTCTCGCGAATGCTCTTTTCGATTTCCTGGGTCATTTCCGGATTCTCGCGCAGGAAGGTCTTGGCATTCTCGCGGCCCTGACCGATCCGGGTCGAGTTATAGGAGAACCATGAACCCGACTTCTCGACAATCCCGGCTTTAACACCAAGATCAAGGATTTCGCCCATCTTGGAGACGCCTTCGCCATACATGATGTCAAATTCGACCTGCTTGAAGGGCGGTGCCATCTTGTTTTTGACGACCTTGACGCGGGTCTGGTTACCAACGACCTCGTCACGATCCTTGATCTGGCCAATACGGCGGATATCAAGACGAACCGAGGCATAGAATTTAAGCGCGTTACCACCGGTGGTGGTTTCCGGGCTGCCAAACATCACACCGATCTTCATACGGATCTGGTTAATGAAGATCACCATACAGTTCGACCGCGAAACCGAGCTGGTCAGTTTACGCAAGGCTTGGCTCATCAGGCGGGCCTGCAGACCAACATGGGTGTCGCCCATCTCGCCTTCAAGCTCGGCACGCGGTACAAGGGCAGCAACCGAGTCAACGACCAGAACATCAATCGCCCCGGAACGGACCAGCGTGTCGGCAATCTCAAGCGCCTGTTCACCGGCATCAGGCTGCGAGATCAGAAGTTCGTCGGTATTCACACCCAGCTTGCGGGCATAGCCCGGGTCAAGCGCGTGTTCCGCATCGACAAAGGCACAGGTCCCGCCAAGTTTTTGCGCCTCGGCAATGGTGTGCAGGGCCAGCGTGGTTTTACCCGAACTTTCCGGACCATAAATTTCAACGATACGGCCACGCGGCAAACCGCCGATCCCAAGACCGATATCAAGACCGAGTGAACCGGTCGAAATGGCTGAAATGTCAACGGCGCTATCCCGCTGACCCAGCTTCATGATCGAACCTTTGCCAAATGCCCGTTCGATCTGCCCAAGGGCGGCTTCGAGTGCCTTCTGCTTATCCATAGTATCCTTATCCACCAAATGCAGCGCGGTCTGAATCATTGCTCGAACTCTCTTATTCCACAGGGCCGGGTAGGATGCAACGCAGGCGGTTCCCCGGACCTAAATGCGGAACGCCACCGCTTGAAGAACCTGCTGCCCAGACAGACTGTTTTCCCTGTTCACGTCAGCAGAACGCTTGAGAACATAATGTGAACACTCTCATAAAAAATCGGATGTTGCAAGTTTGTTCTTTTTCTCTTCGATGCCAGAATTTATCGCCAGAATCAAAAACCCCGACCAGAATTCGGTCGGGGTGCAGCATTTCCGGATAAGAAACCTGTCTTTAGTTGGTGATTTTCAGGTGTTCATGCTTATGCGCATGACCATGATGATCATTGCCATGATGATGGGTTTCAACATGCAGTTCGCCCGGAACCGTATAAAGCTGTCCGTGACGGACACCGGGCTGGGCAAGAACCTTGTCGGCGAAGGTCCGAATTTCCGATAACGCACCACGCAGGGTCACGCTTTCAAGACAGGTATCGTGATCAATGTGGAAATGCACCGTCGAGACCGTCAGGTTGTGGTGTTCATGCTGGGTGCTCATCAGACGGGATGCCAGCATGCGTTCTTCATGGTCATAGACATAATTCAGAACGGCGATACCGACGCCGTCAGCATCCTCGCTGAGCTTGGTGTTCTGAAGCTTTTCCCGAATCAGATCGCGGAACCCTTCGGACCGATTGGTATAGCCACGGCCTTCGAGGAAGGCGTCAAAGGCCTCCATCAGATCGTCTTCAATCGATACCGTCACGCGGGTCATGGCAATTCCCTTTCAGAATCATCGTCTTGACATGTATGAACAATTTTGAAAAATTCATACCACCTGTTTTACAGACCTAATTTCCCAAAGGATAGCAGATGTTTCAATCAAAGTTCGCACGCGCCCTGATAATTGGTGCGACCGGATGCCTTTTGGGCAGCGCAGCGGCAGCCCATGAATTCATTGCCCGCACGAGCCAGACAGATGTCGCCCCCGGCAGCAGTGCGGTCCTGACGATGGATTCGACCCATCAGTTCGGCATCCCCGAAGAGGCCGAAGCTACCAGCCATGTGCGCGCCCAACTGATCACACCAGCGGGAAAAACCGACCTTGAAGTGGTCACAAACCCCGATGCCCCCAATCTTGTGGCGTCCTTTACCTATCCTGATCAATCAGCCTGGCTCCATAGCCATCGCCTTCCGGTCGTGTGGTCGCAAACGCCTGACGGCTGGCTTGAAGGCAGGCTTGATCAGCATGCCGATGCAATCACATCAACGCGGTATGAAAAATTCGCCAAACACCTGGTTGGCGGATCGCAAGAAAACGACCTCATCACCGCAGCACTTGGTGACAAACTTGAAATCGTGCCGCTTGCCGATCCGCGCAAAACCGCAATCGGGGCCGATGCCGAGTTTCAAATTCTGCTGGATGGCCACCCTTTAACGACAACTGTTCTTGCGACCTATGCCGGGTTCACCGATACCCCGTCATCCTGGGCCTATTACAGTGAAACACTCACCGACGAGCACGGCAGTGCAATTGCCAAAGTCCGCATTTCGTCACCGGGTCTTTGGGTTGTACGTGTCGCAGCCGACGTTTCCGACCCGCAAGAAGATGTTCGGGTTCACAACCTGCGTGCCACGCTGAGCTTCTATGTGGATGGTCAGGAATAATGTTCGCACGCCCTCTTCGATGGCTGCCAGTTCTTCTGGTCCTGCTTTTTGCCGGACCAGAAGATGCTTTTGCCCATGGGGCTGGATGGCAGCTGGTCGATAGCGATACGACGGTTCGCTATCGCTTTGGCTATACCGACGGAAGCCCGATGGCTTTTGCCGAAATTGTTATTACCGCTCCGGACGGGAAAATCTGGCAAAAGGCGCGTACAGACCGGACGGGCCATTTCGCCTTTGCCGTAGACCCCGCCTCAGAAACGGACGGTCCCGCCGGAAAATGGCACTTAAAGGTCGCTGACGGCATGGGGCATGTCGTGCAACTAAGCCATCAGCCGGACAGCGCACCGAACCCCGAACAAACCGAACATGCATCATCCAATGCAATGCAAGGCACCTCTGCGCTGTTTGACCTGCCCCTTTGGGCAGATATCCTGTTCGGGTTAAGCCTTTTGGCCAACCTGTTTGGCGGCTTGCTGATCTGGCGCCAACATGCCTGGAAAAAACTGTCAGTGCATGAACAATAGTGCAACACCGGCAAAGGCAAGGCAGGTTCCAGCAACGGCCTGCCAGCCGACCGGCTTGCGCATGACCAGTCCTTCATAGACGATCAGCAAGACTGGCGGCAAAGCCATCAATGTCGAGGCAATCCCGACATTGGCATTCTGAACAGCCGCCATCGACAGCCACACCCCGATAGCAGGTCCGATTAACGCCCCAAGCAGCAACCACTTGCCAACATCAGGTGCAATACAGGCAGTAACGGTCCGTCG
Source organism: Thalassospira sp. SM2505 (assembly GCF_054901115.1). Classification (NCBI taxonomy): domain Bacteria; kingdom Pseudomonadati; phylum Pseudomonadota; class Alphaproteobacteria; order Rhodospirillales; family Thalassospiraceae; genus Thalassospira; species Thalassospira sp. SM2505. The sequence continues at coordinate 3,853,564 of NZ_CM142731.1, forward strand.
CACCCGACCCAAAAGGATGGCAATGCCCCACATGACAATGACGGCAACCAGCGTTCTGATCCAGGTCGCTGACAAGGCGGAATAGCCATCAATCAATGCATATTTCGCGGTGATCAGATTGGCGACCTGCCCGATCGCCCCGCCAAGCCCGAACAAAATCCCCAGAACATAGTTGCGCCCGCCGAGGCCGACAGGTCGCCCCTTTTTACCAAGAATAACAATCAGAACACCACTGACGCCAAAGGCGATGCCCGCGATTTCAATCGGGCGCAGGGTTTCGTCAAACAGCAACCATGCCAGAACTGCCCCCATGATCGGTACGGTCGACATCAACAACATCGAAAGCCTTGCCCCGATCAGGACAAAGGCCTGAAACAGCATGGCGTCCCCGATCACAAGCCCGACAATGGAAGACAGGCTGAGCCAGCCAAGCTGTTCCCAACTTACGGCCGCAGGCCAGGGGGATCCTTCAAGCAGCAAATGCAAAACCGTCAGACAGAAAATCGAACAGGCCAACCGCCCGCGATTGACCGTCTGGGCCCCGGCCTTGCCGCCAATATTGGAAAAGATCATGCTTGATGTTGCCCAGCACAGGGCGGCGGTAAAGGCGGCTGCCTCACCAAACAGGGGGATCATGGGGCGCGTTTCCTGTCATTGATATCATACCGGACTTTTGACCGGCTTCGGGCGTTGGGGGCCAGCTATCCATAAGCGCAAATTTGGGGGCGTTTGCAATCTGAATTATCGGGGCTAACGGCATCGCGGTCGCAACTTCTTGCGAATTTCTGCATGCATCGTATGTTCATGAAATCACGCATTTAAGGATCCAAGCATGACCAAGGCCCGACAAAAAGACAGCAACGGTAAACCGTTCAAGGGAATTCGCCGATACCTTCATGACGGTGAAGTCGTGATCATGGATTTGCCGATATCGGCGGTGTCGGTTCTCGTCCCCGGTTTGATCAAGATCATCTGGATTGCCGCCCTGATCTATGCGTCCTATCACTGGCGTGAAATTTACAATTTCCTGATGCCGGAATTCCGGAGCCTTCTGACCGGGCCCGAGGCATTTGCCGCCCTTGACCGGATCTGGGAGGAATATGAATTCGTCTTTTCCTTTGCCCTGATCGGTTTGATCCTGGCAGCCATTTCGATTGTCTGGAGCATCCTGCGCCGCGTCCTTGGTGTTTCAACACGGGCCGCAAAAGACAGCCTGCTTTTGCCCCTGACCGCGATCCGTGATCTGTTCTTTTTTGAACGCGTCATTACCAATAACCGGATTGTCACGCGCAGCGGTGTTTTGCGCAAAGATCAGGATGATCGCGGGTTTGAGGCGATCAAATCCACCCGCATCAGCAAAAGTGTTGTCGGCAATATCTTTGATTATGGTGATCTGCATATCACCGACCGGATCGGGCATACCTTCACCCTGCATCAGGTCAGCCATCCCGAAGATGTCGCCAAGCAGCTGTCGGATTTCTTTGGGCGCGTTTACGCCAATCAGAACCAGAACGCCCCGATCGACATCACCCATCTGGGCTCAAATCAGGCGATTGAAGCTGATCCTCAATCCACACGCACACCGGAAATGTAAGGAATATCCGGGCTTACAGGCCTGCGAATGAATGTCCTTGGGCGTAAAATTCACGCAGAATACGGGCGACGTCCGGCACCAGGTTTTCATGTTCTTTGGAAAGCCAGATATAGGCACCGCTCTGTTTCAGGACGACCTTGTTCATCCCGGCGAGTGTATCCCTGTATTCGCGAAGGTTCAGATCATCGATCAGAAAGGCATCAATACGACCCTTTTTGAACATCTCGACCATCAATTCGTAGCTCGGCACAGTGATCGTGTTTTCATGGCCTTGCGACAAACTATCTGACCATTCTGTGCCGCGACGTATCCCGAGAGTAGCCTGAGAGATATCTTCAATCGCTGACACCTTGAAATCACGGGTGACAAGAATGGCCTCACCGATGATCAGGGGAACCGGCACCATAACCATGTCTGCTGTCTTGTATGGCTCGAACCCTTCTATCCGAAGTAATTCACCATCCACTTCACCATCAAGCAGCATTTGTGCCGATCTGGCAGCCGGATTGTAACTGACAATGAAACAGGGACTCTGCAGGGCAAAAAGATGTTCAAGCTCTTCGCCGACTTTCAAGCCAAGATAGTCGTTTGGTGAAGATAAAGACAGACAGTTACGCGCCTGTGCTGACGACATAAAGGTCAAGCATACTAACGAGGCCAGAAAAACCCGGGCAACGGACGATAACGGCAACGACGCAACTCCGGTCTCAACCTTTTCAATCACTTTGGATCAGGCACTTAGCAGATCAGCTCCGTATCAGGCAAGGAATTCAGTTGTTCTGGTTGTCGGTGTTCACATGCCCTTGGTGCCGACGGCACATATATGATTGTCTGTATGGCAGAACCGGGAAGGTAAAGCCATTGTAATTGCGCCGGATACCTGTCGGAATCAATTATGTTCTGACACGGTCACGAAGGATGCTGGCGCATCAATCCCATCTGCCTGCGCAGACGGTAGCAATTCAAATGATAGCAACAAGGCCACGATAAAAATAATAGCCACCATGCAGGATCGTGCGATCCCGGTCGACGTGCGTTTCGCCATTCTTACCCCCAAGCCAGCATCACGACAGGTTCATTTATCGAACCTTGTTCATGTACTGTTTCTCGCCTGTTTTCCGGTCTTCATTTACTGAGTACCGGACCTGTTCGTATTCTTTTTTGGTCTTGTCGGCGGAATGTTACCGCCAACCGGATTCAACTATAGATAAAAACGAAACAAACATGCAAGAAATCTAAATCACCACCGTGGATTTAAAATATCCAGTCAGGACATCGCGCACATCACATGGCTTCGTACCGTCGCAGCCTAGGGATTTACGATCCGAAGATAATTCGCAGTTGCCATGTCAAACCGGGGCATCAAATAGGCAAATTCTGCTTTCAGCCAGCTATAAACAAAGAACTCGTCAACAGGGACAGCCTTAAACCCGTCGGGAACACCCCCAGAGATTTCCAGCGAATAGGCGTCAAGCAACATGGCATCAATCCGCCCTTCTTGAAGCATCTGCTTTAGCATATCTGCCCCTTTGGGGACTTTGACAACATTCGGATAGTTCGCAATAAGCTTCTCTGGCCAGGTCGCGCCCAACGGCACGCCAAGAACCTCGTTGTTCAGATCCTGGATGCCAGCTATCGGGCCGTTGCTTACGACCAGAAAACCTTTAAGCCTGCCAAGAACGACCTCACCATGCACCATCGGCACGTCAAACTGTTCGTGAAGATCATCCCGCGCGGCAAACACACCATCAATTTCCCCGGAACGGATCTCGGAAAATGCCCTTATTTGTGGCAATGCGACGGGACGAACACACAGACCGGCCTCTTCCATCACCCGACGATACAGTTCCAGTTTCTGGTCATCGACGTGAATTTCCGGCAATGCAATACGCAGACAAACCTGATCAGCCTGAACCGGTGACATAGAAGCCAGTGACAAAACCAGCCCGAGCAAAGTGTATGCTGCAAAAACACAGTTTCGTTCGAAACCGCGTTTGTGATTTGGCGTCACCTTGTTTGTCGCAGGGCGTCCGCTTTCCCGGCTATGGCGGCCCAAACAAATCGTCACGATTTCAGCGACACCTTTTACATTCTATCAAGCGATTCTGATTTGCTGTTCGTCAGGATAGGACGGCTGCGGTCATTTGGCTATATCTAGAAATACGACATCATGATGTCTTTTCGCGCTTGACCAAATCCATTGCCCCACGCACCATCGCGTCGCGGTGACCTGCCGCAACTTCGGGGCCTGCGCCACCACCATGACACGTCCCCGGTCTTTCAAAATGTCGCGCCACATCCCTGACGGATGAAGGTGCCCCAACGCCGGACGTCGACCAAATGAAATTCGGGGATATTGCCCGTTACCTGTTCCTTGCCATCGTGTGGGGATTTTCATTCCTTGTTGTTATCAAAATCGTTGAAGCCTTTGGCTGGGTGGGCGCTGTCACGTTCCGCGCTTTGATCGCCGCCGGATCGCTTTATCTGTTGGCCCGCCTGTTTCGTCGGAAGCTGGATTTCGCGGCTGGCTGGCGTCCGTTTGCCATTGTCGGGGCAACCACGGTTGCCGGACAATTGATCGGGCTGTCTTATGCGGCCCCGCGGATCGGAACCGCCATGGCGGCGATCTTTGTTGCCGCCATTCCACTGTTTTCCATGATCATCAGCCAGCTTTGGGGCCTTGAACGCGCCACCCGTCAAAGCTTTGCCGGTCTTGTTCTGGGTATTGGCGGCATAGTGCTTCTGGTTGGTTTTCCAGCTGTTCCGGTTACGACCGAATTTGCACTGGGATGTGTGGCATCCGTCCTAGCTGCATTCTGCGCCGCCTTTGGCAGCAACTATGCCAGCCGTCACTTGCGCGAAACGGGCAATTGGGAAACCACCATCGGCGCATTTCTGACTGGCGGATTGATGACCTTGCCACTGATCCTTGCCGTACCGCTTGAACGCACACCGGTCGCAGAAGACTACATGTATCTGATCATCGCGGCCGTACTGATGAGTGTTTGCACCTATATCGTCTATTTCCGACTGGTCGCATCCATTGGCCCGACACGGGCTATCAGTGTGGAGTTTCTGGTGACGGTGATCGCGGTATTTGTTGGTGCCACCGTACTTGATGAAAAGCTTTCCGCCATGCAGTTCGCAGGCGGGGTCACGATCATGGTTGGCTGCGCACTGGTCTTGAATCTTGTGCCCGCCTGGATGCGCCCGCGCGCCCAAATGCCCGATATCCCGTGACAAGATCACGCCGAAGAACAAAAGAAAAAGGCGACCGCATGCTGGTCGCCTTTTTTGTGATTAGAGGACTTCCTTGACCTTGGTCGCAAGATCCTTGAGCGAGAAAGGTTTGGGCAGGAAATGCACACCGTTTTCCTCGTCAAGCTCGTCGCGATAGGTATCTTCGGCATAGCCCGAGATGAAGATAACTTTGAGTTCCGGTTTTTTCTCGCGCAGCATGCGGATCAGGCTGGGGCCGTCAATGCCGGGCATGACGACATCGGAAATCACAAGATCAATGGTCTTGTCGGTCTTGTTGAGGACCTCAAGCGCGTTTTCACCATTATTGGCTTCGAGCACGTCATAGCCCTTGCTGCGCAAGGCACGCGCGCCAAAGGTCCGCACTGCATCCTCATCCTCGACCAGAAGGATCGCACCGGTCCCGGTCAGATCGCGTGACGGGGCTTCTTCGGTTACGGCCTGGGTTTCGGCCAGTTCCTGTTCGGTCGCCTCATAGCGCGGAAGATAGATGGTAAAGGTCGTGCCTTTGCCTTCCTCGCTATTGACCGCAATAAAGCCGCCAGTCTGTTTGACGATGCCATAAACCGTCGAAAGACCAAGACCGGTCCCCTCGCCACGCTGCTTGGTCGAGAAGAAGGGCTCGAAAATGCGGGTCAGATTGTCTTTGGGAATGCCGATGCCGGTGTCGGTCACCTTGATGCCGATATAATCGCCGGGCGGAATGACTTCGGTGCCGGTTGCAGTCGGTTCATCGACGATCTCGCTGCTGGTCTGAACCGTCAGCGTTCCGCCCTCACCCGCCATGGCATCGCGCGCATTGACGACAAGGTTAATGATCACCTGATCAAGCTGGCCCGGATCGACCTTGACCAGACCAATGTCACGGCCATGGGTGACTTTAAGATCAATCTTCTCGCCAATCAGACGACGCAGCAGGTTCGACATTTCTGCAAGCGCATCAGTGATATTGATGATTTTCGGCTGCAGGGTCTGACGACGGGAAAACGCCAAAAGCTGCCGGACAAGATTGGCAGCACGATTGGCATTCTGTTTGATCTGCATGATGTCGGCAAAGCTCGGATCACCCGGCCCATGGCGCGATAGCAGCAGATCACAGAACCCGATCATCGCGGTCAGAAGATTGTTGAAGTCATGGGCCACCCCACCGGCAAGCTGACCGACAGCCTGCATTTTCTGGGACTGGGCGAACTGTTCTTCCAGGTTCTTCTGTTCGGTCGTATCCAGGAAGTTCAGAAGCAACGCCCCGGCTTCGCCTGAGCGGCCCGCCACACGTTGCAGATAAATCTGCGCGGCCACCCCTCGGGCACCTGCAAGGCGGGCTTCGATCTGACCGCCCTTACCCATGCCCATCACGGCCTTGGACAAATAGCGGGCCACTTCATCACGATCCTCGGGCAGGATCAGCTCAAGGATCGAGCGCCCCACGACATTGGAATGCTTCTGACCGGCGGTTTGCATAAATGCACGGTTGGCATCGGTCACCGTGCCCGACATATCAGCCAGAACGATCGAAAGCGGGCTTTCATCAAAGAACCAGCGCACCCGGCGCTCGGTCTCGGCAAGGGCGTGTTCCCATTCATGGGCGGGCATCGGATCAGGGAAGATCACGGCCTGACTGCGGACCGGACCTGTGCCCGGTGCATTGATCGAATGGGTCACAAAGCAGCGAATGGGTTCACCGCCAGACACCTTGAATTTGACTTCACCGTTGATCCCGTCGCCAACAATCAGGTCAGCCAGTTCGACCGTACCGTCATTGAACTCTTCGGGTTCCCCGCCAAGCCAGCTTGCCAGACGACGGTTGAGATAAAGAATGCGGCCTTCTTCATCCAGCCCGCATACCCCCACCGGAAGCCGTTCAATCATCTGATCGGCATGCTCAAACCCGCCCGCGGCCTGGGCAACCGGCAAGCTCGACACCATTTCAGGCGCAATCGGTGCAGACAGGGCAAAGCTGGGCTGGCTTTCGGTCGATGGCAGCAACAGCGAAGCACCGCTTTCCGACATGACAGAGCCATCAACACCATCAACCGTCCAAAGCATCTGACCGGCACGGGCATTTGCCTCGGTCACGGAAATGCGCAGGCAGACAACTGCTCCCGCTTCCGCATTTTTGGCTGCATCAACCGTGTTATCGACGTCAGTATTTTCTGCTTCGCCGCCGTCAGGCGCGGCGGCATCTTCGGAAGTTGCGTTATCGGCTTCGAACTTTTCAGAACGCGACAGATCAACAAACATCTGACCGCTCTCACCACGCATTGCACGTGTGCGCAGTTCGGCCAGATCGTCACTCCCGATCCCCAGAAACGACAGGCGCGCTTCAAGCGCGGACAACATGTCCGATCCGGGTTCGATACCAAGTTTGCGTGAGAAGGCAGGGTTGGCATAAAGGGTGCGGCCATAGGCATCAATCAGCGCAATGCCGATGTCGGATTTGCCAAAACCGGAAATCAGCGGTCCGAGCTCGGAATGACCGCCATTGCGCCAGCGCGCAGACAGGGCCAGCGCCGCCACCGAAATAATGGCAACGCCCGTGACCATCGCACCGATGATCCACATTAAACGCGCATCAAGGCCTGCCTTTGCCAGAACATCCATCAGGACAAAGACAAACACAACAAATGCGACACTTACAGCAAGGATGAGCCCCCGAAACAGCACGCGACCGCCTTTAACGACAATAACTTATCAAAATAGTCTATACTTTTAGCTGGTTATCACGCGACTGGCTACCGGCAAGTTTTGCCGACACCTTTATCCCGCGCCGTCACTGTTTCGACCAACCACACAAAACACCGCTGATCAAACAGCAAAAAGGCAGAACCATTTCCGGTCCTGCCTTCTCATCAGATTGTCGGGCGATCACGACGATGCAAGCCCGTTGCGATGCTTTGTCTTTTAACGCGCCAAGCGTTTAACCTGTGCTTCGTCAAGTTTTGTTCCATCAAACTCGACACTAACATTGCCGTCGCTGACATTGCGGACAACCGCCCGCATGGAACCAGAAATGCCCGGAAGTTCGAGATCGATCTTGCTGCCCTTGCCAAAGTTTTCATTCGACACCAGCAATGCCCCCTTTTCCGAGACGTTTTCAAGTTTGGCCCGTCCGGATTTGCCGCCATAGCGATAGGAAATCTCGACAACAGACGGATGACGCTTGGAAGTCCGGCGATCAACATCGGATGTCGAGGTACGAACAACCTCCACCAGAACAACGCGCAGATCACGGACGGCGTCTGCCACATTCTGTGCAAGCGTTCCGACCTCAGCGGCCATACGACCAGTTTCGGAAGCCTCGGTTGAAACTTCGCTGATCCGCATCGAGACTTCGCGCGAAGCTGATGCTGTTTCACTGACGTTGCGCGCGATTTCGGCCGTTGCAGCACTCTGTTCTTCAACAGCAGCAGCAATCGCGGTCGAAACTTCGTCCATCTCGTGAATTTTCTCGGCAATCATTGCCATAGCCTTGACCGCAGAGTCCGTTACCGCCTGAATTTCAGAAATCTGGCGGGCGATTTCATCAGTCGAACGACTGGTCTGGGTCGCAAGGTTTTTGACCTCCTGCGCGACCACGGCAAAACCTTTGCCAGCGTCACCGGCACGGGCAGCTTCAATCGTCGCATTCAGGGCCAGAAGATTGGTTTGTTCAGCAATACCGGAAATCAGCTCAACCACTTCGCCAATGCCGCGGACACTGTCGGCAAGCTGTGAAACCGTGGTTTCGGTCGAACGGCTTGCTTCAACAGCATCTTCGCTGACACGGTTGGCCCGTGCAATCTGACCGTTGATTTCACCAAGCGAAGAATTGAGTTCTTCACCCGCGCCGGCGACGGCTTCGACGGTTGCCAGTGCCTGCGAAGATGCTGCCGCGACGGTTTCGGAATTCCCCTGAACCAGATCAGCCGAGCTCGACATACGCTGGGCAGCATTTGCAAGCTCATTGGTCTGCCCGGAAATCATTTCAACAACACGGCGGGTTTCACTTTCAACCCGTTCAGCCATCTGCATCAATGATTGCTGTCGCTGTTTTTCAGCCTCTTTGCGATCAGCTTCCTGCTGCTCGCGCATTTTAAGGTTACTCAGACCTGTCTCGCGGAAGACATGCATCACCCGAACCAGATCCCCGATTTCATCCTTGCGATCCGATTTATTGAGCGACAGATCATAATTACCATCGGCCAGTTGACCGAGCATATTGACACTTTGGGCGACCGGGCTGGAAATACGGCGATGCATGACCCACGCAATCAGCGCACAGATCAGGATCGAGGCAACGGTAACAGATGTTGTCAGCCAGAAAATCGACTGTACATTTTTTTCGAGGCCGACCAACTTCTCAACCAGTTCCGCTTCGACAGAACTCGCGTAGGTATCTGTATTGTCGACCGCAACTTCCAGTGCCGCAGACAGCTTCTCGGCGGCATCGTCAAAGCTGCTCATCATCTTGTTGCCGACTTCCGGGCCACCATCGATGTAACCCTGCGCCATTTTCTTGCCAGCTTCATAATAAGCAGGGAAGGCAGCCTCGACGATATCAAGCGAACTCAACAGTTCTGTCTGACCAAGCTTTTTGGCCAGATTTTTCGCGACAATAAGGTTCTCGGCAAGCCCCTTTGCCGCGACTTCTGCCTCGTCAAAACCGTCATTAAGGCCATCAAGCCCGCGAGTTGCGGAAATGTCGCTGAGCCATTGCTGAACCTGAATGACGTTATAGCGTGCGCCTTCGATACTTTTGATCAGATCAGGGATATCCGTGCTGGCAACAACACCGATCCTTACCGCCTCCGATGTTGCCTGACGGCCGTCTGAATTAACAGCACCGATACCAATAGCTACGATGATCAACATAACAACGATGATCGCATTAGACAGGAAAATCTGCCCGGATATCCTTAAATTCATCAGATTAATCTCACCATCTCTGACCGTCGCACGAACTCACACGAACGAGAACGCATTACATTCGTATAGTATGATAACCACCAAAAGGGAACTGCAATATTCAGATTATCGCGACCTACCAAATCTGCCTTGATCCAGATCGCTACAATTCAGAATTTTTACAGTTTCTATGACGGGGAAACATGACAGGAAACTGAACAGGTGCTGTTCGCCCTAACCCAGCTTCTTGCCTTTTTGGCGGAAGACGAAGGAGATGATTTCTGCAACGGCCTTATAATGTTCTGGCGGGATTTCCTGATCGACTTCCACGGTTGCGAACAGGGCACGGGCAACCGGCGGGTTTTCCATGATCGTGATTTTGTGTTCTTCGGCGACTTCACGGATTTTAAGCGCGATATTATCCTGCCCCTTGGCAACACAAACCGGGGCTGCCATCGCACCAACATCATATTGCAAGGCCACCGCATAGTGCGTCGGGTTGGTGATGACAACGTCGGCTTTTGGCACGTTCGACATCATGCGTTGTTGGGCGCGTTGCATCCTGATCTGACGGACCTTGGCCTTGATTTCCGGGCTACCTTCGGTCTGCTTATATTCGTCCTTGATTTCCTGCTTGGACATTTTCATCTGTTTGTTGAACTCGTACCTTTGATAGGCAAAGTCGAGCCCGGCAATCACCGCCGTCAGTGAAATTGTCGCGATCAGCAAGATCACAATCATGTCGTAAAGCCGTTCAAGAGTCAGGCCAAGCGACATCTGGGGATAGAGTTCGATATCAAGCAGTTCGGGCATGATCACGACGGTCAGAACCACCCCTACCAGCACAATCTTGCTGACGTTTTTGACAAACTCGACAAGGGTTTTTAGCGAAAACTGGTTCTTGAGCCCGTTGAGCGGATTGAGTTTGTCGGGTTTCGGCTCGATCCGTTCAGCGGCAACAACAATACCGTTTTGCATGATATGCCCGGCAGCGGCAAAAAACACCAAAAGCACAAACGGAATGCCCAATACCCAAAGCATGCCCAGAATGACATCCTTGAACAGCAAGGGTATCCCGGCATTCGATACATCAAGCATATGGGGATGTTCGATAAAACCGACAGCAAGGTCACGCACGCCCTGGGCCATGGTCGGCCCCATCATCAGGATGACCAGACCACCACCAAACAACAGCATGAAGTTACCGACTTCCTTGGAAACCGGCACCTGACCCTTTTTTCGGGCATCCTCAAGCTTTTTACTTGTGGGGTCTTCTGTCTTTTGGCTGTCGTCTTCTTCTGCCATGCATAAACTCATGCTGGGCGGATACCGGAACCTTGCCCGGCCAATCCGCCTTACGGATTGAGAAACGCCTCAAGCCCGTTCTCGAAATATCCAAGATATGCCATCATCATGGATGGCAGGGCCAAGGTCAACAAAAGCAAGGCCAGCGCAATCTGAATTGGCATCGCAACAAAGAAGACGGGCAATTGCGGCATCAGTTTATTGAGCAAGCCCAGGGCAATCTGCAAAACGATGGCAACGATCAGGAAAGGTGCCGACATCTGCATCGCAATCACAAAACTGTCGTTCAATGCCCTTGAAAAGAATTCGCTCATATCGCCTACCGGAAGGACTCCACCCGGTGGGAACAGGGAATAGCTTTCAAAAACCGCCTGAATCATCAAATGATCCATCCCGGTTGCAAACAGTAACACCAAACCAATCTGCATCAAAAGGTTGCCCGTCACCGCACTTTGCGCCCCTGAAAGCGGATCAGCAGTAAAGGCGTTCGCCATTGAGGACAGATAGGCAATAATCGACCCGGCTGTCTGAATACCTGCCATCATGACCTGTGCGAACAGTCCGAAAAACAGCCCGACCGTCACTTCATATCCGATCACAAGCAAAAGCGATGGTGCATCGGCCGGCTGTGGCGGGAATAACGGCCCGGCAAGCGGTGAAATCACCACGGCAACCCAGAACGCAAAAACAAGACGTGCTCGTGCAGGAACCGAACGCGCGCCAATGCCGGGCATATAGGCAAACGCCGCCCCCACCCTGGCGAATGTCATCAGGACGACATAGACATTAAGCGTAAGAAGCTCCTGAAGATCCATCTTGTCTTTGACCGCCTTGCATCAGAAGCGTTCCGGACGCGCTCTGGGCCAGCATCCCCGTTTCGTCGCTAATTGGGTAACCCGATGAAATGATCGACCATCCGCCCCATAAACTCGGTCATCTCCGTGATCATCCACGGCAGCAACACCAGAAGGGCAATGAAAATCACCAGGATTTTCGGAACAAAGGTCAGTGTCATTTCCTGAATCTGGGTCAGGGCCTGAAACAGCGCAATAATCAGACCGACACCAAGCGCAATTAGCATCAACGGCGTGGTCACCTTCAGCAGTGTCCACACCGCGTCATAGGCCACATCCATGATTTCAGCTTGATCCATCGGTCTTCCCGCCTCGCCTTCATACGCAGTACATTGAAGTACCACTGTTATTCATACAGGATTTGGCGACATGATTGCCATGATTTCCTGTATCCCCGACTGCCCAAAACAAAAAACCGCACGATTGACGTGCGGTTCTGTCACAGGATGTCGATCACATAAAAGATCAGACCGGCATGTTCAAAATGCTCTGATAGGCTTCAAAAGCCTTGTCACGAACCGAGACCACAGTACGCAGGGTTACCTCGGCTGCCGAAACCGCCGTGACAACTTCATGGAGTTCCGCGTCACCGGTGATGGCCTTCTGGGTCATTTGTTCACTGTTGGCCATGGTCGCGCGCGCATCATGAGCAGCACCACGAACCATGTCGGCAAAACTTTCCCCCGGATTCACCTTCGTACCGGTGCCGGTTACGGTTTCCGCAACGGTATTGGTCTTGCCCGAGGCCGCATTGCGGTAGGCAGAAATGGCATCGTTGAAGCTGGCGACCATGGGTCTTGTTCCTTAAGCGTCTTAACTGTCTTTGGATATCGACTGCCTATTGCAGAATATCAAGGGTCTTGAGCAACATGCTGCGCGAAGACTGGATCACATTGAGGTTGGCCTCGTAGGAACGCTGTGCTTCACGCATATCCATCATCTCAACAAGCGTTTCAACATTCGGGGTCTGAACATAGCCCTGATCGTTGGCCGCCGGATGGCTTGGTTCGTACTTCATACCAAAATCGGAACGGTCTGGCATTACCTTATTGACCTTGACCATTTCCACACCGACCTCACGATCCATGACGTTCTTGAAGGTCAGAAGCTTGCGTCGATACGGGTCCTGACCCGGTGCGGTCGGAAGACTGTCGGCGTTGGCCACGTTTTCCGCAGCAATACGAAGACGGGTTCCCTGTGCGCGCATGCCGGCAGCCGAGATTTTAAAAGCCTTGTAAAGTTCCATGGTTCTAACTCTCCAGCTTCGGATTACACGCGACCAAGGGCCGAAATGAACATTGATTTCTGTTTGGCATACAGCCGGGTCATGGTCTGATAATCGACCTGGTTTTCGTTCATCTTGACCATCTGTTCTTCAAGGATGACGGCGTTTTTGCCCGGCGCGACTTCATAGTTCTTGCGCACTTCCTCGTCCTTGAAGTTCTGGGGTTTTTGAAGCCCCTGACTATGGCCCGGCGTGGTTGCCTCCATCGCAAGGATGAACTGGCGGTCACGACCAATATTCTTCGGGTCGAATTTCTTGAGATCGCTGGCGCGGTAGTTTGGCGTATCGGAGTTGGCAATATTCTGCGCAATGACTTCCTGGCGCTGTGTCAGCCAGTCCATCTTTTCTTTCATGTTGGCGAACATGCCAAGTTTGCCGATATCCATTTCCTGCTCCTTGTCTGCGCTTTCCGAGTATTGATTGCGCGGGTAAAGCCGACGTTAACGCCATCGCCCTGATCGGGACCGGATCCCCCGGACGGATGATTTTGCCGCCTCGATTGACCTTGCAAACTGAAATGCATGAAGCGTGCCAAAGACCAAAAGATCTTTGAAATTGACGGCATTTCACCCAATTAACGGCGGGCACTAGACCCCGCGTTTGAAAGCGGGCATATTGTGTCCGATCTGGTAAATTTTGTTTGCCATCTATCGAAACCGGGACACTGTATGCTCTATCTCACACGAAAAGTTGGCGACTCCGTTGTCATTGATGACAATATCGAAGTCACCGTCGTTGAGGTCCGTGGCAAGACCGTCAAGCTTGGCTTTACCTTCCCCGAAGATGTTCAGGTTCTTCGACGCGAACTCTATGACCGTATTCAGGAAGAAAACCGTTCGGCGGCCGTTAGCGAAGACATCATTCGCCATCTCGGCGGGGTGAACAGTCCGGCCAAGGACACCAACGAAAAAGAAGCAGACACCGACGAGAATGTCGGCAACAGCTGATTGATCCGGGCAAGGCCGGAATGACCGGCGCCTGTAATATATCTTTTGCCTGGCAACAGGCACCGTCATCTTCCGGGCAGGTAGCCAGGATATTGACCCCCGATCCGGCTCTCTCCCGCTTTTTTCTCTTCGAGAATTTCCTCGCCTGTCCGATGCTGGTTCGACAACGATTTGTTGACCATCTCTGATCTATGGTCGAGGCTTGATGAAGAGATCAGGCAACAGCGTCCTGAATTGAAGGGTCGTATGAGCGGGAAAAAAACCACCTATGACATCACCGACGAACCGGCAGGCAGGACAGGCAATCTTGCGGCACCGGGCGAAGATGGCCAGAAAGCCGTCGCACTTCGGTATGCACATGGACGTGACAATGCCCCCATATTAAGTGCCAAGGGCGAAGGCAGCGTTGCGGAACAGATATTGCAAGTCGCTTTTGCCAACGGGATCAAGGTCCGCAAGGACAGTGATCTTGCTGAAATTCTGATGGCAGTCGATGTCGATAGCGAAATCCCGCTGGAGGCCTTTGCGGCTGTTGCCGAAATTCTGAACTACATCTATCGGATCAACCGCATTTACGGTGGTTCGTCACGCAGCAAGACCGAACCACAAGACACGGTCAAGGCGACGACATCATTTGATCGAAATTTTGATCGCAACGGGGAAGGCCAGTCATGAGCCCTGAACAATTCAAGCCCGATCAGTTCAAGAAGGATCTAAAACGCGTTCTGTCCCTGATCCGGACCGGACAGAGATATCTGGACGATGGCAAGGTTGTCGAGTTATCGGCCCTTGAACACCGGATTGCCGATCTGTGTGAACAGGCACGCGCCATGGATCCCGAACAGCGTAGCGACATTGCGCCGCTTTTGGCCGCTCTTGGTGACGAACTCGGACAGCTCGAAACCAACATGCAGAAAGAATATTCCGATATTCAGCGCCAGTTGCGCGGCATCAGTAACACCGCACAGGCAACAAATGCCTATGCGCAGGCTGCCCGCACCAAATAGGCCGTGACCGGCCAAATGGCTGATTTCAAACAAACTGCCATCGATGATCTGTTCGATGGCAACTTGCCTGTATGTCGGTGGCGCGGTAAACAGAAATACCGATGGCAAACACAGACAACAATCACATCGGTCATTCTGACCAGAGTTCGGGATTGTTCACGGGGAAAGCGACCTGATGGATTTAAGCGCCTATTACCGGTTTGTTGCCGCTCTGCTTTTTGTGCTGGGGATTATTGGCATCTTCGCACTGGTTGCACGGCGGATTATTCCCGGTGCGCGCAATATCAACCGACGGGGTTCGAAGCGTCGCCTGTCCGTGGTTGAAGTTGTTCCGGTCGACACAAAAAGACGACTTGTTCTTCTGCGTCGCGATGATACCGAACATCTTGTCATGCTTGGTCCGCAGGGCGATATGGTGATTGAACGCAATATCGGCACCCATTTTGTTGATCTGATCGACACATCAACCACCGACCTTGCCCCCGAGAAAGACAAAGCCGATACGTCATCAGATATACCCGAAGCAACCCCGACCGGTCCGCGCCCGACGACCAACGACAGGAACAACCCTGCATGAGCCGCACCGACCTAAAGACACCCACTGCCCCCAAGACACAACCGGGCAAAACAGGATGGCACGCGCCGCGCTGGTTGACCTTGTGTGCGACTTGGTCGCTGATCCCTTTGATCGCACTGATTGCCGGTGGCGACACGGTTCAGGCACAGACCTTTAATTTTGATCTTGGTGATGGCCCCGGTGTGACGTCATCGGGTCGCCTTATTCAGTTGATCGGTCTGATCACGGTTCTGAGCATTGCACCTGCCATCCTGATGATGGTGACGTCCTTTACCCGAATCATCGTGGTGCTCAGCCTGCTCAGGACCGCTCTTGGCATTCAGCAATCCCCCCCAAACCAGGTCCTGATCAGTCTGGCGATGTTTCTGACACTGTTTATCATGATGCCGACCTTGGAACGCGTCTGGGACGAGGGATTGCAGCCGATGATCAACGGCAATATTGACGAATTCGAAGGGTTCGAGCGATCCGTAAGACCGGTTCATGATTTCATGATGACGCAGGTGCGTGAACGTGACCTTCAGCTGTTTGTCAATCTGGCCGGCGTTGAAGTCACCACCCCCGAAACCATTCCGCTGCGCTCCCTGATCCCGGCTTTCATGATCAGCGAATTGCGCCGCGCGTTTGAAATCGGCTTCCTGCTGTTTATTCCGTTCCTGATCATCGACATGGTGGTCGCCAGTATCCTGATGTCGATGGGGATGATGATGCTGCCACCGGTCATCATTTCCCTGCCATTCAAGCTTATCTTCTTTGTAATGGTCGATGGCTGGTACCTGATTGCCGGATCGCTTGTCGAAAGTTTCGGGCGTTAGCCAGGGTAACTCAGCATCGACCACAATGATAAAAGCCGCCAAGCACAAGCTGGCGGCTTTTTTCGGGGTTTCACCCCTTTACTTCCCTAGACTCAGGCACTCTGGCAGTTGCCAGATCCCCCATACGCACATCGTGCGCAAGACCGTCAGGACCGTCGTCTGACGGTCTTGAATACATCTTGTTCAAGCGGTTTCAGACCAAAGCTGCCCCGGCGCGGACCAGGGTTGTCGGCCACGAATTTCTCCGCAATGTTACGTTCACGCTCTGTCATGCGGGCGTGGATTGCCCCCATCTCGCGCTGGGCCTGACTGCCTTCTGTCGGTGACGACATCCGCAGCCAGTAATAGGCAAGAATGTTATCCTGTTCGACGCCACTGCCAATCGCATAGAGACGCCCAAGGGCTGCCTGGCCATTCGCGGAACCCTTGCGGGCCGCACGTTCATACCAGGTGGCAGCGCGCGCCATATCAACCGGCACGCCAAGACCATGCTCATACATCACCCCGATCAGGTGATAACCACCCGGATGCCCAAGCTCGGCCAGATCCATCGCCAGATCAAGCGCACTGGAATAATCGGGTTCGCGATGGGGCACGCCGAAAATCAGGATTTGCGTCATCTGATATTTCGCAGATGCATCGCCCTGATCGCAGGCATTCATCAACATGGTCCAGCCGCGATTGAAAAGCTTCAAATCCGGCGAATGACAGAAATACATAGCAAGGTTTGCCTGCGCATAGGCATCGCCTTCGCTTGCGGCAAGCTCAAACCAGCTGATGCTTTCGGCAATATTGCGTTCCGCGCCAAGCCCGACACCCAGCGCATAGCCAAGTGCGGATGCGGCTTCGATGCTGCCGGCGCGTGCTGCGCGCATGTTGAATTCAAACGATTTTGCCGGATCACGGCGCACGCCGCGGCCTTCAAGATAAAGATAGGCAAGAACGCTGGCCGCAGACGGATCGTTAAGATCGCTGGCGCGTTCGAAATATTCGATTGCCTTTTCGTCATCCTGGGCAACGCCCCAGCCATTCAGATAGCAGACACCAAGATTATAAAGCGCTGCGACCGAACCGAACTCGATGGCTTCTTCAAACCAGTGAGCGGCGGTTTCGGCATTTTCCTGAACGCCCAATCCCTTGGCATACAGATAACCAAGATTATTGGCCGAAACCGGTTCGCCAGAGGATGCTTCTTCATGGAACCAGTAGGCCGCTTCACGGTACCACTGCTGCCCCTCGCCCAGATCTTCGGAAACACCGAGTCCCTTGCTACGCATATAGCCATAGCAAACGGCTGCAAATGCACGGCTCTGGCGGTGAATCTGGTCCAGAATACGACGGGTCGCAGACTCGTCGCGCGGCATTCCATCGCCTTGAAAATGTTTCTGGGCAAGCGAAAGCTGTGCAAAAATGTCCTTTTCGACATTCGCATCATCGTAATAGACCATTTTAAGTGCACGATCCATCACAGCACTACACTCGCTATCACACGTTCAAACCAGCAGAAAATGGGCGAAAACCTCGCATTTTGGCGAACATCACCC
The DNA here is from genome assembly GCF_054901115.1 of Thalassospira sp. SM2505. NCBI lineage: Bacteria > Pseudomonadati > Pseudomonadota > Alphaproteobacteria > Rhodospirillales > Thalassospiraceae > Thalassospira > Thalassospira sp. SM2505. The sequence goes on from NZ_CM142731.1 coordinate 3,871,634, forward strand.
ACGTTACACATTTATCGAACGTTAATTTATAGCACTAAGCTGTGACTTTTCCAACTGGTCGCGATAGGTCGCAAGGAAGCCCTGAAAGTTTTCAACCTCGTCGACCTTGTCGGCAAGGGTACGGTAATCAATCAAGCCTTGCGTCGGAGATGACGTAATCAGATTGAATGCCTCGGCGAACGGGCTTTGTGCCATGCCCTCGCCGTAACGGCGTTTGAGCATGTTAAGTGTTCTTTCCTGACCAGCCATTGCAAGATTGACCGCCCAGTTCAAAAGATAGCGGGCGCGCTCATTCGAAATTTCACCGGTCGGGCTTTTTTCATCATCGCCGACAAGACGCTGGAAGGTCTCAGCCGCCGACATATAGTCCCGCGTCTGGCGATAATAATCGACCCGCAAAAGCTCCGCATTCTTCGAAAAATCACCTTCAAGAGACGCAATTGCCTCAGCTCCCCGGTCGGTATCAAGCAAAGCCCGCGCCTTGAGGTGGCGGCGCTGGGTTGACAGCTCGTCGGACAGATCGGGGGTCTCCGTATTGTCAATGACGCGTATTGTTTCCTCGGGCTTGCTATCAAGCAGATAGACCAGACCAAGTCTGGCCCCGACACGGGCCTTTTCAACCCCCTGCAGTCGGAAATCGACCTGATGTTCAAGAAGGTCCTCGGCACGTTCAAACAACTCAACATCGACCATACGGTCGGCAAGCCTGCGGATCAATTCATCCCCCTTCTCGCCCGCCGGGGTCAGTTCGCGGAATTCGTCATAAAGCGCAACCGCCTTGATCGCCGAAATATTGTTGATGTCATCGCCGAGATAGAGGTTCTCGAACGTGGTATGCATCATGTCAGTCGCCTCGGTTGCGACCGGCTTGTTCGGGAAGAAAATCGCAACCTGTCGAAGCGTATTAAGCCCGTCGCGAAAATCCTTGTTCTCGATTTGCAACTCGCCAATGCGTTTGAGCAACGCCATCTCGAAACCGTCGCCACGCCAGGCAAAACGCAGTTGCTGGAGCTGTTCGATCGCATCTTCGATTGTCAGGCGTTCCAGACGCATAAGAAGCTCGGTACGATCAAAAATTGCATGCGCGCGCGCCTTGCGGTTATCTCCTTCGGCCACCTGATCCCAGGTGGCGACCGCCTGTTCGAGTTCACCGGCCTCTTCTTCAAAGAACCCTTTGAGATATTGCACATCCATGATCTTGGACTCGGAAAGTCCATCCGTCAGCAGCATCTTGTCGATCAGATCCATACCCGCTTCCGGGTTGCCAACAATCAGGGCCTGCTCGGTCGCAAGCGGCCCTAACCGCGACAGAAGCTCTGGCGGATAGAAATCAAGGATGTGGACACTTTCAAGCAGATCACGCGCACCTTCATTCGGGCGCCCCAGTGCAGCAAGGGTCACAGCCCGCCACAACTGCATTTCCGGAATGGCGCGTAACCGTTCGTCTTCAAGAAGACGCTCTGCTTCGGCGTAATCGCGATACAGAAACTTCACAGCAGCCCTAAGCGCACGGAATTGCAGTTTCTGGGCAATCAGCGGATCGTCGCCTTCCATTGTGGAAACAACAGCATTGGCCTCTGGCCCAAGGCCGTTGGCCAGATAATATTGCGCAAGTTCAAGGCGGGCCTTGTTGCGGTGTTCATCTCCGCTTTCGGCAATATTGCCGCGCAGCTCGCGAATGGCATCATTGAAATCATCAAGTCCGCCACGCCGCCAGGTATCAAGATCAAAGATCAGACCTTCACGGCCATCACCGGTGCTTGCCCGCACACCGGTTGCCGAGGCCAGCAGACGCGCACCTTCGGGTGAAATGTTCAGGCCATCGGCGGCAGTAACAATTACGGCCTGCCCGTCATCACGACCGGCCACCTGAACACTTTCATTCATCGGCGCAACAACAACCCCCTGCACGGACGGCAACACTTCGAATTCCGGATAATTCAGGGCGACCTCGATGCCATAACCCGATTGTGTTGTTGTCACAACGCGCAGGGTATCACCGACTTCGGGATCATCAATCGGGACAATCGGCCCGACATCTTCAATCGGAACAATCAGGCGTGCACGGGTCTGGTCATCAAGCTCAATCGACGGACCCAGTTTTTCAACCGGCTGCATGGTGCCTTGCTGCAATGTCACACGCCAGTCACCGACTTCGGTTCTGGTTGTGTAAAGGCCAACCCCGTCCGGAATGGTCATCCGCAAGACGGTGGCATAGGGACTGTCGATCTGTTCGATTACCCCGATGATCTGTGACGCTTCCTGACGCACGGTTTCAAGATCAAGATTTGCCCGAACATCAAAGGCCATCCACAGGAAACCGGCACGCGACCATACCGCTGCCCCGCCGGGCTGCCCAAACGGGAAGCCCAATGTGAGTTCTGTCGTAGTCTGTTCAACCGTAACCGGCATTTCACCGATGCTGGTACGTTCCTGCGGCACCCCGCCTGTGCTACCGCCATTGCCCTGCCCGGCGGCAGCTGCGCGTGCCAGTGCTTCGGGTGAATTCGGATCCAGCACCTCACCGGTTGAAGCAGCTGGCTGCGTGTTGGTTCCTGTCTGGCTATCCGGCTGCGCATTTTGCTGTGCCGGGGCGACCGGGGCATCCGGCGCGGCGACGGCAACCGCTTCGTCCCGGGGTTCTGCTGGCGACGCTGAACGTGACTGTGCGGTTTCACTTGCGGGTGCGCGCTGGGCGCCCATGATGTCAACGACAACCTTGTTGCCCGAGCGGAAATGACGCAGCTGGCGCGCCGGGCTGGTTTCAATCACAACATCAAGCGGATTTGTCGCGGCCTGGCGAATACGCACACCTTCGGGCAGGCGTCGTGACAGACCCGTGGCATCAATGCGCGCCGGAGACTGAAAGGCAACCGTCTGCAATCCCTGATCGCCTTCCAGGGCATAATCCGTACGCGTTGGCCAATCAAAAACCAGCCGATAGAACGTCGGGTGACGTCCGACACGAACATCAAGAAGATCTGCTGACGCATCTGCCAAAGCAGTCGCATCTTCGGTTGCCACCGTTTCAACCGGGCTGGTCGGTGCGGGCGTTATTTGCGGCTTTTGTTCCGGGGTCGGAACCGATGGTACTGCCGGTTCCGGTGCAGCTACCGGTGTCGGCGGTTGCTTGTCCAGAATATCAAGGACAACGTTGCTTCCGACATTAAAGGCGCGCACTTCGTAATCGTCGCTCAGAACAAAGGCGACGGTGCGACCATCCGGATCAAAGAACCCATCCGAAACATATTTGGAAATCGGGGTCAGCACCCCGCGCAAGGAAGCAACAAGCGGCTCGTCAAAACGCACAACAAGCTGGTCGCCGATGATCTCGGCGCTGTAATTGACCGGCTTGCTCCATTGCAGAACAATTCGTCCATAACCGCTATGCAGCCCGGAGCGGATGATAACTGGATCAACCGCCTGGGCCATTGCTGGGCGCATTCCGCCTAGGGGCAACAAAATTGCCGTGGTGGTCGCAAGAACAACCGCCAGCAGGACGCGCACGGCAAGTTTTGCCATACTTACGTGCCTCCGATCCCGCTTCCACCATGAGGCTCGATGACGATGTCAACCCGGCGCGCCATTGCAAAGCGCGCCTCCTCATCAAGCAGCTTGGGAAGCTGGTCGTATCTTGATGCCGCAAATCCGTAAATATTTATGTAATCTGTGTAGCCTGATTTTTTCAGTTCGTTGGCAACAGCACCGGCACGGGCAAGAGACAGCTCCCAGTTCGAGGCATATTGGCCTCGCCCGCTAAGTGGTCGCGGATCGGTATGACCCTGAACACCAATACGGTTCCCGATATTGCGCAACACCCCGCCCAACACGAACAAGGCCTGCTTGGCCTTTGGCGTCATTTCAGAGCTGCCAGCGACAAACAGGATATCACCGGGAAGTGAAATCACCAGCTTGTCGGCATCACGCGACATCTTGGCGTCACCGAGAACCGGGTTGTCATCAATGGCGTCGTCAATCACAGCGCTCAGATAATCAAGGTTCATCGCCGGTTTGCGATAAACGCGCGGAATGTTCAGACTTGCCATCGGCTCGTCATTTTCTTCCTTGGGAGCGGGCTTGATGCTTTGCGACAGCGCATCAACAACCTCGTCCCAGCGGTCAATCTTGACCTTGGACATCGCAAACAGCATCACAAAGAAAGTCAGCAACAGCGAAATCAGATCGGCAAGGCTGAGCATCCAGACCGGCGGGCCACTCGGACCATTGTCTTTTTTGACTTCATCACTCATCAGCCACCTCCTCCGGCCTGCGGTCCAAGCGGAATGGGCTGGTTCACCGTGGGCTGATTGCCCCCCGGCAGCGGAATAGCCATTTTAGGCGGGATCAGCATCTGGCCAGACGCCCCGTTTGCCGCCCCGTTCCCACCTGTCCCCGCACCAGTACCGCCATTGGTAGAGGTGCCATTCTGACCAGTGCCGGTCGCACCGGTTTTCTCAATCGGAGCTGGTGGCTCTTTGGGGCCAAAATCCCAGAAAAACCGGAAAGTCGCGATAAACGGATCCGCGCCCGGATCAATACCGACATAAAGATGATTTTCCGGCGCGCCTGCATCAATCAGTTCTCGTGCAAAGGAACCGGCACGTGCGATCTGGAGATTGTTCTCGATCTCGATCACGCCTTTTGATTCAATCTGGCTGCCCATCACCATTTCCATCTCATAGGACGCATAGCCCTCATCATCGGCAAGGACAGATGCGAGCTGCTTCATGAAGCTTGCCTGCCGTTCCCTGATAAGAATGGAGTTGGGATCAAACAACTGATCAACATGCATGATGATTTCCATCAGCTTTCCGGGCTGAATGACTTCGACCCGGACAACCTTGATGGCGGTCTCAAACAACTGACCAAGCTTTTCCTGCATGTCTTCGGCCGCAACCACCGGGCCCTCAATCGAGGTCACGGTTTGCAAACTGGTCGTTGGCGGCAGAATGGCGGCAAAAGCGGAGGAAAGGCTTTCCTGCACTTCGCGCGTTTTGACCTCTTCAAAGGTCGAAATGGTATTGAGCAGAATAAAGAACGCCAGCAGCAGAAGATAAAGAGCCAAAAACAGCGCCACAGCCCCGTTGGCAGGGGGGGATGGTGGTGTGGGTCCGTCGTCCTCTATCTCCGCCATGTCAACGCCACTTAATTGAACATCGCGTCGATGTCAGCCTGCGAAACGCCTTTACCCTCAAGCTGAGGCCCGTTGAGCAAAGCTTCCTCGCCTTCCGGTTCTTTTTTCTGCTTTGGATTTGCGGCAGCATATTTGGCGATTTCGTCGCCGAATGCGGTGACCAGTCCCTCGACGCGTTCCTCGATGGATTTCAGGGCCTTGATCACCTTGGTGGTGCGCTGCCCGGTGATATCCTGAAAATTACAGGCTTCATAAACCCGCATGGTCGCATCGGTGACAATCTTGCCCTGTTCAGGGGGCAAGGTCGATGCGAATTCTTCGAGCACATCCATGGCGTCAAGGATCTCGTGGGTTGCCCCGGCCGTCGCATCCACAATGGCATCAAGCTCATCGGTGGCATTGGGGATATATTCGGCCTTGATATCGTCCGGACGAAGCGATGCAATCTCCGACTTCATCTTGCGGATGATGCCGGACAATTCATCAAGTTCACCAAACAGGCGTTTCTGATCGTCAGACGGCGCGTCCCCCATGAAACGGGAAAGCTGATCCATCAGATCAGACAGCTGCTCAACCTTCAGGTCATCACCATCAAGGCGTGCTCGAAGGTCATTTAGCAGCTTCCGGAGTTCGTCCTTGGACGCTTTGGACATAGCGGTATCGCGGGACGCAGGCCCCGCGCTCCTGATCAGAAATCGCCAATAACCGTTTTCATCTTGCCCTTCAACGTCTCGGCGTTGAACGGCTTCACGATGTAATTGGAGACACCGGCCTTTTTCGCCATCACGACGTTTTCGGTCTTGGCTTCGGCGGTAATCATGATGAAGGGGAGGTCCTTCAACTTGGCATCTGCACGGACTTCTTTGAGAAGCTGAAGACCGGTCATCGGCTCCATGTTCCAGTCGGAAATCACAAGACTGAACGGAGCTTCACGCAGTTTACGAAGCGCCATGCTACCATCTGTCGCTTCTTCAATATTCGTAAAGTTGAGCTGCCGCAGAAGGTTACGGATGATACGCAACATGGTTTTGTAATCATCCACAATCAGGATCGGCATATTCGGATCGACGGCCATTCACAACTCCATCAGCTATCTGATCTCTCACCCTTGCTGCATATTTCAACGCACACAGACAAGGCCCCTAATAATCGTGATGTACATATTTAATATTGGTTAATCAAGGTTTTTAACCAGAGATCAAATCATTCCATCACATTGACTATTCTCGAAAAATTGGCCGTTTTTCTATTTAAAGGCACGAAAATCGAAACCAACCTATTTTTGTAACCCCTATTGCAATGGCAGCATGTTTATATCTTGCTTATATGCCAGTTCAGCTGTCAATGCCCGCGCACGTTCCGGCGTCATTTGCGACAGAACAGCAGCAGTATTGGCCTCGCGCATCCCCAGCGCCACTTGCAACAGGATATCCATATCCAGATCGTTCCAAATCCGCGCAGCGTCTTTCGGTTTCATTTTCTCATAAACGCTGATCAGTTTCTTGATCCGGTCATCTTCCTGGGCTTCCTTGGTTTCGACCAATCCTTCGATGGCCGTTTTCAAGGATTTCATTTCTTCGATCTTGGCATCAATCCGGGCTTCGGCTGCCGCAATCAGGCTCTCGCGTTCGTCGAGACGCTGTTCCTTGCGATCAAGCTCGCCACGGCGCACCGAAAGGTTCTGAAGAAGGTCGATTTCTTCCTGGGTAAACAGGGTCGGATCACCGCCAAGGGTCGGCGCAATATCACTTGCGCTCGCCTCCCCCTCAAGCGGGGTACCTTCCATCGTCATCGCCGCCGGATCATCAAGGCCGGGGCCCGCAGCCTGGGAAGCTGCATCCTGTCCTGCAGGTGCGCTTGCCGGTGCAGGAGCCTGCGCCTGGGCCATCTGGACCATGCTTACACCTGTCGGCTGGGACTCAGAAGTCGCAACGACATCATCCCCTCCCGAAAACAGGTTCACCACCCGCATTGACAACACCATCAGTCCAACCAGAACAACCAATGGCAAGATACGCACACCAGACATCTATTCACCTAAGCAATGAGGCATCTTGTCCCATGCTCCTTCACGCTTCAATTATCTTTAATTCCATCAGAATGACGGATCACTCTTTAGATATAAAGAAATGTCATGATCTCAAGTCCGGACCGGAAGCCCGAACAAATTTCAAATCTAGCGTACGGACCGCAAAGCCGCGAGCAATTCGCGCTCTGCCTCTGAACGACCGGCATCTTCGTCCTGATCGTACGGGTCTGCACCACCAGCATCACCATATCCGGCAGATGATCCCCCAAGAGACACATCATCGCGGTCACGATCACTCATCGCATTTCCGCCGCGTTCGAATTCGCCCACCATGCGCGCAGCCAGTTCTTCGGCGCGTGTTTCCACACCGAGGCGGTCCCGGTCATCAATAACATCGTGGCGATCCTTGCCGCTACCCTTGCCCGAACGCATAGGCGCACTGTCAGCACCACCCGCCACCTGCCCGGCACCAGACGCCCCCGAACGGCGCACAGCATTCACATCACTGGCAGCCTTTTCGAGACGGTTTGCGATGCTTTCACCGCGATCGACCATAAAGCTCAGGTCTTCGTTAAGGCCACTGGCCTTTTCAATGTTTTCGCGCAGTTTTTCGCCTGACTGTTCGGCCATGTCCTTGAGAGCCATGATCGAGGTTTCCGCCCGTTCATTGGCCGCATTGAACGCTGTCAGGAAGTTCTGCATGTCTTCCCGGCTGCGCCGGAATGCGGCGAGCTTGCGATTCAGAATGATGGCATAGACAATCGTCACAACCAGCAGCACGATCATCACAAGATCAAGATAGAACGCGAAGTCCATCACTTCTCTTCCTCGTTTATGCGCGCGCGATCACGCACCTGAATAGCGATCCGGTCACCCTTGCGTCCCATCATGCCCTTGAACAACGGAACATCGCCGCAGCGGACCTCGACAGGTGAAGTCGGACTGGTATTCAGAACCAGACGGTTGCCAACTTCCAGATTGAGCACATCGCCCAGCGCCATCACCTGTTCATCAAGGACTGCTAACAGGTTAACATGGGTTTGCCACAGTTCGTTTGCGAGGTGGTTTTCCCAAATAGAGTCACGACCAAACTTTTCCCCCATGAACATCTGAAGCAGAAGTTCACGAACCGGCTCCAGCGTCGCATAGGGGATCAGCAGCTCAAGCCGGCCACCGCGGTCTTCCATATCAATGCGCAACTTGGCCACAATCGCCGCATTGGCGTGACGGGCAATGGTTGCAAAACGCGGGTTCGTTTCAAGACGTTCGAACCGGAAAGTTACCGGGCTTAGCGGATCAAACGCAGCCGAAAGGTCGCCAAGCACCACATGGATCATACGTTCGACAAGGTTACGTTCAATCGTCGTATAGGGACGACCTTCAATACGCATGGCCGCCGTACCGCGACGCCCGCCCAGCAACACGTCGACGATGGAATAGATCAGGGCTGAGTCAACGGTGAGCAAGCCATAGTTATCCCACTCCTCGGCCTTGAAAACACCCAGCATCGCCGGTAGCGGGATCGAGTTCAGATAGTCACCGAAACGCAGCGACAGAATGTTATCGAGCGACACTTCAACGTTGTCGGACGTGAAGTTACGCAAAGATGTCGACATCATGCGGACAAGGCGGTCGAACACGACCTCAAGCATCGGCAGACGTTCATAGGCAACCATCGACGAGTTGATGATTGCCTGAATACCGGACTGGTCGCCTGCGCCGGAACCATCATCAAAGCCCAGAAGACTGTCGATTTCGTCCTGGTTCAGAACGCGTGCCGAACCACCGCCCATTTCGGCGGCCATATCATCGCCACCGTCATCGCCGTCATCGTCGCCGAGCATGGATTCCCATTCGGCGGCCATATCCTCGCCGCCGTCGTCTCCACCTTCGTCATCTCCACCCGCCATGGCTTCCCATTCGGCAGCGAGTGCATCATCATCGTCTTCATCAGCCATCAGCGATTGCTTCCTGATTTTGGCATTCGGGCCGCTACAAGTTTATTGTACCAGCATTTCCTTGAACAGAACGTCGTTAATTTTTGCAGGCTTGGCCGCGGCACTGACCCGGATCAGCAATTCTTCACGCAGTCGGAACATGCCTTCGGAACCGGAAAGGTCTTCCGGACGCAATTCACGAAGATAAACCTGAAAGTTGTCAATAATGCGCGGCATCATCTGTTCGACCTGCGGCAACATTGACTGATCGGCCACTTCCAGACTGACACGAATTTTAAGATAGCTTTGCTTGCCTGCACCGGTATTCAGATTGACCAGAATTTCCGGCAAATCCACGAACCCGACATTCTCAGGCACACCTGGTGCCTGCTCAATCGCATCTTCGGAAATCACTTCTTCGGTTTGCTGGCCATCACCGCCGGTCAGCATGTCAATTACCGGCTGAAGCAATCCGGTGAAATAGGCCGCGGCCGCACCGCCAAGCAGTAGCAGCACAAGCAGCACGACCACGATCAGCATTTTTTTGCTGCGACCGCCGCCACCTTCGTCCATTTCGATTTCGTCGACATCGTCGCCCATAGCTTCGCCAATTCCCGCGCTTGAAGTTATGTCGTCATCTCCAGCAAACACTGTGCCGGATTAACAGCCATAACGCTATCACGTTAAAAATCCGTTTCGTTTCCGACAGCTTACGTACCTTCAGACCATTCAGCCACCAAGACTTGAAACGAAATTCCCCCACAACATCAAAGCGATCCTCGACCTGGCAGAAATAGCCCTGCTGCATTTTACGACATTCCTCCGCCCCCTCGAAAAATCCGACCCGGAAAACTTTGTCCATTTGAACGGCTTACGTCGCGGCAGTTTCTGCCAATCCCCACGTTAGACACCCCGGCAACAAATGCCGAACACAAAATTTTTTGTTTATTTTCAATGCCTTGAATGTTCTGGCATGGCTTTCGCATTTGTGTTGGCAAATCATTGCCCCCAACCGGGAAACTGACCATGGAAAATATTTCATATATCGCGCTGTCCCGTCAGAAGACGCTTCGCAGCATGATGAACAACATTTCGCAGAACCTGGCGAACATGAACACGACCGGGTACAAAGAAGAGCGGATGATGTTCACCGACTGGATCGCGAAGAACAAGGACGCCCCGTTCCGCGGCGAGCGCGAGATTTCCCTTGTTCAGGATATTTCCCAGTATCGCAACACGACGGTCGGCAACATTGAGCATACCGACAGGCCGCTCGACGTTGCACTAAGTCAGCCCGACATGTTCTTTGCCGTCGAGACACCAACGGGCGTCCAGTATACCCGCAACGGTAATTTCACGCTCGACCCCGGCGGACAGCTCATCACCAATGACGGTTACCCAGTCCTGAGCGACGCCGGTCAGCCTATGTTTTTCAATCAGGCCGATGGGCAGATTGAAATCAAGGGTGACGGGACCGTTTCCACTGATATTGGCCAGATTGGCAAATTGCAGGTCATCACGGTTGATAATGTTCAGCGCATGATCGTGACTGGTAATACGCTTTATCGGGCGCCCAACGAGCAAGCTGGGGATGACGAGGAAATCGCCGTTCAGCAAGTTGAAAACCCCGGTATTGTTCAGGGAGCCCTTGAAAAATCCAACGTCAACCCGATCAGCGCCATGACACAGATGATCGACGTCTTGCGAACATATCAATCCGTCACCCGCTCTTTGGAAAGCGAGAACGAGCGGATGCGTAACATGATCAGCAAACTCGGGGATGTTCGCGCCTGATTTGGCCGCTGACACCCGTACCACAGAAATTTGGCGCAAAACTTGCGCAATCGAAGGAGAAGACAGATGCGGTCACTTGATATCGGCGCTTTGGGGATGCAGGCCCAGTCCACCAACGTGGACGTTACATCGCACAACATCGCCAACATGACGACGACCGGCTACAAGCGCCAGCGCGCGGAATTTCAGGACCTGCTTTATCAGGATCTGCGTCGTGCCGGTTCACCGTCATCTGATACCGGAACGATTGTCCCGACCGGGGTCCAGGTTGGTCTGGGTGTCAAAACCGCCGCAATTGGCCGCTATATGGGGCAAGGCACACTTACCCTGACCGAGAACGAACTTGATATCGCCATTCAGGGCCGCGGCTATCTTCAGATTGACCTGCCGAGCGGTGAAACCGCCTATACCCGCGATGGCACGCTGAAGCTTGATGCCAACGGGGCGCTTGTCACCAAGGACGGCTTTGCCGTTCAGCCGGGCATTACCGTTCCGAACAACGCAACGTCGGTCACCATCAACACCAACGGCGAGGTCTATGCCGAAATCGATGGTCAGGTTGCCCTTTCCAATCTGGGACAAATTCAGCTCGCAACCTTTATCAACCCGGCCGGTCTTGATGCCCTTGGTGATAACCTTTACCTTGAAACGGAGGCCTCGGGTCAGGCGAATACCGGCGCACCGGGTGATGTCGGTTATGGCACGGTCCAGCAGGGCTATCTGGAATCCTCGAACGTCAACGTGGTTCAGGAAATCACCAACCTGATCAAGGCACAGCGTGCCTATGAGATGAACTCCAAGTCGATTTCGACCACCGACGAAATGATGAGCGCAGTCAGCAATCTGCGTTAATCCTGCGTTCTGAATACAGTTATTCGCTTGCACAAGTCGCGGTCTGAAAGATCGCGGACTTGTGCGAACTGTATTTACGCGATGTATACCGTTCCGTGGTATAGTAGGCGCATGAAGATAAAGAAATTAATCCTCTCGTTCGCGATCTTGTCCTTTGCCCTTTCGACCGGGGATGCCTTTGCGCAGTCGACAAGGAACAGCAGTTCGCGCACCAGCCAACAGGTTGACGAAAACATCCTGCTGAAACCTGATGCGCTGATCGAAGGGCAATATGTGACGCTTGGGGACATTTTTTCTGGCATCGACCTGCAACAGGCAGATATTGCCGTTGCCCACGCACCGCAGCCCGGCAAACAGGTCGTTCTTGATTACCGCTGGCTTTATGGCATTGCCCAGCGGCACAAAATTAACTGGCGCCCCCGCACCACGGCCGATCAGGTTCTGATCACCCGGGCAAGCCAGATCATCACGATCGAAGAAATTCGCGACGCTGTTGAAGTTGCCCTTGTTGATTACGGGATAAAACGCCCTTTCACGATTGACCTTTCGAGCGACAACTTCCAGATCCATTTGCCCGTTGATGCTCGCAGTGATGTCACCGTCAGTTCGGTCGAACTCAATTCCAGAACCCAGCGTTTTGTCGCCAGCGTGACAACCGGCGCACAAACTGCACAACAACGCACATATCGCATCAGCGGCAAATATTACCCGCTTTCAACCGTTCCAGTTCTGGTTGAACCGGTTGCCCGGGGGCAAATCATTCGTCCTGACCAGGTTGAATATCGTGATTTCCGAACAGAACGTGTTCCAAACGGCGCTATTCAGGACATCAATGATGTCATCGGAAAGGAAGTTGTCCGCGCAGGCACCCCAAACGAACCGTTGCTGTTCCGTGACCTGACCAATCCAATTCTCGTTCGACGTGGCGCATTGGTAACCGTTCGACTGGTCACCGCCAATATGTCGCTAACCGCACGCGGCAAAGCCCTTGAGAACGGATCCAAGGGCGACATCATCCGTGTCGTCAATCAAACCAGCAACAAGACCATTCAGGTTGAAGTCGTTGCCGAAAATGAAGTCCGGGCCCTGCCTGCTATGTCACAATAACCCGTGACTTCAGGCCTGATACGACACACTTCGCACCCGGCAAGCTTTTCCCAGATTTCCACGCTACAACTGGCATGATCCTTGCGTAGATACCGGCAGGAACCCAGGAGGAATTCATGCCCGGTAAAAACACACAGATTTCATGGCGGCGTATCGCGCTTGTCAGCGGACTGATCGGTGCAACGGTACTGCTTTCAGGCTGCAACGCGATGAAACGTCTTTCCGAAGTCGGCGAACCGCCAAAATTGTCGTCGATCGACAATCCGACCCAGTCGGAAAACTATCATCCGGTCAGCCTGCCGATGCCAGCACCGCAAGTTGCCGAAAGCAACCCGAACTCATTGTGGCGTGCAGGTGCACGATCCTTCTTCAAGGATCAGCGTGCCAATCAGGTCGGTGATATTCTGACCGTTGTTGTCAATATGTCTGACAGCGCAGCCCTTGCCAATACCACGACGCGTTCTCGTACAAATTCCGAGGATCTCGCGGTCCCGAACCTGTTCGGCCTTGAAGCAGAATTCACCAAGGTGTTGCCAGAAGCGATCAATCCCAGTTCAATGTTCGATATGGACAGCAAAACGTCCAACCGAGGCGCTGGATCTTTGGATCGTACCGAGGCAATCAATCTGCGTGTTGCCGCCATCGTGATTCAAGTTCTGCCGAACGGCAATTACGTCATCCATGGCCGTCAGGAAATTCGCGTAAACAGCGAGGTCCGCGAAGTTCAGATCGCTGGCGTTATTCGCGCTGCCGACATTACTTCCGCCAATGAAGTCGGATATGACAAGATTGCCGAAGCACGCATTTCCTACGGCGGACGCGGCACAATTTCCGATGTCCAGCAACCACGCTATGGCAGTGAAGTTCTTGATATCATTCTGCCATTCTAGGGAGCTGCTGTGATCTGATCCGTTGCCCGGGTTCCTGTCAGACAGATCATCACACAGTAAACCTGACAAAAGACCGTCTCCGGACGGTCTTTTTCTTTAGAGCCTCAGTATAAACGGGAAAAGCCCGGTCATATGACCGGGCTTTTGAATTTGGTTATCCCTAACCAGTAATCTCCCACAAGGCCACATCGTTGCATGGCACGGGCCGACTTTGCGGCTCCTGATTTTGTCACCCGGCGCGATCAATCGTCGCGACGTGTGCGCTCCATCCGTTCATGGCGTTCCTGGGCTTCGATGCTCAGGGTCGCAATTGGACGAGCTTCAAGTCTTTTCAAGCTGATCGGCTCGTCGGTTTCTTCGCAGTAACCATATGATCCGTCTTCAATTCGACGCAAAGCAGCATCAATTTTTGAAATAAGCTTGCGCGCCCTGTCACGAGTACGAAGCTCAAGCGCCCTGTCCGTTTCCGCCGACGCGCGGTCGGTCAGGTCAGGTTCTTGAAGCCCGCCATCTTGCAGGTTCGCTAATGTTTCCGAAGATTCGTGCAGAAGTTCTGCCCGCCAGGTCAGAAGTTTCTGCCGGAAATATTCCCGCTGACGCGGGTTCATGAACTCTTCGTCCTCAGCAGGACGATAGTCAGGTGGTAATGTGATAGTCATGTATGCCCTCTATACAGGACTCATCGATCGCGCGGCAATATAGAGGGAGCCAGCGGGTGGTGCAAGCCGATTGAACAAATAAATCTTGATTTACCCTGAAACGGGCAGAAACCTGCGGCTTTCACCCTCAAATACCGCAAATTAAAAAGCTAGATCAGGCCGGAAACCTCAAGTTTCGCCAGCTCTATTCGGGCACGCAGGTCAATCTCGTCAAGAACCGCCGAAAGCTTGGGATCGTCAATCGTTTCGCGCTGCTGATCCATCAAGCCGACAAGCTGTTGCAGGCGTGCCCCAGACAGAGCCCCGCTCAGCAAGCCGTCACGAATGGACTCAAGCTGTTCAAGCAGGCTTTTGGCCCGCAAAACAGCAGCCTTGCGCGGAGAGTCGAGCGCGTCACCGCTTTGCTGCAAGGCCAATAACGCATCAAGCGCACTGACACTTCCCGTACTATGAACGCCAACCGAACCGCCAGCATCCCCCGAACCGTCAAGCGAACGCATGGTATCTGCAAAGCCGCTGCCGCCTGATGCGCCAGATGCCTTCTTACGTGATGTTCCGCTCGTCCCGGTTGCCTTGGAACCGCTAACCTTCATGACCTGTTTCCGTCTCGTTATGATACGATCATTGCGCAATCCCCAACGGATGAGCTGTCAGATATGGCCCATGGCCACCAATGCCAATCCGTTCGCCGAACTGAATCATGCGTCGATTACGATATAAGAGTCTCCCTCAATCGCAGAAACCGCGCAACGGGAAAAAAATGCCGGGCAGACGGCACCGATATGTGTGAAGCGGCCCCATATCTGAATTTGACGGCACATTTTCGCGGAATCCTTGGCGTCTTTCGCAAGAAGCCCCGGAAAGCCTGACTTGGCATGATTTTCGCAAACCATATGACAAACGCGATTAATGTCTTCTATCGCACCATTTGCCGGATGCCCATGCATCCCACGTCAAAGCGGAATTGAGAATATGATCACAGGTCTTGGCAAATCAGCGCGCAAAGCGACAGTCGCAGTCGCACTGGCTATGCTCGCCCTGACGCAGCTTGCCCCGGCACATGCACAGTCACGCATCAAGGATATCGCCGACTTCGAAGGCGTGCGTGACAACATGCTGGTCGGTTACGGTCTTGTGGTTGGTTTGAATGGTACTGGCGATGATCTTGGCGACGCTGACTTTACCCGCCAGAGCCTGGTTGCCATGCTTGAACGCCTTGGCATCAACGTCCGCGACCAGATTGAAGATCTGGAGTCTGACAATATTGCAGCAGTCATGGTCACCTCGACCCTGCCACCATTTTCCCGTCAGGGGGCCCGTATTGATGTCAGCATCAGCGCCATTGGTACTGCTAAAAGCCTTCAGGGCGGCACCCTTCTTGTCACCCCGATGGTCGGCGCAGACGGCGAAGTTTATGCTGTTGCCCAGGGCAACCTTGCCGTTGGCGGATTTTCTGCCGGTGGCGCTGCCGAAACCATTGTCAAAGGTGTCCCGACCTCCGCACGTATTGCCAATGGCGGCATTGTTGAACGCGAGATCGATTTTAACCTGAACTCGATGCAGGACATGTCTGTTGTGCTGCGCAACCCGGATTTCACCACCGCTCGTCGTGTCTCGGAAGCAATTAATGCCTATCTTGGCGAAGTTGCAGCACGTCCGAGTGATCCCGGTACGGTTCGCCTGAACATTCCGGACCGTTACAATCAGAATGTTGTCGCCCTTTTAACCGATATTGAACAGTTGCGCGTTGAACCCGACCAGATTGCACGCGTTGTGATCGACGAGAATACCGGAACCATTGTCATGGGTGAAAATGTCCGGATCAACCGGGTCGCAATTGCCCAGGGCAACCTGACCATCCGCGTAACTGAAAGCCAGCAGGTCTCCCAACCTTCGCCCTTCTCGCAGACCGGCACGACCCAAACAGTGGACCGGACCAATGTGGAAGTTGATGAAGACCAGGACAATCAGCTTGGCATCATGGATGGCGGCGTAAGCCTTCAGGAACTGGTGAACGGCCTTAACAGCCTTGGCGTTGGACCACGCGACATGATCACCATTCTTCAGGCGATCAAAACGTCCGGCGCGCTTCAAGCCGAAATCGAGGTGATGTAATGCAGACCGACAGCTCAACAGCCCTGATGGCACAGGCGCAAGCCAGCGCACAATATGGCGCCCAGAACAATATGGCTGCCAAGATGAGCTCGCTTACGGACGGTCACATCAAAACCGAAGCCGAAGCCCGCGAGGCCGGCAAAGAATTTGAATCCATGTTTCTTGGCCAGATGCTGAGCCACATGTTTTCCGGGATCGAAACCAACGAGTTGTTTGGCGGTGGTCATGGCGAAACGATGATGCGCTCCATGCTGGTTGATGAATATGCCAAAGAAATGACCCGCGCAGGTGGCATCGGAATTGCAGATGCTGTCACACGCGAAATCCTCAAAATCCAGGAGGGGTAAAAATGACCACCCAAGAGTTGGTTACTGAACTGAAAAGTGTCACTTACGACCTCATGTCCCTGCTGGAACGTGAAACGACCGACCTGCGCACCCTGTCGCATGGCGAGTACGAACAGTTCATCTCGGAAAAATCTGCCCTGTCGATGCAGTATGAGCAGCTGGTTGTGAAATTGCGCAGCCGCGGCGATGAATTGCGCGCTATGCCCGAAGAAGACCGTGCCGAATTACGTGAACTCCAGGCCGAATTCCAGGAAACTGCGCGTCGCAACATGACGGCCCTTCAGGCAGCCAAGGCGACCAATGAACGCATGGTTCAGGCGATCGTCCGTGCTGTCAATGACAAGGCCAAGGAAGATTGCACCACCTATAATCGCTCGGCCAAAACCAGCAAGGCAACCCTTGGCGGCTATGGTCGTACGATGAACAAATCCGGCGGCGCGTTTAGCGTCAATGAAACGCTCTAGGGGTAAAGGCACATATCATGTCACTGACCCAGGCACTCAATACGGCAATTTCCGGCCTCAATACGGCTCAGTCACGTATTGCCATCACGTCTTCGAACATTTCGAACGTGAATACTGAAGGCTATTCAAAGAAGATTGCCGGACAAGAAACCCTTACACTTGACGGTACGGGTGCCGGTTCACAGATCGCCGATATCTATCGCAACGTCAATGAAGGCCTCCTGCGTGAAGTTCGCGGCGAGCTGGGCAAAGCCGGGCGTGAAGAAGTCCGCTACGAGTTTTTCCAGCGTGTTCAGACCCTGTTTGGTACGGTTCAGTCGGATGCAGCCATCAGCCAGCGCATCAATGATCTGGCCGATGCTTTTGAACAGCTTGGCGTTACCCCGGATCAGAACTCGCCGCGCATCGAAGCCATTGAAAGCGCTATTCAGGTTGTTGAGTCTTTTGAAAAGCTCTCAAGCCAGCTTCAGGACATGCGCGATGACATCGACGATCAGATCACCGACGAGGTCAACACCGCCAATACGCTGCTCAGCCAGATCGCAGATCTGAATACCGGCATTATCCGCCTGAAAAACCTTGAACAGCCAACGACCGAACTTGAAGATCAGCGCGACCAGAAGCTCAACCAGCTTTCCAAGATCATTGACATCACCACCTTTTCCCGCAGTGACGGGTCGATGGTGGTTTATTCGGCCGCAGGTGCAAACACCCTTCTTGATCGCACCCCGAACAAACTGACCTTTACCCAGACGGCAGGCTTCGAGCCGGGCACCGGGGGCTCCGGAATTACGCTTAATGGCGAAGATATCACCGCCACCCTGCGTACAGGCACTCTTAAGGGCCTGTTTGAAATGCGCGATTCTGAAATTCCCGCCATCAACGATCAGATCAACGAGCTTGCAGGCGAATTGCGTGATGCCCTGAACGAAGAACACAACAAAGGTACTGCGTTCCCGCCGCCAGCCAACCTTTCAGGCAACCGCGTCGTTGCAGCAAGCGATCCCCTCACCGCAACCGGTGCGTTTCGTGTAGCTGCCCTCGATGCCGACGGGCAGCTTGTTGCGACCGACAGCTGGGCCGATATTGCTCTGCCGACCACTCCTGCTACGGTTCAGGGGATTGTTGACGCCATCAACAGCTCCGATGCCGGAACCTATCTGACAGCGTCACTGATTGACAACAAGCTGGTTATCGAAGGCACAGATGGTAACCGCGTTTCGATCAATGAAATGGACAGCCAGATTACAACCGGTGATGGCCGCAAACAGGGTATGTCCCACTATTTCGGCCTGAATGACTTTATTGCGACAGTCAAGCAGTCGGACACCATCACAACCACGGCACAACGCAACTCGACAGATGCACTCAATATTACCGCCAGCTCCTTTACGCTTTCAGCGGGATCGGGCGTATTGGTTGGCGGGGTTACGGTCAACTACACAGCTACGGACTCTCTTGAAGACATTCGCGATAACATTCGCACCGCCCTGCAAGGGGCCGGCATGACGGTCGCAGATTCAGAAACAACCGCGTTCATTGTCGAGGATGGCAATCGTTATCGTCTTGTCATTGACTATAACGCCAATATGACAGTCACAGATTCCGGCACCTTGTCGAGCAAGCTTGGCCTGAGCGAAGATCAGCCCAATCTTTCGGGAAATATGAGCGTTTCGGCCGCTATTCAGAATGATCCGTCACGCATTGTGCGTGGACAGCTGAATGCCGACACTTATGAAACCTCGAACGCCGTGGTCAATCCGGACAATGCCATTCCGAACCTTGGCCCGCTGGTTCCGCCGCCGCTCAACTATACCCTGACTGTCAGCGGTGATTTCACCGATGTCGATATTGATTATGACAGCAACACAACCCTGCAGGACATTGCAGATGCGATCAATAACAGCGCGACATTGACCGATAACAACATCACGGCAGAAGTGGTTTTTGACAGCCAGATTGGCGGCTACAAACTCAGCGTGACAGACGCCGATGGCGATCCGTTCTATTTCAGTGATAATGGCCTGCCGAATACGGACTCCTTGACCACCGTTCTTGGTCTTGGGATCAATTTTGGCGTTCATGAAGGCGACAACAGTGCTGCCCTGATGATGAGCCATACCTTTGAGCGAACCGATATCGAATTCGAGGCTACCGATGGCCTGTCTGGCGAGCGCACGTCCCTGACGGACTTTGCAGCAGGCATCGTCGCCACCGCAGCGACCAAGACCAAGGTTGCTGAAAGCTCTTATGAATTCCAGTCAGGACTGGTCACCGATTTGACCACCCGCATCCAGAATGAAGCCGGCGTTAACCTTGATGAAGAGATGTCTGATCTGATCATCTTCCAGCGCGCCTACACCGCATCGGCCCAGGTGATCTCTACGGTTGATGAAATGTTTGATGCATTGCTCAATGCAGTTTAAACTTCGGCTTATGAAGTGAGGATATCATGGTATCTCGTGTCGCAACCTATACGAACCATACGCTGCTTTCGGATCTTGCCATCCGGAACGCGGCAAAGGTAACGGATCTGCAGAATCAGGCGTCGAGCGGCTATAAATCGCGCGACTATGCCGGTATTGCAGACAGCGCACAGCGCCTGCTTAATCTGGAAGGCGAATATACCCGAACTGAACAGTATCTGCGCAACACGACGCAGGCCAAACTCCGTCTGCAAAGCATGGAATCTGCTGTCGACAGCATGATGACCATCGCAACAGAGATGAAGTCGCTTCTGATTCAGGCAAGCTCGGCCCAGCAGGCCGACGATGTAAACATCAAGGACGAAGCCAAACAGGCCTTGCAGCAGATTGCCAATCTGCTCAATACGAACCTTGATGGCCGTTATCTGTTTGCGGGTGGCCGTTCCGAAGAACCGGCTGTCGATCTCGACAAGATTGGCGCACCGGATAACTATATGAGCGACATGGACGTTGCTCTGACCGGTGCGACCACACTGGCCTCCCTCGGGGTCACAACCGGACAGCTTCAGATTGTCAGCACCGATGTCAACGGCAACAGCGTGACGACCAACGTCAACTATAATGCCGCAACAGATGACATTGATGACATTCTTGATGCCATCAACAGTGTCACGACCAATGGCGCAATCGCCTCCTTGCGCGGTTTTGGCGGCAATGGAAATCCGCTTCTGAATATCGAAAATGTCGGCAATGGGTCCATTACCATTACCGAAACCGGTGCAGGCGATTTCCTGACCCAGCTTGGCATGGAAAAGATCCCGAACCCGCGCCCGGATGCAGATTATTATGACGGCGATCAACAGATCCTCGAAGTCCGTATCGACGAACAATATAACGTTTCATACGGAATTCTTGCCGATAACCCGGCTTTCCAGAAGCTGGTTCAGGGCCTCGGGATTGCGGCAGGCACGGAAGACCAGGACGCAATGACCGTTGCACTTGGCTTTATCAACGACGCCATCAACGATCTGCCAAACGTTCAGGGACAGATCGGCCTTGATATTTCAAACGTCGAACGGTTCGAAACGCGCCATCAAGACTTCAAGGTTTTCGCGGCCCAGGCAATTAGTGACATTGAAACCGTTGATGTTCCGCTGACGCTCGCGGAACTGTCGCAGTATGAAACCGCCCTGCAGGCAAGTTTTATTGCCATTTCGCGGGCCTCGGATTTATCATTGGCTAACTATTTGCGTTGATTATCATACATATTTAATTGCTTCTTTACCTGTTTTGTCCGCTTAATAGCGCGAAATGTGTAAGTAGACAGAACCTTTCGACCGTCGGAGTATTACGGGAATGGATACCGAAAACGTCGCCGAAAACGGAACCCCTGAATCCGTCACAGTGGAAACACGCTTTGGCGATATCGAATTCAGCTGGGACAAAGGCATTTATATGCCGGTCGGCCTTCTTGGCTTTCCCGAGCACCATGTCTTCGGACTGGCAAATATTCCCAATACCTCACTGGATCAGTTCAAGCTCTATCAGAGCCTGACGGACGCGAACCTCTCCTTTATTGTCGCACCCTATAATATGGAAAGCGGCGTTTATGCAGAAAAAGACCTGACGAATGCCCAGAAAAGTCTCGCAATTGATGCTGCGGACATGGCCATTCTGATGGTTGTCACGATCCGCAGCGCACCTGGTGGTCAGGGCATCACAATGTCGACCAATCTGCGTGCACCAATTCTTGTGGATACCGGCCGTCAGGTCGCCTGGCAGCATATCCTGCCAAACGAGAAATACTCTGTGCAGCACGACCTGTAATTTTTGCCTAGTAAATTTGGCACGCGCATTGCTTTATTGTCCCGTAAGGCAATGTAGCCGAAGGATTGAATGGCTGAGCCATTCTGTCTTATCCGTGTAGGAGGAAAAAAATGGCTCTCAATATTATTTCCAACTATGCAGCGAACGTCGCCCATCGCAACCTGACCAATTCGGACACGATGGCGACCCGATCGCTTGCAAAGCTTTCTTCTGGTACCCGCGTTGTTTCCGCTCGTGACGATGCGGCATCGATGGCTATTGGTGCGCGCCTGAATGCAACGACCCAGGCGTTGAAAACCGCAACGGTTAACGTTGGTCAGGCCAACTCGATGCTTCAGATTGCCGATGGCGGCATGGCAACGATTGATGACATCCTCGTTCGCATGAAGACACTGGCTGTTCAGGCTTCTTCGGGCAACCTGTCTGACACTGAACGCGGCTTCCTTAATGACGAATTTGTTCAGCTTCGTGACGAGATCGACCGCATTGCATCCTCGACCAACTTCAACGGCATTCAATTGCTCGGCGATGGTGGTGACGTTGCACTGGATTACACAGATCTTGCCGCTGCCGGCACTGGTGCTGCACTGTCAGCCGTGAACGGCTTTGATGCGATTGCCATCACTGACAACAATTACTGGGCGACAGATACCAACACCAACACCGTTACGGACAACGATTTCTCCGTTGCTATAAACTATGCGGCGGGCGGTCAGGTGATTATGACCGTCACTGCCAATATTGATGGTGCTGTGACCACCAATGACCGCACCCAGTCAATTGACGTAAGTGATTACGTTACTGGCGGCAGCAAAGTCATGAGTGCTGGTGACAAAGCGACCCTGAACTTTGACGAGCTTGGCCTTACATTCTCGCTAAACAGTAACTTTACGGCATCTGTCGATGTTATCGCTGGCGACAACACCGGAGCTTCGGACTTCGGTACGGACACAACCTTTAACGGTGTCGCCGGCAACAACTCTACTTTGAACACCGTTACAATGGCCGCTGACAACGGCCAGCAATTGCAGGCGACTGTCGATTTCCAGGTTGGTGCCGGCAACACTGCAAATGATCGTCTGGCGATTGAGTTTACCGCAGTGGACTCTGAAACCCTCGGTTCTGGCGCTGCTGGCACACAGGAATCACTTGCCGATCTTACCGCCAACGCGATTGATACTGCTGCCAATGCACAGAATGCAGTCGAAGTCGTAACCCGGGCGATTGATGACCTGCAGCGCGCACGCGCCAATATCGGTACTTATCAGAACCGCTTGGATTTTGCCGGTCAGAACCTTGCATCTACGCAGGAAAATACTGAATCAGCTCGCTCTACCTTGCTTGACCTTGATGTTGCAGCAGAAATGACTGCCTTCACTTCCAAGCAGATCCTGGTTCAGTCGGGCGTTGCGATGCTTGCCCAAGCCAACCAGATGCCGCAAAACCTGCTGCGTCTGCTTCAGGGCTAACAGCTGCAGCAGCTATCGCAGCGACAACGGCGGCAAACTATTTTTGCCGCCGTTTCCTTATGCGTACACCGATTATTTCCTTCTGATCACTAAAGTTTGTTTACCTCATCGACGAATCTTAGACCTTGACCGGATTCGCAAGCCAAAAGTTAGCTTATCTTCTTTTGTAAGAAAGACGTCGTTTTTTCACCGCACAACAACCAATCTTAAAATAAAATTTCCTCACGATATCAACGACCACAGGCCACAGTCAGCATTTTTTTGACATGAATTGATTTTTTTTCTGGACTCATTCGTAGTTTGAATATCTAATCGGCAGGTCTGGACTAAATAGAGTTGTTCAAGAAGAACTTCTGGTCCGTATTTTTCGCAGATCGATTCTGCGCATTCCAAGTAGGAAGATGAAAAATGGCTCTCAATATTATTTCAAACTATGCCGCTAACGTTGCGCACCGTAACCTGACAGCATCTGACGAGATGGCGACCCGTTCGCTGTCGAAACTTTCGTCCGGTACGCGTGTTGTTTCCGCACGTGACGATGCTGCCTCTATGGCAATCGGCGCACGTCTCAACGCAACCACCCAGGCTCTGAAAACGGCAACCGTTAACGTTGGTCAAGCCAACGCGATGCTCCAGATTGCCGACGGCGGCATGGCAACCATCGACGATATCCTTGTTCGCATGAAGACACTTGCTGTTCAGTCCTCCTCGGGCAACCTGTCCGATACCGAACGTGGCTTCCTGAACGACGAGTTTACCGAACTGCGTGACGAGGTTGATCGTATTGCCTCCTCCACCAACTTCAACGGTATCCAGCTTCTGGGTAACGGTGGTGACGTGGCGCTGGACTATGCAGACCTTGAAGCAGCTGGTACAGGCGCTGCTATCTCGGCTGCCAACGGTTTTGATGCGATTGCCATCACTGACAATAACTACTGGGCAACCGACACGAATGCCGGCGGAGTTACTGACAACGACTTTACCGTTGCCATCAATTATGCTGCAGGTGGTCAGGTCATCATGACCGTTTCCACCAACATCGACGGCGCAGCAAGCCGTGCCCAGTCGATCGACGTCAGTGACTACATCACCGGCGGCAGCAAAGAGATGAGTGCAGGCGACAAATCAACTCTTAACTTCGACGAGCTTGGTCTGTCCTTCACCATCAACAACAACTTCACCGCTTCGGTTGACTCGATCGCTGCCGATAACACCGGCGCATCCGACTTCGGCACTGATACCCAGTTTAACGCTGGCGCAACCAACGACTCGACTGCAAACACAGTTACGATGGCTGCTGACAACGGTCAGACCCTGGCAGCAAGCATCGAATTCCAGGTTGGCGGTGGCAACACTGCAAATGACCGTCTGTCGATCAACCTGACTTCGGTTGACTCTGAAGCACTCGGCACCGGTTCTGCCGGCACCGACACGTCGCTTGCTGATCTTGGCGCCAACGCCATCAGCACTGCGGCCTCTGCCCAGAATGCTGTTGAAGTTGTAACCCGCGCGATTGACGACCTGCAGCGTGCACGTGCTGCGGTTGGTACCTCGCAGAACCGTCTGGACTTCGCTGGTCAGAACCTTGCTTCCACGCAGGAAAACACTGAATCAGCGCGTTCTACCCTGCTTGACCTTGATGTGGCTGCTGAAATGACTGCCTTCACCTCCAAGCAGATCCTGGTTCAGTCGGGTGTGGCTATGCTTGCTCAGGCAAACCAGATGCCGCAGAACCTGCTGCGTCTGCTCCAGTAATTCTGGCGACATACAATCCTTCAAAAGGCAGCCTTCGGGCTGCCTTTTTTCTTTTTTGCCCTAGAGCTCTCTGCAACGCGAGGTCAACCAACGCGCACGAATCGTATATTCCATCAGATCAATTTTGCTCTTACTCCTTGCGGCCTTGACAACGAGCAAGATCAGAGAAGTTCAAACAATAGTCACTAAGCAATTGAGAATATAGATTAACTGACAGTTAAGATTTTTCTGGACAACCACCCAACCCTAAGTATAGGATTAGCAAACTTAGTTATGCCTTATGTGATCAAGACGATTCTTAAAGGCATTTCCGACACGTAGTCGGTAACCTTCGGCGGAACAGTCCGTTAGAGCTATCCAAGTAGGAGATATGATATGGCTCTCAATATTATCTCGAACTACGCTGCGAACGTAGCGCACCGTAACCTGTCGGCATCTGATGAGATGGCGACCCGTTCCCTTTCCAAACTGTCTTCTGGTACCCGTGTTGTTTCCGCACGTGACGATGCTGCTTCCATGGCAATCGGCGCACGTCTCAACGCAACCACCCAGGCTCTGAAAACGGCAACCGTTAACGTTGGTCAGGCCAACTCGATGTTGCAAATTGCTGACGGCGGCATGGCAACCATCGACGATATCCTTGTTCGCATGAAGACACTTGCTGTTCAGTCCTCCTCGGGCAACCTGTCCGATACCGAACGTGGCTTCCTGAACGACGAGTTTACCGAACTGCGTGACGAGGTTGATCGTATTGCCTCCTCCACCAACTTCAACGGTATCCAGCTTCTGGGTAACGGTGGTGACGTGGCGCTGGACTATGCAGACCTTGAAGCAGCTGGTACAGGCGCTGCTATCTCGGCTGCCAACGGTTTTGATGCGATTGCCATCACTGACAATAACTACTGGGCAACCGACACGAATGCCGGCGGAGTTACTGACAACGACTTTACCGTTGCCATCAATTATGCTGCAGGTGGTCAGGTCATCATGACCGTTTCCACCAACATCGACGGCGCAGCAAGCCGTGCCCAGTCGATCGACGTCAGTGACTACATCACCGGCGGCAGCAAAGAGATGAGTGCAGGCGACAAATCAACTCTTAACTTCGACGAGCTTGGTCTGTCCTTCACCATCAACAACAACTTCACCGCTTCGGTTGACTCGATCGCTGCCGATAACACCGGCGCATCCGACTTCGGCACTGATACCCAGTTTAACGCTGGCGCAACCAACGACTCGACTGCAAACACAGTTACGATGGCTGCTGACAACGGTCAGACCCTGGCAGCAAGCATCGAATTCCAGGTTGGCGGTGGCAACACTGCAAATGACCGTCTGTCGATCAACCTGACTTCGGTTGACTCTGAAGCACTCGGCACCGGTTCTGCCGGCACCGACACGTCGCTTGCTGATCTTGGCGCCAACGCCATCAGCACTGCGGCCTCTGCCCAGAATGCTGTTGAAGTTGTAACCCGCGCGATTGACGACCTGCAGCGTGCACGTGCTGCGGTTGGTACCTCGCAGAACCGTCTGGACTTCGCTGGTCAGAACCTTGCTTCCACGCAGGAAAACACTGAATCAGCGCGTTCTACCCTGCTTGACCTTGATGTGGCTGCTGAAATGACTGCCTTCACCTCCAAGCAGATCCTGGTTCAGTCGGGTGTGGCTATGCTTGCTCAGGCAAACCAGATGCCGCAGAACCTGCTGCGTCTGCTCCAGTAATTCTGGCGACATACAATCCTTCAAAAGGCAGCCTTCGGGCTGCCTTTTTTTGTTTTTTACTCACCAGTTTTTGCGCACGCTCAATCATATGCAGCTCCGCCACACACATTTGGTGCACCTTCTCCACGAAGCTTCCATATCAATGCTATGAGACGAGTCATCCCCAGCAGCCCCCCTCATCAACGACCTATACCAATGGATTTTCAATATGGAAGCCATTGAGAAAATCATACGGCATACACTTGGATTCGCTTGAGAATACAGGGAAAATTCCATCAATCACAATTTCCGACTCTGTTAACCTTTTGTTTTATATTGACATTTACCACCTGTTTTTTTCTCTGGACTCAGGACTAACCTAAAAGTATATTTCATCTTACCTGTAATATCGTTTTTGTTCCCATATAGGGTAATCAAAACACTTCTGGCGATGTGCCGGATTTCGAACAGCAAGAAGTTGTTCAGAGCTATCCAAGTAGGAGATGCGTCATGGCTCTTAATATTATTTCGAACTATGCTGCGAACGTAGCACACCGTAACCTTTCGGCCTCTGACACGATGGCAACACGCTCTCTGTCAAAGCTGTCGTCTGGTACGCGTGTTGTTTCCGCGCGCGATGACGCAGCCTCTATGGCAATCGGTGCCCGACTGAATGCAACGACCGAAGCTCTGAAAACCGCTTCTGTTAACGTTGGACAAGCCAATTCGATGTTGCAAATTGCTGACGGCGGCATGGCAACCATCGACAATATTCTTGTCCGTATGAAAACGCTTTCTGTTCAGGCCTCCTCGGGCAACCTTTCTGATACTGAACGCGGCTTCCTCAATGACGAATTTGTCCAGCTACGCGAAGAGATAGACCGCATAGCATCCTCAACGAACTTCAACGGCATTCAGCTGTTGGGGGACGGCGGTGATGTTGCTTTGGACTTCGCCGATCTCGATGCAGGCGGCACAGGTGCGGCACTCTCGGCGGTTAACGGTTTTGATGCCATTGCCATCACCGACAACAACTACTGGGCAACCGATACCAATACAGACATTACCGATAACAGCTTTACCGTTGATATCAACTATGCTGCTGGCGGGCAGGTAATCATGACCGTTGCTGCCACAGTTGATGGTGATAACCGGACCCAGTCGATTGATGTCAGTGACTATATCACTGGCGGAACCAAAGTAATGAGCGCAGGTGACAAGGATACACTGAGCTTCGACGAGCTCGGCCTGTCATTTTCGATCAACAGCAACTTCACTGCTTCTGTTGACTCAATCAACGCTGATGCGACTGGTGCATCCGACTTCGGTACCGATACCCAGTTCAATGGCGGCGCAACCAACAACTCGACGGCGAACACCGTTACGATGGCTGCGGACAATGGACAGGAGTTGCAGAGTTCCATCGAATTTCAGGTTGGGGGCGGCAACACCGCAAACGACCGCCTTTCAATCACCCTGAATGCAGTTGATTCTGATACACTCGGTGCCGGCGCACTGGGTACGCAGACTTCACTTCAGGATCTTGGTGCCAATGCCATCAGCACCGCAGCATCAGCACAATCTGCTGTTGAAGTCGTTACCCGTGCAATTGACGACTTGCAGCGTGCACGTGCTGCCGTGGGCACCTCGCAGAACCGTCTGGATTTTGCTGGTCAGAACCTTGCAACCACACAGGAAAACACTGAATCAGCGCGTTCTACCCTGCTTGATCTTGATGTTGCTGCCGAAATGACAGCGTTCACCTCCAAGCAGATCCTCGTCCAATCAGGCGTTGCGATGCTTGCACAGGCAAACCAGATGCCGCAGAATTTGCTGCGTCTGTTGCAGTAAGCAATTCAATTAACCTTGGGCATGTCCATGTTGGATTGCCTCTTTAATTCAACATGATGTCCTGCAATTGCAGGAAGACGGCTTGGGAGTTTGGAAAAATGGAAGTCGTAAACAATTACAGTTCACCAGGTTCTACGGGCAGCTATGCTACCCCGACCCCGAAGATTGAAAATACTGCGGCAAACAGCGCAGCAAGCACTGCGGTCGCTGCCGCCAGCAAGCCGTCTGCGGTTTCGCAGAAGCTTCAGGATGCTCTTGCAAACCTTGATCTACCCGATGTGGCAAACGGTTCTGCACGTGTCGAACTGAACTTCAATCAGGACACAGGTCGGGTCATAGCCAAAGTCACCGACCGTGTGAGCGGCGATGTTCTTCGCGAAATTCCGTCTAAAGAGTTGCAGCAGCTGTTTTCCCAGATGCGCGAATATCTGGGCAGCTTTGTGGACGAAGAAATTTAACGGGACGATCGGGCAGGCTTAGGCACGAATTTTGCTATTTCGTAGAATGTTATAGTCCGAAACTAGGTAAAATCGACCGAGCGGGCCCAAGGAGCTAAACCAATGAGCAGCTTGAATTTAAATAACATCTATGTTGGCGACAACGGTCGCGTCCAGTTGTCTGGCGGCTCGTCAAACATCGATTTCGTCGACACCGTCGACAAGATGATTGCTGCTCGTCGCATTCCTGCGGACAATCTCCAAAAACGTATCGAAGCAAACGACGAGAAGATCGCGGCTCTCAAGGAGCTGCAGACACTTGTCGGTACGCTTAAAGATTCGATGGCGAACCTTTACGGTGCGACCAGCTTCGATAACTCGAAGAACATCTTCGAGGCCAAACAGATTTTCGCCTCCTCGAACGGAAGCGAAGCCGGTACCCTTATGGGTGTTACGGCAACCAATGCTGCCGCGACCGGCAGCTACAAGTTCGAGATCGTCGACGTTGCAAGCAAACACAAGCTTTCAAGCGATACCCAGGCCGTTGCGGCAAGCGCAGATATCACCGGCGTCACTGGCACCGGCAGCTTTACCATCACTGGAGGCGCCGGAAACTCGACCATTACGGTTTCTGCTGGCGATACGCTTCAGGACATTCGCGACAAGATCAATAACGTCAAGGATAGTACCGGCGTACAGGCTTCTGTGGTCAAGGTATCTGATACCGAAAGCACGATCATCTTCACCTCGACCGAAGAGGGTGTGGATAACCGTATGTCGTTCAGTGACGATACCGGCTCTGTCCTTCAAAGCCTTGGTGTTCTGACCGATGCGACAACAATCAACGCGACCAACGTGATTGATGACGGCAATGATGCCAACATCATGCTTGATGGTATTTCTGTCACCCGCGGGTCGAACGAGTTTTCCGATCTGATCGATGGCCTGACCATCAGCCTCTATGATTCCGAACCTGGAACCGAAATCACCATCGAGATTGAGCAGGACCTGAATCAGGCGAAAACGGCAATCCTGGATTTCGTCGATGCCTATAACGCGGTTCAGACCTTTATCAACGAAAAAACCTTTGTCGATCCGACCACCGGTGAAGCGTCCGAAGATGCCATCCTTCTGGGTAATACGTCGGTTAAAAGCATTGAATCGGCCCTGCAGCAGATCGCCGGCTCATTCGCCAATGGCGTAACCGACCGCGCAGGTGAGGACGATTATTCGGTTCTGGCAGAAATTGGTCTGGACTTCGTCGCATATGGCTCTAACGAAGATCCACTTGTCAAAAAGACAATCCAGATTGATGAAGCAGCACTCAATGCTGCACTTCTGAACGAACCTGACGAAGTCATGGAACTGTTCCTGTTCCGCGGCAAATCGGATAACTCTGATGTGACCGTGACCGGCTTCAACAGCAGTACAAATGCTGCGACTTATGATTTCACTATCAATGCATCGGCTGGCTCGATTACCAGCGTGACCTATGACATCACCGTCGATGGTGTGACGACGACGGGCAAAAACGCCGTTGTATCGGGCAACAGTATCCGTACTGCCGATGGCCTGCGTCTGTTTTACGGTGGCGATGCGACTGCCAACGACACGGCCTCTGTTACAACTTCTGTTGGTATCGGGGCGCAGTTCTATTTTGAACTCGACTCAATTCTTGATGAAGAAAACGGTACACTTACCCAGGCAATTTCCGATCTTGAGACACAAAACACGTCTTATGACGAAAAAGTCGAACGCATTGATGATCGACTGTCACGGCAGAGAGAAGTCCTGATGGATCAGTTCATTGCGATGGAATCGGCCCTTGCACGTATGAAGAATATCCAGAGTTCTCTCGACGAATTGATGGCTGCAGGTAAAGATAGTAGTTAACTTTTCCATGCCATACATGCACACTAAGTAGACGTATCGCATACCAAGGAGTGTCGCATGAATGAACACGCCGCCCAAACATACAAGCACCAACAGGTAAATACAGCCTCACCAGCCAAGATGGTGTTCATGCTGTTTGAAAAGACCCTGTCGCGCTTGCAAGAGGCGAAAAACGCGATCGAGCGAAACGATATCCAGGGGCGCTGCAACGCCAATTGCAGCGCACAGGAATTGATCGCCCATCTTTCAAATACGCTGGATATGGAACAGGGTGGCGAAATTGCTGCCAATCTTGAGCGCATCTATGCGCATTGCCTGATCCGTTTGATGGATGTTGATCGGAAAAATGATCCGAAGGCCGCCGATGACGTTGCCCGGGTACTGACCCCGCTGCGTGATTCCTGGGCCGAGCTGGCCGAACGCAGCGAAGGTGAATTGCGTCAGGCAATCATGATTGCCCAGCAAGACCGCCCTGCTCCTGTTGCCGAGGCAAGCCAGACGACAACTTCTGAGGCTGAAAATGCTCCTGCACCGGCAAAAACCGGACTGTCCATTTCAGCCTAACCCCTGTCGGGCGCATTCGCCAAAACACCCCTCCTGTTCAAAGGCTCCTGCTTAAACGCGGGAGCCTTTTTGCTTGGAACAATCGCGCTTTCCTTTGCAACCACAGGATCATTTTTGCCCGGTTCCATAGGCGTGACATATCGCCAGAAGCTTCAAGCAATGGCACGTCACATCCTAACGCGCTGAAATCCTGTATAAATTATTAACGCGCAAAACTGGCCCGGCACTTGCAATTGTTCTGACACTGTTTCCAAAAGGACCAAGGTCATGAACAGCTCTGCGATTACAAACAGCATTATGCCGACTGTCTCCATTCCGGGCTCAACCGCCAGTGAAAGCGCGGGTTCCGGGTTTGGTGACGTCATGGCCTCAATTACAGAAAACTGGTCTGAGCGTAAAAATCAGACCAAGATTGACGCGGCAAAATCTGCCCAGAGCACTTGGGACGATCATCGCGCGGAAATGCGTTCAAATCGTAATACTGACGATACCGACACGCAGAGCTCTGCACGCAATGATGATCGCCACGATGATGAACCGCTCCGCGCGGATCGCAACAACCACGAGGATCATTTAGAGACTGATGATCCGAAGCCTGAAGACAAGCGCGATGTTGAAAATAGCAGCCGCGACACAGCCTCGTCGGACAACGACACACAGCATGTCGACAGCGAAAATTCCGCAGAAGAGGTAGCGACCGCCCCGGATGACGAAGCCGAATCTTTAGGCCAGCAAAAAGCGGCATCTTCCGATGATGAGCCAAGCGACGCCACCAACGCTCAGGCTGCACCGGGCATCATAACCCCGAACCAGCCTGCAGCAACCGTTCCACTGCCAGGATCCCAGCAAGCCATAGATCTTGCCAAAGCCAAAGCAGTGGCATCCCAGTCGATCGCGGGCACGAATGCTGCTCAGGACGGCGCAGCAGCAAATGGTCAGGCTAATCCCGGCATGGCGACGAATGGTGCTGCCGCTGACGGCACCACTGACGGCCTTATGAGCTCAACTGCACTATCTCAGCCTGCAACCGCATCTTCGGCAAAACTCGCCTTGAACGGTGCTGACGCAGCAACCGGGGATGACGCATCCGCTGACAAGTTCCTGTCACGCCTTGTTGATTCCATGAGTGGCGACGGCAAAGCCAAAACCGATGCATCGGGCGTTACCAATGCAACGGCCAACAGCCAGTCATCGAACGCAACGACAACACAAACGACTGCGACGGGTAACCCGGCACAAACTGCCCAGGCGGCACAACAAGCCATGGCCGCAGCAGCAAGTGCACAGAATATGCAAAATAATGCTGCCAGTACGGTTGCCAATGGCACAGTAACGGCAACTGGCGCAACCGATGCCACTCCGCAAGCTGGCACCGGTCAGCTTAATACCACCAACAACCTGCACCAGACCAACACCAGTGGACATACGGCACAGACGGCCCGCCATGCCCCTGCACAACAGGTCCAGCAGCAAGTTGCGGTTTCCATCAAAAACGCCGCCAGTGACGGCGTTGACAAGATTTCTGTCCAGCTGCGCCCGGAACATCTCGGGCGCGTGGATGTAAAATTGGAGATCGGCCACGATGGCCGTATCCAGGGCGTCATTCAGGCAGATACACGTGAGACACTGGACATGTTGCGCCAGGACTCACGTGCATTGCAGCAGGCTCTTAAGGATGCCGGCCTGAATGCAGACAGTCAGAGCTTCACCTTTGAACACAGAGATCAAGGTGGGCAAGGTCAGGAAGGCCAAAGCCAATCTCGGGTAATCGCCGATCAGGGCAGCAGCCCTGACGAAGGCGACATCCTGAGCGGAGCCGAACTCGCCGAACATGTTGGCATTGGCTATGGGATTAATCCCAATGGTCTTGTCGATATTCGGATTTAGAAAGGTAAAGGGAAAATCCCATGGCCATTTCATCCCTGACCAACGTTGGTCTTGCCGGGTCAAATAACAACGCCGCGTCCAGCAGTTCGGCCAGTCAGCTTGCGCAGAACTTTGATACGTTCCTGACGCTTCTGACCACCCAGCTCAAGAACCAGGACCCGACGTCGCCGATGGAAAGTGACAAATTCACTGACCAGCTGAGCCAGTTCGCCCAGGTTGAACAGGGCATTCAGAGCAACAAGAACCTTGAAGACCTGATTGCCATGCAAAGCCAGCAGCGTCAGCTGTCTGCACTTTCGTATGTCGGTGCAGAAATCGAAGCTGTTGGTGATACCAACTGGCTCGAAGAAGGTGGCGAGCTCAAATACAAATACAACGTTTCGCCCGAAGTTCCGCGTCTGCAACTGCAGATTCAGGACCAGGAAGGCAAAACGATCTATTCCGAAGAACTCACCGACGTTTCCGGTCTCCAGTCCTTCACCTGGGATGGCAAGAACAACAGCGGTGTTGAACAGGGTGAAGGAGCCTACACCCTGGTTGTCAAACCGATGGCCGCAAATGGTGACACCTTCAAAACAGACAAAGGCAAACCTGCCTCTGTCGCGATTGGCATCATCGGCTCTGTCGATAGTGTCGATATCGATGATCGCGATATTTATCTCCGTATTGGCGATGTTTCTGTACCGTTCTCGACCCTCACCAACGTGAAACTGGGCGCGAGCGGAACCGATACCACCGATGGCGGAAATGATTCCGGAAGTGACGTACAGGACGAAGCAGCCTGAGGGCTTTCTTCCGATTTTGATCAACACCCTGTAAGTGCAGGAGAAGAAAAATGAGCCTTTTTGGTGCAATGATTTCCGGTGTTTCCGGCCTGAACGCGCAGTCTCAGAACCTGGGCGTCATTTCGGACAACATCTCGAACCTTAACACGATCGGTTACAAGGGAACCATCGGTCGCTTCTCGACCCTGGTGACTGAGTCCGCATCTAACACCCGCTATACACCCGGTGGTGTGCTGTTCCATCCGACGGCGCTGATCAGCAAGCAGGGCTTGCTTCAGGCAACCTCGTCCACCACGGCAGCAGCAATTTCCGGTGATGGCTTCTTCATCGTCCGCGACAATGCGAACCCGGGCACGAACGACGAGTTGTTCTTTACCCGTGCCGGTGACTTCAAGCCCGATGACGATGGTTACCTGCGCAACACTGCGGGATATTATGTTCAGGGTTGGGCGACCGACCGAGAAGGTACCCTTCTTGACGCAAACGGTAACACAACCACGTCAAACAGCTCGGCTGTGACCGACCTTCAGGTTCTCGATATCAACTCGATCCTGACGGCGGCGGCATCGACAACCTCGATTGAGTTCGGCGCAAACCTGAATGCCGATGAAACCGCTGTGACCGGTGGCACCGCCACCTCGACCACAACCGGCATTGACTATGACACCACCGACCTGACCACGCTTGCCGGTATCAACAACGGTGACCAGTTCTCGATTACCCATAACGGTACGACAACAACTATCACAATCAATACCGGTGACACCCTTGAAGATCTGGCCTCGGCTATCAGTGCGGTCACGGGCATCAACGCCACCACAACAACGACCGGCACCAACGATACATTGACTCTCACCGCTGCATTTGCCGATCAGGGTGTGACCTTTGCCAACGTGACAGGTACGCCTTTCAGTGCAACCGGTATCACCGTTCCAGGTGTTCCGGGCACTCTTGCACCAACCTATGTCGCTGGTAACCTTGCCACAGGAACCGTTGCCGAAGACAATACCATGCCGGTCACCATTTATGACTCTCTTGGTTCGGCGCACACCGTCAACCTGCAGGTTGTCAAACTTGGTCAGAACCGCTGGGGCTTTGAGCTGACAGGTAACACCACCACGGGAGAACTTGACGCAACGGATCACCCGAATGGCCTGATCCAGGCTGGTATCGTCACCTTTGATGGTTCAGGTAACCTTCAGACCTTCACCGGTGTTGCTGCAACCATTGGCGCTGTAACCGTTGGTACGACCGGCAACCTCGCTAATACAAATATCTCGGCAGAATGGACGAATGGCTCAGATGACAGCTCCTTCACTCTTGATTTCGGGACAATCGGTCTTGGCAACGGCATAACGCAGTTTGCGGCCGGTGCGGATGCCAACGGCAACCTTGTTAACTATACCACCCACTTCATCAACCAGAACGGCGCACAGGCCGGCACCATGGTGAACTATGCCCTGACCGAGGAAGGCTTCCTGCAGGTCGAGTTCGCAAACGGTGTAAAGCGTCCGGTCTACAAACTGGCCATCGCAACGTTCGAAGCACCTGATGAAATGGAAAACCACACTGGTAACGTTTATCGTCAGACCCGTGAATCGGGTGACTATCTGCTGCGCGAACCGGGCCTGAACGGTGCGGGTAACGTTGTGGCATCTGCCCTTGAAGGCTCGAACGTCGATCTAGGTGAAGAATTCACCAACATGATCGTGACCCAGCGTGCCTACTCGGCGAACACCAAAACGATTACCACCACCGATGAAATGCTCGACGAGCTGATCCGGATCAAACGGTAATTGACTTCTGTTGCAGGGCTTTAGCCGGTCCTGCAACGTTCTGCGTTTACAGGGACTCGCCCGGCACTTGTGCCGGGCTTCTTTTTGGCGCATTGACTCACTACATTAAACGCAGGCCAACTTGGTTAACAAAGATACAAATGACTCAAATCGCTAGTGAAATTGAAACAGACAACTGGGCAAAAATTGCCGGTTGTTAACCTGTTCTTCAGCATGGAGAACTATTCGTTGTTGATGCTGGTCGGATTCCGTACGGAGCGACCTGCATCGGGGACAGTGGTTTAAATTGGTTTCGGAGCAGTCGAAAGTGGGCGGCTTGTTACAGACACTCAAGAGTCTTGGACCTACGCGCCTGATGGCCATCAGCGGCGTGGGTGTGTTGCTGCTTGTGTTCTTTGCCTTCCTGATATTGCGTGTTTCTGCCCCGAACATGGAACTGTTGTATCGTGATCTTTCTCCTGCAGATGCCAGCCAGATCGTAAACCGCCTCGAAGACCAGCAGGTGCAATATCAGCTTCTCAATGGCGGCACCGAAATTCTGGTCCCGTCTGATCAGGTCAACCGCATGCGTCTTTCCATGGCCGAAAGCGGCCTGCCGGCTGGCGGCTCGGTTGGTTATGAAGTTTTTGACAATTCCGATGGTTTTGGCGCGACCAGCTTCGAACAGAACATCAATCATGTTCGTGCTCTTGAAGGCGAACTGGCCCGAACCATTGCTTCAATTCAAGCCATTCAGCAGGCTCGTGTTCACCTTGTACTGCCGAAACGCCAGATGTTTTCGCGTGAAACACAGGAAGCCAGCGCCTCGATTGCAGTCAAAATGGCCGGTGGCGAACTTAAACCCGAACAGGTTGTCGCCATTCAGCACCTTGTTGCTGCCGCTGTTCCCCAACTTCAACCTGGCAAGGTTTCGATCATTGACGAACGTGGTCGCCTGCTGGCCCGAGGGGATGGCGAACAGCAATCATCGACCTTCCTGACCCAGACGGCCGATGAAATGCGCATTCGTACCGAAAGCCGCCTGCGCAATACCATCGAAGATTTGCTGTCACGTTCGCTTGGTTACGGTGAAGTCCGCGCTGAAGTAGCCGTTGAAATGAACTTCAACAAGGTCACGACTGCGGATGAACGCTTCAATCCTGATGAACGTGTCGTACGTTCCAGCCAGACCATTGAAGAAAACTCGACCAATTCCGAGACCGAAGGCACCGATCCTGTTACCCTGCAAAACAATCTGCCCGATCCGAATCTCGGCAATCCAAACGGTGCCGGGGCACAAAGCCAGGAAAGCCGTTCCGAAGAAACGGTTAACTACGAAATTTCCAAAACCACGACCACACAGGTCAAGGAAATTGGCGAGATTTCACGCGTAACGGTAGCAGTTCTGGTCGACGGTACTTACACAACCGATGAAAACGGTGAACGCCAGTATCAGGAACGCTCGCCCGAAGATCTGGAAAAGATCGCCGCCCTCGTTCGCAGCGCGATCGGCTATGATCCGCAGCGCAGTGATCAGGTTGAAGTGATTAACATGCAGTTTGCCGATGCTGGCGATCTGTTCCCGGATGAAGAAATTGAAACCTTCCTCGGGCTCGATAAGGCCGAAATCTTCCGCATCGCCGAGATGCTGGTACTGGCCATCGTCGCAATTCTGGTCATCCTGTTGGTGGTTCGCCCGCTTCTGACCCGTGCTT
This sequence comes from Thalassospira sp. SM2505, assembly GCF_054901115.1. Taxonomy (NCBI): domain Bacteria; kingdom Pseudomonadati; phylum Pseudomonadota; class Alphaproteobacteria; order Rhodospirillales; family Thalassospiraceae; genus Thalassospira; species Thalassospira sp. SM2505. The sequence goes on from NZ_CM142731.1 coordinate 3,909,047, forward strand.
TCGAAACGCTGCCAAGTGCCGCAGATATGGCACAACGTCAGCTTCTTGCCGATGATATGACGGCCGAGGGCACACCGGCACTTGAAGGCCCCGCACCGGTCCCGATGGCACCGGGCATGGATGACGGCGAGGAACTGATCAACCTGTCGCAGGTTGAAGGTCGTGTTAAGGCATCCTCGGTCAAGAAAATCGGCGAGATCGTGGAAAAGCATCCGGAAGAAGCTCTCTCGATCATTCGCAACTGGCTGTATCAGGAGAATTAACGCTCCGATCAGCCGTCGGCTCACTGGCAGCCCTGTGGCTGCCTTCCTTTTGTCGCACAAGGCAGTTTAACGGTTTGATATGACGGCCATTGAAAAGTTCACCTTTGCTCTTAGCTTCGATGACGCAGACAATGTTATTCGCTCTGCGGGCGATAGCGATGAGCATTACGAACTCGGCAAGAAGAAGAAAAAGAAAAAAGACGACACACCGCCTCCGCCTCCTGCTGTCTATACTGAAGAACAGGCAGCCCAGATGGTGGCCGAAGCCGAACAAAAAGCCCATGCACAGGGCCTTGCCGAAGGTCACGCCCAAGGCCTTGAACAAGGGTATCAGGAAGTCATGGCGTCGGTTGAAAAAGCCATTGGTGATGTTGAATCCGTCATTGCCGAGAAGTTGGGCCAGATCGACGAGCAGCAAAAACGCGCCAATGCCAAAATCAACGAAGATGCAATCCATGTCGCACTTGGCGTCATCCGCAAACTGGCCCCGGCTTGGTCCAAGAAATATAATCTGGTCGAAATCGAAGACATTGTCCGTCAGTGTCTGGCCAATCTGTTTGACGCCCCCAAAGTCATGATCAAGGTCAATCCGGATCTCGCCAAACAACTGGCCGATGTTACCCAGCGCATTGCAGAATCGCGCGGGTTCTCGGGTAAGGTTGTTGTCGTGGCCGAGCCGGATGTGGCGGTTGGTGATTGTGCGGTTTCCTGGGGTGATGGCACCGCTGTGCGCGACAGTGCACGCCTCTGGTCGGAAATCAACGGCATTGTCGAAACGGCCCTTGCCCTGCATGCCAGTGAACATGGATTGCCGAAAAGCGATATGGGCGATCCCAAAGTTCAGGAAACACCTGCGCCAGCCAAGCCCGCTGCAACGACACAAACTGATCCCACCCCACCTCAGCCAGCTCATTCCCGGGCACAGGGCGCGTCACAGGCCCCGATGCAACCAGCACAGCAGCCGGCACCACAGGCACCACAGCAACCGTCTGTTGCGTCAGGACCGGCAACACCCACCACAAGTCAGGCACCTCGGGACGTTGTATCGAATGGCGCAGGGGCCCCTCAGCAGCGACCAGCCCAGACACAACAGGCACCGGATGCCGGACAGGTCCAGCCCCCGGCACAGCGTCCGGTCCAAAATGCGCCAACACCATCCGCCGGTACTACACCCCCAAATCCCCAGCAGCGGTCCCCGGCTCCCGGGACCGGTAATGCAGTTGGCGATGGCACCGACGCACGGAATGTGCAAACATCGACAAATGATGCAATGCCAAAACCTGACAACGCACTGGAAAACCCGGCAAATCAGGCAAAAGCATCTGCCCAGAATACACAACAGGCAACAGGACGGACAGGCGACGTAAGAACGGATGCAAAACCTCAGGAGACCGGGTCTGCTGGTACCGCTTCCCTCACGCCAAGTGCAGCAGCCGCTGGCGTTTCGGGGCAACAACAGCCAGCAACACCATCACCGGGACCACAACCAGCATCCGCGGTATCGCAGGGACTGAACCAACAGACCGCGAATGCCGCAAATGGAACGACCGCGCCCCCGACCGATGCCGAAAAGATGGCTGCTGTGAAGCAACCAACCAAAGACGCAGGAGACGAAAATGGCTGATGATGACGATCTTGAACTTTCGGAACTCGACGATGATCACATCGAACTAGAGGGCGAAGGGACAGAACTTCTTGCCGCTGCCGAAGCTGGCAGCGAACAGATGAAGACGTCAAAGGACCTAGAAGCCGTCTATGACATTCCCGTCCAGGTTTCCGCAGTCCTTGGCAAAGCAACCATGCAGGTCAGCCAATTGCTGAAACTTGGTCGTGGAGCTGTCGTAGAGCTTGACCGCAAAGTTGGGGAAGCTATTGATATCTATGTGAACAACCGTCTGGTCGCACGTGGCGAAGTGGTGGTTGTCGAAGACCGTCTTGGGGTGACCATGACGGAAATCATCAAATCAGAGAAAAGCTAACGTAAGAGAGGATTTGCGACTATGGCCGAAGGGGGGACTAAAACGTCGTTTGACATTGCGACAGTCGGGGGACTGATCATCGGCTTTGCGTTGGTGATTGCTGCTATTATCTTTGGCGGCTCGCCAGGCGCGTTTATCGATATCCCCTCTGTCCTCATTGTTATCGGCGGTACGGCGGCAATTACGGCCGTCAGCTTTGCAATGGGCGAGTTCCTTGGTTCGGGCAAGGTTCTGATGCGCACGATTTTCCATAAATCGCGCAACCCGGCAGACGCGGCACTGCAAATCCTGCAACTGGCAGAAATCGCCCGTAAAGGTGGTGTCCTTTCACTTCAGGGGCATCTCGACAGCCTGCAAAGTGAAGAATATCTGTGGAAAGGCCTGTCTCTGGTCGTTGATGGTACACCGGCCGAAGAAGTCGAAGCGATCATGCGCAAAGACATGAACGCTACCATTGGTCGCCACCAGAAAGGTGCCAATATCTTGAAAAAGGCTGGTGATGTTGCTCCGGCAATGGGGCTGATCGGTACACTGATCGGTCTGGTGCAGATGCTTGGCAACCTTGATGATCCGTCATCGATTGGTCCGTCTATGGCTGTCGCACTTCTGACCACCTTCTATGGTGCGGTTCTGGCCAACATGGTGTTCATGCCGCTTGCCGGTAAACTTGAACGCAACTCAAGCGACGAAGAACTTCTGAATTCTGTCTATATGGTCGGCGCTGTTTCCATCGGTCGTCAGGAAAACCCGCGCCGTCTGGAAATGCTGATCAACTCGATCCTGCCGCCGTCAAAACGCGTCAGCTATTTCGATTGATCTGAAACGTGAATACGCAAGGCCCTGATGACCGGTAATTCATCCGGTCACCGGGGCCAACTGGAACTGATCGGAAAGAGATGAGACTATGCAGGTACTGATCGTTGGTGGACTGGGCGGACAGATAGGCGCAGCCAGCAAGATCGCTATGGCGCGCGGCGCTTCGGTCCAGTTGGCCGAAAGCGTAACAACTGCGCTTAATATCCTGCGTGCCGGCAACCGGATCGATCTGGTGATGGCAGACATCGCACTGGATGTCGCTGCCCTGATTGATGCCATGGTACAGGAACGTATCATTGTGCCGGTGGTTGCATGTGGTATCGGTAACGATGTCAATGGTGCAGTCAATGCGATCAAGGCAGGCGCCCAAGAATTCATCCCGTTGCCGCCGGAAGCCGATCTGATCGCAGCAATCTTTGAAGCGGTCACCGAAGAGAGCCACGCGCTGATCCATCGTGATGCGCGCATGGCCGAAACCTTGCGTCTGGCAGCACAGGTCGCCAACAGTTCCGCATCCATCCTGATCACCGGCGAGAGCGGTACGGGTAAGGAAATCATTTCGCGCTATGTCCATCGCAAGTCCAACCGCTCGGACAAGCCCTTTGTTGCTGTGAACTGCGCAGCGATCCCCGACAATCTTCTTGAATCCGAACTTTTCGGACACGAAAAAGGTGCCTTTACCGGTGCACAGGCCAGACGTATCGGCAAGTTTGAAGAAGCCAATGGCGGGACATTGCTGCTTGATGAAATCAGCGAAATGGATGTCCGCCTTCAGGCCAAGCTTTTGCGAGCGATTCAGGAAAAGGAGATCGATCGTCTGGGTGGCAAAAGCCCGGTCAAGGTCGATGTTCGCATTCTGGCGACCTCGAACCGCAATCTTGAGGCCGAAGTCAATGCCGGTAATTTCCGTGAGGATTTGTATTTCCGCCTGAATGTCGTCAATCTCGACATCCCGTCGCTGCGCGAACGCCCCGACGATATTCCGGTTCTGGCCGAGTTCTTTGTCAAGAAATACTCCGAAGCCAATGATGTTCCGGTCCGCCCGATCAGCCCGCTTGCGATTACCCGTCTGCTTTCACATCACTGGCGCGGCAACGTGCGTGAACTTGAAAATACCATGCACCGCGCTGTTCTGATTGCCGGTCCTGACGAAATCGGCCCGGAAGCCATCATGTTGTCGGGTTCTGCAAGCAGCGAACCTGCCCGCGCCCCGGCACCGCAGGCCCCCAGCCCTGCCCCGGTTGCACCGATGTCATCGGCCTCGGCACGGGCAAGCTCAGCCTATGCCAGTGCAAATGCCGCCTATGGTGCTGCTTCATCGGCTTATCAGTCCGGTGCCCCGGCAGCCCAGCCGCCAGTCCAACACGAACCTTTGGAACCCTCCGCAGACGAGGTTGATCCGGGTGCGCACGAGGACACGGCATCCGATAGCACCAAAGGCAATGACGGTTCGATAACCGCAGCACTTGTCGGACGCACAGTCGCCGATGTAGAGCGCGATCTGATCATTGACACCCTTAAGCATTGCTTTGGCAACCGTACCCATGCCGCCAACATTCTGGGCATTTCGATCCGCACATTGCGCAACAAGTTGCGTCAATATACCGACGAAGGTCTGGCTGTTCCGGCACCAGGTGACGGCCAGGACTGAACATGACATCTTGTCGCTGGCGCCCCATATCAATGGGAAACAACAAAAAGCGCAAACGGCACAAAGCAACCAACAGGATAACAAGCAAACACCATGGCCGAAGGTCAAGAAATCACACCGACCGGATCTGGCGGCTCTGATGGCCCCGGTGGCGGTGCGTCCGGCGGCATAAATTTCGGCGCATTGCAGGCCCGTGTGGCTTCTGCGATGAAGCGTGGCGACATTGCGATGGCGCTTGGCTTCATCATGATTCTTGTCGTCATGATGTTCCCGATGCCGCCATGGTTGCTGGACTTCATGCTGGCTCTGTCGATCAGTTTCTCTGTACTGATCCTGATGACGTCCCTGTTCATTCAAAAACCTCTGGAATTCAACTCGTTCCCGACGATCCTGCTGGTGGCGACATCGCTCAGGCTTGCGTTGAACATCGCGACCACCCGTCTGATTCTGGGCCATGGTCACGAAGGCACGCATGCAGCGGGCGCAGTGATCGAGGCGTTTGGCAGCTTCCTGATTTCCGGCAACTTCGTAATCGGGATCATTGTTTTTGCCATCCTTGTCATCATCAACTTTGTGGTTATCACCAAGGGTTCCGGCCGTATCGCCGAAGTTGCGGCGCGCTTCACCCTTGATGCAATGCCCGGCAAGCAGATGGCAATCGATGCCGATCTGTCATCGGGCCTGATCAACGAGGAACAGGCCAAGGCCCGCCGTAAGGAACTTGAAGATGAAAGTTCCTTCTTCGGGTCCATGGATGGTGCGTCCAAGTTCGTTCGCGGAGACGCAGTTGCCGGTATTCTGATTACCTTCATCAACGTGATTGGCGGGATCATCATTGGTACCGCGCAGATGGGATTGTCGCTTGCAGAGGCCACTGAAACCTATACGATCCTGACCGTTGGTGACGGTCTGGTGTCGCAGATTCCGGCTCTGATCGTATCGACTGCGGCGGGTCTTCTGGTCACCAAGGGTGGCCTTGATGGCGCGACAGAGAAAGCCGTCTTTGGTCAGGTCAGCAACTATCCTGCGGCCCTCGGTGTTGCAGCAGCCCTGATGGCCGGGATGTCGCTTCTGCCCGGTATTCCGATGATCTGGTTCCTGGGACTTGCGATCGGACTTGGGTATCTCGCCTATTACATGGGCAAGCGCCAGAAAGACGCCATCACCCAGAAGGAAATGAAAGAAACCCAGGCCGCAGCAGATGCCGCTGGCCCGCCGCCCGAAGAACCCATCGCCAATGCCCTGCGCATGGACTATGTGCGTCTTGAACTGGGTTACGGACTGCTATCGCTGATCAGCACCGAACGCGGTCAGAAGCTGACCGATCAGATCAAGGCCCTGCGTCGTCAGCTTGCCGGTGATATGGGCTTTGTCATGCCGTCTGTCCGAATTCAGGACAATATGCAGCTCCCGGCAAATACCTATGTTCTGCGCGTCAAGGAGATCGAGGCAGGTCGAGGCGATCTGCGCCCGAACATGTTGCTGGTAATGGACCCGAGGGGCGAGGAAATCACCCTGTCGGGCGAAAAGACGATGGAACCGACCTTTAACCTTCCGGCCATGTGGATCGAACAGGGCATGAAGGAAGAGGCCATGTTCCGTGGCTATACGGTCGTTGATCCGCAAACCGTGATCACCACGCACATCACCGAAGTGATCAAGGATCACATGCCCGAACTGCTGTCCTATGCGGAAACGCAAAAGCTGCTTGATGAACTTGATGACGATCAGAAGAAACTGGTCGAAGACATCGTACCGGGTCAGGTTTCGGTTGGCGGCGTTCAGCGCGTTCTTCAGAATCTGTTGACCGAACGCGTATCCATCCGCGACCTGCCGACCATTCTTGAAGGCATTGCTGAATCCACCGCCTTTACCCGCAATCCGACTTTCATGACCGAGCATGTGCGTTCGCGCCTTGCCCGTCAGTTGTCGGATGTGAACACCAATCAGGATGGCGTCATTCCGCTGGTGACCATGTCCCCGCAATGGGAACAGATTTTTGCCGAAAGCCTTGTTGGCTCAGGCGAGGAAAAGCAGCTTTCCATTCCGCCAAGCCAGCTTCAGGAATTCATCAACAAGGTGCGCACGACCTTTGAACGCCTTGGCATGATGGGCGAGTCTCCGGTTCTTCTGACAAGCCCGGGTATTCGTCCTTATGTGCGTTCCATCGTTGAACGTTTCCGTCCGAGCACGGTGGTGATGTCGCAAAACGAAATTCACCCCAAGGCACAACTCAAAACACTGGGGCAGATCTGATGACGGATACATGCAGAAACCCCGTGTTGCGGTCAATTCTTGCAGGGAGGAGATGAATGCGTCTTAAGACCTTTACCGCTCCGACCATGACCGAAGCCATGGCGCTTGTAAAAGAGCATATGGGTGCCGACGCCATCATTGTATCGACACAGGATATCCCCGGAAGCGGCGTGCGCCTGACGGCTGCCCTTGATCGCGACCCGGACTACGAGACAGAAATCACTCACACCCCGACCTTGCAGGAACAGCTTGATACTGCAGAGGCGGCATTGACCCGGCACAATTTGCCTGAACGGTTGCGTATCCGTCTGTGCGACATCATGGCACGCGAAACGGCTGCTTCATCTGCACAGCAATTACTGGCCGGGGCTCTGGACGAGATTTTTGATTTCTCGCCCTTGCCCGAAAAAAACACGCCACGTGCATTGGCCTTTGTCGGCCCGCCCGGTTCGGGCAAGACGCTTGCCGTTGCCAAGACAGCCGCACGTGCGGTGATGAAAAAGCGTAAAGTTGCCGTTCTTTCAACCGATTACAAACGTGCGGGCGGGATCGCCCAGCTTGAAGCCTTTACCCGTATTCTCAAGGTCAACCTGCTTCAGGCGAAATCACCCGAAGAGTTGAAATCGCGCTTTACCGATGTTCGGACCGCGGATGTCATCCTGATCGATACTGCAAGCTGCAATCCCTATCTTGAAACCGAGATTGGCACGCTTTGTGAATTCATGAAGGCAATACCGAGTGAACCCATTCTGGTAAACCCGGCGGGAATTGATGCTTATGAATCGGCCGATATTGCCAATGCGTTTGCCGATGGTGGTGCAACACGTGTCATGATTTCACGTCTTGATGTTGCCGCCCGCCTTGGCGGTGCGTTATACGGGGCGGATTCAGGAAATCTTTCCCTTTGTAATGTCAGTATGACAGCCCAGGTTGCGGACGGACTGACCGCATTAAGTCCCCTTGCCCTGGCAAAGCTTCTGATACCGTCCCATCGCGCTGATACCGCGAAACCGAGCTTCTCCGAGGTCATGAAATGACTACCAAGTCTGATGCTGCATCCAAATCTGCCCCGCGTACCAGAGGCCGCAATATTATTGCGGTCGCGTCTGGTAAAGGTGGCGTGGGCAAGACCTGGTTTTCCATTACCCTGACCCATGCGATGGTTCTCGAAGGTCACAAGGCACTTCTCTTTGATGGTGATCTGGGCCTTGCCAATATCGACATTCAGCTTGGCCTGATGCCCAAGCACGATCTGGGGGGCGTCATTGCCGGGCGCATCAGCCTGAAGAACGCCATCACTCCGTTCCCCGATGGCGGGTTCGATATCATTGCCGGGCGTAGTGGATCGGGCAGCCTTGCCAATCTTCCGGCAACCCGTTTGCAGGCACTTTCTGACGATCTTATTCAGACCGGGAAATCCTATGACAAGGTGCTGATTGATCTTGGTGCCGGTGTTGATCAGGGCGTGCGTCAGATGACCAGTCTTGCCAATACGGTGATTGTCATTACCAATGGCGACCCGACGTCACTGACCGATGCCTATGCCTTTATCAAGGTTACCCATATGGCCCGCCCGAAAACCGATATCCGGGTGGTGATCAACATGGCCAAGGATAAAAAAGAAGGTCAGGCGATCTATAACAAGCTTCTTAAGGCGTGCGAGGGTTTCCTCAAGATTTCGCCTCCTTTGCTTGGCGTTATCCGGGCGGATGCACGTGTATCTGAATGCATCCGTAACCAGACTCCTCTTTTGACCCGTCATCCCAATTGCGATGCCGCCCACGACATAGAGGCCATCGCCCAGATCATTCTCGAGGAGTAATCCTGTCATGACGATCCCGCCACAGCCTATATCGCCCGGAAACGCGGTCGGTGGAGAGGCCTCCTCGGCGGGCGGCACAACAGGACAACCTTCACAGGGATCGGTCCCGGCGCAGGTAACCGCAACCGTTACCAACGCCACTTCGCCACAGGTCGCAGCGGCACTGGCAAAGCTTCCGGTGGAAACCCTGTTACAGGCATCCATCCAGTCCCAGTCGGGAAATCAGCTTACCCTTGCCACTGCTCTCGGGCAGGTTACGGTCAAGCTGCCAACACAGTTGCCAACCAGTCTGGGTGATCTGATCTGGGCGCGCTTGCCGACATCCAATGCCGCGACACAATCTTCCGGGGCGGGCAGCCCTGCCGATGCCCTGCGTTTGCAACTTTTGCCACAAACGCTGACGTCGGGTGCATCCGGCGCAGGTGGTAGTCTTGCTGCCGGCAATATCGGGGCAACCACCCTTACCCCCGGTCAGACCTTCAATGCGGTTACCACCACCATCCTCACCATGCCAAATGGCACACAGTTACCAGCAGGCAGCCAGACACAGGTCATTTTTCTCGGTCAGGGCACCGTCACCGCACAGCAGGCCAGCAACGTCCTGAACGCAGCAACAGGGGCGCCTGGCAGCGTTCCGGGGGGTGCTGGTCCGACTGCCGGTATCACACCGACAATCGCCGCCCAGACAACGGCCGGACAACCTGCGCCAACATTGCTTCTGACCGGCACGGTTCTGCCGCCTGACAGTGCAGAAGCCCGTATGTTGCCACAGGGCTATACGGCCCTTCGGACCTCAGCCGGTATTGTCGGGATCAAATTGCCGGTTCCCGCGCCGACGGGCGCCACCCTGTCCTTTAGCGTCAATGCCACTGCCAGTGGCCGGGTTGCGCCAACCGGCATGCCAATGACCGAGGCCGAGCTGATTGCGCGCGGCCACAATGCAGCACTTACCCATGACTGGGACAGTTTGCAAAAGGCCGTCTCTGCCTTGCAGCAACATGATCCGGGTGCGGCGATGACGCTTTTGAACAATCTGCCTCAACCCGGTCCCAAACTGACCACGGCGATGATGTTCTTCTTTGCTGCCATGACTGGACAACGCGGAAGTCTGCGTGGCTGGATCGGTGATCGGGCTGCCAACAGCCTGTCGTCACTTTCTGATGCGGATGGCGGCGGCCTGAAACGGCTGGAGGGCGACTTTGGCCAGTTACGTGCAATGGCCGCAGACGAACGCCCGGATGGCTGGCGTGTGATGGCCATGCCATTCAATATGGGCGGCAAGGTCGAGCAGCTGCAACTGGGCTGGCGCCACGGAGATCGGGACAATGATCCCGACAAAAAGGATGATCAGGGCACACGCTTTCTGCTTGATTTGTCCTTTAGCGGTGTGGGTCATACCCAGCTTGACGGACTGGTCAAAGGAGAAGACAGCAAGTTTGACCTGATCATTCGCACGGAAAATCCGCTGCAATCCCATAATCGCGATGATATTCGCGGGATTTTCCGCGAAGCATTGCAGATTTCCGGCTACAAGGGGCATATCCAGTTTCAGGATGGATCACGCTTTGTCCAGATTGCCCCGCCGGGCCACCGTAGCGGCCCCAATTCCCATCATGGAATTGAAGCATAATTCAGAACAAGCTTATGAAATGAATGCTTTTCCTGCCTGTGACAGAGGCGTATCGTGAATGATCCAGAAACATCAAACCGGTTAAACGTCATGCTTGAAATCTATCAACGTCGAAACCTGATCCTGACCGAGGTAAATCCCGGCCCGCAGGTTGATTACGTCGTGACGTTGCAAAGCAACCTGACCGGTGTTGAAAATGTCTTTCCGGCCCGCATGACCTTGCGCTATGTGCCCGACCGGCTGATCCTGAAAACGGACTCACTGGCCGATTATTATGCCGAAATCAAAAGCATCCCGTTCGAAAGCTTTGAAGCGGCTGCCGTGCTTCTGATGGATGATTTCAACAACGAGCTTGTCCCGCGCTGGATCAGCCTGCGTCTGGACAAGCAAACGGCTGACAATGATCAGGTGTTCCATCACGAAACCGCGCTTGAAGACCGTCAGCCGAAATGGGGCAACCCCCGTCTTCTTGATCGTCTGGAAAGATATTAGGCCCGATCTCAAAGAACCCCTTCATTCCGGTTAGCGGAACGGATTTCCGTGCACCCATTGGGTCAGGGAATAGCGAAGGCCCGCTGTGGTCGGGGCCACACGGTGCAGAACAAAGCTTGGAAAGAATATCGCCGTTCCGCGTTCCATCGGTGCGTCAATGAAATGTCCCGCCGGATTAAGCTGCAACTGCCCGCCTTCATACTGATCGGGTTCGGAAAGCTGGATCACCATGGTCAGTTTGCGACGGCGTGCGACTTCGGATGCACCGACGTCACTGTGCCAGTCATAATGACCGCGCAAGTCCCCGGCATAACACGCAATCTGGGCATCCTCGGCAAAGTCGGTCAGGCCAAAATCAAACACGTTGCGGTTAACATCGGCGACAAGATCAACGATCCGTCGTGAAACGACCGGTTCCTGTTCCTCGTTAAACCATGTGATTTTTGAGCGGCGAATATGGGTTGCCGTTTGCCCCTGAACCAGACCGCCTTCATCCATTTCATGGGCAAAACCATTGATCAGGCGATCACAGGTTGCCGCATCAAGCGCATTGGGGACGACAGCATACATTTCTTCCGGGAACATTGACGACACTCTCCATGCCGCACGGGCCTTTTGATTTAATGTCTCAGACCCAAGACCATTCTTTGCGGTAATCTGCTATAGGGCCAAATAATCCGCAATGCCAGCAAATTTGAACCCGCCGGACATGACATAGTTCATAACCAACTATGCAAGATTGATCACCCGTCCGCCTGCTGCAATCCCGTCCTCGGGATCGTGGGTCACCATCAGGGTCGGCAAGCCGTTCTTGCGACACAGGTTAAACACAAATGACCTGATCTGGCCACGCAGGTCACTATCAAGTTTTGAGAACGGTTCATCTAGCAACAGCGCACAGGGCTCTGACAACAAGACCCGCATCAACGCGATCCGGGCGCGTTGTCCACCCGAAAGTGTCGCCGGATCGCGATCGGCAAACCCGTCAAGGTCGGCACTCCTCAATGCTTCCTCAACACGCGCCCGCCGGTTTGCCTTCCCCCGTACATTGGTTGACAAGGCAAAGGCAAGGTTGCCGCCAACCGAAAGATGGGGAAACAGCAAATCATCCTGAAACAGGATACCGACATGTCGATCCTGCGGCGCTTTCCCATCAAGGCTTTGTCCATCAAGGATCACTTGCCCGGCAACCTTGAACTGATCGGGCAAGGTGCCGCAAATATGGCCAAGCAAGCTTGATTTCCCCGACCCGCTTGGCCCCATAAGGGTCACGATTTCGCCCGGTTCGATCACAAGGTCGACCGCAACCAGTTCCCGTCCGTCAAGGCCGATCCGCACATCACGAAGTTCCAGACCTGTTTTGATACCTGATGGCATCCCTTATCCCCTGTTATGCGCACTCATGCCCCGCCGATGGCGGAACAAAATGGCCGGTATCAGTAATGCACAGGCAAATCCGGCAAATGGCAAGACCATCTGCAACAAGCCGTAAATCCCGATCATCCGCCGATCCCCGCCAGATGCAAGTGCCACCGCCTCGGTCGTAACTGTTGCAAAACGTCCCGCACCGATCAGAAGGGTTGGCAAATATTGTCCGACGGTTACCGCCAGTCCAACCGCCATGGCAGTCAGGATAGCACGGGTCAAAAGGGGCAACCGAACCTTCCAGAACACCCCGCTTGGCGATGCGCCAAGACACAGTGCCGTCTGGCCATATCTGGGATCAAGCGCCCGGAATGGATCGGATAATGACAGAAACACATAGGGCAGAACAAACACCAGATGAGCAAGCACCACCGATATCAAGGTGCGCTCCAGCCCGATCAGGGTAAAGAATACCTGCAAACCGAACATGAAGCTGATCTGGGGGACCAGTAGGGGCAAATAAATCAGCCACATCACACCACGACCGGGTTTGTGTGCCTGACGCACTTCGTTTTCAAGACACCCCAGAACCAGTGCGACCGCTATAATGACTGTCGGGACGGCAATCAGCAAGGTGGTGCCAAGGCTGCTGCCAATCGCGTCATATTCGCGTTGCCACAGACGCAAGCTGAAACTGCGCGGTAAAATTTCGGGAAAACCCCAGAACCCTGCGACACTCCAGATCAACAGAATAACAAGACCCAGAATGATTGCTCCTGTGGCAAGGATCGCCAGCACTGCCGAACCATGCCGCGCGCCTTGGTCCCGTTTGAAGCGTTGCCCGTTCTCGGCCCAATGACGCCCTATCACCCCGATGATTTTTTCCCCGGTCATCCAGATGACCATGGCCATCAGGACAATGATCAATTGCAGGATTGCAGCACTTGACGCCATGAACCGCAAGGCGAGATCAGGATCGGACAACCATCCCAATATACGCACCGCAAGCGGCGCTGGCGTTGTCGGACCCAGAATGATCGCAACATCGACAACCGATGTCGAATAGGCAAGCACGGCCAGAACCGGCAAGCGTATCTGGGGATAAATGCGCGGCAATGTCGCCTTGAACCATCCGGCAATCCTGCCATAACCCAATGTGGCGGTTATCCGGGCGGTGCGTTCCGTATCGGCCTGCGGCAAGGCGGCCAGCGTCATGAGGAACAGAAACGGGATTTCCTTGGCAACCAGTCCGGCAATCATGGCAAGCCCCAATGGGTCATGAATGATCGCCAGATCAGGGGGCCGGTCCCATCCGGAAAACTGGGCCACAAGTCGGGCAATCCAGCCCGAAGGTGCAATCAGGAATGCCAGACCAAATGCCGCCGCAGCATGGGGTACCGAAAGAATCGGTGACAATATGCGCTGCATGACCCGAAAGATACGCGTGCCCTGCCATGCTGCACAGAACAGCACGACAATCGCAACCGAGACAAAGCTTGCGATCAGGCCATTGACCAGCGACAGACGCACCGAATGCCAAAGACCGGGTTGTTCAAACAACGTCACCCACGGGTCAAGCCCGGGCCCGGTTCCGCCAAGAGCTGGCAATATCCCGAAGGCAGGTAACAAAGTGCCAATCAGCCCGGCGGAAACCGGGCCGATCATAAAGGCGATCGTTATAATGGGGACAAATCGCAACATGCGCGATTATTGCACCACGCCGTAATGTTTCTGCCATTCGGTTTCGACCAGTTCCATCCAGCTCGGATGGGGCTCGGGTAAAACCGTGCCGCGTTCGGCCGGTGACAGGGATGCGATGCCAAGATCAAGATTGGCAAAGGCGTCTTGCATATCCTTGGGCAGTTTATCCATCGCAAGAACGGTATCCGCCCCCCAATATTGCGGATCCTGTTTGCGCAGCTGTGCTTCGGGCGACATCAGGAAATCGGCCAGAACAACCGCACCGGCCTTGGCCGAGGCATTATACGGAATGGCAACAAAATTGGTGTTCCCCAAGGTCCCGCTATCAAACACATAGGACCGCACGGTATCGGGAAGCTCCATGGCTTCGATAGCCGATGATACCTCGCCCGAACTGAATGAAAACGCGATATCGACCTCGTTATCGCCAAGCAAGGTCCGCATCGCCGCACCATTTTGCGGATAGGCCTGCCCGTTGCGCCACAAAAGCGGCTGCAAATCTTCAAGATAGCCCCAAAGCGGCGCAAGAACCGCCTGTGCATCCACCTCGTCTGCGGGCTGCTGCAAGACTTTCGGGTCCTTGACCAATTCGGTCAGAATTTGTTTGAGGAAGGTCGACCCCATATAGTTTGGTGGTTGCGGATAGGTAAAGCGCCCCGGATGTTTCACAAGCCATTCCAGTAGCGTCTGTGCCGATTTCGGCACGCTATCGAGCTTGGCGGTATCGTAATAGAAACTGACCTGTGCCATCCCCCACGGGGCTTCCAGACCGTCGGTCGGGACCGTAAAATCATTCACCACCGTCGGTTTGCCTTCGACATCGACATAGTCGAAATTCGGCGTGTCCTCGACCCACGGACCAAACAGCAAATCATTGCGTTTCATCGCAGCAAAGTTTTCACCGTTAATCCAGATCATATCAACTGCCCCGCCATCATTCACACCGGCGGTTTTTTCCGACAGAACCTTGGTCACGGCATCAGCGGTATCGGTCAGCTTGACCTGAATGACCTTGACCCCGTACCGTTCAAGAACCTGATTGCCTGCCCAGGCAATATAATCATTGATGCGCGGCTCTCCGCCCCAAGCGTGCCAGTAAACGGTCTGACCACGTGCCTGATCAAGAACCGACTGCCAGTTGCCGACATCGGGTGCGGGATCGGCATATGCCGACATGGATAGCGATGCGGTTGCAATGCCCGTTGCAAGGGCCAGCGCAGAGACAAAAGCACGCATTCTTAAGCGCATGTCGGACAATCCTTTTTACCTGACGACCTGTTTACATTGCCCACTTCACTAAGGGATGATGAAGGCAGCTGTCTGATTTTATTGATGGCATTGTTTTAAGCGCCCGATGAGTAAAATCAATTCACGCTTGCGTTAGAACGTCGTGCCTTACACTTTATCAGTTGATAAAGGATTGTCGGCACAGCCTGTACTGGAATTAAGATCATGTTTGAATGGATGAGCGATCCGCATATGTGGATGGGTCTGGCAACCCTGACCGCACTGGAAATCGTTCTGGGGATCGACAATATCGTTTTCCTGTCGGTCATTGTTTCCAAACTTCCCCAGAAGCAACAGGCTGCAGCCAGACGCATTGGCCTGATCGGTGCGATGGGCATGCGACTTTTCCTGCTGGCCGGGATTGCCTGGGTGATGGAACTCACAGCCCCGCTATTCACAGCCTTTTCCCAGGAAATCAGCGGACGGGATCTGATCCTGATTGTGGGCGGCTTGTTCCTGATTGCAAAGGCATCCAAGGAAATCCATCACACGATCGACGAACCCGAGGAACACGGGCCGGGCAAACTGATGTCAGGCTTTGCCATGACAATTGTCCAGATCATGCTGCTTGATATGATCTTTTCCCTTGATAGCGTCATTACGGCCGTCGGCCTTGTCGATCACATTTCCATCATGGTGATTGCGGTGATCCTTTCAGTTCTGGTGATGCTTGCCGCAGCCAAGACCATTGGCGAATTTGTCGAAAAGCATCCTTCTGTCAAAATGCTTGCCCTGTCTTTCCTGATACTCGTCGGGTTTGTGTTGTTGCTTGATGGCGTCGAGATTCATGTTCCCAAGGGCTATATCTATTTCGCCATGGCATTCAGCCTCTCGGTCGAGACGCTTAATCTTCTGAACCGTAAACGCAAACTCAAACGTCGCGCACAAGAGAACGGATAATGAAAAAAGTTTCTCCGCCCCAATGCCTGCAAAATGCGTTCGAAACCAACAAGCTTGACCATGTCGAGGTCTTTGAGTTCCCCGATGGGACACGTTCGGCAGCAGACGCTGCCAACGCCATTGGATGTGACATCAGCGACATTGGCAAGTCACTGGTTTTCATGACGGAAAAATCAAAACCCGTTCTGATCATCATGAATGGTGCCGATCAGGTAGACCTTAACCGGGTCGCCAGCCTGATCGGTCTTTCAATCCGCAAGGCCGATGCCAATGAAGTCCGCGAACATACCGGCTACGCAATTGGTGGTGTGCCACCCTTTGGCCATGCAAAACCGGTTGAAACCCTGATTGATGCCAAGTTGCTGGCCAAGGACACCATCTGGCTTGCCGCAGGCACACCCAAAACGGTTTTCTCGCTTACACCTGATGAATTGCGTGATGTCACCGGCATTGAAACCGGGGTGAATATTTCGGCCTGATTACAAGGCTGTCAGATCAGGCCATCATCGCGGGTGGCAGAACGGGTGCCGATCTCGTCAAGTTCGTCCTGTTCTTTCTTGTCGGCTTCAGCCTGTTCTGCTTCGGCGCGATTGCGTTCGGCAATCTCGGCGGTTTTCAGTTCCTTGAAGGCATCGGCAACCTCATCACGAAAGGCGTCGATCTTTTCTTCCTGTGCGGTAATCATTTTGCTGATCGCTTCACGTTCGGCGATCACGGCATTGGCAAAGCCGCCATAGGCAAAACCGGCAAGTTCGGGATTTTCGGCAGCGACTTTCTGCTCGGCGATCACGGCCTGTTCAAGTGCAGCTTTTTCGGCCTCAAGATTACCAAGAACGCCAAGCATCTCGCCCAGTTGGCGTTGCTTGTCATCAAGCGCCCATTTACGCATTCGAACCAGTGTTTTGAAATCCTTGGCCATGGCCTATGTCCTGACACGCGTCGCGCTCAGCAGCGGTACCGGACCGATTGGTAAAACCATCATCACGAACGGTTATCCTTTATTGTCTGTCCCGGCCAAGTGCGCGCTTGGCTTCGTTAAGGTCGCGCTCATTGTCGCCTTTTGATCGGCTATTGACCTTGGGGCCGCGATTGATCTTTGGACCAGTCGAGGGCGGTGGTGCCGGCCGTGGCGGCGGCATCTCGTCAGGGATGCCTTGTGCAGCTTGAGCATTTTGGGCCGCCTGCTGGGCTTGCTGTGACTGTCTGCCTTTGGCAATGCGCGGGTCTTCGGGTTCCTGTGGCAACATGTCAAGTCGACGCGCCAGTTCAAGATACCCTTCGTTTAACCGGGTACATTCGGTTTTACGCTGCTTGAGGAATTCCTCGATCAGCGGGAAATAGTGGATGGCTTCATCGACCTTGTGATCTGTTCCCTGACGATAGGCGCCCAGCCGGATCAGCTCGGCCATATCTTCGTAGGTTGCAAGCAACTGACGGGCACGGGCAACGATCTGGTTTTCTTCCTCGCTGTTACAGCCTGGCATCGTACGCGACACGCTACGCAGGATATTGATCGCCGGATAGCGTCCCTGTTCGGCGATACTGCGGTCCAGAACCACATGACCATCAAGAATGCCGCGCACGGCATCGGAAATCGGCTCATTATGATCATCGCCGTCAACCAGCACCGTGAACAGGCCGGTAATGGATCCCTGCCCCGGCCCGCCCGGCCCCGCACGTTCAAGAAGACGTGGCAGTTCGGCAAACACGGTTGGCGTATACCCCTTTGACGCGGGGGGCTCGCCGACTGACAGACTGATTTCACGCTGTGCCATGGCAAAACGGGTAACGGAGTCCATCATGCACAGAACGTCTCGCCCGACATCACGGAAATATTCCGACAATGCCATGGTCATGTAGGCCGCCTGACGGCGCATCAATGGCGGCTCATCCGAGGTCGCCACCACGACCACAGAACGGCGCAGGCCTTCTTCCCCCAGATCATCCTCGATGAACTCGCGCGCTTCACGACCACGTTCGCCGATCAGGCCGACGACGGATACATCCGATGTTGTATGGCGGGTCATCATGGACAGCAAACTTGATTTACCCACACCCGACCCGGCAAAGATGCCCATACGCTGCCCGCGACAGCAGGTCAGAAACGTATTCATCGCCCGGATGCCCAGATCGATCTTGCCTGCGACGCGCTGACGCGAATGGGCCGATGGCGGCATGTTGCGGATCGGATAGGCCCTGTTGCCCTCGGACAATGGTCCCTTGCCATCCACCGGTTCGCCAAAGGCATTGACCACACGCCCAAGCCAGCTTTCATCCGGATAGACTTGTGGCTGGGCATCCCCCAGTTCGACCTCGCAACCGATCCCGATACCGTCAAGAATACCGAATGGCATCAAAAGGGCCCGTTCATTACGGAAACCGACGACCTCGCAAATGACTTCCTTGCCATCGCGACGTTTGACCTTGCAGCGATCGCCGACCGAAAGCGCCCCCTCAACCCCGCCAATCTCGACCAGAAGGCCCAAGACAGCCGTCACGCGTCCGACCACACGATAGTCGGGAATGCGTCGGAGTTCGGCGATGATGTTGCGACCAATCTGAAACACGCATCAGACCTTTTCAGCCAGCGGTTGATGTCAATTTCCATGGCGCGGGAAATTTCCCCGCCAAATTCAAAGGGGACTGGCAAATCGCGCCGCGTCGTACCAGATATATTGACATAATTGACGTTAAAAAGCTGTGTAGACGAAAAAAAGACAATTTTTTTGTTTACACACCCCTTCGAGGTTAACGCCGCAAACCGTTGGGAAATCTCGTATTCCGCCCCCGAGTCGCTTCTTGAGATCAAAAAAAGTTAACAAGATGCGACTCGCCTGCTTGCCACGAGTCGCAAAGCAACGTATCGTTAACGGAATGGGAAAAAATTTCCCACCGACAAACGTTGGGGCGCTTGTCAAATAACCGGATCAACACGGACTTATTGCGGAACACGGTAACGGAGCAGAGACATGCGGGTGCTGCTTGTAGAGGATGACAACACCTATGCTGACAGCATCGAATTGATGCTGAAGTCGGAAGGCATGGTGATTGACACAACCGACCTTGGGGAAGATGGTCTCGAGATCGGCAAGCTTTACGATTATGACATTATTCTTCTGGACCTGATGCTGCCAGATATTGACGGCTATGAGGTTCTCAGACGTTTGCGCGACGCACGCGTCGATACGCCGGTCCTGATCCTGTCGGGTCTGACTGAAACCGAAGACAAGGTCAAAGGCCTTGGCTTTGGCGCAGATGACTATCTTACCAAGCCTTTTGACAAGGTCGAGCTGCTGGCACGTATCCAGGCGATCGTTCGTCGTTCGCGTGGCCATGCCCAGTCGATGATCTCGACCGGAAAACTGAATGTGAACCTTGATGCCCGGACTGTCGATGTCGATGGATCACCGCTGCATCTGACCGGCAAGGAATATGGTATCCTTGAATTGTTGTCGCTGCGCAAAGGCACGACATTGACCAAGGAAATGTTCCTGAACCACCTTTATGGCGGTATGGACGAGCCGGAACTCAAGATCATTGACGTTTTTGTCTGCAAACTGCGCAAGAAAATCCAGTCTGCAACCAAAGGCGACAATTACATCCATACGGTTTGGGGCCGGGGCTATGTGCTGCGCGATCCCGATACCAACAGTGCTGCCGCCTGACATCTGACTGTTCCTGTCCAAAGAGTCCGGAAACGTCACAGCAGTGCTCGTTACAAAAAACGCCCCGGTCTGCACCGGGGCGTTTTTGCATTCAGAATGCCTAAGGCAGATGAATAAACGGGTGAATGATGCCATTGACCTGTAGCCAGTCAAACAGCTCGAATAGCGGCACAGCCAGAAAGAACACCAATCCGTCACGCAATGTTCGCCACAGTAATTTGGGCCGAACTTCAAGCGCGTCCATATCTTTCCAAGTGGAAAAGCGCGGGCCAAACCGGGGAACACGCGCCCGGTAGGCATCGAATTTCTTCGGGCCAAACAATTGCGCAAGCGCGCGCTCTTCCCGCAAGATCACCGGCAGAAACACGGCAATCGCACCAAGAACAAAAACGAGTGAAATCACAAGGCTGCCTGTCTGCGCGCCGATACCGGCAGCACCGATAAAGCTGAAAATATAGAGCGGGTTACGACTGATGGAATATGGGCCGGTGTCGGTCAGTTGCCGGGCTTTTCGGCCACCGATATAAAGCGTGCACCAGCCACGTCCCAAAATGGCAAGGACAATCAGGCAAATCCCGATCACTTCGACCAGCTCATGGGTCGACATCTGAACTTTGGCAAGCGACTGGACCAGTGGCAGGGTGCCAAGCAAAAGAATGGCAAGTCCGGCAATCACCAGCTTGCGACGTCGCTGCAATAGTGAAAGTGCCTGACGCGGCGCCGATACAGTCCCGGTTGAGTGGTGGAGCATATCAAATCCCGACGTTTCAGTTTAACGGAAACAGTCGGGACACACCGCCTGCCGACTACTTCTTGTCGTCCGGTTTGCCGAAACGTGATCGGTCAAAAGTCGTTGACGGGCGGGTCGTTCCCGAAGAACTCCCTGTGCTTCCTGTGCCTGTCGTCGGCCTTGGCGTCGTTCCACTGGTACTTGTGCCAGTACCAAGCGGGCGGCGATAGGTCGAACCGGTTGTCCCGGTCGTTCCTGTGGTTCCCGGACGGGTCGTTGAACCAGTACCAGTCGAACCTGACGGTTTGCTGAACGTGCTTCCCGTTGTTCCAGCCGGACGGATCGTGGATCCCGTCGTACCGAGCGGACGCTGGGTTGCGGTGCCGGTTGTTCCGGTTGTGCCCGTCGTTGAAGGACGAATACCGGCTGTACCGGTCGTACTGGTGCTCGCAGGACGTGGCGCAGTTGCACTGCCCGCGGTACCTGCAGTCCCGGCACCGGTTTGCATATGCTTGGGTTTGGGGAATGCAAAGCCCCCCGCAGCAGCACCGCCTGCGGCAGCCGCAGCACCGCTCGCCTGCACCTTTTCAAGGGCTGTCAAATCGACTTCTGGTGCCCCCGGACGGTTCAACTGATAAATCCCGCGCTGGCGGGCCAGCGGTTTGAATTTGTCGGAAATCCCCAGAACCGTCTCCGCACCGCCAAGGAACAGGAAACCGTCATCAGGCATCAGGGCCGAAACACGGGCAAGGACATCACTTTTGGTCGGTTGATCGAAATAGATCAGGACGTTACGGCAATAAACGACGTCAAACTGCCCCAGCGGACGGAAATCCTCAAGCAGGTTGAATTCCTTGTATTGCACCTTCGAGCGGATATCGGCGGAAATCTGCCACTGATCTTCCTTCTTTTGGAAATACTTGACCAGAAGCGTAATCGGAAGGCCCCTTTGGACCTCGAACTGGGAATACAGACCGGCGCGGGCCTTGGCCAGAATTTCGCGCGAAATATCGGTTCCGATGATCTCAACCCGCCAACCAGCAAGCTGGGCTTTGAAGTCATCAAGGATCATCGCCAGTGAATAAGGCTCCTGCCCCGAAGACGCCGCCGCACACCAGATACGCAAATGCCGTTTGGCGGCACGTTCCTTGATCATGTGCGGCAAGACAACGTGGCGGAACTGATCAAAGGGTTTTGTATCGCGGAAGAAGAAGCTTTCATTGGTCGTCATCGCATCGACGACTTCTTCAACCAGATTGCGGTCGCCGCCACGCAGCGTACCGATCAGTTCACCCAGATCCTTAAGACCGCGCTTGCGCGCAATAGGCATCAGCCGGCTTTCGAGCAGATAAGTCTTGTCCTCGCTCAGAACGAGCCCGGACTTGGACTTTATCAGTCTGCTTACGAAATCGAAGTCTTCCGGCTTCATCATTATGGGTTAACGCCCCCCCGCAAATTTTTTGATATAGGCCGCAATTCCGCCAACCGGCAGGATAGCAGAACAGATACCCGCATGTGCTGCTGCCCCTGGCATTCCCCATACAACACTGCTTTGTTCGTCCTGCGCAACAACCATGCCCCCTGCGTTGACGACGTCGCGCCCCCCCAACATACCATCCTGCCCCATGCCGGTCAGTATCGCGGTTAGAATATTTCCACCATAACTCGCGACCAGACTGCGCAACATCGGATCCACCGACGGGCGGCAGAAGTTTTCTGGCGGGTTCTGGTTCAACATCAGATGGCGCGAACCACCGCGCCCCTCTACTGTCATGTGGTAATCGCCGGGCGCAAGGTAAACCTGTCCACCGGCAATCGGCATATTGTTCTTGCCTTCCTGACACTTCAAACCGGTCAGACGGGTGATATGTTCGGCCAGAATGGTGGTAAAGGTTGCCGGCATGTGCTGGGTAATGAAAATCGGCTGACGCACACCGTTCAGCCCCCGCAAAACTTCAAACAGCGCCTGCGGACCACCGGTTGAGCTGCCAATTGCAATCGCTTCGACAGTCAGGCGCTTTTCTGGCAACAGCCTCACTTCGCCACGCGATGCCGGACGACGGACAGGTGCCGGTGCAACACCACCGCGCGCAGCACGACTGACCTTTGCGCCATCAGCAACATTCGCAGATGCGCGCTTGGGTGCCGCGACAGTGCGCGCTGCTGATGCCGTGGGTGATGTTCGTGACGGCGTGGACGCGGACTTGTGTCCGCTTCCGCCAGCCGCGACGGCGGCATCCCGGATCAGACGCCCCGGATCCCGCGAAGGTGTCTGGGGACGGGTTGGGATCGCATTTGAAACTGCAGCGCTGCGGGTCGCTGAAACACCGTCAGAAGAAGCAGCCTTGTCGGCCCCGGACAACGGTTGTGCCGATGTCGGGGTCTGCGATGCCGGGTTTGGCTGTACCGGTGCCGGACGCGTTTGCATGGCTTGCGGACGCGGATGCTGTTGCATCGGGCGCGGGCGCAGTTCGGCGGTAAATCTTTTGCGCTGAATGCGGCCCTGTTTATGAAGCTGCTGATACTCAACCGACATTTCAGCCCGGAAGGCTGTCGCCTTTCCGTCCTGATGGCCTGTTGTGTCATCATGTTCATGATCTTGTTCGGGCGGATGCGCCGCCAGCGGCTCGGACGCCTGACCTGCCTCGGGTGCTGGAGTATCGGCTAATTCCTGCCGAACTTCGGCCTGCTGTTCGATATGGGCATGTTCGACCTCGAGCATCTTGCGACGCTGTTCGGCCCATGCCTTTACCTTGTCCAGAAGCTCGGCCCGGAAACCTGCCCCGACATTCAGATCCTTTGATGAACTTGGTTTGGGGATATAATCCACCGCACCAAGGGTCATCGCCTGGAAACTGATATCGGCATTCCGCTTGGTCAGGGTCGATGCCATGATCACCCGGACTGTCGGATCGATTTCCAACAGTTTGGGCAAGGCCGTCAGCCCATCCATAACCGGCATTTCGATATCAAGAACAATGACTTCGACGCCACCCTGTTCCATTACCGACAATGCTTCTTCGCCATTATTGACCGATCCGACGACTTCAATCTCGGCGTCCTCGGTCATCATGCGTGTCACAAGTCCGCGCACAATGGCGGAATCGTCCACAATCAGAACTTTGTATGGCGAATGGATAGGCGTGTCTTCCACGTAGCAGCGTCCCCGCGTGAGTCAGGAGATCAATCTCGGAAGTCCGGAAAGGACAGAAACAGGGGCGACCGGACTAGATCAGGCCGACCTGCTCAAACTTCGCCTGAATGATCTCACTGTCGAACGGTTTCATGATGTATTCGTTCGCACCGGCTGTAATTGCTTCCTGGATATGTTCCAGATCGTTTTCCGTGGTGCAGAATACGACGACTGGCTCATCCCCGCCCGGAGTTGCGCGCAAGTCACGCAGGAAATCAATCCCGCTTTTGACCGGCATGTTCCAATCAAGCAGAACTGCTTCAGGCATGGATTCGAGGCATTTTTCCAATGCCTCCTGTCCGTCCACTGCCTCTACGACCGCAAAGCCCAATTCTTCGAGGATGCGGCGCGCCACCATTCGGATGACTTTCGAATCATCGACGACGAGACAACTCTTCATCGACTTCCTTCTCGTTTATTTAGGTCGTTAAGCCACTAACGGCAAAATATCGGACGCATTGCGCGTCCGACACATCAAAATAGGTTACCCAGCCTGCTTGATCGATGAGGTAAAATCAAGCAGACGCGTAACATCAAGAATAACCAGAAGCTTTTTATCCAGACGGAAAATACCGTCGGAAAACTCCCGCCAGCGCGGATCAAGGGTCGCCGGATTCTGTTCAAACGCCTTTTTGGGAACGCTCAGAACTTCTCCGACCTGATCAACCATCAGGCTGTAAAGCTCGCCGCCCTGATCGACAACGATGCTCATGCCCGGATCATCATCGTCCTTGTCACGCAAGCCAAGACGCTTGCGAACATCGATGGCCGTAACGATACGACCACGCAGGTTCAATGACCCTGCGACTTCTGGCGGTGCCAGCGGAATGCGGGTGATGCGCTGCGGTCCAAGAACATCCTGAACCGTCAGAACCGGAATGCCAAAAAGCTGCTTGCCGATATAAGCCGTGACGAAATCCTGACTGTCACCACCAAGATCAAGTGCGCCGCCTCTTTCATGGCTCGGGACGAGTGCGTTGCTATCGCTCATTGTACTTTCTCCCGATTACACGTTGCTCAATGTCTGGACCAGGGTCGAGACAAGGGCATCACGATCAAACTTCGCGACATAGTCGCTGAAACCGACCTGACGACCGCGTTCGAAATCTTCTTCGCTGGTATGCGAGGACAGGGCAATGATCGGAACTTCACCCCACAGCTCGTCATCCTGAAGCGCTTCGGCGAATTCAAAGCCGTTCATGCCCGGCATTTCGATATCGCTGATAATCGCATCAAACAGGATACCACGGTTCTTGAGTTCCATGGCCTGCTCAGCAGTTTCAACCGCTGTAACCCGGAAACCGGCAACCGACAGCATCGGCGTCAACAGGTTCCGGAAGAACGGGCTGTCATCGATCAGAAGAACACGCTTCTTCTCGCCGCCATTGTCCTCGGTCCCGAACCAGTCGCTGAAGGCCAGTTCAAGATAGTAACCGGCATCGATCAGATCGGTTGCCTTGCCATCGATCACAGCCGAACCGACAAGTCCGTCCTGATCTGCGGTCAGTTCAACATTGAGAACATCGTCAACGATATCGACGATCTCGTCGACGACAAGACCCATGGTCCGTTCGCGATCCTGGAAGACAAGGGTCGGCTGGCGACCTTCGGCCTTCATCTGATAGCTGCCGTCAATAAAGACCAGCGGCATCAGCTTGCCACGATACTGAACCAGCGGACGTCCGTTGGAATGTTCGATATTCTCGACATCGATTTCCTCAAGGCGGGCAACAAGTGCCAGCGGAACCGCACGCACTTCGCTACCACCAGCCCGGAAGACCAGCATCGAGGTTGTTTCGCGATCCGACGAATCGGTTTTGGCTTTGCCTTCAACACCTTGCGAACCACCAACGGTGATTTCGCCGGTACGGGTCGCAATACCGTTCGGGTCAAGGATCATGATCACGCTGCCATCACCAAGGATCGTATTCCCCGAGAACAGCGACAGATCGCGCAGGATCGGTGCAACCGGTTTGACCACGATTTCCTCGGTGTCAAACACGCGGTCAACGATGATACCGAACGAATAGGTCCCGACCTGTGCGACAACGATGAATGCTTCTTCATCAACACTTTCGTCGGTCTGGTCCTGGGTATCGAGACCCAGAATTTTCTTCAGCGTCACCAGCGGCAACAGGCGGTTACGCAACCGCAGGACCGGGGTGTCGTGAATACGCTCGATCGAATGTTCGGAATTGTTCGATGCACGAACAAGTTCCAGAACGCTGATCTGCGGAATGGCAAAGCGTTCGCCGCCACTTTCGACGATCAGTGCCGAAACAATCGCAAGAGTCAGCGGGATTTTGATGATGAAGGTCGAACCACGGCCTTCAACCGATTTCAGTTCAACCGTACCACCGATCTTTTCGATGTTGGTACGCACAACGTCCATACCCACACCACGACCGGAAACCGAAGTAACCTTTTCCGCAGTCGAGAAGCCCGGCTTGAAGATGAACTGCTGAATCTGCTGTTCACCCATGCCTTCAAGTTCACCTTCGGTGGCCAGACCGTTGGCAATGGCTTTGGCCTTGATCCGATCAAGGTTAAGACCACGACCATCATCGGAAATCTCGATGATGATGTGTCCACCTTCGTGATACGCATTCAGCGTCACGGTGCCGGTTTCAGGCTTGCCTGCTTCACGACGTCCCGGAATATCTTCCAGACCATGGTCGGCAGAGTTACGCACCATGTGGGTCAGCGGGTCCTTGATCAGTTCAAGAACCTGACGATCCAGCTCGGTATCGGCACCGATCATCTGCAGATCGATCTTCTTGTTCATCTCAAGGGCAAGGTCGCGAACAATACGCGGCAGTTTTGCCCAAGCGTTGCCAATCGGCTGCATACGGGTCTTCATCACGCCTTCCTGAAGGTCGGTCGTGATATGTGACAGGCGCTGCAACGGAACGGTAAATTCACTGTCATCCTTGCCGCGAACCATCTGCAACAGCTGGTTACGGGTCAGGACAAGCTCGGAAACCAGCGTCATCAGGTTTTCAAGCAGCTCGACATTCACACGAATGGTCTGAGCCGCGACCGAGCTTTCCTTGGCCTCGCCGCGCGGCGGTTCGGCTTTTTGCTCGGCGGCCGGTTTCTTGGCCGGGGCAACTTGCTGTGACTTCGCTGCCGCAGGCGGTGCCGCAGGAGCAGCCGGCTGTTCCTCCGGTTCCGACGAGGTTGCGAATTCCGGATCAACTTCGGTGGCATCAAAAGCAGCCTGAAGCGCATCACTATCAACCGCGACAGCACTTTCGCCAACGATCAGAGGTTCGTCCTCAACCGGTTCGGGCTCAGGTGCGGCTGCCGGTGCAGCACCACCCAGGATCGTTCCGGTGTCGGCAAAATGGTTCAGGCGGGCAATCAGATCGGCATCATCGCCATCCGGTTCGGCTTCATTCTGCTCAAGCTCGCCAAGCAGGTATTTAATTGTATCGATGGACTCAAGAACCAGCGTTACGGCTTCGGCGGTTACAACCAGCTCGCCGTCGCGGATCTTGCCCAGAACGTTCTCGCCTGCATGTGCGACGGCTTCAAGTCGCGGCAGACCAAGGAAACCACAGGTCCCCTTGATGGTATGCACCAAACGGAAGATGTTCGACAAAATGTCCGGATCATTCGGGTTCTGCTCAAGCTTCACCAACTCAACGTCAAGCGTCGAGAGACTTTCCGAAGTCTCGGTCAGAAATTCACTTAATAGATCGTCCATATACCCCCTCCAAATCTCCGGCAAAGGGACGTTTGCCGGAACCGGAACTCCCATTCTAAACGCGCATGGCGAGAAACGTATGTTACATCGGTTACTTACGTAGAAGCTACCACACGTTATTACCAGACCCGCAGATCAATTTTTTATCCATAGATCAATGCAATATTTGCTTCCTGTTGCAAGACTGAAAGCTCCCCACCCGTCCGATTGGCCAGATTTAACACAAAAAATCCATGTACAGTACGTGGATCAAGCCCGTCTGCGGCGACGTCTTTCTCCAATACTGCCATGACTTCCGGACGAAATGCCGCACGTTTGCCTTCTGCAAGGACGGTTGTGCGACCGGATTCGTGTGAAACCGCAATCTTTCCGCCAAAAGGCAGAGCTTCACGGGCGAGCATCACCATATTGAGAACGACTCGTCCATGAGCTGGATCAATCGGCAAATCAGGCCAATCAAGATTGACCTTGCCCTCGGCATCATAGGTCTGACGCACCGCATCGCGCATGGATTTGGTATCGACACTGTTGCCCGCCCGACCAAAGGCCAGCCGGAACAATTGCAGACGCCGTGCAGCTTCAAGGCCGCTTTTGCGCATCAGGGCAAGTGCCTCGTCATCGGCAACGCCATCTTCGCCCATCAGTTCCGCCCCGGCATTGACAGCACCAACCGGGCCGACAAGGTCGTGGCAAATGCGCGAACTGATCAGTTCGATCAGCGTCATTTCAAGGGCGAGGTCCTGAACCATTTTTCGGGTTCTCCAAGGTATTTCTATTTGTTCTTCAAAGCATCACGTCCCCAAACATGACGCCCGGTCTCTCTGGTGGCACAGATTGCCCCCTGATATGTTAAGAGCTTATTTAGCGGAGGCGAAATTTAAGCCGCCCAACCCGGCAAATATTGCCGCCTGCCTGTTGCCAGGATGACAGCGCGACGTCCCCGCCGCACTGAATAATTGCGGGATGTCAAAGGCCCAACTATATATAACCCAGACACATTGCAGACTGGGAACCCAATGGATTTCTTGCTGACTCCTGGCACCATCGTTCGCCACCCGAACCAGCCCGATTGGGGGCTCGGCCGTATTCAGGCCGTTGATGGCGACAGAATCGCCGTCAATTTCGAAGAGGCCGGCCGCCAGATCATCCGGCCCCGCCATGTCGTGCTCGAAATTGTCGAGGCCGCTGTCGGCTACGAATAAAGTGCCCTTCATGCGCGATCGCGCCGGTTTCGAATTACGGGCCCGTGATCAAAGGCCCGAAGCGCTGTCCTTGGCACACGAATTGCTGACACCAATTTATTAATAAATTCGGCGTATGCAGGATCAGGGCCTCTTGGATTCTATCCTTACAGATAGATCTGCCTGATCATGTATCACCGTGATAATCAAGGTCTGGACACTTCATGATTGCAGCCAATAAACCACCACGCGACAGTTTTAAGCAGCGCCACCATGTTGCCGCCTTTACGGTACTGGAACAATTCGCCCAGGGGCTGATCCATCACGCGCGCAACCATGGCGGCGCGATTACCGAAGAACAAATCATCAAGGCAATTGACGGTCTTCGCGAAAAGGAAGACCTGTTTGACGGGGCATGGGCGGTTCTTGAAAGCGACCTTGAATCGATCAAGGCCCGTGAACATGCTGCTGTCCGGCACGACCCGTTCGGGCGGTTGCTGGTGTCACGCTTTGAACATCTGCTTGAAGGCGATGCTGCGGGCACGCTTGAAGAAGGCGCATTGTCACGCGACATCCTGCAGCCGTTCTTCAAGGTCATCCGCATGATGGTCGGCATGGACATGCTTCAGGAAATCGACCGCGAAATTCACGAAATCATCGAAGCCCACGCCGAAGACGAAGACGAATTGCGCAATCCGTCGGAATATTGGGACCATCTGGCCAAGGAACCGGCGGTCAAGCTGCGCATCAATCTGGTCTTTGCCCGCATGGCGCTTCATTTCCGCGATTACGATCATCGCAAAAAATGGCTGCTGCAACTGGTCAATGACAACCTGCCGTCTGGCGAAGTCCACTGGCACTTCACCGAGGCCCATTGCGTTCGCCTGCTTGATGCCCTGTTTGGCGATGTTCGTGAAATCCTTCGGGTCCCCGAACATTCCGCAGAACTGGTTGCCAAAATGGGCAGCGAAGATGTCGCAACCCTGCGCGAAGTCATGAAGTCGATTGACGCCGACATTGCCCGCCATTCGGCATCGTAAGCCAGACGCGTCCAAAGCGACGCACAGTTACCCGTCGGTTACCCGCCGGTGACCTATAACAGAGGCCGCACAGGTGATATCATTCTGCACCCTGTGCGGCTTTTTTCGTTTGCACCTGACGGAAAGGTGATCACAGACATTCTAAACGGGCTGGTCAACACCGGGGCTGCTGTGCCACAGTCTGATATCAAGGCCCCGCGAAACCAGAGCTAATGTTGCAAACCAACGCCATGACCAAACCACTGATCGACAAATACGGCCGGCATGTCTCCTACCTGCGCGTTTCTGTAACGGATCGCTGCGATTTCCGCTGCACCTATTGCATGGCGGAAAACATGACCTTCCTGCCAAAATCCGAAGTCCTGACGCTCGAGGAACTCGATCAGCTTTGCTCTGCCTTTATCAATCGCGGTGTGCGCAAATTGCGCCTGACCGGTGGCGAACCGCTGGTGCGCCGTGGCATCATGGATCTGATTTCCGATCTGTCGCGTCATCTCAAAACCGGTGCGCTTGATGAACTGACCATGACCACCAATGGCAGCCAGCTTGCCACCTATGCCGATGATCTGGCCCGCCTTGGCGTCAAGCGCCTGAACATCTCGCTTGATAGCCTTGATTCCCAGAAATTCACCGAAATCACCCGCCGTGGCCGCCTTGAACAGGTTCTCGCAGGGCTTGAAGCCGCCAAGGCTGCCGGGATCAGCATCAAGATCAATACGGTTGCCCTTCGGAACTTCAACGAAGATGAAATGTCGCGTCTGGTGTCATGGTGCGGGAAAGAAGGTTTCGATCTTTGCCTAATCGAAACCATGCCGCTTGGCGATATCGATGGTGATCGCACCGATCAGTACTTGCCACTGACGGTGGTCCGCGAACGTCTGGAACAGGAATTCACCCTGATCCCGTCCGATCACGTCACCCCCGGCCCGGCCCGCTATACCACCGTGGCCGAAACCGGTGGGCGTCTGGGCTTCATCACCCCGTTGACCCATAATTTCTGCGAAGGTTGCAACCGCGTGCGTGTGACCTGCACCGGTACGCTTTACATGTGCCTTGGTCAGGAAGACCACGTTGATTTGCGCGCCGCCCTGCGTACTGGCGACCCACGCGCCCTTGATCAGATGCTTGATGCCGCCATGGACCTCAAACCCAAAGGCCATGACTTCGTGATTGACCGCAAAGGCCAGAAACCGGCTGTCGGTCGTCATATGAGCATGACCGGGGGCTAAGCAGCCCCCGCTATGATTTTCCCAAATTTTCGTGATTGATTTACCGGCACGGACATCAAGTGTGCTGAACAGTCTGTGCAATCGCTGCTGCCAAAACCGGTTACCGGGACATCGGGCGCATATCGTTGCAAGCGGGCCCTGAGTTCGCACTCATTCCCGCCCGGCACCACCAGCACAGACACAATCCGCCCTGCCCCGTTTGAGGTCAGTTCATCGACATGCCAATGGGGTTTCTTATCCTGTTTGCAGTGGCGTTTGACGCGCGCAGCAATGCCGCCGGGGCCGTTGGCCGAGCCACAATAAAGGTAGGTGCCTTTGGGCAAAATGGTTCCGGCGAAGCGTTTGTTCTGAAGGACAAGATCATTTGCCAGTTCGATCACCAGCACATAGGCCCCGGCAACTTTGGGAAGCTGCCGGAGCGTTTGGTCATTTATCGTTTCAATAAACTGTGTCACTGGCCGTCTTGATCGCGCAACAGCAGATCAATCGAAAGCCCCGGCCCGGCCATGCCATTGACCAGCACCGGTTCGCAATGTTCGTTGATCCGTGACGCTATGCGCTGGCGATAGCCGCTAAAGCGCTTTGATTCCACTACATCCACCGGTTCATCAAGATGCACCTCAACCCGGAAAACGCCCGGTGTCGGGGTGGCCGTCACACTGCGGATCAATCCGGTGACCGCATGGCCAAGGTACGATCCGGCAAAGCGTTTGCCGATGCCAAGATCGGAAACATTGGTCGGGATGTTCCGTCGCGCCATGGCGACCGCGGTATTCCAGTCCCGGAAACCGTGGCTTTGCGCCAAAAGTTCCAGCGATCCGGCATGCGAGATTGATACATCGCGCGCGGCCAAGGCTTTGCGCAGGCGTTTTGCCTGTGCCTTGAATTGTTCAGTCGCATCCGTGTCGATATCGGCACGGCTGATATTCAGACTGTTTGAAGTCATTTTCGTCTCCACACAGGAGGCCGGGGGTCCGCATTGCCGGGCCGTACCCTGATCGGGAAACGGGTCCGTTTAATTCATAAGCGCCACTTTACCAAAGGATAACCTTGCGGACGGCGGGTGTGCGCAACCCAAGGCTGGGTAATTAGCGTAATATCGCTTCCAAGACAAGCTTCACAGCATCTTTCACCAATGTTTGTTCCTGCCCCGCGCGCAGAAATTGACAGCCCCCGTGACAACAACATATACCAGATAAAAGAGGTTTAATCGGGGCCCGCCACATGCCGCCGATCAATTATAAGGAATAAACGCCATGGCCATGGAAGCCTATGAAATCGAAAACATGATCAAGGAAGCCCTTCCTGACGCCGATGTCCGGATCGAGGATCTGCGCGGTGATGGCGATCATTATGCTGCAATTGTTGTGTCTGAATCCTTCCGCGGCAAAACCCGCGTGGTTCAGCACCAGATGGTTTATTCCGCGCTCAAGGGCAAAATGGGCGGCGATCTGCATGCCCTTGCCCTTCAGACGTCAGCACCGGAATAACCCGCCAGTTGCATGCGCCATACGCCAGTCGGTATTTTGGCAAAAGGCAAGATTTTTTTTCGGGCGCCGACCACCTATCGGCGCCCGATTTCGTTAAAACCGGAACCGCCCGCCGCCACACCCACGATCCGGTTTGACCAGCCCCATTAACTGACCACGGCTCATCAAATGTCATCACAGGAAAAGCCTGCTCTGATCGGTGCCGGACCACTTGCCGGACTTGGTGCCTTTACCATCTGGGGCATTTTTGGCCTGTATTTCAAAATGGTATCCTTTGCGGTGCCGCTTGAAATCCTGTCACACCGGATCATCTGGTCAGCGGTTTTGACATTCGCGATGATCTTTGCACTTGGCCGTCGCAAACAGCTTTGGGTTCTGATTTCCTCGGCCAAGACGCTGGGGCTTTTGTTCCTGAGCAGTTTGCTGGTGGCGGGAAACTGGGTGATCTATATCTGGGCGGTCAATAGCGGCAACGCGCTTGAAGCAAGCCTTGGCTACTACATCATGCCGCTGATCATGCTGATCCTTGCGCGGATTTTCTTTGCCGAAAAACTTAACCGGATTCAGATCCTGTCGGTTGGCATCTGTGCCATCGGGGTCATAAACCTTCTGGTCTTTTACGGACAATTGCCCTGGATTGCGCTTAGCCTGTCATCCCTTTTTGGCTTTTACGGGGTGATCCGCAAATTTGTACCAGCCGATCCGATTGCCGGACTGTTTGTGGAATGTGCGCTGATCACGCCAATTGCCCTTGGCTATATGATCTGGCTAAGCGGACAGGGCGGCATGGCATTTGGCCATACCGGCACGACCAATGATCTGCTTTTGGTCGGACTGGGTGTTTGCACCACAGTCCCGCTTGTCCTGTTTGCCTATGCCGCGCGGAACATGAAATTCTCGGTTCTGGGCTTGATGCAATATCTCAATCCGACCCTGCAGTTCTTTGTCGCGGTTCTGGTATTTGGAGAAACCTTTACCAGCGCGCATATGGTCACCTATGGTCTTGTGTGGTTCGGACTTGGTATTTTTACATGGGATAACTTTCGCACAGCCCGTAAAAACCGCCGCAACAGTTGACAGAACCTCAGGTTCCAGCCATATCTTCGGCCATAAAAGTTTAACTCGTTTCCGCGGACACAAGATCGCCGCTCAAGCCAAGGACAATCATTATGACCGACAATCCGGTTTTCGATCGCATCCAGAAGGACATCAACGATAACGACATCGTTCTGTTCATGAAGGGCACCGCAATGTTCCCGCAGTGCGGCTTCTCTGCTGCCGTGGTTCAGGTCATGGCCGAGCTTGGCGTTCAGTTCAAGGACATCAACGTTCTGGTAGACCCGGCAATCCGTCAGGGTATCAAGGACTTCTCGAACTGGCCGACCATTCCGCAGCTTTACGTCAAGGGCGAGTTCCTTGGTGGTTGCGACATTGTACGCGAAATGTTTGCTTCGGGCGAACTGGCCCAGCATCTTAAAGACAAGGGCGTTGCTGTCGCGGCCTAAGGCGCGCAACACACCCGACGCTAAAACGCGCTGTGGCCATGCCCGGCGCGTTTTTTTGTGCCTTTGACTGTTCAAAATACATCCTTGGCGTTTATTACCCCTACGTCGCAAAACTATTTCTTGATGCTTGGGACCAAGTTCCCCATCTTTGTGAGATGCGAAACATCGCGTAACAGGGGAAAAGACCAGGGATGAAACGAGCAATCAAAACAATGGCATGGCTGGCAATCTGGCTGGTTTCTGCATGCTTTGTCGCCCAGCACACACCTGCATCTGCACAAATGGCTGCCGTTGCCGCCATGGCCGGATCAAATGATGCTGCCCCTGCCACATCCAACCCGGCCAGCGCGCCCGATGATGTTGCAGCCGAGGCCTTCAGCTATTACGCGTTCCTTGATGATGGCATCAACCGCACCAAGGCCCATATTGACGAAACCCTTCGCGGTTTTGCCGCCTTCCCCGACGAAGTTGACGCCACCCTGGCCCTGATGTCTTCGGATTTCGGCAAGACCGGTCTGATGTGGGTTGCCATTTTCACGGCTGTTTTTGTTGGTGTCGGAATCATTGCCGAGATCATCTATCGCCGGTTTTCTGCATCCATGTGTGCCTATCTTGAGGCCCAGACACCCGAAAAATTCTCCGACCGCCTCAAACAGATCATCGCCCTTTGTGTGCTTTCACTGCTGTCACTTGGTGTATTTGCCATCGGGTCGGTGGGCACATTCCTGATCTTTGACTGGCCGCCAATCATGAAAGCAGCGGTGATGTCGTTGCTGACATCGTTCTTCCTGCTGCGCATCCTGATGATCATTTTGCAGTTCCTGTTTGCGCCCAAGGCCGATGGTCTTCGCATGATCAATGTTGATCCGCTTGCAGCCACTGCCCTGACCAAAAGCCTGACCTGGGCGGCGGGGATTTCCCTGTTTGCATTCGGGCTGGCCGGTGTATTCAGCGCCGCACCAACCATGGTCCTGGGCGATGTGATCCTGTTTGACCTTGCCGTATTGATCGCAGTCATTTCATTCTGTGTCGCGACATGGTGGCTTGGCCGGTTCTTTGCCAGCCACACAGCAACCAATGAAGTCGAAAAGATCGCCCTGCCAACCTCGATTGCCCGTCTATGGCCTGCGATTGTTTCGGCCTGGCTGATCCTTGTCGGCGGGGCGGCAATTGTCGGGGCGGAGCGCGCACTCAAGGCCTTGCTGGTGATCGGTCTGGCCTGTCTGTTTGATGTGATCTTCCGCAACATCATCGAAGGCCAGCATCGCATCAAGGTCAAAGCCGCCGAACAGGAAGCAACCGAGCGAAATGCTGCGGCACAGGCAAATGCCCTTGAACATGACGAAGAATACCAGCCGGTCAAACCCATGCTTCCGGTCTTCACCACCGTTTTGAAACGCGGCGTGCGCCTGCTGGCTCTGGTCTTTGTGCTGGCTGGCATGTGGCGCATCTGGGGTCTGGATCGTCTGGCGATGGCAGAGGATGCCGGGATCTTTGCCCGGATCATTGATGCATCAACCGAAATCATCATGATCCTTCTGATTGCCGATCTGATCTGGTCGCTGATCAAGACATTCCTTGATGAACGCATGAGCGCGTCAAACAGTGGTCATGGCGGTGACGAAGGTGGTGGTGCCGGGCTGTCACGCATTGAAACCCTGCTGCCGCTGCTCAAGAACTTTGCCCTGACGGTAATCGTGATCATGGTGGCCATGGTCACGCTGTCATCGCTTGGCGTTGATATCGGGCCGCTGATTGCCGGTGCAGGCGTGGTTGGTCTGGCGCTTGGCTTTGGCAGTCAGGCACTTGTGCGTGACGTTGTCGCGGGTGTGTTCTTCCTGCTTGATGATGCATTCCGCCTTGGCGAATATATCGAGGTCGACAACCTCAGGGGGCGGGTTGAAAACATCTCGATCCGGTCGATGCAGTTGCGTCACCATCGCGGTCCGCTTCAGACCGTGCCGTTTGGCGAAATCAAATCCATCGTCAACCACAGCCGCGACTGGGTCATCGTCAAACTGGAATTCCGTGTGCCGTTTGAAACCGACGTCAACAAGATCAAAAAGCTGGTCAAAAAGCTTTCTGCCGATCTTCTTAATGATCCGCTGATCGGCGACAGCTTCATCGAACCGCTGAAATCCCAGGGTGTGCGCCGGATGGAGGAATTCAACATGGTGATCGGGTTGAAATATACCTCCAAACCCGGTGAACAATTCACCATTCGCAAAACCGTCTATCAAAGCGTTCTGGCGATGTTCAAGGAAAACGGTATCCAGATGGCATCGCGCAACGTCAAGGTCGATGTCCCTGCCGACGCCACACCGGAACAAAAACAGGAAGCCGTTGCCGCCGCGGCCCAACAGGCATCCGAGCAACTTAACAAGCCATAGCTGTTGCTGGCATCCTGACAGGCCTGAAAGACAAAACCCCCGATGCGACATCGCATCGGGGGTTTTCTTTGATCGTTTGGCTGTGATCGGGTTTCTAGCGTGACGCTGCCATGATTGCACTGCCACCAAGCATCAATCCACCACCGCCATAACCAAGATACTGACGGGCCTTTTTGCCCTTAAGCAGGGTCTGCACCCGTGACGCGGCAAAGACATAACTGCACAGAACAGCTGCAACAATCACAAGCGACGTCACCATCAGGATCAGGAACTGGGCCGTCTGATTGCCGGTCGGATCAATGAATTGCGACAGAAACGCCATGTAAAACAGAATGATCTTGGGGTTCAGAACGCCGGTCAGGAACCCCGCCCGCAAACCGGTCCAAAGCCCCTGTTCGGCGGGATGGGAAACCATATTTTCCCCGCCATCTGAAACAGCCTGCCCGCCAAATCGGCCTTCACGGCGGGCCTGACGAATTTGCAGGACACCAAGGATCGCCATATAGGCCACGCCCGCCCATTTCACGACCATGAACATCTCGCTTGATGCGGCCAGAACCGCACCAAGACCAAGATAGGATGCCGTCATCACCGACACACCCCCGGCAAGATCCCCAATCACGCAATAAAGCGCCGCACCTCGCCCACGGGACACAGATTGCCCCAGCACCATCAGGACGCTTGGCCCCGGGATCAGGCAGATCATGGTATAGGCCGCAACATAGGCAAGCCAGGTTTCAAGATGCATCGACGTTTCCTTGGCTTCATAACGCACCCAAAGGGCTCGTATGACATTTTTTATATTTTTCCCACCATCAAGATGCGGCCCGCAGCATGGAAAATCAAGGAAACTCTTTGGGGGCGACAAAGTTTGAAATCTCTGTCTGTCAACAAAGCCGTTTAGGCAAAAAACAATCCCGCCAGAGCAATTTCTGACAGGATTATTGCAAAGCTGGCCGATGGTCGCCCGTGATACAGCCAAACAAAAACGCCCGCTGTTTCCAGCGGGCGTCTTCGTATCGTTTCGTCGCGAAATCCGTAAGGATTAACGCGAGTAGAATTCGACGACCAGGTTCGGCTGCATCTGAACCGGGTACGGAATTTCTGCGAATTTCGGAACGCGAACGAAGGTACCTTTGAAGGCTTTCGCATCAACGTCGAGATATTCCGGAACGTCACGTTCTGCCAGGTTGGCTGCTTCCATAACCATCGGGATTTCGCGCGAAGCGGATTTCACTTCGACAACGTCACCTTCTTTAACAAGGTAAGACGGAATGGTTACTTTCTTGCCGTTAACAAGAATGTGGCCGTGGTTAACGAACTGACGTGCAGCAAACACGGTCGGAACGAATTTCATGCGGTAGATAACCGCGTCGAGGCGCTGCTCAAGGATACCAACGAGGGTTTCCGAGGTGTCACCCGGACGACGCGATGCTTCTTTGAAGTAACGCAGGAACTGTTTTTCGGAGATGGAACCGTAGTAGCCTTTAAGCTGCTGTTTAGCGAACA
This sequence comes from Thalassospira sp. SM2505, assembly GCF_054901115.1. NCBI lineage: Bacteria > Pseudomonadati > Pseudomonadota > Alphaproteobacteria > Rhodospirillales > Thalassospiraceae > Thalassospira > Thalassospira sp. SM2505. Next base: position 3,946,850 of record NZ_CM142731.1, read on the forward strand.
GCTGGGTACCATAGTCGGTCGGCTTCTTACGACGGGTTGCGCCATGCATACCCGGTGCGTATTCGCGCTTGTTCAGCGGCGACTTTGCACGACCCCAAAGGTTAACACCAAGGCGGCGGTCAATCTTATGCTTTGCAGCAATACGTTTCGACATTTTGTAACTCTCTTTTTTTAAAGATCACTTTATTGTCCCGATAGTTTCCATGTGCCGGTATTCGGACATACGGAACGGGGACGAAAACACCTGTTTCGACCCGCTTTCTCGGAAGTGAGGCGCAATATAGAGATGATTGACCAAGAGTCAAACATTAATCGCCCGCCTGACAATGCATGCAAGCCCTGCATTTCTGCCGCATCGGATGCGATAGCGGTCAAAGCAAACCGCCCCTTTGCCAAACCCGGCGGCGATCCCCCGACAACCTACTGGACAATATCGGGTTTGCAGGATCAATCCTTGGCTTTGAACTTGCCGCCGCGCATCGCAACGATCATGCCGCGCAATGTCTGGACTTCCTGATGGGTCAGGTTCGCACGGTTAAAGATGTTGCGGATATTCCGTTCCATGTTCGGACGCTTTTCCTCGACCCGGAAGAAACCCGATGCATCAAGCTCGGTCTCAAGATGAACAAACAGGCGTTCCATATCATCCTTGGTCGCCGGGAAGGTATCGTTCATCATCATCTGATAATCGGGCACATCGACGCCAGCCTGCCACCATTCATACCCGATCAGCAGAACCGCCTGCGCCAGATTAAGCGACGTGAAACCGGGATTAAGCGGCACGGTCACAACCGCATCGCCCATCGCAATATGTTCATTGCGCACACCGGTCCGTTCCGGACCGAACATCACACCAACCTTTTCACCACGCCCGATCACGGTGCGCATTTCCGGTGCCAGACCCTTGGGGGTAAAGACCGGTTTGATCGCATCACGGGTGCGGGCCGTGGTCACATAAACGCGGTTGAGATCGGCAAGGGCATCTTCCTCGCGCTCGAACACCCGGGTGTTATCAATCACGATATCGGCACCCGATGCATTGGCCGTCGCCCGTTCATTGGGCCAGCCATCGCGCGGTCGCACCAGACGCAGATCGACCAGACCACAGTTCAACATCGCCCGCGCAGCCTTGCCGATATTGTCGCCAAGCTGCGGTTCAATCAGAATGATTACGGGCGGATTGGCAATGCCCCCAGTTTCGGGTTTGGCACTCCCTACGGCGTCGCTCATCGGGTCAGATCTCCGGTCGTCAAATGCGGGTTGGTGACGGATATTTCCGTCAATATTGGCGCTTACTTAGCAAAAGCCAACCATTCGCGCCAGTCTCGATGACGGCAAGTTGCGATCACATTGCTCCACGGCATCCATCCCCCGCCCCAAATACAAACGACCGGGCAGAGACTGCCCGGTCGCATGATGCAGCGTTCAAAGGCGTCGGGTTTAGCCGTGCTGGCTGCGTACGCTGGATTTGAACAGCTTATAGGTAATGGAATCGCGAAGCGCGTTATAGGACGCCTCGATAATGTTGGTCGAAACACCAACCGTCGACCAGCTATTGCCATCCTTGTCGCGGCTTTCGATCATGACGCGGGTCACCGCGCGCGTGCCATCGCCACGGGTTATGATGCGGACCTTATAATCGATCAGTTCGATCTGCTCGACCGCTTCGCGATATTCCGGCACCGTTACCAGAACCTTGCGCAAGGCGGCATCAAGGGCGTTGACCGGACCGTTACCTTCGGCGACCGACATGAACTGGTCTTCGCCGACCACGACCTTGACGGTGGCTTCGGACATGGTGATGACCTGCTCGTCCTGCTCATCAACCCAGCGACGTTCGTCAATCACGCGGAACGATGTCACACGGAAATAACGATCAAGCTCGCCCATCGCCTTGCGGGCCAGAAGTTCAAAGCTGGCTTCGGCCCCGTCATAGGCATAACCGTCAAACTCGCGCTGCTTGACGGTTTCAACCAGCTTGCCAATCGCTTCGGATTTTGGATCGACCTCGACACCGATTTCACGGAAACGGGCCAGAATATTCGAACGCCCCGCCTGATCGGACACAAGGATATGGCGCTGGTTCCCGACCAGTTCCGGTTCGACATGCTCGTAACAAGCCGGGTTCTTTTCCACAGCAGATACATGAAGCCCGCCCTTATGCGCAAAGGCACTGTCACCGACATAGGCTGCCTGACGCAACGGTTCGCGGTTCAGGCGCTCGTCAAGAACATGCGAAATCCGGCGCAAATGGGTCAGTTGTTCATGCGAGATACCAACATCATATCCCATCTTGAGCATCAGGGTCGGAATGATCGAAATCAGGTTGGCATTGCCGCAACGCTCGCCCAGACCATTCAGCGTGCCCTGCACCTGTCGCGCCCCCGCACGCACCGCCGCAAGCGAGTTCGCGACCGCGTTTTCCGTATCATTATGGCAATGAATGCCAACGTTGCCGCCCGGAATGACTGAGCAAACATCGGTCACGATGTCAAAAATCTCGTCCGGCAGCGTGCCACCATTGGTGTCACACAAAACCACCCAGCGCGCACCGGCTTCATAGGCCGACTTGATCGCCGAAAGCGCGTAGTCCCGGTTGGCTTTATAGCCATCAAAGAAATGCTCGGCATCGAACATGACTTCGGAAACTTGTGATTTCAGATGGGCAATGGATTCCGAAATCATCGCCAGATTTTCATCAAGCTCGATCCCCAGTGCCTCGGTGACCTGAAAGTCCCAGCTTTTGCCCACCATACAAACGATCGGCGCATTCTGCGCGAGGCTTGCCAGCCCCGGATCATTTGATGCCGAACGGCCGGCACGACGCGTCATGCCAAAAGCGGTCAGTTTGGAATTCTTAAGCTTGGGCGGATTGGCAAAGAATGCATCATCGGTCGGATTTGCCCCCGGCCAACCACCTTCAATATAGTCAATCGACAATTCGTCCAGTGCCTTGGCAATCGCGGTCTTGTCCGCGGCCGAAAAATCCACGCCCTGGGTCTGCTGCCCGTCGCGCAAGGTACTGTCATAGAGATAGACGCGCTTGTCTGACATATTCATTCCAACTGATCGAATTCTCTTTCCGGGTGGCCTTGCTTTCCCTTACGGATCGGCTCTTTCCGGTAAACGGGTCTGGCAAATTGCCGCAAAACACCCCTCAGCGCAACAGCATTACGCAAATCAGGCTGCTCGGGACGTTTTCCACCCTATCCCACCCTGCACCCACCTTAAGAATAGCTCACCTGTCCCCTTGAATGGTTGTAACCCCCACCTTTCAATGCTTAACTCTACCATACATTGTAAAGCCTGCGGATACTGCGCCGCAGTTTGAAGCACACCCTCCGCGGTCTAGGGACATCGACGATGGCATATGAAGCCACCTCCAGCGTTGATATAATGATGCTTGCCGGTCTGACCTGGCAACGCACAGGCAAGAATTGCTGGACGGCATCAGACAGGTTCGCCCATTACACCATTTTCCGCGACATCGACGAACGCTGGTACGGCGAATGGGAACGTGACGGCGAACGTATGCGTGCTGACTGGTCTTGCCCGATCCTTGAAACATTCGCAGAATATATGGTCGACAATGCCCGGCGCAGTCCGACAGATGGACCAAGCTGAAACCCGGCTCCCGTTTTCCGCATTCCGATTTCCGATATGACCTTCCGATGCCTTGTGCCCGGCATTCGTAAAGATGTGCACCAGCCTCTTTCGCATAAAGCTTTGCGATCTGTTCTTGCGTTTGGCCCCATACCTATTATGTGATGGGCAGTATCGAATTACATAACGCAAGGCTTACCAATGACGAACGCCATTCCCATGCAGATCGACATCGTTTCGGACGTTGTCTGCCCCTGGTGCATTATCGGGTATAAGAACCTTGAAGATGCCATCAGCCGTCTTGATGGCGAGATCGATGTTAAACTGCGCTGGCATCCGTTCGAACTGAACCGTGACATGCCGCCAGAAGGTCAGGACCTCGCCGAGCACCTCAAGGAAAAATACGGTCTTACTGCTGACCAGAGTGCGGACAATCGCGCACGCATTACCATGATGGCCGAAAATGTCGGTTTCCCGATCCATTTCAGCTCGGACAGCCGCATCTACAACACCTTTGATGCCCACCGCCTGCTCTATTGGGCTGGCAAGGAAGGCGCATACGGCCAGCAAACCGCGCTTAAGCTTAATCTGTTTGCGGCCTATTTCCAGGGTGGGGACAATATGTCTGATCACGGTGTTCTCACACGTGCGGTCGAGGACGTCGGACTGTCGCCGGAACGTGCGGCGGAAATTCTTGCCAGCGATGAATTCGCCAGGGAAGTCCGCGCCGAGGAAGACGAATTCGGCGAAGCAGGCATCAGCTCGGTTCCGACCTATGTCATTAACGGCAAATTCGCCATTTCCGGCGGCCATCCACCAGAGGTCTTTGAACAGGCCCTCTCCGAGATCGCCCGACAGGGTGACGAAATTCTGGCCGAGGCCGAAAGCGAAGCCTGATCAACCCGGTCAAACCGGATCTATAGATATAATATAAAGCAAAGCCCCGGCATTATACCGGGGCTTTGTTATATCTTCGGACGCTGACAGACCGCCCGAAAGACGGACTGATTACCTCAGGAAAGGTAATCGGCCATTTCCGCGTTGAAATAGGTTTTCGTGCGCGGGCCGGTGATGATCGGGTCGATGCGACGCACACATTCCTTGTAATGTTCGGTCTGGCGATGCGCCTGAAAAGCATCTTCGGAACTGAAAACTTCGTAAATCATGAACTTATGTTCATTTTCCGGGTCGCGCAGCACATCAAAACGCAGGTTGCCCTCTTCGTTTTTGCGCGTTCCTTCATAGTTGATCCGGAATGCCTCGATGAATTCATCGACATGTCCCGGTTTGACTTCAATATGCACCATTTGTACGAGCATGATTTATCCTTTTTGATTAATTCACTTCGATCAATTTTCTTGCCAGGTCAGATGCCCGGCGCTTTCCACATGGAGGTCGTAACCCCCTGATCGACCAATTGGCGCTGCGCGGCATAGGCCTGCGCCCAGCGTTCACCCAATGCGTCGTAATCGGCTTTGACCTTGTCGTTGGGCTCGAACGTATTCTCCCACCGCACCCATTCACGCCCAAGAGCGGCAAGATCATGATGCAAACCGCCACCAACAGCCGCGGCTGCGGCACAACCAAGTGCGGTTGCTTCCTTGATCACCGGTGTTGCAACCGGAATACCGGTCACATCGGCCAGCATTTGCGACCAGTGCGGGCTTTTTGCCGCACCTGCAGCGAACACGATCTGCTCCGGACGTTTACCACTAAGCGCAAAGATCGCTTCCAGGTTCCGCGCGGCCACGATGCAGGCATTTTCCTGCAAGGCACGGAACAAGACGGCCTTACCGGATTTTTCCGGATCAATGCTGAGATTAAGGAAAGACGGGGCGGCGTGATACCAGCTGCCATAGCGCATCACATCGGAGAAAATCGGAATAACCCCGTGCGCGCCAAGCGGCACATTCTTTGACTGGTTTTCCAGCAGGGTATAGGCCTTGCCGGGATCATCGACCTGCGCAAGTTCTGCTTGCCCGAAGGCATCACGGAACCAGCGCATCACAGCCCCGACAAAGAAGCTGATCGCCTCGGCCTGATTAAGGCCGGTGATCACGTGCGGATTGATGCGCAAATTCATCGACGGGTCGGTCAGGTTCTGATCGACATTGACGATCTGCTGCCAGAACGTTCCGCCCAGAACCGCGCAATCCCCGATCCCGGTGACACCAAGACCAGCCGTACCCAACTGGCAATCACCACCCCCGACAACAACGGCGGTTTTGGTCGACAAGCCGGTTTCTGCGGCGGCCTTTGCAGTGACATGACCAACAGCCGTTCCGGTTTCACATGCTTGCGGGAAGATATCATCACGCAGACCAACCGCACGCATGGCCTCGGGCAACCAGTTGCGTTCCTTCAATCCGAAAATACCGGTAGTCCCGGCATTGGACGGATCAGATGCGATTACCCCCGAAAGACGGGCAACCACCCAGTCCGAGAGCATCGCAATGCGATCAATCTTTTCATAGATGTCTGGCATCTGCTGACGGATCCAGAGAAGCCGTGGCAAGGCGCCCAGCGCAAAGGTCTGCCCGGTCTTGCCGTAAAGGTCTTCCTCGACACCCGGGAAGCTTTCCTTAAGCTCGCGCACCTGATCAACGGCACGACCGTCAACATTGGCACACGCCCAGATTTCCTTGCCATCCGCATCAAAGGCAACAATCGCCTCGCGCATGGAAGTCGCACTGACGGCGGCAATTTCGTCACCTGAAACACCGGCTTCGGACAGCGCACCGGCAATGCAGTCGCAAATCAGTTTCCAGTTGCCCTCAACATCAAAATCCATTGAACCGGGGAAACGCGGGTCTTCCTTATGCCACCACTCACGCTGGCATGCGCCAAGCTGATGACCATCGCGATTAAACACAACTGCCCGACCGCTGCCTGTTCCGGCATCGACCGCAAGCAGGTAATCTCCTGCTGACATTGCCTAGACTTCCTCCAACAATTTTTCTGCCGTTTTTTCATCCGTTATCAGGATGTCGACATATTTTCCTTTAAGGGCGGCACGGATCGCGCGCACCTTGCCATCGCCACCCGCCGCAGCGATGACGTTCTTTGATTTATTCAGGGATTCAAGACGTGCCCCGATCACACGCTGATGCAGCGACAGATCAAGCACATCGCCATTATCATCAAAGAACTGACACAGGATGTCGCCCACCGCACCCTTGCGGCGCAGCGGCTCGACCTCGGCCGGGGTGACATAGCCACTGCGGACCACGGTCGACTCGTTATTCAATTCGCCGATACCGACAAGCTGATAGGCAGCATTCATCGCCATCTCGAGAACGTTGGAAATGCCCGGCTCACCCATCAGGGCCCGGGCGACCGAATCCTCGGAAACCACAAGCGGTGCCGGTAACAGATGGACACTGCTGCCCCAGTTCGCGGTGCGCATCCCGTCAACATAGGTCGCAACCCCGCCGGTCAAACTGACCAGCGATACATTGCGTTCATTGGCCATATGCCCGATGCGCTGAATGGTGTGACTGACCGTCGCCCCCCAACCCACAGCAAGAAGATCGTCGTTCCCCAGACGCTGCATCAGAAACTGCGCAGCCGCCTGACCAAGACGCTCGTTCAGATCACCGTTTTCCAGATTCGGCACAACACGTACTTCGCGAAGGCCCCAGGCATCCAAAAGACGCTGTTCATGTTCAAGACAGCCCTGATACCGGGAATTGATCCGCACCTGAATGATGCCGGTTCGTCGACCGCTTTCGAGCAGACGGGAAACCTTGATACGCGAAAGACCAAGCTTGTCGCCGATTTCGCCCTGGGTCATGCCATCGTTATAGTAGTACCACGCAATACGGGTTAGAGTTTCCTCCTCCGCATCCGCATAACTCCAGTCGCTTCCGTCCGACGCCATATTTCCAGTCCCTGAAATTCTGTTTTGATGTTCATTTGATTATTCATGAAACAAATGATCACGTCAACAGCTGTGCGCACGACATGGAATTGCATAAAAACTTTCCGCATCGCAGCACATTTTCGCTCAATATCCTTGGATATCAGCGAAATCATCAAAAAATCATGCTTGTTGACGAATTTGGAATCATGTGATCAAATGTTTTTCATAAAAACAAATGAACAGGCTCCTAGGGATGGAACAGAATACAACATCCCGGATCGCAGTCCGTGTTGCCGACATATGGAAATCCTATGGCGGAACACCGGTTCTCAAGGGGATCAATATCGAACTGCTAGCCGGGCAGGTTCACGCTCTTCTGGGCGGGAACGGCGCGGGTAAATCCACCTTGATGAAAACCATCGCCGGTCTGGTTGATGCTGACCAGGGAACGGTCGAAATCAATGAACAGCTTCTGGGCAAGGCATCTCCATCTGCCGCACAGGCGCTTGGTCTCTATCTTGTCCCGCAGGAAGCTCACATCCTTCCTAACCAGTCCGTGCTGGAAAATATCTGTCTTGGTCTCAAGGCCAAACCGCGCGCCCTGCGCGCCGAGGCAGAAGCCCTGCTGCGCGATCTTGCGGTTTCGCTTGATCTTGATGCGCAGGCCGCAACACTTGAAATTGCCGACCGCCAGATTGTCGAAATCATGCGCGGCCTGATTCGCAAGGCCAGTGTCCTTATTCTTGATGAACCGACATCGGCCCTGACCCCGCACGAGGCAAACGCCCTGTTTGACCGCGTCCGTCAGCTCAGAGCACAGGGTGTTGGCATCTTCTTTATCTCGCACAAGCTCCGCGAGATTCGCGAAATTTGCAGCGTGATCAGCGTTTTGCGCGATGGTGCAATTGTTCTATCCGGCCCGCTTAGCGAATATGACGACAATCAGATCGTCGAAGCCATGACCAAAACCGTGCAATCGGCCCAACCGGTTGCACGTGCGGCCAACGATATTGATTTCGGCACACGCGATGTGGTTCTGGAAATTGACCGCTTCAGTGGCGAAGGTTTCCGCGACATTTCGTTTAATGTTCGGGCGGGCGAGATTGTCGGCCTTGCCGGTGTTGTCGGTGCCGGTCGGTCTGAGCTTGCAGAAACCCTGTTTGGTTTGCGTCCGGCACGCGGCGGCAACCTCAATCTTCTGGGCACCCCGCTGACCAAACGTTCGCCGCGTGACTGTGTCGATGCCGGTCTGGTCTATCTGCCCGAGGACCGTCAGCAAAACGGACTGTTCCTTGAGGCATCCCTTGCATGGAACATGTCTGGCTACACCATGCATCGTCTGGGTTTCTTCCCGAAACGCAAGGACGAGACATCTGCCTTTGACGCATTCCGTCAAAGCCTTGGCATCAAATGCGAGGGCGAAGGACAACAGGCCGGTCGTCTTTCCGGCGGGAACCAGCAAAAGGTCCTGCTGGCGAAATGTCTGGCCGCTGACCCACGGGTTTTGATCCTTGATGAACCTACCCGTGGTGTTGACGTTGCCGCCCGCAACGACATTTACCGTCTTATTCGTGAACTGGCTGCCAAGGGATTAGGCGTTGTTCTGATTTCGTCTGACTTTGACGAGATCGAACAACTTGCCGACCGGGTTGTCGTCATGGCGCATGGCCTTCAATGCGGCGCACTTGAACACGACGCCGTAACGGTTGATGCCATCGCCCATCTTGCCTTCGAGTCCGGGAGCCACACCGATGCTTGATTTCTTCGCACGCAATCGCGTGGCGACCCTGTGCGCGGTCACCATTCTTGCCTTTCTTCTGATCGGGGCTGCGGCACCGGGTTATCTGTCGCTGTCGACCGCATCGGTTGTCATGTCCAACAGCCTTGTTCTGATGTCGGTTGCACTGGGCACCATGCTGGTGATCCTGACCCGCAACATCGATGTTTCAAGCGGTTCTGTTCTCGGGCTGAGCGCCGTCGTCCTTGGCATGATGCTTAATGACGGGCACAGTCTTGGGCTTGCCATTGCCGCCTGCCTTTTGACCGGTGCCATTGCCGGGCTGATCAATGGCCTGCTTGTCACCATGCTCAATGTGCCATCAATCATCGCGACCCTTGGCACACTTGGCCTGTTCCGCGGCGTCATGCTGATCATGACCGGCGGCAACTGGATCGAGGAACTTCCCCTGTCGCTTAAGGCCTTGGCCGATAATGGCTCCGTCGGATTCTCGGTTCTGACCGTCATTGTCATTGCTTCCCTGATCGTGGTCGGGCTGTTTGTTCGCCAAACCCGTTTTGGACGCTATTTCTATGCCGTGGGCGATAACCGCGAAGCGGCCCGTCACCTTGGCATTCCGGTCAAGCTTGTTCAGATCGCAGCCTTTGTTGCCGCCGGTGTGTTGGCATCCGTTGCGGGCATGATCTTTGCCGCGCAGATCGGCTTCATCCCCAATCAGGCTGGCAACGGGCTTGAGCTCAAGGCGATTGCAGCAAACGTTCTGGGTGGCGTCAGCCTTTTGGGCGGAAGCGGAACAGTTCCGGGCATCTTCGTTGGCGTCATTTTCCTGACCTCGATCGACAGTGCGCTGGTGTTCCTTAAAATCCCGGCCTTCTGGAACGATTTCATTGCCGGTGCCGTGTTGCTTCTGGTGCTGCTGCTTGATGGCCGTGTTCGCATGGCTGTTGATCGCGCCATCCGCGCCAAACGCTATGCGGTCCATCATCACAATCACTCCGATCAATCTGCTGCACCGGGTTCGGATGTCCTGCCTAAAACCCGCATTCAGGAGGCTGGCAAATAATGAAACGTTATCTTCTGCGTTGGGAAACGGCCCTTCTGGCCATGCTGGTCGCCGAATTTGCGATCTTTGGCATGATCAATCCGCGCTTCCTTAATCTTTCGAACCTGCTTTACAGCACCAGTGACTTTGCCCAGATCGGGATCGTCGCCCTGCCACTGACCATTGTCATTATCGCTGGCGGGATCGATGTATCCTTTGCGTCTGCGGTTGGCCTTTGCGCCATTGTCTTTGGCATCGCAAACTTTTTTGGCATGCCTCTGCCGGTATCGATGCTGGCATCCCTGGCCGCCGGTGCCATGGCAGGCCTTTTCAATGCCACGGTCATTCATGTCTCACGCATTCAGCCGCTTGTCGTCACCCTTGGCAGTTTGTATCTGTTTGGCGGGGCTGCGACCGTGCTTTCGGGCGTGGTCGGTGCCAGCGGTTATGAGGGGATTGGCAATTTCCCCGATGCCTTTACATCCTTTGCCTATTTTGAACTGGGCGGGCTTCCGGCACCGTTCCTTGTTCTGCTGATCGAAGCCGCCATCCTGTTTGTAGTTCTGCATTATTCGCGCTTTGGCCGCTCGGTCTTTATGTGCGGACTAAGCGAACATGCCGCCCGCTATAGCGGCCTTCCGATCAAAACCATTCAGACCATCACCTATGTCATGACCGGCGTCTTTGCCGGGGTCGCGGGCCTTGTTCTGTCATCCTATTTCGGATCGGCACGTGTGGACCTTGGCACCGCAACGCTGTTGCCCGCAATTACCGCAGCAGTCCTTGGTGGTGCGTCAATCTATGGTGGCCAGGGGTCGATCATCGGCACCCTGCTTGCCACCCTTGTCATCGGTTATTTGCAGCAAGGCCTGCAAATGAGCGGTGTCCCCAGTCAGATTTCCAGCGCGCTCTCCGGTGCGTTGCTGGTGGTTGCGGTCGCATTGCGCCATGGAAGCGCCGTGCTGGCCGATTTTGTCGCTGCGCGAATAACGGCGACGAACCGAAAACGCGCAGCATCATAAGGAGGAAAGAAATGTCAGGAAGAACGCTTAAACTGATGACCGCAGCAGCCTTTGCCGGCTCGCTTCTGGCAGCAGCACCGGCTTTTGCCGAAAACCAGATCGCCTTCATTCCGAAACTTGTCGGCGTTGGCTTCTTTACCAGTGGCGGCAATGGCGCGACCACAGCCGGTAAGGAACTGGGCATCGATGTCACCTATGACGGCCCGACCGAACCAAGCGTTTCCGGTCAGGTCCAGTTCGTGAACAACTTCGTGAACCAGGGTTACAATTCGATCATTCTGTCGTCGGTTTCCCCCGATGGCCTGTGCCCGGCCTTGCAGCGCGCCATGAAGCGCGACGTTCTGGTCATGACCTGGGACAGCGACGTGAAACCGGAATGCCGCAGCTACTACATCAACCAGGGTACCCCGGAACAGCTTGGCGGTCTTCTTGTCGATATGGCAAATGACGGCATCAAAAAGGAAAAGGCAAAAGTCGCTTTCTTCTATTCAAGCCCGACCGTGACCGATCAGAATGCATGGGCCAACGCCGCCAAGGCAAAGATCGCAGCCGAACATCCGGAATGGGAAATCGTTACCACCCAGTACGGTTATAACGATGCCCAGAAATCCCTTCAGACTGCCGAAAGCATCCTGAAAGCCTATCCGGATCTTGATGCCATCATCGCACCGGATGCCAATGCTCTTCCGGCTTCTGCACAGGCTGCTGAAAACCTTGATCGCGCTGGCAAGGTTACCATTGTCGGTTTCTCGACCCCGAATGTCATGCGCCCCTATGTCAAACGCGGCACTGTTGAGCGTTTCGGTCTTTGGGACGTTACCGAACAGGGCAAGATTTCGGTCTTTGTTGCCAACCATGTTCTTGATAACGGCCCGATGAATGTTGGCGACAAGCTCGACATTCCGGGTGTTGGTACCGTCGAAGTCTCCCCGAACAGTGTTCAGGGCTATGACTACGAAGCCGACGGTAACGGCATCATCCTGCTGCCGAACCGCACCGTCTTCACCAAAGACAATATCGACAACTTCGATTTCTGATCTTTGGTACCACGGGTACGGCAATCCTGGGGGTTTGCCGTACCCGGATTTGTTTAGAAATTTTTTGATAGAATTACGGATATTGCCCGATGGAGAATCTCTGGAACGATAATGACGCGGCCCGTTATGCCAACGAGGCACGCGCAGCCGGTCAGCCCGAAGCACTTGGTCTGCGTGTTTACACCTCGCGCATCATCGGTCAGGTCGCCGATCTGGTCCTGCATGGCGGTGGCAATACCTCGGTCAAAGTCACCGGTGCGGACGGCGAAGCCATCATGCATGTCAAAGGCAGTGGCTGGGATCTTGAAACCATTGAGGCCCCAGGCCTGCCTGCGGTGAAGCTCGCCCCGCTTCATGCCGCACGCAAAGGCAAAAAGCTGTCTGACCCGGAAATGGTTGCGCTGTTGCGCAGCAACCTGCTTGACTCGTCCGCCCCGAACCCGTCGGTCGAAGCATTGCTGCATGCCTATCTTCCGTTTGATTTCGTCGACCATACCCATTCCACGGCCGTCCTCGCGCTCGCCAACCAGGACCATTCCGAAGAAATCATGCGGGAAATTTACGGGGATCGTCTGGCATTCCTTCCCTATGTCATGCCGGGCTATGATCTGTCGATTGCCGGTGCCGATCTGTTTGACCAGTTCCCCGATTGCGAAGGATTGTGGCTTAAAAACCACGGGCTTTTCACCTTTGGTGATACGGCCAAACAGTCCTATGACCGCATGATTGATTTCGTCACCGATGCCGAAAACTATCTGACTGCCAAGGGCATTGCACTTCCCGGCCCGGAAAGCTCGGACCGGGAAATTGACCCGGCACTTGCAGCCAATCTTGAAACCGTCCTTCGCGCGGATAATTCACCGTTTGCTGGCGGACTTGCCCTTGATTTCCGCAGCACACCGTCGATCCGTCGGTATCTCGAAAACGATGCACTTGAAACCATAGCATTGCGTGGCACGGCAACCCCGGATCACGTCATCCGTATCAAGCCGTTTCCGCTGATCATTGCGGCCAACGCAAATACCGATGACATCGCAGCAGCACTGGCGGATTTCAAAACCCGGTATACGGCCTATTTTGAACGTAATGCCCCGAATGCCAGCGAACCGAAAGTCATGCTGGATGCCTGGCCGCGCATGGTTCTCATCAAGGGTGCCGGTCTGATCGGCCTTGGTGCCAATGACAAGGCCGCACGCATTGCCGGTGACCTTGGCGAACAGACGGCCCGCATCATCAATGCAGCGGAAGAAGTCGGCACATTCCAGCCGATCAATGAGGCCGATCTGTTTGACATGGAATACTGGTCTCTCGAACAGGCCAAGCTGCAGAAAAAATAACTCCCTGTTGTTCCAATGCCTCTAACTCCCCCACTTGGGGCTGGAACGACTGCAAACCACCTCGACCCCTGTCTTTGGCAGGGGTTCTTTTTTGGTTGCTCGACATCGGACACCTGTCGACTTACAGTTACGCGCCACCAAAAAAGGAAATCGCCCCATGCCATCCTTTGCTGAATTCGGGCAATATCTGCCGGGAATCTTATTGTCCTATACCGCACTTCTTGTCGGTCTGATCAGCCCCGGCCCTGCTCTTTTGGGATTGATGGGCGTGTCGCTTGATCAGGGACGCCATGCCGGTCAACGCTTTGCCCTTGGCATCGGAACCGGATCCTTTTCCATCGGGCTTCTGACCCTGACCGGGTTGTCCGCCGTCCTTGCCGCCTATGCCGATGCCATGACGGCCATTCGTATCTTTGGCGGATTATATCTGTTGTGGATGTCCTATCGGGCCTTTCGGACGGCCTTTCGCAAGGCACCTGCCCCCACAGATCAGGCGGAAACCGCACCGTCGCGCCAGATTTCAGGACGCGGTTATTATTTTCGTGGCCTTGCCCTGCATCTGACCAATCCCAAAGCGATCCTGACCTGGATTGCGATCATTTCGATCGGCTTTCATCAAGGGGCGCCGCTTTGGGTCGGTGCCGCCATCGTGATCGGATGCGGCATCCTGTCGACCAGCGTACATCTGCTTTATGCCACCGCCTTTTCGACGGCACCTGCGATCTCGATTTATCGGCGCGCTGCGAACTGGATCAACGGGGTGCTTGGTGTGTTCTTTGCGGTCGTCGGATTGCGGCTTCTGGTTAATCGCTAAGCGATGCGGGGGTGGCACGCTCCGCCTCGGTCAGGCGGCGGGTTGTCACCCCGTTCTTAAGATCAAGCCATCCTGAAAAGATGGTCAGCCAAACCGCAACAAACATCACATAGGCCACCTGCTGATCCATCACCCAAAGGGTCGCACTGGCAAACACACACCAGATCAGTGGCACGGGCAACAATAACCAGCGCCATGTGCCCCGCGCCATCAACACAAATCCCAAAGTGCCAAGTGCGGTCGGATCGGCTGCACTGCCAAACAGCTCTGCCTGTATCAAATCACGTCCCTCGATCAGACCGACGAAGGGATAGATCACAAAGGCCACCACCAGCAACCCGGCCCCGACACAGGACGTCAGATCACCGCGCCAGCCAAACCGCAAAGGCAGGGGACGGGCGGCAAAAACCGCAAGTAGCACCGCCTCGATCACAAAGCCTGGCAGGATATAGGCCACCGCCCAATTGATCGGCTGGTAATATTGCCAAAGAAAGCCATAACCGGCCCAACCCCAGATCAGCGACAGCAACACAAGGATCACCCGGTTGCCGCGATGCCCGTGACGCATGGCCAATCCGGCGGCAACAAGGCCCGCAACAAAGGCCGCAAGAACGGCAATCCACCACACACTATTCATGGTTTCAAACAGCCGGTAATAGACCCGCGGAGAAAACAGCAGAAAATCCGCCAGTCCGTAATCCCACCATTCACTCATGACACCACCCCCACATCCGTTTCCTAAACCAGAACGCCAATGACAGCGGCAATCTGTTCGCGCATCTTGTCATCGGGAAGTACGCCGGTCGCTGCACGCATGTTTTCGGCAGCATGGGCCGGATTGGTTGTCGCCGGGATCGGACAGGTCACCGACGGATGAGCAATCAGATATTTCAAGATCAGCTGCGCCCAGCTTTCCGCTTTGAGGTCGGCGGCAAATTCCGGCAAGGGTTCGCCTTCCAGCTGCTGGGTCAGGCTGCCACCACGGAACGGCCGGTTTACAATCACGGCAATCCCGCGATCATAGGCCAGTGGCAGCAAATATTCCTCGACCTTGCGGTCTACCGGATTATAGGTCACCTGAACAAAATCAAGCCGCTCGTTTTTCATCAAAGCAATCATGTCATCGGTACGACGCCCGTGCGAGGTCGTAATACCGACATATCGCAACCGGCCTTCATCCTTCATCCGGAACAAAAGCGGCAGATTTTCATTGATCCCGACCAGATTATGCACCTGCAAAAGATCAAAATTCCTTGTATGCCAGCGTTCTGCCGTCTCGGCGATCTGCCCGGCACCATCCCCCGACGTCCAAACCTTGTCGGTCGAAAAAACCCGGTCATGCGCCCCAAGTTTATCAAGGCAATACCCTATGACTTCCTGAGCCGATCCATACATCGGCGAACTGTCAATCATCCGGCCACCTGCATTGAAAAACGCCGAAACCACGCTCGCACACTGATCCCGCAACACCATGTCATTGCCGACATTGAACGTGATCCAGCTTCCCAGACCGACGGCAGGTATTTTTTCACCCGTCGATGCAACGGTTTTACGGATGACGTCGGGCACCGTTGCCGACGACGCCGCACGCGCCAGCCTCGGGACAGTCTGCCCGATTGATGCAGACATGCCTGCAAGTCCAAGCGCACCCGCACCCTTGATAAAATTCCGACGGTCGATTTCAGACATGGAAGACACTGCCTTGCTGTTGCATCCAACCCGTTTGAACTGATGATCCAACATGAATTGGGCAGAAATCTGCCCATGCGCAACCTTTGGTATATGCACCCGATCACAGTTTTCCCACCCCTCATGAAAATCGGTCAAAGAATAATGCTTGACCTAGAATGCACTCCAGCACCTAGCCTTGTTCAGGATTGAATGACCTCAACACAAAGGTGACCGTCATGATGATTGGCGAAGTGGCAGAGAAAAGCGGTTTTTCTGTCCACACCCTGCGGTATTACGAAAAGATCGGCCTGCTACCCCTCTCACATCGTGATCCGGGTGGGCGACGTTCCTATGATGATGATGTCTTGCGCTGGCTTGAATTTCTGGGTCGGCTCAAGGATCTCGGCATGCCGATCCGTGACCGGGTTTTATATGCCCGCCTCCGGGCCGAGGGAGACAGCACAATCGAGGCCCGCCGCAACCTGCTTCAGACCTATCGCGATGAACTGGCCATTCGCGTTGCCAGCCTGACCGAAACGCTTGAAGTTCTCGATGCCAAAATCGCCGGTTATGACACGATGGTTCGCCCCCTTCACGGAGCCCCGAAATGACAGACAAAACCTCCGCCCTTGATGCCGGTCGCGACATAGTGGCCAAGCTCAACCCGCCGCTCGAAGGACAACTGGCCGAGGCCTATGACGAACTTGTGCCTGATTTTGCCGAAACACTGGTGGAATGGGCCTATGGCCGTCATTACGCTCGCCCGGGACTTGATCTGAAAACCCGGCAGCTCTGCACGATTGCCGCCCTGACCGTATTGGGCGGGCAAACCGCCCCACAGCTTAAGGTCAATATTCGCCATACACTTTCCGCAGGCGCATCGCGCACCGAAATCATCGAGGCGATCTGGCAGATGGCGGTTTATGGCGGGCTTCCCGCCGCGATCAATGGCCTGAACGCGGCAAAGGAACTGTTTACCGAACTTGACGCGGCCGCCTGACTTTGCCCCCCCCGCCAACGCAAAAGGCCGCAGTAAAACTGCGGCCTTTTATCATTTCACAGGCGGATTAAGCCTTAAACGCGTTTCCAGCTAGTACCTTCCTTGAAGTCTTCAAGGATGATGCCGCGCGCCAGAAGATCGTCACGGATCTTATCGGCGGTTGCGAAATCCTTGTTCTTCTTGGCTTCTGCGCGCTGGGCAATCAGGCCATCAATCTCGGCAGCCTCATCTTCATCGGCTGATCCGGTAAACCAGGCTTCGGGGTCAGCTTCAAGAATGCCCAGAAGCTTGGCCGCAGCAAGGATTTCACCTTTGGCCTCGGCACGCTCGAATTTCTTTTCCGCCTTGTTGAATTTGGTCACAAGGTTATGGAACTCAGAAATCGCAAGCGGCGTGTTCAGGTCATCACACAGTGCTTCAAGTACCGCGCGCGGCACCGGCATATTTTCCGGGGTCACGTCGGAACTCTGACGAAGGGCTGTATAGAACCGGTCAAGCGCCTCTTTGGCCTGACGCAGGTTTTCTTCCGTCCAGTTGATCGGCTGATGGTAATGCGTTCCCATCATCGCCAAACGGATCGCTTCGCCCGGCCATTTTTCCAAAAGCTCATGCACGGTGACAAAGTTGCCAAGCGACTTGGACATCTTTTCACCTTCGACCATCAGATGGCCGTTATGCATCCAGTATTTGGCGTAGCTCGACCCCTTGTTCGCGCAGCAGCTTTGCGCCAGTTCGTTTTCATGATGCGGGAACACCAGATCCGAACCACCGCCATGAATGTCGAAATTCTCGCCAAGATAACGGGTCGACATGGCCGAGCATTCAATATGCCAGCCCGGACGACCACGGCCCCACGGGCTGTCCCAGCCGGGGATATCGTCATCTGACGGTTTCCAAAGAACAAAGTCCGCCGGGTCCTGTTTATAAGGGGCGACTTCAACGCGCGCACCGGCGATCATTTCCTTGCGGTCACGACGCGACAGCTTGCCATATTCGTCGAACTTGCTGACCGAAAACAGAACGTGGCCTTCGGCGGCATAGGCAAAGCCCTGCGCGATCAGGCTTTCGCACATCGCAATCATCTCGGCGATATGTTCGGTCGCGCGCGGCTCGATATCGGGTTTGGCGGCATTGAGCGCACCCATGTCATCCAGATATGCCTTGTGCGTGCGCTTGGTGATTTCGGAAATCGGCTCGCCGCTTTCCTTGGCTCGCGCATTGATCTTGTCGTCAACGTCGGTGACGTTCCGGACATAGGTGACTTTGGGATAGATGTGGCGAAGAACACGCACCAGCGTATCAAACACCACAACAGGCCGCGCATTGCCGACATGGGCATAGTCATAAACGGTCGGTCCGCAGACATAAAGGCGGACATGTTCCGGATCGATCGGCTCAAACACCTGCTTTTCGCGGGTGAGCGTGTCATAAATGCGAAGGGTCTTGTTCATTATCATTTTGTCCGTTTGGCTGTGTTTGCGGTTAAGTGCAGGCAAGTTTCCGGCGATCAAAGCAGATGCTTAGACCGCCTTCCCACACAACCGCGCACGCGCCTTTTCAGACCCGATCAGAACCAGCATTGCCGACATTTCCGGGCCATGTTCGCGGGCTGTCAGCGCCTTGCGAAGCGGCATGAAAAGCTGTTTGCCCTTGCGACCGGTCGCATCTTTCAATGCGGTGGTCCAGGATTTCCAGCTGGTGGCATCAAGTTCACCTTCGGGCAGCATTTCTGCAGCCTGTTTGACGAAATCGACATCCTCGGCATCGATTTCCGGGATCACGGTCTGATGGATGACATCCCACCATTCCAGCGCCTCGGCGACGCGCCAGCAATTACCACGCACCGCATTCCAGAACATTTCATTGGCATCAGCCATACCCGCAGCAACCAGTTTCGGTCGGGCGGTTTCAAATGACATGTCATGAATGACTTTTTCATTCAGGCTTGCCAGCTCGGCCGGATCGAATTTCGGCGTTGAACGGCCATAATGATCCAGGTCGAATTTCTCAAGAACCTGGGCCAGGCTTGCCGGTTCGATTTTATCCGACGCACCAAGACCGGTCAGCAGACCAACCAGTGCTTCGACCTCGAACCCGTCATTGCGCAACTCGCGCAGCGAAAGGCTGCCCAGACGTTTGGAAAGCTGCGAGCCACCCGGTCCCGCCAAAAGCGGCATATGGGCAAATTCAAGCGCACCGGGCTTACCGCCCATCGCCAGATACAGCAAAATCTGTGACACGGTGTTGGTCACATGGTCCTCGCCGCGGATGATATGGGTCACCCCCATTTCAAGGTCATCAACCACCGAGCCCAACATATAAAGCAGCGAGCCGTCTTCACGGATCAGAACCGGGTCCGATACATGTTCCGTATCAAACGAGCATAGGCCGCGTGTCAGATCATCCCACTCGACCAGACCATCGGTCAAAAGGAAGCGCCAGTGCGGTTTGCGGCCTTCGGCCTCAAGTGCGGCGATTTCGTCATCTGAAAGGGTCAATGCCTTGCGGTCATAGATGAAGGGCTGGTGACGCTGGCGGGCCGCCTTGCGTTTCCAGTTCAGTTCACCTTCGGTCTCGTAGCACGGATACAGCAATTCACGCTTTTTAAGGTCCGCAATGGCGGCGTCATATTTGTCCTGACGGAGCGACTGGCGCTCTTCACGGTCCCAGTCAAGGCCAAGCCATTCAAGATCTTCGCGGATGGCATCGACATATTCGTCTTTCGAGCGTTCCGGGTCGGTATCGTCAAAGCGCAGGATGAATTTCCCACCTGATTTCCGGGCATAGAGCCAGTTCATCAGTGCCACACGGGCGTTACCGACGTGAAGAAGCCCGGTCGGGCTGGGGGCAAATCGCAGTACAGGTTTTGTCATTTCAAACTTTTCAATCACGTAACAAGGTTCGTGAAACCATTGGTAATCGGATAGCGACGGTCACGGCCAAAGGCACGCGGGGTGATCTTGACCCCCGGGGGCGCCTGACGGCGTTTGTATTCGGCCCGATCCAGCAAACGCCAAACCCGGCGCACTGTTGCCTCGTCGTGACCACTATCCACGATATCGCGAACAGACCGCTCACCTTCAATCATCTGATGAAGAATATCATCAAGGACGTCATAAGGCGGCAGACTATCTTCGTCTTTTTGATCCGGGCGGAGCTCGGCCGATGGCGGTTTGGTAATGATCCGTTCCGGGATCACCATGCCATTGGGGCCCATCGCGCCAGAAGGTTTGTGTTCATTGCGCCAGTGGCACAATGCAAACACGGTCGTCTTGTAAAGGTCTTTCAGAACCGAATAGCCACCACACATGTCGCCATAAAGCGTTGCATAGCCGACCGACATTTCCGACTTGTTGCCGGTGGTCAGCACCATGTGGCCAAACTTGTTTGAAATCCCCATCAGGATGATCCCGCGTGAACGGGCCTGAATGTTTTCTTCGGTAATATCGGCATCACGACCTTCAAAGGTAGGCGCCAGCATCTGTTCAAACGCGGCCATTGCCGGACCGATATTGATGCTTTCGATCCCGGTTTTGAGCATGCCTGCGCAAATCTCGGCATCTTCAAGACTTTCGCGTGACGTATAGGGCGATGGCATCATCACCAGACGCACACGATCCGCCCCCAATGCATCCACCGCCACAGCAGCCGAAAGCGCACTATCAATCCCGCCAGACATGCCGATCACGACACCGGGGAAATGGTTCTTGTTCACATAGT
Organism: Thalassospira sp. SM2505; assembly: GCF_054901115.1. Lineage (NCBI taxonomy): Bacteria > Pseudomonadati > Pseudomonadota > Alphaproteobacteria > Rhodospirillales > Thalassospiraceae > Thalassospira > Thalassospira sp. SM2505. Next base: position 3,967,696 of record NZ_CM142731.1, read on the forward strand.
CGCGCAGGCCCAGAACAAGGGCCTGATAAATCGCATCAAGACCCGTCGGGTATTCGGCCTTGGGCGCGTCATCGGCACAGCGCCACTTGCCGTTGTCACCCTTGGTCCAGTTCGTGACAACCACATCTTCAGCAAAGGCCGGAAGTGCCACCGCAAGCGATCCGTCACCATTGAGCCCAAACGACCCGCCATCAAAGACCAACTCGTCCTGACCGCCAACCTCGTTGCAATAAATCATCGGGGTCCTGGATTCAGACACGCGATCTTCGATCAGATTGCGACGCAGCCCGCCCTTGTCGGCCTCAAACGGTGAACCGTTGGGAACAAGGAAAATCTCGGCGCCAGCGCGGGAAAGATGGGTAACAACATTTGGCGTCCAGACATCTTCACAGATCGGCACACCAAGTTTCACTCCGCGGAATGAAATCGGTTCCGGCATCGGTCCGGCACTAAAGACGCGCTTTTCATCAAACACGCCATAGTTGGGCAAATCCTGCTTGGCGCGCACATCAACGATCTTGCCCTGATCAATCAGAAGCACCGCGTTATGGCGCAGGCCATCAATTTCCCACGGCGTGGTCAGCAATAATGCCGGACCATCAGCACGTTTGGCCGTCTCTTCGCAAATGCTGGTCACTGCTTCATGCAGATGGCGCATGAAGGCGGGCTTCATCACCAGATCTTCTGGCGGATAGCCCGACAGGACCAGTTCGGAATAAAGGACAATGTCCGCGCCCCTGTCGGCCGCAGTTTCCCAGGCAGCCACAACCTTGTCCCGGTTTCCGGCGACGTCACCGACAATCGGGTTCAGTTGGGCAATCGCAATGGCAAGATTCTTTGTCATGATGTTGGAATAGGAGCCGCCTTACGCGCTGTCAATTGCGGAATGGGCAATGCTGCATTCCACAAGTATTTTTCACGTAAAAATCCGACCGCTTCGCCCGTTACAGAGCAAGTGCCGCGTCGATTTCATCCTGACTCATGGTTTTGGCCGATCCATGGATGATCCCGCTGGCCACATCCATGAACTTTTGCAGCGATACCGTGATCGCATGGGCTGTTTCACGCAAGAGCTCCTCATTACCCTCGGCAATGATCATTTCAAGCTGGGTGATGGCGTGGCGGACAATCGTATTAAGGTGATTGATCGTTTCTTCAAACGGTTGACGGAATCGGGCCGGCACATGGTCATAGGCCTCAATCGCCAGTTCACGATCGGAAAATGCGCTGTCACGAAAATGGTCCTGATAGCTTTTCGGGGCCCATTCCTTACAGTCCTCGATCATGTCGGGCATGTCGGGCACCATTTCGAGAAGCATCACGATCTCGTTGAAATGGTTGAGATAGTCAGTCGCCAATAGCGTGGTCGAGGAAATGTTGGTTCCCTCTACTTTCTTCTGCCATTCGGTGAAATCAGCTTCATCCACCATACGCGTTGCGACCTCTTGAATTCTATTCCTGTGCAGGAATGCCCTGTAATTGTTTATACTTAAGAATATTTCATCCCCTTTGGTAGAGGTTTTTTTTACATCAGTGCGCCTTGATTGCGAGACAAAACATCCCAAAGCAGCCTTCAAGGTAAGGAAATTCTGATATTCCGCGCACTCCGTAACGTTTTTACCTCTCAACAGTCGATCTGCTTTCCGCCGAAATAAAACAAGGCGCCCGGTTTCCCGGACGCCTTGTTTGCAAGAATGCAGCCTTCCAATCCCGAGAGGATAATCAGGCAGAAGCCGCCAGCTGTTCTGCGCGAACAGTGTCACGTTCTTTCTTGATCATCTCGGCGATCAGGAAGGCAAGCTCAAGAGCCTGTCCGCCATTCAGGCGCGGGTCACAATGGGTGTGGTAACGATCCGAAAGCGCATCTTCGGTCACTTCGCGTGCACCACCGATGCATTCGGTTACGTCGGTTCCGGTCATTTCGAAATGAACGCCACCGGCATGGGTGCCTTCGGCCTTGTGAACGTCAAAGAAGTTTTTAACCTCGGACAGGATCGAGTCAAACGGACGGGTTTTATAGCCGTTGGTTGCCTTGACCGTGTTGCCATGCATCGGATCGCAGGACCAGACGACCTTGCGGCCTTCGGCCTTAACGCGTTTGACCAGACGCGGCAGGTTATCAAAGACCTTGTCAGCGCCCATACGCGCAATCAGGGTCAGACGACCGGCTTCGTTCTGCGGGTTCAGACGGTCGATCAGACGGATCAGATCATCTTCATCCATGGTCGGGCCACATTTCATGCCGATCGGGTTTTTGACCCCGCGCATGAATTCAACATGGGCACCGTCAAGGTTACGGGTACGATCCCCGATCCACAGCATATGCGCCGAGCAATCATAATATTCGCCCGTCAGGCTGTCCTGACGGGTCAGGGCCTGTTCATAGCCCAGAAGAAGGGCTTCGTGCGAGGTGTAGAAATCGGTTTCACGCAGCTGCGGAGCACTGTCAGCCGTGATGCCGCAGGCCTGCATGAAGGCAACAGCCTCGTCGATCTGCGTGGTCAGCTTGCTGTAGCGCTCGCCTGCCGGGCTGCCATCAACAAATGACAGGTTCCAGCGATGGATTTTGGTCAGATCGGCAAAACCGCCCTGGGCAAAGGCACGCAGCAGGTTGAGCGTCGCCGCCGACTGGTTATAGGCGCGGATCTGACGCTGCGGGTCCGGAATACGGGCTTCTTCGGTGAATTCGATGCCATTGACCACGTCACCGCGATAGCTTGGCAGTTCAACACCATTGATGGTTTCGGTATCAGCCGAACGCGGCTTGGCAAACTGGCCCGCCATGCGACCGACCTTGACCACCGGGCAGGATGCCCCAAAGGTCAGGACAACTGCCATCTGCAGCATCACCTTGAAGGTGTCGCGAATGTTGTTCGGGTGAAATTCCTTGAAGCTTTCGGCACAGTCACCGCCCTGCAGCAGGAAGGCATTGCCTTCTGCGACTTCACCAAGCTTCTCTTTAAGCGCGCGCGCCTCGCCAGCAAATACCAAAGGAGGATAGCTGCCGAGCTCTTGCTCTACGGCCTCGAGGGCCTGTGCATCAGGATAAGTCGGCACCTGCTTGATCGGCAGGTTGCGCCAGCTATCAATGCTCCAGCTCTTGCTCATTTGCTTCCTCTCAATCCGGCATGTTCATCATCATGCCGCCATTATAACACAAATCCAGTTTTCCGGCAGATTTCCGCCCTGTGCCCCGGTCCTTGAACCGGGTCAAACTTGATACGGGTTTTGCACACGCATTTCCACCCCTTCTAGACTTAAGGACGATAAAAACCCGCAATTTTTTGCCAAGCCACCCAAAAATCACGCAAAATTCCACTCATAACCACTTAATTATGAAAGGCAGTCAGGTGATTACCAAATCATCATACCAGACAAGTGGGGGCGAATCCGGTTCTTCGCAATTGTCAGACCATTTGCGCAATTCGCCAAATGCGGGCAAACTGCGCGCGCGTCACCACCTGTCTGCGGATCCCCATGACCATTGAAACAATTGTCGTTATTGCCTGCGCCTATTTTGTTGCGGCCTTTGTAAAGGGCGCTACGGGTCTCGGGTTTTCAACATCGGCCCTGCCGATCCTTGCCCTTGGTTTGGGGCTTAAGGCCGGCATGCCGCTTGTGATCATTCCGTCCCTTGTCAGTAACTCGATCGTCATGGCGCAAGCGGGGCATTTTCGCGAAACCGTCAACCGGTTCTGGCCGATGTTTCTGGCCACCATTCCGGGCCTTCTGATTGGACTTGCCGTTCTTGAAATGGTCGACAGCATTCTTGCAGGTGCGGTTCTGGGGCTGGTTTTGATGAATTACGGGGCAATCACGCTGTTTCGCCATGGCAAACCGATCTCGGACAAGGTTGCCCGTCGTCTGGCACCGATTTCGGGTTTTTCGACCGGACTGGTCAATGGCATTACCGGATCACAGGTGATGCCGGTTCTGCCCTTTCTGCTTTCGATGCGGCTTGATCCCAAACGCTTTATCCAGGCCATCAATATCTCGTTCAGTCTTTCAAGCATCGTCATGGCGTTTGGTCTGTGGCGCATGGGGATGATGACACTTGAAACGGTCTGGATTTCCCTTGCCGGACTGGTCCCGGTCTATATCGGCACCAAGCTTGGCGCAGCGGTGCGCAACCGCCTGGATGCAGAAACCTTCCGCAAGGTTGTCCTGATCATGCTGATTATCTTCGGGGTTATCCTGATCGGGAAGTTTGTCACGACCTAAGCGGCCCAAGGAAAAACACCGAAAAGTTGTATTCAGACGAAACTCCGTCGCCTATAAATGCGTGAGATAGTTATTATAAATCACGACCTTATGGAAACCGGAACGATGATCCGCCCGCTGACCAAGGCATTTGCCGCCCTTTGTTTTTGCCTGTTCCTTGTTGCCCCGCATCCGGCAGATGCTCAGAACAAGCAATCCTTTGAGAATTTCACGTCCAATTTGCGGATCATGCACCTTAGTACGCTGACGTTCTGCGATGAAAATCGCAACATCATGTCGGCCAAGGCATTGGCCGGTGCAACAAGGGAAAACGACGTTTTCGAGATGGCATGTGCGAGCGCCCTTGACGGTCGTTATATCGGCAACAGCAACTGGAAATTCGTCCATCGCGCGCAAGAGCGGACAGAATCGACCTCAAACATGCTGGCGATGATGAAGGGTTTCAACCTTGATGGTAAGCTGTTCTTCATGGTGGTTGGACATCGCAAGATCAAACAGTTCATCGGGCAACCGAACGAACACGCCTTTTACGTGCCAGTTGCCTCAATACTGCAAGAATCCGGATCACGGATGAATGTGGTTTTCGATTTCGTTGATACACAGGCAATGGACTGGAACACGCCATCACCACAGGAGCCGGATTTCAGCATAGCCAGCAAGGAACTCGGCATTGACCTGAATACGGTATGGCGCGCAATGATCAAAACCCAGTTTGCCGAGGGTGTCCTGCTGATCCCGGCCACCCGTTAAGTGCCGACAACTAATCTTCGCCCTGATCCCTTCATGCTGAAGACTGGTGATCAGGGGCGGAGTTTGATATCAACCCGTCCATGAAAACCATCGCCCGTCCCGCCTTTGCCGAAACCGAAGAAAAGAAATCCCGTTTTCTTGCAGAACTCGTCTTTTATGATGATCTGGCAAAGCGGATTAATGAATTGCGCGCCCTTCACCCCAAGGCTAATCATCACGTCAATGCCTATCGCTATCTCAATGACGAAGGTCAACTGATCGAACATGGCAAGGATGACGGCGAACCATCCGGCACATCTGGCATCCCGTGTCTTAAGGTTCTTCAGGGGCGGGATCTGATCAATGTGGCCGTAATTGTGACACGCTATTTCGGGGGCACCAAGCTGGGTACGGGCGGGTTGGTGCGCGCCTATAGCGGGGCGGCGAATGCCGCCTGCGATGTTGCCGAGATTATTGAATATATCCCGCAAGGCGAAGCTGAGATTTTTGCCGGATTTTCAGATGCCGGAACATTGGAGCAAGCCTGCGCACAGGATGGTATTACCATCCTAGATCGCCAGTTCGATACCACGGGCACCAGAATCAAAATTGCAGGCCCGCGCGAAACGCTTGCTGAACTTGCCGGGAAATTTCCGCTACCGCCGGAAGAATAACGCCTATTTATTGCGTGATGTGCTTTCGCGCTGCTGAAGCTCGAAACCAAGATCAACGATCTTTTGGTCCGTTGCTTCACCATCCAGTTCGGCCTTGATCATCTCGACGGCGCGCTTGCCAATTGCGTATCGATCGGTGTGGATCGAGGTCAGCGAAGGATGACTTGCCGCCATCATTTCCAGATCGTTAAAACCGATAATGCCCATGTCGTCCGGCACACAAATTCCAGCTTTCTGGCAGCCAAACAGCGCGCCAAGCGCCATGTCATCGTTGTTGCAGAACACGGCATCAAGATCGGAACGACGCGCAATCAATTGTTCTATGAGCTCCGCACCAAGCGATACGCTGGAAGACACCGTCGTTGTCATGATCAGATCAGGGTCATAGAGGCCACCCGACTGAAGGGCATCCTTGAACCCTTCGAGACGACTGTGGGATCTGGGATCCATACGTGCCCCAAGGAAGCCGATACGCTTGTATCCCATTTGCACCAGATGCCGACCGGCTGCCCGACCACCTTCGAAATGCGAAAATCCCACCATCATATCAATGGGATCATCACCGATATCCATGACCTGAACCACCGGACATCCGGCATTCTGCAAAAGTTCACGTGCGGCATCCGTCTGATCCTTGCCTGCAACAATCATCGCAGAAGGCCCCTGCCCGAGGAAAGTCCGGATCAGGCGTTCTTCATCGGCGGCCACATAACGCGAGTTCCCCAACTGGACCTGAAACGGGCCCTGTTCAAGTTCGTCGTATATGGCGCGCAGGGTATCGGCAAACACGTTGTTGGTCAGAGATGGGACAATGACGCCAACAATGTTGGAGCGAGTCGATGCCAGTGCACTCGCATGGCTGTGCGGCACATAATTGAGCTTGTTCACGGCGTTATTAATCTTCCGGCGCAGGTAGTCAGACACCTTTGATGGATCGCGCAATGCACGTGAAACTGTAATCGTACTGACGCCCGCCTTGTCGGCCACATCAGCAATCGTTGGCCGCCCGGCCCCTTTGCGTTTTCTCATAGCATTAGATTTATTACGTCTTTTCGATATCGACAAGTGCCTTGTAAATTAGGCTGTTGACTCAATGTTAGCGCTAACATTATGTTAGCGCTAACATTATAAATCACAGGGCGAAACCACGATCAAAGGACCGCCCTGATAACAATAGTCGGGTGGAAATATCTTGGTGTATCGACAGACACAGTATGTCGTGGTTATGGGAGTTTCAGGTTCGGGAAAGACCGAAATCGCCCGCCGTGTTGCGGAGGAAACCAATAACCTGTGGCTGGATGCAGACGACCATCATCCGTCAAATAATGTCGAACATATGCGGCGCGGCCAGCCATTGAATGACGAAATGCGCTGGCCCTGGCTTGAAGCGGTTAGCAGCGCTGCACGGGCGACCGCAAAACAAAACGAACAGGCTGGCGCATCACGCACTATCTTCATTGCCTGCTCGGCACTTAAACGCAGTTACCGCGAAGTTCTGAGCCGGAACTTGCAGCCGGTAACATTTGTATTTCTGGACGGCACACGTGACGTGATCAAAACACGACTGGAACGTCGCGTCGGACATTTCATGCCTTCCGCTCTCTTGGACAGTCAGCTTGCAGATCTCGAACCGCCGGGGCCGGATGAGAACTGTGTGACTGTCTTAGTCGATGCCCCGATCGACGCTGTCGTTTCGACAGTTATTTCCAAACTGCCAAACTGCGAAAACGGCAGTTCTTCCATTGTCAAAGAAAACACCTCCGGAAAACCGGTATGCCAGGGAGAAGACAGATGACCAAGACACTGAAATCGCTCGTAGGAGCAACATTTATTGCCAGCCTGATTGCTGCGGCACCGATGGCCGCCAACGCACAGGATTACAGCCTTAAGTTCCAGTCCAGCGACGCCGCTGGCGTTCCAAACTTCGTTCTTGAACAGGAATGGGCAAAGCGCGTCAGCGACATGACAGGTGGCCGTGTTGTCATCGAAATGCTGCCAGTCAACTCGATCGTCGAACATGCCGAAACTCAGGATGCGATCAGCGCCGGAATTATTGACGGCCATATCACCGATACCAGCTATTTCACCGGTAAGGATCCTGCATTCGGTCTGATTGCCAACCCGGTCGGCGCATGGTCTGCCCCGTCGGAAATGCTGCGCTTTGTTGAATATGGTGGCGGCAAAGAGCTGATGAACAGCCTTGTCGAGCCATATGGCCTTCATTTCATCGGTGCAGTGACCCCGGGCCTCGAAGCCTTTGTTTCTGCGGTTCCGCTTGATGGTGTTGCAGACCTCAAGGGCCTGAAAATGCGTGCCCCGGAAGGCATGGTACAGCAGGTCTTTGCCGCTGCCGGTGCCGCCCCGGTCAACATTCCGCAGTCTGAAGTGTTCACCTCGCTTGATAAAAAAGTGATCGAAGCAGCGGACGCCACCGTGTTCTCGACCAACCAGGCCATGGGTCTGCATGATGTTGCAAAACATCCGGTCTATCCGGGCTTCCATTCCATGCCGATGCTCGAAGTTTCGATCAACAAGGCAAAATGGGATTCCATGCCTGACGACATCAAGGCCATTCTGGAAATGTCTGTCCGTGATCTTGCTCATGACATGGACGCACGTCTTGCCATGAAAGACATGGAAGCAGTTGCGAAGGCCCGTTCAGATGGCGGCGTCACCATTCATAACTGGTCGGCTGAAGAACGCGCCAAGTTCCGCCAGATTGCCACCAGCCAGTGGGAAAAGGTTGCTGCACGTTCCGAAAACGCACAGCGGGTTTATGATACCCTTGTCAAATATCTTACCGCACAAGGTATGATCTAAGTCAGGTGACATAAATGGATCACCGGCAGTGATGCCCAAACATCACTGCCGGTAACCACCTGAATACAATCCGGCTGCCCCCGTTATAAGAGACGATAGCGGGAAGCAAACCTCCCTGTGCCGGATTGTATTCTCCGCATTGCAAGGATTGCTGACTATGGCTACCAGTCCCATAGATCCACCTCATGAAGATATCCCTCCTGCGATTGATCAGGATGCGGCAACCGATGACGTTCCCGCCGTTTCAGGCCGACTTGGTCACATCGTAAACAAGTTAAGTCCGATTTTTGCATTCGGATTTTTGCTGGCGATGGGGGTTTTGATTTTTGAAATCTTCATGCGTCATGTGTTTAACGATCCGACCCTTTGGGCGCATGAAACAACAACGTTTTTGTCTGCTGTCGGGTTTGTTTTTGGCGGGCTTTATTGCGCGTCACGCGACAAACATATCCGTGTCGTGATGCTTTATGACTTTGCCGGACCAAAGCTGCGCAAAGCGCTTGATGTCGGCATCTCGGTTGTCTGCATGATCGCGTCGGGCTTTTTTGCATGGGCCGCCTGGCTCATGGTCAAGCGTGCCACCATTACGCCGTCCGGTGACATTCATCTGGAAACAACCGGAAGCGCATTCAACGCGCCTTATCCCGGCCTGTTGAAAGTATTCCTGCTTCTGACCCTGATCCTTCTGATGGTCCAGTTCTTCTGGCAAGCCATCAACTATATGCGTAATACGCCGGTCACCGGGTCGGATCAGACCAAATAGATGCCCCTTTCATTTTGATGCACCGACAGCCGGACCATTATTTTCTGAATGTGACCGGCGCGACAGGATAACTTTAAATGTTTGATTTACAGTCTCTGGGCATCGAATACGGCACGCTTGCCATGTTCGTCCTGCTGCTCGGTTTCCTGATAACCGGCATGCCGCTGGCCTTTGTCACACTTTTGATTGCCCTGATCTTCACCCTTGGCTGGTTCGGTCCGATGGCAGTGCCACTGATTACCAGCCGGGTTTATTCATTCGTTTCATCCTTTGTCTTTGTCTCGGTCCCGATGTTCGTCCTGATGGCTGCCATCCTGGACCGATCAGGGGTCGCAAGAGACCTGTTTGACGCCATGCGCCTGTTCGGCGGACGTTTGCGCGGCGGTGTTGCAGTTCAGACGATTTTCGTTGCTGTCATTCTGGCTGCCATGAGCGGCATTATCGGCGGCGAAATTGTTCTGCTTGGCCTGATCGCGCTGCCCCAGATGCTGCGACAGGGCTATGACAAGAACCTTGCAATTGGTGTGGTTTGTGCTGGCGGATCGCTGGGCACCATGGTGCCCCCATCCATCGTTCTGATCATTTACGGTCTGACCGCAAACGTATCGATCGGTGATCTGTTTACATCAGCCTTTATTCCGGGCTTCATGCTGGCAGGCTTCTATGTCGCCTATGTCCTGTTCCGGTCCTACACGGGCAAAAATATCGCCCCGCCACCCCAGACCGAAAAGATCCCGCATGCCGAAAAAATGCGGCTGCTCAAAGGGCTCTTCCTTCCGATCATGGTCGTATTTTGTGTGCTGGGGTCCATTTACGGCGGGATTGCATCCGTCACAGAAGCGTCCGCAGTTGGTGTTGCCGGTGTGATTGCCTCAACCGTCGTACGTGGTGAATTCTCGATTGCCATGTTGAAGGCAGCAGCGGTTCAAACCCTTTCGACCTGTGGCATGATTGTCTGGATCGGGATTGGCGCATCAGCCCTTGTTGGTGTGTTTAACCTGATGGGCGGGATCAATTTCGTGTCGGGACTGATCACCGGGATTTCCGATGACCCGATCACCATTATCCTGTTCATGATGTTGATCCTGTTCATTCTGGGAATGTTTCTCGATTGGGTCGGCATCGCGCTTCTGACCATGCCGATCTTTGTACCGATCGTGAAACAGCTTGGCTTTGATCCGGTATGGTTCGGGGTGCTGTTTGCCATGAACATGCAGGTCAGCTTCCTGTCACCTCCGTTTGGCCCCGCGGCGTTCTATCTTAAATCCGTGGCGCCGCCGGACATCACGCTTGGCGATATTTTCAAGGCTCTTCTGCCCTTTATCTGTCTTCAGATACTCGCGGTCGGAATCCTGATCATGTTCCCCGGTATCACCGGACGCTGATCACATTTATCACCACACGACAAAAGGCGGAGCCAGACGGCTCCGCCTTTTGTTTTTCTTTCAATTGCGACATCAGGAATCCGTGACAATCGAAACTGCTTATCCGTTGCGATAAAGATAGCTATAGGCGTTGATCGCCGGAACACCACCAAGATGGGCATATAGAACCTTTGATCCCTTGGGGAAGTAACCTTTGCGCACCAGATCGATCATGCCCTGCATCGATTTTCCTTCATATACCGGGTCCGTCATCATGCCTTCCAGACGGCCACAAAGACGGATGGCTTCGTTTGTTTCATCGGATGGCACACCGTACAGCGGATAGGCGTAATCCTCGATCAATGTGATGTCCCTGTCCGATATTCCGCCTTCAAGCTCGACCAGATCGGCGGTCTTCTGCGCGATATCCAGAACCTGCGCACGGGTCTGATCGGGGGTGGCGGAGGCATCAATACCCACAACCTTGTCCGCACGACCGTCGGCGGCAAATCCGACCACCATTCCGGCATGGGTTGATCCGGTCACGGTACAAACAACGACATAGTCAAACTTGAAACCAAGTTCGGCTTCCTGGGCACGGACTTCCTCGGCAAAGCCGACAAAGCCCAGTCCGCCATATTTATGCACCGATGCACCGGCCGGAATGGCATAGGGCACGCCACCCTTGGCTTTTACATCTTCAAGGGCGGCCTCCCAGCTTTCGCGAATGCCGATATCAAATCCTTCATCGACCAGTTCGATCTGTGCGCCCATCACACGGCTCATCAATATGTTTCCGACCCGGTCATAGACCGCGTCATTGAACGGCACCCAGCTTTCCTGCACCAACCGGCATTTCATTCCGATCTTGGCGGCAATGGCTGCAACCTGGCGGGTATGGTTGGATTGCACCCCGCCAATGGTCACAAGTGTATCCGCCCCGGATTTCAGCGCATCGGGGATGATATATTCCATCTTGCGGACTTTGTTGCCGCCAAATGCCAGACCGGAATTGCAATCCTCGCGTTTGGCATAAAGGTCGACATCCCCGCCAAGATGCTCGGATAAACGCGGCAGCGACTCAATCGGGGTCGGACCAAAGGTTAGCGGGTATTTTTCAAATTTTTTCAGATTCATCGGGCACTCCCTGACAACGGATTGAAGACCGCAATCAGGCTAGCGCCATGTGGATGGAATGTGCTCTCGAAGTTTGGATTGATATTTGAAGCACCCGTCGTCAAGATTTATTGAAAATGAACTTCATTCCATAAATTGCGAAAATAACGGAAGGTTCTTTCATGTCTTTTGAGCCAGACAAGATCGACTACAAGATTTTGCGCCTGCTCCAGAGCGATGGCCGCATGGGCAACGCCGAAATTGCCAAACAAGTCAATGTCAGTGCGGCAACCTGCCACCGTCGAACGCAAAAGCTGTTTGAAGAAGGCTATGTCAAAAACATCCGCGCCCAGATCGCACCGGAAAAGGTCGACCGGGGGGCCTTGGTGATTGTGGGTGTGGTCCTTGATCGCTCCACCCCGGAAAGCTTTGCCGAGTTTGAAGCCAATTGTCGCAAAATGCCGTTCATCCTTGATTGTCATCTGGTGGCGGGCGACTTCGACTATTTCCTGAAAATTCGGGTCCGCGATATGGCCGATTTCAATCACCTGCACGGCGACCAACTGATCGCCCTGCCCGGCGTTCGCCAGACCCGGACATTCTTTGTCATGAAGGAAGTGGTCGATAACGCGCCGTTGCCGTTTTGACACGACAAACCTTCCGATGACAAGAAAGGCGGCATCTTGCCGGGATGCCGCCTTTAATGAACTGCGTTAAAGTTACCGATTATTCGACCGGGAACCGCATGGTGACGAATTCCTCAGCCGCGGACGGATGAACCGCAACGGTCTGGTCAAACTGGGCCTTGGTTGCGCCCATGCGGACTGCGATACCAATACCCTGAATGATTTCGGCTGCATCGGGGCCGACCATATGGGCCCCAAGCACAACGTCGGTGGTCTTATCGACAATCAGCTTCATCAGCGTTTTTTCATCACGGCCCGAAAGCGTGTGGCGCATCGGTTTGAAGGTGGATTTGAAAATCACGACCTCGCCGCCCTTTGCGCGCGCTTCTTCCTCGGACAGGCCAACAGTGCCAACAGGCGGCTGGCTGAACACGGCGGTCGGGATCGCCTGATAGGTCATATGCCAGGGTTTGCCGCCATAGACACTATCGGCAAAGGCCATGCCTTCCTTGATCGCAACCGGGGTCAGTTGCACGCGGTCAGTCACGTCGCCAACGGCATAGATGTTTTCCGTGGTGGTCTGAAGGCCCTGATTGATTTTGACGGCACCGCGTTCGTCAGCCTCGACACCGGCATTTTCAAGGCCAAGACCCGCCGTGTTGGGCGCACGACCGGTGGCAAACATCACCTGATCGGCTTCAAGCGTCGAACCATCGGTCAAGGTCAGTGACAGGCTGCCATCAGCCTGCTTTTCAATCGCCGTGACATTGGTGTTCACCCGCAAATCGATGCCCTTTTTGACGATTTCCTCGGCCAGATGGTTGCGGATATCGTTGTCAAAGCCGCGCAGGATCTGTTCGCTGCGATAAAGCTGGGTCACCTGTGATCCCAAACCGGCAAAGATACCGGCGAACTCGACCGCGATATAACCACCACCGACAACAACAACACGCTTGGGCAATTCTTCAAGATAGAATGCCTCGTTCGAGGTGATGGCGTGTTCACCCCCCGGAAGATCGGGCTTGGTCGGATGACCACCCACGGCAATCAGGATGCGCTCGGCGGTAACTTCACGATCACCAACGATCAGGGTATGGGCATCCTTGAAGGTCGCGCGATGTTCGAACAGCTCGACATTCGAGCCCGCCAGAAGCCGTTTATAAATGCCGTTCAGGCGATCAATTTCGGCATCCTTGTTGGCGATCAGCGTCTTCCAGCTAAAGGTAGGCTCCCCCGGAAGGGTCCAGCCATAAGCGGACGCATCTTCGAAGTCTTCGGCAAAGTGCGCACCATAGACCAGAAGCTTTTTGGGCACACAGCCACGGATGACGCAGGTGCCACCGACCTGGCTTTCTTCGGCGATGGCGACCTTTGCGCCATATCCCGATGCCACGCGTGCGGCACGAACACCGCCCGACCCGGCACCGATCACAAACAGATCAAAATCATAGTCCGACATGCGGAAATCCCTATTTTCGGTCAATTGACATCATGGCGCCAAATGTAGGGCGATAATTCCCAAAGTCGAGGCAAAACCAAGCAAAGCCGTCGTAAATTTCATGTGAAGGCCCGTGAGGTTCCAAAACCGGCAACAGTTTCATCAACCCGACATAGCATTTTTAAACTTTCACGCTATATGATGGAAAAGACGCGATGGGGATTGCGATAACTTTTGTAGGAATACGTCTATGAACGACCATATCCACGGTCAGGATGCGTCTTTTGACAATGCGCCGCGCTATGTTGACGAGCGCGGCGGGAACACGGCCCTTGTCTGTTACGGGCTGATGATTGCAACCCTGTTTACGGCCTTTGCCACCGGGCTTATTGCGCTGATCGTGTCCTATATCGCGCGCGAAGAAGACAATCACTGGACCAACAGCCATTATACATTCGTGATCCGGACATTCTGGATCAGCATCCTTTACGCCATCATTCTGGGCTTCTTTACCTTTGTGATTGGCTGGATCCCGCTTTTGGGCTGGGCTGTTGTCGGGTTGATGGGGCTTTACACCACGGCCTGGTTTATCGGGCGTAATGTTGTCGGGCTTTTGCGTGCGCTCAATGGTCGTCCGATTGACGATCCGCGAAGCTGGTTCTTTGGCTAAGCCATAGCCCGATCAGGCAGAATTGGCGGTGCAATCGGCAAGAAGTCACTTTGCCCGATTGCACCGGACTCCCCGGGCCGTTAAAGTCATTGCCAAGTTGGAACACATGACACGGACAGGGGTAGCACCGCCATGACATTGGCGTCGTCTGCGCAGGGGTCTGGCGATAAAATGCGCTGGGAAACCCTTCTTTCTTCACATCGACTGGAATTTCGGGATGGCAAGATTCGTCTTCCCGAAGGCGCCCCCTATCCCACCCCCGATGGCAGAAGCCCGTTTCAGATCGACGTTGACCGGGTGATCTTTTCATCCTCGTTCCGCCGTCTTCAGAACAAGACACAGGTGCATCCGCTTTCGGAAAATGACCACGTTCATACCCGCCTGACCCACACGATCGAAGTCGGATCGGTCGGGCAGTCGCTTGGCCTGATGGCCGGTGCGCATATCGTTGCCAATCTTCCCGAAGGGTCCGGAACAACCGTGGCCGATATCGGCTATATGGTTCAGGCAGCCTGCCTTGCCCATGACATCGGCAACCCGCCATTCGGCCATTCCGGCGAAGATGCCATCAATGAATGGTTCACAACATCCCGCCTTGCGAAGGATGAGCTGACCTCGCGACTATCCGGGCCTGAACTTGAAGACCTGCGTCACTTCGAAGGCAACGCGCAAGGCTTGCGCATCATCAGCCAGCTTGAAATGAAACGCTTTGATGGCGGACTTAACCTGACTTACGGGACGCTGGGCAGCTTTATCAAATATCCGCGCAGTACCTCGGTCCCCGATAGTCGGCGCCGCGAATATACCGGCCTTAAAAAACCCGGCTATTATCAGGCGGAACGCGATATTGCCTTCGCCATTGCGCGGGTTTGCGGGCTGTCACCGCTTGACGGGTTTGATGGGGCATGGCGGCGTCATCCGCTGGTCTATCTTGTCGAGGCGGCCGACGATATTTGCTATTCCGTGGTCGATCTTGAAGATGGCTGGGAACTGGGCTGTGTGAGCTTTGAAGAAGTCGAACGTGCACTGGCCCCGATTGCCCGACACCCGGAAAAATACGACGGCGATGCCGAACAACGCTGGCAGGACCTGCGTTCCGAGGAATGGTATGCCGAAAAATCGGAAAATGACCGGATCGGCTTCCTGCGCGGCAAGGCGATTGGCAATCTGGTGAAAGCCGCTGTTGATGCCTTTATCGCCAATGAAGATGCGCTTTTATCCGGAACGCTTGAAGGTGATTTGCTGGCCAACACGCC
The DNA here is from genome assembly GCF_054901115.1 of Thalassospira sp. SM2505. NCBI lineage: Bacteria > Pseudomonadati > Pseudomonadota > Alphaproteobacteria > Rhodospirillales > Thalassospiraceae > Thalassospira > Thalassospira sp. SM2505. The sequence goes on from NZ_CM142731.1 coordinate 3,983,373, forward strand.
GCTTGGTCCGCATGCCAAGGCCTGCAAGAAACTGGCGGTCGAAAAGATTTATAACGCCCCCCATGTCCTGCCAATCGAGATGGCCGGGTTCGAGGTGATTAACGGTTTGCTCGACAGTTTTGTGCGTGCGGCCATTGACCTTGATGAACATAAAAATCACGGCAAGCGCCTGCCGCCGCAGGCCGACCGGATTGACAAGCTTCTGGCCGGGAAACTGTCCGAGGCACCCGATCTTTACAGCCGCCTGATGCGGGTGATGGATTACATCTCGGGCATGACGGACCGCTATGCCGTGACCCTGTTCCGAAAGCTTCAGGGCATCACGATCTAATCAAAAAACCCGGCCATCTGGCCGGGTTTTTCGTTAAGGCATCAATACGCTTAGATGATGTAGTGAATACCGCATTCGGTCTTGTCCTGACCGGCCCAGCGACCGGCACGGACATCGCTTGAATTCGGATCAACACGGTCCGTGCACGGCATGCAGCCAATCGACAGAAATCCCTCGGCCTGAAGCGGATGGCGCGGCAACGCACGATGTTCAAAGATATCGTCGATATCTTCGCGCTTGTAACCGGCAAGCGGGTTGATCTTGATCCGCGAACCGGCTGGTTCAACCACCGGAAGCGCATCACGTTCACCGCCATGGAACCTTTTGCGACCGGTCAGCCAGGCGTCATAGCCCTCAAGCGCACGCTGAAGCGGCTCGACCTTGCGCAAATAGCAGCATTTGGCGGTGTCCGAGGCAAACAGCATGCCGTTGGGGTCTTCGGCTTTCAGCTTTTCCTCGTCCGGGCGCATGATCCTGATGTTGGTCAGGCCCAGCTGATCAACAAGCTGTTCACGATATTTGTGGGTTTCGCCAAACAGCTTGCGGGTATCAAGGAAAATGACCGGCAAGTTGCGATCGACTTCGGCAACCAGTGCCAGCAAAGCCGCCGCCTCGGTCCCAAACGACGAGGTCATGGTCACTCGGCCCTTGAATTCCTCATGCACCATCGGCTCGATCAGCGATACGCCCTGCAAGTGACCATATTTGTCCAGCAGGCGCCGAGCGCGATCAGTTGCTTCCTCGACCGACATTGAGCCGCCCGAAACAATATCTTCTTCACGCATTACATTCATGGCAACCATCTCCGCCGATCGATATATTCGTCGGTCTTTTGAAGCAAGGTCTGCATATCTGCGCCGCTTGCTTTCCATTTCTCTCTCTGATCAGACAGTTCACGCAACCGCCTGTCCCAGGTCGGTACAAGCCAGTTTTCAATGGCCCGACGGATACGACCGGCCAGACGCGGACTGTGACCATTGGTCGAAACCGTGATCATCAGATCACCGCGCTGAACACGCGCTGGTGAAAAAAAATCACAGTATTCCTTAACATCCTCGACATTGGCGATGGTGCCGACCGCCTTGGCAATGGCGGCAAGTTCGGCGGCCCTTTCTTCGCCAAGGTCGACAATGAACATGATGGATGCCGCATTCACATCTGCCGAATTCGGCAAATAGCGATGCAGGCGATCACCGGCCTGATCGACCAGTTCGGGTATCGGGCTTTCCGAGTAAACGGTGACGTATTTTGCCCCATCACCGTCAAACTGGCGCAAACGGTTCAGGGTTGCCTGACCGTTCCCGACCAAGGCGACCGAAAGTCGCGTCAGGTCCAGATTGATGGGAAACATCGTCGATCCTCTAAAAAGAAGTTTCTGTTTGTTGTCCATGACTATGGGTGTGAAAATTAAAATATTCAATACATTTTTTATGTGTTTTATAATTATACAACACAATTAATAGTGTTTTATTTGAAGCGAATTATCTGATCCAAAGACCGGGTATCCCGCGTAAAGCTTTTCCTGCAATTTTTCAAAAATGCCCTTATATTGGGCCAAAATCCGGCATAACCATGCCGATCAGACTAACGATCAAGAGAGCGTCCCGATGCCAAGCAGTGCCGCCCCCGCCCTGACCGATCACCCGGCCATATCCCCCGTTGCCCATCGCAATGTCGCCATCTGGCTGTTTGGCTGTGCGGCAATGGTCTTTATCATGGTGGTGATTGGCGGCCTGACGCGCCTGACAGAATCGGGACTTTCAATCGTTGAATGGCGTCCGTTTACCGGCATCATCCCGCCACTGAATGAAGCCGACTGGACCGCCCTTTATCAGCAATACAGCCAATATCCGGAATTCCAGAAAATCAATGCCTGGATGTCGGTCGAAGATTTCAAATCGATCTTCTGGCTGGAATTCATCCATCGCCTTTGGGGTCGGTTGATCGGGGTTGTGTTCTTTATCCCGTTCGTCTGGTTCCTTGCCAAAAAGTCGATTGATGGCGCCACCAAGTGGAAGCTTTGGGGCCTTTTCATTCTGGGCGGTCTTCAGGGCCTGATGGGCTGGTATATGGTGATGAGCGGTCTGGTGGATCGTCCCGATGTCAGCCAGTATCGCCTGACCGCGCATTTCGGACTGGCGCTGGTGATTTTCATCGCTCTTTTATGGGTCGGCCTGCAACAGCTTGCACCGCGCGCCATTGGTACAAATGCCTCCAAACGCAGTTGGCAGCTTTTGGGACTGATCGTCTTTACGGCCCTTTCAGGCGGCTTTGTTGCCGGGCTTGATGCCGGTTATGCCTTTAACACCTTCCCGCTGATGGATGGGCAGCTTATCCCCGATGGCCTGTTCGTGTTTGATCCGGCCTGGCTGGCCCCGTTTGAAGACCACATGACGGTGCAGTGGGATCATCGCTGGCTGGCGAAACTGACCTTTGTGATGGTGATCGTGTTCTGGTGGAGGGCTGGAAAATGGAACCTGACTTCTGATCAGCGCTTTGCCACGCACCTTGTTCTGGCCGCCGCCTGCCTTCAGGTCGCCCTTGGCATCTCGACCCTGCTCAGCGTCATCTGGCTACCGCTTGGCGTTGCCCATCAGGCGGGTGCGGTGGTACTGGTCGGAACAGCAACCTATGCCGCGTACAAGCTGCGCGACGTCGCTTAAGGTCGCGTTTCCCAAAAACAAAAAAGGGCAGACAGGTGCTGCCCTTTTTTAATTCCAAAATCTTCAACTTAACTATCGGCCTGATGCAGTGCCTTTTTCACCCGATGGGTGGCAAACCAGATCATCGCAAGGACAACCGGCACAGCAATCCCGGTTGCCACACGGTCATTGATCGGAACACCGGTATCCTTGATCGCCTTGAACAAATACCCCAAAAGCCCGACGGCATAATAGGTAATCGCGGCAACAGACAGACCTTCAACAGTTTGTTGCAGACGCAGTTGCAATTTCACACGGCGATCCATGCTGGCCAGAAGATCGCGGTTTTGTGCCTCAAGCAGGATATCAACGCGCGTACGCAAAAGGTTATTGGCGCGCGCCACACGTTTTGACAGCACTTCCAGCCGATCCCCGATATTCTGGCAGGTGCGCATGGCCGGAGCCAGGCGACGTTCCATGAATTCGGTAATGGTCTGGACACCCTCGATACGTTCTTCACGAAGCTCGTTCAGGCGGGCCTGTACGATCCGGTAATAGGCACGCGCAGCACTGAAACGATAATTCAGCGACGCGGCCATTTCTTCGGTCTGGGCTGCAAGATCCGTCAACTTTGACAAGGTTTCCTCGTCATTGGTTTGGGTCTTGCTGGCCATTTCAGCGGTAATTTCCGACAGGCGCGTATCGATCTCGGACACCTTGGGCGTTGCGCAATGGGCCATCGGAAAAGCAAGAAGCGCCATCATGCGATAAACTTCAATTTCCTTGAGACGCTGCACCAGACGCCCGGCCTGCAGCTGCTCCATGCCCAGATCCTTGACCAGCATGCGACCAAAGCCATCCCCATGCAGACGAAAATCGGTCCAGATTTGCGCCGTACCGCCCAGAACCCGACTTCCGGTCAGGCCATTATGATCAAACAGACGTGAAATCTCTTCTTCGGTCCTGTCTGTTTTCTCAACCACGATATGAAGTCCGACCATCAACTGGCCCGGCGTTTCCGACAGCCAGTCCTGGGGTACCAGATTAATGACCGGGTCTTCGAACGGGTTATCGAACGGCTCCATGCGCTTGAACACGTAGACCGTGAATTCCGCGTGACGTTCCCAAATGACGGAAAAGCCGTCACAGGCAGCTTCGTAATATTTCTGATCCGGTGCGGGCGGCGTCAGACTGAAGCGCTTGCAGAACGTCATGAAATGGTCCCGGACGTCTTCATCAAGCTCTTCGCCTGCGTGAAAAGCAATGCAGGAACATCGCGTCGGGCTGCTGACACCGCCAAACGGGCGGGCATGAATTTCGTTATGAAGGGCGACACGCTGGGGATGTTCGACAAACATTGCCACGGGCTTTCATAATTGGCCATTGCGGTCTATATAAAGCGTTCAGTGGCGGTTTCTGACCGAACGCTGACAGTACCTGTATAGACGAAAGTTCAATGTGACAGAAAGTCCCAAAAACGTCAGGGAAAATACTGTCACAAGTGCTTTTATCTTTTGGGGAAAATCATTTTCTCTGGCCGAACAATTCCGGCCCTCAAGGAGGTTCCATGACCGATCTGCGCACCACTGATAATCTGTTTTTCGCCAAAGGTGATCTTGATCGCGAGCGGCTTGAAACGCAGGTCAATGACGCGCTTGGCGCGGCAGAAGACGGGGAACTGTTCCTTGAATATCGCCAGTCCGAAAGTCTGGTCTGGGATGATGGGCGTCTGCGCAGTGCGAATTTTGACACAGCACAGGGTTTTGGTCTTCGCGCTGTTGCCGATGAAGCCACCGCCTTTTCGCATTCCAACGAACTGTCCAATGATGCGGTTGCACGTGCCGCCGAAACCGTCAAGGCGGTTGGGTCCGGACGTTCGGGCAAGGTCGATCTTGGATCAATCGGCACCAATATCTCGCTTTATTCCGATGTGAACCCGCTGGGCGAAGCCACCTTTGAAGCCAAGGTTGATCTTCTGGCACAGATTGATGCCTATGCCCGGTCGCGTGATCCGCGCGTTGTGCAGGTATCGGCATCGATTTCCGGTAACTGGCAGGCTGTCCAGATCTGGCGTGCCGGTGGTCAGCGCATTGGCGATATCCGACCGCTGGTAAGGTTTAACGTATCGGTTGTCGTCAAACAGGGTGACCGTATGGAAACCGGATCACACGGAGAAGGCGGTCGTATCGGATATGATGGTTTCTTTGACGAAAAAACCTGGAAAAAGGCCGTTGATGAGTCCCTGCGTCAGGCCATCGTCAATCTTGATTCCGTTGCCGCACCGGCCGGTGAAATGACCGTGGTGCTTGGACCGGGCTGGCCGGGTATTTTGCTGCATGAAGCGATTGGCCATGGCCTTGAAGGTGACTTTAACCGCAAGGGCACTTCGGCCTTTGCCGGCCTTCTGGGACAGCGCATCGCATCACCGGGCGTCACGGTTGTTGATGACGGCACCATTCATGATCGCCGTGGCTCGCTTTCGATTGATGATGAAGGAACGCCGACCCAGCAAACCGTTCTGATCGAAGACGGTATCCTTAAGGGCTTTATGCAGGATCGCCTCAATGCCCGCCTGACCGGTGTCAAATCGACCGGCAATGGTCGTCGCCAATCCTATGCCCATGCCCCGATGCCGCGCATGACCAATACCTATATGCTGGGGGGCGACAAGGAACCAGAAGAGGTTCTAGCCTCGGTCAAGAACGGCATTTATGCGGTTAATTTCGGCGGCGGGCAGGTCGATATCACGTCGGGTAAATTCGTCTTCTCGGCATCCGAGGCCTATCTGATTGAAAACGGTAAAGTCGGTGCCCCGGTCAAGGGCGCGACCCTGATTGGCAATGGTCCGGACAGCCTGACCAAGGTTTCCATGATCGGCAATGACATGGAACTTGATAACGGGATTGGTACCTGTGGCAAGGATGGCCAGGGGGTCCCGGTCGGTGTCGGACAACCGACCTTGCGCATTGATGGTCTGACCGTCGGCGGCACTGCAGTATAGTTTTGTTCTCACATCTTAAAAGATCTCCGGGGTGCTGATCACAGCACCCCTGAGATCTTTACGTATATAAAAACTATACGACCTACACTATCCCTACCCTTCACCCGAATGGCTTACATCGGATCACCATAGTTCATAATCTGTCAAAAGAAGATTATGCCGATTTTGGCGGTCCGCAGCTCGGCCAAGTCATCTGGTCTGACGGTGCAGAACCGAAACTGATGCCGCGAAAATCCGAGAAAGTTTGGGGGAAAACTTGAATACAAGCCGATGGCGGCAGGGTACGGCAGTTTCAGCTGTACTCGTTGCACTGGTGATGGGGGCGACTGGTGGTGCCAACGCACAACAGAGCGTCGATGTGCGAACCGATGAAGCACGTCAACTTTCCGACGATTTTGACAGACTGCGTGACGTCACCGAACGTGCAAACCTTTTGCTTCGCACCGATGATGGCGGGGATATTACCTATGCCGATATCCTTGCCAATCCCGACGACATTATTCTGAATTTCCGCTGGGCCAAGGCGCAGCTCGCCCGCGGTGAGGTACGCGGCGCATCAGCCACACTTGAGCGCATTCTGGTTCTTGATCCCGAACTGGCACCGGTGCGGCTTTATTACGCCATTGTGCTTTATCGCCTTGATAGCCTTGATGAAGCGCGCACGCAGTTTGACCGGTTGCGCCAGATGGATGTCTCGCCCGAGGTCGCGGCTGACATTGATAAATATATCAATGCCATCGAACGGCGGCGCGCACGGTTGCATCAATCCGTGACACTGACTCTGGGGTCCCAAGTCGACAGCAACCGGAACGCCGCCCCCAATGACAAGCAGCAACTGGTCACCGGCACATTGACCAACATCACGGCATCAGCTGACAAACCGAGGAACGACATCGCCTATGTCGGCGCCCTTCGCTATGACGTCAGCTATGATCTTGGTTATCAGGAAGGTCACGAAATCTTTGCCGCCGTGACGGGCTATGCCAGTGATCAGGTGCAGCTTGACTCTCTTGACCTTGGGTCGTTCTCGGTCGATGTCGGAAGCCGCATTCGCGGTGGTTACTGGATGCTTACACCGACGCTGAACCAGACCGTGCAGTCCCTTAGCAAGGAAAAATACCTCACGTCACGTTCCGGGCGGCTGCGTCTGGACTGGAACCCGCGTCCGTTCTTTAACCTGAACGGTGATGTCAGCTATGCCGATGAACGCTATCAGAATACCAGTGAATCAAGCGCACTGCGTTTACATTCCGGTCAGCGCTATGGCACCAGACTGGGATCGAATTACACATGGACGCCGAATAACCGCACCACCTTTAATCTTTTTGCGGGCAAAAAAGAGGCGGCACGCAATTATTACAGCTATGACAGCTTGAGCGGCGAGTTGATCCATGCTTATCTGTTTGGCGGGGGAAGTTACATAAGTGGAAGTTTCCGTTATGGGATCGACCGTTATCGTGATCCTGACTTTCTGGTGACCGGCAATTCGCCACAACACCGGATGGATCGCAGTGCACGGACAAGATTGACCTATGGCGCGCCACTTTCACAAATACTGCCATCGGACTTGTTTGGGGATAGCAAAACGGCAAATCAGATCTATGACCTGCTCGCACCGGTTAACTGGTCGATCACAGGCGAATATCTGAATACCAAATCGAACATTCCCAACTATGAATATCACAATGCCAGGGCACAGTTTTACCTGACCCGGCGATGGGAGTTCTAGTGATGCAGAACAACGTAATGACCGCCCGTTTGCAGAGAAAATTTACGCACCTTGCACGAAATGTAGCCATCGGCATGCCAATGGCGCTGACCATTCTGCTTGGCGCACCGGCAAAAGCTGAAATCACCGTCGAGATGGCAGGCGTATCCGCCGCCGTAACCGGTGATGTCACGCTTAACAAAGTGACGGGCGAAATCGGTGTTCTGGTTGAAAGCGGGATGCCCGTTTATCTTGGGGACCGGATCATCACGTCGCCGAATTCGGGCATGCAAGTCCTCTTACTGGACGAAACAGTCTTTACCATCGGACCGAACAGTGACGTCGCCATTGACGAGTTTGTCTACGATCCGGCAACCGGTGATGGTCGCATCGTCGCAGACATGGCCCGCGGTGTCATGCGTTTCGTAACGGGCAAGATACCGCTCAACAACCCGGCAAGCATGGATATCAATCTTCCGGTTGGATCAATCGGTATTCGCGGCACCATCGGGCTGATCCGATCAGTCTCGACCGAGCAGGCCAATGAAATCATCCCCGGTTCGTTTGATACCTTAAACCCGGATGACGCCAACCAGATGGTGTTTATGGCGGTTAACCAGGGGCCGGGTCTTGAACGCAATGACACCACATCGCGCCCCGGCGCGTTTGCCGTAACCGATATGAACGGCAATAGCGAAAACATTACCGGCGAGAATTTCGGTGTCTTTGTTGGCACCAATGTTGTTACAGAGCCCGCACGCTTCCCCGCAGAAGCCGCAACCTTTGATTTCTCAACCAATCTTGTCCGGACCGCTTCAAACAACGACAATCAGGATGGAACTTCCGGTTCAGGGTCGCGCCAAACCGCACCAAGTGTATCCCAACAGGCAAGTGTGACGCCCGGACAGGCGCAACAGGCCAATGCGCAAACCGGTGCTGCAATGGCCGGTACCATTGAAGTTGCCCTGGCACAAGTCGGTGCCACGAGTGCATCTAAATCACAAAGTGAAATCACTTCAATTCTCGGCAATGTCGATAGCACAAACAATAGCAGTAGCAGCAACAGCGGAAGCAGCGCTTTCACCTATGACGGGATGCGTCAGATATCAACCGGCACCTTTACGTCGGGGACCATCGCTGTAAGCAGCGGCAGCCTGTCTTATAACTTTGTCACTGCTGTGAATTTCGCGACGAGACAATTGTCGATCACGTTCCAGAATATTCAGGATGGCGGTGCATTTCTAACCGCTGTGTCAGAGGGCGAGATGAAGACAAACACAGTCGACTTCTCCAGTTCAACCGGCGAAGTAAAATTTTCCGGCAGCGACTTTACGCCTGATAGCGGCGGCAATTGCACAAGTGGTGGATGCAACGCCACAGCAACCTTTACAGATGCGAAGAATGTTGATTTCAAGCTTACAACAACTGCAGTCAGCGCCGGTGCATCTGGTTCCGCGACGTTGAATTGATGATTGACGGGCAGTTGTTTGCACCATGCGTCTGACCAAGAACAGCCTGCTGCGCATACTGCATTATTTGCTTCCTTTGGGCATCCTGCTGATCTGCATCTTTTTGCGGTGGCAGGATGTTCCATTTGTGGACAAGATGCGCCTGAGCGTGTTTGACACCTATCAGCGCATCGCGCCGCGCCAATATGAAGATGTTGGTGTTCGTATCATCGACATTGATGAAAAAAGTCTGGAAGAACTGGGGCAGTGGCCATGGCCACGTACCCGTCTGGCCGGGCTGGTTTATCGTTTGCGTTCGGCCGGCGCGCGGGTTGTCGGGTTTGACGTGGTATTTGCCGAGCCCGACAGAACATCCCCGGCCCGCGTGGTGAAGGACTGGCCCAAGGGCACGGAAAGCGACGAAATAACCGCCCTTGCCGATAAACTGCCAGATCATGACAAACTGTTTGCCCAGTTCATTCAGGGTACAGGACAAGTCGTTACGGCAATCCAGCTGAGCAACAAGAAACTGGAAACCCCGCCAAGGCAAATCGGCAATTTCAGTACATCGGGTGAAGCAGGAAGAAAACTTTCCGACTTTATTGCTGTGCTGCCCGGTGCGGCCAAAAACCTCGATATCATAGAAAATGCGGCAAGTGGCAATGCGCTGGTGAATGTGTCACCGGAACAGGATGGTGTGGTGCGCAGGGTTCCGCTACTGGCGGCACTGGATTACGACCTGCCCGTGATTGGCATGCCTGTTTATCCGACGTTATCGATGGAAATGCTTCGCGTTCTTCAGGATGCCCCGAAAACCATGAATGTGCGGATGTCCGGGGCAAGTGGCAGTTCACGCTGGACCCGGTCAGAGGGTATCGAGGCCATCAGGGTCGGTGCCATTACCATTCCCACCGATCATGCCGGATATATGTGGGTTCATTTCACCGGCCGTGAGAAACAGCGTTATATCTCGGCGCTTGATGTCTTGAATGACACTCTGCCACCGGAAAGCCTTCGCGACACGATTGTCCTGATCGGCACCAGTGCGGCAGGATTGCTTGACTTGCGGTCCACACCGCTTGATCGGGTTTTGCCGGGGGTAGAAGTGCATGCAGAGATGCTTGAACAGATGTTGCTGGGCCATTTCCTGACCCGCCCATATTGGGCCGCAGAAACGGAAAGCTTTGTTCTTTTGCTGATCGGCCTGTTTTTTGTTCTTGCCGTTCCACGACTTGGTGCCGTCTGGCCTGCGGTGATCGGCGGAACACTGGCCTTTGGTGCCGCCGGATTTTCATGGTGGGCATATGATGCCAAATTGCTGTTGATTGATCCGGTCTATCCGCTGGTCAGCTTGCTGGCTGTTTATCTGGCGACCAGCTCCATCGGCTTTGTACGCACCGAAGGCGAACGGCGGCAGGTCCGCTCTGCCTTCGGGAACTATCTGTCCCCGGCATTGGTCAATCAATTGTCACGCCACCCGGAACAATTGAAGCTTGGTGGTGAAACCCGAGACATGACCTTGATGTTTTGTGATGTCCGCGGTTTCACCTCGATTTCCGAGGGGTTCAAATCCAACCCGCAGGGTTTGACGCGCCTGATCAACCGGCTTCTGACACCACTGACCAAATGCATTCTCGATCGGGAAGGCACAATCGACAAATATATGGGCGATTGCATCATGGCCTTCTGGAATGCACCACTTGATGTTGAAAACCATGCCCATCATGCGTGTGATAGCGCACTTGCCATGCGTGAGGCGCTTGATCACCTCAATGCCGAACGTCTGGGCGAAGCCAAGCGTGACAATGAAAAGTTCCTGCCGCTTAACATTGGCATCGGGATCAATTGCGGTGACTGCCTTGTTGGCAATATGGGATCGGATCAGCGGTTCGATTATTCTGTTCTGGGCGATGCGGTCAATCTGGCCTCCCGTCTTGAAGGGCAGTCGAAAAATTACGGCGTTGACATCGTTCTGGGTGAAGATGTTGCCAAACGTGTCGAGAATGATTTTGCCACACTGGAACTCGATCTGATTGCGGTGAAAGGCAAAAGCGAAGCTGTGCATATCTTTGCCCTGCTTGGCGGTGCCAAACTTTGCCAGACAGAAGAATTCAGGAACTGTCAGATATTGCACAAGTCAATGCTGGACGCCTATCGTACGCAACAATGGGACAAGGCAGAGGAACTGCTTGACCAGTGTCGTCAGGCATCGCGTGGTGTCGGTGCACTGGCAGCCCTTTATGACATGTATTCCGATCGTATCGTGACATTCCGGGAAACCCCGCCACCGGTCGAGTGGGATGGTGTGTTTATCGCGACAAGCAAATAGCGATACTTGCCAAATCAGCTTTATCCCAACACTCTGCTATCTGATGATTTTAGACGTCTGAAGTCTGCCTTTTTGTCGAACTGCCAATCGCCCCATTGCGTCACCGAGGTTCCCGATGAACTTTTCATCTGACAATGTTTCGCCCATCTGCCCCGAAATTCTCAATGCTATCGCTGCGGAAAGCGAAAGTGCCGCCCTTCCCTATGGCGCGGATGACAAAAGCCGACAACTTGATGCGGCCTTCTCAGCCCTGTTCGGAACCGACGTTTGCGTTATACCGGTGGCGACAGGAACGGCTGCAAATCTGGTCGGGCTTTCGGGGCTGGTGTCACCGTTTGGCGGCGTTGTTTGTCATCATCACGCCCACATCAATATGACGGAATCAACCGGTGTGGCTTTCTATGGCAGTGGTGCCAAACTGCTTGGCATTGACGGGCCATCTGCCAAGATAGAGGCAGATACGCTTGATCGCTGTCTGGGGTCACATATTTCAAATGGCATGCACTCAGTAGACCCCGAATGCGTTGCCATAACCCAAAGCACCGAGTTCGGGACCGTCTATGACGTTGCGGAAGTTCAGGCGATTGGTAATGTCTGCCAGAAACACGGCATGCGCCTTTTTATGGATGGCGCACGTTTTGCCAATGCGGTTGCAGCCCTTGACTGTCATCCGGCTGATATCACCTGGAAAGCGGGTGTCGATGTTTTAAGCTTCGGGGCGACCAAAAACGGAGCCCTGGCCGTTGATGCCATCATCCTGTTTGATCCGAAGTTGCGGCGTCACACGGAAAAAAGCCGCAAGCGCGGCGGTCATCTGTTTTCAAAGCACCGCTATCTTGCTGCCCAGCTTCTGGCCTATGTCCAAGATGATCTTTGGTTACGTAATGCGCGCCACGCCAATGAGGCCGCCAAAGCCTTGCAGAAAAGTCTTGAGAATATGGGCGCCACAGCCGCGTTCCCGCCGCAAGGCAACGAACTTTTCATTCATATGAATGACGATCTGGCGCAACGCCTGCGGGATGCGGGGATCGTGTTTCGCCCATGGGCTTCCATCGGCCCGGACGCATACCGTTTTGTGTGTGCCTGGAACAGCCCGATTGAACTGATCAAATCGCTGCCACAGTCGATTGGATGACATCGCAGATTTGCCATCATCGGCATTTGCATGGGATAACCACGTTAAATCATTCTCAGCTTTGCAAACGCTGAATGCCACCAAGATATTGCGAGATAGAATATGAACTTTGCCTCCGACAATGTGTCCCCGTTTTGCCCGGAAGTTCTCGAAGCATTGACGCTTGAAGCCAGCAGCAATGCACCGGCTTATGGTAGCGACGAAATCAGCCAGCAGCTTGATCGCACATTTTCCGATCTGTTTGACAAGGAGGTTGCGGTTATTCCCGTTGCAACCGGGACTGCGGCAAACTGCATCAGCCTGTCAGCCCTTGTCACACCATATGGCGGCGTTGTCTGTCACCACGAAGCCCACATCAATGAAGACGAAAGCACCGGTGTTGCCTTTTTCACCGGCGGGGCAAAGCTTCTTCCGATGGATGGGCCAACGGCCAAACTTGAAGCAACGGCACTTGATGCCTTTATTTCCGGTCAGGTCAATCGCGGGGTCCATTCGGTTGCCCCGGAATGTGTCGCGATCACGCAGGCAACGGAACTGGGCACCGTATATAGCCCGGCGGAAGTGACCGCCATTGGTGACATCTGCAAGAAACATGATCTGCGTCTTTTTATGGATGGTGCACGCTTTGCCAATGCAGTTGCTCATCTTGATTGCCATCCGGCCGACATCACCTGGAAAGCAGGCGTTGATGCCATCAGCTTTGGCGCGACCAAGAACGGCGCGATGGCGGTCGATGCCATTGTTCTGTTTGATACCAGCCTGAAAGGCCGGATCGAACAGGCGCGCAAACGCAGTGGCCATCTGCATTCCAAACATCGCTATCTGGCCACACAGCTTCTGGCCTATGTCAAAAATGACGTCTGGCTCAAGAATGCAGCACATGCCAATCAGGCAGCGTCCGCCCTTGCCGATCTTCTGATCGGACGCGGCGCGACCCTGGCCCATCCAAAAGACGGCAACGAGCTGTTTGTAAAACTGCCCGCAGAGCTTGCTGCAAAGCTGCGCGATGCGGGACTGATGTTCCATGCATGGCCGTCACTTGGTGCAGATGTTTATCGGTTCGTTGCGGCATGGAACACCGATATCGCGCAAATCTCTGAACTTCATACTACCCTGAGATAGGAAACCGGGGCTCGGACAAGGTATCAAATCGAACGAATCATTAAATTTCAACGGATTATGAATCGTTCAAATGCACATCCGAATGAAGTGATATTCCTTAATTACGTCCGAGCCCCGAAAAAAATGCACAGCTCCTATACGCAAATGGGGGAGTGAATTTCATAAAAATAACAAACACTTGACATAAATTCATCATTCAACGACCAAGGGCTTTCTACGTATAACCACGCAGCAAACGTTGACGATACCTAGAAACCCTGATTATTTTCCCTCGTCGATTGCCAACATAATATCTGTTGGATCGGGTAAACCCCGTCCGTTCCAATATGGCGTTGTCAAACATGACCTGTTCAAGATCATGTAGGCAGCAGTCACTTGTTCGGACCAGCCTTGAGGGAGGCATTTAATGAAAGCGAATTTCGTCAAAGTGGCGATTGGTGCAGGCCTGCTTGCTGCCACTGCACTTGCTGCTCCGACCGCCGCTTCGGCAAAAACTCTGGTATATTGCTCGGAAGGTAGCCCCGAAGGCTTCAACCCGTCGCTTTACACCGCAGGTACCACGTTCGATGCGTCCTCGCGTCAGGTTTTCAACCGTCTGGTACAGTTCAAGCGCGGCACCACCACCATCGTTCCGGGTCTTGCGACCAGCTGGGACGTTTCGGCTGATGGTCAGGAATATACCTTCAACCTGCGCAAAGGCGTGAAGTTCCACACCACCAAAGACTTCGCCCCGACCCGCGATTTCAATGCTGATGACGTGATCTTCACCTTCATGCGTCAGTTTGATAAAAACCATCCGTATCACGGTGTTTCAGGCGGCTCGTACGAGTACTTCAACGGCATGTCCATGCCGGACCTGATCAAGGACATCGTCAAGGTTGACGACTACACCGTAAAATTCGTTCTGAACCGTCCGGAAGCTCCGTTCATCGCCAACATGGCAATGGACTTCGCATCTGTTCTGTCGGCTGAATATGCTGACAAGATGATGGAAGCCGGCACTCCGGAACTGGTTGACCTTAACCCGGTCGGCACCGGTCCGTTCCAGCTGGTTCAGTATCAGAAAGATGCGGTTATCCGTTACAAAGCATTCCCGGAATATTGGGAAGGCAAAGCCGCAATCGACAACCTGATCTTTGCCATCACCCCGGACAGCACTGTTCGTTATCAGAAGCTGAAAGCCGGTGAATGCCATGTCATGCCGTACCCGAACCCGGCTGACCTGACCGAAATGGATGCAGATGCTTCCATCAACCTGCTGAGCCAGGAAGGTCTGAACGTCGGTTACCTTGGTTACAACACCGAGAAAGAGCCGTTCACCAATGTGAAAGTGCGTAAAGCACTGAACATGGCGATCAACAAAGACGCCATCATCGAAGGTGTATATCAGGGTGCGGGCGCTGCTGCCAAAAACCCGATTCCGCCGACCATCTGGTCTTACAACAACGACACCGTTGATGATCCTTATGATCCGGAAGCGGCGAAAGCCATGCTGGCAGAAGCCGGTTTCCCGGAAGGCTTCAAGACCGATATCTGGGCCATGCCGGTTCAGCGCCCGTACAACCCGAACGCACGCCGTATGGCCGAGCTGATTCAGGCTGACTGGGCAAAAATCGGTGTTCAGGCTGAAATCGTGTCCTACGAGTGGGGCGAATACCTTGATCGCACCAAAAAAGGTGAACAGGGTACCTTCATGCTCGGTTGGACCGGTGATAACGGCGACCCCGATAACTTCCTTGCAGTTCTGCTTGGCTGTGACGGTGTTGGCGGTTCGAACCGCGCTCGTTTCTGCAACGACGAATTCGAACAGCTGATTCAGCAGGCTAAAACCACCTCGGACGTTCTTGAGCGTACCCGTCTGTACGAAGAAGCTCAGCTGGTCTTCAAGCGTGAAGCACCGTGGGCAACCATCGCACACTCGATCGTTTTCGAACCGGTTCGTAACGAAGTTGTCGACTACAAGATTGATCCGTTTGGCGGTCACATCTTCTATGGCGTCGACATCAAAGAATAAGACCACCTAAAACCTTGTCGAAGAGGCCCGGTCTTCCGGGCCTCTTTGCAATTCCGCAATAGAGAGAGACGTCCACCCGTATCCTGACCGCGCGTGGATGCACAAAAAGGCCCGATGGCATGCTAGGATTCCTGTTTCGCCGTTTGGGAGACATCATCCCGACCTTCTTCGGTGTCACCCTTCTGGTATTCTTCCTGATCCGCCTCATTCCCGGCGACCCAATATTGATGTTGGCCGGAGAACGTGGTGTTGACGCAGCACGATACGCAGAACTTCAGGCACAATACGGCTTTGACCAGCCTATTATCGTCCAGTATTTCGATTACCTGATGGGTGTATTCCAGGGCGATCTTGGCAAATCTTTTGTCACCAAAAAACCTGTTCTGGATGAATTTCTTGTCCTCTTCCCGGCAACAGTCGAGCTTGGCCTGACGGGTATATTGTTTGCCGTTTGCCTTGGCGTACCGTTCGGTGTCCTTGCTGCCATCAATCGTGGAAAGTGGATCGACCATCTGACCATGTCTATTTCCCTGACCGGATATTCGATGCCGATTTTCTGGTGGGCGCTGCTTCTGATCATGTTCTTCTCGACAACGCTGGGCTGGACGCCGGTTTCCGGACGTCTTTCAGTCATGTATTACATCGAGCCGACCACCGGCTTCATGTTGATCGACACGCTTCTCAGCGACGAGAAAGGCGCATTCATCAGCGCCCTGCGCCACATGATCCTGCCAACCATTGCGCTTGGCACCATTCCAATGGCCGTGATCGCGCGCATGACCAGATCCTCAATGCTTGAAGTTCTCGGCGAGGAATATATCCGTGTTGCCCGTGCCAAGGGGCTTGCCCCGATCCGCGTGATCATGGTCCACGCACTTCGCAACGCCCTGATCCCGGTGATCACGGTCATCGGCCTTCAGGTCGGTGTTTTGCTGGCCGGTGCGATCCTGACCGAGACGATCTTTTCCTGGCCGGGGATTGGCAAATGGATCATCGAAGCCATGAACCGTCGCGACTATCCGACCATTCAGGGTGGCATTCTGATGATTGCCTTCCTTGTCATGGCCGTGAACCTGATCGTCGACCTTCTGTACGGGGTAGTAAACCCTCGTATCCGTCATAAACGCTAAGGGGACTGCGAAAGATGAGCGAGAATAATACCCCGTCCGCAGCCCCGGTGAACACTCTGGCGGAAGCCGCTGTTGAACCGATGGGCGCACCGCCCAGCCCGCTACGCGAGACCTGGGACTACTTCAAAAAGAACCGCGGTGCATTGGCTGGCCTGATCGTCATTGCGATCATTCTGTTCCTTGCGCTGACCGCACAATGGATTGCGCCGTTTGATCCGATTGCACAGGACCGTACCGCATTTCTTAAACCACCGGTCTGGATGGAAGGTGCCGATCCGCGTTACATCCTTGGCACCGATGCGGTGGGCCGCGATATCCTGTCGCGTCTGATCCACGGTGCGCAGCTGTCGGTTTCTATCGGCGTGTTTGTTGTCATCCTGTCGATGATTTCCGGTATCGTTCTTGGCATGGTTGCGGGATATTTCCGCGGTTGGGTCGAAGTCGCTATCATGCGCCTGATGGATATCATGCTGGCCCTGCCCAGCCTGATCATGGCGCTTGCCATTGTTGCGATCCTCGGCCCGGGACTTGAAAATGCGATGCTCGCCATCGCGATTGTCCAGTTACCGCATTATGTGCGTCTGACCCGCGCATCGGTGGTGTCCGAACTGAACAAGGAATATGTCATTGCATCGCAGATTGCCGGTGCCGGACATGTCCGCCAGATGTTCGTGAACATTCTTCCGAACTGCATGGCACCGCTGATTGTTCAGGGCACACTGGGTATTTCGAGTGCGATCCTTGACGCTGCTGCCCTTGGCTTCCTTGGCCTTGGCGCACAGCCGCCGCTGCCGGAATGGGGTACCATGCTGTCCGAAGCCCGTGAATTCGTGGGTTCGGCATGGTGGGTCATCACCTTCCCCGGCCTTTGCATCCTTGTCACCGTGCTTGCCTTCAACCTGATGGGTGATGGTCTGCGCGATGCCCTTGATCCCAAGATGAAACGGTAAGTCATGGCTCTTCTCGAAGTAAAAAACCTGACAGTCGAGTTCGGCTCCGAAGACAAGCCGTTTCGTGCTGTTGATTCAGTAAGCTATTCAGTTGATCGCGGCGAAGTTCTTGGCATCGTCGGTGAATCGGGTTCCGGTAAATCGGTATCATCGCTTGCCGTTATGGGCCTGATCGATTTTCCCGGTCGTGTCACAGCAGACGCCCTGACCTTTGACGGTCAGGACCTGTTGGGGATGCCTGCGAAACGTCGTCGCGAAATCACCGGCAAAGACATCGCCATGATCTTCCAGGATCCGATGTCTGCGCTTAACCCCTGCTTCACGGTCGAAGCCCAGATCATGGAAGCCCTTAAGGTCCATGAAGGCGGCACCAAGAAGCAGCGTCGTGAACGTACGCTCGAACTTCTTAATCAGGTCGGCATCCCCGATCCGAAGTCACGTATGACCGCCTATCCACATCAGCTTTCGGGTGGCATGAGCCAGCGTATCGTCATTGCGATGGCGATCGCCTGCAAGCCGCGTCTTCTGATCGCCGATGAACCGACCACGGCCCTTGATGTCACCATTCAAGCCCAGATCATTGATCTTCTGCTGAAACTGCAGGAAGACAGCGATATGGGGCTTTTGTTGATTACCCATGACCTTGCACTGGTGTCCGAGGCCGCCAACCGCATTCAAGTCATGTATGCGGGCCAGCTGTTTGAAAGCGGTCCTGCCGACAGCATCTTTGCCGCCCCGCGTCATCCGTATACGCAGGCGCTGCTTGAAGCATTGCCGGAACGTTCCGAGGGCCATGATCGCCTGCGCACTATCCCCGGCGTGGTTCCGGGCCAGTATGACCGCCCGACGGGATGTCTTCTGGCACCGCGATGCCGCTACGCCAATGAAAGCTGCATAAGCGCACGTCCGGAAGTCACTGACTTCAACGGACGCGATGTACGCTGCTTCTATCCGCTTAATGATCAGGGCCAGCCGACCGGCCTAACTGCCGATCTGGCCACCGGGGAGACTGTATAATGAGTTTTCTGGATACCAAACCCGGTGTTCCGCTTCTGGAATCCGATGACCTCGTCCGTCACTATGATGTTAATCGCGGTTTCGGCAAACCCGGCGCGACGGTCAAGGCGCTTGATGGTGTGTCCTTCACGCTTGAAGCCAAAAAGACGCTGGCAGTCGTTGGCGAGTCAGGTTGCGGCAAATCGACCCTTGGTCGTCAGCTGACCCTGATTGAAAAACCCAGTGCGGGCGCGCTGAAGATTAATGGCCATGCGGTCGGCAACCTTTCTGACAAGGATGCCAAAATTTTCCGCCGCACAGTTCAGATGATTTTCCAGAACCCTTACGGGTCGCTTAACCCGCGCAAGAAGGTCGGTCAGATTCTGGCCGAACCGGTGTTGCTGAACATGGATCACCTTGGTCGCAAGGAACGCGAGGAACGTGTTCGCGAAACCATGGCCAAGGTTGGTCTGCGCCCGGAATTCTTCCAGCGCTATCCGCATATGTTCTCGGGCGGGCAGCGTCAGCGTATCGCCATTGCGCGTGCTCTTATTCTGGAACCGAAAGTCATCGTTGCCGATGAACCGGTTTCTGCCCTTGATGTGTCGGTCCAGGCGCAGGTTCTCAACCTGATGATGGATCTTCAGGAAGAGATGAATGTCGCCTATGTCTTCATCTCGCACGATCTTTCTGTCGTCAGACATATTGCAGATGACGTCATGGTGATGTATCTCGGTCGCGTCGCTGAAAAAGGACCGACCGAAGAGATTTTTGCCAAGCCGTTGCATCCCTATACAAGGGCGCTTCTGGCATCGGCACCAAAGATCGATCCGGCACATCGTGTAAAGGCAGAACCGCTTACCGGCGAATTGCCTTCACCGATCAACCCGCCATCGGGCTGTGCGTTCCATAAACGCTGCCCGTTTGCGACCGAGGAATGCGCAAAGGTTCGCCCGGAACTGCGCAATTTCGAGGGCCGCGAAGTGGCGTGCCACCGGGTCGAGGAAATCGCCTGAGAACAGGCGATCACCCGGATGTCCGGGTAGACAAGGGAGCAAGGGGGCGCGCTTTAACCAGCGCGCCCCTGCGCATTTCGGAATGTCTTTCCATCAAATGGAAGTCAGGCCGATGAACGGGTCCGCTCGGTAAAGGCCAATAGCACCCCCGCCCCGACCAGAAGCGCACCCGATACACGATTAAGCATCCGCATATGACGCGCCGACCGGATCAGGCCTTTGACCTGTCCCCCCAGAAGTCCATAAACAAGCAAGACCGAACTTTCCATCGCAAGGAACGTCAAGCCCATGACCGTGAATTGCGCACCATAGGCCTGTGCAGGGTCAAGAAATTGCGGGAAGAAGGCGGTAAAAATCAAAATCGCCTTGGGATTGCCAATCGCCGTCAGAAATTCTGTGCGTGCCAGAGTAAAGGCACCGGGATAGGCCATAAGCACGACCTGCCCCGAACCGGTAACAGTATCGGCGTCAACATCATGCACCTTGGCAAGCCAGCTTTTGACACCAAGCCAAACCAGATAGACCGCCCCGACCCATTTAATGATCAGAAAGGCCGTTTCACTGGCCGCCAGAATAACGCCAAGCCCTGTTGCGGCAATCACGATCATCAGCGCAAAGGCCATGATACGCCCGACACCACCGACCGCCGCCGACACGACGCCGTAGCGGGCACCATTAAACATCGCAAGAAGGTTATTGGGGCCGGGAACCATCGACAACGCGATTGCCGCCCCGGCAAATAAAAGCCAGGTATCGAACTGCATGGGGCATATCCTGTATTTCGGAACAGCGCCCGAACTGGCCCCGTCCCGGATTGGTGACAGAGCGATTTCGCCTTAAAATCAGTCGCGCGTCAATGCTGCAATCATATCGGATGCTGCGGGCCATTTCGCGCTCAGGGTTGCACGTTTGCCCATAGAGAAGTCGGCAAAATCAAATCCCGGTGCGACCGTACATCCCAGCAAGGCAAACTTTCCGCCGGACTTGAGACGCGCGCCCTGCCAGACATTTTTGGGCACGACCATTTGCGGTTTCTGCCCGGCCAGAAGGTCCTTGCCGATTTCGACACACTTGTGCGTTCCGTCCTCGAACAGCTGAAGCTGTTCGACAGCATCGCCCAGATAATGATGGAAAATTTCGTCACTGGTCAGAATATGCATCCCCGAAAAGGTATCGGGTGTCAGCAGGTAATAGATCGCCGTTCCGGTACTGCGTACACCAAGATAGCGGTTACCGGGATTGCATGTTTCAAAGGCGCGGAACGTCTCGGCGTAATATCCGCCTTCGGGATGGGGTTGCAGCCCCAGCTTGGCAATCAGATCGTCGATGGTGATGTTTTCTGACATTGCGGGCTCCCTCTGACCAACGGCGACTATTTCCCCATCATGACGAAAAAAGGGGAAAGGCGCAAACCTTCCCCCTGAAAATCGGCCATCAAACCGACGCCATAACTGCAATCAGTTTGCGTTACGGTTCATTCCGCCATGATCCATATTACCATGGTTCATCGCCCCCATGCCCGCCGGGCCCTTGGCCATTGCATCCATGACATTGATCATAACCGGAACATCGCCAGCCTTCTCAAATTCAAGTATCACCTGAACCATCTCGCCTTCTTCGAGCGGCTTTTTCAGCCCCATCATCATGACGTGATAGCTGCCCGGCTTGAACATGACTTCGCCATGCATCGGAACATCAACACCGCCTTCGACCTGACGCATTTTCATGACATTGTTGTCCATGATGTGGGTGTGGAGTTCGGTCTTGGCTGCAAGATCGCTGCGCACGCCAACAATCCGGTCCGCATCGCCGTTATTCACAACGACAAAGAACGCAGCACCATTGCGCACCTGACCAAGAGAAGCCTTTGCCCAGGCATCCTTGACTTCAATATCGGCCGCAAAGGCATTGCTAACAACAAACAGCGACGCCAAAGTCGCAATGACAGCAAAGAATTTTTTCATGGAGTTTCATCCGTCTTTTGCCTGCGCGTGGCAGGTCTGATTTCATCAAGAGTTCGTTTTGGAAATCAGATAGCGACTGGCGGTGCACGTGAATGATGTACACGCAGAACTTCGCGACCATCCGCCTTGCCATTTGCCACAGCAAAGCGCAGATGATGGACAACCGGAACCGGCACCATATCGGGTAGTTCAATGGCAACAACCGCCCCGTGATGGGTCGCACAAAGCGAACAAAACGCATGACCGGCCATTGGGGGCGGATTGTCTGGTCGGGTGTGTTGATCCCCGTCCTTATCCGCCAGATTGACGGGCTCGATGCCATTTGGCGTACAGATCAGAACAACGTTGCCACCCGGAACAGCATCCGCGGCATTGGCCTGCGAAATTCCGGTGGCATGGCCAGTGATCAGGGCCGGGATCAGGCCGGACTGGGTGATACCTGCAAGCAGGATCACAAACGCCATCAGCCAAGTCTGAAGGACGCGGCTGACAGATATACCGCAACACTGGCGGTTATGGCGTTTGGTTGAGAACATCTGGCTGATATGCCCCAATTCATCCTTACCCGCAATGACATTGATCAAAGATGCCCCTGACAGCCTGCCCCGACAAACGCTCACCTGTGACCGGGGAAATGTCTGTCCGGCCATTGGTGGCGTCAGGTCATCAGTCAGGCCGCATCAGATCATGTCGCGTGCCTTAACCAGTTCGTCGAATTTCACACCATCAAGGAAGCCCAGCGCAATGCAGGCTTCTTTCAGGCTGCTGCGATCCTTGTGGGCTTTTTTCGCAACAGCGGCGGCATTGTCATAGCCAATATGCGGTGCCAAAGCCGTCACCAGCATCAGACTTTGTTCGACATAATGGTCGATCTTTTCCTGATCGGCCTCGAGCCCGGCAACACAGTTATCGGCAAAGCTGACTGACGCATCGGCAATCAGGCGAATAGATTGCAGCAGGTTATAGATAATCACCGGCTTGAATACATTCAGGTCCAGATGTCCGTTTGATCCGCCAACCGTCACGGCAACATGATTGCCCATGACCTGCGCGCACACCATCGTCAATGCTTCGGCCTGTGTCGGATTGACCTTGCCCGGCATGATTGATGATCCGGGTTCGTTGGCCGGAAGGACCAGTTCGCCCAAACCACAACGCGGCCCTGAACCAAGCAGGCGAATATCATTGCCAATCTTCATCAGCGATGCTGCAAGCACATTCATCACGCCCGACATTTCAACGCAGGCATCATGGGCAGCAAGGGCCTCGAACTTGTTTTCTGCCGTGGCAAAGGCAATTCCGGTGATTTCGGAAACCTGTCTGGCGAATTCGACGTCAAATCCCTTGGGCGCGTTCAGCCCGGTGCCAAGTGCGGTACCGCCCTGGGCCAGCTTGCGCAGACGTTTAAGCGCATCATCAATACGTTCAAGACCAATGGCAATCTGCGCGGCATAGCCCGAAAATTCCTGACCAAGTGTCAAAGGCACCGCATCCTGCATATGGGTACGGCCAATTTTGACGATATCGGCAAAGGCATTGACCTTGACCTCAAGCGCGCGGCGCAAATGGACAAGTGCCGGTTTCAGGGACTTTTCAACCTCAACCACTGCGGCGATATGCATGGCTGCCGGGAAGCTGTCATTGGACGACTGTCCACGATTGACATGATCATTGGGATGAACCGGATCACGCATCCCCATCGGTTTCCCCAGGATTTCGCACGCCCGATTGGCGATGACTTCGTTGGCATTCATATTGGTCTGGGTGCCCGATCCGGTCTGCCAGACAACCAGTGGAAAATGATCAAGCAGCTTGCCATCGGCAACTTCGCATGCCGCGGCCTCAATGGCATCGGCCAGGTCGGCGTCAAGATTGCCAAGAGCGGCATTTGCGCGCGCCGCGGCCAGTTTCTGAATCCCGAACGCCCTGATCAGCGCATCGGGCATCCGTTCACCACCGATTTTGAAATTCTGCTTTGAACGCTGGGTTTGTGCGCCCCAGTACCGGTCGGCGGGAACCTCGACGGTGCCCATGGTGTCTTGTTCGGTACGGGTGGTCACTTGATTGGTCACGATAGATATCCTCCGTGTCAGACGTCAAACTGACCGGGGCGGGAAACCCGGTGCAACAGCTGCTTGGTTCAGGTTACAAACTGTTGACCGGAAATATGGGTCGGATCAAGAACGAAGGCAAATGCAAATAATATTTGTTTGCATTCAAATCCTTGGTGCCCTAGCCGACTTTTTCCGACCGCTCTTGCCAGGCCAGCAACCTGATCCCGGCACGTTCGAGCTGTGATGTGATTTCCGGGGTTGGCGGGCGATCAGTGATGATCCCTGTCAGGTCCTCAAGCGGGGCGACATTTTCAAGATAACGCTGATCAAATTTGGTGTGATCAACCATCAGCCATGTTTCATCGGATCGTTCCATCATCGCGCGTTTAACGGCAACCGCCCGGCGGTTCACGTCGCTAAACCCCTGACGCGAAACACCGGATGCACCGATAAAGGCAATATTGGCGTGGAAGCGTCGCAGATAGTCGACCGTGTCACTGCCATAAACCGCATTTTCGCGACGATCAAACTGGCCCGGACACATCAGAACGTCATCATAATCCGCCAGATCAGCCATGCCATGCACAACCGCATAACAGTTGGTCAGGAAGGTACGTGGCAGCGCACTGCGCCGTGCGGCAAGAAACGGCGCGATCTGTGCCACTGTTGATCCGGCATCAATCATCGCAACATCCCCGGATCGCACCATATCAGCCGCCAGCATACCGATGCGTTCGAACCCGGCCACCGCAGA
The DNA here is from genome assembly GCF_054901115.1 of Thalassospira sp. SM2505. Lineage (NCBI taxonomy): Bacteria > Pseudomonadati > Pseudomonadota > Alphaproteobacteria > Rhodospirillales > Thalassospiraceae > Thalassospira > Thalassospira sp. SM2505. The sequence goes on from NZ_CM142731.1 coordinate 4,007,967, forward strand.
TAATTGCCGTTCCGCCAGATCGGGCTGATGGCCCATCGGTCGCGCTGATGCCCCGCCAAACTCACGCTTGATCAGGCCTTCCTCGCTCATGGCGTCAAGATCACGGCGGATTGTTTCCGTTGCCACATCGAATCGCTCTGCCAATGTGGCAACTCTCACATGCGGATGAACCTGTAGTTCATGCAGAATGCGTTGTTGTCTTGCTTTTTTTCCCAAACGCAAAGCCATATCCCCCTGAAGATTGGCTATTTCCATGATGATTTATCTATTCTATCAACCTCTCCTGAAATCTTTTGTTACAGTTTTATGTTGATTTCTCAACTTTTTCGAATTCATAATGTTGATAAAAGCAACAATAAAACCAACAAAACCACATCATAAATGGCTGAAAGCCAGCGTTCACAGGGAAGAAAGGTTCAGTAGCCGTGTTTTCATATCCGAAAAAAATTGATAGCCTGAAGCTCACCACACTGCTTGCTGCGGTTGGTATGCTTGGTTTCACCGCTGCCCCGGCAGCTGCTGCTGACGATTGCATCGCGCGTGGCGATCTTGACCAGCTTTATTGCGACATGGATGGCGATCTGGTGGCCGATGCACCGGCTGCTGATCAGCTTGTCGATCCGGACACTCTTGTCTTTGCATATACCCCGGTCGAAGACCCGGCTGTTTATGCCGACATCTGGGAGCCGTTCCTTGAGCATCTTGAAAAAGTAACCGGCAAGGACGTTCACTTCTTTGCCGTTCAGTCGAACTCGGCCGAAGTCGAAGCCATGCGTTCGGGTCGTCTGCATGTTGCAGGTTTCTCGACCGGTCCGACGCCGTTTGCAGTTAACCTTGCCGGTGCGGTTCCGTTTGCCCTGATGGGTGGGGATGACGGCCGTTTCGGTTACACGCTTCAGCTTTATACCCGCGTTGACAGTGGCATCAACGAACTGGCCGATCTGAAAGGCAAGCGTGTCGCGCACACCTCGCCGACTTCGAATTCGGGCAACCTTGCACCGCGTGCCCTTCTCCCGGGTCAGGGCGTCGTTCCGGAACAGGATTACGAAGTTGTCTATTCCGGATCGCATGACCAGTCGATCCTTGGCGTTGTTGCCGGCGACTATGATGCAGCTCCGGTTGCCTCCGAAGTTGTCGAACGTATGGCCCAGCGCGATCTTTACGACCCGAAAGAAGTGAAGATCATCTACGAAAGCAAGCGCTTCCCGACCACTTCGTTCAACTATGCCTATAACCTGAAGCCGGAACTGGTCGAAAAGATCAAGGAAGCCTTCTTTACCTTCGACATGAAGGGCACCGCCCTTGGTGAAGAATTCAAAGGTGTTTCGAAATTCATCCCGATCACCTACCAGAATGACTGGGCAGTCATTCGCGAAATCCAGGCTGCCAACGGTGTCAAATACACCCCGGATAACCTGAAGTAATCCGCATTTCTCAAACGACGTCGATATCACAGGGCCCGGCTTGCCGTGGCCCTGTGTCGTCTCCCATTCAAACCGGGGTAACGCAATGCTGCGTATCAAAGAACTTGTAAAACGCTATGGCGAAGAAAAGGCAGTGTTGAAGAACCTGAACCTTGAAGTGCCTGGCGAAAGTGTTGTTTCGATCATCGGCGCATCGGGAGCAGGTAAAAGTACCCTTCTGCGCTGTATCAACCGTCTTGTTGAACCGTCATCGGGCTCTATCGAGCTTAATGGCACTGAACTGACCAAGCTTGAAGGCAAGGCGCTGCGTCTGGCGCGCCGCCGTATCGGCATGGTGTTTCAGGGCTTCAACCTGATTGACCGCCTGACGGTCATGGAAAACGTTCAGTCCGGCCGCCTCGGTTATCTTCCGGCATGGCGTGCTGTGACCCGCAATTACCCGCAAGAAGATATCGACCGCGCCTTCCACCTGATGGAGCGCGTTGGTATTGCCCATTACGCAAACAAGCGTGCCGATGAATTGTCCGGTGGCGAGCGCCAGCGTGTTGGCGTTGTGCGCGCCCTGATGCAGGAGCCGGAAATTCTGCTGGCCGATGAACCGACCGCGTCACTTGATCCGAAAACATCGCGCCAGATCATGGAACTGCTGCGCGCGCTCGCATCCGAGTTGCACCTGCCGGTTCTGATCAATATTCACAACGTGAATGAAGCCAAGGAATATACCCAGCGCATCGTCGGCATGCGGTTTGGTCGCATCATTTTCGATGGCGAACCGACCGATCTGAACAATGACGCCATGGACGAAATTTATGCAGGTGTCCCCGCCGAAGAACGTGGTGGCGCCGAAAGCAGTACGCATTTGCGCGAGGTAGCAGCAAGATGAGCAGCACCGTTCAAACAACGGGCCGCACATGGAAGAAGCCACCCTTTATTGCCAACCCCGTGTTGCGCTGGGGTCTTCTGATTGCTGTGGTCGGCTATGTATGGTGGGCTGTCACCAGCCTTCCATTTGACTGGGAACGCATTCAGGACGGCGTTCCGCGCGCCATCCGTATTTTCAAAGGCGCCTTCCCGCCAAGTTTCATTCGCGGCGAGCTGCTGTTTGACGGCTTTATGGAAAGCATCAAGATCGCGATTGTATCAACCCTTCTCGGGTTGGCACTGAGCATTCCGATTGCCTTTGCATCCGCATCAAACATCGCCCCCAAATGGCTTTACACCATCGGGCGCGGCTTCATCATTGTGGCGCGTTCCTTCCACCCGGTCATCGTTGCCATCCTGTTTGTCAAAGCAGTCGGTTTTGGTCCGCTGGCAGGCATTCTGACCCTGACGATCTATTCCATCGGTTTCGTTGCCAAAATGCTGGCCGAACGAATCGAGGAAATCGACTGGGGTCAGGTCGAAGCCGTCCGTGCGGCTGGCGCACCGACCTTTGTCACCCTGCTTTATGCCGTCATTCCGCAAATCATGCCCCGTCAGATCGGTCTTTCGATCTATCAGCTTGATAGCAACCTGCGTGCGTCGGCGATTGTCGGCATTGTGGGTGCAGGCGGCATCGGCTCGACGCTTCTGAACGCCTTCGGGCGCTACGACTATGACTTTGCACTGGCCATCACCCTTTGCATCATCGGTGTGATCCTTGTCAGTGAGGCCATCAGCGGCCGGATCAGGAGGAACCTATGGTAGCCACCACTCAACCGACCGGACCGGACGCAATCGCCCATCGCGAATGGTCTCGCTATACCTCCAAGGAACGCTGGCGTCGTTACGGCCTGATGGCACTGGTCGCAGTTGCCGTTGTTTGGTCACTTTCGACCATCAACGTCATCTGGCCGTGGCTTTGGGATGCGCCGCAACAGATGGGTGATCTGTTTGGCCGTATGTTCCCGCCGTCACTTGAAGGCTGGAAAGACATTGCCTGGACGCTGCTTGAAACCGTCAATATCGCAACGATTGCGACATTCTTTGCTGTGTTCCTGTCCTTGCCAATTGCCCTGATCGCTGCCCAGAACACCACGCCCAACCGCTTTACCCTGTGGCTTGGCCGGTTCATTCTGGTGTCATCGCGCTCGGTGAACACCATCATCTGGGCATTGCTTTTTGTGGCCGTGTTCGGACCCGGTGTGCTTGCCGGTATTCTGGCAATCATTTTCCGCTCGATTGGCTTCCTTGGCAAATTGCTGGGCGAGGCAATCGAGGAAATCGACCGTGCCCCGATCGAGGCACTGGAATCTGTTGGCGCATCGCGTTTCAAGATTCTGGTCTACGGGGTTATCCCGCAAGTCATGCCGACCTTCTTTGCCGTTTCCATTTTGCGCTGGGATATCAATCTGCGCGAAAGTACGGTTCTGGGTCTGGTCGGTGCGGGCGGTATCGGCATCATCCTTCAGGGTGCGATTGATACCTTTGCCTGGCAGACGGTTGCCACCATCCTTCTGGCGATCATCGGCCTGGTCATTATCGGCGAAGCCATCTCAGCTTACCTGCGTAAAAAGGTGATCTGACGTGGACAAGACATACGACCTTCTGGTCGTAGGCGGCGGCATCAATGGCGCAGGTATTGCCCGTGATGCCGCCGGTCGCGGACTTTCTGTTCTTCTGGTCGAACAGCGCGACCTTGCCTCGGCCACCTCTTCCTCTTCGACCAAGCTGATCCATGGCGGCCTTCGCTATCTTGAACATTACGAATTCCGGCTGGTGCGTGAAGCCCTGCAGGAACGTGAAGTTCTTCTTGCCGCAGCCCCACACATCATCTGGCCCCTGACATTTGTCCTGCCCCATCACAAGGGCCTGCGTCCGCAATGGATGCTGCGTGCCGGTCTGTTTTTGTATGACCATCTGGCCAAACGCAAACGCCTGCCGGGGTCAAAGGCGCTCAGCCTTGCGGGCACACCGGAAGGCAATCCGTTAAAGGCACAATTCAAACGCGCCTTTTCCTATTCGGATTGCTGGGTCGATGATGCCCGTCTGGTGGTTTTGAACGCGCAGGATGCCAAGACACGGGGTGCTGAAATCTGCACGCGGACCCGGTGTGCCAATCTGGTCCGCCAGATTGATTACTGGGACGCTGAACTGATTGACGCAGCCGGATCATCGCGCACCGTCAAGGCGCGTGCGGTTGTCAATGCGGCCGGACCATGGGTCACCCGGATGGTCGAGAATGCCGGACTTGGCGACAAGGCCGCCGGTCTTCGACTGGTCAAGGGCAGCCACATCATCGTGCCGCGCATCCATGACCATGATCACTGCTATATTTTCCAGAATGACGACGGGCGCATTGCCTTTGCCATTCCCTATCAGCGTGATTACAGCCTGATCGGCACCACGGACGTTCCCTATAAAGGCGATCCGTCCGAAGTCAAAATCAGTGATCAGGAAATTGATTACCTGCTCGAACTGGTCAATGGCTATCTGGCAAAGCCGCTTGGTCGGGATGACGTGGTTTGGGATTATTCCGGTGTTCGTCCACTTTATGACGACAAGAATGCCAATGCATCGGCAGTGACCCGTGATTACGTGTTTGATCTTGATACCGGCTCTGCCGGTAATGCCCCGGCGATCCTGTCGATCTATGGTGGCAAGATCACGACCTATCGCAGGCTTGCCGAACATGCCATGCAGAAACTTTGCCCCGTTCTAGGCAACAAATCACCGGACTGGACGGCAAATGCCATACTTCCGGGCGGCGATATGCCGGACGGCGATTACGATCGCTTTGTTGCGGATCTCAAGACCCGGTTTGACTGGGTAACGCCGGCATTGCTGGATCGTCTGGCGCGTTGCTATGGCACGGCAACCCGAACAATTTTGGGTCACGCCACGTCAATGGCTCAATTGGGCCAAGAGGTTGCCCCAAACCTGTATGAAGCTGAACTGCACTACCTGATTGCCAATGAATGGGCCTGTGACGCAGAAGATGTTCTGTGGCGCAGAACCAAGCTTGGTCTCGGGATGCAGCCTGATCAGGTCGATGCTGTCCATCACTGGTTTGCCGCCCAAGCCCGGCTTGGTCAGGCTGCACAATCATCCCGTCAGGCCGGTTGACGCAATCCGTCCCATTTGACGAACTCGTGGGCGATGAAATCTTCCATCATCGCCCGCCACATCCGTTCAGCCATATCCTTGTCAAAGCCGTCAATTTCGCATTGGGCTTTGACCTTGGTGATCACGTCCTCGATGCGGTCCTCGTCACGGACTGCATCGCGTGACGGTTTGATGCGTGCTGCCTGTTCTATGTAATTAAGCCTTTCAGCCATCAGCGCCACAAGCAGCCGGTCAATCCGGTCCACATTGGCACGAACCTCGGACATGGTTTCGCAATGATTGGCCTTAACGCTCATATTCAGGAACCTTCTTTCATTCGAATGCACAAACAAATAAGGGCAGTGTTACCACTGCCCTTATTGCCGATATCTGTAACGCCTTAATAGGCATATTCCTTAAAGACCGGATCGACCGAACCGTTCCATTCGGTTTCATATTTATCAAGGAACTCTTCGGCAAGCGTACGACCACTTTCCGCCACATCTTCAAGGCTTTCGAGGAAATGGGTTTCGTCATCGCCATAGCCATCCATGCGACCACGTGCATGAAGGCCCTGTTTGGAAACAGCAAGGACGTCCTTCGCCAGATCCTGAACGGTGCCATTCTTGAATTTGGTGGCCAGTGCCGTACGCGGAACATCATTGCGAAGGGCTTCGCGTTCCTCAACCGACAGATCCTTGACCAGATCCCATGCTGCATCAAGGGCCGCATCATCATATAGCAACCCGACCCAAAGGGCCGGCAACGCACAGATGCGCTTCCACGGACCACCGTCAGCCCCGCGCATTTCAAGGAACTTCTTAAGACGCACTTCGGGGAAGGCGGTTGTCATATGGTCCGACCAGTCATTCATGGTCGGGCGTTCCCCCGGAAGCACATCGAGCTTGCCATCCATGAAGTCACGGAACGACTTGCCCGCAGCATTGATGTATTTGCCATCGCGATAAACAAAATACATCGGCACATCAAGCATATAGTCGACATAGCGTTCAAAGCCGAAACTGTCCTCGAACACGAACGGCAACATACCGCACCGATCCGGATCGGTATCGGTCCAGACGTTTGACCGTGATGACAGGAAACCGCTTGGCTTGCCGTCAACAAACGGTGATGCCGCAAACAATGCAGTCGCAACCGGCTGAAGCGCAAGCGAGGTCCTGAATTTCTTGACCATGTCGGCCTCGGAACTGAAATCCAGATTGACCTGGATGGTCGAGGTCCGAAGCATCATATCAAGGCCAAGATTGCCAACCTTGGGCATATATTCGCGCATGATCCCGTAACGCCCCTTGGGCATCCACGGAATGTCTTCACGCGCCCATTTCGGCTGATGACCGACACCAAGCATATCAATGCCAAGATCACCGCAAATTTCGCGCAGTTCATGAAGATGGGTATGCACTTCACCACAGGTCTGGTGAATGTTTTTAAGCGGGGCACCCGACAGTTCGATCTGACCGCCCGGTTCAAGCGATACAGAACATTTGTCCTTGGTCAGTGCGATGACATTGCCGTTCTCGATGATCGGCTCCCAGTCATAGCGTTCGGCAAGGGCATTCAAAAGGGTTTTAACACCCCGTTCCCCTTCATAGGGGATCGGGCGAAGGTCATCGCGGGTGAAGGCGAATTTTTCGTGTTCGGTGCCGATGGCCCAGTCACTTTTCGGTTTGGAACCGGACTCGAACCATTCGACAAGCTGACGCCGGCTTTCAATAACCGGGCTGTCACCAGTGGAGGCGCTGACAGTCATAAAGGGCTTCCCCTAATCTCTCGCAACTGGTCGGTGTGACCAATCGCCGATGCGATCCTGAAATACCGTCAATGCAGCAATTGCCGCTGTCTCCGCCCGAAGGATACGTGGGCCGAGACTGACAGGCGTTGCAAAAGGCTGTTTGCGGATACGTTCAAGTTCGTCGGCGCTAAAGCCGCCTTCGGGTCCAATCACGAGTGCATGGTTAACAACATTGATATTGTCGATAACCGAGCCAGCGCCCTTTGCCAATAGCTGACTTAACACTTCACCAATTGGTGACCCCGATCCCGTCTCGTCACAGAACAGCAAATGGTGATCTTCGGCACCATTTGCGACCCAGTCGAGAAGACGTACCGGCTCGGCAATTTCAGGCACAGTCAGGCGCTCGCACTGTTCGGCGGCCTCGATGACCTGTGCCTGCAAACGATCCAGCCGCACCTTGTCGGTGATACCGTGCTGGGTAATGACCGGTTGAAGTTTTCCAACACCAAGTTCGACCGCCTTTTCAATCAGGAAATCAAGGCGCTGTTTTTTGATCGGCGCGAAAACAAGAGTCGGTCCGGCCTCGGTGCCCTGTTCGCGCAATTGCGTCCCGGCGGTGATGCGCCCCTTCTTTTTGCGAAGCTCGCTGATCGTGCCTAGCCACTCGCCATCGCGCCCGTTAAAAACTTTAACTGGCGTTCCGGGCTTGAGACGCATCACATGTTCAAGGTAATGAGACTGTTCAGGAGCAAGTTCGATCTCGCAACCGGCCGTGATAGGATCATGGACGAAAAGGCGCTGACGGGCGCGGGTGGCATCTGCGGTCATGTAGGTCCCCAAAGCCGTTCTACGGCGACTTGAAAAAGTTTTTTGTTAGATAGGCCAATTATGACACAGGTCAACCAACCAATACAGAGTACCAAAAACGACATGCCGGCAGATGGCTGGATTGACCGTTACGTGCCTGAACCCGTTCGCCCGTATTTGAAGCTACTGCGTCTTGATCGACCTATTGGCACATGGTTGCTGCTTTTGCCTTGCTGGTGGTCAACTGCGATGGCCGGTGGCATTACAGACGGTATTACCGCCAAGCAAATCGTCATCATGATGGCCCTGTTTGGCGTTGGGGCACTGATCATGCGCGGGGCCGGATGTGTGATCAATGACCTTGCCGATCGTAATTTCGATGGCAAGGTCGAACGCACCATCACCCGTCCCTTGCCCAGCGGTCAGGTCAAGGTATGGCAGGCATTGCTGTTCCTTGGCTGCATGATGCTTCTGGGTCTGGCCATTCTGGTGCAGTTCCGGATTGAGGCGATCGTTGTCGGTATCTGTTCGATCCCGATCATTGTTGTTTATCCGTTCATGAAGCGGTTCACCTATTGGCCGCAATCGGTCCTTGGACTTGCCTTTAACTGGGGCGCGCTTGTCGGATGGGCGGCCGTCACCGGAACAGTCGCACCAGCGGCAATTGCCATGTATGCGGCGGGCTTCTTCTGGACGCTTGGCTATGACACCATCTATGCCCATCAGGACAAGGATGATGATGCCAAGATCGGGTTGAAATCCCTTGCCCTGCGTCTGGGGGACGCAACCCCGAAATGGACAATGGGCTTTTATACCCTGACCACATTGCTGCTTGGCATTTCGGGCATGCTGGCCGATTTGCACTGGTCCTATTTCGTGTTACTCGGTCTTGCAGGCATTCATCTGGGCTGGCAAGTCGCAACCGTCAAGCTTGACGACGCGGCCAATTGCCTGCGACGTTTTAAATCGAACCGGGATTATGGATTGCTGGTGCTTGGCGCCATTGTCATGTCGCATCTGATCGCGCTTGCCTGACAAGTTTCAGATCGGGGCTGTGTTTTTTGAATACGCACACCATCTGTCTGATATCACGACAATTACAAGGGCACATTTATGGCCGCAATGCTTGCCTTGATGATCGCCGGTCTGATCCTTGCCGGGGTTGGTGCCCAATGGTTCGCCTGGCGGGCCGGGATACCCGCCATTGTCGTGTTATCCGTATTGGGCCTTGTTCTGGGCCCGGGAACCGGGTTGCTTGACCCGGTAACGGATTTTGGCCCGCTTTTGCCGCCTTTGATTTCGATTGCAGTGGCCGTCATTTTGTTTGAAGGCGGGCTTGCGCTTGATTTCCGGGAATTGCGCCAAAGCGTCAGCGGCATTTTACGTCTGACAACATTTGCTCCCCTTCTGGCATGGCTGCTTGGTGCGACAGCGGCCCATTATCTTGCCGGGCTGAGCTGGCCGGTGGCAGCCCTGTTTGGCGGGATCATGATTGTTACCGGCCCGACTGTCATAGCCCCCCTGTTACGTCACGCCCGGTTATCAAAACATCCCGGCACGCTTTTGAAATGGGAAGGCATCGTCAATGACCCGATTGGCGCCCTGTTTGCCGTCTTGGCCTATGAGGTGATTGTCGCGGTTGAACGGGGCAACGGACTGGGCGGTGTCATTGGCCATCTGGCCTTTACCATCCTGATTGCAATCGTTATCGGTCTTGCTGCCGGTTTTATGACCGTGCAGGTATTTCGTCGTGGCTGGATACCCGAATTTCTCAAGGCCCCGCTGGTTCTTGGCGTGTTGCTGACGTCATTTGCCGGGGCAAATTTCGTTCAGGATGAAACCGGGCTTCTTGCCGTGACTGTTCTAGGTCTTGTTATCGGCAATGCCCATCTGATGGCGATTGACGAAATTCGCCGTTTCAAGGAAACCCTGACCGTCATACTGGTTTCAAGTGTCTTCATCATTCTGACCGCCATCCTGAAATGGTCAATGATCGAGGAACTGACCTGGGGCCACGGGTTGTTTGTCCTTGCCATGCTGTTCATTGTGCGCCCGGTTTCAATTCTGGGTGCGCTCAGCTTTTCAAAGATTGCATGGCGCGAACGTTTGCTGGTGAGCTGGATTGCGCCGCGCGGGATTGTTGCCGTCGCGGTTTCAGGCCTGTTTGGACGCGAACTTGTCCATCTGGGACATGAAGATGGCAAACTCCTGATCCCGCTTGCCTTTGCAATGGTCTTTTCCACGGTTCTTCTGCATGGTTTTTCGATCCGGCCGCTTGCCCGTCACCTCGACCTTGCCCTTAAAGGTCCGCCCGGTGTCCTGATTGTTGGTGCCCATCAATGGACGATTGATCTGGCAACCCGGCTGCATGAACTTGAAATCCCGGTTGTTATTACCGATTCCCGCTGGCATGCACTGCGCCCGGCCCGCGAGGCCGGATTGACGACATTTTACGGAGAAGTCCTGTCTGAAGTATTCGAGCATCACCTTGACACGACCGGATTGGGTAAACTGATCGCGGCAACCGACAATGATGCCTATAACACACTGGTCTGCACCGATTTCGCCCCCGAATTCGGGCGACGCTCGGTCTTTCAGACCGGACTGCATCGCGGCCCGGATGATCGCAGTCGCCACAAAGCCAGCCAGACGCTTGGCGGATTACAGTTGTTTTCCAATCCCCTGACCACGGACGATATCCGCCGTGACTATCGTAACGGGGTTTCCGTTCGTCAAACCAGACTGACCGATGAATTTGGCTGGGATGCATTCACTGACCTGCATGACGAATCCCCGACCATTCTGGCGATGGTGCGTGGCAATCAGCTGTTTATCGGCCCGGATATCCCCAAAGCCAAATCGCGCGATGTGATCTTGTATCTTGGCAAGACCGAAACAGAGGCCGCTTGATAATCGACCTTGCTCAATTGCAGCAAAGCCGGTACTTCCCGCACATGATCACCGTCAAAGTAGCCAATTCATGACCGAAAACATCTTTGCTGACGCCCTGGTTCCGGAAGTCGACGATCCGCAATTTGCCGATCTGATCGAGACTTTTACTGTACCGGCACGCGTGCCGCTGGCGCCGGAAATCGAGATGTATCTGGCGACCCATATCACCCCGCTTTGGCAAGCCACCGAGGATATTCTTGGTGTGCTTGATATTCCGCCCCCCTACTGGGCTTTTGCATGGCCCGGCGGTCAGGCAATCACGCGCTATATCCTTGATCACCCGGAACTGGTGCGCGGCAAACGGGTGCTGGATTTTGCCTGCGGTGGCGGGATGCAGGCCATTGCCTGTGTGATGGCCGAGGCCGCCGAGATACTGGCAAATGATATTGATCCGGTCGCGATTACCGCGACCCGGCTCAATGCAAAGCGCAACGGGGTCGACTTCCCGACCACGACCGAGAACTTCGTGGGCACCAGTGCGCCAGAAAAGCGCTGGGACGTGATTTTTGCCGGTGACGTCTGTTATCAGCAGGACATGGCCAATGCCGTTCTGCAATGGCTGATGGCAGAAGCGCGCCTTGGCACCCGTGTTATCCTTGCCGATCCGGGCCGAACCTATGCCCCGACCCATAATATCGACGAACTCGAAACCTATGACGTGCCCGTCGATGTTGCGGTCGAGGATACTGATACAAAATTCACCCGGATCTGGCAGCTCCTGCCAGACCGGGAAAATATGGCTTAAAGCGTGATCAGCTTGCGATGCTTTTTACGCAGTCATTCAGTTCGGAAATGCCGTTAAAGACAAACTGAATGTTTTTCGAAATATCCTGTGTGACGCTTGTCTGTTCCTCAACTGCGGATGCAATTGAATCGACATAGCCACTCACTGATTCCGCAGATGTTGAAATACCCGCAGTGGATGCCACCACCCGCTTGGTAATGTCCATCATTGCTTCGATCTGCGTTTCGATTTCGTCGGTTGCCTTGGCTGTCTGGTTGGCAAGGTTTTTCACCTCGCCAGCAACCACCGCAAAGCCCTTGCCTGCTTCACCGGCACGCGCGGCCTCGATTGTTGCATTGAGTGCAAGAAGGTTCACCTGCTCGGCAAGGTCACGAATGATTTGCACAACACCGGCCATTGATTCAGACGTTGTTTCAAGATCGGCGCGAACCTCGTTGGCTTCTTCGGTTTTTGCAACAATATCGTTCATCGCAATTTGCGAGCGATGCATGCTTTCACTGATTTCCTGAATGGCGGCTAACATTTCCTCGGATGCGCTGGCGACGGCCTCGGCACTGGTGCTTGATCCTTCGGCCAGTTGCTTGGCTTTGCGACGGGCAAGAATTTGCTTGGTAATATCCGTGGCATATTTCACCACCTTGATCGGACGGCCATTCATGTCGACAACCGGGTTGTAGCTTGCCTGAATCCAGACTTCGCGACCGCCCTTGCCCAGTCGGCGGAATTCGGCGACCTTGTGTTCGCCCCGGCGAAGAGAATCCCAGAATTCCTTATATTCGGAACTTTGCGCCTCTGCGGGATCAATGAACATGCTGTGATGTTTGCCAATAACTTCATCAAAGCTATATCCCATCGCAGCCAGGAAATTGGCGTTCGCATTGCGAATGGTTCCGTCCATTTCAAATGAAATCACAGCCTGTGATTTATGGATTGCCTCTATCTGACCGGCAAAATTCGCAGCCTGAAGCTTTTGGGCAGTGATGTCGGTCGCGTATTTGACGACCTTGAAAGGCCGCCCTGCCATATCAAGGATCGGATTGTAGCTGGCCTGAATCCAGACTTCCTTGCCACCTTTGCCATAGCGCTGATATTCGGCTGCAAGGTGCTTTCCTGTCGCAAGCTGCTTCCAGAAATCGCGGTATTCCTGACTGTCGGCGTAGTCCTTATCGACAAATATCCGGTGATGCTTGCCCTGAATTTCCGAAAGCTGATAGCCCATCGTGGACAGAAAGTTCTCGTTCGCATCAAGAATGTTGCCATTCAGATCAAATTCGATAACCGCCTGTGATTTGCTGATCGCGGCAATTTGTCCGGCATAGTCGGCTGCCTTAAGCTTGCGTTCAGTAATGTCACTCGCGATTTTGAAAACCTTATAGGGCTTGCCGTTGCCCCCCAGCACGGAATTGTAGGTCGCCTGAATCCAGACTTCCTTGCCGCCTTTGCCAAACCGCTGAAACTCGGCTGTAAAGGATTCACCGCCTTTAAGCCGTTCCCAAAATTGCGCATATTCGGCACTTCGGGCGAATTCCGGATCAACAAACATGCTGTGATGTTTGCCACGCACTTCCGAAAGCTCATATCCCATCAATGTCAGAAAGTTCTGATTTGCATCGATTATTTGACCATCAAGCGAAAACTCGATCGTACCCTGCGATTGTTTGATCGCCTTTACAATATGGCTGTCACCCGAACCCGAACCGAACATGTATGCAGTCTCCCTAGGTCACGAGCTGTGAAAACACGCTCGCGCAACACAACACCGAAATTCTCCCAACAATCTCACCCAAAATCTGGTACCGCTTCGCAATTCCAATACCGTGCGAAGATTCAATCCAACTGATCGTTCTCAAATCTATCGGTTGAATACACCGTTCTGATGACGGCTTTGTACGTTTCACTTAAGCATCTGATTTCTATGATGTTATCCCCAACTTTGACACAATTCCAAATGTCAAAACATGCTTCTGAAGTATATATAGGGGTAGACTAGTGAGGATTACAGAGTGAAGACTGTTTTGGGATAAAGCGGTCGCGAATGTCTGTTCTGAACCGGGGATCATCTATCAGTCTGAGCACGAATTCAGCGCGCAAAACCTGGCCTGCACACTGCGCAGCATGTTCCATCATTTCCCATTGGCTAGATGCCCGATACCGTCGACCTGTCGCACGAATTGACGACAGGGCAAAAACACGACCATCGCCGAAAAGATACCCTGATGATGACTGATATATACCGACATGTTCAGGGCCTGATCCGCAATCAAGATCAATATCCCGACCATGAAGTTGCAGATACTGATAATGGGCTGGAACTGACTCGGTCAGATGCATGTGGCTCAGTTGCGCCGGGGTAAGCCAGGTAACCGCAATACGGACACACGTCCCCGGTGACGGGGCCAAAGTTGCCGGAATGGCACCGTAACCGGTGATATGAGTCGAATAGACAATATCGTGATGTTTCATCCAGCCAAGCGTTACCGGAATGACATCTGAAAGATTTTGGTGGGTGAATTTCCGCGCCAGTTGCACCGGCGCCCTGTTTGACCCGACGGCCAGAACGGGTATGCGACCGGCTATCTGCGCACTGACCTCGTTTCCTGTCAGAGGCCGGGTTATCCCGCCCTCAAACAGAAAGTCATGATCGGGTGCGGCATAGGGATACAAAAACGCGCGCAGGAGTTCCTGCGCGCGTGGATGCCGTTCGATCTGTTCGCGTAATACGGGGTCTGTAACAACCCGCGCGTCAGAAATCGAAAACATGGTTCGGTCGATCCGGCTTAGCCTTCAACGACACGGTAACGGAAGTTGCAGTCATCAACATGCTGCCAGGCCAGTTTCGACCATGCTTTTTCAGCATCGCCAAAGGTGGCAAACGGACCATGGCGCTCTTCGGAACCGCCAACCGGCTTTTCGAAGTCGGTGCTTTCATATTCACCGCCAACGACCCAGTATTCCTCAAGGCGTTCGATGCGGTAACGCGAATTCGCGTCATCCACCGACTGCCATGCCATTTTGGACCATTCCTGTTCTGCGTCTTCGAAGCTGCCAAACGGACCAACTTTGGTTTCTTCGCCAATCGGCTTGTCGAAACCGGTATCCTGATAGGTGCCCCCGATAACCCAATATTTGGCCATCTGTGCGTCCTTCATGCTTTTGGTGAGTTGCCATGCCGCGCGTTGTGGGCCACGCGACTCAATTCTAGCCCATGTATAACCAAATGATGCGTCAACCAAAACCGCAAAATTATGCAACGCAGCATCCCGGTTTCATGTAGGAAGCGATCGGCCCACTTACAAATAGCGTATTTGACAACAGCAAGGTTGTCCAAGCCCGCGTCCACGCGTATGAAGACAATCAGGTTTCAAAGCTTTGCAGATGACAGGTGCCATGCCCTATCAATCCCTTCGTGACTTCATGGATGCGCTCGAAAAGACCGGCCGTCTTGTCCGTGTCACCGAACCGGTATCCCCCAATCTTGAAATGACGGAAATCCAGACCCGTCTTCTTGCCGAAGGTGGCCCGGCGGTTCTGTTTGAAAATGTCGTCGGAGATGACGGCAAAAAATATGACATGCCGGTTCTGGTCAATCTGTTTGGCACGGTTGACCGGGTGGCGGCAGGCATGAACCGCAAACCCGAAGAACTGCGCGAAGTCGGTGAAACGCTGGCCTTCCTCAAACAGCCCGAACCACCCGCAAGCATCCGCGAAGCATTTTCGATGCTGCCGCTCGCCAAGACCGTCATGGCGATGAAACCCAAAACGGTTTCAAAGGCGCCGTGTCAGGAAGTCGTTCTTCAGGGTGATGACATTGATCTGTCGAAAATTCCGGTGCAGTCCTGCTGGCCAGGCGAACCCGCCCCGCTGATTACCTGGCCGCTGGTGGTGACCCAAGGCCCCACCGCCGGGGAAAAAGGTGGTGACAAGCGCGATGTCTTTAACCTTGGCATCTATCGCATGCAGGTGCTTGGCAAGAACAAGGCGATCATGCGCTGGCTGAAACATCGCGGCGGGGCGCAGCATCATGCGCGCTGGAAAAAGGAAAAGCGTGATCCACTTCCAGCCGCGATTGTTCTCGGTGCTGATCCGGGCACCATCCTTGCCGCTGTGACCCCGGTTCCCGATACCCTTTCGGAATATCAGTTCGCCGGTCTTCTGCGCGGCGAAAAGGTCGAACTGGTTGACTGCAAGACCGTCCCGCTCAAGGTTCCGGCAACGGCCGAAATCGTGCTTGAAGGCTATGTCTCGCTCGACGAATATGCACCCGAAGGCCCCTATGGCGATCACACCGGTTATTATAACTCGGTCGAGGATTTCCCGGTCTTTACCATCACCGCCATAACCATGCGCAAGGACCCGATCTATCTGTCGACCTTTACCGGTCGTCCGCCAGATGAACCGTCAGTTCTGGGCGAGGCACTCAACGACGTGTTCGTGCCGCTTCTGCAACAGCAATTCCCCGAAATCGTTGATTTTTGGCTGCCGCCCGAAGGATGCAGCTATCGCATTGCTGTTGTATCGATGAAAAAGGCCTATGCCGGTCACGCCAAGCGCGTGATGATGGGTGTTTGGTCATTCCTGCGTCAGTTCATGTACACCAAGTTCGTCATTGTCGTGGATGACGACATTGATGTGCGCGACTGGAAAGACGTCATGTGGGCAATCTCGACCCGGATGGATCCGGTACGTGATATCACCACGGTGACCGACACCCCGATTGATTATCTTGATTTCGCATCCCCGGTCAGCGGCCTTGGCGGCAAGCTCGGCCTTGATGCCACCAACAAGTTCCCGGGCGAAACCAACCGGGAATGGGGTGAAAAAATCTATATGGATGACGAGATTATCGACCGGGTGGATCAGAAATGGGAACGCTATGGCCTTCCCGGATCGGGCAAGAAAATCTGGCGGGACTAATCGCTAGATCCCGTGAAACACCATATCCAATGCGTTGGTGAGGGCGAAGCTGTCTTCAAACTCACCAACCTTTTCGCCAAACTCTGCGAGACTGACCGTTGCAATAAATTGCTTCAGTAAAACCCACTCATTGCTCTCAATCCTGATAACCGGATTTAACCGTTCCGCCGGGATTGCATATTCGGATTTGAGCCGCAGAGGGACAATGACGCGGGTTTTCAGGTCTGATAAAAGATCAGACTGCACATCAACGACATATCCCGCCTCAAACCGATAGATATCGCCCTTTGCCATCAGAATTTCCGATGTGCGGAAAGCGGAATACCCTGTTCTTCAACAAAGGCATTACTGGCTTCAAGTGCAGCCTTGTTTTGCGCGCGCCACTGTTCGGCCCGCTTCTTGGCAACCGCCTCACGCAGCCCCTGCTCTGCCGTCCGCGAGATATTAATTCCAAGGCTTTTGGCTTCTGCCAGCAATTCCACATCAATGCTGATATTGGTCGCCTTACGAAGTGCCGCTGCGTTCACGCCTGCCATTGACCGACCTTTCATGCGCACGTTCTATCAACTTTTCTCATTCGCCTCAATTTCGGAAAAAGAACCAGTGATCGCCATTATCGGCGGGCTTCTCCGAATAGAAGAATTGCGGCGCATCGCACATGAAATCGTCAACCCGGATGGCGAAGTTGCAGCTGTCTTTCGATCCGATGACTTCTTCCATAAATTCTGTGCTGTTTTCCTGCCAGCTCATGACGGGCGGGGCAGTTTCATCATGGATACAAAGCGCAAACTGTTCGGATTGTTCAAACGGCAGGTAATGGATTTCGCTTTGCGCCTTGCCACCATGGTTGGTCACAAACAGCATGGCAAATTTCGGACCTTCGGGGCTATCAAGATCAACCCATCCTGCAATCCGGTCGACCACATCGTCACAGGTAAAATCACCTGTCAGCATCTGATGACGATAGTTACGTGCATATTGCCCGCCCTGAAAGCGCATCTCGGCGTAAAGCTGAGCTGTTGATACCGGATCCGCCTTGCCATCGGCATTGAGTTCCCAGACACCGTTTTCATCAGGCCCGTTTGTCTGATCCTGATCATCGGCGAATGACGGATTACCAAACCCGACGAACAAGCCACCTGCAATCAGGCCAACCAAAATATTACGCATCAGTGTCCGATCCCGTTTGTCTGGCGATCATACCCGCCAATTATCATCTGTTTTCCGCACTATAGCAGATAAATCCCGGAAAACAGAGCCACCGCACCCTTGCCCGGTGGCCGGTTTCAAGCCACCTCTGAACAGAGGTGTCAGGATGCACAGACGCGACACGTTCTTTTTGTTTCTGCTCTTTGCGAATGCGTCCCTGCCCCCTATAACTAGCCCATAGATACATTCCGATATAAGGGAGCTTCCATGCCCAAGACCGACATGACACTTGATCGCATCAATGATCTGCTCAAAAGCGCCAAGAAAGCCGGTGCCGATGACGCAGATGCCGTCTATGTCGAAGGAACGTCGCTTTCAGTTGCCCAGCGTCTTGGCAAAATGGAAAAGCTTGAACGCTCCGAAGGGGCCGATCTTGGCCTGCGCGTTCTGATCGGCAAGCAACAGGCTGTTGTCTCGTCATCCGATACAAGTGATGCGGCACTTGCCGAACTTGTCGAACGTGCTGTAGCAATGGCGAAAAACGCGCCCGAAGATCCCTATTGCGGGATTGCCGATCCGTCCGAACTTGCCGAGACCTTTAATGTAGAAGCCCTTGAACTGTGTGAACCGGGCGAAGTCGATCAGGCAAAACTGATCGAATGGGCTACCGCCTGTGAAGAAGCCGCACGTTCGGTCGAAGGCATCACCAATTCCGAAGGTGCCGACGCTGGTTGGGGACGTCATCAGATCACCCTTGCTGCGACCAATGGCTTTGCCAATTCCTATGCCGGGTCAGGAAGCCATATTTCGGTTTCGGTTCTGGCAGGAACCGGCACGGCGATGGAACGCGATTATGATTATGACAGCGCGGTCTTTTCGACCGACTTGCGCGATCCGGCCGATATCGGCCTTAAAGCTGCTCAAAAAACCTTGCGTCGACTGAACCCGCGCAAAGTCAAAAGCACACAGGTCCCGGTCATTTATGACCCGCGTGTTTCGTCCTCCATCGTCGGGCACCTGTCCGGTGCAATCAACGGTTCGGGCATTGCGCGCGGTACCAGCTTCCTGCTTGACGCCATGGACAAGGAAATCTTTGCCCCGCATATCAACATCGTTGATGACCCGCACCGGGTGCGCGGCTTGCGGTCAAAGCCGTTTGACGCCGAAGGTGTCGCCAACCAGAAACGGTATCTGATTGAAAATGGCGTTCTGAAAACCTGGATCATGGATCTGCGTTCGGCCCGTCAGTTGGGCCTGAAATCGACCGGTCATGCATCGCGTGGTGCGGGAAGCCTGCCCAGTCCCTCGACCACGAACCTTTACATGGAAGCTGGCACCATTTCGCCCGAGGACATGATCAAGGACATCAAGTCGGGCCTCTATATCACCGACATGATCGGAAGCAGCATCAACGGTGTCACCGGCGATTATTCGCGTGGCGCATCGGGCTTCTGGATCGAGAATGGCGAACTTGCCTATCCGGTATCGGAAATCACTGTCGCCGGGAACCTCAAGGATATGTTCAGGACCGCCGTTCCGGCCAATGACCTGACCTTCAAATATGGTACCAACGCGCCGACATTGCGTATTGATGGCTTGACGCTGGCCGGCCAGTAACCGCAATAGCCTCATCAGACGAATTAAAAGACGCCCGGTTCAAATCAAACCGGGCGTCTTTCATTTCATATGGCCGATTTTACATACCCGGCGGGCAACCGATATCACGCAGTCCTGATGGTGCTGACGAAATGATCCGTTGCGCCCTTAAGCGTCGTGAAGTTTTCCGAAAGCATGCCGACCGCACGCAACACATCACCGGATGCCGTTCCGGCCTCGTTCACGGCCGAGCTTACGGTTGCGATGTTGGAACTCACAACGGTCGTGCCCGTTGCCGCCTGTTCAACGTTAAAGGCGATTTCGCGCGTCGCGGCAGTCTGTTCCTCAATAGCAGAGGAGATGGTTGCGATAATGGCTTCCATGTCCGTGACTGTTTTGCCAACCGCATCGACCTGACTGACCGCACTTCCGGTGCGCGTCTGAAGGTTTGCGACATAACGGGTGATTTCCTCGGTCGCCTTTGCGGTCTGGTCCGAAAGGTTTTTGACCTCGTTGGCGACAACGGCAAATCCGCGACCGGCATCACCCGCACGCGCGGCCTCGATGGTCGCATTAAGCGCAAGCATGTTGGTCTGATCCGCAATGTCGGAAATCAGTTTCAACACATTTGAAATATTCTCGGACGCATCGACCAGTTCTTTGAGATCAGCCTTGGTTTTCGTGACCTCGCCAACCGCATTGCGGGCGACTTCGGATGAATGAACAACCTGACGGTTGATCTCTTCGATCGAAGTGTTGAGCTCCTCGGTCGCCGACGCCACCGAATGCACATTACCGCTTGCCTGTTCGGTTGCCGACGCAACGGCCACGGTCTGTTCCGAGGCCGAACTTGCCAGACGCGACATGCTGTCTGCGGTCGCCTGCAACTCAACAGCAGCTGCGGCAACCGTTTCAATGATCTGCCCGACATCAGCATTAAAGGTATCAGCCGTCTGGTTCATGAAAAGACGCTGGGCTTCCTTGGCGCGCTTTTCGTCTTCGATGGCCTTGGCTTCAAGTTCGTCATTACGGATGGCGTTTTCCTTGAACACCTGTACGGCACCGGCCATTTGCCCGATTTCATCGCGACGTCCCTGCCACGGGATATTCACACTCAGATCGTGATCCGCCAGTTTGCGCATGAGCGCCGTGATCGCAACAATCGGTTTCGAAAGACGATCCCCGATCAACATCGCAATCGCAATTCCCAGCCCCATCCCCACCAGAGACGCGATCAGAATTTCAATTTCAGCCAGTTCGATTTCATGAATGACCCGTTCAAAAATCGTATGCTCGCTTGTTGTAAATTCCGTCATCAGGTCGGCTGTTTCGGACAGAAGAATATTGGATGCCTGCTCCATGTCACCGTTAACGGTGTCCATAATGATCAGTTCGTTGGAACGGATCTTGTCAAAGGCTTCGCGGTAATCATCAAACAGTGTCATGACTTCGGACAGGGTCTTTTTGTCTTCAGCATCCGGGACGGTCTGATCAAGTTCCAGCAGGCCGGTCTTGAGTAATCCGAATTCACTGGCTGCTTTTTCGCCAAAACTGTCATCCTGTCGACCAATCAGAATATTCGCATAAAGCCGCGCCAGCAGGGCATGCTCGCGCGCCGCCACCGCTTTTTTCAGGGTATCGATATTCTGGTTGTTTTCGGCCCGCGCAATCAGGGCATTAATATCCGAAACGACCTTGATCCCGTCGGGCTCAAGACGTTCGACAATCATCTCATGATAT
Organism: Thalassospira sp. SM2505; assembly: GCF_054901115.1. Taxonomy (NCBI): domain Bacteria; kingdom Pseudomonadati; phylum Pseudomonadota; class Alphaproteobacteria; order Rhodospirillales; family Thalassospiraceae; genus Thalassospira; species Thalassospira sp. SM2505. The sequence continues at coordinate 4,029,073 of NZ_CM142731.1, forward strand.
TCATCGCTGAGATCACGGACCTTTTCAAAGTCATGCATATAGCGATCAAGCGCGGTTGAGATGTTGGAAATGCGCGCACGATGTTCTTCGGAATCAAAGCGTTGCAACGCCTGATCAAGGATCGGACGAATTTCGTCTGCGATCAGGAAAACCTGTTCTGCATCCTGTGCCCTGGCTGTATTGGCAAATTCCTGGGCATGACTTTTAAAACGCAGGAATCTGGTTTCAATCTGGGCGACAAGACCTGCCTCTTCTACGCGCAGGGCGTATTCATCAACATCATGTGCAACCCGGGTAAAGCTGTAATAGGCAAAGGCCAATGCCGAGACCAGAATGATCAGGACGGCTGAAAAGCCGGAAAGAATCTTGGTTTTGACACCCAAATTCGCAAAAAACGATCCATTCGATGCGGAAGAAACTCGCGACACCATCATACCCTCCGAGTTCATGGCAGGACACCATGATCGCTTTGCACATCAGGGTATCTGCACTTGAACGTTGCGTTCATCCCCATATAGGGAGTTCATTACGCACATATTGGAATTATAATATTACCAATTACAGTAAAGGTTTGGTGGCAGTGAGGAAATTACAAGGAAAGGTAGAATAAACCTGTTGAAGCGCTACGACTCCCTGTCCTTACAGATACCTGGAATGAACTCTGTCGGCTTGGCCCGTTCAGATTTCCTGTTTAAGGACAATTGATGTCTTGACCTCTGCACAGGCTGGCAACAACGCCAGCGCATCACGAAGCGCGTTGAGCCGTTCGCTATTATCGACCCTGACATCCACAATCAGGTCCGGATCCCCCGCCAGCGAGAAACACCCGCGAACTTCGGAATACCCGGACAAATGGCGTATAACTTCATGTGCCGGCGTATGTTTTAAACGCACAAACAGAAATGCCGACAACCCGGCTTCCGAACCGGGATTGATTTTGACTTCATAGCCGGAAATCACCCGTTCCGACTCAAGCTTTTCAAGCCGATACCGGATTGTGGACCGCGCCAGACCGGTCTTGGCAGCAATCCCCTTAAGACTTTCGCGGCCATTGGCCCGCAGAACCTGCAATATCTTCTGGTCGGTATCATCAAGATGACGCATTTGGCCCCCGGCGTTGAACGGAACCAAACTTAACATAGTTAGCCATTAAAACAATATTTTGGCCATAATGGCGAAAGTATTGGCCAAATGACAAAACTAGACTGGCATCAACAACCAACGCCACAATGCGAGAATGCCAGATCATGTCACGTCCTGATTTTCACATCTATTCCGTACAAGAAGCCTGTGTCCTGTTCGCTCAGCATTTCAACCTTGCCGCCACGGCCATTCGCCTGCCCGGCGAGCGGGATTTGAATTTTCATATGACCTGCGAAGACGGCACACAGTTCATCTTCAAGATTTATGCCCCCAACACGGATCAGGACTGGCTTGCGGCTCAGGATCAGGTTCTTGATCACATCGCCCGGATCGGCGGATTTCCGGTGCCGCAATTACTTCTATCCAAAGCAGGTAGCACCACCACCGCAATCACCGATGACGATGGCAACCAGCGTCTCATAAGGACATTAAACTGGATTGACGGCACTGTCTGGGCCAAGGCACGGGAATCCCACGACCTTGATTTTGCCCAGATCGGAACCCTGCTTGGCCGTCTGGATGCCTGCATGAAAGAATTCGATCATCCGGCAGCCCATCGCGATTTCCTTTGGGATATCGCCCAGACATCAAAACATCGCGAATTTTCTGATCTGATTGGCGATGACGATGTGCGTGCATGTGTGACAGACATTCTCGACCGCTTCGATCACGGCATCGCCGAAAAACTTGCCAAAACACCGCGTCAGGTCATTCACAATGATGCCAATGACTATAATCTGCTGGTCGATGGAAACCTGACCATCAATGGCCTGATTGATTTCGGGGACTTCATCGAAACCCATCGCATTTGCAATCTGGCGGTCGCACTTGCCTATGCGATGATGGATCAGCCAGATCCGCTCGCCTGTGCTGTTGACATTATCACTGCCTATCACCGGGTAAACCCGCTTGGCGAGGATGAAGTCGCCATTCTTTATGATCTGATTGCCTGCCGTTTGGCCCAAAGTGCCTGCATGGCGGCCCAGCAATATGCCAAGGAACCCGACAACGACTATCTTCTGATCAGTCAGGCCGGTGTGAACGACCTTCTGGCCAGGATGGCAAAACTCAATCCGGCCATCGCCCATTACCGCTTCCGCGATGCCTGTGGCTGGGAACCCTGCCCCGGATCACGCAAGGTGGTGAACTGGTTGACGGTCAATGCCGATCAGATCGGTCCGGTTATCCCGCAATCCATGGATGCGTCGAACCTGCATATAGTTGATCTGAACGGACTGTCCCTCGATCCGGACGGCAAACTCCGCCCTGCCAACATTGTTACCGATGCCATCTTTGCCGCGATGGATGCCGCCAATGCCGAGGTGGGCGTTGGCAAGTACCTTGAAAACCGCAAAGTCTATCAGGGGCCATTCTTCGAGACCGCAACCAGGGGCGAGTGGCGCAGCCTGCATCTTGGCATTGACCTGTTTGTTCCCGATCAGACACCGCTTTTTGCGCCGCTTGACGGTGTGGTTGTCGTTTCAAACGACAACGCGCGCGATTTTGACTATGGCCCGATCATCATTCTTGAACACAAGACATCGTGCGGGCTGACTTTCTATACCAAATACGGCCATCTCAGCCGGACGTCACTGCCCGTCAGTCCGGTTGGCAAAACCGTGCGCAAAGGCGAACTGGTCGGTTATGTCGGGCCCTATCCGGAAAATGGAAACTGGGCACCACATTTGCATTTCCAGATCATGGTCGATCTGGTCGGTATGGGGGCAGATATCTGCGGGGTCGCCGCCGCGAGTGAGGCCAATGTCTGGAGCAGCATCTGCCCCAACCCGAACCTGATGCTCGGCATGGCGATTGATTGCCAGGATATCGTGGAACGGGCACCGGCAAAAATCACCGCCGAACGCAGTCGTCATCTTGGCCCGAACCTTAGTATTTCATACAAAAAACCACTCAAGATGGTCCGTGGTGCAGGCCAGTATCTTTATACCGATACCGGGGAAAAATACCTCGATATGGTCAATAACGTCTGCCATATCGGCCATTCGCATCCGCGTGTGGTCGCTGCTGCTGCCAGACAGGCTGCCGAACTCAATACCAACACCCGTTATCTGCATGACAATATCGTCAATTATGCAAACGAACTGGTCGCAACCTTCCCCGATCCGCTTTCGGTCTGTTTCTTTGTCAATTCGGGCAGTGAAGCCAATGATCTGGCCCTCCGTCTTGCACAGGCCTATAGCGGTCGCCGCGAAATGCTGATTGTTGATCATGCCTATCACGGTAACCTGACGTCGCTCATTGATCTCAGCCCCTATAAGTTCAATCGCAAGGGCGGCAAGGGATGCCCGGATCATGTCAAAATCTGTCCGATGCCCGACGGGTTCCGCGGACCGATCCGTTCCGATGATCCCGAATGCGGCAGGAAATACGCCGATCTGGCGATTGATCAGCTTCGCGCGTTTGAGGCCGAAGGCCGCCCGCCTGCTGCTTTCATCGCGGAATCTGTTCTTGGATGTGGCGGGCAGATCTTCTTGCCTGACGGTTATCTCAAACACATCTACGCGGCCGTTCGTGCATCCGGCGGTCTGTGCATTGCCGATGAAGTCCAGGTCGGTTTTGGTCGCGTCGGAAGCCACATGTGGGGCTTTGAACTGCAAGACGTGGTGCCCGATATCGTCACGCTGGGCAAACCGATTGGCAATGGCCATCCGCTTGGTGCGGTGATTACCACCCGCGAGGTCGCAAATGCGTTTTACAACGGCATGGAATATTTCAACACCTTTGGCGGCAATCCGGTGTCATGTGCCATCGGGCGTGAAGTTTTGCATGTTATCCGTGATGAACGTCTTCAGGCGAATGCACGCATTGTCGGCGATCATATGATGGCAAGATTGCGCGAAATTGCGGCAAGAAATCCGTTGATCGGCGAAGTTCGCGGTGCCGGTCTGTTCATCGGGATCGAACTGGTACACAACCTTGAAACAAAGGAACCGGCAACCGAAAAGGCCGGGCAGATTGCCAATATGATGAAGGATCGCAACATCCTGATTTCGACCGACGGCCCGATGGACAATGTCATCAAGATAAAGCCACCAATCACCTTTGACCTTGATGACGCCAACACGTTCCTCGGCAATTTCGAGGAATGTCTGGCCCTGGTCACCCCCTGACAACGGCAAGGTGATCTGAACAACAAATAAAAAAGCATCCCGGCGATCAATGGCCGGGATGCGTCAATTCTGTGTCCCCGCTTTGTTGGCTTAAGCCTTGGTCAGTTGAAGGGGCTGATTGCCTGAATCGACCATACCACCAGCAGCGCGTGCATAGGCTTGCGGCACCATCAGACGCACCGGATAAGGCGACAAACTGATTTCACAAGGAAGCTTTCCGGCACTTTCACCATCAATTTGCATTGGCGCTGGCCCACAATGACTGGTGATGGTGACCCGTTCTGTACGCACAACCGAAACATCACTTTGTTCGTGTAACCGGTTAAGTGTAAGTGCCAGCCCGTATCGCGACAGCGCACCAATACCGTTGCCAGGCATCAGCACCACGTCAAAACCGTTATCGGTCAGCTTGGCGGATGGGGAAATAATGAACTCGCCACCATAATGTTGGGCATGGGTAACAACCACGCCGGCCACGCGATAGTTTTCCCGCCCGATATTGACTTCAAAATCCCGGTGATGTGGAAAGATGATGTTGCGCAGACCTTCAAGGACATAGGCCCCCTTGCCGATCAGGCGTTTGAGCTTAAGCGATACATTGGCAACCGTATCGGCGTCTGCCCCCATGCCAACCATCAGGAAGAACGCCCGTCCATTGACCAGCCCCGGACGTATCCAGACCTGACCGGGATTGTTGATATAGTCGGCAATCGCCTTTGCCTTGCGCTCCAGACCAACCTCGACGGCCAGAACATTTGCGGTCCCCAGCGGGATCACCCCAAGTGGCGGGACTTCATGTCCCTCGATCTGGGCGTCAAGCAAGCCGTTAAGTGCTTCGTTCAGTGATCCGTCGCCACCCGCAACAAACAGCCGCTGATGGGCGCGCACCTTGCGGGCCAGCTCGCGTGCATGGCCCGGATGGGTGGTCTGTAACAATTCAACCTTGATCCCCGCGTGCTGCAAAATATTCGACAGGAATCGCTGTTTATTGCCGCCCGCACGCGGATTAAAGATCACAGTTACATCGGCATGAGCCATTCAGAACATACTTCCGAAATAAAACCGAAATAAATCATACATACGAAACACCATATGAAAGAAAATATGTAACAGTTGCTTTACAGAACGACGAAATTTCTGTGAACGGGTTATGTTGTCACGTTTTTTATTCTAAACCGATACTGGTTGAGGACAGTATTCGGCACCTTCAAATGCCGGGTTCCAGCCATCCTTTTGGCAGGATACGGAGGGGCGGCAATGACAGCGATGACGCTGCAACCGCATTACCGCACGGTCTGGATTTCAGACGTCCATCTGGGGACACGTGGATGTCAGGCAGATCTTCTTTTGGATTTCCTCAATGAAGTAACAGCAGACACCTACTATCTGGTCGGTGACATTATTGATGGCTGGCGGCTTAAGAAAAGCTGGTATTGGCCGGAAAGTCATCACGCTGTTATCACGACAATCATGGATAAGGCAAAAAATGGCGCCAAAGTCATCTTTGTCCCCGGAAACCATGATGAATTTGCCCGCGAATTTGTTGATATGACCTTCGGGCATGTCGATGTCAAAATGAACGATATCCATGAAACGGCCGACGGCAAACGTTTGCTGGTCATTCATGGCGACGAATTTGACGGTGTTGTCAAATATGCAAGATGGCTCGCCTATCTTGGGGACACGGCCTACAACCTCGCCATTGTTCTGAACCGCTATTACAACGGCATCCGCCGCCGTCTCGGATATGGGTACTGGTCACTGTCGGCCTATCTGAAGAACCGGGTCAAGAACGCGGTTCAGTTCATCTGCAATTTTGAAAATGCTGTTGCCCACGAAGCTGCCAAACGCAAGGTCGACGGCGTGGTATGCGGGCATATCCATCATGCTGAAAAACGCATGATCGGGGATGTTCTGTATTGCAACGACGGTGACTGGGTCGAAAGCTGCACGGCCCTTGTCGAAGACATGAACGGCAAACTTGAACTGCTTCACTGGGCAGAAATGCGCCAGATGGCGATGAGCCATTCCAATCCGGGCCGCGATGCATCAAGCGCCCCGTCACTGGGTCTTGGCAAACTGATTTCCATGTTCCGCATCGCCCATAGCACGGGCAGCTCCACATCAGGTGCATCAAAAAAACGCAATGATGCACCAATTGGAAAGACTGCATGAAAATACTGATCGTAACCGATGCCTGGTACCCACAGGTAAACGGTGTTGTCCGTACCCTTGAAACCGTACGCGGCGAGTTGGGCGAGATGGGGCATGACGTTCACGTCATCTCGCCCGATCAGTTCAAAACCATTCCATGCCCGACCTACCCGGAAATCCGCCTTGCCCTGTTTGCCAAACGCAAGATGGCAAAAATGATCGAGGCCCTGCACCCGGTTGCAATTCACATCTCTACCGAAGGACCGCTTGGGCAGGCGGCACGGTCCTATTGCCTCAAACACGGCCTGCCGTTCTCAACCGCCTATCACACGCGTTTTCCCGAATATATTCATGCGCGCTGGCGGTTACCGCTTTCGATCACCTATCGCGGCATGCGAAAGTTCCATTCGAAGTCCCGTTCAGTGATGGTGGCAACCGAAAGCCTGCGCCAGGAACTTTCCGACTGGGGTTTTGATAATCTGCATATCTGGTCGCGCGGGGTTGATCTTGATCTGTTTCGGCCACGCCCGGATGCAAGCTTTGGCGATTTTCCCAAACCGCATTGGCTGTTCGTTGGCCGGGTCGCGGTTGAAAAGAATATTGGTCATTTTCTTGATCTTGACTTGCCCGGCACCAAGTTCGTGGTCGGCGATGGCCCGCAGCTCAATGAGCTTAAGGGCAAGTATCCCAATGCTCAGTTCCTTGGCAAAAAGGTTGGCGAAGATCTGGCCAAGGCTTTTGCCTCTGCGGATGTGTTTGTGTTTCCAAGCAAGACCGACACGTTTGGCCTTGTGATCCTTGAAGCACTTGCATCGGGAACCCCTGTTGCCGTCTTCCCGGTTCAGGGGCCCGCCGATATCGTGCGCGGCACCAAGGCAGGCGCGATTGATGCCGATCTTCGCGAGGCGGCACTCGCCGCCCTTGACCTTAAATCAGAAGATGCCCGTGCGCTGGCCGAACAATATAGCTGGCAAAATTCCGCCAATCAGTTCCTGCACAATCTTGCACCCTTTTCCGGCGGGTTTGACGGGATCGAGGCCATCCGCATTTCCCTTGATGATGCGGCACGAACAGGCAGCATGGACACCCCGTCCGAACCGGACAGCCATGAAACCGGTACCGTCCCGATTGGGCAACCCGCGCAATAAGCGGGGCCAGTCGGGACGATTAATTGCGATAAAGACTTTTGCGCAATGTGCGATAGGCCAGAAGCCCGTTAAGCGCATCGGTGCCAAGCCATCTGCGGAACGGACGCAGGATCAGGTAAACCGGACGCAAAAGACGGATTACCTTGCGCAGTGGCACAAGCTGCGCAGCATCCTTGCCCGCCGCTGTGACATATGCACTCCATCCCGCACGCAACAGTTCCGGACGTTTTTTGAATTCGCGCTGAATGGAAAAAACAAACAGCAAAACGTCACGCGCCTGTGCATCTGCGACCGGCATTCGGGCATTGGGATCTTCTTCAAAATCAATAAAGCCGATCTCGCCATCTTCGCGGATCGTCATGTTTCGAAGCAACGGCGCCCCATGCGAGACCCCTGCCATATGCAATCGGGCCAAGGCTTTGGCGGCGGCCGCTATGTATGATTTGACCTTATCATCATGTCCGGCGCGCACTTCATCTTCGATGAAGGATTTCAGTATCCCGCCATTATCGCCAATCGCAATCCAGCTGGTACCTTCGTCAATCAGGTCCGGCACCAAAATGCCCCTGGCAGCAAGGTTGCGAAGCGTCGCGGCCTCGCTATCGAGACCGGCTTTTCCGCCCGGCGACACCGTTGGGCGCAACAGGGGAATGCCGGTGATATTGGCCCAAAAGCGCTGCAACCGATGCCAGACTTTCTGCTTTGCCGGCACCGCTTGCTTGACCCAGATACGCCTGCCATTCCAGCTCAGCGGAAAAACCCGTGCGCCAACACCTTGAGCAATTGTGTGCTCTACAAGTGCGTGTAGTTGCTCGTTCATTATTTTGTCTTATATGTCGCTCTTCGTACCCTGCTAAACAGCAGAGTAATTTTGTGCCCGTCGCGCGCGTCCTGCGGCTTGCCGCCCAACTCCCGGCATGTTAGCAACAGCGCGTGTATTTAATGTTATTTTGAAGCCCTATCCATATCGTTAGTATCAATCCGATACAATGTGGAAATGGCGGAAGCGACCAGGAAGAAGCAATTGCCCGAAAACTCCATGGACCATACTACAGAACATTGGGGAACCTGGCCTCTGGTCAAGCGCATCGTCAAGGATGCCGTTGCCCCCTATTTCGGCAAGATTTTCCTTGCCCTTCTGTGTATGGCTCTGATGGCAGGCGCAACGGGACTTTATGCCCTGTTGATGGATCCGATCATCAATGATGTCTTCATCAATAAAAAAGAGGCAATGCTGGTCCCTGTTGGCGCAGCAGTGCTGGGGTCGTTTGCTCTTAAAGGCTTTGCAAATTACGGCCAGACCGTTTTGATGAGCTATGTCGGCGGGCGTATTCTGGCAGATATCCAGAACCGTCTTTACGAGCATGTCATTCGTCTTGATATCGGCTTTTTCCACAGCACCAATACCGGCAAGCTGATAACCCGCTTTACCAATGACATCACGGCAATGCGCGCGGCTGTCTCGAACTCGCTGACCGGCTTTGGCAAGGACTTGCTGACGGCAATCGTTCTGATCAGCGTGATGTTCTACAAAGACTGGCTGCTTGCCATTATTGCGTTCACGGTCTTTCCCGCAGCAATTTATCCAATTGCGCGTCTGGGACGCCGGATGCGTAAAGTGTCGGCCAATACCCAACAGCAGATCGGCGAATTCGCGACACTGCTTGAACAGACTTTCCAGGGCATTCGCCACGTCAAAGCCTATGGCATGGAGCCTTATGAATGTTCGCGTATGGGCAGACTTGTTGAAATTGTCTTCAATCTCAGCTTCAAGGCGCAAACTGTCAGTGCACGTTCGTCGCCCATCATGGAAACACTCGGTGGTGCTGCGATCACTGCGATCATCATTTATGGCGGCAGCCGCGTAATTGACGGATCGAGCGATCCGGGCAGCTTCTTTGCCTTTATCACAGCACTCTTGCTGGCCTATGAGCCGGTAAAGCGTCTGGCAAACATCAACATCACCTTGCAACAGGGTCTTGCAGCATCGCAGCGCGTTTTCACAGTTCTTGATATCGAACCCGGGATCAAGGACGCTCCGGATGCCAGGGAACTGAAAGTTTCAGGCGGCAATATCAATTTCAGAAATGTCGCGTTTTCCTATAACCCGGAAATCACCGCGCTTCGCGATATTGATCTTGATATCAAGGCTGGTGAAACCGTTGCCCTTGTCGGGCCGTCCGGGGCCGGCAAATCGACCATTCTGAACCTGATCCCGCGCTTTTATGACATCGATAACGGTGCGATCAGCATTGATGGTCAGGACATTCGCGGCATCACGCTTGAAAGCCTTCGCAAGGCAACGGCATTGGTCAGTCAGGAAATCACCCTGTTTGATGATACAGTGCGCGCCAACATCGCCTATGGTCGTGCGGGTGCAAGCGATGCCGAGATTGAAGAAGCAGCCCGTCACGCCGCCGCCCATGATTTCATCCTGCAACTTGAAAATGGCTATGACACCATTGTCGGCGAGCATGGTGTGAAGCTTTCGGGTGGCCAGCGTCAGCGTATCGCCATTGCGCGCGCCATGCTGAAAAACGCACCGATCCTGTTGCTGGACGAGGCCACCTCGGCCCTTGATACAGAATCAGAGCGTCACATTCAGGGTGCGCTTGCCGAATTGATGAAAGGCCGTACGACACTTGTGATTGCGCACCGTTTGTCGACCATCGTTGATGCCGACAAAATCTGTGTGATCAATAATGGTCGCGTCATCGAGCAAGGTAAACATGAAGAATTGCTTGCACTGGGAGGCGCTTATGCGAACCTCTATAACTTGCAATTCTCTGAGGAAAACGGAAACTGATCCGGGTAATTTCAGGATAATCAGGCGTGCAGTGGCATAAGCGGATCATCAAAAGCGACACGATGCGCAGCACTTTGTGCTGGCTTGCGGCAACCTATGTCCGTTTCATTCGTCGAACCGGACGCTGGGAAACCAAAGGCGGCGATCATCCCGCGCATTATCTGACAGAGGGCAAACCCTTCATTGTGGCGTTCTGGCATCAGCGTCTTTTGATGATGCCCTATACCTGGCGTTCGGTCGCAGGTGATCGCCCGTTCAACATGCTGATTTCGTCTCATCGTGATGGTGAAATCATCTCGCGAACCATTGCGCAATTTGACATCAAGACAATTGCCGGATCGACCGGCAAGGGCAAAGGCGGTGCCGCTGCCCTTCGCCAGATCCTGAAAGTATTGAAAGCGGGCGAAGTCGTTGGCATGACGCCCGATGGCCCGCGAGGCCCGCGTATGCGCGCATCCGACGGGATCATTCAGGCCGCTCGCATGGCAAATGTGCCTATTTTCCCGCTGACCTATTCCGCCTCCAATCGCAAGGTGATTGGCAGCTGGGACCGGTTCATCCTGCCATTACCGTTCTCTCGGGGGGTCTTTCATTGGGGTGAGCCGATCTTTGTCGATCGCAAACTTGACGATGCCGGACTGGAAGCCAAGCGGCTGGAACTTGAAAATGCCCTGACTGCGCTAACACAAAGCACGGACGTCGCCCTTGGCCTTAACGCCATTCCGCCTGCCGGGCCAGACGAAGTGCCAAAACAGAAACGTTCTGCGATGGCAGCAGGGGAAACCGGGCAATGAGCCTGTTTTATGCATATCGCGCAGCAACCCGCCTGCTCGGACCGGCACTCCATTTCTATCTGAACCGACGCAAGAAACGCGGCAAGGAAGATCCGGGTCGCATCGGTGAGCGGTTCGGTCATCCAAGTGCCATGCGCCCCAAGGGGCATCTTGTGTGGATCCACGGCGCAAGTGTCGGAGAATCCCTTTCGGCTCTTCCCGTCATTGACGAAATTCGACGTCGTTACCCCGGTTTGTCCGTTCTGGTCACGACGGGAACCGTAACATCGGCTGAGTTGATGCATGCCCGCCTGCCCAAGGGGGTCATTCACCAGTTTGTTCCGATTGATCGCCAGGTCTGTGTCGCGCGTTTTCTCCATCACTGGAAACCCGACATTGCCCTTTGGCTTGAAAGTGACCTTTGGCCGAATATGCTGACCAAGGCGCATAAGGCCGGGGTAAAACTTGCACTGCTTAATGGCCGTATCTCGGAAAAAAGCTTCAAGGGATATTCCCGCTTCCCGTCCTTTATTCGTCCGGTCATTGCCGCCTTTGACCTTGTTCTGACCCAAAGCGATGAAGAAAGTCGACGCTTTGAAAGTCTGGGCGCAAGCAATGTGAAAACGGTCGGCAACCTGAAATTTGCGGCCCCGCCGCTTCCGGCGGACGCAACCGAACTTGCCAATCTGCAAGAACAGATCGGCCAACGCCCGGTCTGGCTGGCATCAAGTACCTTTGCCGGGGAAGAGCACGTTGCCGGTGATATCCACAAAAAGCTCGCCCATGAACAGGTCGGACTTCTGACCATCATTGTGCCACGTCATCCCGACCGCGCCGAGGATATCGAGGAAGACCTGATCGCACAGGGATTGCAAGTTGCACGGCGAAGCCGCGGCCATGCGATCACACCGGGAACAGATATTTATCTTGCCGATACCATTGGCGAGCTCGGCCTGTTTTATCGTATCGCACCGGTCTGCTTTATGGGCAAAACCCTCTGTGCAAGTGGCGGCCAGAACCCGCTTGAACCGGCCCGGCTTGACTGTGCCATTCTGCACGGCCCGGATATGAGCAACTTCACCACAATCAGTGAAGAAATGCGCGCCGTCGGGGCGTGCCGCCTTGCAACGGATGCCGATGATCTATGCCGTCAGGTTGGTGCCTTGTTGCGTGATCACGCCGCAGCACGAAAGGTTGCAGCCGCGGCCCTTCAATATGCCAATTCCAAGGCCGAAGTCCTTGAGCGCACCGTTGATGCCTTGCGCCCGTTAATGGCGCAAAAAGCAATCGACGAGGTGGATCATGCGTGATCCGGCATTCTGGCAGCAAGACGGCCTTGTCCCGAAAATCTTAAGTCCGTTGTCCCTGCTTTGGCAGGCAGGTGCCTGTATCCGCAACAAATCCACCACCCCACGTCATCCGGGGTGCCCCGTATTTTGCGTGGGCAATTTCACGGTTGGTGGTGCGGGCAAAACCCCGACCGCTGTTGCGCTGTATGACATTCTGACAGCACTGGGTCGCACCCCGCATTTTGTCAGTCGCGGATACGGGGGATCGGTCGCCGGGCCCCATCGCGTTGATCCCGTTCACGACACGGCATCCGGGGTTGGGGACGAGCCCCTTTTGCTCGCACAGCATGGCCCTGCATGGGTATCGCGTGAGCGTTTTCTGGGCGCCGAAACGGCCCGTAACGCCGGTGCGGATGCCATCATTCTTGATGATGGCTTACAGAACCCGTCCGTGATCAAGGATTGCAGTTTTGCCGTCATCGACAGCCGGTACGGGATTGGCAATGGCCGTGTCATGCCTGCTGGTCCAATGCGTGAAACGCTGCTCAGCGGTTTGGAGAAAGTCCGCGCCATCATCCTGATCGGGGACGAAACGCCCGCCTTTATTACCAACCTTCCGGCATCCGTCCCTGTGTTGCGTGCCCGGATCGAGCCGATCAACGGATCAGAGTTTGCAGGCAAGAAAGTCCTGGCCTTTGCCGGCATAGGACGCCCTCAAAAATTCTATGACACCCTGAAATCAATTGGTGCCGGGATCATTGCAACAAACGACTTTGATGATCATCATGTGTTTACAACCGAGGAGCTAAAGACCCTGCGCATGAATGCAGCACGTCTGGACGCAACACTGGTTACGACGCAAAAAGATCTGATGCGCTTGCCTTTGGAAAGCCGTGTCGGCATAAACAGTCTCGACATTCGACTGGTGTTCGAGACACCCGATCAGCTTGCCCAGATTGTGAAGACAGTACTTGCCGATGGATAAGAACAGCAATCTCTACCGGATGCGCCAAAAATACATCTCCCACCCGCTTCAGGGGTTCGGGGCGTATCTTCTTTATTGGCTGTTTGCGATCATGCCGGTTGATATGGCGTCAAATTTCGGCGGCTGGTTACTGCGCACCATTGGCACCAAAGTCGGACAATCCAAAAAGGCACGAAACAATCTGATCAAGGCCTTTCCTGAAAAGTCCGCTGACGAGATCGAAAAAATCATCGCCGATATGTGGGAAAATCTTGGCCGGTCTGCGGCCGAAATACCGCATCTGCATAAAATGCGGCCCGGTGGTTCCCGCATTGAAATCGTCGGTGCGGAAAATGGGCTTGCACTTAAAGATGACGGCAAACCCGGTCTGTTCTTTACCGGGCATATCGGCAACTGGGAAGTCAGCATGTGCATCGCAGCCGTGCTTGAGATGGACATGATGAGTGTCTATCGCGCACCGGATAATCCATGGGTAGATGATCTGTTCATGCGTGCACGCAAGACTTTCCGCGGGCAATTGGTGCAAAAAGGCCCCGATGGTGCTCGGAAACTGACACGCTTTATGAAACAGGGCGGTCATGCCTGCATGCTGGTCGATCAGAAAATGAGTGACGGTATCCCGGTCCCGTTTTTTGGCCGTGATGCGATGACTGCCCCCGCACTTGCGCAATTTTCCCTGAAATATGGCGCACCGATCATCCCGGTGCGGGTTGAACGACTACAAGGTGCGCATTTTCGCATGACGTTCTATCCGGCACTACCAGTCACCAGAACCGGCGACCGCCACGCTGATGTCGCCAAGATCATGACCGATGTAAACGCGGTTCTGGAATCCTGGATACGCGAACGCCCGGAACAATGGCTTTGGGTTCATCGCCGCTGGCCGAACTGATCTGCTTGAAATTCCGGCCGGTGCATTAACCCAATAGGAACACCATTGCCTCAGACTTGCGGCTTGATGTTCTGATCGAAGGCTGGAGTCCCCCTTTTTGAGCCGTTTCCTGGTCATTGTTTGTTTATTGATTGCCGGATCGATGTTTGCCGTTTGGCCAAGCATGGCGCTTGATCAGGACGTTTCTGAAATCCGCAGTACAGCGCGCGACATCCGCTTGCAGGTCTCCGAACTCGACAAACAGCTTAAGGAACATTTGCGCAAGGCACTTGAGGAATATGGCAATCGCGCAGTGGAATGCTCGGATGACCAGCCGCGTGCCACCCTTTCCGAATGCGTCGAGGCCGATGCAAACAGCCTGATCAAAACCACAATCACGATTGCGCGCGCTGGCGATAACGAAGACGATCTGACAGGTGACCTTGCCGATACCGAGGAACGGTACGCTCTTTTCACCCAGCAAATGAACAAGACCAATGATCTTTTGGCACGTGCCGGGGCCAGACTTTATCTAAGCGGACTTGATGTTGCACCGGAAATGGATCAGCTTCGACACAATGTGATCGCCTATATCGAGCTTAAACAAGCCAATGAATTGCGCACGAAACAGGCCCTTTTGATTGCAACCGTTGCCATCATCCTGATTGCGATTTTCTCGCTGATCTTCGCCGTGATCCAGCGTTTCAGATAGATTTGGAATTTGCAGGCGCACTTTGTCGCAGGACAAATGGTCTTGAACAAAAACACAAAGCCCGTTACCCGATAACACTGACTTTCACACGCCCCTAAAAGCAAAAGGGAACGCCATGACCGAAACCTATTGGCAGGATATTCTTGTCGCCTTGCGCCAGATTATCCGGGCGACGGATTTGCATTCAAAGCGCGTGATGAAAGTGTGCGGCCTGACCATCCCGCAGGTGATGGTTCTGCGCGCCATTGACGAATTGCAGAATGTCACGGTCAAACGGATTTCCAACCATGTGTCGCTCAGTCAGGCGACTGTCACGACAATTCTGAACCGCCTTGAACAGCGCGACCTTGCCGAACGCCGCCGCAGTTCGACGGATAAACGTGTGGTAAATACCTTCCTGACCGAGGCCGGACGTGCCGTTCTGGCCACCGCACCCACCATGCTTCATGAAGAATTCATCAAGCAGTTCGAAGGCTTGCCCGACTGGGAAAAGACCCAGCTTCTCTCATCCATGCAGCGTGTAGCTTCCATGATGA
This sequence comes from Thalassospira sp. SM2505, assembly GCF_054901115.1. NCBI lineage: Bacteria > Pseudomonadati > Pseudomonadota > Alphaproteobacteria > Rhodospirillales > Thalassospiraceae > Thalassospira > Thalassospira sp. SM2505. The sequence goes on from NZ_CM142731.1 coordinate 4,044,621, forward strand.
ATGCCGAAAACATCGACGCGGCACCGTTGCTCGATGTTCGGGCCGTCGACGACGTCCCGCGTTAAGAGGTTCGGAAACCATATTACAAAGACATGGCCACCGAGTCCTTTGGTTAAAAACCGGAAACACGGAAAATTCCTGGTGAACCTGCCTGACTGAGGTGCATTTGATTTGCCGAACCTTGTCAGGCCAATACCTTATTCCCGAACACCTTTTTCAACATTACCCCTGCGATAACTGATCCCCGATCACATCCGTGGAAAGTTTCTGCTTGCCTTTTTATATTACGATCATAATTTTATATTAAATTACGACCATAATTTAACTTGGCATGCCAGTCGGCATCGCTTGAGAAGGATCACAGAAATGACCATCGGAAATCAGGTTTTAAGTCGCAAATCCGGGCTGCGCGTGTCCCAACTGGCCCTTGGCACCGGCAATTTCGGCACGGGCTGGGGATATGGAAGCGACTTTGCAGAGGCAAGAAAGATTTTTGACCGCTATGCAGAGGCAGGCGGATTTTTCATTGATACCGCTGATACCTATCAGGTTGGCCAATCCGAAGAATTCGTTGGTCAACTGATTGCCAATGACCGCGACCATTTTGTGCTTTCAAGCAAATATACAATGGGTGCCGAAAATGATGGTAGCATCAGCAAGTCGGGCAACAGCCGAAAAAACATGGTCCGCTCGGTCGAAGCAAGCCTCAAACGGCTAAAAACAGACCATATCGACCTCTATTGGGCACATTTCACCGACGAGACGACCCCGATGGAAGAAATCATGCGGGGCTTTGAAGACCTCGTACAGGCCGGGAAAATCCATTATGCGGGCCTTTCAAATTTCCCGGCATGGCGCATCGCACGCGCGGACATGATTGGCGAACTTCGCGGCTGGTCGCCGCTTGTTGCTATTCAAACCGAATATAATCTGGTCGAACGCAGTGCTGAGCGCGACCTGATCCCGATGGCCGATGCCCTTGGACTTGGCATCACCACCTGGTCACCATTGGCAGGTGGCATGTTGACCGGAAAATACCGCAACAACGAACAAGGTCGCCTGCAGGGGCTGGGGGGTATTCTTGTTCACTCTGAACAATCAGGTCGCAAAACTGCAATTCTTGATACCGTGATCAGCATCGCGACAGAGGCCGATACAACACCTGCAAATGTCGCCATTGCATGGCTGCTTGATCAATCCCGCAATCTGTCGACCGGCATGGTTCCGATCCTCGGGCCCCGTACCCTGTCCCAACTTGACGCGACACTTGGTGCGCTTGATGTTCATCTGACACAGGATCAAATTGACAGACTGACGTCGGTAAGCGCCTTTGAGCGCGGCACACCCCATGATCAAATCCAGTCCCTTGGTGCGCAGGCGCGCGGTGGCGACAAAATCATTCGCCGGGCGAGCTTTGTCACCACCGCGTGACAGCGCTGTTTCTTCATGCTTTAAGCAACCCTTCCCGATTTACGCATTCGGGAAGGGTTGCTCCACCAATGAACCGGATTTTGCCATGCGTTATGATGCCAGCCACAAGGAAGAAACCCGCAAACGCATTCTTGCCAGTGCGTCGCAGACCATCCGTCTCAAAGGGCCGGATGGCGTTGGCGTTGCCAAACTGATGTCAGAGGCCGGTCTGACCCATGGCGGCTTTTATGCCCACTTCAAATCCAAGGAAGACCTTGTCGCACAAACCATCACCGAGATGTTTGAAACAACCCTTATTCATCTGACCAGAACATTGGCAAACGGTACACCATCTCAGGGTTTGCGTCTTTACATCGATCTTTATCTGGGGCGTGACCACCGTGATCACCCCGAAACAGGATGCCCGATGGCAGCACTTTCAGGTGATGTAGCCCGTATGGACGCCGCCGGAAAACAGGCCTTTGGACGCGGCCTTTCCATGATGCATCAGGTCATCACGGAACATCTCGAACAGATCGAACCGAAATCCGTCGATACCGCATCTTTGGCAAAATCCCTGACAAGTGAAATGGCCGGGGCCCTTGCCATGGCACGGGCAACCTTTGATGATGAACAAGCCGAAAGCATCCTTGCTTCCAGCCGTCGGGCCGTCAAGGAACGGGTCGGGTTGTCCTGATAAGTCAGTCTTTCGAAATGCTGATGTGATGCCCGTTGCGTCTTGCATCGCCGACGGCAGAAAAAGTCATGCCATCCGCACTGACCTTGGCGGCATGCACCCCGCCAAAGAACATATCTTCGCTGTCCCAACGGCTTTGATTTTCAAGACTCAGTTGATCAAGCAAGGCGTCATCAAATCCCGGTTCAACGGATAGAAGATCATCCTCAACATGCATGCGCGGTGCGGAAACCGCCCCATGCAGGGTCATGTCAAAGGCATCGATATTCAACAGGACCTGAAGCATCGTCGATCTGATGCGGTTAGATCCGCCCGACCCCAATGCCACCGAATTCCCGTCATCGCCAAGGTAAAGCGCAGGCGTCATCATCGATGTCATCCGAACGCCGCACGGCCATAGATGGAACCCGTCGGGTGAAAGATCAGCCTCGCCCAGCATGTTATTCATCATGATCCCGGTTTTCGGAACGATCCGGCCCGATGTCGATCCGTTCGATATCGTCGCAGCCGCAAGGTTCCCGTCTTCATCAACGACCGAAATATGGGTTGTTCCCTGCTGGCTCAACGGGCGTTCGCCGATCATCAGGCGATACCGTTCGCAAAGCTCGTCGGCAAGAATGGCCGAGGTTGCGCCATAATCCCCGCGCACCAGCCCCGTGGCATGAATAATCCGTGACATGGCTTCAAGATGACGGGCCGATCCGAAACTCCCCAAGGACATCTCGCGCGCCAGTTTAAGTCCAAATCCGACCAGAACACCGCCCGATGCCGGTGGCGGGTTCAGAATAAAGCGCCCCTTTCGCCCGCTGACAAGCAGCGGATCACGCACCAGAACACGATAGGCAGCCAAATCCCCGGCACCGAGATACCCACCGAACTCCTTGCATTCCCTTACCAGCGCATGCCCCAGATCACCGCGATAAAACCCGTCTGCCCCGGTTCGCACCAGATAATCGATGCTATCAGCCAGGTCGGTTTGGACGTGAAGCGCGCCACTCTCAAGCAGTTCAAACCCGGCCTCGTCGGTGTGGCCCGGTTTGCCAAAGATTGTCCGGCTATCGGGGGCAAACGCCAACAAGGGTTCAACGATCCCCATCACATAGCGCTGAAAGTCATCGAGAACCACGCCATCTCGTGCGGCGATCATGGCCGGTTCAGCCAGTTGCGCCATTGGCAAACGGGCCAGATCGGCATGGATTTTAAACAGACCCGCCACAACACCCGGTGTCGCAGCTGAACCGTATCCGCCATGAAATTCCTGGGTTACGCCACCGGCAAAGGTCGCAAGGCGACTTTCGAATTCCAGATCTTCGCGGGATCGTTTTTCAAGTGGCGTTTCGACAAAGAAATCATAAAGGCGCGGCGGTTTGCCCGCAGGACGCGCCATGACAAAGCCACCACCGCCAAGGGATGCCAATACGGGTTCGGCAACACAGGCCGTCCACATCGCAGCCACCACCGCGTCAAACGCATTACCACCTTCTTCAAGCACACGGGCAGCCGCACGTGCTGTGACATCATGTCCTGCGGCGACGGCCCCGTGCTTTTTCATGGTTTGCGTTTCCCGTCAGTTGTTGGCGTTTACCGCCTTTTGCGCTTCTTCCATCGGCGGTACCAGCAATTGGGCATCGACCCGTGCGGCCCCGACATTGATCCGCCAATCCAGATGCGGCCCGGTCGCCCGGCCCGATGCCCCCACCTTGGCAATCACATCCCCCTGCCTGACCACATCGCCAACTTTGACATCGATTTCAGCCAGATGCAAAAAGGCCGACACCATGCCCAGTCCGTGATCAAGAAACAGCGTCGCCCCGGAAAAATACATATCGGGATGGGCCAGCGTCACGATCCCGTCAGCCGGTGCCACAACCGGCGTTCCGGTCGGAACGGCAATATCTACTCCCCAATGTGGGGATCGCGGTTCGCCATTTAAAATGCGTTGCGATCCATAGACACCGCTGATCGGACCAATCGCTGGCCAGATGAACCCGTTTTCAAGGAAGTTCTCGGTAAAGCGTTCGACACGTGCTTCGCGGGCTTGACGGTTATCATCCTTGATCCGGTTCATGACCTCGGGATCGGGGGTGACCATCTTTTTGGGCAGGCCATCAATCCGCTGAATGTCAAACGCGCGATCACCAATGTCATAGGCGAATTCTTCGGTGCTGCCGTCCGAATGCCGGATTGTCAGCTTGGCCGGGCCTTCATAGTCGCGCGGGAAGCCGATGATGAAACGACCGTCGGGTGCAATGGTATCAATCGCTTCATCATCCAGAAAAATGGCATCGCCCGCCGCTGTCTGGCCAAAGACAATCCCGCCCTGAACAAACTGGCCTTTATAGGTCGGCTCGGCCGCCTGTACCGTGATGCTGGCGCCCAACAGACTGGCGGCTGCGATAATGGTTTTAAATGCCAAGCGCATTACAAAAGGCTCCCCTGTCTGTCATCTTCCTGTGGTCGCGGATTTTTCTTCTTTGACGGTTTCGGTTTGGCGGATGTTTCGGGCGCCGATGTGGCAAGGTTCGGATCAGCGATATTAGCACTATCATCCTGGCGCTGCACTGGCGCGGGATCCGGGGTTGCAACGCCCTCGCCCGCCGTAACACGGGTGATGCCGTCGCCCATCTCAAGATCATAGGGCTGGCCGGTCACCAGATCGCCCGACTTGCCAACAAGGTTGCCCGCACCATCCCGCACGACCGCAAAGCCGCGTTTAAGAACATTGCGATAGGAATAGCTTTCCAGAAGCCGGTCGTAACGCGCCAGTCCTTCGGCCTCACGCGTAAGCGTGTTGCGCACTGCCGCCTGCATTCGGCCAGCAAGATCAGCAATTTGTTTGTCTGCGCGCAGGATATCGCGTTTGGCATCGGTCGGACGCAACCCGGCAGATGCCCGATCAAGGCGCGATTGCTGCATCTGAAGGGCGGATTTCATTGCACCATCCAGACGCAATGCCGCATTTTCAAGACGCCCGCGTTTTTCAGAAAGCTGTTCTCGCGGACTGACAAGACGCGCACTGGCCTCGTTCAGACGCGCACGTGCCTGCGCTGTCAGGTTTACGGCTGCGCGTGGCAAACGATCCGCCCAGTTATCGAGTATCTGCGCGCGTTCTTCGAGCATCCTTTTGGGATCACCCAAACCACGCGCCAGACTTTCAAGTGCAGTTTTCTTTTCAAGACCCAAACGACGGACCGCCTGTGCCAGTCGCAGACCATCTTCCTCGACCTGACCGATCAGGTCCATACGGACCGGCACGGCCTTTTCGGCCGCCCCGGTTGGCGTTGGTGCGCGCAGGTCTGATACGAAGTCAATCAGCGTGGTGTCGGTTTCGTGCCCGACCGCCGAAATCACCGGAATATCGGAGTCCGCCACGGCACGGGCAACGACTTCCTCGTTAAAGCACCACAAATCTTCAAGCGATCCGCCGCCACGCGCGACGATCAAGACGTCCGGACGGGGGATTTGACCATAGGGTAAAAGATCATTAAAGCCCCGCACGGCCTCGGCCACCTGTTCGGCAGCACCCTGCCCCTGAACCAGCACCGGCCACAACAGAACCCGGCGCGGGAACCGTTCCCGCAGACGATGCATGATATCGCGGATCACCGCCCCGGTGGGCGATGTGACAATCCCGATCACATCGGGCAGGAACGGGATCGGCTTTTTACGATCCGGATCAAACAGGCCTTCGGCAGCAAGTTTCTTTTTGCGTTCTTCAAGCAATTTAAGCAGCGCGCCTTCGCCCGCCACTTCCATGCTTTCAATGACGATCTGATATTTCGAACGGCCCGGGAATGTCGTCAGGCGTCCGGTAACAATGACTTCCATGCCGTCTTCGGGTACCAGACCAAGTTTGGTCGCCTGCCCGCGCCAGCACACGCCATCAAGAACCGCCTTGTCGTCCTTGAGTGCCAGATACATGTGGCCGCTGCTGGCCTGTTTAAAGCCGGAAATTTCCCCGCGCACCCGGACAAAGGAAAAGGCATCCTCGACCGTGCGTTTGAGTGCATTGGACAAATCCGAAACCGAAAATTCGGGCGTATTTCCCGATTTTACAGGGGTTTCCGGTACCGGGGCATAGGGGTCGAACAAATCTTGCGTCATCAAGGGTACTTTATGCTAAAAGCCCGCACATTGAATCATTTTGCGGGATGGCGTTTGGGTCTAGCCTAGTTCATCGCGCATGGACCATCAAGCAATCGGACAAGTCGAAGGATAAAGTCATGAAGGTTCTGGTCGTTGGCGGCGGCGGACGTGAACACGCATTGTGCTGGGCCATTGCGCGCAGCCCGCGCATTTCCAAACTGTGGTGTGCACCGGGCAATGCCGGGATCGCGGATTCCGCCGAATGTGTCGCGATTTCCGATGGCGATATCGACGGTCTGGTAACCTTCGCCAAGGACAATGCAGTTGATCTGGTGGTTGTCGGCCCCGAGGCCCCGCTGGTGGCTGGCCTTGTGGATGCGCTCGACGCGGCGGGTATCAAGTCGTTTGGTTGCTCCAGGGCAGCAGCCCAGCTTGAAGGCTCCAAGGGATTCATGAAGGACATGGTCGCAAAATTCGGTGTCCCGACCGCGGCCTATGGTCGTTTCACCAATCCGGCAGATGCCAAGGCATTTGTCGAAAAGCATGGCGCGCCGATCGTGGTAAAAACCGACGGTCTGGCAGCGGGCAAGGGTGTCACCATTTGTATGACAAATGACGAAGCCTTTGCCGCGATTGATGAATGCATGATTGGCGGCAAGTTTGGCGATGCTGGCGCGGAAATCGTGATTGAGGAATTCCTCAAAGGTGAGGAAGCCTCATTTTTTGCGGTTTGTGACGGCGAAAACGTTATTCCGCTGGTCGCAGCCCAGGACCACAAGGCGGTTGGCGAAGGCGATACGGGTCCGAATACAGGCGGCATGGGTGCCTATTCCCCGGCCCCGGTTTTCACCGATGCGGTCGAAGCCAAGGTCATGGAACAGATCATCGTCCCGACCGTCAAGGGCATGGCCAATGAAGGCCATCCGTTCAAGGGTGTGCTGTTTGCCGGTCTGATGATTGACGATGAAGGCAACCCGAAGCTGATCGAATACAACATTCGTTTCGGTGATCCGGAATGTCAGGTCCTGATGACCCGTCTGAAATCAGACGTTCTTGATATCCTTGATGGTGCGGCGACCGGCACGCTTGATAAAGTCAAACCGGAATGGCATGACGAAACCGCGATGGTGGTTGTCATGGCAGCAAAGGGCTATCCGGGGTCTTATGAAAAAGGCACCGAGATCAAAAATGTCGCGGCCGCGGATGCCATGGACAAGGTCAAGGTTCTGCATGCTGGCACCAAAATGGATGGCGACAAGCTGGTTGCGACCGGTGGTCGCGTTCTTGGCGTAACCGCACGCGGCACGACCGTTACCGAGACCCAGCAACGCGCCTATGAGGCCGTTGATGCAATTGATTGGGAAGGTGGTTTCTGCCGCCGTGATATCGGCTGGCGCGCAGTTGCCCGCGAACAGGCATAAGCCGTTCCAGATCGGATTTCCAAAAGACCGGGTTACGCAACCCGGTCTTTTTTTATGCCCGCATGGCCCGATGTTCCGACGTGATAGCGGATATGACAGCGGCCCTGATCATCAATTTCGATATCGGCGGCAACCCCGAAAACATCGCGCAGATTTTGCGCTGTTAAAATCTGTTCCGGTGTTCCGACCGCAATCAGTTTGCCACGATCCATCATCGCTATGCGGTCACAGAACATCGCGGCATGGTTCAGATCATGCAGGGCGGCCACCACCGTCACCGGAAGCGCGCGCACCAGTTCAAGCAATCCCAACTGATGATGGATGTCGAGATGGTTGGTTGGTTCATCAAGCAACAAAAAGTCAGGCTGCTGGGCCAGGGTACGTGCGATATGCACCCGCTGCTTTTCCCCGCCCGACAGGGTCTGCCACATACGATCTGCCATCTGGGACATTTCGACACTGCCAAGCGCATCCGCAACGATTTCATCATCACGTTCAGACCATGGTGAGAGCAAACTCAGATATGGCGTTCTGCCAAGCGAAACCGCTTCGCGTACCGTGATGCGGTCAATCGTATCGGCCTGCTGTTCAACAAAACCGATCTGTTGCGCCAGATTGCGACGCCCGATCTTTTTCATGGCCTGACCAACAAGCAACGCCTGCCCTGTTGACGGCGCACGAATACCGGCAAGAACCGTCATCAGGCTGGTTTTGCCCGACCCGTTCGGCCCGATCAGCCCCAGAAATTCACCCCGCTCCACGCTGAGTGACACATCACTGATGATTTTCTTGAACCCGGCATTCCAGCCGACATTGCGCAATTCAAGGGTCATCGCAGAACCCTTCCATGACAAAGGATAAGCGCAAAGGCCGGTGCCCCGATCAGGGCTGTGATCACCCCGATTGGCAATACCTGACCATCAAGAATGATGCGCGACACGATATCAGCCGCCACCAGGAACATTGCCCCGATCAGGGCGGATACCGGCAACAACAGCCCGTGGCGCGTTCCGACAAAAAAGCGCGCAGCATGCGGGATGACCAAGCCAACAAACCCGATGGAACCGACGATACTGACCATCACGGCGGTCATGGATGCCGCAACGGCAATCAGGACCACGTAAACCCGGCGCACCGGCACACCAAGCGATGCAGCTGACTCGACACCAAAGGTAAAAGCATCAAGCGCACGCGCATACCAAAGACACACCAGCAATCCGATCACCGCGACCGGAAGCGCAAGATAAACATCGGGCCAACGCACCCCGCTTAGATTCCCGAGCAACCAGAACATGATGCCGCGTGCCTCGTCTGCGGTCGCGGCCTTGGTGACGATGAATGATGTCAGCGCGTTAAAAAGTTGGGATCCGGCAACACCGGCCAGAATAATTGCCCCGGCACTCCGTCCCGCCGGAATAGCCAAAAGCGCAACAAATCCGAATGCCACCAGTGCACCGACAAAGGCCCCAAGGGACAGGGATACCATCCCCGCACCAAAACCAAGGATCGCAACACTGACCGCACCGGTCGATGCACCTGCCGAAATACCCAGCAAATAGGGATCGGCCAGACTGTTGCGCAACAGCGCCTGCAAAACCGCACCAGACAACGCCAGCGATGCACCACAAGCGGCGGCCACAAGCGCCCTTGATATGCGGTAATTCCAGATGATCCCCCCATCAATCGGATCAACGTCGAAACCGGCATTCCAGATGTGATTGGCAATGGTGTGAAGAACCGTGCCAAGGGGGATTTCCGTTTCCCCCTTGGCGGCGGCAATCGCAATCACACCAATCAGCAAGACCAGTGCGAAAAAAACCGCACCGGTTCGCACAAGATATGCCCGTCCCGCCCGTCTTTGTGCAGGCGGATGAACTGGCGTTTTTTCAAACATTGAATTCTCCGGGCATATCGAACGCCTTTGCCTTATGCGATCAGTTCAAAGCACTTAGTCGTTCGACGGCCTCGGCCAGTGTTTCAATCCCCTCGATCAGGCGGATTGTCGGATCCATCGACTGGGCATCCATCACAACGATATTGCCGTTTTTCACCGCCTTCATCTGGCTTGTGACAGGGTCGGTTTTCAGGAAGTCCATTTTGACCTGCCAGTCATCTGCCGGGAAACGGCGACGCCCCATCTTGCCGATCACGATGATATCGGGATTGGCACGTGCAATGGTTTCCCATCCAACGGTCGGCCATTCTTCCGGACTATCGATGATGTTGGTCACACCAAGTTTGCCTGCGATATAACCCGCTGCGCCATTTTTACCAGCCACATAGGGATCGCTTTTGATCTCGGCACTCGAAAACCAGAAAACGGCAGATACATTATCATGTCCGCTTTCCTTCACCTGTTCCAGCGACCGGGCTTCTCGGGCCTGTAGTTTCGCTATCAGGGCTTCGCCGCGATCCTCGACATCAAAGATCTGCGCAAGATCGGTGATCTCCTGATAAATCAGGTTCATGGTAAAATCGTCATGGCGGACACCGTCGCCGCCACCCGTATTGTCCTTGCCGACGCAATCGGCCGGTGCGGTATAAACCGGGATGGAAAGTTCGTTGAACTGCTCGGTGGTTCCGACAATCCCCTTGGGACCGACATGCCATTGATACTGGGTGGCAACCAGTTGCGGCTTTTGCGCAACCACGGTTTCAAATCCCGGATCATTATCGGCCAGACGCGGAACGGTTGCGTTCACATCCTTGAATTCATCCATAACCGGGCCAAACCAGACACCGGTCCCTTTGACCTTGTCGGCAAGTCCCAGTGAATAAAGGATTTCTGTTGTGCTTTGCCCAAGGGACACGACGCGGTCCGGCGCAGAATCAAACTGAAGTACGGTCCCGCAATTGCGGATCTGAAGCGGATATTCGGTTGCAGATACACTTGCGGCAGATGCCATAGAACCAGCGGCAAACACCCCGACCGCCAGCGCACGTTTATAGTGATTGATCACTTCGACTTCCTTTCACCGATGCACTGGCCAGGATCAGGTTTCCCTGCTCCAAACACAGCACACCACAAATGTTATGTTATAACATAACGATCACGTTTCTACTGTCAAGGGACTGGCAAAAGTGTCGGGAAATGGCGGAAGATGTCGGGGTCAGAGCTCAGGTCAAACCTTGGCGAGCTCCCGAAGACCGGGACATAAGCCGACATTCTCCGGGGCACCCCGCCCGGTCCGTCGCATTCATGTCGGCAGGTCTCCTGGCTCGCGGGTCATCATGCTTTTCCTGGCCTTCCCGGGTTGGTTCCCAGTGGCATTGGTCAGAAAAACACTCACCGCCTACAGTTGCGGGGGCAGCTTCGGTTAATGACCTGTTTGACAGGTCACGTCGAATTCCCTTTATCCGATATCCGGATACCGACATCTGACGGTTAGATTAAACCAAAATGCCGGTCAAGGAAATTGGCCAATCACCAGTGGCATTTATGCAAGGGTCCATGCATAAAAAGCAGTCGACACGACCTTGAATTTGCCATGTTTCATCCCGATTACCTCCACACTGTCCGGTATCCTTGCCCGACACGTGAAACCATTGGAACATGATACAAATGACGACTTCTGTGGAACGCAGACGCTTTTTGAAATCCATCGCGGCAGCCGGGCTGATCCTGCCGGGGCTGTCGATCTATCAAACGGCATTGGCAGAAGTTCCGGGGCTTGATCTTGGCAATCCCCAACCGTTCGAGTTTGCCGATCTGATTGCGCGCGCCAAATCCATGGCGCAGGCCGCATATGAGCCCCCCGTGGCCCCGAACCCGGAAATTGTCGGGCGGATTGACTATGACACCCATGGCAAGCTTCACTACAAACGCGATCATTCGCCGTTTTCTGACGGGTCGGGCACCTATCCGGTGACCTTTTTCCATCTGGGCATGTATTTCGCCAAACCGGTCCATATGTATCTTTTGGAAAACGGTGTAGCACGCGAAGTTATCTATAAGCCCGATTACTTTGACATGCCCGAAGACAGCATTGCCCGCCAGTTACCGCCAAACAGCGGCTTTGCCGGTTTCCGCCTGCATGAAAACCAGTCGCGTGATGACTGGAAAACCCAGGACTGGGCAGCATTCCTTGGCGCATCCTATTTCCGGGCAATCGGTGATGAAGGACAATATGGCCTGTCTGCGCGCGGGATTGCCGTGAATACGGCAACTTCGGTGCCCGAAGAGTTTCCGGACTTCCGGCAGTTCTTTATCGAACCTGCAAAAAATGCCGAAGACCCGGTGACGATCTATGCCCTTCTGGATGGGCCAAGCATCACGGGTGCGTATAAATTCCTGCTCTATCGCGGTCAGGGCGTGACCATGGATGTGGAAAAGCATCTGTTTGTTCGCCGCGATATCGAACGCCTTGGCATTGCCCCGCTGACCAGCATGTTCTGGTATTCCGAACAGAACAAATCATTCCGCTTTGACTGGCGCCCGGAAGTCCATGACAGCGATGGTCTTGAACTGTGGACAGGAAGTGGTGAACGCATCTGGCGACAGCTCAACAATCCCGAAACGATCCGCGCATCGGCCTTTGCCGATCATAATCCGCGCGGCTTTGGCCTGATGCAGCGTGACCGCGATGTGAAGAACTATCTCGATGGCGTGCGCTATCACCGTCGCCCCAGCCTGTGGGTCGAACCCAAAGGTGACTGGAATGATGGTGCCGTGCAGCTGATCGAAATTCCGACGGATGACGAGATTCACGATAACATCGCGGCGTTCTGGGTGCCCAATGGCCCGGCCAGGGCAGGTAATTCCTATGCGTTCAAATACCGCCTGCACTGGCAGGCGCATAACCCGTTCCCGGTTGCGGAACTGGCGCGTGCAACGGCAACCCGTATGGGTCGTGGCGGTGAACCGGGCACCAATCGCCCAAAAGACGAAATCAAGTTTTCCGTCGAGTTCGAGGGCGATATTCTTGGAACCCTTGCCTATGGCGAGTTCCCGGAAATCGTGGTGTCGACATCACGCGGTGAAATCACCCGCACCAAGATCGAACCGATCATGGATACCCGCATCTGGCGCGCAGCCTTTGACCTTAAGGCCGCTGGCACCGATCCGGTTGATCTGCGCATGTATCTCAAACGCGGTGATGCTCCGCTCAGTGAAACCTGGATGTATCAGCACCTGCCCGCCGTCGGCAACCAGCATCAGGGCTGATGAGGTCAATCATCCCGTGTTCTAGCAACCCGGATGGATGCCCGATCAATAGGTGACAGTTTCACCGGTTCGGGCATCCCCGTTTTGGCCAAGGATCGCCATGACATCACGCATCGGAGGCGCCCCGAACATCCGGGCATATTCGCGACTGAATTGTGATGCGCTTTCATAGCCGACCTCATAGGCGGCACTTGCCGCATCCTTCATTTCTGCCAGCATGATCTGACGTGCTGTCGTCAGGCGGAGCCGCTTTTGATATTGCAGCGGGCTCATCGCGGTGACCTGCTTGAAATGATGGTGGAAGGATGACGGGCTCATATTGGCGAAATCGGCCAGTTCCTCAATCCTGAGCGGCTTGTCGAAATTATCCTTCATCCGTCGAAGGACGGCAGATATCCGCTGCATGTTGCTGCCACCAATCGCAAGCCCCGCGATCAGGGCCCCCTTTCCGGTGCGCAACAGGCGGTAATGCACCTCGCGCATCAGAAGCGGCAACATCACCGCAACATCATCTGGACGTTCGAGCAGCTCGACCACCCGAAGCACGGCATCAATCAGACTTTCGGTCGTTTGTTCCACAAACAGTCCGCGCGCACTTTCACCCTCTGTCCCGATTTTAAGATCCATGTTGGTGACAAGTTCGCTGAGTATCTGAGCATCAAGATCAAGCGAAAGACTGCGATAGGGTTGATGGTCACTGGCCAGCGTGACATGCCCGACAAGCGGTAAATCCACCGATGCTGCCAGAAGTTGTCCGGGTTCATAGCGATAGACTTCCTGCCCCAACGTGACCTCCTTGGCCCCCGAAGCAATCAGACATAAACACGGCCTGTAGATGGTCGGCACCTTAAGGGTCGGCCCCGTGGATCGAAACATCCAGACCGGCTCGATCGCGGTTCGCACAGAACCATCTGACTCGCAGTATTTGTCAATCAGATTACAAAGCCGTTGATAGCTATCCATGACCAGGTTCCTTCAATTTCCAAGGATGTAATATACACGTCGGATAACCCGAACAAAGCTCGCTTTTCTGCATTTGGAGGATTAGGCAATCCAATTCGAGTTCTGTGTATTCATCAATCGGTCATTGATCGACACAGTAAGCGCCATGACACAAACACAAGGAGCATGTCATGACGAACCCGATCAATTATCTCGAAAACAAGACCGTCATCATCACGGGTGCCAGCAGCGGCATCGGGGAAGCCACCGCCCGACTTCTGGCATCACGCGGGGCCAAAGTTGTTCTTGGTGCACGTCGCACCGAACGCCTTGATCAGATTGTCACGGAAATCGAAGCTGCTGGCGGAACCGCGATGGCCAGATCTGTTGATGTCACCAGTGTCGATAGCGTCGAAGCACTGGTGTATAATGCGCATAACCTGTTTGGTCGTGTGGATGCGATCTTTAACAATGCCGGTGTCATGCCGCTTGCCCCGATGTCGGAACTCAAAACCGACGAATGGGACAACATGATTAACGTCAATATCCGGGGCGTTCTGAACGGCATTGCCGCCGTCCTTCCGATTTTCAAGACGCAAGGCAGCGGCCATGTCATCAATACCGCCTCAATCGGCGCCCATGTTGTTGTGCCAAGCGGCGTCGTCTATTGCGCGACCAAATATGCCGTCTGGGCGATATCCGAAGGCCTGCGTCAGGAAAGTGACAATGTCCGCGTCACCACCATTTCGCCCGGCGTGGTTGAAACCGAACTTGGCCACGATATCAGCGACCCGACCAGCAAGGAATTGCTGACCCAGTTCCGCCAGATCGCGCTGACACCTGACGCCATTGCCCGCGCGGTTCTTTATGCGCTGGATCAACCCGCAGATGTTGACGTCAACGAAGTCATTGTGCGCCCGACGGCTTCGGCCTTTTGATCCGGCATAACTGCCCGCCCCACCAACCGGCACCGTCTTGCGGTGCCGGTTGTATTTAATATGCCGTCAGGCGCGACGTTCAAGCGCTATGACTGTATCAGTCACCTTACCCTTTTCACCCTTGGGCCCGGTTGCCATCCGTTCAAAATTATCAACCGTCACAGGATCCCATTCACGCATATCGAGCAACAGCGCATCAAGTGCCTGCTGCGGTGTGGGAAATACTGTGCCTTCGGCCACCCACGACCAGGATGGTCGTGATCCGTGGGATGTGATCAGCAACAATCCACCAAGGGATAGTTGTTGTGAAGCACGGTTCAAAATCTTCTCGCGGGCGAATTTGACAGGCGATTGCAGGAATTGCGCGGTCACAAGATCGAACATGCCGTCAGGCAAACTGTTGTTCAGATCATGGGCTTCAAACGCAATCCGGTCCTTTACCCCATTTCGACTGGCATTTGATCGAGCATATCCCAGTGCGGTCTCGGAGATATCAACGGCGGTGACCTCCCAGCCGTTTTTTGCCAGCCAGACAGCATCGTCACCCTTGCCACAGCCAAGCTCAAGCGCACGGCCAACCGGCCTGTCTTTGACGAACCGTTCCAGGACGGCTGATGGTTTGCCACTGGTTACAGGTGACGCCTTTTCATAGGTTTCTTCCCAGAAGGTTCTCGGATCCATACCGGTATCAATGTTCGGATTAAATTTCATCGGAGGCCTCTTGATCAGATCGGGGGATAACCGTGATCACGAATCACGTAACATTAAAAGTTACATGATTCGTGACATCTGTCAATTTCATGTATCTTTGATTGTTACGTGTGATAGAAACAACTGGAAAACTGACCGCTATACAGGACCGATTTCATGCGTCAGGACAACCGTCTTCCCCGTGTTTTGCATGCGCTTTTGCATCTGAGCGACATGAAAGACCCGGCCACATCCGAACAACTCGCCGGGATGCTCAACACCAATGCCGCCGTCGTGAGACGCACGATGGCAGGCCTGCGTGAACAGGGAATCCTGACATCCATCAAGGGGCATGGCGGCGGCTGGCAACTGGCAAAGACACTGGATCAGATCACACTGGCAGAAATCTATGAAGCGCTGGGTGCGCCAACCCTTTTTGCATTGGGATACAGCAATGAAAGCAGTCCGTGCCTGATGGAGAAGGCCGCCAATGCGGCAACAGCCCGTGCCCTTCAAAAGGCATCGGAAACCTTCATCGGCATCCTGTCATCGGTAACCATGGCCGATCTGGCAGATGATTTTGAGAAACGGCTGGCTGAATTGGGCCTAACCCAGGACGATCTGCATCATACCGGCCCACAGGACAGCTGATTTAACGCAGACTGCCAAAGAAATCCTTCAAAAGCTTGGCGGCTTCGACCTCGCCAATGCCGCCATAGACTTCGGGCCGGTGATGACAGCTTGTGCTTTCGAAAACGCGCGGGCCGTGATCGACACCGCCGCCTTTGGGATCATAGGCACCGAAATACACCCGGCGCAGACGGGCAAAGGAAATTGCGGTTGCACACATCGGGCAGGGTTCCAGCGTGACATAGAGATCACAGTTGGGAAGACGTGGTTCGCCCTTGGCCCCGGCCGCAGCACGGATCACCAGAATTTCGGCATGGGCCGTCGGATCATTGAGCTCTTCGGTCAGGTTCCCGGCGCGTGCAAGTACCTCGCCGCTATCAGCATCGACCAGAACGGCACCTACGGGCACTTCGCCGCGACGCGCAGCTGCACGTGCTTCTTCAAGGGCCATGTCCATATAGCTGTCTGCGCTCATGCTTTTCCATCCCGCTTATTGTTTCGACAAATGGTATGATCTGTCGTGGCCTGATCCGTACTTTTACTTCATTTTAGGACCCTTGGCTCATATCTTGGCCCGTAAGTCGGCAAAGATCATTGTCCTCTCAGAGCACCGGATCGGTCAAGCCATGATCACGGGAACACATCACCGGGAACAATCCTTGCCTGCCTGCGCAGAACGCATAGACTATCGGCGTGAATTGCCGTTGCCCAAAGCGACTTACACAGGTAGTTTCCGCCAAACTTAATTCGCCATCCCGTTACCAGCATCAAGGTTCCGTTCGTCATGACCAAGCGCAAGCCGATCATTGGCATCACACTCGATTCCGAAGAACCGGGCGGTTATTCGAAATTCCCGTGGTATGCGCTGCGTGAAAACTATGCCGGTGCCGTGACCGCCGCAGGTGGCATCCCGATGCCCCTGCCCCATGAAATTGATCTGGTGCCGGATCTTCTTGATCTGATCGACGGGCTGGTCGTCACCGGTGGCGCGTTTGACGTTGATCCCGGCCTTTTTGGCGCGACCGAAAAACATGACACGGTTGTCACCAAGGATCGGCGCACCAAATTTGAATGGGCGATGGCCGAAGGTGCGCTGAAACGTGACATGCCGGTTCTGGGCATTTGTGGCGGACAGCAATTGCTGAACGTTATTCTGGGCGGATCCCTGATCCAGCATATTCCTGACAGTGTTGAAAACTGTCTGCCCCACGAACAACCGAACCCGCGCAACGAGCCCGGTCACGACGTCACTGTCGAAGCCGATACGCTGCTGGCCAGGATCGTTGGCGATGTAAAAACACTGTCGGTCAATTCCGCCCACCATCAGGCGGTTGATGGGGTTGGCCCGGATGTGATCATCAATTCCTATGCCCCCGACGGGGTCATCGAGGGGATTGAGCATCCGAAATACCGTTATTGTCTCGGGGTCCAGTGGCATCCCGAATTTCATATCAGTTCGGGCGATGCGAAGATTTTCGACGCCCTGATTTCCGAGGCCCGCAAATGAGCGAAAAAGACGACAACCAGAACGACAACAAGCCCGAGCGCATTGCCAAACGCATTGCCCGTTCCGGTGTCTGTTCCCGGCGCGATGCAGAACGCATGATCGCCGAAGGTCTGGTGCGACTGAACGGCAAGAAGCTTGACAGCCCGGCCGTGACCGTCACCGACGAGGACGAAATCATTGTCGATGGCAAACCGCTTCCGGAAAAGGAAAAACCGCGTCTTTGGCGTCTGTTTAAGAAGCGCGGACTGGTCACCAGCCACCGCGATGAACAGGGCCGCGATACGGTCTTTGAACATCTGCCAAGCTATGTCCCGCGTGTGATTTCGGTCGGCCGTCTTGATCTTAACTCCGAAGGTTTGCTGTTGCTGACCAATGATGGCGAGCTTGCGCGTTATCTTGAACTGCCGGCAACCGGCTGGGCGCGACGTTATCGCGTGCGCGTTCATGGCCGGATCGAGGAAGAAAAGCTGAAACAGCTTGAAGAAGGCATCACGGTTGACGGTGTGAACTATGGTTCCATTCAGGCCGAAGTCGACGTTCAGAAAGGCACCAATGCCTGGATGACCGTGACCCTTCGTGAAGGCAAGAACCGCGAAATCCGCCGCGTGATGGAACATCTGGGCTGGCCGGTAACGCGCCTGATGCGTGTTTCCTATGGCCCGTTCCAGCTCGGCAGTCTGGCACCGGGCGAGTGCGAGGAAATCACCGGCAAGGTAATGAAAGAACAGCTCGCTGCGTTCTTCCGCGGTGATTACAGCAAGGTTTCCGAAAAGAAATCCGTTGCCCGTGGTGGCACCGGTCGTCCCAAGGCACCGCGCACGGTCTTTGGCCAGCCCGCACAACGCAAACGCCCGCAGGGTGGTCCGGCGGGTAATGCCCAGAACACCGCAGAGACCGAAGAACAGCGCGACACCCGTACCGGTTCGCGTCCGGGCTCAGGTGCGGCACGCAAGGGCCCGCGCATCGGCGCGGCTCCGCGTCCGCTTGGACGTGGCAAACCGGCCGCCCAGAATGCACGCCCCGAACGCGATGACCGCAACGAACAGGGTGATCGCAATTCGGGCCGCCCGACCAACAAGGGTCGCGGCCGTTACACGCCGGGCGGCAAGGCAAGCGCATCTGATGATCGCAAGGCTGGCGGCAATGCAGGCGGTCGTGGCCGCAGCGGCAGTGCTGGTCGTTCCGGTGGCAACTTCAACGATGTCAGCAACAAGCCGGTTGGCAAATCCGGTGGTCGCCCGTCGGGCAGAGGCGGCAATGCAGGCACCAGCGCCCCGGGCCGCAAGCCCGCAGGCAATCGCCCGCGCGGCAAGAAGGACTGAGCATAGATGCGGATTGTCGGCGGAAGTCATCGTGGACGGGTCTTGAGCGCGCCTGAAGGGCGCGACACCCGCCCGACCCTTGATCGTGTGCGTGAGGCGCTTTTTAACATCCTTTCGCATGCATCGCGCTGGTATGACGATGATTTCCACCCGCTTTATGACGGTGTGGTACTTGATGCCTATGCCGGGTCCGGCGCACTGGGACTTGAAGCCCTTTCGCGCGGTGCATCCAAAGCGGTGTTCTTTGACACCGACCGCAAGGCAATCGCCATTGTCGAACAAAACATCGACACACTTAAGGTCAATGACAAGGCCAAGATACAGCGCGCCGATGCGACCAAGCCGCCGCGCGCCATTGAACCGGCCAGCATGATCTTTCTTGATCCGCCCTATGGCAAGGAGTTGCTGGAACCCAGCATCACCGCCCTTGCGAGTGCCGGATGGATTGGTGCCAATACCCTGATCATTGCCGAACGTGATCCCCGTGATCCCGAAATCGGCCTTGCCGGGTTCGAGCTTTGTGATTCGCGTAAATATGGCCGTTGCCAGATTGATATCGGTCGTCTGACCGGCTGAATTCGATGACCACTCACCTTTTTGGGCCCGTGTTGCAGACCAGCCATTCGCACCAACCTGCTGCCAACAAAAACAATCTGTGATACCTTTTCGCCAGTTTTGAAACGGTAGATTGTGATGCAAGCCCTGTCCCCGATTGCACCAGACAAGGAATTCGGACGCCTGCTGCGCCAATGGCGCCGCACAAGCGACATCAAGCAAGCGCGTCTGGCCGATATTCTTGGTGTAACGCAGGCCACCGTTTCACGTTGGGAAAATGGCACCCAGCGACCTGCCCCGTTGCAGCATGAGCTGATCCACCAAATGATGACGCGCAAACGCAACTTCCGGCTTGATCACGCGATCAAGCGGCTGGTGACCCATTCCAGTCAGCGCGTTCATCTGATCGAAGACAGATCGCATCGTTTGCTGTGCGCATCCGGTGCGCGCGCCAATGAATGGCAACGCGATTGTTCCGAACTTCTGGGCATGTCGCTTTGGCGGTTTGCCACCCCGGAAATCGCGACAGCTGAAAAAAGCCTGCATGATCTTGGCTGGCACGAAGACCAGACCGACCATCTGACCTTTGAAACATCCCGCCGTGACGGCGCACCGATGCGCATTGTTGACAGCTTTATTCTGTGGGAACGGTTCTTTTTGTCTGACGGAACGGCTGTACGTCTGACCACCGGATATGATGACGCGCCCACCCATATCTAGGCACTATTCGGTTCCCGCGCATATTTCATACGTGGCAAAGTTACACCAATATCGGGTAGTGATAGCAGCATTCTTCATCGCCCCAGTGCCACCAGAACAATATCCGACGGAAACGCCCCATGCCCCCGATCCTTGCCATTGTCATTCTTTATGGACTTGGACTGACGGCCTCAATGCAAGTTGGCCTGATTGGCCCCATCGCGCCTGATCTGCGCGCCGGTTTTGGCCTTAGTCAGGCGGAATTCGGACTGGTGGCTTCCCTGATCACGGCGGCGGGCGCCCTGACCGCCATCCCAACCGGCGTCTGGGCCGCGCGGGCCGGATTGCGCAAATCGCTGGTTCTGGGCTGTGTGATGATGATTACCGGTGCCGCAATTTTTGCCACCGCCAATATCACCACCCTTCTTTATGTCGGACGACTGGTTACCAGTATCGGTTATTTGCTGATCGTTGTTGGCGCTCCAAGCTGGATGGCCGGATTTAACAATCCCAAGCTGGTCGCCATGGCCATGAGCATCTGGGGCACTTTCATTCCGGTTGGCATTGCACTTGGCAACTGGGTCAGCGCGGCCATGGTTGTCTGGCTTGACTGGCGACTGGCGGTTGGTGCCTGCACCTTACCCATCCTGATCCTGTTGCCGTTGCTTGCCATGATGGAAAAGCCCGCAACACCAACAGCCCGGAAGTCACTGAGTGTCGGGGTCATCGGTGTTCTGAAATCCCGTTCTGCCCTTAAAGTTGCGCTGACATTTTCGGCCTTCGCCGGTGCGACATCCGCCGCCCTTGCCTTCATGCCCGCAATGATGGTTGATAATCTTGATATCGGCATTGCACTGGCCGCTGGCATCATCGGCACCACCGCAATTGCCGGAAATATTGTCGGCAGCATCGGTGCTGGCATGGCGCTTGGCCGTGACATTTCCGGTCGCACCATACTGGTTATCTTTTTGCCCGTCATGGCAACGGCCATTGGCACCCTTTTTGTCAGCGACAACATGATGCTGAGCCTTGTCGCACTGATCATTTTCAATATCGGTCAGGGGGCGGTTGCCGGTACCTGTTTTGCCCTGTTGCCCGGTATTGCCAAGGGCGGGCTTTCGATGCCGGCCTTGCAGGGAATGCTGGCCCAGTTTGCCGAGATTTTCGTGGTGATCGTGCCCCCGCTTACCGGTGCAATGATTGACCGGAATGGCTGGATCGGTGCGGCGGCTATTCTTGCCGGGTTCTATTTCACCGGCTTCCTGATTTCAGCGATCCGCGCACCAATGCGCCGGGCGGCTGCATGACCTATACGATACGATGACTTGACCTACCCGACGAAGCAGGCGACCCTCCAAATCCTCAAAAATGCGAGGCTATGAAACCAGGGCAGGGACGCGGAATGCATTTGATCAAGGCCATCTTTATCGGACTGATATTGATTGGCCTGTCGCTTGTCGCCGGGTTCTTCATTTGGCTTGCCCCGGTTGGTGCGGCCTTTAGTGCCAAGACTATGTGTTCGGCCATTTTTGTCGATGGCTTGTCCTCCAGCCGGGCCCGTGCCGAGGATGTACTGGCCGATAACAATGCACTTTTGTCGCTGATCACCACCAATGTCGATCTGCGCAATCAGACAATCAGTGCCCATGCATTCGGTTTTCGCAAGCGCTTTGCGATTTATCGCCCGAATCTGGGCTGCACACTGGCCGAAGACCAAACTCATATTGCCCGCCTGCGCAATTCATATCCGGTCATCACACCGATTACGCCCAAGCCGCTTCTGACCGCCAGCCTGCCCGCCAATGTAGATCGCCGGGCATTGAACAATATCCTGTTTGATGCGATGGACGAACCCGGCATCATCCCAGAACGGCGCACGCGCGCGGTCGTCATCCTGTATCAGGGCAAAGTCATCGCCGAACGCTATGCCGAGGGTATCAGCGCACAAACACCGTTACCGGGCTGGTCAATGACCAAAAGTGTCTGGAACACCATTCTGGGTCGCATGCGTCAGGAAGGCATGATGCCTGATGTTCATGAACCGGTTTTAATCAATGAATGGCAGGCACAGGTAAGTGACCCGCGCGCCACAATCACTTATGATGATCTGCTGCGAATGCGCAGCGGCCTCGAATTCGACGAAACCTACTGGAACCCGCTTTCCGATGTGGTCCAGATGCTATTCATCGAGCCCGCAGCAGCCGGGTTTGCCGTTTCCAAACCGCTTGAACACACGCCGGGAACAACATTTTCGTATAATTCCGGGGCGTCAAACATCCTGTCTGCTGCGGTTCGTAATCTGAGCGGATCTCGGACAAGCTATCTGGCGAGACCAACCGATCTTTTGTTCCGTCCACTTGGCATGGCAAGTGCTGTTATTGAAACCGACCCGGACGGCTATTTCATCGCATCCAGTTTCATGAGTGCGACGGCACGTGACTGGGCAAAGATCGGCCAGCTTTATTTGCAAGATGGCGTCTGGAACGGTCAACGCCTGTTGCCGGAAGGCTGGGTCCGCTATTCAACCCGCCCGGCAGAAGACGATCCGAACGGCACCTATGGTGCCCATTGGTGGCTGGATCTACCTGACGGACGGGACGAGGATGGCAATCCGCGTCGCGATGTTCCAGAATTACCCGGCGACGCATTTTTTGCACTCGGCCATGATGGACAGTCGCTTACCGTCATCCCGTCCAAAGAACTTGTTATTGTGCGCCTTGGCGTCACCCGCAAACACGGGGCCTTTAACCTGCGGAACTTTATTGCCGGTATCAGCAATATCTTCCCCGACAGGCCTGCAATTCCCGACGACATGCCAGACGGCGACAGCGCGCAGAATAATACCGGTTCAAGCACCGACTGATTGCATCTTGCCGGGGCTGCCAGTCTCAGATGGCAATCGCGATCATCAGATCACCAGTTCCGCAAGATATCCGGCAAGCGCCCCCACACCGACCAAAGCCCAGACCGGAATGATCCGCCATTGCAGCACCACAAAGGCAAGCGCGACACATCCGATATCAAACAGATCATGGATGGCATCGGTCCAGATCGGATCATACAGGACCGCCGCCAGCAAGCCGACAACTGCGGCATTAACGCCAAGCAATCCTGCCCGCATCAACGGCATATGACGGACCCTGTCCCAGAACGGTAACAGCCCCACCACCAGCAACCACGCCGGCAAAAAGATCGCAATCAGGGCGACAAGTGATGTAAGCGCACTGACCCAAATACCGCCTCCAGAATGAAGAGCTGCACCAAGATACGCGGCAAAGGTAAAGATCGGCCCGGGAACTGCCTGTGTCGCACCATATCCGGCAAGGAAGGTTTCACCATCGACCCAGCCCGGTGCCACCACCGCATTTTGCAGCAACGGCAAAACAACATGCCCGCCACCAAATACCAGTGCACCACTTCGATAAAATCCGTCAATAACGGCAAACAGTCCGCTTTGATCCATCCGCGCAGCAACCGGCAACAGGATCAGCAAGGCAAAGAAAGCACACAACGCCACAACCGCACCCTTGACCGAATGCTGCTTGCCAAAACCGGCTGCCGACACATCCGCCTTGCCCCGCAAAAGGATCAGTCCGGCCAGCATGCCGCCAAGAATGACGGCAAATTGTGCTGTGACAGTATCACTTGCGATCATGATGATTGCCGCCAACACAGCAAGTATGGCCCGCGGGACATCAGGACAAAGTGTGCGCGCCATCCCAAACAGCGCATGGGCAACCACCCCGACAGCAACCAGTTTCAATCCGCGCAACACACCTTCGACCGAGGCAAGATCAAAACCGACAAAGGCCATACCAAGGGTCGCCAGAACAATTGCCGATGGCATGGTAAAGCCAAGCCATGCGACAAGCGATCCCGGCACCCCGCCCAATGCCATACCGATACCCATCCCGACTTGCGAACTTGCCGGTCCCGGGGCGAACTGGCAAAGAGCAACCAGATCGGCATAACGTGCATCGCCTAGCCATTTGCGACGGGCAACGAACTCTTCGCGGAAATAGCTGATATGGGCAACCGGCCCACCAAAGCTGGTCAAACCAAGACGCAGGAAAATCAGGAAAATCTGCCACAACCCGACCGAGACCACCGGCATGCTTCCCTGCTGTTCAGACATTATTTTTTGAGGCGCCGGGTCGCTATGTGGGCTCGAACTTGGCATTGCGGATTATGATCCCTGATCAGATGGCGGTTTTATTTTCGCCTGACCATACGCAACAGGCCGACAATGGCAAAGCCAAAAGCAGCTCCCCGACCATTCGTCATCATTTCATAACAAAACCCCTGCCAACACGGTTATGCGATAGCAGGGGCTAACAGATTTGAATGTGCAATTCGCACGATCAGACAGGCTTAGCGGAAAGCAGGCTCGTCAAGGGATCGCAACTTGCGTGAGTGAAGCTGATTGACTTCCTGACGCAGGGTATCAATCGTATCCAGACCAACCTGAAGATGCTGTCCGATGCGCTGACGATAGAAATTGTTCGCCATACCCGGCAGCTTCAACTCACCATGAACCGGTTTGTCCGACACACACAAAAGCGTGCCATACGGAACGCGGAAGCGGAAACCGTTGGCAGCAATGGTTGCGCTTTCCATATCGACCGCAATGGCGCGTGACTGGTTCAAACGCACGAACAGTTCACTGTATCGCAATTCCCAGTTCCGGTTGTCGGTCGTTGCAACCGTACCTGTGCGCATGCGTGCCTTCATCTCGCGGCCTCTGAGGCCGGTGATCTTGGCAACTGAATTTGCCAGCGCAACCTGTACCTCGGCAATCGGCGGCACCGGAATCCACAGCGGCAAGTCAGAATCAAGGACATGGTCGTCACGGACATAGCCGTGGGCCAGAACGTAATCCCCAAGCAACTGACTGCGACGCAGACCGGCACAGTGACCAAGCATCAACCAGCAATGCGGGCGCAGAACAGCAATATGATCCGTCGCCGTTTTGGCGTTTGACGGACCAACACCGATATTGACCAATGTCACGCCCAGACCGTCTTCACGGATCAGGTGATATGACGGCATCTGCGGCAGTTGCCTGACAGGTTCACCGGATTCTACCCAGCCCTTGGGGGCGTTTTTGCGCACATGGACTTTCGGCCCCGGTTCGACAAAGGCCACATAGGGGCTTTTGGGGTCTTCGAGTTGGGTTTTGGCAAACTCGATGAACTCGTCAACATAGCGCTGATAGTTGGTGAACAGGACGAACTTCTGAAAATGTTCGGGCGCAGTCGCAGTATAGTGGCGCAACCGTGCGAGCGAGTAATCAACGCGTTCCCCTGAAAACAGCGACAATGGTTTTGGGCCGTCGCTATTACCGTAATGCACACCATTGGCAATATCGTCATCGGTGCGGGCAAGATCAGGCATATCAAAGATCAGCTGCATCGGGCGAATATCGGTTGGTCCGATGCTGTCTGTTGCGGATTCAACAAGGAACGGCAACGGAATAGGCCGATCAGAAACGCCAACCACAACCGGCACGTCATGGTTTTTCAACAGAAGTTCGATCTGTTCGCGATAATATTCGTCAAACAGATCAGGCCTTGTTAGCGTCGTGCCATATACACCGGGATCACGCGGCGCACCAAATGACAGCGTGCTTTCAACATGCAGCTTTTCTGGCGGCACTTCGATGCCAAGATACGGGTAATAGGCGCGGACGGGGGAAGATTGCTGACCTTGGCCAAAACGGGCAAAGGCCTCCTGGACGGCACTGGCACCGGTCGCATAAATATCCTTGATGCGCGCAATTGCCTTGTCAGCGTCGGTGAATTCAAACAGATCGCGTACCGATCCGTGGACTCCAGAAACCATAATGGATGCTCCTTTTTGTTATTGTTGTTTGGAACTTCTGTCTGATCAAGGTGCGCGAAATCACGCCCGATCAATTACAAAAGCCCTTGGAGCGAGAGATTTATCACCGCTCGCCCGCCTTCTGACAACCGAAAACTTTTTTCGCCATCCACAATCACCGGGCGAATATCCATTCATGAACAAACCGGGATATACAACATACCCCCGATTTTCAGTCGGTTTCAGAAGCTTATGACTTATATGTCGGATTTATTTTCAAGAATTCCAAATGACAGTTTTGATGCGGGGCTCATAACTGACGGGCCCGCAGACATTCCGTGTCATTGCTCAATCAGCCCATTTGGGAATCCGGATAAAAAAAGTGCCGAAACCGGGGGACGGTTTCGGCAATTTCAGGGAGGTGCCTTAGACGTTGAGGGAAAAGACGGTCAACCCTGATATCTGCATATATATGACCATTGGTCAGCAATGTCAATTTCAATCAACGCGGACCTTTCATTCGCAGCATGCATAGCTCACGCTAATATTCCCGCGTTTCCTGCAATCCTTTGCAGCTTGCCAAGCCTGCGACGTGCGGCTTCATCAAATGCCTCACAGTCACCTATATCGGTCAATTGCAAGTCACAGACTACTCTGGCAGCGCGCGGATCACTTTCGACCAGACTTTCGATATCCTGTTGTTCTTCGTCGTCCTCAAGTGTCCCGCGAACATAGCCAAGAATGTGCTCCTTGCCGTATATCGCAAGAACCGGGCTCATATCATGCTGCCTCTGCGACATAACGCGACGCATGTTCGCGGGCTTCGATTCGGCCAACCGATGCACGCAGCTTGCGGCGCGCGCGACCGACCCTTGATTTCACCGTGCCAATTTCGACCGACATCTGGTCCGCTGCATCCTGATAGGAAACCTCTTCGACAGCTGTCAGCATAATCGCCTCGCGCTCCTGCTCGGGCAGAGATTCAAGAACGCGATCAGCATCACGCAATTGCAAACGCGCCATCTGATTGCTGCCATGACCGTAAATGTCGCCAAGATCATCCCAGTCCACCTGCGGACCACGGGTCTTTTCGCGGCGCTTTCCCGAAATAAAGGTATTGAACAGAATACGGTGCAACCAGGCCTTAAGGCTCGTACCTTCTTCGAACTGGTCCTTTTTGCTGATGGCTTTCAACAAAGTGTCCTGAACCAGATCCTGGGCCATATCCATGCTGCCGGTCAGGCGATACGCATGACGGCGCAAAGCAGGCACATGGTCTTCGATTTCGTTCATCACTTGCATAGACATCACAACCTCCTTGTTCGGATGCCCCAACCGTAACAAACGAAAATAATATTTAAAGTAAAATCGTATGGTTAACTAAGGTAATACAATGAACATACAGCATATATACAACAACATCAAAACACATATCTGACATATTGTAGATAACTTCAATATACTACATGGGTTACTTCACATAATTACTTTCCATTACTTACAGCATCACAGGCAGTTACCGCACTTAGGCAAGATGGTTGTCTTATGGAGGAAACGGAGGTAACGTAAGTTACTCCAAAATTTTTGAATGCATTGATTTTCAATGGCTTCAGGCGGTTTTTATAGCCCCTGACTTTGACAGGAAACCCCACGTGCCAACGTCGAAAAGAACCGAAAAGCTCCAGATCATGCTCGATGACGAGGAGTTGAAAGTCATTGATGACTGGCGTTTCGAGCATCGCATGCCAACGCGCGCGGCTGCGATCCGTGAATTGATCCGCCGTGGCTTGATCGCCGAAGATGTCGCAGAACCCGATACCGAAGGCAAAAGCACGACCGATTTCCGCGTTGAGTCGGAATAAAAATCAGTTTTCCACAAAAAAGGCCCGGCTATTTTCCGGGCCTTTTTTGCTTTTCCGCTCTGAAACAATGCCTCATCGGGACGATTCAGAGTGTATTTTTGGCTTCTTGCCTTCAAATATCCGGGCGATTCCAACCCCGAATCCCAAAACCAGAAGCCATAATCCGTAATACCGCAAAGCGCGCGACACAATGATGGCAATCAGAAACAGCCAGACGGGATAAGAGGCAGCACCTGCCGCCAAAGCAGCAA
Source organism: Thalassospira sp. SM2505 (assembly GCF_054901115.1). Lineage (NCBI taxonomy): Bacteria > Pseudomonadati > Pseudomonadota > Alphaproteobacteria > Rhodospirillales > Thalassospiraceae > Thalassospira > Thalassospira sp. SM2505. The sequence goes on from NZ_CM142731.1 coordinate 4,072,615, forward strand.
TCTGCATCGGAACCGGCGCAATGCTGATCAAAAAGACCAACCAGAAGCCCCCTGTTTCAAATTTGGCCTCAAGATCATCAAACTGCGCCTGCCCGCCCGTCAGATCAATCAGGGGCTGCGCCAGATCATCGAACAATGCCCATGCAAGAACATAAAGTCCGAAAGCGCCAATAACACTTCCGGCCAGAGTGACCGTTGCAACAATAAAGCCGCGCGCCCGCGACGCGGCCATGACAGGCGCAATCACCAGTTCGATCGGGATCGGGATGATCGTGGTCTCAAGGAACGACGCCCCGGCAATTCCGGCAAGCCCCTTCCGACCGGCAGCCAGACCGGCCAGATACCGCTGGGCCGTTCTGGAAAAGTCCTTCAGGCGTGCCACCAATGATTTCTGGTTCTGGTCCACAATCATTCCTTCTTCACTGCACAAACAAGAACAGCCCGCCCAAAACGGGCGGGCTGTCTTCCTCGGACGTTTATCAGGCCGCCGAGTTCAGGTTGTGACGTCCTATTCGGCAGACCCGCTGCCCGAGATCGCTTTCTGTGCACTCTCAAGTGCATTCAGCGTGTCCTTCTTGACGTCTTCCCACGTGTCTGCCGAAGCGTCCTTGGCCGATGCCATCGCATCGCTCAGCTCATCACTGGCGCTGTCCCAGGCTTCTGCCAGCTCATCGACCGCTTCCTCGCTATCGCTTTTCACACGCGCAGATACGTCATCATACTGGTCACCAAGCTGATCGGATTTTTCACCGACCCATGCCAGAAAATCTTCTTTCTGCTCAAAGGTGAAGTCCTTGGCTTTCTCATACTGGGCGGCAACCTTGTCACCCAGTTTGTTTGCGTCCGACTTCATCGCATCATCGGTTGCCATCGTTCCTGATGTATCGGTCGCCGAGGACGACCCGGCATAGGCCGGTGCCGCAACACCCACAGACATAAGTACCGTACCAATCATCAGCATGTTCTTGCTCAACATCACAACCTCCTTATTCATTAAGGGCAGCACAATTACTTGCGCGCTGCTTACAATGGCAAACGGGTGGTACAAAAGAATGTTCCAATTGTGGTTATTTTATTTCGCGGAACTTTTCAAAAATGCCGACGTTAGTATGGTCAAAGCGCCCCTGCCGAATAAGGAAAGCATCAACCACCCAAGTCCGATGCTTCGCGGGGACGCGCTAAAACCAAAAGGAGTTTAACCATGGCACATAGCAGTATGCAGACCGTTGCAAAGGAATTTCCCGTCGAAACCGGCGTGAATCGCAAGGATCGCCGCGAACTGGCCACGATGCTGACCCAGATCGTTGGTTCTTCGCACGTACTCTATGCCAAAATGCGCGGCGTACACTGGAACGTCGTGGGTCCGGCTTTCTATTCGCTCCATAAAATGACCGAGGAGCAATATGAAGACCTTCATGTGGCGATCGATGACATGGCCGAACGCATTCGTGCCATCGGATTTGCAGCGCCGACGGGTCTCAAGGAAATGATGGAAAATTCGGTCATTGCCGATCAGGAAAAACTTCTGACCACCAATGACATGGTTACCGAGCTTGTCGATGACCATGAAAAGATGGCGCGCCTGATCCGCGATGGTGTCGCTGCGGCCGAGGAAGTTGACGATGTGAAAACAGCCGACCTTCTGACCGACCGTATCGGCGTGCATGAAGAAGCAGCCTGGATGCTGCGCGCAACACTTTCCTGATCTGTATAACTGACGCGAACCGGCACATTTGATGCCGGTTCGCCCCCCGCCCCATTCACATGTGAAAGTCCGTTGTCGTGAAAAATTCTGATCTGACGGGTAAGGTTTGTCTGCTTCTGACAAAGGGAAAACTTCCCGAAGACTGGCGTGGCAACGGCGCACAGCCATTGCGAGCCGTATTTGAAGATGCCGGCTATCAGACCGAGCTGACCCTGTGTGACAATCCGGACGATATTTGTGCCTTTATCCGCTCAAATACCCGTGCTGGCGATATTGTCGCGGTTGGGGGTGGTGATGGCACGATCAATGCCGTTCTCGATACCGTAATCGCGGCAAAGGTGGTTCTTATCCCTGTGCCGCTTGGCACCGCAAACGACTTTGCGCGCACCCTTGGCCTACCCGATGATCTGATTGATGCAGCACGTGCAACCATTCACGGCCAGATCAGAATGCTTGATGTCGGCCGGGTCAATGATCACAGCTTTATCAATGCGGCCAGTATCGGTGTCCCGGCTGATGCCCGCAAACGGATCAATCCCGACCTTAAAAGAACGTTGGGCGCAATCAGCTATGCCGTTGCCAACTGGCAAAGCTGGCATGAAATGGATCCGCTTGATCTGTCGATCACCTGTGGCAACAAAAAACCGCAAAACCTTAAACTGCGTCAGGTCACCATTACCAATGGCCGGTATTTTGGCGGCGGCCTGCGTCCCAGCGACACCAAAAGCCCCGAGGACGGGCTCTTGCACATGTTTGCCATCCGCGACAGCGTCGATACGCTAAGCGGTCTTGATATCGCAGCCGAGCTTCTGTTTGGCTCGGTCGATAACAGCAGCTATGCCATGGCGATGGAATGCAACGAAATCACGATTGAAGGGGCCGACGGCGCGCCAATTCTTGCCGACGGTGAAATCATCGGGGAACTTCCGGCACGCTTTACCCTTCGCGCAAGCACCCTTCCTGTATTTGCCCCCAACAGCTATGTCGAGGAAGAAAACAGGCATCAGGCAAACAGCCCGACCACAATCCCTCAGCAAGACGCGGTCAATGATGTCTTGCGCGATACTCTTGATTTCGCACTTCGGCTTGAGGCGATTTTTCCGGTTGTCCGCGACAGCAAACTGAAATCACTTTGCCATGACAGCACCCGGAACTTGCGCGACATCTATCGTCAGATCGAACTGGCCTTGCGCCCGCTCGGCGTTATTGCGGCAACACCAGACCCGGATTTACAAAGCCTTGAAGAGTTAAGGGACCGGATCATGGATTGGCTGTTTAACGATGCCGATCAGCGCCTGGCCATCGGCCTTGATCAGCGGGCCGCACAATTGGCGGCAGAACTTGACGAACTGGTCATTGAAAAACTGCCCGAAGATTTGCGCGATCCGGTTGCCGCCCTTGATCGGGAAATCAGCCAGTTTCGCAATTCGATTAACAACTTTATCAAGACCCGCTAGAACGGAAAAAGGCAGCCTACCAGGCTGCCTTTCGTCATTTCGGCTTTGTCTGCAATCAGTCTTCAAGCCCGGCCAGACTGCGTGCAAATGACCTTGCCTCAAACGGGCGCAAATCCTCGGCAGCTTCGCCAACACCAATCGCATGAACCGGCTTGCCGAATTTCTCTGCCAGGGCAACCACAACACCACCCTTTGCCGTCCCGTCAAGCTTGGTCACAATCAGGCCGGAAACATTGGTCGCCTCGCCAAAGGTTTCGACCTGTGAATGGGCGTTCTGTCCGGTCGTGGCATCAAGCACCAGAAGCGTGTCATGGGGGGCACTTTCATCACGCTTCTTGATCACGCGGACGATCTTTTTAAGCTCGTCCATCAGATGCGCCTTGTTCTGAAGGCGACCGGCCGTATCAATCAGCAACAGATCATAGCCTTCGCGCTGGGCCTGCTCGATGGCATCAAAGGCAAGACCGGCCGCATCGGCACCGGTATCACGCGCTATCACCGGACAATCGGTCCGCTCACCCCAGACCTTGAGCTGCTCAACCGCAGCAGCACGGAATGTATCGCCCGCCGCCATCATGACCTTAAGGCCCTGATCCTTGTAGGTTTTGGCAAGCTTGCCAATCGTGGTCGTCTTGCCCGATCCGTTCACCCCGACAACCAGAACCACATGGGGTTTCTTGCCCGGATCAATCACCAGCGGTTTGGCAACAGGTTCAAGGATTTTGGCGACTTCGTCGGCAATGAATTCCTGAATTTCGCTTGAATCGACTTCCTTGTCGAAACGCGTTTTCGCCAGCTCCGCGCTCAGTTTGGCCGCGGTTGTGACACCCAGATCCGATGTAATGAGAAGGTCTTCAAATTCTTCAAGCGCGTCGTCATCAAGACGACGCTTGGTGAAGATATCGGCAATCCCGGTGGTCAGCTTTGAGGAGGAGCGTTTCAACCCGTCTTTCAGGCGGCTAAACCAGCTCTTTTTCCCCTCTTCGGTCATCCCACAAGCTCCGCAATCAGTTTTCCATCTTCAAGGCCGGTAACCTTGGCCTTTGCTATCGAGCCCGGTTCTATCACGCGATCAAGCAGAACGGGAGCAAAATGCTCCGTATGGCCGGTATTTTCCTTTTCAACCAACACATTCTCGATCATGCCGATGCGTGATTTCAGGAAATTGTTCAGCTGAACGTCGCCTGCGTCGCGAAGCGCACTTGCGCGTTCCTTGCGAAGATCCTTTGGCACCTGCGGCATCCGTGCGGCCGGGGTTCCCGGGCGCGCTGAATAGGGAAAGACATGCAGGTAAATCAGACCGCATTCATCAACAAGGCGCAGCGTATTTTCAGCCATCTCGTCGGTTTCGGTCGGGAAACCTGCGATGATATCGGCACCGAATGTCACGTCGGGGCGCAATTCGCGGACCTTTTTGCAGAAATCCACAACATCCTGACGCAGATGGCGGCGCTTCATGCGTTTAAGCACCATGTCATCACCTGCCTGCAAACTGATATGCATATGCGGCATCAGGCGCGGTTCGGTTTCGATCAGTCGAAACAGGTCTTCGTCAACTTCGACCGGATCAATTGATGAAATGCGCAAGCGCGGCAATTCAGGAACCTGCGCCAGCAAACGGCGCGACATCTGCCCAAGGGTCGGCTGTCCCGGAAGATCATGACCATAGGACGTGATATCGACCCCGGTCAGGACAACCTCGCCATAGCCATTGGCAACCAGCTCCCGGACCTGGGTGACGATCTCACCCATCGGGACACTGCGCGAATTGCCGCGACCAAACGGAATGATGCAGAACGTACAACGGTGATCGCAACCGTTCTGGACCTGAACGAACGCACGCGCACGCCCCTCGAAACCCGATACAAGGTGACTTGCAGTTTCTTCCACCGACATGATGTCATTGACGACAACACGTTCATGTTCTGGCATCAGGAACGTTTCGGCCTTCATCTTGGCATCATTGCCAAAGATACGGTCGATCTCGGTCATTTTGGCAAATTTGTCCGGATTGACCTGTACCGCGCAGCCGGTCACGAAAATCTTGGCATCGGGATTTTCCCGGCGCAGCCGACGGATGCTCTGGCGCGCCTGGCGTTCGGCCTCGGTCGTGACAGCACAGGTATTGATGATGATCGCATCATCAAGGCCGGCATTTTTGGCATGATCGCGCATCACCTCGGACTCATAGGTGTTCAGACGACATCCAAATGTAACTACGCGCGGCTCTTTCATGCTCGGCTTTCTGTGATCTGTCTTTATTCCGGGAAACATTCCGCCTGCGCAAACAAGTCAGATGCAGCAAGTGCGGAACGCCCGGCAAAGTCGTCTGACCGTGCCGGGCGCTGGTTACATACGCTTTTGAACGCTTCAATGCAAGTCCGCCACCGTCATGGCACACATGCATGGCAGGCTTAAAACCACGCCAGCAGCCCCTATCGACGGTAGAATTCGTTACTCGGCCGCGAAATTACGGTTCCGACCATCCTTCTTGGCGCGATATAGCGCACTATCCGCGCGATCAATCAGTTTGGCGCCGCCCTCGTTGGCGACATATTGCGCAGCACCGACAGATACCGTCATATGACCATAGGATGCCCCGGAGGACTTTGATTTGATTTCGCGCGCGGCAATGCGCTTGCTCATATCTTCGGCCAGGGCCATGGCATCGGCCAATGGTGTCTGGGGCAACAGGATGGCAAATTCATCCCCGCCATAGCGCGCCACAATATCACGCCCCTTGATATTGGCCTTCAGCATCGAGGCAATCAGGACCAGAATTTCATCACCAATCCGATGCCCGAACCGGTCATTGACCGATTTGAACTGATCAAGATCGACCATCATCACGCAGAACGGCTCCGGGCTTGCCGAGGCATCATATTCAGCGGCAAGCAGTGCCAGTTGCTCTTCGAAATACATGCGGTTGGAAACACGGGTCAGGCCATCGGTATAGGACCGCTCGCGGGTCTCGTCGAGTTCGCGCTGCAACAGCGCAACACTGTTCAGATAGCTATCCAGACGCTTGTGAAGATTATCGATGGTTTCTTTCATCTGGTCAGTATGGCTGATCACTTCGCGCAGCACCGGACTGACTTCCTTGTGCTTTTCCAGTGTCTTGAGCGACCTGTTCAGCAAGTCACCATAACTGCCAAGACCCGACTTTGCCGTGGTCAGGCATTCGTCACTGTTTTCAACCAGTTCGGAAAAGTCTTCCATGCCGCGCTGAAGGAAATCAGCCGCCTGCCGGTCGAAAATATAGCGGTAATAAAGCTGAAGCAGCGTGTCTTCGGCCAGTTGGTCACCACTGGCCTGAACAGCATCGATAACCCGCAGGATTTCAGGATTTTCTTCAGCAAAGTAAACGAACCACACATGGTACAGTTCAGGCGTCGGACGAAGGCCCCGCTCGCGCAGAGCCTTCAAAGTCGCTTCCGCATAATCCCAGTGGCGAGATATCTGTTGTTCCGTCGTGGTCACAACGGTTGCTCCAGCTCGTGTTTTCATAGTTAAGTCAATACGTTACGCCTGACCGGCGTTATTTATCGCATCAACATATCCTAATTCAATTCACGGAACCAGATATACGTCGCACAAAACTATACTAAAGTGTTGGCTCTCTGTTGACGGTCAGTTTCCGCGGATCATTGTCCCGGCACCGCGCTCGGTGAAAAGCTCCAGCAAGACGGCGTGTGGCGCACGGCCATCAACAATAACCGCTGCCTCGACCCCGTTTTTAACCGCATCCATACAGGTTTCGGTTTTCGGGATCATGCCTCCCTGAATGGTACCATCTGCAATCATTGCATTGATGTGGTCAATATCCGCATCCCTTACAAGGTTCTTCTCGCCATCAAGAATCCCCTTAACATCCGTCAGCATATAGAGACGACGCGCACCAACTGCCTTGGCAATTGCACCGGCAGCAGTATCAGCATTGATATTATATGTCTGACCGTCTTCGCCAACACCGATCGGTGAGATAACCGGAATGATGTCGGTATTGATGAAGCAATCAAGAACGTGGGGATTGACCTTTGCCGGCTCACCAACAAAGCCCAGATCAAGGACCTTCTCGATATTGCTTTCCGGATCGCGTTTGGTACGCGTCAGCTTGCGCGCGGTGATCAGATGCGCATCCTTGCCGCACAGGCCAACACCGATGCCGCCTGCGGCATTGATATTGGAAACGATTTCCTTGTTGATCTTGCCCGCCAGAACCATTTCGACAACGTCGATGGTTTGCTGATCGGTTACGCGAAGACCGTCAACGAATTCCGACTGGATATTGAGCTGCTTGAGCATCTGGCCAATCTGCGGGCCGCCGCCATGAACGACAATCGGGTTCATGCCAACCTGCTTGAGAAGCACCATATCCTGCGCAAACAGACGCGCCAGTTCCGGATCACCCATGGCGTGACCGCCATACTTGATCACGATCGTCTGGCCATTGAATCGTCGCATATAGGGAAGAGCCTCGGAAAGGACTTTGGCGCGTGCCAACGTCCGGTATGCGCTGGATTCCGATTGATCTTCTTCAGAACGGATTTCTTCGTTCATCTCACTTCCCCATATTTAAGCGATGAACCTGACGGCCTCAGAGCAGCGTCGAGATTTCTGCCCGCAATTCCGCAAGTCCGGTATTCTTTTCACTTGATGTCGCAAAAATCTGTGGCAAGGCCGCCGGATGTTTCACCAGAGCATCGACCACTTCCTTGATGCGTTTTTCAAGCTGTCCCTTTTTTAGCTTGTCCGACTTGGTCAGTACAACCTGATATGGCACAGCCGACTCATCAAGCAGCTTCATCATGTCCAGATCGGCCTTTTTGAAACCATGTCTGGAATCGATCAGAACAAACACGCGACGCAACGTAACACGCCCGCGCAGATACTGTTTGATCAGGGCATGCCAAGTATCGACAATATCCTTCGGGGCCTGTGCAAAGCCATAGCCCGGCAAGTCGACAATATGGCATGCGCCATCAAGATCGAAATAGTTCAGCTGCTGGGTACGACCCGGCGTATTGGACGTGCGTGCAATGTCCTTACGCCCCGTGATCGCATTGATCAGGCTGGATTTGCCGACGTTTGAGCGTCCGGCAAAACAGATTTCGGTTTTTTCCTCGGGCGGCAGCTGTTCGAGCTGCGCCACACCAAGAACGAAGTTAACCGGGCGGCTAAAAAGCTTCCGCCCGGCTTCGATTACTGAGTCTTCATGCGTCGGAATTGCAGTTGCCGACGGCAGATTTTCTTGTGTCATCGTTATTCCTTCCCCGGTTTTGCGGGGATTTTCCCCCGAAGGGAAGATGGACCCGTAAAGGGTAGATGGGGGGGTTAAACCCCCATCTTGTACATGATGTAGCGCTGCTGAATGATCGACAGCGTGTTGTTCCATGCCCAGTAGATCACAAGACCCGCCGGGAAACTTGCCAGCATGAAGGTGAAGATCAGCGGAAGGAACATCATGATCTTTGCCTGGGTCGGATCAGCCGGAGCCGGGTTGAGTTTCTGTTGCAGATACATGGTAATACCCATGATCAACGGCCAGACACCGATCATCAGCATCTGCGGCGGATCCCATGGAATCAGACCAAACAGGTTGAACAACGACGTGGGGTCCGGCGCCGACAGATCCTGAATCCAGCCAAAGAACGGCGCATGGCGCATTTCGATGCTGACAAACAGAACCTTGTAAAGCGCAAAGAAGACCGGGATCTGGACAATGATCGGAAGGCAACCCGAAGCCGGGTTGATCTTCTCGCGCTTGTACAGAGCCATCATTTCCTGCTGTTGACGCTGACGGTCATCCTTGAACTGTTCGCGCATCTTGGTGATCTGCGGCTGCAACTTTTTCATCGCACTCATGGATTTGTACGACTTGTTTGCAAGCGGGAACATGATCCCCTTGATGATGACCGTGATGATCAGGATCGACACACCGAAGTTGCCAACCAGATGATACAGGTACTGCAAGAACAGGAAGAACGGCTTGGTCAGGAAGTAGAACCAGCCAAAGTCAATCGCGAGATCAAAGTTGGTAATCCCGTATTCCTCGGCATAACTATCGAGCAATGTGACTTCTTTTGCACCGGCAAACAAACGCGTCTCGGCGGCGGCTTCTGCCCCATCAGCAATCGTGCGCGGCGCACCAAGATAATCCGTCTGGTACTTGTCGGAATTGTCCGCCACATGGTGGCTGAAACGTGCGGTCAGGGCTTCGTCCGAAGACGGCGCAAGAGCAACCAGCCAGTATTTGTCTGTTATGCCAAGCCATCCGCCGGTGGTTTTCTTTTCAACGGCACCATCGTCGGCCAGATCGTCATAGTCGATCTCGGTAAGCGTACCGTCGATCACACCAAGCGGACCTTCATGCAGAATATAGAAACCGGCAGTGAGCGGCTTGTTCTTACGCGAAATCAGTCCGTACGGATACAGGGTGACTGCGCCACCGCTGTTGTTCACGACCGACTGATTGACGGTGAACAGATAGTTCTCGTCAATTGCGATCTGACGCTTGAAGGTAAGGCCTGCGCCGTTATCCCAGCTCAGCGTTACCGGACTATCGGGCGTCAGCTTGTCGCTGCTTGCGGTCCAGCGGGTATCACTATTGGGAAGACTGATTCCCTTTTCACCAGCGACCCAGCCGAACTCCGCAAAATAGGCATCATTGCTGCCCGTCGGGTTCAGAACATGGATCAGCGGGCTGTCAGGTTCTTCGGTCTCGCGGTAATCCTGAAGCTGAATATCGTCAATCACACCGCCGACAAGGCGAATCGAGCCTTCGACACGCGGGGTTTCGATGGTGATACGCGGCGATTTCGCCAACGCGTCTTCACGCTTGACAGTCGGCACTGCTGGCTGACCGCCCGGGACACTGGGCCCACCGGTTGATACCTGCGGCGCGTTGCTGCCGTTTGCATCAAGCTGTTCACGAACTTGCGCTTCGCGAACCTGGGTATCAGGTTCCGGCGCAAAGAAGAATTGCCACCCGATAAGAATCACAACTGCCGATGCAATTGCCACCCACAGGTTACGTTGTTCGTTCATCGCCTCATTCCGCTTTGCTCAGCCAGCATTTGCCGACCGCTTATTCTATTTACATGACGAAAGCGCCGGGGACCGGTTTTCACCATCCGACGACGCTTTGTTTTGTTCGCAGCCACATCCGGGCACGGGATCATAACCATGACCACCCCATGGATGGCAACGCATTATCCGTTTAATTCCCATCCAGCTGCCTTTTATTGCCCCGTGCCGGGCCAATGCTTCCATCATGTATGCCGAACAGGTCGGCTGATAGCGACATGACCACCCGATATAAGGCGACAAAAACAGCTGATAACCGCGAACTGCGATTTGAAGAAGGCGGGCAAGGAAACCGGGTGCAGGATTCGAAGAGGTCATTTTGACGGACCTCCTGCCTTTGCTGTCCCACCTGACGAACTGGCACTGCGTCCCTTGCGGGGACGGCGCGAATCCGGCGCAGACGGCTTGGCATCAGGAACCCGACGCAGAGCAAATTTCAAATCATCAATCAGTTTTTCAAAAGGCCGATCAATGGTTTGGGCGCGACCGATCACGACATAATCCCATCCGGGCAATGCGAGTTCGCTCATCAATTGCTCTGCCACAGCACGCAAACGCCGCCGAACGCGATTGCGGACGACGGCCTTTCCCACCTTTTTGGTGACAGTGAAACCGACTCGGGCGAGTCGTTCTTCACCGGCGTATTCTGTATCCGGCTTGATCCCCGGGCGTGGTGCGCCCTGCAGGATCAACCCCTGTGTAACCCATTTTCGGCGGGTGCCCGCAACACGGAGGAATTCCGCACGCTTTTTAAGGCGTTCCACCGAAATGGTCACAACATTAGGCCGACAGACGCTTGCGGCCCTTGGCGCGGCGTGCGGTCAGCACACGGCGGCCACCGACGGTCGCGCTGCGGGAACGGAAGCCGTGGCGGCGTTTCCGTACGAGTTTGCTTGGCTGGTAGGTGCGCTTCACTGCACTTACTCCGTTCTAAATAAGGTAATCCGATAAAATTCGAGGTCCGCTGTATAGGGCTTCACACCATGGCTGTCAACTCGAGACAAGGTGTTCACCCCCAGAAAACCGGCAATGCCGCCGGGATTTCGTCCCGACGGCACCCGAAATGTGAATTCGTCACCACTCGATACGTTCGACATTGGAGAATGTCAACTCGGAACCATCCGAAAAGACGATCGTTCCAGACGAATCGGTGGAAAGTTCAAGCGAGTGTTTCTTCGAATCGGTGATGGTCCCCTCATCAAGGATCAGGGTCCAGTCACTCGAGTCGAGATTGCCGCCGCCAATACCGTGCAATTCGATGGTATCGGTCGTCCAGCCATTGGCACCACCATCTACATGGTCATTGCCCTCGCCCATATTAAAGATGAACAGATCCGATCCGCCATCGCCATACAGCGTGTCGTCCCCGATCCCGCCCATCAGCGTATCGTCGTCATCCCCACCCAGCAGAAGGTCATTACCATCTCCGCCACTGAGTGTGTCCTTGCCTGCACCGCCAGAAAGGGTGTCATCCCCGTCCTCTCCATACAGCCTGTCATCCCCGCCACCGCCATCAAGCGTGTCTTCGCCCGATCCGCCATAGAAGGTATCCTTGCCCCAACCACCGGTCAGGGTATCGTTGTCGGCACCGCCATCGAAATAGTTGTCGCCCCCATCCGCATTCAGGATGTCATTGCCAGCCCCGCCATAGAAAGTGTCGTTGCCCCAGGCTCCATGAATAGAATCGTTGCCATCGCCTCCCCAGACAGTGTTCTTGCCGCCGCTGACATCAATGTTGTCATCGCCAGCCCCCGACGAAACCGTATCGTTGTCGCTGCCCGACGTGATGGTGTCATCGCCGCTGCCGGTTTCGATATAGTTCCGCCCCTCGCCCGCATTGACGGTATTGTCACCGTCCCCGGCATAAATCCTGTCATCGCCAGAACCGACACTGATGCTGTCCGCACCCGAACCACCCCAGATGGTGTTTTTGCCCTCGCCAGCAGAAATCAGGTTGTCACCATCACCCGCATTGATTTTGTCATCATTGCTGCCTGACGTGATCGTGTCATTGCCCGACCCGGTCTCGACATAGTTTTTACCTTCACCGGCACTGACATAATTATTGCCATCTCCGCCAATGATGGTGTCGTCACCGCTTCCGGCATACAGGCTGTCATTTCCAGCACCGGTTTCGATGTGGTTATTGCCCTCATTGGCATAGATGATGTTGTCACCATCACTGGCGTAGATGCTGTCATTGCCACTGCCACCGGTAATGTAGTTGTTCCCGGCGCCGCCATAGATGGTGTTGGTTCCCTCGCCACCATGAATGGTGTCGTCACCGGCACCACCATCAATATAGTCATTGCCGCCATCACCGGTGATGCTGTCGTTACCATCCCCGGCATAGATCACATCATTACCGTTACCGCCCCAGATCGTATCGTCACCGGCATTGGTCGAGACCGTATCATTGCCACCACCAGCGCCGACAGTGTCGTTACCAGCCCCTGTCTCGAAGACTTCGCTCGCGTCAGTCCCCCAAAGGGTTTCGTCACCCGCTGCCATTTCCTCGATCGTTACTTCAAGGATTGCTGTGGTCGTGGCGGTATCCTCTCCATCCTGGGACTGCACAGAAACAGTCAGCTCGAATGTCCCGGAATAGTCACTTGCCGTCGTGATCGTAAGGCCTGCCAACTGGGCTGCACTTAACGTCCAGCTGCCATCACCGTTATTGGTACCGGCCGACAGGCTCGCCCCTGAGGGCACACCGCTAATGGTCACCGTCAGTGTTTCACTGCTGTCGGTTACAGCGGCATCAATATCAAGGGCAACACTACTACCCTCCTCACCGGTCGCGTCCGTTACTTCAAGCGTCGGAGTATCCGCAACACCGGCAACATCGACAGTAATGGCGTCAGTGACCGTTGCGGTATCATCACCATCGGTCGAAGTCACCGTCACACCCAGATCGAACGAACCGGAGTAATCATCGGCGGGCGTAATCGTCAAACCTTCAAGATCATCCGCCGTCAGCGTCCATGTGCCATCACCATTATCAGAACCAGCCGACAGCACGGCTCCATCGGGCACCCCAGAGATCGTGATCGACAGAACTTCCGATGCGTCGGTCAGGCCAGCGTCAATATCGAGCGCAATCGCGCCTTCTTCACTGCCGGAAGCATCCGACACTTCAAGGGTCGGGGCATCTGCGACACCGGCAACATCGACAGTAATGGTGTCAGTGACCGTTGCGGTGTCATCACCATCGGTCGAAGTCACCGTCACACCCAGATCGAACGATCCGGAATAATCATCGGCAGGCGTGATCGTCAGACCTTCAAGATCATCCGCTGTGAGCGTCCATGTGCCATCACCATTATCAGAACCAGCCGACAGCACGGCTCCATCGGGCACCCCAGAGATAGTGATCGACAGAACTTCCGAGGCGTCGGTCAGGCCTGCGTCAATATCGAGCGCAATTGCGCCTTCTTCGCTGCCGGAAGCATCCGACACTTCAAGGGTCGGCGCATCTGCGACACCGGCAACATCGACAGTAATGGCGTCAGTGACCGTTGCCGTGTCATCACCATCGGTCGAGGTGACGATGACGCCCAGATCAAAGGAACCGGAATAGTCATCGGCGGGCGTAATCGTCAAACCTTCGAGGTCTGAGGCCGAGAGCGTCCAGGTGCCGTCACCATTATCGGTCCCGGCTGACAACTCGGCACCATCGGGCACACCAGAAATTGTGACCGAAAGAACTTCCGAGGCATCGGCCAGTCCAGCATTGATATCGAGCGCAATCTCGCCTTCTTCACTGCCGGAAGCATCCGACACTTCAAGGGTCGGCGCATCTGCGACACCGGCAACATCGACAGTAATGGCGTCAGTGACCGTTGCGGTGTCATCACCGTCGGTCGAAGTCACCGTCACACCCAAATCAAACGATCCTGAATAATCATCGGCTGGCGTGATCGTCAAACCTTCGAGGTCTGAGGCTGAGAGTGTCCATGTGCCATCGCCATTGTCGGTGCCAGCAGAAAGCTCTGCGCCATCCGGAACACCGGAGATCGTGATCGAAAGAACTTCCGATGCATCACTCAGGCCCGCATCGATATCGAGCGCAATTGAACCTTCTTCGCTGCCAGAAGCATCTGACACTTCAAGGGTCGGGGCATCTGCGACACCGGCAACATCGACAGTAATGGCGTCAGTGACCGTTGCGGTGTCATCACCATCGGTCGAAGTCACCGTCACACCCAAATCAAACGATCCGGAATAATCATCGGCAGGCGTGATCGTCAGACCTTCGAGGTCTGAGGCCGAGAGCGTCCAGGTACCATCGCCATTATCGGTCCCGGCTGACAACACGGCTCCATCAGGAACACCAGAGATGGTTATAGAAACGACTTCGCTTACGTCAGTCAGGCCCGCATCGATATCGAGCGCAATCGCGCCCTCTTCGCTGCCAGAAGCATCTGACACTTCAAGGGTCGGGGCATCTGCGACACCGGCAACATCGACAGTAATGGCGTCAGTGACCGTTGCGGTGTCATCACCATCGGTCGAAGTCACCGTCACACCCAAATCAAACGATCCGGAATAATCATCGGCAGGCGTGATCGTCAGACCTTCGAGGTCTGAGGCCGAGAGCGTCCAGGTACCATCGCCATTATCGGTCCCGGCTGACAACTCGGCGCCATCCGGAACACCAGAAATCGTGATCGACAGAACTTCCGATGCATCCGTCAGGCCCGCATCAATATCGAGCGCTATCGCACCTTCTTCGTTACCCGAAGCATCAGACACTTCAAGGGTTGGCAAATCTGCATCGCCAATCACATTGACCATGACGGTATCCGTCACACTTGCGATATCTACGCCGTCCTGAGTACTCGCCGTAATTTCGAGATCAAAACTACCGCTATAATCATCGGGAGGCGTTATTGACAGCCCGTCAAGATCATCCGACGTCAGCGACCAGGTTCCGTCATCATTCAGAGTACCTGCCGACAAGGTCGCACCTTCCGGCACACCGGAAATCGTTATTGTCAGGGTTTCTGAACTATCCGCGAGCCCCGCGTCGATATTGAGAGTGATCGCACTGTCTTCGCTGCCCGACGCGTCGGCGACTTCAAGCGTCGGAGTGTCCGCGACACCTTCAACATCAACGGTGATGGAACCGGAAGTGGTTGCGGTATCGTCGCCATCAGTCGATGTGACAGTGACGCCCAGATCGAACGAACCAGAGTAATCATCGGCTGGCGTGATCGTCAAACCTTCGAGGTCTGAGGCCGACAGTGCCCAGGTGCCGTCACCATTATCGGTACCGGCAGAAAGCTCTGCGCCATCCGGAACACCAGAGATCGTGATCGACAGAACTTCCGATGCATCACTCAGGCCAGCGTCAATATCGAGCGCAATTGCACCTTCTTCACTGCCGGAAGCATCCGAGACTTCAAGGGTTGGTGCATCCGCAACACCGGTAACATCAACGGTGATGGAACCCGAAGTGGTTGCGGTATCGTCACCATCGGTCGAGGTGACGGTGACGCCCAGATCGAACGAACCGGAGTAATCATCGGCGGGCGTAATCGTCAGGCCTTCGAGGTCATCCGCCGTCAACGTCCAGGTGCCATCACCGTTGTCCGTACCAGCCGAAAGTTCTGCCCCATCCGGAACACCGGAAATGGTGATCGACAGAACTTCCGAGGCGTCGGTCAGGCTCGCATCGATATCAAGCGCAATCGCGCCCTCTTCGCTGCCAGACGCATCCGAGACTTCAAGCGTCGGGGTGTCGGCGACACCTTCAACATCTACGGTGATTGAGCCCGATGTAGTTGCGGTATCGTCGCCATCAGTCGAGGTGACGGTGACACCCAGATCGAACGACCCTGAATAGTCATCGGCAGGCGTGATCGTCAGGCCTTCGAGATTATCCGCTGTGAGCGTCCAGGTACCGTCACCATTATCAGAACCAGCCGACAGCACAGCACCCTCGGGCACGCCAGAGATCGTGATCAACAGAACTTCCGATGCGTCGGTCAGGCCAGCGTCAATATCGAGCGCAATCGCGCCTTCTTCACTGCCGGAAGCATCAGAGACTTCAAGGGTCGGGGTATCCGCAACGCCCGCGACATCAACGGTGATCGAGCCGGAAGTGGTTGCGGTGTCATCACCATCGGTCGAGGTGACGGTGACACCCAGATCGAACGAGCCGGAATAATCATCGGCTGGCGTGATCGTCAGACCTTCAAGATCGTCCGCTGTGAGCGTCCATGTGCCATCACCATTATCAGAGCCAGCCGACAGCACGGCACCCTCGGGCACGCCAGAGATCGTGATCGACAGAACTTCCGACGCGTCGGTCAGGCCTGCGTCTATATCGAGCGCAATCGCGCCCTCTTCACTGCCAGACGCATCAGACATTTCAAGGGTTGGCGCATCCGCAACACCGGCAACATCAACGGTGATTGAACCGGAAGTGGTTGCGGTATCGTCGCCATCAGTCGAGGTGACGGTGACGCCCAGATCGAACGAACCAGAGTAATCATCGGCGGGCGTAATCGTCAGACCTTCGAGATCATCCGCTGTGAGCGTCCATGTGCCATCGCCATTATCAGAACCAGCCGACAGCACGGCTCCATCGGGCACACCAGAAATCGTGATCGAAAGAACTTCGCTTGCGTCAGTCAGGCCAGCGTCAATATCAAGCGCAATCGCGCCCTCTTCACTGCCAGATGCATCAGACATTTCAAGGGTTGGGGTATCCGCAACGCCCGCGACATCAACGGTGATTGAGCCCGAGGTAGTCGCGGTATCCTCGCCATCGGTCGAGGTAACGGAGACGCCCAGATCAAACGACCCTGAATAATCATCGGCCGGGGTGATTGTCAGACCTTCGAGGTCTGAGGCTGAGAGTGTCCATGTGCCGTCACCATTATCAGTCCCGGCAGACAGCACGGCACCATCGGGCACACCAGAAATCGTGATCGACAGAACTTCCGATGCATCACTCAGTCCAGCATCGATATCAAGCGCAATCGCGCCTTCTTCACTGCCGGAAGCATCCGAGACTTCAAGGGTTGGTGCATCCGCAACACCGGTAACATCAACGGTGATGGAACCCGAAGTGGTTGCGGTATCCTCACCATCGGTCGAAGTCACCGTCACACCCAAATCAAACGATCCGGAATAATCATCGGCGGGCGTAATCGTCAGACCTTCGAGGTCGTCCGCAGAGAGCGTCCATGTGCCATCGCCATTGTCGGTGCCAGCAGAAAGCTCTGCGCCATCCGGAACACCGGAGATCGTGATCGACAGAACTTCCGAGGCATCACTCAGGCCAGCGTCAATATCAAGCGCTATCGCAGCCTCTTCACTGCCGGAAGCATCCGACATTTCAAGGGTTGGGGTATCCGCAACGCCCGCAACATCAACGGTGATTGAACCCGAAGTGGCTGCGGTATCACCGCCATCGGTCGAAGTGACCGTAACACCCAGATCGAACGAGCCGGAATAATCATCGGCAGGGGTGATCGTCAGGCCTTCAAGGTCATCCGCCGTCAACGTCCAGGTGCCATCACCGTTGTCCGTACCAGCCGAAAGTTCTGCCCCATCCGGAACACCGGAAATGGTGATCGACAGAACTTCCGACGCATCACTCAGGCCAGCGTCAATATCGAGCGCAATCGCGCCTTCTTCGCTGCCCAAAGCATCCGACACTTCAAGCGTCGGGGTGTCTGCAACACCGGCAACATCAACGGTGATCGAGCCGGAAGTGGTTACGGTATCGTCACCATCGGTCGAGGTGACGGTGACGCCCAGATCGAACGACCCTGAATAATCATCGGCAGGCGTGATCGTCAGCCCTTCAAGATCAGAGGCAGACAGCGTCCAGGTGCCGTCACCATTATCGGTCCCCGCAGACAGCACGGCTCCATCCGGAACACCGGAGATCGTGATCGAAAGAACTTCCGATGCATCGGTCAGGCCAGCGTCAACATCAAGCGCAATTGCACCTTCTTCGCTGCCCAAAGCATCCGACACTTCAAGCGTCGGGGTGTCGGCGACGCCTGCAACTTCAACCTTGATGTCTTCCATCACCACGGCTGTATCATCGCCATCCGTGGTGGAGACAAGTACAGACAGATCAATTTCACCGCTGAAGTCTTCAGGCGGGGTGATGGTCAGGCCTTCGAGTTCGGAAGGATCAAGGGTCCATGTGCCATCGCCATTATTGGTCCCCGCCGACAGTTCTGCACCATCGGGAACACCGGTGATGGTGACTGAGATGCTTTCGCTGCCATCAAGAAGTTCGGTGTCGATATCAAGGGCAATCGCGTTATCCTCGCGGCCCGATGCATCGGACACATCAAGTGTTGCACCATCGGCAACACCCCCGACCTCGACCGTAAAGCTTGATGAGGTTGTGCTTGTGCTGCCATTGGCCTCGCGACTGGTCGCGGTTACCGAAAGGGTGAAGCTGCCGCTATAGTCATCCGGGGGCGTCAGGGTCAGTCCCGATAGCTGCCCGGCAGATACGGTCCAGGTGCCGTCGCCATTATCGGTTCCGGCAGACAATACCGCACCATCGGGCACACCTGAGATCGTGATCGAGAGTGTTTCACTACCACCATCAAGATCATTGAGTGCGGCGGAAACATTAAGCGAAATCGCGCTGTCTTCCGATCCTGTTACATTACTGACCTTCAAATCAGGCGTATCGGCAACCTTGGGCGCCTCGACAGTTTCTTCAACCGTCTCGGTTTCTTCGATGCTTTCGTCTTCTTCGATCAGTTCCAGAATCTCGGTTTCGGCTTCTGGCGTCTGTTCTTCGGTCGGGATGAAGTCCGGGCCATGATCATCACGACCGTCCCCGCGGATATCTTCGCGATCACCACGCAAGGCATTGGTATCGTTCGTCGAAAGCGGAATTTCAGGCAATTCGATTGTGCTTGGATCGGACTGCAGCGAGATGTTATCGGCACCATCATTACCGATATTGGTGTCAATGGTGTCGGCACCGGTATCAAGATTGTTCTGAATCTCGGCCGCTTCATTCTGGGCGATGGTTTGCTTTTCGGTCGCCTCTTCGGCCTCGACACGTTCCTGACGCTGGGATGCGGCATTCTGGCGGCGGAAGGCCTGCTGCGCTTCGCCCTGCGGGTTGAAAGCCAGGTTTCCGTACTGGACCGAACCGATTTCCTGTTCGGGCGGTGTGCCAGATTCGTTCTGACCGCCCTGGGTTTCGACCAGTTCGTTCGTTTCGCTGTCCTGCTCGTCCGCGCGCATCAAATCGTCCGATGCAGCGCCCTGATTGAGGTCGCCGCCATCACCGTCACTGCGTGAATTTTCCGTATCGCGAGGATCGTCCGCCATCAAACCCATTCTCCGTAAAGTGCGAGAAGGGTTTCGCCCAACTCACACATCTATACATTAGTATAGAATCCCTAGTTTACACCAGAGAATTGTGCGGCCAGGCAGTAGAAATGACATGATCATTTCCAGCGGGACCAAAAATACGCTCATCGTTCCTTAAACGCTTGATCAAGCGAGACATATACCGGCTTCAGCAAATACTGAAGAAGGGTACGCTCCCCGGTCTGGATGTCAGCCTGGACAGTCATGCCGGGTATGATCTTCTGAGCAACTGCCCCTTCTCCAACCGTGTCAGAATCAAGGGCAACCTTGCCTTTATAATATGGACGTCCCTCTTCATCAACAAAAGTAGATGCAGAAATCGATACCAGTTCGCCGGAAATACCACCATATCGTATAAAGTCAAATGCGCTGACCTTGACCGTCACCGGCTGGCCAAGATGCACATGCCCGATATCCTCGGTCGATATCCGTGTTTCAGCAATCAGATCGTCATCTGCCGGCACCAGCTCCATGACGATCTGGGCCGGGGCTATCACCCCGCCAATTGTCGTGAATTGCAGTCCCTTGATATAACCGCGTGTCGGCGCAACAATTTCAAGACGTGCGACACGATCACGCAGTTTGCGAAGGGCCTCGCGGGTTTGGGCAATTTCACCTCCCAAACGGCCAAGCTCGGTGATGGCTTCTTCACGCTGGCTTTTTTCAAGCTCATTCAAACGCAAATTTGCCTCGGCGATGGTTTCGCGTGCGCGCGCCTGTTCGGCAACAACCCCTGAAAGATTACCCTGTGCCTCGTTCAGTTCGCGCTGGATGTTCAGGAACAGCACCTTGGAATTCAGCCCCTGTTCATAGAGCGAACGGCGCATGGTCACTTCCTGATTCAACAGATCAACCGACTTGCGCAAGGTGGCTTCCTGTTCGGCCAATTGTGCAAGTTCGGCGTTACGTTCCTTGATCTGGACCTGAAGGATTTCGGACTGGTTATTATCAAGCTCGGTCTGGATGTTGTAAATTTCCTGCTGGTTGCGCGCCAGTTCCGGATATTGCGCAAGCAGGGTTGCAAAATCCGGTTCGCGACCTTCGGCCAAGGCGCGATAGCGTTCGGATTCAAGCTGCAAATTTCCAAGTTTGGTTTCGGTTTGCGAAAGTTCGGCCTGTGCACCATCGGCCTTAAGGCGCATCAAAACCTGTCCCGGCTCAACAAGGTCACCGTCGCGCACCATGATCTGTTCGATGATGCCCCCTTCAAGATGCTGGATCTTGTTCACCGCACCGGTTGGCATCACCTGACCAAAGGTGATGGCGGTTTCCTTGATCTGGGTGGTGGCAGCCCAGGCCACAAGTGCCAGAAAACCAACCGATAGCAGCACCATCGCCGCCCGGACAAAGATCGAAATCCCGCCTTCTTCAAGCAACACCGCGTGCGAAAGATAACGTGCCATGCGCCGGGACCGGCGGAACCGTTCAATCGCAGTATTCTGTACAGCTGCATTGCTCATAGGTAGCCTCCGTCTATCACTTGTTGCTTGATCCGTGCGGGCGGCGCATCACCGCGCAACTGCCCTGCATCAAGAACAAGAATGCGGTCGGCCAGATCAAGGTGACTTGGCCGATGGGTAATCAGGAATATCGTCGAACCGCCGCGCAGGCGGTTGACGGTATGCTGGAAAGCGCGGTCTGCGCGCTGGTCCAGACCATTGGTCGGTTCATCAAACAGAATGATCGGTGCTTCGCGGACAAAGGCACGCGCCAGTGCAAGGCGTTGCAGGAAACTGGCCGAATAACGCGATGAATGCTGATCGCCAATTCGCGTATCGAACCCCTCAGGCAGCGATTCCACTTCCTGCAAGATACCTGCTGACATGCAGGCCATGCGAAGGTCATCCTGCGATGCCACGGGGTTTGCCAGACGCAAATTCTGTGCAATCGACCCACGGAAGAATTCAATATCCTGCGGCACATAGGAAATCGCCTGCCGCAAGGCTTGCGGGTCCATCTGACGAATATCCGCCCCGTCAATCAGAACGGCACCGGCTTGTGGCTGATACATCCCGGCTATCAGTTTGATCAGGGATGATTTCCCCGCCCCGTTCGCACCGACAACAGCAACAACCTGCCCGGGTTTTATATCGAAACTGACACCGACAAGAGCCGGATCAGAATCCGCCGTATAACGGAAGCTGACACGCGAGAACGTGATCGCACCATCAAAGCGGCGTTGCTCGACCGAGCGCGGCACAAGATCGCCTTCGGGCTGAAGGTTCATCAGACGATTGATTTGCCGGACACTGCCGCGCAGCTGCGCCAGACGCGGCAAGCCAAGAAACGCCTGATTGATCGGCCCCAAAACACGCCAGGCCAGCATCATGGATGCGACAAGCGCACCGACACTCATCTGCGCATTCATCACGCGATCTGCACCAAATGCCAGAACCAGCGCGCCGGACGTGATCATCAATATCTGTGCGGATGTATTGATCACGTTATTGACCATCGAAACCCGGAAACCGGCATATGCCGTATCAGCCGAAATATCACGGAACCGCGCCAGCCAGCGTTTTTCCGCTGCGGTGTATTTCAGAACCGACATCTTGCCGACAGTTTCCACAAGGAATTCCTGTCGGTTGGCACCATGGCGGCCAAGTTCCGCAACCCGCCGCGACACCACCGGAAAGGTCACAATCCCGATCAGCAAAAAGACCCCGATCAGAGCGATCGGTATGAGGGCCAGCCACCCGCCAAGATAAAACATGACAATCAGGAAGATCGGCACAAACGGCATTTCAAGCATCACCAGTGCCATCGGCCCGGTGAAGAATTCACGCACGCTTTCGAAATCGCGAATACGCGAAATCTGCACACCGACCGGGGCCCGTTCGGTAAAGGCAGGCGGAAGCGATAAAAGGCGTTCGAAAATTGCGCCACTGACAAGCGTATCAAGTCGCGCCCCAAAATGGCTGACGATCTGACTGCGCAATGCGCGTAATATCCAGCCGAGCAAAATGACGATGCCAATACCGATGGAAAACTGGATCAGCATTGGAATCGACCGCGTCCCGATCACCCGGTCATAAATGCCCATGACAAAGATCGGGGTCGCCAATGCCATGATGTTGAGCACCAGCGTCATCAACAATAACTGATAGCCAAGCGACGAAAATCTGTCAGCGATCCCGCCAAACCATCCGCGTTTGTCATCTTCGAAATAGCGCGCTCGACGATCAGCAGTTGTAAACTGGTAAACCTTCCCCGTCAGGGCCGATGAACGGATCACCATTTCACGGTCCGTCCCGCCATCAAAGACGCGAATGCCGTTATCTTCGGGGCGAATAACAACCAGTGCCGTGCCGTTATCCGGCACAAACAGGCAGGGCATCATGCGTTCGTCGATCTGATCAAGGGTCGCAATGATTTCACGCGACTGATAATTCAGATGCGCCAGAACGTTACGAAAGTCGGTCAGATCAAGCGCCTGATCCATATGCGGCAAGGCCTCGGCCACCTGACGGGGCAGGCCGCGCCATCCCAGCGCCTGCAGCAATGGCCACAAACATGCGTCAAAGTCCGACTGGGCATCCGTGCTGGCCAGCCCCATGCGGTAGCCCTGCGCATAGTTCATATTCTCAAGCTTTTTCATTCTGCCCCCGTCTCGACTGGTGCGCCGAACGCTGATTGCGCACGGGTGATCCGTGCGTTACTGCGTTTCAGAACAGGGACAAGATGATGATCAACAATCCGGTATTGTTTGTTCGCCAAGGCAATCAGGGAAGGGCGATGGGACACCATCACCAATGTGCAATGCTTTTTCAGTTCAAGCATCAGGCTGGCCATGATGTTGTCACCGGCCATATCGAGTGAACTGTTGGCTTCATCAAACAGGACAATCCGGGGATAGTCGATCAGTGCACGTGCAACGGCAATGCGTTGTTTGACACCACGCGGAAGCGTTTCGGATGCCTGTCCGCCAACTTCGGTGTCATAGCCCTCGGGCATGCGCATGACGATGTCATCAAGACCAAGACGCCGGGAGATTTCAATCACCCGTTCGACCCCGATCTCCTTGCGGAAACCGGTGATATTTTCAAGGATGGTTCCCTTGAACATCACACCATGCTGCGGCAGATAGGCGATCTGTCGACGGGTTGATTCGGCGCTGTAATCCTTGGGCCTTTTCCCATCAAGCAAGATGTCGCCCTCATCCGGGTGCAAAGCCCCCATCAAAAGCCACAGCAAGGTGGTCTTGCCGGTGCCGTTGTCACCGGTAATGGCAATCGAATCACCCGGTTCAATCACCAGATCAAGCCGGTCGAAGATCTTTTTGCCATCCGCATGGGCGAAACCAAGATTGCGCAACTCGATCTTGCCATTCAGCAATGGCATTTCAGGCGCACCGGGCTTGTCTTCGGGGTCAATTTCAAACAGTTCCCTGACGCGCTGGCGGGCAACACGGATGTTCTGGAACTGGGTCCACAGGCTCATGGCCCGTTGCAGCGGCTGAATGGATCGTCCCGACAACATCGTACAGGCCGCAAGGCCACCAACGGTAAGCTGACCTTCAATCACAAGCACACTGCCAATGGCCGCAACCAGCACCATGGTCAGCATCGAAAAGGTTGCACTGGCATTTACCGCGGCGTGCGCTGACCGAGCTGCAAGCTGGTCATCACCGGAACATTGTTCCTGAAGCTGTTCATGACGACGCACCATCAGGTTTTCCATCGCCATCGACTTGATGGTGTGAATACCCGTCAGCGTTTCGATAATGAAATTATAGCGCCGTTCGTCAGACTGGCTGCGCTTGTCGAGCGCATTGCGCAACTGCCGACCAAGAATTGATGCCGTGACAAAAAATGCAACAAGAATGCCCAGCGGCACCGCGACAAGAACACCGCCAATAATGGCAATCAGCGCAAGAAACAGGATGATGAAAGGTAAATCGACAATCGCGCCGATTGCCTGCCCGGCATAGAAATCACGCAACAGGTTCAAGCTGTTAAGCCGTTGCAGATGAAGACCCGGCGCGGTCTTGTCATAGTCGATCAAACTTGTTGAAAGCAGATGGCCAATCGCCCTTTGAGAACTTTCATGTTCGAACTTTGCCGCGGACAGGGAAGATATATAGGCGCGCCCAAGACGCAGCATTGCCTCAACCAGCAAGGCTCCAAGCACGCCAAGAATAAGAAGCGTCAAAGTCGGGATCGAATTGTGCGGCAACACACGATCATAGACCTGCAGCAGGGTGATGGGCAGGGCAAGCGACAGCAGGTTGATTACCAAAGCGGCAATCAAAAGCGAAAAACGGCCTGCGCGCAAATGCGACAAAGTCCCGATATTCAATCCCGGCCGGCGTGTCATAAAACGAGAATGCTCCAGCTCATACAGATCAACACCATCCAAAAGAGGGTGAATTATACCATTAGATAGGATGCATAACGGATCACTAAACCCGGCGCAAGAAATTCATGCACAATTTACAACCTGATGACTTTCAGATTCACGCCATCCTGGCTTTGAATCACATCGCTTCCGGTCACATCAGAATAACCTTGATAAAGGTCTATCCAACATCCCCGTCACCACGCAATCGGTCGAGCGCCCTGCGCTCGGCTTTGGTCGGCCGTCCGGCACCGGCTTCACGTTCGGCAACCGGTGCGGTTCGTATATCAGACGCCACTTCTTTTTTCGGCATTCTTGGCGGCGAGTGATCCACATAAAGTGCCTGTGCATCAGGGGCCGGGCCGCGGCGTTCGCCAAGTGCGACAACCTCGACCACTCGCAGATGCGGCCCCTGAAAGAACTGAAGCCTGTCGCCCGCAACGACTGAAACACTCGCCTTGGAAACCAACTGACCGTTCAGAACAATATGCCCTGACTGACAGGCCTTGCTGGCAAGCGATCTGGTTTTATAAAACCGCGCATGCCACAACCACTTATCAATCCTGAGCTTTTCAGTCTGTTCCTTCACAGCCATTCGCATCTCATAACTGTCTGATTAACTTACATTTGGAACGCAGAACGGCGACCCGCAAGGATCGCCGTTCAACAGATCAAATTTGCTGCAATCAGCCTTTGGCTGCCAGCATTTCCTTAAGCTTGGCAAAAGGCGAATCTTCGTTGATCTGGTTGTTCTTTTCAGGTGCCTGACCACGTCCACCCGGCTTGCCACCGCGGCCACCCTTGCCGCCCTGGTTCGGACGATTATTGCCGCCCTTGCCTTTGGGGCCGCCTTTGCCACGTGTTTCCTGACGCGGGCCGCGCTGACCGCGACCGGCACCACCACGTTTGCGACGATCAACACGGACGAAGAATTTGACTTCCACCAGTTCATCACCATCGGCGTCGGTTTCGACAGCGTCGGTCGCTTCAGTCGCGTCTTCGGCCTTGGCCGGTACTGCTTCTGATGCTTCTGCCTCTGTAGCCTCTGCTGGTGCAGCTTCACTGCTTTCAGCAGCTGGTGCGTCTTCGGCTTTGACTTCTGCTTCCACCTTGGCGGGTTCTTCGGCCTTTTTCTCGGCTTCCTTGGCAAGAAGTTCGGACTTCTTGACCTTGGTTACCTCGGCGCGCCAGCCAAGTGCGGTAAAGACGCCCTCGGCCTGTTCGACGGTGCAGCCCAGAAGCGACAGCAGATCAGGGTCCGGACGAACCTTGCCATCATTTTCACGTGCCTTCTGACGCAGAAGGGCCGCGAAACGTTCAAGCATGTCCACACGTGCGGCAAGCGGGCCGACCGGCATGTAACCGGCAGCAAGATAGAAGCCCTTGGAGTTTGCACGATCATTGGGAACCGAGGTCCGGCCCGCAGGCGGCAATTCCGGAAGCGCATCGAGTTCGCGGGCAACCGCCCACAAAATACCGCGCAGCTCAACCGGATCAGGTTTGAGCGCGTCAAGCACATGGACAGTTTCAACACCAAGACGCACGCCAAGTTTGGCAAGCGCCTTGCGGTCTTCGTCCGACAGATCCTTGACCAGACTTTCGAGTTCCGAGCGCGGAACGCAGCCCAGACCTTCGTTTAGCTGGAACAGAAGACCACGAATCGGCCCCGAAAGCTGACAATCCCGCAGACGGGTCAGCATTTTAAGGCGGGCTTCGATGTGGGCATTGACGAAATTCTGAAGACGGGTGCGAACCCGTTCGCGTGTAGGACCGTCAAAGAACTCGCTGTCGATCACCTGAACGTCGGGTGACAGAACAGTGTCACCTTTTTTCAGCACACCAACCTGCGCGCCGTTCCAGAGGACATCAAGCTGCCCATTCACCGCGAATTTATCGTCTTCGTCGGTTTCAAGTTGTTTGACGCGCTGGGCGATTTCGCCAGTCAACGCGCGGCGTGCGGCACTGGCAATAGCCTTGCCTTCGAAAGCAGCATCGGTTTCATCAGGGATGAAACGGAATCCATCAAGACGGCCGACAAATTCACCTTCGACCTGTACTTCACCATTCGCAGTGATGGTAGACATGAGTTCAGACTTGTCCTTGAGACTTTTCAATAAAACCGAGGTCCGTCTGTCAACGAACCTTTGGGTCAGGCGTTCATGTAGCACATCTGAGAGCTTATCCTCAATGGCCCGCGTGCGTTCCTGCCAATGATTGGCATCTTCGAGCCAGTGATGTTTGTGCGATACATATGTCCAGACGCGAATACCTGCCAAACGTGATGACAACTGATCGATATCACCATCATAACGATCCAGACGCAAGACTTGTTCACCCAACCAGTCGATGGGCAGCTTGCTTCCGGGTTTCGCGAGATAGCGATAGATAGATGTTAGCAGTCTTGGATGGGCATCGGTATGGATATTTCTGAAATCGGGAATCTGGCAGACTTCCCACAATAACTGGACCCGATCGGGCGCCGTTGCGATCCGTGCGACATCTTCGTTATGCGAAAGATGATCAAGCATGATTTCATCAACCGGCTCACGTGCCAGAATAAGGGTCGGATCATCGGACCGGCGACGCAGAGACTTCTGCAACGCATCGACTGACCGGAAATCAAGTCGGGCATTGCGCCAGAAAACTTTGGCAAGCGGTTCGAACTCATGTGCTTCGATCTGTTCGATAATATCGGGATCAACCCCCGACAGGTTTCCGGTAACACCAAACGTGCCGTCATTCATGTGACGGCCAGCACGACCGGCAATCTGCGCGGTTTCCGCCGCTGTCAGACCACGATTGAACTTGCCGTCGAACTTGGTCAGCGCCGCAAAGGCCACATGGTTCAGATCAAGGTTAAGCCCCATGCCGATGGCATCGGTCGCAATCAGATGTTCAACTTCGCCATTCTGGAACATCTCGACCTGGGCATTGCGGGTGCGCGGGCTGAGCGCGCCAAGAACCACGGCTGCCCCGCCCTTCTGGCGACGCACCAGTTCGGCCACGGCATAGACTTCCTGTGCAGAAAAAGTCACCACCGCCGACTGGGACGGAAGACGCTGAATTTTCTTGGACCCGTTATAGGTCAGTGTCGAAAAGCGTTCGCGTCGATCAAATTCGACATTCTCAACCAGCTTCCGGATAACCGGCCGAATGGTTTCGGCCCCCATGAACATGGTTTCGGAACGTCCGCGTGCATGCAACAAACGGTCGGTAAAGACATGCCCGCGTTCCGGATCAGCACACATCTGGATTTCGTCAATCGCCAGAAAGTCGACCTGCTTGGCAACTGGCATGGCTTCGACGGTACACAGGAAGTAGCGTGCCGTTTTCGGAAGGATGCGTTCTTCGCCGGTAATCAGGGCCACAGCCCCCTTGCCGACCTTTTCCACTGCACGGTCATAGTTTTCACGTGCCAGCAATCGCAACGGGAACCCGATCATCCCGGTCGTGTGCGCCAACATCCGTTCCATGGCCAAATGGGTCTTGCCGGTGTTGGTCGGCCCCAATATGGCAAGGATACGGGGACCGGTTCGGGTTGAAATCTGCATCAAACTTTTCCAATCGACAGCCCAATGATCCGGACTGTCGCAATCTTTGGGCCTTTCAACACGCGAACCGGCGGGATGTCAAGCATTCTGCCTGTGCCCGGCCATGCGCAAACTGCAGAACTGTGCAAGATTTCACAGGTTCGGCAGTTCAGTTCACGGGGCGATCAACGCGATAACCGGGGTCTTAATGTTCTTCAAGTTCAAGCAACCGCGCACCGGGCCCATCGACGGCAAGCTCGTCGGCCGGATTGCGCAACGGACAATCGGAGATCGACAGACACCCGCAACCGATACATTGCCCAAGCTGATCACGCAGCCGGGTAAGCTGTTCGATCCGCTCGTTGAGGTCATCGCGCCACTGCGATGACAGCTTTGCCCAGTCCTTGGCCGTTGGCACGGTATTGGGTGGCAGTTTGTCAAATGCATCACCAATTTCCGAAAGCGGAATCCCGGTTTTCTGCGCGACCTTGATGATGGCAAGTTTACGCAGCACACCACGGTGAAACCGGCGCTGGTTCCCGTCCGTACGGATCGAACTGATCAGTCCCTTGCGCTCGTAAAAATGCACAGCCGATACAGCAATTCCGCTGCGACTGGCGACTTCCCCGACACTCAGATAACGCTGTAAAACGCCGCAACCCGTCACTTTCCCCCTCCTGCATTGTGCCTTGTCACCGACATGAAAATTCACCCTTGACCTTAATATTGGTTGAGGTTTTACAACCTTACGCATTGAAGAGAAATTATCAAGGAGTCAAATCCATGAAAGAGACATTCAATGTCGCCATCATCTATGGCAGCGCACGTGAAGGCCGGTTTTGTGACGTTGTTGCCCGGTGGGCGATCGAGACACTCAAAACCGATCATGACATTTCAATTGATACGATTGATCCGGCCACCCTTAACTTGCCAGCTTTCCATGTCGGGGCACAGCATCCCGCTGTTCAGCATCTTCATGTAACACTGGCAGAGGCCGATGCTTTTATCGTCGTCACACCGGAATACAATCACAGCTTCACGGGCGAGTTGAAGCTTCTGATTGATGCCGCCAAACAGGAATGGAGACGCAAACCGGTAGCCTTTGTTTCCTATGGTGGAATGTCTGGCGGACTGCGTGCTGTTGAACAGCTGCGACTGGTCTTTGCCGAATTGCAGGCCGTCACAATGCGCGACGTCGTGAGTTTCGCCAATGCATGGGACCGCTTTGACGAAGACGGACAGCCCCTGGAACCGGTTGGTGCCAAGGCAGCACTCCATAACATGACAACTGACTTGAAATGGTGGGCAGGCGCATTGCGCGAAGCCCGCTATCCGCAAAGCAAACATCAACTTACGGAGGCCGTGGCATCATGACACCAACCAACCCGCCAAGTGACGAAGTCATCACACTTAGCAAGGTGACGCCAAAGGCCGGGCAGAAAGACAGCTTTGTTGAAATTCAGACACAATTCCAGCGAAGCGTCGCCCCGGAAATCGAAGGTCTTATTGGCGGACGGTTTTATGCCGCCGAAGACGGAGAATCCTTTGTCATTATGTCGCGATTTCGATCCCGCGACGATCTGGACAACTGGACCAGTTCCCCGCGCTTTGCCGAACATATGAACCGCGTGCGCCCCCTTCTTGAAGCAGCAAAACCCGGCCGCTTCACCGTGCTGTATCAGTCCGGAACTGTTTGAGCTCCCCCGCCTCCCCCGCAGCAGTTTCGGGCTGATACATTCCCTGCACCTCCCTTTGCGCCACCCTTTGCGCCACCCGTGCAAAAGTGAT
The DNA here is from genome assembly GCF_054901115.1 of Thalassospira sp. SM2505. Lineage (NCBI taxonomy): Bacteria > Pseudomonadati > Pseudomonadota > Alphaproteobacteria > Rhodospirillales > Thalassospiraceae > Thalassospira > Thalassospira sp. SM2505. The sequence goes on from NZ_CM142731.1 coordinate 4,102,887, forward strand.
TTCCAAACGCAAAACGGGGCGACCATCCGGTCGCCCCGCCTGCCTTTCCATATCGAACAGGAACCTTAGTGATTACGCATCTTGTCGGCATATTCCTTGAGCTGCCGACGCGCCGCCTGAAAACTGTTTTTCAGCGCAATATAGACATCCTCATGCGCATGATCGGCGCTATCACGCTTCACCATGATTTCCTTGCCAGGCACATTAATGCCGAAATGCACGGCAAAGCGGTTTCCATGGTTATGGGAAGCATGGGGTCGTTCCACCACGACATGACAACTTGTCATGCGATCGAAGGTTTCTTCCAGTTTTTGCACCTTGAAACGGATACGCTCGTCAAGCGCATCAGACTGATCAACATCACGGTAGGTGATTTGAACGGGAACCTTCATGATACGGCCTCCTGTTTAAAGCCTTGGACGCAAAGCAGGGCGTTGCACCCTGCCGTTCACCCCCGAAACTTTTACCGTTCCGGGATTTTTAGGGGCGTTATTGTCTGGTTTGTACGCCCCTGATAAAAACCGTCTATATTTATACTTAGGATACAGGACTTGCGCTGCAAGGTGCGTTGACGCATATCAAGCTCGGTCGAAACCAGACCATTGCGTTGGTTGGCCTTCTGCCTCATCAGGGGAAGGTCCTCAGATCATTGAATTACAGGAGAAAAAAGAGGTCATGACGGAAGAAAAAATGCGGTTCGAGGCCGAGGTCAGTCGACTGCTCGATATCGTTGTCCATTCCCTTTATTCGAACAAGGACATCTTCCTGCGCGAGCTGATCTCCAATGCTTCTGATGCGTGCGACAAGCTGCGTTACGAAGCAATTGCCAAACCGGAACTGCTCGCTGGCGACGCTGAATTCAAGGTCCGCCTGCTTACGGATAATGTTCGCAATGTTCTGACGATTGCCGATAACGGGATCGGGATGAACAAGGAAGACCTGATTGACAATCTTGGCACCATTGCCAATTCGGGAACCGCGAAGTTCCTTGATGCCGTATCAAAGTCAGACAATCCCAAGGATGTTGACCTGATTGGCCAGTTTGGTGTCGGTTTCTATTCCGCCTTCATGGTGGCAAGTCAGGTCGATGTCGTAAGTCGAAAGGCTGGCGAGGATCAGGCATGGAAATGGTCATCGGACGGCAAGGGCGAATACACCATCGCCGAAACCGAGATGGAAGGCCGCGGCACACAGATCACCCTGCATCTGACTGACGAATTCAAGGAATTTACCGAAGAATATCGCCTGCGCCACATCGTCAAAACCTATTCCGATCATATCGGCATCCCGGTTGTCCTGATGAAAGCCGACGGGGACGAAACGCTGAACGAGGCATCCGCCCTTTGGACGCGCCCGAAATCAGATGTCACCGACGAGCAATACAAGGAATTCTATAAACACAATTCCCATGCCTTCGACGATCCCTGGAAAACCATCCACTATCAGGCCGAAGGCGCGATTGAATATACCGGTCTTCTGTATCTGCCGACCATGCGACCGTTTGATCTTTATGATCCGCAGCGCAAAGGCCATCTGAAACTGTATGTTCGCAAGGTCTTTATTACCGAGGGCGCAGACGAACTTCTTCCGCCGTGGCTGCGCTTTGTATCGGGTGTGGTCGACAGTCAGGACCTGCCGCTTAACGTCTCGCGCGAGATGCTTCAGCACAATCCCGTCCTGACCAAGATCAAAAACGGCCTGACCAAGAAAGTCCTGTCCGAACTTGAAACCGCTGCCAAGAAAGACAGTGAAGGGTTCGAAAAGTTCTGGGAAAACTTTGGTGCCGTCGTCAAGGAAGGCCTCTACGAAGATCAGTCGAACCGTGACCGCATCCTCAAGATCGCCAAATTCCGCTCGACCAAGGGTGATGGCTGGACCACGTTGGCCGAATATGTCGAACGCATGAAAGAAGGCCAGAAGGCCATCTATTATATCAGTGGCGAAGACATTGATGCGCTTAAACGCAGCCCGCAGCTTGAAGGCTTTGCAGCCAAAGGCATTGAAGTTCTGCTTCTGACTGATCCGGTTGATGAATTCTGGATGCCATCGGTTGGCCAGTTTGAAGAAAAGGACTTCAAATCGGTAACCCGTGGTGGTGCAGACCTTAATGACGTCAAATCAGACGACAAGGATGACAGCAAGGATGCGAAAAAGGACGAGGCGGCAAGTGATGCATCACTTGATGCCCTGATTGCATCAATCAAGATCGCCCTTGGCACCGGTGTTAAGGATGTTCGCGAATCTGATCGTCTGACCAGTTCGGCCTGCTGCCTGATCGCCGATGAAACCGGTATGGATTTGCGCATGGAACGCCTGATGAAACAACACAACCGTGTTGATGAAATCAGCCCGCGCATTCTTGAAATCAATCCGAAACACAGCCTGATCAAAAAGCTGTCTGACGTTGCGATCAAGGATGCCAAGGCACCGATCCTCAATGACGCCGCTTTGCTTCTGCTGGATCAGGCCCGCATTCTTGAAGGCGAAGCCCTGCCCGACCCGGTCAGCTTTGCCCGTCGCCTTGATCTGATCATGGAAAAAGGTCTGGGTGCCTGACACCTGATAGACGACCCGACATTATCAACGGCGCATCAAAAGATGCGCCGTTTTCTTTTGGGAAATCGCAAAATTTAAAATGCTTATTTACCAACAACGGGCATAAAGGCCCCACATGTGAAAGAACCTGTGAACGAACGGGAAGGCCCGATACACCATGACCGCGATGATGAACTGGCAAAAACTGTTGTCACCCGCCCGGCTTGGCACCCGTCATTCCAGTGTCGGGGCGTTTGGTCGATCCGACTTTCACAAGGATTATGACCGCATCATCTTTTCTTCAGCTTTCCGCCGCCTGCAACGCAAGACGCAGGTTCATCCGCTGCCGGAAAATGACAATGTCCATACCCGCCTGACCCATAGCCTTGAGGTCTCATGCATCGGACGTTCGCTGGGCTTGATGATTGGTCATCGTTTACATGAAAAAGGCAGTCTTCCCGATACGATTGATCCCGACCATATGGCCGCGATCGTTCAGGCCGCCGCACTGTGTCACGATATCGGCAACCCGCCTTTTGGTCATGCCGGAGAATATGCGATCCGCCAATGGTTCATTGATGCCGACCCTTCTTTTACCCGCAGTCTGACCGCCGAACAGTTCGCCGATCTGACCACCTATGAAGGAAATGCTCAAGGTTTCCGGCTTCTGACCAACAAACGGACTGGTCTGTATGATGGCGGGATGCGTTTGACCTATGCGACACTGGCAAGCTTCCTGAAGTATCCCTGGTCTGCATCGGGCAGCCCCTTCCCGCAGAAAAAGAAATTTGGCGCCTTCCAAAAGGAATTTTCCCTGCTTGAAGAAGTCGCCGACGCCACGGGCCTGATCCGCACCGGTGATCAGTCATTTTGCCGCCATCCGCTGGTTTATCTGGTCGAGGCCGCTGACGATGCTTGCTATGCCCTGATCGATATCGAAGACGGGGTGGAACTTGAACTGGTCGATTTCCGGGTTCTTGAAGAAATGCTTCGTCCCTGTATCGCGGGTGATCTTCCGGCGGAATATGACCGCGAACCCAATGCCAGTCGCAAAATCTCGTTCCTGCGTGGCAAAATCATGACCGGGATTCTTGCTGCGCTGGTGGATGCCTTCGTCGCCAACGAGGACGCCCTTCTGGCAGGTGAGTGGAAAGGTGACCTTCTGGCCTGTGCAAGTGGTCCCTATAACGAGCTGATCACGACAGCAAAGTCATTCTCGGAAAAGCAGATCATTCTGAACCGCCGCAAGGTTCAGATTGAAGTGGGGGCCTTTGCCCATCTGGAAACCCTGCTTGACACCTTCTGCAAGACCGCGCTTGAGGTTCACAATGCCAGTTCCGAAGCGGACCTTCCATATCGTGCCGGGCGCGTACGCGAACTGATTGGCAATGACGCGATGCCGGTTGGTGCATCGCTTTATGATTTGTATCTGGTGATCCTTGATTATGTGTCGGGCATGACAGATGATTTTGCGGCCCGGCTGGCGCGCGACATTGGCGGCGGACAGCACTAACTGATGTGGATGCTTGGTCCCTTTATTGCCCGTTATCGCAGAAGAACAGCTTTCTTTGCCGCAACCGCAATTGCCGTTGTGGTTTATGGGCTGGTTGAACAAAGCACCCGTCCCGAGGTCGCCGCATGGTATTGGCCCGCAATAGCCAGTGCCATCAGCTTCACATTGACCCGTTTTATCGTTTCACGGCTGATTGCGCGCTTTGTGGGCGGTGTTCGCCGTCACCTGCGCTAAGGTTAATTCAGTCCCTAAAATGCAAAAGGCAGGCCCCAAGGCCTGCCTTTTACCTGGATTTCATGTCCGGCTGCCACGCAGCACAGACAGTGTCAGTTATTCCTGACCGCCACCCATGGCACTGCTGATTTTCTTGTCAGTATTATACTGGCTAAGAGAATAGACCGCCCAGATCGCAGCCGGAACCCAACCAACCACAGTTATCTGCAAGATGAGGCAGATAATGCCTGCAATAGGACGCCCGATGGTAAAGAACAGTAACCAGGGCAGAAGAAGTGCGATCAAAAGACGCATGGATGTGATCCCCTTGTTGCTTGGACGCGCTTACATGCCGTCGCTAAAGGTGACAACGACAACACGGTTGCCCTGCTCGGCAACACCATCATCGGTGGAAACCGGAACATTGGCTTCGCCGCTGATGCTAATCGCAAGCTTGCTTGCCGGCACACCGCCGTCACGAAGTGCTTTCACAACGGCATCAACACGCGATTTTGCAAGGATGTCGTTATACATCGCATCGCCTGCACGGTCGGCATAGGCAACCAGGCTGATCGATGCCGGTTCATATTTGCCATATGCTTCGACAATACCGTCGATGACCGACATGCCTTTGGTGTCGATTGCAGCACTGTCAAAGCCGAAATAGACATTCATCGGAACCGGCATCGGCATTGCAGCCATCGGGGCCGGTGCGGTGTCGAGTTCAGCCTGAACGATGGCGAGTGCCTGATAGAAAGCAGAACGGCAGTTGTCGATGTCTTCCTGCTGAATGTTTTCTTCAAGTTCCTGCAACCAGCAATCGAAGCTCGACTGTGCACGCGCAGCGGCCGTTGCAGCCTTTTCACGACCACCGGCATCAAGTGCTGCCATCAGGTCGCTACGTGCAACTTCCACTTCGCCTTCGGTGCCTGCTGGCAGGGTACGTTCGGAAATCATCTGCGGGCCGGTATCCTGGCTCATCGCAGCCATTTTCGAACGGCTGGTGAAGTAACGTGCATCGCTCCAATCGGCTTCGTCATACTCGGCCTGTGCGAGATCAGCGTAATTCTGGTGAAGAGCTGCATCAAATGCCGACCCTTCGTCAGCCATGTCACGCACCCCTGGAATGTTCATATTTGCGCACGCGCTCAGAAAGGCTGCGGCGGAAACAACGGCGAGCAGTTTAGCTTTCATCGGTGTTACTCCTTGTCTGACCGACATTCTTTATCCCAATCCCAATTTCGTTTCGGTGGTTATCATCAAACCGGACTTCAATGGATTATGACGACCACCAGACAGGTCATTTTTTTGCCTGTCACTTGCACCATATCGTTGTTGCAGTCGATCAGATCACAGACCTGACCCCGAATTTTGACACGTAACTTGCACTCACGCCCCAATGCCCCAAAACGATATGAGGGGGATATAATTACCCCTATCCAAGAATATATAGAAGTCAATTTCATGAAAAAAAGCAGTGGGATAGAGAAAATTCATAATCTTTTCGGTTCCAATCCCTGCGCAGGTGCCCGCACCGCAACGGTTTAACGGCCCAATCATCGACCGGAAAACCACAAAACACTGCGCGACCAACACGAAAAAGGCCTGATCAGACTTGCCACCTGATCAGGCCCCGGATTTCCAACGCTCAATGGTGATCAGACAGATCAATCAGATGATCCGCCAAACAGCCCTTTGACTGCTCCACCAAGTGCTTCGGCACCATCCTTGACCGACGAGCCACCTGTGCTCGCAGCGCCCCCAACAGCACCAACGACACCTTTGCCAAGATCGCCAACGCCCTGCAGCAGACCGTCAACATTCAAACTCGAAACGGCCTTGAAGACTGACGCGTTGATTGCGGTCAGAATTTCACTAGCAACTTCTGCCGGAGTTGCGCCGCCATCGTCCTTGCCAACATCTTCAAGATGAATTTCCGGAAGGCTTGCTGAAAGCTTTTTACCCTGCAGCAAAGCTGCTGACACACCGACATTGCCGTTACGAACATATACGTCATCAATGATAATTTTGGTGCTCGAACCGGCTTCTTCGCTGGCAGCTGTATCCGTCGCCCCATCTGCACCACCTGCGCCGGTCGGTCCCGAAACACGCTGGACAAAACTTTCAACATTGCGCTGAATGGTTGCGATGTTCGAGCTGCCATTGCCAAGTTCATAGGTAACACTTGGCGCATCGACAACGACTTCGATAATACGAATAGTGTCACTGGTCAGCGTTGTTCCGTCAAGGCGCACCGAAATATTGCCTAGCGAGAAGGCATAATCCGTCTTGAACCCGTCGGGATTACCAACAACCAGCCCCGTGATGCCTGCCGTATTTTGTGTGGGTTCGATCGTCACACCATCAACGGTCACTTCCGCCAGGGTCACACGTGTTCCGGCCTTTTCGATGGTCGTTTTGACGATATCGTCGAGATTGACATAGACATATACAAGTCCGCCCACGACCAGAACGATGATCGCTGCCAAACCAATCAGTATCTTTTTCATTGCTCGTATCCTGCTTAATTTGCCACCAAAACAATCCGACACTGACCACATGGGTATATGTTTGGTTGCGTTCAAGCAAAAGAGTTGCGCCGATCAGCACAACAATCAAGTTATTTTGCCAAGTTATTTTACATGACAAAACAGCGAACTAGGTTTCCCCGGCCCGCTGTTTTCACTCAATCGAAACGCGATCTGGTTACAGGTTGAATTCCACAACCACCGGTGCGTGATCGGATGGTTTTTCCCAGTCACGTGCAAGGTCATAGACCGATGCTGTTCGGACCGTCCCGGCCATATTCGGGGTCATCCAGACATGATCCAGACGACGTCCCTTATTACTGCCGCGCCAGTCACGAGAACGATAGCTCCACCAGCTAAACAGCTTCTCGGGTTCCGGAACAACTTCGCGTACTGAATCAATGAAGTCGCCTGACTGGCGGAACTTCTCAAGAATTTCGACCTCGATCGGTGTGTGGCTGACGACCCGAAGAAGCTGCTTGTGCGACCAGACGTCGTTCTCTGACGGGGCAATGTTGAAATCGCCAACCAGAACGGCCTTGCGGTTCGGATCAGCAGCACGACGGTCGGTCCACCAGGTGGTCATCTCGTCGATAAAGGACAGCTTGTGGGCAAATTTCTCGTTGATCGCCGGATCGGGTTCATCACCGCCCGCCGGGATATAGAAATTGTGCAGCTCGACCCCATTTTCGAATTTCGCCATGCAGTGACGGCGATCTTCCTTGCCACAGAAATGCTTGATGTCAGTTTCGACGAAAGGCATTCGTGAAACAATCGCCACCCCGTTATAGCTTTTCATACCGTGGTTATGACGATGAACATAGCCAGCAGCCTCAAATGCCTCATGGGGGAAATGCTCATCCGGGCATTTCAGTTCCTGAAGACACAGCGCATCGGGTTGCTGATCTTCAAGAAATTTGATGACCTGCTCGATGCGCAGGCGGACGGAATTGATATTCCAACTTACAATTTTCAAAACGGGCTCCGTTCAAATCCTGTTCGGGAAAGGCCCCTGCCCCACGACCCCGGAAATTTTCGAAAAGTTCTGACGTCTATTTCAACGTCACTGACAGTGTAGCGACACCCTCAATCGCCAGATCCATGCGGTCACCGCGAACCACCTGACCAACGCCCTCGGGCGTTCCGGTAAACAGCAAGTCACCGGGTTTCAGTTCGATCAGGGTCGATAGATGAACAAGCGCATCAATCACCGGCCAGATCATCTTGGCCGTGGTGTCGTTCTGACGGACATTGCCATTGACCGACAGTTTCAGACTGGTCGCATGCGGATTGCCTGCATCTGCTTTGGGCTTAAGCGCAGAGATTGCGGCACAGCCGTCAAACGACTTGGCCATATCCCACGGCAGACGGCGTTCCTTGAGGCCTGCCTGAACGTCACGGCGGGTCATATCAAGACCTGCCCCATACCCGAAAATCGCATCCTCAACCGCGGCACGGTCAAGATTTTTGCCCCCCTTTGACAGGGCAACGACAAGTTCACCTTCATAATGCAGATCTTCGGTTGCTGACGGGTAAGGCAGATCACCATCACCGACCACCAGACAACCGGTCGGTTTCATGAACACACATGGCGGCGTATCAGACGGGTCCGATCCCATTTCACGAACGTGATCGGCATAGTTTTTTCCGATGCAGAAAATGCGGTTAACCGGGAAAAGATCGTCGGAATCCTGAACCGGAATGGTCGTCGGTTCGGCAGGCTGGAAAATCAAACCCATGATGGCTCCTTGAAACTAACGCTGTTTGATAACAGTGATAGCCAAGCTACCCGCAAAAGAAAATGACTGAGATGTAAAACCCGGTCACAAAACGGATTTCTGTTCCTGCATTCGGGTTGGTTTTCCATCATCACGGCAGCTGTCTGACATATGGCCGCCATTCCAAATCACTTGACCACGTCAGACGCAAACTGAAAGACTGGCAAAGCCATGCCGCACGACCACCACCCGGACCATGGTCTGCACAAGGGGTATCGATGAAAAGCTCTCCCTATCTCCAAACGGCTCATCAGGTTCTTGATACTGAAAATGTTCGTCCGGAAAACGGTCTGGGCAAAAAGGAAATCGCTGAACGCCGAAGGAGATTTGGCCGCAATGTGCTTCGGCGAAGCAAGTCACGATCTGTCTGGAACATTCTGATTGATCAGTTCACCGGCCTGATTGTCTATCTTCTGGCCGGGGCAATGCTGCTTTCCTTTTATCTCGGTGACTGGACCGAAGGCAGCGCGATTGCAGTTGTCCTTGTCCTGAACGCTGCCATCGGATTTTCATCCGAATATCGCGCTGTCCAGTCAATGGAATCTCTGCGCAAACTTTCGCAAGTCAAAGCCCGTGTTCGACGCGATTGCATCGCAACCGTCATCCCGGCAGAAGATATCGTTCCCGGTGATATTGTTCTGCTTGAAGCGGGCGACATTGTTCCGGCCGATATACGCATCGTTGATTGCAACAATCTGCAATGTGACGAATCCACACTGACGGGTGAATCCCTGCCAATCGCCAAAACCAACGATATTCTTTCTGGTGATGACATCGTTCTTGGCGACCGGTTCAATATGGTTTTCAAGGGAACGGCAGTTACCCGCGGCGATGGCTTTGGGATTGTTACCGCAACCGGGATGGCCACCGAACTTGGTCATATTGCCGATCTGGCCGAAACGGCAGATGCCGAAACAACCCCGCTTGAAAAGCGACTTGATAAGCTTGCCGGTCAGTTGATCTGGGTCACACTCGGGCTGACCCTTTTTATAACGCTAAGTGGCATCTATGCCGGCAAGGACTTCCTGCTGATGGTCAAAACCGGTGTTGCCCTGGCAATTGCCGCTGTTCCCGAGGGTTTGCCGATTGTGGCAACGGTTGCCCTTGCACGTGGTATGGCGCGGATGGCGCGGCGCAATGCCCTGATCAAAAATCTGTCAGCCGTTGAAACGCTTGGTGCCACCACCGTCATCATGACTGACAAAACCGGTACACTTACCGAAAATCGCATGACAGTTGTCCGCCTGCGCACAAGTACAGTCATACTTGACGAGACGAATGCATTCGGGACAACCGGGGCGACCAGACCGGTTGAAACACCTAATGATCCGACACAAGAAATCGCCTTGCGAACCGCGATGTTGTGTAACGATGCAATCCTCATTTCACCAGCATCCGCAACCGGTACAAAAACGAACATATCATCCGCGCCAATTGGCGATCCGATGGAAACTGCGTTGCTCGAAGCCGTTACAAGGCAGGGATACGATCAGAAAACCTTGCTCGAAGATTTTCCACTGGTTGCGAAGGAAGCCTTTAGCGCCCAGACCCGGATGATGGCGACCTACCATCATCAACCAGACAATGACGCCCTGTTTGTTGCGGTAAAGGGCGCATCCGAAGCGGTGATTGACTGTTGTACTGATCTTCTCACGATCAATGGCAAGGTGCCGTTCGATGACAAGCTGCGCCATCAATGGACGGAATTTGCCACGGAGATGACCAGCGAAGGATTAAGGGTTCTCGGCCTGGCAATGAAAGAGGCAAGGTCGGAGGACACCGCTCCTTATGAAAATCTCACGCTTCTTGGATTGATCGCCTTGCTTGATCCGCCAAGAAGCGACGTCGCAAGTGCGATCAAGGCCTGTCACGACGCCGGTATTCGGACTGTTATGGTCACCGGTGACCATGCCGGAACCGCCCACAATATCGCCCGTCAGGTCGGCTTATGCAGATCGGACGCCCCGGTTTTGGAAGGCCGCGACCTTCAGGATGTTGGCAACGCTGCTGAACATAAACGCGAGGCCATTCTCGCGACCCCGGTTCTTGCCCGCGTCAGCCCGGAAAGCAAACTTGATCTTGTATCTCTTCATCAGGAAAGCGGCGCTATCGTTGCGATGACAGGGGATGGTGTGAATGACGCACCGGCCCTTAAGAAAGCCGATATCGGCATTGCCATGGGTCAACGTGGCACCGAAGTTGCCCGCGAAGCCGCCGACATGGTTTTACGCGATGATGCATTTCCATCCATCGTTGCCGCCATGCATATGGGCCGGGTGATTTTTGCCAATATCAGGACATTCGTGATTTATTTGATGTCTTGTAACTTCAGCGAGATCCTGATCGTCGGTCTGGCTGTTTTAAGCGGGCTTCCCCTTCCTTTACTGCCATTGCAGATTCTTTTTCTGAACCTTGTTACCGATGTATTCCCGGCCTTCGCGCTTGGTGTTGGTGAAGGCGCAAAGGGTGTCATGAAGCAACCACCACGCGACCCGGCAGAGCCGATCCTTGGTGCTTTGCACTGGATGCGGGTGATCGTCTATGGCGGGCTGATTACGGCAGGAACGCTTGGTGCATTTATTCTGGCCCACACAGTCTTTGCGCTGGGCGAACAGGAAGCCCTTTCCGTGTCATTCCTGACATTGGCCGCCGCCCAGCTTTTGCACGTATTTAACATGCGCGCTTCCGGTTCGAATGCATTGATCAATGATGTAAGCCGCAACCCGTTTGTCTGGGGGGCATTGGCATTGTGCTGCGTTCTGGTCGGGGCAACCTTGTGGATACCAAGCCTGTCGGATCTTCTGATGATCTCAAGCCCCGGTCCGACGGGCTGGATGCTGGTGGCTGGCGGCAGCATCACCCCGTTGATTTTGGGACAACTGGTACATGCATTTGTATTGCATAAAAAAATCCCGGCCCCGAAAACCACGCCCAAATGACAAATGCCGGGGAAATCCCCGGCATTTAAATCCTGACATCGTTGTCGAAAACCTGTCTAGAGCAGCCCTTCGATCACACGGTCTGGCGGTGTGTGGCCATCGACAAAGGTCTTGATATTGATCAGGACCTTTTCGCCCATATCCACGCGCCCTTCGATGGTGGCTGACCCCATATGCGGCAAAAGAACCGCGTTTTGCAGATCAAGCAGTTTGGGGTTTACGGCCGGTTCATGCTCGAACACATCAAGACCGGCACCGGCAATCTCGCCATCGGCCAGCATCCGGGTCAGTGCCGGTTCGTCAACGATCTCGCCACGTGCTGTGTTGACCAGAATGGCATGGGGTTGCATCAGCTTGAGACGCCTTGCCGAAAGCAAATGATAGGTTGCCGGTGTATGCGGGCAGTTAACAGAAACAACGTCGACATGGGCAAGCATCTGATCAAGGCTTTCCCAATAGGTTGCATCAAGTTCTTCTTCGATCTCCGGGTGAACGCGACGGCGGTTGTGATAATGAACCGACAGCCCGAACCCCTTTGCCCGGCGCGCCAGCGCACGACCGATACGGCCCATACCGACAATGCCAAGACGCTTGCCCCAGATGCGATGACCCAGCATCAATGTCGGGCCCCATCCGGCCCATTCGCCCTTGCGGATAAGGCGTTCGCCCTCGGCAAGGCGACGGGATACCGAAAGGATCAGCGCCATTGTCATGTCTGCTGTATCTTCGGTGAGAACGTCGGGCGTGTTGGTGACCGTGATGCCGCGCGACCGTGCGGTCTGCAAATCAACGTGATCCACCCCGGTTCCGAAATTGGCAATCAGACGAAGGTTCGGCCCCGCATGGGCAAGTACGGCGGCATCAATCTTGTCCGTCACAGTAGGGACAAGAACATCTGCCACTTTGACAGCTTCGATGAGTTGTTCCTTGGTCATTGCGGCGTCATCGATATTCAGACGCGCATCGAACAGTTCCATCATGCGGGTTTCAATCGCTTCCGGCAGCTTCCGGGTCACGACGACAAGCGGTTTTTTCTTGGTCATCTGCCGATCCTATGCGGTCTTTTAACTCTTTTTCTGACAAAATATGGCATGTCACATTTTTTGTGCCCTGCCGCAATGCAGTGATGCCATGCAGCAAGGTACAAAAGCAAGGATTTTGACGCATTTTTTGTAATTTTATTACGTGAAGAGGATTTCTGACAGATCCCTGTCAGAGCTCCGAAACAAGGGAATACCAACAAGATGCCGCAGTTTTTGCGCACATTTATGTATCGCTTCATGGCTTTGGCTGTTCTGGCAAGTCTGACCACCCCGATTGTGGCCAGCGCCCAAGAATCCGGTCTGCCCATTCCGCGATTTGTCGCACTGCGATCAGACAAGGTATTCTTGCGTTCCGGGCCGGGGCTTCGATATCCGAAAGTCTGGATTTATCAACGTCGCAATATGCCGATGGAAGTCGTGTCTGAATTTGATACATGGCGTAAGGTTCGCGACTGGGAAGGCAGTGAAGGCTGGGTTCATCAAAGCCTTCTGGTCGGCTCTCGACATGTGATCGTCACCGATGACAGTATCACGCTTTATTCCGCGGCTGATGAAAATGCCCGCAAGATCGCTATGGTCTCGGCCAGCGTCATCGGAAGCATCGAAGACTGCCCGGCCAATATGAACTGGTGCCAGCTGCGCTTTGGCGATTTCGAAGGATGGGCACCGCGTCACGGTTTCTGGGGCGTGTATGAAGATGAAACCGTAGAAGGCTAGACGACAGGATAGATTTCCGAAAACCACCCGTCCTTTCGATCAAACGAACCAAAGGCCCCGCGGAACATCCACGGGGCCTTTTAAATAATTGCGGCTTTACGGAAGATATCAGGCATCGACAGACATACGGTTTTGCGGACGATCAGCCCCGCCACCGCTGTTTGATGTCGCATGACCACCGCTGTCATACCCGCCAAAGACCGGCGTGGAATAGGATTGTCTGGTGTTTGCACCCGACGATTGCCCAAAGGTTTCCTGTGCCAGCGGATCACGTTTATCGGCGTTCGGGTCAAAGACCGGCCTGTCATTCTGTTCAAGGAACGGATCAGGTCGTGGTTCAGGCAAGCCGAACCCGCCAATACTGACCGTCTGACTGGCAAGCTGGGTGGCGATATCCCCAAGATAGGCCTGCAGATTTGCCGAAATACGCGACCTGATATCCTCGGCACCGGATGTTTCGGACGCCGCCAGTTGGGCCTGGACAATATTGTCGCCTGCAACCTGTGAAACGCGGTTTTGATCCTGCGCAACGGCAAGACTGCCGCGATCAGCCGACAATGAAGTCTCGCGATCACGCAATGCCTGCTGCGCTTCATCAATCAGGGCACGTGCATTTGAAACGCCCGAACCATCCGTCAGGTCAATTGATGAAAGCCCCGTCGCCAAATCCTCGGTCGACGATGCATAAAGTTCGACATTGATCCGGTTATCTGACGACGTTCCGGAACCGACCTGTACCGATATCGTTTGATCCGCATCCAGAAGGTTCCGGCCATCGAAGCTGCTGTTTGCAGCAATATCGTCAATTTCGCCCAGATAATCTTCGATCTGGCTATTAAGTTGCGCACGCTGCTGCGCCGAAAGGTCCGGGCTTTCTTCTGCGATTTCGATCAGGGATTCAATTTCGTCAAGCGCATCACCGATGCGCGACAAATCACTTGATGCCTGTGTCAAAAGGTTGCTGGCACTGCCAAGCGATCCACGAAGCTTTTCTGTGGTGTAACTCGCACCACGAAGCGAATCGGTATTGCGTTCAGAACTGCCCGATGACGTGGGATACTGGCTGCCATCAGACGCGATCAACCGGTTCTGCGGTGCAATCGCACGCGCAGTATTGGTATAGATCGTAAGCTGACTCGCAACTGGTTCCATTGCTTTTCCGCACAAACAAGCCGGCGAGGCAACTACATGCTGCACGGACAAAGAAATTGAAATCATTCAAAACTTTGTCCACCTGACCTTCCTGGTGTCCGGCGGAAATACCAGCCATTAGTATAGATTATTAGCGATGAAACATTAAGCCAAATCGCACAATCAAGGCGCGATTTTAAAAACCCCCACCCAATCTGGGCGCAATCAGCCTGTAAAGTCCGCCTGCAAACGTCAATCCGGGCTGCCCCGAACAGCCCGGATCAGACCGCTTTACGGCGCAGAACAGCAAACAGTTCCAGATGTGACGACCACAGGAACTGATCCACCGGGACGACCTTTTGAATTTCATAGCCGCCATTGCGCAACACACGCATGTCGCGCGTAAAGGTCGCCGGATTACAGGAAACCGCAAGAACCCATTCAGGTCCGCCTGTTGCCAGTTGCTCGCACTGGGCCAGTGCGCCTGCACGCGGCGGATCAAACAGCACCAGATCAAATGCCCCCAACTCAGCTGCGGTAAGCGGCTGACGGAACAGGTCACGTTTGACAACCTTGATCGGACTTCCTGACTGACCCACGGCATATTGCAAAAGTTCGACCGCACGCGGGTCACTTTCAACAGCAGTCACCGACCGGCGCTTGCCATGCAAGGCCAATGCGAATGTAAAGCTGCCGACCCCGCAGAACAGATCGGCGACCTGTCTCGGTGCAATTTCATCCAGTGTCTGCTTGACCGCATTTACAAGGGATTGCTGACCATCAAGCGTTGCCTGCAAGAACCCGGCAGGCGCAATCGACACTTCGACATTTTCAAAGGACACCAGCGGCGTATGCCGGGCGGCAACCGGTTCATCCGGACGATCCCCGACCTGCCAGCTCAGACGCGCAAGGTTCTGTGCCCCGGCGAATTCGGCCAGATCCTGACGCATATCAAGATTGGGGTCTGCACTGGCCTGGATCAGAACATCAAGTCCGTTATCGACAAGGGTAACAAAGACCTCCTTGATATCGCGCGCGTAATCTGGCGGACAGGATGTCAGGAAATCGACAAAGGCAGAACGGAACGCCATCAATTCCGGGCGCAAAACAGCGCAGTCAGGAACATTCAAAACCGTATGACTGAACCGGCCATGGAAACCGACAAACACCCCGGTCGCCCCGACATGAACGGAGAAACCCGCGCGACGGCGACTTGCCGGTGGTGAAATTTCAACATCGGCAATCAGATCATCTGCATCCTCGGGATCAATCCCCGCCCGCAAAACAGCAGTTTTGGCCTTGTCATATTTCCACGCCCGGTAATCATCGTCGCTCATATGCTGAAGCGCACAGCCGCCGCATTCCTTGAAATGCGAACAGCGTGGCGGGTTGAACGCACCGGTGCGGGCAATTTCCTCGATGACTTCGGCGCCATATCCGTCACCGCGTTTCTGACGCAGGGCAACCCGCACTTCATCCCCGGGCAACACGCAATCAACATAGACCAGAACCGCTTTACCATCCGGGGCCTGAATATGCGCAATGCCATCACCACGCGCACCAACCTGTTCGATGGTGACGGGCGCTTCAAAACCAATCAGCGGATCACGCCGGGACGGTTGACGCTTGCGTCCCCCACGGGCACGGGGATTGCGGTGATGATGTTTCATAAACTCTCTCTCGGGGGTGATCTTCGTCACACTTTTATCTGGCAAATTATCGCGGGTGCCAGAAGCCAGCCTCAGATACACCAGTTGGCGCGCCACGAACAGGGGCGAACAAAGATTTAATCCTGCGTCTGCCCGTAAAAATGGTGCAGACGCCCCGGCAACGAACTTATTGCGCAAAAAATTATATGCAAATGAACGCGACTAAACCCTTAAAATCCTGTAATAATGGCACCATTAAACATAGAGCGAATTGCTTATCGTCTGCGTGACACAAAACCGTTTGTAAGACATCATACGCATGATGCCTTTGCAAATGACGTGACGAATGCGTTTTTTTTGCGCGCATATCCGGGTTTGGGGAACCTGTTTTGCGGGTCACGTATGGGGGAGAGATGGAAGAAGAAAACAAACAAGCTGATGAAAATGCATCCACGCAAACGTCCCGTTTGAAGAAACGGGCATTGTTGGCAGGTTTTCTGACGGCAGTTTTCCTTGGCTCTGTGACTTTCTTTTTCTGGCAAACGTTTGAAAAAAATCGTCGTACCATTCTTCTGTCCGCAGCCCAGATTACAGCCACGTCTGTAGCCCAGCAAGTCAGCCAGATTGTCACAAGCAACCTCGCCGTTCTTGAAAGCTTTGCAGATAACTGGCAAGACGGCGCGCCCGAGGATGAACGCGCATATCTCTCGATTGCCACCCCGCTGCAAAGCCGTTTTCCGGCGCTGCAGGCAATCAACTGGATTTCGCCCAATTACATCATTTTATATGTAGCCCCGATCAAGGGGAACGTTCCGGCCATTGGTGCCGATCTGAAACGCCATCCGATGGCAGGCCCGGTTCTGGATATCGCCCTTGATCAGCGCAGAACCCAGATCACCCCGACACTTGAACTTCTTCAGGGCGGGCGCGGATTTGCGGCCTATAGCCCGGTTCTGGGCCGTGATGGCGAGATTATCGGCATCATCAACGGGGCATTCCGCATCCGTTCCATGCTGGCCTCGGTCATCAATACCGAACAGGTCGAAGATTACACCGTGCGTGTGCGCGAAGGTGACACTGTTCTGTTTGAAATCCGTGGCGAAGGCGATGACGAACAGTTGCAACGCACCGTCCCGGTCGAGATTGTCGGGCGTCAGTGGCAGGTCGATGTCATTGCCGACCCCAAACTTGCAAGCCAGCACACCATCAATCCTGAACTTATTTTACTGTTCGGGACGCTGGTAACAGCGTTGTTTACCGTTCTGATCTTCATGCTGACCAACCGGCAGAAAACATCATCCCGACGCCATCTGCATCACATCAATGCCGGTGATGATATCAATGACCTTGCTTTGTCGATTACCAAGCTTGATGGTCATCTGAAATCAATGTCGCCGGAAACGGCCGAATTCTTTGATCTGCGCGAAGAAGATTACGGATTTATCCGCTTTTACAATCTGGCACCGGAATTCCAGTCCGACGGAACCGCTTCGCGCCGATCGCAGGAAAAGATGCTGCTTGCCATCAATCGCGGCGAGGAAGAATTACGCCGTGAATGGATTGTCCGCAGTGCCGAAGGCGTTCATGTCGTCTGCAATCTGGCGATGAAGCCATCCGCCAGCAATCCTGATTGCGTTGATATCACCCTGCATCACAATCCGGCGGCCAACGCATCGGTTAATCGGTTGCGGTATCTGGCAACGCATGACCCGCTTACCGGGCTTCCGAACCATGCACTGTTTGAAGACCGCCTTAATCAGGCGGTTGCCCATGCCAAACGGTATGAAAAGCTTCTGTCGGTTCTGGTGGTTGATATCGACAATTTCCGCGCCATCAATGACCGGTTCGGCGCAGATATCGGTGACGAAACATTGCGCACCATATCCGGGCGTCTGCGCGCGACAGTGCGTGAAAAAGACACCTGTGCCCGGTTCTCGGGGGACATGTTTGCGATTATCGCAACCGACCTGTCAGAGGCCGAAGGCGCGGCACTGGTTGCCGAACGCGTGGTCGAAGCCATGTCACAGCCGATCCAGACCACGACGGGCGAAGAAATCCGTCTGCATGTCAGTGTTGGTGTCGCCCTGTATCCCAACGATGCGCGCGCACCGTCGCAATTGCTGGCCAATGCGGATGCCGCAATGTATCGCGCCCAGAAATCTGCGGAATCGTCTTATTGCTTCTTTGTCGAGACGATGAACAACGTGATGCATGCGCGTCTTTCAATGGAAACGCAATTGCGCCGTGCGGTTGATGAAAAGCGCTTTGTCCTTGAATATCAGCCGCGCTATCGGACATCCGACCGCACCCTGACCGGGTTTGAGGCGCTGTTGCGCTGGATTGATGACAGTGGCAAGCGCCGCCTGCCGCCTGACTTTATCGCGGTTGCCGACCGGACGGGGCTTTTGTCACCACTGGGTCAATGGATCATTGAAACCGTGTGCAAACAGATCGCCCAATGGCGTGAACAGGGCTATGTCCCGGTTCCGATTGCATTGAACGTTTCAAGCCGCCAGTTCATTCAGGCTGACCTGATCAAGAACATCATTGATCTTACGGCTGAACATGAAATTGATGCCGCCATGATCGAGATCGAGGTTTCCGAAGACATCGCCATGCGTGAACCTGAACGCGCGCTTGGCCAGTTCTATCGCTTTGCCGAGGCGGGTATTGGCCTGACGCTTGATCACTTTGCAGCGGGCAATACGTCGCTACGCTATCTGAAACGCTTCCCGGTTCAGCGGATCAAGCTGTCAAAATCGCTGTTCAATCTGGCCCTTGATGAGCAACCCGAAAACAGCATCCTGCAACCGGCAATCCGGCTGTGCAAAAGCCTTAATCGCAAGGTGGTTGCTGTGGGTGTTGAAACCGAAGAACAGCTTGCCGTGCTTCAGGCTGCGGATTGTGACGAGATGCAGGGCTTCTTGCTGTCTGCACCACTTGATGCAATCGACACCGCCGAACTTCTGCCCCGGCAAAAGAGCCCGGCGCGCCCGAAAGCAACATCAAGTCCGGCAGAAGACGAACATTCAGGCTAGCTTTCGCAAATTGCCTGCTCATTGATTCGGCAGCCTAAAAACCAAAAGCCCCGCAGCATTATCTGCGGGGCTTTTAATTTGCAAATCCGGCAGCCTCAAACACTGCGCTTGCCAGATACCGACTGGATTATTGAGGCCTAAAGCAGGAAAATCGCTGCCAGTCCAAGGAATGCAAAGAAACCGACAACATCGGTAATCGTCGTCAGGAACACCGATGAAGATACAGCGGGATCAATACCCGCACGTTCCAGACCAAGCGGGATCAGGGCACCAAACAGCCCGGCAAAAAGCAGATTGATAATCATCGCAGCGCCAATCACACCGCCCAGCAAAAGATCATCAAACCAAAGCCAGGTTACAGCTCCGGACAAGATGGCAAATGCCAGCCCGTTCAGACCACATACAGCGACCTCCTTGCGGATCACACGCCATGCGTTGGTGCTGGTCAGCTCACGCGTGGCAATCGCACGCACCGCAACAGTCAGGGTCTGCGTACCGGCATTCCCGCCCATCGAGGCCACAATCGGCATCAGAATCGCCAGTGCGACCAGCTTTTCAATCGTCCCTTCAAACAGGCCGATGACCACCGACGCCATGATCGCGGTTCCCAGATTGACCAGAAGCCAGGTAAAGCGGGACCGGGTGGTATCAAGGATCGCACTTGAAAGGTCATCCTCCTCGCCGACACCGGCAAGGCGCATCATGTCTTCTTCGTATTCCTCGTCGATAACGTCAACGACGTCATCGACCGTGATCACACCGACAAGACGACCGGAATCATCCACAACCGGTGCGGAAATAAGGTCACGCTGACGGAACAGATGGGCGACGTTTTCCTGTTCCTCGGTCACAAGGACCGTGCGCATTTCATCGGACCCCATCACATCACGCACCAGCACCGGACGGTTGGTGCGGATCACACGCGACAAAGGCACAATGCCGACCGGGCTGTAACGCGGATCAACGACGATGATGTCGTAAAAGTCATCCGGCAGATTTTTGGCCGACCGCAGGAAATCGATGGTCTGGCCGACCGACCAGTAATCCGGGATCGCCACCAGCTCGCGCTGCATGATACGACCGGCGGTATATTCCGGATAGGAAAGTGCTTCTTCAACACGCGCACGTTCGATATCGGAAAGCGCGCCAAGAAGTTCGCGCTGTTCGTCGGCATCAAAATCCTCGATGACCTCGACAACGTCATCTGAATCAAGCTCTGTGATGGCCTCGGCCACCACATCTGTGCCGAGCAGGTTGATGACTTCCTCACGAAGGTCATCGTCAAGTTCGGTCAGGAATTCCGGGTCAAAGTCGGGGCGGATCAGTTCGACAAGTTGCGCACGCTGGTTCGAGCTTGCCCAGCCCAGCAAATCTGCAATGTCGGCAAAGTGCAATTCGCCAAGCAGTTCAGAAGCAGTGTTGCTGTCTTCCTCGCCAAGGGCGTCAAAGATTTCGCGCGCATATTCAGGTGTCAGATCGACATATTCATCGCCGGTGGATGTATCCGCCGGACGGTCGAGTTCATCAACTTGACCTGCCATCTGCCCCTCCCTGAGTTACGTGCTGCTGTTTGCGCCCTGCACCAGATTGAAACTGTCTTATGAAAACGCCGCGCCGGGACGTTGATGATCAAAATCCCGACACGGCTGTTTCTGCGCTATCGCATGGCCCCGGTCAAGGGGCGCAACGACAGATATTTTATTGGCCTTCCTGACTACGCGTTACCGCATCAACAACCGCGATTGCAGTCATATTGACGATACCGCGCACCGTGATCGACGGGCTGACCACATGTGCCGATTTCGCAGCACCGACCAGAATCGGGCCAACCGGCAAACCATCACCCAGCATCTTGACCAGATTATAGGAGATGTTGGCAGCATCAAGGGTCGGCATCACCAGAAGGTTCGCAGCCCCCTTAAGCATCGAATGCGGGAAGATACGATCACGGATCGGCTGTGAAATTGCCGCATCGGCATGCATTTCACCTTCGACCTCAAGGTCAGGCGCCTGCGTACGGATCAGCTGAAGCGCGTCGCGCATCTTGCAGGCCGACTTGTTTTCGTGACTGCCGAAGTTCGAATGCGAAATCAAGGCGGCCTTTGGCGTAATGCCAAACCGCTTGACCACATCGGCTGCCATGATCGTGGTTTCAGCCACATGCTCAGGGGTCGGGTCAACCGACACATAGGTATCGGTCAGGAAGAAGGTCCCCTGCTTCATGATCATCATATTGACCGTCGAGAAGTCGGTCACGCCTTTCTGCAGGCCCACAAGATTGCGGACATAGCGCAGGTGACGCAGGAAACCGCCCTGACAGCCACACAGCATCGCATCCACTTCACCACGACGCAGCATAAGGGCTGCGATCACGGTTGGACGGGTACGCACGATGGAACGGGCATATTCCGGGTTGATCCCGCGACGTCCCATGATGTTGTGGAAGTCCTGCCAGTCCTGTTCGAAATGCGGATTGTCATCCGGATCATGGATTTCAATCTGTTCATCAGGGATCAGACGCAAGCCAAGTTCGGTGATGCGTTCCAGGATCACTTCGCGACGACCAATCACCACCGGAACGCAGACGCCGTCATCGACAAGCACCTGACAGGCCTGAAGAACGCGGCGCGATTCGCCTTCGGGATAGACCACGCGTTTTTTATGTGCGCGTGCCATGTCAAAGACCGGCTTCATCACCAGACCGGACCGGAAGACAAAGCCTTCAAGCTGCTGGCGGTAATGATCGAAATCCTCGATCGGGCGTTTGGCAACACCGCTATCCATCGCAGCCTTTGCCACACGCGGCGGAATTTCAAGCATCAGACGCGGATCAAACGGTTTGGGAATAAGGTATTCCGGACCGAATTTAAGTTCCTCACCGCCATAAGCCGTCGCAACAACGTCCGAAACCTCGGCGGTTGCCAGATCGGCAATCGCCTCGACCGCGGCAATTTTCATTTCCTCGTTGATCTCGGTCGCACCGACATCAAGCGCACCACGGAACAGGAACGGGAAGCAAAGAACGTTATTCACCTGGTTGGGATAATCGGTACGCCCCGTCGCCATAACGGCATCCGGGCGGATTTCCTTGACCAGTTCAGGCGATACTTCCGGGGTCGGGTTGGCAAGCGCCATAATGATCGGGCGTTCACCCATCTTGCGCAGTTCGTCCTCGCCCATGACATTGGGCGCAGACAGACCAAGGAAGATATCAGCCCCTTCGATCACGTCACTTAATGTGCGGGCATTGGTTTCAATGGCATAATCCGCTTTCCACGGATCCATTTCTTCCTGACGGCCCTTGTAAACGACACCAAACCGGTCGGTGACCGTGATGTTGTCCTTGGGCAGTCCCATCGACACCAGAAGGTTAAGACACGCAAGCGCGGCGGCACCAGCCCCCGATGTCACCAGACGGACCTTGTTGATATCCTTGCCCGTGACACGCAATCCATTCAGAACCGCAGCCGCGACACAAATCGCCGTTCCGTGCTGGTCGTCATGGAAAATCGGAATGTTGCAACGTTCGCGCAATGCTTTCTCGATGATGAAGCATTCAGGCGCTTTAATGTCTTCGAGGTTAACACCCCCGAAAGTCGGCTCGAGTGCAGCGACGATATCGATAAATTTTTGCGGGTCGGTTTCGGCGACTTCAAGATCGAACACGTCGATATTGGCGAACTTCTTGAACAGAACTGCCTTGCCCTCCATCACCGGCTTGGATGCCAGCGGGCCAATCGGGCCAAGACCAAGAACAGCCGTACCGTTGGAAATCACACCGACCAGATTGGCGCGCGCAGTATATTCCGCCGCCGTATCGGGGTTTTTGACGATTTCTTCACATGCAAACGCAACACCCGGCGAATAGGCCAGGGCAAGGTCACGCTGGTTGGCAAGTGTCGTCGTCGCCGTTACGGACAATTTCCCCGGGGTGGGATACCGGTGATAGTCCAAAGCTGCTTCACGCAGCTTGTCATTTCTATTTGCCATCATAATACCTTTTAATTTCAGGTATTTACATTAATTAACCAGAAAATGGTTAAATCCTGATAATTCGTTCTAGTGGGAAACCCAGACTAAATGAGTTTTCCCTGTGATTGAAGCACTCAGTGCAACGTTCTGCCAAAGGGCTGCATTGCATAATTTTCAACGCGGCACCGCACAATAAATCAATCAGTTGTATCGCAACCGCGTTAACCCGACCGGCCCCGCCCAGAGCTGGCTGACAAAAACATTGTAGGGGATATATGGGGAAGGTCCACAAACGAAAAAACCCGCCGTTTCTGGCGGGCTCTTTTATCGGGAAACTCCGGTTGCCTGACCCGCAATCGAAAACCCGGAAACAAAAAAGCCTCCTCTTGAAAAGAGGAGGCGTTTTTGGTGCGGTCGAGAAGACTCGAACTTCCACGGGGGTTAGCCCACAGCGACCTCAACGCTGCGCGTCTACCAATTCCGCCACGACCGCATATTGTCTGCAGCAAAGCCCGTGAGGTGTAGAAGTGGGCTTGCCTTGGCGCGGAAAGGGAGATAGCAAATTGATTACCCCTGATCAAGGGCTCATTTCACTTAATTTCATTTATTTGTCAGGAAAAATGCATTCCATCGCCCCAACCGCGCAAATCATCGAGTGGCGCACCACCCCGGAGTTGGTTCCCTACCCCGAAGCCCTTGCTGAAATGGAGGCCCGCGCCGAAGCGATCCATGCAGGCGAAGCCAATGAACTTGTTTGGTTTCTTGAACATCCGCCACTTTATACGGCCGGGACCAGCGCCCATCAGGAAGATTTGGTCGATCCGGATCGCTTTCCTGTCTATGACGCGGGTCGCGGCGGGCAATATACCTATCACGGACCGGGTCAGCGGACGGTTTATCTGATGCTGGACCTCAAGAATCGGGGTCGCGACGTCCGGGCATATGTTCATAATCTCGAAGAATGGGTGATTCGCACCCTGGCTTTGCTGGGCATCAAGGGTGAACGACGCGATGGCCGCGTTGGCATCTGGGTCGTGCGTGAAGATGGTCGGGAAGACAAGATTTCCGCCATTGGCGTGCGCGTGCGCCGCTGGGTGACCTTTCACGGGATTGCAATCAATGTCGCACCGGATCTTTCACATTTCGGCGGCATCGTGCCCTGCGGCATTTCCGAGCATGGCGTCACCAGCCTTGCCGACCTTGGTGTCGATATTTCTATGGATGAGCTCGATCGCCTGTTAAAACAAACGTTTAGTGAAGTCTTTTCTGGGCCAACTGAATGAGTGATACGTCGCAACCAGCACCGCCCAAACCCGCAATACGCAGGGGCAACGACACGGGCCACAAAATGCCCGAAAGCGTTGCCGATGGCGGGATGGCTGATGCTGAACGTGACATTCTGGCCGAACTCGAAAAGGCCCTGAGCGAACATATCGCGCTCATTCTGCGCTGGAATCGCAAACTGATGCTTCCTGATTCTCCGAGTCCATCGGAACATGAAGAGGATGATCATGATTGCGATTTTGGCGCCTGGTATGCGCTTAACCGGCATAATCGGCTGATAGACCAGCCTGCAATGCATGCGCTGGCCACAACCCATCAACAATTGCACGATTCGGCACGACGGCTTTTGAGCGCGCGCGAGGTCGATGGCGAAATCGATTCGGCCGAGTTCGATATGATGGCGCTTCGTGCCGAATCGTTCTTTGCACAAGTACGACGTCTTGAACGCGCATTCCGCACCGCAAGGTCCGATGTTGATCCGCTTACCGGCACCTATAATCGTCAGACGATGCTGGGCGATCTCAATGCCGAACGCGAACGGTCGATTCGAACCGGTGTCCCGACGGCCATTGCCCTTGTCGACCTTGATCACTTTAAATCGGTTAACGACACTTATGGCCATCAGGCTGGTGACCTTGTGTTGCAATCGGTTGCCGGTATCCTGCAATCGCATGTCCGCCCGTTTGACAAAGTCTATCGCTATGGCGGCGAGGAATTCCTGATCTGTCTGCCCAATGCAGACATGAAGCAATGCGCGCGCGTGCTTGAACGTCTGCGCCGGGTGATCGAGGCATCACCTGTCACGATTTCCGACACCACCATCCTGCCGGTCACAGCCTCTATCGGTGCCGCTCCCATGACCAAAAGCCGGACCGTCGAACAGATCATCGAAAAAGCCGATCAGGCGCTTTATGCCGCCAAGGAAGGCGGACGCAACCGGGTCCGCGTCTGGCGAAACCCGGATGGCAAGGCCCCGGCGTCAAAGTCCGCAACCTCAAAATCATCCGGCTAAATCTGCTCCTTCGACAAGAAGCATGCGCGTCGCAACAGATGCCCCACGCCCTATGCCTGTCATCAAGACCTGAAAGCGCTATTTTTTTAAGCGCGACTGAACCTGTGGCAGACGTTCAGATCAGCACATATTTTCAAGCTATTAGCCTGGATGTCTGCGTAAATTCACTTCTTTGCATAAAAAATTCTACCAAAGCGCAATCTTGTCTTCACAAGTTGGAAACATATCTGCAAACTATAATAATAAAAGGCAGCACGGTTTCGGCCCAAACGCCGACAACAAAGAATGGCTGCCTGCTTGGGAGGGAATTCGGTTCTATCTGAACGGAGGCCCCTGAATGTCCAGTTCTATGGATTTCGCGCCTGGCGATCCCGCTTTGATGCTTACGGTGCTACGCAGTGCCGAGGCCAATCTTGACCGCAACATGTTGTTGCGTCGTGTCCTTTCCCTTTTCTGCACAGATGATGATGGCAATCAGATTGCCATTGAAGACGGCCCGGATTTGCAGCGGCGCATCGACAGTGCCATCGCCAATCTGCGACTGGCTGGTCTGATCCGCATCACGGCCGGTGACGAGCTTTCCATCACCTCGCTTGGCACGGCCATGATGATGGCCTATCCGCTTGGTATTGATGATGGTGTGCTGTGCTCTCTTCCGGCGTTCCGCAACCAGATCTACGAGACCTATGCACCGGTCGTGCATGAACGCCATCTGCCCAATTCGGCCTATGGTTCTGGTTTCTCGGCGGGTCTGGATGCGCATCGTCTGACAGAAAACCCCTACCCGTCTGATTCCCGTGATCATGAAGACTGGCTGATGGGATGGGACGAGGCCCTTGACCAAAGCAAGCGTGAAGCCGAAACACTGTTAAACTGATGACCCGTTTGACAGTGAAGTGATTTGAAGATTTGCGACCGGCACCAGATGAAAGACGATCTCCTGGTGCTGTGATTTGAATACCCGGCAACAAGCCGGTTCTGCCGTGCATACCCGATGTGACGGCTCAGTTCTGCCCGCGTGTATTGCAGTGTTGGCATCAGGCCCTTGTCACTGCGCTTCTGACACGGGTGGCGATACCTTGCCCCCTCTCCCCATCCAAAGCCGACCAGACCTCTCTCAAAGCGCCTGGAGGCACGCTATCTGCCCATCCATGGGATAGGAACACATGCAACCGGCAAAGCTCGCCAACGATCACTGAAACCGCAAGACCATTAACGGATTTCAGTTCGACGAGCTCAAGGAGCTCTTCGTCATCAATCTGGTCAACCTTGTTCATGGACACGACCAGTGCCGGAACGCCAACCTGACGCGCAAGCATAATGTGCTCGCGGGTCTGTGGCATCGGGCCATCTGCTGCCGAAACAACCTGGATGCCACCGTCTATCTGTGCTGCAAATGAAGAGTCCCGTCACATCCGGAACGATGCCTGTTTGGCAAACCGCCCGTGAATGCAGGTTCTCTGTTGATGGCCGTTTCAGCCGAGTGTCAGGCCGGATCGTTGCTGCTTTTATCGCGTGAGAAGATCGACACAACGTTCTCCGGCTTAGCCGACGGTGATTTGGGCTTGTCAGAACTGTCGGATACTGGCGGGTTCACCGGCGTATCAGCATCTTTATCACCTGTGCTGTCACCATCGCCAACCGGCCCGGTTCGCTGATGCGCATCAAGATGCTTTTGGGCTGCCTGCTTTTCCGCATCCGAAAGTGTGCGCTCATGCCGCGTGCGCCCGTGCATCGCCCGGTTCTCGTCCGCCTTTTTGGCCTTTTCATTGCGCTGCTTGCGTTTGCGTGCCTGACGCAGATTGACGAGATCGCCCATCACTCTCTTCTTGCCCGGGGTGGATAAGGCATCGCGATCGCAAAGACCACAATGCATGATCGATCAAAAACAAACGGGTGCTTCGATTTCCCGAAGCACCCGTCAGAGCCGTTCTTAAAATCCCTTATGTCCGACCGGACTTAGCGCACGAAAACATGCACCTCGTTGGACGAAACAGATGCGCTGGTGGCATCCGATGCATGAACACGCGAGCTTGGCATACCCATATCGGTCAGCGACCGAAGAACTGCCTGCGCATTACGCTTGGATTTGTTTGAATTCAGCGCGACTTGCGCCGGGGTACCACGATTCGGCGTTACCGCGACAACGTCAAAGCTGGCCTGCGGGCGGCGTTCCAGAACGCGGTTCACCGCGTTATAAAGCGCCTGCTCGTATTTCACGCTGGCAGTGTCGAAACGGATGACGACCAGCGGGCGGTCACCGGCTGCTGCCATGCGCGGGCTAGCCGACGCGGGAGCGGCCTGTGACTGGAAAACCCGCTTGGAAAGCGAATCCCCGAAGATTTCACCGTTTTTAACAGCCAGTGCCAAAGCGTTCAGGTTCGCACGTTCGGTGCTGACATAGGATGTCTGACGCGACAGGCTTTCGCTGATTTCGTTCAGGAGACGATCAATCAGCACCGTGGTGCGGTTGGTTTCGTCTTCAAGCAGGGCAAGCTGACGATGGTCTTCGTCAACAGCACCGGAAACCTGATAGGCGGAGCGAACAGACTCAAGCAGGAAAGTCGAAAGCGTGCTGTCAGCAGCAACCTTGTTCGCCAGCGAGTTCAGTGCGGCAATATCGTCATTCACCAGGTCCAGCTCGGACTGTGCGGTGTTCCACTGCTGCACAAGAACCGGGTTACCCGGGGTCGTGCCAACCTGCAAACGTGCGCTGATCGCAGCCACAGTGCCGTGATAGGCCTGCGAATGCGAGACAGTCTGTCCGCGAAGCTGTTGCAGTTCATTGTTGTGTTGGTTCAAAGCCGCCTTGAGACGGTTGAGCTCCTGCTGCATGTTCTCGACTTTGGAACCGACAAAGGTTCCGGTCTGAGACACACCGGTCAACGGCTGTGTGCTTGCAGCAACATCGTAACTGGTGGTGGCATTAGCACCGACCGGCTCGGATGCGACCATGTTTTCCTGGGTCGTATCTTCTTCACCAGCAAGTGTTGGCCAAAGGGCCTCAGAAGAAAAAGAACATCCCCCCAGCATCAGGGCGGTGCCGATTACGGCAAGGTAGGTTTTACGAACGGCCATTTCGATCTATTACCTAAGTAGAAATATGCGAATCTCCCTGGGCCTGCTTTTTTATGTGGTGAAACAAGCCCCTGTTCCCCCGGGATTGAATGCATCTTAGTCCACGACCACTTGTGGAACAAGACGCATTTGCCCCTTTTTTGCCGAGTCTTGTCCATAAGTCCGACAAACCGGACAAAGCCGGGCAAAACAAGTGCGTAGCAGTCCCGTAAACCGCGCCTTACGAAAAAATACCTTTTTTTGAAATTTACTGCTTGCAATGCCCTGCTCGTTTGCATAAGTTCCGCTCCGCCGACGGGGAGCACACCCAAGCAAACCGCCGGAAATTAAGGCAAAGCGCCCGTAGCTCAGCTGGATAGAGCATCTGACTACGAATCAGAAGGCCGGAGGTTCGAATCCTTCCGGGCGCGCCATTGAAAGGCTCGACGTTACCGCGTCGAGCCTTTACCATTTACGTAAGCTTGAAAAAGCGCCCGTAGCTCAGCTGGATAGAGCATCTGACTACGAATCAGAAGGCCGGAGGTTCGAATCCTTCCGGGCGCGCCAGTCAAAGGCCCGACGTTATCCGTCGGGCCTTTGTTCTTTTCCGGTAAAAGTCACGGGAAGCAGTGTCTTGCTTCCCGGCTCACGAATCACTTGCGCACTGCGCCAAGGAAGGTCGAAACCGATCCCTCGAGCGAGCTGCTATCATCCTGAAGATTGACCGCAGCCCCGTGCACATCCTGCGAGACACCACCAACTTCCTCGATTGACTGCGCAAGTTCACCGATGCTGCTGGCAAAGGTCTGAACACCGTCTGAAGCCTTGCCCGCGCTATTGGCGATCTCGCGGGTTGCAGCACTTTGTTCTTCAACAGCCGATGCAATTGCCGTTGAAATCCCTTCGACCCGGCCGACAACTTCGTCAATACGTCCGATGGTTTCGACAGCCGCACTTACCGATCCCTGAATGACGCTGATCTGTTCGGAAATTTCATCAGTTGCCTTGGATGTCTGGTTAGCCAGCCCCTTGACCTCGTTGGCAACAACCGCAAAGCCCTTGCCTGCCTCCCCGGCACGGGCGGCCTCAATCGTCGCATTCAGCGCCAGAAGATTGGTCTGGGCTGCGATATCCTGAATGATCGTCACGACTTCGCCAATCTGGCGCGCCTTGCCGTCCAGATCGCTGATATTGGTCGTCGCAGCACTGGCTTCCTGTGCCGCTTCGCGTGAAACGTCGGCGGCCATGGCGACCTGCTGTCCGATTTCTTCAATCGAGGCCAGAAGTTCCTCTGCGGCAGAGGCAACAACCTGCACATTCTCGCTGGCCTGATCCGCACCACCAGTGGCATGCGACATGCGGGAACGCGCCGTTTCGACAAGACGCCCCATCCGTTCGGTAATTTCACCCAGTGCCGCAGCAGCCGAACTGACCGATGCCACCGCCTTGCCCGAACTTGCTTCGAAATCATCGGCAACCTTGATCATTGCCTGCTTGCGGGTTTCCTCGGCGCGTTTTTCGGCAGCTTCGGCCTCTTCTTCAAGTTCCCTCGCCCGCAAGGATTTGTCCCGGAAGTTTTCAAGGGCAGCGGCCATCTTGCCCATTTCATTACTTTGCCCGATATGGGGAATCTCGGTTGCCAGGTCACCGTCAGCCATTTTGCCCATCACGGCCGCCAGGTTCAAAATCGGGCGTGCCTGAAGTTTACCAACCATCAGGGCTGCAACAATCGCCGCCGCCAGAACAATCAACCCGATAATGATCGCTTCACGCGCAGCCGCATTGGCACTGGCAAGAACAGCATCACTCGGAACCGCCCCGATGATCGTCCAGATTTGCGGCGCATTGCCGAACTGTACAGGCAACGCCACCAGATAGCTTTCAACCCCGTCAAGCTCGGCGGTCACAAATCCCTCGGAACGGGCGGTAGCAACCTGATCAGGGCTCACACCGGTATCTTCGAGCCTCGCTGCCAGCAACTCCGGATCAGGATGGGCCACGACCGAACCGGTATCGGTCACAAGCCAAAGACGCCCGACACCGAACGGCTTTTCCTCAGCCACACGTTTCTGAAGGGCACTGAGTTCAAGATCGACACCAGAAACCGCAATAACCTTGCCATCGACAATGACCGGCGTCGTCGCCGACGTCATCACCACCTCGGAATTGTCATTCAGGGTCTCGACATAGGGTTCAAGAACCGCAGGCAGTTTGCTTGCTTCGGAAACGGCAAAGAAATCTTCGCCGAAATCCCCGGTCGCATCATAATCGGCCCCGGTATCCATGACGACATTTTCGCCATCTCGCACCCAGTAAGGGGTGTAAATCCCCGCAGAATCACCACCAGATTTGCCGACCCAGTCCGCATCGGATCCGCCCAAAACATTGGGGCGGGCCAAAGTCCATGTACCAAACCATGCAGGATGATCAAGAAGCGACTGGCGAAGGGTTTGACTAAGAACCTCGCGGCCATCGCTGTTGCTTGCGGCCTTGCCGTTTTCAGCAACAGCTGCGGCGGTATCGGCAAAACCGGAACTTGCGATCAGTGCGGCTTCCACCACGCCCGACATGTCATTTGCTGCAGACCGTATTTCACTTCGCATCTGTGAAATACCGCTATTACGTGCAGCATCAAACGCGCGACTGGAAGATTGTGCAATGACAATGACCAGGGCCAGTGCAACCACAATGGCAGAAAACAACGCGATCTTTGCGCCTAGTGCGAGATTGTTCATGGATCCCCCTTGTCATCCGCAGCCCGGCCTTTGTGCCCCAAGACCAGCCAGGCATCCTGCGGGATGAAGATGTTACCCCGCCAAATGGTGGAGCAATCTGATACCAAGGGATAGAGTGCCTGAAATATCGGGCTTTTTCAAATATCTAACATGCGAGAATATCCACCGGCTTTAAAAGAAATGGGCGTCGTGCCTTGCCGGTGATATGCTTTTTCCAAGGCCAAGGCCAAGACAAGCCCCACGATGATGTACGAGGAGTGCCGACATGAAAGCCAATACCAGAATAACGATTTCTTGCACCGACCGCGTCGGTCTTGTTTCTGATATTTCCGGACTGCTTTTTGATATTGGTGCAAATCTTGGCCCGACATCATTCGGTTTGGATGGCAACACCGCAAAGTTTGAAACCAGCTGTGAATTGCCAGATGATTGCCCACCGTCAGAATGCGCAGCCGGCCTTGCCGAACTGTCACTTGAAAATGCCAATATCTCGGTCGAGGCAATCGCTGCTGCCCCGGAACTGGTCGGTGCGCCCGGTGCCACTCACCTGATCGAATGTTCCGGCATTGACCAGCCCGGACTGATCGCGCGTCTTTCGGAAATTTTCATCGAATATAACGCCAATATTGTCCGCATGGCGGCATCGGCAACCGATGAAAAAGATGCCCGGATTTACACGACACGCTTTGCTGTCGCCATCCCGGCCGAACGCGCAAGCAACTGCCTTGCAACCCTTGCCAATACGGCGGGCTCGATGCGGTTGCTGTTCAAGTTTGACGAACTCTGAATTCTGAAATCCGGGAACTTTGAACCGGTGTCCCAAACGGGGTGCCGGTTCCCTGATTACAAAACAACCCGGTTGCGCCCGGCCTGCTTTGCTTCATAAAGCTTTTGGTCGGCACGTTTAAGAACATCCCACGGACCGGTTGCGTCCTCATCACGTTCGGAAATGCCCACCGAAATCGTGACGGAAACGGTCTTGTTCTTTTCCGGGATGACGATCTTGTTTTCCGCAATGCGTTTGCGCAGCGCTTCAAGCGGCCCCTGCGCCTTCTCGATGCCACGTCCGGCAAAGACCACGGTGAATTCCTCGCCACCATACCGGAATGCCTTGCCACCGCCGCCAACTCGCGCCAGTTCGCGGGCCACCTTTTTCAGAACGATGTCACCGACATCATGCCCATAGGTGTCGTTGAACTTTTTGAAATGGTCGACGTCAAGCATCGCAATTGCATACTGATTGCCAAGTTCCGCCATCGCATGACCAAGGGCGCGACGCCCCGGCAATCCGGTCAGATCATCGACAAATGCCATCCGCCATGCTTCTTGCGCCAATCCCGCCAGGACAACGCCGGTGGCCGCCAGATATCCATACTGGATAATGCCGGTGCCCATCACGGTTGCCACATCAATGGCAATAATCGCCGCAGCAAAACTTGTTTCCAGCGGCTTGTGCCGGATCAAAAGCAACACAATGGCGACGAAAGAAACCACCATCGCGGGATGCGGCATTGCGCCCATCAAACCGGTGCTGGCAAAGAACCGCGTATCGAGCAGATGATAAAGCGCCGATCCCACATCGGGCTGACCGGCAAGCATCAGCATGACGAAGATCTGCAATCCCAGAACCAGCATCCGGGCAATCCCGCGCGGGTTCAGAACCCCGCGTTCTGCCGTAAAGCCAAGAATCAAAAGATTGATCGGGATCAGATAAAGGGTCGCAATGCGAAGAAATGCCAGACCATCGGGCGAGAAACCCGCCCCGTTTCCCACCAGAAGCCAATAGCAAATCAGCAACAGCAACATGACAAAAACCGCACGCCCACGGTTAAACCACCATGCAATTGCACCGCCAAGCATCGCCAGTAAGAACGGACCATACCGGACAAGTCCGGACAGCTCGCCAGGCACAAGACCGGGCGATATCGCCAAAGCCAGACAGGCCCCCATGATCAGAACGGGTGCCATACCAGCCGAGACAATGATGGAATAAGCGCGACGCATGGGTCGTTTGTTCTACCTGCTGATTTGACCATCGGGGCAAATGCGGAGCCGCCCCCGGATATCGGCGGTAATCTAACGGCAGAGCCGTTAAGGGGCTATTGCTTTATCAGGCTTATCTCGACTTTTTCTTAATTAAGCGCCTGACTTTGCCTCCATGCGTCGAAAGCACAATGAGGCACAGGCTTTTTAAGCTTGCCAGCATTCGCATATGCACCATAAATTGGGATCAGGATTACCGCGACGCACAATGATCGCGGGCCACATAACTGTCACGGCGGCCACGGTACGATCCCGAAAACGGGACGCAAAATACGCCAGGGACATTGCATGGCTTTGCTTGCGATGCCCACTTGAAATGACAGGTTCTGGAGAAACGTAATCATGAGCTTCACCACCCCGACACCGGCCCCCGCGCGCCTGAACCGATCAGAGCTTGCCGTTCCCGGAAGCCGGATCGAGCTGTTTGAAAAAGCAGCCAGGTCCAAGGCCGATGCCATTTTCCTTGATCTGGAAGACGCGGTTGCGCCCAGTGACAAGGAACAGGCCCGCAAGAATATCATCGAAGCGATCAATGACATTGACTGGGGTGACAAGGTCTTGTCGGTCCGCATCAATGGTCTGGATACGCATTACATGTATCGTGACGTCGTCGATGTGCTTGAACAGGCCGGTGACCGGCTTGACCTGATCATGATCCCCAAGGTCGGCACAGCGTCGGATGTCTATGCGCTTGATATGCTGACAACCCAGATCGAAGCTGCAAAGGGGCGCAAGAAACGCATCGGGTTTGAGCTGATCATCGAAACCGCACTTGGCATGCAAAACATTCACGAAATTGCCGCCGCCTCCCCGCGCAATGAAAGCCTTCATTTCGGTGTCGCCGATTACGCCGCATCCACCAAGGCCATGACGACCGGCATCGGCGGTCCGAACCCGCATTACGGTGTTCTGACCGACAAGGATGGCGACAATCCACGCGATTATCACTGGGGTGACATGTGGCATTATGCGATTGCACGCATGGTCGTTGCCGCACGCGCCAACGGCTTGCGTCCGATTGATGGTCCGTTTGGCGATTTTTCCGATCCTGACGGCTATCGCGCGCAAGGCGCGCGCGCCATGGTTCTGGGCTGCGAAGGCAAATGGGCGATACATCCCAGCCAGATCGGCCTTGCCAACGACGTCTATTCCCCGTCAGAGGCCGAAGTCACCAAGGCCCGGCGCATCCTTGAAGCCATGGCAAAGGCGCAGACAGAAGGTGCTGGTGCGGTTGCCCTAGATGGTCGCCTGATCGACATTGCCTCGATCAAGCAGGCCGAAGTCATGGTCAAACAGGCCGAAGCTATCGCCGCACGCGACGCGGGTTAAACGCTCCATATAAAGATCACATCAAAAGGGCCGGAGTTTTCCCCGGCCCTTTTCAGTGTTATCTAGGATGCCAGTCGGCGCGATTGCCTGACCTGCCCGTGCAGAACTTCTTCAGGATCGCCTTCACGCACCAGATGCATGCTGATGCCATCGGATCCGCCACCCAGCCCCGGTTTCAGACGCTGCTTGCCATCATAATGGCCACCATTTTGTGTGCGATAGGGAATTGGCTCATCAGTGAACAAACCTGCGAGGCGTTCCTTGAACGCGGTCTCGATTTCTGCCCACCCGTCCTCATCCATACGATCGGTACTATAAACCGGAAATGGCGGCATGACGTCCATACCGGGATAGAAAAGTACGCCGTGCTGGATCGGCCACAACACATCATCGATGCTGCCATTGACGCCACGCTCACTGTAATGCGGCAAATGTCCGCCAATCGGTACAATCAGCATCGCCCGCCGTCCGGCAAGGGTGCCCTCGCCATAGCGGTCGCCCCAGTGCTTCTCGCTATGCTCGCCAACAC
This sequence comes from Thalassospira sp. SM2505, assembly GCF_054901115.1. Lineage (NCBI taxonomy): Bacteria > Pseudomonadati > Pseudomonadota > Alphaproteobacteria > Rhodospirillales > Thalassospiraceae > Thalassospira > Thalassospira sp. SM2505. The sequence goes on from NZ_CM142731.1 coordinate 4,137,932, forward strand.
CATACGCAAAGCCATAGGCGAACACACGATCAACCCAGCCTTTCAGGATGGCGGGCATTCCGAACCACCACATCGGAAAGCTGAACAACACCGCATCCGCCCATAAAAGCTTATCCTGTTCGGCTACGATGTCTGCCGTCTGCAAGCCCGACGCATACGCATTTTTGGACTCTGCTACATAGATCAGCCGATCAGGATCGTGACGTTCGATAAAATCATGTGCATCTGCAAGGGGTTTCCATCCCATGGCATAAAGGTCAGAAACCTTCACGTCATGTCCGTCAGCGCGGAGCTTTTCAACCGCGACATTCTTTAATGCGCTGGTCAGGGATGCAGGTTCGGGATGGGCATGAACAATCAAGACATTCGACATTGGGTCGTCCTTCCAAAGGGGGTCACATTCGATGCGTGATCATGGCCTGATGTTCTGCTATCTTTGAAATTCAATAATTTTTTATCTGGTATAAATATGACAGATATCAGCAAGCTTGACTTGAACCTGCTGGTCACGCTCGACACCTTGCTGGCCGAACGCAATGTCACACATGCAGCAAAGCGCCTGAATCTCAGTCAACCGGCGATTTCGACACGACTGACGCGCCTGCGTGACTTGCTGGGGGATCCGTTATTGCTACCGGCACAGCGTGGCATGATCCCGACCGAACGCGCACTTGAACTCCAGGAACCGCTGCATCAGGCATTGGAAGGGGTACGCAGGGTCGTTGCTGAAAACAGTCCGTTTGATCCATCGACAATCACCGCCACCATCACCATTGCCGCCAGTGACTATGTGCAATACGCGATCCTGATGCCGCTTCTTGACGTTTTGCGGCGTGACGCCCCCGGGATCAAGGTCGCATGGCGCACGATTAACACATCCATGCTTGATACCCAGATGGCGCGCGGTGATGTCAGCCTTGCGCTCTCGACGCCTGAAACCGCGCCTGAAACGCTTCGTATGCGCAAAATCTATCACGAGGAATATGTCGCAATCGCCAGATGCGATCATCCGGCAATCAGCGAACCTCTTGATCTTGACAGCTTTTGCGCACTTGACCATGTCGTCGTTTCCCCCGAAGGCGGCGGCTTCAAGGGGCCTGCGGATGATGCCCTTGCCGCACTGGGACGAAAACGCAATGTTGCCCTGTCTGCACCGGGGTTTCTTGTTGTCCCCGAAATCGTCGCACGCAGCGATATGATTGCCCTTGTGCCCAGGCGGGTTGCCCGCGGTCGCACCGGCCAAATCCGGGTATTTGATCCCCCACTACCCGTCACCGGCTTTGACATGGCGCTGATCTGGCATGACCGCACCACAACCCATCCACTGCACCGCTGGATCCGGGATCAGATCACGGCATTGATCGGAGATGCCGCCGCCGGTTAACCAGCCTTTCCTGCACATGGAAAAGGCCGATCCGCGACATTCACGCAGATCGGCCTGAAGCCTTTGAACTCACGGCACCCGAAATTCTCGGGCGTGGTGATCAGTCCGCAATACCGTCAAAGGTGATCTTGCCAATTGCCTTGCCACTTTCGAGCAATGCATGTGCTTTCTGCAGGCTTTCCGGTGACAGCGGGCCAAAGCTTTCATTGGCGGTATTGGTAATGGTTCCGTCATCGACCAACCGGGCCACAGTCGCCAGAAGCTTGTGCTGTTCAATCATATCTGCCGTCTGGAACATCGAACGGGTAAACATGAATTCATAGGAGAAGCTGGCGGACTTGGCCTTCAGAAGATCAACATTGTGATTTTCCTTGGCCTCGGTGATGGTCACAATCCGGCCCTGCGGTACAATCAGCTTTGCCATCACGTCGAAATACTGGTCGGTTTCCGACGTACAGAAGATGTAATCCACATTCGCAATGCTCAGAGACGCCAGTTCTTCGTCAAGCGGGTTGCGATGGTTGATAACCGCGTCAGCACCCAGCTTTTTGACCCAGTCGATGGTCTCGGGACGTGACGCCGTTGTGATCACTTTCAGACCGGCAAGCTTCGCCAGCTGAATGGCGATCGAACCAACACCACCTGCCCCGCCAATAATCAGAATGGACTTCGATGCGTTGGCGTCTACTGCCGCACGATCAATCAGCAAACGATCAAACATTGCCTCCCATGCGGTGATTGTCGTCAGCGGCAAAGCCGCAGCGGCCGCAAACCCAAGGGATTTTGGCTTAAGCGCAACGATACGCTCGTCGACCAGCTGTAACTGGGTATTCGAACCGGACCGGGTTACATCACCGGCATACCAGACTTCGTCACCCGGACGGAAAAGGGTCACGTCTTCACCAACTGCCTCGACAATACCGGTGGCATCCCAACCTAGGATCTTGAAGGCACCATCATCCTGCTTGCCCTTGCGGACCTTGAAATCAACCGGATTGACCGCAATTCCCTTTACCCGAACCAGAATATCGCGCCCCGTGGCGACCGGCGCATCGGTTTCGATCTGGGTAAACAACCCGTCTGTTTCGACCGGGGCGGATTTATAAACGCCAATGGCTTTCATCTTATGCAGTCCTTTTCATCAAAGGTTTGATTTGTGAATGTCAAAGACCTAACGCATAATGACCATGAACATAAGTACGCACAATTTATGCATATAGTGACATTTTGTATACTAATGCAGAATTCCGGGACTTTTGCGACCTTTGCGTTGCTCGGAAGACCCTGTATGGAGAAGTTATATGGAACTTTGCCCGCCAAATCGCAGCCCCGGCTGCCCTGTTGAAGGCGCACTTGACGCCATTGGAGGCAAGTGGAAAGGTGTTGTGCTGTTCCATCTTCTTGACGGTAAGAAACGCTTCAACGAGCTATGCCGCATGATGCCGGGCGTTACACAACGCATGTTGACCCGCCAGTTGCGCGAACTGGAAGCAGACGGACTTGTTCACCGCGAAGTCTATGCCGAAGTTCCGCCGCGCGTCGAATACAGCCTGACAGCCAAGGGTGAAACATTGCGCGATATTATTCTGGCGCTCAAGGCGTGGGGCGAAACCCATGTTCCCTATTTTGCCCTGTCAAAACCGCGCTTGCCGGAAGCTGAAACCGCCTAGTCCACAATAAGATCACGCGCCATTTTCCAGAATGTGGGGCGATCATATCCATCGTGGATCCCTTCGCCGGCAATTTCAAATCCGCGCGACCGGAAGAACGCGATGTTATCTTCCAGTTCCACGCGGACATGCAGACGCATCTTTTCCTTGCCGCGCTTTGCAGCAAAATCGCAGGCTGTCTCAACAAGCGCCTTGCCAATTCCGCCGCCCTTGATCGCCGGATCGACTGACAATTTATATAGATAGGCATCCTTGCCAATATCCTCGACCCAAATCTGGCCAACAACCTTACCGCTTGGGTCAATTGCCAGAAACAGGCTGTCCCGGGCAAAACGCCATTGTAATTCGGACACTGTTACCGATTTTGCAGAACTTGGCGGGTCGACAATGTCATCCTGAAAGGCAAAGGCGGCCAAAAGGATTTCAACAAGGCGTTCAAACGGAACGTTTTCAGGTACTTGCGGAACTGTGATCTCGATACTGGACGTCATGGCAACCCGTGTGCAAAATATCACTGCATGAAGTGAGAACCTTACGCCATAATTCTTACGTAAACGGAAAATATGGTTCGCTTATCGGTCAACGCTTGACGTAGCGGGTTGATCAACTATGTTCCGCCCCATTGTTTCCCAGTCGGATATGATGCCCTGATGCATAACTTCCTCGATTTTGAAAAACCGATCGCCGAGCTTGAAGGCAAGATCGAAGAGCTCCGTCACCTGACGGGCAATGACGAAGTCAACATCGCAGACGAGGTTTCACGCTTGCAGGACAAGCTGACCAAGTTGTTGCAAAGCACCTACGGAAAGCTGACGCCCTGGCAGAAGACGCAAGTCGCGCGCCATCCGGACCGTCCGCATTTCACCGACTATATCGCAAACCTGTTTGACGATTTCACCCCGCTTGCCGGCGACCGCCAGTTTGGCGAAGACGCTGCAATCATCGGGGGACTTGGTCGTCTTCAGGGACGCACCGTCATGGTTATTGGTCATGAGAAGGGCCGCGATACCGAAACCCGCGTAAAGCACAATTTCGGTTCGGCCCGTCCGGAAGGCTACCGCAAGGCGATCCGTCTGATGCGCATGGCCGAACGTTTCAACATTCCGGTCGTGACACTTGTCGACACCGCTGGTGCCTTCCCGGGTGCCGACGCAGAAGCACGTGGCCAGTCCGAAGCCATCGCGCGTTCGATTGAAGCCTGCCTTGATATCAAGGTGCCGCTGATTTCGGTCATTATCGGCGAAGGCGGTTCGGGTGGTGCTATTGCCCTTGCCGTTGCCAATACGGTTCTGATGCTGGAAAACTCGATCTATTCGGTGATCTCGCCAGAAGGCTGCGCCTCCATTCTTTGGCGTTCGGGTGACGAAGCCAAAACCGCAGCCGAGGCCCTTCGCCTCACGGCACAGGACCTGCAACAGCTTGGTGTAATTGATGACATCGTTGCTGAACCGCTTGGTGGCGCCCAGCGCAACGCCAAGGAAGCGTGCAAGCGCGTTGGTGACGCAATCATCAAGGCACTCGAAAGCATGGATGGCGTCGAAGGCGGCCTTCTCAAGGCACGTCGTCGTGACAAATTCCTTGAAATGGGTCGCAAAGGCCTGAACTGATTTCCTGTTCAGGGCGCAGTGCACTGGTGCAACTGCGCCCTTTTTCCTTTTATCCGGCGCAACGTGTCCGTCGGTGACATCCGGCAGCCCACGCGCCCTGTTTCCGACCTCGTCGGGAGGCTAGGACCTAGATGGACATTCTTCGCCGGATCGTAGAATCCAACCGCTTTAAAAACTTCATCACAGCCGTCATCGCCCTGAATGCGGTGATCCTTGGCTTTGAAACCTCGTCGACCGTGATGGAAAAAGCCGGAACGATCCTGCATTTTCTTGATCAGGTTGCCGTTGCGATCTTTGTCATAGAACTGTTGATGAAGCTTGCCGTCTATCGACTGGCATTTTTCAAACGGGCCTGGAATGTTTTTGACTTTACCATCGTCGCCATCACCCTGCTTCCGGCAGGCCAGGGACTGTCGGTCTTGCGTGCCCTTCGTATCCTGCGTGCATTCCGCCTGATCTCGACCGTGCCCTCCATGCGCAAGGTGGTTGAAGCTTTGATGCGCGCCATCCCGGGCATGGTTTCGGTTCTGACATTGCTGTCACTGGTCTTTTACGTATCGGCGGTCATGGCAACCAAGCTGTTTGGTCAGGGCTTCCCGGAATGGTTTGGCAATATCGGTGCATCCCTTTATTCCCTGTTCCAGATCATGACGCTTGAAAGCTGGTCGATGGGAATTGTCCGCCCGGTGATGGAGTCTTATCCGCTGGCATGGCTGTTTTTCGTTCCATTCATTCTGGTGACGACCTTTGCGGTGCTGAACCTCTTCATCGCCATCGTGGTTGATGCAATGTCATCCCATGTCGATGTCGAGGAAAAGCAGACCCGTGACGAGATCGAACTTGATCATCGAGAAATCATGCAGGAACTCCGCGCATTACGTCAGGAAATGAGCAAACTTTCCTCCGCGCAAAACGCGGTAAATCCGCAACAGGATTCCGCAAGAAACTGAGTTGCAAGCAGCTAAAAGACAGACGGTCAGAGCCCGCCAATCGATAAAAATTGATACTTTGCTCATAAAAGGGGGTGGTTAAACGCCCCGTACCTCGTCTAATCTTTCGACAAAATATCGGGAGAACGGGGAATGAAGCTTACGTTTGCGGGGACAGGCTCGGCCTTTTGCATGGCCGCCGAAAACTTTCAGAGCAACATGGTTCTGGAAACGACCCCGTCGGGTAACGAACAACCGCATCGTCTTTTGATTGACTGTGGTTCAGATGCGCGCCACTCGCTGCGCAATCTCGGCTACATGCCAAATGACTTTGACGCGGTCTATATCAGCCATCTGCATTCGGACCATATCGGTGGTCTGGAATGGATGGCGCTCGCCAACTATTTCATTTTTGACGGTCACCGCGCCAAACTGCTTGCGGTCAAGGAACTGCTTGAACCCCTGTGGGAACATTCGCTTCGTGGCGGTCTTGAGACCAGTGATCACGGCAACAGCCAGTTATCGTCCTATTTCGACGTATTGCCGCTTGTTGCCAAAACCGGCTTTGACTGGCAGGGGCTGCATTTTGATATCATCCCTGTTCCACACATTGTCACCAACGAATCCACGATGTTTTCCTATGCCCTGTTCGGGCGTGGAGAAAAGAAGTCCTTTTTCCTGACAACAGATGCGATTTTCAATCCTGACGCCCATATGTCGCTGTATCGTAAAGCAGATATGATTTTTCAGGATTGTGAATTGGGGCCACGACATTCCGGTGTGCATGCCCATTATGACGAACTGGTCACATTGCCCGCCGAGGTGAAAGCAAAGATGTGGCTTTATCATTATCAGGCATATGACAAACCGGATGCCAAGGCAGATGGATTTTGCGGATTTATTGAGCCGGGACAGAGTTTCGATCTTGGCTGATCGGACCGGCTCCGCGTAATCTGCACACTACCCAATAAAAACGAGCGACAGGGACGATAAAGTTCCAATGCAACATACGGGACGTGCGAATGCCAAAATCGGTCTTTGCCTATATCTGGCGCCATAGTCGCCTTCAGCAGATCATCCTGACAGTGGTGACGCTGCTTTCGTTTCCGTTCCTGTATTACTCTCTCGACCTGCCCAAACAAATCGTCAACGAAGCGATTGGCGGGGCCGGTGCACCTTATGACATTCTTGGCGCTCCCCTGAACCAGATCGAATATCTGTTTGCGCTTTCGGCGATCTTTCTGTCGCTGGTTTTCGTCAATGGCGGCTTCAAATATTTCATCAATGTCTATCAGGGCGTCATGGCCGAGCGCATGTTGCGCCGGATGCGCTATGAGCTTTTTGATCGGGTTCTGCGTTTTCCCTTACCGCATTTTCGCAAAACCAGTCAGGGCGAAATCGTTTCGATGATCACCGCCGAGGCCGAACCACTGGGCGGCTTCTTTGGCGAGGCATTTTCTCTACCGCTTTATCAGGGCGGCATTCTGATTACGATTTCGGCCTTTATCTTTATTCAGGACCCGTTGATGGGAATTGCCGCGGTCGCCTTTTATCCGCTGCAGGGCTACCTGATTCCCAAACTGCAACGCCGGGTAAACCTGCTTGGCAAACAACGCGTGCAAAATGTGCGCCGGATGTCGGAACATATTGGCGAGGCAGTAGGTGGCGCCACCGATATCCGCGCCAACGATACCCGCGGGTTCGAACTGACCCACTTCACCCAGCGCCTTGGCCGGATTTTCGATATCCGCAAGGAAATCTATTACCGCAAATTCTTTATCAAGTTTCTCAATAACTTTATTGCCCAGATCACGCCGTTCTTCTTCTATTCCATTGGCGGTTATCTGGTGATCATCGGTGATCTCAGCTTCGGTGCGCTGGTTGCAGCCCTTGCCGCTTACAAGGACATGTCCGCCCCCTGGAAAGAACTTCTGGCCTATTATCAGCGCCTCGCCGATGCCAACATCAAATACGACCAGTTGCATGAACAGTTCGAACTGCCCGATCTCGGCCCGGAACATCAACTGAGCGTGAAGCAATCACCGGCACTTGCCGGCCCGCTGGATGTCAGCGCCCTGTCCTGGATTGATGATGATGGCACCCGCGTTGTAGAAAACGTGTCCTTTAACATGGCATTGCCGGGCAATGCCCTTTTGACCGGTTCTTCAGACAGCGGCAAGTCACAGCTCGCGCGTTTGCTTGCACGCATTCTTGATCCGACAACCGGACGCATTCAGTTCAGCGACCTAGACGCCACGACACTCCCGTCTTCGATCATTGGTCAACGCCTCGCCTATGTCGGGGCTGATGCCTATCTGTTTAACGGCAGCATTGCTGACAACCTGTTCTATGGCCTCAAACATCGCCCGGTCATCATTGACCAGAAGGCAGAAAAGAAAAAAACCGGCAAAGAGGTTTCCAGGCTCGAACAGAGCGCGCAACAAGCCGATGCAGACCTCAAATATCCGCTTCCGAAATTTGTTGAGGCTGTCGAACTATCTGATCCCACGGAACTGCCGTGGAAACTGACGCGTGAAATGTATGACGAGATCAGGATGTCGGGGAACATCCCTTATGATCCGTCAGCCGAGTGGATTGACTATGTAGGGCCCGGCTACAAATCCGTCGACGAATTGCAAAGTGAACTTCTGCGTCTGCTTGAAGTTGTCGGACTGGATCGTGACATTTATCGCATCGGTCTTTCACGCCGGATCAATGCCGAAGACCGCCCCGAACTTGTTGAAGCGGTTCTTGATGTCCGCCCGCGCCTTAAGGCAATCCTTGCCGAACGTCAGCTTTCCGATCTTGTCGAACCCTTTGACATCGAAAAGTACAACGACAACGCCCCTGTTGGCGTGAACCTGATGTTCGGTTCGCCGTCACGCACCGATTTCAAGCGCTTTGAATTCCTGTCCCATCCCTATATTCAGCAAAGCCTTCGCGAGAATGGCTTGTATGACAAGATGGTCAATATGGGACGCGAAACGCTTGATCTTATGATCGAACTGTTTACCGGCCTCCCCCCCGGACACGAATTTTTCGATCGCTACAGCTTCGTCTCGGCCGATGAGATTCCTGATGTCAAAAACATCCTCAAACGCACAGATGGTGTTGCGGTTGATGACATCCGTAACGAAGACCGTCTGCACCTGATTGATGTTGCCATGCAAATCACACCGGCACGTCACCGTTTGCGCGTCATAGATGATGAATTCCGTGATCTTGTCCTTAAGGCCCGACCGAAAATTCGGGCCAATCTGCCCGAAGAACTGTCCAAACATATCGACTTCTTCGAAGCAGACGGCTATGCCCCCGCCGCCCCCATCATCGACAACCTTCTGTTTGGTCGCTTCGCCTATGGCCGAGCCCATTCGGAAGAACGTGTTGGCGAGGTACTGTTTGAAATTGCCCATGAAGGCCGCCTTTATGAAGGCCTGGTCGCGCTCGGCCTTGAAAGTCAGGTTGGCGTCGGCGGCAGTCGCATGTCACAAACCCTGCGCCAGAAAATCGCTCTCGTCCGTGCCCTTATAAAAAACCCGGATCTTCTCGTCGTGGACGAAGGACTTTCTGCCCTTGATCGTGAAACCCGCGAAGGTGTTATCAATTATCTAACCGGTGAAAATGACAATACCAGCCTGATCTGGGTCGATGGTGATGATCAGGACAACGAAAAGTTCGACACATTCCTGCATATGTCGAATGGCAAGCTGGTCAAACGCCGCAGCCACAGCGAAGACGGAACAAGCGAGACCACCGAAGCCGAAGATGATGCCGCCATCTTTATGGATGGCAACATCGATCAGGAGGTCAGACTGCTTCGAACCATTCCGCTGTTTGCCGGTCTGGACCCGAGCGTCATCAAACTTCTGGCCTTTACCAGCCCGCGCCTGACCTTCAAACATGGCGAGGTTCTGGTCAAACAGGGCGATCCCGGCGACGCCGCCTTTATCGTCATATCGGGGCGCGGTGAAATCTGGCTGACCACAGAAGAACATCAGACATTGAAATTGCGCGATGTTCACGCCAAGGAAGTCATTGGTGAAATTGCCCTTCTGGTCGACGCCCCGCGGTCTGCAACCATCCGTGCGGTCGACGACATGACCGTCCTTAAACTCGATAAAACCGAGTTCCTCGGCCTGGTTCGACAGGATCAGGCGGTAGCGGTTCAGCTGATCCGTGTTCTGGCCGAAAGACTTGACCAAACCACCAGACAGCTCACCAGCCGGCACAACGATTAACGGTCATATGCGGGTCCGAAAATTTTGATATGAATAAAGTCGCCTCCATTCTGCTTGCTGCCATTCTCGCAATTGTCATGCTTGGCGGGTTTATTGCCATTCTTGGCGGCAGCATTCTGGGGGCGTTGCTGTTTGTCGTCGGAATTCCCTTTGCCTTTCCGATGTCGACCAGCATCGTTGTGCTGTTTTTTGCCGTGATCATTATTCGGACCATCATGGAAAAGCGTCGCCAGAAACGTGAAATGCAGAAATATCTGAATTCCCCAACAGACTGACATTTCAGCCCTTTCCGCATATGCGCAGAAAAAACATTCTGATTTGACCATGTGATGCGGAAAAAACCGCATCAATTGAGACAGAGTTCGGAGACCTCCTCTGAGAAACTGCTGTTAGCTTCCTTGTAGTTCAACAAACAGGCTCGACCCGATGTGTCGACCGGTTTTCAAGGAGGTCCGCATGACGGCACAATCAAAAGAACAGCGTTGCGTGTCGTTAGGCCAGCTTGCCGATCTGCGGCTGCTGCGCGAATACGCCTATATCGATGGTCGCTGGTGCTCGGCAGACAATCTTCAGGTTATCGAGGTTACCAACCCGTTCGACGGAAGCTTTATCGGCACCGTTCCGAACATGGGTGTCTTTGAAACCCGCAAGGCAATTGCTGCTGCACGCGCAGCCTTTCCGGCATGGGCAGGCTTGTTGCCACAACAACGCGCCGAGGCACTTGGCCGTTGGCATGATCTTCTGATCGAAAACAGGGAAGACCTGGCTTTGCTGATGACCCTTGAACAGGGCAAGCCGATCAATGAAGCCCGTGGTGAAATCGATTACGCGGCAAGCTTTGTCTCTTTCTATGCCGAAGAAGCAAAGCGTGTGAATGTCGAAAACATCACATCGCACCTGCCCAATCGCAACATGACGGTCAAGCGTGAACCGATTGGCGTTACCGCCGCCGTGACGCCATGGAATTTCCCCTGTGCAATGATCACGCGCAAGGCCGCCGCCGCATTGGCAGCAGGCTGCACCATGATTGTGCGTCCGGCAACCGAGACCCCGTTCTCGGCCACCGCCCTTGCCGAGCTGGCCGAACGCGCAGGTATTCCTGCAGGCGTGTTTAACGTCATCACGGGTGATCCGAACCCGGTCGTCGGCGAGCTGTGCGGCAACCCGCTGGTACGTGCATTGTCCTTCACCGGTTCGACCGAGGTTGGCCGTTTATTGCTGTCGCAGGGCGCACAAACCATCAAGAAAATGTCGATGGAACTTGGTGGCCACGCACCCTTCATCGTGTTTGATGATGTCGATATCGACGAAGCCGTCTCGCATGCGCTCAATGCAAAGTTCGCCACCAGTGGTCAGGATTGTCTTGCAGCGAACCGCATTTTTGTTCAGCGTGGAATCTATGACGCGTTCCTTGATAAATATGCCAAGGCAATCGCAGGCCTTCGGGTTGGCAACGGGATTGAGGAACATGTCGAAATCGGCCCGTTGATGCACGATCGTGCTGTGGCCAAGTGCGTTGAACATGTCGAAGATGCGCGTGCAAAGGGGGCGCGGGTTCTGATTGGCGGCAAGAAGATGGGCGGTCTGTTTTATGCCCCGACCCTTCTTGCCGATGTCACCAGCGACATGCAAATCTATCGCGAAGAAACATTCGGCCCGGTTGCCCCGGTCATGGCGTTTGATACCGAAGCCGACGTCATTGCACAGGCCAATGACAGTGAATACGGACTTGCTGCCTATCTGCTGACCAAGGACTACGACCGTGCCGCGCGCGTATCCAACGCTCTGGAATATGGCATGGTTGCCCTTAATTGCGTGAAGATCACCGGTGCCCCCATTCCGTTTGGCGGCGTCAAGCAGTCCGGTCTTGGCCGCGAAGGATCGCGCCACGGCCTCGAAGAATTTACTGAACTCAAATATGTCTGCGCCGCTTACAACGCGTAATGCGCGCTTCTTTGACCACCGCATTCACATGGGAGAAGCAAAATGAATGTCATCAAAAACACCACGGCCGACCTGCAGGAAATGGATCGGGCGCATTTCATGCATCCGTCGACCCACATGCGCCAGCACGCCGCAGGTGAAACCCCGAACCGTATCATCAACGGTGGCAAGGGCATCTATATTCACGACACCGAAGGCAAACAAACCCTTGATGCCTTTGCCGGTCTTTATTGCGTAAATATCGGCTATGGCCGTACCGAAGTCGCCGATGCGATTTATGCCCAGGCAAAGGAACTGGCCTATTACCACACCTATGTCGGTCATAGTAACGAGCCGATCATTCGCCTCTCGGACCGTATCGTCAAAAGTGCGCCTGAAGGCATGCAGCGTGTCTATTACGGAATGTCGGGATCGGATGCGAATGAAACAAATATCAAGCTGATCTGGTACTACAACAATATCCGCGGTCTGCCGCAGAAGAAAAAGATCATCTCGCGCTGGCGTGGCTATCATGGTTCGGGCATCATGACCGGCAGCCTGACCGGCCTTGCCGCATTCCACAATGCATTTGATCTTCCGCGCGCGCCCGTTCTTCATACCACCTGCCCGCACCATTACTGGAATGCCGAAGCAGGCGAAACCGAAGCCGGGTTCGCCAAGCGTTGTGCCGATGATCTTGAAAAAATGATCCTGCGCGAAGGTCCGGAAACCGTTGCCGCCTTCATTGGCGAACCGGTCATGGGTACGGGCGGCATCATCACCCCGCCAGAAGGCTATTGGGATGCCATCCAGACCGTTCTGAACAAATATGATGTGCTTCTGGTAGCTGACGAAGTTGTCACCGCGTTTGGCCGTACCGGTTCCTATTTCGGGTCGCAGCATTACGGCATGAAGCCGGACCTGATCACGATTGCCAAGGGTGTGTCGTCGGGCTACCTGCCGCTTTCGGGCGTGATCATCGGCGAACGCGTCTGGAAGGTTCTGGAACAGGGATCGGATCAGATGGGTCCGATTGGTCATGGCTGGACCTATTCGGCACATCCGGTTTGCGCCGCAGCCGCCAACGCCAACCTTGATATCGTTGATGGTGAAAACCTTACAGGCAATGCCGCAGAAACTGGCGGCTATTTCCAGCATCTCTTGCGTGAAACTTTCAAGGATCATCCGCTGGTTGGTGAAGCACGCGGTGTTGGCCTGATGGCCGCACTTGAGTTTGTTGCCGACAAAACCAAAAAAGAACGCTTTGACCCGAACGCCAAGATCGGTCCGCGCGTCTCGGCAGCCTGCCTTGAACGCGGCATGATCGCACGTGCCATGCCGCACGGTGACATTCTTGGCTTTGCACCGCCACTTTGCATCACCAAAGCCGAAATCGACAAGGTGGTCGACATCGCCAAACAGGCTGTTGATGCCGTCGCCGACGAAGTCGCAGCAGGCAAGTAGAACTGTCTGTTTCGGATAATCAAATGCCCGTCGCACCAATCTTCTTTTTGGTGCGACGGAATGACAGGGGCCGGGCCCATGACCGGCCCCTGCTTTCGTATATATCGACGATCACCGCGACCTAGCAGGTGGTCTCGTAGGTCGTACCTGTTTTGGTGGAGCTTACCTCGCAGGTGGCTTTGACACTGCCGTTCTGGCGAACTTCAATGACAAGCTCGTCCCCGTCTGGCGAGTCAGACCAGAAGGACATCACGGTCAGGGTATAACCATTCACACCCTTGACCCCGCTTGTGATCATGCGGCTGGCCGAATTGGTCAGCGCATCCCGCACCGTCACCTTCTTGCCATCGGTTGATGCTTCTTTCCATTCTGCCGAACTCAGCAAAACGCCATTTGGCGAATACACATCCGCCATCGCCGAAGATGACGGCACGGCAAGCACCAAAGCCCCCAGCAAAAGGGGCATGAACGCCATGCCAAGCGTCCATTTCCGAAAGTTAAAACAAGTCACAGTCTTTTCCTTTCATGTCAGTTAGGCCCGTTTTGTAATGCCCATGCCTTGCCAAAATCAGGCAACGGCCAGGCACATAAACGGGCCTCTCCATGACGGGACAGGATAGTGTGGTGTGACTGCTACTGGCGGGAAGAAGCTGGCGCCTCAGGAAACCAGTCCAAGGGTGGCGACGGCATTTTCGATACGCTGGTCCATGTCATCGGTCACAAAAACGCTTTCACCCAGACAGAAATAGGATAACTGCAGGCTACCGGTCAGCATGTTCAGAAAATATTCTCCCAGCTGTCGGGACGAAACAGCGCGCAGATGGTCGGGCAAATCAAGGGCTGCAATCAATCGCGATGCTGCCCCGTATGTCCGCTCTGGCCCGGCTTCCCAGAATATCTGTCCCAGTTCCGGATGCTTAGATGCACGGGCCACCACATAGCGATGCAGATCCATCACGTTACGGTTCAGAACCCCGTGGGCAAATGCCGTACCGATCGCAATCATCGTTGTCCGTGGATTGTCGGGATCGGGTACAATGTCTTCAAGCGGATCACGGGCGCGCTCGCAAAGCCACGCAACCATCGCACGTTCCAGCCCGGTCTTGTCTCCGAAATACCGGTAGATGGTTGCCTTGGATGTACCTGATCGCTGGGCAATACGATCAACAGCCGTGCTGTCATCGCGCATATCAAGAAGTTCCTGCGCTGCCGCCTCAAGAATACGGTCGAAGCGTTCCTGTTGTTTGGGAGTCGTTGGCAGGCGCACGGCGTTTGCCTTTCGTTAATCCGGTTGGACACATCCCCGAATGCACAGCACGGCAATGTGGGCGGTCAGTTTCGACCAGAAACGCGAAACGGGACAGTTTCGTTTTTGCAAATTCCCTTTTATTGCCATGACCGACATTGCCACAACTTATCATTTGCCAAAATTGAAACTGAACGGTACAGTTTCGAAATTGGAGATCAAAATTAACATGAATAGGGATCATCTTCATGAACAATTTACCGCGCATTTGCTGGACAAGTTCGGCTCTCATCGCACTTGCCGGAATGCTTTGGGGGCTGCAAATGGCGATTAGCGGAGACCACAGCAACCTTGCCGCACATGCCCATCTCAGCCTTCTGGGATGGGTCAGTCTGGCGCTATATGGCACCTATTATCATCTGGCTGGTGTCACCTGTCTTCGTCTGGCCCGCCTGCAGGTTCTGTTTGCCATTCCCGGCTCGATTATCATGGGAATCGGCATTGCCATCGCCCATCAGACCGGCGCCGAAGAACTGGCAAAGGCAGGATCGCTGATGGTGATCATCTCGGCCGCCCTGTTTGCTGCCATCACGCTTACGAGTCCGCTTCGCATCAATAATGGTGGCTAACTGCCCCTCCACGAGCAAACCCCGCGAACAACCCCCGCGAACAACCCCCACGAGCAAACTCTGCAGAAAAGAAACCCCCGCAAATCCGATTTGCGGGGGTTTTGCAATTCAGGTCGTATAAGGGGCAGAACCCTTACATTGCCGTACCGAATTCCTTGCGCAGGGAGTCGAGAACTTCCTTGGTGTCACCACCAACTTCCTCAACCAGCGATGCGCCAATGCCTTTGGACGCTTCCTTGAAAGCAGCGCGCTGCTGGTCATTCAGACGAATGACTTCAATGTCAGGCTTGGCTTTCTTGATGCGCTCAAGTGCAGAATCGTTGGCTTTCTTCTGGGCTTCGTAAATGAAGTCATCCAGTTCGGCCTTCACTTCTGCAAGCATCGCTTTGCGCTCGTCCGACAGACCTGCATAGAAATCGGCATTTGACACAACGGTGGTCGTGTATTGCTGCTGACCGGCATAAATCAGGTAGTCGGTAACTTCATAGAATTTTGCACTTTCGATGAAGAAGATCGGGTTGACCTGGGCGTCGATAACGCTGGTCTGAAGACCCGAATAAACTTCGCCCCATGGCAGTGCAACCGGATCCGAACCAAACGATTTATAAGTCTCGATCAGAATCGGCGAGGTCATCACACGGAATTTCACACCATCGAAATCAGCCGGCTCCTTGACTTCTTTCTTGGTGGTCCAGACCATTTCACCTTCCGGATACATGGTATAGAGCTTAAGCCCCTTGGACTCGAAATCCTTACCCAGACCATCATAAATGGTCGGGCTGCCTGAAAGGACTTTCTTGTTCACGTCGTTGTCCTGCGACAACAGATACGGAACACCAAAGACCTGAATTTCCGGAACGAACGTACCGAGATGGCCCGGCGACGCGTTCGAGAACTGAACCGCACCCGCGGCCGTCAGTTCCGTAATGTCATTTTCAGTACCAAGCTGACCATAGGTGTAGATGGTAACCGTCACATCACCATTGGTCTTCTCTTCCACCAGGCGTTTGAATTCCTGGGCATAAAGGTCCTGAACATCACCAGGGCTTTCCTCGTGGGCGAATTTCCATTCTTCAGCATGGACAGCGGTCCCGGCTACTGCGAACAGGGCGGCAGCAGACAGGGTCGCCTTTAAGAGTTTGTTCAAACTCATATCGAAGTCTCCCTTATTGTTACGCGCAACGACCGAGTATTGACCCGGAATCAGGGGCGTTTAGTTGGCACATCAATGTCATGAACGCGCAAAGTGTTGAAATGTTCCTGCATCAGGTCAATGTTAGTTTTGTTTCATGACAAAATAACATTGACGTCTACACATTAACCCGCAGCTCATGTTAGGGTTCGGCAAAACACAGAGGGTGGGAATCGAACCATGTGGCTGCCAGACATCAATCTCAGCGGCGAAACAGGCCCGAAATACAAGGCATTGGTCGAAGCGATCATCACCGACATCGAATCGGGTCGCTTGCGTCACGATGTCCGGATGCCGACGCATCGCGAACTGGCCTATCGCCTGAAAGTCAGCGTCCAGACAGTAAGTGCGGCCTATAAGGAAGTCGAAAGACAGGGCTATTTGCGCTCCGAACGGCGACGCGGGACCTTTGTTCAGGCCCGCCTGACCGACCGGGCTTCGACCTTCATTCTTGATAGCCGCCAGCCTGACCTGATCGATCTTTCGATCGTGCGCGCAGCCTATACCGATTTTCACAATGACCTGTCACGCCAGGTCCACGCACGCCTTGCCGAAGAACCCCATCATGGCTGGATGGAAAGCTGCCGACCGGTTGCCGGGTTCGAATATCACCGTGAAATCGGCCGCACATGGCTTGCCGGATATGGCGTTGATGTTGCCATTCCCAACCTGCTGGTGACCAACGGCGCGGCACAGGGCGTCTTTACGGCCCTTGCCACAGTTGTGCAGCCTGATGATGTTGTCCTGACCGAAAGCCTGACCGATCATGGCGTGATCGGAACGGCCAGTATCCTGCGCTTCAAGCTTGGTGCCCTGCCAACCGATGACGAAGGCATCCTGCCTGACGCCTTTGAACGGGAATGTCAGCATCGACAGATCCGTGCGCTTGTCGTCACACCGGTTTTCACCAATCCGACCAACTGTCTGATGGGTCTTGAACGCCGTAAAAAGATCGCCGAGATTGCCGAACATTACGGTGTCTATGTGATAGAAGACGACGTCTATCGCCCGCTTCTGGAACAGAACCTGCCGCCCATCACAAGCTTCCTGCCCAAACTCGGTTTCCATGTTTCAAGCCTGACCAAGATCGTCATGCCCGGCCTTCGGACCGGTTTTCTGACCGTGCCACAGCACCTTTCGATTCGTGCCAGCAGCGTTTTGCGTGTCACCGGATGGATGGGGACTCCATTGATGGCCGAGATCGGGGCACGCTGGATTGCCGATGGAACCGTCGAACAGGCCGTTACGGTCCAGCGTGCCCTGATGCGCGAAAGACAGGCCCTTGTCGCAGAGGTTTTGGGAAGTGCAGTTGTGCGCCATCACCCGACATCGCTCAGCGCCTGGGTCCGAATTCCGGCCCACTGGCAGGAAGAATGGTTCGCCTCTGAATTGCGTAAAAACGGCATTGCCGTCACGATTTCCGACCCGTTCATGACGGTCAAGGTTCCCCGCCCGAATGCCATCCGCATCTGCCTTGGTGGTGCGCCTGACACCCCGACCCTGCATCACGCCCTGATGCAAATCCGCCATACGATGGAACAGATGCCCGGGGTCCATGCCTTCGACGTTATGTATTGATTTTTGTGTCATGACAAAAATCTGATTGAACCGCGACAAAGCGTTTTTATTCTGACCAAACCGGCGCGAAGCGAACGACAACACGTGTGGGAGGGAACCATTCACCGCACAGCACGTTCTGCAACAATGTCTCGCACGCGCATCAAGGAGGTCGTATGTCAGGTTCTAACGGGGAGACCCCCGCCCCGAGTGGCGGGGTGCTGGGCATTCTGAAACATCTTGATGACGGATTATCCGTGATCGAGCGCCAGCTTCTGGGGTGGAGCATCGTGATCATGGCGGTCAATACCGTCGCCAACGTGATCATGCGTCTCGGGTTCAGTTCGAGCATCTTCTTTTCCGAAGAGCTCAATCAGTTTCTGATTATTCTTGTTACTTTTGTCGGCATTAGCGAGGCGGCCCGCATGGGGCGCCACATTCGCATGTCGGCCTTTACCGATATGCTTGGCCCGAAGTCGGGCAAGATCATGATGATTATCATCACCACGGGCACCGCATGCCTTCTGTTCCTGCTGGCCTGGTATTCTGTTGATTATGTGATGTCGCTGATCAAGTCGAACCGACTGACACCGGCCTTGCGCATTCCCTATTACTTCACCGTCCTCTGGGTTCCGTTCGGTCTGACCGTTACCGGCATTCAGTTCCTGTTCGCTGCTGCGACGAACATCTTCAAACCCGGCACGCATCTGTCCTATCGGGTCGAAGACACGTTCGAAGCCGAAGATCATCACCTGTAAGGAGGACGGAAAAATGGATTTAGGAACCTCAATCCTTCTGGTGATGCTGGTCCTGCTGGTACTCGGCTTCCCGATGATGGTCCCGCTTGCGACTGCCAGTGTTGTGGCATTCGCCTTTTACATGCCCATTCCCGAACGCATTCTGATCCAGCAAATGGTGACGGGCATCTCGCCTGTTGCCCTGATTGCCGTGCCGATGTTCATCTTTGCCGCTGACATCGTGACAAAGGGCCATACAGCCAACCGGCTGATTGATCTGGCCATGACCTTTGTCGGCCATGTCCGGGGCGGTCTTGCCGTGACCACCGCACTTGGTTGCACAATGTTCGGCGCGGTGTCTGGGTCAACACAGGCCACCGTGGTCGCCATGGGCGGACCGCTGCGCCCCAAGATGCTCAAGGCCGGTTACGAAGACAAATTCGCCATCGCACTGATCATTAACGCCAGTGACATTGCCTTTCTGATCCCGCCATCCATTGGCATGATCGTCTTTGGCGTCGTTGGCAAAGTCTCGATTGGCGAACTGTTCCTCGCAGGCATCGGTCCGGGCATTCTGATCCTGATCATGTTCTCGCTTTACTGCATGTATTACGCCAAAAAGCACAACATCCCGACCATTCCGCGCATGACCTGGGCGGAACGCGGTCGTGCTGTGATCAATGCCGGTCCTGCCATCATGTTCCCGGTTCTGATCGTCGGCGGCATCTATCTGGGCTGGGTCAGCCCGACCGAGGTCGCAGCGGTCGCCGTGGTCTATGCCATCATCCTTGAAGTGATCATTTTCAAATCGGTCAAATGGTCCGAGCTTCTTGAAATCGCGCGATCAACAGGCCTGATCACGGCTGTTGTGTTTATTCTGGTTGGCGCAGGCACGACATTCTCGTTTGTGATTTCCTTTGCCCAGATTCCGCAACATGTGATCGGTGCCCTGGGTCTTGAAGGGGCACATCCCTATGTCATTCTGGCGGCGATCTGCATCGCCTTCTTTGTCGGCTGCATGTTTGTTGACCCGATTGTCGTCATTCTGGTTCTGACCCCGATCTTCATGCCGCTGGTCAATGCTGCCGGTCTGGACCCGGTTCTGGTCGGCACACTGGTTACCTTGCAGGTCGCCATCGGGTCAGCCACACCGCCATTCGGGTGCGATATCTTTACGGCAATTGCGATCTTCAGGCGACCCTATGCCGAGGTCATTCGCGGAACGCCACCTTTCATTTTCATGCTGCTGCTTGCAGCCGTGATTCTGATTTTCATTCCGCAAATCGCATTGTTCCTGCCCGAGCTTGCCTTCCACTAGGCAAAGCCGGAACAGGACCGGGACGTCCCGGAAACATACTCGATAACAAGTGAAACCGGGGTGGTCCCCACTTGCCAACAGGACCACCCCATCCATGGAGTTCAGGATGATGTCCGTATCCCCAGCGGTCACGCCAGAGCCGGTAGACCTGCCCTATTTTCCAGACCCCGTTGGACCTGCGGGAAAGATCGGGCTGATCACACTGGCGACTGACTTCAATAGCGAGGATGACCTGCGCAACATCCTGCCCGATGATGTGCGCCTGTTCACCACACGCATCGAAAATGCCAATCCGGTCACCGTTGAGAACCTGCGTTCAATGGCAGCCGATCTGCCGCGCGCGGCACGGACCCTGATGCCCGGTTACGGCGTTGATGTTGTTATTTTCGGCTGCACATCGGGAACAGCTGTTACCGGATCGGACAAGATCGCCGAACTGATCAATCAGGGAATGCCCGGCGTGCGCGTCACCAATCCGATGCTTGCAAGCGAACTGGCATTGCGTGCTGTGGGTGCGCAAAAAATTGCCATCGTCACCCCCTATCTTGCCGAAGTAACGCAATCGGTTGCCGATGGCTTTACCGCCAGGGGCTTTGAGGCCACCCGGATGATGGGATTTGGCCTTGATAGCGATCTTGATATGACCGCTTTGCCGCCAAGTGCCCTGCTTGAAGCAGCCTTGAAGGTCGATACACCCGATGCCGATGCTGTGTTCATTTCCTGCACCGCCATTCGGTCTGCCGAAATTGCCGCCAAAGCCGAACAGCAACTCGGCAAACCGGTGATCACCAGCAATCAGGCCCTGATCTGGCATGCGCTTCATCTGCTTGGCTATGACAAACCGGTCACAGGGTTCGGAACCCTGTTTGACCATGCCCCACAACCCGAAGAACAAGTCGAGGCCTCATGAAAGACCCCATCACATTTGCGGATGTTCTTTCTGCCCGCAAAACCATTGCGGGTCATGTGATCCATACGCCGTTGCGTCCGTCCACCGCCCTTTCCGAACAGGTGGGCAGCCCGGTCTGGCTCAAATGTGAACAGCAACAATATACCGGCAGCTTCAAGCTGCGCGGTGCGGCCAATGCCGTATTGCGCTTGAGCGATGCCCAGAAGGCCAAAGGCGTTGTGGGTGTATCCACGGGCAATTATGGTCGCGCCCTTGCCTATGCGGCGCGCAATGCCGGGGTGCGCTCGGTGATTTGCATGTCCGAGCTGGTCCCGCAAAACAAGGTTGATGGTATCCGCGCCCAAGGGGCAGAAGTCCGCATCATCGGCCGGTCACAGGATGAAGCCCAGCACGAGGTTGATCGCCTTGTTAAGGAAGACGGCATGACCATGCTGCCGCCCTTTGACCATGCCGACATCATTGCAGGTCAGGGGACATTGGGCCTTGAGGTGATCGAAGCCCTGCCAGACGTTGACACCCTTCTGGTGCCACTGTCAGGTGGCGGGCTTCTGGCCGGTGTGGCGCTGGTGGCCAAATCGATCAATCCGGGCATCCGGGTGGTTGGCATTTCGATGGAACGCGGCTGCGCGATGATCACAAGCCTTCAGGAAGGCAAACCCACCGCAGTCCGGGAACTTCCAACCCTTGCCGACAGCCTTGGCGGCGGCATTGGTGAAAACAATCAATACACCTTCGATATGTGTGCTGATCTGACCGACGATTTCGTTCTGGTCAATGAAGCCCAGATTGCCGATGGCATTCGCGCCGCCTACCACGATGACCAGCAGGTGATCGAGGGGGCAGGTGCCGTTGGTGTCGCAGCCCTGCGTGCCGGACTGGTTGATAATCCCGGCCAGACGGTTGTTCTGACCACGGGCTGCAATATCGACATGGCATTGCATAAACGCATTGCTGGCGGCGAAGACGTCGACCTGATGGCGGAGTAACCGATATGCCCCAAATCAGAATTCTGACCGAAAGCGACCTTCGCAAGGTGATTGATCTTGATATGGATGCGATCACCTGTGTCGAAAACGCCTTTCATGCGCTGGCGACCAGGGATGTCCGCATGCCGCCGATCCTGCGTCTGGATATCGACGAATATAATGGCGAGGTCGATGTCAAAACCGCCTATGTTCCGGGCCTTGACGGCTTTGCCATCAAAATAAGCCCGGGCTTTTTTGACAATCCGAAACTGGGTCTGCCATCGGTCAATGGCATGATGAACCTGTTTTCATCAAAAACCGGCATGCTTGAAGCCGTCCTGCTCGATAACGGCTATCTGACCGATATCCGCACCGCCGCCGCCGGTGGTGTGGCGGCAAAGCACCTTGCACGACCTGATGCCAGACATGCCGCAATTTTCGGCGCCGGTGTTCAGGCCCGCTTGCAGCTTAGGGCGCTGACGCTGGTGCGCGATATTACCTCGGCAACCATCTGGGCGCGCGACATCGCCAAGGCCGAAGCCTGCGCCAAGGCAGCTTCACGGGAACTTGGCATTCCGGTTACGGCCACCACCGATGGCAAGGAGGCGGCATCGGGTGCCGACATCATTGTCACCACCACCCCGGCCCGTGAACCGGTTCTGATGGCCGACTGGGTTGCCGCTGGCACCCATGTCACGGCCATGGGGTCGGATGCCGAACACAAAAACGAAATCGATCCTGCCCTGATTGGCAAGGCAGACCTTTATGTCTGCGACAGTCAGGCGCAAACACGCATCCTTGGCGAACTTCATCATGCCATTGATGCCGGAATTGTCGGTAAGGACGACACATTCCCCGAACTTGGACAGGTCATCGCCAAATCTGCTGCGGGAAGAACATCTGCCACGCAGATGACGGTCTGTGACCTGACCGGAACCGGTGTCCAGGACACCGCAATCGCCACCCTCGCCCGCGAACGCTGCGACGCAGCCAACGCTGGTGTCGAGATATCGTCTTAACAACACAAGGAACATGGGTCAGGAAAAACTGAAACCCGCCTTTTTTGGAGGCCTGCGATGAGCCAGGTTGAATTGAATTTCACGCGCGAGGAATATGCCGAGCGTCTGGAGAAAACCAAAAACGCCATGGTGGAGAAGGGTCTTGATCTTTTGATCGTGACCGATCCGTCAAACATGGCCTGGCTGACCGGCTATGATGGCTGGTCCTTTTATGTCCATCAATGTGTGCTTGTCCCGATCGAAGACGACCCGATCTGGTTCGGGCGATCCCAGGACGCCAATGGCGCAAAGCGCACGGTCTATATGACCCATGATCGCATCATTCCCTATGCCGATTACTATGTGCAATCGACCACCCATCACCCGATGGATTACCTTGCCGAGGTGATCGAGCATCGCGGTTGGGGGGCGCGCAGGATCGGTGTGGAAATGGATAACTACTATTTCTCTGCCAAGGCTTTCCTTCAGCTTCAAACGCATCTGCCAAACGCCAAATTCACCGATGCAACCGCACTGGTGAACTGGCAGCGCGCCGTAAAATCCGAAACCGAGATTTTCTATATGCGCCAGGCCGCACGCATCGTCGAAAACATGCATGAACGCATTTTCGAAATCGTCGAGCCGGGCATGCGCAAGAACGAACTGGTTGCTGAAATCTTCCGTACCGGCATCGCTGGCATTGACGGGATTGGCGGGGATTACCCGGCAATTGTGCCGTTGCTGCCATCCGGACAGGATGCCAGCGCCCCGCATCTGACCTGGGATGAAAAACCCATTCCGGGCAATGCCGGGACATTCTTCGAGATTGCCGGATGCTACAAGCGCTATCACGCGCCGCTTTCGCGCACGATCTATCTTGGCGATCCCGATCAGCGTTTCCTTGATGCCGAAAACGCCCTGATCGAAGGCCTTCAGGCCGGACTGGAAGCCGCAAAGCCGGGGAATGTCTGCGAAGATATCGCACTTGCCTTCTTTGGCGTTCTTCAGAAATACGGCATCGAAAAAGACAGTCGCTGTGGCTATCCGATCGGTCTTTCCTATCCGCCAGACTGGGGCGAACGCACCATGAGCCTGCGTCCCGGTGATCGCACGGTTCTTGAACCGGGCATGACATTCCACTTCATGCCCGGCCTCTGGTTTGATGACTGGGGGATCGAGATCACCGAAAGCATGATGATCACGGAGACCGGCAGCAAAACACTGACCAGTTATCCGCGCCAGCTGTTCGTCAAGAACTAGCTCGATCAACGCCGCACCGGATCATTTGTGAAACACCAGATATCCGGTGCCCGATACCACAGCCCGGGAACGACGGTCGCGTGACCGGGCTTTTTTCAAGGATACGGCCATGACAAAACCATCACCCATCAGCCCGACGATCCCGCTTGATCAGGATGGCGTCCATCACGGCTTTTTAAAGCTGCCCTATTCGCGCGACGATTCCGCATGGGGGGCCGTGATGATCCCGATCACGGTTGTTCAAAATGGCGATGGCCCCACTGCCCTTTTGACCGGTGGCAACCATGGTGACGAATATGAAGGGCTGGTATCGCTTTTCAAACTGGCAGGGTCGCTTGAACCCGCAGATATCCGCGGGCGCGTGATCATCCTGCCTGCCATGAACTATCCGGCATTTCGCAGTGCGTCGCGCACCTCCCCGATTGATGCAGGCAACATGAACCGGTCCTATCCCGGCAAGCCTGATGGCACCGTGACGCAAAAAATTGCGGATTATATCCTGCGCTATCTGGTGCCCGGGGCCGATATCGTTCTTGATATCCATTCCGGCGGCAAGACGCTTGATTTCATCCCGTTTGCGGCGGCCCATGTCCTGCCTGACAAGGAACAGGAAGCCCGTTGCGTTGCCGCGATGAAGGCTTTTGGCGCCCCCTATGCCATGATGATGCTTGAACTTGATGCGGTTGGCATGTTTGACACCGTGGTCGAGGAAGCAGGCAAAACCTTTGTCACCACCGAACTGGGGGGTGGCGGGTCAACCACCGCAGAACGGGTTGCCATTGCTGATCGCGGTGTGCGCAACATCCTGATCCATGCGGGCATCATGTCAGGTGATATCGATCCTGCACCGGATGGCACCACCATGCTTGATATGCCTGATGACAATTGCTTTGTCGCATCCGAGGCAACCGGCCTGTTCGAACCCTGTGTTGATTTGGGTGCCATGGTCAGGAAGGGTGATCTGATTGCCCGCATCTATGATGTTGAACGCACTGGCACAGAACCACGTGAATATCATGCCCCGCGCGATGGTATTCTATCGTGTCGTCACTTCCCCGGGCTGATCAAGACGGGGGACTGTCTGGCCGTGATTGCCGAGGTACTCTGACCATGGTCAGGCTTGACGAGCTGGATCTGAAAATCCTCAAAACCCTGCAACGCGAAGGGCGCATCACCAAGGTCAAGCTGGCCGAGGCGGTGAACCTTTCGCCAAGTCCGTGCTGGGAACGCCTGAAACGCCTTGAAGACCTTGGCGTCATTTCCGGATATCACGCCCATATCAATCTGGAAAAACTGGTCAAACCGACATTGGTGATGACCGAAGTCACCCTGCGTCATCACCAGCATGCCGATTTCGAAATCTTCGAAAAGGCCGTGCAGGACATCCCCGAAATCATCGAATGCTATGCGCTTGGCGGCGGGGTCGATTACATGCTCAAGGTGCTGTGCCATGACGTTGATGCCTATCAGCGCCTGATCGACCGGTTGCTGGTGTCCGATATCGGGATTGACCGGTATTTCACCTATATCGTCACCAAAAAGGTCAAAATGATCTCGATCATCCCGGTCGAAAATCTCGTTGCTCCGCCGGAACGCAAATAACTAATTTTTTTTGGGCAGGTGAACCACTTGATCACCTGCCCAAAACTTTTAACCGCCAAATGCGTCCGACACATCAGCGGGTTCCACATCCGCAAATATTCTACGAAACTTCAAGTCAGCAATACGCCCCTGATTTATTCGGTAATCGGCAGCAATTTCTGCATATTTGTCACCGCGAGCAATCCTTGCTTTGATGACCGCAATCTCGGCACGTGAAAGGTGTTTCATTTTTACATCCTTCGATTGGAGTTCAGAAGAACGCAGCGCTGCTAAAATCGATATTGACGATGCGGCACTTCCAATCAATGAATGAAAAGTAACGTGGGACTTGAACCACCATCTTAACCAGCTGTGATTCAATAAAGATTGCTGTCCCACGTTAGATATCATGGACAATTTCGCCTTAAACTAACCGATCAGATCGGTATAGTTTCTATTTTCTCATATTTGTTTTCAATAACGCCTGGCATCTGTTAAGTCCGCGGCAACAATGTCCGGGAATATCCGACCAAACTTCAAATCGGCAATACGGCCTTGGTTAATTCGATAATCAGCCGCAATTTCTGCGTACTTGTCTCCACGTAAAATGCGACCTTTGATTACGGCAATTTCTGCTTTGGATAGATGTTTCATTCTTAGATCCTTTCATCTTGTATCAGGAAATCTGATCTGCGGCCGCAAGACATATAAAGACCGCAGACCCTGCTCAAACAAGGAATGAAAAGACATCTAGTCTGTTGCTCTCAGCTCTTAAGCTTGCAAATCGGGAGAAAAAAGCTTTGCGATTTGCTACCTATGGACAATTACGCCTCAATTTGCACTCAACGGAGATAAATCAAAAGTTTCTTAGGTCACGCAAACGGCGAAATCTATACGAATGGCTTTCACTCAACATGAGCTTGAACTGCCTCGGAGAAACATACGAGAACTGAAAGCGCTCTAAAGTCCTGATCCATACGTGATCTACAGATCGTATGTGTTTGACTTTTTCACCGAATGGAGAGGGAAACAAATATTCATTGTCGCGGGAGTTTGACAGAGAGGCAGCTCTTATATCGGACAAAACAGCTAAATCCCTGATGGAAACACTTTCGTGATGCCACGCAGCATCGCGGTAACACCATGCTATTCGCCCCGAACTCTCTGAATCCTGGCTGTCCGCTGTTCTATTTTTGAACTCGTAGAATTGATTCCAGCGAGCTGCCATTAACTGACTCAAAGGCGCCCGGCTGAAGCTAAAATAGAAGTACAGGCACGTAGCCTGCTGCCAATACTGTTTTTCAGCCAACAAAAAATCGAAAAGTTGACTTATCTTCGCATCGTCCCAGTTGGCTAAGATCTGTTGTTCACTGTTCTGATCTTCGTCATTTATCGTGGCGGAACGCCGCAGCTGATAATACAGATTACGTGTGTTGCTCAATCGAGAATCAAGTTCAAAAATCCTTCCTATGAACGGCCTCAGGAACTTCAAATTTCCCGGTGAAACAACCTTGAAGTTACTGAGCATCGAAATGTCTTGTTCCGTAAGGCTAGAAACTGGTTGGTCTAAGAGCTTTGCAGGTACATGACCGAAAAATAGTTTGTCCAGTCTATCAATGTAGCTTTGAGATGCACCGTTAACGCTATAACCACGCAGAATCACTTCTGCCAATCTCCGAACCGTCCTTTTGCGCGCTGAGGATTGGTAAGCTTGTCTCTGAATTTTTTCTTCATCTGCTAGCGTCGGGCGACCTTTAATCTCGTCAACCGTATCACGCGCCCAATCGCGTGCTGCTTCTACAAACAGTCCCAAGCTTGGTAGTTTCTCAGTTGTTGATCGGCTGCTTTTCCAAGTCGCTAGACGCCACTCAAATCGCGACGTCACGTCAAGTGTTCGTCGATGAGATTTGCCGAGCTGATCGCTTGCTCTCACACAGAAAGCTTTTCCTTCAGAGCCGTCTGCTTTACGCCAAACTCGCAAACCAAAACCTTGAACCTTCGTGTCCGCAATCCATTTTTCCCCGACTTGCGGCACTCTTACACAATCGACAATAGATTGAGATAGTATGGCTCTTTCAACCATTCAGACCAAACCTGCTAGTACTGCATTAAACTGCAACGTAGGAAGTGCGAGAGAATAGCTTGAACTGTAACCTTTTTTAGGACCGCTTCAAACAAGGCAAGCAAAATGAAAGAAATGATCGACAGCTGGCAACTCTGGGCGGAGCTAGATCTGCTCACCCGATAAAAGAAAGGCAGGAACATGTTCCTGCCTCCTCAGTTTGCTTGCATCTTTCGGGTTTCCCCGACAGATCAGTGCTTGTCTTCCTTGTGGCCCATCGCAACATGCCAGATATCCCATCCGGCAAGTCCGACGCACAATGCGACCATGATGCCAAGATCCCAGCGCGGCACATAGACCACCAGAATGCCGACAAATCCGACAAGGACGACAAAGGCCAGCAAGGCCATGACACGATTTAAAAGACTGTTTTGCATCACGCGTCCTCCTGAGCTTTCAGAAATTTGTTCAACCAGTTCGCTGTGCGCATCAACCGCGCATCATCGCCGATCCGCCCGACAAGCTGAACACCAATCGGCATACCGTTTTGCGACCATAACAGCGGAATGGTCACAGCCGGGGTGCCACAGAATGTCCAAAGCCCGTTAAAGATCGGGTTGCCCGTGGTCCTGAGACTTGCCGGGGCGGGTCCGGGTGCTGCCGGGGTGATAATTGCATCACATCGCTTGAACACTTCGTCCAGTCCCGCATTCAACACCTTGCGCCAGTCAAGGGCCGCCAGATAATCACGGGCCTTGACGTCATTGCCCTTGTCAATTGCCTCAAGAATTTCAGGCGACAACTGATCGCGGCCACGCTTTTCATAGCCGTAATAATCTTTGGCCATTTCGGCAAAATTGATCCTGGCCCGAAGCGAAGCCGCATCATCAAAGGCCTTTGGCAATGGTGTTTCAAAGCATTGATCACCAAGCATGCTGGTAATTTCGCCAAACGCCAGAATGCTTTCCTCGTCTGCGACCTCCTCGAATTGCGGCGGACGGACAAAGGCAAACATCGGGGTCACCAGCGGATCGCTTTTGGCAATGTCAAGCAAGCGCGGCGTCGGGCTTGGTGTGGTTGCCGGGTCTTTCGCGTCATAGCCAAACAGGCTTTCCGCAACCATCGCAGCCCCGTTG
This sequence comes from Thalassospira sp. SM2505, assembly GCF_054901115.1. Lineage (NCBI taxonomy): Bacteria > Pseudomonadati > Pseudomonadota > Alphaproteobacteria > Rhodospirillales > Thalassospiraceae > Thalassospira > Thalassospira sp. SM2505. The sequence continues at coordinate 4,166,738 of NZ_CM142731.1, forward strand.
ATCGAACTGGCAAAAACACCGATTGTATCAAGGGTCGGACTTTGGCTTAGCACACCGGTTCGGGCAATTGCCCCGAATGTCGGTTTGAACCCGACCACACCGCAAAACGATGCCGGACGGATGACCGATCCGCCGGTCTGGGTTCCCACCGCCAATGGCACCATGGCCGCGGCCACCGCTGCTGCCGATCCGGCGGATGATCCGCCCGGTGTATGTTCCGGGTTGTGCGGGTTGCGGGTTTTGGACGGATGCATAAAGGCAAGCTCGGTCGAAACCGTCTTGCCCATAATGATCGCACCGGCCGCCTTAAGACGCGAAACCAGAACAGCGTCTTCCTCGGGCACCCGGCCCTCATCAAGTGGTGTGCCATTTGATGTCGGGATTTTTGCCGTATCAATAACGTCTTTCAGTCCTACCGGCAGACCATGAAGCGGGCCGATCGGGGCACCTGATTGACGACGGGCATCAAGGGCGCGCGCCTGGGCAAGGGCATGATCACCGTCAAGCCATGCCCATGCCTGCACCTGTGGCTCGACCTCGGCGATCCGGGCAAGACACGCCTCGACATATTCGACTGCGCGGACCGCCCCGCTGGCAAGGCGGTCCCGCAATTCGACGACATCAAGTGTCAGTAACGGATGAATGCTACTCATCAATAAATCCCCTTACCGTGCGCCATAGAACAGATCAGGCAGATGGAACACGATTTGCGGGAACGCATACATCAGAACCATGCTGACAATCACCATGAACAGGAACGGCATGATCCCCTTGAAGATATCGGTCAGCAACAACCCGCTTGGTGCCACCCCTTTGAGGTAATAGGCCGACATGGCCATGGGCGGAGTCAGGAACGAAGTCTGAAGGTTCAGGGCAACAAGAATGCCAAAGAACAGCGGATCGATATCAAACAGCGGCAACAGCGGCAGGAAGATCGGAACAAAGATGATGATGATTTCCGACCATTCCAGCGGCCAGCCCAGCAGGAAGATGATCAGCTGTGCAAGCAACAGGAACTGAAGCGGCGTCAGGTCAAGACCGCCAACGAATTCGGCAATCACATGTTCCCCGCCAAGATAGGAGAACACAGACGAAAAGGTATAGGAACCGACAAACAGCCAGCACACCATGGCCGATGTCCGAACGGTCAGATAAACCGACTCACGCAGACGATCAAAGGTCAGCGCGCGATATGCCGCCGCAAGGATCATCCCGCCAAGCGCACCAATCGATGCTGCCTCGGTCGGAGTGGCCAGACCAAACAGGATCGAACCCAGAACCGCCAGAATAAGGAACGCCAGCGGGAAGAACGATGTCGCCAGCATCCAGAGGACTTTGGGCAACGGAACTTCCGGGATTTCATCACTGGTCGGGCGCGGGGCGGCTTTGGGCTGCAACATTGCGCGGCCCATCACATACAAAAGATACAAACCGACAAGGGTCAGGCCCGGCAAAAGCGCACCGGCATAAAGACGCACAATCGACACACCCGATGCCGCGGCATAAACAATCAGCATGATTGATGGCGGGATCAGAATACCAAGCGTCCCGCCGGCACAAATGATGCCCGCAGCAAAGCTTTTATCGTAACGCGCCTTAAGCATCGCAGGCAGGGCAAGCATCCCCATAAGGGTCACAACTGCACCGACAATCCCGGTTGCCGTCGCAAACAGCGCACAGGTCACAAGTGCGGCAACGCCAAGCGATCCGGGAATGTTGCGTGCGGCAATGTTAAGTGTGGAGAACAACCGGTTGACGATATTGGCACGTTCAACGATGTACCCCATGAACAGGAACAGCGGCACTGCGGTCAGCACCTCGTTGGACATCACCGTATATGTCTGGTTGATAAACAGATCGAATATTCGGTTGTTAAACGCCCCTTCAACCCACGTTATCGCGGATGTAAGGGTGTCACTGTCTTCGGCAAGCCGGTTAAAGGCCCGCCACATGCGGCCGTCGTCGAAATAGGCGTAATAGCCAAATCCGATCCCCAGCGCCATCAGGGTAAAGGCAACCGGAAAACCCAGAAATACCAGTATAATAAAGATGCCCAACATCATAAGGGCGACATGTGCGTCAATCACTTTGGAAGCTCCGTTCGGGGGCGTATCTGGCGTATGGCTGGCAAAGGCTGAACATCATCAGTCTTCTTTGACCACGCGCTGCTTGATCAGCAGTTCTTCGGTTTCTTCAACATCATCATCTGCATTGCGCCAGTACCCTTCACGGATACAGAGAATACAGCGCATCACCTGTGCGATGCCCTGGATGAAAAGAAGAATACCGGCCGCGACCATCACCGCCTTGAATTGGAAAATCGGAACACCCGCCGGGCTGTTCACACTTACTTCGCCATATCCCCACGACCGGATGGCATATTTGCTACCGACCAGAATAAGGGCCGTCACACCGGGGAAGAAGAAGAAGATATAAAGCACCAGATCGACCATCGCCTGCGTCTTGGGCTTCCAGAGACGGTACAGGAAATCCCCCCGGACATGCCCGCCGCGTGACAGGGTATAGGCCCCGCCCATCATGAACAGCGTGCCATACATGATGAATGAAACATCAAGCGACCATGTCGTGGGTGCGTTAAAGAGGTATCGCGCAGCAACCTCATAGCTCATGCCGACCGTCATCAGAATGATCAACCAGCCAAAAGCCTTGCCAAACCAGCCAGAAAGCTTGTCCGCGAATTCAATAAATCCAATCATGAAACCCTGTCCGTTAGCCTATGAACCACCCCGCCTGATGCAATCGCACCAGACGGGGCAGTCAGATTTCATCGCAACACTGAAAAACCTTGGCCGGTTGATCAGAGTTTCAGTTTGCCCGGGAAGTAATGATCGTAGGCAAGCTGATAATCAGGCGAGTTCATCAGTTCGTAATAGGTTACGCGTTCAACCCACGCGCGCTGGCTGTCCAGAACACGCTTCATGAACGGATCAGCTTCAAGTGTCGGGATCAGTTTGTCCCAAGCCTCAAGCTGTGCTGCCAGGATCTCTTTCGAGGTCCGGTGGACTTCAACACCTTCGTCCTGGAGTTTCTGCAAGTCGGCAGAATAGTTATCCATCGCCAGCGCAGTGTTCGAGGTCGAAGCTGCTTCAACTGCGTGACGCAGAATTGCCTGCAGATCCGGATCAAGGTCTTCCATCAACGATTTGTTGAACAGGAATTCGAAGCTTTCAGATGCCTGGTGGTACGAAGACAGATAATAGTTCTTCGCAACGTCCTGCGCGCCGAAACGCATATCCGATGACGGGTTGTTGAATTCGAACGCATCAATCACACCGCGTTCCATCGCCGGGACGATCTCGCCGCCCGGAAGCTGTGCGACCGACATGCCCATCGACTGCAGAAGGTCCGCTGCCAGACCAACGGTGCGGTATTTGAAGCCCTGAATATCAGCAACCGAGTTCACCTGGCCCTTGAACCAGCCGAACGGCTGTGCCGGCATCGGGAAGCCAAGAAGACCAACGATATCAAGCCCCATAACGTCCTGGATCAGTTCGCGATAGAACTCTTCACCGCCCCCCGCATAGAACCAGCTCAGCATGGTGGTTGCAGAACCACCAAAGACCGGACCGGTGCCAAACAGGGAAGCCGCCTTGTTCTTGCCGTACCAGTAAACCGGAACGGAATGGGCGATATCGATAACACCGTCATTCACGCCATCCAGAACCTGGAAGGCAGCGACAACCGCACCGGCCGGAAGAAGGTCGATCTTCAGACGACCACCGGACATGGCTTCTACGCGGTCAACATATTGCTGGGCAAACGTCATCCAGATGTCGGATGACGGCCAGGAAGTCTGCATTTTCAGCACCATCGGTGCCGGCTGTGCATGAACGGCAGGTGCGGCAAACAGCCCTGATGCTGCTGCACCGCCGGCAACGACCCCGGTCGCACCTTTGGTAAGGAACGAACGGCGGGATACTTCCTTGGACTTCACGTCTTTTGACTTGGTCTTCATATCCATTATTTCCTCCCAGATTTATCGCTTTTTCCGACAACCATTGCCGGAAAACCAACGATAACTGTCAGCCTTCAAAAGTCCCTGACCTCAGTAATGAAAGTCATTGATCATGCGCTTATCCCGTTTCGGGACCAGAAAAACGGCACGCATTTTCTTATTATTAGAACTTGTGAACTAACTGATATCCGGCGGTTTTCCCGCCTTTTTATGCCACCCGGTCGCCCGGTTCACGGCCAGAAAAATACGCATCAAGATTATCAAGCGCGCGATATCCCATCGCATCGCGTGTTTCTTCGGTAGCGGAGCCTATATGTGGCAACAGAAATACGTTTTTCAACGCGCTAATCCGTTGATTTCCACCGGGTTCACTCCGAAACACATCAAGTCCGGCGGCAAAAAGCTTGCCGCTTTCAAGCGCATCAACCAGCGCATCCTCGTCCACCAGATTGCCGCGCGCGGTATTCACAAGGATCGCCCGGTCCGGCAACAATCCGATGGTCCGGGCATTGATGATGCCGGTGGTTTCCGGTGTTGACGGGCAGTGCAGTGACAACACATCGGAATTGGCAAACAGCCCTTCAATAGTGTCGTGATAAATCGCACCTTTTGCCAGATGATCCGGCACCGGCTGGCGATTGTGATAATGAACAGTCATTCCAAAACCACGCGCGCGTTCGGCCGCCACCTGCCCGACACGTCCCATCCCGAGAACACCAAAACGCTTGCCGGTGACCTGCCGCCCGACCATAAAGGCCGGTGACCAGAAATCCCATTTCCCGGCCCGCACCATGGCGTCCCCCTCGGCCCCGCGACGCGCAGCCCCAAGCATGCACAGCATGGCAATTTCAGCCGTCGCATCCGACAGGACGTCGGGTGTGTTGGTGACCACAATGCCCGCATCCCTGGCCGCTGACAGGTCAACGTGATCGACACCGACCGAGTGATTGGCAATGATCCTGAGGCGCTCGGGCAATGCCGCGATCACCTCGGCCGAGAAATGTTCGGAATGGCACGGCAATACCGCATCAACATGCTGACATTTCTCGATCAGCTCGTCGCGGGTAAAGACACGGTCTTCATCATTTGTCAGCACCTGATAGTCACGCGCCGCACGTGCCTGAACGGCATCGCGGAGACGGCGTGTAATCAGAAGCCTTGGCTTTTCGGGCATGCGAACGCTCCCGGTTTTTCCCTGAAGGTAGATTTATTTATTATCTTTCAAGCAAACACCCTTACGAAAAAACCATCAATAGGGGATCAATCAACTGGTAATTCTTTTTCACTTCGTGGAAAACCAGCGGTGGTGTGAACTGCGGCACACCCACGCCAAACGTTCATCAAGTTTATGATTTCAATAAATAAAAAGGCTGCCGGAGCTGGGAATTTTCAAACCGGACATCAGGCCTCTCGCCCCGGATATCACACCATCCAGAAGTATAAACCGGGCCACATGCCGTGAGAGAATCGCACGTAAAAATTCACATTCCCTGACAAATCACCCCGAATTTCGTGAACGATCCGACGTTTTCGCACCCCCGTTGCAATGATCGAAAGCAATAATTTCATCCAAAGCAGCGCCGAAAAAAAAGCCGCTGCCATTGAGGCAGCGGCTGCGACGCCGACAAGGTGCCGGTCGGGAAGAATCCGTATCATGTAATCGGCTGGTATCTGCAATCCCCAGATGAACAGATCCGCACGGCAATCACATCTTGACCCACACGGCCCCGTCCCGCCCGGACCGCACGACGGCCTCGACAAATTTCATACCTTTAAGACCCTCAACCACGCCGGGTACCAAAAGCGATCCGGCATCGGGTTTGGTCCCGCTGATATGGGCGTTCAGCTGATCGGCGAAGTCCGTGTAAAGGTTGGCAAAGCCCTCAAGATATCCTTCCGGGTGTCCCGGCGGAACACGCACCCCGCGCATCCCCTCCGCACCGATGCCCGCCCCGCCACGCGTCATCAGTTCCGGACGACCGTCAAGCGGTCGGAAATGCAGGTGGTTTGGATGTTCCTGGGCCCATTCAATACCGCCCTTGTCCCCATAGACCCGAAGACGCAGGCCGTTTTCGTGGCCAACGGCAACCTGGCTTGCCCACAGCATGCCACGCGCACCATTGTTATAGCGCAGCAGGATCTGCACATTGTCATCAAGCTTGCGCCCCGGCACCAGCGCATCGACATCCGCACACAGTTCGCTGATCTCAAGCCCGGTGACAAACTCGGCCAGGTTATGGGCGTGCGTTCCGATATCGCCAAGCGCCCCCCCCATGCCAGCCTTGGCCGGATCAGACCGCCAGGCAGCCTGTTTGTTATCGGTATCCTCAACCCGTGTCGCCATCCAGCCTTGCGGATATTCAACCTGCACCAGACGGATATCGCCAAGCTTGCCGTCGGCGACCATCTTGCGGGCTTCGCGCACCATCGGATAGGCGGTGTAATTGTGGGTCAGCGCAAACAGAAGCCCCGTTTCCCTGACCTTGGCAGCGATCTGTTCGGCCTCATCAACCGTCAGACAAAGCGGCTTGTCACAAATCACATGAATCCCGGCATTCAGCATCGCCATCGTTGCCGGGAAATGCACATGGTTGGGCGTAACAATTGCGCAAACATCCATGCCGTCTTCACGCGCCGCTTCGGCCTTTGCCATGGTTTCAAAACTGTCATAGCTGCGATCCGGCGCAATGAACAATTCCGCAGCTGATGCCGCCGCAACATCGGGTTTCGATGACAGCGCACCGGCAACCAGTTCATAACGATCATCAAGACGGGCCGCGATCCGGTGTACGGCACCGATAAACGCCCCCTGACCACCGCCGACCATGCCAAGGCGAATGCGACGACCGGGATTGGAAGGATTGCTCATAACTGTCTCCAGATGTCTTTTTGACTGTATGCGAACGGGCTGGCCTCAATCAGGCCGCCTTAACCAAGACCAAGAATGCGGCGATTTGCGGCTTCGTCGGTGCCACCATCGGCAAAATCGTCAAAGGCCTTTTCGGTCACGCGAATGATGTGGTTTTTAATAAATTCGGCCCCCTCGCGGGCACCGTCTTCGGGATGTTTAAGCGCACATTCCCATTCCAGCACGGCCCAGCCGTCAAAATCAATCGCCGCCAGTTTCGAGAAGATTGCGCCAAAATCCACCTGTCCGTCGCCAAGCGATCTGAACCGCCCGGCCCGCCCGACCCAGCTTTGATAGCCGGAATAAACGCCTTGCCGCCCGGTCGGGTTGAACTCGGCATCCTTGACATGGAACATGCGGATACGATCCGCATAAATGTCGATAAAATCAAGGTAATCAAGCTGCTGTAAAACAAAGTGGCTCGGATCATAAAGGATATTGGCGCGCGGATGGTTCTTGACGCGTTCAAGGAACATCTCGAATGTCGCACCATCAAACAGGTCCTCACCCGGATGGATTTCATAGCAAACGTCAACACCTGCATCCTCGGCAGCATCAAGGATCGGCGTCCAGCGTTTTGCAAGCTCGTCAAAGGCGGTCTCAATCAAGCCTGCCGGGCGCTGCGGCCAGGGATAGACATAAGGCCAGGCAAGTGCGCCTGAGAATGTCGCATGGGCGTTGATACCCATATGGTTTGATGCCTTGATCGCCGCTTTGACCTGGTCAACGGCCCATGCCTGACGGGCCTTGGGGTTGCCGCGGACTTCCGGTGCGGCAAAGCCGTCAAACATTTCGTCATAGGCCGGATGAACGGCAACAAGCTGACCTTGAAGATGGGTAGAAAGCTCGGTCACCTGCACGCCATGCGCGGCAAGGGTGCCGGTAATTTCATCGCAGTAATCCTTACTGCTTGCCGCCTTTTCAACATCAAACAGGCGCTTGTCCCAGCTGGGGATCTGAACCCCCTTATATCCGAGCGATGCAGCCCAGCGACCTATGGAATCAAGGTTATCGAACGGGGCTTCATCGCCTGCAAACTGGGCAAGAAAGATTGCCGGTCCCTTAAGCGTTTTCATCACGGGCCTCTTTGACTGCAATAGGATGGATAGTTCAGGAAAATGGCTGTGTCGGGCGGGCTTCCGCCCGACACCAAGGTTTGCCGATCCCAATCAAATATTGATTAGAACGGGCTGTCCGGGAAATAGAAGTTCTCGGCGTTTTCCTGGGTCACGACAGTCGCACCAAGGATGTAACGGCCTTCGACCGGCGCGTTCGAGGTAAACTTCATCACGGTAATATCAATCGCGGTTGCGATCATTGCCGGCGGATAAAGCACATCAATCGGAGTCAGTTTGTCGCCATCCATCACGCGCTTGATGATGTCTTTCATGCCAGCACCGCCGACGATGAACATTTCATCTGTACGATCAGCCTGTTTGACAGCCTCGATCACACCAAGGGCGATGTCATCATCCTGTGCCCAGACTGCATCGATTTTCGGGAAGCGCGACAGGAAGTCCTGCATGACTTCATAGCCGTCATCGCGGTTCCAGTTGGCGTGCTTCATATCAAGGATTTCGATCTTGGAGCCATCAAGCGTATCGACGAAGGCATCCACACGTTCGGTGTCAATGGTGGTCGGAATACCGCGCAGGACAACGATCTTGCCCTCGTCATTCAGACGATCGCGGATATATTCGCCCGACACACGGCCAAGTTCCGGGTTGTTACCGGCAACATAAACGTCCTCGATCCCCGGAATTGAAAGCCCGCGGTCAACAACCGTTACAAACTTGCCTGCTTCCTTGACCTGCTGGACCGGAATCGTCAGCGGATCGGATTCAAACGGCAGAACCACCAGCGCATCGATGTTCTGCACAGACACCAGATCTTCAAGGTCGTTGGCCTGTTCGGATGCACCATTTGCACTGACGACGATGACATCAATATTCGGATAGGTCGCCTCAATGCGCTTTTCAGCTTGTTCGGCGTGCCAGTTCAGACCACCGGCCCAGCCATGCGTCGCCGCAGGAATAGAAACCCCGATCTTGATTTTATCTGCTGCGAGTGCAGTCGTGGATGCAAGGCCAAGACCCAGCACGCAAGCTGCCCCCAGATATTTTGTAAACGTTTTCATCAACGCTTCCTCCTGATCAAAAAAAATGATGCGTTTTCACATTCTTCCCGGACGTTGATCGCCGGTTATTTGCTCTTTTTGCGTCGCCAGTCCCCGCGTTGCAGGAACACGGCAACGATAATGATCAGCCCCTGAACCGCTCCGTTCAGATAATTACTGATCGCATCCGTCAAATTCAGAATATTGCCAATGGTGGTCAGCATGATTGCGCCAACAACCGTGCCCCAGATGCGGCCATAACCGCCTTTAAGCATCGTGCCGCCAATAATCACCGCAGCAATCGCTTCAAGTTCCCACAGAACACCGGTCGAACTTGATGCCGACCCAAGACGCGGCACATAGATGATGGTGGCAAGCGACACACAAAGTCCCTGGATCACATAGGTCAGGGTCTTGACCCGGTCGACATGGATCGCCGAATAGCGCGCAACCTGCTCGTTTGATCCGATGGCAAAGCATTTCCGGCCAAACGGCGTCATATTCAGCAACACATAACCGGCGACCGCCACAGCAAAGAACACAATCACCGGCACCGGAATACCCAGTACATCGCCATAATAAACCGGGCGATAAACACCGCGCATTTCGAAATCAAGCGACAGGGTCCCGCCATCGGCCATATAGGTCACAAGCGACCGGTAAATCCCCATTGTGCCAAGGGTAACGATAAAGGCTTCGATCTTGCCCTTGGTGCTGACCAGTCCGTTGACGGCACCCGCCGCAACCCCCAAAACCACGCTCAGCAACACGCCAATCAGGACCGTCTCGATCCCCGCGCCAAGGGTTGCGACCAGCGTATTCATCACAACAATCATCGCACCCGAGATGAATGCCGCCATCGAACCAACCGAAAGATCAATTCCCCCTGCCGTGATCACAAAGGTTGCACCCACAGCGATGATCCCGATAAAGGCCGCGCGGGTGAAAATATTGGCAAGGTTACCACCACTGAGGAACGCATCATTGATGGCTGCACCCAAAACAAACAGGGCAACAAGGGCCAGAAACGGCCCCAGGGCCTTGAAATCGATTTGGAACCGGCTTGACGATGATGCTTCGGTTCGCTCAAGGCTATTCATGAACAGACACTCCCTGCTTGCCTGAAATTCCTGTCGCGTGCCGCATGATTTCATGCTCATTACGGTCGTTACCTTCAAGAATGCCGGTAATGCGTCCGGCTGCCATGACCGCAATACGGTCAGACAGGCCAAGCATCTCCGGCATTTCAGACGACAGGAGGATGACGGATTTTCCGCGATTGGTCAGATCGCCGATGAAATGATAAATCTGGCTTTTGGTGCCGATATCGATGCCGCGTGTCGGCTCGTCGATGATCACGATCTCCGGGTCGGTTTCCATGACCTTGGCCAGCAAAAGCTTCTGCTGGTTCCCGCCGGAAAAATCGCCGACCTTGGATTTGCGGTCGGCTGCGCGAATATCAAAAGCCTCAATTGCGGCTTCAAGTGCTGCTTCCTCGGCCTTGCGGTCGATAATCACACGCCCGAATTTCTCAAGCGCCAGCAAAGTCAGGTTGGGCCGCATATCCATATTCAAAAGCAGCCCACTGCCCTTGCGGTCCTTGGTCAGATAGGCAATTCCGCAATTTTTGGCGTCCTGAAGATCCTTGATTGTGACCGGCGCACCGTTGCGCTCAATCGTCCCGGCGCTGCGTTCACGCAGACCAATGATCGCCTCCATCAGGGCCGTACGCCCCGCCCCGACAATCCCGGCAAAGCCAAGAACCTCGCCACGTCTCAGATCAAAACTGGCATCGCGAACTTGCCCGTCGACCGACAGATTACGCACCGAAAGGGCGATATCACCGGCATGTCCCGGTGCACGATCAGGAAACATCTGCTTGATGTCACGCCCCACCATCAGGCGCGCCATGTCATCTTTTTCAAGACCGGCAACCGGTTCGGTGGTGATGTGCCGTCCGTCACGCAGAACCGTGACCCGATCAGCAATCGCTTTGATTTCATCAAGCTTGTGGGAAATATAAAGGATCGCGACACCCTGATCGCGCAGGCGCTTGATCTGATCAAACAGGATATCGACCTCGCGCCCGGTCAGAACCGCCGTCGGCTCATCAAGAATAAGAATCTCGGCTTTCTTTGACAGCGCCTTGGCGATTTCAACCATCTGGCGGTCGGAAACCGAAAGATCACGGATGCGCGTGCGCGGATCAACATCACATTGCAACTGATCAAGAAGCTTTTTGGCTTCAAGGCGCATCGTCGTCTTGTCAAGGAACCAGCCGCGCTTGATTTCGCGACCCAGGAAGATGTTCTCTTCAACGGTCAGCTGTTCGGCAAGGTTAAGCTCCTGATGGATCAGGATCACACCATGACTTTCCGCAACTTCGCTGTCATGAAATTCGAGCGGCGCGTCATCAAGAAGCAGCGCGCCACTTGTTGGCTGATGATAACCGGACAGAATTTTTACAAGTGTGGATTTACCCGCGCCGTTCTCCCCCAGCAGCGCATGAACCTCGCCCGCTTTCAGATCGATGGAAACATCGAAAAGAACCTGCGCAGAACCGAATGACTTGCAAATTTGCCGCCCCGACAGGCGTGTTTGCGCCCGCAGATCGGCATTAACGGCGTGAACGGCCGCATCCGTCATGAATATATCCTCCCTGGCGTCGCATTTTTTGCGATCAGCTCTTGATTACCCTCTGTGTAAACGTTTTCATTTTCAATGTAAACCTTTACATTTGACTGATTGTGACCAAAATCACCCCCTGCAATGACGCATAGAATGCCGCTGGACAGGGTTTATCCGGCGGAGTAGGAAGAAGCATGAGTGAAAAAATCGCGACGATTGAAGATGTTGCCCGTCATGCCGGAGTGTCTATCGCCACTGTCAGCCGGGCCCTGCACAAACCCGATGTGGTTTCCGAAACCACACGTGAAAAAGTGCAAACTGCAATCACCGCCACCGGCTATACCGCCAATGTCATGGCAAGGAACCTGCGCCTGAACCGTTCAGGCATGATCCTTTTGCTGGTACCTGACATTGGAAACCCGTTCTTTTCGGCGATTCTGTCGGGAATCGAAAAAGGCGCAAGCCAGGCAGGATATAACGTCCTGATCGGTGACACTCAAAACGATCCGGAACGCGAAGCAACCTATGCCGCCTATCTGCGCAGCAATCAGGCCGACGCCATGATCCTGCTGAACGGGCGTCTTCCGGCGTCGCTTGCCAATGCGCCTGCCAATGCAACCCCGCCGGTTGTTGTTGCCTGCGAACGTATTCCGGGATGTGCCCTGCCGACCGTGATCATTGATAATGACGAGGCATCCTTTATCGCCAACCGTCATCTGACCGATCTGGGCCATCGGCGCATCGCCCATGTCAGTGGCCCTTCGGGCAATATCCTGACCATTGACCGTGTCACCGGATATCGCCGCGCGCTTGAGGCCGCCGGTATCGCCCATGATCCGTCACTGATTTATCGCGGCGATTTTTCGATTGATTCGGGAATTGCCGCAGGCCGCGCACTGCTTGGTGATCCGAAAACCCGTCCGACGGCTGTGTCCTGTGCAAGTGACGGCATGGCAATCGGCGTGATTGTCGCGGCAAAGGAATATGGATTGCGCATCCCGCAAGACGTCTCGGTTGTCGGTTTTGACGACATCCCCCATGCGGCTGCCTATGACCCGCCGATTACCACGGTACGTCAGCCGCGCCGCCGATTGGGCGAACAGGCCATCACCCTGCTTCTGGATCGTCTGGGATCAAAGGGCCTGCATGACTCCCGCGACACCGGCCCGGTCATCATTCCGACCGAACTGATTGTCCGGCAAAGCAGCGGCCCCTGCCCAACCCTCTGATCGCGGGCACCCTGATCAGATGTTTCTGATCAGCTCCCTGAAATCCTTTGCCATTCACCCATGACGGAACGCGCATTTCCTTCGTGCTCCTGCCCCGATTTGGCCGTTTCAGACGCAAAGATCTCATAGCGGATACCATTCGGGTCGCGAATGAACAGGCGGCGCGATTGTCCGTCATCCTCGCTATGATAGACAACCTTGTGCTGGAACAGATGGTTCTGCCAGGCAATCACGTCGCGTGGCGCGGCACAGCGCAGCCCGATATGGAACACATCATCGGGCATGTGCGGATCATCGGGATATGGCCCGGTATCGGCAGGCCAGTCAAAAAACGAAATCCGCGTGCCGTCCGGCAAGGCATAGGTAATCAGCAAGTAATCGCTTTTCCATGACGGGCTGTATCCGCTTTCGGCATGAACAAGTCTGGCCGCCATGACCTTGGAATAAAAATGGTCGGTTGCCTCAAGGTCGCGGGTTGGAAACGCAAGATGGTCGACACTGACAGCTGCAGGTGACATGGCCCCCTCCGTCTGAGTTTATCCTTACTGCCCCAACGCCTGTGCGCCACATTTGATCCACAAGGGACATCAAAATTTCCCGATCATTGAATACCAGTGGTTTAGATGTCACACTTGCCACAGGATCGGCATGGTTTTGGGGGCGTGCTCGTTGCCCGGACGTCCGCATTAACCGGTGCGTTTGCCCTTAAATATCAGATGGTGAATAACAAATCGAAATCAATGCGACGGACGTTCGTGTAAAGCTTCATGAAACGACAACATGCGCGGAATGACGAAATCGCATTAGATAGGGGTCAATGCGGTATTGACCCCCATGCGCCCCGCTGCTATTGGGTCGCGGAAGATACGCAGAATCACGCGCAGCCGTCCGGTTGACCCGAAACGGGTTTTCCCACCGGCTGATTTTGGCAACAACTTTTAGACGGAGAAGAAGTGATGAATGAACACAGTTTATCTGTCTCTGTCTATTGGATCACGCATCGTCTTGCTGATCACTAGTTGATCTGTTGATTTCCACCATATTGGTGACTGCCCGAAACCCGAAATTGGCGTAATGCGCCACTGATCGCGTTTCATCCGTATTTTTCCCGTGACATCGTTATAGAGAGCCGCCCATGCCCGCGACGCCCTATTACCTCATTGATAAGTCCAAGCTGCTGCGCAACATGGAAAAGATCGCCTATGTGCGCGAACATTCCGGTGCGAAGGCGCTTCTGGCACTTAAATGCTTTGCCACATGGTCGGTGTTCGATTTCATGTCCGACTATATGGATGGCACCACGTCTTCGTCGCTGCACGAAGTCAAACTCGGGCGTCAGAAGTTCGGCAAGGAAACCCATGCCTATAGCGTGGCCTATTCCGACGGCGAAATCGCCGAGGTCATCGAAAATGCCGACAAGATCATTTTCAACTCGATCAGCCAGCTGACCCGCTTCAGCGCGCAGGCATCGGGCATTGTGCGCGGCCTTCGCCTGAACCCGCAGGTATCGACATCAAGCTTTGATCTTGCCGATCCGGCACGCCCGTTCTCGCGTCTGGGGGAATGGGATGTCACCAAGGTCGAAGCGGTGATGGATCAGATTTCCGGCTTCATGATTCACAATAACTGTGAAAATGCCGATTTTGATCTGTTTGACCGGATGCTTGGCAATATCGAGGAAAAATTCGGCTCCCTGCTGTCGCGTGTGGAATGGGTAAGCCTTGGTGGCGGCATCCATTTCACCGGTGAAAACTACCCGCTCGATAAATTCTGCGCGCGCCTTAAGGCTTTCTCCGAAAAGTTCGGCGTGCAGGTCTATCTGGAGCCGGGCGAAGCATCGATCACCAAAAGCACGACCCTTGAAGTCACCGTGCTCGACACCCTGTTTAACGGCAAGAACCTTGCCATCGTCGACAGCTCGATCGAAGCCCACATGCTTGATCTTCTGATCTATCGCGAAAATGCCAAGGTGCTGCCCAATAAAGGCGATCATCACTATATGATTTGCGGCAAGTCCTGCCTTGCCGGTGACGTCTTTGGGGAATTTGATTTCGAAAACGAGATCAAGGTTGGCGACCGTATCTCCATTCAGGATGCGGCCGGTTACACCATGGTCAAGAAGAACTGGTTTAACGGGGTCGGCATGCCGTCCATCGTGATCCGGGAACTGGACGGAACTGAACGCGTTATTCGCGAGTTCACCTTTGATGACTACGTATCGAGCCTTTCGTAAATCGAAAGCGCACTTTTCATAGCGAACCGGGGCACGGGTGCCCCACCTCTCAAAGCAAGGGAGTTTTTGGCCCGACATGAAAAAGAATGTTCTGATTATCGGCGCAGGTGGCGTCGCACAGGTAGTGGCACATAAATGTGCGCAGCATAACGACGTGCTTGGCGATATTCATATCGCTTCGCGTACGGCTGCGAAGTGCCAGGCAATCATCGACAGCATCCATGAAAAGAAAAACCTCAAGAACCCGGGCGTTCTTGAAGGTCACGCACTTGATGCAACCAATGTCGACGCGACTGTCGCCCTGATCGAAAAAACCGGTTGCGAGATCGTCATCAATGTCGGGTCTGCCTTTATCAACATGCCGGTCATGTCGGCCTGCATCAAGGCAGGTGTCGCCTATCTCGATACGGCCATCCATGAAGAGCAGGACAAAATCTGCGAAACCCCGCCATGGTATGCAAACTATGAATGGAAACGCCGCGCCGAATGCGAAGCTGCTGGCGTCACCGCCATTCTGGGCGTCGGCTTTGATCCGGGTGTGGTGAATGCCTATGCCAAGCTGGCAGTCGAAGACTATTTCGACAAGATTGACTCGATTGACATCATCGACATCAATGCCGGCAGCCATGGCAAATATTTTGCCACCAACTTCGATCCGGAAATCAACTTCCGCGAATTCACCGGCACGGTCTATTCCTGGCAGGATAACCAGTGGAAATCGAACAAGATGTTCGAGATCAAGAAGATCTGGGACATGCCGGTTGTTGGCGAAAGCCAGACCTTCATGACCGGCCATGACGAGGTCCATTCCCTGTCCCAGAACCTTGACGTTCCGAACGTTCGTTTCTGGATGGGCTTTGGCGACCATTACGTCAATGTCTTCACGGTTCTGAAAAATATCGGCCTTCTGTCCGAAAAACCGGTCACCACCGCCGAGGGCCTCGAAGTCGTCCCGCTCAAGGTCGTCAAGGCCTGCCTGCCGGACCCGAGCTCGCTGGCACCGGACTATACCGGCAAGACCTGCATCGGTGATCTGGTCAAGGGGACCAAGGACGGCAAGGAAACCGAAGTCCTGATCTATAACGTGGCGGATCACAAGGACGCCTATAACGAGGTCGGAAGCCAGGGTATTTCCTATACCGCTGGTGTGCCGCCGGTTGCGGCTGCCATGCTGATCGCCACGGGCGAATGGGATGTCAAGAAAATGGCCAATGTCGAAGAACTTCCGGCCAAGCCGTTCCTGAACCTGCTCAATGGCATGGGTCTTCCGACCCGCATCAAGGATGCCGATGGCGACCGGGCGCTGGATTTCTCCGCAGCCTGATCGCAATAGCGATCAAGGACGAGGGTCAAATCCTCATACAATTATATTTGCAGCAAAATGGCGGGCTTAGGTCCGCCATTTTTGTTGGTTTTGATTAACAGGAAAAATTGAATAATAAGCCTGATTATTAGATACGATCTAACAATCAGGTCAGGCAGACCGGGCGCCAATCTGCCCGTGCAAAATCGCTATTTCAGCGATCCCAGCACCGCAAGGCTTTCATATCGCTTGATATAGGGTTCATGGAACACCCGTTCGACAAAGGCGCTGTATTCTTCCATGTCACTGACCTGAATACGCAACACAAAATCATGTGCGCCGGTAACATGATGGCACTGCACCACTTCGGGCATTTTGGCGAATTCCTCGCGCATCAGTATGTAACGATCGGGGCGATCACGTTCCATGGTCAACAGCACGATCACCATCATGCGCTTGCCGAATACCTTGGGGGAAACCACCGCAACATCGCGTTCGATCACGCCGGTTTCGCGCAAACGCTGAACACGGCGCAGGCAGGCCGCCGACGAAAGGCCAACCTTGTCTGCCAGTTCATTGCCCGTCATGCGGCTGTTTTCCTGCAACAGCTCCAGCAGGCGATAGTCGAATTTATCGAGTTCCGCCACGTTTCGATTTCCCGGTTCGTGATGATGTAACACCCTGCAAACAAACATGACCGAAGCCGCAAACGAAAGAAAATCGTTTTTGCAGAATTTTTGCGAAAATCTCGCACGAATTTGCGAAGTTTGCGCGCCATTTAACAAAGTGCAGGCGTAGATTGCTTGTGGGTCAGACGAAACTTTGACCCCTTATTAGCAAACAAACTAGCGAGCCAGCATCATGCCAGCACAGTTTACGAATGACTCCCTCGTCGCCACCACCAATGTCGCGCCGGTTTCGGGCGCATCCATCTGGCGCTGGCTCGTCCTTTTGCCCCGCAAATGGGCACAAGCCACCAAGGTCGCCCGTGACACCGAAATGCTTCGCAACGCCCCGCGCGAACTTCTTGATGACATCGGCATTGCCCGCAGCGACGTCGCCTTCATTTGCGAACATGGACGCGCACCGCGCTGACAAACACTTCACGCCCCCAATGATGGCAGGCCGACGCCCCAACCGGCCTGACCATATAAAAAGCCTGTCAGTGCATCGCACATCGACAGGCTTTTTTTTTTCAAAAATGTCCTGATCGGTATCGGGGACGCTATGCAATCGCGGCCGTGCGCAGTGCATCAATATCCTTGGCACCGGCAAAAACCAGATTGCTGTGCATCTCGTCGATCAGCATGGTCAGGATATCAAGTGCCCCCTGCTCGCCACCGGCGGCAAGCCCGTAAAGGGGTAACCGCCCGACCATCACCGCACGACTGCCAAGTGCCAGATATTTAAGGGCATCGCTCCCACGGCGAATGCCACTATCAGCCATCACCAGCATCTCTGCGCCGACCGCATCGACAATTTCGGGCAACACATCTGCCGGGGCCAGCGCCACATCAAGGTTCCGGCCGCCATGGGAAGAAACCACGATGCCATCAATCCCCATGTCGCGGGCCCTGATTGCGTCATCAACCGACAACACACCCTTTATGATGATCCGGCCAGACCAGCGTTTCTGGATTTCGGCAATATCGGCCCAGCTGATCGCACTTTCGATTTTGACATCTTCGGCAATCGCGGCACGGGTAATGGCTGTTTTGAATTCTGCCGGATAATGGGCATAGGTCGGCATACCGCTTGTCATCAGATAGCGCAGCATGACTGAACAAAGCCACTTGGGACGGGTCGCAACATCCCAAACCCCGCGAAGGGACGGGACGAACGGCACGGAAAACCCGTTGCGCTGGTTATAATCGCGCTTGGGCGAAAGCGGTGTGTCCGCTGTAATCACAAGCGTTGAAACACCTGCTTTCTGCGCCCGATCAAGCAGCCCCCAGGTTAGATCCCGATTGCGCCAGACATAAAGCTGCAACCACAATTCGGCCTCAGGTGCGCCTTTGCGAATATCGTCAATCGATGTCACGGACTGGGTTGAAACGCAGAACGGTATGCCAAGCTTACTGGCAACCCGCGCCAGCTTGGTTTCCCCGTCATGGGATACCAAACCCGCAAGGGCGGTCGGCGCAATAATCAGCGGGCTGCAATAGGTCCGGTCAAACAGCGACGTCGTCATGTTGCTGCCCGCATGCCCGGTCAGAACCGATGGACGAAACCGGATATTATCAAGGGATCGACGGATATCTGCTATCGCAAGCTCTGCTTCGGTGCCGCGATCAATATATTCAAACAATCCCTTGGGCAGATGCCGTCTGGCAGCCGCCCGGTAATCGTCGGCATTGAGCAACTGCATCGGATCAGCTCGTCAGCACCCAAAGAACAACTGCTTCTTCCGGCCCCTTGCGAGTCCAGACATGTTCGGCACTCGCATCATAATACATCGAGTCCCCTTCATGGAGCTCAAGCGGCTCATAGATCTTGCTGTGAACAACGACGGTGCCACTCAGGATCGTCATGAAAATCTCGGCGTCGGTTTTTGGCCAGACGTCATATTCCTCGACATCGCGGGCAACCACACGGGTCTTTATCGGAGTCATCCGCTTGTTTTTGAGTTCGGCACATAAAAGCTTGTTATCGCAATTGCCCGAAAGATGCGGCTTGCCTTCATTGGCACGTGTCACACTGCGACGCCCCAAAAGGGTTGGCTGCGCTTCCGGATCGGAAAGCAGGCTGACCACATCCATATCGAACCCGCGTGCTATACGCTGAATGGTCGAGATTGTCGGCGACAGTTCACCACGCTCGATCTTGGAAAAGGCGGATGCCGAAATTCCCGATGCCTTGCTGGCATCCTGCAAGGTCCAGCCGCGCCCTTTGCGCAGATGATGCAACCGCGGTCCGATTTCATCAGACTGGTTGCTTGTGACGCTTACTTGTCGTCGGTTGGCCTGAAAATCTTCCAGATCGACATTCATCCTAGCTCAATCCCTTTCGCAAACACCTTGCTTTTATTTCCGGCACTTATTGGTCTGACAACCATAAATTGCACGTGTCCAGATTCTTCTTATGACACACCATAATATACCATCTTGCACATTATGCCATATTTGACAAAAAATATACTATAGGAAATTTTTTGTCATATTGTGTTGACTTGCATCATATCGGATATATTTTGGTTTTACCGGATGCGATCGGATCCCTTGATGTTCTTCTCGCCCAATCATCATTGCACAACCGTTCGGTCCGCATCCGGTAACAACGCTAACGTCAGCGATCTGGCACCCGATAAAGCCTGACGCCGTCGTTGAAACCTTATCAGGGAAACCAGGCAACCTTCGAAGCGCCACTGCTTTGTGCGTCGCCCGGCAAAGGAGTAAAAATGACGATTCTTCGTAAAATTCGGCATGTCACCCTCGCCGCCACCATCGGCCTGAGCACCGTACTGTCTGCATCCGCCTACGCACAAACCATTGTCAAATTCGCCCATGTCGATGGCGAAGGCAATCTGCTGGACAACCCGTACTGGACCTTTACCGAGGTGTTTGACAACACCCTTCAGAACCAGTCCGGAGGCCGCTACAAACTCGAAGTTTTCCCGAATGGACAGCTTGGTGATCTTGAATCCCTTGCCGAACAGAACTCCATCGGCCTTGTCGATATGGTTGGCGGATTGAATGCAGGCCACCTTGCGGCTTATTACCCGCCGGCACAGATCCTTGAAATGCCTTATACCTTCCCGACCACCGAGGTCGCGCGCGAGGTTCTTAACGACGGCCCGTTTGGTCAAAAACTTTCGGACATGATCGCCGAAGGCAGTGGCGTTCGCATCCTCAGCTACCTGACCGGCGCGTTCCGCAACTTCTCGAACTCGGTGCGTCCGATCCGTACGCCCGAAGACATGAAGGGTCTGAAAATCCGCACCCAGACCGTTCCGCTGCATATGGAAATGGTCAAGGCCCTTGGCGCATCCCCGACCCCGATTGCATGGGCGGAACTATACAGCGCGCTTCAGACCGGTGTTGTTGATGGTCAGGAAAATGCGCCTTACACCATGCTTCTGACCAACCTTCAGGAAGTCCAGAAGTACTACACACTTGATCACCACCTGATCAACATGCCGCTGATCACGATCAATGATAAGTTCTATCAGGGCCTGAGCGCCGAAGATAAGCAGATCTTTGACAATGCCACCCGCGAAGCAACCTTTGCGATGCTTGGCATTATCGCGGCTAAGGAATCCCAGGATCTCAAGGTGATCCGTAATGCCGGTGTCGAGATTTATCAGCCGACCCCGGAAGAATTCCAGAAATTCGTTGATGCCACCAAGGGCCCCATTCGTGCCTTCATGGAAGAAAAGGTCGGTGCCGACCTGATCAACGAACTTGAAGCAGCCGTCAAAGCGGCGCAGGAATAAACAGTCAGGGCCCGGGCAGTTTCTGTCCGGGCCCAACTGTTTCCCGCTTGATTTGCGAATTGTGACCGGTCCATTCGCACGCCGTTCTGTGATTGATGTTTCCAGCGCGAAACGCAATCCGAGAGAGGACCTTCCATGCTCCAGACCCTCGACAAACTTTCGTTGTCCGTCGCCTATGTCACATCCGTCGTGGCCAGGCTGATGCTGGCATCCGTTGCCGTCGTCCTGTTCATTCAGGTTGTTTTGCGATTTGGCTTTAATTTTTCCCTGCCTTGGCCCGAAGAGGCATCGCGCTTTCTGATGGTCTGGGTGGTGATGCTGGGCGGCAGTCTGCTTGTTCGCGACGAACAACTGGTCTGCGTCGATTTCTTTGACAAGTTCTGGCCTCGCAGATGGCTTGGCTATCGTAATGCCCTGTTCCGGTTGCTGCTTGCCATCCTGCTGACCGTCCTTCTCATCAAGGGAATTGATTCGGCAATATTCGGCATGAGACGCACGTCAGCCGCCCTCAATCTTTCGTGGTTCTGGATTTATCTTTCGGTGCCGGTCGGTGCCGCGCTGATGCTGTTCCACATGGTCATTCTTGCCATTCGCGATCTGGTCAAGGGACCAGAAGCCGAGCAGGAAGCGTCCCTTCTTCGCGCAGAGCTCTGAGGAACATTATGGATTACGCACTTATCACCATGATCGGGTTGCTGCTGTTGCTGATGTTCCTTGGCAGCCCGGTAATCTTCGCCATCGGCTTTGCCGGTCTTTCCTATTTCTTCGTCAAGCCCGGCATGACCGACATGCTGCACATGTATTCCCATAAATTCTTTACCGGGATGGATGTGTTTATCTGGCTTTCGATTCCGCTCTTTATCATTGCCGGTGAAATCATGACATCGGTCGGCATGACAGAACGCCTTGTTCAGTTTTCCCGTCTTCTGGTCGGTCGCTGGCGCGGTGGTCTGGCCTATGTCAACGTGGTCGGGTCGATGATGTTTTCAGGCGTATCGGGTTCTGCCCTTGCCGATATCTCGGCCCTTGGTCCTGTCGAAATCGACATGATGAAGAAGGATGGATATCGCGCCGATTTCGCAGCCGCCGTAACGGTCAGTTCCGCCATTCAGGGGCCGATCATTCCGCCGTCCATTCCGCTGATCATCTTTTCGAGCCTGACCAACACTTCGGTTGCAGCCCTGTTCCTTGGTGGTGCCGTCCCCGGTGCGCTGATGGGGATCGCACAGATTGTCGTGATCTATTTCATCGCACGCAAAAACAACTTCCCGGCCAACCCGATCAAGGCCCTGACACTCGGTCTTGCCTTCCGCATTTTCTATAATGCGTTCTGGGCTTTGTTCATGCCGCTGATCATCATTGGCGGGATTATTTCCGGTATCTTCACTGCAACCGAGGCGGCTTCGATTGCCGTTGCCTATGCCATTGTTGTTGGTATCTGTGCCTATCGTACCCTGTCTCTTAAACAGGTCTGGGATATTCTGGATCGCGCAGTACGCACATCGGCATCGGTTTATCTGATTGTCGGCTTTGCCAGTGTCATCAGCTGGATTCTTGCGACCGAACGTGTTCCTTCCGAACTGACCGAACTGATTGCAACGCTTGATATGCAGCCATGGATGTTGCTGCTGTGCCTGAACATCTTCTTCCTGATCAATGGTCTTTGGATCGGGGATTCCGTTCAGTTGCTTTTGTTTGCGCCGCTTTTCACCCCGATTGTCGCGGCAATGGGCGTCGACCCGGTGCAGTTCGGCGTGATCATGGTCGTCAATGTCATGATCGGCCTGATGACACCGCCCTATGGATTGGGACTTTATCTTGGATCGGCCATCAGCGGACAGCCCCTTGCCGCGATCGTCCGCAAAAGTTTCCCGTTCCTGGTTTCAAACATCGTCGTGTTGCTGGTCGTGACATACATCCCGGCAGTCTCACTAACGCTGCCACGTTTGCTCGGCTTCCTCGATTAATCGCCACCACCCAAAAGATATGAGACTAAAATGACGCTCACCAAAAACGATATCAGTGGCCTTTATACCGCCATTGTCACGCCCTTCACCGAAGACAAATCTGTCGATCACAAAGCCCTTGCAGCTCTGGTCACCCGCCAGCTTGCCGCTGGTGCAACCGGTATCGTCCCGATTGGCGGCACCGGTGAATATCCGGCGCTGTCGCGTCAGGAACGCAAGGACATTGTCAAAACCTGTGTCGAAGCCGCGGGCGACGCACCGGTCATTCCGGGTGTTCTTTCCACCGGTTTCCTTGATGCTGTCGAAGCCGGCAAGGATTTCGAAGCTGTCGGTGCCGCCGGGGTCATGACTGTTACGCCCTACTATGCAGCGGGCACCCAGGACGGCATGCGCGAATATTTTGCCAACTACCGTAACGAAATCGGTGTTCCGGTTCTTCTCTATGAGATCCCGCGTCGTACCACCGTTGCCACCAAGGCCGAAACCATTCAGGCAATGGCAGAAGACGGTTCGATCATCGGCATGAAATGTTCAAACTATGACATGCCGGAATTCATCAAGACCATGAAGCTTGCCGGTGATAAAATGGCAATCCTGAGTGGCGAGGAACCGCTGTTCGCGACCCATGTGACCATGGGTGCCAAGGGTGGTGTTCTGGCTTCTGCCAACATCTATCCGGAAATCTGGATCGAGATTTTCAATCTCGCACGTGAAGGCAAACTGAACGAAGCGCTCAAGCTTCAGACCAAGCTTGATTGTGCGATTGACGCGATCTATCGCGAAACCAATCCGGGCCCGTTGAAAAAATACATGGAAATGGCCGGTCAGCCGGTTGGCGATGTCCGCCTTCCGCTGCAAAGCCCGTCCCGGGACACGATGGCAGCCCTTAAATCTGCCTTCGATGTCACATCACTTGCCAACGTCGCCTGATTTAACTTTCCAAGGACCAGCCATGATTGATCGTCTCCACCAAATCCTCGGCGATAAAGGTTTGATCACCGATCCTCAAGAAATGCGCCCTTTCTTGACCGATTGGCGCGATCGCAGGCAAGGCAATGCCGTTTGCGTTGCCCTTCCAGCCTCAGTTGAGGAGGTCTCCCTGACGATGAAAGTGGCTGCCGAGGAAGGGCAGCCGGTATTTCCCCTCGGGGGAAATACCGGTCTGTGCTATGGCGCCGTGCCTGAAAGCCCGTCGCCGAAAGACAAACCGGGCATCGTCATCAGCCTGCAACGCATGAAGCAGATCCGCGAAATCGATGTTGCCGCCAATATCGCAACTGTTGATGCCGGGGTGATTCTTGCCGAACTGCATGAAAAGGCCAAAACCCACAAACGTCAGTTCCCGCTTTATCTGGGCAGCGAAGGCAGTGCACAGATCGGCGGCCTGATTTCGACCAATGCCGGGGGCACCGGGGTTGTCAAATACGGTCCGATGCGCGATCTGGTGTGCGGAATCGAGGTTGTTCTGGCCGATGGCCGTATCCTGAGCGACCTTGAAGGGCTCAAGAAAAACAACACCGGCTACGACCTTAAACATCTGTTTATCGGGGCCGAGGGTACGCTTGGCATCGTTACCGGTGCTGCCCTTCGCCTGCATCCTGAGAACACCAATGATGCCCATGCATGGGTCTCGGTCGATTCACCGGAATCTGCGGTGCGCCTGTTTACAGAGTTTCAGGAAAAATGCGGCGCCTATGTCGAGGCCTTCGAACTGCTTTCAGGCACCGAGATCGACGCCGTTGTTCGCCATATCGACCGCGTTCACGTCCCGTTTGACACGGTTCCCGAATGGTCATTGATGATCGAGCTGACCTCAAATGACAGCTCGGTTGATCTGAATGGCGTGTTCGAGGAAATCCTTGGCGAGAACCTTGAAAACGGTTCGGTCCTTGATGCCTTTATCGCAACCAACTCCCAACAGGCCGAACAGATCTGGCATGTTCGTCATTCCGTGACCGAGGCCAACAAGCTTGAAGGCATGGGCATGGTGCATGATGTCGCCGTGCGCGTTTCCAAGGTCCCGGCATTCATCGCCAAGGCCAAGGAAGTCACCGCTGAGAAATTCCCGATGGCAACGCCGCTTCTGGTCAATCACCTTGGTGACGGCAATGTGCATTACATCCTGATGTTCCCGCATGATTACTGGAAGAGCCTGTCTGACCCGGATGCGGTTATCCATGATGTTCAGACCTGCGTTCATGACATCGCGGCAAGCTTTGGCGGAACATTCAGCGCCGAACACGGGGTTGGTCGCAAACTGACCGACGAACTCAAACGTCTTGCCGATCCGCTGCGCTATGAACTTATGAAAAGTGTGAAACAGACCTTCGACCCCGAAAACCGTATGAACCCGGGTGTCCTGTTTGAATAACCCTTTTTGATTACGGCAAAGTCCGACCTGCTTCTTCTCCCAAGCTTAAGCAGGATCGGCAAGAACGGGCGCAGCTGGTTTGCGCCCGTTTTTTTATTCTGTTCTTTCGCCCACCTTAAATCCACGACGACACACCTCCATCTGCATGGCGACCAGCCGATCTGATGGCTTGGAATGCCGGGTCATCACTTTTGCGCCCGACCGATCAAAGGGTAATCGGGCGTTTACCGCTTGGTTACCTGCCCTTGCGCGAAGATCGGGCATAACAAGCCAAGAGAGAGATGAGGCGGCCATGCAATATCAGCTTAAAATCAATGGCGAGACCCGCACCGTTGATGCCGAACCCGGCACACCGTTGCTTTGGGTTTTGCGCGACGAACTTCAATTGACCGGAACCAAATTCGGTTGCGGCGTTGCCTATTGCGGTGCCTGTACCGTGCATGTGGATGGTTACCCGACCCGTTCGTGCCAGACCTTTGTCGAAGACGCGGTTGATACTGACATCACCACCATTGAAGGCGCGACCGACAAGATCGCACAGGCCGTTCAGGAAGCCTGGCGCGAAAAAGACGTCGTGCAGTGCGGCTGGTGCCAGTCCGGTCAGATCATGTCGGCCATCGGTCTTCTGACCGAAAACCCGAACCCGACCGATGACGAGATTCGCGATTACATGAACGGCAATGCCTGCCGTTGCGTGACCTATGTCCGCATCAACGAAGCCGTCAAGCTCGCATCCCAAAAGCTGGAGGCCTAAGTCATGACAATCAATGTTTCACGTCGCGGCTTCCTTAAGGCCTCGGCTGCTGGCACCACCGCCCTTCTGGTTGGCGTGAATGCCAAGGGTGTTCTGGCCGCCGGTTCCGCTGCTGCGGCTGCGACCGATCTTAACCCGTTTGTCAAAATTGATGCCGATGGCACAGTCACCGTCATCATCAAGCATTTCGAAATGGGTCAGGGCACCACAACCGGCCTGACCACACTGGTTGCCGAAGAACTTGATGCCAACTGGGACACGGTTGCCACTGATTTCGCGCCAGCAGATAACAACCGCTATGCCAACCTGTTCTTTGGCGCACAGGGAACCGGTGGATCAACATCCATTGCCAACTCCTTCATGCAGTATCGCGAAGCCGGGGCCGCTGCGCGTGACCTTCTGGTACGTGCTGCCGCACAAAGCTGGGGTGTTGAGGCATCAACCATCACGGTTGAAAACGGCATGCTGAGCTCTGGCGGAAAATCCGGTCATTTCGGCGAGTTTGTTGCCATTGCCGCAACCCTTGAGGCTGTCGCAAAACCCGCTGTGAAAACCCCTGATCAGTTCAAACTGATCGGAAGCTCCAAACTTCATCGCAAGGACAATACCGGCAAGACCAATGGCACGGCGATGTTTGCCATGGATGTCAATCTGCCCGGCATGATCTATGCCGCCATCATGCGCAGCCCGAAATTTGGCGGTACCGTTGTCTCGTTTGATGACAGTGCTGCCAAGGAAGTCGGTGGCTTCATCGCCGCACAGGTTCTGCCAAACAAGGCTGGCGTGGTTGCCTTTGGCAAAAACACCTGGGCTGCATTCCAGGCCCGTGACGCCCTGTCGGTCGAATGGGATTTCAGTGCCGCGGAAACAC
The DNA here is from genome assembly GCF_054901115.1 of Thalassospira sp. SM2505. Classification (NCBI taxonomy): domain Bacteria; kingdom Pseudomonadati; phylum Pseudomonadota; class Alphaproteobacteria; order Rhodospirillales; family Thalassospiraceae; genus Thalassospira; species Thalassospira sp. SM2505. The sequence continues at coordinate 4,193,526 of NZ_CM142731.1, forward strand.
GCAGCACGGACGCCATGATTGCCGATCATATTGCAATGCTTGATGCCCCGCAATTTGATGCCAATCACCAAGTTCCACTGGCATCGGTTGCGTCTGTTCTGGCGGGTGCGGCCAAGACAATTGACGCCCAGTTTACCTTCCCGTTCCTTGCCCACGCGCCACTGGAACCGGAAAACTGCACCATTGAGCCGGTCGGTGATGGCGTGCGCGTTCATGACGGCTGTCAGTTCCCGACCCTGACCCGTCCGATGGTTGCGGCAACACTTGGCCTTGATCCGGCCAAGGTTGAAATTAAAACCCTGTATGCCGGGGGCTCCTTCGGACGCCGCGCCAATGCGGCATCCGATTACAATGTCGAAGCCGCCATGGCCTTTGCCGTTTCGGGACGCAAGGTTCCGGTCAAGCTGGTCTGGAGCCGCGAAGACGATATCAAGGGCGGTTACTATCGCCCGATGTCCGCCCATCGCGCCAAGATCGGCCTTGATGGTGATGGCAAGATCATCGGATGGGACCATCGACTGGCGGTCAAATCCATTGCCAAGGGTGGGCCGTTCGAAATGATGGTCAAGGATGGCGTTGATCCGACCTCGGTCGAAGGTGTGGCCGAAAGCCTTTATCGCCTTCCCAATATGGGGATCGGTCTCAGCGACTTTACCACCCCGGTTCCGATCAACTGGTGGCGTTCGGTTGGTCATACCCATACCGGTTTTGTTATGGAAAGCCTGATGGATATGGTCGCGACCGAAACCGGTCAGGACCCGATTGAAATGCGTCTGTCCATGCTTGATCCCGCTGGCGCCAATCAGGCCCGCATGATCGAGGCCATCAAACTGGTTCGCGAGATTTCCGGCTGGAAGGCGGGCGATACGCGCGGCTTTGCTGCCCACTACTCGTTCAACACCTGTGTGGTGGTGGTTGCCGATGTCACGGTCGAAGACACAAGTGTTCATGTCAACAAACTGTTCATGGCGGTTGAATGCGGTGTTGCCGTGAACCCGGACGTGATCCGCGCGCAGATGGAAGGCGGGGCGGGCTATGCCCTTTCGGCCATCTTCCGCAACGAGGTCACTCTCACCGACGGGGAAGTCGATCAATATAACTTCCCTGATTACGAACTTCTGCGAAACATCGAAATGCCTGAAATCGAGGTCGCAATTGTTGCGTCAAACAATGCACCTACTGGCGTTGGCGAACCGGGCGTTCCCCCGACCGGTCCGGCTGTTGCCAATGCCATCTTTGCCAAAACCGGCAAGCGGATCATGGATCTTCCCATGACCAAAGCCGGTTTCGACTTCGTCTAAGGCATGACTGCCCGGGGAACCAAACATCTTCCCCCCTCCCCGGTTCTCCGGGCAGTTCCCCTTCTATGGAAAGGGCGATGTGATGAATAACCAGCTTTCCGCCATGCTCAACGCCTGGCAGGAAAACCGTGAAGGCACCGAATGGGTGTTGGGCACGGTGTACCGCACCGAAGGATCGGCCTATCGCAAGGCCGGGGCCATGATGCTGATTAACGGGCACGGACAGCAGTTCGGCCTGCTCAGTGGCGGCTGTCTGGAAGCCGACATCATCCGTAATGCCCGCAAGGCCATGCATACGGGACGCCCGGTCATGCTGACCTATGACGGCAATGACGAAGATGATCTGTCATTCAAGCTGGGCGTTGGATGTGGCGGCACGGTCTATATCATGCTGCAACCGATCACCGGGGGTAATGACCTTGGATTATCGGATCTGCACAGCGCATTGACCAGACGCGAAAGCGGTCTTTATTTCCAGAAGATCAACGCGGTCGAAGGGTATTTCCAGACCGGAACCCTGCACGCTAACCATCCGGCCCATATTGAAAATCGCCGTGACGGCGACTGGCTTGTCACGCCGATTTCACCCGAGCCCCATATTCTGGTGGTGGGTGGGGGCATTGACGCCCGCCCGGTGATCGGGATTGCCCATAATATGGGGTGGAAAACCACACTGGTTGATCCGCGTCCGGCCAATGCACGACCCGAACATTTCCCGCAAGCGGGCACAATCCTGCGCACTATTGATCGCGATCTTGCCCGTTATGTTGCGAAGCAACGTGTCGACGCCGTCATCCTGATGGCACATAGTGTTGGCATTGACGCCAATGCGCTGGCCATTTTGCACGATGCACCAATCAAGCATCTTTCGGCCCTTGGCCCGCGCCACCGGTTCGAAGATGTACTCGAGCGTGCCGGGATCAGCCGCAATGATCTGGGTTTTGATATATCCAGTCCGGCCGGGCTTGATATCGGCGGACAATTGCCCGAAAGCATCGCACTTTCGATGCTCTCAGGCATCCATCATGCCCTGTTCAAACAGCGCGCCGCACCGGCAATGGCACAGGCTGCGGAATAGTCTGACCCTGTCATGAGCATGCACACAGATCACACCACACCCAAACTTGCGGCCCTTGTTCTGGCTGCGGGCGAAAGTGCGCGCTTTGGCGGGCGTAAACAACTTGCCGATATCAATGGCATGCCAATGATCCGCCATACGCTTGATCGCGTTGCAGCCTTGCCCGGTATCGAATGCTTTGTCGTTCTGGGTGCCTTTGCCGATGAAATCTGCCCGATCATCGGATCGGATGCCAGTATCGTCGAGAACGATGACTGGGCGTCGGGCATGGGAAGTTCGATTGCTGCGGGCATGACCGCGATCCTGAAACAGGACAGATTTGACGGGGTCCTGATTGCCCTATGCGATCAGATCGAACTTGCCACGACTGACTATGCCAAACTGATCGGGACCTTTGACGGCAACGATATCATTGCCACCCGTCACCCCGATGGTTTGGGCGTTCCGGCCGTCTTTCCAAGGGCCACATTTGACACGCTTGCCGCACTTTCGGGACCAGTTGGTGCGCGTAAAATCCTGAACGGCCCCGCTCATCACGGGATCGGCATTGATTTGCCCAATGCCCGGTTTGATATCGACACCAAAGACGATCTGAAAGCAGTCCTGAAACACCCTGCCTGAACAGGCATGCCTGCAGGTCTTGCCATTTCCGGCTGACCTGCGGGTGGAATTGCGGCATGGTATTCATGCCTGCCGATAACGAGATGACGTGAATGAAAGCAACCGCCAACATCATGGTCCTTCTGGTCGAGGACAATATGGATATCGCCGCAACCGTCAGTGACTATCTGACGATTGAAGGGGTCGAGTGCGACCATGCCTATGACGGCGAAACCGCATTCAAAATGGCTTTGACCGGGGAATATGACGTCATTGTTCTTGATCTGATGCTGCCGTTCCGCGACGGGATCAGTGTGTGCAAGGCGCTTCGTGACGAAGGGGTGGACACCCCCGTCCTGATGCTGACCGCACGCGATACGCTTGATGACAAGATCGAAGGGTTTCATGCCGGTGCAGATGATTATCTGGTCAAGCCGTTTGCGCTGGAAGAACTTTTGCTGCGCACCCGGGTTCTGTCACGCCGTCGCAGCGGTGAAGTCAAACGGTTCGCGCTTGGCGATCTCAGCATCGATTTTGAGAACCGCTCGGTTGTGCGTGCAGGCAAAAATATCAGTGTGTCGCCAACAGGTTGGACGATCCTTGAAGTTCTGGCGCAAAACAGCCCGCGCGTAGTAACCCGGTCACGCCTGTCGATGGCGCTGTGGCAGGGTGATCCGCCCGATACCAATGCGCTTAAAACGCATCTTTACAAATTGCGCCATCGGATCGACAAACCGTTCGAACAAAATCTGATTCACACCATTCCGGGCCAGGGCGTGGCCCTTCGCGAGTAACTGTTATGTCGTCAACCTGCTGTGCCCCAAAGACCCGATCCTTCTCGCGCTTTGTGCGCAATTACGTGTTGCTGGGTCTGGTCATCACGCTGGTTCTTTATACCGTCGTCGTGAATTTCTACATGCTTTATGGCAAGTGGATGGTGGCATCATTTCAGCTTCAGGTCATCGCCGAGCAATATGAAGACCAGCTTGCCAAGATACCCGACGCGCCGCTTCCAAACGGGTTCAATATCCAGACCTTTGACCGTTTTGACGAATTGCCTGCACAATTACGTGCGCTTGCATCTCCTGATGATCTGGAACCGGGCGAGCTTTTCTATGTCAATACCGACAAATATGCCGAGAACGAAGATCCGGAAAACCCGGTCTTTCTTGTGTTCCCCTATGCGCTGAAAGACGGTCGCGAAATCCTGATTTTGCAGACCTATCACGCTGGCGATGAAGACAACGTCTATTTCGTGCGCCTGCATAAACTGGCCTTGCTGTCGATCCCGTTTGCGATTGCCATTGTGGCGATCTTTGCCTGGTTCCTGTGGGTTATCGGCAAACGGCTGACCAAACCGTCCGAGGATTTGCAAAGCTGGGCCAACAGCCTGACCGCTGATCGTTTGGGTGATCCCATCCCCGATTTCGGGTTTGAAGAACTCAATGACGTGGCCCATGAACTTCATCGATCCGTTGACCAGATCGACAAGTTCGTTGCCCGCGAACGGGAATTCCTGCGTCAGGCCAGCCATGAATTGCGCACCCCGGTCACCATTGTTTCGGGCAATGTGGAACTTCTGGAAAAAAGCCCGCTTAACGAAACCCAGTCGCGCGTGATGTCACGCATCAAACGTGCGAACCGCAACATGCAGCAATTGCTTGAAACCCTTTTGTGGCTGGGTCGTGAAAACGCGCCGCTCGGTGAAACCGAACATATCCATCTTTCAAGCTTCATCGAACAGGAAATCAGCGATCTTTCCTATCTGACCGATGGCAAGCATGTCAGTTGCACCTTTGTCCCTGACAGCACGGAAACAGAAATCGCAACGTCGCGCGCAGCTTTGATGATCGTTGTCTCCAACCTGATCCGCAATGCGTTCCAGCACACACCCAAAGGTCAGGTCACCATCACGCTGACCGGGACGGAACTGCGTGTCGAAAACACCATTTCGACCTGCAATGGTCAATGCACCACCCCGCAGGGCGAAGGCATCGGCTTGCAACTGGTCAAGCGGATTTGCCAGCGGCTTGACTGGCACTGCACGCCAACGCATCTGCCCAATGGCGGCATGTCGGTCAGCTTCGATCCCGGTGCCAGAACCCTGATCAAACCCGCCCCGGCACTGGTGAAAAGCCAGGTCATATTGCAATCTTGATTGTGGTATCGAAAAAACCGCGACAAGGGTGCAGCCATCGCCTATCGTGATTGCATCATGGCATTTACCATTCGACAGCTTCAATATTTCGTCGCCGTTGCCGAACAGGGAACTGTATCGGGGGCGGCGCATATTCTGTCGATTTCCCAGTCGGCGGTGACCGAGGCCATCAAGGAACTTGAAGCCGATCTTGGTGTGACGCTTTTTGATCGTCATTCACGGGGGCTGAACATCACCCATAACGGCCATCAGTTCCTGCGTCATGCCACCACCATTCTTGCCAATGTCTCGGACGCCAAACAGGCCTTTGAAGATACCGCCAAGGCCGAACAGGGCGAATTGCATCTTGGCGTGACCTCGCTTGTTGCCGGTTATGTCCTGTCTGACATTCTTGCGCGCTATCGCCGCGCCTATCCGCATGTGACCGTCAGTGCGATCGAAGATAACGGCGATTATCTGGAACATCTTCTGATCGGAGGCGAAATTGATGCCGCCGTCATGGTGATTTCCAACTTGCGCGACCGGCTTGCCCTGCAATCGGAAATTCTTGAAGTCTCGCCTTATCGCCTGTGGTTGCCGCTTGGCCATCGGCTGGCAACCGCGCAAAGCATCACCCTTGACGATGTCACCTCCGAACCGCTGATCATGCTGACCGTTGACGAGATCGAGGAAGCAACCGGCAAGCTTCTTGGCGCCCTTGGCACGCGTCCGCGCGTGGCCTTTCGCACCCGTTCGGTCGAAGCTGTCAGAAGCCTTGTCGCAACGGGGGCCGGTTTGTCATTGCTGCCCGATCTGGTTTATCGCCCCTGGTCACTCGAAGGTGACCGGATCGAAAGCCGCGATGTATCCGGAACCCTTCCAATGGTTCAGGTTGGTGTCGTCTGGCGCAAAGGATCACCGCTTTCACAGGCAGCACGTGACTTCATCGGGCTTGCCCAGGCCCACCGCGCAACACGCCTGCGTTAAAGCACATTGCCTTAGGTCATCCAATCGCCGTGTCACCATACGCCTCAGAACGATATCGGAAAAACCGATAACGTGTTTCTGATAAATGAAATTGTGAATGCTCAGGATCAGCGTACCCTTGGCTGCGGGAAATAAAAGTCACACGAATTGACGCCCTGCAACTGGGAGACATCACAATGAAATCGTTACTGAAATCGGGCACGTCCGTGATGGTCGTGCTTGCCCTGGCGGCAAGTCAGGCCGCCGCAGCCGACATGATGACCGCACTTGGCACCCCCGAAGGCAATGTAAATATCGTTGCATGGCCGGGCTATATCGAACGCGGTGAAACCGACGCCAACTTTGACTGGGTGACCTCGTTTGAGAAAGAAACCGGATGTAAGGTGAATGTGAAATCCGCCAACACATCCGATGAAATGGTTGCCCTGATGAACGAGGGCGGTTTTGACCTTGTCACCGCCTCGGGCGATGCGTCGCTGCGCATGATTGCCGGCAAACGTGTTCAGCCGATCAATACCGACCTTATTCCAAGCTGGAACAGTGTTGATGACCGCCTGAAAAGTGCCCCCTGGCACACGGTCAATGGCGTGCATTACGGCACCCCCTATCAGTGGGGTCCGAACGTTCTGATGTATAATACCGAGGCCTTCAAGGAAGCGCCGAAAAGCTGGGATGTCGTTTTCAAGGAAATGACCCTTGCCGATGGCAAATCCAACAAGGGCCGTGTTCAGGCCTATGACGGCCCGATCCATATTGCCGATGCGGCACAATATCTGATGGCGCATAACCCGGAACTCGGCATTAAAAGCCCCTATGAGCTGAATGCCGATCAATATGCCGCCGCCCTTGATCTTCTGCGCGGACAGCGTGAACTGGTTTCACGTTACTGGCACGATGCCTTCATCCAGATGGATGATTTCAAGAACGAAGGTGTGGTTGCATCGGGTTCCTGGCCGTTCCAGGTCAACCTTCTGAAATCCGAAGGCCTTCCGATTGCATCGACCATCCCCGAAGAAGGTGTGACCGGCTGGGCCGATACCACCATGCTTCACGCCGATGCTGAAAACCCGACCTGCGCCTATCTCTGGATGGAACATTCCCTGTCGCCCAAAGTTCAGGGCGACCTTGCCGCCTGGTTTGGCTCCAACCCGGCTGTTCCCGCCGCATGTAAGGGCAATGCCCTTTTGGGTGACGAAGGTTGCGCAACCAATGGCTTTGACGATTTCGACCGTGTCAGCTTCTGGCAGACCCCGGTTTCGAAATGCGAAAGTCAGGGTGAATGCGTGCCCTATTACCGTTGGGTATCTGACTATATCGGTGTGATCGGCGGTCGCTAGGACCAGCCATGTGACCGGGACCGGCTTTGGTCATCGGGTGTCTCGTACACCCGGCACCTGATGCCTTGCCTGATGTGATGATGTCTTGCGGCAAAACCGGGGGGCAAGCCGCGAATGGCACGTCATGTCCCGGTCACAAGTCACCCGATTGTACGCCACCCGCCACCTTCCCTTGCTACCCGAAGCCCGCCCCGCGCGAGCGGGCTTCAAACAACTGGTTTACCCATGACGAATGCAGTTTCCTTTTCCAGTGTTTCACGTCATTTCGGCACTGTCCGTGCTGTTGATGATGTGGACCTGTCGATTGCCGAGGGCGAGTTTTTCGCCATGCTCGGCCCGTCAGGATCGGGCAAGACCACCTGCCTGCGCCTGATTGCCGGCTTTGAGCAACCGACAAGCGGTCATATCGAGATTTTCGGCACCAAGGTCGAAAACGTTCCGCCCTATCGGCGCAACGTAAATACCGTGTTTCAGGATTACGCCCTGTTCCCGCATATGAACATCATCGACAATGTGGCCTATGGCCTGATGATCCAGGGCATGGGCAAGGCCGAACGCCACAAAGCCGCCAACGAGGCCCTCGAACTTGTGGCCCTTCCGGGGTATGGCGACCGCAGACCCGGTCAGCTTTCCGGCGGTCAGCGCCAGCGCGTTGCGCTTGCGCGCGCATTGGTCAACAAGCCCAAGGTGTTGCTGCTTGATGAACCGCTGGGCGCGCTTGACCTTAAATTGCGCGAACAGATGCAGGAAGAACTTAAAACCCTGCAACGCAAGCTTGGCATCACCTTTGTCTTTGTTACCCATGATCAGGGCGAAGCGCTTTCGATGGCGGATCGGGTGGCTGTCTTTAATGACGGTAAAATCCAGCAGGTCGGAAGCCCGCAAGATATCTATCAGCGTCCGCAAAGCCGCTTTGTCGCTGATTTCGTCGGTTCATCCAATGTCCTTGAGCCGGGCTTTGTCAAACAGCTGACCGGCAAAAATGCCTATGCCAGCCTGCGCCCCGAGGCTGTGCGTATCGTTCAATCCGACGGTCATGCCGCAACCGTCACCGGAAGCAGCTATCTGGGTGGCACCACCCGGGTTGGTCTGGCCCTTGGCAATATGCGGATCAATGCCCTGATCCCGGCCGATCAGAATGTTCCCGAAAACGGTGCATCGGTTCAGATCAGCTGGCAGGAAAACGAACTGCATTTGATGGAGGATGCCCAATGACGGCCGCCTCATCCGTCACCCAAACGGCTCAAAGCAGCGCCATTTTGCCCGGTCAGGGCGGATGGACCGGATCGCTGTCTGACAAGTTCTGGCGCAATCCCAAACTGCTTTTGATCCTGATGCTGACCCCGCCTGCTTTGTGGCTTGGCATAATCTATCTCGGATCGCTGTTTGCGTTACTGGCGCAAAGTTTCTTTTCCATTGATGAATTTTCGGGGATGGTTCAATACGAACTGACGCTGAAAACCTATGGCGAGCTGTTCCGTCCGGCCAATCTCGACATCATCATTCGCACCGTTTCGATGGCCGCCATCGTTACGGTTGCTGCGGCCTGTGTGGCATTTCCGATTGCCTATTTTGCCGCCCGTTATGCACGCGGCAAATGGAAGGCACTGTTTTACATCGGTGTGATGCTGCCGCTTTGGTCGAGCTATCTGGTCAAGGTCTATGCCTGGAAACTGATCCTGGCCAAGGAAGGCATTCTGACCTGGATTTTCGCCAAGCTGCATCTGACCTGGCTGCTTGAAGCCTGGCTTGCGATCCCGATCATTGGCGGTTATTCCCTGTCGGTCAGCTATACCGGAACTTTCCTTGTATTCCTTTATGTCTGGCTGCCTTTCATGGTGCTGCCCGTGCAGGCCGCCCTTGAACGTGTCCCGGGAAGCTATATCGAGGCATCGGGTGACCTTGGTGCCACACCGGGTCAGACATTCCGCCATGTAATTTTCCCGCTGGCCTTGCCGGGCATTGTCGCGGGGTCGATCTTTACCTTCTCACTGACCCTTGGTGATTACATCATTCCGCAAATCGTCGGGTCATCGCGCCTGTTTATCGGTCAGGCTGTTTATGCCCAGCAAGGCACGGCGGGCAATATTCCGCTGGCTGCGGCCTTTACGGTCGTGCCGATTGTCATCATGGGCTTCTATCTTTGGGGCGCAAAACGCATGGGGGCCTTCGATGCGATCTGATGGAAAGCAACGCGCACCCTTTGCGCTGAAAGCCGCCGCCGGGCTTGGTCTTGCCTTTATGCACCTGCCCATTGCGCTGATCTTTGTCTATGCCTTCACGACCGAGGACAAATCATACCAGTGGCCGCCGCCCGGTTTCACCATGAAGTGGCTGGAAGTCACTTGGAACCGTCCGGATGTCTGGGATGCCTTGAAACTGTCGTTACAGGTCGCAACCATCTCGACCGTGATTGCCATGGTTTTGGGAACGCTGTGCGCAGCCGCCGTATCACGGACCAAATTCTTTGGCCGGGAAACCATTTCGCTTCTGGTGATCCTGCCGATTGCATTGCCCGGCATCATTACCGGTATTGCGCTTCGGTCAGCCTTCAGCATTGCCGACATTCCGTTCTCGATCTGGACGATCATTCTGGGTCACGCGACCTTCTGTGTTGTTGTTGTCTATAACAATGCGGTCGCGCGTTTCAGACGCACATCGGGATCACTGGTTGAGGCGTCAATGGATCTGGGTGCCAACAGTTTCCAGACATTCCGTCATGTCATTCTGCCCAATATCGGCACCGCCCTTCTGGCGGGTGGCATGCTGGCCTTTGCCCTGTCCTTTGACGAGGTGATCGTCACGACCTTTACCGCAGGCCAGCAATCGACCCTGCCGATCTGGATGCTTGAAGAACTTGTCCGACCGCGCCAGCGACCGGTCACCAATGTGGTGGCGATGGTTGTGGTTCTGGTCACGGTCCTGCCGATCCTTGCGGCCTATTACCTGACGCGTGATGGCGATCAGGTGGCCGGATCCGGGAAATGAACAACGCGATAATGATACAAACGGGAGAACTTATTATGGATACCAAGATGCTGATCGGCAGCAGCCTTGAAATGGGCGTCGAAGCCGAAGAAAACATCATCAATCCGAAAACCGGCGAAACCATCATGATGCTGCCCGAAGCATCAATGGAACAGATCGACCGGGCCGTGAATGCCGCAGAACATGCATTCAAATCCTGGTCGCGCACCACACCGTCAGAACGGTCGGGTTATCTTCTGAAAATAGCCGACCGGATCGAGGCCGAAGCCGAAGAATTCGTCAAACTGGAATCCCTGAACTGCGGCAAACCGATCAATGCGGTGCGCGATGACGAAATTCCCGCCATTGTCGATTGCTATCGCTTCTTTGCCGGTGCTGTACGCTGTATGCAGGGCTCGCTTGCCGGTGAATATATGCCCGGACACACTTCGATGATCCGCCGCGATCCGATTGGTGTGGTTGGTTCCATCGCGCCCTGGAACTATCCGATGATGATGATGGCCTGGAAACTCGCCCCGGCGATTGCCGGGGGTAACACGGTTGTCTTCAAGCCGTCTGAACAAACACCGCTGACCGCCCTTAAACTGGCAACCATTCTGGCCGATATCCTGCCCGAAGGTGTGGTGAATATCGTGCTGGGTCGCGGGGCCACCGTGGGCAATGCCCTGATCAACCATCCCAAGGTCGATATGATTTCGATCACCGGTGATGTCGCAACCGGCAAAAAGGTTCTTCAGGCTGCGGCCAAATCGGTCAAGCGCACCCATCTGGAACTGGGCGGCAAGGCACCCGTCATTGTCTTTGATGATGCCGATGTGGATGCGGTTGTCGAAGGGTTGCGCGCCTTTAGCTACTATAACGCCGGTCAGGATTGCACGGCAGCGTGTCGCATTTATGCAGGCCCGAAAATCCATGACAAGCTGGTGGCGGATTTGTCATCAGCGGTTTCAAGCATTGCCTATGCCCGTGCTGATGACAGCGAAAACGAAATCGGCCCGCTGATTTCCGAACGCCAGCGTGACCGCGTGGCAAGCTTCGTCGCCCGCGCATCCGAGCAGAAACACATCGAAATCACCACCGGCGGCAAACTGCATGACGGGCCGGGCTTCTTCTATCAGCCGACCGTGATTGCCGGTGCCCTTCAATCTGATGAAATCGTGCGCCGCGAGGTTTTCGGGCCGGTGGCGTCCATCACCCGCTTTACCGATGTCGACGAGGCCGTCGCTTGGGCCAATGATTCCGATTATGGTCTGGCATCATCTATCTGGACCAAGGATATCTCGCGCGCCATGCAAACAAGTGCCCGCCTGCGTTATGGCTGCACATGGATCAACACCCACTTCATGCTGGTCAATGAAATGCCCCATGGTGGTTTGAAACAATCCGGCTATGGCAAGGACATGTCACACTACGCACTCGAAGACTACACCGCTGCCCGTCACATCATGATCGCGCACGGTTAGTCACAACCACCAATCATCAGACAAAAAGGGCAGTATATTTGCTGCCCTTTTTTATTTGTGTGACTTATGGCCGAAACAGCTTTGCGGCGGGATGTTCGAACGTTACCCGCCCGTCTTTCATGCCCCAAACCGGGCGGCTGATTTCGGAAACCACCTGTGCGCGACTTTGGGCGGGCAGGATGATGAAGCTTGCCGCTTCGCCCACTGCGATCTTGGTGGACCGGCCCAGAAGTTTGGCCGGGGCATCGGCGATCATGGCAAAGCAGTTTTCAAGTTCGGCTTGCGTCGAAAGCTGACAGACATTGGCATAAAGGTTCGCCATGCGCGACAGCGAACAATCCCCATAAGGCGTGAACGGATTAAGCACATTGTTGGTCGCAATTGTGCAGCAAACGCCATGATGGGCAATCTTGTGCGCTGGGGCCACGCCGCGCGGAACGCTATGATCATGATCGCGCCCGGTCAGGAAAAGGTCGGTTGCCGGAAGCACGGTTAATCCAATCCCGGCATCGCGCATGATTGCGATTGTATCTTCAAGTTCTGCTTTCGGCAGGACCGAAAGCTTGGTCACATGACCAATCATCACCCGCCCTTGCCAGCCAAAGGCAATCGACTGGCGGGCGACTTCGTCAAGATGGCGCCACGAACCGTCCAGATCGAAATCAAGATGGAAATCAAGATCGACATCATATTGGCGCGCCATTTCAAACAGACGCAGGATCTGACCATTCGGGTCCGTATCCATATAGGGACAGCCACCCAAAAGATCGGCACCGTTTTCAAGGGCCTCGCGCAGGAGTTCTTCTGTGCCTGCATAGTTGAACAGGCCTTCCTGCGGGAAGACGCAAATCTCGATATCCATTGCCCAGGCGTAATCTTCCTTCAGGCATTTAACCGCATTAAATCCCGCAAGACCGATGCCCGGATCAATCTCCACATGGGTGCGGATGGCGTTGGTTCCCTCGGTGATCGCCTTTTCAATCACGCGTGCGCCGCGACGATAGATGTCATCTTCGGTAAAGCCGCTTTTGGCATTGGCAACCGCGCTTATTGCCCCGGCAAGGGTCCCGGTTTCATTCTTGGCCCGATCAAGAATACAAGCCTTGTCCAGATGCAGATGACTTTCGACAAAGCCGCAACTGATCAGCTGGCCGCTGGCATCAAAGCCCGGTGCCTCGGTTGAAATGGCCTTTGCGATCTCAACAATTTTCCCGCCCTTTACGGCGATATCAACAAGTCCGTTCTCGCCATGCAGGCAGGCGTTCCTCACCAGATAATCAAGCATTTGCAACGGCTTCCTTTTCTTGATTTTTATCGCCCTGTTCGCTGCCACCAAGATAGGCCGCAATCAGGCGTTCATCCTGTCGCAAATCGGCCGCAACGCCCTCGGCAACCACCTGCCCCTGTTCCAGGACATAGGCGTAATCGGCAACGGCCAGCGCCATGGTCGCCATCTGATCGACCAGAAGGATCGTTACCCCGTCATCGCGAAGCTCGCCCAGAATGGCATAAAGTTCTTCGGTCATGGCGGGTGCCAGACCAAGGGACGGCTCATCAAGCAACAAGGCCTTTGGCTTGGCCACCAGACCGCGCGCGATTGCCATCATCTGCTGTTCGCCGCCCGACAGGAGCCCGGCCGGACTGTTGATACGGTCCCGCAAACGCGGGAAACGTTTCAGGATGGCTTCCAGTTCGTCATGACTGACCGGTTTGGGTTGCTTATAGGCCCCCAGTTCGATGTTTTCGCGCACCGTCAGTTCCGGGAAGACCTGCCGTCCTTCGGGGACAAGGATCAGTCCCTGTTCAACAATCTGGTGCGGGGCAAGCGCGTGGATATATTCGTTATTGAGAACGATCTGCCCCTTCACTGGCCGGAGCAACCCGGCAAGAGCCGTCAGGAAGGTTGATTTGCCAGCCCCATTGGCACCAAGCAGGGCAACCATTTCTCCCTGCCGGACCTTGAGATCAACCGAATGCAGAACCGGGGCCGCGCCATATCCCGCCGTCAAACGCAGGGTTTCAATGACGGGTGATTCACCCGCCTCGAACGGCACCGGACGCGGGCGGGCTTTCATTTTGCCATCCCCCAGATAGGCGGCAATGACTTGCGGATCATTCTGGACCGCCTGCGGACTGCCAAAGATGATCGGGGTTCCAGCATCGACCGCCAAAATCTGGTCGGAAATGCCCATGACCATTTCCATGTCATGTTCGACCAGAACCACCGTGATTCCGGCATCGGCCAACTGACGCAGCAATTTTGACAACGCCACCTTATCGGCATGCATCAAACCGGCGGCCGGTTCATCAAGCAACAACACACCGGGCTTGGTCGCAAGCGAGCGCGCAATTTCGACCAGACGGCGATCCACATGCGGCAAGTCACCGGCACGGGCATCGATATCGCCCTGATATCCGCAAAACGCCAAAAGTCCCGCCGCATGATTGCGGTTTTCATCCGATGCAATGGCGCTGAACGGCTTGCCAAAACGCCCGACCGGAATCCCGGCAATCACGTTATCGACAACCGACATGTTTTCAAAAAGCCTGGTTGCCTGATAGGTGCGTGCAATTCCGTTGCGCGCGGCAAAGTCGGTCGGCTTTCCGGCGATGTCCTGATTGCCGATCCGAACGGCCCCCTCGGTTGGTTTGTAGAAGCCGCTGATGATGTTCAAAAGCGTGGTCTTGCCTGCCCCGTTCGGGCCAATGATCGACGTCACCTGTCCCGGTTTGGCGGTAAAGGATACGGAATTCACCGCCTTCACCCCGCCAAAGGCGATGGAGATATCATCAACCACCAGTCCGTCTGACTTGCCATAGGCCTTAAGCCCGGCTTCGATTTCGGCGGCGGGGATTGCATTGACCGTGCGTTTTTTAAGCGGGATGAAACGTTCAACCACACCAACAATACCGCGTGGCGCGATCAGCAGAACCACGATCAGAAGTGCCCCGAAAATCAGCAAACGATATTCGGCAAAATCGGCCAGAATTTCGGGCAACATCACCGAAACGGTCGCGCCAACCAGCGGCCCCAGAACCGTGCCAGCACCGCCCAGAATGACCGCAAACAGATACAGGATCGACTGGCTGAACGGGAAGTTCGACGGGGCAATGAACATCATAAGCGGTGCAAACAGCGCACCGGCAAGGCCCGCCATGGCCGCGGCAATCGCAAAGCCCGACGCCTTGACCGCAAAGGCATTATAACCCAGCGAACTGGCCGCAATTTCGGCATCGCGCATCGACGTCATCGCCATGCCCCAGCCGCTTGTCGCCAGACGACGGAATGCCAGCAACGCAACCCCGCCCAGAACCACACACAGCATCACCAGATCGGTTTCGCTAAACATATAGCCAAACAGTTCGGGCATGGGAAAACCCATCAATCCGTTCTGCCCGCCGGTGAGTGATCGCCATTCAATCGCGCCATGCTCGACAATAAAGGCAAAGGCAATGGTCACCATGGCAAGGAACGGCCCGGCCATCCTTGCAGCCGAAAGCGCCAGCACACAGCCAGCAACACCGGCAATCAAGGTTGCTGCAACCAGCGACAGCCAGAAATTGACCCCGGCAAGGGTCAGGATCGCACTGGCATAAGCGCCAATGGCAAAGAAGCCGACCTGACCGAGTGACACAAGTCCGGTCAGACCATAAAGAACGTTCAGTCCCACACACAGAACCGTGGTGATGGCAACAAGGCCGATGATGAACTGGGTATAGCCACCCGTGATCGAAACACCGATCAATCCGCCAAGGACGGCAAGGACAATCACGCTATCAAGGGCGACAGGTTTATCAAGCCTGGGCATTGGATTTTTGAACTTCATATCGCGCTTCATCATCAGACCTTCTTGATCGCTGCACGGCCAAACAGGCCGCTTGGTTTGATGGTCAGAACCGCAATCACAAGTGCGAATACGACAATGAAGGTATAGGACGATCCGAGATAGGTGGTCACACCGGCCTCGACCAGACCATAGATAAAGCCCGCCAGCATCACGCTATAGGCCGACGTCATCCCGCCCAGAATGGCAACCGCAAAGGCCTTAAGCCCAAACAGCGTGCCCATATCCGAATGCACGGAAAACAGCGGCGCGATCAAAAGACCGGCACAGCCCGCAAGCATCGACGAAATGGCAAAGGAACCCGTGACCATCACCGTGGTGTTGATCCCCATCAGCTTTGCCGCCTGAAGGTTCTGAACGACTGCCAAAAGCGCACGCCCCTGACGGGTATGACGGAACAGCGCATGAAGGGCCAGGGCAACAGCGATGGCTGCAATCGGGATCAGGATCTGTTGCGGATAGACACCCGTGCCAAAGATGTTCCAGCTTTCGCCAACAAGGGCGGAAGGCAGGGTGCGCGGTTCATTGCCAAAGGTGAAAAGCACCGCGTTATCAAGCAAAATGCCGCCTGCAACGGTTGCCATCAGCCAGGCTTCGGAATTGCGAACGGCAAAGGGACGGACAAGGAAGAATTCGACAAGAATACCGGCAAGACCACAGCACAGGATCGCCAACGGATAACCGACAATGACAGGCAAACCGTATCGTTCACAAAAAACAAAACCCAACACCGCCCCAAGCATCACCATCGACCCTTGGGCAAAATTGACTTTCGAAGACACGGAATAGGTGATCTGAAAACCGAGCGCGATCAGACCGTACATACTGCCCAGTCCAATCCCGGTAATCAGGGCTGCGATTAATAATGTCATTGCCAGTCGCCTGTTTATGTCGCGCCCGAAAGCGCATCATTCAAAAAGGAATAAAACCCGTGCGATACGGGATGGGACCGCACCGCACAGGGATTAAAAGATGGCTTATTTGATCGGAATGATCTGACCTTCGACGAAATGTGCGAAGGTGTAGTCTTCCGGACCAAGCGCGTCCTGATCGTCCGGGGTGAACGGCTTGTCATAGGTTTTGATCATGCCTTCGATGCCCGAAATCTCGTACATCGCTTCGCGGATCGCCGGACCTTCGGTTGAACCGGCCTTTTCGATAGCCGCTGCAATCAGAAGGGTCGCATCATAGGCGTTGGCGATACCGGTTGCCGGGGTCACATCGGCAAGGGTTTTGATTTCAGGGAACTTTTTCTGAAGTTCGACGAACATCGGGCTGGTTGCATCGGTAAACAGATAGGTCTGGATGAAGTGAACCTTTTCGCCCGATTTGCCTGCGAGTTCGGTAAAGCGACCACCCGCCGGACCCCAATGCGAGGAAATCGGCACATCCCATCCCATGCGATCAAGCGATTTGATCACCTGTGCGGTCGGGGCAACGTTGGCAACCACGAACAGGGAGTCCGCACCGTTTTCCTTGAGACGGGTCAGCTGCGGGACCACATCAACGTCGTTTGATTCAAACTTTTCGATCCCGGCATGGGTCATGCCACGTTTTTCAAGCGCCTTGAGCAGACCCTTTTCGTTGGACTCACCCCAGGGATTGTTAATCAGGATCATGCCCGGCTTTTTTGCACCGTAATTTGCGATCAGATATTCAGTGATCGCTTCGTCGACATATTCATCAACGGCCGAGACACGGAAGACATAGTTTTCTTCCGCACCGTTTTTGGTAATCCCGGTGCCTGCGGCCCACGGACCGATGAAGGGAATTTTCTGCTGGTTGGCATAGGGCACGATGGCAAAGGAAACCGGCGTATCAAGACCACCAATGATCGCAGCAACGCCTTCGCGCTGTGCCAGTTCACGGGCAGCAACCAGACCTTTGCCCGGGTTGCTTTCATCATCACGCGAAACAAGTTCAAGCTGCTTGCCCAGAACGCCGCCTTCGGCATTGATCTTGTCAATCGCAAGGGTGATCCCACGCGTAATTGCTTCACCCGATTTGGCCGACTGACCACTAAGCGCAGCAACAAGGCCGAGCTTCACGGTTTCATCAGCACGGGCGTTATGGGCAGGCAAGGTGGCAGCAAACATCATCACAGCCGCAGCCCCCAGAAGGGCGGCACGACGCGTCAGTTTCGGAATAGGCGAAGAAATAGGCATGTGAGACTCCCTGATTATGTGACTTCGCATTCGGTCGTCGCAGTTTCACGATACGCGCCGAACAACCACCGCATTGCAGCAAAGCCCGTGCCAAGAATCAAAATCACATAAAATCAGATACTTACGTAATTTCGTATCATTTATCAAAAGTCATTTGCCTCATGCATACGCAAATTGCATGCAATTATTGCATAAAATTAGTGCATGCAAATTTTCCGCCTACGTATTATGCTGATCCCAGATCAATCGCAGTGAATGAGGATATCCAGATGACCGACCAGACTGCGGCAAATGTGCTTGATACGCTGCCGCCCGAAGCCCAGACCGTGCGCGAATTTCTTGATGCATCGATGAAGCCCGACCCGGAACTGGCAGCGACCTTTATGTCAGATGATGTGGTCATCACCTTTACCGATGGTCAGAAATACGACCATCCGTCGGGAACGACCGCCTTTAACGCTGCACGTTATAAATGGGTGAAAAAGAAGTTCGGCCAGTTTGATGTCGCGCACACCAATGGACAGACCGTGGTCTATAGCACCGGCTGGCTTTACGGCGAATGGCCCGACGGAACGCCATTTGAAGGCAACCGCTATGTGGACCGTTTCGTGATTGAAAACGGCAAGATCATCAAAATGGATGTCTGGAATGAAAGTGCGGAACGCATTCTGGTGCGTAAAGGCATCAAGGCCTGATCCCGCCAGACATGCAGCGCACATATTTTTACCCGCGTGACCCGAACCTGATCCGGAACGCCAATCGCCTGCTCTTGCGGGTGGGTGATTATGTGTGCGCGCGCATTGTTGCGTTATGCCCCGCCGTCGCGCACTTTTCGGGCATAGGGTTCAAGCGCATCCAGATACAAAAGCGGACCGCGTTCCTCGGTTGTGAACAACGCACGATCAGCCACCGCCGTCAGGTGATGGCGCATCAGTTTGCGCGCGGCTTCCTCGTCACCATTGGACAGGGCTTCGATGATCTGGCGGTGTTCCTGAATGCCGCAATCCGTCGAATGCGGACGCGCATAGAGCGACAGTGTCAAGCCGCAGCGATATCCGATTTCCTCGACATAGCGCAGCAAAACCGGGCTTCCCGAAAGCTTGGCCAGCAGGATGTGAAATTCGGTGGCAAGGCGGATCGAAATCGGTTCGGATGCGTGTTCGGCCTCGACTTCCTTGGCCAGATGGGCTTCAAGTTCGCCCAGAAGCTCGGGGGTCATATTCTTGATGACGCGACTGATCACAAGGTCTTCGATCTGGGTGCGCAACTCAAAAAGATCGCGTGCTTCTTCAAGGCTTGGTTTGGCGACCATAGCGCCCTTGTTGCGGCGGAGCTCGACCAGTCCTTCGGCGGCAAGCCGTTCAAGCGACTGACGAATAAGGGTACGGCTGACACCGAACCGTTCGCCAAGGGAATCTTCGGGCAATTTCATGCCGGGCATCAGGACGCGTTCAAGAATGGCCGAACGCAATGCCGAACTGATCATGTCCGTACGATGTTTTGCCTTGTCCGCCGCCTTCATCCCGACCGCCAATTTTTATGGTGCATACAATAAACTGTTTGCGTTTGTATAATTGATTGCATGCAATTTCGCCACAGCTGATCCGACTTTACCTGCTCCGCATCGCATTGCATTCCGAATTGCTGAAAGAATTCATGACCATGTCCGATAAAGAAGTATCGACCAAAATGCACCGCGCCATGATCACAAGCCCAAGCACTGCGGCAAGCGAAGCCGGGGCCGCAGTGCTCCGTGATGGCGGAACCGCGATAGAGGCCGTGGTCGCAACCGCTGCGATGCTAGCAGTAACATACCCGCATTTCTGCGGCATTGGCGGTGACGCGGTCTGGATGGTTTCGGACGGATCGGGCAATGTGCAATCGTTTATGGGTATCGGACAGGCGGCTCAAAATCCCGGCAGTTTTGCCGATGCTGGCAAACCGATCCCGCTGCGCGGTCCGGGTTCGACCCTGACCACGGCCTGCACGGTTGATTCCTGGCAACATGCCCTTGATCACTCCGCCAAACATTGGGGTGGGAACAAGAAACTGGCCGATCTGATTGCGCCTGCCATCAGTCTTGCCGAAAACGGCTTTCCGATCAGTGCATCGCAATGCTTCTGGCTTGATTTCCGGAAGGAAGACATCGCCAACTGGCCGGGCTTTACCGATATCTTTGCCCCCAATGGCAAGATGCCGGTGGCGGGTGAGATGTTCTATCAGCCGCAACTGGCCGAAAGCCTGAAACTGATTGCCCAAAACGGTGCGCGCGACTTTTATGAAGGCGAACTTGCCGGGCGGATCATTGCCGGACTGTCTGCGGTCGGCTCGCCGATCACCGCTGCTGATCTTGCCAAAACCCGCACCCGGACGGCTGATGCGGTATCCCTTGAATATGGCGATGTCACCCTGTTTGCCCCGCCTGCCCCGACGCAAGGATTGGCGACCCTGATGACCATGGGGGTCTTGCGCGAACTCGGTGCCAAGAACTGGGCCGAAGGCGATGCTGATCATTTCCATCTGGTGGTCGAGGCCATCAAGCAGGCATTTCTTGAACGTGATCAGATTGGCGATCCGGATTTTGCACTGGATGATTTCACCGCCATGCTTGATCCTGCCAAACTGCAAAGTGCTGCGGGCAACATTTCCCCGTCGCAGGCCATGGACTGGCCCCACCCGTTCCGCCATGGCGATACGGTTTTCCTTGCCGCCAAAGATGCAAACGGGAACTCGGCAAGCGTTCTGCAAAGTACCTATTTCGATTGGGGCAGCGGGGTTGTCGCGGGCGATACCGGCATCGTATGGCAAAACCGGGGTGCGGCATTCACCACCAGGCCCGGCCACCCAAACAGCTACAAACCCGGCAAACGCCCGTTCTATACGCTTAATCCCGGACTGGCGCTTAAGAACGGCAAGCCGCATTTGCTGTATGGTACCCAAGGGGCTGACGGACAGCCACAGACATTGGCGATGCTGCTGACCCGTGTGCTAGATTTTGGCCTTTCTCCGGCAGAAGCACTGGCAAAGCCGCGCTTCCTGCTCGGCAAGACATTTTCCGATACCAATGACAGTCTGAAACTTGAAGTCGATGCCGGGGATGCCGTGTTCGACACGCTGTCGGAACGCGGCCATGTCCTGCGCGCGATTGAAGCACAAAGCGCCCTTGCCGGTCAGGCCGGGATCATCCGCATTGATGAAGACGGCTTTGTCGATGGTGCCCATGATCCGCGTAGCGACGGCATGGCGATTGGTGTCTAGGCGCCAGCACGCCTAGCGCGGGCATTTGTCGGGATGGGCATTGGCGAAGGCATCAATGGATGCGCAATTTCGTTCAATCGCCCTGATTCGTGGAAAGTGAGAAAGGCTCACATTCCAGCGGCGGGCATTATAAAGCTGCGGAATCAGGCAGATATCAGCCATCGACGGGCGGCTGCCATGGCAGAAATCGGCGCTGCCCGCACCAGCTCCAACGTCAGCTCCGGCACCGCCCTTTGCCAACATCGCCTCGAACCCGGCCAAACCACCCCCGATATATTTTGCCATCCAGTCAAGCCGCGTGGCATCGGGGTCTTCGCCATGGGCGGATACCATATCCATGACATGGCCCACCACGCCCAGATTACAAATGGGGTGAATATCCATGGCAATGGCATGCGATAGCGCGCGCACGCGCTGCCGCCCCAAAGTGTCGGTGGGCAACAACCCCTGCCCCGGTCGGGTTTCATCAAGATATTCGATGATTGATACCGACTGGGTCATCATGATGCCGTCAATCTCAAGGGCGGGGACAAGTCCCTGCGGATTGCGCTTGAGAAAATCGGGGATCTTGTGAATACCGGCCAGCAAATCAATCGGAACCGTCCGGTAGGGAATATTCACAAGCCCAAGCGCAATCCGCACCCGGTAACTGGCCGAAGATCGCCAATAGTCATAGAGGATCACGTCGCTCATGACCGGCCATCACATCTTGTATTGGCGCACAGTCTGATCAATCGCGCCAAAGATTGACCGGTCATCCGCACCGAACATTTCAATTTTGACCTGATCCCCAAAATTCAGAAACGGCGTTGACGCGGTTCCAGTCTGGATGGTTTCGATCATGCGGATTTCAGCAATACAGGAATATCCCGCCCCGCCCTGATCCACCGGCTTGCCCGGTTCGCCATCAAGTTTGTTCGATACCGTGCCCGATCCGATGATGGTGCCCGCCACAAGCGGACGGGTGCGCGCGGCATGGGCAACAAGCTGAGCAAAATCAAAGGTCATATCAATCCCGGCATTGGCACGACCGAAAGGCTTGCCATTAAGATCAACATGAAGGGGCAAATGCACCTTGCCCCCATCCCAGGCATCGCCAAGCTCGTCAGGGGTCACCGCAACCGGCGAAAAGGCCGAAGACGGCTTGGACTGGAAAAAGCCGAAACCCTTGGCCAGTTCACCGGGGATCAGACCGCGCAGCGATACATCATTGACCAGCATGATCAGGCGAATGGCTTTGCCTGCCTGATCAAGGCTTGCCCCCATCGGGACATCATCGGTGATGACGGCAATTTCGCCTTCCATATCGATACCCCATGCGGCATCGGCCATCAGGATATCATCACGCGGGCCCAGAAAATTATCAGATCCGCCCTGATACATCAGCGGATCAGTCCAGAAACTTTGCGGCATCTCGGCCCCGCGGGCCTTGCGCACCAGTTCCACATGATTGACATAGGCCGACCCGTCCGCCCACTGATAGGCACGCGGCAAGGGGGAATGGAGCTTGGTCACATCAAGCCTGATGCGTTTGGCAATCGTCGAGCCCGCTTCGACCTCGTCGGAAAGTTCCTGCAAGCGCGGGGCAGTCACCGCCCAGTTATCGAGGGCGGCCTGAAGGGTTGGCGCAATGGCGCTGGCATCGACATAAAATTCGAGATCGCGGGTCACCAGAACAAGCTGTCCGTCACGGGTACCGTTTTTAAGAGTTGCGAGTTTCATGTGGGTATTTTGCCTTTATTTGCGGCCTTCGGGGGTGCCATCAAACTTGCGCTCAAGCCCGGACCAGCAATCAAGATAATCATCCTGAAGGCTTTCAAGCTCGGCGGCAAATCTGGTCAGTTGCTGCGGGAAACGGGTCTCGAACATAAACGCCATGGTGCCATCAAGCTTCTGTGGCCCCAGTTCGGCATTGGATGCCTTGTCAAACCCGAAGGCATCAGGACCATGGGCCAGCATCATGTTGTGCAAACTCATGCCTCCGGGAACAAATCCCTTTTCCTTGGCATCATATTGCCCGCAAATCAGGCCCATGAATTCGGACATGATGTTGCGGTGATACCATGGCGGGCGGAATGTATGTTCGGCCACCATCCAGCGCGGCGGGAAGATCACGAAATCAACATTGGCCGTTCCGGCCTCGTCGGTGGGGGCGGTCAGTACGGTGAAAATTGACGGATCGGGATGGTCAAACAGGATCGCGCCGACCGGCGAGAAGGTCCGAAGATCATATTTGAACGGGGTGTAATTGCCATGCCAGGCAACCACGTCGAGCGGTGAATGGCCGATATCTGTTTCATGGAACTGACCACACCATTTTATCAGCACCCGACACGGGGTTTCCTTATCCTCATAGGCCGCCACGGGTGTTTTGAAATCACGCGGATTGGCAAGGCAGTTCGCCCCAATCGGCCCGCGGTCAGGCAGCGTGAATTTCGCACCATAATTTTCGCAGACATAACCACGCGCACCACCCTCAATCCCGGGCTCAAGGATACTGACCTTGAACATCATCCCGCGCGGGATCAGCGCGATTTCAAGCGGTTCGACATCCATGATGCCAAGTTCGGTAAATATCCGAAGCGTGCCGCTTTCGGGCACGATCAGAAGTTCGCCATCGGCATTGAAGAAATAATCATCGACCATATCGGCATTGCAGACATAGACATGGCTTGCCATGCCGGTCTGGGTCATGACATCGCCCGCAGTCGTGATGGTCCGCATGCCCGAAATGAAATCGGTTGCGTCCTTTGGCATCGGCACCGGGTCCCAGCGCAATTGCCCCAGTGCAAGACTGTGATCATTCAGGCAGGGTGCTGTTTTCCAGTGCGGACGATCAATGGCGCTAAAGCGGCCATTATGTTTGACACTGGGCCGGATACGATAGAGCCAGGACCGTTCATTGGTCCCGCGCGGCGCGGTAAAAGGCGAACCGGAAAGCTGTTCGGCATAAAGCCCGTAGGCACATTTTTGCGGGCTGTTCTGCCCTTGTGGCAAGGCACCGGGCAGGCTTTCGGTTTCAAAATCATTGCCGAAACCGGACATATATTTCAGATCGGCTTGATCAACGGTCGCGGCGACCGGATCACGGGTCGGTTTATCAAGCATGGCGATAACCCAAATGCGACAAAAACGATGCGATGGCAACAAACCGTCAGGACCGCGCGAAACGCGGTCCTGAACTGGATATGGGGTTGGCGGACCTATTCCGCAGCATCAACTTTCAGAACACCGCGACGGATCTGGTCTTCTTCGATGCTTTCAAACAGGGCACGGAAGTTGCCCTCGCCAAAGCCTTCGTCGCCTTTGCGCTGGATAAACTCAAAGAAGATCGGGCCGATCACGGTTTTCGAGAAAATCTGAAGCAGGATTTTGGTCATCCCGCCATCAACGACACCTTCGCCGTCAATCAGGATGCCATGCTTTTTCATCCGCTCGATCGGTTCATCATGACCATGGACGCGGTCACGGGACTTTTCGTAATAGGTTTCCGGCGGACCGGGCATGAATTTCAGATCATTGGCCGCAAGCTTGTCGGTGGCGTCATAGATGCCATCGGTACCCACCGCGATATGCTGAATACCTTCGCCCTTGTATTTGCGTAAGTATTCTTCGATCTGGCTTTTGTCATCGGTCGATTCATTAAGCGGAATGCGGATTTTGCCACAGGGGGATGTGATCGCACGGCTGACCAGACCGGTGATTTTACCGGCAATGTCAAAGAAGTGGATCTGCTTGAACCCGAACAGGTCGCGATAGAAGTCCCACCATTTATCCATATTACCGCGATAGACGTTATGGGTCAGGTGATCGAGATAATAGAAGCCAACACCTTCGGGCCTGGGATCGCGTTCGCCAAGCCATTCGAATTCCGCGTCATAGGCCGAACCGGTTTCACCATATTTGTCGATGAAATACAGAAGCGATCCGCCAATCCCGACAATCGCCGGGACATCGAGGCTTTTATCGTCACCCAAATAGGGTTCCGCCCCCTTCGATACGGCATGATCAAAGGCATGCTTTGCATCAACCACGCGCCACGCCATCGATGGTGCGCAGGGGCCGTGTTTTTCGACAAATTTCATGCCGTGCGAGGTCGGCTCGGCATTGAGGATGTAATTGATATCGCCCTGACGCCAGACGGTGATGTTTTTGGTTTTATGCCGGGCAACCGGGCTGTAGCCCATGCGCTCAAACAGGGTTTTGAGTTTTTGCGCATCTTCATGGGCGAACTCGACGAACTCGAACCCGTCAGTTCCGGCAGGGTTTTCATCACTGATGGTGGCACGGGGGGCGTCATGGGGGAACGGACCCATCGGAAGTCTCCTTTGATTGAAACATTCGAATTACTGGAATTATTCGAATTCTTGTTATGTCCCAATCGTGCGCCAAACCGCATGCAACGTGCGTGCATTTTGGGTTGATTTCTGCAAATGATTGCACACATCATGCATCAATCTACATTTGGACGCGGAAAACATGCAACTTGATCGAATAGACCTTAAACTGCTTGCAGAATTGCAAAAGGACGGGCGCCTGACCAACAATGACCTGTCCGAGCGGATCGGGCTGTCGGCATCCCAATGTTCACGCCGGCGTGCCCGCCTTGAAGAAGACAAGGTGATCAGGGGATATCGCGCCGATATCGACCGTCAGAAGATGGGGCTGGGACTGCTTGTGGTGATTTCGGTGACCCTTGCCACCCATAACCGCGACAATGCCAAACGGTTTGCAAGATTGCTGGCCGATCTACCCGAAGTGCTTGAGGCCTTTTCACTGACCGGCGAAATGGACTACCACCTGAAAGTCGCGACCAGGGACCTTGCCGCATTGTCGCATTTCGTCAATGAGGTGCTTTTGCCTCATGACTCGGTCCAGCATGTGAAAACATCGATTGTGCTTAATGTTCTTAAGGACTTCGAGGGACTGGCCGTCGGCATAGACACTTAAAAAGGGAAAAGGCCGCGCCCAAAAGGCACGGCCTCATCTGTCCCGAAGCCCCCCTTACAACAAAGCTTCGGAGACGCCCCCCCTGTCCCAAGATCTAGATTGCCAGATACTGATCACGCAGTTCGGCATCATCCAGAACAGCCTGCGCCGTCCCGTCAAAGACGATCTCGCCGCTATCCATGATGATGGCACGGTCTGCCAGTTTCAGGGCCGCAATCGCGTTCTGTTCGACAATGATGGTGGTGATGCCCAGTTTCTTGACGTTCTGAAGCGTCTTTTCGATTTCCTGAACGATCACTGGCGCCAAGCCTTCATAGGGCTCATCAAGGAGCAAAATCTTGATGTCACGCGCCAACGCACGGCCGATCGCCAGCATCTGCTGTTCGCCGCCCGAAAGCGTGATGGCCTCCTGTTCCGCCCTTTCGCCAAGACGCGGGAACAGCTCGTAAATGCGTTCGACTGACCAGCCAATCGGCTCGGCGATCTGGGCCAGTTCGAGGTTTTGCTGCACCGTCATGCCCGGAATGATCCGGCGGTCTTCAGGGACAAGCTGCACACCAATGCGCGCAGCCTGCCAGGCCTTCATCTTGTGCAGCGGCTGGTGATCAAGCCAGATTTCACCATGTTTGAGTTCCGGGTCACCCATTCGCGCAAGGGTGCGAAGGGTCGATGTCTTCCCCGCCCCGTTACGTCCGAGAAGGGCAAGGATTTCGCCCTCGCGGATGTCAAAGGAAAGCCCCTGAACGATGTAGCTTTCACCGTAATAGGCATGGATATCATAGACCGAGAAAAATGCCGGATCGCCACCCTGTCTACGTACAGGTTCCTGTTTTGGTAGCGCGTTCATTCTGATTCCCCTCCGAGATAGGCTTCCTTGACACGTGGATCATTGCGCACTTCTTCAGGCGTGCCTTCGCAAATGATCGCCCCCTGAGCCAGTACACTGATGCGGTCAGCCAGACTGAACACAACATGCATGTCATGTTCGATGATGACCTTGGTCATGCCGCGTTCCTTGATCCGTTTAAGAAGATCAATCGTGCGGTTGGTATCATGACGGGCCATACCGGCGGTCGGTTCGTCAAGAAGGAACAGCTTGGGCTGTTGCCCAAGACACATTGCAAGTTCCAGACGGCGTTTGTCACCGCGCGACATCGAACCGGCAATATTGTCCTTTTGCGAAATCAGCCCGACATCATCAAGAAGATGCTCGGCATGTTCGCGCACTTCCTTTTCCGCAAACAGGCTTTTGATGAAGTTCATCTTGAAGATGCCTTCACGTTTGGCAAAGGCCGGGACCATCACATTTTGCAAAAGCGACAGTTCCGGGAAGATTTCCGGCGTCTGGAACACGCGGGCAACACCAAGCTGGTTGATTTCG
Source organism: Thalassospira sp. SM2505 (assembly GCF_054901115.1). Lineage (NCBI taxonomy): Bacteria > Pseudomonadati > Pseudomonadota > Alphaproteobacteria > Rhodospirillales > Thalassospiraceae > Thalassospira > Thalassospira sp. SM2505. Next base: position 4,221,016 of record NZ_CM142731.1, read on the forward strand.
TGGGGCTCCTTGCCCGTCAAAACCTGATCACCCAGCAACACCCGGCCACGGTTCGGGGCCAGACGCCCGACAATGACGTTCAGCAGTGTCGATTTACCTGCACCGTTTGGTCCGATAATCGCGTGAACTGTGCCTTCCTTGACCCGAAGGTTGATGTCGGAAAGGGCGCGCAGTCCGCCAAAGTTCTTGTCGACGTCAGTGACATCAAGAATGTATTCGGACATGGATCAGGCCTCCCCCGCCGATGCTTGTTCTTTTTCTTTGTTTTCATGTGTCCCGGCGACCGGTTCGGCCTTGTTGCGTCGGGTTACCAGTCGCCAGAGGCGGCTGATGCCTTCCATGATGCCCCCTGGCAGGAAGATCACGATCAGCATGAAGACAAGACCAAGGGTCAGATGCCAGCCTTCGCCGACAAACAGCCCGACCACAGAGGCGACCGGATGAGCCAGCCAATCAGGCAGGAATGAAAACGCATTGAGAAGGACCGTCTCGTTAAAGGCCGAGAAGATATTCTCAAAATACTTGATGATCCCCGCACCGAGCAGCGGACCGATAAGGGTGCCGACACCACCAAGAATGGTGATCAGAACAACCTCGCCCGATGCCGTCCATTGCATGCGTTCAGCACCGGCCAGCGGATCCGTCACCGCCAGAAGCGATCCGGCAAGACCGGCATACATGCCCGAAATGACAAAGGCGGTCATCAGATAGGGACGTGTGCTAAAGCCGGTATAACCCATACGGTTCTGGTTCGACTTGATCGCACGCAGCTTCAACCCGAAGGGCGAACGGAAGATACGCAGATAGATGAAGAACGAAATCAGCAAAAGGGCCGCACAGATATAGAAACCGGAATAGCCTACCCCCTCGATCCCGAACAGGTTCGGGGTCGGAAGAGACGCATTCGCCTCAATACCCGACATACGGTCAAGCACACGCGGATCACCCTGTGTCAGCTGCAAACCGGTTTCACCATTGGTGATCGGGGTGAGAACCGAGTAGGCCAGATTATAGGACATCTGCGCAAAGGCCAGCGTCAGGATCGAGAAATAGATGCCCGAACGACGCAGGGACACAAACCCGATGGCCAACGCAAACAGTCCCGACAGAACCGTTCCGAAAATCAACGCCGGGATGACATTCATCGACAACAGCTTGAACGACCAGACGGCGGTATAGGAACCAACCCCCAGAAAGGCCGCGTGACCAAAGGACAGATAGCCGGTCAGACCAAACAGAATGTTATAGCCGATGGCAAAGATGCCAAAGATCATGAATTTCTGCATCAGGTCGGGATAGGCCGCACCAAATGGCTGCAACCAGATCGGCATGGTCAGGACCACTGCCGACAGGATCGCCATATAGATGAGGTCCTGCTTTGGGGAGACGATTTTTGTGTTTGTCATTTTAGCTCTCCATCACGCCACGACGACCCATCAGACCGCGCGGGCGGGTCAGCAGAATGACGACGGCAACTAGATAAATGATGATCTGGTCAATACCCGGGAAGATGTCCTTCACCTCGGTCATCGACGAGAAGGATTGCAAGATACCCAGCAGGAACCCTGCGAGAACCGCACCGGGCAACGAGCCCATGCCCCCGACGACCACCACAACAAATGACAATACAAGGAAGTCCATGCCCAGATGATAATCCGGTGGCAGGACAGGCGTGTACATAACCCCGGCAAGACCTGCAACCACGGCTGCAATGCCAAACACAATCGTAAACCGGCGTTCAATATTGATTCCAAGCAGTTCGACCGTTTCGCGGTCAGCCATCCCTGCGCGCACCACCATCCCATAGGTCGTGAAATGCAGGAACGAGAAGACAAGTCCGATGGTCAGAAGCGAGAAGGCCAGATAGATCAGGCGCCACCAGGGATAGACGACCGCATCCCCAAGACCGAACACAGCGCCGATTGCGGCGGAACCAGCGACAATATCGGGTGCGCCTTGCGGCAGCGGATTGGCACCAAAGAAGGATTTGATCAGTTCCTGCAAAACGATGGCAAGACCAAAGGTCACAAGGATCTGCTCGGCATGAGGACGCTTGTAGAAATAGCGGATCAGACTGCGTTCCATCACGATGCCGATCAACAGCATCACGGGTATCGCCAGAATGATCGAAAGCGGTACAGACCAGTCAATGATTGCCGTGCCGGTATCGCCAAACCACACTTCGAGATAAGGCGTTTCCTTGTAGGCTTCAAAGAAGGTCACAGACTCGTCCCTGACCCGAACAGACAGGGTCAGAAGTTTTTCGACCGTAACCGCACAAAAGGCACCCATCATGAAGATGGCACCATGCGCAAAGTTCACCACGCCGAGCGTGCCGAACACCAAAGTCAGACCAAGCGCGATCAGCGCATAGGCGCCGCCCTTGTCCAGACCATTAAGAATTTGAAGAAATATAGCGTCCATCAGTTATCCGCCGCGTATTCGTAAGGGACTTAGTCAAAAGTCGTATAGGCCGGGGCCAGAGGGCAAACGGGCCGACCATTGGGAGATGGTCGGCCCTGCTTGCATCAATTTGGCTGTATCAGACCTGATACGGGCCAAGCTCCCCGCCGAACATGTCGGCCGGATACTCAACCTGTGCACGCGGCACTTCTTTGACGACTTCAAGAAGGTCGAAGTTGGACTGCGGGTTTTCTTTACCACGCACGACCAGAACATCCTTGAAGCACTGGTGGTCTTCTGCACGATAGAGGGTCGGACCGTTGCCCGCGCCATCGAACTCGAACCCTTCGAGCTGTTTGATGACTTCCCAAGGTGCAAAGGTACCGGCCATTTCGCAGGCGTTTGCATAAAGCAGCGCCTGGACATAGCAGGTGTGTGCAGCCTGGGACGGCGGGAAGCCGTATTCCTGACCAAACGATTTGACAAAGGCCTGCGAACCCGGATCCTGCAGCGACCAGTGCCAGTTGGTGGTACCAAGGATGCCCTTGGCAGCGTCACCGGCACCCTGTGCCATCAGACGGGAATACAGCGGAACGACGATTTCGAACTGCTTGCCATTGACCATCTTGTCGCGCAGACCGAACTGAACGGCCTGCGTCAGCGAGTTGACCATGTCCTTGCCATAGTGGTTCAGGATCAGCACGTCAGCGCCGGAATTCAGAACCGGAGTGATGTACTGGGAGAAGTCACCTGCACCAACCGGGGTACGAACAGTATTGACGGTTTCCCAGCCAATATTCTCGGTCGCGGCCTTGATCGACTCTTCCTGGGTCCAGCCCCAGGTGTAATCGGCGGTAAGGTGATAGGCGCGGCGTTCTGCGCCATATTCATCCAGAAGAACCGGCGCAATTGCCTGACCGGACATATAAGCGTTAAAGAAGTGGCGGAAGCCATAACGCTTTTTATCCTTGCCGGTGGTGTCGTTCGAGTGGGTCAGACCCGCCATGAAGATGACGCCCATTTCCTGACAAAGACCCTGAACGGCAACAGCCACACCCGATGACGAACCACCGGTGATCATTGCAACATTATCTTTTTCGATCATACGCTTGGCCGATGCACGTGCGGCATCCGACTTGGTTTGCGTATCACCTGTCACGAACTCGACTTTTTTGCCGAGAATACCGTTCCCCTTGAGCTGAAGCGGCTTGATCGTGTTGAGCATCCCGCCATCGCCTTCACCGTTCAGGTGCTTGACCGCAAGCTGATAGGCACGCAATTCGTCAGCACCCTCGTCGGCATACGGACCGGTCTGCGGTACGTTAAAGCCGAGTTTCACGCTGCTGGCATTGCCCGGATCGCCACGGAAAGTCTGGGCATGGGCATTCTTGATGAAATGCATCGGGAAAGTACCGCCGATCAGGGCAGCACCGGTGGTCGCAGCAGTGCCCTTCAGGACCGTACGACGAGATACATTTCGGGTATTTTTAGTCTCCGACATGGTTTTCCTCCCCAATGTCTTGGGATCTGTTTCAGAGAAATCTGAGGTCTGTTTTCTGGTTAATTTTTTTCATGACCTGTCAAAACAATGGGGATGTTCTGAAAATGAATCAACACGTAGTTGATATGTAACATTTTTTTTGTAAAGATACTGGCGCAACGAGTGAAAATTTGTAAATTTTGTCAATAATGAGGTCACAGCATGTCTCGTCAGGCCCCGATCGGACACCGCATTCGCGGACGACGAAAAGACATCGGCATGACCCAGAATGCCCTGGCCAAGGCCGCGGGAATTTCAGCAAGCTATCTTAATCTGATCGAACATAACCGGCGTTCCATCGGCGGGGGTTTGCTGATGCGGATTGCAGCCGTTCTGGAAATTCACCCGCATACATTGTCGGGTTCCGAGGAAGGACGACTGCTTGCCGATCTGAGCGAAGCCGCATCAGACCCGGTTTTCTACAACACCCCGATCGAAAACCGGGAATTCCCGGCCATGATCGCCGCTGCTCCGGGGATGATCAGCGCCTTTTTGGCCCTTTACCGGGCCTATCGCAGTGGCCTTGATGAAGTGGATGCCCTTTCCGAACGCCTAAGTCACGACCCGTTCCTGACCGAGGCCAGCCATTCAATCCTGACCCGGATCACATCGATCCGAACTGTTGCCGAAATCTTCGATGATTATGACAATCTGTCACCCGAACAGCGCGCACGGTTCAATGCGACACTGGTCAAGGAATCCCATCGGCTTGAGGAATCAGCCGCCGAAATTTTCAACTTCCTCGAACGCGGAAGCGCCGGACGCCCGGCCAACAATCCCGCCGAGGAAGTTGATGATCTTTTGTATGACAATGCCAACTATTTCCCGACCCTTGAAGACAAGGCTGCCGAAATGCGCCCCGGAATTGATCCTGATGGCGGTTTGTATCTGACGGATCTGATCAATTATCTCGAAAGCGAGCATGATATCAGGGTTGAACGCCTGCCTTCGAACATCTTTGCGACCAACGGATATCAGTGGGACAGCACAGAACGGACATTGCGCATCTCGCGCGCCCTTGCCATCACATCGGCACGCTTTCAGGCCGCACGGGTCATCTGTCAGCTTGAAGCAAGGGATGCGGTAAATGCGGTTCTTGAGGGGGCCAGTATCAGCAGTGACGCCGGGCGCGCGCGCGCCTATGAAGCACTGATCTCATATTGTGCTGCTGCCCTTGTCCTGCCCTATGATGCGTTCCTGGCAGATGCCCATGATCTTCGCCATGACATCGAACTTTTGCAGCAACGTTATGCCGCAAGCTGGGAGCAAATCTGTCACCGGCTGACGACATTGCGTCGCCCCGGCGCAGAAGGCATTCCGTTCCACCTGATCCGGACCGACATTGCCGGGAATATTTCAAAACGCTTTTCGGCATCCGGTCTGCAATTGCCGCGCTATGGTGGTGCGTGCCCGCGCTGGGCCGTACATGAGGCCTATCTTGCGCCAGAACGGGTAATTTCACAATTTGTCCGCCTGCCAGATAACAGCGAATATCTGTTTGTCGCGCGTGCCTTGCGGTCGGGTGCGGGTGGATATGGCACCCCGCAATCGGTGCATTCGGTCATGATCGGGTGCGACACAGCGTTTGCAAATGAGGTTATCTATGCCGATGCCCTGCCGCTTGAACGCACGGACTCAGCTGTACCGGTCGGGATTGCCTGCCGTCAGTGCCCGCGCGATGATTGCGCACAACGTGCCTATGAAATGTCAGATACCGCCGACGGAAGACCTTAGGCGAGCCGCTATGAATCTCCTGCGAGCCGCAGCACAAATCCACCAGATTTGCCATCACCCAAAGTAGCATTATAATTTGATAAATTAACAGATACGATAACTACTATAAGAATCAGAAAAATCGGGGAGAGAGTCCTTTGAATGCCAGACCAAAGGTCCTGATTGCTGAAGATGAGGAAACCATTGTCGAATCGCTAAGCTTTCTTATGGAAAAAGAAGGCTATGATGTGCGCGTGGCCACAGATGGCCAATCCGCGATCGCCATGATTGCCCGCGATGTTCCAGATATGGTTCTTCTGGACGTGATGATGCCCGGCTGCGACGGGTTTGAAGTCGTGCGCGCTGTACGCAACGACACCAACACCAGATTGATCCCCATCATGATGCTGACGGCCAAAACACGCGAAGTCGACCGCCGCAAGGGTCTTGAGCTTGGTGTGGATGATTTTGTGACCAAACCGTTTTCCACCCGCGACGTTGTCTCGCGCGTTCGCGCCTTGCTTGAACGGGCGGCTCAGTAACCCGTCAAGAAACAAGCCAACGCCCCGCAATCAGGAGAACTTCCCATCTCATCACCGCGAAGACTTACAGAACGCGCTCTTGCCTTGACGCTCGCAGCTCTTTTTTTGTGGATACCGCCACTGGTCGGGATGTTTTCCCTTGATGGCATGGTGTTCGGGCTGCCGATCCTGTTTGTCTATTTCTTTGCCGGATGGGCGATTTTGATTGTTTTCTGCGGACTGTTAACCCGTGCCTTGCGCAACGCCGCACGTTCCGAAGGGCAATAAAAGATGCTGTCTTCGGAACTGGTGATCATTGTTTCGCTTTTTTATGTCGGATTGCTTTACGCCATTGCCTGGTGGGGGGACAAACGCGCACGCGACGGTCATTCCTGGGTCAGGAACCCGACGGTCTATACCCTTTCGATTGCGGTTTATTGTACGTCATGGACCTTCTATGGTGCCGTCGGCACGGCTGCACGCAACGGTCTTGAATATCTGACGATCTATCTTGGGCCGACCGTCATCTTTCTGGGATGGTGGTTTTTACTGCGTAAGATGCTGCGTATTTCGAAAGCCCACCGCATCACATCCATCGCCGATTTCATTTCATCGCGTTATGGCAAAAGCACCCAGCTATCGGTGCTCGTGACCCTGATCGCTGTGATCGGGACAACCCCCTATATCGCACTTCAGCTTAAGGCGATTGCGACCAGCTATACGGTTCTGACCGCCATTGATCCCGGGATTGTCGATACTGCCCAGCACGGCCTCAGCGTCTTTTCCGACAGCGGCTTCTGGGCCGCCCTTGGACTGGCGCTGTTTGGCATTCTGTTTGGCACCCGCTTCATTGACGCAGATGAACATCACGAAGGCATGGTTGCCGCCATCGCCTTTGAAAGTCTGGTCAAGATGTTTGCCCTTCTTGCTGTTGGCATCTTTGTCTGCTTTGTGATGTATGGCGGTATCGGGGACCTGTTCGCCCAGGCCGCAAGCAATCCCGACACGGCCAAGCTTTTGCGACTGCCCGAGGATGGCGCCCCACGCTGGCTGACCCTGATGATGCTGTCCATGGCAGCCATCCTGTGTCTGCCCCGCCAGTTTCAGGTGATCATTGTCGAGAATGTCGATGAACGCCATCTGGCGACTGCCAGCTGGGCATTTCCGCTTTATCTGTTGTTGATGAACCTGTTTGTCTTGCCGATTGCCCTTGCCGGGCTTGGCGCCCTGCCAGCATGGGCTGACCCGGACTTCTTCGTGATTTCGGTTCCGCTTTTTGAAAACCAGTCTCTTCTTGCATTGCTTGCCTATGTCGGGGGACTTTCGGCCAGCACCAGCATGGTGATTGTCGCGACCATCGCCCTTTCGACTATGGTCTGTAACGACCTGATCGTCCCGGCGCTTTTACGCATCAAGCCGCTTCGCCTGACCGAGCGCGATGATCTGACCGGACTTTTGATTTTCATTCGCCGGGCATCTATCGTGGTCGTGGTGTTCCTTGGATTTGCCTATTACCGGTCGGCCGGGGCAACCGATGCACTGGCCGAGATCGGCCTGATTTCCTTTGCCGCCACCGCGCAATTCATCCCGATCATGATCGGCGGACTTTACTGGAAGGGCGGCACCAAAACCGGCGCACAGGTCGGGCTGGTCGTCGGCTTTGCACTTTGGGCCTATACCCTGCTGCTGCCATCGCTTGCCGATAGCGGCTGGATGGACCCGGCATTCATCCAGAATGGCGCATTCGGGCACCCCTGGTTGCGTCCCGAGAGCCTGTTGGGACTGAGCGATTTTGCCCCGCTGACCCATGCACTGATCTGGTCGATTTCGCTCAATACCGGCTTTTACATCCTGATCAGCCTGTTTACCCAGCCCAGTGCGCTTGAACGTATTCAGGCGACCCTTTTTGTCGATGCCTTTTCGCGCAAAGGGCAGGATACGGTGATCTGGCGATCATCGGCATCAATTGACGATCTTTATGAACTGGTCGAACGGTTCCTGGGACGCGAGCGCGCCTTTAATTCGTTCCGTGAATTTGGCTGGCAAAAGGATACCGCCTGGCGGGGCAAGGGCGAAGCCAATGCTGATATGATCGCCTTTACCGAGCGGCTTCTGGCCGGTTCCATCGGGGCGGCATCGGCACGTGTGATGGTTTCTTCGGTTGCCAAGGGGGAAATGGTCAGCCTTGAGGAGGTTCTCGAAATTCTTGAGGAAACCTCACATGTGATTGAATATTCCCAGCGCCTTGAGCAGAAATCCCACGAACTTGAACAGGCCGCCGCCGAATTACGGGCCGCCAATGACCGGCTCAAGGAACTGGACAAGCTCAAGGATGAATTCCTGACCATGGTCAGCCATGAATTCAGAACTCCGCTGACATCGATCCGGTCATTTTCGGAAATTCTGGTTGATACCCCGAACCTTGAACATGACAAGGTCGAGCACTTCCTGAGCATCATTGTCCGCGAAAGCGAACGCCTGACCCGCCTGATTGACGATCATCTTGATCTTGCAAGACTGGAAGCCGGTCATTCTGACTGGCGGGCGGTTGATGTCGATCCGCGCACGGTCCTTGATGAAAGTGTCGAGGCCGTCAAAGGCCTGTTTGACAGCAAAGGCGTTTCACTAACCACCGAACTTTCACGGCAATCGGTCATGCTGCATGTCGACCGGGACCGCCTGACACAGGTCTTTATCAATCTGCTGTCCAATGCGGCCAAGTTCTCGGACCCGGACTTCCCGAGTGTGACGGTCAGGGGCGAAGCAATGGATGGCGGGTATCTGGTATCGATCACGGATAATGGCCGGGGCGTTGCCCTGAACGAGCTTGAAACCATCTTTGACAAGTTTTCACGCAGCGGCAAATACGCCGATGATCAGCCCAAACCGTCAGGTTCGGGGCTGGGACTTGCGATTGCACGCCATGTTGTCGAACATTGTCAGGGCAAAATCTGGGCGGAAAGCCCACCCGGCAAAGGGGCGACTTTCCGCGTTTTCATCCCCGGCCAGATCATGGAGGCCATCGACGCCGCCAAACCTGAAAGCTTTGGCACCTGATCCTAGCTAACCGTCTCCGGATCAAAGATCGAATTATCAAGGAAGCTGTCGGGTCCGACAAAGGCACGATCATCGGCATTATTGACACCCTCGACCCGCCAGTCATGTTTTGGCACGGCAACATCGAGATCGCGGACGGCAATGCGATACAGATCCGGTCGATAGACCTGGCGCACAACAGCATTCAGATCCGCATCCGCAGGTACCTGCCCCCAGCGCTTCATCTGAGTACCGACCCAGCTGCCCTGTGACAACCATGGGAAAGTCGCGGTGTAGCGATAGAACACATGACGGTCCGGCACCTCGGTTGGGGCCTCGCCCGGACGGAGAACCGGCCTTCCACTTAGCGATGCCTTGAGAACCTCGAACGGGGCACCGACATTGGCTTCTGCCGACAGCATCTGGGCAAGCTCGGCACGGTTTTTGGGCTGATCGGCCCACTCGGCTGCACGCACCAGCGCACGCACAAGGGCTGAAGCGGTATCGGGATTTGAATTGACCCAGTCCTCGCGCACGCCCAGAACCTTTTCCGGGCTGCGCGGCCAGATATCTTCCTTAAGGGCGACAATCACACCGTCCCCGTGGAACACCGCGCGCTGGTTCCATGGTTCACCAACACAATAACCATCAACCCAGCCATTGCGCAGACTGTCAAACATCCGTGGCGGTGCAATCACCCCGATATTGACATCCTTGTCGGGATCAATTCCGGCTGCCGCCATCCAGTAGCGCAGCTCGTAATTATGGCTTGAAAACGGAAAGACCGTCGCAAAGGACATAACCGGACGACCGGCAGCGCGATCCTCATCAATCACCTTTTTAAGCGCACGGGCAGATAATCCGCGCGGCCCATGCATGGCGGCCGGATCGGCTTCCAGCATGCGCTGATACAGGCGGGTAGAAACCGTAATCGCATTCCCGCCGCGCCCAAGTGCCATCGGCACCACAATATGCTGAACCGGCACGCCGCCAAGCCCCAGCCGGGCCGCAATCGGAATACCGGCCAGCAGATGGGCCGCTTCGTAGACGCCATAAGACAGCTTGTCGCGAATGGCCGCCCAGGACATTTCCCGAACCAGCTCCAGATCAATGTTTTCCTGCTCGGCAAAGCCCATCGAGCGCGCCACAACCGGGATTGCACAATCGACCAGAGGAACAAAACCAAGACGAACCTTTTCAGCCATTCCTTAAAACTCCAACTGAAACGCCGTGATGACGCTTTGGGCGATCTCGTAGATCTTGCGATTTTGCTTCATGGCGTTCTTGCGCAGCAGCGCATAAGAATCTTCTTCCGACAGGCCTTTTTCCTTCATCAGGATACCCTTCGCCCGCTCAATCAGTTTACGTTCGTTCAGCTTGGCCTGTGCCTCGTCGCGTTCCCGACGGAGCTGATCAAAAACATTGAAACGTGAAATGGCCATATCGACGATCGGGCGAATACGGTCCTGACGCAGACCATCGACCACATAGGCACTGACCCCTGCCGAAATGGCCTCCTGGATCATCGAGGCGTCGCTTTGATCAACAAACATCGCAATCGGACGTGCAATGGCGCGTGACACCTGAAACATCTGCTCAAGCGTGTCGCGATCCGGGTTTTCAAGATCAATGATGATGATATCAGGTGCCAACGCCTGAATGCGTTCGACCAGATTGTGCGAGGTTCCGATACGTGCAACGCGGGTATAGCCGCTTTCGACCAGACCGCGTTCGACAATCGCCGCACGGTCGGGATTCTCGTCGATTACCAGAATGTTGTATTCTTCCAGCCTTACCAAAGTATCCCCAACTCCCTGACAGCCTAAGAGCATGTTGCACTAGACGGCCGCGCCTCTCTGACTTGTTTTTTATCTTCCGGTCCGTTTGCGGATCCGGATTGAATGTTCGGGATGCGGCATTAACCGCATCCCGAGATATCTTCAACGTCTTTGTTACTCTGCCGGAACCGGCTGTGCCGCCGATGCGGTACCAAGACGTTCTGACTGTGCAGCTTCGAACCGTGCCTTTTCCTCGGCCTGTGTAGCCGCCGAGAAGCGAACTGCAAGGGCCGCAAACGAGCAAACAATCACCGCGCATCCGAGATAAAGCAAACCTTCCTGATATGTAAGTGCTTCGGACTTGAACAGGAAGCCTGCCGCAACTGCCCCGGCATTGCCGCCAGCACCAACGATACCAGCAACCGAACCAAGTGCCTTGCGATTGACAAACGGAACGATCCCGAATGTCGCACCTTCTGACATCTGCACAAACAGCGAAAAGACGATCATGACCGAAACGGCAATGACCAGTGCTTCCATCTGCGAGAATGCAACCAGTGCAACACCTTCGATGAACAGCGCCATGAACAGAAACTTGACGCGTCCCGAAAGGCCGCCCTTGGCCGCAAACCTGTCAGAGAACACACCACCCAGCGTCCGGGCAAAAATGTTCATCAAGCCAAACAGACCGGCAATCATGCCCGCCGTCGCCAGAGACAGTTCAAACTTGTCGAAGAAGTAGATCGCAGCGATGTTGTTGATGGTCAGCTCGACACCAAAGCAAGCAGCATAGACCAGGAACAATGCCCAGACACGGTAATCGGAAACCGCAGCCAGCATGCCCTTGGCAGCACCGGCATGGTCGTCTTCGGGCTTGAGCGCACCGCTTTTACGCATTTCATCATAGTTGCCATCCGGGCAATCGGTGGTGAATACCCAGTACAGCACGGCAACAACCAGCATGATTGCCCCCGGGAAGACCATCGCCAGCCGCCAGCCCATGGTTTCCGCAACGCCAAAACCAAGCACCATGGCAAGGATTGCCGGCATGACCATCTGGGTGACACCACCACCAAGGTTACCCCAGCCTGCCGTCGTTGCATTTGCCGTGCCGACGACATTTGGCGCAAACATCATCGAGGTATGATACTGCGTGATGACAAAGGATGCCCCGATCGAACCGATCGCAAGACGGGCAAGCAGGAAGGTTTCATAGCTGTCAGCAAGACCGATCAGCATGACCGGAAGCGACCCCAGAACCAAAAGACCTGTATAAGTCTTGCGCGGGCCAATCTTGTCGCAAAGCGGGCCAATCAGAAGACGCACAAGGACCGTGATTGCAACAGAGGCGATGATCGTGCTGCCGATTTCGCTTTTGCTCAGGCCGAGATCATCACGGACCAGCGGCATCAAGGGTGCGATCCCGAACCAGCCAAAGAAGCACAGGAAAAATGAAAGCCAGGTGAGGTGAAAAGTACGCATCTGGACAGTCTTGAGACTGAAGAGATTTATGCGTGTAGCCTTGTTCTTGATTTCCATAATGTGAAGCCCTTCGTTTAGGTCGCGCAGAGCTTGCGAGATGCTGTGTACGACCGACGGTTTTTCCCCATGGGCCTCATGCGTCATCAGATGGATTCCGCAGGCGACCCGTCATTCGTCTTGGAAAGACTGCGCGTTCGTCGCGCTGCTGTTCCAAACGTCTGATCGTCCGCCGTTGGACGAAGAACTGTGAGCCACCCGTCATTAGGCATGCTTTCGTCAAAGCCGCTCACGCAGAAAACATGGTGCAAACATCGCGCCAGTTTTTCCGCGATGCGGGATAAAAGTCATAAATCACTGGAATCCATGTGTTTTAAGTGATCGCGCATGCAACGAACAATTTCAGATGTCGCAAGATGCGCAAAGTTTGCACAAATTTTAACCTCACCACTTTTGTGCTGTTTATTTTTTAATCATTAATGTGCCTCAGGTGAAATACACTTCAACCGAAGGGATTTGATTCTCCGTTATATTCCAGCATCTTAAAAGATAATCTCGCATATCTTTCATTCTGGCACGGCGCTTGAATATAGAGGGGTATGAGCGCGGGCAGTGTCGCCTGCGGCTCCGGCCCGAAAAGCCGATCCTATATATAAAGAATCCAAAGACGGGTTCACCGGATAACGACGTCCGTTGCGAAATGCCTTTTTAAAGGGCAGGCCGCATCGGGCGTTTTTTTTTGTGCCAACTTCGCATCCCGCGACGAGGAGCCAGAGACAAATGAACCACGTCCCTGCAAATATAAAAGCCGCAAAAGCCCGCCTGGTTGTCATTGGCAACGGCATGGCCGGCATGAGAACCGTTGAAGAGATTCTCAACCGCACGCCCGACAAATATGACATCACCGTTTTCGGTGCCGAACCGCGTGTGAACTATAACCGCATCATGCTTTCACCATTACTGTCCGGTGAAAAGGATTTCGACGAAATCGTCATCAACACCCCGGAATGGTACAGGGAAAACAACATCCATCTTTATTCCGGCGACCCGGTGATTGAAATCGACCGCATCCGTAAAGTGGTCATTTCCAAAAGTGGCACCGAAACCGAATACGACCGACTGCTGCTTGCCACCGGTTCCGACCCGATCATCATTCCGGTTCCCGGTCACAAACTTGATGGCGTTGTCACCTTCCGCGATGTTGATGATGTCGATGTCATGCTTGGCGCCGCCGCCAAGGGCGGCCCGGCTGTGGTTATTGGCGGTGGTCTTTTGGGACTTGAAGCCGCGGTCGGCCTTCAATCGCGGGGCATGGATGTCACGGTTCTGCATCTGGCAGGGCACGTCATGGAACGTCAGCTTGATCCGTCGGCCGGTTATCTTCTTGCACAGGAACTTGAACGGCGCGGCATCACCGTGATTACAGAGGCCGACACCGCAGAAATTGTCGGCACGGACACAGTAACCGGCGTTCGCCTTAAGGACGGGCGCATGATCCCGGCTGATCTGGTGGTCATGGCTGTTGGTATTCGCCCCAACGGGCGTCTTGCCGCTGACACGGGACTTTCAGTCGAACGTGGCATTGTCGTTGATGATGTCATGACCACCAGTGATCCGGCCATCTTTGCGGTTGGCGAATGCGTCCAGCATCGCGGTCAGTGCTATGGCCTTGTGGCACCTTTGTTTGAAATGGCGAAATCCTGTGCCGACCATCTGGCCGAGATCGAAACCGATGGCTATGCCGGTTCGGTGACCTCGACCAAACTGAAGGTTACCGGTGTTGATGTGTTTTCGGCCGGTGACTTTTCCGGTGGTGGCAATACCGAGGAAATCGTGTTCCGCGATGCCGGACGCGGTGTTTACAAACGCATTGTTCTTGAAGACGGCAAGATCAAGGGTGCGGTCCTGTATGGCGACACATCCGATGGCGGCTGGTATTTCCAGCTGATGAAAGAGAGGCAGGATGTCACCGAACTGCGTGACACCCTTGCCTTTGGTCAGGCATTTGCCGGGGGATCCGCCGGAAACCCTCTTGACGCCGTTGCAGCCCTGCCAGATGACGCAGAAATTTGTGGCTGTAACGGCGTTTGCAAAGGTTCCATCGTTGCTGCCATCACCGAAAAGGGCCTGACGACCCTTGATGACGTCAAAGGTCACACCAAGGCATCCGCATCTTGTGGATCATGTTCGGGCCTTGTCGAAAACCTTCTGGCAGCGACGCTTGGCGGTGATTATCAGGCCGCAACCGTAAAGCCGATCTGCACCTGCACAGAGCATGATCATGACAGCGTGCGCCGTCTGATCATTGCCAAGAACCTGAAATCCATGCCTGCTGTGATGCAGGAACTGGAATGGAAATCATCGGATGGCTGCCATGTCTGCCGTCCGGCTTTGAACTATTATCTGCTGGCCGCCTGGCCGGGCGAATATGTCGACCATGGCGCGTCGCGCTTTATTAATGAACGCGTGCACGCCAATATCCAGAAAGACGGCACCTATTCGGTCGTGCCGCGCATGTGGGGCGGGTTGACCAATCCGCGCGAATTGCGCGCCATCGCCGATGTTGCCGACAAATTCGACATTCCCACGGTCAAGGTTACCGGTGGGCAACGTATCGACCTGCTGGGCGTGAAAAAAGAAGACCTTCCGGCGGTCTGGGCGGACCTTAATGCCGCAGGCATGGTTTCGGGTCACGCTTATGGCAAATCGCTTCGTACGGTCAAAACATGCGTCGGGCAGGAATGGTGTCGCTTTGGCACCCAGATGTCGATGAGCATGGGCGTCGAGCTGGAAAAAATGACCTGGGGATCATGGATGCCCCACAAATTCAAAATGGCTGTATCAGGCTGCCCGCGTAATTGCGCCGAAGCCACCATCAAGGATTTCGGCGTGGTTGCAACCGATGGCGGCTGGGACCTGCATGTGGGCGGCAATGGCGGCATTCACGTCCGCGCGACCGAGCTTTTGTGCAAGGTCACAACCGATGAAGAGGTCAGGGAATATTGCGGCGCCTTCATCCAGCTTTACCGCGAAGAGGCCCGTTACCTTGAACGCACGGCACCATGGATCGAACGCGTTGGCCTGAAACATGTTCAGGAACGGGTTGTTGATGATGCTGATAATCGCAAGGCCCTGTTTGATCGCTTCATGATCAGCCAGCAAACCGCCCAGATCGACCCATGGGCCGAACGCGCATCCGAGGGCGTTGATGCCCATGAGTTCAAACCCCTTTCGATGATCGCAGCGGAGTAAGAGCCATGACAAACAATCTGACATGGGTAGAAGTCGGCCCCGCTGCCAACATCCCGCAGCAAGGTGCACGTACCCTTCAGACCCAAACTGACCGGATCGCAATATTCAGAACCCTTGATGACCAGGTCTTTGCCCTTCTTGATCGCTGCCCCCACAAACAGGGGCCGCTGGCGCAGGGCATTGTGCACGGCCATTTCGTGACCTGCCCGCTTCATAACATGGTGTTTTCGCTTGAAACCGGCGAGGCACAAGGCCCCGATGACGGATGTGCCGCCAAGGTCGAATGCCAGATCGTTGACGGGATCGTCCGCGTTGGCCTGACCGAACTGCAAGCTGGATTGCGCCATGCGGGATGAGGTCAAAACAACCTGCCCCTATTGCGGCGTTGGCTGTGGCCTGATCATTTCGCCAACCCGTGACGGATGGGCTGTTGGCGGTGATCCCGATCATCCGGCCAATCTTGGGCGCATTTGCTCCAAGGGGGCGGCCCTGATCGATACCATCATGGCCGAAACCAAGCGCGATTTTCGTCTGCTTGAACCGGAAGTCGATGGCAAACAGGTCAGCTGGAAAACGGCCATTGCCGAAACGGCCGACCGTCTGCGCGACACCATTGAAAAGCATGGTCCGAAATCGGTGGCTTTTTATGTCTCGGGTCAGCTTCTGACCGAGGATTATTACGTCGCCAACAAGCTTATCAAGGGCTTCATCGGATCGCCTCATATCGACACCAATTCACGTCTGTGCATGGCCTCGACCGTGGTCGGGCACAAGCGCGCCTTTGGCGCCGATGTGGTGCCGGGATGTTACGAAGACCTTGAAATCGCCGATCTGGTCATTCTGACCGGATCAAATCTGGCATGGTGCCACCCGGTGCTTAACCAGCGCCTGCGTGCAGCCAGGGAAAAACACGGCACCAAGATTGTCGTAATTGATCCACGCAAGACGGCAAGTTGCGATATTGCCGATCTGCACCTTGCCATCAAACCGGGCAGTGACGTTGCCCTGTTTAACGGGTTGCTGGCCTGGCTTGACCAGACGGGCAATACCGACCTTCGTTACGTAGCCCGCCATGTCAGCGGCTACGAACAAGCCGTGGCAGAGGCCCGTGCCGACTGCCCGGATATCGAGACAACCGCGAAAAAATGCGGGCTCGATTTGCAAGACAGTGCCGATGAAACCGGCTCAGGTCTGGGAAAACTGGAAACGTTGTTTAACTGGTTTGCGGCCTTTGAACGCACCGTCACGGTGTTTTCGCAAGGTGTAAACCAGTCCTCTAGCGGGTCGGATAAAGTCAATTCGATCCTCAATTGCCATCTGGCAACTGGCCGTGTCGGAAAACCGGGTTCCAGCCCGTTTTCCGTCACCGGTCAGCCCAACGCCATGGGCGGACGCGAAGTTGGCGGCCTTGCCAATCAGCTTGCCGCCCATATGAACCCGAACGATCCGGTCGATGTGGACCGCGTCCGGCGGTTCTGGAAATCGGATGCCCTTGAACCGGGCGAAGGATATAAGGCCGTCGATATGTTTCGCGCGATTGAGACCGGCGAAATCAAGGCGGTCTGGGTCATGGCGACCAACCCGGCAGTCAGCCTGCCCGATGCAGATCGGGTACGTCTTGCGCTGTCGCGCTGCCCGCTGGTGATCGTATCGGATGTCGTTAATGACACCGACACGCTGCGCCATGCCCATATCAAGCTTCCCGCATCGGGCTGGGCCGAAAAATCGGGTACGGTGACCAATTCCGAACGCCGCATTTCACGCCAGCGCCCGTTCCGTGACACACAGGGCAACGCCAAGCCCGACTGGTGGATCATGACCGAAGTTGCCAAGTCCATGGGCTTTGGCAAGTCGTTCAAATACAGGGATCCCAGCGACATTTTTGCCGAACATGCCGCCCTGTCGGAATTTGAAAATGACGGAATGCGCGCCTTTGACATCGGCATTTGGCGCAAGGCCAAGAAGTCGGCCTATGACGCCATGCAGCCGTTCCAATGGCCTGCATCACGCAAGAATCAGCCTGCGAGCGGATCCGAACGCCTTTATGGTGACGGCATCTTCACCACCTCAAGCGGTCGGGCAAAAATGCTGGGCGTGGCCCACATCCCACCGCAATCACAAACCAGCCATGATTTCCCGCTGATCGCCAATAGCGGACGTTATCGCGATCAATGGCACACCATGACACGCACCGGAACGGCGGCACGCCTTTCGGCCCATCGTCCGGAACCGCTGCTTGAAATTCATCCCGATGACGCTGCACGTTTTGGGCTTTCGGATGGCGGCATTTCGCGGATCAAAAGCAAACATGGCGCGTCCCTGATGCGGATTGCAATCAGTGACGCACAAATGCCCGGACAAGTTTTCGTTCCGATGCACTGGAACGATGTCTTTTCGGCCGCGGGTGGGATTGGTCGGCTTTTGCCCCCCAATGTCGACCCCCATTCCGGCCAACCCGAAAGCAAGCATATCCCCGTCAAACTGGAACCCTTTGTTCCAAAATGGCAGGGATTGCTGTTTTCAAGCACGCCGGTCGATTTATCCGGGCTTCCCTATTGGGTGGCAGCAACCGGACCGGGCAGCATGATTTATGAAATCGCCGGGTCTGAGCCGATGATGTTCAAATCCCTGTTGCCAATTGCGGCCAATGAAGATGACCAGCAGGTCATTGAATATAGTGACAGTAAAAAAGGTATTCATCGCTTTGCCCGTCTGAACGGGGATCGCATCACGGGTGCGCTTTTCGTCGGTCCGGACCGACAGGCCCTTGGCCGGGACTGGGTCTCAAACCTGTTTGCCTCTGCTCAAATAGCACCACCTGAACGCAATGCCCTTCTGGCCGGACGCATGCCTGATGCCGGGGCGATAAATGATCGCCTGATCTGCTCGTGCTTCTCGGTCGGACTGGCTGCGATAAGCAAGGCTATCACCGAACAGAACGCCGTATCGGCGGTCGATATTGGCCGCTTGCTTCAGGCCGGGACGGGATGCGGATCCTGCCTGCCGGAGATAAAGGAGATTCTCGATGACGCATTACCGCGCGCCGCAGAATAGTCACGCGCCACAGGCAGGTATACATCCCCTGCCTGACACAGCAGAAAACTTTGCCTATTTCCCGGCCTTCATCCATGTAACGGGCAAGAAGGTACTGGTGCTTGGTGGCGGCGAAGTCGCCCTTGGCAAGCTGCGTCTGCTTGCGCGCAGCCAGGCAGTCATCACGGTCATCGCGCCCGAAATTTGCGACGAGATTGCCATGATGGTGAACGAAGGGCGGATCGCTTGGGAAAGCGCGCCCTTTGTTGATACCATGATCAATGGTGCGGTCATGGTGTTTGATGCTACCGATGATCCATATCTGACGACGCGGGTTCAGGCCGCCACCAAACGACGCAATATCCTTTTGAACGTGGTCGACAAAACCCCGCATTGCGATTTCATTGTTCCGGCGATCCTTGACCGTGCACCGGTGATGATCACGATTTCAACCGGGGCCTGCGCCCCGGCCCTGGCGCGCATCATTCGTCAGCGCCTAGAAACCGTTCTGCCGGCATCAATGTCACAACTGGCCCGCATTGCCCGCGATGCACGGCAAAAGGTTGCCGATCATCTCCATGACAATGTCTCGCGCCAGCGGTTCTGGACCCATTTTTTCCAGCGCGGATTACAGGGCAGTACAAACCGCCCCACCGGGCATGAGGATATTGATGATGCCCTGCGACACTTCGTTCCGGATGGCAGCAGCGCGACGGTGCCCAGTGGTCAGATCATGGATGCCGAAATCCATGCCGATACCGCTTTTGACCTGCCCCATGGCATCGCGCGTGCGATTGAAACGGCTGATATCGTGTTTCACGAGGACCACATTGCCGAAGATATCCTGACGCTTGCCCGGCGTGATGCCACCCTGATCCCGATTGGTTGCATCAGTCTGGATGAAAATCCGGCGAACAAACGCGAAAGCATCCATCAACAAACCAAGATCTTTGCCCGACAGGGTTTCAATATCGTCACCCTGACCCAGCCAATCACGCATTAGGCCGCGAAATCACCCTGTGGATATATGGCTCCCCGTATTCCACATAAACTAAAGGCGCGCAAAGCACTCCTTGCGCGCCTTTCTTTTTGCCAGGATAGCAAAAGTTATTTCATCGTCGGCATGACGAATTCAGCACCCTTGCGAATACCGGTCGGCCAGCGCGAGGTGATGGTTTTCAGTTTGGTGTAGAAACGCACACCTTCCGGACCATGCATGTGATGATCACCAAACAGCGACGCTTTCCAGCCCCCAAACGAATGGAAGGCCATCGGAACCGGGATCGGAACGTTAATACCGACCATGCCGGTCTGGGTACGGGCGGCAAATTCACGTGCGGTATCGCCATCACGGGTAAAGATCGCGGTACCATTGCCATATTCGTGGCTATCAACAAGGTTGGCAGCGATTTCGTAGTCGTCGGCACGAACAACCGACAGAACCGGGCCAAAGATTTCTTCCTTGTAGATGCTCATATCCGGGGTGACGTCATCAAACAGGGTACCACCAACAAAGTAGCCTTCTTCATAACCCTGAAGCTTGATGTCGCGGCCATCAACAACCAGCTTTGCACCTTCTTCGACACCCTTGTTGATATAACCAACAACCTTGTCGCGATGTGCCGCCGTGACCAGCGGGCCCATTTCGGCTGCCGGATCGGTACCCGGTGCCACGCGCAGTTCATTGATGCGCGGAACCAGCTTTTCAATCAGGGTATCTGCGGTCGCCTTGCCAACGGGCACCGCAACCGAGATTGCCATGCAACGTTCGCCAGCCGAACCATAAGCCGCCCCCATCAGGGCATCGACGGCCTGATCCATATCGGCGTCGGGCATGATGATCATGTGGTTTTTCGCACCACCCAGCGCCTGGCAACGCTTGCCCTGCGCGGTTGCTGTTTCATAGATGTATTTCGCAATCGGGGTCGAACCGACAAAGCTGATCGCGGTGACGTCCGGGTCAAACAGAAGCGCATCAACCGCTTCCTTGTCACCCTGAACCACGTTGAAAACGCCATCAGGAAGACCGGCCTCGGTCAGCCATTCTGCCAGAAGCAGCGATGCAGACGGATCGCGTTCCGACGGCTTGAGGATAAAGCAGTTGCCACAGGCAAGAGCGACCGGGAACATCCACATCGGCACCATGGCCGGGAAGTTGAACGGCGTGATACCGGCAACGATACCAAGCGGCTGACGGATCGAATGGCTATCGACCTTGGTTCCGACATTCTCGGTGAACTCGCCTTTAAGAAGCTGCGGCGCGCCGGTTGCAAATTCAACAACCTCAATGCCGCGGGTGACCTCACCCAATGCATCGGACAGAACCTTGCCATGTTCTGCGGTGATCGCAGCCGCCAGTTCTTCGGAACGTTCTTCAAGGATGCCAAGGAATTTGTTCAGGATACGCGAACGGCGCAGCGGCGTGGTATTGGCCCATTCATCACGAACAGCCGCAGCCGATTGAACCGCGGCGCGGACTTCGGATTTGGAGGCAAGATCAACCGTTCCGCTCTGTGCGCCGGTTGCAGGATTGAATACAGCAGCAGAACGACCGGACGTACCGGCGACGCGCTTGCCATTGATGTAATGAGTGATCTGGGTCGACATGGGGTTCCTCCCGACTAAACCTGATTTCGGATTGCCTGATTTCATGACCGGCAAAGTAAGCCATTATGACTATGCACTGCGATGCACATCAATTATCATTGCTGCAAATTCGATGTGCAAAATTTAAAGTCATCAAAGGTCAGTTGCTACCATGGACTGGGATCGTTTCCGTATCTTCCTTGCCGTCGCCAGACAGGGGCAAATCCTTGCAGCCGCCCGCCAGCTTGGCCTTAACCATGCAACGGTTGGCCGACAGCTTACCGCGCTGGAACAGGAACTCGGCACCAAGCTGATTGAACGGCGCACCACCGGATCGGAATTAACCACGGCGGGACAGGAACTAATGGCCGCAGCAGAGGCCGCTGAATCCGCCTTTCTGCGTGCCGGAACTGCCGTTTCAAACCAGTCCGAAACCATCAGCGGCACGGTGCGCGTTGGCGTCCCCGACGGCTTGGGAAACTATTTTCTTGCAAGTGAGTTGGCTCACTTTGCGGCGCAAAACCCTGATCTGGTGATTCAGATTGTGCCACTACCAAGGACATTTTCGCTGTCCCAGCGCGAAGCCGACATTGCCATCACCCTTGATCGCCCCAAACAGGGGCGCTTGGTCATCAAGAAACTGACCGACTATACGCTGAGCGTCTATGCCAGCCGGGATTATATTGAACGTTATGGCGATGTACGGACCGAGGCCGATCTTTCAGACCGCCTGTTTGTCACCCATATCGAAGACCTGATTTACAGCCGCGCCCTTGACTACGCAGCCCGCCTTGGAAAACTGATGCGCCGCCGCTTTGAATGCGGCAGCGTGGTCGCCCAGATGGAGGCTGTGCGCAACGGGCATGGGATCGGCATCCTGCATGACTACGCCACCGAAGGCGTGCCCGACCTTGTCCGTCTGCTGCCTGAAATCCGCTTCACCCGAAATTACTGGATGCTCCAGCATCCAGACACCAAGGATACAAGAAGTGTTGCGGCAATCGCGGAATATGTTACGCGAGTTGTCCGCGGGGCGCGGGATCGGTTCGTCGTTGATTAGAACACCCAAAACTCATCCATCAACCTTCAACTCACGTCCGGCCCCGATCACCTCTGGTTACTTCCACCTTGTGGATCAATGCACCAGTTCGGCAGCATCGAACTGATTCAGTTCACCGAATACCGGGCGTTCGCGGCTTTATGCCTTTTATCCCAAGATGATGAAGGGCAACATCCTGGTGGATCAAACAGCTCCCGAACGACATCAGGCACAAAGACGTTTGTGTCTTTGTGCCTGCATGAGGTGCTGATCAGACAGCAATCTGGCAACCTTTTGAACTGCCAGATGATTTGTTAATGACCATTGGTCAATGTTTGCGCCAGTCAAATTCGATGATCTGCTGATCAGACAGGCTCCGCAATTTTTCTTCGAAATAACCACGGATCTGATCAAGCCCCTTGTCATCCGAGGCCGACATCGCAACCGTCAGAAATGACGAAGTGGCAGAGATTTCACAAACCCCGTCTTCGAAGGCCAGAAGACCAGTATTCGGGTCGCGCAGTTCACCATGAATAGGTTCCTGCACAGAGCCGAGAAAACCTTTCAGATAGCTGGGGGCGTTACGTACATAGATATCCGCAAAACAATAATTGGCGTCCATATCCTGATCCAATTCCATATCCGGATGGCTTGCTATCTCCGATGATTCCAACGACGGGTCATCACCTTCATCCTCACCGGTATCCTGTGCCGTGACTATCCGGTCAGACATGTGCAAACCTATTTCTTCCTATGGCGCAAATAATGCGCCAGACGAATTCCCCAATACCCCTGTCGCATGCATAGCACAGAACAGATGCACGCGACAATAGTGACCATCAGTCACTTAGATGTGAGCTCTACTGGAAAGCACACATTTTCTAAAGCGGAAAATGTCGCAAATTCCGAATATCGCAACCCGTTCGGGCAATTTTTTTTGAAAAAATCAAAAACACTGTTGAAAAGATCGGCTCGGCCCGCAAATGCACCGCAACAAATTAATTAAATACAATAGCTTACCAGAAGCACTGGCTGAGACTTGTCTGGACGCTCCGAGCATGGCAATGCGTCCGTTTTTGGCCCTGGCCGAATTCAAATATGCCGTTCTTGCTGTTTGATCGCAGATATCACCGGGCCCAAGCGGGAAACATTTCACAAACCCGTAACAATTCATCGCGGAGCAGACAACTGAGCAGAAACCTTTGGTCAACCTCGACCAACAACGAGTTTCCCGGCAAAACCAGCGGGCATATGAAGATCAATTTCCATGAATTCAACCAAACGCCCCTGCTGTTCAGGGTCGACAATGCCGGTTGCCTTGAAAAGTGCCTCATAACGGCACCAGCCATCGTAAAAGTCACCGATTTCTGTTGAGGATGGCATACCGATCTGGACAGCCATTTCAGCCACGGGCCTTCTGGGATCGATATATTCGACATCAATGCCAACCCCGAGGTCAGCTTGTGTCGCAAGCACCACGGCAATGACATTGCGTGAATGGCTTATTGATACCGCCAATGACGCGCCTGCGATCTCAACCCATGGACGCCCATCCTGATCCTTGAACACCCGGCCATCAGATCCGCCGGCAATCATCACCACAAGGCTTTCGAGGATTTCGTGCGCCACTGCCGAGATCATCTTGCGCGGCGGCCGGGATATTTCCCGATAATCATCAAGGACGCAAAGCACATAAACCACATTGCCGTCACAACAATATGTCGGCTCAATCCCGTCTGCGCCCTCTATCCCGAAAGTGGTACTTGTCGCCACCAACACAATCCATTATTGCTGAAATCTGGTCACACGAGCACGGTCGACTTCCATAAAAATCATGTCATTCGACCGACAATCAACGCGATCAATTGAATTCGTTTTCAACAAAGAATCAAGGCAGATCAAAATGCGTAGCTTGAAACTTGCAGCTGTTGCCATTGTATTGGTGGCACTTGGCGCGTGCACGGCAACCGTTCAGAATTTCTCGAACCAGCCCTTCCCGAGCGATGTTGAAAAGCTCAGCATGGCAGAAATCGAGGCAACCATCATTGAGACCGCATCTGCACGTGACTGGATCGTTCAGCGCGAAAGTGAAGGTCACCTCAAGGCGACCTATAACCCGCGCTCTCATAGTGCTGAAGTCGCGATCGCGTTTGATCAAAAGAAGTATTCGATCATTTATGTCGACAGCGCCAATCTGAACTATAATGGCACTCAAATTCATCGGAACTATAACCGTTGGGTCAATAACCTGAGACAGGATATCCTGCGTGCGGTCTCTGCCCGCGCAGCCCTTGCCAACTAGGACTTCAGATGACGCTGCTTTGCGCCCACATGCCGCAATGGGCCTTTTGGGAAAATACCGATGGTCAGGCTACGCTGACCGTAAAACGCAACGGGGAAGACCTGATTGCGCATGAACAGTCGGATCTGGCCAAACTGGCGCAAAGTATAAAACCGGCCTGGCGGCGGCGTCTTGACCTGTTTGGTCGCGCCGCCGCCGAGGTTCTTGCACACACACTTGCCGGAACAGACAATCCGCGCATCGTATTCTGTTCCCGACATGGCAATATCGAACGAACCGTCAAACTGCTCCATCAGGTCGCAACGGACGAGGCTCTGTCGCCAGCTGATTTCAGCATGTCGGTCCATAATGCCTTTATCGGAGTTGCATCCATCAACTGGTCAATCACCGCAAGCCATACGGCCATTTCAGCAGGTGATGACACCCTGATCGCAGCAATGACTGAAACACTTGCACAACTTGCGACCGACCCGCGACCGGTTGTCCTGTGCTTCGTTGATCTGCCTCTACCTGATATTTATCAGGACCATATTGAACAATCCGATACCGGCATGGCGCTTGCCATTCGCTTTGATCCACATGACAAGGCGGGATCCGGCACGGACAATCTGTTTGGTTTCGCAAACCTTGCCCCGGAAGAACGCAATATGCTTTTGCCCGGCAAAGCATTCGATCAGGCAAAAGCGATGGTCGAGCTTTTGTCATCACGCACAGAGCGCATTAATATTGTCGGCAAAACCACCGCCTGGACACTTTCAAGACATGACTGATTCCGCCCTGGCCCCGACACCCTCCCATCCGAAACCAGTCCGCGGCCTGAACTGGTATTGGCGGCTGATTGCAACCGGCTTTGCATTTGGCAGCTTTGGTCTTGGCGGGTTGTTTATGGCCCTGACAATTTTCCCGGCCATGATGGTCATTCTGCGCAATCGCGCAAAACGCCGTCAATATGCCCAGTTTGTCATCTGTCGGGGTTTTCGGCTGTTTGCCTGGATGCTGGATATCACCGGGGTTGCCGGGGTTCAGGCATATAACCTTGATCGGCTTAAGGATGCGCAGGGTACGTTGATTATCGCCAATCACCCGACACTTCTGGATGTTGTGATGATCCTGTCACGGATGGACCGGTGCCAGTGTGTGGTCAAACATGAACTGTTTCGCAATCCGTTCCTGTTCGGGGTTGTTCGGGCGGCGGGCTTTATCCGGAATGACGACAATCCGGAAAACCTGATCACCCAGGCACGTCACCATCTGGCGTCCGGTGCCAATATCATGATTTTCCCGGAAGGCACCCGAACCCCGCCAAAACACAAGCTTGGCAAGCTTCAGCGCGGAGCTGCAAACATAGCGATAGAAACACAAGCCGACTTGATTCCTGTAGTTGTACATTGTAATCACGATACCTTGAAAAAAGGGGTTCCGTGGTATCGTATTCCGCCGTCAAAAATCCAATACCGGCTGGAAATTGATCCACCAATAATATTCAACGATATTCATGATCCCGAGTTGCCGCGTGCCAAACAGTCGCGTGCGTTGACCCGGTTCATCAAAGAATACTTCTTGAGCAGATTGACATATGACTTCGCTGGAAACAGAACTTAAAGCATTCATCATCGAGACGCTTAATCTCGAAGATGTGCAGGTCGATGACATTGATAGTACCGAAGCCCTTTTCGTTGATGGCTTGGGTCTTGATTCTATTGATGCGCTTGAACTTGGCGTCGCGCTTCAGAAAAAATATGATGTCCGTATCGATGCCAAAGACGAAAACGTCAAAACACATTTTGCGTCCGTTCAGAACCTGGCCAAATTCATTCAGTCAGCGAAGGGGACGTAACCATGCATAGTCGCGACGAAGTCTATAACCAGTTGCAGCATTATCTGGTCGAACTGTTCGAGGTCCCGGCCGAAGACATCACGCCCGATGCCCGCCTGATGGAAGACCTTGATCTTGATAGCATCGATGCTGTCGATCTGATCGTCAAATTCCAGGAACTTACCGGCAAGAAAATCCCGGCCACTGAATTCAAATCGGTCAGAACCGTCGATGACGTGGTCGAGAAAATTCATGACCTGGTCAGCTCCTAGTCGCGTCGGCGCCATTCTGCTTGCGATACTGGGTATTGCCTATCCGGTACTGGTTTATTTCGGGCTTTCGATCTTTTCGCCACGTCTGATCCTTATCATGCTGATTGTTGCTGTCGTCCTGCGCGCCGCCCTGTTTCTTGGCAGTGGAAAACGCGCACAGGCGGCAAGCTTTCTTGTGATTGCGGTCATTCTGAGCTCTGCGGGGATTGCAAGCGCACTGGTGGCAATCCGTTTTTATCCGGTCATTGTCAGTTCAACCCTTGCCGCCCTGTTCGGACTATCCCTGTTTTCCGGGATGCCGATGATTGAACGGTTTGCACGGCTTCGGTCTGGTGAACTTGATGCCTATGCCATCGCTTACACCCGCAAACTGACCGGCATATGGGTCGGGTTCTTTGTTCTGAATGGCACCGTTGCGGCATGGACTGCCCTTTATGCCAGTATCGAAACATGGACGCTTTATAACGGACTGATTTCCTATGTCCTGATCGGGGTCTTGTTCGTTGGGGAATGGCCGGTGCGCCGTATCCTGCGCGCCCGCCATAACCGGAAATCACAAAACAATCCCCGGCAGGAGAACGCATGAGCGTTTTTTTCACAAACCTCAGTGATCCTCGCAATACTAAAACCGCCTTGTTTCTCGAAGGTGGCAGCACGATCAATGTCGGCACCGTTCAGGCCGATATCCACAAGCTTGCTGCAATGCTTGAACCGGGATCGCGCGTTTCGATCTATTGCCAGTCCACGCGCCTGTTCCTGATTGCTCTTGCGGCCGTGTGGCGGTCCGGTTCAACCGCAATCCTGCCTGCGACGGACAAAAGCGGGTATCTCGATGAAATCGGACAGCAGTTTGATACACATCTGGATGATGTGCGCATCGCTGATCTGCTTGGCAATCCGAACGATCCGGAAACGGCAAACGATCCGCATGACACTATTGCGGATGCAACATCCTGCAAGGCCATCTTCTTTACGTCGGGATCAAGTGGCATCCCGAAGCCGATCATAAAGACCCTTGCCCAGATCGAGGACGAAATCAAAACCCAGTCCCCGCTTTGGTGCCCGTTGATGCAGGAAAGATCGCGGGTCATCGGACTTGTTTCCCATCAGCATATCTATGGTCTGATCTTTCGGGTGATCTGGCCGGTCATGAACAGGCAAGTCACCCGCGCCGAACCGGCCCCGTTCTGGGAAATGGTTCTTGCCGAACTGGGAACCGGTGACTTGCTGGTTACCAGTCCGGCACAGCTTAAAAACCTTCATCCCGATCTGATCCATGCGCCACGCCCCGCACTTGTCCTGAGTTCTGGCGGACCACTTGATTTACCGACGGCACAGGCCGCCACCAAGATGCTTGGCACCTGCCCGACCGAAATTTATGGCAGCACCGAAACCGGTGGTATTGCCTGGCGTCAACAGCAAGGTGAAAACACACCATGGTATCCGCTTCCGGGGCTGGATACCGGACTGAATGATGACGGCTGTCTGCGCGTGCGCGCAAACCATATTGCCGGAGATGACTGGTATCAGACACAGGACAGGGTCGACATTAACACCGAAGACCATAGCTTCGTGCTTAAAGGTCGCGCCGACCGGGTGGTAAAGATCGAGGGCAAGCGTGTTTCGCTTGGTGCAGTGGAAGAACACCTTCGTCAAAGCGACCTTGTCGAAGACGCTGTTGCACTTCTGGCCCATGAAGATGATCAAAGACTGGCCGTTGTGGCGGTTCTGACCGACAAGGGCCAGACAGAGTTGCAAAAGCGCGGCCGTTTCCGGATGGGACGCCTTTTGCGCCGTGATCTTGCGCAATTTGAAGATGACGCGGCATTACCACAACGCTGGCGATTTGTTGATGCCCTTCCTACAGACAGTCAGGGCAAGAAACCCCTGCATCTGTTGCGCGCACTATTTGACGACAATGGCAATACTCTTCCGGCGGTTTCAAGTCAGACAGGCGATGGCAACAGCCTTTCGATGACGCTTGCACTTAATTCCGACATGACCTGCTTTAAGGGGCATTTCCCGGGGCAACCGATCCTTCCCGGCGTCGTACAGCTTCATTGGGCCGCCCTTTTTGGCGCGTCGCTTTTCGGGTCATCACGCAATGTGTCCGAGGTGAGCCAGCTTAAATTCCGCAAACCAATAACACCCACCGACATCATCAAACTTGAACTTGATTATGACGCAGTGGCAGGGCGCCTTAAATTCTGTTACCGATCCGACGAAGCCGATCTGCATAGTTCGGGCACCCTGAAGTTACGCACGCCCGATACATACCAAGGTGACGTCGCGTGAAAGTCTGTGCGCTGATCCCGACCCATAATCACCATAGCGTTCTGGCTGATGTCGTTGCGTCGATCCGCGCCCATGATCTTTGTGTGTTCATCATTGATGACGGCTCAAATGAACAGACACGACAGGTCGTCGAAAGCCTTCATGATCCGGAAAATGGCGTGATCTGTCATCGGCTGCCACATAATGGCGGGAAGGGTGTGGCGGTCATGACAGGAATGGAAATTGCCCGGAAGGCCGGATTTAGCCACGCCATCCAGATTGATGCCGACGGGCAACATGACCTTGCCCGGGTCCCTGAGATGCTGGCTGCGGCAAATGGTAACCCGGATGCACTGATCACCGGTCTTCCGATCTATGACGACAGCATTCCGACCGGGCGCAAAATCGGGCGCTGGGTGACCCATGTATGGGTGTGGATTGAAACGCTTTCCTTTGCCATCCGCGACAGCATGTGCGGGTTTCGTGTCTATCCGCTTGAACAAAGCCTTGCGGTCTGGCGCGAAGAGGACCTTGGCAAAAAGATGGATTTTGACACCGAACTGATGGTGCGTCTGTTCTGGCGCGGTGTGCCGGTGATCCATATCCCGACCAGAGTGACATACCCCGAAGGAAACACATCAAACTTCCGGATGTGGAAGGACAATGTCCTGATCAGCTGGATGCATACCAGACTGGTTTTTGGCATGATCTGGCGGTTGCCGGGATTTGTGATCCGTGGCGGGCGATTTGTCCAAACCGGGAAAACGGGATCACACAGCGCAACACCCCCACCGTCCGAGCACTGGTCAGAGATTGATGAACGGGGCATCTATTTCGGGATGCGGTTCCTTGGCATGGTGTATCGCTATTGCGGCCGGCGGTTTTGTCTGGCGATCATGTTGCCGATCATTTTTTACTTCTACCTGACCGGTCGCACTGCCCGACAGGCGTCACATGATTTTCTGGGCCGCGCGCAAAAGGCCGGGGCGGATATTGCACCAACGCGCATGAATGTGTTTCGCCATTTTGTTCAGTTTGGTGAAAGCGCGCTCGACAAGATCGCCGCCTGGAGCGGGCGGCTAAAAGAAAGCAATCTTGACCTTCCCGATGATGCCACCAGCCTGTTTGATTATTTGCCGCGCAATCAGGCAGTGGTTCTGCTGGTTTCGCATTTCGGCAATATGGAACTGGTGCGCGCCATTGCCAGCCGGGATCGCGATTTTCGCGTCAACGTGTTGCTGCATCAAAAAAATGCCGCCCGGTTTGGTCGTGTCCTGAAGAAATTTGCCCCCGAAAGTCAGGTCGACCTGATTGAAGTCACCGACATCGGCCCTGACACCGCGATGATGCTGCGCGAACGGGTTGACCGGGGGGAATGGGTGGTGATTGCCGCCGACCGCGTTGCGATTGGCGCACGCGACAAAACGGTCCACACACCGTTCCTTGGCGAAGACGCGCCATTCCCGCAAGGTCCGTTTATCCTTGCCTATCTGCTGCAATGCCCGGTCTACTCGGCTGCGGCATGGCGTTCGGGGGAAAAATTCAGGATTGCCTGGCACAAGCTGGCCGATCAGATGATCCTGCCACGTGCAAGGCGCGAAGAGGCAATCAAAAATTACGCCAGCCTGTATGCGCAATGGCTTGAAAAGATTGTTGTTAATGAACCGCTGCAATGGTTCAATTTCTATGACTTCTGGGCGAAGAAAAAGGCAGATAATGACCAATAATCACATCAACATCATTTTCGGCGAGAACGATCTGATGATCGAGGATGTGATTGCCCTGGCAGAACAGCGCGCCCAACCGGTTCTGTCTGGTTACGCAGAGTTCCGCAATCGCATCCAGAATGGCGCGGACTTCCTTGATCGCGAATTGCGCGAGCATGGTCATATTTACGGGGTCACCACCGGTTATGGGGATTCAGTATCACGCCGCGTGCCCCCCGAACTGGTTGCAGAACTCCCCCTGCATCTAAGCCGTTTTCATGGCTGCGGTCTTGGCAACATCCTGCCCGCCGATCAGGCGCGTGCGGTGCTGGCCGTCCGTCTGGCATCACTTTGCAGTGGCTATTCTGCCGTAAGTGTCGATCTTCTTGATCAGCTGACCGGCCTTCTGGCCCATGACATTACGCCGCTGATCCCCGAAGAGGGATCGGTCGGGGCTTCCGGGGACCTGACCCCGCTATCCTATGTTGCTGCGGCCCTGATCGGCGAGCGCGATGTGCTCTATCGCGGCACCCAAACAACAGCCAAGGATGCACTTGAGCAAGCTGGCCTTACGCCACTGGTGTTGCGCCCCAAAGAAGCATTGGCCATCATGAATGGTACGGCCGTTATGACGGCACTGATGTGTCAGGCATTTGTTCGCGCACAATATCTTTGCAAACTGACCAGCCGTATCACAGCAATGGCAAGCATTGGCCTTCTGGGCAATCCCGCACATTTCGACAAACGGCTTTTCGCGGCAAAGCCCCACCCCGGACAGGCACAGATTGCAGCATGGATTGAGAATGATCTTGCCCATCTTGGACCGGATTACGAACCGGCACGCTTGCAGGATCGCTATTCTCTGCGCTGCGCGCCGCATGTGATTGGTGTGCTGGCCGATATGATGCCCACCTTCCGCAGGACGCTTGAAATCGAACTCAATAGTGCAAACGACAATCCGCTGCTTGATGTTGGTGAAAACACCATTTTGCATGGCGGTCATTTTTACGGCGGCCACATTGCCTTTGTTGCGGATGGCATGAAGACACTGGTCGCCAATCTGGCCGATCTGATGGACCGGCAGATGGCGCTTCTGGTTGATACCAGGTTCAATCACGGCCTCCCATCCAACCTGTCGGGATCGGGGGCTGATCGTGCATCGATCAATCATGGCCTGAAGGCCGTCCAAATCGGTGCGTCGGCCTGGACGGCTGAGGCCCTGAAACAAACCATGCCGGCCAGCGTATTTTCACGATCAACCGAATGTCATAACCAGGACAAGGTCAGCATGGGCACGATTGCCGCGCGCGATTGCCTGCGTGTCCTTCAACTGACCGAACAGGTGGTTGCAGCCAACCTGATTGCGGCCCTTCAGGCCATCCGCCTGCGGGAGAAATCGGGCGAGATTACGCAAGCACAACTCGGCCCGGACCTTGTCCGCTTTATCGACCAGCTTAAGGAAGACATTGGCTTTATCGATGAAGACCAGCCACTTGAAGCGACCTTGCGATTGGTGATTTCACGTATTCAGGGCCGCCACTGGGCACTTTATGACGGGGAGGTCGCATGATAGCCGCATCCGTCACCGAAACCATCCAGTTCTATCATCTTGATCCGATGAATGTGGTCTGGCACGGCAATTACGTTCAGTTCTTTGAAAATGCCCGCTGTGCGCTGCTTGACAAGATTGACTATAACTATCCGCAGATGGATGAAAGCGGCTATCTGTGGCCGGTCGTCGATATGCGGGTCAAATATGTCCGTCCCTGCCGGTTCGGACAGGAAATCCGCATTACCGCAACACTCAGGGAATATGAAAACCGGCTCAAGATTGATTATCTGATTACCGACGCCAAAACCGGTGACAAGCTGACCAAGGGCTTTACCATTCAGGTTGCCGTTGAAAAGGCGACCGGCGAAATGCTGTTTGCCAGCCCGGAATGTCTGATCTCCAAGCTGGAAGTACAAAAATGATCAGGCTTCGCACCATCGCACAGCAGATATTGGTGACCTTTGGCGTTGTCATTCTGATGACAATTTCAGCTTTGGTTTCATCTGTGCGGGCCGATAGTGCGGGTATTTCCGCACCACTTTCAATTTCCGATGATGCCTATCTGACCGGGGTCTTTCAACTGGACCGGCACCTGAACGGGTTTGATCAGCCCCTTGTTTCAACGGGCAACTTTACCCTGTCACCCAAAGACGGGCTGGTGTGGGAAAATCAGGAACCATTCCCCGATACCACTGTGATGACAGATCGCGGGATTACCCGTGTGCTTGACGATGGCAGCACAGAAGTCATTGCAAGTGGCGCACAGTTTCATCAATTCATCGCCCTGATTTCTGCCGTTCTTGCCGGAAACTGGGATGCCTTGTCGGCACATTTCACCCTTTCTGAAATTCCCCCGGAAACCGGCGAAACCAATGCATCCTGGCACGTAAAACTTGTCCCGCTTGCCGGTCTTCCGATTGCCGATCAGATCATCGAGATCACGGCATCGGGCGACCAATTCGTTGAACATGTCACGATTAAAAAGCCATCTGGCGATTATGATGACATCACACTTGGCAATCAGGCAAAGGCATCCCTGCCCTTGCCGGGTGATATCGCAGTCCTTCTGTCCGGGCAGGCACAATAATGAAGCTGCGCGCCACCATATGGGTGATCTGTCTGCTGGTCATGGGGATCGTGACGGTCTGGCAGATCAGCGCGAAGCACAGCCGCATTGATGGCGATATTCTTGCCCTGATCGGGCAGGAAAGTGGTCCGGAAAACGCCGAACGGTTTTCAGATATCAATATTGTCCGTGATCTTTTGGCACGCGATGCCCGTCAGGCCATCGTTATGGTCTCACATGGCAATCGCAATACCCTTGAGGCCGCAAGCCGGGATATGGCGCAAGAGTTTCGTGACATTGCTGGCACGAACAATGTCAGTCTGCCGGGTTTTGAAACCGGTGATGCGCAGTCCCTTTATGGGTTTTATCAAAAGCATGCCAACGGGCTTTTATCGCAAAAGGATCGCGATAGTCTGATGAATAGTGACGGGCAGCGACTGTTTCGTCGTGCCTTGCAGGACCTCTATTCCCCGTCATCCATGATCAGTGCTCAGTCGCTTGGAAACGACCCATTTTCGCTTCTTCCGGGGTTTCTGTCCGAACTTGGTGGCAAGATCGGACAAAGCGGTCTGGTTCAGGATGACAACCGGTTTGCAACACCAATCATCATCACCCTGTCGCCGGATGTCCGCACCAACGGGCAGGAAGCGCAATGGGTGGAACAGATCAACGATGTGATTGCGACAAGAAGCGCATCCGATGCTGCGCTTCACATCGCAAAAACCGGTCAGGTTTTCTTTGCCGTATCAGAAGCCAGCCACGCACGCAGCGACGTTCAACGCATTGCGATAATTGCCACCATCGGTGTGATCATGATGGTGGTTGGTGTCTTTATGTCGGCACTTCCACTGGTTGCGACACTGCTGACCGTGGGCAGCGGATTGCTTGCCGGGATTACCGCCCTTGTTGTCGTCTTTGACAGCATCCACGCCATTGCACTGGTGTTTGGTGCAAGCCTGATTGGTATTTCGATTGATTATGCGCTGCATTTTCTGGTTCTGCCAAAGTCAGTCGGGGCTGCCAGCGCACGGCTTGCGCATATTCGTCCGGGCTTGCGGCTTGGCCTTCTGACCACTGTTTGCGGCTTTGCAGCCCTTGCCGTGACGCCGACAGTCTTGCTTGCACAGATATCGCTTTATTCCATTTCCGGACTGATTGCGGCCTATGTCACTGTGGTGACGATCCTGCCCGTTCTGCCCCATCGTGATGCAAGGGAGCGGTCAGCCATCCGCACGATCTATGCCCATATTGATACCGCTTTGCTGAAAGTCCGCATCCCTCAGAAACAACGTCTGGCGGTTCTGGCATGTGCGGTCATCGGCCTGATTACAACCGTCTATTCCCTGCCCGCCAATGACGATATAGCGGCCCTTGGTCACGGCAATGCAGCCTTGATCGAAGATGTCCGCGAGATTGGCGAAACGCTGGGTATCGGGGGCAATCCGCAATTCATCCGCATTGATGGCAGCAATGTTCAGGACCGCCTCGAAACAGGTGAAGCTGTACGCACCGCCCTGACCCCGATTATCCGGGACGGTATTCTGGGAAGTCTGTTTGGTCTGTCCGATGTCATTCCATCGATTAAACGACAGCAAGAAAACCGCGAACTGGTTGCTAAGGAACTGGAAGAACCCTTTGGGGCAAAGCTGCGGGCATCATTACCGATCAAAATTCCCACCCAACATACCGAAAGTGATTTTCTGGAACCTGATCCGGATATTTTGGGGACCATCCCGGCCCTTGCGAGCTTGCAGCACGGGGAAACCGATATTATCCGGCTTGGTGCCGTTAAAAATGCCGATGCCATTCGCGACGCAATTGCAGACATTCCCAATGCCCGACTGATCAATCCACGCGAAACCATCACAGCCCAGTTCGCCCATTACCGGAACTGGGCCACGATTGCGCTTGCGGCATCGCTGATCGTTGCCGGTATCCTTGCCGTCATAAGATATGGTGCATATGCCGGTTTGAACGTTCTTGCCGCACCCTTGATTGCCATCCTGATTGCCGTTATCGGAGCATTCGCATTGGGTGTGACGATCAATTTCTTTGCAATCATGGCGCTGTTTCTGGTGTTTGCCATCGGGGCGGATTACGCGATTTTCACCTCTGAAAGTCGACATCACGGCCAACAGACGGAAATCCGCTTTGCCGTGTTCCTGTCCCTGATCAGCAGCATTCTGGCCTTTGGGCTTTTGGCGACAAGCTCGGTACCGGTGGTCAATACCATCGGCACCATCATTTCAATCGGTCTGGCCTGTGCCTGGATACTTTCCTACTGGATGTGTTCAATACCCGCACAAGCTGACACTACCGACAGCCGGTAATCGAAAGGAAGAACACAAATGCGCGATTGCGATGTTGCGATTATCGGTGCCGGACCGGCGGGTGCGGTTGCAGCCAAGTTTCTGCATGATGCCGGGCTCAGTGTTATTGTCCTGGAAGCACAAACCTTTCCACGTTTTGTGATTGGCGAAAGCCTTTTGCCCAATTGCATGAATATTCTTGAACGTGCAGGTCTTCTGGATGCTGTCGAAGAAGCCGGGTTCCAGTTCAAAAATGGTGCTGTCTTTGAACGCGGCCCGCAATATCAGGCCATCGATTTTCGCGAGAATTTCGAAACCGACGGCTGGGGAACAACCTTTCAGGTCCAACGCGCCCGGTTTGACAAAATCCTGACCGATCATGCGACAAATGCGGGCATTGATATCCGTTTTGGTCACAAGGTAACCCGTGCCGAACTTGCCAAGGGCGAATGCCAACTGACATTTGAAAATGATCAGGGCGCGGTCGAGCATCTTCGATCCGGATTTGTCCTTGATGCCAGTGGTTACGGACGCGTATTGCCCCGCATGCTGGGCATTGCACGGTCGGACCATTCGACAGAGCGGCGGGCACTCTTTACCCATATTCAGGACAACATTACCGATCCGGACTATGACCGGAACAAGATCCTGATTACGGTTCATCCGACCCATCATGAAATCTGGTATTGGCTGATCCCGTTTTCGGACGGCACGTCATCGGTCGGGGTTATCTTTCCGGACCAAGACCCCAAATGGTCAGCCATGGAACAGCAGGATATCTTTGACACACTGATCAACGAGACCCGACTGGGCACGTTGCTGGCCGACGCCAAACCAACCCGGCCGCTGAATGCGATTGCCGGGTACAGTGCCCAGTCCGACCAGCTATTCGGGGATGGGTATGCCCTGCTGGGTAATTCCGCCGGGTTCCTTGATCCCGTTTTCTCATCGGGGGTAACCATCGCCCTGCAGTCAGCCGAAATGGCCGCCAAGGTTCTGATCGAACATCATCAGGGCAAAGACGTGGATTGGCAAAAGGACTATGCCGACCCGCTCGAAAAGGGGGTTGCGACCTTTCGTTCCTATGTTGACGCATGGTATGACGAGCGCCTTCAGACGATCATTTTCAATCAGCCGACCGACGACACACAGATCAAGCGCATGGTTGTCTCGATCCTTGCCGGTTACGCCTGGAATATCGACAATCCACTGGTAAGCAAAACCGACCATTACCTTAAGATGTTGCACGACCTATGCGATCAGTCCTGACCTTGTTGACCGCCGTGATGCTCGGTGCATGTAGTACGCAAATATCGACCAGTTCCACTTCGGAAATGGCGCGGACAAGTGCGTATAACGTGATCGTGCTTGATCAGGTCAGTGGTGCTGCGCTGACACTTCCCGATCAGCCCTGGCTGAAAGACACGGTCATCAATGTCACCCAGCAGGTTTCGGCAAAATGGAAGAACCCGACCCCCCAATCCGGGCAGGATCGCGCAACCTTTATTGCCCGCATTGCCATCAATGCCGACCGCGTCAAAATCACGGTACTTGACGATCTGGGACGCCGTGCCCTTGATATCGACTGGACAGAAAATGCACTTGATATCACCACCGCAGACTGGGTTTCCGGAATGGTTGACGGGCGTCGCCTGCTTGCCGATATGATCATGACCTATTGGCCGGTCGATGTTGTGCGCAGCGCCCTTGGCACTGATTTGTCGATTTCGGAGACAGGCAACAAACGCATGATCAAGACCCAAAATGATGGCGATATCTTCATGCAGATCAACCGTCCTGATGGTGATCCCTGGCAGGGTCAGGCAACGTTGCGCAATTTGGCACTTGGCTATGATCTTGCCATTAATTCAAGGCGGATGACGCCATGAACGTGACCGAAAAACCCGCATTTCTGTCCGCGTTGGGCATGGTATCGGCCCTCGGTACGGGGATCGCCCAATCATCGGAAACGCTGTTTGGTGATCGCCCGGCAGACATGCGTCTGCATGAGGACTATCTGGTTGGTGAAAGCACCATATTGGGGACTTTTACCGGGGCGGTTGATCCTTTACCCGATCATCTTGGTCATTACGATACGCGCAACAACCGTTTGCTCTGGACTGCGGCAAACCAGATTTCTGATGAAATTTCCGATGTTATTGCAACATTTGGCAAGGACCGGGTCGCTGTCATTCTTGGAACGAGTACATCAGGGATCGAAGAAGGCACTTCTGGCTATCGCGACCGGCTGACGACCGGCCATTGGGCGGAAAGTTTCCGTTATGAGGATCAGGAAATCGGATCACCTGCCGAATTCCTGCGCGATGCGCTTGATCTGCAAAACCAGGCCTATGTGATTTCAACGGCATGTTCATCAAGTGCCAAGGCGTTTGGCGCGGCCCAGCGCCTGATCCGGGCGGGTTTGTGTGATGCGGTTCTGGTTGGCGGTGTTGATAGCCTATGCCGCCTGACCGTGCGCGGTTTCCATTCGCTGAGTTCGGTTGCAACAGGCATCTGTAATCCGCTGAGTATCAATCGTGACGGGATCAATATTGGCGAAGGGGCAGCATTGTTTGTCATGCGTCCGGATCGCGGCAAGATTGCTGTTATGGGGGTCGGCGAAACGTCCGATGCCCATCATCCGAACGCACCACATCCTGACGGGATCGGGGCGATGGCGGCAATGCGCGCAGCCCTTGAACAATCAGGTTTGCCAACAGACGCCATTTCCTATGTCAATCTGCATGGTACAGCGACCCCGCTTAATGACAGCATGGAAGCCCGCGCGGTTCACACCATATTTGATCACCCGGTCGCAGTAAGTTCCACCAAACCAATGACCGGTCACACCCTTGGTGCGGCGGGGGCGATCGAGGCTGCAATTCTTTGGTTGTCGCTCAACCAGATGCATGATGGTGCACCGCTGCCCCGCCATATCTGGGATGGTGTTATTGATCCCGGGATTCCTGCCATCAATCTGGTCGAAACCGTCGGTCAGCG
The DNA here is from genome assembly GCF_054901115.1 of Thalassospira sp. SM2505. Taxonomy (NCBI): domain Bacteria; kingdom Pseudomonadati; phylum Pseudomonadota; class Alphaproteobacteria; order Rhodospirillales; family Thalassospiraceae; genus Thalassospira; species Thalassospira sp. SM2505. The sequence continues at coordinate 4,259,693 of NZ_CM142731.1, forward strand.
TCTTGCGCCAGCTGATCAGTCTGCAATGATGAGCAATTCCTTTGCCTTTGGCGGCAGCAATGTGTCCGTAATTCTCGGGCGCGGTTTTAACAATAGTGGCCCGTCATCATGAATGAACATTCTGCCATCCCTGCTGTTGATGAACTGGTCCCGCATGCATCCCCGATGCTGCTGATTGACGAGGTATGTTCGGCTGATCCGCAAACACTCCATGCCCGCGTCACCATTCACAAAAACAGCATGTTTTTCGAGGAAGGACTTGGGGTTCCGGCCTATGTCGGGATTGAATATATCGCGCAGGCCGTTGCCGCCTATAGCGGCTGGCGCGGCAAGCAGGAAGACCCGACCTCGCCGCCCCGGATCGGCTATCTTCTGGGAACGCGCAAAATGACCCTTGCATGCGATTGGTTTCAGGCTGGCAGTTGTCTTGATGTCTTTGTAAAAAACATCTTCGAAGATGAACAGATGGGCGTCTTTGAAGGCGAAGTCAGAAACAGGGAAACTGTTCTGGTCTTTGCACAGATCAATGTCTATCAGCCCGCTTCGGAAAACGACGCACAACAAGAAAACACGACGACCATTAATCAGGACACGGCAAAGCCATGACAGAAACCATACTGGTAACCGGTGCCAGCAAAGGCATTGGTGCCGCCACCGCAAGACGCCTTGCCCGCGACGGATTTGACGTCATCGTGCATTACAATTCCGATCAGATTGGCGCGCAAAAGGTTCTTGATGATGTCATTGCGACTGGTCGTCAGGGCCGTCTGATCTGCTTTGACATTGCAGATCGTGACGCAACACGCACCGCGCTTGAGGAAGATATCGCACAATTTGGCGCGCCTTATGGCGTGGTTCTCAATGCCGGTCTGACGCGTGACAATGCCTTTCCCGCACTTGAAGATGACGATTGGGACAGTGTCTTGCACACCAATCTTGATGGCTTTTACAATGTCCTGAAACCCGTGATCATGCCGATCATCCAGCGTCGCAAAGGTGGACGTATCGTTGCACTGACGTCGATTGCCGGACTTGCTGGCAATCGCGGTCAGGTGAACTATGCCGCATCCAAGGCGGGTATCATTGGTGCGGTTAAATCGCTGGCACTTGAACTTGCCAAACGCAAGATCACCGTCAATGCCGTGGCACCGGGGGTTATTGAAACGCAAATGACCGATGACCTGCCCGAAGACGAGGTCAAGGCCATGATCCCGATGCGTCGTTACGGCACCGCTGATGAAATTGCGGCAACCGTGGCCTTCCTGTGCAGTGCCGATGCGTCCTATATCACCCGGCAGGTCATCAGCGTGAACGGGGGGATGCTATGACCAGACGGGTTGTTGTGACCGGCATGGCCGGGATCACCGCATTGGGCAATGACTGGCAAACCATTTCATCACGGATGAATGCGGGTGAAACCGGCATCAAACGCATGGATGAATGGGACGGGAAATATGATCTCCGTACCCGCCTTGCCGGTCCTGTAGAGGATTTCAGCCTTAAGGGCAAATTCAACCGCAAACAGCTGCGCAGCATGGGCCGCGTTGCCCAGATGTCGGTTGCCGCAACCGACCGGGCACTTGAAATGGCGGGCCTGCGCGACGAAAAATCAATCCTGCAGGGGGGACGCCTTGGCATTGCCTATGGGTCTTCATTCGGAAGCACCCCGCCCGTTCTTGGCTTTACCCGACTGATGGAAACCGGTGACAGCAACGCGATTACCGCGACCAGCTATATCCAGATGATGAGCCACACATCAGCGGTCAATATCGGTGTCCTTTATGGTATTTGCGGGCGGATCATTCCCACATCAACCGCCTGTACATCGGGCAGCATGGGGATCGGTTATGCCTATGAGGCCATCAAATACGGGATGCAAGACGTCATGATTGCCGGTGGTGCCGAAGAACTTTGCCCCACCATGGTGGCCGTGTTTGATACCCTGTTTGCCACCAGCGACAACAACGATCATCCGGAAATCACCCCGCGCCCCTATGATCAGAACCGTGATGGTCTGGTGATCGGTGAAGGGGCCGGGACCCTGATCCTTGAAGAATATGAACATGCCGTCGCGCGCGGTGCGACCATCTTTGGCGAGATTGTCGGATTTGCATCCAATTCCGACGGGGCACACATCACCCAGCCACAGGCCGACAAGATGGAAATCGCCCTGCGCAAATCGCTTGAAGATGCGGGCCTGTCACCGGCCGATATCGACATCGTCAACGGTCACGGCACCGCAACCGATCATGGCGACCTCGCAGAAAGCAAAGCCACACGGGCCGTGTTTGAACGTGCCGTTCCGATCCATACCCTGAAAGGTCATTTTGGCCATACTCTTGGGGCATGCGGCGCCATTGAAGCCTGGCTTGGGCTTGAGATGATGCGCGAAGGAACCTTTGTTCCAACCGCAAACCTTGTGACCCCCGACCCCGATTGTGCCGAGCTTGACTATATCCGGGACAAGCCGCGCGCCATTGCTGCGGAATATCTGATGAGCAACAATTTCGCCTTTGGCGGTATCAATACGTCACTGATCCTTGCCAGAGCGTAAAACGCGGGCCGAAACGGGAACGACCACACTATGCGCATTGCCATTCTTGACGATTACCAGAACCTTGCCCTGCAAGCTGCGGACTGGTCAGGCGTGACTGCTCACGGCGAAATCACGGTGTTTAATGACACGATCATTCATCCGGATGCCCTTCGTGATCGTTTGATGCCCTTTGATGTCTTGTGCGTCATGCGCGAACGCACCCCGATATCCGGCGAACTGATACGCGCATTACCAAACCTGAAACTGATTGTGACGACCGGCAAGCGCAATGACGCGATTGATGTCGCAACCGCCAATCAACTTGGCATCACTGTTTGCGGCACAGAAAGCCCGTCCACCGCAACACCTGAACTGACCTTTGCCCTGATGCTGGGACTGGCGCGCAATATCGTCGACGAGAACGCTTCCATGCGCGGTGGCGGTTGGCAGATTGGTCTTGGTCAGGACCTTGCCGGTTCGACACTGGGGATCGTTGGTCTGGGACGGCTTGGCGCAAAGATCGCCAAAATCGCACAGGCCTTTGAGATGCGCGTCACTGCCTGGAGCGCCAACCTGACCAGAGAACGCTGCGAAGAACTGGGCGTCGAATACATGGACAGCAAGGAAGCCCTGTTGCGTGATGCCGATTTCGTCACCATTCATCAGCGTCTTTCGGACCGGACACGCGGGCTGATAGGCAGTGCTGAATTCGCACAGATGAAGAAAACTGCCTTCCTGATCAACACATCACGCGGACCGATTGTCGATGACGTTGCCCTGATTGATGCCGTTAACAAGGGCGAGATCGCAGGCGCCGGAATTGATGTCTATGACCGCGAACCTTTGCCGCCATCGCATCCGCTGCGCAAATGTGACCGCTTGTTGCTGACACCCCATCTTGGCTATGTCACGCGCCACACTTGGGAAGTGTTTTACGGTCAAACCGTTGAGGCCGTTCTGGCATGGATCAATGGAAAGCCGATCCGCGTCATTTCCGATTGAGTATCCTTGTGCTGCGACCAGCCCCACGATAGCCCCATCGCCCGCTGCATATCCGGCCAATACAGTCTTTGGCGTGAAGGAAAGTCTGGTCGCGCCGTTTGACAAAGTTGATAACGGCACGACCATTTGGAAATCCACATTTGATTTCGTGCTAGCACCGCACAAAACCCGATAGCTTAGCCTGCCATCTTGGTGATAAAGGCTCGCCAGCTTCCAAGATCGGTGATTTCGGTTGCACCGACCAGACCGGCACTTTCGCACAGGAAGCCCTTCTCGAAGGTTCCGTCTTCAAGCTCTACCGAGCCAAGACATAACGGGGACGGAATCCCGGTAAGAAAGCCACCGACTTCCGATTTCGGCAATGCCCAAACCTCGACCTCAATCGCCGCACCACCATCGGCCATCGCAACCATGCCCGGACGTTTGGGAGGACCACCGGCAAGAGCGTAGAAGCTGTATTTTGCTGCGGTCTTGGTTTTTCGTATCAACCTTGCTCCGCGTCCGGTCAATTCGGGATTAAGTGGCAGGCCCGACATATGTGCCCCACAAACCACCATGCCGATTTCATCGGCCCCGACCGTATCAGAAGGAAGCAACGGTTCAGCCCGATCCCAACTGGTCGCACCAACCATGCCGTCTTCCATACGCGCTGCCAGCGAGGCAACCATGGCATCTTCGCCCTTACGCGCAAGGATGGTCAGACTGCCCGGGCGGCCATCGCTGCGCGCCCCCGTGGGCACGGCAATCCCGCACATATCAAGCAAATTGACGAAATTGGTATAGGTCCCCAGACGGGAATTCGGCCCGATCGGATCGGCAGTAATATCCTCGACCGATACGAAATGCGGAATGGTCGGCACACAGATCGCATCAATCCCGGCCATCGCAAATTCGCATTCCCGCGCCAGATCCTTAAGGCGATACATACCGTTAAAGGCATCGGCAGCTGAAAGCTTTAAACCCGGTTCAAGAATGGCGCGCGTGGTCGGGTGGATGGTTTCGGGCTTTTCGATCAGACGCGATCCAACAGCGGCAACACGTTCGGCCACCCATGCGCCTTCATAAAGCATCTTGGCGACATTGTAGAACGGCGTGAAATCGATCTCGGTGACTTCGCATCCAAGCTCGGACAGCTTTTTGACGTCCTTGTGGAAATGGCTGGCCTGAATGTCATCGCCAAATGTTTCAAGGGTCTTGGCATTGGGCACGGCAACCCGCGTCGGTACAACAGAGCGCAACCCGCCCATTGCCGGGAAGTCTCGGGAATAGGCATCTTTGGGATCATATTTCGCGGCAACCTCGAAGACGTCCCACGCATCTGACACGTTCAACGCAAAGATCGAAATCGTATCAAGGGTACGACAGGCCGGAACCACCCCGCTTGCCGAAAAGGCACCAAGGGTCGGTTTAAGGCCGACAATGCTGTTTAGCGCTGCGGGTACACGCCCCGACCCCGCCGTATCAGTTCCAAGCGAGAATGTCGCAATCCCGTGCGCCACCGCAACGGCTGATCCCGACGATGAACCACCGGGCACAATTGCCGGATCAACCGCATTCAGTGGCACCGGATAGGGGCTGCGCACCCCGACAAGGCCCGTTGCGAACTGATCAAGATTGGCTTTGCCAAGACAGATCGCACCGGCCACACGAAGCTGGGCCACTACAAAGGCATCACGCGTCGCATCATAGGCGAAATCAGGACAGGCTGCCGTAGTTGGCATGCCAAGAACATCAATATTGTCCTTGGCGACATAGGGCACTCCCCAAAGAGGACGCCCGTCATAACTGCCAAGTTCCCTGGCCGCGGCAAGGGCTGCATCGCGTGCAGTATGAATGAAGATGCCCGGATCATTGGTGGCATCCAGTCGACGAAACGCCTCTTCGATGACTTGCGTCGGACTCACACCTGATGCGTATGCCTGCCGCAGGGCGGCAAGTGTAAAAGGAAGATCAGCAATCATTTTTGCATTCCGTCTGTGGCGTAATTGAAGTTTGAAGGCAGATATCGGTCAGGCGATTTCACGTTCCGGAGCCTGTGGGGCGGCCGAAAGCAATTCGCGGGTATAGAGATGTTGCGGGGTTTCCATCACGGTCGCGACCGGACCGGATTCAACGATTGCACCGTTCTGCATGACGATGACGTGATCACACAGCAACCGCACAACGTTAAGGTCATGACTGACAAACAGGTAACTGATACCAAGACGCACACGAAGATCCGCCAGAAGGTTCAAAACCAGTGCCTGGATCGACACATCAAGGGCAGCGGTCGGTTCATCAAGGATCAGAAAGTCAGGTTCAGTGGCAAGGGCGCGCGCAATTCCCACACGGGCCTTTTGCCCACCGGAAAGCTGATGGGGGAACCGGTCCAGAAGATGGGCCGGGAAGCCGGTCATTTCGGCCAGTTCCTCGGTCCGTTTGGTCACTGCATCCCCGCGCATCCCCATCAACCGGTACAACGGATCGGCAATGGCCTGACGGGCGGTAAAGCGCGGGTTGAGGCTATCCGTTGCGTCCTGAAAAACCATCTGGATTTTCGAACGCAACGGATGCCTGGCAAAGCTCGCCGCCGGGAGGCTGGCGATATCTTCGCCACGGTAAAAGATGCTGCCCGATGTGGCATCAAGCAACCGTACCAGCATTGAGGACGTGGTCGATTTTCCACAACCGGATTCACCGACCAGACCGACACTTTCGCCTTCGTGGATGGTAAAGCTGATTTTCTTGACCGCATGAACCGGGCCGCTTTTGCCCTGATAGGTCTTGGCAAGATTGACCACATCAATCAGCGGCTTCTGACCAACCACATGCGGCGCAAGCTCGGTGCGTTCTCCTTCCGGCAACAAGGCACGGATCGAACCGGTCCGGCGTGGCGTGGCATTGACCAGTTTGCGGGTATAGGCATGTTGCGGATCGGTAAACAGGGTCACCGGATCACCAGCCTCGACGATCAGGCCATCCTTCATCACGACAATCCTGTCGCAATATTGCGATGCCAGTCCAAGGTCATGGGTGATCAGGATTGATGACATGCCGCGTGCACGCACCAGATCATCGACCAGATCCATCACCGCCTTTTGGGTCGTGATATCAAGCCCCGTGGTCGGTTCATCGGCAATGATCAGTTTCGGATCGCACGCAAGCGCAAGGGCAATCACCACGCGCTGACACATGCCACCCGAAAGTTCGAACGGATAGGCCTCATAACGGGCAGCGGCATCGCGGATTTTAACCGCTTCGAGTGCTTCAATCGCCTTGGCTTTGGCATTGTGGCGGGTTGCCCGGCTGTGACGGCGCAAAACGTCTTCGATCTGATGGCCGACCTTGCGGATCGGATTGAGTGCTGCGCGCGGGTTCTGGAAAATCATGCTGATTTCACGCCCGCGAATGTCACGCATATCGCGTTCGGATGCATTGCGAAGATCGATCCCGCTATAGATCGCATCCCCCGCCTTGATCTGCCCACCGGCATCAAGAATGCGCATCAGTGCATAGGACGTCACCGACTTGCCCGAGCCACTTTCCCCGACAATGCCAAGGCGTTCGCCCTTTGCCAGTTCGAAATCGATCCCTTTGACTGCGTTGACTTCGCCATTTCGCGTGCGGAAGGCAACGCTTAATCCCTTGATCGAAAGCATGATCATGTCCTCCGGCGGGGATCGACGATATCGCGCAGTCCATCGCCCATCAGGTTAAAGGTCAAAACCGCAATCATCAGTGAAAGCCCCGGAAACAGTGCCAGCCACCATTCGCCCGAAACGATGAAATTCGCGCCTTCGGCCACCATGATCCCCCATTCCGGGGTCGGCGGGCGGACACCCAGCCCGATGAAGCTGAGCCCTGCGGCATTCAGGATCGCCCAACCCAGGTTAAGCGACACCTGCACCATCATCGGTGGCAGCGCATTGGGGAAGATGTGAAAGGCCAGAATGCGCGCATCACTGTTGCCCGAAAGCTTGGCGGCAAGAGTAAAGCCCGCATTGCGGCGAATATTGACCTCGGCCCGGACCAGTCGGGCATAGAACGGGATATTGATGATTGCGGTTGCGTAAATGATGTTGGCAACCGAATTGCCAAGGGCCGCAACCACCCCCATCGCCAGAACAAACAGCGGAAACGCCATGATGGTATCAAGCACACGGTTCAGCGTAATATCCGTCCAGCCGCCGCGATAGCCGGCAACCGCGCCAAGGAATGATCCGATCATAAAGGACAGGGCAACAGCGGCCACCGAAATCACCAGATCAAGACGGGTTGCCACCACCACACGGCTAAACACATCGCGGCCCAGATTGTCGGTCCCGAACCAGTGGGCAAAGGATGGCGGCTGCAGGACGCTGCTGGCATCGGTGGCAAGTGGATCATAGGGCACGATCATCGGACCAAAGATCGCAGCAAAGATCAAAATCCCGAACATGGCAAAGGCAATGCCCGTCACCGGATTTTCACGCAGCACATAGATCAGATGGGCAAAGGCACCCGATTTCGATTTTGCCGGGGTCACGGGGCCATTGGCCGTCGCCACTTGAACCGATGCGGCATCAGACGCGGATGAAACGATCTTGTTCATTTGCCAGATGTCCCGAAACGCGGATCGATCAGCGAATAGGCCAGATCAATCACCAGATTAAGGAAGACGAAAAGAAACGCCATCGCCAGGACAAATCCCTGAACCGCGGCATAGTCCGAAACAATCAGAGCTTCGACCGCATAGGATCCGATCCCCGGCCAGGCAAAGACCTTTTCGACCAGCACATTCGCGCCCAGAACAAAGGAAAACACCATGCCAAGCGTGGTTACTACCGGAAGAAGCGCATTGCGAAACGCATAGCCATAAAGAATGCGACCCGATCCAAGGCCCGCCGCACGCGCGGTCCGGATATAATCCGATGACAGAGCCGAAAGCATCGCGGCACGGGTCATACGGGCAATCGGGGCCAACGTAAACAGCGCCAGCGTCACCGCAGGCAGGATCAGTTGTTTAAGCGCGCCGAACCATGTTTCCCAATCCCCGTCCAGTGCCGCATCAATCAGGAAGAAGCCGGTCACATGGGGCGGATCAAGATAGATGAAATCAAGCCGCCCAAGCGGGGATGGCGAAACGCCCAGCAGATAATAGAAAATGTAAATCAGCATCACGCCGGTGAAAAAGGTCGGAAGCGAAACCCCCATGGTCACCAGCAATCGACAGATCTGGTCAATCCAGCTTCCCGGTCGCGTTGCCGCCAGAACACCCAGCGGCACCGCCACCAGACAGGACAGCAAAAGCGCACTTAACGTCAGTTCAAGCGACGCCGGAAGTCGGCTTGCAAGTTCGGTCAGAACCGGTCGCCCGGTCGAAACCGACTGCCCAAGGTCCCCCTGAAACAATTGACCCAGATAGACCACGAACTGTTCTGGCAGGGGTTTATCAAGACCAAGCTTCGCCCGTGTTTCTTCGATGGTTTCGGGCGTTGCCATGATCCCGGCAAACTGGACAGCCGGGTCACCAGGCAAGGCGCGCGTCAGGACAAAGCTGATAACGATGACCCCGAACAGGACCGGAATAGCCTGTGCGATGCGCGTCAAAACGCTGGTTCCCCGGACTGCCATGATCCTAGCTTTCCACCGTTGTCAGGCCACGGATATCAAGCTGCCGGTGGAACCAGAATTCATATCCACCCGCCCCGTTAAGCGCGACGTTAAGGGCAGGCTGCCACAACGGAATACGCGGCAGGTCTTCATGAACGATGTCGATCATGCGCATGATTTTCGGCGCATATTCCGGATCATCCATCGCCATGTGCAGGGTTTCATTGGTCAGTTGTTCTACCTCGGCATTGGAGTAATTTGACGAGTTGAACAGATGACCTTCCTGATAGGCCCAGAAGAAATAGTAGTCCGGGGTATTGAGCCAACCGCCAAAGTTTTCCAGATGGAAATCAAGGCGCTTTTCAACCAGTGCCGCCGTACGCCAGTTGGCACCCGGGATCTTTTCAATCTCAACCTTGATGCCAAGCTTGCCAACCGCTTCCTGAATAAGAAGGGCTGCGGGCTCCATCCATGATGACAGATCGGTCGAAATCGAAAGCTTGGTTTCAAATCCGTCGGCGAAGCCGGACTTGGCCATATATTCCTTGGCCTTTTCAAGGTCTGTGTCATATGGCGACTTGCGCGGCCATGCGATGTCAGTTGCTTTTGGCTCACCGCCCCAAAGCGGGGCACCACGTCCATAGGCCGCCGCATTAAAGATCGCCTCATAGGGCACGGCAAAGGCAATGGCCTTGCGCACATCCGGGTCCTGGAACGGTTCGAACTTGGTGTTCAGGCAAAGCGCATGGATGCAGTTTTCAATCGGGGTTGAATGCACGGTGACCTTCCCTGCCAGCTCGGCTGCATCCTTGTCGGGAATATCAAAGGCAACCTGAACGTCACCACGTTCAATCAGGGCACGGCTGGTTGCCGCAGACGGAACTTCGCGCATGATCACGCGGCGTACCGGCGGGGTCGGACCACCAACCCATTTGTCATTGCGTTCAAAGACAACCTGCTGACCGGCATCCCAACGGGTAACGCTATAGGCACCCGAACCGATGGTGTGGGTGTGCAGATATTCCATCGCCCAGGGATCATCGGTGGTCGCATTTTCCTTGGCGACCTTGGAATTGATGATAAAGGGCACCGGAACAGCCAGATCGGGTAATGAAAGTTTTGATGCCTGATCAAGCTTCACGACAAAGGTTTCATCGTCGATGGCTTCGAACTGTTCCGGGCGGATAAAGCCGCCTGCCTTCATCTGAACGGTCGGGAAACCACCTACACTGACGGCACGGTCAAACGACCATTTGACGTCTGCTGCGGTGACTTTGCTGCCATCATTGAATACGGCATCGGATTTCAGCTTGAAGGTGATGGTCATGCCATCTTCGGAGAAGGTCCAGCTTTCCGCCAGTTCCGGCACAATGGTTGAATAATCATAGGAAAGTCTACCGCCTTCAGCCGGTTTGGAGCCGAACGACACCAGCCGGTCATAGCAGTTTACCGCAATCTGATAGGACGCACGGTTGGTCCCGGTGCGGTGAAGATCGAGACTATTGACCGTTTGCGACGATACGGCGACCAGCGTGTCGCTTCCGGCAGCAAGTGCGGAAAATGTCCGGGCGAAAGGCAAGGTACCGGCAAGAACAGCACTACCTTTTAGAAAATTACGTCTGGTAACCATCGTGAAAACCCCCATGAACAGCTTTTTAGAATCCGTTGCTGTCAGTTTGCAGTATTTTGCGTTCGCGAAAACTGCTATGTTTTCACCAATCCGGTGCAAAAAATGCAACACCATCGAAAATGGTTGAGATATGAGATACTTGCAAACCTTCCGACTGATCGAAGCTGTTGCACGGGCGGGCTCAATGCGCAAAGCAGCCGAGGATATGAACCTGACGGCGTCGGCGTTGAACCGCCGCATCAACGGGTTTGAAGAAGAATTCGGCGCAGAACTTTTTGAACGTCTGCCCAGTGGTGTGCGTCTTAATCCGGCAGGCGAACTTTTGCTGCATCACTATCGCGCCATGGCGTCCGACCTTGAGCGCGTACAGGGACAGGTCGCCGATCTTAGCGGCGAACGGCGCGGTCACGTATCAATCGCCTGTTCGCAGGCAATGTTGCCCTATTTTTTACCAGAACAGATTGCGATCTATCGTGCGGCCCATCCGGGTGTGACATTTAGCGTCAATGTCCGGGACCGCGCACAGGCAGAACAGGAACTTGCCAGCTATTCAAGCGATCTGGCACTTGTGTTCGAGCCGATCTATCTGGTGGATTTCGAAGTCATTCATGCCATCCCGCAAACAGTTGATGTTGTCATGCGCGCCGACCATCCGCTGGCCGCACGCGACGAAATCCGCTTGCGGGATTGTCTGGATGTTCCGCATGTCGCACCGACACACCGGTTTGGCGTACGCCATCTCCTTGATTTTGCAGCCCGGCGCGGATCACGACAGGTTTCCCCGGTGGTCGAAACCGAAAGTTTCGAACTTATTCGCCACTATATTCTGCATGAAAACGCCATCGGCTTCCAAATCCCGATTGGCCTTCAAATACCTGATGATGGCTCCTTGGTCTTTCGACCGATTTCGGAACGCGACGTACCACCGGGAAATCTGATCCTTGGGCAGATGCGTGGTCGTACTCTGCCTGTGGCCTCTGCACGTTTTGCCATGCAACTTGCCACTGCACTCAAGGATTATCAGATCACCCGCGAGGGTATTTTCTGATCCAACCCGACCTTTCCGGTGATCCACCCGGCATTCGCAGGCCGTATGTGAACTCGTTTACTTAATCAAGGCCAATAGCGCGTTTGTGATTTGCGAAAAGTCCGGCTTGGATGAAACTCATTCGCACATCTTGGCGCGCCGCGAAGCGGGTGGCGCCGACGTGCATTGCCTTGCACTTACTTGCCATTGATACCGTCACCACCAGCCCCCCCATTCCCCATGTCATTCAGGACAGGAGCGCATGATGGAACGTTTGACTGCCAAGGATTTTTCGCCTGAACTTCTTGAGCTATATGATTTCTATGCCCATGGCATGATTGATCGCCGCGAATTTCTGGATCGTGCCGGTCGATATGCAGTGGCGGGCATGACCGCACTTGCGATCCTGAATGCCATGAGCCCGAATTATGCGATGGCACATCAGGTTGACTTTACCGATCCCGACATTGTCGCTGAATATATCATGTATCCTTCGCCCAATGGTCATGGCGAAGTACGTGGTTATATGGTCAAACCGGCCAATCTTGCCGGCAAGGTTCCCGGTGTTGTCGTGGTGCACGAGAACCGCGGCCTTAACCCCTATATCGAAGATGTCGCGCGCCGCGTCGCCAAGGCGGGCTTCATTGCACTTGCCCCGGATGGCCTGACATCGGTTGGTGGTTATCCGGGCAATGATGACAAGGGGCGCGAACTCCAGCGTACTGTCGATCCGACCAAACTGATGAATGATTTCTTTGCCGCGATCGAATTCCTGACTGCGCATGAAGCCACCACCGAGAAAACCGGGATTACCGGATTTTGTTATGGCGGCGGCGTGGCAAATGCCGCAGCCGTTGCCTATCCCGAACTTGGTGCGGCCGTTCCGTTTTATGGACGTCAGGCTGCGGTCGAGGACGTGCCACGCATTCAGGCCCCGATCCTGTTGCAGTATGGCGAGCTTGATGAACGGATTAATGCCGGATGGCCCGCCTATGAAGAGGCGCTAAAGGCCAATAACAAGGTCTATGAGGCCTATATCTATCCCGGGGCCAATCATGGTTTCCACAATGATTCCACGCCGCGTTACGACAAGGATGCTGCCGAGCTGGCCTGGCAACGCACCATCGACTGGTTCAATAAATATCTGACGTGACACGCATTGATACGTAATCGGCCCGACTTCAAGTCCGGGCCGATTACAGTTTCACGCCATGGATGACGTACTCTCGCGGAATATTATTGGCTGCGCACCGCATCAATGATGCCGTCGCGGACGTGACAAACCTGATCGGCGATATGGAACCAGCGATCATCATGGGTCACACAAATGATGACCTTGCCCAGCTTGCGCATGGCGGGCAGGATTTCCTCGTAAAACACCTTGCGGAAATGCGGATCCTGATCGGCGGCCCATTCATCAAGAACCAGAACAGGCTTACCTTCAAGGCGTGCTGCAATCAGTGCCAGACGTTTGCGTTGCCCCTGCGAAAGCGCTGTGGTCGAGAATGACAGGCCATCAAGGGTGACCTTGTGATCAACCTCCATTTCGCGCAGCAGCGCGTTGACCTTTTCCTCGTCAACCTGCTCAATACCATACAGCTCGGAAAACAGATGATAGTCCGAAAGCACTGTGGCAAAACTGTCGCGATAGGCCTGCATGTCGTCGGGTCGTAACGCATGACCATTGATCCGGATCGATCCGCTATCGACATCTCGAAGGCCGGTGAGCAAGGAAATGATCGTTGATTTCCCGGCCCCGTTCCCACCACTGATAAAGGTAATTTCACCCCGCCTGAACACAGCGTCCAGTGGCCCGACCGCAAATCCGTTTGTCGAAGACCGATAGGCAAAGCGCACATCCTCAAGGGCAATTTCATCGATCTTCTCATGCCAGTCTGACGATGCTGACGGACTGCTTTCCTGTGGCATTGATCCTGATTTATCGCGCATTTCCGCTTCTTGCGCATCAATGACCCCCGACAGATTGTTTTCAAGTTCAACAATCCGGCCAAGCGATGTTTCAGCATTATTAAAACTTGGGAATGTCATGATTACGGTGCCGATTGGCCCGATCAGGAACATGGTCGCGGTTGTGACCTGCACAGCAACATCATGATAATCCGAGGTAAAGATCGGAACGATAAACACCATGGCCGCCATCATCGCGTAGAAGGCCAGCTGAATGCTGGCGCTTTCGCGCGACCATTGCGCCTTGGACAGCGCCTTTGCGCTACACGCCCGTTTCGAGCGTTCCCCAAGCTGTTCGACGAGCGCATTCCTGCGCCGGGTATTCATTTTGACTTCCTTGAACCCGGCAAGCAGATCATTCAGGCCGTCAAACAGTTTGGCTTCGTCGTCTTCGGACGCACGGGTCGCAGCATTGACCCGGTTGATGCGATGCACATGGATAAAGCCTGCCAGAACAACAAGCACCGCCAGCATGACAAAGGCAAAGATAGACAACCATGCCAGATACAGCCCGACACAAACGACCAGCACGATCTGCTGTGCACCGTTAAGCATAATCGGCAAGCTGTTAGAGATCGTCTGCATTTCCGACGTGATGGCGGCATGAACCGATCCCTGCCCGACCTTTGCCAGAACATCGGGGCCGGCTTTTCGCACCTGATCAAACAGCCTGACACGATATTCGTGCAGCATGGCTTCGACTTCGTCTGAAACCATCACATCGGACTTGTGCTGTGCCCACATATAGCCGCCCAGCGACACAACCATCATCAGCAACAGTTGTAGATTGACCTTATGTTCCTGCGCCTGATCCGAGGCCAGATTGACCACCACCAGCACAAGTGTCGTGGCAATCGCCGACATGGATGAAAGTGCAAAAACAGTCCGAAGGTTCAGACCGACACGAGATTTGAGCAGACGGAACATCAACATGGCTCAGATCCTCCCGCGCGGATCATCAAGGGTGACTTCAGAAAGCTTGCCGTTTTCGAGATGAAGTCTTCTGTCTGCCATTTCGAAATAGTGATCGTCATGGGTCACAGCAATTACCGTGATGCCGCGCTTTTTCAGATCCGGCAGGATTTCTGTATAGAACTTTTTGCGGAAATACGGGTCCTGATCGGCGGCCCATTCATCCAGAACCAGGATCGGCCGTTTTTCCAGAATGGCCGAAATCAGGCCAAGACGTTTACGCTGCCCCGATGACAGGGCCGTTGTTACAAACCGGCCCTCACGGATTGCTGTAACATGCGAAATTTCAAACCGTTCAAGCCAGAAATTTGCCTCGTCCGTATCAAGCGTATCGACGCCGTGCAATTCAGCAAAAAGATGGAAGTCGGAGAACACCGTCGCAATCAAATTGCGGTACGGCGCAATGCTGTGCACACCAAGCTGGGTCTTGTCGATACTGATTTTCCCGCTTTCCGGACGATAAAGACCGGTCAGAAGTTTGACCAGGGTCGATTTCCCCGAACCGTTCCCGCCGGTCACAAACAAAAGTTCGCCGGATTTGACCGAAAGATCAATCGGCCCAAGGACAAACCCGTGTCGCGGGTCGCGGTTGGGATAGGTGAATGTCACAGCTTCGAAGTCGATATGCCCGAATTCCGCGGGAAGTTCCTTGGCGTTTTCTTCGTCGGCCTCTTCACGGATCTCGGCCAGATCATCGGACAATGCCAGCATCCGCGATGCAGAACCTTCGATCTGGCTAAAAACCGACATCGACTGAACCATCACCGAAATCGGGCCGATCATGAACAGGATCGCAACACTGATTTTGGGAATATCAGAGGTCAAACTGCTGGAATAAACCGGGACAATGAAAACAACAATGGCCAGCAGAATGTAAAATGCCGACATCCCCATGATCATCTGACGCGAAATCAGGTCGTGGGCCTTATGACCATATTCTGCCTTTTTCGTCGAAGAAGCATCAAATGCTGCGTAAAGCCTGTCACTGCGCTTTGACCACATCCGGACTTCCTTGATGCCCCGGAACAGATCGGCAATCTTTTCAAACATCTCGGCTTCGACCTGCAGCAGCTTGCCAAACCATTCACCAAGCGCACGCCCCATCCGCAAATAAATGACGATCCCAATCCCGATCACACCAATGATCAGGAAAAAGGCCAGACTTGAAATCCAGAACACATAGATCATCACCGCAATCAGCAACATCACACTGCGGAAACACATGCCGATCAGATGCGCGTTTTGCGAAATGACCTGTGTGCTTTGGGTGATATTCTTGAACAGTCGTTCCTGCCCGATTGCCTCAAGCTTGACGAAGTCGGCCATGGCGATCTGGGTGAACAATCTTTGACGAATGCGGTCAATGCCCTGTTCGATCTGGCGCGCGATGTTGCTCAGAAGGAAAACCTCGGCAAAGAAGTAAATGAGTGTGATGGCGACAAAACTGCCTGCCAACACCCAGTTGACACGATCCAGACCATTGTCACTGATTTCTTGGGCGGCGGTATTTACCAGCCCCAGAAGGGCTGCACTTCCCAATCCGGAAAGCAGCCCGGATACGGCAAGCCGGAGCTTTAGTTTGTTATCTTCCAAAGATAACAATTCCAGCAACTTCATTGATTTAACAGCCCCCAAGAACCGACCGATTGTCGACCGTTTCAACTGTAACCACCGGTATGAAATGTGTCCAGCGACGCTTCACTTTTATGAACACACGGTGACCTAAAGATATTCGGGCGGTATTCGGCCTTCGCTATTTACCACCAGAATACGACTATCGGCATCAAGCCCGTGTTTGCGACGAAGTTCCGGATCGCGCGCCACATGCCAAAGCCCCGCGAGGCCTGAAATACCGGTATCCCAAGTATCCACAGGATCATCACCCCCGATACCCGACATAAGCGCGTCTTGCGCTTCCTTGGCGCAGGCATCGTCAATCGCGATGCTGTCAAAACAGACATCTTCAAGAATTCTCAAAGCCGGCAGGCTGGGATATCCGCAAGAAAGCCCGACCATGCGTGTCAGCAACTTTCCCGGCACGCGCGTTGGCCGACCATTTTCAATACTTGCCTTAACACAGGCAGCTGTCTCCGGCTCGACGCTACAGACTTGTGGCTTGGTGCCACTTTCATGCCAAAAGCCAATCGCACAGCCGGCCGCCATGCCACCCACACCACATTGCAAATAGAACTTGTCGATATCCGCACCAAAAGCACGTAACTGACGGGCACATTCGACACCCAGAACGGCGTAGCCCGCCATGATATCGCGGGTCACCACAAGATCACCGTGATAATCGGTATCCGTGATCAGCAAAACATGATCGGCCCTGGCATATTCCTCGGCGGCAAGCACGGCATCATCATAGGTTCCGTTGATGGTGACAAGTTCACCACCACAATCAACAATCCTGCGCATGCGAGCCGGATCGACATCCTCCCCGACAAAAATCCTGGCCCGGCAGTTAAACTTTCTTGCCGCCCAGACAACGGCAAGACCGTGATTGCCGTCGGTTGCCGCCACAGCGACAAATGCGTTGCACGCGGCACTACCCGGCTCCAGCCCCTGTTGCAAAAGCTGTTTCTTAAGGCCATAGGGCGCCCCCAGTGCCTTTACCCCGCCCAACCCGAAACGCTTGCTTTCGTCCTTGATCCAGATGGTGCGCACGCCCAGTTCCTTTGCCAGCCCCTGCGCACAGATGAGCGGGCTTTCACCATATTCCGGCCAGGACGAAATCAGGGAAAATGCCTGAGCGATTTCTGCCCCTGTCGGTTCGAAGGTGTCCTTTGGGCTCATGCTTTACTCCTGACGGCCGACAACGGCATCTCTATGGTAGGGGCAGGTCACCCCGCCGATCAACCTGCGCATAATGATTGGTTTAGGTGGCGAGGCATACTGCAAAAAGACGCAACTATCTGAGAAACGTATGTTTAAGCGATATTGAATCTCGACGGGCGTGTGTCAAATCCTTTAGACTACCCACTATCGCGCAAACTGCTTTCGGACGTTATCAACTTGCAAAGCTCCGCCCGTCGATCTGCATCGCTCACTGGATGTTTCGTTCTCGGGACGTTGTTGGCCACGCTTGCCGGAAGGCCCGCCATCGCACAAGCCCCCAATCCCTCGAATATGGAAAACACACAGTCCCTGTCATCGACTGAGGCCATAGAGGCTTATGATGGGGATCAACTTGATATCGACAATTTTGACGATAGCCCGGCGAATGTCGCGTTACCGCAGGATATCGTCGATGGTTATGTTTATAAGCCTGACGCCATTCCCTTATCACAGTATCGACGGAATTCGCTGGTGGAAGATGGCCTTGCCAATTTCAGCAATAACGCGGAAATCACCGGAAATGGGTCACGTGAAAAATCCTATTACGCAGCGATCTATAGCGGCAGTACCAATGGCGTCTATTTTCAGGTAGCCGCTACCATCTGTGACATGATGAAACGTACTTACAAGCGGCATCGAATTCATTGTGTTCCGTTGCGCTCGCAAGGTGTGGGCAGCAATATCCGCCTGATGAAGGAAGGCCGCGTCCAACTGGCACTGGTGCAGTCCAATAATAACTGGGAAGCCTTCAAGGACATCAATCCGATCCCCGGTGCGCAATCGGTCATGTCGCTCCATGATGAAATGGGATTGCTGGTTGTCCGAAAAGATTCAGGTATCAACAGTGTCGCCGACCTTAAGGGCAAGCGCATCAATATCGGGCCGGAAGGATCCGCAACCCGTGAGTTGTGGCTGGAACTTCTCAAGCAATATGGCATTGCGCAAGACGACCTCGAAACCGTCTATAATGTTGCACAGGACTACAACCGGCTTGGCATCTGCGAGAATTATATCGATGCCTATGGGTTGTGGATCGGTCACCCGGCATCCCTGATTGAGGAAAGCCTTGATTGCGACGCCGAAGTTGTCGGCATGGGTGGCCCTTTGACCCAGAAACTGGTCGAAGCCAACAATTATTTCTTCAATCAGGTTCTTCCTGCGCGCACCTATGCCGGACAGGAAGCCGATATTGAATCTTACGGGTTCAAGGCATCGCTGATCGCCTATGAACCAGCCGACCCTTATGTGGTTTACTGGATCACCCGCATCATCCACGAAAATATTGAACAGCTTAAGGCCGAGAACCCGACCTTCCGCAGTGTGAATGGCGACGATCTCTTTAAAAAGGGTAACTTTCTAACCTTCCACAAAGGTGCAGCATGCTATTGGGAAACCGATCCGCATGCCTGTGACTGGCAATCGCATTATCAGCAACCGGTTGCTGTTAATGGCAGCAACCAGCCTGCTTATCGCCGGACAATGCAATAGGGCCGGAACGGATCAAACCCGCTCTCTGCGCATCCAACCAATATCCGGACCACTATTCCCGGCCTGCCCTTGACGATACCCAGCACCAACCATTCCATCTGCGATCATGTTCTTGCCAGATGTGACATCTGAAACCGGTGACCAGTCATCCATGTGGAGCGATTCCTGTAACTTTGCCGGTTTATCGCCCGTCAGGTCACATCGAAACAAATATCGCACACCGCCAAATTTTTCCTTCACCCCGCAAATCCGCATTCCGGCGGCCAGAAGGTTAATCACACTTGGTACATTTCCGGGTGCCGCCGTACTTAGCGCAATGGCCCGGCCGCATGCCCGTGCGGCTTCTAGCCGGTGTATCACCATGCGTTGCTGCCACTTTGATCCGCGATGGTCCTTGCGAACGGCGACCCCGTCAATATGGGCGACCTGTTGCAAGTCCCCGGCTGACAAGTGATGATCAATCCCGAAATTCGGATCCCCAATACGCGGTAGACCCAATACACTATAGGCAATCAGGTCACCGTCCGACAGAGCACCAAAAATCTGACCGCAATCGTTCATGTGGGACTGGAAAAATGCGTCTGTTTCGCTTGCAACCGTTCCGGCAGGCATATCGGCAATAACGTCATGATGAAGTGCTATCACCGCATCAAGATGCGTTTCATCCAGTCGCCTGATGACCGCCGTCATTCGATGATTTCCGCATAATCAAGAAGCAACAAAGGCGGATAAAGCGAAAGCCTGCGTGCCGATGAAAGCCTGATCAGATAGGAAAACCGATCAAGCGTTTCAACCGGTATATCGGCGGGTGAAATCTGGTTGACCAGAATGTCTTCAACCTTGCTGGCGGCCAGTCGCCCGACAAGCTCATATCGACTGACCAGCCCCAGCATCGCCTGACCGTCACGGACTTCAAGTTCGGTGGCACTAAAGGCAGCAAGACCATTGACAAATCCTGCCTCGGTCAGTTCATCACGATACGTCCCGATGAAGTTATCCGGCCCGATATAAAGGAAATCAGCCCCATTTTCCGCCAGCATTTTGACCGCCGGGGCAATGTCTTCGGGTTTGGGTTTTGCATTCTGGCCCAACGGTGCTTCAAGGACTTCGAACCCCATTTCTTCGCCAAGCACCTTAAGATCGCTGATATTGGACAGGGAATTGTCTTCCTCGGCATTGTAAACCACGCCAAGCTTCGTCATCGGACGATAGGCGCGAATGGCCTGAATTTGCGCCGATAGCGGTGCGATATGGGCTGCCCCGGTGACGTTGGGGCGCCATTGGCCGCGAGGCGCAGCAATGCCTGTTTTCCAGGGTGCAGACACCATGACGAAAACCACCGGCAGCTTGGTGATGTTCTTGGCCGGATCAAAGTCATTATATTTTCCAACCACCCGCGAGGTTACGCCAGTTCCCCAAGTGTAAACCAGATCAGGCGGGTCTTTGCGAATTTTCTCGATGATCGCAGGTATCTTGTCAAGATCGCGGGCAATATCATGAACTTGCAGATCAATCGCAATGTCGCGGTCCTTGAAGTAGGCACGGAATCCTTCCTCGACCCGGGTCTCTCCGCGCCAAAGGATCATCGCAATCCTCAGGGGATCGTCTTTCTCGCCCTTGGCCTGGACTGCCTGAGCACTAAAAAAGTTCACGGCGACAAGGCACAGCAAAAACAAGACAACACTGCTCAAAGACCGGGCAGCATTTCGCGCAAACTGAATGTGTTTCACGATGACGCCCCTTCTTCTAGCGGTTCGGACTGTTTCTTGGGGCTTGCGTCAACATGCCCGATCAACAATTCGAAACACAAAACCGAAACAAGTGCTATCACGCCAAAAACAGTCACGGCACCAATCGTTCCAAGCCACAAGGCAAGTCCCGCAGCAAGCAATGGTCCGGTCGCGCCCCCCAGACGTTCAGCCAACCGCAACACCGCAAGCACAGCCCCCGTACCGTGTTCTTCGGTAAAGTCGCGGCTGATCTTCAAACTTGCCGAAACCTGAGCCGGAATTGACGTCGCCTGTGCCAGTCCCAGCAATCCGACGGCCACCGCAAACACACCGTAAAGCGGCATGAAACCCGCCAGAAGAAGACCAAGTGCTGTCAATCCACCACCAATTCCGACCGCCCGGGTTTCGCGCTGTTTGCTATCCGTCCAGCGCGCGACACTCCATCCCGTCAGCAATGCGACAAGACCATAGAGCATGATCACCCGGCCGGTCTCAGCGATTGTTGCCCCCTGTTCGATCAGGATCAGCGGGGTCAGGTAGAATAAAAATCCACTAAGGATCATTTTGGCAGGAACCGCAGCAAACAGGATAAGCACCTGGAACTGCCGGTTTGCCAGTAATGCCTTCATGGCTTTACGTGTCGGAACGGGGAGCGGTGTTTGTCCGCGCACATGCGTATCAAGAAGGAAAAAGGCCAGAAATACAGCAAGACTTGCGACAACGGCACCGGCAATGAATGTTGTTGCCTCGCCAAAATGCCCCGCGAAAATCCCGCCGATTGCCGGCCCGCAAATATCTGCAAGCATGATCCCGCTAACCATCATCGCTGTACCCTGGGTACGATTGCGCTCGGTTGTTGCATCAATCACATAGGCCTGACAGGCGACAAACGTCGTGGCATAGCCGATACCCGAAAATGCCCGCCAGATCAGCAAATCCCACATGCCGGTGGCAAAGGCCGTTCCACAAAGACCAATCGTCGCCAGAAACGCCCCCGTGAGATACATACGAAGCGATCCGACACGTTCCTGAAACAGGCTGCAAACCGGCATGGCAATCGCCACCATCAGCAAGTGAACCGCCATGATGATACCGGCCGCCATATTTCCATCGGCCATGCTCGACGTCACCTTGCCAAAGAAGGTTGGCATGATCGGACGTGCAAGTTCCTCGGCCAGAACAAACAGGAATGCCAGCAACCTGACACCGATCAGCTTGACCTCGCGTTCGGACCGCGGGGTTGTTCCGCGCTTCCTTGCCGTCTGGGTGACGACGGCATTGATGTTTTCCATGAACTTGCCGATTTCGTCCCGCGACGATTGCCCGTGCAGAAGCGTGAACTGCTTTTCGCGAACACTGGTCAAAACCCGCTGCGCCACACGCACCGGCAAGGCGACATTTACCGTCAAAACCAGAAGGACCAGCTCAAACGACAGGGCAAGCGAAATGATCAGGATCACCGCAATATCAAAAAGATTATCCGTCAGGGGCCGCATCAGTGCGGCCCGGTCATGCCCGATTATAATTTCAATATCGTCGGTATTATCGATCTCGTGAGGAAGACTGATTTGGGTGATGATGTAATCGTTGCTCAGCCCGTCATGCTGATCGGCAAGCGCACTTTCCAAGGCACCTTTGCCGAGGCCGCCCGTATGAAGAAGATCGCCATCATGGACAACAGCTGCAAATCGCAAATCCGGGTCTGCTTGCTTTAACTGAACAAGAACATCAGAGAAGCCGACAATTTCCGCGAGTGGAATACCCAGATTGATCGCGCGATTGATCTTGCCTGCCAGTGTTTCGGCCTCGATCTCGGCCTTTTGACTGATTTCGAGTTGCAGGTCACTGCGTGCAAGTTCCGCAGCCCGCCAGGAAATACCGATCAGTGCAACGCACAGCATCAGGATGCTGAACAATGACAAAATCCAGACCGTCCCCTTGGGCAACATACGCCCACGTGGCGCGCCGGACTTGGCCTGATCTGTTAACAAAGTCTGCTTATCGGGATGGGTCATTGCGGCTTCTCGTTATTGGTCGGTGACGGAGCATCTGATGACGTGCCATCGCGCAGGTTTTTACGGATATCGCGATACAGCGCGACCATTTCGATTTCGCTTTCCGTCAACAGGTCCCGATCATGGAAATCATCCGTGGAGTTCTGACCAAGAATGGCGCGTTTGACATCGTTATTCAGACTGACAAAGACCCGATGCCGCCGGTTCATCAGCCATAGCAACAGACAAAGGATGGGAAGAACCGCGACCATGCCGATCCCGGCTGACTTCATCATTTCAGCCAAAGCGCTTTCAAGGCGCCCGTTCATCACCGACAGATCGGCCGTCAGACGAAGGCTGCCGGCACATTTGCCAAGACTGTCTTCGAGCTTCGTATCAAGCAATGCGATCGCATCATTGAACTGGATACCACCGGTCTGAACCGGCGTTGTGGAAACAGTCCCGCCCTGCCTGGATAATTCACCCGAAATCAGATTTCCCGTGCAATCACGTACCGACATTTCGGCAATCTCGTCAGACATGCCCAGACGGCGCATCAGGATGCCATCAAGGTTTTCCATGTTCTCAAGGCGCAACCCGATATCAATAGCAGCCCTGAGATCCTGAGCGGTTTCATTGGCGATCACATTGATGCGCTGGGTAAGGACGGTTCGAAGCGTCTGTTCAAACCGCATATAGTTGAGCATCGTCGTCATGCCGAGTGCTGCGACAAAGATCAAAATGATCGCCAGTGCTATTTTGGCCGTTAAGCTCAAGTGATTTCCCCCAAGGTGCATCCTGATCGAATAATGCAAAGCATCACCCGTTCATAACATATTTCCCGCATGGATATTATATCGTTGATTACCAATGTAACAGCGTCGAATGGCTTCTAACCCTCTGAAACAAATTGCAGTGTCTATATTTAGTGTTTATGGTTTCACGAGGAATGAAACTGGGGGGCAATATGGACAGTGAACGTCTTGAACTGCTTAGACGCAAAAAGCTTCACCGCAGGTCCGATGCCATAATCCGGAAAAACACACTTTGGGCAGCTGGTACCGGACTGATCCCGATACCCGTACTGGATTCTGCTGCGATCGTCGCCGTACAGTTGAAAATGCTGGCCGAGCTTAGCAGCATTCACGAGGTGCCCTTTACCGAAAACAGCGGCAAATCGGTGATCGCCAGTTTCGTTGCCAGCCTCACCAGCAGTGTTTTGGGCAAATCCCTGTTGGCGACGGGGCTGTTTTCCAATGTCGCCAAGGCGCTTCCTGTGGTTGGCTCTGCGCTGAGCATTCTGACGATGCCCGGCTTCAATGCAGCCTTCACTTATGCGCTGGGCAAGGTCTTTCAGCAGCATTACGAAGCAGGCGGCACAATGAGCAACTTTGATCCCAAAGCGGCTGAACCCTACTTCAAGGAAAAGTTCAAAGAAGGTTTCAAGTTCGGCAACAAGGCACAGGCTGTCTGAGATGCGCGAATTTAACGTATGCTACTTACAGGGCCACGATCCATGCATCTGGTAATTGCTATACTTTATATCCTGGCCGCAGTGATTTGCGGCTTGCTTGGCCGCCGGACATCGTTTGGCTTCCTTGGCCATTTTATTGTGGCCCTGATCATTACTCCGATCGGTGATTTTCTCGTGCAGCTCATCGCGCGCCCGTCCCGTGATGTCCGCGAAAAAATGAACAACTTGGACGATTACTGACGTGCAAACACCATTTTCCGAACGACACCTGAAGACGAGATGATGAATGGCTGAAAGCACGACAGCGCCAAATAGCGGGCCTCAGGGCAATCCTGCGCAAAGCGCCACGGAACAGCGTGGCTTTGGTCATCGGCTGGTGTCCTGGCTGCGGCGTCTGGTTCAGCGTTTTCAGACCAGAATTCTGATCACCCTGTTCTTTATCATCATCGCGATGATTGCCCTTGCACCGCAAATATTCATTACCATCCCTGCTGGCCATGTCGGTGTCATGTGGTACCGGTTCCTTGGGGGAACGGTTGTTGACCGGACCTATGGTGAAGGCATTCAAATGATCTTCCCGTGGGATGAAATGTATGTCTATGACGCCCGCTTGCAAAATCAGGCCCGCGTCTATGACACCATTTCGTCAAACGGCTTGTCTATGGAAGTCGATATCGCGGTGCGTTACCGGATCAACCGCGAAGCTGCGGGTATGCTGCATAAACTTGTTGGCCCGAACTATGCGGAAATTCTCGTCTATCCTGAAATCGGGTCGCATGCCCGTGAACTGATTTCGCGCTACACCCCGGAACAGCTCTATACGGAAACCCGTGCCTTCATTCAGGCCGAAATCCTTGAACGGATGGTCAATGAACTTGGGTCGTCGCTGGTTAATCAAAGTTTCCGCGGGCGTCTGGTCACGGTTGAAGATGTCCTGATTCGTTCTGTCACCCTGCCCCCGCGCGTTGCCGACGCGATCGAGCGCAAGGCAGAACAGTATCAGGCCATGCTTGAATATGATTTCCGTATCGCACGCGAACAGAAAGAAAAAGAACGCAAAAAGATCGAGGCAGAAGGTATCCGCGAGTTCCAGGACATCGTTGCCAAAACAATTACCGAGGAATATTTGCGCCTGCGCGGGATCGAAGCGACCATGTCGCTTGCAACATCGAGAAACAGCAAAACCAT
Source organism: Thalassospira sp. SM2505 (assembly GCF_054901115.1). Taxonomy (NCBI): domain Bacteria; kingdom Pseudomonadati; phylum Pseudomonadota; class Alphaproteobacteria; order Rhodospirillales; family Thalassospiraceae; genus Thalassospira; species Thalassospira sp. SM2505. The sequence continues at coordinate 4,285,111 of NZ_CM142731.1, forward strand.
CATCATCGGCGGCAAGGATGGCCTTCCGGTTATCCTCAATACTGCAGACGCACCGGTTGCCCGGACCAGTGCAGAAATGGTTGATGACAATGATGATACGCTGCCCGACGCCACTCAATTCAATGCACGTTCACAGGAACTTGCGCCACAGAATGCGATTTCTCCGGGATTGAAAATGCCCACCGATCCATCGGGCAAACCATCCAAAGGCACAAATAGTGCAACCAGCGCACAAACCGACTCCCAACAGACAGATCAGACAAAGTCAGGGAATGAGGCCTCATCGCCGGGAACAATGAGCGAATTGCTTAAGGCTGTTTCGCCAAACTATGACAAAACAGCCGGTGGCAGTGCAAATAGCAACACCCCCAATGCCGATACCATGACATCCCAACATGAACCGGCAGCAACGCCAGAACCCAAGAGCAACCTGAAACAATAAAGCTTTCTGATTGTTGCGACCAACCCCAAGTTGAGATAGTCTGATTCTTGAGTTGAAGATTGAATTTCGGGATAAAGATCAACAGTTCTTATCAAGAGGCGAGAATGACAGAAGCAGAGAACGTACAAGAGACTGATGACGTTGCCGTTGCAGAGGCGGATGAGATCCGTGCACAGTCGCGCGACTGCATTCATCGCCACAGCGTTTATGCTGCTGTTGGCGCACTTGTTCCGATCCCCTTCCTTGAGATGGCCGCATGCAGCACAATTCAGCTGCGCATGATTGCCAAACTTTGTGACATTTACGGTGTATCCTTCTCGGAAAATGCCATCAAGAACTCGGTCGCGACCCTTGTTGCAACGGTTCTGCCGGTTACCGGCATCGGTATTGCGACGGCGAACCTGATCCGTCGCGTGCCGGTCGTCGGAACCGTGTTTGGTGTTGTGGCCATGCCGACTTTCACCGCTGCTTGCACCTACGCGCTTGGCCGTGTCTTTGCATGGCATTTCGCCAAGGGCGGTACGGTCAGTGATTTCGACGCAGACGAAATGAAAGATCGCTTCAAAGACGAATTTGCCGAAGGCAAGCGTAAGGCATCCGATTTCGTCAAGGGCGGGAAGACAACAGCAAAATCGACCGGTGGTCCGGCGACAGCCAAGGCATAACAAGCCTAGCTTTTCTGATGCAGAATGAACGGAATGCCCAAGGCACTTGTCTTGGGCATTCCTGCTTTTTGAGCCCTGCTTTTGCCGAATGTACCACATGTCAACCTGACTGAGACAATCAGGTTTGACTTGCTGCCGTGCAACATTTGCTTCAGAACTATGACAAATAAAGAATACGCGTTGAAAAATTCAACGTAAGGGAGCCCGTCTGTGTCCGGTTTTCATTGGTCACGCAATCAACGTCTGAGCCTTGTGGGCCGATATACATTATTATCGGTCGGCGTTGTCGTGTGCGCGCTTGTCGCACTGAGCTTCTTTTATCAGCGTTTTTCCAATGAACTGATCGACCGCCTGACCGGCGAACGCCTTAGTGCCCAGGTTGCTGCAACATCGAACAAGTTGTCTGCCTTTCTTGATGCGCGCATTTATCAACTGGTGACGCTATCCAATCACCCTGCGCTCCCTGCATTCATCGAAGCACCAAATTCGCCACAAGCAGAAGAAGCCCTGACCCTGCTTCGAGTTGAGGCAGATTCACCTGATCTTTATGGCGTGCTGTTCTTTGACTGGAACGACAATCTGGATCGTCTGGTCGCCGGGCAAGCGGCATCTGGCCCCCCATACTGGTCAAAAACCGGATGGGATATTCGCGGCCTTCCGCGGGTCGAACATGAAGGTATCGAATTTATCGGCCCGCAACTGCCTGAAAATGGCAATTCCGGCTGGCTTTTGATGCGCCAGCATATTCGTGACACCGGATTTGGGCAGAATACATCGGTTGCCCTGCATGTGCGCCTGTCATCCCTGACCGAACTTCTGGTCAGTGCCGGTGTGGCCGGGGTTATTGAACCGCTTTTGCGCACCCCGGGCGGTATTGTTCTCGACCCGACAGGGCGTCCGGCCGAGGTAACCGGCGAGCTGATCGAAGGTCCCAGCATTCTTCCGGGCTGGAACATCGTCATGAGTGTCCACCCCGGCACCATTTTGCAGCCGATTGATCAGACGCGGTTCTGGCTTTATGTCACGGCGACCTTGATCATCGTGGTTATTCTGGCGATCTTTTTTGCCCTGTCGCGCAGTCTGCGCCGACGGGTTGATACGCTGGTTCAGGGTGCACACAGCATCGCATCAGGTGATCTTTACTATCGCCTGCCCGAAGGTCGTCGCCGTGATGAGATCAGCACGGTTGCCAAGGCGTTCAACACCATGGCATGGCAACTCAAAGACCTGATCGACCGGACCGTGCGTGCCGAAAAACTTGCAGTTCTCGGTCAGTTTGCCACTGGTGTTGCCCACGAGGTTCGCAATCCGCTTGCCACCATGAAAACCACCGTTCAGGCCCTGACTCGCAAGGAACAGGATGTTGAACGCAAGGTGTTGCTTGATGACATGGGTCATCAGATTGATCGCCTGTCACGTGTGGTGAATGATCTTCTGGCCTATGGCCGTCCGGGTGAAGCTGCCCCGCAAAACACTGAAATTCGCGACCTGTTCCGCCAATCAGCCCGCGTGCTGGAACCGATTGCGAAGGATGCAAATGTCAGGTTCTACACCAGTGGCGATTCCGGCCTGAAACTGTATATCGACCCGGATCAGGTTTTGCAGGTTTTACTTAATCTTGGCATCAATGCCATTCAGGCCTGCAAGGCGGGCGGCACGGTCGGCTTGCGTGCTGAACAGAACGAAGCGTGGGTGGAAATCCGCGTCACAGACGATGGTGCGGGCATCCCTAAACAGCATTTGCTTGACGTGGTCCAGCCATTTTTTACCATGAAAAGCAAAGGAACTGGTCTTGGCCTGACGATCAGTCAACAGCTGGTCGAAGCCAATCATGGTAAAATTCATATTGAAAGTGCCCCGCAAGAGGGCACGACAATCACACTGAAGTTCCCGGCCACAAAGACGGGAACCGCCCAGGAGGAAGCCCCCGAAGATGTCCAAGAGGATCAGATTACTGATCGTCGACGATGAGGAATCATTCGTTCGTTCCCTGAGCTTTGCGCTCAGGACCGAAGGCATGGACGTCACCGGCGTTCATTCCGGCGAAGATGCCTTTCTCGAAGTTCGGAAAAACCAGTTTGATATCATCCTGCTTGATCTGCGCCTTCCCGGTGCCGATGGCATGGAGGTGCTTAACAGCATCCGCAATCTTGATATCGATGTCCCCGTGATCATGATTTCCGCACATGGCGACACCCGTGCAGCGGTCAAGGCCGTCAAGCTCGGTGCTGCGGATTATCTCAGCAAGCCGTTCGAACTTGATGAACTGATCCACACGATCAACAGCGTGCTGGATCAGAACCGGACAGCTCTGGAACTGGAATATCACCGCAAACGCGATGTTCCCGCCAACGGACTGATTGGTGATTGTGCCGCCATGAGCGAATTGCGCACCACCATCGAACGCGTCGCCAAAAGCAGTGCGAGCCGTATTCTGTTGCTGGGTGAGTCCGGAACCGGCAAGGCATTGGTCGCACGCGCCATCCATGGCGAAAGCCCGCGATCATCACGCGCCTTTATCGAGGTCAATTGCGCAGCACTGCCAGAACAACTTATTGAGTCCGAGCTTTTTGGCGCGGAAAAGGGGTCCTATACCGGCGCCCATCAGAAACGCACCGGTCTGGTCAAGCTTGCCGATGGCGGCAGCCTGTTTCTTGATGAAATTGGTGAACTTCCCCTGGCGTTGCAGGCGAAGTTCCTGCATTTCCTTGAAAATGGAGATTATCGACCGGTTGGCAGCGAACATTCGGCGTCGGCAGACGTGCGTGTGATCGCGGCAACCAACCGTGACCTTGCCGAAGAAGTCCGTCTGGGTAACTTCCGTGAAGACCTGTTTTATCGTTTGAATGTCATCACCATTGATATCCCGGCCCTTCGGGCACGCGGTGAGGACATCATCAAGCTGGTCGAACATTTCGCGGACAAACAAGCCAAGGCAGAAGGATGCCATCCGATCAATTTTGCACCGGAAACAATTGATATTTTGCTGGCCCATCGCTGGCGCGGCAATGTGCGCGAGCTCAAAAACCTGATCGAGCGGCTGACAATTCTATATCCTGCCAAGACGATTTCGCCCGAATTACTGCCAACCGAGTTTCATGAAACCGATATCTCAGGCGAACGGGAAGTCCATCAAATGGCAAATTCAAACGGGCCGCAATTGCAAGACCGCCTGGATAACACTGAGCGCAATCTTGTACAGGATGCGCTTGACCAGGCGGACGGTCACAAGGGCCGGGCGGCTGAGATTCTTGGCATTTCACGTCACGCCCTGAAACGCAGACTGCAAAGGCTGGGCCTGCAATAGTCGTCCTGAGCGATCTCGCATTCACAAACCAAAAGCCATTGAGCGGTTTTCGCTCAATGGCTTTTTCAATTTGGAGCGCCAACCGCTCATTTCTGCGCTCATCCCTCGCACACAAACCACACATCTTTTGCGCAAAGCCCCGATCTCCCTGCCTTTTTCATTTAGCGGAACAGTTGGCACAGCCTTTGCCAATTACCCGGACAAAGGTACAAACACGAATGGAACAACCATTCGTAGGGAGGATACATCATGGAGATGCTCACACGCCCGGTTTCCGGGTGCATCACCATTATTATTGCCGCGTTCACATTGCTTGTCGCCAATGGCGCACAGGCCGAACGTTTTGAGCTGGGCGCATCGGCGGACGAAGCCGATGCGGTGATCGGCTGTTTGTACCCGATGACCGGTCGCTCGGCGACATATGGTCGCGACAGCATTGTCGGCATTCAAATCGCACTTGATGATCTGGCGGCAGAAACCAAGGCAGGACTGACACCACCAAAACTGCGCGTGATTGCCGATGATCCGCGATCAAAGGCATCCTATGCCGTCCGTCTGGCACAGGATTTCGTCGCAAAGGATAACGCCCGGTTCTTTTGCGGGATCGTTTCATCAGGCGTTGCTCATGCGGTAAGTGATCTTGCACGTCAGGAAAAGATCATCATGGTCGGAACCGACCATGCATCATCGCGGCTGAGCATCGAAGCCGGACACGACTATTATTTCCGGGTCACGAATGACAGCTGGACCAGCATGGCAGCAGGCGCGCGTTATCTGCGCGATCTGCAAAAGGAAACCGGCTGGAAACGTCTCGCTTTTGTCGGACCGGATTATGATTATGGGCATGTTTCCTGGACTGACTTGCAGCTCGCCCTTGATGGGCTTGGCGTTGAGTATGAAACCGTCAGTGCCCTGTGGCCCAAGCTGTATGAACCGGACTATTCGATCTATATCAATGCCCTGCAATCGGCCAAACCCGATGTCGTGGTGACTGCACTTTGGGGCGGTGATTTCATTGCCTTTATCAAACAGGCATCAACGACCCGTTTCTTTGAAACCACCCGTCTGGCAAATTTCGATACCGGTGCCAATTACGATGTGATGATGGCGCTGGGCGATCAGCCCTATCCCGGCCTGATCCTGTCCGCTCGTCACCACAATAACTGGCCGGAAACAGGGCGTAACAAACGATTTGTCGCACAGTTCCATGACCTGACCGGTCGTTATCCGACCTATGCTGCCGAAGGTGCCTATACCGGCGTCATCGCGATAGCACGCGCCATCGAGAAAGCCGGTGGCGCGCATGATGACAGGGCACTGATCAAGGCGCTTGAAGGATTGCAATTGGCCCTGCCCGAAGATCCGCCGGGCTTTGCATCCTATATCGATCCCGACACTCACCAGATTGTCCAGGCGCAAGCCGTGGGCACGGTCGTCCATAACGAAGATTTTCCGCCTTCAAAATTGATGGTGGGGAATTGGGCGATCTACGACGCCGAAGACCTCAAACCGTCAAAAGAGATGGTCAAACGCCGCCGCGATGCCGTGGCTGGCGGGTCCGAGGCTGTTCCACCGCCAACTCCATAGACCTTTCCCAAGGGAGGAAAAAAAGTGAAGAACAATAAAACAACTTTCAGCAAATATCTGGTTTCGGGCGTCGCTGCCCTTGCCCTGACGGCTGGCCTTGCATCGGGTGCATCCGCAGCCGAAAACGGCAAGTTCCGCATCGGTATTGTTACCTTCCTGTCCGGTCCTGCGGCCGGCCCGTTTGGTGTTCCATCTGCCAATGCCGCCAAGGTTCTTGTTGAAGCACTGAACAAGGGTGAACTGCCCGCTCCGTACAACAAGATCGGCATCAATGGCGCAGAAATCGAAGCCGTCATCATTGATGAGGCCGGTGGTGCGACCAAGCAGGTTGAAGAATATCGCAACCTTGTCCAGCGCCAGAAAGTTGATGCCGTGATCGGCTATGTTTCTTCGGGTGATTGCCTTGCTGTCGCACCGGTTGCCGAAGAACTGAAAACCTTCACCATCGCATATGATTGCGGGACCTCCCGCCTGTTCGTTGAAAACAGCGACGCAAAATACATGTTCCGTACCGGCCTTGATGCATCGGTCGACAATATCGGTGCCGTACGTTACCTCGCAGCAACCCGTCCGGATGTAACCCGTCTTTCGGGCATCCAGCAGAACTATTCCTGGGGTCAGGACAGCTGGGCCGACTTCACCGCTGCTGCGGCGAAACTTCTGCCGGAATCTGAAATCGTCGAAGAACAGTTCCCGAAAATCTATCAGGGCCAGTATGGCGCAGAAATCTCTGCCCTGTCGGTCAAGCGTCCGGAAATCGTTCACAGCTCCTTCTGGGGTGGCGACATGGAAGCACTGGTTCTTCAGGCAAATGCCCGTGGCCTGCTTGAAGATGCCACCGGTCTTCTGACTTGCGGTGAAGCAAGCCTTGCGACCTATAAGGATCAGGCGCCGAATGGCATGATCATTGGTGCACGTGGTCCGTTCGGCGCGTTCGCACCGGAAAACGAACTGAACACCTGGTTCAAGGGTGTCTATAACGCCGCCTATGATCTTGATCCGGTTTACCCGGCAACCAAGATGGCGCAGGCGATCCTCGGCCTGAAATTTGCTGCTGAAAATGCCGGTCTGGCAGACAAGGAAATCCCGACCGCAGATCAGCTTGCTGCCGGCCTGAAAGGCGCTTCCTTCCCGTCCGTTTCAGGTACTGTTGAAATGGCACGCGGCAATGGTCATCAGGCAATGCAGGGCATTTCCTACGGCGAATACCACTATGAAGACGGCAAGGCGTCCATCGTCAATTCCGTCTCGTTCTCTGGCGAATGCGTAACCCCGCCAGAAGGTGTTTCTGCCGCAGACTGGATTGCCCAGGGCTTCCCGGGTGCTCAGTGTAACTAAGCACACACAATCTTCCTGCGATGCGGGCATCTCTTTTGCGGGATGCCCGCCCTTTTCCCTGCACACTGGATATTTGTGATGACAAGTCTTCTTGCCGTCCTGATTGATGGCTCGATCTATGCATCGTGGCTGTTTCTCGTGGCCGCTGGCCTGACCGTAATTTACGGGGTGATGCGCATCCTGAATATGGCCCATGGCAGCTTCTATGCCATCGGTGCCTATTCCGCAGCATCCCTTGTCGGCTGGTATTTCAATAACGGTATTGGCCCGGCCTGGATCAGTTATCTTTTGCTGGTTGGTGCGGCACTGGTTGCCGGACTGATTGTTGGCGTGATCATTGAACGTGGATTGCTGCGCCTGATGTATGGCCGCGATGAAATCCTGATGGTGATCATTACCTATGCGCTTTTGCTGATCCTTGAAGACACGATGAAAATCGTCTGGGGGGTCAACCCGTATTTCGCCTATCAGCCCTATTCCGAACTTGGTCGAACGTCGCTTGGATTATTGAAAGTCTCAAACTACGACCTGTCACTGGTCGGGGTTTCGGCAGTCATCGGTCTTGTTTTGTGGGGACTGCTTGAACGTACCAATACCGGCAAGGTCTTGCGTGCGGTGATCCATGACCGCGAAATCGCGGTTGCGATGGGTGTGAATGTCCGCCTGATGTTCACCATCACCTTTGTCATCGGCACCATCCTTGGCGCGCTTGCCGGTGCGCTGACTGCTCCGGCCATTTCGGTCGTGCCGGGTATCGGGATCGAAGTCATCGTTCTGGCCTTTGCAGTGGTCGTGATTGGCGGACTTGGCAGTATCGGCGGTGCCGCCGTTGGCGCACTGCTTGTCGGATTAAGCCGTGCCGCAGCTGTCCATTATGCCCCCGAGTTCGAACTTTTCGTCATTTACGGCGTGATGTCGTTGGTTCTGGCGTTCCGCCCCGAAGGTCTGTTTGGCCGTACTTTGGCGAGGAAAATCTGACATGCGTTTTGATAAAACTGAAATCTCGCTTGCGGCAGTTGCGATTGCCTTAGTGCTGTTCGGGTTTGTGTCGCCCGGTTGGCTGATCTTCCTTTTGACCATCGCCTTTGCCAAGGCCCTTGTTGTGCAGGGTGTCGTCATGCAGATGCGTTCCGGTCTGGTATCTTTCGGTCAGGGACTGTTTTACTGCATCGGCGGTTATACCGTCGGCATGGGAGGCCAGTTCTTTGGCATCCATGATGCGATTGCTGCCCTTTCGCTTGGCATGCTGGTCGCCATTGCGGTTGCGATGGTGCTGGGCCTGCTGCTGACACGTTATCGCGATATCTTCTTTGCGATGCTGTCGCTGGCCTTTTCGATGATCCTGTTTGGCATTCTGGTCAAAAGCCCGGAACTGGGCAGCACGGACGGCTTTAACGTTCATAACTGGACAATCTTTGGCTGGGCTCCCGACGGCGGGGAAAGCAGCCAGCACACGGTCTTTACCCTGACCATTCTGGCCGGTCTGGTGATTGCTGTTCTGATCCATCGTTACACCAAGGCCGGGATCGGTGTGATTTGCGAAGCCGTTCGCGAAAACGAAGTTCGTGTTGAATATCTTGGTCTTTCGCCGCGATGGTTGCTGTATGGCAACTATGTCAGTGCGGCCGCGGTTTCCGCCCTTGGGGGGGGATTAACCGCCCTTGCCACCGGGCACGTTGACCCGGAAATGGCCTATTGGACCACGTCTGGCGAATTCATCTTTATCGCGCTTCTGGGTGGATTGGGTCATGTCGCTGCACCGTTCATTGCCGCCGTGGTTTTCTCGGTCGTGCGGACCTATGCCATCGAACTGGTTCCCCATACCTGGCAGATGATCCTCGGCTTTACCCTTCTGGGTGTCATCGTCTTCCTGCCCAAAGGCCTCTGGAGCCTGGTATCGCGTAAAAAAGCAGGAGAACGCGCATGACTGTCATTCTTGAAACCAAATCGCTAAACAAGGAATTTGGTGCGGTCATCGCCGCAAAGGATCTTGATGTCCGGATTTCCAAAGGTGAAATCGTTGGCGTCATCGGGTCCAACGGCGCGGGCAAGACAACCTTCATCAATATGGTGACCGGTTATCTGAAGCCGACCCGTGGTGAAATCCTGTTTAACGGCAAATCAATCCTTGGTCATTCACCGCGTGCCATCACACGCGCAGGCATGGCTCGTTCATTTCAGGTAGCACAGCTGTTTCCTGAAATGACGGTACTCGACAACCTGATCGTTGCCCTTGCCGCTGCCGAAAGCCCGCGTCCAAGTTTCCTAAGCCCGCTTCGCAGTGACAAACGCATCGCACGGGCTGAAGACATTCTGCGTGAATTCGGTGTCGAGAACTATCGAGACTCACTGGTAACCGCGGTCCCGCAAGGTGCCCGCAAACTGGTGGATATTGCCATGGCCCTGATCGGCAATCCGCAGATGCTGTTGCTTGATGAACCGACCAGTGGCGTCAGCATGGATGAAAAAACCGGATTGATGGACACCGTGATGAATGCGGTCCGCCAACATGGTGTCACCGTGCTGTTTGTTGAACATGACATGGATGTGGTCGAACGTTACGTATCACGTGTTCTGGCGTTCTATAGCGGCGAGATCATCGCCGACGGGCAGCCTTCGGCGGTTCTTGCCGATGAACGCGTACGTGATCTTGTCACCGGCCATCGTCCCACCCACAAAAAAGGGAATGGCGCATCATGACCCTGGAAATCAAAAATCTGAATGTCTCGATCGGCAATATCCCGATCCTTCGTGATGTCTCCCTGACTGTTCCGTCCGGACAGATGTTTGGTCTGATCGGACATAACGGTGCGGGCAAAACCACATTGATGCGTGCCATCATGGGATTGCTTGAGGCCGATGATGGTTCCATCACCTTTGATGGCAAGGATTTGCGCAAGACGGCTGATTTCGGTCGTGCAAAAGGCGGTATCAGCTATATGCCCGAAGACCGCCGCCTGATCCCGTCCCTGACGGTTGAGGAAAACATTCTTCTTCCGGCATGGACCAACGGCATTGCAGATGCCAAGGAACGTCTGGAATGGGTTTATGACCTGCTTCCGGAAATTGCACAGTTCCGTGCCCGGCGCGCCATGCAGCTTTCCGGTGGTCAGCAAAAACTGGTGGCCCTTGGCCGCGCATTGATGCCGGGCCGGAAATTGTTGCTTCTTGATGAACCGTTCGAGGGCGTTGCCCCGGTTCTGTCGCGCCGTCTGTCCGAGGTCATATCCAACCTTGGCAGCAGTGGCTTGTGTGTTCTGATTTCAGAATCGGATGACACCCATTCCGCCGATCTGGTGACAGGCAGCTATCGCATCGAACGCGGCACTGTTTCCTCATCAAACACCCAGCCCGCATAAGCCCGGCCAAAGCGAGGATCACCATGTCAGATTTTACATTTGAAACCACGCCCCGCGTCATCTGCGAATTTGATGGCGCACTTCAGCTGGGCAGCCTGTGTAACGAGTTCGGCGCAAAACGCGCCGTTCTCATCACCGATCCGGGCTTGCAGAAAGTCGGATTGATTGATGCCCCCTATCAGGCCCTGATTGATGCCGGGATCGATACCCTTTTGTGGACCCGGGTTGAAGCCGACCCGCCTGAAAGCACCATCCTTGAAGCGGTCAAGGGCGCCCAGGATTTTGGTGCAGACATCATTATCGGCCTTGGCGGCGGATCATCGATGGATACAGCCAAGCTGGTGGCTTTGCTGTGTGGCAATCCCCAGCAACTTGATGCGATCTACGGGATCGGTCTGGCAAATGGTCCAAGATTGCCGCTTATTCAGGTTCCGACCACCGCAGGCACCGGATCGGAAGTCACCCCGATTTCCATCGTCACCACCCCGACCCAGGAGAAGAAAGGCGTTGTATCGCCACTTCTTTATCCGGATGTCGCTTTGCTTGACGCTAAACTGACCATGGGTCTTCCGGCATCGATTACCGCAATGACCGGTATTGATGCGATGGTTCATGCCATCGAGGCCTATACCACCAGGCACAAGAAAAACGCGTTGTCTGATGGTCTGGCCATTCGTGGCATGCAGTTGATGACTGCCCATATTGATGATGCGGTTTCGGCAAACCCGTCCCGTGAAGCCCGCGAAGCCATGTTGCAGGGATCGATGATGGCCGGTATGGCATTCGCCAATGCCCCGGTTGCAGCCGTGCATGCTCTGGCCTATCCGCTGGGCGGGCATTTCCATGTTCCCCATGGTCACAGCAACGCACTTGTCCTGATCGAGGTTCTGAAGTTCAACCGCGATGCGGCCTGTACGCAATATGCGGAACTGGCCCGTGCGGTTCTGCCCGGTGAACGGTTTGCCGATGATGATGCCGCCTGTGATCGTTTCATCAGCTACATGACTGACATGGTCGAACGGATGCCCTTTACCCGTCAGTTACGCGATGTTGGCGTGACGGAGGCCGATCTCGACATGCTTGCGACCGATGCGATGAAGGTCGAACGCCTTCTGATCAACAACCCGCGCGAGATGACCTTTGAGGCCGCGCGGGCCATCTATGCCAGCGTACTTTAACCACAGGATAGCCCCATGACGATTGAACTCAATGATACCGGTCTTTGGCAAACCCTTGGTCATGTCGATGGCAAATGGGTGTCGGCCGACAATGGCAAAACCTTTGCCGTGACCGATCCGGCCACCGGCGAACATCTTGCCGATGTCCCCGATATGGGGGCGGCGGAAACCCGGACAGCAATTGATGCCGCCAACGCCGCCCTTCCGGCATGGCGGGCAAAGACCGCCAAGGAGCGGGCCAATATTCTGCGCAAATGGTTTGACCTTTGCATGGCAGCGCAGGAAGACCTTGCGTTACTGATGACCCGTGAACAGGGCAAACCCCTTGCCGAAGCACGCGGTGAAGTGGCCTACGGCGCGTCCTTCCTTGAATGGTTTGCCGAAGAAGGCAAACGCATTTATGGCGATGTCATTCCGTCACATGGTGCAGATAAACGCATCATCACCGTCAAACAGCCGATCGGTGTTGTGGCCGCCATTACGCCATGGAACTTCCCGATGGCGATGATCACCCGTAAATGTGCCCCGGCGATTGCCGCGGGTTGCACGGTTGTCATCAAACCGGCCGAAGATACTCCCTTGACCGCCCTTGCCCTTGCCGAACTGGCGAAACGTGCCGGTTTCCCCGATGGTGTGATCAATGTTGTCACCGCATCGCACGGTGCGGATATTGGCAATGAACTGACGACCAATCCGATTGTTCGCAAACTGTCCTTTACCGGCTCGACCCAGGTCGGCAAACTTCTGATGCGCCAATGTGCCGATACCGTCAAAAAAGTCAGTCTCGAACTGGGCGGCAATGCGCCCTTTATCGTCTTTGACGATGCCGACCTTGACGAGGCCGTTGCCGGTGCCATCGCATCCAAATACCGCAATGCCGGTCAGACCTGCGTCTGCGCCAACCGCATTCTGGTTCAGGAAGGCGTTTATGATGCCTTCGCCGAAAAACTGGCCGCCGCAGTTGCCAAACTGCGCGTCGGTCAAGGCACCGAGGATGGCGTAACACAGGGGCCATTGATCAACACCAAGGCGATTGAAAAGGTCGAAACCCTTGTCAATGACGCGATCAACCACGGTGCCAAAGTCGTGCTTGGCGGTGAACGCGCCAAACCGGGCAGCAATTTCTTTAGCCCGACCATTCTGACCGGTGTCACCGCAGAAATGCGGATCTTCTCCGAAGAGATTTTTGGTCCGGTTGCTCCGCTGTTCAAATTCAGTGACGAGGCCGAGGCCATTCGCATGGCCAATGACACGCCCTTTGGACTGGCGGCCTATTTCTATGCCCGTGACATCGGTCGCATCTGGCGCGTTGGCGAAGCACTGGAATACGGCATCGTCGGGATCAATGAAGGGATCATCTCCACAGAATCAGCCCCGTTTGGTGGCGTGAAAGAGTCCGGTATCGGTCGTGAGGGGTCGAAATACGGCATCGATGATTTTGTCGAGATTAAATACATGTGCCTCGGCGGTCTCGCCGGGAAAGCCATCTAACCGGAAACGAGGAGCCCCACCATGAGTTTCATGTTTCGTAGTGTGCCGCGCATCGTTTGCGAGGCAGGCGGCATTACTAAAACCGGCACCCTGATGAAAGAACTGGGCGCAACCCGCGTCACCGTTGTTTGCGATCCGGGCATTGTCACACTTGGCTATGCCGACAAGGTGCAGAAATCACTGGAAGCCGCCGGCATTGCTGTCCAGATCTTTGCCGATGTTCAGGCCGACCCGCCCCAGAATATCGTCCAGCAGGCCATTGATGGCGCCAAGGACTGGAAGGCAGATGGCGTGATTGGTCTTGGCGGCGGCAGTTCGCTTGATAGTGCCAAACTTGTCGCCTTGCTTGCCAATAGCGATCAGACCATCGAAGGCATTTACGGCATCGACAAGGCAACGGGTGACCGTTTGCCCCTGATCCAGATCCCGACCACCGCCGGGACCGGATCAGAAGTGACATGGGTGTCGGTGATTACCGATAACAACAGTCTCAAACAGGTTGTTTACACCCCGCAATTGATGCCCGATATCGCGCTTCTGGATGCGGAACTGACCTATGACCTACCACAGAAAGTCACCGCAGCAACCGGGCTTGATGCTATGGTGCATGCGATTGAAGGTTACACCAGCCGTACGCGCAAAAACCCGATTGCCGATGGTATGGCGGTGACGGCCTTGTCGCTTTTGGGCAAGAACCTGATGAAGGTGATTGAAAATCCGGGCGACAAGGAAGCACGTTCTGCGATGCTTCAGGGATCATTGATTGCCGGGATGGCCTTTGCCAATGCATCGGTTGCCGCCATTCATGGTTTGGCCTATCCGTTGGGCGCACGGTTCCATATTCCGCATGGTCACGCCAATGCACTGGTCATGGCACAGGTGCTGCGGTTTAACCTGCCAGCAGCGGGTAAACTTTATGCCGAACTGGCCCCGTGCCTGATCGAAGATTGCGATTTTGCATCCGAGGAAGAAGCCGCCGAGGCCTTTGTTCGCCGGATCGAGGAAATGGTCCCGGCCAGCGGCCTTGAAACCCGCCTGCGCGATCTTGGCGTAACCGAAGACTCCCTGTCCGAAATGGCCGAGGAAGTCTTTAGCAAAATCTATCGCCTGATTGAAAGCAACCCGCGCGATATGACGGCAAGCGATATCGAAGCGATCTATCGCGAAGTCTACTGAGCCCGGAGGGTGCTCTCACATAGCACCCTCGTCTACAAACCGGCGGCTTGCTTGGTCGCTTGGCCGCCGGTTTGTTTGAGGTGCCAAATGTCGCTCGAAGCCGTCATTCGGCTTTCCCCTGACATTGCCCGGCACTCCCCAAACACTCTTCTTGGCCCGAACATCAACTGGTCAGGAGTACGTGGCATTTGGTTGGGCCGCTCCCAAATTTGTCAAACGCAATCAGACAAACAAATTTGCTCTGATGCTCTTGCCCTGTTTTGTCCTGTCCCAAGAAATATTCAATCATTTCTGGCCGCTTGGGTGGAAAGTGGCATTTCTCAAACTAATGGTTGCTGATGCGGTGATGATCTTGTTTAAAACGGATCAAGACAATCGCCGAAGGTCGCGATGCCATGAAGTCGTTCCTTGGTGCCTTTTGGGGTCCATATTCCTGGAAAATGGCACCCAAAAAAACTGATGCCCTTTCATCCGGGCGCTGTGAATTATTTTAAAAGCCGGAATTCCGGTTGACCAGTAAGGAACGCTTGATTGGTACGGCATCGGCATGATGGACGATTGATGCACTTCCTTACGCAAAGCGACAGGAGCATTTTGACATGATGAAAACCATTACCGCAGCAGATGGCCATGCGCTTGATTGCTGGTTTGAACCAGCGGTTGGCGAACGCCGTGGCGGGATTGTCATCCTGCAGGAAATCTTTGGTGTGACCGACCAGCTCAAAGGTGTGGCTTCAAAATATGCTGCCCTTGGTTACGAAGTCGCCATACCTGCCCTGTTTGACCGTCAGGAACGCGATGCGGTTGTTCCCTTTGATCAGGCACTGCGCGGCCGCGACATGATGCTGGCATCCGATCTTGAACAAACCACCCTGGACATTGATGCCGCGGTCAAGGCCCTTGCCGCAAATGGTGGCAAAGTCGGAGTTATCGGTTTTTGCTGGGGTGGCGGTCTTGCCCTGCGCGCAGCACAGGATCTTGACGTTGCAGCCGGGATTGCCTTCTATGGCACGCGTTTACCGCAATATCTTGATAGGCCACTCAAGGCCGCATTCCTTGGTCACTTCGGCACCCTGGATGACCATGTTCCGGCCGAAATGCTTGATCAAGCCAAGACTTATTTCCCGGATATGGAAATTCATATGTACGAAGCCGGTCACGCCTTTGCCAATGATGCACGCCTGTCCTATGTCGCGAATGCTGCCGATCTGGCCCATGCCCGTACGATTGAATTCCTTGCAAGGCATGTAGACTAAACCACGTGCAACAAGTTCCGGTTAACGCAACTTGCTGATTAACGTCATCCGTCGCAGCCCTCATGACCGGGGGACTGCATCCCTAACCATGATTAAGATCATTGCAAGGCCGTATAGCCCCGATCCCGCTGGCCTTCCATCCCAATCCTTAGAACTAACTCCGTATTCCCCCATCCAAAGGCACATGGGATGCACATTCCCGCTCGTTTAGAGATAGCGAGTTCTGAAACACGTTCGGAAATCCCGAGAAAGGTCGACTAAAATGCAATTACACCGGACAGAAACCAGTCACTGCTTAATGGAAATCGTGACTGTCAATTTTAAGGACCGGAGCCTTTTGCGTTTGTGAGACATGCTCCGCCTCCAAAGCATTCAGACCACTGGCCCATTGCAAATTCCGGGGGTGATTGTGGTTGCTGCGGGCGATTTTGGTATTATCCGTCAGTCCTTGCAACATCCCGGTCAGATCAACCAGTCTGTCGGCAATAATATGGGTAACGCCATCTTCACGCTGAAGCTTGCCGGTAACCCCCAGAACCGTGGCCGTCATGACTTCGCGGCGATATTTTTCCATCACCTTGTTCCAGACCACCAGATTGGTGATGCCGGTTTCATCCTCAAGCGTGATGAAAACCACCCCCGATGATGTTCCCGGGCGTTGCCGAACGATGGCAAGACCGGCATGAGTTAACCGTTCACCATCACGCACACCGGGCAGGTCACTTGCCTTGCAGATCCCCGCTTCTTCAAGCGCATTGCGCAACATGCTGACCGGATGACCTTTAAGCGACAGACGCAGGCTGGCGTAATCCTCGATGATCTCCTCGCCCGGTTCCATGATGGGCAAATCGACCGGTGCTTCGGCCCCGAATTCGGCAGAGACACCCATATTATGGTTAAAGTTCTGGGCGGCTTCAAACAAAGGCAATGCAACCGGGGCCTTGCGCCCCTTGCCAAAGCGACGCACCGCCCAAAGGGCTTCTCGCCGCGACAGGCCAAGGGAACCAAAGGCGTCGGCTTCCGCCAGTTTTTCCAAGGCTGCAGGTGACAGACCGGTCTGGCGCGCCATCAGATAGACATCCTGAAATCCGCCTGCCGGACGATTGGCAATCAGGGCAAGGGCATCAAGTTCGCCAAATCCCTTGATCTGGCGAAAACCAAGTCGCACGGAATGATAGCCACTGGCACGGCCCAGCTCCCGTTCAAGCTGGTTGTCCCAGAAACTGTGATTGATATCGATTTCAAGAACTCTGACCCCATGATTGCGCGCATCATTAACCAGTTGTGCGGGGGCATAAAACCCCATCGGCTGCGCGTTTAAAAGTGCACATAAAAATACATCGGGATGATGGCATTTCAGCCAGGATGACGCATAGGCCAGAATGGCAAAGCTTGCCGCGTGGCTTTCGGGGAAACCGTAATCGGCAAAGCCTTCGATCTGCTTGAAACAGCGTTCGGCGAAATCCATGTCATAGCCGTTTTTCAGCATTCCGTTGATGAATTTGGTCCGGTGTTCGCCAATCGTACCGGTACGTTTGAATGTTGCCATCGCACGTCTGAGATTGTCGGCCTCGCCACCGGAATAGCCCGCAGCAACAATGGCGATCTGCATTGCCTGTTCCTGAAACAGCGGCACACCACAGGTGCGCTTCAATACGGCTTCCAGTTCCTTTGAAGGATACTCCACCTTTTCCCGGCCCATGCGCCGCTGCAAAAACGGATGAACCATACCGCCCTGAATCGGTCCGGGGCGGACAATCGCCACCTGAATGGTCAGGTCATAAATGCTTTTGGGTTGAAGGCGGGGCAGCATGCTCATTTGCGCACGCGATTCCACCTGAAAGGTGCCAATACTGTCGGCCTTTTCGAGCATCCGATACGTAGCCCTGTCTTCCTTGGGCAAGGTTGCAAGCGTGTAATCAATGTTCTTGTGATTGCGCAGTTCCTCAAACGCCTTGCGAATACAGGTGAGTATTCCCAAGGCCAGCACATCGACCTTAAGAATACCAAGCGCATCAATATCATCCTTGTCCCACTCAATAGTGGTGCGATCCGCCATCGCCGCATTGGCGATCGGCGACAATTCACAAAGCGGTCCGCGCGTAATGACAAAGCCGCCAACATGCTGCGACAGGTGGCGGGGAAACCCGGTCAGTTCCCCCGCCAGATCAAGAATAGCTTTGAGGCGCGGTTCGTCTGGATGAATGCCCGACTGGCGCATCATGGTATCATGCGCGCCCTTGCTGCTTGATCCCCAGATGGTTTTGGTCAGCTTGACGATGGTGTCCTCGGACAGACCAAAAACCTTGCCGACATCGCGAATGGCACTGCGCGACCGGTATGAAATCACCGTAGCGGTCAGACCGGCGCGCTCGCGACCATAACGTTCATAGATGAACTGGATGACTTCTTCGCGGCGTTCATGTTCGAAATCGACATCAATATCGGGCGGCTCATTGCGCGCATTGCTGATGAAGCGCGAAAACAGAAGTTCCACCTCATTGGGGTCAACCGATGTGACATGCAGACAAAAGCAGACCGATGAATTGGCCGCCGATCCACGCCCCTGACACAAAATGTCCTTTGACCGGGCAAAGGCAACAATGTCATGCACGGTCAGGAAATAGGGGGCATAACCCAGCTCGTCGATCAGTTTAAGCTCCGTCTCGATCAGTTTTTTGACCTTGTCAGGCACACCATCGGGATAGCGTTTATGTGCTCCCTCCCAGGTCAGGCGGATCAGGCGTTCCTGCGTGCCTTCCCCCGATCCGTCATTTTCATCGGGATATTCATAGCGAAGGTCACTGAGACTGAATGTGCACTGATCGGCAATCTCGACCGTGCGCGCAAGCCAGTGGGGATGATCGGGAAACAGCCGTGCCATTTCCTGCGGGGATTTGATGTGGCGTTCACCATTGGGAAACAGCCGATATCCGGCATCCTCAATCCGGCAATGATGGCGAATGCAGGTCAATACATCCTGCAAGGGTTTGCGGGATCGAAGGTGCATATGCACGTCATTGGTCACCACGGCAGGAATGCCAAGACGGGTTTCGACGTCTTCGGTAAAGGCAAGGCGTTCGCTATCAAACCCGTCCATGAAGCGCCCGACAGCAAGCCAAAGCCGATCATTAAAACGGGCTTTCAGATTGATCAATTCGGTGCGAAACCCGTCATCGGGAACCTGCGGCGGGATAGCAATGAACAAAAGGCCGTCGCCATGATTGATGATATCGCTCTGGTAAATCTCGCACGATCCCTTGGGGGCACGGCGCTTGCCAAGGGTTAGCAACCGGCACAGCCGGGCATAGGATGCCCGATCCGTCGGATAGCACAGCATGGATGGCCCATCCATCGGATCAAGACGGCAGCCGACAATATAATTGAGCCGGTCAGCATAATTACTGTGTGCCGAGTAACCGCGTACGACCCCGGCCAGCGTATTGCGATCCGTAATCGCAATGGCATGAAGCCCCTTGGTCGCAGCCGTAAGCACCAGTTCCTCGGCATGCGATGCGCCGCGCAAAAAGGAAAAATTGCTGCTGACCTGCAGTTCGGCATAGGCTGGTTCCGGGGCGTTCGGGGTATGACCGGTTTGGGATTTCGTCATGGCATCACCCTGCAAAAAGCCCGTGGACCGACCAGATATCCTGACCGGCAGGTCTGGTACGAAACAGCCACAACACCCGCCCTTTCTGATCACAGATACGGAAATAGTCGCGGGTCATCTGTGACAGGGCGTAATGATCCCGATCAAGATGCCCCCACCATTCAGGACAGAGGCGTTCCGGCCCGTCGGCATGTAAAATATCCACAATCATTTTTCGCCAGCGCAGGCGTGTCGGAGTGCCGGTCGGGTTACGGTCAATCACCTCAACCGGTTCTGGCGGATCGAGCAACCGGACCGGTCGTCTGGGCAAGGTGACATCGGGTAGGCGCGACGTTTTTGCCGGGCCGACCGGGGATTGTCGAATAGCGGCCCGTTCGGGCAAGTGGCTTGCATGATGGGCAGGGCGATACAGGATATCGTTGGGGCCCAGATGATGACTGATCCGGTCAATCAGCTGGGCGAGCGCGATAGCATCACCGGTCTCATCCTGCTGACGGTCAAGACGCACCTGACGAAAGGCAACATGTTCGACCCAAGGGGCATAGACAATGACCTGTTCAATCCCAAACCCGGTATCGACACCAGGCATTTTTTCTTCCAGTAACCGCAAGACATGGGCTGCTGACTGACAGGGGGCGCCGGTTGTGGTCGTGATGGTATGGGCATGGCCATCAACCCGGATCGACCGGACTACAAGCCGGCGCAGACCAAGGTTATCAGTCTGGAGCCTGTCACAGAGTTTCTCGGTCATGGTCCGGATCGCAAGAGCCAGATTGTCTGCATCGCCCAGTGGCTCGCCAAAGCTTTGCCTTGTCAGCCATGGGCTATCGGGTAGTTCGAAATTCAGATATTCGGGCAAACGGCCATAAAACTGGTCAAGCCGATGCAACACATCAGGCCCCAGTCGGGTGGTGATATTGGCACGCGGCAAGGGGGTAATATCGCCCAGTTGTTTCAGGCCAAGACGCGACAGCAATGTGATGATGTCATCAGACAGACGCAGGGCCGAGACCGGAAATCCGGCCGCAGTCGCGTGATCATTTGGAAGTGACAGGGTACGTTCAGAAACATTCCCCGGATGATGGCGTGCGCAGGCCCATGCAGCCCCGGCTGTATCGGCAATGGCAATCCGGGCCGCGTAACCACGTGCTTTCACATCACGCAGGATGTGCGTGATCATGGCAGTTTCGCCCCCAAACAGATGGCTCCCCCCGGTGATCTCCAACCACAATCCGCCATCGCCCTGCAGGCTGTTGTCATGCAGCTCCCGATCCGGGGCAACCCACGGGCTGTATCGATCCATCGCGCGAATCAGGCGCGCCAGATGGGCTTGATAAAGATCGACATCCTCGGGGGTATCGATCAGATCAGGCAGGATGCTTCGGGCATCGGACAAACGCATGCCCCCGTGCAGACCAGCCATCCGCGCCGCATGATTCAGCCCGCAGACAAAGACCCCCTTATGATCGACACGTGTCACCACATGCGCACGATCTGCCTTGGGCCTGGTTGCGGTTTCAGATATGGCTGCGCTGCCGATTTCACGGGGATGATCAGCCGTGGAGAGGCTGATCGTCTGACAGTCGGTTTTCCAGTGGGTCAACCACAGATAAAGAAAGCGTTGCTGCATCGGTTTTGACTTTCCAGCTTCCCGGTCGGACCCCGCGTCCCCCGATCAGGCTGAGATGATGGATGCTCCCTGTCATATTCTGCTGCGTGTTCAGTTCCGGCTCGATCTTCCAGCGTGTCAGCGCACTTGACGGCATCAACCGTCCGATCCGTGAAGCCTGACGTAACACAATGATTCGCGTCCCCGCGGCCTCGCACGCAAGCTGCAAGCGCCGCGCAACCGTCAAATCGTAATCCGTGGTTTCAAGAATGATTGATGCGATCTGCCCGGTTCTGGCGATCTCGGCACACGCCCACATTGCTGTTGCTTGCTGATCAACTGTCATCATCAAGGGGCAACATTCCCCCCCGGATCGGGCAGGAAAGCTCAGATGATAAAATCGCCCCTGATCAATGGCCCGTCTTTGCCGGATCCAGAAAACAGACCGTCCTGCTGATTTACCATCCTGATTTCTCTGATCGATCTGGGCCAGAGACCAGGCCAAAACAGATGCAGCACCCGCGTCATGACAGCAAATAATCTCATGCAGACCAACCGGTGCGAAACCGCCCAGACTGATATTTCCAGATAACACGATGTGTCCGAACACACGCGGTATTGCTTCTCCTGCTGCATCAGAAAAACAGGAGGCACTTATTTTCCACTGCTTCTCTGCCTGCGCCAAAGCGACACGGGCATCATGAAGTCGTTCCGCCAGCATCATACCTACACAAGACAAATGTTCACTATTTGTTCTTATTTAAGGATTGTCCTTGGCAGAGTCAAATCAAAAGCCTTCCTCAAGACGTGCGGCCAATGCTGTCTTGCGGATACCTCAACAACAAAGTCAGGCTGAACTGCAACATAAAATTCAACCCTTGATAGAAAATCATCGCGTAATTATATCGCATCATTGAGTGCACTCAACCTGGCCCCGGGCCGGGTGCCAACCATCAAAATAAAAAGAAGCCTCCACTTGATCACTATCAATAGTTTGCCCTCCTCGTTGTAGTACGAGAAAAACTATGAAAAACATGCTTCGCACACTCCTGTCGCTTCTGATTGTCCTGTCCGTGATCGGCACCGGGACAAATCAGGCCTTTGCGCAAACGGCGAAGCATTCTTCTCGTGCAGATCTTGTTGAAATCACGATCTGTTCCGCGGAACAAACTCCTAAAACGATACTGATTGATCAGAACGGAAACAAGGTTCCCGAACCTGCCCAATGCGACTGCCCAACATGCCCGAACTGTCTGATCGGATCTGCATTCAAACTTCCGCTTCCAATCGGTGAAATCGGGCATGACCGCAAAGTCATTCTGACCGTCATCCCGCAGTCATTTGACATCACAGGCGCAGCTTCGACTGCGCCTGCGACAGCACGCGCGCCCCCCGCACAAGGTTTGAATTCATGAAAACGCCATCTTACCAATGCTGTCCTCAAACAATCACTTGTTCGCGTCGCCCGCGTGCCCGTCTGACAAGACTACTGATTCTGGCAATTGTCTGTCTTCTGCCAGTTCTTCTGTCGGCATCTCCGGCATGGGCACAAAACAAACCCGTCCTTGCCCAATTCATCGACAAAATTCCTGCCGCATCGCTTGTAAATGGCGCCGAGGCCTATGGCCCTGTTCGCGATGATCTTCCCGTTGCACCGATTCTCAAACAGGGCAATCAGATCGGTTGGGCATTCATCACATCGGATTTCGTCGGCACAACCGGTTATTCCGGAAAACCCATTCATGTCATGGTTGCTGTTGGTCAGGATGCCAAAATCATTGGTGTCAAACTGGTCAAGCATTCTGAACCGATTGTTCTGATCGGTATCCCCGAAGCGCGCATCGCTGCCCTGACCGAGGGATATGTCGGATTTGACCTTGTTGCGGCGACCCAAAATGCCGACCATGACCTGAACATTATTTCCGGTGCGACTGTCACCATCATGGTGATTGATGACTCGATCCTTCGTTCCGGGATCAAGGTTGCGCGCGCGCTTGGACTGGGGGGACTTACTGCCCCTAAGGCCTCGACAGCCCAACAATTCAAAATCAATCCTGACGCCACCGCACCGGCCGACTGGCTAACACTGGTCGGGGACGGCACCATTCGCCGGATGTCTCTGGATGTCGGGCAAATCAATGATGCCTTTGCCGCGATGGATGATCCACGCGCAACCGAACGTCCGATCACCGCTCTGGCCGAAGACACCTTTATCGATATGTATGCAACCCTTGTCAGCATCCCCGCAATTGGCAAGGCAACGCTGGGCGAGCGCGGTTACAATAACTTGCGCAACTGGCTCAAGGAAGGCGAGCAGGCCATTCTTGTGACTGCACGCGGACAATATTCCTTCAAGGGATCCGGTTATGTCCGTGGCGGCCTGTTTGATCGTATCCAGCTGATCCAGGGCGACATGTCGGTACGTTTCCGTGATCGTAACCATCGGCGTGTCGGTGACATCATGGCCGATGGTGCACCGGAACTGACCGAGATGGATCTGTTCAAGATTCCGGCTTCGAACAATTTTGACCCGACACAACCATGGCGGCTGGAGCTTCTTGTCCATCGTGATATCGGGGCTATCGAGCGTCTTTATACGACCTTTGACATGGGCTGGCAGCCGCCAGAAAACTATCTTGAAAAAGTAGCCCCCCCGGCACAGGTCGCAGCACCAACAGAAGAACCTGCGCTTGAAAGCGACGAACAGGCTGCCAAAACAGCGCTGTGGCAGCGGATCTGGCGCGACAAGTCGCTCGAAATCATCGTTCTCAGCATCATGCTGCTGACCTTGACGACGGCCTTCTTCTTCCAGGGGATTCTGACGCGCTCTGCGAAATTTACCTTCTGGTTCCGCATTTCGTTCCTGACAGTCACCCTTGTTTTCCTCGGCTGGTATGCAAACGCCCAACTTTCCGTCGTCAACCTGATGGCGCTGACAAGTTCACTGGTGACCGGGTTCACCTGGGAAGCCTTCCTGCTTGATCCGCTGACCTTCATTCTGTGGTTCTCGGTTGCGGCTGCACTTATTTTCTGGGGACGCGGGGCTTATTGCGGATGGCTTTGCCCGTTTGGTGCCCTGCAGGAACTGACCAACCGGATTGCCAAGTTCTTCCATGTGCCGCAATGGACCCTTCCATGGGGCCTGCATGAACGTCTTTGGGCGGTCAAATACATCATTTTCCTCGGCCTTTTCGGCACCATGCTGGCTTCGATTGACCAGGCCGAAAAACTTGCCGAAGTCGAACCCTTCAAAACCGCCATCATTCTTAAATTCGACCGGGCTTGGCCATTTGTTCTTTATGCCCTTGTCCTTCTTGGTGCCGGACTTTTCGTCGAGCGTTTCTATTGCCGCTATCTGTGCCCACTGGGTGCAGCGCTGGCAATTCCGGCACGCATCCGGATGTTTGACTGGCTCAAACGCTACAAGGAATGCGGCAGCCCCTGCCAGAGTTGCGCGCATGAATGCATGGTCCAGGCCATCCACCCAACAGGAGAAATCAACCCGAACGAGTGTCACAACTGTCTTCACTGCCAGGTGCTGTATCAAAGCAAAACAATTTGTCCGGTCGTGATCAAGAAACTCAAGCGGCAAGAAAGCCTCTTGGCGAGCATGGAAGGTGCGAAAAAAGCACTGAACCGGACCCAGACGACAAAGCAAAATCCCAAGGAGAATTCGTGATGTCTGACAATACAGAAAAAACCGGCGTAACCCGCCGTGGCCTTTTGACTGCCGCCGCAGGTGGTGCTGCCTTTGCCGGCGCTGCTGGTGCAGCACGTCTGGCCATGGTTGGTGGGGCAACAGGTGCTGCAACCGCGCTTTCTGTTGGAAGTGCACAGGCTGCAGCCGGCTCGGAAGTGAACCTTGCCCCTGGGCAGCTTGATGAATATTACGGTTTCTGGTCATCGGGCCAGACCGGCGAAATGCGTATTCTGGGCATTCCGTCGATGCGCGAACTGATGCGCGTCCCGGTTTTCAACCGCTGTTCAGCAACCGGTTGGGGTCAAACCAACGAAAGTCTGGAAGTTCTGACCGAGAACATGCTGCCGAAAACCAAGGATTTTCTCGCTGCAAACGGGAAGAAAGTCCACGACAATGGCGACCTGCACCACGTTCATATGTCCTTTACCGAGGGCAAGTATGACGGGCGCTATCTGTTCATGAATGACAAGGCAAACACCCGTGTTGCGCGTGTTCGCTGCGACGTCATGAAAACAGATAAAATCCTTGAAATTCCGAATGCCAAGGCCATCCACGGTCTGCGTCCGCAAAAATGGCCGCGCACCAACTATGTCTTTGCCAATGGCGAAGACGAGACCCCGATGGTCAATGATGGTTCGGTGCTCGATGATCCGTCAAAATACGTCAACTTCTATACCGCTATTGACGCGGACAAGATGCAGGTTGCCTGGCAGGTTATGGTTTCGGGTAACCTTGACAATACCGATGCCGACTATGAAGGCAAATATGCCTTCTCGACCAGCTACAACTCGGAAATGGGTATGAACCTTGCGGAAATGACCGCATCCGAGCTCGACCATGTTGTTGTTTTCAACATCAAGGAAATCGAAAAAGGCATTGCTGCGGGCGATTTTATTGAACTGAACGGCGTCAAGGTCATTGACGGCCGCAAAGGTCAGAACAAGAACTACACCCGCTATATTCCGATCCCCAACAGCCCGCATGGCTGCAACATGGCACCGGACAAAAAACACCTTTGCATCGCGGGCAAACTGTCCCCGACCGTTTCGGTGATTGATGTCACCAAACTTGATGCCGTGTTCTATGACGGTGCTGAACCGCGTTCAGCCGTTGTTGCCGAACCGGAACTGGGTCTTGGTCCGCTACATACTGCCTTTGACGGCAAGGGTAACGCTCTGACCACCCTGTTCCTCGACAGCCAGGTCGTAAAGTGGAATATCGAAAAAGCCGTTCGGGCCTATGCCGGTGAAAACGTTGATCCGATCATCAAGAAGGTCGACGTCCATTACCAGCCGGGTCACAACTCGACCTCGATGGGTGAAACACTGGAAGCCGACGGAAAATGGTTCATTTCGATGAACAAATTCTCCAAGGACCGCTTCCTCAATGTCGGCCCGCTCAAGCCGGAAAACGAACAGCTCTTCTCGATGGAAGGCGATGATCTTGTTCTGGTCCATGATGGCCCGACATTTGCCGAACCTCATGACTCGATCATTGTTCATCGTTCTGTGGTCAACCCGCTAAGCGTCTGGAACCGTCAGGACCCGATGTGGGCAAAAACCCGTGCACAAGCCGAAGCTGATGGCGTCAATATTGACGACTGGGCCGATACCATTGTTCGCGACGGCAACAAGGTCCGCGTCTATATGAGTTCGTCGGCACCGACTTTCAGCCTTGAATCCTTTACTGTGAAACAAGGTGACGAGGTCACGGTCATTATCACCAACATGGATGATATCGACGACCTTACCCACGGCTTTACCATGGGCGATCACGGGGTTGCCTTTGAAATTGCCCCGCAGGCAACGGCATCAGCAACCTTCGTTGCGTCGAAAGCCGGTGTCTACTGGTACTATTGCCAGTGGTTCTGCCATGCCCTGCACATGGAAATGCGCGGTCGCATGATTGTTGAACCGCGGAGTTAACCATCATGTTGCGTCCCGTTCTGATAGTACTGGCCCTGATTTTCTTGCCGTTGAATGTTTTTGCGGCAACCCGATCCGTGCCCGCAACGAACGGGGCGCTTGCCTCAGCCATCGCCGGGGCAGCCCCCGGCGATGTGCTTGTCCTTGAACCCGGACAACATCAGGGTCCGGTATTACTCGACAAACCGATCACACTTGACGGTCAGAACAAGGCGACACTGAACGGCAATGAAACCGGTAGCGTCATTACGATCACCGGACAGGATATTACCGTTCGTGGCCTTGAAGTTATCGGCTCCGGATCGTCACATGAAACCATTGATTCAGGCATTCAGCTTGAACGCACTGCTGCCCGTATCCTGATCGAGGAAAACCGGCTTCTGGGCAACTTGTATGGTGTCGACGTTCATGGTGCCCGCAACGCAACCGTTCGTGCCAATATCATTGTCGGGCGTCGTGATCACCGAATGAATTCGCGCGGCAATGGTATCTATATCTGGAATTCGCCCGGGACATTGATCGAAGAAAACGACATTCAATATGGTCGTGACGGCATTTTCGTAAACACATCCAATCGCGGAACATTCCGCAACAACCTGATGCGCGATCTGCGTTTTGCCGTGCATTACATGTATGCCCACGATTCAGAAGTGTCGGGAAACATATCGGTTGGCAATCATCTTGGCTTTGCGCTGATGTATTCAAAGCGGATCACAGTGCGCGACAATATGTCGCTTGCCGACCGTGATCAGGGGCTGATGCTGAATTACACCAACAATGCCGATCTGGTCGGAAATCTCGTCCGCGGCACCGGGGAAAAATGCCTGTTCCTTTATAATGCCCATCGCAATCTGGTCAGCGACAACCGATTTGAAGGATGCGGCATCGGCATTCACTTTACAGCCGGTTCTGAAAGCAATGCCATTACCGGTAATGCCTTTGTCGCCAATCAGACCCAGGTCAAATATGTCGGCACGCGCGACGTGGAATGGAGTTTCGATGGGCAGGGAAACTTCTGGTCGGATCATCCGGCATTTGATCTTGATGGCAACGGGATTGCCGATAGCCGGTTCCGTCCCAACGATCTGATGGACCATATTTTATGGTCACAACCAGCAGCGGGAATGTTGCTGGGGTCACCCGCCGTGCAATTGATCCGGTGGAGCCAGGCACATTTTCCCGCAACCCTGCCCGGTGGCGTCATCGACAGTTATCCGTTGATGGAACCATTAGACATTCCCGTTTCCGATAAGATCGCAACACTTGAAATGGCTGCTCGCACCAACCCTGTTTGGCTGCGTGAAAGGACTGAAGATGTGTCTGACCCTCTCGCAAGTCACTAAGTGCTACGATGATCATACCGTTCTGAACGCGGTCGGATTTGACGTCGCGGCCGGTGAACGTGTCGCTCTGCTTGGCCATAACGGCGCAGGAAAATCGACTTTAATGAAGATTATCCTGGGCCTTATTCCGGCCGACAAGGGGACGATAAAGGTGCTTGGCACCGAACCCGGCAGCAATATCGCCAAAACAGGCACGGCATATCTTCCGGAAAATGCCGCCTTTCACCCGGCGCTAAGCGGTTATGAACAGCTTTGTTACTATCTTCGTCTGCGTGGCGAAAACACCAATCAGGCCATGCCGCTGCTTGAGCGCGTCGGGCTGGCACAGGCCGCAAAACGACGGATCGGCACATATTCCAAAGGTATGCGGCAACGTGTCGGACTGGCACAGGCTTTGATTGGCAAACCCAGACTTCTCATCCTTGATGAACCGACCAGCGGGCTGGATCCTGTTTCGCGGCGGGAATTCTATGTCATCCTTGATGAACTTGCGGCTCAGGGAACTGCCATTTTGCTGTCTTCCCATGCCCTTACCGAAGTTGAAGCCAGAACCGACCGTATCGTTATACTTTCATCCGGGGTCATGGTGGCAAACGACACGCTGGCCAGTTTGCGACGGCAGGCATCCCTGCCGATCCGCTTGCAGGTTTCTGCGTCTGTCGGCAAGGCCGATGAAGTCGCCAGCAAGCTTTCGGGGGATCGCCGTAACGGGGTGATGGTCGATCTGGTTTGCAGATCCGATGAAAAACTCGCACGTCTTGGCGATATTTCCGCACTTGGCTCCCTGATCGAGGATGTCGACGTCATTCAGCCCAGTCTGGAAGATATTTACAGCCATTTCAGCAAGGGAGGTGACGCATGAACCGCATTCTGGCATCGGCCCGTACCGAATTTATCATTGCCTTGCGCAATCGCTGGATCACCATTTCCGTCGCGATGATGGTGCTGTTTTCACTTGTTCTTTCTGCGGCCGGAAGTGCCCCGACCGGCGCACTTGGCGCAGACAAGCTTTCCGTCACAGTCGCAAGCCTGACATCGCTTGCCGTATATCTGGTGCCACTGGTTGCGCTTTTGATGTCCTTTGACGCCATTGCCGGTGAGATTGAACGTGGCACCCTGCCCCTTGTTCTGACCTATCCCGTCAAACGCGGCGAGCTAGTTCTGGGCAAATTCACCGCACATCTTGCCATCCTTGCCATTGCGATTGCGGCTGGTTACGGCATCGCAGCCATTGCGGCTGTTGCAACCGATCAGAATGCGGTTCTGGGTTTGCCGGCATTGCTGCGGCTGTTCTGGTCGTCACTTCTGCTTGGGGCGACCTTTATCGGTATCGGGTACGGGATTTCGGCCTTTGCACGACGGCCCGGTGCCGCAGCCGGACTGGTCATTGGATTGTGGCTTGTTCTGATCGTGCTTTACGATCTTGGGCTTCTTGCTGCCATTGTTGCAGATGATGGCGGCACCTTTACCAATGACTATTTCCAGTGGTTGCTGCTTGGCAATCCCGCCGATGCCTTTCGTTTATATAACCTTGCCGCATCTGATGCGACCGCGGCTGCCGCCGGACTGGCAGGGGCCGCCAACAGCATCCCGCCTGTCCATGCCCTGATATCCATTCTGGCATGGCCGGTTGCTGCCATCGGTATCGCGCTCTTGGCGTTTCGGAGGGTTACACCATGAAACCCCGTAAATTTAACCTGTCTGTACTTGTGGTCGCTGGTGGTCTTTTGGGACTGGCTGCCTGTCAGGAACAGGTTGCAGAAACCCTGCCACCCCCGCTCGCAATGACCGAGGAATCAGTTGGGCATTTTTGCCAGATGAATATTCTCGAACATCCCGGCCCCAAGGCACAAATTCATCTTGAAGGCCTGCCTTATCCCCTGTTTTTCAGTCAGGTTCGCGACGGCATTGCCTATGAACGCATGCCCGAACAGAATTATAAAATCCGCGTCATATATGTCACGGACATGTCAAAGACCACCGACTGGGACAATGTCGGGGAGCAGAACTGGATACCGGCGGTGTCGGCACATTATGTCGTTGGATCGCGCATGGCCGGGGGGATGGGATCACCGGAACTTGTTCCCTTTTCGAGCCCGGATGATGCCCGGGCCTTTGCCGATCAGTATGGGGGTCAGGTCATGACGCTTGGTGATGTTGATGATGCGCTGGTCTTTAGCAACACCACCCCTGATGCACCAGTAAACGTCCCTGAAACTGCAAACCTGCCCGAAGACACCGACTATCGCAGCCGTCTTGAAAGTCTTCGCAAAAAATGAGGTCCGCCATGCCCGCTATTTCACGACGCCGGTTTCTGACCATTTCTGCTGCGGCTGGCGCAATCAGCAGTATGCCTTTTGCCATATCCCATGCGCAAACTCCGGTCCAAAGCTGGAAAGGGATCGCAATGGGTGCTGCTGCATCGATCACATTGTCCCATCCTGATGCCGACAAGATCCTTGCAAGTGCGACCCGGGAGCTCGACAGACTGGAAAATATTTTCAGCCTCTATCGCGAAAACTCGACACTTTCCCGGTTAAACAGTGCAGGAAGCCTTGACACCCCACCATTCGAACTTCTGGAATGCCTCGGGATTTGCGGCACCATCAACCGTGCAAGCAACGGGCTTTTCGATCCGACGATACAGCCGTTGTGGCAGCTCTATGCGACAAGCTATGCGCAAGGTCACGGGCCTGAAACTTCTGCGATCAAAGACACACTTACCCTGACCGGCTGGGAAAAACTGTCGATCTCCCAAAACCGGATTGCATTTGATCGTCCTGGCATGGCCCTGACCCTGAACGGCATTGCCCAAGGATATGTTGCCGACCGGATTGCATCACTGCTTCGCAGCAACGGACTGACCAACGTGCTCGTCAATACCGGAGAATTTTACGCAATTGGCGGCCATCCTGACGGCAATCCCTGGCCGATTTCCATTGATACCGGTTCGGGTATCAGAAAAGATCGGGAAATGTTGCGTGATAATGCTCTGGCCACTTCGTTGCCAACCGGAACGTTTTTTGATCAGGCAGGCCTGATCGGTCACATTCTTGATCCCCGCTCCGGCCTGCCCGCACAGGCACGTCGCCAAAGCATCACGGTCACCGCACCAAAGGCCGCCCTCGCAGATGGATTAAGCACGGCCATGTGCCTGATGAATGATGAAGAATGCGCACAACTTCTTGGGCAGTTTCCGGCTGCAAAACTGGTCTAGGCGGGGCATTTCCCCTTGCCTGGAGATACCTCAGCCTGTTGAAGCCCAGCATAGCAACAAAGGAACCTGCCTCTCGCCGGGTTGGTAAGGCATGATATGCGCACAATCCGCTCAGACTTTGTCACATTATTCATACTGGCCGGGTTGCTTGCCCTTGTTGCTGTTCCGCTAAAATTATTGTTCTGGGTTCCTGGCAGCGATGAAATCCTGACCCTTTTGCCCGTTCCGCAACGGGATTTCTGGCATGGTCATGAATTGCTGGCAGGTTACGGACAACTTGTTCTGGGCGGCTATTTGCTAACGCGTCCGGGAAAGCGAACCATCCGCTTTCTGATCATGCTCTGGCTTGTCGCCCGTATTTCGATCTTTGTCCCGGGTCTGGCCGGTCTTTATCTTGGTGCCTTTGGAAACCTTGCGACCTTCGGCTTGTTGTTCTTTTACGCCGGGCTTGCATTTTTCCGTGCCGCCAAGCGTCTGAAATCTGCCCTGCCAGGATTGATCATATTTCTACTTCTTTCTTCCGAAGCCGTTTTTCAGGCGGGCGGGATTCTTGCGAACCGGGCCCTTTCAGAAACAGCCTTGCTTGCAATGATATGGTTGCTGATTGTGTTGCTGTTCCTGATGGGGGGACGCATAATTGCCGCCGCCACATCAGGGGCGCTGCAAAAACGCGATATGTACCGCCCCTATATGGCGCAAGGCCGACTGGAAAATTATGGTCTCTCAGCTCTGATTCTTGCAGCCGTCAGTGACCTTGCCGGATTGCCTCCCCCCCTCAGCGCGCTGCTCGGGCTGCTGGCGGCGATGGTCATCATGCGTCGTCTCTGGAACTGGCGCGTCTGGCTGGTCGCAGATGGCTTTGACCTGACATCCTTGCATTTGGGATATGCGATGCTGGCGGTCGGACTGTGCTTTAACTCTGTCCTGACGCTTATCCTTGGCCGACAGGGGCTGATTGGATTTCATGGCGCAATGATCGGCGGTTTTGCGCTACTTTCCATCACCGTCATGTGCCGCACCGTTTTACAACGGTTTCGCTTTTCTCTTAGCTTGCCGGTCTCGATGCGTATTTCCTGCGCCTGTGTGGCGGTTGCTTCCCTTACCCGAATGGCGGCAATTCAGGATACAGGCACAACTGAGCTCCTGGTCATGTCAGCCTTACTTTGGGAACTCGCATTTGCCGGATTTGTCTTCACATTGATCGCCCTTATATGGCGGTTCAAAAAGACAAACTGATCCGGACGGATACGTATCGATCCGCTCCTGATGTCTCATCTCCATGCCGATCTTCTGACAACCTGTTAGCGCGACAGTTCGATCAACGCAGCACGATCAAGAATTTGAAGTTTAGGCCCAGCAGCAATTGCGCCAGATGCCTCCAACTTCCGTAAGGAACGCGAAAAGGTTTCGGGTGTGATGCCGATCCGGCTTGCGATCTGACGTTTTTCCGGGAAGCTCGTGCCTCCCTGATCATCAAGAGGTTCACCACTGCGTTCTTCGAAATCGATCAGGAAGGATGCGATTCTTTGTAATGGTCGTGTGTGGCGAATCTTGTAGATTTCCTCAAGGAAGAAACGTTCCCACCGCAGAAGACCGCTCAATACATCGCCCAGAACATCCGGGGCACTTCGCAATATGGACAGATAGGCTGCGCGCGGAATTTCAACAATCTCGCAATCTTCCATCACCTCGCAATCCACAGGATAGGGGCGACCGGCAAATGAAACCGCTTCGGCAAATGCGCCCGGCTGGGTCAGAAAATGCATGACGGTTTCTTCCCCGAGCGGCGACGTTTTCACAAGCCGCAAATGACCGGACAACAATATATAGAAATTCTCTGCGACATCACCGGCACGGAAAAGATGTTCGCCACGCGCATGACATGCAACCCTGCATCTCGCGATCAGACCTTCAATGCGGTCTTCACCAAGGGCAAAAAGCAACGGCACATTCATCATGATTTCGCGGTCGGAATCAGACAGCGGCTTTGAACGCATCTTCCTGCTCCTCTTTGCCCTGATTGCTCGAAAGACCGCACCATTCAGCAAGCATTTCAGCATCGGCAATCCGGATGATATGACCATTGGAATGCTGTGACACACCCATTTCGGAAAGCTTTTTCAGTGCCCGGGAAATGGTTTCACTCGTCATGCCAAGCTTGCGCGCAAGGGCCGATTTTTCGATGGTCAGCGGCGTTTCATGTACGCCATCAATCGGGACAGCATCCGCCAGAAGATAAATACCCAATCGCTGAGCCGCAGAACGACATTTGAGTTCTTCGGCCTGACGTAACATCTGACACAACCGCTCGGTCATGGCAGACATCATGGTCAGGGCTCTGTCGAAATGGGCCGAAAGGAATTCCGAAAATGCCAGGCCATCAATGCGAATCGCCGTTGTGGCCTCCAGCGTTCTGAGTGACACGGCATAATAACCGTCCGGGACAAGTGCGCATTCCCCGACCAGCTGTCCGTCGCCCATAAGATCAATGACGCCATCCTTGCCGTCCCCGTCCTTGTAAGACAGCTCGACATGACCATTGACGATCAGATAAAGCGCCGAGGCAGGTTCCCCTGCCGTAATCATCGCAGTGTCGGTATCGAGGCGAACCCATTGGCATAGACTTGCCAACTCAAGAATATCTTCCTGTGGCCAGGTTCTGAAATAACGCGCAAAGCGAAGGACGCCCGAAATGCGCTCAATATCGTTCGTCATGGCATTGTCCATGGTGATAACGGAGCAGTGAGTTACTTACTGGAACCAATCTAACATCTGATGGAGGGGTTAGATTTGCTCCAAGTCAATATGGCGACCGAAAATATCTACTGCCGGGTGAACTGTTGCAGTCGGTCGAGATCAAGAATGCTCATTTTGGGATCGCGCGCGATCAGCCCGTCTTCTTCAAGCTTCCGTAATGCCCGTGAGAAGGTCTCTGGCGTCACCCCGATCCGGTTGGCAATCACATGTTTTGGTACATGCTGTGGCTGATCATTCTGGGAAAGCAAAAATTCCGCCAGTCGCTGCGATGGATTGAGTTGCCGCAAACCGTTCAGTTCCTTGAAGAAGAATCGCTCACGCTCGATCAGGGACTGCATCATTCGACCAATCATGAAGCGATCATTCTTCAGACGGCTGATCAATTGCGAGCGACTGACAGCCGCAATCTCGCATCCTGCCTCGCATTCGGCCGAGACAGGATAACGCACACCTGCCAGTACCACCGCTTCGGCAAAGGATTCTCCTGGCCCGACCAGATGGAACAAGGGAACCCGACCATCATCAAGAACCCGGAACAGACGCACTTGCCCTTTTAACAGAATGAAAAACTGATCAGCGTCTTCTCCTTCGCTAAACAGCAGTTCCCGATGCGGATAAATAGTTACAAAGGAGCCGCGGACAATGGCCGGAATTTCGGTGCGCGCAAATGCGGACATCACCGGAATTTTTGAGATCAGATCAATATCCGCACTGGTTATTTTTCGACAAGACATCTGCACGTCCTCGTCAGTTTGCGGGATATCGGCCCAGAATATTCAGAGCCACCATCGAGCCAGCGAAGATTGACATATTCGGCCAGCAATACCGACAGTTCCCACCAGGTTCCAACAGGAGAAAGTATCCGGAGATTTTCGTCTGGACGCATATCAACAGCAGCCGGAATATCGACCCTGCAATGGAAGCCATCCCCCGCCATCAATGGAATGAAAACAGCCTTGCGGTTTTGCGTCCTTTCCCGCCACTGATCGAGCGGGAAACAGCCTTCGAGCTGCACGTTATATACTTCATTATGCCCAAGAGATCGGGCAACTGCGTTTCTGATTTCAAGGAAGTTTCGCGCCGGTCGCCTATCGCTTTTGCGTCCGTGCGAGACCAAGAAAACCGCAGGGTTTCTGACTTTACCATTCAAGGGCAAGGTCGAGTCGACTGCTCGATGAGTCAGCATCCGGCCAAACCCCGGCAAACATCCGGCAGCGGGCAATATCTGAGCACGACTGCCTTCAATATTTTCTGTCGTCGGAGACAAGAGATTGACGGTGTCAATACTCTGAGAAAACAGAAGCGGGAACAGAAGAATATCTGCCGGCTGGTTCTTGAGAACATCTTCCAGAACAGCCTGAATATCCGGAGAGCTGTGCAAGAATGCCAGCCGAACCTCAAAATGCGGCAAGAGCTGTTGCAAACGTCCCTGAAAGACTTCTCCTGGCAATGCACCTGATCGCTGCGTTCCGTGAGCAACAATGATCAGAACCGGATCACGGATCAACATGCCGTCACCTCATTAATTGATCTCTCTTTTCCCGATTTTCTTTGATTTTGGTGGTCCCGTATTGATTCCGGTCAAGGATCGAACCACCGAAACCCATAATGTCCGTATGGTTATTTGATCATCGTCAAGGCTGACCATCCTCGAAAGGTAAACTCTCCGCAGCCGGGAGCGAGGGCTTTCATTTTCCTAAGGAGGGACGCATGACACTCACAACCCGACTAAGACGTACTGCAGCGCCGCTTGCATTTGGCTTTGGCCTTATTCTGACAACAGCGGCTTTTGCACAGGACAAACATCCGGAAGGCGAAAGTACTTATGAACCAAGCTTGGAATCCATTCCAAGCACGGGGGATCAACCCGGTGTTCATGAAGGCGTGCCGACCATGACATCTGATGAATTCGATCAGGGGCGCAAGATTTTCTTCGAGCGCTGTGCAGGGTGCCACGGTGTATTGCGCAATGGCGCAACCGGACCGGCACTGACAACCGATCGGACCCGTGATTTGGGGTACGATTATCTTCGTGATTTCATCACCTATGGATCACCAGCCGGGATGCCGAACTGGGGCACCTCGGGTGACCTGACCGAAGAACAGGTCGATATCATGGCACGCTATGTCATGCAGGACCCGCCGCAGCCCCCGGAATGGGGTATGGCCGCAATGAAGGAAAGCTGGAAAGTCGTCGTTCCGGTTGACCAGCGTCCGACCAAAAAGATGAATGATCTCGATATCGAGAACCTGTTCTCGGTAACATTGCGCGATGCCGGTCAGATCGCCCTGATTGATGGTAACGATTACAAAATCAAATATGTAATCGACACTGGCTACGCTGTTCACATTTCACGCGTATCAGCATCCGGACGTTATCTTTTCGTGATCGGCCGCGATGCCAAAATCGACATGATCGATTTGTGGATGAAAGACCCGATCGTGGTTGCCTCCATCAAGGTTGGCCTTGAAGCACGTTCTGTTGAAACATCCAAGATGAAAGGATGGGAAGACAAATACGCCATTGCGGGTTCCTACTGGCCACCGCAATTCACGATCATGGATGGCGAAACACTGGAACCGCTTGAAATCGTATCGACGCGTGGCATGACCACCGACGAGAAGGAATTCCATCCAGAACCACGTGTTGCAGCGATCGTTTCGTCGCACTACAACCCGGAATTCGTCGTTAACGTCAAGGAGACCGGTCAGGTTCTTCTGGTAAACTACGAAAATCTGGATGCCCTGCAGGTCACCGCAATTGATGCAGAACGTTTCCTGCATGACGGCGGATTCGATGCCAGTGGCCGCTATTTCCTTGTTGCAGCCAACGCCCGTAACACCGTCGCGGTGATCGACACCAAGGACCGCGTTCTGACCAAACTTGTTGAAGTCGGAACAACGCCGCATCCGGGGCGCGGGGCGAACTTTGTTCACCCTGAACTCGGACCGGTCTGGGCTACCAGCCATCTGGGCGACGAAACCATTGCCCTGATCGGAACGGACCCGGAAAAACACCCGGACAGTGCCTGGAAAATGGCAGCGTCTATTGATGGTCAAGGAGGTGGTTCCCTGTTCATCAAGACCCATCCGAATTCGACCAACCTTTGGGTGGATACGCCGCTGAACTCGGATGCTGAAATCTACCAGTCGGTTGCCGTGTTCAACATCAACGATCTTGAAGCCGGATATGACATTCTCCCGATCGCAGAGTGGGCCGATGTCGGTGAAGGCGCCAAACGTGTCGTTCAGGGTGAATACAACAAGCAGGGAACTGAAATCTGGTTCTCTGTCTGGAACGGCAAAGCCGAGAAATCAGCTATCGTTGTCGTTGACGACAAAACCCGCAAGCTCAAGAAGGTCATCAAGGATGATCGTCTTGTGACCCCGACCGGGAAATTCAACCTCTACAACACCCAGCACGACGTCTACTGACCGTGTATCCGGGGGCTGCAAAGCCCCCGGATTTCTGCACATCTGGTCAATCCGGTAAAAAGGAAAATCCGCCATGAGCAAACCGGGATACATCTATCTTGTCGGGGCCGGGCCAGGAGACCCGGAATTGCTGACACTCAAGGCCGCACGTCTTCTGGACCGCGCGGATGTTGTCGTTTATGACCGGCTTGTTTCCGAAGATATTCTTGATCTGGTCAATCCGTTTGCCGAACGCATCTATGTTGGCAAATCAACCGGGCGTCATAGCCTCAAACAATCAGAAATCAACACATTGCTGGTGCATCTGGCGCATTCCCACCAACACATTGTCCGTTTAAAGGGGGGAGACCCCTATATTTTCGGACGTGGTGGTGAAGAGGCAGAGCATCTCAGCCTTCATGAAATTCCCTTTGAAGTTGTGCCCGGCATTACAGCTGCGGCCGGATGTATGGCCAAGCTGAACCTGCCACTGACCCACAGAGGTCTGGCAACCGGTGTCCGTTTTGTTACGGGACATATGCAGGCCGACGCAATGCCAACGCATGACTGGCGATCATTGGCCGATCCCAACACGACGCTTGCGATTTACATGGGGGTAAAAACAATGCCCCTCATCGCCGACAAGCTGATGGAACATGGTCTTTCGGGAAACACCCCGGCAATGATCATCGAAAATGGCGCCACCCCGGAACAGCGGCATTTTCAAACCACGCTTGATCATCTGTGTACAGACCTTGACCGCATGCATGTAAACCCGCCCTGCATGATTGTCATCGGACGGGTGCTGTCACTGGCAGACCGGCTGTCATTGCCCGCTACCAGATACATGGTTGATGACACCGATCAGTCGATATCGGTTCTTTCTGACAAAGCCCTGCATTATGCGAAAACGGCATAAAACCATAGGCACGCTTGTGGCGGGATGGACATTTCTTGTCGCGGGCCCGGCTGTCGCGTCCGAGCTTCAGGAGCATGCCCGGACGCCATCTGCTCTGGAACAAATGGTGCGTCAGGATTGCGGTTCCTGTCATGGCCTGACTTTCAAAGGCGGACTCGGATCGCCATTGCTGCCCGAAAATCTTGAAAATTACAGCGTCGAAGATCTGAGCTCCATCATCCTTGACGGATTGCCGGGAACGGCGATGCCACCGTGGCGCGCAATCATCAGTGAAAGCGAAGCTGCCTGGATGGCCCGATACCTGAAAACAGGAGGATCCAAATAATGCCGCGTTTCTTTCCTGCGAAGACAAGGCGTTCGCCATTTCGCCCGTTAGCGACCCTGATCGCAATCGGAGCCGCAATTGCGTTGAATGCCTGTGCATCCTCCCCCGTTGCCCTGCGGGGAACGGCCGATCTGGCAACTGTTATTGCCCGTGCAAGTGGCGAGGTCGCCATTCTTGACACCAGCAACAAACAATTTACCGGGATAATTGGTGGTCTGGGTGATCTTTCTCATGCCTCCATCGTTTACGCCCGTGATGGCCGGTTTGCCTTTGTGTTTGGGCGAGACGGCGGCTTGACCAAGGT
The DNA here is from genome assembly GCF_054901115.1 of Thalassospira sp. SM2505. Taxonomy (NCBI): domain Bacteria; kingdom Pseudomonadati; phylum Pseudomonadota; class Alphaproteobacteria; order Rhodospirillales; family Thalassospiraceae; genus Thalassospira; species Thalassospira sp. SM2505. The sequence continues at coordinate 4,324,033 of NZ_CM142731.1, forward strand.
TGACATCCTCAGCCACGAAATTGTGGCACGGACCCTGCAGGCAGGCAACAGCATCGGCGGTGCAATCAGCCAGGACGGAAAACTTGTTGCTGTCGCCAATTACGAACCCGGCGGTGTCCGGGTATTTGACACGGAAACGCTGGAATTGGTTGCCGATATTCCGACCACGATTGATGGGGGGCCCGACCGGTCAAAGGTAATTGGTCTTGTCGATGCGCCGGGCAACCGGTTTGTCTTTAGTCTTTGGGATACGGGTGAAATCTGGATTGCCGATTTCTCGGCAGGGAATACACCATCTGTCACACGATACCAGAATATAGGCATCCAGCCCTATGACGCACTGATCACGCCGGATGGCCGCTATTACATTGCCGGACTGTTTGGTGAAGATGGCATGGCATTGCTTGATCTTTGGCATCCGCAATCAGGTCCGCAACGCATCCTTGATCACTATGGCAAGGGCGAGGAACGGCTACCGGTTTACAAGATGCCACATCTGGAAGGTTGGGCCATTGCGGGCAAGCGGGCCTTTGTTCCGGCGGTCGGTCGCCACGAGGTTTTGGTGATCGACACCGAAACCTGGCAGGAAGTCGGTCGCATTCCCGTTCATGGACAACCGGTATTTGTCATGGCCCATCCCGATGGTCGCCATGTCTGGGTCAATTTTTCAGTTCCCGATTATGACACCGTGCAAATCATCGATACTCAAACTCTGGCAATCGATGGTGAATTGAAACCCGGCACCGGTGTCCTTCACATGGAATTCAGTCCCCGTGGCGATCAGGTCTGGCTGTCGGTTCGCGATGACAACAAAGTCGTCGGATATGATCCCTATACCCTGAAACCGATTGCAGAACTTCCTTTGCCCAGCCCAAGCGGCATCTTCATGTCCGACCGCGCAGGCCGGATCGGGTTGTAGGAGGATCATGATGCAAGAACGCCTTTCCCCGACACAACAGCAACTTATCGAGGCCTTTCAGCGCGGTTTTCCAACCACATCACGCCCGTTTGCAACAATCGCAGAACAAATCGGCAGCGATGAAGGCAGCGTTATGGCAGCCTTCGAGGATCTCAAAAACAAGGGGTATCTTGCCCGCATCGGGGCGACTTATGCCACGGGGCGGGTCGGGGCATCCACCCTTGCGGCAATGGAAGTCCCGCAATCCGAACTGGAAAAAGTGGCCGAAAAAATCAGCCGCTTTACCGAAATCAATCACAATTACGAACGCGAAGATAAACTCAATTTGTGGTTCGTGATCACCGGCGCCACCCGGAATGACCTTGTCAGGACAGTTGAAGCCATCGAGGCCGAGACAGGTCACACGGTTCATCTGATGCCGATGATTGAACATTACCGACTTGATTTGGGTTTTAACTTGCAATGGAACTGACCGAACTTCATCACCGGTTGATTGAACAGCTGCGCGACGGCCTGCCGATTTGTCCGCAACCCTATGCTGTTATTGCCAACACGTTGGGGATAACAGAAGAAGGCGTCATTTCCGCGCTGGATCAACTGATTGAAAATGGCCTGGTCAACAGGTTCGGTATGATATTGCATCACCGGGCACTGGGATATCAGGCCAATGCGATGTGTGTGTTCGATGTCCCCGACCCGATGGCAGCAGATATCGGGCAAGCAATGGCAAGATTGCCTTATGTCACCTTGTGTTATCGGCGTGAACGCGTGGCAGGGGTTTGGCCCTTTAATCTTTATTGCATGATCCACGGACGGGACAAACACACTGTTCGTGCGCAAATCCGCCACATGACCGCGCGGCTCGATCTTTGTGACATGCCGCAGAAAGTCCTGTTCAGCAAACGATGCTTTGCCCAGCGCGCAGGTAAGTATGGCGCAGTGCCTTTTACTGCAAAGAACATGGCAGGAGGACAACATGGATCAGCTTGAACGCGATTTGCTTAACAATCTGCAAGGCGGTTTTCCTATTTGCGCCCACCCGTTTCAAGTTCTGGCCGAACGCCTTGGCTATTCTGAAGATGTCCTGATTGAAGGCGTCCAGCAACTGATTGCCAAAGGATATATCAGCCGCTTTGGACCACTTTTTAACACCGAAAAGCTTGGGGGGGCCGTGTCACTTGCTGCAATGGCTGTTCCGCCCGAAAGGTTTGATGCGGTTGCTGATCAGGTCAATTCCTTTGAGGAAGTTGCCCATAATTACGAGCGCGATGATCGGTTGAACATGTGGTTTGTGGTTCTGGCCAGCGATGAAATCGCACTGGCTAATGTTCTTGCCGAGATTTCTCGCGAAACCGGGTTGGAGGTTTTGAACTTTCCCAAGGAACAGGAATATTTTCTTGAACTCAAGCTGGAGGTACCGGAATGAACAACCCTGTACCAGTTCCTGAACTTGACGAAATTGACGAAGCCCTGATCCGTGCGACACAGTCGGGGCTACCGATCACTTCGACCCCCTATGGCGATATCGGTCTTGGCATCGGTTTAAGTCCCGATGAAGTCGAACAACGCCTGCAGCGCATGCTTGATATCGGTGTCATCCGGCGGATCGGCATCATCCCCAATCACTATCAGTTCGGTTACCGCGCCAACGGCATGAGCGTCTGGGACATTGATGACGACAGGATCGACGAGATGGGTGAAACCATCGGCGCTCTTGATTTCGTGTCCCACTGCTATCGGCGGCCACGGCATTTGCCGGAATGGCCGTTCAATCTGTTTGCCATGGTTCATGGCACATCACGCGACATCGTCGAAGCCCACGTTGCGGAAATTCGCAAAATTCTGGGCGATACCGTTCATGACCACCGCATTCTTTACAGCCGTCGCATTCTGAAAAAGACCGGCTTGCGCTGGCGCAAAAGCAAGGAGCGGAAATGCTGCGAGTAAGCCAATATATCCGGGCCGCGATCGAGATTGCCGAAAACGGCGGATCCGTACCTGCGTCTTCCCGCAAACATGCCCAGCTTGCCAACCGGGGACCAGTCGTAATCTGGAACCTGATCAGACGTTGCAATCTGACATGCCGGCATTGCTATGCCTCTGCCGTGGATAAGGATTTCCCCGGGGAACTAACCACCGCACAGGTTTTCAAAACAATGGAAAATCTGCGCGATTTCAATGTCCCGGTTCTGATCCTGTCTGGTGGCGAACCTTTGATGCGACCTGACATTTTCGATATTTCGGCCTACGCCAAGGAACTTGGGTTCTATGTCGCCCTGTCAAGCAATGGCACGCTGATTGACGAAACCAACATCGATCAGATTGCCAAGGCCAATTATGATTATGTCGGAATAAGCCTTGATGGGTTGAACGAAACCCATGACTATTTCCGGCGTCTGGACGGTGGATTTGATCTCGCATTGCGGGGCGCAAAACTGTGCCGCGATGCCAAACTGCCCGTCGGCATCCGTTTCACCATGACCCGAGAAAACTATCAGGATTTGCCGGGTCTTCTCGATCTGGTTGAACGCGAACGGATCGACAAATTCTATTTCTCTCATCTGAATTATGCGGGACGCGGTAACCATAACCGCAAGGATCACGCATTTTACAACATGACCCGTGACGCCCTGTTGATGATCTTTGCCCGTTGCGAGGCAGACCTGAAAGCCGGTATCGCACGCGATTATGTGACTGGTAACAATGATGCTGATGGCGTTTTCCTGAAATTCTGGATCGATCAGCACTATAGCAGCGCATCCGAACACATCACCCGGATGCTTCGCCGCTGGGGTGGCAATGCATCAGGTGTGAATGTTGCCAATATCGACAATCTTGGAAACGTTCATCCCGATACGATGTGGTGGCAGCATACGCTTGGCAATGTTCTCAAACGGCCGTTTTCCGACATCTGGCAGGATATCAGCGACCCATTGATGGCCGGGCTTAAACAACGGCCTCGCGCGGTCGGGGGACGTTGCGGGGAGTGCCAGTATCGCGACATTTGCGGCGGCAACACCCGAACGCGTGCCTATCAGCTTACCGGTGATCCCTGGGCTGAGGATCCCGGCTGCTATCTTGACGATGCGGAACTGGGCATTACCGGTCATCATGATCGACTGGAAACGGTCCCGTTTGCCGCAACAAGACGCCGCGGTCAGGTGGAGCACGCATCATGAGAACCCCGTCTGGCACCTTTCTGCGAAAGCTTGCCATGGTCACGGCCCTGACCACAGTGGCCGCGATGCCTGCATTTGGCCAAGAAACCTTTTCCCCATCCCAGAAGGCTGATGCCGAAGCACTTTATGCCACCCATTGCGCCGTTTGCCATAACGGTGACCGATTGGGCGGAATGGGACCGGCACTTTTGCCCGAGAGTCTTGAAAAACTGCGTGGCAAAACGCTTGAGGGCGTTATCTCAAAGGGCCGCGCGGCAACACAGATGCCTGCGTTCGAAACCGTTCTGGATCAAACGGATATTACCCTTTTAGGTGAATGGTTGCGTCAACCACTTGCCAAGATACCCGGTTGGGAAATGGCCGACATTGCGGCCAGTCATGAAGTTTTTGTCGATCCGGCAACATTACCGGCCAAGCCAAAGTTCAATAGTGATCCGCTTAATCTGTTCACCGTGGTCGAAGCCGGGGATCACCATGTCACCATACTTGACGGCGACAGCTTCAGCCCGCTTGACCGGTTCCAGACCCGCTTTGCCTTGCATGGTGGTGCGAAATATTCACCGGACGGAAGATTTGTCTATCTGGCTTCCCGCGATGGCTGGGTGCAGATGTATGACCTTTATTCTCTACAAATGGTTGCCGAAATTCGTGTTGGTCTGAACACCCGAAATGTTGCGGTTTCCAGTGACGGCCGCTACCTGATGGCCGGCAATATGCTACCGCACAGTCTGATCCTGCTTGATGCTTACGACCTTCGACCATTACGACTTATTCCGGTTGCTGGCGATCGCGGGAAAACATCGCGCGTATCGGCTGTATATACGGCACCACCGCGACAAAGCTTTATCATTGCGCTGAAAGATTTGCCTGAAGTCTGGGAGATTTCCTATGCCGATTCTCCCCGGCCGGTATATCCGGGCTTTGTTCACAACTACGAAGAAAATATGGTCGAAGCGCTTGATGTGCAGCACGGACCATTTCCTGTTCGACGCATAAGACTTGCCGACGGGCTCGACGATTTCTTCTTTGATCAGGAATATCGTTATCTGATCGGTGCGGCCCGCAATGGACGGGACGGACAGGTGGTCAATCTGAATGTCGGGCGCAAGGTTGCCGATATTGCCCTTGAAGGCATGCCCCATCTTGGATCGGGCATTACCTTTGAATATCAGGGGCGACAGGTTCTTGCCACACCGCACCTTAAGGATTCAAAAATCAGCGTTATCGACATGACGACCTGGGAAACGATCAAGACAATTGAAACGCTTGGTCCCGGCTTCTTTACCCGCAGTCATGAAAACACGCCTTATGCCTGGGTCGATGTGTTTTTTGGTCCTGATAAGGACGCCGTCCATATCATCGACAAACGCACCCTTGAAATCGTCAAGACACTGCGTCCCGAACCGGGCAAGGTTGCCGCACATGTTGAATTTGATAGCAGCGGCAAACACGCCTTGCTTTCGATCTGGGACGATGACGGGGCTGTCATTGTTTACGATGCCGATACGTTCAACGAACTCAAACGCATCCCGATGAAAAAGCCGGTCGGAAAATATAACGTGTTTAACAAGATCACCTATTCCGAAGGCACCAGTCACTAACAGCAGCGACGTAAATATATCAGGGCATCATTAAAACAATGATGCCCTGGCTTGCGAAAACACCAACAAGAATGACGATCAGAAAGGCCATGAATAACCCGCGCCAGCTTCCTGCGGCTGGTCCCAGCCCCAGATAGAACCGCAAGATCAGCCAGGCCTTGCAACAACCAACCGCCATAATAAAGCCGACCGAGATCAGTCCCAATGACCGTTGAACTGCGCCATCACCGGTCAATCCCAGAACGAGCGACAGGATCGTTATGGCACTTGCCGCAAGCCAAACCCGGACCACAATCCGGGACGATGTTTCGGTTGTTCCCGACATAACGGCATCATTTTCATCAAGTTCTGAACAGGTTTCTTGCGCAGCCATCTCATCTCACCAGATAGATCACAGGGAAAACCAGAACCCAGACCATGTCGACCATATGCCAGAATGCTGCGGCGGTTTCGACATTGATCCGGCTGGGCCAGATTGCAACAACCCCCAGAATGCCAAGCCCCAGAACGACATGCAGGGCATGAAAGCCGGTAATCAGAAAATAAAGCGTGAAAAATGTCGTGCTTTCCAAACCGATCCCGGCATCGAACTTGGCTGTGTATTCCATCAATTTGATAATCAGGAAAATCACCCCGAAGATCGACGTTGCCAACAGCCATAGCCTGCTCCCCGACCGATTGTCTTCATTGATTGCTTTGGTTGCCAAAACGGCAAACAGTCCACTGGTCAGCAGCACCAGCGTATTGATACCGCCTGCCAATCTGTCCAGTTGCAACTGATCCTGCGCAAATCCGGCAGGATCGCCAATTCGAACTGCCGAAAACACCAGTAAAAATGCCCCGAAGACGACAAGTTCGGACAAGATCAATACCCACATGATCGGGTGCCCAGGCAAGTGTTCGAGACCGCCCCAGGAAGCTTCGTCGTCAGGTATTTCTGTGTCACCGGGGCTCAAGACGGGCTGTTTTTGAATGTCGCCCTGCATCATCACCGCACCAGTTGTCGATAGATGCGCGGCAATGCGGATGGTAACTTTTCAAGCCGGGCGACAATCGCATGGCCGCCAACGCCAAAGATATAGGGGAAATAGTCCTGCGCCTTGCGGTCCACGGTCACCCCGAACAGACCAATCCCGGCCTGTCGACATTCGCGGACTGCACGGCGACTGTCCTCGATGCCGTATCGTCCCTCGTAATGATCGATATCATTGGGTTTGCCGTCCGTAATGACCAGCATCAGGCGATGCTGGTGAGGCCGTTCACCAAGCAATTTTCCCATATGCCGTATCGCGGTTCCCAGACGGGTATAATACCCCGGACGCAGTCTTTGAATCCGGTTCTGACATTCGACTGACCAGTCTTCGCTGAAATCCTTGATCGCGTTGATCCGGACCCAATCGCGCCGACGCGAGGTAAAACTGTAAACCCCGAAATCATCACCACAGGCATCAAGTCCGCCAGCCAAAACCGAAAGGGCCTGCTTTTCAACATCAAGAACACGATTGTCCTGTATCCAGGCATCCGTCGACAATGAAACATCAATCAGAACCGCAACCGAAAGATCACGGGCCCGCCGCACGGTATCAAGATAAATCCTGTTGCTGAGCTCGCCGTTGCCTTTCTGGTCACATTGCGCACGAATGACCGCTTCAAGATCAAGTTCCCCACCATCAAGCTGGGCGCGCAACACCTCATGGCGCGGGCGAAATGCCTCAAACTGGCGACGCACCTGACGGATCTGGCGTCGTTCGGTTTCTCCGGGCTGCCAGATGTCGGTCTCGCTGACATTTTCGTCACCTGACTGCATGATGACATTGCAGAAATCCGGGCGGTAAGATTGTTGCCGGTAATCCCATTCGGGATATGTCCATTTGCCAATCACGCGCCCTTCGTCTGCTTCACGCGGTGGCAGATCAAGATCAAAACGCAGTTTGGTCGCTGCCTTTCGCTTGCAATCGGAAATTTCCATTTCCTCAAGTTCGTCAGCCGCTTTCTTGGCATTCTGTTCTTCTTCGTCATCCATCGGCCGATTGACATTGACCATTTCGGCAATCGAAAGAATCTTTTCAAATCGGTTCAGGGCAAGCGGGTCATTCCGCCCGGCCTGATCATTCTTGCGCCGACGGGCCTGTTTTTTACGTTCCCGATCACCATCCTGGGCGGGTTCGTCGGGATCGTCAGCGTCAGCCTCACCATTTCTGCCTGATGTACCGACATGAACGGCCTCCCCCCAAAGGGGCACCGGCAGGAACGGTGCATAACGAAGCGGCTTAAGACCCGCTTCCCTGATCTTTTGCGCAATATCCTGCGCATCTTGCTGACAGTCGAAAATCAGGGACCAGACTGGATTTGTGTTTTCAGGTCCCGACTGGTCAAGGCTGTTTTGCACGCATTCTTCGATCTGCTGTTCAAAAGGCGGCAGACGACGGACGGGCCGCAACGCGGCAAAGGCTTCGAATAGCCGCTGGCGCAAGGCAAGAATGCCAGGGAAATTCTTTTGCACGGCACGGTCTGTTTGCATCGCGCGGACAAGACGCATGATATCAGCAGCGAACGCATCTTCCTGCAAGGCAGGTTGCGGCTCCGAAACCGCAAACCATGCCATCAGCCAGACATACAAATCGCGGTTAAGCGAACTGTCGGGGAACAACGAAATGACAGGCGGCATTTTTACCGCGCTCTCGTTCATTTCAGCCATGGCAATTTGTTCATCGACAAGTCCGATCCGCTGTCGCCAGCTTAGCCGGTGTGTCGAAACACGCTTATCGATCTGACAAAATTCAAGGGCCGGATCGCCACCCAATGTCCGAAACAGGACCGGCAGATATGACCGTAAATCGGCGAAGCGAACTGCCTGTTCCGGATATTCGCGGTAGCTTTCCTGATGACGCGTGGCAATCCGGTGCCACAACATCCCCACCTGTTCTTCGAATTCAAGAAAATCAAAGCTCATGACACCCTCCCGCGGTCAGCCACGGATGATGCCAATTGCTTCGCGCAGACCGGTTATAATGTCACGATCATCGCTCAACGGTTCGATAATCGCTGCCTGGATCGCATCATCGAAAGCAACACCGGTTTTAAGCAATGTTGCGCAATAGACCAGCAACCTTGTCGAAGCGGCTTCTTCAAGGTCAATCCCGGCCAGATTGCGGATATTGCCAGCTATACGCACAAGAATGCGCGCACCTTCGGCATCAATTCCGCTTTCGCGCATAATGATATCGGCTTCGGTATCGGGGTCGGGGAAATTGAACTCAACGGCCAGAAAACGTTGCCGCGTAGAAGGTTTAAGCTGCTTGAGAAGATTCTGGTATCCCGGGTTATAGGAAACAACCAGCATGAAATTGTCCGGCGCTTCAAGCAATTCACCTGTGCGATCAAGCGGCAGCAAACGACGATCATCGGTTAGCGGGTGGAGCACGACCGTCACATCTTTTCGCGCTTCGACCACCTCATCAAGATAGCAGATCCCGCCATTGCGCACGGCACGCGTCAGGGGACCATCCACCCATACAGTTTCGCCCCCCTTGATCAGATAGCGGCCTGTAAGGTCGGCAGCGGTCAAATCATCATGACAGGAAACGGTATAAAGCGGCATGCCAAGCTTGGCGGCCATATGCGATACAAATCGGGTTTTTCCGCATCCTGTCGGGCCCTTCAGCAGAAGAGGAAGATGGCGTTGCCATGCAACTTCAAAAAGCTGCTCTTCATTGCCGGTCGGCTGGTAAAACGGAACAGGAACCTCGGGAGTTGACTGTTTAAGAGCGGTAGACATCGTAATGCTCCTGCACTGGATAAGGCAAAAAAGGTAACGGCCGACATCGAGAACCGGTCGGCCGTTACCAGCAGCGTGTCACCAATTAAAAGAACACGAACCAGGTCTTTCTGACTTGATTACCGTCATTCGGCCGGCTGGCTGATCCGTGTTGCGGCACGAGATGCGCGGGGCACCACCACCAAAGACCAGACGATCAGCACAACACCAATCAGAACCGCGACACCCGCCCCAAGACGCATCCAATAAAACAGGGCAACCTGATCCTGAACGTCCATGTAGTTCATGCCCAGAACGCGTTGCAGATGAGTTTGCACAACACCGGCAAAAGTCAGGGTAAAGGTCATGAATGCCATACCGCTTGTCGTGATCCAGAAGCCCCACATATTGAGCTGCTGGTTAAAGGGTTCACGCCCGCGAAGATACGGCAGTGCATAGGTAAAGATCGCAAGGTTGAGCATCACATAGGCCCCGTAGAAGGCCAGATGCCCGTGAGCTGCCGTTACCTGTGTACCGTGGGTGTAATAGTTGATGGACGACAGGGTATGCATGAAGCCCCAGACGCCAGCCCCGAAAAACGCCATCACGGAACAACCAAGCGACCACAACAGGGCAGCCTTGTTCGGATGGTCACGGCCACCTTTCCACACCATGTAGAAACAGAATATCACCATGGCAAAGAACGGCACGACCTCAAGTGTTGAAAACACATTACCGATCCATTGCCAGTAACCCGGCGTTCCGATCCAGTAATAGTGGTGGCCGGTCCCGAGGATGCCGGTAAACAGCGTCAAAGACACCATGACGTAAAGCCATTTTTCAACAACTTCGCGGTCGATACCGGTCATCTTGATCATCAGGAAGGCCAGGATTGACGCCATGATCAGTTCCCAGACACCTTCGACCCACAGATGCACCACATACCACCAGTACATCTTGTCGACGGCCAGGTTGGACGGGTTGTAGAAGGCAAACAGGAACAGCAATGCGACAAACCACAATGCGATCATCAGGACGTTTGAAACCGCTGTTTTACGTCCTTTGAGCAAGGTCATCGTTGTGTTGTAAAGGAACATCAGTGCCACAACGACAATACCGACCTTGATCGGCAGCGGCTGTTCAAGAAACTCGCGGCCTTCGTGGATGCCGAAGATATATCCGACAACAGCGGCGGCCGCTGCAATCATGAACAGCCAGAACTGGATAATCGCCAGTTTGGGGCTGTGAATCTCTGTCTCGCATTCTTCGGGCAGCAAATAATATGCCGCGCCGAAATACCCCATCAACAGCCACACAATCAGCGCATTGGTGTGAATCATGCGGATGACGTTAAACGGCAGCAATTCGGACAGAAAATTGGGGAAAACATAAACAGTGCCCGCAACAACACCGAACAGAATCTGGGCTGCGAACAATGCCAGTGCGCCATATATGTAATATAGCGCAACCTTTTGAGATTGATATTTCATTGTAGCCTCGTTTCCATCAGCACCGGTCAACCCGCCTCGTTAGGCGGCCAGTTCTGCGTATCGATTTCACTGGTCCATTTCAGGAAATCGACAAGCTGTTCCAGTTCCTGATCTGAAAGGTTGAATTGCGGCATCTGGCGACGGCCCTCGATACCTGACGGCTGAGCCTGCATCCATGATTTGAGCATGTCACGCGCTCCTTCCGGATCATCCTTACCGCCATACCGCACCCAGACATTGCCAAGTTCGGGTGCATAATAGGCACCTTCCCCCAGAAGGGTGTGGCAGTTGATGCAGGAATTGCGTTCCCAGATATGCTTGCCCGCTACAACAGATTCTGTCAGCTGATCCGAATTGCTGGACTCGTTGACGATATAGTTGTGGCTATGCAAGGTCAGTCCAAGAAAGATGACCAGGAAGAAGATCGTTCCGCCGTAAAAGATGTTTCGGGCGGCAGATTTTGTCAGACGTTCCGACATTTGAACGAATCCTCACTCCGATTGACAGTTCCAAGCCGCTCTGTCCCCAAAACGGCATTCTCGCATCATTTGCCAAGCCTGCATTTCGCTCCTTGATTGCCGTCAAACGAAAAATTCCCGCCATTTGGCGGGGGCATGTGCGGGAACAGCTAACGGAGCAGAATTGCCGGTTTCAGGTGAATGTGACCAAACAGGGTGTCGAACGGTTTGATCGCCAGTCCTTTGTGATCGTACCTTGCACGACGGGGACACCATTTTATCGCGTTGAATTTCGCAGCATTGGGCTGGCTGGCCGAGAAAAGAAGTGTAGAATATACATGTTTAAATCTGCGTCTGAACACGGATCGAGCTCGCCATGCGCCTGACCCACTTCACCGACTACACCCTGCGGGTACTGATCTATCTTGGCTTGCATCAGGATCGTCTGGTCACGATTGATGAAATCGCCAATGCCTATGAAATTTCGCGCAATCATCTGATGAAGATCGTTCACCATCAGGCCCGCACAGGGGTGATTGAAACCGTTCGGGGCAAGGGCGGCGGCATGAGACTCGGTCGCGTCCCTTCGGAAATTGGCATTGGCAAGATTGTTCGGGATACAGAACAGGACATGGCGCTTGTCGCCTGCTTTGACCCCGCACATCACGGTGAATGCCGGATCGAAAGTGCCTGTTTCCTGCGACATGCCTTGATGGAAGCAAGCAATGCCTTCTATCGGACTCTCGACAATTACAGTCTGGCGGACCTTTTAAAGCCGCAAGCCCAATTATCCTCGTTGTTTTCTCAATCCTCGCCGTCAGTGTGAGACACTGATCACCTCAAGCGGAACACGGCTTCCCGTCGTATAAGTGCGTTCCTGCAAATTTAAACAGGCTGCCATGCCTTAACATGTATTCACATTACATCTTTAAACATGTATTTTGTTTACATGTTTAAAGATGTCGGAACATGTACCGAAGGAAACCAGCTATGTTCGAATCACTTTCCACCCAGAACAATATGGCCTCCCTTTCCCGCGAAAACGAAATGGAAGCTCTCCGTGCGCGTGTCGCCGAGCTTGAGCAGGAACAGAAGATCACCCGATCCATTTTTGGAAATCTGGCTGCCTTTGGAGACTCCCTGATTACCGTGCGCGAGTCTTTTTCCGACCTGTCCGCCTTGCTGGTTGAAACCAGTCGCGCCAATCAAGATGCCCGACATCAATCCGGTGAAAGCCAAACCGGCCTGAAAAACATGTCATCGCACATCACAGAAATCAGCAAGCACATCCGTGCGGCCTCTGCACAAATCAGCACGCTAAATGACAATGCCGGACAAATCGGCTCTATTCTTTCGATGGTTGATGATGTGTCGCGTCAAACCAAACTCCTGGCATTCAATGCAAGCATCGAAGCCGCACGTGCCGGAGAAGCCGGAAAGGGCTTTGCGATTGTCGCGACCGAAGTCCGTGGATTGGCCAATCGCGCAACCGAAGCAACTTTGGAAATCGGCAAGCTGGTTCGTAAGATCCAGTCACAAGCCGATAGTGCCGATCGTGACATGAAAACCAATGCGGGCTCTGCTTCTGATCTGGAATCAGATGCCAATACACTTCTGACAAGAACCCAGCATATCCTTGATATTTCGACCGAAGGACAGTCCGCAATGTCGATGGCTGCCATTCTTAGTGAAATAGAACTAGCCAACCTTGAAGAACTTGAACTCAAGCTTGCCGTCTATCGGGTTTTCATGGGGCTATCGGATGCAACCGAAGCAGACTTTCCGCCGGAAACCGACTGCCGATTGGGGCAGTGGTATTACGATGGCAGTGGCCACGGTCTTTTTGCCGATATGGTTGATTTCAAGGCGCTTGAAATCCCGCATCGCCAAGTCCACGACAATGCCCGCAAAGCCGTGAGCTTTTATCGTCAGGGGCAACTTGATCTTGCCCTTCAGTCCTTGCAAGCCATGGAACATAACAACCTTGATGTCATGCAGCGCTTGCGCAACATGATCCGAAAGGACCGGGCGGCCCAAGCAGCCCGGTCAAGCACATCTTTAACGGACGCGGCGTAACGTCTTTACATATTTTCAGGCCAACATCCTCCGGCGATATTTCGGACCAGAGGATGTCGGCCTGATACCTTTAAGCCTGCTTCTCACATGGCGTATCGCGAGTAATCCCGATGTCTCCGAAGCTTGCCATATTATTGTGACACTGTGCCGCAGCCCGGACAATCAACCCGGCAAGCACGGCTCCGGTGCCCTCGCCCAGACGAAGGTCAAGATCAAGCAACGGACGCTTTCTGATCCGGTCCAGCAATAACCTGTGCCCCGGCTCCGCTGATCCATGCCCGACCATGCAATGCATCAGGCTTTTGGAAGATGTTTCATGCAGTGTGGCCGCTGCCGCACTGCATATAAACCCGTCAAGCATAACCGGAATGCTTAGCAGCCGGGCGGCGATAATCGCCCCGGCCATCGCAACGATTTCCCGGCCTCCGACACAGCGCAAAACGTCCAGACCATCTTTCACCGACATATCGTGGCAGGCTTTTGCCTGCTTCACGATATTGATCTTCCGCTTGTACTGATCGCGGTTGATACCTGTTCCCGATCCTACCCAGTCGCCCGGCGTACCATCCCACATGATATGGCAAATTGCCGCAGCAGATGTTGTATTCCCGATCCCCATTTCCCCCGGGCACAGGAACGAGGCATCCGGGTTCACTGCCTCCATGCCGATACGAAAAGCATCAACGCATTCATCTTCGCTCATCGCTGCTTCAACGGTGAAATCACGGGTCGGACGGTCCAGATCAAGGGCTCGCACTGTCACCTCGGCCCCAAGTTCCGTACTGAACTGATTGATCGCGGCCCCGCCCTTTGCAAAGTTATCAACCATCAATGCCGTGACGGACGGTGGAAAAGCAGAAACATCATGCTGCACAATTCCATGGTTTCCTGCAAAGACACAAACTTGCGGGTAATCCATTTGCGGAACGTCACTTTGTTGCCACCGGCACAACCAGAAAACAATTTCCTCAAGTCTGCCCAGGCTGCCGCGCGGCTTTGTCAGTTCAAGGTCCCTTTGCCGTGCCTTGATCACCGGCCCTTCATCGGCCATCGGCAATGACCCGAGCAACGCCCGGATATCATCAAGCGACTGGATGCCCTCTGAAATATTTGTCTTTTCGTGCTTTGCACGGGTTTCCAACATTCAACCTTCTCCTGGAAAGGCAAGATTGCGGCAGTTCTGCCACGACCTTTTCCATCGGCACACAATCTTGTTGAAACGTGTTTTACTCGTCTTCTGGCTCCCGGTCGGAACGCTCCAAACTGCCTTCCCGAATGGATTGCTCATTCAGTGACTGCCGCTCTGGCATTGTTTGCAGCATACCGGTTACAGCGGCGGGACCGCTGCGGATTTTCACCGCATTCCGTTAGCAAAACTCACTATTCCCCAAAGGCAAAAGGCCACGGCCACGGACCTTGATCCAACCCCCGTGACCTTTCGCTCAATGCGGGTAACCGATGGATTAAGACACCAGCACCAGCCCGTGAACTTGATCATCGTCAAATCGCTTGGCGCGATAAAAGCCCGACCAGTTTGACTTGACCAGCATCAAGTTCGCCTCTTTTCGCAAATGATAATTGTTATCACAAATATTCCCGCACCGATTATTCGGCGAAACAGGCGGGCCGTATTCGCAACCCCGTCTGTTTTACCGCAACCGCCATTTTTTGATCTGAAAGGTAGGAATATGTTCAAGAAACCCGTTCTTCTGACCGCCGCACTGGCATCGTGTCTTGCAATCTCGGGCAATGCCTTTGCAACTGATGATGCGGAAATCAGGGGCCTTGAGAATGTCAAACAGTTTACACTTGATCATAATGAACGACTGATCTCGCAGGCAGGCTTGCTTGAAAATGCAGTGTCTGCCTATGCCGATATCATCGCATCACATGATGGAAACTATGCTGCTGCCTGGCAGGCCAAAGGCCCTGTTCTGGCCGGTCAGATACAAAATATCCGAACACTCTGGCTAGAAGCATCCAACCAGTATGAAACCATTGAAGGTATCGTTGCCGGGATCCCTGAAACCGCAAAATATGACCTGATCCTTGATGCTGGCAATCCCGGAACCGAAAACGAGGATATCGCCCAATACGATCTGACACTCCCTGACGGAACCGTGCTTTCCCGGCCGGGAAACCTTTTCCACGGCATCACGGAACCCCTGTTCTGGGGCATGGAGGAAAGCCATATCAAGCTGGTCGCAGACCTCAATGACGATGGCAAACAAGCACCGGGAGAAATGCTTTTTGATGCCAATCTCGGACTTGGTGCGGCACAGGCCCTGACGCACTGGGCCAAAAAATTGCATAGCGACATGTCGGTCTGGAAGCCGAACCGTGACGATGCCTTTACCTCGGTTGTGACAATGACACCAACAGTTGGCGACTATTTCGGTGAGTGGAAGGAATCCCAGTTCATCACCGGAGAAGTCGGTGCCTTTGTCGCGCAAAGCCGCCTTGCCGATGTTCAGGGGATCATGGGCGGGTGCAAAAAAATGTATTTCAACGCCATCTCGCCAGTTGTTTCCGCTGATAATCCCGACCTTGATAGCCGGATCAAATCAGGCTTCGAAGAACTTCTTTCGCTGGTTGAGGATACCTATGCCCGCGAAAAGTCCGGTGAAAAATTCGGCATTGAAGAAGCCGATGCACTGGGCAACGAGGCCCAGGATATTGCCGACCGGATTGTCGCAATGATCCTGCAGGCCGCAGCCCAGAACAAAGTCAATATCCGCGGCTAATTTGTCCCGCATCAATCAAGCCGGCGGACATTGAAGTCCGCCCGGCTTGACGACCAGCAAGAACAGCCATGACGACAAAAAACACAACTTTCCCGCTTTCAACTGTCCAGTACGTTCCTGCACGTGCAGGTGTAATGAGCCTGATCCGCGCGAACTCGCGGATGCAGGTTCTGACATATCTTTTTGCCCTCCTGCTTGGCACCGGACTTTATCTGGAATTCTTCGCCGGACATAACTGGAACGCTGGTGAAACTGTTTTGCTGTTTCATCTATTTGTCGGGCTGATTTTTACTGTCCTGTTTCTTGTCTGGGTCGCGAGCCATATCAAACAGGGTCTCGCGACAAGTCAGCGCAAAATATTCACCGGACTGAGCTGGTTGCTGATCGCAAAATACATTCTGATCATCGCAACCGGATGGCTGATGGTCGTGCCCCCTGCAATCTACCTGACCGGGAAAATCTGGTTCTGGCAGTTCGAAACAACCTATCTCCTGACTTTTCTGCATTTATGGGGGGCCGTCACTGCCATGATCGGTCTGGTTATTCATCTGGGGTTGCGGCACTGGTGCAACCCGACCCCGCATTCAAACCGGGGGGAGAAATGAAAAGACAACTCAAAGCCAATCTCCCGCTTTTGATATCTGGCTGTATCATTGGCATCCTGATTGTCGTTTCCCTTTATCTTCTACGCCCTCCCGCGCCGGAACCGGGCATCGACCTTGTCAATATCCCGTTCTATCAGTTGCCCTTTGGACCGGATGAAAATGGTGCAGAACGGCCTTTCTGGCCGTCGCGACTGCAAACCGATAACGGTCGTCTTGTCGATCCGTCAAAAATTCAGTCCGCCGCAACCTGTGCCACCTGTCATCAAAAGGAATTTGATGAGTGGGCCCCGTCGCTGCATGCCATAGCCGGTCGCGACACAGTTTACGAACGCGCTGTAGAGGCCAATGAAAACTTGCACCGTGACGGGATCGAACGTGCACGGTTTTGCGAAGGATGTCATGCACCGGGTGAAGTTCTGGCAGGACGTACCAATCGCTTCAAATCTGTCATGCCTTCAGACGCCGAGACCGAAGGGATCAGTTGCGTCATGTGCCATACCGCTACCCATGCCGACCCTCTTGAAGGCAATGGGGCGCTTACCCTAGCTGTGAATACCGGTGTCGATCAACTCTCCAACCCGATGATCCTTGCCGCACCGCGTGATCATGCCCGTGCCTTTGGTGCAGCCAAGACCAATGCCCTGATTGCCAGCGCTGATTTCTGCGGCGGATGCCATACCGAAAACTATGATCAATCGATGTCCAAGGCGACAACAAGACAACATGTCCAAAGCACCTTTGTCGAATGGCGCGACAGCTGGTACGCCCAAAATGACATCACTTGTCAGGACTGTCACATGGCGCCGGATCCGGCATCCTATGTTCGACAAATCCGCGACGGGGACATTCGCAAACCTGAACGCTATGCCCATAACTTTGTCGGGGCAAATTACCTGATGTTTGATACCTCTCTTGGATCAAACCTGACATGGTTACGCGGCGGGATATTGCCAGGACTAACCAAAGAACAAAACACTCGCCTGATTGAAAAACAGGGAACGGCAACATCAGCCCTGTTGCGCGCTGCTGCCGGACTTGCCCTGAAAGGCAGTCACATTACCGATAACCGGCTCGTTTTTGACATCGCCGTACAGAATCTTGGTGCTGGTCACAACCTGCCAACAGGTGTGATCGATCAGAAATATATGTGGCTTGAAATTGTGGTTTCGGACGCAAACGGCTCGGTGATCTATCATTCCGGCAGCTTCGATACCGAACGCGGGCAAACCGATCCAGACGCGGTTATCTGGCGCGAAGACTTTCGCGACAGTGCGGGCAATCGCATTCCCGATCATCTGACTTTCATAACCGCAGAGATAACGCATCTGCGCAAAGGCGTCCCCCCAAAAGGCGAAGACATCGTTACCTATGACGTTGCGCTTTCCGGTGACAACACCGGCCCTTACCAGATCACCGCACGTCTCTGGTACCGGGTCGCCACCCAGGAATTTATCTTCAACACATTGAAGACCGACCTGATTGTCCCTCCCTTCGAACTTGTCAGCGCAACGTTCAGTCTTCCTCCAGATAAAAAGGTACGGCCATGACCCCCTGTATTTTCCGATTGGCTTTACTGACCTTCGTGATCATCGCAGCCCCGCTATCAAACGGTTTTGCTCAACCAAACCTTGCCTGGCAGGATGCCGAAGAATTACAGAGCACAAGTGCCTCTCTGATCCGGGTGATGTATCGGCCTGTTGATCATGCTCTGGAAGAAAAGGTGGCAGGCAAACTGGCCAGAATTCAGTCGCTTTGGAACGACCATCTTGCCGCCTCCTTTGAAATCGCTGTTCCGGATCAGGCCCGCACTGTTTCCGACGCGCTGATTGATTACGCAAACGCGGTTTCAACATGGAACCCGGCCAAAGCGGCATCTGCCCATGCCGACATCCGCACGGCAATACTCCATGGTGCATTTGCAAGAACTGTTGATCTTCTGAATTCCGGTGATGTCGAAACTGCATCACAATGGCTGAATATCCGTGAATATGCCCGCACATCGCGCGACACGGCCGCCAGTATTGCCATGCGCGAAGCACTTTCCGGTCGTCTTTCCCCTCTTCAGACCCGCGATATCATCAAGACTGAGTTACTTGGCATTTATGCCAGCGAATTACGACGCGCCCTTGCCGATGCGCGAACCCATCTTGCACAGAACTATACCGTCCAACTGGCCGGAACCATTGCCCGCACCCAAGGCTTGCACCGCCTTCTTGCAGGTAACATTACCGAACGGCTTGGCCCGCAAAAGGGCACTGAAATCAGCAACATCATGACCGGGTTACGCACAACATCCGGGGGCGACGAGCTTGAGACAAACCTTCAACATCTTCAGGATCTGTTCGCGACCTATGCCCCGACCAGCCTGCCACAGGATGAACTCGAACGACGGGTCCGGCTTCTGGCGCGCTTTTTGAATCTGATCCCGCTTGAATATGAAAAAGGTGTTCGCGACGGCGAAATCACCATTCCGTTTGAATATTTCGAAGCACAGCTTTTCCGTGACCGTGCCCAGATGATCTATGGCGATCTTGGTCATGACCTCTCACAACACCACCCCCGATCTTTCGACCAGCTTGGTACTATTCTCGACGAGATGAAATATCTGATCAGCAGCAAGGGAAACCCTGAGCAAATCCGAAATCTTGCCACCGAAGGGCAGGAAATCATTGCCGACACCTATGGCAGTGACACGGCCAATGGCGGATACAAGGCATCATTGCTGCTGCTTCCCGATCTGTTTGACGAGATTTTGCTGGTTGCCCAAGCCGGCGACTGGGCCGAGGCAGAGCTTAAACGGCTGGAAGCCTATGCCTTTTTCGATCCCGATATTGAACAACGGCTTGTCCCGCGTTCGCCTTCTCTTGCCCTGAAACTGGAATCAGATTTCTGGGAAGGCAGCATCACGGAACCAGGCTTGGGCAAACTCATCGCTGATCACGGCCCTCTGGAGCCCCTTAAAATCACCGTTGATCGGATGAAACGACAAACCACCGAGGCGTCGACCATCCTCGACACACAATTGTCCTCGCTTGGTGCTTTCGTTCAATCTCTTGCGATTTTGTTGCGCGAAGGGCTTGAGGCCGTCCTGATTCTTGGCTGCATGATCGGGGCACTTAAATCAAATGGCGTCAAAGCCAAAGGACCGAACGGATGGTTATGGCCGATCACGCTCGGCATCACCCTGGCCCTGGCAGGATCTTTCCTTCTGTGGTTTGCCGTCGGAAAACTGTTTGCCATGAGCACCTTGCAACGCGAACTCCTTGAAGGAGGCACCGCCCTTGTTGCAGCTGCCGTGCTTTTCTATGTGACGCACTGGATTTTCCGCAAAGCCTATGTCGGCGACTGGATGGTTGAGATTAAACACAAAGTCGCGCTGACCTCCGATGCAAGAAAAGGCGACAAACAGAAGTTTCTTGGCTGGTTCACCCTGCTTTCGCTGGCTTTCCTGATTGTCTTTCGCGAAGGCTTCGAGACAGTCTTGTTTTATGAAGCATTGCTGATTGATGCGCCGACACTGCCGGTTCTTGGAGGATTGTTTACTGGCACAGCTTTGTCCCTTCTGGCAGCTTTCGCCGTACTGGGGCTGGAAACGAAATTGCCGATAACCACTTTCTTCCGGACAACAGGGATTCTTTTGGCAATTCTTTGCATCATGCTCGTCGGCAGTGGCATCCGGGGCCTGCAAACCGCCGCGATTATGTCCGCCACCCCGGTTTCATGGTTCCCGGATGCACCCTGGTTGCAGTTGTATTTCGGTCTCTACCCGGTAACGGAAACCCTGCTGGCACAGGGACTGCTCGCGGCCATTCTGATTATCTCATTGGCCATTCCAGCATGGTCACGTATTCGAGCTGTGAAAACCTGATTAGATGTGTGGGCAGGATTAGCGCTCGCTTTGCTCGCTCAGCTCCGGCCTTTGGCCTCTGCAAAGAACCTTTGAGCAAACAGGCAACAGATAGATTTGAGGATGATGCGAGAGCGCAGTCTGCGCACGGCTGTCGCCGTGCTCAACCTTCGAGCTAAAAAGGTGCCACTGGCACCTTTTTCATACGCTCTCAGCCTTCAGTTATGAGAAGGCTCACAACCAAGGAAAGCAACAGGTTCGAAGACTGTCTCTGCGGGCAATAAAAAACCCT
>NZ_CM142731.1:4352500-4642500 GCF_054901115.1 Thalassospira sp. SM2505
CTCGAAAAATCCGTGCAGCGCAGCAGTCGCCGAACGCAATATTCCCCGGCGGTGTCAGCCAAAGACGACTTTGCCCTTCCCGATCACAAATAGCCCAAGCCAGTCAGAGGAACGATATGGAACTCGTTTGTCCGGCAGGGACACCTGCCAGTCTTCATGCCGCCGTCGATGCCGGTGCAGATGTTGTTTATTGCGGTTTCCGCGATGCGACGAATGCCCGCAACTTTCCGGGCCTGAATTTTTCGCGCGACGAACTTCGCAACGCTGTCGAACACGCCCACAAACATGATGTGCATGTTTACCTTGCATGCAACACCTATCCGCAGGCCGGTATCGAACACATATGGCATGCTGCAATCGATGATGCTGTGGCAATTGGTGTTGACGCCATCATTCTCGCAGATATTGGCCTGTTGCGGTATGCGCGGGACCGCCATCCGGATGCAAGACTTCACCTTTCAGTTCAGGCATCGGCTTCAAATGAAGAGGCGATCAAATTCTACCATCGGGAGTTTGCTGTTCGCCGTGTCGTTTTGCCACGCGTTCTTTCACTTGAGGAAATCGCATATCTCAACAGCCGCATCCCGGTTGAGACAGAAGTCTTTGCCTTTGGTGGCATGTGTGTGATGGCGGAAGGTCGTTGTTCACTATCGTCATATGCGACCGGCGAAAGCCCGAATATGAATGGCGTATGTTCACCCGCCGCCCATGTCCGCTATGAGGAACGCGACGATATGACGGTTTCC
The DNA here is from genome assembly GCF_054901115.1 of Thalassospira sp. SM2505. NCBI lineage: Bacteria > Pseudomonadati > Pseudomonadota > Alphaproteobacteria > Rhodospirillales > Thalassospiraceae > Thalassospira > Thalassospira sp. SM2505. The sequence goes on from NZ_CM142731.1 coordinate 4,353,247, forward strand.
CGACTGGGTGACTTTACAATCAATATTTACGATCAGGACGAGAAGGTCGGCTATCCGACCCTTTGCAAAGGCCGTTTTCGCGCCATGGACAAATCGGGATATCTGTTTGAGGAACCAACCAGTCTGGATGTCACCGGAATGCTGCCTGAACTGGCAAAGGCGGGTGTCACCGCCCTGAAGATTGAGGGGCGCCAACGCGGGAAGGCCTATATTTCCCAGGTTGTCAGTGCCTTTCGGGCATCTCTTGACCGGATTGCCCAGGGCAAGCTGGTCGAGCAGACAAGTCTGAATACCCTTAGCGAAGGACAAAGCGATACTACAGGCGCATACCGGAGAGGCTGGCAATGACAAAGTCACGACTTATTATGGGTCCCGTTCTCTTTCACTGGGACGAAAACCGGAAACGTGATTTTTATGCAAAGATTGCCGATGAGACAGACATTGACACAGTCCATGTCGGAGAAGTTGTCTGCGCCAAACGCATGCCATTTTTTGACAAGCATTTGCCAGATGTAATTGAACGCCTCCAGCGGGCTGGCAAGGAGGTTGTTTTCTCAACACTTGCGCTGGTGATGAACAGTCGCGAAAACGCACTGATAAACGAAATCACCCAGATGCCTGATCTTCTTATTGAGGCCAATGATATTTCAGCAGCTGGCTTGCTTGCAGATCGTCCACATGTCATCGGTCCCTATATCAATATCTATAACGAAAGCACGTTTTCATATTTCGAGAGCCGGGCGGCAAAGCGTATTTCGCTTCCCTGGGAGTTGCCTTTATCGTCAATCTCGCAACTGTGCGAAACGCGCAAATCTGCAGAAATTGAAGTTCAGGTGTTTGGTCGAATGCCTTTGGCTATTTCCGCGCGTTGTTATTCTGCGCGCGCGCAAGGCCTGCACAAGGACGGTTGCAGATATGTTTGCGGTGAACAGCTTGATGGCATGGAAGTCGCAACACTCGACGATGCGCCATTTCTCGCAGTTAATGGCTTGCAGACATTATCCAACCACTATGTAGAACTCTCTGACAATATCGGAGAGTTGCAGGATGCCGGTGTCAGTGCATTCCGCCTGTCACCACATAGCCTGGACATGATGGAAGTTGCACAACTCTATCGTCAGTTGCTCGATCGTAAAATTGATGCTGGCGAGCTACGCCGGAACCTTCAGGAGATGCCTCTGCAGATGGCATTCTCTGACGGTTTCTTGCACGGTTTACCGGGTGCAGAATTGCGCAGCACATTGGGGCAACGCGCCGAATAACCACACCACCCCGACAAAAATCAAAAAAGAAGGGCTGCGACGGAAAGCGCAGCCCTACAATACATTGCAATTTCGGGGAGTCAGCAATTCAATGCATTGTTGTCGGGCTACTATATCGCAATCAAAGAAGCTGACCTTGACGATGGTCAACCCCAAGAATAGCCAGATGCGTTGCACATTCCGCTATCCCCCGATGATTAGTTGACTTGCTTTCTCCGCAATCATGACAACGGGCGCATGTGTGTTGCCCGAGACGATTGAAGGCATAACGGAGGCGTCAACAACCCGTAAATTTTCCACCCCGCGCACACGAAGCTGCTCATCAACGACCGCCATCGGATCATCTTTGGGACCGATCTTTGCCGTGCCTACCGGGTGAAAGATCGTGGTTGCGACCTTGCCTGCTGCATCTGCCAAGGCCTCGTCAGAAGTAACTTCGGCACCTGGTGCAAACTCGACCGGGCAATATTGCGCCATATTCTTTGTTGCCATCAGGGCTCTGGCGTGACGGATTGATTGCACCGAGACTTCCCGATCCAGATCGGTACCAAGATAGTTCGGGGCAATGTGGGGAGCCGCATGCGGATCAGAAGAGGTCAGTGTCACGCGTCCCTTACTGGTTGGCCGCAGATTGCATACCGAAACCGTGATGGCCGGGAAGTCATGCAAAGGCGCACCGAACTTGTCGAGCGACAAGGGCTGCACATGGTATTCGATATTGGGCGTTTCATAGCGCTCATCGGATCGCGTAAAAATACCAAGCTGACTGGGTGCCATTGCCATCGGACCACGACGGCGTAGTGCGTAGTCCAATGCGATCTTGGCTTTGCCAACAAGGGTGGACTGCATTTCATTAAGTGTCTTTGCACCCGTTATCCGAAATGCTGTGCGTATTTGCAGGTGATCCTGAAGGTTCTCGCCAACGCCGGGCAAGTCGTGTTTGACCTCAATTCCATGATTGCGCAGTTCTTGTGCCGGCCCAATGCCCGAGACCTTCAGAATGTGCGGCGTTCCGATCGCACCCGCGCTCAGGATTACTTCACGATTTGCAGATGCAAACTCGGTTTTGCCACCACGTTCATACTGCACACCACGCACAACTGTGCCATCAAGTTCAAGCCTGACAACAGTTGCCTTGGTCAAAACTGAAAGGTTCGGGCGATGCATCACCGGTTTCAGAAAAGCACGGGCCGCACTCCAGCGCACGCCGCGTTTCTGGGTCACATCGAAATATCCCGATCCTTCGTTACTGCCTCCGTTGAAGTCGTCCGTTTTTGGAATGCCGAGTTCCTCGGCGCCATCACGCACAGCATCAAGCACGTCCCAACGCAGGCGTTGTTTTTCAACCCGCAACTCCCCGTCACTGCCATGAGCATTTGACGGACTGTGATAATTCTCCGATTTGATGAAATAGGGCAGTACATCGTCCCAGCCCCAACCTGTTGCTCCCTCGACAACCCAGCGATCATAATCTGCGGCTTGGCCTCGCATATAGATCATGCCGTTGATGGACGAACATCCACCAAGAACCTTGCCACGCGGATAGGCAATCGACCGTCCCCCCAGTCCTTTTTCCGCCGCAGTTTCATAGAGCCAGTCAGTTCGGGGGTTTCCAATACAAAACAGATAACCCACCGGAATATGTATCCAGGGATAATTGTCTTTCCCCCCTGCCTCGATCAGCAGAACCCGGTTATTCGGATCTGCACTGAGCCGGTTGGCCAATACACATCCCGCGGATCCGGCACCGATAATGATGAAATCAAAAGAAGAATTATCGAAAGACATCTGTTGTCTCCGCAAAGGGACAGGCATGACGACGCCCCTGTTCATAAGTCAGAACAGTCTTTTGTCGAATTTTCAGGTGAAAGGCCCCCTGTTACACACTGTCGCAACAGGGGGCTGAATATCTGAAATCAGGCGTTTGCCGCAGCAAACCGTGACCAGAATGGCAGCATCGCCGCTTCCAGATCACGCCACATTGCAAAGCGTTTGCGATAGATCTCGCTTGCTTCCGGGGCGGGGCTGTAATGACGATCCATCCTGACCATGCTGTCTGCTGCCTGATCGTAGTCATGATACATACCAACACCAACAGCAGCAGCCATTGCCGCGCCGAGCGCACCTGTCTCCTGACATTTCGCAACACTGAGGGGCAGTTCAAGAATATCGGCAATAATTTGAGGCCAGATTGTACTGCGTGCTCCGCCACCCGACAGAATGATCTTGTCAAAATGAGCACCGGTCGCCCGCAACTTGTGCATATGTTGAAGATGCGCAAAGGTCACACCTTCGTAGATGGCACGCAACATATCGGCTCGCCCATGCCATCCACCGACACCAAAGAATCCTGCACGGGCTGTACCGTTGCATGGTGCACCATACAGATACGGATGGTAATAGGGGCCATCCAGACCAAATTTGCTTTGGGCAACCAGCTCATTGGCAAGGTCAAATGGTGATTTGCCATTTACGACTTCGGCATCATGCTCAAGATATTCCCGAACCAGCCATTCCAGATTAACCGCAGACGTCGCCGAACTCTCAATCGACATGAAGCGACCATCCGCATAACCAGATGACATGAAAATTTCGTTCTCACTCTGGAAATCGATATTCTCGAGGATGATCTGGTTAATGCTCCATGTGCCGACAATCATTGATGCCTGTCCCGGACGGGCAACACCCGATCCCAGTGCACTTGCAATCACGTCAAAGAAGCCTGCAACAACCGGGGTTCCGACACTAAGGCCGGTTTTAGCCGCCACCTCCGCCGTGACATGACCAACAATCTCGCTTGGATGCGCAAGACGCGGCAGTTTGTCCCGCGCATCAAGAATGCCAAAGGCATCAAGTAAATCATCGTCGTATATATTCTCGGGCATACGCAACATTCCGCATCCGCCCATGTCGGAAATATCACTGACCAGTACCCCGGTCAGCGCATGTGTCACCACGTCCTTGCACAACAAAACTGCGCGGGTGTCCCCATAAATATCCGGGCGTTCGCGCTTGACCCAGGCAAGCAACGTCGGTGTCTGCGAGACCCAGGGACGCTGCCCGGAAATCGGATAACTTATATCCCCAACACCATCACGGGTCAGATCATCAACAAGCCCGTTTGCGCGTGTATCAAGGGACTGAACCCCTAAAAGCGCTTTGCCTTCCGCCCCCAGAAGATACAATCCATTGCCGTGCCCGGCGCTGCCGATTGCGGCAATATCGGATGTATTGACACCGGATTTCCTGATGACTTCCGCCACCACTTCCAAAAGGTCATTACGTAACTGGTCGATGTCACGTTCCACAAACCCCGGGGCAGGACAATGTGACACAGCCTCGCGGGAGGCATGGGCAACTTCGCTGCCAGCGGCATCAAACAGCACGGTTTTGACCACCGTATTGCCCGCATCAATTCCAAGAAAATAGCGCGCCATCAGCTTAACCTTCGAACCCGGAATAGATATCCCACGCCTTGGCCCCGTCGGCTCCGTCGTGAATCATCGCCATCAGGGCCGCGACGACCGCCTTGGGATTATCATGTTGATAGATGTTGCGACCATAAACCATGCCGTGAGCCCCTTGCGCCATCAGGGCCGCAGAATTGTCAAACACAGTTCGCAGATCGGCCTTGCCACCACCGCGGACCAGAACCGGACAACGCGCGGCCTGAACAACATGGTGGAAGTCCTCAGGATCGTCCGTCGGGTCCGCCTTGATGATATCGGCACCCATTTCACGTGCCAGACGTACCAGGGTCGTGACTTTTTCTGTATCACCATCGACAAGATATCCGCCGCGTGCGCTGTTGGGCTGCATGACAAGCGGTTCGATCATCAATGGCATTCCATATTTTTCACAATCATTGCCAAGCTTCGAAATGTTCTGCACACACTGACGGAACAGGTCTGGTTCGTCCGGAAGCATGAACAGATTGACCACGACACAGGCCGCGTCCATCCGCAATGCCGGCAGAATCGGATCACTTTCGTTCTGCATCACCGCCCACATCGAACGATGGCGTTCCTTGTTATATGGATTACCCATATCAACACGCATCACCAGTGCCGGGCGGTTTTCCCCCGGCAATGTCTGCAACAGGTCGGATTGCCCGTAATTCATCTGAATGGCATCGGGCCGCGCATCAACCAGTGTGTTAACCACCGACTGCACATCTTCGAGACCGAGCATGAAGCTGGGTTCATTACAAACACCATGGTCAATGGCGACATCAAGACAACGGCCGTTTTTCATCAAACGGTTCAAGCGCACTTTTTTCGATACGAACATGTTTCCTCCTCTGACCGGATTGCCCGGTTCATTCTTCAGACAATGCTGTGTTTTTTGCCGAGCTCTTCACCCAGCAACTGTTTGTGATGTTCAAGTTCGGATGCAGTCCAACCCAGCACGTCAGACATCAGCGTTCCGATTTCATCAATCAAAGGCTGTGTGATCCCACCTTCCAAACCGATGCCTGTGCGGCGTAACAAGATGTCGGAAAGGCTGCGCACTTTTTCATTGCGGATCAGAAATTCGATCTCCCGACGGGAATATGCTGATGCTGCGACAAGTTGAGCATCCGGACCCGACTGGCAAAAACGCGCGATCTCTATAGCCCGGCTGCCATAACGTTCGGCAAGGCGTTCAAGGGTCGGGCGATCAACTGTCAGATTAATCAGTTCAGCCCCGACCCAGTCATCCAGATCGCTCTCGGAATTCGGAAAATCACGACCGCCTCCGATACGCAGATGGCTTGTGCTGCATTGGCGTTTGCGTCCCAGACGCTTCAAAACCACATCGGCAATTTCTTCGCCAAATACGCGAAATGTTGTCCACTTCCCGCCAATCAGACTGATGACCGGGAAATCACGTTTGTCATTAGGTTCCTGTTCGCGGTGCGAATGATCACGACTGATCCGGCCCGTAGCATCCGCATCACTGACGGGCAATGGCCGCACACCGGTAAAGACATGAACGATATCGTCCTGCCTGATCTCGATTTCAGGAAAAACAAAACGCAACGCGTCAAGCATATAGTCCTTTTCGCTTTGTTCGCAGCGCGCGAGTTCGGGATCATCAATCAGGATATCTGTCGACCCGACCAGTGAGACACCAAGATAATTAAAGGCAATGCAGATCCGTCCGTCAGCATTCTCGTAGTAAACCATCTGATCATCCAAAGCAGCGGCCAGCTGCTTGTTACGGATCATCAGATGCGATCCCTTGGTCCCGCGGACAAAGCGTGGCGTGTCGTTTTCCTGTCCGCCAGATAAGGCCAGATTAGTGAAATCAACCCAGGCACCGGTTGCATTAACAACCAAATCGGGGGCAATCGTACCGGTCTCGCCGGTCAGGCGGTCGCGCCAGTGGATATTTTTACCTTCGACTTTTTCGACCGCGATATAGGAATGTGCACTGGCGTTCGGACAGGCTTCTTGCGTATCAAGGATCATCTCGACACCAAGACGTTCCGGATACTTGACCCAAGCGTCATAATAGATCGCCCCGAACTTGGCATCCGGCGAAAGATCAGGGGTCATCGCATGAAGTTTCTTGCGCGAGACGAATTGATGGGCTGGCATGGTGCGGCTTTTGCGCGACAACCAGTCATAGAGCATCAAGCCTATCTTGATCATCATCGCGGATCTCCGCGACGGCCCGCTTCCAAGACCAATGAAACGTTTCAGAGATGCCATTGACCCGTTAAAGACATCAAAAATCGGCACCAGCGTCGGCAACGGAAATACGTAGTGCGGTGCATTGCGTAACAGAAGGTCGCGTTCTTGCAGGGATTGCCGGACAAGCCGGAACTCGCCATTTTCCAGATAGCGCAATCCACCATGAACCATGCGCGAAAGTGCCGCACTTGCACCGGAACAGAAATCTCTCTGTTCCAGCAACACAACATCGATTCCCTGCAAGGCCAGATCACGGAACACACTGATCCCGTTGATCCCGCCCCCGACCACAACAACGGTGGCCCGTTTCGGGATTGTTTTATCCTGAGAGTTCTGTGTCATCTTATTGTCAATCAGGCCGCACGTGCGACTGGGCCAAGATGGGCCACAATTGCCTGGTCAATGATTGCAAGTTCATCAGAAGACAGGACGATTTCACCGGCGCGGGCATTTTCCAAGGCCTGCTGCGCATTTCGCGCCCCGCATAGCGAGAAGGTGATGCCCTTTTGCGCAATCGTCCATGCGATCACAATTTGTCCCGGCTCGACATTATGCGCATCAGCAATCGGAAGCAGAACCTTCATGAAATCGGCAACCAGCTTGCGATTTTCGACCGAGAATTTCGGGTTGTCCCGGCGAAGATCATCGCCTTCAAACACGCGGTCCGGCCCGATCTTGCCCGATAGCAAACCAAGCGCCATCGAAGAATAACTCAGCACGGCCACATTGTTCTCAAGACAGAGCGGCACGAGTTCTTCTTCAAGCTGACGTTCGAGCATGTTGTAGCATTCCTGGATGCAATCAAGTTGCCCGGCGGCCAGATACTGTTTCATCTCGCCAGCATTCACATTACTGATCCCGATTGAGCGGATCTTGCCTTCACGTTTCAGATCAAGAAGGGCCCCCATTGTTTCGGCAATTGGTGTTGTTGGGTCCTGCCAATGGGTGATGTAAAGATCGATATAGTCTGTGCGCAGACGTTTAAGGCTGCTTTCAAGTTCGGCACGGACAGACTCTGCCCCCAGATAACGGTGGATTTTCTTGTCATGTTCATCGACGAAATAGTTGCCCTTGTCCGTATCCCAGACCATGCCGCACTTGGTCGCGATCACCACCTGGTCCCTGCGTCCCTCGATAGCCTGACCAACAAGTTCCTCGGCACGACCAAGACCATAGGCAGGTGCTGTATCAATCAGCGAGATACCTGCATCAATTGACGCCTGAATGGCTTTGATGGAGTTGGCATCATCATGCCCCCCCCACATCCAGCCCCCCATCGCCCAGGTTCCAAGCCCAATTGCTGATGCCGATACACCGGATTTTCCAATTTCACGAATAAGCTGTGCCATCAGGCATCTCCTTTTAGTATGTCGCTGACCGCATAGGCGGTTTGTTCATCGATCGCCAAGGTTGTCAGGAAATCACCGCGCAAAATTGCTGCAATCGGCTCTGCCTTGTGTTGACCACTGGCAATGGCAAAGCGGTGCGGGATCTGACGCAATTCATCAAGGGTAAGGGCAACCACACGGTCATTGCCCGAATAGTCGCACGGGGCGCCATCCTTGCTGATCAGATGCGCCAGCAATTCACCACTTGCCCCGGCAGCGAGGACTTCGTCACGGTCGATATCGTCATCAAGAGACAGGTAGGTTGATGTGCTCTCGCGCACTGACCCGATACCCATCACGGCAATATCGGCCTTGCGGGCAATATCAAAAACGTCACGGATCGAACGGACATCCAGCAAAGTGTCACGTGCTTCTCGTGAACCCGCGATAATTGGTGCATGAAGCTGAAGCGCACGCCCCCCAAGCTTTTCGGCCATTGCCATCGAAACCTGATTGACATCCGTGTAATATTTTCCCTGAACCCCGCCGGTTCCCGGCACAACCGTCACGTCATATGTACGTTTTGGTTTCATTGCCTCGACAATCGCACTGACACCAACCCCGCCTGAGATTGCGATGGTCATGCCATCTTCAAGTTTTTCAAACAAAGCGGCTGCGGCCGCATCCGCCGTAGACTTGATCGTGATCTTGGGGTCGGTCGAGACTTCCGGCACCACAATCGCGTTTTCAATCCGTCCCGCTTCCGCGATCAGGGCCCCAAGATCCGTCATATTGCCAAAGGGTGACTTGACGGTAATCTCGACCAGTCCACGCTCCTGGCCTTCCTTCACCAGCCGGTTAACTGTGGTGTGTGACAAACCTGTCAGTTCCGCAATTTTGGCTTGGGAAATATTCTGTTCGTAGAACATCACCAGAACCTTGTGCAGGCGTCGCAGTCGCTCGAATTCTGTACTGTTGGTCATTCTTTTTGTTCCTGACGCGATTACGATTTGGCCGATGCGCTGCGCTTGCGGCGATTGAGCAGATGGTCCGCCGAAACCGCGACCAGAAGAATCAGACCGCGAATGATGTCCTGCCAGTAAACCGGCACATCAAGCAGGATGAGGGAACTTGTCACCAGTGACAGAAGGGCCGCACCAAGAACCGCACCAAAGATGGTTCCCGATCCACCATTCAGGCTGGCGCCGCCAATTACCGCGGCCGCAATCACGCTAAGCTCCATGCCAATACCGAACTGCGGCGTCGCGGCACCGAAACGCGCCATATAGACAACGCCGGCCACACCGGACAAAAGTCCGCAGAGGGTCGCGCATAAAATCTTGATACGCTTGGTCTTGATCCCTGAAAACAGCGCCGCCTTTTCGTTGCTGCCGGTGTAATAGACTTTGCGGAAGATGGTTGAATGGCGCAGCAAAAGGTCGAAAAAGACAACCAGCGCAAAGAACAGGATGATCACAAACGGCATTCCGGCAATATCACCCTGTCCGATAAATTTGAAACTTGGCGGCAGGGTAAACAGCGATTGCGGCGTCCCCTTTGTGATCAGCAATGAAAGGCCACGTGCGATGACCATGAAGGCCAGTGACACGATAAAGAAGTGAAGTCCTATGCGGGTTACACATTGCCCCATAAGGAAGCCGATAAAGCCGCATGCCAGAATTGCAATCAAACTTGCCGACCAGGGATCCATCCCCATCAGGAAAAGCTTGCCACCAATCACCATGGCCAGACACACGACCGAACCGACAGAAAGATCAATTCCGCCAACAATCAAAAGAATTGTCATCCCGACCACGACAATCCCCTCAATCGAGAAAGACAGCAACATGGCCCGGAAATTTTGCCAGGTCAGAAAATAGGGCGAGGCAAAGCTCATCGCGATGCAAATAATCAGGATGATGGCAACAAGCCCCGCTTCACGCGCTTTGAAAATTCCCAACATTCGGTTTTGCACACCCTTGTTCAACTGGGTTGCCTCCGCATTCTGTGTTTCGTTTTTCGTTTTGGTTTCTGGTTTCAAGGCCTTGACCGATGTCATGACACCAACTCCCGTTCCTTCACGACCGCGTTCTGGCGGGAAAGCCCCGAAGCCAGTTTCATGATTTTTTCTTCGGTCATATTTTCGTCTTCGACTTCACCGGCAACTCTGCCTTCGTGAAGAACAATAATGCGATCGCAAAGACCAATCAGTTCAGGCATCTCGGACGAGATAACAAGAACCCCGACCCCCTTGGACGCCAGATTACGCAAGATGGTGTAAATCTCGCTCTTGGCACCAACATCAACACCGCGGGTCGGTTCATCAAAAATGATGATATCGGGGTGCACCGAAAGCATCTTGGCGATTGCCACCTTTTGCTGGTTTCCACCGCTGAGCGCAGATACCGGCTGACTGACATGAGCACAGCGCAACGAAAGCAGACGGCCGAGTTCCTCTGCCCGTTTTTCCTCTTCGCGCTGGAGCACAAATCCCTTTGAGCTGACATGCCGAAGATCAAGGGCCGTGATGTTTGCAGCAATCGACAGGTCAAGGAACACGCCTGATCCCTTACGATCTTCAGACAGATACACAAGCCCGTTCCGAATACTTTCGGCATAACTTTCGATATTCAGAGGTTTGCCGCGCATTGCCACGGATCCGGCGGTTTTGCGGCTTAGTCCACAAATCGCATGTGCAAGTTCGCTGCGTCCGGCACCTATCAAACCGCCGAGACCCAGAACCTCGCCCTCGCGCAAATCAAAGCTGATATCTTTCAGGAAACCGTCATCACTTAGTTCACGCACAGACATGACCGATGACATCCCCCCTTTCAGATCAGGGTTCTTTGCCGGAAACTGATGAAGGATTTCGCGGCCAACCATTTTGGTTGCCACTTCATCAGGGCTGGTATCTTCCGTCATCAGGGTGTCAATGAAAGTCCCGTCCCGGAACACCGTGATCCGGTCAGAAATCGCAAAGATTTCTGCCATACGGTGACTGATATAGATGATGCCGATATTGCGCGCCTTCAGATCAGCAATGATCCGAAACAGGGCTTCGGCCTCACTATCTGTCAGTGCCGCAGTTGGCTCATCGAAAATCAGCACATCACAGTCAAGGGTCAGGGCCTTGGCAATCTCGACAATTTGTTGACTGGCGATTGGCAAATTTCCGACTTTTTCATCAACGGGTATCGGCATCAGATCGGCCAGAACTTTTTTGGCACGTTCGCGCAATTCACGATCATTCATCAAAAATGAGGTACGCGCGTTGGTCGCTGCCATCAGGATATTTTCTGCAACGGAAATGTCCGGGCACAGTGCTATTTCCTGATGTACCAGACCGATGCCATGTGCCTGCGCTTTTGCCGGGTCGGAAAGAACTATGTCACGTCCCTTGAAATGGATACGTCCCTGGTCAGGCGGGAATACACCGCTGAGAATATTCATCAGCGTGGATTTTCCCGCACCATTTTCCCCCATAAGGGCATGGACCTCGCCGGGCATCAGCGACAGTTGAACACCGCGCAGGGCCTGCACCGGGCCGAAGGATTTATGAATGTCGTGAACTTCTAGAATGGGCTGCATAAAACCGGATGCCTTGCGATGAAAAGAAGGGCAGCCCTTCCTTTCGACCAATCAAAGTGGGAGGACCGAAAGGAAGGGTCTTCTGGTCGCCATGGGCATAGCGACCAGATCTAGATGTCCTTATTCTTCGATACCTTTGGTACCGCGACGTTTCAGATAATCTTCCCAATAGAAGTCATCGGCATTCTTTGCAGTCACGACCGCATAGCCATTGTCGATGTAGGGAACCATCATCGGGTTGGCACCAGCCCGCATATAGTCATTCATCGGATCAATCAGATCCGGATGTGCTGCGAGGAACAGGGAAATGAAGCCCATGTAACCCTGAATACCCTGGTTCGGGTTAATTGAACCAAAGACCTCTCCTGCCTTGATCATATCAAGGATCTTGGCATTCACGTCAGCAGTCATCACCTTGATATCTGCCTTGGTCTCGATGGCCGCCTGCGCTGCACCCAGTGCACTGTTTGCCTCTGGCATAAAGACAGCGCCAAGGTTCGGGTGTGCCTGATGCATGGTCAGAACAGCGTTATAGGCCTTGGTCGGATCCTGGTTTGATGCCGCGCGAGCAACCAGCTTAATATCCGGGTATTTTTCTTCCATGCGGGCGATGAAGGCCGAAACGCGGCGATCATGGTTGTCCTGCCCGGGATTCTCCAGAACTGCATATTCACCGGATCCGCCCATAGCCTCGGCAATGGCATCAGCCGCAGCTGCTCCTTCGCGGTCATTGTTCGAGGTGATATAGGCCGAACGCTTCGAATTCGGAGAATCTGCGGCAAAGGTGACGACAGCCACGCCCTGCTCAACAGCACGATTGATCGGTGCGATGAACGGATCAGAGTTCATCGGATGAACCATGATGCCGGCTGGCTGACGCGCCAGAACCTGTTCAAAGGTCGCAATCTGCTTGTTCACATCATATTCCGGCGTGCCGGTATAAACCGTGTCACATCCCATCTGCTGCGCAGCCTGCTTGAACATTTCATAGACAGGGAACCAGTATTCGACACCGCTGACCATGACGTTCATGGCATAAAGCTCGCCGGGCTCACACTGGAATGCGCTTTTTTTAGTATCCTGCGCCATTGCCGAAGACGCAGTGAGAGTCAAGAAAGCAGCCGCTGCTGTTCCCAGCAGCATTGATTTGATTTTCATGTTATCCTCCCTAATGCGTAACCAGTTCCGGGCTTTCCAGGACACGGTGTGGTTCGCATAATGTTATTTATGGTAGATATTTCACATCTGGAAATATCTACCATTCATTTGGATTGATCCCGTTTCGGGAGTCAACATGAAATATATTTCAACCATAAATGTCGCCGCGTAAGCTTGCAAAACCAACGCTTTCCGCCCGCAAAGAAATTTTCAGAAGATCGTTTTCTATCCGAATTTTCCTCGATATTTTTTGCTTAACCTTGCCACCTAGCCAGCGGGAAACGCCCGAAACACTCAACCTTGCTGGTCGCAAGGTATGACTGTGATCAATTTTTGGCTTGGGTAATGGAAATTTATCGGGGCTGGAATCGCACCCTGCTGCGTCTAACATCTCGGAAAATACAATTTTCCAAGCCGACATCACCAATGCAGCCTGAAGCTCTGCCGTGACGGACAGGTGGTTCGACAATGACAGGAAGATGATCTTGCGGCCCGTGACCTTTATCTGACACGCAACTTGAAACATGCCTGCGCGACATGACCGCAAGCGATATCGACGCGAACTATCGGAGCGTATTCCGACTTTGCTGCTTGCAAACACCCGTTTACAACCCGGCAAAAAGACCGGCGGCATGTTTGATCACCTGGCCGCCGGTCCTCAAAGATCTGTGACATCAAGCAACAGGCTTAACGAATGGCGACCGGATTTATGATCATCTGGACGGCACCCTTAAGCTTTGCCTGACCAAGAACAAAAAGAAACTCGTACGCCCGATCTTCGGCCAGGTCCCTGGTGACGATATTCTCAAGAATATAAACACCGTTTTCCGCCAAAAGTTTTACGTGAACCGGGAAGAATGCCGTCGAATCTTCATGGGGAACGGCTTCCAGCCCCCACGTGTCGGCTCCGACAGCAACGACCCCTTTTTTTGCCAGCCATTCCGCGGCTTCCAAGCCGATGCCAGGCTCGGTCGAACCATAAAGTGCATTATCCTGTCCAACCAGATCAAGCCATCCGGTATGGACAAGAACCACGTCCCCCTTGCGAATTTCAGTTCCGGCCGCCTTTTGTGCTGCCAGTACATCATCAAGGGTAATGACATATCCACCCTCGAGCCGCCCGGTTCCTTTGATCGCAGCAACGTCGAGCAACACACCCCTCGTCGCCATTGGCGGAACATTCTCAATACCCAGTTTGGTCAGGCCCGTAGCTGCCACCATGTCTTCAGCATGGTTGTTATTGTAGTAAGTGTGGTGATCGCCAAGATGCCCCAAACCGTCAATCTGCGTCCCCACACCAAGCCAACCGGTGAACATGTCGTCGTTATATGTCCCGGAATTGCTGCCAAGGGTCTTGTTACCACTTTGCCCCGGCGAGAAAACAGTTACAGCAACACCACGCGGCGCAAATGCCGGTGTATCACGTGAAATCTCCATACCAAGCGAGTAGACTTTCCCTTCGGATATCAACTTGCTCGCGGCAAGGGTAACTTCGGCAGTCAGATAGTTTGCGGCACCGATCTGGTCATCGGGCCCAAACGGCGACGTGAATCGTTCATCGGCAGAAGCAACGCCGGTTGCACCGATAAAACCCAGCATCATGGAAGCCGTGACAAACATTTTTGCTTTTTGCATTTTTTCCTCCCTAAGTTGATAAGGAGTCAGAAAATTGCAATTATGGTGCCAACAAAAAATGGCTGAAAACGGAGACTTTCAAGGGGGATTTGAGCGGAATACGATCAACCACAACGTTGGAATGATCGGTTACCGCTCCGGCAAAACATGCAAGGCGACAACCAGACTCACATGAGCCTGCGGTCTTGTTAATATCATCTACCGGAAAAAAGCGATGGTGCCCCCGGGGAGAATCGAACTCCCACTCACTAAGTGAAACAGATTTTGAGTCTGCCGCGTCTACCAATTCCGCCACAGGGGCAGGCAATCTGGGTGCGTGATCGCACCCTCCATCGACGGGCGGGATAATAGCTGTAAATTTCGCGGGGTCAATGGGGCTTTGTGCAAAAATGTTGCTGATTTTGCGATCATCAACTGCATCATTGCGATTGGTCGCAAAATGCGCTTTGATCGCGCCGAGTTTCAAGGCCCTGCGCCATTCACCAGACCATAGCTAAACAAGATAAGGCGCGATTGCCGTGATCCGCAGTCTTTATGATTGGACCATGAACCTGGCGGGTCACCGTCAAGCCGCTTGGGCATTGTTCTTTATTGCTGCGATTGAAAGCTCGGTCTTTCCGATCCCGCCAGATATCCTGTTGATCCCGATGATCATTGCAGCTCCAACCAAGGCCTGGCGTTATGCGCTGATCTGTCTTGTCGGATCGGTTCTGGGCGGTCTGATCGGATATGGAATCGGGTTCTTCCTGTTTGAAACGGTCGGCCGTCCGGTGCTGGAGCTTTATGGCTATGGCGCAAAGTTCGATCAGTTCAAAGACTATTATAATGAATGGGGTGCCTGGGCTGTGCTGATCGCCGGCATCACTCCGTTCCCCTATAAGGTCATTACGATCCTGTCGGGTGTCACAGCACTTGATCCGGTGGTCTTTACCGTTGCTTCGATCTTTGCCCGTGGATTGCGGTTCTTTGTCATTGCGGCCCTGATCTGGAAATTCGGCCCGGCCATTCGTGATTTCATCGAAAAACGGCTGGGCCTCGTTTTCACCATATTTATCGTGGTTCTTGTCGGTGGGTTCGCCGCAATCAAACTGATCCCGCACGGGTGACCCCATGAGCACATTTCAAGGAAGACGAGATACGGATTTGCTGATGTTCAAAATGCTTCGCCCGCGCTATATCCCGGCCTTCGCACCGATTATCCTGTTCCTGGTCTCAAGCGGCAGCATCGGATTTGCTCTTTATGCGCAGTATGTTCAGAAACTACTGCCCTGCATTCTGTGCCTGTATCAGCGCAAGCCCTTCTATATCGTGATCGGCCTGTCTGTTCTGGCCCTGCTTCTGATCCGCTTCCCCAAGGCCGCACGTGCAATCGTCTATCTTTGCGGGCTGACCTTTGCGGTTGGCACCGGCATTGCCATTTATCACGTCGGCGTTCAGGAACTCTGGTGGCAGGGACCGGCGATGTGTGGCGGAGTGCAAAGTGGTGCAAGTTCGCTTGCCGAACTTAAGGCACAGCTTCTTGCCCAGCCGATTATTCGTTGCGACAAAATCGACTGGACCCTGTTTGGCATCACCATGCCCACGGTCAATGTCTTCTTCTCGGCAGCCCTTACCATTTTCTGCTTCATCGCACCGTCACGCTGGATGAAGAAAGAAGGCGAACACGGCCTCTAGAATCAAAAGACGCCCGGAACAAACGTCATCGTTCGTCCCATCAAACCCGCCCGCACTCCGGGCGGGTTTGTTTGTATCCGGCCACCCGCCAAACGCGATCAATTGACCGGTGAATGAACAATTCTGCTTTTGATAATGAGAATTGTTATTGTTTGCAGGACATTCCCGGCTATATTTGCCCTGCGATTCTCAAGAGAGTCCCTTTCAGAACCCGGACCAAAGGACTGACGCAGGATTGACCAAGATGACATTTCATCCACGAATGACCAGCAAGATCGAAGGTATTTCCCTTCTGGATGATTTGCGTTTCCGGCGCTGGAACGCAGCCATCACCGATCTGTGGCATGTCGAATGCGAACAGGAAGCGGGCGGCACCTATGTCTCGCGCGCACCGCGTCTGGTCGCCATTCTGGACTGTATCGGTGACGGACGCGTCGAAGTCCGGGCTTCAAGTGACACAACTACCCGCAGCCATCGTGGGCAGGGATGCCTTTCCTATATCCCCGCGGGGATGGAGGTATCATCGGAAGTTCTTGGCAAATGCCGCCTGCGTCATCTTGATATTCATCTCGATGTCAAAGCCCTTGAACGTTCAATGGGGAGCATCCTTGACCGGCGGGCACTTGAAACACCCCGGATCGGGTTCTGCGATCCGCGCATCAATGCGCTTGTGCGGCTGCTTGCCGACGATCTTGAGACCGGTATGGCAGCCCCGCAGATTTACGGCGAAGGACTGGTAACAGCCCTGACTGCTGCCCTTCTTGGCCCGTCGCCAGCCACGGAACCACAGCGCAAGCGTGGCAAACTCGCCCCCTATCAGCTGCGCAAAACGGTCGATTACATCGAACAGAATTGCGGGCGGACCATCCGGCTTGATGAACTCGCCCAACTGACCGGCCTGTCTCAATCCTATTTCTGTTCTGCATTTCGTGAATCCACAGGCATGCCGCCCCAGCAATGGCAAATGAAAGCCCGTGTTGAACGGGCAAAAAAACTGCTGAAAAAAGGTGACACGCCACTGGCATCGGTTGCGGTTGGCGTCGGTTTTGCTGATCAGGCCCATCTGACCCGTGTCTTTCGCAAGATCGTCGGAACCACGCCGGGTGCCTGGCGCAAGGAACAGATCGCCTGAATTAAGCCAAATTCCGTTCAATCCGGACAAATCGGGTTCAATATTCCACCCCCGCGCGCGTGATATCGACTGGCCCATCATTCAAGATGGCCCGCCGGTTCCCGCCCAGCAGGTCGTCGCCAGAGACAACCGATAGGGATTCCCAAATGCGTTTTACAGGACAGAAACTGTCTTCGACCCTTTTGCTGGGCACTGCGATCGCATTGGTTTTTGCGGCGCCGAACTTTGCACGGGCGCAGTCGACCAATGATACGACGTCGAGCGAAGCGGAAAACACCGGGTCAACCGAAACCCCGGCCATTGTCATCGAAGCTGATAGCGAAGCAGAACCGGGCGATCCGACCCCGCCCGTTTATGCCGGTGGTCAGGTGGCAACCGGTGGTCGCGCAGGCGTTCTTGGCAACAAGGATGTGATGGATACGCCCTTTAGTACAACGTCATATACCAGTGAGCTCATCACAAACCAGCAAGCTCAGGATGTTGCAGACGTCCTTTTGAATGACCCTTCGGTCGTCAATTCAACCGGCTATGGCAACTTCGCAGACCGGTTCAATATTCGCGGTTACGACCTGCAATCCGATGATATCTCGCTTGACGGGGTAAGTGGCACAGCACCACGTCAGAAAGCAATCATCGAGACTTATGAAAGGGTTGAGCTCCTGAAAGGTGCCTCTGCGTTCCTCAACGGTATGCCTCCGGGGTCCAGCGGCATTGGTGGAACGGTTAACCTTGTTCCCAAACGGGCGACAGATGATCCCGTGACAAGTCTTACCGGAAGTACGGAAAACGGTAAAACCTTTGGCTCCCATGTCGATATTGGGCGCAGGTTTGGCTCTGCTGACCAGTTTGGTGCAAGGGCCAACGCCGTTTATCGTGACGGGGAAACCAGCATTGATGACGAAGAAGTAACCACGCGCCTTGCATCTCTTGCACTTGATTTCAACGGCGAGAATGCCCGCGTTACAGTCGATGGCATCATCAACCAGCACTATATTTCCCAGGCTCGCCCGTCGGTCAATATCGGAAGCGCCCTTACCAGTATCCCCAACGCGCCATCCGCAAGTCACAACTATGCCAGTGCATGGACCTATAGTGATCTGGAGGACTATATCGGTCAGGTACGTGGCGAATATGACCTTACCGATAGCACGATGGCCTATGTGGTTCTTGGCGGTCGTAATTCGGAAGAAGAAGGCGGTTATGCCACCCCCACCCTGAATAGCTCTGATGGAACAGCTTCATTTGGAAGTAGTGTCATCAACTTCCAGAATACCGATCTGAGCTCAATGGCTGGCATCCGGCAAAAGTTTGAAACAGGGCCTGTTAACCATGAAGTCAATCTCGGGATTTCCGGGATCTGGCAAAAGAATTATCAGGCCTATGAGTTCTATTCTAGTCAGACTGGCAGCATTTATGGTTCCGGTGCAGACAGCCACAGTTCGACGGTCACCTTCACCGGCGGCAACCTCAATGATCTTCCCTTGAGCAGCAAGAACACATTTGTCAGCTATTATATCGCCGACACCATGGGCTTCCTGAATGACCGGATTGAACTCACCGCGGGTATTCGCCATCAAGAGGTCAACACCAAGGGATATAATCTTGGCACAGGCGCACAGAACTCCTACTACGACTCACGTGCGGACTCACCAATGTTTGCCATCGTCGGCAAGGTGACGAATGAATGGTCGGTTTACGCCAACTACATTGAAGGCCTGTCAAAAGGCAAAACGGTCACCGATACCGGTGCAGCGAACTTCGGATCTGTTTTGGCACCTTATGTCTCCAAACAGTTTGAAACTGGCGTGAAAGCCGACTTTGGTACTTTTGGCGGCGGTATTGCACTTTTCCAAATTGAAAAGCCTTCTGTTTACAAGGACAGCACCACCAATATTGAAGACACTAACGGTGAACAGCAAAATCGCGGGATTGAGTTTACGGCCTTTGGCGAACCTGTTGAAGGCTTCCGTCTGCTTGGCGGCCTGACCTATATCGACTCAGAATTGCAGGACACCGATAACCGGACCAATGACGGCAAAAGGGCAAAGGGTGTTGCCGAATATCAGGCAACATTCGGTGTCGAATATGATTTGCCGTTCCTGCGGGGGGCGACATTAACAAGTCGGGTTATCCATAGCGGCCCGCAGTTTGTTGATGACGAAAACACGCTGCAGCTCGACGAATGGACACGCCTTGACGTTGGGGGGCGCTACAATACAACGCTGTATGGCTATCCGGTTACCTTCCGCGGCAATATCGAAAACCTGACCAACAACAATTATTGGGCAAGTGCCAGCACCGATAGCGAATACATCACGATGGGCGCACCATTGACGGCAAAGCTGGCCCTGACGGCCAACTTCTAAAAGTTACTGGCGATCTATTCAGACAGAAAAGCCGACGGATTTTCCGTCGGCTTTTCTGTTTTGCAGGTTCCGAGCAAGACCGGATCAGAAGTCGTATTCCAGTTCGGTATCCCAGTACAAAAAATCCCGCCAACTTTCATGGAGATAGTTCGGCGGGAAACGGCGTCCTGTTGACTGGAGTTCATGCATGGAGGGCTGCCCCGGCGTCCTGCGCAGTCGCAGGCCAGCTTCCCGGACCGATCGACTACCCTTGAACAGGTTACAGTCCGAACAGGCCGTGACGATATTTTCCCAGTTGGTACGTCCACCGCGCGCACGCGGGATCACATGGTCAAAGGTCAGCTCGTTGGTCGGCAGGCGATCCCCGCAATACTGGCAGGAGAACTCATCACGCAAAAAGACGTTAAATCGTGTGAAGGCCGGACTGCTTTTGAGCGGCACATATTCCTTGAGCGAAATGACGCTCGGCAGCTTCATTTTAAAGGATGGGGAACGTACTTCGCGGTCGTATTCCGAAAGAACATCGACGCGTTCAAGAAAGACCGCCTTGAGCGTATCCTGCCAGGACCAAAGAGACAGCGGGAAGTAGCTCAACGGCCGAAAGTCGGCGTTAAGAACAAGTGCCGGACACGCATTGGGCGATAAATGCATACCATCCGCTCCACCGTGTTTACCGAGTCGCTTGCCTTGTTTAGCAGGTTCGGGAATCGCTGGTGATGAAGAAATCGTGACGTTTCACCAAACCAGGCGACGCGGCGACGTAAACCACTGATAGAGCAAAGTATAGACCATTTTCGCAAAAGCGCAAAGTCCGTCTGCCGCCGAGTCGCGTTTTGTCAAATCCGGATGCCCCGAAATCAGGCGACTCCGACCATCCGCCTATGCCGCAAGCCACAAAAAAAGCTGCCCATCAATGATGGTGCAGCTTGTCTTGTGGGCTTGGAACCAAGCCCTGCGATCAGATAAACGAAAGGCCCGCCAGAAGCGAGCCTTCGTAAAATCTGTCTGTAAAGCAGAAGCCTGAATTAGGCAGCTTTTGCTTCAACAGCTTTGGCGACCTGGCGTTTGATTTTCACCAAATCTGCCGGCAGCTTTGCATTTGCAGTGCTGAGCAGATATGCATCCAGACCACCACGTTTTTCGATGGTGCGGACAGCATTGGTGGTCAGACGCAGACGCACCGAACGACCGAGCGACTCACTAAGCAGCGAGGTCGGCTGCAGGTTCGGGAGGAAACGACGTTTGGTACGATTGTGGGCGTGGCTCACATTCATGCCGACCAAAACGCCTTTGCCGGATACCGGGCAGCGACGTGCCATGACCTGATCTCCTGGTCTATAAATTCGCAAAAGGACGCTTGGCCTGAACATGCAGGCCCGCGCTTGGAGCCGGGTTATTACCGCCTCTGACCAATGTCGTCAAGCCTTCATCAACCGAAATCTGCGACAAAAACGCTTATCTGGCCCGTTTTGGCGGGAAACCGTGGTTTGGGTCGCATTTTACCCAACTCAACCGCACGGAATCTGCTCCTTTCCAAACCTGCGCGTCAGTATCAAAGTCTGCTTTGACAGGCAATTCCAAGAGCAGCGGTTGTGATCGTGACCGATTCTCGATTGAATGACGGACATCCCGACAAGCATTCCCGACATACGGACCCGCTATCCACTATCTTTATATATAGAGACCACGACGGGCACGGGTCACTTAATCTATGACGATCATTGATACGGATCAAAACGCATGCGCGTAAAGAATGTTAACTTCAACACCATGAGTTAAAAAATCCGTTTCGGGAGCATGACGGGACATGAAAACAGATAGCAACGTATCCTTGCCACTGTTGGGCATTCTACTGGTCGCAGTGATCGGTCTGGTACTTTATCTTGTCGGCTTTGTGCTGGCGCATTTAGGTGTCCCTGTCGCATCGTTCTGGATTTACGTTGCACTGGCACTTGTACCGGTCAGCTTCCTTGTACTGATTGATTTCAGCCGCTGATTCTGCCCCCCCATCAGAATGGCACTAAAACGGCCTGTCGCACCTGCGGTCAGGCCGTTTCTTTATGGTCCCTGCCATACTTCATATCCTGACCGGCACATCCGTTTGCCAATGGCAATCAACGCACGGAACAGCGCCCGGCCGGGCAAAATAATATCCCTGATAGGCATCAACACCCATGCCATCAAGCATGCTCCGCTGATGTTCGGTTTCAACCCCCTCGGCGATGACCTGCAAGCCAAAGCGGTGTGCAATCAGAATTGCACCTTCGATCACCACCCGTGCATTCTCATCCATCTTGAGAACAAAGGATTTGTCGATCTTGACCGCATCAATCTGGATTTGATGCAGACGCGACAGCGATGAATAGCCTGTTCCGAAATCATCAATGTGAATACCGATCCCCATATCAAACAGCTGATCAATCACATTCGCGATCAGAGCCCTTTGACGTTCTTCAAAGATTGATTCTGTCACTTCCAGCACAAGCCGGGTTGGCAAAAGCCCCGCCTCTTCAAGAATGCCTGAAACTATTTCCGGAAATCGCGGCGCGACCAGCTGGCGGATCGAGACATTGACCGCAATCCTGGTGTCATCTTCGGTCGAGGAACGAATCGTCTTGCACGCCTCGCGCAGGCACCATTCACCGATATCGACGATTAATGCGCTTTCCTCTGCAATAGGAATGAATTCGTCGGGCGGCACAAGACCAAGCTCGTTGCTATTCCAGCGCAAAAGCGCTTCGTAGGAAACAATCGCCCCGCTTACCGCATTAATGACCGGCTGATATTCAATATAAAATTCGTCAGCGCCGAGGGCGCGACGCAAGGCCTGATTGATTGCCAGCCGCCGTTCCTGTTCGGTCAAAAGCGTGCGGTCATAACTGCGCACATTGCCACGTCCCGAACGCTTCACATCCGCCGCCGCCAGATCAGCCCAGTGGATCAATTCCGAAATTCCCGGATTACGTGCCGCAGCAAAGGCAATTCCGGTACTAAAGCCGATATGCAGGGAATGACCACAAATCAGGATTGGCTGACTGATCGACGCACGCGCCTGATCAATCGTGCTTTCAACAAGGTCATGCAGCTCATCATGGGGGGCTGCGAGAACCATCAGGAACTCGTCCCCACCCCAACGGCCAACCGCATGCTGATCATCGATATAGACCTTCAGTCGTTCACTGACGATGCGCAGAACCTCGTCACCAATCGCGTGACTTAGCCCGTCATTGATCTGCTTGAAACGATCAAGGTCGATAAACAGGACCGCATAATCAAGATTGTCGGTCGACTGACGTTTTTTGTTAAACCAGGCAACAATCCCGTCACGATTCAAAATCCCCGTCAGGGTATCGTGTTCAACAAGCTTTCTGAGCTCTTCTGTCCGCTCGGCCACCCGTGCTTCAAGGGTTGCGTTCCAGTTCTCTGTGATGCGGTTCTTCTGGCGCAGATCCTCGACCAGATCGACATTCTGATGTTTCAGCACCAGGGACCGGAACAACACCGCATGATTGTTTCGATGGGTCACCAGCATCACAATCAGGAAGATCAAAGACAGAAAGGCCAGAACATAGTTCGGCTCGGCCATCACTGTCAGGATCACAGCAGGCGGAAACAGCAATGCAACCAGATAAATCCGCCCGACAAGAAATACAGGCGCCAGAATCCCCGTCGCCCCGCCCGCCAGACCGGCGATAATGATCAGCGTCATGAACTGGCTTTCACCGCGCACGGTGGGAATTTCAAAAACACCGATCATCGACCACAGAAAACCGGCGATCAGGACCCCGACCACATACCGCCCATGCCAAAGCCTGTATGCGTCGGCATCAAGTTCAGCAACAGAAGCACGGGCGCGCGCAAAAAGATAACCACCCCAAAGCCGGATCGCACAGAGGATGGTAACAAGTATCGCCCACCATGCCGTCACCCAGACCAGATCGCCCTGCAGCCACAATATCGCGACAAGCCCCGACGCTGCGGCAAGGTTCACCAGAATGTTTGCCCAGTTATTGCGATATGCCAGATCAAGAAGGTCACGCCGAACCTTCCCGGTAAGTTCATCACCGACCTTTATCGCTATTTGGGGATCAACAAATCGGCTTGCGATTTTCCTGACCAAACTGGCGTGCTTTTCCATCTGGCCTTGCTGCCTCTAACCTCATCGCATGAATAGATAATCCTATACATAGGTAATACTGAACACCAACGAGAATATCGAGTTTCACAAATATTAGGAAAACGCTTTCGTGATGTGCGCCAAAATGCAATCGGGGGAAAAGCAATCACCTTGCTTCTCCCCCGGAATGGTCATGTCAGAAGATCAAAATATTTCAAACACCTGCCCGGTCTGCAAACCTTCGACCGACTTGGCATAGCCAAGTGCGGCACGGGCAGCAGGCACCGGATCATGTCCACGGAAATAAGGTGCATAGCCTTCCATCGCCTCGGTAATCACACCGGGACTGACGGCATTGATGCGAAGACCGGGCTTCATTTCAATCGCGGCCGACTTAACAAACCCTTCTATCGCACCATTCACCATCGAGGCCGAACTGCCATACTGGATCGGGTCCTTGGCAAGGATACCGGTGGTCAGGGTAAAGGATGCGCGATCCGATACATATTCACGGCCAATCAGAACCAGATTGATCTGACCAAACAGCTTGTCATCAATCCCGATACGATATTTTTCCTCGTCCATTTCGGCAAAATCCCCGAAATGCACCTTGCCGGTGGTCGAAACCACGGCATCGACCGGACCGATTTTTTCAAACATCGCGCGAATGGATGCGATGTCTTTGAGATCGACATTCACATCGCCACTGGTGCGCGATGCGCGGATAATTTCGTGGCGCGGGGACAGTTCGGCATCGACACCTTTGCCGATGATCCCGGATGCGCCGATCAACAGAACTTTCATATCATCCTCCAATTCTGGAAATTTTGATGAATGTATGATTTCACAGAACAGTACAGCCGATAATCTGGATATTTACGAACCATTCGTTTAGTATTTTAAACAATGAAGGATTATCTGAGCGAAATGCGCAGCTTTGCTGCCGTGATCAAACAGGGCAGTTTCACCGATGCCGCCCGCGCCACTGGCGTATCCAAAGGGCTGATCAGTCAGCATATCAAACGCCTTGAAGATGTGCTGGGCGCGCAATTGCTGTTTCGCTCAACCCGCAAACTGGAACTGACCGAAATCGGTGCGACCTTTCTGGGTTATTGCCAAAGCATCACGCAAAGTGCCGATGCCGCATTCGAAGCGGTCGAAGCCCTTCGCGGCGAACCGGTCGGGACCGTTCGCATCACCGTCCCGGTATCCTTTGGCGAGATGTTCCTGCACGACATCATCGTTGCGTTCCAACAGGTTCATCCGCGTATTCAGATTGAAATGGAGCTGGAAAATACATTCCGTGATTTGCAGTCAGCCCATATTGATATCGCGATACGGGCTGGCCTGACCGATGATCCTGATCAGGTTGCCATTCCGCTTGGCCAACTTTCCGAGCTGATCTGTGCCAGCCCGGCATACTGGAAAGCACACCCAAAACCACAAACGCCCGCCGACCTTGCCGATCACAATTGTCTGGTCAATTTCCAGTATTACAAGGATCGCAAGTGGGTGTTCTTTTCCGATGACGGTCCGACATCCATCACGGCCGAGGGCAATTTGCGCCTCAATCATTATCCACTGATCCGCAATGCCACTGTTCAGGGACTTGGGGTGGCCCGACTGCCACGCTATATCGCCATGCCGGAAATCAGGGCCGGACGGATTGAAACCGCCCTTGAAGAATACAAGTCACCGTTGCGTCCGATCTATCTGGTTTATCCCTATCAGGGGAACCTTCCGATCAAGAACCGGCTGATGATTGATTTCATTCACAACTGGTTCACCGAACGCCCGGATCTGCTTGAAACCAGGTCTCCATCGACAACCGACTAGCGTTCAGAACTGATCGGCAAGATCGCGCACGGCATCGGGCGTCATCCCCTCTTCGCGCATTGAACGCAGGGTTTTTGATTTGTCGCGCTTGGCAAAGCGTTTGCCATCGGGCCCGGTCAAAAGACCATGGTGATGATATTCCGGCACGTCATATCCCAGCAATTCCTGCATCAGCCGATGAAGATGACTGGCAAAGAACAAATCCTGCCCGCGCGTGATCAGACTGATCCCCTGAAGATGATCATCATGGGTAACGGAAATATGGTAACTGGTCGGCGTATCCTTGCGTGCCAGAACCACGTCACCGAAAATCTCGGGTGTTGCAACCTGCCGTCCGGCCGACCGGTCAAACCAGACAAGTTCCCGCCCGACACGCCCAATTGCAGCATCCATATCAAGACGCAGCGCATAGCTTTCGCCCGCGGCAATCCGGTCTGATCGCTCTTGCGCTGAACAATGACGACAGGTTCCGGGATAAAGTGCCCCATCCGGTCCATGCGGCGCATTGCCAATCCGCTCGATCTCGGCCTGAATATCCTTGCGGGTACAGAAACACGGATACAGCAACCCCATATCCGTCAGACGATCAAGCACCGCCTGATAATCGGCAAAATGTTCGGACTGCACCCGAACCGGTTGTTCCCAACCCAGCCCAAGCCAGGCAAGGTCTTCGTAAATCGCATCAAGATATTCCGGGCGACACCGGGTTTGGTCGATATCTTCTATGCGCAAAAGAAAACGGCCATGCGGCCCGGCCTGTTTCATTGAAAACAATGCCGAGGCCGCGTGGCCAAGATGCAGATATCCGGTCGGACTTGGTGCAAATCGGGTGATCACCGTCATCCTGAATGCACCCCGCTCTTACCAGCGGTCCCGATCGCCAGCCGCACGGTCGCGTGCCTGTCCGCCATCGGCGGGCACATGGCGCATCGGGCGTTTGGGCTGACGCGCACCCTGTTCGTCAAACAGGTCTGACAATTCGGCAAGCATCGTGCCACCAAGTTCTTCGGGATCGTTGATCGTAACCGCGCGACGGTAATAACGCGTCACGTCATGGCCGATACCAATGGCCAGAAGTTCCACCGGTGATTTGGTTTCGATCCAGCCGATCACTTCGCGCAGATGGCGTTCCAGATAATTTCCGGAATTGACCGAAAGGGTCGAATCATCAACCGGCGCACCATCAGAAATCACCATCAGAATCCGGCGTTGCTCGGAACGGCCAAGCAGACGTTCATGTGCCCAAAGCAATGCTTCGCCGTCGATGTTTTCCTTAAGCAGCCCTTCACGCAGCATCAGACCAAGGTTCTTGCGCGCGCGACGCCATGGGGTGTCGGCGGCCTTGTAGATGATGTGACGCAGATCGTTCAAACGACCGGGCTTGGGCGGCTTGCCACTATCGACCCAGCGTTCGCGCGATTGACCACCTTTCCACTGGCGGGTGGTAAAGCCGAGAATTTCGACCTTCACCCCGCAACGTTCCAGCGTACGTGCCAGAATGTCGGCAGACAGCGCGGCAATCGTGATCGGACGCCCGCGCATGGACCCAGAATTGTCGATCAGCAGGGTCACAACCGTATCGCGGAAATTGGTATCCTGTTCCTGTTTGAAGGACAGGGATGTCGACGGTGTTGAAACGATACGCGCCAGTTTGGCGGCATCGAGGATGCCTTCTTCAAGATCGAAGTCCCAGCCGCGGTTCTGTTGCGCCATCAGACGACGCTGCAAACGGTTGGCAAGACGCGACACCACGTTCTGAAGGTTCGCCAACTGCTTATCGAGCATCGCACGCAAGCGTGACAGTTCAAGGTTTTCGCACAGATCATCTGCGGTTACGACCTCGTCGAATTCACGCGTGAACGGCTCGTAGCCACGTTCAATCGGCTCGTTGCGACCGTCAAATTCAGGCTGCTCACCCGGACCGGCAGGCTTTTCTTCCTGCGACATCGCTTCAAGCTGCTGATCGTCAATATCGCCTTCGCCTGCTTCGGCGTCTTCGGAACCCGCGTCCTGTTGCTGATCGCTGCCATCAGGTTCGGAATCGTCGTTCTGGCCTTGCTGGCCGCCCTGACTTTCCATGTCTTCCTGTTCAGGATCGGCTTCGCCTTCTTTTTCCTCGTCATCCTCGCCTTCCTGTTCGGGCGGGACATCATCAAGGTCATCTTCAAGCGACAGGTGATCAAGCAACCGGCGCATACCGCGCGCAAAGGCATCCTGATCATCAAGAACTTCACGCAGATCAGAAAGGTCAGACCCGGCACTTTCTTCGATATGAGTGCGCCACAGATCAATCAGCGGACGCGCGCTTTCGGGCGCACGTTCACCAGTAAAGATTTCACGCGCCAGCATGCCGATGGCATCAGCAAACGGTGCATCTTCACGCGATGTCAGGCGATGATAATTCTTGGCGTGGCAATCCTGTTCGGCATGGTCGCGCAGGTTTTTGCGGACACCCGGGAAATAGCGCGATCCCACCGCTTCGCAGCGTGCTGTTTCAAGCGCATCGTAAACAGCCTGAGCCTCGGCTGTTTCGGGCATGCGTTTGGCATGCAGGGCCACGTCGTGGTGACGCATCTTGAGCGCCCAGCCATCCGCAATACCACGAAGGTCTGCGACTTCATCCTTGGGCAAGGCCGTTTTGGGCATCGGCAAACGCACATGTTCGCCATAGCCGCCCGGCCGCCCGCCTTTGACAAAGCCGACTTCCAGATCATTGCGCCCGGCAAGCGCGCGAAACGTCGCTGCCGTGCCGCGCAAGAACCCGGAAAGAGCCTCATCATTCTTCATCGTACTACTCGCTTGTGGGATCAGCTCGCCAAGCTGCTTTAAAGACACGCCTTAGCGAACCATCACATTGATGGCTTCTTCGGGCAGCTCTTCACCAAAGCAACGCTGATAATATTCCGCCAGGATCGGACGTTCGACCTCATCGCAACGATTAAGGAACGTCACCCGGAAGGCATAGGAAATATCACCGAAAATCTTGGCGTTTTCAGCCAGCGTAATCACCGTACGCGGGCTCATCACGGTCGAGATATCACCAGCAATGAAACCCTGACGGGTCAGATTGGCAAGTGCGACCATCGCTTCGATCTTCTGGCGGCCGTCGGCATTGTCAAATGCCGGAACCTTGGCAGCAACGATATTGGTTTCATCGGCAACCGACAGATAGTTCAGTGTGGCCACAATCGACCAGCGGTCCATCTGGGCCTGGTTGATCTGCTGGGTGCCGTGATAAAGACCGGTGGTATCACCAAGGCCCACGGTGTTTGACGTCGCAAACAGGCGGAAATGCGAATGCGGGTGGATGACCTTGTTCTGATCAAGAAGGGTCAGTTTACCATCAACTTCGAGAACACGCTGGATCACGAACATGACGTCCGGGCGACCGGCATCATATTCGTCAAAGACCATCGCCACCGGACGTTTCAGCGCCCAGGGCAAAATGCCTTCGCGGAATTCAGTGATCTGTTTGCCATCACGCAGAACAATCGCGTCCTTGCCGATCAGGTCGATACGGCTGATATGGCTATCAAGGTTCACGCGCACGCAAGGCCAGTTCAGGCGCGAAGCCACCTGTTCAATATGGGTGGATTTGCCCGTACCGTGATAACCCTGAATCATCACACGGCGGTTGTGGGCAAAGCCCGCAAGAATTGCCAGCGTGGTATCACGGTCAAAACGATAGGTCGGATCAGCGACCGGCACGTGTTCACTGCCCTGGCTAAATGCCGGGACTTCCATATCGATATCAATCCCGAACGTTTCGCGCACGGAAATGGTGATGTCAGGTGTATCAAGCGGATGTTCAGCCGCCGTACCTGTCGCTTCGTAACCTTGGCTCATAAGTACTCGCGCATTTCTCGGACCGGCACTGGTGACGCGGTCGTTTCGTTAAACTTGCTCATTAATAGCGGTTTAGTCGCATCACACAAAGGGAAGATGCGCAAAAAATCTCTATTCCCGCAAAAGGTTTGCTCAAAGAGCTTCTCTAAATACTCTGGCACGGTACGCAAACCGCAGCCAGATTGACCAGATTTTTTGAAATTATCGGGGCGGCCTCTGTCAAATCAGAGGGTCACACGCGCCTCAAGATCGCGGATATAGCTCATCAGGGAACTATAGGCCGCGCTGATCTTCTTGAAGCGTTCTTCTGCCCCCTTGTCGCCGCCATTGGCGTCGGGATGGTACTTTTTTGAAAGCGCCTTGTATTTGGCCTTGAGCTCGTCACGGGTAAAGGGCCAGCCAAGGTCAAGCGTCGCCATGGCCTGCTGCTGTTCGCTTGGCATGCCAAGTGCCCCTGCGCGGCGCTGGGCTTCCTCGCTTTTGCGTCGGCGCTCCGCACCGGGATCGGCACCCGGACCATGATGGGTCTGATCACCGTCTTCGTTAAAGAAGCCGAACCCGTCCCTGAACTTGAAATTGAAGGGTTTCTTGGAACCGCGAATATGGCCGAATTTCCATGTCGGGCGCTGCCAATGGGTATCGCGACGCATGTCGTTCTCGATATCCTCGGCCTTCATGCCTTCATAATAGTTCCAGGATTTGTTGTATTCGCGAACGTGATCAAGGCAGAACTTGTAATAGTCGCGCAGCTTGCGATCCTTGGGCGCACGGAACTCACCATGCCCCTCGCAGCCCGGCCAATCGCAATCGGGCAGGATGGGTTCATTGTGATACAGCGTCTTGCGCTTGTTGCGGTGTCCTCGGTTCATCTGCGTCTATATGTTCTGAAAAATCGATGCACGCAATATCATAGGGATCGTTTAAATGCGATAAAAGGCTTGAAAAACCGCCATCGCGTGCCAGAACCTAACGCAGCAATTCGTTTTTGCAGCAATTTGCAAATATCCCCAAGAAAATAGAGGCCCTTATCATGCAGGTAGCCAATCAGATCCGCGACATCCTGACCGAACAATTCGCCCCGACCGAATTGCAGATTATCGACGACTCTTCAAAACATGCCGGTCATTCGGGTGCAGACCCGCGTGGCGAGTCCCATTTTTCCGTTCTGGTTGTGTCTGAAAAATTCACCGGTGAAAACCGTGTCAATCGTCAACGGCTGGTCTATGGCGCACTTGATAGCCTTCTGAAGGACCGTGTCCATGCGCTGGCGTTGAAAACCATGACGCCTGGCGAATACAAATCGGCTCCGGAAAACAGAACCTGAAAATACAATTTCACATCGTGAAATCAACCTAGACGTTAATCCCGATTAGGCGCAATGCTTGTGACACAAGCCGTCCACAAGCATTGCAGGTACGGCACGGGTGCCGACAAATGGCACCCGCTACAATCGGGAGGACTACGTAATGACGAAACGCCTGCTTATGGCGAGCATTGCGCTTGCCATATCCGGAACCGCCCATGCGCAAGCACCAGCACCGGATAACCTCGAAAAGCTGTCGAACTTTCAATCTACCGGAACCACGGAATTCACCCTTATCGAACAGGGTGGCGATTACGCCGAGGGCATCAAAAAGACACTTGAACGCATCAAACTGCCCGACGGCTTCAAGATCGGGCTTTATGCCGTTGTGCCCGATGCCCGTCATATCGCGGTCGGGCCGCAGGGTGTTGTGACCTTTGTCGGCACCCGCAAGGACAAGGTCTGGTCGGTAACGGACCGCAACAAGGACCGTGTCGCCGATGAGGTCAAGGACTTTGCCCCGTCCCTGCGCTTTGCTATTCCCAATGGTCCCTGCTTCTCGCCCGACGGAATGCTTTATATCGCCGAACAGAACCGGGTTCTGACCTTCCCGGCGGCAGAGTTTTTCTATGAAAGCCCGGACGTTGCGGCATTCAATGTCGTCAAACAGGGTGATCTGATCCCGCCATCCGAGGAAAGCTATAACCACACCGCACGCGTCTGCAAAATCGGCCCGGATGGCAAGCTTTACATCTCGCTGGGCCAACCGTTTAACGTTGCGCCGGAAAACAAACTTGAGCTGTATCGCAAGCACGGTATTGGCGGCATCATTCGCATCAATACGGATGGCTCGGACCGCGAAGTCTATACCTACGGGGTGCGCAACTCTGTCGGTCATGATTTCCATCCAGAAACCGGTGAGCTGTGGTGGACCGATAACCAGGTCGACGGGATGGGCGATGACATCCCGCCCGGTGAAATCAACCACCAGACCGCAGCCGGTCAGCATTTCGGGCATCCCTGGTATGGCGGCGGCGACGTTCGCACCAATGAATATGCCGGACAGGAAGTCCCCTATGACGTGGTGATGCCTGCGGTCGAAACCGTGGCCCATGCCGCCGATCTTGGCATGACCTTCTATACTGGCAAGATGTTCCCGGAAAAATACAGGAACGCCATCTTCTCGGCCCAGCACGGATCATGGAATCGCACGACACCGGTCGGCGCACGCGTGATGGTGACCTTCATTGATGCCGACGGCAATGCCGCCATCGAACCGTTTGCCGAAGGCTGGATCGACGAGAATGGCGAATATCTTGGCCGTCCGGTTGACGTTGCCCAGCTGCGTGACGGTTCGATCATTGTTTCTGATGATCTGGCCGGCGCACTTTATCGCATCTGGTATGAGGGCAACTGATGCGAATTTTCCGGATTGCACTTCTCGGCGGGCTTTTGCCCGCCGGGACCTTGTTCGCACAAGACGCCACCAATCTTGAAGACGGGCGCAAGGTCGCTGGTATGTGTCGCACCTGTCACGGACTGGATGGCAAGGCCCGCATTCCGATTGCACCACATATTGGCGGTGAGCCGGTCGATTACCTGATCTCTCAGCTTCGAGCCTTCAAAACCGGCGCACGTGAACATGAAATGATGACTGTTGTAGCAAGCGGGCTGTCAGACGAACAGATCACCAAGGTCGCCACATGGTTCAACCATTTCACCATCGAGGCCACCTTGCCCACTGGCAAAACCGAAGATGACGCACCACAATTATGTGTTGGCTGTCACGAGGCAAATGGCATTTCCGAATTAAAGGATGCCCCCAATCTGGCCGGTGAAACCAATATCTATATTGAAACCCAGCTTAAGGCATTCCGCACAGGAAAACGCACTCATGACATCATGTCCCCGATTGCCCGGGACCTGACAGAAACCGAAATGCAGGAAGCTTCTGACTGGTACAGCAAGATCACGATTGCGATTACAGACCCGACGAAGAAATGAGCATCAGCTTTCCGGACGCAAAGCGGCTGAAACATCAAGCCCGACGGTCAGAACCGCAAGGGTCTGACCACTGTCCGGATCAAGGATCGGCACCGTAATTTGCGACAAAAAAGCACGGGTTGATGCATCAAATCTGATGTCATCAATCAGGGCATGATCGCGATTGATGTTTTGTGCCATCTGATATTGCGGCTCGTCAGACTGGTCAAAATCCGACGTCAGACGGTTCATCCCGATGGTCTGACCATAGACATCGAACACAAATGCCTCGGCAACCTGACCGCCACTTGTAAGCTGAAAGTTTCGCAAGAATTCCGATAATTGATTCCCCAGTACCGCACGGGCCTTCATGCTGGGTTCACCAAGACGCGCCATGGTTGTCCATTCTTCATCGACCAGACGGCGCTGATCAGCAGGCATCCTGTTTCTTTCCATTACCGCGCGCACATTTCGGATCAGGTCTGGCGACCGCGCCAATTGCCGAACAGCAGGTAAATGCACCCGTTCAATTGCGTCCCGTTCCCAAGGTTCAAGACGCATAGGATTGGTTTCACAAAATTCCAGAACCGTATTCAGTCGATCAATCAGATCGGGAAACTTCGCCACATAGCGCTTTGAGAAATAGACAACAAGCGGCGCATACCGTTCAAACTGAACCAGAAACTGTTCGGCACCGATGCCCAGCTCGTTGCGAGCGATCTCGAAACTGTGTTTATCAATCAAGGCATAGTCAACACGCCCCGCAGCAACCTGCCCGACCAGCGATGCAATCGACGGCACGCGCACCAGATCAGTATAGCCTTCCTCGCTGAGCCATTCGGCCTCGTTGGACCCCAGTATCGCACCGATTGTTGCCACACCATCGGGTTTTGGCACTTTGACATTGCTCGCTTCAACCGCCCGTCGGGACGGCGACACCCACACCCATTTTTCAAGTGCCAGCGGGTTTGACGCCACCGCATATTCATCCATGAACTGGCTGATCCGGGCCAGGAAAAATCCGTCTGCCTGCGCATTACGGACCAGTTCGCGGTTGCGCTGGCGCGGAGCAACGGCAAGACCGTATCCGACACCAATACGTTCAAACGCACAATTAAGCACTGAAACAGAATATCCACCCAGCGTCCCGTTATGAAGTTCCTGATAGGGCGGATGAAGATTGGTTTGCAGGATCAGGAAGTTCTCAATGCCATCATCGTCAGCTTGAGAAACTTCGTCCGACACTGATCCCCCACCTGTTGCAGACACAGGTGAAACAGGGACCAACATCGAAATTGCAATCAAGCCCGCAGCCTGCGCAAACCGGTCAGTGTTGCGCAACAAACCATTTATGGCCTTGGTGATCTTTTTTGTTATTCCAGCACGGCATAGTACGGTCATGAAAAACCTGCAAAAACACGTGGCGGAGTGGCATTGATATTGGGCCTGCTTTCAGAACTTGCAAGACTGCTCTGACAGTTCGTCGAAGGACGGCATTTTCTAAAAGCTATTCATCCCCTGTGAAGAATTCAGGCGCGATACGTTTGACCGCTGGCCCGTCGCTTCGCCATCCGTGACAGGTATTGATCAACGGCATGCGACGACGTGGCGTTTCTTCGGATGATGTCTGTTCGGCTTTTCTTGCCACCAGGGATTCACGTGCAAGGATCGGGAAAACAGTTTGAAAAGCTGTTGTCGCAACCGGCCCCATCAGTTCGTTCAGATGTGTACAGCCATGTACACCGCCGACCCGTTCGCGGATCTGCTTACGTAGCCCCGGCCCCAGTTTAAGACCAACCAGTTTTTCGTAGTTTGGCGCAATGGCATCACAGCCATTGAACGGCGCATAATCGGTGACCGCCTCGACCGCACGTATCACCAGATCGTTGCCGATGGTAACCCGTATCCACATTTCATGAACCGGCTCACCGGCTGGTATTTCGCCACGATCATCGTTGGTGAAGGCATATGTCTTGATATCAGTGATGTGACCTTCTATGTCCCACAGATCGTCTTTGCGACGGAAACCCTGACAGGTCACGGTGCGGGTATGAATATGTTCACGATCAACGGGGCGGGACAATGGCATGGGAAATCTCTCCTTTACGTAAACGTAAGGACATTCCCCTATGCGCTGTCAAGTATCAAAGCACGCCATTCAAATGTAGCGGCCACCTCACCCGCCTGATATTCGCGCCGAAACCCTGCATTTTCAAAGCCACGATTGTTCCGGTTACAGCCAATACCCGAACGATCAACAAGGATCAGGCAACTCCGTAGTCAGACCCGAAAATGAACTTTTCACGTTCACGAACATCTTCTTCGAGTTGAGCCTTGACCACATTAAACAGATCGCGGATCGACACCATGCCAATGACGGTATCCCCGTCAACCACCGGAAGATGGCGATAACGCCGCGCACTCATCAGATCCAGCGCATCCATTGCCGAATCATTTGGCGCAAGCGTATCGGGGTCGGCGGTCATCACCTTGGACAAAGGGACTGTTGCTGCGTCCAGCCCCTGGGCGACGACGCGGTTCACAAGGTCGCGTTCAGTAAAAATACCCGCAAGTCTTGCCGAATTATCAACGATGATCACGGCACCGATCTTGCGTTCGGACATCAGGTTCACGGCATCCATTACGGAATCAGCGGGATTAAGCGTTGCGAGGGATTGCTCCTTGACCACACCTGGTACGATTTTCGTATCCATTTATTTCTCTCTGCAGATTGCTGTTGCCACATGCCCAAACCCGACTGGATCATCTGGTTCTATGCTGCAAATCATTGCAATACATAGGGGCCCTTATCTGCAAGTGGCCCTGCAATCCTTTGGGTCAAGACCTTGAAACAAGATTTTAACCCATAAGTGGAGAAACCTGAAACTGTTTACGCGAATAAGGTTTAGCTAACGTAACCTGATCAAGAAACCGTATGTGCCGCTATTCGTGAGAATCCCCGGCAAGATCGGTAACTTCATTCATCCGGACACGGGTGATCTGATTGCGGATACGGCGCAATATTTCGAACTCGAACCCGTGGAACCGGAATTGCTGCCCGACATCAGGAATACGACGGGTTTCATACAAAAGCAGACCTGCAACAGTGGCAGCTTCCTCGTCAGGCAGGCGCCAGCCAAACCGGCGGTTCAGGTCACGAATGGTGACATCCCCCCGGACAATGACCGATCCATCGGCCTGTGGCTGCACGCCAACCACTTCGACGTCGGTTTCATCAGCAATATCACCGACGATTTCTTCGAGAATATCCTCAAGCGAAACCACGCCTTCGAACGCACCATATTCGTCAACGACAATGGCAAAATGCTCATGCCGTTCCTTGAATGCCTTGAGCTGATCGGCAAGGGTGGTTGAATCCGGGATAAACCATGGTTCGGCGCTGAGTGCACGAACATCGGCGGCATTGGCCGGTTTGGCCCCGCGTACAATTGCCTTGAGCACTTCACGGGCATGGAGAACACCGACGATATTGTCGGGATCTTCTTCATAGATCGGAATACGGGTGTGCGGACTTGCCAGTACCGTATCAAGAATTTCTTCCATCGGGCGGGTAATATCGATCATCTGCACCTTGCGGCGGTGAACCATGATTTCCCAGACCCCGACATCCTCAAGATCAAGAACCCCATGCAACATGGTCCGTTCGGCGTGATGATTACCGACAACAACATCATCGGCATGAAGCTCAATCGCCCCGCGCAATTCGCGTTCACTATCCAGTCCGGGTCCCTCACCACTGCCAAACAGCCGCAAGGTTGCCTGCACGATGACCTGAATGCTCTGGGTGACCGGGGCAAAGATGACGACGAGAATGCTCATCGGGCGCGCGACACGCAACGCCATGGTATCGGCATGTTGCAGCGCGTATGTCTTTGGCAGAATTTCCGAGAAGATCAGAACAAGTGCGGTCATCACCGCCGTTGCGTAAACAACGCCATTTTCCCCGAACAGCTCGATCATCACCGATGTCGCAAGGGCCGAGGCCAGAATGTTGACCATATTGTTGCCCAGCAAGATCGCACCAAGCAACCGTTCCTGATACTGGCGCAGCCTGTTAACGATCCCGGCCCGCTGGTCGCCATCCTGTTCCTTGTGATGCATCACCGGACGCGACGCAGCCGTCAGCGCGGTTTCCGAGCCAGAAAAGAATGCCGACAACATCAGCAGGAAAAAAATCACGATAATCGTGATTGTCATTCAGGGAAGTCTCCAAAGAGTGATCGCAACAGGATTACTTTGTCCTGTGTTCACCTATAAGGTCAATTGGCGTTAAACAAGTTAACGACATCACAAATCATAAAACCCGCTTTGAATACCCGCCACACGGTCATTACTGGTTCCGGGCATCCAAGCGCAAACGATCAGTCAGCCCCGGCAGGATCGCGTGACGGCAGCCCGCATCTTTTCAACATCCATTGCCTTGGATGTAAATGCCTTGCCGATACCGCGCGTCATGACAAAGGTAATCTCGCCATCGCGGACTTTTTTATCACGTGACATATGGCCGATCACCTTGTCGATATCCCAGTGCATGCCACTGACTTCCGATGCACTTACCGGAAGACCAACCGATTTCAGATGCGCAACAATACGGTCTTTTTCGCCGGCGGGTGCCATTCCCATGGCACCACAGACATCATGGGCAATGACCATACCCATTGCGACGGCTTCGCCGTGCAAAAGTTTCTCGCCGTACCCGGTTTCCGCTTCAAAAGCATGACCAAAGGTATGACCAAGATTAAGCAGCGCACGCTTGCCGCCTTCGCGTTCGTCTTCCGAGACGATACGTGCCTTGGCCGCACAGCTTTTGATAACAGCCTGACGCCGCTCCGCACCATCTTCGGCCAGAACCGCCTGCCCGTTTTCTTCAAGCCAGTCAAAGAATTCCGGGTCATCAATCAGGCCGTATTTGACGACCTCGGCATAGCCAGAACGCAATTCGCGCGCAGGCAGGGTATCAAGAACCGCAGTATCGGCCAAAACCAGACGCGGCTGATGAAACGCCCCGACAAGGTTCTTGCCCGATTTCGAATTGATCCCGGTTTTTCCGCCGACAGAACTGTCAACCTGCGACAGAAGTGTCGTTGGAATCTGCACGAAATCAAGACCACGCAAAAGTGATGCTGCGACATAACCAGCCAGGTCACCGACAACACCACCACCCAGTGCGATAATCAGGGTAGACCGTTCAATCCCCATTGCCAGTATCTGTTCGACAACATCTTCGAACACGGCAAAGCTTTTGGATTTTTCACCCGACGGCACGATCACTTCGCGATGGGCGATATCGGCACCATCAAGGGAGTTCAGAACCGTTGAAAGATGATGCTTGGCAACAACGGCATCACTGATCACGACAACACCGGCCTTTTTGACGAACGGTGCAATATATTTGGCGGTATCAGCCAAAAGGTTGCTGCCAACAAGGATGTCATAGCTGCGCGCGCCAAGCTCGACGCGAAGGGTGTCGTGATTGCTCACTCTGTCAGGTTCCTGTCTTGATGAGGTGACCGTCGTCATCAAAGGATTGCGCCAGCAATTCGAGAACGGCATCCCGCGTTGCTTCCTTTGAAGATTCATCACAGTCGAAAATAATGTCTGCCCCCGCATAGACCGGGTAACGCGTTTCGATCAGGTCGGCCAGGATCTGGCGCGGATCGCCGTTATTGAGCAACGGACGATGGGTACGCCCGCTCGTACGGTGCAACAGCAATTCCAGATCGGCGCGCAGCCAGACGGATACGGATTTTTCAAGAATAAGCTCGCGGGTGCGTTCACGAATAAACGCGCCGCCCCCCGTCGCCAATACAATCGGTTCGCCTTCAAGCAACCGGGCTATTACACGTTCCTCACCATCGCGAAATGCCTCTTCGCCATACAGCTTGAAGATATCGGCAATCGAGCAGCCAGCGGCTTCTTCGATTTCGCGGTCGGCATCGACAAAATCCAGTTTCAGTTCCTTGGCAACCATACGGCCGATGCAGCTTTTTCCAGCGCCCATAAGCCCGATGAAAACCAGGGTCCGGCCCTTAAGACCGTTCCGGATTTTGGCGATCACGTCTTCGTGCAAACCCGACTCGGCAATGTTGCTGTCCATGTTCGGTTTGCAGTCCTGTAGTTCATTCGGTTGATATACAAATTACCCAATTCTTTAGGGCAGCTGAGCCACGAACGCAAGCAAACCGCACATCATCGGCGACAAAAACCTGCACATATTTGCCAATCCCGGTCACATGAAACATTCCGACAACCTGATTTGACTAATCACGTTGCGGCGTTGGGTATTAACCCTCTGTGAGGAACAGCATCCTATACTGCCTTGAAGTTGCCGGATTGAAATGTCATCCACCGCCTTTGATCATGCCAAAACGCGGCATCATCAGGGTGGGGGCACCAGACTTGCTAGAAGCGCAAATGGTCGTTTGCAACAAATGACCAGACCATGGGGTTTCCGTTTCTTGCATCTTTGGTTTTCGTGGCCATACTGGTAGCTGCGTCATTTGCTTAAACGCTTCGAAGTCTGGATTAAAATGAGAATCTTATCGCGCATCATCTTGTTGCTGGTCATCGCCGTCATTGTTGGCGGTGCGACGTTCCTTGTGACTTGGGATATCCCGGCACCGACCACCCAAATCGAAGAAACCATTCCGAATTCGAGGTTCAACTGAGATGACGTTGCGTTCCCGCCTGCTGATACAGACCTGTTTACTGGCAATGATGACGGGAACGGGCGCGATCGCCGTTCCTGCCAATGCACAGACATCGGCACCTGTACCGCTGTTTTTAAAACAGGAAGCAGAACGGGATGCAGAACAGCGATCTCCTGACTCAAATACGGCCCCCGACAGCACCGGCGGCACGTTGTCACAGGGCGGATTTGGCGGCACAACCACCACTCCTTCGCAGTTCCCCTCTGATCCGAATGCGGTTCAGTCGCTGTCTCTTGGCGCAGTCGATGCCGAGGCTGTCGGAACCATTGACCGGTCGCGTGGCGGGCTGGGCATTGATATGTGGAATGGCACGACCCGTAAATCCGCAGCCCAGCTGATTTCGGAATTACCAGCCACACCAGCCACTCATGCGGCACGCGACCTTCAGGTTCGTTTGCTGCTTTCAGCCGCTGCCTTGCCGCAGGACTCACAGGATATCAGTCTCCTTGATGCCCGCGTGGCCAAGCTGATCAATATGGGGGCGCTCGACGAGGCGATCGGACTGGTCCGTGCAGCCCCGCAAGGATCCCGTGGCGAATTGCTTGCCGAGGCCGAAGTGAATGCACTTTTGATCGGCGCACGGATGGATGAAGCCTGTGCCGCAGTTGAAAGTTACGGCGCAAGCTATGATCAGTTGTTCTGGCTAAAGGCCGCTGCCATGTGTGCCTTCTATGCCAACGATCCGACAGCCGCGGCATTTTCGGTTGATCTGGTCCGTGAAATGGACGGCGAAAAGGATGCAACCTTCTTTGGTCTGGCCAGCGCCATTCGCAGCGGGACGGCCATTAAATCCGAACTTCTTGCCCAATTGCGCCCGATTGACATCGCTCTTCTGGCCATTGCCAAACAATCGATCCCGACCAGCCAGCTTGAATCAGATAATGCTGCGGCAATTATTGGCATCACCAATGCAAATGCCACCGCAACCGATATTCGCCTTGAAGCCGCGCGCAAGGCTGAGAAGCTTGGGCTGATTGATGCTGAAAAACTTGCCGGGATTTATGGCTCGGTAAACTTCGAGCCGTCCGCACTTGAAAATGCGCTTGATGATGGTGCCGAGGCCATTCAGGCCCGCCAATATGCCAAACTGTATCAGGCCGCCGCACAAAGTGATGTGCCTGCTGCGCGCGCCGAAATTCTGGCGGCCCTGTTTGAAGCAGCCCAGATCGAAGGCGATTTCATGCAGGCAGCGCGCCTGAGTGCGCCACTACTTGCCGATATTCCGGTCAATGGCGATTTTTCGTGGTTTGCGGTTGATGCCCTTAAGGGGGCGCTTGCTGCAAACAGTCTTGAGCGCGCCGAAAACTGGCTTCAGGTCGCCAAGAACGCATCGAATTCCGGCAATGATATAGCCTCGCGGCTGAGCCTTCTTTACCCGATTCTTGCCATTGCCGGTCTCGAAGAAACCGGTGCGGCAAAGCCGGTCAATCAGGTTGCGAACGCAACCGATAGCATGGGCATGACATCTCCGGGACTTGCCCCGCAGATGCCGACGCAAAGTTTTGGTCTGGGTGGTGCGATCACGCCGAATACAAATAACGGCATGGCATCGGCGACCGTCATGCCCAATTCGACATCCCCCGAAGACATCCAGAAGGCCACCGATCAGGCGGCCGCCATTGCACGTCATCGCGCCCGTATGACCGAGTGGCAGGAAATGCAGGCTGCGCGCGGTGATCAGGCCGCAGCAAAACGCTATGCAGAACTGACCTTTGCCTTGTTTGAAGGGTTCGGAATCGAAGTTCCCGCCGGTCTTTGGGACAGTCTTTTGACAGCACCCTATGCCGAGGATCGCCTGACGATCAGCAGTGCGGTTGCCCATAACATGATGGCGTCCGCAGCTGCCCGCCAAAAAGCCAGAACCGTTGCCATGGCCATTCAGGCCCAGCAGATAGCAAATGCGGATAATGCCGATCCCAAGGCACTGGCAGATACGGTTGCAGCACTTGAGATGATAGGCCTTCACGATGATGCGCAGCATCTTGCGACTGAACTGTTGCTATCATTTGATCAGTAATGGAACCGGGCAATGGCCAAGGCACTGACAAGCTCGCTGATATCGGCTTTTCTTGAAATGATGGCCGCCGAGCGCGGGGCAAGTGCCCACACGCTTGATGCCTATCGCCGTGACCTTGAAGATTATGTGGCGTCGCTCCTTGCGGGGAAATCCGGTCCGGTCGATGCCACCGAAAAGGACCTTCGTCGCTATATGGCCGAGTTGGGTGCGGCGGGTCTTGCGCCACGCACGCAGGCCCGACGCCTTTCAGCCCTGCGACAGTTTCACAAGTTTCTTTATTCCGACGGGTATCGCAATGACGACCCGTCGTCGAATATCGACAGCCCGCAACAGGGACAGACACTTCCCAAGTTCCTGTCGATTGACGAAATTGACCGTCTGATCACAACCGCTGCCAATCATCCTGGCATCAAGGGCAAACGCCTGCTTGCCATGGTCGAGTTGATGTATGCCACCGGCATGCGTGTGTCCGAACTGGTCGAACTGCCCTATGCCGCTGCGGCTCGCGATCCGCAAATGCTGATCGTACGAGGTAAAGGCAGCAAGGAACGGCTTGTCCCCCTGTCTGATCCGGCCCGTGATGCGCTTCGCGATTACCTTGATGTCCGCGATGCATTCATTCCCTCTGACAAATCAGACGGGCACGCTGATCGCCCCGGGCAATCCTCATACTTATTCCCGTCACGCGGTAAAACCGGCCATCTGACACGCCAGATGTTTCTGAAAATGATCAAGGATCTGGCGATTGAGTCAGGCATCGCACCATCGCGCGTATCGCCCCATGTGCTCCGCCATTCCTTTGCCAGTCACCTTCTGGCCAATGGTGCGGATTTGCGCAGCTTACAGAAAATGCTGGGCCATTCCGATATTTCGACGACACAGATTTATACCCATGTTCTCGAGTCTCGCCTGCGCGGGCTGGTACAGGAACATCACCCGCTTGCGCGGATGGCCGGACACGGATCCTGACCACAGAATAATCAGATTTGTCTAATACCCCCGCATAGGTAAAAGTCGATAATTTGACATAAAAACGGACTTTTTCTGCGGATGTCATATATTCGTAATCTAACTGTCATCAAGTTGTTGTCGAACCTGAGCTACCAGCAAGATCGTAAATAATAGTTTCTCCTTATATCCGGGATTTCAGGCCATTTTTGAAGATCGGGGAACTGCATTGGCGTTTGATGCAGAAGATGAATTGATAGCGGACCGACCCGTAAGCAAACCAGTCATGCTGCGGAACTGGCAGCAGGTCGTTGAAAAGGTCGACTTCGCATTCCAGCCCATTGTCAGCCCGCATACAGGCCATATTTTCGGCTACGAAGCGCTTTTGCGCCGCTGGGAGGATGCCGGTTTCACCTCCATTCAGGCCCTGTTTGATACCGCCTGGGATACAGGCAACCTGCATAGCGTCGATATGCTGCTGCGCGCCAAGGCAATTGAAAAATTCGCCCGGATGCCGGACGCAAAACGTCTGAAG
Source organism: Thalassospira sp. SM2505 (assembly GCF_054901115.1). Lineage (NCBI taxonomy): Bacteria > Pseudomonadati > Pseudomonadota > Alphaproteobacteria > Rhodospirillales > Thalassospiraceae > Thalassospira > Thalassospira sp. SM2505. Next base: position 4,396,384 of record NZ_CM142731.1, read on the forward strand.
CTGTTTTACAATTTCGACAATCGCGTTGTGAAGACCGAGGATTACCAGCCCGGTCAGACGGCAGCCCTTCTGGCCGATGCCGGGCTTGAGCGCGATACCATCTTTCTTGAGATTTCCGAACGTCACGACATCAGCAATGCAGACTATCTCAAGGACATTCTGGTGCGGTACCGCAGTCAGGGGTTCAAGATCGCCATTGATGATTATGGCAGTGGCTTTGCCCAGTTGCGCGCCCTTTATGAATGCGAACCTGACATCATCAAGATCGACCGGTTCTTTATTGATGGCATTGACCGCGACCGCCGCAAGGAACTGTTCGTCACCCAAATCACCGCCTTTGCCCACATGATCGCCGCCCAGGTGGTCGCCGAAGGTGTCGAAACCCGCGAGGAATTCCTGTGTTGCCGCCGGTTGGGATGCGATCTGGTACAGGGCTTTTTCATTGCCCGCCCGTCCATCGAGTTGCCGGAGCGGACCGACCTTGTTCAGGTTGCCGCCGACATTGCGGCTGATACCCGTCGGCAGTCGGATCGTGATGATGACGTAGTTCGATCCTACCTGCTTGATACCCCGGCCATTCCAAGTGATATCAACCCGGTCGATATCCTGACCTACTTTCAGCAGAACCCCGACATCACACTCGTTCCCGTCGTTAATCCGGATGGCGAGCCGATGGGCGTCGTTCGCGATTCCGAATTCAAGGCATTCATTTACACGCCATTCGGACGTGAATTGCTGCAAAACCCGGCAAACCGCGCCAATATCAAACGGTTCCTGCGCAGATGCCCGGTTGCAGACATTCGTACCAGTCTTTCGGAACTGCTTGAAACCTTTGTCGCGACCAATGCACTTGATGGCGTAATCCTGACCGAAAACGGACGCTATCTTGGTGTGCTTGATCAAAGTGCGCTGCTGCGCGCGGTCAATGAACGCAACACGTTAAATGCGCGCGATGAAAACCCGCTGACCCGATTACCCGGAAACAGCGCGATTTATCGATATGCCGCACATGCCTTATCCCAACCGCGCAAACGTCGATTTGCCGTCTATTTTGACTTTGATAATTTCAAGCCGTTCAATGATCGCTACGGGTTTCGGCAAGGTGACCGTGCAATTCTTCTTTTCAAGGATATTCTGGGCAAGGCGCTGAGCCAGAATGACTGGTTTGTCGGCCATATCGGCGGCGATGATTTCTTTGCCTATGTCCAGTCGGTTGATTTCGAAGTGGCCGTCGAAGCCGTGCAGCGCGCACAGGCCATGTTCGATGCACAGATCAAAAGTTTCTATGATCAGGAAACCCGTGATCGCGGCTATCTGATCGGCAAGGGTCGCGATAACCAGGTTACCAAATTCGATCTGATGAGCGTCAGTGCCGCCCTTGTCCGCATCCCGCCCGAACGAACCGATATCACCCTTGATCATATTTCGGTCGAAGCTGCCAAGCTCAAGGCGATTGCCAAAAACAGCATAAACCGTTTTGCCAGCGGACTTTATGATGCGCCCTGTGCGCCGCTTCCGATCAGTGGAAAATAAGTTTGCACCGGGATACGAAAACAAGTTTCTCGCAACCGCAAATTAACGCTTCAAATTATAGAATTGCTGGGTAATATTCCGACCAAAGACCAGAACAGCAACGATCTTTCACGAGCATTCTACAACGATGGTAAGCGTTTCCTCATCGTCCGATATTAAAACGGCAATCCCCGTTCGCCCGGCAAGTCCGATTGCGCAACGTCAGCAATCCGAACAGGAAATTCAACAACAAAACCAGTCTGTTGAACGGACCAGCCGCGTCTCCTTGACGACGGATCAGGAAATTGAACGTGCTGTTCAGGCCTTTCAGCGTGATCGCAACGAACAGCAGCGATTCGTCAAGGAAGGCACACAAGAAACCATTCTGGAAAACTATATCGACCAGTATGACCCGTCAGGCTACGGGCAGACCGGTACGACGAATTCTGCCAGTGCAAATAACGCCGCCGGTCGTGGTCAATATATCAACATCATTGTCTGATCCGGATCAGTCGGTCAGCCCGACAGCCCGTTTCCAGCCATCCCATTCCCAGATCAGTTCGGCCACCCGGTCATAACCGGCCTTGTCGGGGTGATACCCATCACCACGGCGTAATGCACGCTGCCATCTATCGTCCTTAAGCGTGGTCGCAAACAGATCAAGGTAAGGCACGTCAAAGCCACGCGCGGTTTCCAGATAAATCTGGTTTAACCCTTCGAGACGTTCATTGATTTCCTGACTGGATTTGCTGCCATCAATCACCGCCTGTGGCCCGATCCAGAGTGTCGGGGCAAGTCTGGATGCTTCCCCGATGATCTCGGCTGCATTTGCCGCCGACGTTGCAGGCGACACACGCATAGTGGTTTCTTCACCACGATCTTCGGCATGGTTGGCATCATTGACACCAAAGCTGAACATCAGGATGTTCGGAAATTCGGTGACCATGCGTAACTGAGCTTCAAATTTCCAGCGGGCCTTAAGCCCCTCGGTGGTTTCTGCGCGGATGCCAAGATTGTATATCGTGGTTTCACGTTTGGCCTCTTCAAGCAACCTGCGCCCAAGGCGCATCGGCCAGCCGCCCTTTTCCCCATCGCGGACACCATTCACCAGACTGTCTCCAAAACAGCAAATGCGATGCCCGATTGCGCCTGTGCTCATTCCGTCTCCTGTGCGCCAGCCGATAGCAGGCCGACAATATAAGTCTTCAGTTCGTTCTGATCGGGTTCAAACCCGTGATCAAGCCAATATTCTTCGGCCTGTTTCAACAATTCGCCAATTTTCGGCCCTGCCGGAGCCAACCCGGCGGCCAGAATGTCGCGACCTTGTATCGGCAATTTGACCGGTTGCCAATTTCTCGCCGCATCAATCAGGCTTTGCCATTGTTCATTTTCCTGCCGCGAACATCGTGGCGGGACAGCGGCCCGCGTGCTCCAGGCCAGCAAAACAGCATCACGAAAGGCATCCGGTCCGATCCGATATAAATCGCGGCGAATATTGTCTGCCGACATTTCGGGATCAATCAGCGGCGCTTGTGCCACCATCGCGGCGAACCGGTCCGTCTGCTCGTTGGAAAGACGCAACGCACGCGCAAGCCGTTCTGCCGCGGCAAGGTTGTCATCCGTCCCGTCATCGCCGGTCTGGAACAATGCAGCCAGACGGCGCAAGGGATCAGGCATGATCGCCGGATCAGCAAGGGCTGTACTATCAAGCCATTGCATGATGCGCAGGCAGTCCGTCCGCGCCAGTTGCGGCAAGATCACCGGCAGAATGCCAAAGCCGATCATATCCCCGACGGTTCCCGCCGGGCTTCTGGACCGCAATAACTTGAATATCTCGTCGCGGATACGCTCGGCCGAAATATCGATCAGCCCATGCGCCCCCTTGCGACAGGCCTCTGCCCCGACAGGATCAACCGGCGGGCGGCCAAACCATGCCTGAAACCGGAAGAACCGCAGGATACGCAGGTAATCCTCGGCAATTCGGTTTTCCGCCACACCGATAAACCGCACCCGCCCTTCGCGAAGATCGGTTTCCCCGTCAAACGGATCATAAACGGTGCCGTCAGGGTCGCAGTAAATTGCATTAAAGGTAAAATCGCGGCGCTTGGCATCGGCAAGCCAACTGTCGGTAAAAGCCACCTCGGCATGACGTCCATCGGTTTCGACATCAACACGCAGGGTGGTTATTTCATAGGCGCCCGCGTCTGTTAACGCCGTGATCGTCCCGTGTTTGAGCCCGGTCGGCAGGACACGAATACCCGCCTTTTCCAGCGCAGTTTGCGTTTCTTCGGGTGCAAGGTCGCATGCGATATCAACATCAACCAGATCGCGTTTAAGCAAGGCATCCCGGACAATACCGCCAACATAGCGCGCCTTGCCACCATGCTGTGCGATGGCGGCAAACACGCGGGCGGTATCGTCGGCAACCATGATCCCGTATGGCTGCAATCTTCCGGTTGGTTCGAGTGCTGTCATTGCACGCTTGGCCTTAAACGCTTATCCGTCTGAACATAAACTTCGATATGTCATGCCAGGTTATTTTTTTGGCTCGAAATAGCCCGGCTCGACCACACCGTCACGCAGTACCGGGGCATGATAGATGGAATCAGGCGGTGCGCCAGTCCCTAGTGCCGTGAAAATCAGGATAGCGGCCGTCAGTGCAACACCGGCCCCGAACAGCAGCAACCAGGGACCTTTATTCCATGGCGGAATAACGTCGTGACCTTCCCGGATCGCCTTGACGCGTGCCCATTTCAACCACAGCCCGTAAAGGACAAAGGGCAGGATCAGAGGCAGGCCGATCTGGATGATTTGTCGCAACATAAAGCTGAGTTCCTGACACTTGGTTTAAGGTTGGAAGGTCTGTGTATTGGCGCGGATGACTTCACTGAAGTTTACCAGCATTCCGGCTGTTGCCCCCCATATGTAATATTCCCGGTACGGAATGGCAAAATACCGCCGACGCATTCCCTCGAATGTAACGGTCTGGAGCTTCTGGTTTCTCGGATCGATGATAAAGTTAAGGGGTACTTCAAAAACCTCGGCCACTTCATGGTCATCTGGCGACAGATCAAAGGGGGGTGTCACCAGACCAATCACCGGGGTCACCTGATATCCGGTCACGGTATAATAATCGTCAATTCGTCCGACCAGATCGACATGCCGTCGCGACAGACCAATTTCTTCTTCGGTCTCACGCAAGGCGGTTTCTTCGAGCGTCGCGTCCTCTTCTTCCTGACGGCCACCGGGAAAACTGATTTGCCCGGCATGGTCACTAAGATGATCCGTTCTTCGGGTTAAAATGACATGCAAACCGGCTTCACGTTTTACCAATGGCACCAGAACGGCCGCAGGCCGTGACACCAGTTCGCCCTCGGCAAAGGCACGCGCGCGCGATTTCGACCCCGGATAGTCAACAGCATGATCACCCCGACGTTGCAAAATGTCGGTCTGGGGTGCCCTGAGGGCGGCAATGATATCATCTGGACTCATCAAACAGCCTCCATCCGGCCAATCTCGAAGAAGTGTCCATGACTATACACGCCAATACGTAACATATTGCTTTCGGGCTCAATAATTTCGTCCGCCAGTTCAACCAGCTGATAAAATACCGCCCGGTTCAGGCGCGCCTCAAGACCGCGTTCGAGGCTGATATAGGGGGATGGTTCGTCAGTTTCCGGATCATGTTCAACCCGCAAGGGATGGGACATATCAAGTTCCACCCATTGATCAATATTGGTCCGGAAACGAATGATCTGATCCTGTCCGCTGCCTTCATTTTGCATCTCGACGGTAATGAAGGCGACGTCTTCAACCTCGATGCGGGCCATCTCGGCAGGCGTCACCAGCCAATGGCCGCCTTCATCGTCACGTTGCAGGACGGAAGAAAAAAGTTTCACCAGCTCAATTCGGCCAATCGGGCCACCTTGATAGAACCAGGTTCCATCCCGACCTATAGACATAGGAATATCGCCGCAGATTTGCGGATGCCGCCCACTACCCGGCTTTTGCCCGCGCAGGCGCGACCACAATTTTTCGGCAAGATCGACGGTTTGTTGGTTGTCACTCATGCTGTACAGTTGATCCTGAGCCAGACGTTTTCCCGTAATATTTATGTGAATCCATCTGCGCTCTTCAACCTGCTGGCATCCATGCTGCAACAAAGGAAGCAAAGTTTCGCATCATGACAAACGCGCCACGTTTCCCCGAAGAAATGGGATTTTCCCAAGATAGCAGTCTGGAACGCGACGCCGCTCGTTTAGACGAATGTGTCGCGCGGCTGGCCGAAGCCCGCAAAATGGTTTCATCTGTTATATTTGGGCAGAATGAAGCCGTAGAGCAAACACTTATCGGTATTTTATCAGGCGGTCACGTCCTGATGGTCGGTGCGCCGGGGCTTGGCAAATCATTGCTTGCCCATACGCTCGGCAAGGTTCTGGGGCTTCTGGACAAACGTGTTCAGTTCACCCCTGATCTGATGCCGGCCGATATCCTCGGCTCCGAAGTCCTTGAAGAAGGTGCCGACGGCAAGCGGGCATTTCGCTTTATCAAGGGTCCGGTCTTCTGCCAGTTGTTGCTGGCTGACGAGATCAACCGCGCCAGCCCGCGTACCCAGTCCGCCCTGCTTCAGGCGATGCAGGAACGCGAAGTATCCGTCGCCGGATACAGCCACAAGCTTCCCGAACCGTTCCATGTTGTCGCAACCCAGAACCCGCTGGAACAGGAAGGGACATATCCCCTTCCAGAGGCACAGCTTGACCGTTTCCTTCTGGAAGTGCGCCTTGGCTATCCCGACGCAGACGAAGAACGCAAAATCGTAACCGAAACCACCGGGCGGTATCCGACCCGTCCGCGTCAGGTTCTTCAGGCAGATGATCTGGTCGAGGCACAGGATTTTGTCCGTCGCCTGCCAATGCCTGACCGGGTGCTTGATACCATCATTGCACTCTGTCGCGAATGCCGCCCGGAAAGCACATCGCTTTCCGACATCCGCGACAATGTTGCATGGGGTCCGGGGACGCGTGCCGCACAGGCGCTTTCGCTGGCATGCCGGGCACGTGCGATGCTGTTTGGACGTTTCGCCCCGTCGCTTGAGGATATCGAAGAACTCGCCGTCCCCGTCCTGCGTCATCGTTTCGGTCTGACCTATGGCGCGCGCGCCGAAGGGTTCACTGCCAAAGGCCTGATCACGGATGCCCTTGCCCACTTGCAGGAGAAAGCATAATTGGCCGTTCCCGCCGTGCATGATCATGTTGCCGCCGCACGCGCCCTTGCGGCACGGCTGCCACAGCTGATTGATGAGTCCCGCAGAACGGCCATCAGTTTGCGAAGCGGTCTGCATGGCAATCGCAAGGTCGGCCCGGGCAGTGATTTCTGGCAATTCCGGCCCTATGTTCCCGGCGACCCAACCAACCAGATAGACTGGCGTCGGTCCGCACGCAGCGATCATACCTTTATCCGCCAGACCGAATGGCAAGCCAGTCACAATTACTGGATCTGGCCTGTCCTTTCGCCGTCCATGTACTGGTCATCCGATAGTTCCATTCCGTCCAAGGCCGAGCGCACCCTGATCATTTCCATCGCGCTGGCCGATCTTTTGATCCGCAATGGCGAGACCGTTGGCACCTTTGACGGGGAACGCACCCGGATCACGTCGGCCGAACATCTTGAAAAGCTGGCCCATGCGATGCTGGCAACACCGCAAAGCATCGCCGAACAAGGAAGCGGCATACATGCCGGGCGCAAGCAATCGGTCCTGCTATTGGGTGATTTTCTGGAATTTTCCGATCAGGCTGAAAAAAGCACCAATGTCATCCGGCGACTTGGCCAGTATCAGAATGACGGTGCACTGGTGCAAATTCTTGATCCGGCTGAAATATCCCCGCCATTTCGCGGACGCGTTGATCTGTTTGATACCGACGATCAGATGATCTATCGCAGCGAAAAGTTCGAAGACATTGCGGATGGCTTCAAACAGCGGGCCCGCAAATGGCGCGCAGCAGTGCGCGATGCTGCACGTCATAATGACTGGCTTTATGATCGTCATGTCACGTCCGAAAGTGCCAGCCCGACCCTGCTTGCGCTGTATCAGCATCTCAGCGAGCGGCAAAATCAAAGCGGATCAAACGGTCGCGGACGACCAAACTTGCATCGCCATAACCAGCAGGAGATGTCATGAGCCTGTCGGCCATCACATTCCTTTATCCTGCGATGCTGGCTGGCCTGATGGTTTTGCCGATTGTATGGCTTTTGATCCGCTCGGCCCCGCGTGCGCCAAAGAATGTGATCTTTCCGGCCGCACGGCTATTACGCGGTCTGAAAAGCCAGCGCCGCGATATTCAGCGCGCCCCGATCTGGCAGACTATTCTGCGCTGTCTTATCCTGACATTACTGATCATTGCCGCCGCGCGTCCGGTGATGAACCGCAACGACTTTGCCCGGAATGAGGGGGCGCTTCTGATCATTGCCGATAACGGTTGGGAAAGTGCTGCCAACTGGTCGCAATATCGCGTCGCCTTGCAACAGATTGCCAATCAGGCGCGCTTTGACCTTCGGACCATCTATGTCGCGCGCACCGCCCCCGAGGCCGCAGGCGCATCGACATGGAAATTGCCCGAACTTGTTGGCCCGGTTTCCCCGCATGATACTGAAAACCTGATTGATCGACTGCATCCGCGCCCGTGGAATTCCGACTATGCGGCCCTTTCTGATCTGATTTCCGAAAATCCGGAAATGAATAATGCGATCGGAAGTATCCTGTGGCTGACCGACAATATGGATGGCCCAGGCAAATCCGCACTTGCCACAGACCTTCAGGATATTGCCCCGATCACCGTTATTTCGCCGACCCGGACCGACCGGATTGCCATCACATCACTGACACGTTCGCGCACCGGCATGGTTGTATCCATCGCCCATGACCGCAACGAGAATCCGCGTACAATCAACCTGCTGGCCCGTGGCGAACGGGGTTCCGTCCTGTTACGCCATACTGCCGAACTTGCCGCCAATAGTGACCAGAGCGAAATCGCCATCTTTTTACCAAGTGACATTGCCAATGCCATTCAGGCTGTCGGCGTTGAAGGTATCGAAAGTGCGGCAACGATGTATCAGACCGGGGCGCGCTGGCAACAGCGGCGCGTTGGCGTGATTGTCAGTTCAGGTGACAGTCCCGGTGTTCTGTCAGATCAGTATTTCTTCCTTGATCGTGCCATTTCACCCTATGCCGATGTGACCTATGCGCCGCTTGGTCAGCTTCTGGACAGGAAAGTCGACATTCTGGTCGCAACCGGCCCGATTTCCGGTCTTGGCAGCCAGTTCGAAGCACTGGAACGCTGGGTCAATGACGGCGGAATGCTGGTGCGATTTGCCGGTGACAGTTCGACCGACATCGGCAATGAATTTTTGCCGGTGACGCTGCGTCTGGGCAACCGCGATTTTGGTGGTTCCATGTCATGGGAGAAGCCAAAGCGCCTGCTTGATTTCCCCGATAACAGTCCGTTTTACGGCATTGCCATTCCGGGCGACATCACCGTTAACCGCCAGCTTCTTGCCGAACCGGACCCAGATATTCTGAGCAAGACCTGGGCGCGACTGACCGATGGCACCCCCCTGATCACCAGTGCCACGCGCAATTCCGGCCGTATTGTTCTGTTCCATGTAACACCTTGGGCGGACTGGTCGAACCTTCCGATGTCGGGTCTGTTTGTCGAGCTGTGGCAAAAAATCCTGCCTCTTGCCAGCCCAAGTAACAATAGTGACGCCGAACTCAGCACCAGCCTGCCGCCGCAAGCGGTTCTGGACGGGTTTGGACAAACCCATCAACCAGATGCGGTGATCCTGCCGGTGCGAGCACCACTTCCGCCCCCGAACCCGCGCCACCCGCCGGGTATTTACGGGGAAAACGGACAGGCGGTTGCACTTAACCTTGGCCCGTCCCTTGGCAATGTTGCCAATACCGTCAACTGGCCATCCGGGGTGAGTGTCCGCCAGATTACCCGTCATGACCAGGTCGATCTGGCAGCCCTTTGTCTGTTGGGGGCACTGTTGTTGTTGCTGTGTGATGCGCTGATCCTGCTTGCCATTCATCATGTGACGTTACGACGTAACCGGCGCAGCAATGCCTTTACCTCGATCCTGATGGTGATCGGAATTACGGGGATGACCAGCGCCATCCTTATGGGATCGTCCGGAAGCAGTCATGCAGCCTCGCTACAGGAAGCCGCCCTGCAACCACGTCTGGCCTATTTGAAAACCGGCGTGGCACCGGTCGACCGCCTTAGTCAGGCCGGCATGACCGGTTTGACGGAATATCTGCGCCGTCGCAGTGCTGCGGACCTTAATACAGTCGATGGGATCGATCCTGAAACTGACGAGCTAAGTTTCTATCCCCTGATCTATTGGCCACTTGTTGACGGACAGGCTGCGTTTTCGGAGCGCGCACGCGAACGGTTGAACCGCTATCTGAATAATGGCGGCATGATCCTGATCGACAGTCGCGACCGCGAAGTTCAGCCAGCCCGCCTGCGCCGTTTGCTGGCCGGGCTTGAAGTTCCGCTTCTTGATCGGGCACCGGGCGATCACATTCTGTTTCGCAGTTTCTATTTGCTTGATCATGCCTATGGCCGGTTTTCCGCCCCGCTTTGGCTTGATGCTCGCCCCAATCAGCGACTGGACGGTGTTGCCTCGGTTTTATTTGGTGGCAATGACTGGGCATCGGCCTGGATGATCCCCGAAGGCCGCGATGAAATCCGCTCAGAGGACATCGCCCCGCGTCAGCGCGAAATGGCGGTGCGCTTTGGCATCAATCTTGTGATGTATGCCCTGACCGGAAGTTACAAGGGCGATCAGGTCCACCTTCCAGCCATTCTGGAAAGGCTGGGACGATGAATCAGGGCTGGCAAAACCTCCAGATTTCCCCGCTGCTTGATATCACGATCCTTCAGGGCTTGGCGGTACTGTGTCTTGGGGCAATCATTCTGTTTACCCTGTTTAGACTGCGCGGGACGGTCTGGCGCGGGGGGGTGATGGTGCTTGTCCTGCTTGCGCTTCTGGCACCGCAATTCACTGACCGCGAAAGTGAGAAGCTGAGCGACATTGTGCTGGTTCTGGTCGACAGATCGGCAAGTCAGCGCATTGCCAACCGGACAGAGCAGACGGACAAGGCCATCGCCGAACTCAGGGATCGTTTTGCAGATGATCCATCGGTCGAGTTGCGGTTCGAAAATGTCAGAGGTGAGTCAGACACACGCATGTTTGCCGTTCTTGATCGGATGCTGGGCGGCATTCCGCGTGAACGTCTGGGCGGGGTGATGATGATCACCGACGGCCAGGTCCATGACGTTCCGACCCGCCTTGATCTTGGTGCGCCTTTGCATGTTCTGATCAGCGGCGCGCGCGATGAACGCGACCGCCGCCTTGTCATTCGTCAAAGTGCTGATTACGGCATTGTTGGCAAAAAGGCCGAATTCATGATCGAGGCGATTGATCATGACCTGCCGCCCGGTACCGCCATCCCGGTCAGGATGCTGCTTGAAGACGGCACTGAAAATGAAATCTTGCTGCCTGCCAACGAGCAGAGCCGGGTCAGCATTCCCGTACCCCATGCCGGATCGGTTCTGGCAGAATTGCGCATGGATGACGCGCCCGAGGAAACCGATAAAACCAATAATCGCCTGATCCTTGAAACCACCGGCGTTCGTGACCGGTTGCGGGTCTTGCTACTATCGGGGGAACCCCATCCGGGTGAACGGGCATGGCGCAATCTTTTGCGGGCTGATCCCGGTGTTGATCTGGTGCATTTCACCATTTTGCGTCCGCCCGAAAAAGGCGATGACACACCGATCAATGAACTGGCCCTGATCCCGTTTCCGATCCGCGATCTTTTTGAAGTTCGCCTGCGTCAGTTCGATCTGATCATTTTTGACCGCTATCAAATGCGCGGGGTTTTGCCGCCGCACTATCTGGAAAAGGTTGTTGATTTTGTGCGCTGGGGCGGGGCTGCATTGGTGGTTGCCGGGCCGGAATATATCGGACCTGACGGGCTATCAAGCACTGCCCTTAACAGCCTGATGCCCGCCGAAGCAACCGGTCGCATCGTCGAACAACCATTTGTTCCGCGTGTGAATGCGGCTGGTCGACTGCATCCGGTGACCGCCGCAATTGCCGGATCACCAAACACACCACCGAAATGGGGGCGGTGGTATCGTCAGATCGAAACACGGGTTTCCGATCCCGATGCCATGACGCTTCTGACCGGGGCTGATGACATGCCGCTTCTGACCTTGCAACGGGTTGAGGAAGGCCGGGTCGCGATGCTCAGTTCCGACCAGATGTGGCTGTGGCAACGGGGTCATGACGGTGGTGGCCCGGTTGCCGAACTGTTGCGCCGCCTGTCACATTGGCTGATGAAGGAGCCCGCTCTTGACGAAAACACGGTTACGACGTCGCGCAGTGCCGACGGACAAAGCCTTATCCTGAACTGGCGCAAGATCGGAGCAGCACCGGATAGGGCAAGCGCCATCAATCCGGAAACCGGCGAGCAGATCAATGCCAGTTTCGAACAATTGCCCAACCAGTCGTGGCAGGCCGTCGTGCCGATTGCGGAACGCGGGCTGATCCGGGTCAGCGTTCTTGATCGCAATGATCGCCAGCAAACAGCCCTGCATGTCGATCGGGATGTTTTGACTGCAGAAACCCAGAACACCAACTCCACACCGGAACTTCTGGCCGGACTGGTGGCAGAAAATGGCGGTTATATCGGGCGGATCGAAGACGGTCTTCCGGATTTGCGCCATGTTCCCGATGATCGCATCTGGCATGGTGGCAATTGGGCAGGTTTCATTGAAACCGACAGCTACAAGACCGTGATTGGCGGTATCACCAACCTGCTGCCGATCCCGATCATTGCCCTGCTGATCGGGGCGATCTGCCTTCTTGGCTGGCGGGTGGAAAGCAAATAGCTTCTCTGTTGCGATGGACCAAAAACGCCAACAACCCTGTGCGAACACATATCAGGGGGCCAGACGCTGCCGCCCCCGACCTTCCTTGTATTCCTTGCAGGCAGCTTCGTGGAAATTGCAAAGCCCGCCACGGAATTTTTCGGCCAGAAAATCGATAAACACACGTACCTTGCTCGGCAGGTGGCGACGTTCCGGATATACCGCATAGATACCGCCATTATTGAGCGGATCATAATCCTTGAGAATGCGGACAAGCCTGCCTTCGCTGAGCGCCTCGGCAACGATGAATTCCGGCTCGCGCGCGATACCCAGCCCCCGGATGGCTGCAATTGATGTGAACTCACCGTTATTGCACGACATGACCGGATTGACCCGGACCGTGACCGGACCATCGGGACCTTCGAAATCCCAGATATTCGGGCTGGCAACGTTGGTATAGGCAAGTGTCTTGTGATCGGCCAGTTCCTGGGGTGTTTTCGGCTCGCCATGCTGTTCGAGATAAGTCGGTGCAGCAACGACGTGACCGGTAAAATCGGCCAGCTTGCGCGCGATCATGCTTGAATCCTTGAGACGGGTAATGCGGATCGCCATATCGAACCCTTCGGCGACCAGATCAACCATATGATCGGCCAGATGAATATCGACATGCAGCCCCGGATACATTGCCATGAATTCCGTGACCAGTTGCGGCAAATACATTTGCCCGAACGTCAGGGGTGCCGAAATCCGAAGGGTACCACGCGGCGTCCCGCGCAAATCAGTCAGGGCATGTTCGGCTGTTTCGATCTCTTCGACGACACGTGCACAATGCTGATAAAAGGTCGACCCGGCATCGGTCAGACTAAGACGACGTGTCGTACGGTTCAGGAGCCGGATGCCAAGACTGTCTTCAAGCTTGGTGACATGCTTGCTGACAGCGGATTTTGACATGCCGAGTTTGCGTGCAGCACCGGAAAAACTGGCTTCCTCAACCACGCGGGCAAAAACGGTCATACCGTCCAGATTACCGATCAACATCGTCGTTCTCCTGATCGCTTCGCAACACGACTGTTGCGCATTGGGAAACAAATAAATCTCACATCACCGGATTGTCTTCAATGCGGAAATGGCGACAATGAAAGAAACAGCATAATTACCGACCTGCCATGATCATCGTTAGGCGTGACGCGCAGGTCCGTGACGGAGGAACAAGATGGGTCAACTGGTAAATGGCGTATGGCAGACCGAAGCGCTGCTGGCCAAGAACAAAAACGGCAAGTTCAACCGGCAGGACTCGGTCTTTCGGCAATGGCTTTCTGCTGACCCCGATGCCGAATTCCCGGCCGAATCAGGTCGTTACCATCTTTATGTTTCCTATGCCTGCCCCTGGGCCCATCGCACCCTGATCTTCCGCGCCCTCAAAGGCCTTGAAGACATGATTTCGGTATCGGTCGTACATTGGCACATGGGTGACGATGGATGGCAATTCTCGCCCGATGAGGGTCTTGTTGATGACTTGGGCGGTCATGCCTTGCTGCATCAGGTCTATATCGCGGCCAAATCCGATTATACCGGTCGCGTCACCGTTCCGGTCCTGTGGGACAAGAAAACAAGCCGGATCGTCAGCAACGAATCTTCTGACATCATCAGAATGTTAAATACCGCCTTTGACAGAGTTGGCGCCAAAGCGGGCGACTACTATCCCGAACATTTGCGCAGTGAAATCGATGCCGTTAACGAGCGTGTTTATCATGATGTGAATAACGGCGTTTACAAATCCGGGTTTGCCACCAGCCAGGAGGCCTATGAAGAGGCCGTTACGACCCTTTTTGATGCGCTGGACTGGCTTGAACACCGTTTGAGCAAACAGGCCTACCTGATTGGCGACACACTGACAGAAGCCGACTGGCGCCTGTTCCCGACCCTGTTGCGCTTTGATGCGGTCTATCACGGTCATTTCAAATGTAACCGCAAGATGATCCACGAATATCCCAATCTGTGGAACTACACCAAGGCGCTTTATCAGCACCCCGGTGTCAAACAGACCGTGCATTTCGATCACATCAAAAAACACTATTACCAAAGCCACCCGTCAGTGAACCCGTCGGGCGTTGTGCCGGTCGGGCCGGACCTTGATTTTGACGGTGCCCATGATCGGGATCGTTTTTTACGTTAAGGCACGCCAGTTTGTCAGCCCCGACGAAATGACGAAGCAGGTTCCTGGCTGAACACAAACAAAAACCCCGCAAGCGATGCTTGCGGGGTTTTCAATTTCCGAAACCGGAAAATCTTAGTTCAGGCGAACTTTGATTTCCGCGATCGCGCCGTTCACCAACTCGTCTGCCTTGGCACCCGCGACCTTGTCAGTGACAAGGGCAGTGGTTGCCTTTGCTGCGATTTCGGCGACATGCGCACGAACTTCAGCAACAGCCTGGCTTTCCAGGTTGGAGATACGTTCCAGAGCCTGCTGCTCGCGGCGTTTAAGTGCCGCTTTCAGCTCAGCCTGGGCGCTTTCAAGCATACGATCGGCTTCCACCTTCGCATGTGCGCGGATCTCGTCAGCTTCCTTCAGGGCTTCGCGTTGTTTGGCCTGATAATTGGCCAGAAGCTCTTGAGCTTCTTCGCGAAGACGCTGAGCTTCGTCCAGCTCGTCAGAGATCTTCTGCGCACGTTTATCAAGTGCGCTCGAGATGCCTTTAACGGCCTTGAAACCGCCAAAACCGGCGACCAGGACGAAAGAAAGCGTAGTCCAGGTGTATGGATCGGTAAGGAAAGTAACCTCTTGGGTTGCCATTATCTTACTCTCCTACAATCGCCGAAACGGCCTTGTCGGCAGTTTTGGCCTGAACCTTGACACCGATAAGTTTTTCGGTTGCTTCGCGGGCAATTTCCGATGCTGCTTCTGCAACACCGCTCAGTGCATCCGTTTTGGCATCCGCAATTGCCTTCTCGGCATCAGATGTCTTTTTAGACAGCTTCTTGACCAGCGCTTCGGTTTTCTTGGCCTGCTCTGCAGCAGCCTTTTCCGAAGCTTCGCGAATGTCAGCCTGTGCGGCGTCACGAGCTTCTGCCAGAGCAGCCTCGTATTTCGCGATGGCGGCATCGGTTTCGTCTTTCAACGCCCGGGCCTTGCCAAGGTTGTCTTCGATGGTTTTCTGACGGCGTTCAAGCACTTCACCAACTTTCGGCAGCGCGATTTTCGACATCAAGAAATACAAGACGGCGAAAATAACGAACAGCCAGAAGATCTGTGCTGAGAACGTCGCAATATCAAACTGCGGCATAGCCTACTCCCGAATTCAACGACACCGGCGAGGGTCTTCCTCGCCGGGCCGTGTATTCGCTCAAAAGGCGCCGATTAGACGAACAGAACGATCAGCGCAACGACGAGTGCGAACAGTGCAATAGCTTCGGTAACAGCAAAGCCGATCCAGCCATACAGTTCAACGTCGCCTTTTGCAGCCGGGTTACGGCCAACAGTCGCAATCAGGCTCGACCAGATGTTACCAACACCAATACCGGCACCAATCATGCCAATAGCAGCCAGGCCAGCACCGATCATCTTAGCAGCATCGAGTTCCATAACTTCACCCTTTCGAATTTCTTAAAGGCAATCAGAAGAGATCACACCAAACCACACACATTAGTGCATGTGGATTGCATCATGGAGATAGATGCAGGTGAGAATTGTGAACACATAAGCCTGAAGCGCAGCAATGCCGAACTCCAGAACAGTAATCCCCGTCAGCAGAGCGAACGGAAGCACGCCGAGAATGCCAATCAGGCCGACGAACCCACCGATAACTTTCAGCATGATGTGGCCGACGGTCATGTTTGCAAACAGTCGGATAGCCAGGCTGAACGGACGAGAGAAATAGGAGATGATTTCAATCGGGACCAGAATGATCGCAGTCGCAATCGGCGCACCTTCGGGGAAGAACATCCGAAGGTAATGCGTACCATGACGCATAAAGCCGATGACCGTCACACCGATGAAGATCACCAGAGCCAGCGCGAAGTTAACCGCGATGTGGCTCGTAAATGTAAAGCTGTGCGGGATCATGCCAAGCAGGTTCCCGAACATAACGAACATGAACAACGTAAAAATGAACGGGAAGTACTTGCGACCCGCGCTTCCAACGTTATCTTTGAGCATATTGGCGACGAATTCGTACATCACCTCGGCAGCACCCTGCCAGCGACCCGGGACCAATGCACCGCGACGCATGGACAGCGTCATGAAGCACGTTACGAGAACGGCTGCGATTACCATCCAAAGGGCGGAGTTGGTGAAGGAAATATCAATGCCACCAAGCGAAAGCTCGGCCAAGGGCTTGATTTCAAACTGCTCTAGCGGTCCAGCCACCGTAATCCTCGCTCAATATTATAAGGCTTCGGGGTTATTCCCCGTCCCCCTGCTTGTCCTCCCTTATCGCACGACCAAGACCGACAGCACTGTCATAGCCTTTGGCAACACGATAAGCGTTCAAGCCTCCGGCACCTGCCCCGAGAAAAACGAACAGGACAAGAAGCCAAGGCGTCGTATCAAGCACCCGATCCAGCGCCCAGCCAATCAACAAGCCAACAAGAACAGCAGCGATCATTTCCGCCGAAATTCTCATGCCTAGTGCCATCCCTTGGGACGGTTTGCCAGTCGCCCGGTTCGGGCCGCGCGTCTCTTCGCGTTTGCCTGCTACAGCTGCCAGCTTGCTTTCCAGCTCTTCTAATGAAGCGCGATCTTTATCATCGCTCATTGTCGTGAACCCCGCTTTGGCAACCTCGCAAACGTCGCAAGGAAATGCGCGGGCAACATACTTAGCACCCCATGGGCTGTCAAGCTGTAAAACCCCGCCTCGCAAGCGGGATCAAAACAGGCATAAGTCTTTTTATAACAATGTCTTATATTGAATAATGTGAAGGAAAACACTTTTGCACTTAGGCAATAGTCGCAGACGATTAAGCTGCCATTTTTGCAAGCAGGTCGGCTGCAACCGGCAGTTTCCCTTGGTTATCATGGATTTGGCAGCAAAGAGCGCAACATATTACAATGTGATCTAATTTCACATGCACCTGCGATTTTCAGTGATTCTGGTCGATATTTTACGGTGTTGGCGTAGTTTTTCCCGACCAGTTGCACCACAGGTTGGTCGATTCACCCCGGGTCGCTCAAAACACAATTCACAAACGAGAATCTCGACGATCACAGCGTCAAAGTTTGCGGATGCTCAATCGACGTTCGCTTTCGGATTTTTGCCAGCCATCGGGACGGCTTGCCAGCATCCAGTCAAACTTGTGGAACAACGCCCAGACAGCTCCAAGCGTGTTGATGGCAATCGAATTCATATCGATGGGCTGTTTGACCAGAATCTCGTCACGCAGAATCCGGACCAGATCGGCCACCGTGTTCTTGCCATCAAACACCGATAACAATCGCGCCAGATCAGGACCGCCTGTCAGGTCAACGGCATTACCACTGCCATCTTCGATCAGGACCGGCTTGCCTGCCAGGGCAACCAGATCATCAAAGAATGTGTCATCCGGTTTGACAAAGAAATATGGTGCAAGTTCCCCATCCGGCAGCATTTCTGCCACCTGCGCACGGTCTTCACGGGTCAGATAAAACGCATGGAGCGGCATGGCCCCGCTGTAACGTTCGCAAAATGCCTGCTGATCGCGGAGTGGCTTGGCCGAAAGTTGCCGCAACAAGACCGGATCTCGTACCAGATTGCCAACCGCGTAATGCGCCTTGCCCGTCCCACCGAACCCGAAAAATCCGGTAAAGGCCGCAACATGCAAACCCGCTGATGCGGCAAAGTCATAGACCCCGTGAACGTCATAAGCACATTCGACAGGATGAAGCAGCAAATCAACAATTTCAGGATCGTTTTCAAGCAATCCTTTGATGAACCCCGGACCACCGCCCATCTTGAGCAGCATATTGTCGTCGGGCAGATTGCCCAGCAACGTGCGCGTCATGGCAAGTTGTTCGGACAAACTTTTGTTGACGAGAAGCGGTTCGATCATCTTGCGCCATTCGGTCACCGCAAGACGACCATGTTCGCCATACACCATAACGCCCATCGCGCCGTCAGGCTTCAAAACCGAAGTCAGATCACGAAGCCCTTCTGGCGGGTTTTCAAGATGGTGCAAAACGCCGGCGCAATTGATGTAGTCGAACGGTTCGGGCTTTGATCGCGCAAATTCGGCAATCGTCGCCTTAACATAGGTAACATTCGCAAGACCGCGCGCCTCGGCACGTGCACGTGCCACCCTGGTGCTGGCTTCGGACGGTTCAAGATATGTCACCGAGCCACCAACATCGCGGAGCTGTTCGGCAAGCCAGACCATGGCATCACCCGTACCGCCGCCGGCAACGAGGGCACGGAATGATCCGTCGATCCCCCCGGCTCCCCCAAAACAGTAGTGATTGACCCGGGACAGATTGTCGAGCGGCGGCATCAACAAACGGTCTTTTTCGTCCTGCGGGTCTCGCAGGGGATAAGGAAACTGTTCGTAAAGCTCACGCACTTTCTGGGACATCAATTCTTCACCGTCATTGAATTTCAATCTCGGTTTAACATTGAGCACCCTATCAGTTTATTAACTTCGGATAATCTAATCGCACCTGAAAACGCGACGGCGACCCTAGCTTGTAAAATCGAGCTCGGTCTGTTCTTTTTTGGAATAGACTTCGGCCTGATGAAGGTCGACCGATACCAGCGACGACACGCCACGTTCTGCCATTGTCACACCAAACAGACGGTTCATGCGGGCCATGGTCATACGGTGGTGGGTGATGACAAGGAAACGGGTATTGGCATGGCGCCCGATCGCTTCAAGCAGCTTGCAGAAGCGGTCAACGTTGGCGTCATCAAGCGGTGCATCGACCTCGTCAAGCACGCAGATCGGGGCCGGGTTGGTCAGGAACACTGCAAACAGCAGTGCGACCGCCGTCAAAGCCTGCTCCCCACCGGAAAGCAGGGAAAGATGCTGAAGCTTCTTGCCCGGCGGGGACGCCATGATTTCAAGTCCGGCTTCAAGCGGATCATCTGCATCGGTCAGCATAAGATGCGCGCCACCGCCACCAAACAGGCGCACAAACAGTTGCTGGAAATGTTTGTCGACCTCGTCAAACGCGGTTTTAAGGCGCGCACGAGCTTCGCGGTTGAGCTGATTGATGCCATTGCGCAGCTTGTCGATGGCAGCAATCAAATCATCGCGTTCAGACACCATCGTGTCTTTCTGTTCCTGCAATTCCGCCAGTTCGACTTCGGCACGCAAGTTAACCGCGCCAAGATTTTCGCGTTCGCGTGACTGGCGTTGCAGGCGCGCTTCGATATCGGTTTCGGACGGCAATTCCTTGGTTAGGTCAATCTGACCAAGTTCGACCAGTTGATCGGGCGTGGCATTGACGCGTTCGCGGATACGCTCGATCAAATCGCGGCGATGCTGTTCGGCCTGTTCGAGCAATGCTTCACACCGCACACGGCCTTCGCGGGCTTCGGCCAGTTTCTGTTCAGCTTCCTTAAGGTTCTGATCCGCTTCACGCTGGGCGTTTTCGGCCTTTTGCAGCTCATCTGCCGCGTCCTTGCGGGTCTGGTCAGACAGCTCGATCCGGTCAGACAGGATCGCCCTGCGTTCTTCGATTTCGTCGGGCTTAAGCTCAAGCTCCTCGATCTCCATGCGGGCTTCTTCCTGACGGTCGCGCAATTCGGCAACACGTTCACCCGCACCCGATGCACGTTCGTTCCAGGTGGCAATTTCGTTTTCAACAAACTCAAGCCGTTTGCGACGGCCTGACATCGCACTTTGCATACGTTCAAGCAGACTTCTTGCTTCCATCTGATCGGCGCGCGCATCGGAAAGATTGGCACGCTGTTCGATCAGTTCGGCCTTGATTTCCATAAGGCCTTCGCTGCTTTCCTCTGGCAGGGCGGAAAGCTCTTCCTGTTCGGCGATGACTTCATCAAGGTCCTGTTTGGCGCGTTTTTCGGCCTCTTCGGCGTTTTGCAGACGGCTCTCAATAGCACTGGCATCGCGCTTGATATTGGCGATTTCCTCGCGGGCCCGCGACAGGGTGCCTTCTGCCTCACGCACAGCACGATGGGCTTCCTGTTCGGCATTGCGCGCAGCTTCGATTTCTTCATCAAGCCGTTCGACATTTTCGCTGGCAATTTCGGACCGCTCAAGGGCAGCTTCGACAACGCCGTCGGCTTCTTCAAGTTCACCGCGCAGCTCATCAAGCCGGTTACGCTGACGCAAACGCACAGCCGCCGGAAGTTCGGCACCGGCCAGAATGCGATAGCCATCCCAACGCCAAAGCGCACCTTCGCGTGACACCAGTCGCTGACCGACTTTCAAATTCTTCGACAGGAAATTACCGGTCGCCTCATCATCGACAATACCGATCTGCCACAGGCGACGGTTCAGAAGTGCCGGTGCCTCGACAAATTTGGCGAGGGCACTTACCCCGTCAGGCAAAGCCGGATCGTCGGTCGCCGGATCAATGGCCGACCAATGCATCGCGGCATCAGGTGCATCAGGCGCATCAAGGTCTTCGCCAAGGGCCGCTGCCATTGCCAGTTCAAGACCGCTTTGCACGGTGATGTCTTCGATCACGCCGGGATATTTATCGTCATCCCCGCCCTTAAGCAGACTTTCAAGCGCCTCGATCTCGGCCACCAGGCGCGCCTTGCGGCTTTCGGCGTCACGCAGGGCATCGCGGGCGTCGCTTTCGGCAGTTTTCAGGCCGTCCTCGCGGTCGCGCATTTCTGCCAGACGCATCTCGGCTTCTTCGACCGCCATTTTGCGTTGCTCGCAAAGCTCTTCGCATTCTTCAAGATGCATGTTTGCTTCTTCAAGGGCCTCGGTAAAGTCGGCCTCGATGCGAATATCATCAAGCTTTGCCACTGCCTCGTCATGACGTTCGGTCAACCGGTTGCGGCGGGTATTAAGCTCGCTTAAGCGCTGCTGGACGGATTTAAGACGGGCTTCTTCCTCGGCGACCTTGTTGGTCAGGGCATCGACCGCACCTTCAAGCTCTTCAACCCGGATGGCCTTTTCGGCGACCCTTTCCTTGGCTTCATCAAGCTCGTCATCCTCGCCACCCTGGGCTTCGCTGAGTTCTTCACGTTCACGTTTCAGCTTTTCAAGCGCACCCTGTGCATCGCTTGCCAGTTCAGCTTCACGCGCAAGGTCGGCATCAATCTGCTGGATGCGGGCGCGAAGCTGGCTCATCTGGGTTTCGATCTGGGCCTTGTCTTTATCAAGGCCTTCGCGTTCGATCAAAAGACGCTGAAGGGCTGCTGCGGCGTCGGCTTCTTTTTTGCGCAAATCCGGAAGGCTTGCCGCAATATGAGCCTGAACCGTTGTCGCCTCGGTCACCGAGGATGTCAGATCACGGACCGCACTTTCACCCGCCACCAGCAATTCACGCGCATCATTCTGACGTTTCTGCGCCTCGGTCCAGCGGATATGGAACAGTAATGCCTCGGTCTCGCGGATGCTGTCGGAAAGCTTGCGATACCGTTCTGCCTGACGGGCCTGTTTTTGTAAACTCGCAAGCTGCGCATCAAGCTGCACAAGAACGTCTTCAAGACGTTCCATATTCTGTTCTGCGTTTTTCAGGCGCAGTTCGGCCTCATGACGACGCGAATGCAGACCGGTAATGCCCGCGGCCTCTTCAAGAATCAGACGACGCTGGATCGGTTTGGCCCCGATCAGCGCACCAATCTTGCCCTGGGAGACCATGGCATTGGATCGTGCACCGGTCGCCGCATCGGCAAACAGCAACTGGACATCGCGCGCACGGACATCCTTGCCATTGACCTTGTAATTCGATCCGCCACCGCGCTCGATACGACGGGTAACTTCAAGAAGCTCGAAATCATTGAACATGGCCGGGGCCTTGCGTTCGCTGTTATCGAGCGTCACAGAAACTTCGGCCACATTTCGGGCAGGACGGGACGATGTCCCGCCAAAGATAACGTCGGACATGTCAGAACCGCGCATCTGTTTGGCGGACGTTTCGCCCATCACCCAGCGCAGTGCTTCAACAAGATTGGATTTGCCACAGCCATTGGGGCCGACAACACCTGTCAGCCCGTCTTCAACCAGTAAGTCTGTTGAATCGACGAAGGATTTGAACCCCGTCAGCTTTAGCGATTTAAACTGGACCAATCATGTCCCCCGGTCCGACCTCTGCCCCTGATGCCGGACACCGTGACCACGGTATCCGGCAGATTTGTTTTATTTAGTCGATAAGGTCTTCGACTTTTTCGATGAAGAATTCAGCGTCACGCGAACCGGCAATGGTTTCACCATCAAGAACGAAACTCGGCGTCGAGGAAACATTGTATTCCTGTTCGCCTTTCATGCGCGAAGCAACGATTGCATCAATCATGTCCTGATCAGCCAGACACGCATCAACGGCATCCCCATTCATGCCACCGAAACGGACAACCTGCTTGATCCCGTCTATCGGGTCTTGTGAACGGGCCCAGGTCAGCTGCGATTTGAACAGCATGCTCAGCACACCGAAATAACGGTCATCGCCCGCACATTGCGCAACAGCTGCTGCACGCAGGGCAACCGCATCAAGCGGATAATCACGGAAAACCAGTTTAAGTTTTCCGGTATCAATCAGCTTTTCCTTGAGTTCGGGCAGAACTTCATTGTGAAAGGTCGCACAATGAGGGCAGGTCAAAGATGCATATTCAATCATCGTGACCGGTGCATTCTCATCACCCAGCACATGTTCTTTCCATTCTGTTGCATGTGCCTGTTGCGTACCAGCGACACCGATCGCAATCAGAAACGCACCTGCAAGAAACTTAACCGCCTTTAGCAAGGAAACCTCCGTTAAAACAAAGTTTTGTGATTACAAGCCTGTTGCAGCGCAGGAGTCAACACGCCCCCCAAAACTGCTATTGCACCAACGAGTCGCCAAGCTGCCGGGAAAATGCGGCAAGACCGTGTTCGTTCATTTCAGGAAACTGATTCGATAATCACCCCCCAAAACAGGTGGCAATCAACGTCCGTCAGCAACACCAAAACACCGTGATTTGACGGACTTGCCCATATCCCCGGGGGACTATTTTTTGCCAGTGCCCGGCTTTGCAGCACCGTTGGCACCGGCGATGTGACGCCCCAGTCGGGTCAGGACTTCGCGCAGATGCGGGTCTTCGATCTTGTCGATATTGATCTGGCTGGCTTGGGTGATGTCGCCTTCGGGCACAATAGTCGGACGGTGAACGGTGCGTTCAGGACGGGAAATATCGCCCTGCATCATCTTGATCCGGTCAACCGCCCGATACCCGAAATAGGTATTCACCCGATCAATGATCTGGGGCATCCGGTGTTGCAGCTCGATTGCGACAGGTCCGGTTACGCGGATGACAAGCGTCCCGCCCCCGGCATTTTCGCCGCGTGGCGGGGAATATTTCACCGGCATCGTGAATTGTTCAAGATCACGTCCGACGATTTCCGCCCAATGCAGGATGATTTCCGTCTGGAAAAAGCCGCGCTTGCGCACCAGTGGACGCGTCAGGTTGCCAACCAAAGGGGCAACATTGCGCAAGCCCATCCGGCGTTCAGAACTGCCCATCGGGGTAATTTTCTGGCGCTTTTTGACCGCGTTTTTGGCGTCAACCGACGAGGGTGCCTGATCCATCGCAGCAGCAGTTTTCGTACCAGTCATATCTTTTTGCTTGCTC
Source organism: Thalassospira sp. SM2505 (assembly GCF_054901115.1). Taxonomy (NCBI): domain Bacteria; kingdom Pseudomonadati; phylum Pseudomonadota; class Alphaproteobacteria; order Rhodospirillales; family Thalassospiraceae; genus Thalassospira; species Thalassospira sp. SM2505. The sequence goes on from NZ_CM142731.1 coordinate 4,420,550, forward strand.
ACGCCCGGTTCTTTCGTAGGGTCGGTCTGACTTTACCCGTAAATCGTAATCACAACATAACACGGGAACGCCGTGCATTTCACCACTGACGATATCGCCCGCCTCGGTCAGACCATGCTTGAATGGTATGACCGACATCACCGCACATTACCGTGGCGCTCGGAACCGGGCGAAACGCCTAATCCCTATCACGTCTGGCTCAGCGAAATCATGCTGCAACAAACCACGGTACAAACCGTCGGTCCGTATTTCGCGGCCTTTCTGAAACGCTGGCCGACTGTGACCGATCTTGCCAGTGCCGAACTTGATGACGTGCTTCATGCCTGGCAAGGCCTAGGATATTACGCACGAGCGCGCAATCTGCACAAATGCGCCAAAGTGGTCGCTAGCGACCATGCTGGCATTTTCCCCGATACCGAGGAAGGATTGCTGAAACTGCCCGGCATTGGTCCCTATACCGCCTGCGCGGTCGCAGCCATTGCCTTTAACCGGCATGCAAGTCCGGTGGATGGCAATATCGAACGGGTGATTTCACGCCTGTTTGCACTTGAAACGCCACTTCCTGACGTCAAACCGGAAATCAAGGAAAAGTCGGCAGCCCTGACACCGGCCAACCGGCCCGGTGACTATGCCCAGGCCCTGATGGATCTGGGCGCAACAGTCTGCACGCCGCGCAATCCGGCTTGCGGCATCTGTCCCTGGCAGGCTGATTGCGAAGGCCGCAAATCGGGCATCGCACCAGATCTTCCGAAGAAACGGAAGAAGGAAGCCAAGCCGACCCGTGTCGGATATGCCTTCTGGATCCGGCGCGAGGATGATGGACGTATTCTGATACGCCGCCGCCCCGAAACGGGACTGCTGGGCGGCCTTTATGAAGTACCGGGAAGTGACTGGCGCGCAATCGAAACCCCCGATGACGTCATGTTGTCCGAAGCACCGATCTCGGCAAAATGGTCCGAACTTGACGGAACGGTCGGGCATACCTTTACCCACTTCCATCTCAATGTCAGTGTTCTTGCGACCACCGTTCCCGCCGATCAGGCAGACCGGATGAATGGCAGTTGGACCACCATTGACGGACTGGCCGATTTTGCCTTACCGACAATCATGAAGAAAATTGTCCGCCACGCCCTGAAATACCGCTAAAACAGCGTTGACGTATTGCCCGCACGTGAAAGGGCCCGTGATTGCTCACGGGCCCTTTTTGTTTTTAACCTTGCTACGGTGCGATCAGGCGTAAATATCGATTACCTGTCCACGTCCCCCGGTCGGGGCCGGCGCTGCCTGCTGCGAGGTTTCTGTTTCTGCTGTTTGCTCAACCCGCTGTGTCGGCGGCGAATTCAGGTCATTGTTGCCCGCTTCAGCAATCGGGGCGGTTGCCTGCTGAATCTGAACCGGGTTGGGTGCGTATCCTGCACCGCCTACTGCGCCTGCTTGCATGGCCTACTCCATCTATCCTTGCGGATAATATTTGGTCTGCAAGTCATAGCAAGTTTTTGGGCAAAAAGCAAAAGCCGGTGCAATTTTTCAATCGCACCGGCCTATGGGCATCAATGATTTAATCGGTTTTCCGATCAGAATCAGGCGGGGACCTGACCCATTTCCTTGCGCAGCTGGCTGCGCAAATTATCGATCGAAACCAGACGTCCGTCACACTTGTAATGCCAATAAGTCCAACCATTACAAGCCTGTGCGCCCTGGACATGTGCGCCGATCTGATGGATCGAACCGGCATTGTCCTTGTGGCTGATCGAGCCATCGGCACGGACCATCGCAGCCACATTGCCACGGTTGTCATAGATTTTGTCGCCCGGCGACAGCAGGCCGCGTTCGATTACCGCACCGAACGGAATCCGCGGCAAAGAGCGTTTCGATTCGGTCAGTTCAAGGCTGTCGCCATCAAGCATCTGGACCTTGGCAATCCGATCGCGCGCGGCTTCGGCATAGGTTTCTTCGCGCTCAAGCCCGATGAAGTGACGGCCCAGACGACGTGCCGCAGCACCGGTCGTGCCCGTCCCGAAGAACGGGTCAAGAACCACATCCCCCTGACGGGTGGTTGCCATCAGCACGCGCTGAAGAAGGGCTTCGGGTTTCTGGGTCGGGTGGACCTTTTTACCCTTTTCATCCTTGAGACGTTCCGAACCCGAGCAAATCGGCATCAGCCAGTCAGAACGCATCTGAAGGCCTTCATTCAGCTGTTTCATCGCTTCATAATTGAAGGTGATGGCTTTCTGCTCTTCGCTTTTCGAACACCACAGAAGCGTTTCATGCGCATTGCAGAAACGTTTGCCGCGGAAATTCGGCATCGGGTTGGTTTTGCGCCAGACAATGTCGTTGAGGATCCAGTAACCGATGTCCTGGAGCATGTTACCAACGCGGTAAATGTTGTGATACGAACCGATCACCCAGATCGCGCCGGTATCCTTCAACACCCGGCGCGCAGCCGTCAGCCAGTCGCGGGTGAATTCGTCATAATGGCGGAAACTGTCAAACTGGTCCCAATGGTCGTCAACAGCGTCGACCTTGGAGTTGTTCGGACGCAGCAGATCGCCGCCAAGCTGAAGGTTATAGGGCGGATCGGCAAAAATCAGATCAACCGATTTTTCCGGCAAGCTGTTCATCAGCTCGATGCAATCGCCGACCAGAACCTGATCAAGTGGTAAAGTTGCTTTTTTAGTCATGATGCCTTCTAGGTTCCCCCTTGAAATCTTGAGGAAAGCATCAACCGAAATAGTTAATGAAAGGGTTAACCAGCTTCGAAATTTTTCTTTGGCGACTCCGAAATTTTTCAAGGATTCGCATTGTGTTAGAAAGTGGGTGATCTGTTTAGACAATCTTAACCGGTCTACTCCAAAAACCGGAAGATTTTGGGTCGGCAATCCACCCCGCCCCCAATTGCCCGATCACGCGGTCAGACCGGCCGGACTCCGCAGGGCTGCTTTCTGTTTGATCCCCCGAATGTCACACATCAAAAGCGCAAAATCACCTTTTGGGTGAATAAACAATAACTTATACACGCCAAAAGCCGGTTTTATTACGCCAAAGATCCGGTTTTCCGGGTAAAATAACAAAAACTGACCATTTGGACAGAACACCCTTTGCCTCATTTCTGATCGTGTATACAATCTGCCCACAATCTATGCACAAAAGTTGAACTTCGCATAACGGCAATAACCTTCAGGGGGACAAAATGAAGTCAGGCACTTTTAGCCTTTCCCGCCGTGCATTGCTTTCGGCCATGGCGGCCGCAGCAGCAGTGGTTTCCTTTGGCTTTGGCACGCCCGCACAGGCCGACCCGCTTAAAGTTTCGGCCATTTACACCGTTCCGGTCGAACAGCAATGGGTTTCGCGCATTCACAAGGCGCTGAATGCAGCCAAGGAACGTGGCGATATTTCCTATGAGTTTTCTGAAAACGTCGCCAATACCGACTATGAGCGCGTCATGCGCGAATATGCCGAAAACGGATCTGACCTGATTGTTGGTGAAGTCTTTGGCGTTGAACGCGCAGCCCGCAAGGTTGCTGCTGATTATCCGAAAACGGCCTTCCTGATGGGATCAAGCTTTGCCCCGGATGGCGACAATTTCTCGGTCTTTGACAACTTCATTCACGAACCGAGCTATCTTGTCGGCATGGCTGCCGGTGCGGCGACCAAATCGAACAAAATCGGCATGGTTGGCGGTTTTGCCATCCCGGAAGTCAACCGCCTGATGCATGCCTTCATGGAAGGTGCAAAATCGGTCAATCCGGATGTTGAATTCATGGTGACCTTCATCAACAGCTGGTACGACCCGCCCAAGGCCAAGGAAGCATCCTTCGCGATGATCGACAAGGGTGCGGACGTCATGTATGCGGAACGTTTCGGCGTATCTGATGCGGCCAAGGAACGCGGCATTCTGGCAGTTGGCAACGTGATCGACACGGCTGCTGATTATCCGGGCACCATTCTTGGTTCGGCGCTCTGGCACATGGAAGCAACCATTGATCACGCCATCGAAGCGGTCAAAGCTGGCAACTTCAAAGCCGAAGATTACGGCAAGTTCAGCTACATGGAATTTGGCGGCGGCAGCGTTGTTCTTGATGCAAGCCTCCTTCCGGAAGGCACTGTTGCCAAGGTCGAAGCCAAACAGGCTGAAATCCTTGGTGGCAAGTTCACCGTCACCGTGAATGACGAAGAACCGAAATCTTCGATGTAAGATTTGCTTAAAATGCGGGGGCAGTTCGGTGTAGAAGCCGGACTGCCCTTTGCCGTTTGACCCTGTTTCCCGGGTTTGAACCAATCGGGGCCGTCACCGCACCCCATCATGCCTGTGCTGTAAATCCGATGCAGACATCTTGTCGCCAAGCTTGCTCTTTGCGTTCGGGTCCCGCACCATCGGCACTTCGCCCTACAGCGTGACGCATAAAAACAAAACGGATTACCCGGATGTCATCTGCTGCGCAAACATCACCTGAAATATCCCAAGACCTGCTGCTTGCGCTTGCAGGCATTACCAAAAGATTTGGCCCGCTTATCGCCAATGACGCCATCGACCTGACGGTCCACAAGGGCGAAATTGTTGCCTTGCTTGGCGAAAATGGCGCGGGCAAGACCACGCTCATGAACATCCTGTTCGGTCACTATGTCGCAGACGAAGGCACCGTCACGGTTGCTGCGCGCGATGGAAACCTTGAACAGCTTGAACCGGGTGCCCCGCAGGCTGCCCTTGATGCCGGGATCGGCATGGTTCATCAGCATTTCACCCTGGCCGAAAACCTGACCGGTCTTGATAACATCGTTCTTGGCACCGAGCCGATTTTCCGGCTGCGCCGCGACCGCACCAAGGCACGCGCCAAACTGGCCGAATTGATGGCCGGTTCGGGCCTTAATGTTGACCTTGATCAGCCGGTTCACAAGCTGACCGTTGGTGAAAAGCAGCGCGTTGAGATCCTTAAGGCGCTTTATCGCGACGCACGACTTCTGGTTCTTGATGAACCAACTGCGGTTCTGACCCCGCAAGAAGCCGACAGCCTGTTTGCCATCCTGCGCAAACTGGCCCAGAACGGGCTGGCTGTCATCATTATCGCCCACAAACTGGCTGAAGTTCTGGCCGTATCGCACCGTATTGCTGTTCTGCGCGGCGGTAAAAAGGTCGGTGAAATGATGACAAGCGATGCTGATCATCGCTCGATTGCTGAACTGATGGTTGGTCGTGAAGTTCCAGTCAGCCGCCGCGTCGCGCGCGAGCCGGGCAAACCAGTCATTACGCTAACCGATATCACGATTGATCGCGGGGATTCACGGCGGTCGCTTCATGGCGTTTCCATCATGGCCCGCGAAGGGGAAATTCTCGGGATTGCCGGCGTCTCGGGCAATGGGCAGGCTGCCCTTGCGCAACTGATTGCGGGCCTTGATAAACCCGATCAGGGTTCGGTCGAGATTTTCGGTGAAAAGGTCGAAAAATTCGACGCCCACAAATTTGCGCAAAACGGCATCGCCCGCATCCCCGAAGACCGCCATCATGATGGCATCGTCGGATCGATGACGGTGGCTGAAAACATCGCCATCGAAGATGTCCGTAATGCCGGTTACCAGAAATTCGGCTTCCTTGATTTCGATGCTATTCGCAAACGCGCTGAACACGCGATCAAGGATTATGATGTCCGCTGTCCCGGCCCGGATGCGCCAGCGCGCCTTTTGTCGGGCGGTAATATCCAGAAACTTATTCTGGCGCGTGTTCTGGAAAAATCACCCAAACTTATTCTGGCCAATCAGCCGTCGCGTGGCCTTGACGTTGGCGCGCAATCCGAAGTCCATCGCCGCCTGCTTGAAGCGCGTCAGAATGGTTCTGCCGTAATTCTGATTTCCGAAGATCTTGATGAACTTCTGACCATTTCAGATCAGATTGCCGTTATCCATGCCGGTCACGTCACACCGGCAATGGCAACCGACACCATTGATCGATCCGAACTGGGATTGATGATGGCCGGCCAAAAGAAAGTCCGTCATGCCTCTACCAACGCACATTCGGGAGAAACGGCATGATCCGCTTTGAACCCCGCACCAATCCAGGCCCGGTTCTGACCTATGGCGTGCCGGTCATTGCAGCTGCCATTGCCATTTTGCTTGCCGCCATCCCGCTTGCCCTTGCCGATGCCCCGATTATCAAGGCCTATGGTCTTATGATCACGGGTGCCTATGGTTCGGTTTTCTCGATTTCGGAAATGCTGACACGCGCAACGCCCCTGATCCTGACGGGCCTTGCTGCTGCCATCGCATTTCGCGCCAAGCTTTGGAATATCGGTGCTGAAGGACAGCTTTACATGGGGGCCATGGCCGCTGTTGCCATCGGATCGGGTGCGATTGATGGCCCAAGCTGGGTCATGATCCCGATTATCATGATTGCCGGTGCAGTTGCCGGTGCGCTGATGCTGATCGGGCCGACATTGATGAAAACCCGTCTGGGTGTGGATGAAGTCGTCACCACGCTGCTTTTGAACTTCATCGTTCTCCTGTTTGTGCAAATGATGCTTGAAGGCGCGCTTAAAGATCCGATGTCGATGGGCTGGCCGCAGTCCGAACCGATCATTGACAGTGCCGTGTTCCCGCCACTTCTGGAACGGATGCGTGTTCATTTGGGTCTGATCATTGCACTGATTTCGGCGATTGCGCTTGCGATCTTTGTCAAACGCACCGTCTGGGGGTTTGAAATCCGCGCCGTGGGTGAAAACGCCGCCGCCGCCAGATTTGCAGGCATCTCTGTCACCAAAACCATGATCCTTGTTGCCGCCCTTTCGGGGGGGCTGGCCGGACTTGCAGGTGTTGCCGAAGTTGCCGGAACGCGTGGGTATCTCGCAACCGATCTTTCGCCCGGATATGGCTATGCCGGAATTGTGGTTGCCATGCTTGCCCGTTTGTCGCCGGTTGGCGTCATTGCATCGGCGCTGTTTGTGGCTTCGGTCTTTGTCGGTGCTGATTCCATGAGCCGTGCCATTGGCGTTTCAAGCTATCTCGCGGATCTGATCGTCGCGATGGCGTTGCTTTGTGTTTTGATTGGCGGCTTCTTGACCCGGTTTACGGTTCATTTTGATCGCAAGACGGCCGGTTAAGGGGAAAAGACATGGAAATCATTGATATTCTTCTTGCCGCCAGCTTCTGGGAAGCCGCCATTCGTATCGCGACCCCGCTGATATTCGGGGTTCTGGGCGCACTTGTGTGCGAACGCGCCGGGGTTCTTAACCTTGGCATCGAGGGTATTTTTACCGCCGGTGCCATGGCGGGCTGGATGGCGGTATGGCTAGGTGCCGGACTTTGGGGCGGCGTTCTTGTCGCAGCCCTTGCCGGGGGTTTCTTTGGCCTGATCCATGCGATCCTGACTGTGCCATTGGGCCTTAGCCAACACGTATCAGGCATCGGGGTGACGTTGCTTGCGACCAGTTTGTCATATTTCACCTATCGCACGGCATTGCCCGATGTCTCGTCCCCGCCGCGCATCGAACCGTTCCGGCCGCTTGATATTCCGTTCCTGTCAGACTTGCCTTTCATCGGCCAGGCGCTGTTTTCGCAAACCGCAATGACGATGCTGGCCCTTGTTCTGGTGTTTGTCACCGGCTGGGTTCTGTATCGCACCCCGCTGGGTCTTGCCATCCGTGCAGTTGGCGACAATCCGTCCTCGGTCGAGGCACAGGGACTTTCGGTTTATGGTTTGCGCATCGGCGCCGTTGTTGTTGGATCATCGCTGATGGCCTTGGGCGGGGCTTTCCTGACCATGTCGGCCTTTGACGCTTTCTTCTTTGGCATGATCAATGGCCGTGGCTGGGTTTGCATTGCGCTGACCGTCTTTGCAAGCTGGCGCCCCGGAAAGGCATTGATCGGCGCCCTGTTGTTCGGGGCCTTTGATGCGTTTCAGGTTCGCCTGCAAACCGAAGTCGGGGCATTCCTGCCCTCACAGGTCTTCCTGATGATGCCCTATATCCTGTCGATCATCGCCCTGATTGTTGTTGCCCGTAAGGCCGATTACCCCAAGGCACTTCTGGTGCCATGGTTCAAGGGCCAGCGTTAAGTATCACTTCCAAACGTCTCTGATTTTGCGACCACCACACCAAGGATGACGCCATGCAAGCCGATCTGATTTTGAAAAATGCCAATATCGCCAATGGACAGGCGGGCGTTGATATCGCTTGTAGCAATGGAAAGATCGTCGAGATTGGCGAAAACCTGAACATCCCCGCGACCGAGGAAATCGATTGCGGCGGCATGCTGGTCAGCCCACCCTTTGTCGACAGTCACTTCCACATGGATGCGACCTTGTCCCTTGGTCTACCGCGCATGAATGAGTCGGGCACCCTGCTTGAAGGCATCGCCCTTTGGGGGGAGCTCAAACCACTTCTGACGCCGGAAGCCGTAATTGAACGTGCCCTTAAATATTGCGATCTCGCTGTGTCCAAGGGCCTGCTTGCAATCCGCAGTCACGTCGATGTTTGCGATGACCGTTTGCTGGCCGTTGATGCGTTGCTGGAAGTCAAGAAACAGGTCGCACCCTATATCGACCTGCAACTGGTTGCCTTCCCGCAGGATGGCTATTTCCGCAGTGCCACGGCCAAGGAAAACACCATTCGTGCGCTCGACAAGGGTGTCGATGTTGTTGGCGGTATTCCGCATTTCGAACGCACCATGGCCGATGGCGCGCAAAGCATCAAGGAGCTTTGCGAAATGGCTGCGAACCGCGGCCTGATGGTTGATATGCATTGCGATGAATCGGATGATCCGCTGTCGCGGCATATCGAAATGCTGACCTATGAGACCCAGCGTCTGGGTCTTCAGGGTCGCGTTGCCGGATCGCACCTGACATCCATGCACTCGATGGACAACTATTACGTCTCCAAGCTGATCGCCCTTATGGCCGAGGCCGAGGTTGCCGCCATCGCCAACCCGCTGATCAACATAACCCTTCAGGGCCGTCACGACACCTATCCGAAACGTCGCGGCATGACCCGTGTGCCGGAACTGCGCAAGGCGGGACTGACGGTTGCCTTTGGTCATGATTGCGTTATGGATCCTTGGTATTCGATGGGATCGGGCGACATGCTTGAAGTCGCATCGATGGGACTTCATGTTGCACAAATGACCTCACGTGATGATATCCGGGCCTGCTTTGACGCCGTAACGGTCGAACCTGCCAAAATAATGGGACTTGAAGGGTACGGGATCGAAATCGGTAACAATGCCGATTTTGTCATCCTCCAAGCCCGCGATACAATTGAAGCCATTCGCATGCGGGCAAACCGTCTGTTTGTCATTCGGCGCGGTAAAATCATTGCCGAAACCCCGATGACCCAGACCCGCCTGCATCTGGCTGATCGCCCGGACCATGTCCGCGAACATGAATACACCCCCGGTCAGCAATCAACCTGACCGGGCATTGATACATCACTACTGAACGGACGCTGCCATGTTCTATGAACCCGGAAAAACGCCACATAACCTGCCGCATGATCCGTTCAAGGCCTGTGTGGCGCCGCGTCCGATTGGCTGGGTTTCCACGCTGGATAAAAACGGGCGTCCGAACCTGGCGCCCTATTCGTTTTTCAATGCCGTGCATGGCAATCCGCCAATGGTGATGTTTTCATCCGGCGGATCCATCGACAGCCTCAGAAACGCGCGTGATACCGGAGAATTCGTTGTCGGTGTCGCTCCCAGGGCTATGCTGAAAGAGTTGAATTTCAGTTCGGCCCCGCTGCCGCCCGAAGAAGATGAATTTGAGTATGCCGGTCTGGAAAAGCTCCCCGCCAAATGCGTGAAACCATACCTGATCAAAGGCGTTCCGATCCATATGGAATGTGAAGTGTTCCAGATTGTCGACCTGCCCAGTTCCAATCCGGAACGTCCCTGTGCCATGGTGATCGGAACCGTAATCGGGCTGCATATTGATGACGCCATCATTCGCGATGGTATGGTCGATATCACCCTGTTTGAACCGCTCGCGCGGCTCGGTTATCAGGAATATGCCAGCGTATCGGAGACCTTTACGGTACGACGCGAAGATTTCTGGAAATAGAAAACCGTTAACCAAAAGATCGGTTTCATCAAAACGACGCCCAAGCGCAAACAAACTGTCACAGAGACTCTCTAATGTGATCAGGAACACAGTTCGCTCGAACATTTCCGGGCTTGAGCTGTGTCTTTTTTACATTTTTCAGATTTTTCTGTGGGGGAATCATTCCATGAAACGGACGTTTGCAGCGGGCGTCGCCGGCTTTGCAGCTTTGCTGCTTGCCAGCTCGGCAATGGCTGGAGAAGCCAAGGTTTTCGAAACCAAAAGTGCGATCAACAATCTTTCGACCGTGATGGTTGAGGGTGGCAAGGCCCGTGACCTGACCGTTGGGCTGGGATCTGGTGCCTATCGCCGTCCGGGCGACCCCGCCAATATGTTCTATGCGGTTTCCGACCGTGGTCCGAACTTCGTTTGCGGTGACGTTCAGGATGTCCTTGGTGTATCCGAAGACGTCGTCTGCAAAGGCAAGAAAGTCCGTATCTATCCGACCCCGGATTATTCCCCGTCGATCTACACCATTTTCCTCAATGGCGATGGCAGCTTTGACATCAAGGATGTCATCACCATCAAGGATCAGAAAGGCGTTCCACTGAGCGGCCTGACCAACAAGCTGACCGTTGCCAAAACCGAAAAACCGGTTGATGCCAACGGCAATGCGCTTGAACAGTCAGTATCCTCGATTGACGCCGAAGGCATCATTCGCCTTTCGGATGGCTCCTACTGGATTGGTGAAGAAAACGGTCCGTCCGTACTTCATGTTGCTGCCGATGGTACCGTGATCGAACGCATCGTTCCGGCCGGTTCGGAAAAAGACTTCGAAGGCGCTGCATACAAAATCACCGGCGGTCTTCCGGCAATTCTGGTTACCCGTCAGACCAACCGTGGCATTGAATCCATGGCGGTTTCCCCTGATGAAACCAAACTGTATTTCATGGTTCAGAACCCGCTGGCCAACCCGAATGCCGATGCCTACAAGGCGGCCAAGAACACCCGCCTGTTCGTTTATGACCGCGTAGCCCAGAAGCTTGCCGGTGAATATATCTATCAGCTTGATGATCCGCAGACCTTCCGTAACGATCCGTCCAAAAAGCAGAATGCCCCGCGCATTTCCGAAGTTCTTGCTCTTGGCAATGATCGTCTTCTGGTTCTCGAACGCACCGACAAAACCACCAAGCTTCACGAAGTCAAGCTGGATGGTGCAACCAATATCCTCGCATCGCGCTGGGATGACATGTCCACCAGCCCGACACTTGAACAGGAAAACGATCTTTCCAGAATTGATCTGGTTGCTGTTTCCAAAACCCTGCGTTTTGACAGTGCTGATTATCCGGAGGCACCAAACAAGCTCGAAGGGCTTGCCATCATGGGTGACGGCGCGCTTGCGATGATCAATGACAATGACTTTGGCATCAAGGGCGACCCGACCAAGGTGATCCTGATCGATGGTCTGGTTCAGGCCGATAAATTCTGATTTGCCTTTTCCCGGATTGGCACATCAAAGCAGGAAAGCTGTTATGCAGCTTTCCTGCTTTTTTATTGCCTGAAATGGGCGTAAAAGCAGGCCCATGATGACAAACACACAGACATTCGACACCCCGGACGGCATTACCGCCGTCATCGAGCCCATGGATGCAACCGGCTATCTCGCCCCTGTCGGGTTCGAGGAGCAGTTGTATAACGAACTGGGCGACGTCATTGAGCGCCACGACCGGTTGATGTTCGCACCCGGTCCCGAACGGCGTGTTTTCTGGGCACAGAATGTCTGGCGCAATCCGGTTCGGATCGCCATTCCGTCGATCAAGGGTGCTGCCAAAATCCTGAAATTCAATCAGCGTAACTGGGCCCTGTTCAAGTTCGATCATTTTTCCCGCGCCAAACTGATCGAGGGGCATTTGCCCCATGTATCGGCGAAGCGTCAGGTATTTGGTGAACCGGCCCCGACCGCACCGCTCGGGTCCTGGACCCTGATTGATCCTGATACGATCATCGCATCGGCAGATTGCTCAAGCCCCTGGAAAAACGGCGAAATCGAGTTTGAGGAAGACAAGGTTACCCCGCCAAACCGCGCCTATCTGAAACTGTGGGAAGCCTTTACCCGTCTTGGTGCCGCGCCGCAGGCCGGTGATCGTACCATGGATCTGGGTGGCAGCCCCGGCGGCTGGACATGGGTGCTTCATGAGTTCGGCACCGATGTCATTTCCATCGACAAGGCACGTCTTGACGCCAAGATCGCCAGTCTGCCCCGTGTTGATTTCCGACAGGAAAGCGCCTTTGGCCTCAATCCGGAAGAAATCGGCTATATCGACTGGCTGTGCTCGGATGTGATCTGCTATCCTGATCGCCTGTTTACACTGGTCAATCAGTGGATGGATGCAGGCATGGCGACCAACTTTATCTGCACCATCAAATTGCAGGGCGATACCGATTATTCGGCCATCACCCAGTTTGCCGATATCCCCGGATCAAAGGTCGTGCATCTCTATAACAACAAGCACGAACTGACCTGGATGAAGGTGCCGGGCGTTACCGATCAGGATTGATCCAGCTGCCTGATCGTAGGATCAATCGGATAGTAATCGCCTTTATCGGCACAGAAAATCTGCCCGGCTGTCCTGATTCCTCCGGTCTGGTCAAGGGTGCCGGGCATGACCGCCATATGCTCGGTACGCACAGGACGCCAGAACAGCCCGGTCCCGCATTCCTTGCAGAAGCCCCGGTCCGTCTTTTCAGACAGACGATACCAGCGTAATCCGTCATCACGCACCAGTTCGAGATCCTGCCGATCAAACCGCGCATAGGAACTGACATGACCGTGCAGCTTGCGACACAGATTGCAATGACACATCACGGTATCATTGATCGCTCCGTTGATTTCAAATCGAACCGAACCGCAATAACAACCGCCTTGATAGGTCGGTTTCTGTGTAGAATTTTGGGCCACCCTGACCTCCCTGACCGGTGATGTGTGGTTCATCTTAATCTGTCTTGCCTTGCCCAAATTGCAAGCACAGCCGCAAACACGACCATCCGGACACCTGTTCAGCACGAATTCATCACACCATTTCAGACAAATATGTTTGAGATTGCCGAAAAGCAGTCCTATTCTGCGCGTCTGTTCGGAGCCAGATGATGACGCCACCGCGCCAGTTCCTGCCATCTGGCACCGCCCGAAAGTGATGGGATAAAATGTCCGAAAATTCTTTCCATTATGATGTGCTTGTCATCGGTAGTGGTGCTGCCGGTCTGTCCACCGCCCTTAAACTTGCCCCGCATGTAAAGGTCGCAGTCCTGTCCAAGGGCAAGATTGATGACGGCTCCACCAACTGGGCGCAGGGCGGGATTGCCGCCGTTCTTGATGCCACTGACAGCATTGAAAACCATGTCCGCGACACCCTGATTGCCGGGGCGGACCTGTGTAAACGCGAAACCGTCGAATTCGTCGCGGCCAATGCACCACGCGCGATTGCATGGCTTGATGAACTCGGGATTCAACTGACCCGCGATCCTGACGGGGATAACAGCCAGCCATTCCATCTGACACGCGAAGGCGGACACAGCCACCGACGCATCGTCCATGCCGCAGACGCCACCGGGCGCGCTGTGCAGACCACCTTGCAAAGTCAGGCGGTCAATCATCCCAACATCAAGATTTTTGAAAACTACCTTGCGATTGATCTGGTGACGGATCGCAAGTTTGGCGGCGAAGGTCGTCGCTGTATCGGTGCCTATGCCCTTGATCTCGATACCGGCACCGTCAAATCATTCAATGCCCGTACGGTCGTTCTGGCTACCGGTGGCGCAAGCAAGGTTTACCGTTTCACATCCAATCCGGATGGCTCCACCGGGGATGGCATCGCCATGGCATGGCGTGCAGGTTGCCGCGTAATGAATATGGAATTCAGCCAGTTCCACCCGACTTGCCTTTATCACCCGCAAGCCAAATCATTCCTGATTACCGAGGCCGTACGCGGCGAAGGTGGCAAGCTTTTGCTGCCTGATGGCACACGTTTCATGGACCGGTTTGATGAACGTGGCGAACTGGCACCGCGCGATATTGTTGCGCGCGCGATTGACCATGAAATGAAACGTCTGGGTGCCGATTGCGTTTATCTTGATATCACCCATAAGGGTGCGGATTTCATCAAGGAACATTTCCCGACCATTCATGAAACCTGTCTTGGTTATGGCATCGACATGACCAAACAGCCGATCCCGGTTGTCCCGGCGGCCCATTACACCTGTGGCGGGGTTCTGACCGATCTGCGCGGCCGGACTGACCTGACCGGGCTTTATGCCATCGGCGAATGTGCCGGTACCGGTTTGCACGGGGCAAACCGCCTTGCATCGAACTCGCTTCTTGAATGTCTGGTATTTGGCGAATCTGCCGCAAATGACATTATTGAAGCCCTCCCGGTCGAGGATCACTTCAAGCCGATCCCCGACTGGGATGAAACCGGCATTACAGATTCCGACGAGGAAGTCATTGTTGCCCATAACTGGGAACAGTTGCGCAACGTTATGTGGGACTTTGTCGGGATTGTCCGCACCACCAAGCGTGTTCAGCGCGCGCAACATCGCGTTGACTTGCTGCTGTCCGAAATCGATGAATATTACGGCAATTTCCGCGTCACCAATGACCTTCTTGAACTTCGTAACCTGTCCGTGGTTGCCAAGCTGATCATTCAATCCGCCTTGTGGCGTCGCGAAAGCCGTGGCCTGCATTACACCACGGACTATCCGGACCTTGATCAAAGCGGCTCGCCGCGCCAGACCATTCTGGTGCCTGAAAACTTTGCCGGTCGCTGGGTGATTTCCGGCCAGTGGAAGACCTGATCTGTCACAGCATTCGGGAAGAACCATGACTGTCAAAGCAGAACTGATCGGCATTGCCCGCAAGTCAAAATCGCGCGCGCCAATGGACTCACTTGATCAGGTTACGGCAAGCACAGATCTTGGCATTGACGGCGATTACCGGGGAAAGCTGCGTCGTCGTCAGGTGACAATATTGGCAGAAGAAGGCTGGCAGGCAGCCATCAATGAAATCAACAGACCTGATCTGCCATGGACAACCCGCCGGGCAAACCTTTTGGTGCGCGGAATTGATCTGCCACGTGAAAAGGGCAGTAAACTTGTGATTGGTACCGTAACTTTTGAAATCACCGGGGAAACCGATCCTTGCAGCCGGATGGATGACGCCGCTTCCGGGCTCATGGATGCCATGACGCCGGATTGGCGTGGCGGGGTGACCTGCCGGGTGATTGAAGGGGGTGAACTTCGCCTTGGCGACAGCGCCTTTGTTATTGAAACTACGGGCTAACTCACCTATCGCGGCTTTGCCGAAAGATACGTCGCAAGTTCGACCGGATTAAGCTCCACAAGGTTAGCCAGCGCGATATAGGGATCACCATCGATCTCCAGCAATTTTGCAAAGGCTGGTTCGGTTTTGACCCCGGTTTCCTTTAACGCACGCAGGTCATCGGCAAACCCATCGCCCATCAGATGAAGAATACGCGCCTCCACCAGCATATGGACAAAGCCATATTGCAAGGTCGCCGGGCAGTCGGTTGCAAAGATCTCGACAGGCAAATCATCACATGTAAAGCGCACAACCAGCGCCGGCCGGACATTCCGCGTCGCTTGGCGTTCATGACATGTAAACCCCGACATCGCCCCGAATGCGCGCAAGGCAAACTGTTCGAACGCAGTTAAATCAGATGCATGGCAAAGAATATCGATATCTGATTGCGCGGTATCAATGCCGATCGGCAATGTCCCCGCGATGACCGGATCAAATTCAGCCAATGTCTCCAGAATGCGATAATCGCGCAGAATTCCAGCGGCGGAGAGCCCCCGTGACGACGCCTGTTCCAGACCATCAAGACCACGGAAATGATCGATACACAGTTGGTCTGGCCAATTCATTACTGTTTGGTTCATTTACAAAACCATTCTGTTTCTTGACC
This sequence comes from Thalassospira sp. SM2505, assembly GCF_054901115.1. NCBI lineage: Bacteria > Pseudomonadati > Pseudomonadota > Alphaproteobacteria > Rhodospirillales > Thalassospiraceae > Thalassospira > Thalassospira sp. SM2505. Next base: position 4,436,546 of record NZ_CM142731.1, read on the forward strand.
CGATTGAACATTGCGGGGATATCTGATTGTTGCAGCCATTCCAACAAGATGGTTCTGACCCGCCACCTGCGCACTTCCTTGATCGCGCCAAACCGGAAAGCCCGTACGCCCCATGATTGATATTCTGGCGATCACGTCACCGATCTTCATGATTATCGCAATCGGATATTTCGCCGTCTATCGCAACATCGTTCCGCAAAGCATTACCCGCGGCATGGGGGCGTTTGTAATGAATTTTGCGTTGCCTTGCCTTCTGATTCGGGCATTGGCGCAACGCGATCTGACCGAAGTCATTGAACCGGTTTATCTTCTGGCCTATGGCGGTGGATCGCTTTTGGTTTTTGCCTTTGGATATCTTTATGCGCTTAAGGTCGCCGGGAAAGGACAGGCGAATGCCACCTTGCAGGGACTTGGCATGTCGATGTGCAACAGCGGCTTTGTCGGTTATCCCGTCGCGTCGCAGGTCTTTGGCCCGACCGCCGAAATTGCACTGGCCCTGTGCGTTATTATTGAAAACCTTGTGATGATGCCGCTTGTTCTGGTGCTGGGCGACAGTTCACAGAATAACGGCCAGACCCGCATGCAGGTTCTGGGCAAGGCATTCCTCAATCTTGGCCGTAATCCGATCATTATCGGTATCATGATCGGATTGGTAATTTCGCTTTCCGGGATCACGTTACCAACGCCGATCTTCAAGGTTGTTGATATGCTGGCATCTGCGTCCGGGCCGGTTGCATTGTTTGTTATTGGCGGCGGCCTTGTCGGGCTTAAGCTTAAAGGTCTGCGTGCGGACATGGCCCGCATCGTCAGTGCGAAACTCGTCCTCCATCCAATTGCAGTCTTCGTTCTGGTTTACTTACTGCCCGGTTTCGACCCGACTTTGAGGATCGCGTGCGTCGCCTTTGCCTGTTCCCCGATGCTGAGCATCTATCCGATTTTCGGCCAGCGTTATGGCCATGAAGGACTTTGTGCAGCGTCCCTTATGATGGCGACGTCCCTGTCCTTTATCACCATCAGCACGGCGTTGTGGTTGCTTGATACGACAAGTGTCTTTGGCCCGCTTCCCTAGGAAAATCGGCAATCAATAAGGGCGGTCAGAACATGCATGACCGCCCTTGTTGTTTAATGTCGTCCAAGTACCGGTTTTAACCCGGCCGCTGACCAAACGGAGGACGCTGTCCCGGGAAACCACCACCCGGAGGAGGGCCGCGACGACCATCTGGTCCACCGCCACCGGGACCTCCGCCGCCCGGGCCACCCGGCTGCATTCCGCCCGGTCCCTTGTCAAAGCTTGGATCTGGAATCCCAGCGAGCACGCGCGGAATGAACGGGAAGCTTTCAGTGACGAAATAGGCATAGGTGCCTTGCGGGTATTCCGGCGTCACGGTTTCACGCCCATTGGCTTCATCAAGATCGCCAAGGCCGGGGACAAATTCGAAATCCTCGCCATAGGTACCATCGTATTTCCCGCCCGGACCACCTTGGCGCGTTCCGTTCTTAACCCGCCATGAACTGCGCAAAGCGGTTACCGGTGATCCCGGATCATCGGGATTTGAATAGCCGAACATCGCATAGACCGGGAACCCGTCAGCCGCAAAACCGATGCGAATGGAATGCTGGCTTGGTGACCAGCTTGTGATCAGGCCTTTTGGCACGCCATGATAGTGATAGGTCCCGTCGGGCTGCACATGGGCATTGTTCTGATCAAGGCCCAGATCAAGCGTGGGTGAAATCGCTTCGTAGCGCCAACCCGACTGACGATCACGGTTCCAGAACTCGCCCGTAAACGGATCAAACGGCACACCGTTCACAGCAACCCCGAAAAGATTACGCGGATTGGGCATGAAACGTCCGCTGCGCTGCGGATTGATCGGCATACGGAATTCAAGTGACTGGGCCTTGATCGAATTGGGATTCCGGCGATTGGGGAAACTGCCCGTTGCGTGATCGGGGATCGCATTCGACGTGATATAGCGATACCGGCCGTCTTCACGAACACTGATTTCGTTTGAAAGTGCCCAGGCTTGCCGCGTCGGGTTCAGGACCATGCCGGCAAGCGGCAACATTCCCAGTCCGACCAGAATGTTGCGGCGCATCCGGTCGACTTCTTCGCGCGTATCACCGGCATATTTGCCTTCATCCATCGGTTCATGATGGTGGTGGTGGTGGTGGTGCTGGTGATGGACATGTGCATGTCCAAGCTGTTGATCCTGAAGCGCATGAAGCTCGCTTCTTGTCATTTTCGGCACTGGACTTCCCCCCAAAAGTAATCGTGACGTTATCCCTTTTATCTGGCGATAACGTCACGATGTTCCAGAGAAAAATGCACCCGATCCAAATTAACCGGGAATTCCCCCCGCATGGGCAAGGATTTCCTCGGCCTCGCGGATTTCCTGTTGCTGTGCCCACATTTCGGAATAGAGACCTTCCATAGCCAGCAATTCCTGATGACGCCCGCGTTCGGCCACCTGACCATCACGCAGGACAATAATTTCATCAGCATCAATCACGGTCGACAGACGGTGGGCAATCACAAGGGTGGTGTGACCACGCGATACTTCGCGCAGGGCCTGCTGAATGTCTTTTTCCGTTCTTGTATCAAGGGCAGATGTGGCTTCGTCAAAGATCATGATCTTGGGCCGTTTCAGCAACATGCGCGCAATGGAAACACGCTGCTTTTCGCCACCTGACAATTTAAGGCCACGTTCCCCGACCATGGTTTTAAAACCGTCTGGCAAGGCCGCAACAAAACCATCGATGCTGGCAAGTTTCGCAGCATTTTCGATTTCGCTCTGCTCTGCGCCGGGGCGGCCATAGGAAATGTTATAGGCAATGGTGTCGTTAAACAGCACCGTGTCCTGCGGAACGATACCGATGCTTTGACGCAAGGAATTCTGGGTAACATCGCGGATATCCTGACCATCAATGGTGATCCGGCCACCCGACACATCATAGAACCGGAACATCAGTCGGGTCAGGGTCGATTTACCCGCCCCGCTTGGGCCGACAACGGCAACCGTCTTGCCCGCCGGAACGTCAAAGCTCACACCCTTAAGGATGTTGCGATCAGGATTATAGGAGAAATGCACATCCTCGAACCGGATCGCGGCATCCTGACAGGCCAGCGTATCGGCACCTTCCTTGTCTTCAACCTCCTTGTCGACATCCAGCAACGAGAACATCCGCTCCATATCGGTCAGGGATTGCTTGATCTGGCGATAGACAAAGCCAAGGAAGTTAAGCGGCATGTAAAGCTGCAACAAATAGGTATTCACCAGCACAAAGTCACCCACTGTCATGGTGCCGTCTTTGACACCCTGAGCCGCCAGCAGCATGTTCAGGACAAGCCCCACCGCAATAATCGCACCCTGCCCGACATTGAGCTTGGAAAGTGACACCTGTGACTGAACGGCGGCAACCTCATAGCCACGAAGGGCTGCGTCATAACGCTTGGATTCATGGGCTTCATTATTGAAATACTTGACCGTCTCGTAATTGATCAGGCTGTCGATGGCCTTGGTGTTTGCTTCGTCATCGCGCTTGTTCATTTCGCGACGGAACTTCATGCGCCATTCGGTCACGACCAGCGTAAAGACGATATAAATCACGATGGTGACAAAGGTAATCAGCGCAAACCAGACATCATAAAGTGCCCACAGAATCGCCGAGACCATGAAGATTTCAAGCAAGGTCGGCAGAATATTGAACAGCATAAAGGACAGAAGGAATTCGATGCCTTTAACACCGCGTTCAATCGCCCGCGAAAGTCCGCCCATCTGGCGGTCCAGATGGAACCGCAATGACAACCCGTGAAGATGTTCAAATACGCTAAGCGCCGATCTGCGAATGGCGCGCTGGGCCACCTTGGCAAAGACCGCATCGCGCATCTCGCCAAAGGCCGACACAAGAATACGCACAAGACCATATCCAATGATCAATGCCACCGGCACGACAATCAGGGATGTGGTATCGGTACCAGATGACTGGACCGCTGCCCCGGCCTTGTCCCCACCGCCAAGCGCATCGACCGCATATTTGTAAAGAACCGGGATGTAAACGTTTGCGACCTTGGCACCGACAAGAAACATCAGTGCGATAACAACACGCGCCTTAAGCTCGAACTCGCTACGCGGCCACAAATAGGGCAAGAATGTTTTGACGACGCCGAACTCTGCGCGTGCAGTCGGTTGGTCGGAACCCATATTTTTCAATTTCTTATCCCCAAACAGGTACCGAACGGCATTGCGGGATGCGCGCGGTATATCTTTTTCTTACTGTCATCAACAGATGGACCGGGAAGCCGCGTTTGGCAAGCATCGTCGATTGTTTATCGACTTAAGGTCATTGCAGAGCGCGGGTTTGATGTCTATTTTGTCAATTTGTTGATAAAATCTCAAAACGACGGGTTTGAGACATGTGTGTTCAAATCATTTTCTAGGAACGGAATCAGGACCATGACGGCGCTTGCCAGTATCGAAAGCCAGGACATCGCTGCACTTATGCGCGAAATGGGTATGAATGCCCGCAAAGCTGCACTCGAACTTGCACAGGTCCCGGCCGAACCAAAAGTCGCTGCCCTCAAAGCGGCGGCTGCGAAACTGCGCGAAAACGCCGAAACCATCCTTGCTGCCAATGCCAAGGATATGGAAGCAGGCCGTGCAAAGGGCCTGACCGCCGCCCTTCTGGACCGTCTTGCCCTTGATGCAGGTCGCATTGAGGGTATTGCATCGGGTGTCGAAGCAGTCGCAGACCTTCCCGATCCTGTTGGTCGCGAACTGGCCCGCTGGAGCCCCGAACATAACGGGCTTGATATTGCCCGCGTTTCCGTACCGCTTGGCGTGATCGGCATCATTTATGAAAGCCGCCCGAACGTTACCGCCGATGCCAGCGCGATGTGCATCAAATCGGGCAATGCTGCGATCCTGCGTGGCGGGTCGGAAAGCTTCCATTCCTCGCGTGCAATCTTTGACTGCATGGTTGCAGGCATCATTGAGGCTGGCCTGCCTGAACATGCCATTCAGATGATCCCGATCACCGATCGCGCAGCCGTCGGTGAAATGCTGAAACTGTCCGATTATATCGATGTGATTGTTCCGCGCGGCGGGAAGTCACTGATTGCGCGCATCACCGATGAAAGCCGCATTCCGCTGTTCAAGCATCTGGAAGGCCTTTGCCACACATATGTTCATGCCAGCGCTGATCCACAAAAGGCTGTCGACATTGTCGTCAATGCCAAGATGCGTCGCGTCGGGATTTGCGGTGCCACCGAAACCATCCTGATTGACAGTTCGGTTGCCGGACGCCTGTTGCCGCGTATTGCCGAGGCACTGGTCGCCAAGGGCTGTGAACTGCGTGGAGATGAAACAGCACAGGCGGTTGATGGGCGGATCAAAGCTGCAACGTCTGAAGACTGGGTCACTGAATATCTTGATGCAATTGTGTCGATCAAGGTGGTTTCGGGCGTTGAAGAGGCCGTTAATCACATCAACACCTATGGCTCGCACCATACCGATGCGATCATTGCCGAAAATGCCGCCGCAACCACAACCTTCCTCAACGGAGTTGATTCGGGGATCGTGATTGTCAATGCCTCGACCCAGTTTGCCGATGGTGGTGAATTTGGCATGGGTGCGGAGATCGGCATTTCGACCGGGAAGCTTCATGCGCGCGGTCCGGTCGGAGTCGAACAGCTGACCAGCTATAAATACATCGTTCGCGGTCAGGGTCAGACCCGTCCATGACCGTACCTGCGCCAAGATCGCATGTGGCACCAAAACGCGTCGGATTGCTGGGCGGGTCGTTTAATCCCGCCCATGAAGGGCATCTGCATATCTCGCTGGAAGCCTTGAAACGCCTGCAGTTGGACGCGGTTTGGTGGCTGGTGTCACCACAGAACCCGTTAAAGCCGACAACCGGGATGGCCGATCTTGCAGATCGCTTTGATTCTGCACTGATGATGGCAAAGCATCCCCGCATTGTTGTTTCTGCAATTGAAACCGAGCTCGGAACCCGCTATACGGCCGACACTCTTGCAGCCTTGCAGCGTCGTTTTACCCAAACACGGTTCGTTTGGCTGATGGGAGCAGACAACCTGGCCCAGTTCCATAAATGGAAATGGTGGGAAAGGTTGATTTTACGTGCTCCCATTGCGGTTATCGACCGTGAGGGGTATTCTAACAAGGCATTGTCCGGGACCGCTGCGCGCCGTATGGAACGCTGGCGTATTCCCATGGACAGGGCGGGTTTGCTGGCCGATCTGGATGTTCCGGCCTGGGTATACCTGCCAATCAAGCGCCATCCGGCTTCTTCGACCGCAATCCGCGCCGAAGGCAGATGGCAGGTGTAAGCAAACGGTGATCTGGGCATTCGGTTCAAACCGGTCCAGCACGTGGAACATTAAGGTGGCGACCATAGGTACCGCAAAACAAACTCTTCAGTCTGGCGAAATGCTTGCACTGATCAAGAGTACCCTCGAAGACGACAAGGCCGAAGACCTTGTCATCATTGATCTGACCGATAAAACCTCTCTTGCCGATCATATGATCATCGCAACTGGCTCGTCCTCGCGTCGCGTGGCTTCCATGGCAGAACATATTGTCGAGGCAATCAAGGATGCCGGTCAGGGCCGTGCAGCGGCAGAAGGCAAGGAACAGGGTGACTGGGTTCTGGTTGATACCGGCGACGTCATTGTTCATCTGTTCCGTCCGGAAGTCCGCGCCTTCTACAACATCGAAGAGATGTGGGGCGTTGAAAACCCGGCACTGAAACAGCAGGCAGCGCGACTGTACTAACAGTCCGCGCAGCCCGGCTGCGCCCGACTGATATCGTTTCATTCGGGCGCATATCTGACCGATTGCAGCATAACGGCCAGGATCATAACCATGCAAATCACCCTTGCAGCCGTGGGCCGGATCAAAGCCGGGCCCGAAAAAGATCTGTTTGACCATTATGCTGCCCGACTGCGCTGGCCCTTTGTCGTGCGCGAAGTCGAGGAAAAGAAAAAGCTCCCGCCCAATCAGCTTAAAGACCGCGAAGCAGAATTGCTGCTTGGCGTCATTCCCGACAACGCCTTCCTGATCGCGCTTGACGAACATGGCAAGGAATATGGCTCCATCGAGTTTTCGCAAAAACTTGAAGGCTGGATGGATCAGTATGCCGGAAATATCGCCTTTGCCATTGGCGGGGCAGACGGCCATGGCGCGGCACTGAAATCCCGCGCCAACACGCTTTGGTCGCTTGGCAAGGCAACATGGCCCCATATGCTGGTCCGCGCATTGATCGCCGAACAGCTGTTTCGGGCCCACGCCATCCAGACCAATCATCCCTACCACCGCGAATAAGGTCTTTACGCTTCCCTGTTCGTGACCGGCCCTTCCAAAATTCAATGACAGCAACTGATGACCGAGTGAAGAAACAACTTCTCTCGTTTTTCGTGTATGTTGCCTTGCAACATAACGCCACACTCGCTAATCTTTCCCCATAAGAAAAAAACATTCCCAAAATCAAAAATACTCTTGGGTAGTGGCGAGGCTTTAAAAAATGGAACAGACCGTCCTTTCGGCACATCATGTCGCCGATGACGCAGACAGTAGCGTTGTGGCCAAAGCACAGATCAAAGATCTGATGCGCGGTATTTCAACCGCACTCGATTACATCCAGCACCTTCTGGAATTTGCCAACACGGCTGGCGAAAGTCAGGATAGCCTGATGCGCGAGATCGATGTCCGGTCTAACAATCTGCGCGCCGGTCTTGATGAAACCCGTCGCGAAATTGCCAATAGTACCGACGTCGCCCGGGATATTCAGAACACCACGCGCTCTACCGTTGCCCGCAAGACCGAGGCCATCAGAAGCGACCTTGAACGCATCAGCGCGGAACTTGAAACCAAGGCCGAAGGTGCCAACAAGGTTCTGGGTGCAATTGAAGATATCGGCAAGGGCATCAAGCTTCTGGCTCTTAATGCCGCGATTGAGGCGGCGCGTGCCGGTGACCATGGCCGCGGCTTTGCAGTTGTCGCCAAGGAAGTCGGCAATCTGGCACAAAGCACCATGCAACGCACCAACGAGGCCGTCGATCTGATCGACCTGTCCGATGTGACCCGTGCCTTACGCCAAAGCATGGCCAATATCGGTAGCGACCTTGACAGTCTGGGCAACGAGATCGAGGCATCCCTTGCCACCTTGCAGGAACGCTTTGCCAATATGTCGGATCGTCTGGCTGACATCTCCGAACATAATCAGGTGGTATTTGAACTGCTTGCAGGAAGCAAGGATGCGTCCGCGCGAACCCGCAACAAGGTCACATGGGCCCGCACGGATACCAGAAACCTTGCCGGAAGCCTTACAGACACGGGCTCGGCTCAACAGAAACTCGCGAGCTTCCTTAAGACCAATCATCTTCATGATGACCCGACCTATGATCGGCTGGCCGACATCAAGGCACGTGGCAAAATCCGGATCGCCATTGAACCGGCCTTTGTCGGTCTGTCTTTCCGCCTGAAACCGGGTGACCCGCTGCGCGGTCTTGATGCCGATTATGCACGCGCACTGGCGAAATGGCTGGGCGTTGAGTGCGAATTCGTTGAACATCCGTGGGACTTGCTGACCGAACTTCTGTTTGTTGGCAGCAAACCCGGAACCCCGGCCGCCGATGTGGTCTGGAGCGCCCTTCCCCCAAGCGAGTTTTATAAGGGAGTCGCCTATTCAGATACCTATACATATCTGAATTTCGCCCTGTGTCGCCGGGCGGGAAATACCGGTATTAACCGGCTTTCCGATCTCAATGGCAAGGTACTTGGCATCATCAACGACCCGGTCGCCTTCATGGTACTTGAAGAACAGGGGCTTCGCTGGGCAGGCAATGAAAACAAGCCCGGTGGTATTGCCAAACTTTCCAACCTGATCGCCTATAGCGACCAGACGCGCCTGCATGATGCACTGGCCGACGGGGCCGTTGATGCCTTTGCCGTTGATCAGCCGATCTTTCACTGGGCCGCAAACAATCCCGAAAGTCCCTGGCACGGCCGGATTGAGGTCCTGCCAGGCAGTATCCTGCCACTGCCATACTATTACACCGCCGCTGTCGCCTCCGATCCGGCATCCTATACCCTGCTGTGTGCCATCAATGACTTCATTGGCAGGTTCCGCACCACCCCGGAACGGACCGAAATTGAAAAGCTTTGGCAGGGGCAGGCGATCACTCATCATCTGACCTACAAGGACGAGACCGGCAATCTGATCGGGGCTGATGAGCTTGCCAGCAGCTATCATGCACATTGCAGGAAATTCGGCCTCAATCCGGTCAATCCGTCATCATTGTAACGCATTAAGCCTCTGGCGCGATGAGGGTATCGGCACTATCATCGCGCCATGGCAGCAAACAAAAAATCCCTGCGACAACAACGCATTCTAGGCGAACTGGATCATGAACCGTCCTTGCGGATCATTGATCTGGCAGAACGTCTTGGTGTCTCGACCGAGACCATTCGTCGTGACTTTGACGAACTGACCCAGCAGGGATTGATCAACCGGACCTATGGCGGTGCGGTGCGCCGGCAATCAAGCGAGCCGGGCCTGAATGAACGACACAAGCTTCACATTGCCGAACGCGAACTGATTGCCCGTCAGGCGATGCCGGTTCTGGCCGGTGCCCGCCATATCATGATCGGGTCCGGTGCAACCACAGTGCATGTCGCCAAGCGTCTGGCTGTGACCATGAATGATCTGACCGTGATCACGCATTCCTTCGGGGTCGCGACCGTGCTTGCAATCAATCCGACCATTCGCGTGATCATGGCACCCGGTCTTTATCACGCCCAGGAAGGTGCGATGCATGGCGCACAGACCATCCGGTTTCTGGAAAACTATCGGGTGGAATGGGCAATTCTTGGGGCCAGCGGCCTTGATGGTGACGGCGCAAGCGACGCCATGATTGATGCATCCGAGGTTTACGCCGTAATGATGGAACGCGCCACGCGCAGCATGATCGTCGCCGACCACACCAAATTCAATCAGTCCTTCCCGGCGCGCTATTGCGAATGGAATGGTGTGGATGTTCTGGTCAGTGACCAGAAGCCGTTGGGCGCACTGGGTGAAACCATTCGTGCCGCCGGTTCCGTGATCAAGGCCAAACAACCCGACTGAACACTCATCTAGCCACAGGCGCGAAGCGACTTGCCCAGTGCCTCGATAAAGAAATCGACTTCTGATCGTTTCAGGCAAAGGGGCGGACGAATTTTCAATGTCTGCCCGTATTTTCCGGCTGCACCGATCAGAACGCGATGACGGCGCATCGCATTGATCACATCCCCGACCAGTTGCCCGCTTGGCTGTGCCGGGTCCCCGTTAGCCGACAGATCAACCCCCAGAAAAAGACCGGCACCGCGAATATCACTGATGCGGCCATCAATCTCGGCCAGATGCTGCAACCCTTCGCGCAAATAGGTGCCGCACACGGTCGCGTTATTTTGCAAGTTCTCGTCACGAATGACGTCAAGCACCGCAAGCCCTGTGGCTGCGGCAACCGGACTTGCCGCAAAGGTGTTGAAATAACCGACATCCTCGCAAAAGGCGGCCAGCAATTCCGGCCTGACCGCAATGCCCGCCATCGGAAAACCATTGCCCATCGGCTTGCCCATACTAACGATATCGGGAACAACATCGTGACGCGCAAATCCCCAAAATGCATCACCGGTCCGGCCAAATCCGGGCTGAACTTCATCTGCAATAAACACCCCGCCCGCGCGATGGACAACCGCCACGGCCAGTCGCAAAAAGCCCTTTGGATTTGAAAAGACGCCGTCACTCGAAAAGATGCTGTCGACAATAAGGGCGGCAACACCGCAACCACGTTCTTTCAGCGTTTCAATCGCCGAATGCACAGCATCGGCAAAACCGGCAGCAATATTATCGCCATAGGCCTGCTTGTCAGGAGGCGGGATCGCAATCACGTGATCGGGCAGCGCGCCGCGCTTGATCGCCGATGGTGATATCTCGGTCACGGCCGCAGTATTCCCGTGATAGGCGCTTTCGGTAACGATGATGCCCCGTGCCCCGGTCGTACGCTGCGCAACCCGGATTGCAAGGTCATTGGCCTCGCTGCCACTGCATGTCAGAACGATATTTTCCAGATGATCAGGAAACGTCTCCTTGAGACGATCCAGATAGGTTTCCACCGTCTGATGCAGATAGCGGCTATTGATATTCAGGCGCGCAGCTTGGTCGGCCATTGCGCTGACCACCTGTGGATGACAATGCCCAACCGAGGGCACATTGTTGTAGAAATCAAGATAGTTGGTGCCGTCTGCGGCAGTCATCCAGCATCCCGATGCGGATACCATTTCAATCGGGTCGCGGTAAAACAGCACCGATGCTGCCCCGACATTGCGCAACCGGCGACTTAAAAGATCAGGTCGCGCCGGGTCATTTCTGTCCGGGGCAGAAATGTCATAGGCATTCATATCAAGGATGGGGCGCACCTCGGTCATGATACCCCCTCTGCCGCAAGATAGGTTTCCGCCATCGCAAGGGTTCCGCTGGTGAAATCGGTTCCCATTTCCTGGGCCGTTGGTGTTTCCGGATGACTTGCAATCCATGCCGTCAGCAACAACCGTCTCAGCATCACGAAACTGTCGAGCATCTCGTGATCTGCTTTGGAAAATGGCGCGATGGTTCGATACCCCTCCACCCAGGCTTCCTTGAGTGCCGGAATGATCGGGTCCAGTTCGATAAAGCTGATGGCTGCGGCAAAGTCATAGCCAAACCAGCCAAAGCCACAATCGTCAAAATCAATGACACCAAGCCGGTCGCCATCGGCCAGCAAGTTGGCAAGACGCAAATCCGCATGGATCAGTCCAAACCGCTCACTCCCCATCCCGAAGGCCATAAGTTTCTGATCCAGATGGCGACAAACCTGTTCCAGACGAGCCAGCCCGTCCGGGTCCAGCCCCGGTGCAGCACGCCAGTCCCCCCAATGCGGTGTTGCGCCAAGGGTGGTGTCAAATGTCCAGCTTTTGCGCACAAAATTCACCGAACGCGACCATTTCCGGGCATGACCATGCAACCGGGCACTAATCGCACCCAACTTGAAAAACCCGTCGATCAAGGCATCATCGGCGGATGGTTCATCGCCCTTCATGAAATCAAAGGCCACCACATGGCGGGTAACGCCATCCTGATCAAAACCGGCCACCAGTGATCCGTCACTGCGCAAGCGCGGTTTGGGCGTATCGACCACGTCAGCCGCGCGCAAGGCATTGATCCAGGCAAGTTCGGACTCGATTTCGGAACGGGTGTGATAACCGGGCCGGTGTACCCGCAAGATCATCCTGGCACCCGTATCCGGATCGGTCGCAAGGAAGGTGGCGTTTTCCGAAACCGTCAAAAGCGACACGATGCTGTCAGGCCCCATACCCCAGCCGCCCAAAACCGATATTGCACCAGCCTTAAGGGCAGCAATCAGCTCGTCATCGTAAATTCCGCCCAATATTGGCCTCCCTCATTCCCAAGCTGAAACCGTCTCGAAACCTGATCGGGTGACTGCCATCAAAGCCGTTGAAAACTGTCGGCATTGGCCCAAGGCATCCGTCACGCATTTCACCGGATAAGCCGTTTTAGACGGCCTTCTGTGAATATTGTGCTCTAAAATGTGTAACTTGCAACATTTTTTGTTGCATCACGGAAAAATTGCCCCGATCATCTGAAAAACATAACGCACCGCACAATCAGGGACGACGCACCCGTCAGACGCTTTTCAAATGCATCGACCGGCGTGCCGTGACTTCATGAAAGGATCCCTCATGCTGACTTCAATTTCCGGAAAAAGCGTCATCGTTACCGGTGGCTCCAAGGGCATTGGCAAGGGCATCGCCAGCGTCTTTGCAAAACAGGGCGCAAAGGTCATGGTTGTGGCCCGCACCGAAAAGGATGCGGTCGTAACGGTTGAGGAAATCAAGGCTGCCGGTGGTACAGCGGATATGTTTCTGTGTGATGTCGCAGATTGGGATCAGGTCATGGGCATGGCGGAATACACCGCAAAGACCTTTGGCGGGATTGATATCCTGTGCGCCAATGCCGGTATCTTCCCGCAGGTCAAAATGATTGAAATGGGTGCAGATGACTGGGATCAGGTCATGTCGACCAACCTCAAAAGCAGCTTTCTCTGCGTAAAGGCCTGCATTCCCTATTTCGAGAAAGCCGGCAAAGGCCGGGTCGTGATCACCTCGTCCATAACCGGTCCGGTCACCGGCTATCCCGGTTGGGCGCATTACGGTGCGTCCAAGGCTGGTCAGCTTGGTTTCATCCGGACTGCCGCAATGGAACTGTCGCGCTATAACACGACGATCAATGCCGTGATGCCGGGCAATATCATGACCGAAGGTCTGGCTGATCTTGGACAGGATTACCTGGACTCGATGGCGAACTCGATCCCGCTCAAACGTCTGGGCAGTGTCGAGGACATCGCCAATGCCGCCCTGTTCTTTGCATCCGACGAGGCCGCCTATATCACCGGCCAATCCATTATCGTCGACGGCGGACAAATCCTGCCTGAATCGCTTGATGCACTGGGCGAGATCTAAGCAAAAAACGAGATACTCACCCGGGAAACACAATTTAAATTTGCATCCCCTTTCCCCTTTGGATACTGATATTTTCAGTATTCAGAGGGGATTTATCATGAAACTTCATCACCTTAAGATTCTCGCAGTGCTCGGCTGCGTTGCGTTCCTCGGGGCTTGCGCAACATCACGAAGTGTCGTTCAAATCGAACAACCAGACACCATTGAAAACCCCGCCGAAGGGACCGAGGTCAGAATTCTGGAAGTGAACGACAACCGTCAATTCCAGATTGACCCGCCCAGTCCGGATATCCCCTCACTTGCCAATGACGAAATTGATAACAAGTCGATCACGTCCCGCGCCTATGCGCGTAAACGCAACACCTATGGCATGGCCTTGGGCGATGTGCTGATCCCCGAAGGCAAGACCGTCGCCGACGCCATTGCCAAAACGGTCGAAAACGGATTCCAGGCAGCAGGATACCGTGTTTTGACACCAGAAGATCCGAATTACGCCAGCGCCGCCGATGTCAAAGTTGATATTTCGGAATTCTGGTCATGGTTTGAACCCGGCTTCTGGCAAATCACCATACACAATCGCAGCGACATAACCTTAACTGCCGACAATATCACCCAGTCTGGCCCTATCAGGATCAAAGAGCAGTACAACGAGAACATGCAAATGGCGCTCGATAGCGATTGGCAGAAAAGTGCAATCAACGCTTTAAAGCAGGTTCGCGAAAAAATCACCGAACAGCTCTTGGCGCTTTCAGAAAAATGATCGGCCTTTAAGCCGAAACGTGGTGAACCAAAAACCGCGCCGTTTGGGCGCGGTTTTTGTCATTCAGATATCATGCAACCCATACTGGCTGCGGACCACGCCGGAATTATAGCGCTCTGACGCCAGAAGTCGGGGTTTGATACCACCGGCATCGCGCCCGAACAGCGATATGCCATCGCCGAGCACTTCGGGTACCGTAAAGATATCAAGCTGGTCGGCAAAGCCGCCAAACAGGAACTGCGTCACCACGCTGCCCCCGCCAACAACCCAGATATCCCCGTCCCCATTCCGACTGTCGCGAAGCTGATCGACAAGTTCGATAATGCTGCCGCCATAGGCCTCGATATTTGCCGGGCGGTCTTCGGGAAGATCGCGTGATGTCAGAACGATGGTGCGGCGAGCCTCGTACGGCCAGTCACCAAATTCCATGACCTGATCAAAGGTGTTTCTGCCAATGATCAATGTGCCAACGGAGTCCAGAAAGTCATCAAAGCCAAACTCGGCCGGATCATATTGATCCAGCCAGTCAACCGCACCATTGGTGCGCGCAATGAAGCCATCCAGACTGACCGCGATATATATGCGGAACAGCTTTTTGCCCATGTCTATGTCCAACCTTTGATGGGGTCTTTGCCCCTTTTTTTGGTTCACCGATCATAGCAGATTATCAACCGGGAGTGACAAGAAAGCAGAAACCGGCACTGTTTCCATCACCACCCGATTGTCAGAAACCGCTGTTTTCCGCCCTATTCTTCCGAACAGGGGTTAACATTCGACAACGTTGACATTAACCGCAAGCCCGCCCTGACTGGTTTCCTTGTACTTGCTTTGCATGTCGAGTCCCGTCTGGCGCATGGTTTCGATCACACGATCAAGCGAGACGGTGTGCTGTCCGTCGCCGCGCAATGCCAGACGTGCGGCATTGATCGCCTTGACCGCCCCCATTGTATTGCGTTCGATACAGGGCACCTGCACCAAACCGCCAATCGGATCACAGGTCAGGCCAAGGTTATGTTCCATCCCGATCTCGGCAGCATTTTCGACCTGTTCGGGTGTGCCGCCCAGAACGGCACAAAGTGCGCCCGCTGCCATCGAACAGGCAACACCGACCTCGCCCTGGCATCCGACCTCGGCTGCCGAGATCGAGGCACGCTTCTTGTAGATCGAACCGATTGCAGCAGCAGTTAAAAGGAATTCGCGAATTTTGGCCTGGCTGGCATTGGCCCCAAACCGTTCATAATAACGAAGTACCGCCGGGATCACCCCGGCTGCCCCGTTGGTCGGAGCCGTCACGACGCGCCCGCCTGCGGCATTTTCCTCGTTCACGGCAAGGGCATAAAGATTGACCCAGTCAATCACGGTCAAAGGATCGCGAAGGCCCGCCTCGGGTTTATCTGTCAGTTCGTGATAAAGCTTGGATGCACGCCGTTTCACATTCAGCCCGCCGGGCAAAATACCGTCCGTTTTGCAGCCACGATCAATACAATCCATCATCGCCCGATGCACGCGATCGACAAATTCATATGTCTCGTCCGGGCTGCGCCAGCTTTGTTCATTTGCCATCATGATTTCGGCAATCGAACGCCCTTCGCGCTTGCAGATCGCCATCAATTCATCGGCTGATCCGAACGGATGGGGCAATGTGATGTTATCACCGGAATATTCCGCCCCGCGATCATCACCAGACACAATAAATCCGCCGCCAACTGAAAAATATTCCTGTTCGTGGATTTTCACCCCGTCACGATCAAAGGCCGTGATCCGCATGCCATTGGGATGTTGCGGCAAGGTCTCGGTAAAATGGAAAACAAGATTGGTCTCGCGGTTAAAGGCCACCGGATGCTGCCCGTAAAGTTGCAGCTCGGAACTGGCATCAATTGCCGCCATGGTCGGGGCCACATCATCGGGATCCACACTGCGCGGACGTTGCCCTGAAAGGCCCATGATCACGGCGGTATCGGTCGCATGTCCCTTACCCGTCAGGGCAAGAGATCCATAAAGATCGACCACAACGCTGCCGGTTGCGCTCAAAAGATTGCGGGCTTCAAGTTCAAGGCAGAAGCGGTAACCCGCCCGCATCGGACCAACCGTATGCGAACTCGATGGGCCAATCCCGATGGTATAAAGATCAACAACAGAAAGGTTTACGTCTTGCACAGATCCGTCTTGCGATCCCGAAGCGGGACCGGTGGCGGTATGGGTGGTCATAAGGGCCTCCTTCACGGCTCTTGAACGCGCGAAATCTCGCGCCGTTTGCGAACCGGTGTCTTGCCCCCTCTGTCCCTTGACCTGAGATTGTGCGCCTGCCTGCCAAAAACAATGTCAGCCAACAGGTTTTCATCCTTCGGTGGAAACCGGGTGCCGGGCACAATGAACATGCACGCCATCCGTTTTCTCTCTCCAGAGCCTCTATCCGCGACGGTCCATCTGCCTGAGAGTTTTATGGGGCTATTGCTCCTTCGGCGCCGGCCATGCGGATGACCGGGCTCTCCCGTCGTGGTGCGAAACGCCATTTCTGCCGTCTCTGAGGATCACCGTTGGAACGCAGAGTATCTGTGTCTGCAAACCCTGTCAAAAAGCAGCTTTGCACCTGCAAAAAATTCCCGGCACGGGTACTGTTTCGCGGCCACATTCATGCTAAATTGCCGGAATTACGCATGTGCCTGTTGCGAGTAACGGTTGACCCACCCTGCCCGCGCAACAGGATTGATGGCGAACCGTCCCGTAAGTCACCATATTTACTGGTAATTATTTACGGGTAATTCAGCCTTTATCTCTATCAGTGGGGTTTATGAACGTGACTGTATCGAATTCCGTAAAGCGCCCGCGCCCGGTGGTGCTGTGCATTCTGGACGGCTGGGGTTATCGCGAAGAAACCAAGGACAACGCCGTTGCCTTGGCCAATACGCCTGTCTGGGATGCGCTTTATGCCAATAACCCGACCGGTTTCCTCAAGGCGTGCGGTCTGGATGTTGGCCTGCCCGAAGGCCAGATGGGCAATTCGGAAGTCGGTCACATGAATCTTGGGGCGGGCCGTGTGGTCATGCAGGAACTGCCCAAAATTGATGAAGCCGTCAAAACTGGCTCCATTGCCGATACCGACACCGTCAAAAAGATTATCGCGACCCTGAAAGACAGCAATGGCGTCTGCCACATTGCCGGTCTTCTGTCCGAAGGTGGCGTTCATTCCCATCAGGCCCATATGGCCGCCCTTGCTAAAATCATCGCGGGCGCTGATGTGCCGGTGAAAATTCACGCCTATCTTGATGGTCGCGACACGGCACCGAAAAGTGCTGCCAAATTCCTTGAAAAATTCCGCGCCCTGATCGGCGATGCCGACGTTGAAATCGTGACCGTTACCGGGCGCTATTACGCCATGGACCGCGACAACCGTTGGGAACGCGTCAGTCAGGCCTATTTCACGATGGTGCAGGGCAAAAATTACGCCGATGGCCGTACGGCTGAAAGTGCCGAAGCCGCCATTGCCAATGCCTATGCCAAAGACACCACCGATGAATTCGTTCTGCCGACAGTGATTGGTGATTTCGATGGCATCAAGGATGGCGATGGCCTGCTGATGACCAACTTCCGTGCCGATCGCGCCCGTGAAATCCTGGCAGCCCTGTGCGCTCCGGAATTCGATGGCTTTGATCGTGGCACGCCGGTCAAGTTCGCAGTACAGGCTGGCATGGTCGAATATTCGTCCGAACATGCCAAATACATGGATGCGATCTATCCGCCCCAGACCCTGCCGAACATCTTTGGCGAAGTGGTTTCCAAAGCCGGTCTGAAGCAGCTTCGTATTGCCGAAACTGAAAAATACCCGCATGTCTCGTTCTTCTTTAACGGTGGCGAAGAACAGGTCTTCGAAGGCGAAGACCGTATTCTGGTCGCATCACCAAAAGTCGCGACCTATGACCTTCAGCCGGAAATGTCCGCCCCCGAAGTGACCGAAAAACTGGTTGCTGCGATCAAGTCGGAAAAATACGACGCGATCATCCTGAACTTTGCCAATCCCGACATGGTCGGCCATAGCGGCATTCTGTCTGCGGCCATGAAGGCGGCCGAGGCCGTTGATACCTGCCTTGGCAAAGTGATTGATGCGATCAAGTCGGTTGGTGGTGTCGCCTTTGTGACTGCCGATCACGGCAATTGCGAAGTCATGGTCGATCCTGAAACCGGCGAACCGCACACGGCACATACCCTTAATCTGGTTCCGACCATTCTTGTTAACGGTCCGGAAGGGGTAACATTGGAGAATGGGCGTCTTGCCGACGTTGCGCCGACCTTGCTGCAACTGCTTGGCGTCGCCCAGCCAGCCGAGATGACTGGCAAACCGTTGCTTAGGGGCCTGAAACAGAATGATGCGCTTCTTGCGAGCTAAATTTGCTTACAGGATAGCCCTGCCTGCGCTGACCGTTTTTGTGGTTCTTGCGGCAGGCGGGGCAGCGCCTTCTTTTGCCCAATCGCTGCAGAAAGTTGACAAGAAGCTTGATCAACTCGAAAGCCAGCTTTCCGAACAGCAAAAACAGGAAGAGTTCCTGTCGCGTAAATCGCGCGAACTCTGGACCGAGGAACAGGCCCTGCAATCCGAAGCCATTTCGGTTGCCCGGCGGACCCAGCGTCTGGAAACGACCCTGACCGAACTTGAAGATCAGCTTCAGACACTCGAAACCCGTGAAAAGGTTGCCGCGACCAGTCTCGAAGACAAGGCCGGGCAATATGCCCGCATCCTGATGGCGCTTCAGCGTCTGTCAACAACACCGCCCGAAGCCGTCATTGCCCTGCCAACATCACCGCAGGATACCCTGCGTTCGGCGGTGTTGCTCAAAGCAGCGCTTCCCGGTGTGGAGCAGCATGCGCGCGACCTGCGCAAGGAATTGTCTGAAATCGCCACACTTCGCGAAGATATCCGCGACCGTCGCGCCGATGTCGCCAAAGCGACCAAGGAATTACAGCAGGACCGCGCATCACTGGCCGCCCTGCTGGGTGAAAAACGCCGCTTGCGCACCGAGACCGAGGCCGAAGCACACGAAGCCGCCAAAGCCGTGAGCGCCCTTGCCGACGAGGCCAAATCACTTGGCGAGTTGCTGAGTACGCTTCGCAAGCGTGCCGAAGGATTGCCAAAACCGCGTTCCCGCCCGGAAATTCAGCTTGCCAGCCGGACCGAACCGGACGCCGACACGCTTGGCGCGACGACGATTGCGCGCAACCCGCCGCCGGACCCCCCGGCGCGAAAAGATGACGCACCCAGCGCACCAGACAAAAAAGATGGTACCAGCGACGAGGAATTCGCTGTTGGCAGTTCAATTACGCTGGCACACGGGCATTTACGAATGCCCGCCAGTGGCAAAGTCGTCACACTGTTCGGGGAAAAATCACGTGGCCCGGACGGATTGACAGTCACAAGATCCAAGGGAATTGAGATCAGCACACGTGCAAATGCGCAGGTTGTCTCGCCCTTTGACGGCAAAGTTGTCTTTGCCGGACCCTTCCGCGGTTACGGCCGACTCTTGATTATCGAACACGGCGAAGGATACCATAGCCTTATCGCCGGTTTTGATCGGCTCGACAGTGTGGTAGGACAATATCTATTGGCGGGCGAACCTGTTGGTATTATGGGTGAAACGGCGCCTAAACTGTATCTGGAGATGCGCCAGGACGGAGAAGCGATTAATCCGCTTCCCTGGCTGGCCTCGAAAAACGGCAAGGTAAGTGGATGAAAACCTCTCGATTGGCAGTACTCGCACTCGCGACCGGCATGACTTTCGGCCTTGCGTCCCCAAGTCTGGCGCAATCTTCAACGTCCTCGGCTGAAACGTATCGCCTGCTGAATTTGTTTGGCGATGTCTTTGAACAGGTCAAAGCCAAATATGTCGAAGAAGTCGATGACAAGCAGCTGATCGAAGCTGCCATCAACGGCATGCTGACCTCGCTTGATCCGCATTCCTCCTATCTGAACATGGATAATTTCGAGGAAATGCAAGTCGATACCCGCGGCGAATTTGGCGGGCTTGGGATCGAAGTCACGATGGAAGACGGCTTTGTCAAAGTCATCTCGCCGATCTATGACACGCCCGCGGAAAAGGCCGGCCTGCAACCGGGCGACTTCATCACCCATATTGATGGCACTGCCATTCGCGGCCTGACGCTTAACGACGCGGTCGAAATGATGCGCGGCAAGGTCAATACCGACATCGTCCTGACCATCATCCGCAAGGGTGAACAGGCGCCGTTTGATGTCACCCTGACCCGTGCAGTGATCAAGATCCAGTCGGTTCGCGCCGAGGTAAAGGAAGATATCGGTTACATCCGCATCACCAAATTCAACGAACAGACCTTTAGCGGCCTGCAGCGCGCAATTACCGACATGCGCGATCAGATCGGCCCGGAAATCAAGGGTCTAGTGATTGACCTTCGCAACAATCCGGGCGGCCTTCTTGATCAGGCAATTTCGGTTTCCGATGCCTTCCTTGATAAAGGCGAAATCGTATCGACCCGTCCGCGTGACACCCAGAATACCGAACGCTACAACGCCCGTTCCGGCGATCTGGCCGAAGGTCTTCCGATGATTGTTCTGATCAATGACGGTTCGGCATCGGCATCCGAAATCGTTGCCGGTGCGCTTCAGGATCACCGCCGGGCGATCATCATGGGCACGCGCAGCTTCGGCAAGGGATCGGTACAAACCATCCTTCCGATGCCGGGCAATGTCGCACTGCGTCTGACGACAGCGCGCTATTACACCCCGTCGGGCAAATCGATTCAGGAAGTCGGGATCGTTCCCGATATCATCGTGCCACAGGCCCGTGTCGAAAGCATCGAAGGTGACACCCGCCGTTCCGAAGCATCACTGAATGGTGCGCTTCGCAACGAGGATGCACACACCACCGACACCGAAAAGGATGCAAACTCCCGCCGGGATCAGGCCGAGCAGCTTGCGATTGACGATTACCAGCTGTCGCGTGCACTTGACATGATCCGGGGCATTTCCCTGTTTGGTTCTCGCCCGCAAGGGTAAGGACCAACCGGACACCGTGAGAGACTAGCTGTTCGTGTTCAGGAAAATCCTAAACTCCTTGCCATTCAGAAAGAAGAAGAATGGCGATCTCGACGAGGACATGGCTGGCGCGCTGGCTGACGACCTTGGCGACGGGATGTCTGACGCCGAACACGATGTTGATCTCGATGACCTGCCCTTCAATGAACTGCCCATCGATGTTCAGTTCAAAAGACTTCCCAAGCGGCCGAAATCAAGGCGCAGCTGGCTGTCAAAACTTCTGATCATTACGTTGTTCCTGTCGCCCTTCGGGGCGACAGCTGTGGCCATGATCCCGGTTCTTGATCCTGAAACCGGCTGGCGACTGTTTCATACCGGCGGGCCCGAGGCACTGGTTGCCGTGCCGGGCTCAGAGCGCGAACTTCAGGAAGAGATTGCTCGTGGTGTGCGCGACATGCAGGAACGCGAACGCGCTCAGCAAAACGCCAATATGCCAACCGATGGCACGAATAGCAGTCCCGAAGAAATCGCCAGTCAGCTATCAGGTATTTCCGATCTGATCGGGACCCCCGAACAGGGTGATGCTGCAACTTCAGGGGACCAGCCATCCCCCGAAGAACTCGCAGCCCTGATCGCCGAGGAAGGATCGATTGACGATCCCATCGAACCCGATCCCTTGCGACAGGCCCCGCTTCCCGGCCTTGACGAGGAAGGAAGCTTCGGACGTATTCCGCGTATTGCAGATGACGGGACAACCCCGTTTGATGCCTATAAACGCCCGTTCGAGAAAACCGACGGACAGCCTTATGTCGCCATCATTCTGACCGGTGTTGGCTTGAATGATGAACGCACCCAGACCGCGATCAATGATCTTCCCTTGAACGTGTCATTGGCGATTTCGCCTTATGGGCGCGACATCAAATCGGTCGCCAGTCAGGCCCGTGCAATGGGACATGAAGTCTTCCTTGAACTGCCGATGGAACCCGTCGACTTCCCGCTGTCTGATCCCGGCCCACGTGCACTTTTGACATCCCTGTCCGAGGGGGAAAACCTTGTGCGGCTTGAATGGTTACTTGCACAGTTCCCCGGCTATGCCGGACTGGTCAGTCACGAAGGATCAAAATTCGGCAGCCTTGATAGCGCCATCCGGCCGATCATCGAATTCATTTCCCGATCCGGTCTGATGTATGTCGAAGGTACACGCAGCGGCATGGCAAGCTACGGCGCACAACTGGCATCGAATGCCGGAACACCCAATGCAATCGGCAATGTCCTGATTGATGAAATCCCGAGCCGCCGCCAGATCGATGCGAGACTGACCGAACTGGTGAAACTTGCAAAGCGCAACGGCGCGGCAATCGGATTTGCCCAATCCTATCCGGTCACAATCCAGCGTCTGCGGAACTGGGCATTGCGTTTAAAACGTCAGGGGGTCGAACTGGCCCCGGTCAGTGCAATTTCCGGGATGCAAGTCACACCGCAATCCGTCGCCGAGGCCGAAGCATCGCGCCTTGAAGCTGAAAAACGCGAAATCGAAGCAATGGCGCAAGATTCTGCCAACAACACAGAACCCGCCGCCACCATCGAAGGTCAGTGACGGCAAGCCGCCAATTCCGGCCCCGGTCACGCAGGAGAAATCATGGCTGACAAATCCGCAAACCCGTCCGAAACCAAATCAAAGGTCCGTGCCGAAGACCTGCCATACCGTCCGTGCGTCGGCATTGCACTTTTCAATGCGGATGGTCTGGTCTGGATGGGCAATCGTCTGGGCTTTGAAGGTGCCTGGCAGTTGCCACAGGGCGGTATCGATGATGGCGAAACACCGGTTGAGGCCGCCCTTCGCGAACTCAAGGAAGAAATCGGCACCGACAAGGCTGAAATCATCGCAGAAACACCTGACTGGCTGACCTATGACCTGCCCGACCATCTGGTCGGCAAAGCATTCAAGGGCAAGTATCGCGGCCAGAAACAGAAATGGTTCGCCATGCGCTTTACCGGCAAGGACAAGCACATCAAGATTGATGTTCCCAATCCGGAATTTGATGCCTGGCGCTGGAATGATCTTGCCACACTGCCCGATCTGATCGTGCCGTTCAAACGGCCGGTTTATTTGCAAATTGCTGATGCATTTCGTGATGTACCGCAAAGAATTCGTGAAATCAAACAGGCATAAGGCGACTATGCGGCTTGATCGCCGCGTTCTTTTCGCTAAATTTCAAGAATCAATAACACCTACGGTTTAGAGGAGTTCCAATATGGGTGCGGATCGGATTATCTTTGGTGTTTTGACCATTGCGGTCGGTATTTTGGGCCTGTTCTATGCATCTGGCTCACAAGACGGCTATTCCTATTTTGTCGGTTTGGCCCTTTTCATTGGCGCTGTGCTGTTCATGTTCCATCTGATCAAGGGTTATTATGATCAGCTCGAAGCAGCCGATCATTAATCAACCTTGTGCCTGACGCAGCCGTAACCGGCATCTAATGCTTTAAAAACACCCGAGAAAGCTCTAGGAATTGTCTATGAGCAATACATATTGGGACCCTGCCCGTTACGGTCTGTTTGGCAATGAGCGTTTGCGACCGGCCATTGATCTGATTACCCGCCTGCCCAAAGCAGCAAGCGGATTTTCACCCCGTCACATCGTTGATCTGGGCTGTGGCCCGGGATCGGTAACAGCTGTCCTTGCCGATGCATATGCGGATCAAGGCGACGATACCCCGCGAATTATAGGTGTTGATTCCTCTGACGAGATGCTTGAGACCGCACGCAAACGGTCGGAAAATATCCGTTGGCAAAAGGCCGATATCGCAATATGGCAGCCTGATGATCAGGTTGATTTGCTGTTTTCCAATGCCGCCCTTCAATGGGTCCCCGATCACTCACACCTGTTTCCGCGCCTGATGAGTTTTGTCCGCCCCGGCGGCATGATTGCCATTCAGGTGCCCAATAATTTCCTGGCCCCCAGCCATCAGCTGATCGGTGAAGCCGGGATCGAGTGGCGCAAGGAAGTCGCCGAAGCCATGCATGCCGCACGCATCATGCGACCTGGCGACTATTTTGATGTTCTTGCACCGTCCTGTGACGAGATTGACCTTTGGCAGACACAATATTGCCATGTGCTCAATGGCCCGGACGCGGTTTATAACTGGACCAGCTCGACCATCCTGCGCCCGGTTATGGCAGCCCTTCCTGATGACGCGGCACGTGCGAGCTTTACCGCGAAATACAAGGAACGCCTTAATCAGGTTTACCCGATACGCGATGATGGACGCACATTGTTCCCATTCAATCGCCTGTTCATGATCGCCCGCAAACGGGCCAGCTGATCCCCGATCACTTCCCTGACAAGGAGCCTTCCCATGGCAGATTTTCGCGAACATTTCGTCAAATGCTGTGGGTATGAAATCCATGTCAGGGCATGGGGTGATCCAGCAAAACGCCCACTGATCATGATGCATGGTCTGGCGCGACTTGCCGATGATTTTGATCATGTTGCCCCGCATTTCACCGATCAGTATTACGTACTGTGTCCAACCATGATCGGGCGTGGTTTTTCCGGCTGGGCCAAAGATCCGGACCGCGAATATACCGTCCCTTTCTATGTCGCCCAGATGTTTGAACTGCTTGACCATTTCGGGGTCAGTACCTGTGACTGGATCGGCACATCCATGGGCGGGCTGATTGGCCTTTATGCCACTGCCGAAGTCGCAGGACGGATCGAAAAGCTGGTCCTCAATGATATCGGGCCGGAACTTGATCCGAATGCGGTTGCCCGGATCAAATCCTATGTCGGGGCATCACCGGAATTCGAAACCATCGATGATGTTGAAAAGCTGGTCAGGCTGGTTTATGCCCCGTTTGGCGTTGCCGATGATGCCACCTGGGCGTTTTTAGCTTCACGGTCCGTGCGACGCCTGCCGAATGGCAATTTCATGATGCATTACGACCCCGAAGTCATGCGCATCTTTGCCGAACACATTGATTCCTTTGATGCCTGGGATGTTTTTGATGCCCTGCCCTGTCCGGTAATGCTGATCAGCGGCGAACAATCTGATCTGATCCCCAGGGCTATTGTCGATAAAATGAAAAATAAAAAACCTGAAATGCCTGTTTTTGCAGTGGCGAACTGCGGACATGCTCCCCATCTGAATGACAAAGCGCAAATCAACGCAATCAGGGACTTTCTGGGAAGCACAAGCCAATAGGCCGCAATCGTTACGCGGTCCCGTTGACGTCTCCCTCCTTCACAAGTGACCTGATCAGGTTCGATCCGCGAAAAATGCCACGCAGAATGTGGCGGCGCGGACAATACATGGTTGGTATGGGACCGACACCGAAGACGTATATGACCTCCTACGCAGAGGTCCCAAATCCAATGCGCTGATTGCTGTGGCTCTGTGATCACCTGTGGGAACAGGCGGCATGATGAAACTGCATCTGGCAAACTTTTCGCTCTATAGCGCATTACTCGCTGCCCTCATCACGGTGGGCATGGGTCGGCTTTCTTCTGCCTATGCGCAATCAGATGACGTTCCTCCGATCAGTTCGGCTCCGCGTCTTGCATTTGGCAGTGATCTGGGGGCCGCGATCTTGCCGCCGGCAGGTCATAACGGTATCAGCCGGTATTTTTCCGGACGCACGCGCAGCAGTTTCCTGCTTGGCTCGGAACCCGATGACACTGGACAAAGCAGTCAGTTCTGGCTTGAAATGGACGGGACCCGGAACACCCACAACGGGCTTAGCGCCCAGATCGGGCTGGGCTATTCACCGACACCGGGTCTTGGCATTGCCGTTGGACCGTTTCTTGATCTGAGCGCATCGAAATCGGAAAATATCGGCATATACCAGACGGGCGGCTATGCTTTTGAGCAATCACGCAGGCCACTTCTGTTATCTGAAAGCGACAATGACATAAACGATGCCGGTCTTGCTGCGTCACTTTCCTACATGCCGCTTCAGGATATCTGGATCGGCTTGCATGGCAGTGTGTCGCGCAACCTGACGCCGTCCCAACCCGATCAAAGCGTCCTTGACGGTATTGATGCCATGCTGGGCCTGACCGCGCGCTATCGAATCGAATTCTGATCTGACCGATCGATATCTGCATTTACAGGCCGATGGGCAAATACCCTGTTGCACAGGACGGGCAGTCCTGTATGACTCTTTGAAAGGCAACCCAAAGGGACATATAGACGCGTATGAGCCATTCGCTCCCACCTGAAAATGCCGTACTTGGCGCACCGTTTAATGCCTGCAATGAACTTGCTGCGGCCAAAAACGCCAATCTTTATCGTGCGGCTATGCGTCTTTCTCCGGAACGCCAGCGCTTCTTTCTGGCAAGCTACGCCTCGATGCGCGTCATTGACGATATCGTCGATGACGGTTTTCTTGAGTTGCCCGACGCCGAACGCGATGCTCAGCGCGAAACAGTTATCGAAACCATCAATCAGTGGCAGGCACAAATCATCTCGGCCAAGGCCGGGGCGAAAAATCCGCTGCCCGAAACCGGACCGCTTAGCGGTGATGTGTATGAGGCACTCCGCCTGACCCTTGGCCGCAGTGATCTTGCGACCGATCCATGGATCGAACTGGCTGACGCCCTTCATCGCGACGTTGCCGAAGAACCGATGGATGAATGGGACGATTTCATCGCCTATTGCGAAGGCGCGACTGCTGCGCCTGCATCGATCTTTGTCTATCTGCTATCTGCGCGCTTTGACCCGGAAATCGGCTATACCTCGCCCCTGACCAATCCGCCGATCTATCACGCGCGGGACATGGCAATTTTCTGCTATATTATTCACATCCTGCGCGATCTGCCCGACGACATCAAAGGCCCCGACCGCCTTGTCACCATTCCGTCCGAAATGCTGATCGCAGCCGACATCACCCTTGGCGAAATTCGCAATGCCATCGGTCAGGGCAAGTATGAAGAGCTCGATTATCTCGGGAAAATCATGCTCGAACATGCATGGGAACATTTCGAAACCGGTCAGGCCCGGTCTGGCGAACTTTTGTCTGTCCTTGACACTGACGAGGCCGACACCCTGTCTCGCCTGTTCACGGTTTATATCGAGTTGGGCGGCGCAATGATGGAAAACGGCTATGCCAGTTTCCTCAAAGATCGCAAATCGATCATGGAAACCACCGCCCAGAACAGCCTGCCTGATATCAGCAACGACTGACCATTCTGGATGGTCGCGACACCATCAAGGCAAAAGAAAACCCCGCCAAACTGGCGGGGTTTGTCATTTTCAGGTCGGACCTGATGGATATTATTTGGCGCTAAGGGCTGCAACACCCGGAAGGGTTTTGCCTTCAAGCCATTCAAGGAATGCGCCGCCCGCAGTCGAGACATAGGAAAATGCCTGATCAGAATCGGCGTGGCGCAATGCGGCAACCGTGTCACCGCCACCGGCAACCGACAGAAGCTTTCCTGCCTTGGTCAGAGCTGCTGCATGCTGGGCCACTGAAACCGTTGCCGTGTCAAACGGCGTGATTTCAAAGGCACCGAGCGGGCCGTTCCAGACCAGCGTTTCGCAGGTTTCAAGGCGCTTGTTCAGATCCTTGATGGTTTCCGGACCGGCATCCAGAATCATGCCATCACTTGCAACATCATTGATGTCGGAAACATCATGCGGTGCGTTGGCGGCAAATTCCTTGGCAACCAGACCATCAACCGGCAGAACGATTTCGCAATTGGCGGCTTCTGCCTTTTTGAAAATCTCGCGCGCGGTTTCAAGCAGGTCATGTTCGCACAGTGATTTGCCAACATTGACACCCTTGGCCGCAAGGAAGGTGTTGGCCATGCCACCACCAATCACCAGCTGATCAACCTTGGCAACCAGATTGCCCAGAAGATCAAGCTTGGTGGAAATCTTGGCACCGCCCACAATCGCCATCACCGGATGTTTCGGTGCCTCAAGCGCGTTGCCAAGTGCTTCAAGCTCGGCCTGCATCAAACGCCCGGCATAAGCCGGAAGCGCACGTGCCAGACCTTCGGTCGAGGCGTGCGCACGGTGCGCGCATGAAAACGCGTCATTGACATAAACATCACCCAGCTTGGCAAGTTCCGCTACAAAAGCCGGATCGTTCTTTTCTTCTTCTGCGTGGTAACGCAGGTTTTCCAGAAGCGCGATCTCGCCATTTTCAAGGCTGTTCACAACGCTTGCTGCTGCTTCACCGATGCAATCATCGGCAAATTTCACCGGACGGCCAAGCTGCTTGGCAAGGGCCTCTGCCACCGGCTTAAGCGACATTTCGGGAACGCGCGCGCCTTTCGGACGGCCGAAATGGGTGATCACCACAAGCTTCGCACCGGCATCGGCCAGTTCAATCAGGCCCGGAACGGTACGGTCGATACGAGTCGTATCACCAACCACACCATCCTTCATCGGAACGTTAAGATCAGCGCGCAGCAAAACGCGCTTGCCAGCGACATTGACACCGTCAAGCGTATTAAAGTCAGCCATTATCTGAACCTGCTTTTGAGTTTCACAAAAGACGGGAGGCGGGCGTCCCGACATGGATCGAACCAAATCCTGTTGGGCCCTGTTTTGCCTGATCAGGGCAATCGACGCAAGGCCCGAAGCGGTCCGTAAAAGTACCTGTAAAAAATAACCGGCCGGTCATGATCCTGACGGCCGGTTATCGAATTTCGATCAATGCTGTCCCAGAAGGGATGAATGCAAAAAGCCCTGGAAACTGGTCGCTACCGGCCCGGTCATCAAAACATGGTCATCTGGCAACCATTCGATGGTCAGTTTGCCACCATCCAGAATGATTTCGGTCTTGCGTCCGGTCAAACCGCGGCGCGCAGCTGCCACACCAACAGCACAGGCCCCGGTCCCGCAAGCACGGGTTACGCCAACGCCACGCTCCCAGACACGCATCCGGATCTGGTTTTCGCCAACGATGCTGCAAACTTCGATATTGGCGCGTTCCGGGAACATCTCGTGATGTTCAAGAACCGGACCAAGCTTTTCGATATCAATCGCTTCGGCGTCCTCGACAAAGAACACCGCATGCGGGTTGCCAACATTGACCCCGACCGCATCGGAAAGCGGGCCAAGCGACAGCGGAATGTGGTTGGTATCAACTGCCTCGGCAAGCGGGATATCGCGCCAGTCAAGTTTGACCTGCCCCATATCGACCGTCACCAGACCATTGGTTGACGCATTGGCATCAAGCAATCCGACAACGGTTTCAATGATCGCATCATTGCGGCCAAGCTCGCCCATCACGATGCTGGCAACACAGCGCGCAGCATTGCCACATGCCTCGACTTCGCCGCCGTCATTGTTTCGGATACGCATAAAGGCGTCCGCCATATCATCACGGGCGGGTTCAATAACGATCAGCTGATCACAGCCAACACCGGTCTTGCGATCTGCAATCCGGGCGGCTGTTGCATCATCAAGATCAAGCACGGCGGGATCGCGTCGTCCGTCAAAGACAACGAAATCATTTCCCAGACCATGCATTTTGACAAAAGGAATACCGTTCATACCCGCCTTATAGTCCTGTTTCCAAAACCAGTCCATATGTCGCTTACCCGGATGTAGCACGCCCGGAGCTTTGTGCAAGCTTGCGTTTTTGACGACGGTGATGACCGATCAGAACAAACCAGGAAATCCACAGCACGGCCGACACAGCCCCGGCTCCCCAGATTGCAGGCATCGGATCGACAAGTGAACTTTGTGCGCCGATCCAGGCACACACGATCACATATGGCACGGTGCCAACAAGATAGGCCGAAACGAAATGGACCAACCGCATACGGGTCACACCGGCAAGACAGCATGATACCTCGGGCAGGATCGGCATTGCCCGGCAAATCATCAGAACAACCACGCCATATCGGGCAAAGACATCCTCCATCTCGCTCAATCGTGCGTCATCGGAAATGACTCGCCCCAGCACAGGTCGACCGAATTTCCGGCTCAGGACATATCCCGTACCGCCCGCCAGTATCATACCTGTTCCGGCCGCACATGCGCCAGCCACCGGCCCCAGAAAATATCCCGCCAGTATGGTGATGGTCATGGTCGGTACCGCGACAAACAGATCAGCAACCAGCAAAACAATCACAAGCCCCGCGACAAATGCCGGATCAATCTGTTGCGCGACTTCAAGCCAGTTTGTCACGTCCTCGCGCTGCAAAACGCCCAGAGCAACCAGAACAAAGAATGTAAGAGCAAAGCAGCTCGCCAGAATCAGGGCGATTTTCAAAAGGTCTTTCATGATTCTCGCCCTAGCCCCTGCGCAGGATTGATTTCATCAAGGCAGGCGACACCCGGTTCAGAACGGGAATCCATCGCGCCTTGCCGACAAAGATTTCGTCCCTGTTTTCGGTGATACCATCCCAAATCTCGCTGGCAGCCTGCAGCGCAGATATTTTGCGCATATCGCGGCCCTTGGTCATCGGCGTATCCACGACAGGCAGGAACACTTCGCTGATAGCAATGGGAAGATCGGCCTCTGAAATCTGGTAGCGCAGGCTTTGCGACAGGCTGTGCAGGGCGGCCTTGCTGGCGCAATAGACTGCACTTCCAGTCTTGGGAAAAAACGCCAGTCCGGACGATACGTTTACAATCCGAATCCGGTCTTTTGCAGTTCCGCCTGCCAACATTCCGTGCTGCTTCGCCAAACGGGACATCACCGCGTGACAAATGCAAAGCGGTGCAAGAAAGTTGATCGCCATTTCCCGATCCGCATCACATGGATCGCACGCGCTCTGCGTGATCATGCCCGGCATCTGAACCGCTGCGTTATTGATCACAAGGCTGATAGCTGGATGTGTCGCCAAAACACCATCCATCATCTGCTCGACAGCACCAAGGTCTGCCAGATCACAGAGGACGGTTTGCACGCCCGGAAACTGATCGACAAGGGTTGAAAGTTTTAGCTCTGATCGCCCGTGGGCAATGACCTGAAAGCCCTGATCGTAATAAAGACCGAGAAGTTCCCGCCCGATTCCCGATGTTGCACCGGTAATCAGGACAGATGACGCCCGATTGGTCATAATGATGGTTCCTTGCGCTTTCTGTTAATGACAGATCAGCGTTCAGTTGCCACCTTGCGGCACCTTTTTGCATTAACCCGGGTTTATCAGGCATGGATTTTTGCGGACTGATCAAGCGGCTCGAAAACGATCCGCATCTTGATGGACAAATACGAATTGCCCGTCATGCCAAAGGCACCCGGATCATTCAGCAGGGTGATATCTGTCGCGACGTGATTTTCCTGCGCAAGGGGCTGGCACAGATGTCCTATGTCACGTTCGAGGGCAAGGAATGGATCAAAAGCTTCTTTACCGAAAATTCAGTGATGGGATCACGACGCTGTCAGATCATGAACGCGCCAAGCCATTTTGCCATCACCTGTCTGGAAGACTGTGACATCACGGCATTTCCCTATGACGGGATCAGAAAGGCTGCGGCGGCTTCGCCGGAATTGATGGCGCAGTTTTTTGATTTCAACGAGCAGGTCAGCCTTCGCAAGGAAAAGCGCGAATACGAGTTCCTGTGTCTGTCAGCTCAGGATCGTTATTTGGGGTTTCTGGAAGACTACGCCGCCATCGTACCCCGCCTGACACAGGCCCAGATCGCAAGCTTTATCGGCATTACACCAATCGCGCTTTCACGTATCCGCAAACGTCTTGCTCAGGCAGAAATTTTGGGCGTGGCAGGCGCACAATAACGCACTTTGCTTGGCACGAAACCCGCCTTGGCAAAGTAATCGCGCAAACGCCCGTCAAGTTCGCCGATGGAAACATAGACATTTGCGCATTTGTGAACCTGTGCAAGCCGGGTCATGGCATCGCGCATGGCATCAAGAACATAGGCCCCGGCAACAATTTCAACCGCCATCACATTGTCCACATGCAAGACAAGGCCGTCTTTCATGTCATCACGGACATAATAGGAAAACAGGCCGTGGATATATCCGCGTTCGTTTGAAATCACGATAATGCCACGCTGCCGCTGCCACAGAATCTGGTCGGCATCCGATTTCCTGCCGGTTCCGGGAACCTTTTCGCAGTCTCCAACCGGCAGGCAGTATCTGCCAACAAATGCCCTCCAGTGATCAAAGGACATATCGACCTGCATCATCTGCACCAGCGGATAAGTCATATCCGCAGTATGTGATGTAAGGGGATGTGCCTGATAGGCTTCTGACATGATTGTTGTCCTCTGGAATTTACCTGATCATGCCGCAAATAAATCCGGTCAACCTTGATGTGCATCAACACCTTCGGGTGAGTTGAAGCGCATATATTGCCGCAACACTTGAGGCATCACTTTGCCACCTGTAAGGTTTTCCTTGATTGAATTTCTGCCGCGAATTGCGCGCCGATATTGACGTACATCAATGGCTTTTGGCCCGTCAAACCGCATACTCGCGACTATGATTGGAAAACCTCACCGGCATTGATGTGCTTCTGCTGATTTCAGAAGAGGCACCATGGGTGAGGCTTCAAGTGCAGGTGAATAACCATTCCAATATCCGGTTATTCATGGGGACGGATGAGACTGTCCGAGAGGGTCTGGACAGTTGCCCCGAACACCTTGAACGGGAGTCAAGCATGGGCCAAGGGAGCATGGCACAGACAGCATCACCTTCTGTTGCTGTTAATTATAATATGGACGTTGTGCGCTGGGCCGCACTCGCGACCGTATTTTGGGGAGTAGTCGGATTTCTGGTGGGCGATGTCATTGCCTGGCAGCTCGCATTTCCGGTACTCAATTTCGATACCGAGTTTCTGAACTTTGGGCGTTTGCGCCCATTGCACACCTCGGCAGTTATTTTTGCCTTCGGCGGGAACGCCTTGTTGGCGACTTCCTTCTATGTGGTTCAACGCACCTGTCGCACCCCGCTTTATGGTGGCACGGCGTTGCCTGCATTTGTCTTCTGGGGGTATCAGCTTTTCATCGTGATGGCCGCAATCGGCTATGTTACCGGTGTTACGCAGGGCCGCGAATATGCTGAACCGGAATGGTTCGTTGACCTTTGGCTGACGGTTGTCTGGGTCGGCTATCTCGCAATGTTTGTCGGCACCCTGCTGAAACGTCAGGAACCGCACATCTATGTTGCAAACTGGTTCTATCTGGCGTTCATCGTCACGATTGCGATGCTCCATCTTGGCAACAACCTTGCCATTCCGGTTTCATTGACCGGCGCAAAGTCCTATTCGCTGTTCTCGGGTGTTCAGGATGCCCTGACCCAGTGGTGGTATGGACATAACGCTGTTGGCTTCTTCCTGACAGCCGGCTTCCTCGGCATGATGTATTACTTCATTCCGAAACGTGCCGAACGCCCGGTCTATTCCTATCGCCTGTCGATCATTCACTTCTGGGCGCTGATCTTCCTCTATATCTGGGCTGGTCCGCACCATCTGCATTACACCTCGCTTCCTGACTGGGCGCAGACTCTGGGCATGACCTTCTCGATCATGCTGTGGATGCCGTCCTGGGGCGGGATGATCAACGGCCTGATGACCCTTTCGGGGGCATGGGACAAGCTGCGTACCGATCCGGTTCTGCGTTTCATGGTTGCCGCTGTCGGTTTCTATGGCATGTCGACCTTCGAAGGTCCGGTCATGTCAATCAAGGCGGTGAACGGTCTTTCGCACTATACCGACTGGACCATTGGTCACGTGCATTCCGGTGCGCTTGGCTGGGTTGCCTTCGTGTCGTTCGGTGCGATCTACTTCCTGATCCCGGTTCTGTGGAACCGCGAGCGCCTTTATTCGATGCGTCTGGTTTCCCACCACTTCTGGTTGGCAACCATCGGGATTGTTCTGTACATCACCTCGATGTGGGTTTCGGGGATCATGCAGGGCCTGATGTGGCGTGCCTATGACGAACTGGGCTTCCTGCAATATTCCTTCATCGAAACCGTTGAGGCGATGCATCCCTACTACATCATTCGTGCAACCGGCGGCCTGCTGTTTGTTCTTGGTTCGCTGCTGATGGTCTGGAACGTCTACAAGACGATCAAGGGCGATCTGCGTAACGAAGCTCCGATCGGCACACCTGCCACCGTTGCAGCCGAATAAGGGGGGAACGAGATATGCTTCTTAAAAAACACCATATCGTTGAAAAGAACGTCTTTGTTCTGATCCTCGGCATTTTCCTGACCATCATTATCGGTGGTATTGTTGAAATCGTGCCTTTGTTCACGATGGAACAGACCATCGAGAAGGTTCAGGGGGTACGTCCCTATTCGCCGCTCGAACAGGCCGGCCGTAACATCTATATCCGTGAAGGGTGCTATAACTGCCATTCCCAGCAGATCCGTCCGTTCCGTGACGAGGTCGAACGTTATGGCCATTACAGCCTTGCTGCGGAATCGATGTATGACCATCCGTTCCAGTGGGGTTCGAAACGTACCGGTCCGGATCTGGCGCGTGTTGGCGGCAAATATTCCAACGCCTGGCACGTCGCCCATATGATTGACCCGCGCGCTGTTGTGCCGGAATCGATCATGCCGGGTTATCCGTTCCTTGCTGAACGCAAACTGAACTTTGACGATGCCCAGGCCCATCTCGAAACTCTCAAAATGGTTGGGGTTCCCTATACCGACGAGATGATCGAGGCCGCCAAGGCAGACCTTTACCTGCAGGCCAGCGAGGATGCGGCCTATGACGATGACTTCCTTGCACGTTACCCGAATGCGGCAACGGGTGATTTTGACGGCAAACCTGAACAGCTTACCGAAATGGATGCGTTGATTGCGTATCTGCAGGTGCTGGGCCGGATGGTCGACTTCACCACCTACAATCCGCAGATGAACCTGCGCTAGTCGCAAAGGGGAACGTCATGGAATTCTTTACGCAACTCGCTGACTTTTTCCGCCCGCTATGGGGTTTGTGGCTGATGCTGTTGTTCAGCGCGATTATTGCCTGGGTCATGTGGCCAAGCAAAAAGCGCAATCAGGACATGGAAGCACACGCCCGAATTCCGTTGCAGGATCAGGATTAAGGGGAGAACTGAGCAATGTCGACAAAAGTCGAGAAAGATCAAGTGTCCGGGCGTGAGACCACCGGCCACGAATGGGATGGCATCAAGGAGCTCAATACACCTTTGCCATCATGGTGGGTCTATGTCTTCTGGGTCACCGTCATCTGGTCGATCGGTTACTGGGTGGTTTACCCGTCCTGGCCGACTGCCAACGACTATCTCAAGGGGATGTTTGGTACCACCAACCGTACCCAGCTGCATGAAACCATGAACAATGTTGCCGCAGAGCGCGCACCATACATGGAACGCCTTGCAGCACTGGATGTTTCGGAAGTCGTCAATGACGCCGAACTCCTGAATTTCTCCATGGCAGGCGGCAAGGCAATCTTTGCTGACAACTGCGCACCGTGTCACGGCACGGGTGGTTCGGGCAATCCGGGCTTCCCGTCCCTTCAGGATGATGCATGGCTTTGGGGTGGTTCGCTTGAAGCGATCAACGAAACCATCCATGTTGGTATCCGCTGGGACGCCAATGAAGACACCCGCATCAATGACATGCCGGCCTTCGGACGTGACGAACTGCTTGAACGGGATCAGATTGACGATGTTGTTCAATATGTTCTGAACTTGACCAACAGTGCGACCGACAGTGCAGCTGCCCGTCGCGGTGCCGTTGTCTTCGAAGAAAACTGCGCATCTTGCCATGGTGATGATGCCAAAGGCATTCAGGAACTTGGTGCTCCGAACCTGACCGATGCGATCTGGCTGTATGGCGGCGACAAGGCCACCATCACCGAAACCGTAACCAATTCTCGTCGCGGCGTCATGCCCGCATGGGAAGGGCGTCTTGACGAAGAAACCATCAAGATGCTGACGGTTTATGTCCACTCACTGGGTGGCGGCCAGTAAGGCAGATATTTAAGGGCCAATGGTTTT
Organism: Thalassospira sp. SM2505; assembly: GCF_054901115.1. Classification (NCBI taxonomy): domain Bacteria; kingdom Pseudomonadati; phylum Pseudomonadota; class Alphaproteobacteria; order Rhodospirillales; family Thalassospiraceae; genus Thalassospira; species Thalassospira sp. SM2505. Next base: position 4,472,784 of record NZ_CM142731.1, read on the forward strand.
CAATCATTGGCCCTTTATCATTGGACCTGATTGTCCATAACGATATGTCCGGCACAGTTTTCCGATGATGATCACGTCGCAAATTGACATGTATCATGGTGACTATGCCGGACTTTTCGTATTTTCAGGCTTAGATTTGAATAATGAAAGCCTGCCCCGAAACGCTGTCCGGAAATTCACTTTTCTTTTCTGACAGTCTGGCCGTTTGCTCCGACTGGCGATATCCCGCAAAACCATCGCAGTCAGCACGGCAGGGAGCAATAAACAGGTAGCGAATATGGCCATGTCCAGCTTGCCGCATCCCGATGCAGAACCGGTCTCAGTCCCTGAAGACGATGATCGCGATCAACCGCTTTATAAAACACGCGACAAGGTCTATCCGAAACGCGTCTCCGGCCGGTTCAGAAACCTGAAATGGTTTGCACTGGTCACCTTGCTGGCAATTTATTGGCTGATCCCCTGGATCCGCTGGGATCGTGGTCCGAGTGCTCCGGATCAGGCTGTGCTGATCGACATGGATCTTGGCCGTGCCTATTTCTTCTTCATCGAAATCTGGCCGCAGGAAGTCTATTACATCACCGGCATTCTGATCATGGCCGCCATCGGGCTGTTCTTGGCAACATCCCTGTTCGGACGTATCTGGTGCGGATATGGCTGTCCGCAAACCGTCTGGACCGACCTTTTCATGCTGGTCGAACGTTACATTCAGGGTGACCGCAATGCGCGCATGCGTCTTGATCAGTCAAAATGGACGTTCGAAAAACTCTGGAAAATCGGCGCAACCCATCTGGCCTGGATTGCCATTGCCATGGCAACCGGTGGTGCCTTTGTTCTTTATTTCAACGATGCCCCGACCGTGATCACCGACGTCTTTACCGGTCAGGCAAGCCTTGGCGTTTATGTCACCATCGCGTTTCTGACCGGCTCGACCTACCTTCTTGCCGGTTGGGCCCGCGAACAGGTTTGCACCTATATGTGCCCCTGGCCGCGTTTCCAATCCGCGATGCTTGATGATGAAAGCATGATCGTCACATATGAAGGATGGCGCGGTGAAACCCGTGGCCCGCTCAAGCGTAAAAACCTGACCCGCGGGGAAGTTCCCGAGACAGGCCACTGCGTTGACTGCCATGCCTGTGTCAATGTCTGCCCGACAGGTATTGATATCCGCGACGGTTTGCAGATGGAATGCATTGGCTGTGGCCTGTGTATTGATGCCTGTAACGACATCATGGACAAGGTCGGGTTCCCGCGTGATCTGGTGCGGTTTGACTCGGTTCAGAACACCCAGCTTCGCGCCCAGGGCAAAGCCACCCGCGTTCGCATCATTCGCCCGCGTACCATTTTCTATACGATTATTCTGGCTCTGGTCGCATCGGTGATGGCCTTCGGGTTACTGAACCGCTCAGTTCTTGAACTCAATGTTCTGCGTGACCGCAACCCGCTTTATGTACCCTTGTCTGATGGCGACGTTCGCAACGGCTATACCGTCAAAGTGCTGAACAAGGAACAGGCCACCAAAACCTATCGGTTGACCGTGACCGGCCTTGATGTATCTGATTTCCAGGTCATTGGTCAGACACCCAATCAGCAGGGCAATTTCGATCTTGAAGTCGCCCCTGACCGGGTCGGCAGTTTCCGTGTGTTTCTTGCCGCGAGCCCGTCAGCCCTTGACGGCGAGGCCACACCGTTTGAATTCACCGTGACCGATCAGGAAACCGGAAATTCGGAAACATATGATACAGTATTCGCTGGCCCCAAAACCGGCCACTGATCGTGCAAATGCTTTGGCACAGGAAAGACACGCAATGGCAACGCATATGACCACGCCTTCTTCCACCCGGAATGGCCCGCGCAAGTCGGACCGCTGGATCCCATGGTATTTTGTTGGCGGCTTTGCCGTCATGCTGATTGCCAATATCTCGCTGATCACCTTTTCAATGACCAGCTGGAACGGACTTGTGACCAAACATGCCTTTGAAGAAGGCAACAATTACAATGCCGCCATTTCCGGCGCAGCCCGTCAGGCCGAACTTGGCTGGCGGAGCAAACTGACCGTTGGTGGCGTCATCAATCAGGCGGGTACCGTCACAGTCCTTTTCCGCGACAAGGAATCCCGGCCGATCAGCGGGGCCAGGATGTCGGTGGTCATGACCCGTCAGGATCGCGACGATTTGGACCAGACCGTACCCTTGGCTGAAATCGCACCGGGCGAATATCGCGCAAGCGTAGAAATCCCGGTTTATGGTCGCTGGCAAGTTCGGACCATTGCCCATGCGATGGGTGATGACTACCAGATGCTTGAGAACGTCGTCATCAATCCATGACCCAAACCGCCCTTTGCCGTCATTGTCAGGAACCGGTGACCGCCGCGTCACCGGCCGGTCCTGATTTTTGCTGTTCGGGCTGTGCAGGGGCTTATGAGCTTCTTGGCGAATTGGGGTTGTCTTCCTATTACAAACGCCGTGCAATCGATCCGAAAATCCGCGCTCTTCGTCCGGACGAAGAACCCGTTGGCAGTTTAGATTTTACCGAACTGACCAGCACCGACAATGAAGGCACCCATCATCTTAACCTGATGGTTGACGGCATTCATTGTGCGGCCTGTGTCTGGCTGATTGAAACCCTGCTTCAACGCAACGAGGCCGTGATCAGGGCGCGGGTCAATATGACAACCCTGCGCCTCCGACTGAGCTGGCAGGGCGACAAATCCGATATCGGTGCCATCGTCGCCCCGGTTCTTCAGATGGGCTATCGCCTGATTCCGTTTGACCCGGCCGCCCTTGAACAGGCAACAGTGTCACGCAACAAGGAATTGCTGCGTTGTCTGGCCGTTGCCGGGTTTGCAGCAGGCAATGTGATGTTGCTGTCGGTTTCGGTATGGGCCGGATATTTTCAGGGCATGGGCGGGGCCACTCGCGACCTGTTTCACTGGTTGTCCGCGTTAATTGCGCTTCCGGCTGCCGCCTATGCCGGCATGCCGTTTTACCGTTCTGCAATCGGGGCGATCCGCAATCGCCGGGTCAATATGGATGTGCCGATCAGCCTTGGAGTGATCCTTGCACTGGGCATGAGCCTTGCCCAAACCATCCGAAGCGAACCGCATGCCTATTTCGATAGTGCCATCACGCTTTTGTTCTTCCTGCTGATCGGGCGGTATCTTGATGGTCGCGCCCGTGGACAGGCCCGGTCCGCCGCCGAACATCTGTTATCTCTTAATGCCCGGTCCATCACCGTGATTGATGATGATGGTACGCGACGTCTGATTGCCCCGCACAAGGCCGAACCGGGTATGGTTGTTCTGGCCGCAGCCGGCGAACGCATCGGCATCGACGGCGAAGTCATCGACGGCCAGTCCGATATCGACACCAGTGTCATTACTGGCGAAAGCATCCCTGTTCTGACCCGGCCGGGTAAAACGGTGTTTGCGGGCACCACCAACATTTCCGCACCATTGCGTATTCGTGTCACAGCAACCGGTGGCAATACCTTGCTGTCCGAGATTGTCCGGCTGATGGAAAATGCCGAACAGGGGCGTGCGAAATATGTCGCCATTGCCGACCGGGTTGCCAAATCCTATGCACCGGTGGTTCATTTTCTGTCATTGGCGACCTTTGCCGGATGGTGGCTGATTGGCGGCCTGCCCTGGCAGGATGCCCTGATGAACGCGATTGCGGTTCTGATCATTACCTGTCCCTGTGCGCTTGCCCTTGCCGTTCCTGTGGTTCAGGTCATTGCAACCGGTCGATTGCTGCGTGCGGGTATTCTTGTCAAATCGGCAACCGCCCTTGAACGCCTGACCAAGATCACCGGCATCATCTTTGACAAGACCGGGACGCTTACCACCGGCAAACCCGAACTCGTCAGCCAGACCGATCCGGATGCGCTGGAACTTGCCGCCCAGATCGCCGCGAACAGCAACCATCCCCTGTCACGTGCACTGGTCCGCGCTGCTGGCAATGTAACACCTTATCCCAATGTAACCGAACAGCCCGGCCTTGGCCTGACCGCGCAAGGCCCGTCGGGACCGGTCCTGCTGGGGAGCCGGACATTTTGCAACATTGCCGAAAATGCCGATTTGCCATCCGATATTACCGGCCCGGAATTGTGGCTTGCCGAACCGGGGAAATCACCGGCACGTTTTGTTTTCCGCGATACACCGCGCAATGATGCCGATAGCGTGATTGAAACCCTGCGCGCGCGCGGGTTTGATATGACATTGCTTTCGGGGGATCGCAGCAGCACGGTGCGTCAGCTGGCCGAAACACTTGGCCTGCGGGACTGGCATGCCCGTATGTCACCAACCGACAAAGCCGCCTTTGTTCAGGCCCGTGCCGATCACGGCAAACATGACCTTATGGTTGGCGATGGCATCAATGATGCCCCGGCCCTTGCCTGTGCCCATGCCTCTATGTCCCCTGCTACTGCGGCCGAGATTTCGCAAAATGCCGCAGACATTGTCTTTCAGGGGGACCGACTGGGTGCGGTGATCGAGGCCATTGATGTCGCGCGTAAGGCTGACCGTCTGGTCCGACAGAACTTTGCCCTGTCCTTTGCCTATAACCTGATCACGATTCCGCTGGCGGTTTCGGGATTTGTCACGCCATTGATTGCCGCAATCGCCATGTCGTCGTCTTCACTGATCGTGATTGCCAATGCCTTGCGCCTGCATGCAAAATCGTCCAAACCAGATGACCATGGGTTCAAGGTACACCCGCAAACATCCCAACAGGCAGGAGCCTAATGGCATGAGCAACCTTCTTCTTCTGATCCCGATCGCTTTGTTTCTGGGGCTTTTGGGCCTTGGTGCGTTCCTTTGGTCGCTGCGTTCGGGGCAGTTTGATGATATGGAAGGGGCTGCCAATCGCATCCTGTTTGACGACGATGATGAAGCGCTGGCGCACAAATCCAAGAAACTCAAAAAAAATGATAGTTAGAATAGCTTGAAACACACCTATCTGTTCGCATAGATTAACCCGATATAATGTCTCGACTCACCAGCATCGGAGTCTGCGATGGCAGTCCGCCCCCAACTTTGCGAAGCCTGTTCTATCAAGGACTTGACCTTTTGCTCGTCATTGCACGGGGCTGAACATGATCAGTTGCGCCAACTGCTGACCCACGTCCAGTTTGATTCGCACAGCACCATCTTCCACGAAGCAGAGGAAGCCGACTACGTTTTCAACGTCACGTCCGGCTCTGTGAAGCTCTATAAATTGCTGGGTGATGGTCGCCGTCAGATCACCGGTTTCCTGTTTGCAGGTGATTTTCTGGGATTGGCGCTTAATGCGAATTACAGCTACACCGCCGAGGCGATTGAACCGGTAACGGCCTGCCGTTTCCCGCGGACCAAGCTTGAAAAACTGTTTGATCAGTTCCCGCATCTGGAAAAACGCATGCTGGGCATGGCTGTGGACGAACTCGCCGCAGCCCAGGATCAGATGCTGTTGCTTGGTCGCAAGACCGCCAAGGAAAAGGTCGCATCCTTCTTGCTGATGCTGGCCCGCCGTCAGGAACATCGCGGTGAAAACACCGACATGATCAATGTCCCGATGAGCCGGTCCGACATTGCCGATTATCTGGGCCTGACCATTGAAACCGTGTCGCGCACCCTGACGCAATTGCGCAAGGAAGCAACGATTTCGCTCAAGGATAACCGCCATATCGAGGCCGTCGGTCTTGATATGCTCGAAGACCTTGCCGAAGGCCTCTGAGTTTCTTGTGCAACTGCACAAAAAGACCCTTAACGTGCCTGAATTCAGATACGGACAAAGCATGAATTCGGCCAATTGATAAACTATTGGCCGAATTGCTTATTTCGCGATTGCGAAAAAATATTTCCCGAATACCGTCATCATATTGTAAACATGACGGCACGCTCGACACAGATCGGGCAGCCAATTCCGGTCGAACCGGGGGAGAAACGTCATGAGTGCCACCACTAAAAAGATGGGCCGGACCTCCGTCCCTGAACTTCGTGCCCGCAAGGGTTCTGAACCCATTGTCTGCCTGACCGCTTACACCATGCCGATGGCTCAGCGCCTTGATGAACATTGCGACCTTTTGCTGGTCGGCGATTCATTGGGCATGGTTGTTTATGGCATGGACAGCACGCTTGCTGTGACCGTCGATATGATGATCAATCATGGCAAGGCGGTTATGCGCGGCTCGAAAAATGCCTGCGTTGTCGTTGACCTGCCGTTCGGCAGCTATCAGGAATCCAAGGAACAGGCCTTCCGTACGGCATCGCGCATTCTGGCCGAGACCGGCTGCGCTGCCGTCAAACTCGAAGGCGGTGCCGAGCTTGCCGAAACCATCGCATTCCTAAGCCAGCGCGGCGTTCCCGTCATGGCCCATATCGGCCTGATGCCCCAGCAGGTCAACACGATGGGCGGCTTCAAAAGCCAGGGTCGCGGTGATGAGGCTGCAGAAAAGGTCGTCAATGACGCCATCGCGGTTGCGAAGGCCGGTGCCTTTTCCGTCGTGATCGAAGGCACGGTTGAAGCAGTTGCTCGCCGCATCACCGAAACCATTGATATTCCGACCATCGGGATTGGTGCATCGGTGGCCTGCGATGGTCAGGTGCTTGTGACCGAGGATATTCTTGGCCTGTTTTCCGATTTCACACCGAAATTCGTCAAACGCTATGCCAATCTCGGGGATGCAATCTCCGAAGCTGTTGGCACCTATGCCAGCGAAGTGCGCAACCGTCAGTTCCCGGCGGATGAACATTGCTTTGGTGTCCCCAATAAGGGTAAGTTGCGCGCGGTCTGAGAACCATTGGTTCTGACCGCCGCGATTTCTTGAAATTTCGATACGACGATCACGATGTCCCTTACGACTGTTCACACCGTCGCAGATTTGCGCGCGACTGTTGCCGACTGGCGCGCACAAGGCCTGCGTGTTGCCTTGGTTCCAACCATGGGCGCGCTGCATGATGGCCATATCAGCCTGACGCACCTTGCCCGTGAACATGCGGATCGCGTGATCGTGTCGATTTTCGTCAACCCGACCCAGTTCGGACCGAACGAGGATTTCGGGGCCTATCCCCGCACCCTTCCTGACGATCAGAAGCTTCTTGATGCTGCCGGGGTCGAGCTTTGCTTTGCCCCCTCGGTCGATGAAATGTATCCCGACGGCTTTGCCACCAAGGTCAGCGTCGATGGTGCCATGACCAATGTGCTTTGCGGCGCATCCCGTCCCGGTCACTTTGACGGGGTTGCGCAGATCGTCACCAAACTGCTGCTGCAATCCCTGCCCGATTGCGCAATTTTCGGCCAGAAAGACTATCAGCAACTGATGGTCATCCGCCGGTTCGCAGCCGATCTCAACATCCCGGTCGACATCATTGGTGCCAAAATTCTGCGCGAAGAGGATGGCCTGGCCATGTCATCGCGCAACCGGTATCTGTTGCCCGAAGAACGCGCTGTCGCCCCGACCCTGAACCGGGTTCTGGCCGACATTACCGCACAGGCGGCAAAGGGTGCCGCCCTTGCTCCGCTTCTTGCCAAGGGGCGCGAAGATATCCTTGCTGCGGGCTTTGCACCGATTGACTATCTTGAAGTCCGGGACGCGGAAACACTTGAACTGGTGAATGATACCGTCAAGAAACCGGCACGCATCTTTGTTGCCGCCCGTCTTGGCAAGGCACGCCTGATTGATAATCATGCGATTATTCCGGGTGGTTCCGCAGCCTAAACATCTGGTTGGGACCACCTTGCCCTCATCAGAATCAGCGATTGGGTGCGAATTGACTCGAAAAGCGCAGAACATCGCGCTTTTGCGCCCGATTGCGCTTGACTCCTTACCCCCGATCCAATAAACCCTCCTCACCAACGGTCGCCCAAGGGGTGACTCCCCCAGTCCTCGAGTTTTCGAGCACTGGGTTTTAGTTTTTTGTGCGCACTCGGTGGAAACACCGGCAACACAGACGGGATTTGGAATGTTTGAAGGACTAAGCGATCGCCTTGGCGGAGTTCTCGATAAGCTGCGCAAACGTGGCGCGCTGAAGGAATCCGACGTCAAGGAAGCCATGCGCGAAGTACGCGTCGCCCTGCTTGAGGCTGACGTTGCGCTGCCGGTCGTCAAAACCTTTATTTCCAATGCCACCGAACGTGCGGTTGGTCAGGACGTTCTGCGCTCGGTCACCCCGGGCCAGATGGTCGTCAAGATCGTCCATGACGAACTGAAAAACATGCTGGGCGAAGGCGAAGACATCAATCTTGCCGCCACCCCGCCGGTTCCGATCCTGATGGTTGGTCTTCAGGGTTCGGGTAAGACCACCAGTTCTGCCAAGATCGCGCTGCACCTGACCAAGAAGCGCAACAAGAAAGTTCTTCTGGCATCGCTCGATATCTATCGTCCGGCCGCGCAGCAGCAGCTGAAAATTCTGGCCGACGATAACGGTCTTGGTGTTCTGCCGATCGTTCTGGGTGAAAAGCCGGTTTCGATTGCCAAGCGCGCGATGGATACCGGTCGCAAGGAAGGCTATGACGCGGTCATCCTTGATACCGCCGGTCGTCTGCATATCGACATGGAACTGATGAGCGAAGTCGCCCAGATCCGCGATGCAGTCAACCCGGTCGAGACCCTTCTGGTCACCGATGCGATGACCGGTCAGGACTCGGTCAATGTGGCCAAGGAATTTGCCGACAAGGTCGGCATCACCGGTATCGTTCTGACCCGTATTGACGGTGATGCACGTGGTGGTGCGGCCCTGTCGATGCGTCAGATCACCGGCTGCCCGATCAAGATGATCGGTGTCGGCGAGAAAATCGACGAGATGGAAGCTTTCCATCCGGATCGTATTGCCAACCGTATTCTGGGCATGGGCGACGTTGTCAGCCTTGTCGAGAAGGCGGCTGAAACGATCAAGGCCGAAGACGCCGAGAAAATGGCGAAGAAGCTGCGTAAGGGTCAGTTCGACCTGAACGATCTTCTCGCACAGCTCAAGCAGCTTCAGAAGATGGGTGATCTTTCCGGCATCATGGGGATGCTGCCGGGCATGGGCGCGCTGAAAAAACAGATGTCGCAGACCAAGCTTGATCCGAAACTTCTGACACATCAGGAAGCGATCATCCTGTCGATGACGCCGAAGGAACGTGAAAACCCGGCCCTGATCAAGGCATCGCGCAAAAAGCGTATTGCTGCGGGTTGCGGGCTCAGCGTTCAGGATGTGAACAAGCTGCTCAAACAATACCAGACCATGTCCACCATGATCAAAAAGATGGGCAAGATGGGTAAAAAGGGTCTGTTTGGCGGTATGCCGAAAATGGATCCGGCGATGCTCGAGGGCGGCGATATGCCAGACCTTGGCAATCTGCCAAAAGGTTTCCCCGGTGGTGCAGGCGGCTTGCCGCCCGGTCTGCCGGGATTGGGAGGCGGCGGTGGCCTGCCTCCGGGATTCCCGGGGTTTGGCAAAAAGAAATAGCCAGATCCCAGGTTCTTAAACGGGTTCTCAAGAATTCCTCTTAGGAACCGAAACGGCCCACAAGGCCGGATGACTACAAGACTAAGCGAATAGGCCCCAAGGGGTCCTGATTTAAGACTACAAACCCAAGCTGAAAGGAACTTATCCGAATGGCTGTCAAGATTCGTCTTTCCCGTGGCGGTGCCAAAAAGCGTCCGTACTACCGTATCGTAGTTGCTGACGCCCGCGCTCCGCGTGACGGCAGCTTCATCGAGAAAGTCGGTACCTATGATCCGATGCTCCCGAAGGATGCTGGCAATCGCGTTACCTTCAAAGAAGAACGCATTAAATATTGGCTGTCTGTTGGCGCACAGCCGACCGATCGTGTTGCACGTTTCCTGGGCAAAGCTGGCCTGGCTGATGCGTTCAAACCGACCGAACAGCCGCAGAAGTCTGCTCCGAAAGCGAAAGCTCAGGAACGTCTTCGTGAGAAAGCTGAAAAAGCTGAAGCTGCTGCTGCCGCTGCTGCGGAAGCCGCTGCCGAAGCAGCAGCACCTGCTGAAGAAGCTGCAGGCGAGTAATTCGCTGAAAGCACGCTTTGATCAGATACCGGAAACTTGTGAACCGAAATGGCTGATACCCGCAAATCCAAGAACGACGAAGCTTATGTCTGCGTCGGCATGATCACCGCCCCGCACGGGGTGCGTGGTGCCGTGCGCGTCAAAAGCTATACCGTCGACCCGGATAACCTTGTCGGTTACGGCCCGTTGTTCGACGCAAAAGGGCATGTGAAATACAAGCTCTCGCCCGTTGGACATGTCCGCGACCAGCTGATCGCCAAGATCGAAGGTGTGGACGACCGGGACGCCGCCGAACGGCTGCGGGGAACCAAGCTTCATGTACCGCGGACGGCACTGCCCGAAACGGAAGATGACGACGAATTCTATCTTGCTGACCTTGTCGGTCTGAAAGCCTTCCACATTGATGGATCGCTGTTCGGAACCGTGCGTGGTGTGGCTGATTTTGGCGCTGGCGACGTAATCGAAGTCGCGCTCGAAGAAGTCCGGGGCAAGGTTGTCGTGCTTCCGTTTACTAGGGAAGTTGTTCCCGATGTGGTTCTTTCGGAACGCAAGCTGGTGGTAAATCCGCCCGAGGGGCTACTGCAGGACGAGGAAGGACCCGGCAATCGCAGCCGTCGTCCCAACAAACCCCGCAAGGACTCTCAGGCCGACCGCGATTCTGATGCCGTCACTGCCGATGCAGTAGGCGCGGAAACCGCGACCGGCAGCGGGAAGGAGGCCTGATCGATGTCTGTGTGGCAGGCAAAAGTTGCAACCCTGTTCCCGGAAATGTTTCCGGGCGTGCTTGGACAGTCTCTGGCTGGCCGTGCGCTTGAGAACGGGATCTGGTCGCTTGATGTCAAAGACATCCGCGATCATGCAACCGACCGCCACCGCACTGTAGACGACAATCCCTTCGGGGGCGGGGCCGGTATGGTCATGCGCCCGGATATTGTCGACGCCGCCCTGCGTGAGTTGCGTGCAGATGCACCGAACTTGCCGCTGATTTACCTCAGCCCGCGGGGAAAAGTGCTGAACCAGAAACGTTGCCGTGAACTGGCAGCAGGTCCTGGTGCCATCCTGCTTTGCGGTCGTTACGAAGGTATCGACCAGCGGGTTCTGGATGAACATCAGGCCGAGGAAATCAGCATCGGTGATTACATCCTCATGGGCGGCGAACTGCCGGCCATGGTCCTGATTGAATCGTGCATTCGCCTCATCGAGGGAACAGTCAACAAGACTGAATCCGTCGACGAGGAAAGCTTTGAAACCGGGTTGCTTGAATATCCGCATTACACGCGCCCGGCCAATTGGAACGGGCGTGACGTGCCGGAGATCTTGCTTTCCGGACATCATGCCAAGGTACAAGCCTGGCGGCATGCACAGGCAGAAGAAATTACTCGTGAGCGACGCCCGGACCTTTGGGACCAGTATGTCGCAAACGGGAACATCAAAGAGGGTTAAACCATGACCAACATCATCCAGCAGCTCGAGAATGAGCAGCTCGACAAAATCGTTGCGCAGCGCGAAGTTCCGGAATTCGACGCCGGTGATACCGTTCGTGTACACCTGAAAGTCGTTGAAGGTACCCGTGAGCGTATCCAGCAGTTCGAAGGCGTTTGCATCGCCAAGAAGAACCGCGGCCTGAACTCTTCCTTCACCGTGCGTAAAATCGCATCGGGCGAAGGCGTTGAGCGTATCTTCCAGTCGTACTCCCCGGCCATCGACAAAATCGAAGTCGTTCGCCGCGGTGACGTCCGTCGCGCGAAACTGTACTACCTGCGTGGTCGTACCGGTAAGTCTGCACGTATCGCCGAGCAGACCACTGGCCACAAAGGCAAACTGACCGCAGCAGAACGCGCGAAGAAGTAATTCTCCGCCGTTTGGCTATGTCAGACGAAAAGACGGGCTCACCTTCGGGTGGGCCCGTTTTCTTTTGTCTGTTCCGACGGGGTGCCAAGGGAAAGAAACAGGTAAATACACGCTATGATTGCATTATAGCGAATCGCCGAAAATCCGGACCGGCAATCCTGACCCGCAGAAACCATACCATATTCCGATCAGCTTTTTTTATATCAGATATCCCTAACCTATATCGATTTCCGGTGATTTGGCTACTCAGGGATGCTGTATTTTTTGTGATTCAATTTCTGGATGCAAATCCGGGAAAAACACGCGCCCCATGCCTTGCGATTTAAAGGCTTGAGTGTATAAAGGCACTCCCGCGGCACAAACAATCAAACCCGCGTGGTTCTGGATAATAAAATTTCGCAAATCGGGTCAAACCGGTTGCGCCGGAGAAACCGCCAAGCCCGCCCGCCGATACCGGCATCAAGACTTGCGCACATTTCTTCGCGAAACTCCGGACCACTCAGACGGACGGTTGTTGCTGCTCAAAAGATCGATGTTTTATGAGGAGGTCGAGATGGGTCAACCTAAAACCCTTTTTGACAAGATTTGGGAAAGTCATGTGGTCGATACGCAGGATGATGGCACCTGCCTGCTTTATATTGACCGTCATCTCGTCCACGAAGTAACCAGCCCGCAGGCGTTCGAAGGTCTTCGCAATTCCGGCCGCAAAGTGCGCCATCCCGAGCTGACCCTTGCGGTTCCGGATCACAACGTTCCGACGTCTGATCGTACCCAGGGCATCAAGGAAGAAGACAGCCGCATTCAGGTTGAAACCCTTGACCAGAACGCCCGCGACACCGGCATTCATTACTTCCCGATGAACGACCTGCGTCAGGGTATCGTTCACATTGTCGGTCCGGAAGAAGGTTTCACCCTACCGGGTGTGACCATGGTTTGTGGTGATTCACATACTTCCACCCACGGGGCATTCGGTGCGCTGGCATTCGGTATCGGCACGTCCGAAGTCGAACATGTTCTGGCAACCCAGACCCTTGTTCAGAAACCGGCCAAGAACATGCTGGTCAAGGTCGAGGGCGATCTGCATCCGGGCGTGACCGCCAAGGACATCACTCTTGCCATCATCGGCCGCATCGGCACCGCTGGCGGTACCGGCTATGTCATCGAATATGCAGGCTCGGCAATCCGTTCACTGTCGGTCGAAGGCCGCATGACCGTTTGTAACATGTCGATCGAAGGCGGCGCACGTGCAGGCCTGATCGCACCGGACGAGAAAACCTTTGAATATATCAAGGGCCGTCCAATGGCACCCAAAGGTGCCGCATACGAACAGGCTGTTGAATACTGGAAGACCCTGCCGTCTGACGAAGGTGCTCATTACGACAAGATCGTCGAGATTGATGCCACCGAAATCGTCCCGCAGGTTACCTGGGGCACAAGCCCGGAAGACGTCGTCCCGGTTACCGGTGTTGTTCCGGCACCGACCGATGCCAAGGACCCGGGCAAGCAGAAAGCCATCGCGCGTTCGCTCGAATATATGGGTCTGACCGCTGGCACCCCGATCGAGGAAATCAAGATCGACCGCGTCTTTATCGGTTCTTGCACCAACGGTCGTATCGAAGACCTGCGCGCTGTTGCCGAAGTGGCCAAGGGTCGCAAGGTTGCCGCATCGGTCAATGCAATGATCGTACCGGGTTCAGGTCTGGTCAAGGAACAGGCTGAAGCCGAAGGTCTGCATGAGATCTTCATCGAAGCCGGTTTTGACTGGCGCGAACCGGGCTGCTCGATGTGTCTGGCGATGAACCCGGACCGTCTGGCACCGGGCGAGCGTTGCGCTTCGACCTCGAACCGTAACTTCGAAGGCCGTCAGGGCCGTGGTGGTCGTACCCACCTCGTCAGCCCGGCCATGGCAGCAGCTGCTGCTATCACCGGTCATCTGACCGACATTCGTAAACTCGGTTAAGGACAGTTCCCATGGCCGACACTGCATTCATCAATTTCCGCGAAAGCGCACCACGTCTGGGACGTGCCCCTGTGCTTGAGCAGCTCCTGCCGCAGCTGACCGGGATCAACCTTCCCGATTTCGTCGCGCAGGAACTCGATGCTACCGAAGAATTGATCGAAGCACTGGGTCTGGCCTGGGAAACTGGAAGCAAGGGATAAGACAATGGATAAATTCACCAAGCTCACCGGTGTTGCAGCACCGCTGCCGATGATCAATGTCGATACCGACATGATCATTCCCAAACAGTTCCTCAAAACCATCAAACGTTCGGGCCTTGGCAAGAACCTGTTTGATGAGATGCGTTACGACGACAATGGCAACGAGATCCCTGATTTCGTTCTCAACAAGCCGGCTTATCGCAATGCCCAGATCCTTGTATCTGGCGATAACTTTGGCTGCGGTTCGTCGCGTGAACACGCACCCTGGTCGCTGCTTGATTTCGGCATTCGCTGCGTAATCGCACCAAGCTTTGCCGACATTTTCTATAACAACTGCTTCAAGAACGGCATCCTTCCGATCCGTCTGCCGCACGAAGATGTCGACAAGCTGATGGCCGATGCAGAACGTGGTTCCAACGCCACCGTGACGATTGACCTTGAAAAACAGGAAATCACCGGTCCGGACGGCGGTTGCATCAAGTTTGAAGTCGAAGAATTCCGCAAACATTGCCTGCTGAACGGTCTCGACGATATCGGCCTGACCCTGCAGAAAGGCGATGCCATCAACGAATTCGAAGCCAAACGCGCGGCCTCGCAGCCCTGGCTGTCGCTCTAATTCAAAAAGGGGTGGCGAACGGTTGCGTTTGCCACCCCTTTTCTATCGTTACGGGGTGAGCGGCCCCGAAAATATCTGGGAAGGATTCTTTTATGACCACCACCAAAAAAGTACTGATGCTGCCGGGCGACGGAATTGGCCCGGAAGTCATGCGTCAGGTTCAGCGCGTCATGGACTGGATGGCCAAGAAGCGTGATGTGAACTTCGAAATCACCGAAGGCCTGATTGGCGGCGCATCGATCGATGCGCACAACAACCCGCTGACCGACGAAACCCTTGCCGATGCAATGGCAGCTGATGCGGTTCTGCTCGGTGCTGTTGGTGGTCCGAAATGGGACAACCTTCCGTTTGATATCAAACCGGAACGCGGTCTTCTGAAAATCCGCAAGGAAATGGGCCTGTTTGCCAACCTGCGTCCGGCACTGGTGTTTGATGCACTTGTTGGTGCATCGACCCTGAAAGAAGACGTGGTCAAGGGTCTGGATATCATGATCCTTCGCGAACTGACCGGCGGCATCTATTTCGGCCAGCCGCGTGGCATCGAAGAACGCGACGGCGTTCGGTATGGCTACAACACCCTGGTTTATTCCGAGCCCGAAGTCGAACGCATTGCGCGCGTTGCTTTTGACATGGCCATGAAACGTGACAAGCGTCTGTGCTCTGTCGACAAGGCCAACGTTCTGGAATCCACCGTTCTGTGGCGCGAAGTTGTTGAACGTGTTGCCAAGGACTTCCCGGAAGTCGAAGTCAGCCACATGTATGTCGATAACGCTTCCATGCAGCTGGTTCGTAACCCGAAACAGTTCGACGTGATGGTCACCACCAACATGTTCGGCGACATTCTGTCTGATTGCGCGGCCATGCTGACCGGATCGCTTGGTATGCTTCCGTCTGCGTCGCTTGGTGCAGCAGACGCTGACGGCAAACGCAAAGCCCTGTATGAGCCGGTACACGGTTCGGCTCCGGACATTGCCGGTCAGGACATTGCCAACCCGCTGGCAACCATCCTGTCCTTTGCCATGATGCTGCGTTACTCGTTCGATATGGGCGATGATGCAACCCTGATCGAAACCGCTGTTCAGAACGTCCTGAAGGGCGGGCTTCGCACCGGTGACATCATGCAGCCGGGCATGGCCAAAGTTTCGACCACCGTCATGGGTGAGTCGCTGATCAACGAACTCGACAAACTTGTCTGATCTGTCGTTCTGATCTCGAAATTGAAAAGGCCGGGGTTCATTCCCTGGCCTTTTTGTTTGTCAGATCAATCTCGGTTGCATCGGCAATCACCGCGTTGAACCGTTCGAGCTTGTCGGGATTGCGATGGACAAACAGATCAACAATCCGTCCGTCGCGCTCTGACGCGCTGATCCCGGTTACAATCACGTCGTTCAACTGCATCAGAAGCCAGCATTCACCCTCAATGGTGATATGGAACACACGTTCGCGCGGATCACGCTTGCCCCAAACCCCGACGAAGAACCGGGAAACATGATCAGCCCCGAATAACGGATTGGCGGTTGCCTGTGCCTTGCCACCGCCATCGGAATGCAGGATCACATCCGGAGCCAGCTGACTGACCAGCTGACTGATATCACCCAGACTAAGTGCCTTGATAAAGGCTTCTATTTTCGGCTGTTCCCATATCCGCCCTGCCGGATCGGGGGTGGCATCGCGTTCGCTGTCGCGTTTCATCTTGCCGCGCGCCCGAAACAGGATTTGCCGTGTATTGTTGGCAGTCCGTTCGATCACAGGTGCGATATCGTCATGGGACCAGTCAAACACTTCATGCAGGACAAGTGCGACCCGCTCAATCGGTGTCAGACGTTCAAGCATCAATAAATAGGCCTGTCCCAACCCGTCCTGTTCAATCAGATTGGCTTCGGCCTTGGGGGGCTCGGACGGCATCCAGGGTTCAGGCAACCAGTTGCCGACATAATTCTCGCGTTGTCGCCGGGCCGATTTCAAAACATCGAGACAGATATTGCTACAGACCCGCACCAGCCAGCCGGTCGCATCACTGATGATGTCATGGTCCTGCTTGCGCCAGCGCAGCCAGACATCCTGAACCGCATCCTCGGCATCGGCATGACTGCCCAGCATCCGATAGGCCAGTGCCGTCAGTCGTGCACGGTGCTGTTCAAAAATCTGATCCGACATTTTGGGTCCATCAAACGGGTGCAGCGGCACAGGTTCACCCTGTGCCGCGCAAAAAGGTTTCGTGGTGCTGTTCATCCTGCCCGATGGGCGATGATCTTGCAAAGAGGCGATATCATCATCCACCTCCTTGCGCAAAGGCCCCCGCATCATGCAAATTCGTGCTGGGCAATTCCCAGACGGTTCCAGGCATTCATGGTCGAAATGATGCAGGTCAGCTCGGAAATTGCATCCGCTTCAAAATGTTCGACAAGCTGACGATGGCTTTGCGCGATGCGTTCCTGACTTTCAACCCTGGTCAGGCATTCCGCCCAGTCCAGCGCCGCCCGTTCGGCATTGTCAAATCCCTCTGCTGCACGCCAGACCGGCAAAAGGGCCAGTTTCACGGAATCTCCGCCATGTTCGGCGAAGCTTTTTGAATGCATGCGCAGGCAATAGGAACATTGATTGATCTGCGACACACGACACTCGATCAGATCACGCAACACGGCCGGGATTTTGGCGTTGTCACCAAGCGCTGTCGCAAGGGCAAGCATCGGTTTGAACAGGGACGGGCTAGCTTCGGGGAATGAAAAGCGGCTCACGGCAAATCTCCTTGTGGAATACGGGATCATCTCCCTTCTGCCCACAAGGACGAAACGCGGATGGACCGCGTTACACGACCACACGTTTTTTTCGATATTTTTTGTAACCGGCTACGTTCTGTTCTGAAAACCTAGACCAGACCAAGATTTTCCATGGCACATGCCACCTGCTCATGCATCACCCAGTTCCAGTCCTCACCATCCGATTGCTTGCCATCTGCAAGGGTAAAGATCGCGGCAAGATAATCACTGACATCGGTTTGGCAGATCGGCAATCCGGCAGCTGTCGATATCTTGGCTGCCAGACGACCATATTTCTTAAGCCCCATCCGGCATCCGAAATGCCCGACGGTTTCGGCCAGTTCAAGTCCGGTTATTTCCCGCCCCGGCGCCTTTGCATGGGCGCGCAGCATATCGCGTTCACAGCTTGAAAGTTCGATTGTGCTCAATGCGCGTATATAGTCCTCGACCTGACCGATATGCGGAGCACCCGTGATCACAGATACGTCACGGGCACGCTGTTTACGATCGTCCCGGTCCATCACTTTAAGCATGTCGTTTCCTCCCGACAAAATGACCGGTTAGTCGTTTTTTACATCTGTCGTGCCGGTCGACCACGCGATGTATATTGGATCTTGATTTGGCTGTTAAAACCGCCAGGGCGGGAAACCTTCGTTTCCCGCCCTGTGACATCAGGCATATTCAAAGCCCGGCTTGGTAAAGACAAACTGGCCGACCCGCATGCCGCCACCGCCCTCGGAATCGTCAAAGGCATTTATGCAACCCGCCAGATAGAACTCCCACATCCGCCGGAATTCCTCATCATATTTGGTCGGGTCCAGTTCGTCACGCACCGCCCGGAAGCGTTCCCGCCATTCGACAAGGGTCCGGGCATAATTGCGGCCGGGGTGGAAATGCGATGCTTCAACCATCAGCTTGGCGTGTTCAGCCGCCTCGATCACTTCATGCACTGCCGGGATATAGCCACCTGGAAAGATATATTTATCAATCCAGGGCGATGTGAATTCTGCGCGCGGCTTGATGATGGTGTGAATGACCGCCCGCCCACCAACCTTAAGCAGTTCACCAACCTTTTCGAAATAGGTTTTGAACTGATGGCGCCCGACATGTTCGAACATGCCGACCGAAACCACGCGATCATATTTACCGGCATTGGCATCGGCAAACACCCGATAATCCAGCAGATGATAATCAAGCCCGGCCTTGGCATTGTCGCCCAGCTCTGCGCGCTTTTCCTGCGCCCAGTTATATTGCTCGGTCGATAATGTGATCCCGTGGACTTCGGCCCCGGTTTCACGATGGATGAACCGGCTAAGTCCACCCCAACCACACCCGATATCGACAATCCGCAAATCCGGTTCGTTGATTTTCAGGCGCTGGGTGGTCAGGCTCATTTTGCGGTGCTGGGCTTCTTCAAGCGTCTGCGCACCATCATCCCAGAAGGCACATGAATATTGCATCTCCGGATCAAGGAACCGGGTGTAAAGATCATTACCGATATCATAATGGTGGCGCACCCGCTTGGAGGCTGCCTTGACAGTGGTGAATTGTGCGATCTGGAATTTAAGCGCCTGCAATTTTTCAATGAAGGTGCCAAAACCGCTTGAGGAATGCCCGCCTTCAAAATTCAGGCGCAACACCCGGATCAGGTCTTCCATTTCACCGCTGACGACATCAAAGCCGCCATGCATATAGGCCTCGCCAAATCCCGGATCGGGACTTAGCGCCATTTTAAGGGTATTGGCCCAGTCGGGTACGGTCATCCCGGCCCTTGGCGGCGCGCCATCCCCCAAAACGACTTCATGCTTGTCATCGACGCGAAAAACCAGTGTTCCGCGCGTTACATGTTCCCGAAAGAAATCGAGAACCTTTTTTTGTGTCCAATCCAAACTCATCGGGTACGTCATCAGGCCGTCCTTTTTGCAAAAGTCGGAATATTGATCGCCCCATATGCAGTCACGCTGCATATCTGTATCGAACCCTGTTCAGGATCGTTCTATCTTGCCGTTCGGAAGGTCTTAGATGGTGGCTGCGGCTACGCGATGCGGACCAAGCCGAAAACAGGAATCAACCAAGCAGGATGCAAAACGATTCTGATTTCGGGTTCGACACATGAACCCCACTGACGATTTTGCCAGATTTTTTTGCGATCTCAAGTAGTAATCGCATCAGCCATATCAAGGATACGCTTGCGCAATTGCTTTGAAAGCCTTACATCTCGCCGCAGATTATCCGAAATTATCCACAGGCATGTGTCCTGCGCCGTCCGAACCATAACGCGGATTTTCCACGTCGGTCCGGGTCTGGCCACCATGCCCACAAGACTGAAAAGAGGCACCTGATGGGCTACAAGATTGCCGTTGTCGGCGCGACCGGAAATGTCGGGCGCGAAATGCTCAACACCCTTGCCGAACGTAAGTTCCCGGCCGATGAAGTCTTTGCACTGGCATCGTCGAAATCCATCGGGCGCACCGTCGGCTATGGCGAAGATGACGAGATCAGTGTTCTTGATGCCGCAACCTTTGATTTCTCGCGCGTCGATATCGCCCTGTTCTCGGCCGGTGGTGAAACCGCCAGGAAACTGGCCCCCAAGGCGGCCGAAGCAGGCTGCGTTGTCATCGACAATTCAAGCTATTGGCGCATGGAACCGGGTGTTCCGCTGGTCGTGCCCGAGGTCAATGGCGATGCACTGGCCGGATACGCCAAAAAGAACATCATCGCCAATCCGAACTGCTCGACCATTCAGATGGTTCTGGCCCTTAAACCGCTTCATGACATCGCCACGATCAAACGCATCGTTGTTGCGACCTATCAGTCCGTGTCGGGTGCCGGTCGTGCCGCCATGGACGAGCTGTTTAACCAGACCAAAGGCATCTATGTGAATGACCTTCCCAAAAAGGAAGAATTCACCAAACAGATCGCCTTTAACGTCATCCCGCATATCGACAATTTCATGGATGATGGCGCGACCCGCGAAGAATGGAAAATGTCGGTCGAAACCCGCAAAATCCTTGATCCGGAAATCGCCGTTCATGCGACCTGCGTTCGCGTCCCGGTCTTTGTCGGTCATGGCGAAGCGGTCAATATCGAGTTTGAAAAACCGATCACCGTCGAAGAAGCCCGCAAGGCAATGAAAGACTTCCCGGGCGTTTCGGTTGTCGATTACCGCCAGGACGAAGGCTATGTCACCCCGCAGGAAGTCCAGGGCGAAGACAATGTCTTTGTCTCGCGCGTGCGCAAGGACCCGACGGTCGCAAACGGCCTGTCGCTGTGGTGTGTTGGCGATAACCTGCGCAAGGGCGCGGCCCTGAACGCGGTTCAGATTGCCGAAAAACTGGTCGCAGAATTCCTGCCCAGGAAATAAGGCAGACCAACAGTTTCATCTTCAAAACCCGCCCGTCACAAGGCGGGTTTTGTCGTTTATAGACATATGGATGCTGGTAAGAGTTTCCAAAAGGCGCTAGGGAAAAGTATAAGACTTCAGGGAAAAATAATCCGTCACACACCGGCCATATCCGGGACGGGTGACGCGCAAAAAGACATATCGGGGGACTCGGATGGTAAAACGAACCCGCAAGGAAGCGGCCCGTCTGGATGAAGCAGCCCGCGCTGGCTGGCTTTATTATTGCGCCGGCAATACGCAGGACGAAATCGCCCACAAGCTTGGTGTTTCGCGCCCGACCGCGCAACGACTGGTCTCGGCTGCTGTCAGCGAGGGCCTTGTGAAGGTTCGTCTTGATCATCCGATCACCCGTTGCATGGAACTGGGCCGGGCCATCTGCGAGAAATACGGACTTGCCAATTGCGATGTCGTGCCAACCGATCCCTCTGCGCCCGAGGCAATGTTTGGCATGGCACAGGCCGCGGCAAACTATCTTGAACGCACCTTGCAATCGACCGATCCCAAAATCATCGCCCTTGGCACCGGACGGGCCATGCGCGCCATGGTCGATGAAATCGGCCGGATTGACGGAAGCCATCACAAGATCGTCTCGCTGGTCGGCACCATCGCCCATGACGGGGCGGCAAGTTTCTATGATGCGGTCACCGATCTTGCCGACCGCACCCGCGCGCCGCACTATCCGCTGCCGATCCCGGTCATCATCGAAGATCCGAAAATGCGCGAACGCATGCAAAAGCAGCCGCCGATGGACAATATCCTCAAGCTCGCACGCGAAGCCGATATCCGCTTTATGGGTGTCGGGCATCTGGGCGATGACGCGCCGCTTCATATTGACGGGTTTATTTCAAAGGATGAACTGACCTCCCTGCGCGACAGCGGTGCGATTGGCGAAGTCATCAGCTGGTCCTTTGATCAGGACGGCAATATCCTTGACCATCCGGTGAATAATTGTGTGACCAGCGCGCCCGCCTGCCAGCCGGCAACCAACACCATCGCCGTTGCCAAAGGGGCCAAAAAGGTCGCAGCGATTCGGGGTGCCATGCGCGGAAAGCTGATTTCGACCCTGATCACCGACGAGGCAACAGCTGAATCTTTGCTGCGCTAGCACGCCTGCGCAAGTCTGCAACAATCCAGCATAAAACCACCCTGCCAGATCTTCTGGCAGGGTTTTGTTTTGTGCGCCGCAAAAACGATTTCGTTTGACAAGATGAGGTAAAATTGAGTGAATGCTCATTACCTGAACAAATGATCAAGACGGGCAACCCAAGTTGCCCAACGGGTAGACAGTCCTTTTGGGAGGAAATATGAAACGCGTAATGGGAGCAGCGCTATGTGCGCTGTTGGCTGGCGGTATCGCACACGCCAATGCCGAAACGAAACTGACCATCGCAACCGTCAATAACGGTGACATGATCCGCATGCAGAAGCTGACGGATGATTTCACCTCCAAAAACCCGGACATCTCGCTTGAATGGGTCACGCTGGAAGAAAACACCCTGCGTCAGCGCGTCACCACTGATATCGCCACCAAGGGCGGTCAGTATGACGTCATGACGATTGGCACCTATGAAGTGCCGATCTGGGCTGAAAAAGGCTGGCTGGCACCGCTCGATCAACTTGGCCCGGACTATGATGTTGATGACATCATGCCCGCCATCCGTTCCGCAGTATCCAAGGATGACGCACTCTATGCTGCACCGTTCTACGGTGAAAGCTCGATGATGATGTATCGCAAGGATCTGTTTGACGCGGCCGGCATCACCATCAATGGTCGCCTGACCTGGGATCAGACCCTTGAGATCGCCAAAAAACTCCACAAGCCCGACGAGGGTGTCTATGGCATCTGCCTGCGTGGCAAGGCTGGCTGGGGTGAAAACATGGCGCTGATCACCACCATGGGCAATGCCTATGGCGCGCGCCTGTTTGATGAAAACTGGAACCCGACCTTCGATAGCGCCGAGTGGAAGGCGGCCCTGGACATGTATACCAATATCCTTGGTAACTATGGTCCTCCGGGCGCGACCTCGAACGGCTTTAACGAAAACCTGTCGCTGTTCAACTCGGGCAAATGCGGCATGTGGATTGATGCAACGGTTGCTGCATCCTTCGTAACCAACCCCAAAGAGTCCAAAGTGGCCGACAAGGTCGGCTTCACCGAAGCTCCGTGTGCGGCAACCTGCACCGGCGCCAACTGGCTCTGGGCCTGGAACCTTGGCATTCCGATGGGGTCCCAGAAAGTCGAAGCCGCCCAGAAATTCATCGCTTGGGCGACCTCGAAAAACTATCTGGAACTGGTAGCGTCGAAAGAAGGCTGGGCGAACGTACCGCCGGGCACCCGTATGTCGCTGTATCAGAACCCGAAATATCTCGAAGCCGCACCGTTTGCTGACGAGACCCTTCTTGCCATCGACAGTGCAGACCCGATCAACTCGACCATGAAACCGAAGCCCTATGTTGGTGTCCAGTTCGCTGCGATCCCGGAATTCCAGGGCATCGGCACCACGGTCGGTCAGCAATTCTCTGCTGCTCTTGCCGGTCAGATGACTGTCGAACAGGCTCTTGCCGCTGCACAGTCCGGTACCGACCGCACCATGCGTAAGGCTGGTTACTACTGATGCACCTCAGGCCGGATTTCATTTCATCGCACATCTGAAATGATTTCTGGCCTGCGCCTCCTTGACCTGATGAACTTGGGGCGGTGGTTGCAAAACGCACCGCCCTCTTTCCATCTGGAATAGGATCAGCAACATCAATCTCGGGGAGCACATCATGTCGACACGGGCCTCGACCCTTACCGGGCGTATCATGTCCGCGCCGTCGATCATTGTCCTGTTTTTGTGGATGGCCGTCCCGCTGGGCATGACGATTTACTTCTCCTTCCTGCGCTACAATCTTTTGTCGCCGGGAATGGAAGAATGGATCGGTACACTTAATTACGAATTTTTCCTGACAGATCCGGCTTTCTTTGCATCGCTTGCAAACACCCTTTTGCTGGTGGGCTCTGTTCTTGTCATCACCGTGGTTGGCGGCATCCTGCTTGGCCTGATGCTTGATCAGCCGATCTTCGGACGCGGTATTCTGCGTCTGCTGGTGATCGCACCGTTCTTTATTATGCCGACCGTGAATGCACTGGTCTGGAAAAACCTTTTGATGGACCCGGTTTCGGGGATGTTTGCCTGGATCGCCAGTTTGCTTGGCCTGCCCGCGATTGACTGGTTCACCAATGCACCGCTGACCTCGATCATCATCATGGTGTCATGGCAATGGTTGCCTTTTGCGGTTCTGATTTTGCTCACAGCGCTGCAATCGCTTGATCGTGACCAGAAAGAAGCCGCCCAGATGGATGGTGCCGGTCCGGTCGCGATATTTTTCTATATTACCCTGCCCCATCTCAGCCGCGCGATCACGGTTGTAATCCTGATCGAAACCATCTTCCTGCTGACCGTCTTTGCCGAAATCTTTGTGACCACCGGGGGTGGCCCGGGTCTGGCAACGACCAACATCGCCTTCCTCGTCTACACGCAGGCGCTGTTGCAGTTTGATGTTGGTGGCGCTTCGGCTGGCGGCATTGTCGCGGTCATTCTGGCCAATATCGTGGCGATCTTCCTGATCCGCCTTATCGGCAAAAACCTGGACAAGTAAGGGGCGCGACATGGAACATAAACAATCTCCCCTTGGCTATATCAGCTTTTCGGTATTTGCCTGGATCGTCGGGCTTCTGATCTTCTTCCCGATCTTCTGGATGGTCCTGACCAGCTTCAAATCCGAACTCGAAGCGGTTTCGATCCCGCCCAGCTTCATTTCCTTTGACTGGACGCTGGAAAACTACGCCGAGGTTCAGGAACGCTCGAACTATTTCAAGTTCGCCCTGAACTCGATCATCCTGTCTGTCGGGTCGACACTGGTTGGTCTGGTCTTTGCCGTGACCTGCGCATGGGCAATGGCCTTTAACCCGACCAAGCGGACCAAGGACGCGCTTCTGTGGATGCTGTCGACCAAGATGATGCCACCGGTTGGCGTGCTTGTGCCAATCTATCTGGTCTTCCGCGACTGGGGCCTGCTTGATACGCGCTTTGGTCTGATCATGGTGCTGTTCCTGATCAACCTGCCGATCATGGTCTGGATGCTCTACACCTATTTCAAGGAAATCCCGACCGACATTCTGGAAGCCGCGCGGATGGATGGCGCAACCCTGCCCAAGGAAATCATCTTTGTGCTGTTGCCCATGGCTGTTCCCGGCATTGCTTCGACCATGCTGCTCAACATCATCCTGGCCTGGAATGAAGCGTTCTGGACGCTCAATCTCACAACGTCTGATGCCGCCCCGCTGACGGCTTTCATCGCATCCTATTCCAGCCCCGAAGGGCTGTTCTGGGCCAAGCTTTCAGCCGCATCAACCTTGGCGGTTGCCCCAATTCTGGTCATCGGCTGGTTCTCGCAGAAACAGCTGGTACGTGGTCTGACATTCGGCGCGGTCAAGTAACCGCAAGCCCGTGAAAATAGAGAAAGAAGGAACACCAAAATGGGTGCTATCCGACTGGAAAAAGTCAAGAAAAGCTTCGGAACGCTGGATGTTATTCCCGGTGTTGATCTTGATATCAATGATGGTGAATTCGTTGTTTTTGTCGGTCCGTCAGGCTGCGGGAAATCAACCCTGCTGCGTCTGATTGCCGGTCTCGAAGATGTCACTGATGGCAAAATCCTGATCGACGGAACCGACGTTGCCAACGAGGCACCGGCCAAACGCGGCCTGTCGATGGTCTTTCAGTCCTATGCGCTCTATCCGCATATGACGGTCTATAACAATATTGCTTTTGGTCTGAAAATGGCGGGCGAAAGCAAGGATGTCATAGACCAGAAAGTCCAGTCTGCGGCCAAGATCCTCAACCTGACCGACTATCTCGAACGGCGTCCCGGCGCCCTTTCCGGTGGTCAGCGTCAACGTGTTGCCATCGGTCGCGCCATCGTGCGCAACCCGGCGGCCTTCCTGTTTGACGAACCGCTTTCAAACCTTGATGCCGCCCTTCGCGTCAATATGCGTCTTGAAATCACCGGGCTGCATCAGGAACTCAAAACCACCATGATCTATGTGACCCACGATCAGGTCGAAGCCATGACCATGGCCGACAAGATTGTGGTTCTTCAGGCTGGCCGTGTCGAACAGGTCGGCAAGCCGATGGAACTCTATAACAACCCCGCCAATAAATTTGTCGCCGGTTTCATCGGCTCGCCAAAAATGAACTTCCTGGGCGGGGAGCTTGCAGCAAAACACAATTGTCATGAAATCGGCATTCGTCCCGAACATCTCGCGGTCAGCACTGAAAGTGGCGTCATCGCTGCAACAGTCAAAATCGCCGAACATCTCGGAGCCGAGACATATCTCCATGTCGAAGCCGATGGCCTTGGTCCGATGACGGTCCGTGCCACCGGCGAAATGCCGCTTGGTGAACATGACAAGATCTTCCTGACACCTGAACAGGATCGCATCCACTGCTTTGACGCCCATGGTCTGGCGCTTGGCGCATCCTGATACGTGAACAAACCGGATCGCAAAGCCCTTAGCGGCTTGCGATCCCGCCTTACCAATCAAGCTAACTGTGAGTCCAAAATGTATCTTAAAAAGTTCGATCTTTCCGGGCGTCGCGCCTATGTCACCGGTGGCGGTCGCGCCATCGGCCTGTCCTGCTGCGAAGCACTGGCCGAGGCCGGTGCCCATGTTGTCATCGGCGATATCAGCGAAGCTGTTGCCGAAGAAGGCCGTGATTACCTCAAATCCAAGGGTTACACCGCCGATATCGACATCATGGATGTCACCAATACCGATCAGGTCCGTGCCAGTGCTGAAAAAATGGCCAAGCAAGGCGGCATCGATATCTTGGTCAACAATGCCGGTATTGCGCGTTCGGAAACCCCGGCGGAAACCGTCACCGATGAACATTGGCTCAATGTCATCGACGTCAATCTGAACGGGACGTTCTGGTGCTGCCGCGAGTTTGGCAAACAGATGCTGGCCAAGAAAAACGGCGTCATCGTCAATGTCGGCTCGATGTCGGGCTTCATCGTCAACAAGCCGCAGGAGCAGGCCTATTACAATGCCTCCAAGGCAGCGGTTCATCACCTGACCAAATCGCTGGCTGCTGAATGGGGCGGGCGTGGTGTGCGCGTCAATGCGGTTGCGCCAACCTATATTGCGACCCCGCTCAATGAATTCGTGAAATCCAAGCCGGAAATGTACGACGCCTGGATCAATGGCACCCCGATGGCCCGCCTTGGCCTGACCGAAGAAATCGGATCGGTTGTGCTGTTCCTGGCATCCGATGCTTCCAGCCTGATGACCGGATCCATTGTTCTGGCTGATGGGGGTTACACCTGCTGGTAAGGCCAGGTGCAACTGTTGACCATAATGTCCTGAAGCTTTTTATGGTCAAAGTCGGAACAGTGGTAAAACGGGGCGCAGATGTGGGACCTGCGCCCCGTTTACCCTTTCAGGAAACAGGCACACTCGCCAGATAGCGCGAAAACGCATTATTCCCCACGACCTCAACACCATTTTCAAGGCCAAGGAACGTTGCAAGACGCTGCAAATGTTCCATTAACGGGCCTGCAACATCACCCTGGGCAAGCCCGTCTTCAAGATGCGCGCCTTGCACCAGAAGCACGTTCTTTTTGCGCTCGGACTTCAAATCGACACGCGCAACAAATTCGCCGTTTAACATAAATGGCAGGACATAATAGCCATACTGGCGTTTTTCGGCCGGAACATATATCTCGATCCGGTAGTTAAACCCGAATATCCGCTCGACCCGGTCGCGTTCCCACATCACCGGATCAAATGGCACCATCAGACAGGTCGGCTTTGCCCGCGCACGCGGATTGACGTTCGGGCACAGATATCCTGCCTGTTTCCAGCCTTCGACATCCGCGCGCAGCAACCGTCCCTCCTCGAGCAGTTTGACCAGACAGTCCTTCACATCAGCTGTCGGCAGGCGGAAATATTTGCGCAAATCGGCTTCGGTTGCGATACCCATCGCCGCAATCCCCTTGCAGATCAGGTCTGATTGCGCCTCCAACCGGTCCGGTGCCGGATCATGGGCCGCATCCCCGATGATCCGGTGTGGCAAATCGTAAATCCGCTCGAAACTTGACCGGCGCTTTTGCGCCATCACCTGCCCGCTCCAGAACAGATATTCCATGGCGATCTTGGTGTCCGACCATCCCCACCATTCCGAACTGCTCGCCCCTTTTTCTTCAAGGTCGCTCGACCCCACCGGGCCATGGCGTTCGATATGGTCAAGAATGCCGGTGATCAGTTCAGGTTTCTCGCGCTGAATTCGGGCAATCCGCCCCCAGGTGCCCTTGCCCTGCTCGGCATCCTCCATCCGCCAGCGATAGAGCGGATAATCCTCAACCGGGATCATCGATGCTTCATGGCCCCAATATTCGAACAATTTCCGGTCGCGCGATTTGCCCCAGACAATGTCATCAAGCATTGCCGGGTCATAGACACCCAACCGGCTAAAGATCGGCATGTAATGGGCGCGGGTAAGCACATTGACGCTATCGACCTGTAACATATTGGTCTGGCGGATCGCCTTCATGATCCGGCGTTTGGTCACAGGCTTGCTGTCATTCTGATCAAATCCCTGCCCGCAAAGCGCAAGGTTGCGCGCCTGCTTTATCGAAATCGCGACCGAGGCATCGGGCATGGAAATACTGTCAACTGGCATGATCACTCTGGAAAATTGGCAAATGAAAACAGGGCGATGCTAACACATCATCCTGACAAATGTGGCAGGAGCCTGCAACAACGTGAAATTCTGTTGATCGGACTCTTTTTCAACCCCGACCCCGCCCGACTTCACTTGACCGATCAGGCTGCCTCCCCCTAGGCTTTGGAACAGAAAACCCGTCACAAAACAGGACCGGCAGACATGGATAGCCCGCAAATCATGATCCTGACGGTTCTTGTCGGTACAGTCGTCCTGTTTCTGTGGGGACGCTGGCGTCATGACATGGTTGCGATGGCGTCCCTTCTGGTCTGTGTGGTGCTGGGACTTGTCCCGACTGACGCCGCCTTTGTCGGCTTTGGCCATCCCGCCGTGATCACGGTTGCCTGCATCCTGATCCTGTCATCGGCCCTGCAACAATCGGGCGCGGTCGATACCCTGACCCGGACCATTCTTCCGCAATCGGCGGGACCCTTCATTACGCTTGCCGCACTCAGCTTGCTGGCGGCCCTTCTGTCGGCTTTCATGAACAATGTCGGGGCGCTGGCACTTTTGATGCCGGTTGCCCTTCAGATCGCCAACAAACAGGGACTGCCACCGGGTAAAATCCTGATGCCGCTTGCCTTTGGTTCGATCCTTGGCGGCATGACGACCCTGATCGGGACGCCCCCCAACCTGATCGTTTCAGGGTTTCGCGCGAAACTGAATGGCGACGGCTTTTCGATGTTTGATTACAGTCCCGTCGGCCTTGCCATCGCAGTATCGGGTTTGGCCTTTGTCATTCTTTTCGGGCGGTTTCTGGTACCAACCCGCGAACGCGCCGGGGCCGAGGGATTTGAAACCGGCTCCTATCTGACCGAGGCCCGCATCACCGAGGGCAGCAAATCTGTTGGCATGTTGCTGCGCGATCTTAATAACGAGCTCGAAAAATCCGACGCACAGGTCATCGGCCTGATCCGCCATGAACGGCGAATTCCGGCCCCAAGCCCCTATCGCGAACTTCACCAGAACGACATTCTTCTGATCGAAGCCGAACCTGAAAGTCTGGCCTCTGTCCTTTCGGCCCTTGACCTGACCCTTGAGGCCGAATGGCGAAGTGCTGAGGCCGAACGCAAGACTCAAGAGGCCCTCGAAGCTCAGAAGGAGGCTCAAAAAGAAGCCCAGAAGGAAGCAAAGAAAGAATCTAAAAAGGAAACCACCAAAGCCCAGAAGGCCAATAATGCCGAGAAGAAAGTTGATCTTCCCGACGACGCAAAAGCCGACAGCAAAAGCACCGCAAAAACAGATCGCAAGAACGACGCATCAGATGAGGAAGCAGAGCATAAAAAGGCCCTGCAATCTGATGATGTGTCCCTGATCGAAGTTGTCGTTTTGCCCAGTGCCGCCTTCATCGGACGGTCTGCTGCCGATATTCGTATCCGAAGCCGCTTTGGCATCAACCTGCTTGCCCTGTCTCGTCAGGGACAGCGATCCATGACCCGGTTGCGCACCATGAAGATGCAGGCAGGCGACGTGCTTTTGATGCAAGGTTCGCCTGCCGCCATTGGCGAGTTTGGCAGCCGGATGGGCTGCGCCCCGCTTGCCGAACGTTCCCTGCATCTTGCCGACAAGTCCCAGGCATTCCGGGCCAGCGCCATTATGGGGATTGCCATTCTGCTCGCGGCCCTTGGCATCCTGCCGGCCGCCATATCCTTTGCGCTCGGCGTCCTTGCCGCCCTGCTGTTCGGGGTAGTGTCACCGCGCACGCTTTATGACGCGGTCGACTGGCCCGTCGTGGTGCTTCTCGCCGCCCTGATACCGGTTGCCAATGCGATGGAAAGTACCGGCAGTGCCGATCTGATCGCGCGCTTCCTGCTGGAATCGGTCGCGCAAGGCAACGCGGTGATCGCCGTCGGCCTGATCCTTGTCGTCACCATGACGCTATCAGATTTCATGAACAATGCCGCTACCGCGGCTGTCATGTGCCCAATTGCCATTGGCAGTGCCGCCCAGCTCGGTGCGAGCTCCGACCCATTTCTGATGGCGGTTGCGATTGGAGCATCCTGCGCCTTCCTGACCCCCATCGGTCACCAGAACAACACGCTCATCCTCGGCCCCGGCGGCTTCCGCTTTGGCGACTACTGGAAACTCGGCCTGCCGATCGAGATCATCGTTGTGGCGGTTGGGGTGCCGATGTTGTTGTGGGTGTGGCCATTATGACGTTGAGTTCCTCACAGGTGTTCAGGCCCCAGACAAATCATTT
The DNA here is from genome assembly GCF_054901115.1 of Thalassospira sp. SM2505. Taxonomy (NCBI): domain Bacteria; kingdom Pseudomonadati; phylum Pseudomonadota; class Alphaproteobacteria; order Rhodospirillales; family Thalassospiraceae; genus Thalassospira; species Thalassospira sp. SM2505. Next base: position 4,503,529 of record NZ_CM142731.1, read on the forward strand.
GGAACACCAATCAACACCTGCGAGAAAGCGATCTCGTAACGGTTATCATTGGGTTTGTGAAAACAGGAATCCCGGCCTTTTCCACATCGAAGTGAATCCAATTATCAAAATTTTTCTGCGGTTTTAAGAACTTCTGCCTGTATTCTTGGCATTGTACTAGCCATGTAGGCTGGCATTTTTTCGACTATTGAAATTCCTTCCGGTGATCCGTAAAAATCGGCAAGGGCATTCAATTCATTGGTTGTGAAATGCTGAACCATTGAGGTGGTTATCAGGTTCTCAAGCATCTCCATGTCTAACGCTTGTGACATAAATTGGATGAATTCATCTCGCCTGTTTTGAGGAACTTGCAATGCAATCTGCGCCACCGTTTCATTCATCATTTTCGGCAAATTAAAGACTTTTGCATACCGTTCGGCAGCTTCTAATCTCGTCTGTGACGATTCCTGCGCAAATGTAGTGTTAGACAAAACTACCATCGCCAGAAAAGTTAAAAGCAGAACAGAACCTTTTAGACCTGACGAAAGAATGTTTTTCCTCGGAACTTTCATATTGTCCTCCATAGATTTAAAGCATCGCTTACCAGCATAACAACATTACAACTATAGATATAGATTAACCATCATTCATTCCCCCTCGAAAAGGGTCAACGAACCATTGTCCCGGAGATTTCCACTTCGGCGACTACTGGAAACTCGGCCTGCCGATCAAGATCATCTTGGTGGTGGTTGGGGTGCCGATGTTGTTATGGGTTTGGTCGTTGTAGAACACAAATAAAAAGGGCAGCCTCTGGCTGCCCTTTTGAAATTCTTTTAACCGCCTTATTTAGCTGTCAAAACCAAGGTTCGGCGCTTCAAGGCCGTTGGCACGGCAGGCCGAAATCAAGGTGTTGTTGAGCAGGCAGGCGATGGTCATCGGCCCGACTCCCCCCGGAACCGGGGTGATGGCACCGGCAACCTTGGCGGCACTTTCAAACTCGACATCGCCGACCAGCTTCATTTTGCCCTCGGCCCCTTCAACGCGGTTGATACCGACGTCAATCACCGTGGCACCCGGAGCAATCCAGTCACCCTTGACCATTTCCGGGCGGCCAACTGCGGCAACGACGATATCGGCACGACGGACTTCTTCGGGCAAATCGCGGGTACGCGAATGCGCAATGGTAACCGTGCAGCTTTCCTTCAGCAGGAGCTGCGCCATCGGCTTGCCAACGATGTTGGAACGCCCGACAACCACCGCACGTTTGCCCGACAGATCACCAAGGGTATCTTTCAGAAGCATCAGGCAGCCATAAGGCGTGCAAGGGGCAAAGCCCTCTCCGCCCGTGGCCAGTGCACCGGCATTGACGACATGAAAGCCATCCACATCCTTGGCCGGATCGATGGCAGAAAGGATCGCCTGTTCGTCGATATGTTTGGGCACCGGAAGCTGGCAGAGGATGCCATGAACGTTTTCGTCGGCATTGAGCTTGGCGATCAGGGCCAGAAGGTCTTCCTGGCTGGTATCGGCCGAGAGCTTGTGCTCATAGGAATTCATGCCGCATTCAAGGGTCTGTTTACCCTTGTTGCGCACATAGACCTGACTGGCCGGGTCTTCGCCCACCAGAATGACGGCAAGACCGGGGGTCACACCGTGGTCCGCTTTCAGCTTGGAAACTTCTGCGGTGATGTCTTCGCGCAGTTTGGCAGCGAATGCCTTGCCATCGATGATTTTTGCGTCACTCATGTGTCTGTCCGCCCGTAAGTTGGGTAATTTGCGCCGTCAGCTCTGCGGGATTGCCGGAAATCACCAGCACCTTGTTGCGGTCTGTATGCCCGGCAACGATCCCGACCGAGGATTTAGGCCATTTGGCCGCTTTTGCCAAAAGTTTTATCAGGGCCTGATTGGCTTTGCCGTTTTCCGGCACTGCGGTGACCGACACTTTAAGCTGTGTGCGGCCAGTCGCATCATTCATCAGACCATTGATCGCATTGCGCGAGGCTTTTGGCGTTAAACGCACAAACAGACGGATCCCGGTTTGGTCAGAGAGTATCTCGCAAACGGGATCAGTCATTGTCTAAATGAGACATCTAGTAACCTAAAAGAGCCATCCGCACATCGGTCTGAATCAGCATATTGGCAAATTGCAGAACAAGAATCAGAACAATCGGCGAAAGATCGATGCCGCCAAGGTCCGGCATGACGCGCCGGATCGGGCGCAGGGCCGGTTCGGTCACACGATAGAGGAAATCACCGACCATATAGACGAATCGGTTGCTGGTATTGATGACGTTGAATGCCACAAGCCATGACAGGATTGCAGAAGCAATCAGCATGAAAATGTAGATACCAACTACAGTATCAATAAGCCAAAAAATCGCCAGCATCGCCGCTCCTTACTATCGCCGGGGCATATTCGATTTTTGCCCGGTAAGATGTTTGCACGCTGCAAAACCTAGTCGGCAATGGCCGGTAACGCAAGCGCAGAGCGTTGATTTCACCCGTTACCGGGCCAAGTTTTCATCGTTTTGTGATCCCTGTCACCTGACAAGGTGGTGCGATTGACATCACCATACGCCGCCTGGTTGCATTGTGCCCTTGCCAGAAACTGTCAGGAGATGTCAGTCACATCTGCTTATCGACTTGCGGGCATGATCGCTTCTTGCCAACAATGCGCCTCGCGCCAACACGCCGTGCCATTGAAAGGAACCAGCATGCCCCACCACGATCATCCGCGCTGCGGCTGGGCAAACATCCATCTCGACAAGCCGTTTTACATTGATTACCACGATGCGGAATGGGGTGTTCCGGTCCATGATGACCGGCTTTTCTTTGAAATGCTGATCCTTGAAGGGGCGCAGGCGGGGTTAAGCTGGCTGACGGTTCTGGCACGGCGCGATACCTATCGCGCGGCCTTTGATAATTTCGATGTTCACAAGGTCGCGGCCTATGACGAAGCCAAACAGGAATCGCTGATGGCCGACCCGGGGATTATTAGAAATAAATTAAAAATCGCCGCGACTATTAAAAACGCCCAAACATTCATTGCCATCCAGAAAGAGTTCGGAAGCTTTGATTCCTATATCTGGAACTTCGTTGATGGCAAGCCGGTGATCAATCACTGGAAAACCATGGGTGACTGCCCGGTTTCGACCGAGCTTTCCGACCGGATTTCCAAGGATCTGAAAAAGCGCGGCATGAAGTTTGTCGGCACGACCATCATCTATGCCTTCCTTCAGGCCACCGGCCTTGTGATGGATCACACCACGGATTGTTACCGCTACTCGCAGCTTGCAAAATAGCCATCTGTTCTGATGGGCAAAGGCCTGCTATAGCCTTGGTATGGCAACCGTAATGCATATCATCAACGAACTCGACGCCGGGGGTGCTGAACGCGTCCTGACCCGGATTGCGTGTCATAACGCGCAAAATCCGGGGCCTGATATCCCGCGCCAGATCGTTGTTTCACTGATGGATAAAGGGGTATACGGCCCCGACCTGATGGCGGCCGGTGTTGAATTGCATTGCCTTGGCATGGCATCGGGCATGCGCGATTTGCCCGGCGCGATCATCCGGCTTTCACGGCTGATGCGCCGCACGCAGCCCGACGCCATGATGTCATGGCTGTATCATTCCGATTTTATCGCCACCCTTGCTGCCATCCTGTCAGGACGCGGGACCAAAAGGCTCGTCTGGAATATCCGCTGTGCGGAAATGGATCTTGCACAATACGGACGTTCGACCCGCATTGTTCTGGGATTGCTGGCGAAACTGTCCGATCGTCCAGCCGTGATTGCCGCGAATTCGCATGCCGGTCAGCGTCATCACATCAAATGCGGCTATCACCCCAAAAGATGGGCCTATCTGCCCAACGGTTTTGACACCGATGAATGGCGCCCCGATCCCGGTGCACGAAAAAGACTGTGCGCCGAACTTGGCATTGAACCGGCCAAACATTTGATTGGCATGGTCGCGCGCAAGGACCCGGCCAAGGATCACGATACCCTGTTTGAAGCGATCAGGCTGCTTCGCGCCAAAACCCATGATGCGCATCTGATCCTGATTGGTCACGATACCGAAAGCCTTGCCGTACCCGCGGAGCTCGCCCCACATGTTTCAGCCCTTGGACTAAGGCGCGATGTTGCCAAGATCGTGCCTGCCCTCGACATTGCGGTTCTGTCGTCAAGCTTTGGCGAAGGGTTTCCCAATGTCATCGGCGAGGCCATGGCATGTGGTGTACCGGCAATCGGCAATGATGTTGGTGATGTTGCAGAAATTCTGGGCGGTACTGGCAAGACTGTCCCGCTGCGTGCACCAGATAAACTTGCCAACGCCATCGAGGAACTTCTGACCGAAGATAGTGATAGCCGGACCTGTCGCAAGACCGCTGCGCGCAAACGGATCATTGATCATTACAGTCTGACGGCAATGAATGATCGTTATCTTGCCCTTTGGAACGGACTGGCAGGCAATCGCGCAATGCCGGATTTCAATTTCCCGAAGGATGGGAACTAGATGCTAGGCGGGTTTACTGGAACCGCGCAGCAACAGGGTGGTTTCAAGGGTGATGGTTTTACCACCGCCGTCTGACAGGGCCATTTCTGCAGCCAGACGTCCCTTTTCAACTGAGTCCTGATACATGGTGGTTAGGGGCGGGTCGGTGCGTTCACCCGCAGCAATACCGTCAATCCCGATCACCTTGAGATCGTCGGGCACCTTGCGGCCAGACGTGCGCGCGGCATCAATCGCCCCGATCGCAATCACATCCGACATGCCGAGAATGCCGTCGATTTCGGGATGCTGTGCCAGCAATTCCGTGGTCATTTTTGCGCTATGGCCTGACTGGTTGTCGCATTCGACATGGATAATGTCGGAGGCAGAAATCCCGGCTGCCTGCAGGGCATCGTGATAGCCCGCCAGACGTTCACGGACGACCCGGTGGCTGGCCGCCCCGATCCGGTTAGCATTCATCGGGCCGAAATGATCATGCTCGGTCGCCTGAAGCGACAGGATGCCAAAACGTTTTGCCCCGCAATCTAGAAGATGCCGGGCGGCATTTCTGGCCGCCCCGAAATCATCAAGCACCACAGATCCAGCCGCACCGGTAATGTCGGTATCGATGCTGATCAGCGGCTGGTTACGGCGCTGAATGGCGGCGATGATGTCATTATTGTCGGAATAGCAATGGACCAGAAAGGCATCAACAGCGGCATTATTGACCGCCTCGATTGCCTGTTGCTGATTTTGCGCAGAAATGATCATGACATTGACGCCATGCTGCGCACATTCGCGCCCGATCCCGCGCAGCAACTCAATCGCTGCCGGATCGCTAAAGGCATATTCAAGGTTATCGGGAAACACCACACCAAGCGCACCAGCCTTGCCCGTGCGCAGCATCCGGGCCATGACATGCGGCCCGCGATAGCCAAGTTCCCTGGCGGCAGCAAAAATGCGCTCGCGTACTTCGGGGCGGACCAGATCGGGTTTGCCAAAGGCATTTGACGCTGTTCCTTGCGAAACCCCGGCCGCCTTTGCGACATCCAGAAGTTTTACGCGTTTTGCCATGCGCCTGTTTTCCCCGAGCCCGTGTGTTTCACACTGATAGTGATTTGAAGCGGTTACACTATAGCCAAAAGCAATGTTTCGCTACCAGAAGACATTGAAGTTCATAAGCCTTATCTGTTTTCCGGCTGGGTATGGCGGAACGTCAGATTGATCCGCTCATTTACCTGACGGGCAGTTTTGGGAATTTGATGCAACCAGAAATGCTGGGTTTGCCCGGCCATGATCAGGGCCGAGTTATGCGGCAAATCGATGCTGATACGATCACCGGTTTTTTTATGCCGTAAATGAAAGCGCCGTTCCTCGCCAAAGGACAGGCTGGCAATAACCGGATTTTCCCCCAGCACGTCTTCGTCATCGGCATGCCAGGAAACACTGTCGCGACCATCCCGGTAATAGTTCAGAAGAACAGTATTAAACAATGCACCGGAAAGGTCTTCGGCAAGTTTGCGCAAGGGTGCAATTACGGATGGAAACGGTGCAGCCGGATGATAGACGCCGCTATAGCGATAGGCGACCTCGCCATACCAAGCGGTCAATCGGGGAACGGGGATTTCCTTGCCATGAATTTTGGCGATTTCCTGTTGCCAGACGATCCCGCTTTTCAGGCGCGAAAATGTCCGGTCTGCAACATCCGGGTCCATGATTTCGCGCAGCAGCAAAACTTCCCCGTCAAAGGGCAAAAGATTGCGTGGTGGTTCATTGGCAAACAGATCGCCGGTCATGATCATCCCCGGAAGTCATTCTGCCAAACACCTATGACGAACGGTTGCGAAACTCAAGGCACAGTTCGCTGATATATTTGTTTTCACAGAAAACCCGGGCCCGTTAGCCATTCACCAGAGTGACACCTTCCTGGGATGCATATCGTTCGACATCCTCGACACTCAGTCCCGCAGCGCTATAGAGATTGATGGTTTCAAGTTCGAGATCGGTTTCGGCATCGGCAAGCGATTGCAGGGAACCGGTCAGGCTGCGCTGTGAATCAAGCACGTCGAGAAAATCCGAAAGCCCCTGCACATAGCGGACCCTGGATTGTTCAAACGCATCACGGTGATATTGCACCGATGCAATCAGGGAGTCCCGTTGCTGCATGGCACCGACATAGCCGTAAATCGCACTTTCGACTTCTTCAATCGCCGCAAGCAGGGTCTGGCGATAGGTCAGGAAAGCCTGTTCGGCCTCTTCTTCGGCCACGGTGATGTTCGCACGACGTTCACCACCATCATACAGCGTCGCGTCCAGAAGTGCTCCGATGGCCGCCATGGCTGTGCGGACAATCGGCCCGGTGCCATATCCGGTCGCCCCCAGGGCCAAAGACCCGCTGAGCGTCAGTTCCGGATAAAGTGTGGCGGTTTCCACCCCGATCTGCGAGGTCGCAGAAATCAGTGCCAGTTCCGCCGCGCGGACATCCGGTCTGCGACGGAGCAAGTCAGCAGGAATGCCAATCGGCGGACTGCTTTGGAATTCCGGCAAGGGCGAGACGTCAAGCAACAGGTCGCGATGGGAGCCGGGCTGTGCACCGACAAGGATCGAGATTGCATTGATCGACCGGTCGATACTTGTCTGCAAGGTCGGGACCGTGGCCTCAAGATCGGCGACCTCGGCCCGCGCACGCGAAAGATCAAGCTCCGATCCCAGACCGGTCTGAAGCCGAACCTGCACGATGTTGCTGGTCTGGCGTTGCAGATCAAGGGAGTCCTGCAACAGGGCCAGCCGTTTCTGCGCGCCGCGCAGTTCGATATAGTTGCCGATAATGTCGGCTATCATGGTGCGATAGACATCTTCGCGCAGATAGACCTGACGCAGATAATCGGCCTTGGCGACTTCTTCCTCGCGGGTCTGTCCGCCCCAAAGATCCGCTGTCCATGACAGGTCAATCCCCGCGCCAAAGCCAAGATCATCGACATGATCGCCACTGGCCCGGCTTGAGGTTGACCGATCCGCCGAACTGTCAAGGGTTGCACCAATCGTCGGACCATTGGCCCCTTCGACACCGCGTGCGGTTGCAGCGGCGGCACGAATACGGCTGATCGCAATTCTGAGATCAATATTGTTGGTGACACCCTCGTTGATCAGTCCCTGCAAGACCGGATCAGTTGTGCTTTCCCACCAGCGGCCGTGATCGGCCTGTGATGCGGTGATTACGGGGATTTCAGGGGTATAGGCCCCCACCAGGTCAAAACTCGGTGCCGTGTAATCAGGTCCGACAGACTGGCAGCCGCCAAGTGCGCCGAGCAAAGCGATTCCCGAAACTGCAAAAAGACGACGCGTATTCATGTTATTTCGCACTTCCTTCAATACCGCCCTTGGCATCTGATCCATGGGGGAGTTCGTCGGGAATCTCGCCCGTGTCGGGGATGGATTCTGCGGCACGCAACTGGGTTTGCAGTTTCAAACCACCATCCGCACGTGCCGATACCAGTGGTGCCAGCAACAGATACAGTACCGGGGTCAGGAACAATGTAAATACGGTGGCAAAGCCAAGCCCGCCAAACACAACCCAACCGATTGCAGCACGGGCCTCTGCCCCGGCGCCGGAACCAAGCACGAGTGGCAAACCACCCAGCACCGTCGAGATCATTGTCATCATGATCGGACGCAAACGCACCATCGCCGCGTCATGAACGGCCTCGCGGACGGATCGGCCGGCATCGCGCAGCTGGTCGGCGAATTCAACCACCAGAATGCCGTTTTTGGCCATAAGCCCCACCAGCATCACAAGCCCGATCTGGCTATAGATATTGATCGAGGTACCACTGAGACTAAGTGCAAAGATCGCCGCGGCCAGACCAAATGGCACGGTCAGCACCACCACAAGGGCGGACATGAAGCTTTCGAACTGGGCTGCCAGAACAAGAAGCACGACCAGAACCGCAATCAGGAAAGTGATCTGAACATCGTTTGATGTTTCACCCAAGGCCGCGGCATCGCCCAGGAACAAGACACCGACACCCGGCGACAGGACCTTGTCGGCCGCAGCCGTGACGTCATTAACCGCATCGTCAAGCGTGTAGCCCGGCGCAAGGTTGGCAGAAATACCCACCGCACGTTGCTGACCTTCGCGTTCGAGTTCGGAAGCAACGGCTTCTTCGCTGAGCGTGATGACCGATGACAGTGGAAGAATACGGCCATTGGTTCCGGTAACAAACAGGTTCTCAAGATCGGACGGGTCATTGATGCTGCCAACTGCACTGCGCAGTTTGACCGGGATGCTTTGGTCATCGACATTGATGTCGGTGACTTCATATCCCTCGATCATCGCACGCAGCGTCGTATCAAGTTCGTCAATCTCGATGCCAAGATCAAAGGCGCGCTTGCGGTCGATATTGACCAGAAGCTGTGGCTGGGTGGTCTGGTAGGACACCCGGATACCGGTCAGTTTCGGATTGTTTGCTTCAAGTTCGGCCTGAAGGGCACGGGCATTGGCCGCAAGATTGCGATAGTTCGTCCCTGTCAGGGCAAATTGCAACCCTTCGCCGGTTCCGCCACGCAAACCAAGGCTGTTAGGTTGCCAGACAAAGGCCTGTACGCCCGGCAAGGCATTCAGCTTGCCCCGGATGCTGTTGGTGATTTCCTGCTGGCTGCGATCACGTTCATCCCACGGCACCAGCGGTGCGATCACCAATGCACGGTTGGGGTCCCAAAGACCAACGATGGTATAGATGTTATAGGCATCCCCGGCATCGACCACCGGTCGCAGAATGTTTTCGACCGCTTCGACCTGACGGTCCATATAATCGATACCGACCCCGTCCGGACCACGCAGGGATACCAGAATGCGTCCGCGATCCTCGTTGGGCAGCAATTCCTTGGTCACCGCGTTATAGGCACCGAACGCCAGACCACCGGCAACAATACAGATCATCAATGTGACGACCGGGTTGCGCAGCACCCATTCCAGAATGACGCGGTAAATCCCCGCAAAGAAAATGCCGACCCGTTCAAGCATATTGGGTTCGACATTTGCATCACCGTCATGGGGATCAATATGTTTGAGACGCGATGCCAGCATCGGACACAAAGTCAGTGCAACAAAGGATGACACCGCCACCGAGAAGGCCAGAACAAAACCGAATTCACGGAACAGACGACCGGCCGTACTGGGCAGGAAAGAAATCGGCACAAACACCGAAATCAGGGTCAGCGTGGTCGCAATTACGGCAAAGAACACCTGCCGGGTACCAAGCACCGCAGCCGCCATTGAGCCAAGCCCCTGATGACGGCGACGCTGAATGTTTTCAAGCACCACAATCGCATCATCAACGATCATCCCGGTCGCCAGAACCAGCGCCAGCAAGGTCAGGATATTGATCGAGAACCCCATCGCCCAGACAGCGGCAACTGTGCCGATCAGTGCAATCGGAATGGTTACCGTCGGAATCAGGGTTGCAGTAAAGGAGCGCAGGAAAAGATACAGCACGCCAATCACGATGATGATCGCGAGTGCGAGGCTAAAGATCACTTCCCACAATGCACCTTCGATAAATACCGCATCGTCAGAGTTAACAAAGATTTCGATGCCATCGAACTGTTTGTTCAGACGGTCGACCGCGTCGCGCACACCATTGGAAATCGCAATGGTGTTTGATTGGGCCTGTCGCACAACGCCAAGCCCGATTACGGCCCTGCCATCAAGGCGAACATAGGACGTCGCATCATCGGGGCCGTAATAGATATCGGCAACATCGCCAAGCAGAATACCGTCACGTACCAGCATCTGGTTGAGCTTTTCGACTTCCCAGACCGATGCATCGGCACGCACAAAAAGTTTCTGATCGGCTGATTCAAAGCTGCCTGCCGGGATGTCGAACTGTGCTGTTCGCAAAACATCGGCAATATCCTTTACCGACAGTCCGTAACTTGCGATACGCAGCGGATCAACGCGGACATGAAGAACCTTTTCGCGATCGCCGTTGACCGTGATTTCCGCAACACCCGGAACGGCAAGCAAGGCCGGGGTGATCTGGTCATCGACAATATTGGCGAGTTCTTCCTCGGTCAGGCGGGTGGTGACAACCGCCATGCGCATGATCGCACTGGCATCTGCATCGGCCTTGACCACACGGACTTCCTCGACCTCGTCCGGAAGACTTCTGGTCGCGCGGCTGACGGCTTCGCGGATGTCACTGGCAGCATCATTGATTTCAACATCCGGATAGAATTCGATGCGAACCCGCGAGCTGCCTTCCTCGCTTTGGGAATTGATATTCTTGACGCCACTGACGCGCGAAGCAGCACTTTCAAGAACCGAGGTGACTTCGGCGTCAACGGTTTCCGGGGATGCGCCGCGATAGGTTGCGCTGATCGTCACAGTCGGCCGATCCACGTTCGGCAATTCGCGGATTTCCACGCCAAGCATCGCAGCCAGACCGGCCAGAATGATCAGCAGGGCGACAACACAGACCAGCACCGGGCGACGGATACTAAGGGATGCAAGATCATTCTGATCCTGATTGCCGGAATGATCGGTCATGGTCAGGACCCCTCACCTGTACCCTCGCGGGCGGCGACACCGGGTTCGTCAATGGTGTTACGAATGGTTGCGTCAACCTTGCGGCCCGGACGCAGGCGCAAGACACCCTCGACAACAATAAGATCCCCCTTGGCGACCGGACCATCAATCAGGATACGGCCGTTGGTACGTTTGACGACACGAACGGGAACACGCGACACCTCTTCATCGGCGATCCGCCAGACATAGGTGCCACCATCCCCCCAAAGGACGGAAATCTCGGGAACAGAGGGATATTGTTTACCTTCAATATCGACGTAAACGGCAAAGGACATCCCGGCAAGCAAGCGACCATTCGGGTTGGGCACGCGCGCACGCACATTAAAGGTCCGGCTTTCCGGATCAATGCGGCTTCCGATTGATTCAACAACCCCGGTGAAAAGTTCGCCCGGAAGGCTCCATGTTTCAACGCGCAGCGACTGTCCGGGTTTGACATTGTCAAACCGGGTTTCGGCAACTTCGAAATCGACCAGAATGCTGTCGATATTATCAAGGGTCACAAGCATGGTGGAGCTGTCTACACGGTCACCGGCCTCGATCTGGGGAATGCCGATGATGCCGTCAAATGGCGCAAGAATGGTCCGATCCGCCAGATCAACCTCGGCCTGATCGAGTTGAATTCTTGCTTCGGCCAGCGCGGTCCGGGCGCTGTCGACCTCGCTTTCCGCAACCGCACCAAGCGGGCGGGCCTGCTCATAGCGGGCAAGAAGCTGTTCGGCATCCTTGACCTGAACGGCTGCAAGATTGCGGGCAAGGCGTTCGCGCTCGGAATTGAGAATGACAAGAACCTGACCCTTGGTGACCTTGTCGCCAGCACGGACCAGAACGTCTGCAACTTCGCCGGAAACTGCGGGATAAATCGAAACTCCAAGGGCGGATTTGCCCGTCCCCACGGACTCAACGACGGTTGTTTCATCCATCAGGCTGGCATATTCGGCAATCACCGGAAGCGCACGATCACTACCCCCGCCTGAGCCACCACCGCCACTGCGTTGCTGGCCCTGTTCGGATTGACCGCCCGACGATACGAGCGCGACAATTTCGTCTTTGGCAAAGATATAGGCAGATGCGGCGACTGCAATGAGTGCGACACCTGCGATCAGAAGCGTTGATTTACGCGCCATCACTTTGATACTTCCAAGTCGGGCAGATCACGTGACCTGCCCCAAGAGAGCCCTGTTCCCTACCGGGAAAATTTCTGTATTTCAGTTTCTTGCCCGCATCGGGAGATTGTTGTTTTTTGAAACACTTATACCGGGAAAGATATTGCAACCGGTTGGTCAGAACCACAGAAAAAGTGTATCAGAAACGTCGCAGTTTGTATCTTGATCCCGACAAGAACCGTGGTTTTATACGCACCCGGATCAGAAACAGACCGGCCCGCACATCTGTCATGATGCACGGGCCAGCAGAATGGCTATCGGGTCTGGTTGAAAAGCAGTCCTGCCGTCTGGTATCCCAGATCAGGCTGCCCCCAACATCGTGTTTTGCGGAAAGGCGACAAGATTATCCTTGCGCCAGTCTTCGATGACTTCCTTTGCACCCGGCTCATCTGACAGGGCAGCCTTTTCGCCATCATCCGCAGCCGAGGCCACCGCACGATCAAGTGATGCCGTCAGTTCGGTCACATTGCGTTCAACCTCGTCCGCACGACGGTTCAGATCAAGGCTAAGCTTGCGGGTGACTTCGATATCGTTGGAAACCTCGACAATCGCCACACCGACATGGCGGACCGCATCACCCGCGAGCGAGATGGCGCCGGTGATTTCCTCGGTCTCGCGGCGTTGGTGTTCGACGTCGCCGGCGACCTCGTCAGAAATCGACATCATGGAACGAACCGTCACACCGACTTCCTCCATCGAGGCGACGCAACGATCGGTTACAGCCCCCATCGCATTGACATGCTCGGTGATCTGTTCGGTTGCACGTTCGGTCTGACCGGCAAGGTTTTTGACCTCGGCAGCGACCACAGCAAAGCCCTTGCCGGCTTCGCCTGCACGCGCGGCCTCGATCGTGGCATTCAGGGCCAGAAGGTTGGTTTGACCGGCAATACCACGGATCAGATCGACAATCTGTTCGATGCTTTGAGCGACTTCGCGCAGATCATCAACCGCCTTGGCCGACTGTTCGGTCGAGCCAACGGCATTCTGGGCGATTTCGCGCTGATGTTCGACGCGGTTGGCAATCGAACCGATGGCATCCGTCAGGCGGATGGCGGCATCGCTGATGGCATTTGAATGTGACTGGCTGTCATGGGCGGCACTGGTTGCGGCCTGTGTCTGGGTGGTGACACGTTCGGCGGCGGCGGCAACTTCGACCACAGCTTCACGCATGCGGGTAACCTGATGATTGACCGATTTGACAAGACCCGTGGTCTCACCTTCGATGGTTTCGGCCATGGCTCCAAGGGATGCGCGGCGTTTTTCTTCCTCGATCCGCTGCAGGGTGATGCGTTCCTCGGCCATTTGTTCGATCTTCAGCGCATTTTCACGGAAGATCGCAACCGTGCGCGCCATCGCACCAAATTCGTCGCGGCGATCAGTATCGACCAGATCAATCTCGGTGTCATTTTCGCTCAGTCGCGTCATGTCACCATTCACCCGTCCGAGCGGACGCAGGATGCTCATGGCGATCCCCAATGCCAGGGCAAGGGCGACCACAACACCAATGGCGGCAACCAGAATATTGGTCAGTGCCGAGCTTTCAGATTCTGCATGTGCAGCATCCACCAGAAGGGTCTGGTTTTCCATGGCCTCGGCGCGGATATTCTGGGTGATGGTCTGGACTTCGCGGACGGCCGCCTTGAAGTCATCCATCGACTGACGGAAACCACCAATCGATCCTTCAAGCTGGTTTGCCCCCTGTTTCAACAGATCATTGTCCCGCACGGCATAGGCAAACAGCTTTTTGTCATTACGCGACAATTTGCCAACCGCGTTTTTGATTTCATCTTGCAGATCGGTCAGCGCAGATGTGTTGGAGCGCGCCTGATCAAGGGATTCCGGTGTGCGCAGGATTGAATATTGCAGGCTGTTGACGATGGCGGCCAGATTGGCCTCGCCCAGCTTGTCTGCATATTTGCTGGCAATCCCGGGATCGCGCTTGCCGATGAATTGTTCAAGCTTTGCAGCAGACTGGCCAAGCTGATTGGCACCAAGCAACATGGTGTCGGATGCGGCGGTCAGGTTTTCCGCACGCAAGACAAGCGGTTCCAGCGTTGCGATATAATCGGCACTCAGGCTTTCGAGGGTATCGGCACGACCGGCATCACCCGATGCGCGCAGCGCCTCGACCAGGGTGGCACCGCTTTGCTCGGCCGATGCACGAATGGTTGCAATACCCTCGCGATCAAGCGGATCGACGGTTTGTGCAAACAACAGCACCTGATTTGAAAGACGTTCAAGCTTAAGCGCATAGTCATTGGCAAGCCCGACAAGGCCGGTACTTTTGGCGATGCGATCAGCATGCGAGCCAAAACCAAGCAGATAGGTCGAAGACAATGCGCTAAGCCCGACCAGCAGGACAACCAGCACAAAGAAGCCTGCGAAAATACGCGAACCGATGCGAATTCGATCAAGAAACATGTAAGTTCCAAACAGAAAATGGGACGTTTGGCGCGATCCTTACAGCAGCGCAGGGCTCAGTTTTGTAACACTTAGATGAAATCCGCATTTGTCTAGATAAGCGTGACCGTTCCTTTTAATTTGCGCGCTCGAAACAACAACAATGACAGGATTAAATGTTCATATGAACATCACCCTATACATCTGTTGAGGATGATCTATGCCATCTGGAAAGCCGTCTTTTCCGCAATTTTCAGCCAGGCGCCGTCGAATCGTCTGTTTCTGTCACTTTTGACGTCACAGCTGTTGCAGCCATCGTGAAAATGTCACCATGACAATATTGTACAAGCCGGGTGCATTTTTGGCGCTATACTTGGGTTATGGGATCAGCATCGCCTCATAACACTGCGCCACGGCACCGAACATCTGCGGTCCGGCGCCCCCGCGAGATTGCCCGCCACTGGCGTGCAGCCGACGGAATTGATCTGTTTGAAGCCGATTACAAGAATTTCAGCTTTCCCAAGCACAGCCATGACTATTACGCGTTTGGCACCATCCTGAACGGCGCCGAACAATTCATGACGCGTGGCACCAATTATGTCGCCGCACGCGGACAGATTTTGATGATGAACCCGATGCAGGTTCATGACGGTCGTTCGGCATCCGATGATGGCTATCACTACCAGATCATGTTCATTGCGCCGGAAATCTTTGGCAATCTGGTCACCGAGCTGTCGCCCAACAGCACCGGCCTGCCATTCTTTGGCAATTGCGTGGTTGATGATCCGGCATTGCATCTGCAATTACAGCAGCTTCACCACATGTTCCGGCCCGATTGTGTGGCCTCTACCAGCTTGCTCGAACGCGACAGTACACTGCTTTACAGTGCGGCCCGTCTGGCGTTGCGCCATGCGGATGCCCCGCCCTTTATCTATCGTCCGGGGTCAGAGGACAAACGCGTGCAAGCCGTGATTGATTACATGGCGGCCCATCTGGACGAAAATATCGCGCTTGAAGATCTAGCGACGATTACCGGGCTTAGCCGGTTTCACTTGCTGCGCGTGTTTCGCGAGGCCACCGGTCTACCCCCGCATACCTATTTCAACCATATGCGGCTGCGCCGGGCCAAACGCATGCTGTTTGACGGGGCCAGTATTGCCGATGCGGCAGCCGCCACCGGCTTTGCCGATCAAAGCCACCTGCACCGGCATTTCAAAGCCATGTGGGGTGTCAGCCCCGGTGCCTTTATCGCAAGCCTTGATCACAAAGCCTGATCGAAACCAAGAAGACAGCCAGCCTGTCAGGAACAGATATTTCTCCCGCCCCGACAGGCCGGCAGTTCGTCCTATGCGCCCCCTTTGCGACGTTTAAGCGCGTCGGTCACCAGGCACAATTCTTCAAACAGTATCTGTGCGCCAACATGGGCAGTATTGGTTGTTGCGTCATATTGCGGAGCAACTTCAACCACGTCGGCCCCCACAAAGTCCAGCCCCTTAAGCCCGCGCAAAATAGCCAGTGCCTCGCGCGAGGTCAGGCCACCGATTTCCGGCGTGCCGGTTCCCGGCGCAAAGGACGGATCAAGGCAATCAACATCAAAGGACAGATAGACCGGACCATCGCCAACCACTTCGCGGGCCTTGGCGATTACGGCTTCAACACCGATCTGCGGGACTTCTTCGGCATGAATAACGGTCATGCCGCTGTCATAGGAAAATTCCCACAGATATTCAGCCCCCCCGCGAATGCCGATCTGAATGGTGCGTTCCGGATCCAGAACCCCGTCCATCACCGCTTGGCGGAACGGACCACCATGATGGAATTTGGCCCCTTCATATTCACCACTGGTATCGCAATGGGCATCAAGATGGATCATGCCGACCGGGCGATCCTTGCCAACCGCGCGCTGGATCGAATAGCTGATCGAGTGGTCCCCACCAACAGCAATCGGGATGACACCGGCATCAACGATTTTGGTGAAGTAGTCGACGATATCTTCGTGACAGCTTTCAAGCGAGAAGCGACTGCGGAACGGAACATCCCCGATATCGGCAACATTGCAATGGGCACCGGGCACCATGCGCAGGACATGTTCATAGGGGCCGATACGTTCAATATTGCGTACGGCGCGCGGTCCAAGGCGCGCCCCGGCCCGGTTGGTCACACCCAGATCCATCGGCACACCGACAAGGGCAACATCAAGGCCGTCAAAATTGGTTTTTGCAGCATCCGGCGCAAATGGTGCATCAAGGAATGTCGGCACCCCGGCAAAGGGCCATTTACGTTCACCACTTGATGAAAACTGGGTTTCCGCCACTTCCCTGAAATGCGGATCGAACATATCGCCGCCTTTGGCGTTGCCGTATTTTTCGCGCAGTTTTGCAAGCTTTTCACTATTCACGATGCTGGCCTCCTTGGACCCTTTTGGATATCGCTGATATCGGGGACGTCCGTGACGTTTCTGATTATTTGAACTATCGGGTTCAGGGTGCTGCATCTGTCCACATTGCAGGTGTGAAAGCAGGAAACTGCCCCAAACCCGGCCAATCCAGTCACAAATCTGCTGCCACGATACATGCAGGCCTGAAACCACCTGCACAGCAGATCAAATTGCGCGGGCCGGAAAAATCACGTAATGCTGAACTTTACTTTGGCATTTTCCAAAGTAAACAATACGGACCCCCGTGCCATGGCGATTGAACAAACCGATCTGAAGCTTTTGCGCATCTTTCTGACCATTGTCGAAGCTGGCGGATTTGCTGCGGCACAAAGCGATCTCAACCTGTCACTTTCCACGATTTCAAGTTATGTCACCGCCCTTGAGACAAGGCTTGGATTTAGCCTGTGCAAACGCGGGCGCAGTGGATTTTCCCTTACCCGTGAAGGACAGGTCGTCTTTGAAGAAGCCCACCGCCTTTTTAAATCGGTCGCGCATTACGAGACCAAAATGCGGTCGCTTCGCGATAAGCTCAATGGCACATTGACCATCGGTCTGACCGACAACACCATCACCGATCCCGGCGCACGCCAGATCGAACGAACCATCGCGCGCTTTGTCCAAAAGGCCCCGGATGTAACATTGAATGTTGTCACCTATCCGCCCAATGATTTGCTGCGCGAAGTCGTGACCGGCGCCATTCAGGTCGGTATCTGTGCCTTTCCCAAAACGGTATTGGGGCTGAGCTACATTTCGCTTTATCCGGAAATGCACCGGTTTTATTGCGGGGTTAATCATCCGCTTTACACCCAGCCTGACAGCGAGATCGATATTGACGAAATCCGCCGGTTCCGGATTGTCGGGCGGAAATTCTGGCTTGGTCGTGACCTTAAGGATTTTGCAATTGCCCGGCCCCATGCCATGGTTTCGGATATGGAAGCCGAAGCACGGCTGATCCTTTCGGGCGCCTTTTTGGGCTATCTGCCCGAACATTATGCCAAACAGTTTGTCGAGGCCGGTCGCATGCGCCCGATCCGTCCCGATCAGTTTTTTGTCGAGGCACTGTTTCAGGCAAGCTTTGATTCCAACAAGCAGCTTGATCCGGTCGCAGAGCTGTTTCTTGATCTTTTGATCGAGGATTTTGGCGCCAAACGCGACTAGGAAATCACCAATAGCAATATCGTCCAATACGCCCTATTTCCTGTGTCCCATATTGGAGCCTGTATGATCTGGCTCCTCGCCCACCACCAAAATTGCCGGTCGCCCCGAATGAACCGGCAAACAACCAACAGGAAACGTCGGAAATGTCACGCCCCGGACCTGCCCAAATCGGGCATTTCGACTCTGATACCATCAGACGCGGCGCACTTGCCTGTCTGCCGCTTTTGCCCAGCACCATCATCTTTGGTGCGGTGCTTGGTGTTCTTGCGTCCCAGCGCGGCTTGTCGCTGGGCGAACTTTTATTCATGAGCCTGACGGTCTTTGCCGGATCAGCGCAATTTGTATCGGTTGATCTGTGGCGCGAAACCATCCCGGCCGCGACCATCATCGTTGCCACGGCTGTGATCAATATGCGCTATATCCTGATTGGCGCATCGCTTCGCCCGGTTTTTAAAGGCCGTCCGCTTTGGGTCAAGATTTGCGGCATGCATATGGTTGCCGATGAAAACTGGGCCGTCTCCATGACCCAGGAAAATCTTGCCAATCCGGGATTTCTGCTCGGTGGCGGTATCTTCCTTGGTGTGGTCTGGGCGGCAGGCAACATGATCGGGTATCTTCTGGGCGGCGGCATTCCCGATCCGGAAGTCTATGCACTTGATTTCGCCTTCACCGCTGTTTTTGCGGCCCTGACCATTGGCATGTGGAAGGGCAAGGTTGACCTTTTGCCATGGGTGGCTGCCGCCATCGGATCGATCATCGGACATTACACCTTGCCCGGCACCTGGTCGATTTTGGCCGGTGCCGGTGCCGGTGTTGTCACCGCCGCCCTGACCTGGCGTCCGGATATGGATGACGACAGCCTTGAAGCCGAGATTGCGGTTGAAGGTCGCGATGCCTATGGCGCGCCAGAAGGTACTGGCACCACAGCTACGCTCAGCCCGGAGGCCGGCAAATGAACCAGTTCCCCGATCTGACAAGTTTCAGCCTTGAAGCCGTTCTGACCATCCTTGGCATGGCCGCCGTGACTTATGGCATGCGCCTTGGCGGGCTTTTGATGGCGGATCGTTTGCCGCAACATGGTCGCTGGGCGCATGTGCTTGAACGTCTTCCCGGTGCGGTTCTGATTTCGGTCTGGGTGCCCAGTGCGCTTTCGGCCGGTGCCATCGGTATTGCCGGGGCAGCGGCCACCGTGATTACTATGGCGCTTGCACGCAACCTGTTCGCGGCAATGGCAGTCGGGATGGTTCTGGTGGGACTTGGCCGATATTTCATCAGTTGATGGTCGTAGCCGTTACGCAGGCTGTTTGGCCAACCGGTTTAGCTTGAGGATAGAGAATATCTTTTCAAACAGCTGGTTGGCCCGTTTGCGCATGGTGCGATTTTCAAAGACGAAATACAGCATCATCGACAGAGCAAGCGTTCCGGTCACGGCACTGGCAACGGCAAGCGCATCACCAAATCCGGCATTGGTCGCTGCACGAATGATCAGCAGACCAATATTTTGATGAAGCAGATACCAGCTGTAAGAAATCAGACCAACCGGCCACAAGATGCTCAAAACCGGTAACCGTCGCGTTGCAATGACGATGATACCGACCAGCAACGTCACGGCGGCATATGGCACCACAGCGTCATAAGCCCCGGTCGTAAAACTTGCGAGAAATGCACAAACGGCAAGTAGGTAATAGGGGCGTTGTTGCGCACCTGAATTCTGCGTGTGGGCAAAGAACAGTGCCGCCCCGATCAGGAACAGGATGATATGTTCCGGCCGGATAATCCGGTCGAAATGATCAATCCCGACCAAGCGCAATCCAAGCCCAAGCAAGAACAAGCCAACCATTCCGCCCAGAATGATTGATGGACGGCGGCTGATGCAAAGCAGGAAGCCATAGATAAAGTAGAATTTGAGTTCGACGATCAGGCTCCAATAGACACCATCGACTGGTGGCATGGCGACAGCATTGAGAAAGAGCAGATTTCCCAAGGCCTGAAGAACGGTTACTTCCTTGCCGGGCAGACCGAAATAACTGACCAGTGCAAAGGTCAGAAATACACCGGCGACATATGCCGGGTACAACCGCCCGAAACGCCGCCCCCAGAATGTCGCAAGGGATCCGGTCCGTTCGGCGGTCATGGCAATGCAATAGCCGCTGATCACAAAAAACAAATCAACGCCGAGCCAACCAAACTCGAACATCGGCGCGAATGACAATCCGGTATAGTCATTGGGCCAGCGACCCAGATAGTGGAATGCTACGACCATCAAAACAGCGATGGCGCGCAATCCGTCGATTGCCGCCATCCTGTTTTGGTGTGTCTGAACCGGCATGTTCATGCCTAGGCAGCGACCATATTCTGTTCGCGGGTGGCTTCGAATTTCAGGTTCGGCCAGTCGCGTTGCGTGGTTTCAAGATGCCAGGCGTTACGCGCGATGAAGACAAGCGTCTGATCATGATCTTCAAAAAGGGCCGACTGGTTTGAATCGCGGAACTTTTTGATTTCAAGGGGATCATCACCGACGACCCAGCGTGCAGCATAGGCCGGGGTCTGTTCGAAATGCACCTTGATGCCATATTCGGCCGAGATGCGTTCTTTCAGAACTTCAAATTGAAGCTGACCGACCACGCCGACGATCCAGTCCGCGCCCATCATCGGTTTAAAGACCTGTGATGCGCCTTCTTCGGCAAGCTGTTCGAGCGCACGCTGAAGATGCTTGCCCTTGAGCGGATCATCAAGACGGACTTTCTGCAGCAATTCCGGGGCAAAGGCCGGAACACCGCGGAAGCGAAGATCTTCGCCCTCGGTCAGGGTATCGCCGATACGAAGCGTCCCGTGGTTTGGGATACCGATAATATCACCCGGCCAAGCTTCTTCGGCAATGTCACGCTCATTGGCAAAGAACAGCATCGGGTTATGCACCGCCATCTGTTTGCCTGCACGCACATGTTTAAGCTTCATGCCGCGCTTGAAATGACCGGAACACAGACGAATGAAGGCAATGCGGTCACGATGGTTCGGGTCAATATTGGCCTGCACCTTGAACACAAAGCCCGCAACCTTTGGCTCGACCGCGTCAACCAGGCGCGTTGCCGCTTCCTGCGGGCGCGGGGTCGGTGCGATTTCGCCAATGCCGCGCAACAATTCACGCACGCCAAAGTTATTGACAGCCGAACCAAAGAAGACCGGCGTCAGATGCCCCTCGCGATAGCTTTGCAAATCAAATGGCGGGCAGATTTCGCGCACCATTTCGACTTCTTCGCGCAACTTTTCCAGAAGGTAATCCGGGATCAGTTCATCAAGCTTCGGGTCGTCAAGCCCCTTGATCGGAATGGCTTCCTTGACGACATTGCCGCCTTTTTCCATGAACAGAAGCTGATCATTGACCAGATCGTAACAGCCATGGAAATCACGGCCCGAGCCAATCGGCCAGGTCACCGGCGACACATCAAGTGCCAGATCCTGTTCGATCTGATCAATCAATTCGAACGAATCACGGGCTTCACGGTCAAGCTTGTTTACAAAGGTCGTGATCGGCACGTCACGCAGACGGCAGACCTCAAACAGCTTGCGCGTCTGGGCCTCGATGCCCTTCGCACCGTCAATCACCATGACGGCAGAATCAACCGCGGTCAGAACGCGATAGGTATCTTCGGAAAAGTCTTCGTGGCCCGGCGTATCAAGCAGGTTGAAGATGTTTTTTTCAAACTCGAAGGTCATCACAGCCGAAGACACGGAAATACCGCGATCCTGTTCGATCTTCATGAAGTCCGAACGTGCGCCACGCTGTTCCTTTTTCGCCTTCACCGCACCAGCCATCTGAATGGCACCCCCGAACAGCAACAGCTTTTCGGTCAGGGTGGTTTTACCCGCATCCGGATGGGCAATGATGGCGAAGGTACGGCGACGCGATACCTGCTGGTCAATCATCGACATGGTTATCAACTTTAATCCGATATGAAATCTTGGCGCGCAATGTAGCGATTTTTACCGCCATTGCCACCGTGAATTCGTCATATCGGGCATGTATTGCCATGTTCAGGCCAGCCAAACCTGCGAAACAACCCCGATTGCAAACGATCCAGCCAGCGCATATGCCAGATAAAGGGCGAAAACCGGCTTCTTGACCAGCGCAAAGACCGCAATCGCCGCCGGGATCGACGAAACCCCGCCCGCCACCAGAAACGCCATTGCGGCCCCTGATTGCATACCCTGTGAAATCAGGCCCTGCATCACCGGAAGGGCGGCATAACCATTCAAATAGGCCGGAACACCAACAAGGGTTGCAATGGCAATCGGCCCGACACCTTCGCCGCCAAGCAAACCGCTGACGCTTTCTGCCGGGATATAGGCAACCATCATGCTTTCAAGCAAAAAGGCAAAGGCCATCCATTTCCCCAGAAAGATTACATTGGCGATGGCCGATTTGCGGAACTTCGTCACCCGTTCACCATCCTGCCAGAATCTCCAGACGACATCCCTGGGCGCACGGACCTTGGCCCCGCCGCATCCGCCATTCCCGACCCCGTCGCGCAAAGGATCAGACAGGAAACCGCGTCCGACCAGCCACATGGTGACAAAGCCCCCCATCAGACCAAGGAAAATGGCAGAAACCAGCTTGATCACCGCAAAGTCGGTGCCCAATGTACCAGCGGTCAGAACGAACATCGCCGGGTCGATCACAGGCGACGCCAGCCAGAACGCCATCACCGGGGCAAGCGGAACCCCCATGGCCAACAGGGCAGCAATCAGCGGGATCACACCGCACGAACAGAATGGCGACAAAGCCCCGAAGGCCGCGGCGGTAAAGACCATCCGCACCGGATGCCCGGCAAAGGCGCGCGAAATCAGGTTATCCGCCCCGCTTGCCGTCGCATAGGCGGCGATCCCGATGGACAGCAGCAAATAGGGCGCGGTGCCGATAAAGGCATCAAGGGTAAAGGTGATACTGGGCACAAGCCGGGCGGGATCAAACAAATAGACCGCCAGCAATATGGCCAAGGCCGCCAACAGAACCCGGTCAATTTGACGGGCCGATACACCAATTCGGCGAAGTTGCATGGTCAGGGCAGTCATATCTATATTCCTAGAAAATTGGTTATATTATCGCAAATGAAAGACCCGCTTCTGCAAGCCCCTGAATTACTGCTGGTTTATTCCGCCTCGGCGGCGGATGTCAGAACGGAAAGATCAACACCACTGCAACATTCATCAGCAATGAAGCCGACAATATTTTGCATCACATCAAAATCGGCGCGGTTGCGGGTTTCGCGGCCCTGCTTTTCCTGTGTCACCAGACCGGCCTGAACCAGCGTGCCCAGATGATGGGCCAGGGTCGATGCCGGAAGTCCGAGCAAACGACCGATTTCGCCAATATTCAATCCATCCCGCCCGGCCTTGACCAGTTGACGATAGATTTTCAGTCGGGCTTCATGACCCAGTGCGGCAAAGGCAGGTGCGATGTCTTTTTCTTTCATGCATTCATTATAACTATGTTTCTAGTTATTTAAAGATATTTTTCAGCATTCCTTAATGCACTGTATATATTGAATAATCTCCATACCTGTCTGTCGAGGACGGCGGATGACACAGAATTGTCACTTGTCATTTCCCAGATATGTCGATATTTCCCGACATATGGACACAAATAACGCAATTACCGCGCTTGCCGCCTTGGCACAGGAACACAGACTGGCTGCTTTTCGACTGCTTGCCACGACCGGAGACACCGGCATGGCCGCAGGTGAACTGGCGCGCCAGATCGGTATCCCGCACAACACAATGTCTTCGCATCTGGCGACATTGAGCAATGCCGGGCTGATCAGGGCGACACGTGACGGACGATCAATGATTTACCGGATCGTGCCCGAAGAAATGCGCGATCTGCTTGGGTTTCTGACAGATGACTGCTGTCAGGGGCGACCGGAACTATGTGGGCTTTCTCCTGCGACCAAGGGCGATTGCTGTTAATCCAACCTGTCTTTGCAAAGGACGGAAACATGTCTGGCGGTACCTATAATGTGCTTTTCCTGTGCCGGGCCAATTCGGCACGCAGCATTCTGGCCGAAGCCATCCTGAAGAAGGAAGGGCACGATCACTTCTTTGGCTATAGCGCCGGATCCTATCCGCGTGGCGAGGTCCATCCCTATGCAAAGGAACTGCTGGCAAGTCTTGGCCATGACACGGATGCCTTTTCCTCCAAGGCGATGGAGGTCTATTCCGAACAGGACATCATCAAGTTTGATTTCGTGTTCACGGTCTGCGATGCCACCGCCAATGAGGATTGCCCGATCTTTCCGGGATCGCCGATGACGGCCCATTGGGGCGTGCCCGACCCGGCCGACGCCACCGGCAGCGAAGCCGAAAAACGTCTGGCCTTTGCCGATACCTATCGCATGCTGCGCAACCGGATTTCGGTCTTTACCAGCCTGCCATTCAAATCACTGGACCGGATGTCCTTGCAGCAGGAAATCGATAAAATTGGCCAGATATCAGATCATGAGGACGCATGAACAGCGCATCAGAGAAAAGCACCATGGGATTATTTGAACGCTATCTGACGGTCTGGGTCGCGGCCAGCATTGTGGTTGGCATTATTCTGGGTCAGCTTTTGCCAGATCAGTTTCAGGCGATTGGTAATCTGACAGCCTATGAGATCAACCTTCCCGTCACGATCCTGATCTGGTTGATGATCGTGCCAATGTTGATGAAGGTTGATTTCGGCGCCCTGCACGAAGTCCGCCAGCAATGGCGCGGCATTGGTGTGACGCTTGGCGTGAACTGGCTGATCAAGCCGTTCACCATGGCCGCTCTTGGCTGGTTGTTCATCGGGTTTCTGTTCCGCCCGCTTTTGCCCGAAGCCCAGATTGAAAGCTATATCGCCGGATTGATCTTGCTTGGTGCAGCCCCCTGTACGGCAATGGTGTTTGTCTGGTCGCATCTGACCAAGGGGGATGCCAATTTCACCCTGACGCAGGTGGCATTGAATGACACGATCATGATCTTTGCCTTTGCCCCGATTGTTGCACTTTTGCTGGGCATCTCGGCGATTACCATTCCGTGGGAAACACTTACGATATCGGTCATCGCCTTTATCGTAATCCCTGTGATTTTCGGGCAGGCAATTCGCCGTCATCTGATGAAGGGCGGGATTGATCACTTCAACGCCTTTGATGCAAAGCTCAAACCGCTTTCGATGATTGCGCTGCTCAGCACGCTGGTCCTGCTGTTTGCCTTTCAGGGCCAGCAGATCATTGCACAGCCGATGATCATTGCCCTTTTGGCCGTGCCGATCATTTTGCAGACCTATTTCATTGCCGCAATCGCCTATGTCGCCAACAAGTTTCTGGGCGTTGAACACAGGATCGCCGCCCCGTCTGCGATGATTGGTGCATCGAACTTCTTTGAACTTGCTGTTGCCACCGCCATTGGACTTTTCGGGTTTTCATCGGGTGCCGCCCTTGCGACCGTGGTTGGTGTTCTGGTCGAGGTGCCGGTGATGCTGTCACTTGTCGCCATTGCCAACCGGTCGCGTGGCTGGTTCGCCCCGGCCAACCAGACCCCGAACATGTAACGGGCCATCAACAGCCTTGGAAATTTCAGGATAGTGATATGACCAGAAAAATTCGCGTTGGCATTAACGGTTTCGGGCGCATGGGACGGCTGGTTCTGCGTGCCGGATGGGGACACCCGAACCTTGATTTCGTTCATATTAATGAAATCAAGGGCGGCGCCAAAACGGCGGCCCATCTTCTTGAATTTGATTCCGTTCACGGGCGCTGGACCAACCGGGTTGATTGTATCGATGATCAGGTGGTGATTGATCAGACCCACAGAATTTCATTTAGCGACAATCCGACACCGGGTGATACCGACTGGGCCGGAATGGGCTGCGACATCGTTCTGGAATGCAGCGGCAAGTTCAAAACACCCGAAACACTTCAGCCCTATTTTGATCAGGGAGTGAAGAAGGTGATTGTCGCCGCCCCGGTCAAGGAAGGCGCACTTAATATCGTCTATGGGATCAATGATGATCTTTATGATCCGGCGACCCATCATCTTTTGACGGCGGCAAGCTGCACGACCAACTGTCTGGCACCCGTCGTCAAGGTCATGCATGAAAAGCTTGGCATCGTGCATGGGTCGATTACCACCATTCATGATGTGACCAACACCCAGACCATTGTCGATTTGCCACATAATGACCTGCGCCGGGCGCGCTCATGCCTGCAATCGCTGATCCCGACCAGCACCGGTTCAGCCACCGCAATCACCATGATCTATCCGGAGCTTGCGGGCAAACTGAACGGGATTGCCGTGCGTGTGCCGCTTTTGAACGCATCGCTGACCGATTGCGTGTTCGAGGTTGCGCGCGATACCGATGTTGAAACCGTCAATCGCCTGATGAGCGAGGCATCTGAAACCTATCTGGCCGGGATCCTTGGTTACGAGGAACGCCCGCTGGTCAGTGTTGATTACCTGAACGATTCCCGCTCATCGATCATTGATGCCGGATCAACCATGGTGATCGACAAACGGCAGGTCAAAATACTGGCCTGGTATGACAATGAGTGGGGATATGTCTGCCGGATGGCTGATCTCGCTGCCAAAGTCGCACAAGGCCTGTAAGGGGACAATTGATGTCGGCTGCAATCCGCAATTACGCGCTGGTGACCGGGGCCTATTGGGGCTTTACCCTGACCGACGGGGCGCTTCGGATGCTTGTCCTGCTGCATTTCCATGCGCTGGGCTATTCCGCGTTCGAGATCGCGCTTTTATTCATTCTTTATGAAGTCGCCGGGGTCGTTACCAATCTGGTCGGCGGTTGGGTAGCACAGGCACGCGGATTGCGCTTTACGCTTTATTGCGGTCTGGTTCTTCAGATCGCATCGCTTGCAGCCCTGTCGCTGACCAGTCCGGACTGGCTTCCGGCGGTTTCGGTCGCCTATGTCATGGGGCTTCAGGCCGCATCAGGTGTCGCCAAGGACCTGACAAAGATGTCGAGCAAATCGGCAATCAAGGTTCTGGTGCCTGCCAATGCCGAGGGGGCACTTTTCAAATGGGTTGCGCTTCTGACCGGATCGAAAAATGCCCTTAAGGGTGTCGGGTTTTTCATGGGCGGCGCCCTTTTATCCGGGCTTGGCTTTTCCGGTGCATTACTTGCCATGGCCGGTGGCCTTGCCATTACGCTGATCGCAGTTGCGCTTTCGCTTGGCGATGCGATGGCAGGTCCGGCAGGCAAGATAAAGCCCAAATTCCGCGATGTTTTTTCCCGCGACCGCAAGATCAATGTCCTGTCAGCGGCACGGCTGTTCCTGTTCGGGTCACGCGATATCTGGTTTGTGGTCGGCCTTCCGGTCTTTCTGGCAGCCGAACTTGGCTGGAGCCACATCGAAGTCGGCAGTTACATGGCGCTTTGGGTTATCGGATATGGCTTCATTCAGGCCATCGCCCCAAAGATGCTGCGCGCGCAATCCCATGAACCCGATGGCAGAACCGCCCGGTTCTGGATTGCCGCCCTGATCGCGGTGACAACCGCAATTGCCGCCGCCATCGTTCAGGACTTCGCCCCGGAACTTGCCGTTCTTGGCGGCTTGCTGGTGTTCGGGATTGTCTTTGCGGTCAATTCGTCACTGCATTCCTATCTGATCCTTGCCTATGCCGAGGGGGACAAGGTCGCGATGAATGTCGGTTTCTATTATATGTCCAACGCCATCGGACGCCTGAGCGGCACCATTCTTTCGGGTATTGCCTATTACTATGGCGGGCTGGTCGGGTGTCTTGTGACATCGATTGCGTTTTTGACCATCAGCTGGATCATCAGCGCGGCTCTTCCGACCAGAATGACCGCCACACCGCAGAGTTGAACAAAAAAGTTCCTTCGCATATGCGGGATAAATATATGAAAAGACTCATTTTCCAGATTCACGAAAATTTAATCGCGCAAAAAATCGTGACAAGACACTGCATATAGGGGTACGATTCCAATTAACGGTCAATCACTGGACCGCAGGAGGAGTTCCCGAGTGCCGCGAAAAAGCGTCTTACAACGAGAATTTTCGCCCCCCGGATCGCACATGCAACATGCTGTGACCGGCGGAAACTCCTACCGCCACTTCCATCGCAAGATGAAAATTGAATGCGCGCCTTTCCATGACGGAATGGCGCGTTTTGCTTTTTTGGCACATTTGATGAGGTGATCGTCATGGGTAAGCGCGCAGCACGCCGTCGTAACCGTCCGCAACAGTCCGACAACAATGTCCATGAACTGTTCGATGAAAAGAACGCTGACTGGCACCCGCTTCAGGGGGAAGCCGCAGAACCGAAAGGACAACGCGATCAAAGCTACCGCCGCAACATCCGCCCGAAAAGTGAAAACCAGGCCGCACTGATGGAGGCCATTGATGCCTTCAACCTTGTTCTTGCCCTTGGCCCGGCCGGAACAGGTAAAACCTATATCGCAGTCTCCAAAGCTGTCGAAGCCCTTGATAAAGGCGATATTGGCCGCATCGTTCTGGCCCGCCCGGCTGTTGAAGCAGGTGAAAATATCGGCTTCCTGCCCGGTGACGTCGAAGCCAAGATGGCCCCGTATCTTCGCCCGCTTTATGACGCACTTAATGATCGCCTCGGAACCAAACGTCTGCGCACCTATCTTTCCGATGGCACCATCGAAATTGCACCAATCGGATATATGCGCGGCCGTACGCTTAACAATGCCTTTGTCGTCATCGACGAAGCCCAGAACTGCACATACGGACAGCTCAAGATGCTGGTCACGCGTCTTGGCTGGAATTCAACCATGATCCTGACCGGTGACCCGGATCAGACCGACCTTCTGCCGGAAATGTCGGGTCTTTCGGAAATGTCCGAACGACTTGAAAATGTTGAAGATGTCGCCTGTGTCCAGTTGCGTGACAAAGACATTGTTCGCCATCCGCTGGTCGCAAGCATGCTTACGGTTCTCTGAGTTCCGACACTGCAAACCAAAGAAGAAAAGGCGGGCCCGAAAGGGTCCGCCACTTTTTTACGCCAGTGCAACTGCTATCGCCAACAAGGCAAACTCTTTGGCGCGTCCTAGCGCCCCATCGCGGCAATCTCGCCGCCCGAATTGGAAACGGGTATGTCATGCTGACCGGCACGCTTGGCGCGCCCGGTATGCCAGAATTCCGGATCCTCGGTATAGCCGCTGAATTCATCAAGATGGATGTCTTCAGGCGGTTCCGGGTGGATGGTGATATCAAGGTCAGGATATTCGGAACGGATGCTGTCCATCACCTGATGACAAATGGTGTGGGCTTCGCGCATCAACATGCCGCCATCCATGATCAGTTCGATCTCGGCGAAGCGATGCACACCTGATGAACGGGTCCGCAGACGATGAATGCCAATCACCGATGCATTTTTCATGGTCAGTTCAATGATGCGCTGGCTGTCGGAATCAGGCAATTCGGCATCCATCAGGACCTTGACCGAATTCCGCCCGACCTTGATCGCAGCATAAAGCAGGAAACTTGCCACCAGCGCGCCAATCGCCGGATCGGCCCAGGCAAAGCCCGATACTCCGGCAAAAAGTGCAATAATGACCGCAAGGTTTGCCAATATATCACTGCTGTAATGCATGGAATCGGCATCGACCGCGACGGAGCCCGACATACGGACAGCCTTGCGCTGCAACAGCACCAGACCGACGGTCATCACCAGTGAAACCGCCATGATCCACATGCCTTCAACGGCAAAGGAAATCGGTTTTGGCGCGCTCAGACGCGAAGCGGCTTCGGCCAGAACCAGAACAGCCGCCCCGATCATGAAGGCAGACTGGAAAAGGCCGGCAAGCGGTTCGGCCTTGCCATGCCCGAAACGATGGTCATGATCGGCAGGACGCCATGCAGAACGTACGGCCATGAAGTTGATCACAGACGTACCAACATCAAGCATACTATCAATCATGGACGAAAGGAGGCTTACTGAGTCGGTCAGGAACCAGCCAACAGCCTTGATCAGGATCAGAGTCGCAGCAATGACAATGGAAGCCGTCGTCGCGCGACGCGCCCAAGTTTCCTTCTGCGCTATGTCAATGACAGGACATTGACTCATACGTTGTTGACCTCTGGCCTACCAATCTGCCACCTGACAGCGGTTTTATAGCCTGTTTGAGCATAATATGTAATGACTATTGCCACATTTTTGCCCTGCGTTGTGCAGCAAATAGCGCATATTTGATATTCCGCAAGGTTTCAAAGCCTGTTTTCAGAGATTATATCTCGCAATCGGGCGCATGAGAGAGAACCTAATGATTGTAGAAATCGGACATTACGCATTGATCTTGTCACTGGTCATCGGACTTGCTCAGGCGACCTTGCCATTTTTGGCCGCCTCGCGCCGGGACCCTGTGCTTCTTGCGGTTGCGCCACGTTTGGCCATCACCTGTTTTGCTTTGGTCGCCACAAGCTTTCTGGCGCTGACCTATGCCTATGTCACATCCGATTTCTCGGTTCTCAATGTGCTGTCAAACAGCCACACATCCAAGCCGATGATCTACAAGATCACCGGTGTCTGGGCCAATCACGAAGGGTCCATGCTGCTTTGGGTGCTGATCCTGACCCTGTTTGGCGGGGCGGTTGCCGCCTTTGGACGGAATCTTCCGCCGCCGCTTCTGGCGCGTGTGATTGGTGTCATGGGACTGATCGGGGTTGGCTTTATCCTGTTCATCGTTCTGACATCCAACCCGTTTGAACGGGTGATCAACCCGCCCCTTGATGGCGAGGGAATGAACCCGTTGCTTCAGGATCCGGGCATCGCCATTCATCCGCCCTTCCTGTATCTCGGCTATGTCGGCTTTTCGGTTGCCTTTGCCTTTGCGGTCGCTGCCCTGATTGAAGGACGGGTTGATCCGGCATGGGCACGCTGGGTACGTCCATGGACGCTGGCGGCGTGGGTCTTTTTGACTGCGGGGATCGGGCTGGGTTCCTGGTGGGCCTATTATGAACTTGGCTGGGGCGGCTGGTGGTTCTGGGATCCGGTTGAGAACGCATCCTTCATGCCCTGGCTTGCCGGCACAGCGTTGCTGCATTCGGCCATCGTGGTTGAAAAGCGCGATGCGCTGAAAAGCTGGACCATCTTCCTGGCCATCCTTGCCTTTTCCTTCTCGCTTTTGGGAACCTTCCTTGTGCGGTCGGGCGCGCTGACATCTGTGCATGCCTTTGCCACCGATCCGACCCGCGGGGTCTTTATCCTGTTCCTGTTGTTCATTACGGTTGGCGGGTCGCTTTGCCTTTATGCATGGCGTGCACCCAGCCTTAAGGGCGGCGGATTGTTCCAGCCGATTTCGCGTGAAGGCGCGCTTGTTTTCAACAATGTGCTTCTGTCGATTGCCGCAGCCATGGTGTTGCTCGGAACGCTTTATCCGCTGTTGCTTGAAACCCTGAATGGCGAAAAGATTTCTGTTGGCGCACCATTCTTTAATTCGACCTTTGTGCCGATCATGACCCCGGTCATCATTGCCATGGCCTTTGGTCCGTTGATGCCATGGAAACGCGCCGACCTTCTGGGCGTTTTCAACAAGCTCAAAATCGCATTGGCTGCCACAGTGGTCATCGTCCTGATTACGATGTGGCTGTCAGGCGGTCCGGCCTTTGCCCTGTTCGGGATGGGGCTTGCAGCATGGCTGTTTGTCGGATCAATCCTTGAATGGGCCGGACGGATCAAGCTCATGCGTGAGCCGCTTGGTGTCAGTTTGCGCCGGATGCGCAATCTTCCGCGCTCGGCGCATGGTACGATGCTGGCCCATGCCGGTGTTGCCATTGTGGTTGCCGGGATTACCGGGTCACAGGCGTGGACAAACGAAGCCGTTCAGTCCCTTGCCGTGGGTGAAAGTGCGCATGTCGCAGACCATACCTTTACCCTTTCTGATATCCGTGAATATCAGGGACCAAACTTTGTTGCCCGTCAGGCAACCGTCACCATTACCACCCCGGGCGAACGCACCCTTGTCCTGACACCGGAAAAACGTGTCTATACGGTCGAAGGGATGCCCACCACGGAGGCAGGCATTCATTCAAGTTTCACCGGCGATATCTATGCCGTGATTGGTGATCAGGATGAAAGCGGCAAATGGATCACGCGTTTCTATGTCAAACCGATGATCCCCTGGATGTGGGCAGGCGGACTTATCATGGTGTTTGGTGGCCTGATGTCACTGTCTGACCGACGCTACCGGATTGGCGCCCCCACCCGTTCCCCCAAAGCAGCGGCCAAGGCCGTTCCTGCAGAATAAGCGATACGACAGGAAACCTTATGACCATCTGGATTGTTCTTGCCGCCATTACGCTTCTTGTTGCGGGTTTTGTTCTCTGGCCTGTCTTGCGACAGCACCAATCAGCAACCGGGACTTCTGGTTCCGAAGAAACCGGCAACATCGAGCTTGATCACGACCTTGCGGTCTATCGCGATCAGCTGGCCGAAATTGACCGCGATATCGAACGCGGTGTTTTAAGTACCGAGCAGGCCAATGCAGCGCGCATCGAAGTACAGCGCCGCATCCTCAATGCGGATCAGCGCATCAAGACCAGAACCGAAAATGTAACGTCGGGACTGGTCGGGTCACCAATCCGGATTGTTTCCGTCATTGCCATTCTGGTGTTCCTGACCGGCGGTTTGGGAATTTATCTTGATCTTGGTCGGCCTGACCTGCCTGATCGCCCGATTGCCAGTCGTGCCGATGAAATCGACGCCATTCGTCATGCACAGGCAACCAACAGCGAACGCACCGATGTCCTGAACCGCGCGGTCAGCGACCTTTCGCAGAAGCTGATCAATGATCCGAAAAACCTTAAGGGCTGGGAACTTCTGGGGGCCAGCCTGATGGCGCTTGGGCGCCCGGTTGAAGCCCAGACCGCCTTCCTTGAAACCGTCAAGCTTTCGGATCGGGATGGCGATTATCTTGCCATGTATGCCGAAAGCCTGATCCGCGGGGACAATGGCCAGATCAATGCCACAGCACGTGGTGTTCTGAAAGAAGCTGCCACCACCGATAGCCTGGACCCGCGCATCGGATATTATCTGGGCCTTGCCGATGCACAGGATGGCAACATCGCCCTTGCCGTTGATCGCTGGATTGAACTGGTCAATGCTGCACCTGGCGATGCCAACTGGGTTCCGATGGTGGTTGAGCGCATCAATGATGCAGCCCTCGCGCAGGGTATTGATATCGAGGGCCGTCTGAAAGTTGCCACAGCCCCGCAAATGGCTGGTCCCAGTCAGGACGACGTGGCAGCTGCCCAGGAAATGACCCCCGAAGATCGGCAGCAAATGATTAACGGGATGGTTGACCGTCTTGCCGAACGCCTCGAAAGCGAACCAAATGACCCGGATGGCTGGGCGCGTCTGATGCAGGCCTATATGGTTCTGGGCAAGACAGACGAAGCACAAACCACCTATCAGAAGGCTGCCGAATTCTTTGCCGACCAGCCTGAAATGGTTTTACGGTTTGATACTCTTGCCAGGGAAATCGGAATCGCGACCAACTAGTTGCCAGGCGGGACCAGACAACAGTCTTGCTTGTTGAAGATCCCTGCCCATATCCTGTTGCAAGGCAAATCTCCTGTGATGGCTGCGTCAAAATGATGCAGCCATTGCCATATCCGGACTTTATCGCGAACCGTTTGCACGTAAAAACCCGGAATCATCCCCTTTTTGCATGAAAATTTTCTACCATTTACCCTTTCACCACCCCTTATGAGACATTATGTTTCATACGTAAGGATAATGATTTCTACTTTAATACGGCCTTATTACATTGATTTTCGTGCCAAAGTATGAGAACCAGTCTTAAGGGTAGCTAAATTAGAAAAATGCTATTCGTTAATATGGGGTGTTAGCGGTGGTTGGGGAACCACTTCTATATTTTCTTATTATAATTCAAGCGTCTCACAAAGCAGGGAACAGGGACAGGGTATAAGATAAATGCCCACCCGATTGGATAATGGGTGCAATGTCGGCTCACGCAAATGGCATAACGAATAATCTGTTGTTGATTGAAGACAATCCGGGTGACGCACGCCTTGTGCGCGAAGCATTGCGGGAATTCAAACGCCCCGTCGAGCTTCACCACGTCAAGGATGCCATGTCAGCATTACAGTTCCTTCAACAGGATGGTCCATATCGCAACGCGCCACGACCGCGTCTGATCCTTCTGGATCTGAACATGCCGCGCAAGGATGGCCGCGAAATGCTGCGCGATATTCGCAACGATCCCAATTCGGCTTCAATCCCGGTTATCGTCCTGACTACTTCGGGGGCGGATCACGATGTCGATCTTTGCTATGCCGCCGGGGCAAACTGTTATTTGCGCAAGCCCGTGGATGTGACAGAATTCATCGACCTGATGAAAATGATCGAATCCTTCTGGCTCGGGTTGGCACTTACCCCGACGCCGTAACCCACCTGCCCGCGAGACTGCCGTGTCCCGCCTGACATCACCCTCTTTCCAAATCCGGCTTTATGCTGCGGGATTGTATTTCGCGCTTCGTCAATTGCGACGCCCGGGCATTGGCATTGGTGCGTTATTTGGTACCCTGATCTTCGCAATCACCACGCTGTCGCTGACAGTCAATCTGACCCATTCTGTACGCGATGCAATGCGTCAGTCTGCCCAGCAGACCATTGGTGGCGATATTTCACTGCGTCTGTTTCATCGCCCACCAACCGATCAGGAAAAAGTCTTTCTGACAAAGTTTGGCACAGTTGCCATCACGGCCGAACAGCGCGTCATGATCCGGTCTTCGTCACAATCACCCGCTATTCTTTCGGAATTAAAGGCCATTGACCGGTCATATCCGCTTTATGGTGACCTTCTGCTATCCCCCGGCATCACAGCACAGAACGCGCTGGAAATCCGCGACGGAGTCAGCGGCGCGATTGTTGATCCGGGCTTTCTGGAACAATCCGGCCTGGCATTGAATGATGAAATCACTATCGGTGATCAGACCTATCAGATCCGCGCGACCTTGCTGGCAGAACCCGAACGCAAGTTTCGTCTTTTTTCGCTGGGGCCGCGTGTTCTGGTGTCTCTTGATGCCTATGGGTTAAACGAACTTCTGTCATCAGATAAACAGATTTACTGGTATAGCCGCCTGAAACGGGCGCCCGACAGCAGCATGTCTAATGCCCGGATCATTACCGAAATCGAAGAGCAGTTTCCCGACAGCGGCTGGCGTATTGTGAATGCTGATGACGGTATTCCCGGCATTGAGCGTATTGGCGATTTTGCCTCTGCCTTTGCCAGCCTGATCGGAATTGCGATTTTTGCCATCACAATGACGGCAATCGGCAATGCCCTTCGCGCGGACCTGAGCGCGCGCAGCAGTGAATTTGCCCTGATGCGCGCCGTTGGTGTCAGGCCCTCTCAGCTGATTTTTGCCATCGGCTGCATGGTGGGCCTTGTCACCGTTGCCGCCGTGATCACGGCATTTGCCCTTAGCCATGTCGTCACCATCGCCCTTGCCCCGATGGTCGCAACCCGGTTCGGGATTGTCATTGCACCGGGCCCCGGAAATGCACTGCTGATCTTTGGTTTTGTGGTCTGTTTTGTCACCCTGATCGCACTTGGGCCGATCCGCAAGGCATGTCAGGTCAATGCCGCATCGCTGTTTCGCGACCAGTCCTCACAATCTGCGCCTTCCTTTGCGATATCGGGTCCACTTCGTTCGCCGCACTTCCTTTTGCCGGCACTGCTGATACTTGCGACAACCGGCTTTGCGGTTCGGCTGATTGATCTTGGATGGTTTTCCGTTCTTTTGATCGCAGTACTTGGTTTGTGTCTGGCATGTTTTGTTGGATTGGGCTGGCTGGTGCGCAAAGGGTCCTCCATATTGGCCCGTGGAACCAATGGTTCAGCGGCATGGCGACTTGCCTTGCGCAATATTGCCCGCCCGTCGGCGCCGACCATCACCATTGCCGCATCTTTCGGACTGGCTGTCACATGCCTGCTTGCGGTGGTCCTGTTTGGAACCATTGCCGGTCATCACCTTAAATCCGTTTTGCCAGGTCAAACACCCGATCTGGTCTTCTTTGATCTGCCACCAGAGCAAAGCGATGCTTTCCGCGCCGTCGCATCCGGTGATCCGGCGATTTCATCCCTTGCCCGGATGCCATTCCTGCACGGTCGGGTTACCCGTATTAACGGACGTCCGGTCAGTCTGTCCGAGATACCCAGACGCTATCACTGGTTCATACGCGGTGATCGCGGATTGTCCTGGACCAATGCGCCAACATCATCGATGGCGCAAAGCCGGCTAATCGCCGGGGACTGGTGGACGCGCGATAGTGTGAATGAAAGACTGGCATCGCTTGATGCCGACATCGCCGCTGCCCTTGGCATTACTATCGGCGATCAGATTACGGTAAATATCCTGGGCGAACCGATCACAGTCAAAATCGCCAATCTGCGCAAGATTGACTGGACCCGGCTTGCGCTTGATTTTCCGATTGTCCTGTCCCCCATGGACCCGCCACCCCCGCATGGTGTGATCGCGGCCCTGAGCCTGCATGAACCCGACCTTATGGCCCACCAAACGGTCACAAAGGTCGCAGACCGTTTGCAGGGTCAGTTCCCCCATGTTCCGATGATCCGGGTGGCAGGGGTCCTTGAACGATTATCCGGAATGTTTGATCAGGTGCGCGCCATCCTGATTGCCCAGACCGTGCTTGCCACGGTTGGTGCGGTGCTGGTGATTGTGACCGGCCTGATCGCCTTGCGCCAGCACGCGGCGGGGGAACTTGCGATGTTGCGCGCCCTTGGCATCCAGCCCCGACAGATCATCCAGACCGGCGCACTTGAAACCGGCATCTTGGTAACGGTCAGCGGGATGCTTGGCATCGTCATGGGAACCGGCATTGCACTTGCCGCAAGCTTTGCGATTGGCTCTATCAATATCAGTCAGGTTGCGCCGCTTTTTACGTCAACGGGACTGGTTGCACTTGGCGTGATTGCGCTGCTTGGCTTTGGCGGCGGCTGGATCTTGCAAATGGCATCCTTGCGGTCCCAACCCGGCTGGCGCGGATAATCTCCAGATCAAACAGGAAGGCCCCGGCACAATGGCGGCAGAATCCGGTTACACCCCAATCTGTCCGCCGCGTGAGCAGACAACGAAAAAGGCCGCCCCGAAGGACGGCCTTTTTAAAATTTCCAACTGACGATTAGTTGGTCAGGGCAGCAATCTGTGCACGGGCAATGTCAAGCGCGCGCTCGGCATTTTCCTTGTCGTGGGCAGTGCTGGCTTCCTTGAGATCGGCAGTTGCCTTCTCAAGACGTGCCTGTGCTTCGTCAGCTTTCAGATCGGCAACCGGTACCGCTTCTTCTGCCAGAATGGTGCAACGTTCGGGATTAACCTCTGCAACACCGCCAGCAACGAAGATACGTTCGGAAACCTTACCACCTGCATAGATGTCGATGACACCCGGACGAATGGTCGAGATCATCGGCGAATGCTTGGGCAGCACACCAAAATTCCCGTCCGTGCCCGGAACAACGACCATCTCGACCGGCTCGGATTTGAGCAGGGCAGACGGCGAAACAAGTTCCAGTACAGTCGTATCAGTCATGACAATCCTCGCTCCTTAGCCGGAGGGGGACCGAAACTGCCTTAGGCAGCTTCGGCCATCTTCTTGGCTTTTTCGATGGCTTCTTCGATGGTGCCGACCATGTAGAATGCCTGTTCCGGCATATGGTCATATTCACCAGCGCAGATCGCTTTGAAAGCCTTGATGGTGTCTTCGAGCTGAACGAACACGCCCGGAGTACCGGTGAAGACTTCTGCAACGTGGAACGGCTGCGAAAGGAAACGCTGGATCTTACGGGCACGTGCCACAACCAGTTTGTCGTCTTCCGAAAGCTCGTCCATGCCGAGGATGGCGATGATGTCCTGAAGACCTTTGTAGGTCTGAAGGATACGCTGAACTTCACGAGCGGTCTCGTAGTGTTCCTTGCCAATCACGCCCGGATCGAGAGCACGCGAGGTGGAATCGAGCGGGTCAACTGCCGGATAGATGCCGAGCTCGGCGATCTGACGGTTCAGCGTGGTGGTTGCATCAAGGTGAGCAAACGAGGTTGCCGGTGCCGGGTCAGTCAAGTCATCGGCCGGGACGTAAATTGCCTGAACCGAGGTAATGGAACCTTTTTTGGTCGAGGTAATACGTTCCTGCAGCGCACCCATGTCGGTTGCCAGCGTCGGCTGATAACCCACAGCAGACGGGATACGACCGAGAAGTGCGGACACTTCCGAACCAGCCTGGGTGAAGCGGAAGATGTTATCGACGAAGAACAGAACGTCCTGGCCTTCTTCATCACGGAAGTATTCCGCAAGGGTCAGACCGGTCAGAGCAACACGTGCACGTGCTCCCGGGGGTTCGTTCATCTGGCCATAGACCAGTGCGGCTTTGGATTCGCCTTCCGGATTGATAACGCCCGATTCCATCATCTCGTGATAGAGGTCGTTACCTTCACGGGTACGTTCACCAACACCAGCGAAAACAGAGTAACCGCCGTGGCCTTTGGCAACGTTGTTGATCAGTTCCATGATCAGAACGGTTTTACCAACGCCGGCACCACCGAACAGACCAATTTTACCACCTTTGGTGTACGGAGCGATAAGGTCGATAACCTTAATGCCGGTAACCAGAATTTCGGTGTCGGTTGCCTGATCGATGAAGTCAGGTGCTTCACGGTGGATCGGAGCGGTTCTGGTTGCGTTAACCGGACCACGTTCGTCAACCGGCTCACCGATAACGTTCAGAATACGACCAAGGGTTTCCGGACCAACCGGAACCGAGATCGCATCACCGGTATCGAGAACTTCCTGACCACGCTGCAGACCTTCGGTGGTGTCCATTGCGATCGTACGGACCGCATTTTCACCAAGGTGCTGTGCAACTTCGAGAACCAGACGCTGACCGTTGTTGTCAACATGCAGCGCGTTCAGAATGGGAGGCAGTTCGCCGTCGAATTTAACGTCGACGACGGCGCCCATTACCTGGGAAATTTTCCCCGCCTTC
Source organism: Thalassospira sp. SM2505 (assembly GCF_054901115.1). Classification (NCBI taxonomy): domain Bacteria; kingdom Pseudomonadati; phylum Pseudomonadota; class Alphaproteobacteria; order Rhodospirillales; family Thalassospiraceae; genus Thalassospira; species Thalassospira sp. SM2505. The sequence continues at coordinate 4,542,788 of NZ_CM142731.1, forward strand.
TTGTTCGCCATAGGTATTGTCTCCTGCTCGGACAAAGCTATCCGTTAACTTCCTGCGACCCGCTTACAAAGCCTCGGCGCCGGAAATGATTTCAATCAGTTCATTGGTGATCTGAGCCTGACGTGAGCGGTTGTACTGGATGCTCAGTCGGTCGATCATGTCGCCGGCATTGCGGGTTGCGTTATCCATTGCGGACATACGCGCACCGTGCTCGGATGCGCTGCTTTCAAGCATCGCACCGAAAATCTGGACACCAACGTTACGCGGCAGCAAATCAGCCAGAATGGCTTCTTCGGACGGTTCGTAATCATAAACCGCAGAAGTAGCAGCAGCTTCTTCCTGTTCAGCAGCTTCTTCACCGACAAACGGGATCAGCTGCTGTGCCGTTGCAACCTGCGAAATCGCGGACACGAACTTGTTATAGAAGATCGTGCAGACGTCGAATTCGCCTTCTTCATACAGTGCCAGAACTTTATCGCCAACGTCGGAAGCAGAAGAGAAATCAATGCCCTTCTTGCCTTCGATGCCGGTATACCGGGCGACAATATTGTCACCAAATTCACGCTTGAGCGCATCTGCGCCTTTGCGGCCAACACAGATCAGCTTCACCGTCTTACCTTCGGCAACAAGTGCCTTGGCTTTCAGACGGGTTGCTTTAACGATCGACGCGTTGAAACCACCGCAAAGGCCACGGTCTGCGGTGAAGACGACGAGCAGATGCACGTTGTCCTTACCGGTACCGGCCAGAAGCTTTGGAGCGCCTTCATTGCTACCGACGGCAGTTGCAAGACGACCGAGCATCGTCCCCATGCGTTCAGCATAGGGACGGGCTGCTTCGGCTGCATCCTGTGCACGACGGAGCTTGGAGGCTGCCACCATCTTCATCGCCGAGGTAATCTTCCTCGTCGATTTGACGCTGGCAATGCGCGAGCGCAGATCCTTCAAACTAGCCATTGCGTTTCCTCCTTCGCCTAAGTTTCAGTCTTACGCGAAGGTTTTCGCGAACTTGTCGAGGAACGCTTTAAGCTTGGTTTCGCTGTCATCCGACAGAACCTTCTCGGTGCGGATCGCATCGAGGATGTCAGCACCAGCGGAACGAATTTCCGACAGGAACTGATCTTCGAAGGCGCGAACTTTGTTCACTGCGATAGCGTCGAGATAACCTTTAACACCAGCATAAATCACAACGACCTGCTCTTCGACTTTGAGCGGCGAGTACTGCGGCTGCTTGAGCAGCTCGGTCAGACGTGCGCCACGTGCCAGAAGTTTCTGGGTCGCCGGATCAAGATCCGATGCGAACTGTGCGAATGCTTCCATCTCACGATACTGAGCGAGTTCCAGCTTGATCGAGCCGGCAACCTGCTTCATCGCTTTGATCTGTGCGGCAGAACCAACACGCGAAACCGACAGACCAACGTTCACAGCCGGGCGTACGCCTTTGTAGAACAGGTCGGTTTCAAGGAAGATCTGGCCGTCGGTGATCGAGATCACGTTGGTCGGAATAAACGCGGAAACGTCGTTACCCTGGGTTTCGATAACCGGCAGAGCGGTCAGCGAGCCAGCGCCGTTTTCGTCATTCATCTTCGCAGCGCGTTCCAGCAGACGGGAGTGCAGATAGAAGACGTCACCCGGGAATGCTTCACGTCCCGGCGGGCGGCGAAGCAGAAGGGACATCTGACGATATGCAACTGCCTGCTTGGACAGATCATCATAGAAGATGGTTGCGTGCATGCCGTTGTCACGGAAGTACTCGCCCATTGCGCAAGCAACGAACGGAGCCAGGAACTGCATCGGCGCCGGGTCGGACGCGGTAGCTGCAACGACGATGGTATTTTCCATCGCGCCGCGCTCTTCGAGAACCTTAACAACCTGAGCAACGGTCGAACGTTTCTGACCAACTGCAACATAGATGGAGAACATCTTGTCGCTGTCGGTTTTCGCTGCATCGTTCACCGGCTTCTGGTTCAGAATGGTGTCAACGATGATAGCGGTTTTACCGGTCTGACGGTCACCAATGATCAGCTCGCGCTGGCCACGGCCAATCGGGATCAGGGAGTCGATCGACTTGATACCGGTCTGTACCGGCTCATGAACCGATTTACGCGGGATGATGCCCGGAGCCTTGACGTCAGCAAGGCGACGTTCTTTGGCACCAAGGTCGCCTTTGCCATCGATCGGGTTACCCAGCGCGTCGACAACGCGACCGAGAAGTTCTTTACCAACCGGAACGTCAACGATGGAGCCAGTACGTTTAACCTGGTCACCTTCCTTGATCGAACGGTCAGAACCGAAGATCACGACACCAACGTTGTCTTCTTCGAGGTTAAGGGCCATGCCCTTAATACCACCCGGGAAGTCAACGAGTTCACCAGCCTGAACATTGTCCAGACCGTAAACACGGGCAATACCATCACCGACGGACAGAACCTGACCGACTTCGGCAACTTCGGCTTCAGCGCCAAAATTGGCAATCTGATCCTTAAGAATAGCGGAGATTTCCGCGGCGCGGATTTCCATCACGCAACCCCTTTCATAGCGAGCTCGAGCTTCTGAAGTTTGGTACGAAGCGAGGCATCAAAAACCCGGGAACCGACCTTGACGACAAGACCGCCAAGAACCGCCGGATCAACTTTAAGGTCCACTTTGACAGTGGCGCCAACAACTTCTTTGAGAGCGCCGGTAACGGCTTCGATTTGCTCTTGTTTCAGCTCGGATGCCGAGGTGACCTGTGCGGTTACTTCGCCATTGTGAGCCGAGAGCATGGAAAGGTAGGAATCGATAACACCCGGCAGGGCAAACAGACGACGCTTCTGAGACAGAAGTCCAACGGTCTTCTTGGTCAACTCGGAAACGCCAAGCTTGTCCAGAAGAGCCGCCATCGCCTTGGCCTGCACGTCCCGGGAAATCACGGGACTGCGGAGTACATTCCGGAGGTCATCGCTGGTTGCGATGGCCTGGTCGAGCAATTCAAGATCGCTTTTGACAACATCAAGCTGCTTGGCCGATTTGGCCAAGTCAAACAGTGCTGTGGCGTAGCGCCCTTGGAGCCCGGTCGCGGCAGTATTTTGGGACACCGGTGAAAGCCCTCAATTCTGGTTATGAGAACGACTCGGATACGTATAAAAAAATGGTCTCCCGAAAGGGTCTCCTTCCGGGAAGCGAGCGTTTGGTATCACATGTCCATGGCATGGGCAACCCCCGCGCAAGCGCATTTGGGTGCTCTTTTTCATTCTTTGGCAAAGAAGGGCCAAAACACCGCAAAAACACCCTGTTTTCAGGAGGTCGTACGACTATTTTATAAGTCGCCCTTTATCAGCAGCCGGGTTCAGATCTGCCCGGTCACGGTATTTTTGCGACGAATCCCCCGATTTCGGCAGACATTCTTTTCACCCTTCCAACCGAAATCAGACAAAAACCCGCAAAAATGTAATCAAGTTCACACCAGATTGTTTTTTTTCCGAACGCCTCTGCGACAGACGCCCCCCCATTCAACACATCTTTTTTTCAGTGGCAATTCGCCCCCGGGTGTTTGTGACACCCTATATATATGTCAAATGTGTGATCCCGTTCCGTCCCCTTTTGAAGACCAAGTCCTGGACCGGTTGATCGCCATTTTCGCATCAAGCTCGGCATCAAGATCGAGATCAAACTGACTGGCCAGACGATACAGCAGGATCATGACGTCGGCGGCTTCCTTGCCGATTTCTGAAAGATCTTGGTGATCTACAGCTTCGCCAAGCTCCTGCATTTCGAGCAAGGCCCGGTTCCAAAGCGCCTTTGGATCTTGCACCGGACCAAAAGTTGCCTCTGCCCAGTCAGACATTGTTTGCTGGGTTTCCACTCTGACGTTATTGTTTTCGCAACGGTTTTTCACTTTAAATCCCTGATGACATCGAGTTGATTGCCGAGACTGACGCCCCACAACCGGACGGCAGAAATGATTAAGCCGAACGACACAAGCCTGCAAAGACATGCCATTTATCAAATGGGCTGCGTCTTTTTTGCGCTTTGTGTCCTGCTATTTTCCTATCACACGGCTGCGGCAAGGACACTCATCATAGAATGCCTGAACGAACCGCCCCTGAAATGGTCCTCGAACAACAAGCCGCTTGGCATTGATGTCGACATCATGACCGAAGTCCTTCGCGAGATGGGTATCACGGACTTCACATTCCGCTTCGTCGATACGGGCCGCCGGTTGCTGCACAACGCCAAACAGGGCGATTCCGATATTGTCCTTACCCTGTCACTGAATGACGAACGGGCGCGCTACCTTCTTTATCCCGACGAAGCGCATTTGTTGCTCGACTGGCGTTTTGCCATTCGCAAGGAAGACAAGAACCACATCCGTTTTTCCGATTTTTCCGACCTTGCCAATCTCAGAATCGGGGCAGCTGCCGGTTATTCCTACACGCAGGCCTTCTGGAATTCCGGACTTGATATTGAAACCGTTGCGCGGAACGACCTTTTGATCCCGATGCTGTTGCAACAACGCTTTGATGCCGTTCCGGTCAATTATCTCAGCACCGTCTTTGAAACCATCCAGTCCGGCGAGCGTTCCAGAATAGCGTTTCTGTATCCACCCCTGCGCCGGGCTGCCTATTACAACCCGTTTTCAAAAGCATCCGACTACCCGGACAAAAAGCAGTTCCTGAACGAATATAACAGGGTCATTCGCGAAATGCGTTCTGATGGTCGGTTACTTGCGATTTTTGAACGCTACCTTGGTCCGGATGGTCTGGACTGGTGGCAATCCCAATACTCCCAATAGGCATTCGGTAACAGGCCTACATAAAGCTGTAGGGATCAATATCAACCTGAATCCGGACACTGCCCGGTGTCTTGACCTTGGACAGCCAGTCATGGATCAGGGCCTGCATCTTTACCCCCTTGTCCGCACGGATCAGAAAACGACGGCGATAGCGCCCGCGCAGCAATGAAAGCGGGGCCGGGGCCGGTCCCAAAACCATCAATCCGTCACCCCGTGGGGCCACGCGACCGATCCGCCATGCGGCTTCATCGACTTCGTTTTCCTTTTTGCCACTTATTATAAGTGCGGCAAGTCGACCATGCGGCGGCATCCCGTGCGTCATACGCTGGGACAGTTCCACCTCGTTAAAGGCATCCCGATCCCCCGCCGCAATTGCCTTGATAACCCGGTTTGCCGGATCCGCCGTTTGCAGGATCACCGTGCCCGGTCGATCTCCACGCCCGGCACGCCCGGCAACCTGGGTCAGCAACTGATAGCTGCGCTCTGCTGCCCGCAAATCACCACCTGCCAGACCAAGATCGGCATCAACCACCCCGACAAGGGTCAGCATGGGAAAGTGATACCCCTTGGCGAGAATCTGGGTACCGATCAGAAGGTCGACTTCATGATTATGAACGCGCCGGACCAATTCGGCTGCGGCCTTGGGTCCCATGATGTTGTCAGATGTCGCCACCTCGATCCGGATATCGGGAAAAGTTTCCACCGCCTCTTCAAACAGCCGCTCGACTCCCGGCCCGCACGGGGCAAGCTTGCCCTCTGCCCCGCATTCCGGGCAGGTATCTGGTGCCTTGGCCTGATATCCGCAATGGTGACATTGAAGCTTGCCCCAAGCGCGATGTTCCACCAGCCAGGCCGTGCAGTTCGGGCACTGGAACCGGTGCCCGCAGGCCCGACACAGCGTTAGCGGCGCATAACCGCGCCGGTTCAGGAACAGCATCGCCTGTTCGCCATTGGCAAAGGTTTCCACCAGCCGCTTTTTCAGGGTCGGTGTGATCCAGCGATTGCGTTCGGGTTTGTCCGAACGGATGTCGATGATCTCGACACTGGGCAAAACAGCCACGCCATGACGATTGCCAAGTTCCACGCGCTGATAGCGGCCTGCCTCGACATTGGCCAGTGTTTCAAGAGACGGGGTCGCCGATGCCAGCACCACCGGAATGCCGCCAAGATGGGCCCGCGTCACTGCCATGTCACGCGCATGATAAATCACGCCATCTTCCTGTTTGAAAGCATGTTCATGTTCCTCATCAACCACGATCAGACCAAGATCATGATAGGGCAGGAACAAGGCAGATCGCGCCCCGACCACAAGGCGTGCCGAACCATCAGCCACCGCACGCCAGGTATCACGACGGCGCGCCTGTCCGACTTCGGAATGCCACAAGGCGGGCTCCACACCGAACCGGTCACGGAAACGCTGCAGCCATTGCGCGGAAAGGGCAATCTCGGGCAACAGAACCACCACCTGTTTGCCTTGCGCAAGTGCGGCACGGATCGGTTCAAAGTAAACCTCGGTCTTGCCCGATCCGGTAATACCATCAAGAAGCGTGCAGGAAAAACCGCCCTCCTCGACCCGCGCGCACAGCGCATCGGCGGCTTCGGTCTGTTCATCGGAAAGATCCGGACGCGGGATAGAAAGATCGGGCAAGTCAAACGGGGATGGCGGCGTCACCATCAGGCGCTGCACCGCACCGGCTTCGACCAGTCCCTTGACCACGCTGGCCCCGGCCCCGGTTTCACGCAAGATATCGCCCTGTTCCATCGGGGGATGGGTACCCAAGAACTCCAGAACGCGTTTGCGCGGCGGCGTCATGCGCAGCGACGCTACGTCAAAATCACGGTTCAGGGTGAATCTGAAAATCGGTTTTGGGGCTTCGAGTGCGTCGGGGACGCTCATCGCCATGCGTAACACCGCACCTTGCGGGGCCATGGTATAGGCCGACACCCAGTCTACGAACCGGCGCGTGACATCGGCCATCGGTTCGGTCGGCAGGACACCATAAATCTCGCGCAGCTTCGACGACTCGACATCGCCCTTTGCCTGTCCCCAGACCACACCGCGCTGTGTTTGACGCCCCAACGGGATTTCAACGAAATCTCCGGGGGCAACAGACAGACCTTCGGGCACCAGATAATCATATGGCCCCGCCAAAGGCAGAGGCGGCAGCACGGAAATGGTCTGTGCAGTTACCTGAAAGGCCGGATCATCAGCAAACAGATTTCCAGATGTGGCCTTTGCGGCACTCATATATTATAAACCCCGTGAGATTGCCTGTTGCGCCGAACCGGAATTGCCAGTTTCGAGCCGTCAGGCAAAGACAAAACGGTCCCACAGCAAAGGGTCTGGTCCCGTCATCAGATGGCTCTGACCCTAGCAGCTAACCGCATCATTGAACAACAGGTCCTAAACAGGAAATCCAATGAAGTTTTTCATCGATACCGCTGACATCGACGCAATCCGCGAACTCGCCATGTCCGGCCTCGTGGACGGTGTCACCACCAACCCGTCGCTGGTAGCAAAGTCTGGCCGACCGTTTCTCGAACTGATCAAGGAAATTTGTGACGTCGTCGACGGCCCGGTCAGCGCAGAAGTTGCAGCGACCGACTACGAGACCATGGTCGCAGAAGGCCGCAAGCTGGCAAAGATTGCTGACAATGTCGTCGTCAAGCTGCCGCTGACCGCCGATGGCCTCAAGGCTTGCCGCACCTTCACCGACGAAGGCATCCAGACCAACGTCACCCTTTGCTTCTCGGTTGGTCAGGCGATCCTGGCTGCCAAGGCCGGTGCGACTTATGTTTCGCCGTTCGTTGGCCGTCTTGATGACATTTCGTCTGATGGCATGCAGCTGATTGCCGACATCGTCGAGGTTTACAACAACTATCCGAACTGGACGACCGAGATCCTCGTTGCTTCGGCACGTGGTCCGCAGCACGTTGTCGATTCGGCACGCCTTGGTGCAGATGTTGTCACCATCCCGCCGCAGGTTCTTGGCCAGCTGACCAAACATCCGCTGACCGACAAGGGTCTTGAGACCTTCCTTGCTGACTGGGAAAAAACCGGCCAGTCCATTCTGTAATCAGGCCCAAAGCCCGAGAAACAGATAAAAACCGGACACAGCGCCGGTTTTTAACATGCATTTAACCCGGCTGCCCGCATTGTGGCAGCCGGGTTTTTTGTTTCTCATTTTTCAAGCCGGAACCGATGGAAAAGACAGCTTTGCGCGCCGACGATGTGATGGCCTACCTTACCGAACATCCTGATTTCTTCACAACGCGCCCCGACTTGCTTGAAAGTCTTGAATTGCCGGTTCGTGAACTGGGCAATGGTGTTGCCGACATGCAGCAATATGTCGTTGCCCGCCTGCGTGACGAACGCGAAAAGCTGCGCGGGGCGACCAGCGAGCTGATCAATATTTCGAAATCCAACCTCGAAACCCAAAGCCGTATTCACCGTGCGGTGCTGGCCTTGCTCAATGCGCGCGGATTTGAAACCTTTGTCGAGGCATTGCAGGACCTGGTTCCGGAATTGCTTGATCTTGATGCGATTGCACTGTGCTTTGAAGAATGTGACGAGGCCCCGGTGCCAAGCTGTGACGGGCGTGTGCGCCGTCTGGTCGTTGGTGCGGTTGATCAGGTTCTGGGTGAAGAACAGGATGTCTGGCTGTTGCCCGATGATGCCGGTGACGAGGCCATTTTTGGCCCGCGCGCCGAAGATATCCGCTCAGCCGCCATCGTCCGGCTTGCACCATTTTATGGCGATCCGGTCGGACTTGTGGCCTTTGGCGTCAAGGAACCGGGTTATTTCAGCCCGGCACAGGCCAATGACCTGATCATGTTCCTGGCATCAGTGATCGAATTTGGTGTGCGCAGATGGCTGACCCAAACGGTCTGACCGCCCTTACATTGCCCAATGACCTGCGCGAAGCCATTGCCGACTGGCGGGGATGGCTTTGCAACGAACGACGGGCATCGGATCACACCACGGAAAACTATCAGGCCGACCTTTATGCCTTTCTGGGTTTTGTCGCCGGCCACCTTGGCGCGGTTCCCGATCTGAAAGATTTGCTGCGCCTGAACCCGCGCGATTTTCGAAGCTGGCTGGCCCGGCGCAGCATGGATGGCATGGCCAAAACGTCGACGGCGCGCGCCTTGTCATCGCTACGCAATTTTTACCGTTTTCTCGAACGATCCGGGCGCGGGCAAAATGCCGCTGTGCAGTCGATCCGCAACCCGCGTCTGCCACAATCAACGCCAAAACCACTGGCACCCGATGATGCGATGGCGGTGCTTGATAATGCCGGTGTCTGGCAAGATGAACCGTGGCTCGCCAAGCGCAATCTGGCCCTTTTCACCCTGCTTTATGGTTGTGGACTTCGTATTTCCGAGGCACTCGACCTTAACGCCAATCAGCGCCCAAGCGGCGATTCAATGGTAATAACGGGCAAAGGCAACAAGCAACGACTTGTGCCTGTTCTCCCCATCGTGCGTGACGCGATCGAGGACTATGTGCGCGCCTGCCCCTTTGCCCCGGATGGCAAGGAACCGCTTTTTGTCGGCGCACGCGGCAAGCGGCTGGTTGCCCAGGTTGCACAACGCGAAATGCGCAAGGTACGTGAACTGCTGAACCTTCCCGATACCGCCACCCCGCATGCGCTGCGCCATTCCTTTGCGACCCATCTTCTGGCAGGTGGCGGGGATTTGCGCACCATTCAGGACTTACTGGGGCACGCGTCTCTTTCGACCACCCAGCGCTATACCGCCGTCGATACGGAACAATTGATGGCGGTTTATAATGGCACCCACCCGCGGGCCCGACGCTAGGGCCCTGTTGCGCCGGGTGGTTTTGCTCCCGGATCGGTCATTTGAGAAAATTTCAGTTCCTCCGGCTTGCAGTTCCCCCTTACACTGCGCGCAACCAGTTGCCCCCATGGAGGAAAATCATGATTCTGCGTTCCAGTGCCCCATCACCGTTTGGCCGGAAAGTCAAAATCGCTGCCAAGATTCTCGGTGTCTATGATCTGCTGACCGTCGAGATGTCCAACACCAATGATCCGGCTGATACCCTGCGTCAGCAAAATCCTCTGGGCAAAATCCCGATCCTGATCCTTGATGATGGTCGCAAGATTTTTGATTCGCGCGTGATCTGTGAATATCTTGATGCACAGGCTGATGGCGTATCCCTGCATCCGACCGAAAGCGATGCCCGCTGGGAAGCCCTGACCCTTCAGGCACTGGGCGATGGCATCGTCGATGCTTCGATCCTTCAGGTATATGAAGCCCGGATGCGCCCGGAAGACAAACGCCACGATGACTGGCTGTCCTACCAGTCCGACAAGGTCAAACGATCCCTTGATCATCTGAGTGCAAACGCACCGTCGCTTGAGGGTGACCTTACCATCGGTCACGTCGCGATTGCCTGTGCGCTTGGTTATCTTGATCTGCGCTTTGACGGTAAATGGCGCGAAACATATCCGACGCTGATCAGCTGGCTGGATGCGTTCCGTGCGCGTGTTCCGGCCTTTGATGAAACCAAGTTTGAAGGCTGATTTTCAGCGCCTTGCGCATGATGACGTGTGCAAGACGTCAATCCGATCCAAATAGCATTCCAGATTTTCAAAACCCGGAGCTTCACCCGTTATGTCACGTCTGAACAGCGTTATCCGCCGCCTGCAAGCCCAACGCGACTGCCTGAATGCCGCCGCCGACATGATCAAGGATTACGACGGTATCGTACTTGAAGTCGGGCTTGGCAATGGCCGGACGTTCGACCATCTCCGCGAAATCATGCCGGATCGGGAAATCTATGTGTTTGATCGTCAGATCGCCGCCCACCCGAAATGCATTCCGGATGACGATCACCTTTTCCTTGGTGATATCTTTGAAACCCTGCCCATGGCGGTTGAACGGTTCAAGGGCAAGGTTGCCCTTGTGCATTCCGATGTCGGCACCGGGGATGAAGCCCTGAATGCCAGGATCGCAACCTTCATCGGTCAAACCCTGCCACCGGCCCTGATGAAGGGCGCAATCGTCGCATCGGATCAGAAAATCGACGTGCCCGGCACCATTGCCGAACCGCTGCCCGAAGGCGTTCCGCAAGATCGCTATTTCTTCCGGCGCTATCAGGGGTAATAATCCCCCCGTAATTGACCAACGCCACACCACCATCAGGATGCCAAGTCGTGACCACCCATAACGCCACCTCGCCCAGCGGATCGCAGCTTTCCGAAGCACAGGAATTCTTGGCCAAATATCCGGATGTCGAGGCCATCGACATTATCCTGACCGATTTCCACGGCATTGGTCGCGGCAAGATGATCCGCCGTCACGAACTCGAAGGCGTTTATAAATCCGGGCGTGGCTTGCCAAGTTCCCTGTTCGGACAGGATGTGACAGGCGAGGATGTCGATGATTGCGGTCTGGTCCAGACCGGCGGCGGCGGCGATTGCCGGTGTTGGCCGGTTCCCGGCACGCTGGGCTATCTGCCCCATACCGGACGCGGGCAGCTTCTGATCAGCATGTATGAAGAAGACGGCACGCCCCATGACGTCGACCCGCGCAATGTCTTTGGCGCACAGGTCAAGCGCGCCGAAAAGCTTGGCTACCATCCCATGGGCGCGTTCGAGCTGGAATTTTATCTGGTGGATCGCACACCGGACGCATCGGGGCTTTATCAGCCTGCATCCTATGCGATGACCAAGCGTCGTAGTGCGCTTCGCAATACCATGTCGGTTGACGAGATTGACGAAATGTCGCCGCTGTTTGATGCGGTTTATGAAGGGGCCAAGCATCTTGATCTGACGCTTGAAACCCTGATTTCGGAATATGGTCCGGGCCAATATGAAATGACCATCCGGTATCGCGATCTGATGCGTGCTGCCGACGATGTGATTATTGCCAAACGCCTGATCCGCACCTGCGCCCGGCGCTTCGGGATGGAGGCCGTGTTTATGCCAAAACCATTCGGCAACGAAGCCGGATCAGGGATGCATTTGCACCTGTCGCTTGCCGACCCGAATGGCAATAACCTGTTTGCCGATCAGGCGGACGGATCGCTCAGCCCGCTGATGCTTCATGCCATTGGCGGCATTCGTGGCACGATTGGCGAAACCATGTTGTTGCTGGCCCCGTTCATGAATTCATGGCGTCGCTTTGCATCCGCCATGTATTCACCGGCATCGGATGACTGGGGTGTTGAAAACCGCACTGTGGCGCTGCGCGTACCGGGCACACCGGGCAAAACCCGGCATTTCGAACATCGCATCGCTGGTGTTGATGCCAACCCGTATCTGGTCGCAGCCGTCACCCTGGGTGCAGCCCTTGACGGGATCGAGGGCAAGATTGATCCGGGCAAGCCCAGCGAAGATGAAATCGGCCACGCCAAGGCCCCGAATGATCTTCCGCGTCACTGGCTTGAAGCCATCGACCGGTTTGGCGCATCGGATTTCAACAAACGTACCCTAGGTGCCCGGTTCCACACTGCATTCACCAAAATCAAGCAGGCCGAATACGAGCATATGGCACTTAAGGTCAGCGCCGCCGAGTGGGAATATTACGGGTTTTCGGTTTAAGGTGCCGTCCGGTCAGATCGCACTGACCGGAGTCACTTCAAGAGCGGGAATCTAGAAAACCCGCTTGGCACGATTGTTCGATTTGCGCGCCGAAAACGCGACTTGCGGGCGCGCATCCATTGTTTTCTGATCGCGCAGATATGCGACTTCAAGATCGCGCGGATCGACGCTCAGCACGCGTGAGGATTCCGGGCGGTCCGAATTCGTATAAAGGTGAATCTGCGTCGACACCCATTGCCAGGTGGGATAGGTCAGTTTTTCATCCTGCGTTTCCTCGGTAATGACCTTGTAAGAGCCAGCAGGAAGAACTTCTGCAAGGCCGCGCATACTGAACGGGCGTGCAAAATTCAGAACTTTCGAAGTGGTACGATTTGTCAAAAAAGGCTCCTTGCGCGGAAACGCACGTTGGGCAGGCCAAACGAGCAGGAACATTCCCGCTGTCAAACACTTGGCTTGGATTACAGACACGTCAGAGGTCTCGAATTAACAACGGCCACATGAATTCAGGCCGTCGAAACCTCGAATTATCGAATAAATTTTTAGAATAATTCCGGATATTTTTGAAAAATCAAAAAACACATCCAGTTTTCACTGTATGAATATTTTTCATAAATTTACAAGTTCGTTATTTTTTATTTATTTCCGGAAAATAAATATCGAGTAGTTACCAATATTAAAAAATAATTATTCGGATATTTCTTGATTTTAACACATGAAAGGAAAGGTAAAGTTACATTCCAATCCCACTTTACTGCCTAAAAATCAGTATAGATCCGCATTTCGGCGCCATATTTGCCAGAGTTCAACTATCCGAATACGAACGACGGCCGCTGAATGCTTCAACGGCCGTGAGACGATCTAAAGTTTTACGGTCTGCCCCTGCGAAGCTTTCCGGTTCGTCATTTCAGTCAAACAGGCAATCTCAACGCAGGTTTCAGTTTCAGTAGCTCAAGTCCAGACCGAGCATCCTGCTAAGAACCAGAACGAGGAGCCCCACACCCGTTAACGCGAAAACGAAGCCTGCTGTAATCTTGATTCCGGCACGCAGTACCGCCTGCCGACCCAGCTTTTCCCCTTGATCGTAATGCCACTTGATCGCGAAGAACATGGCCGTGACCAAGGCAACAACCTTAAATGTACCAAAGGCTATAGGAACCCAATCCATATCTTCCATATCTAAAGACTCTCATGTGCATTCGTTACGGGTGTTATGATCGCATCTTGGACAGACGCACACTTCTGATTGTGCAACGCTGATATGTAAAAGCTGATAGCGGTTTTTCACCCCGTGAATGGGCCAGCACATCAGCACCCGATCAGACCAAAATACCGCCAAAGCATTTTGGCCCTTAAAGGACGTCATGCCCCGCCCATTTTAATAAACTGCCCTCCGACATAGAATGGCACAGCCCCCCCCCCCTTCACTGAGATTTATCAATCAGCTTACCATTTCTGATGCATGGCGGCTCTTTCTTGCCGCCCTATTCCTTGCCATCCCGGTCTAATGGCGATATTCAGGTTTCAAACTGTCATTAACTTGCAATGCCGGGCCCCGCGACTTATCTCCGGCTTGCAAACAGGCGAGATGAGACGACGCCATGAATGAAATGATCACCATTGCCGAGGCTTCTGCTGACGCAATGTCGGAAATGCAGATTGATCCCACCCTTGATCTGGAAGCTGAGATTCAGCGTCTGAAAAAGGAAAAGAACGCGATCATTCTGGCCCATTACTATCAGGATGGGGAAATTCAGGACCTTGCCGACTTTGTTGGCGATAGTCTGGACCTGTCGCGCAAGGCTGCCGAAACCGATGCCGATGTTATCGTGTTCTGCGGCGTGCGTTTCATGGCCGAGGTTGCCAAAATCCTCAGCCCGAACAAAACCGTTCTGCTGCCGGACTCGAAAGCGGGTTGCTCGCTCGAGGATTCGTGCCAGCCAGAACCGTTCCGCAAATTCCGCGAACAGCATCCTGATCACGTATCCATCACCTATATCAACTGCTCGGCAGAGGTGAAGGCTGCGTCCGATATTATCGTGACCTCGTCCAATGCGGCCGAGATCATCGACCAGATCCCGCTCGACAAGCCGATCCTTTGGGCGCCTGACCGCCATCTTGGTTCCTATCTTGCCAAGAAGACCGGTCGCGACATGACGCTTTGGAACGGCTCGTGCATTGTGCATGAACAGTTTTCCGAGCGCGAACTGATCCGCCTGAAAACCCAGAACCCGGATGCCAAGATCGCAGCCCACCCGGAATGCCATGAGGGTATTCTCAAACATGCCGATCACATTGGCTCGACCCGTGCGATCCTGGAATATGTAATTAACGGCCCGGATCAGAAATACCTGATCGCGACCGAACCCCACATCATCCACCAGATGGAAAAGGCAGCCCCGCACAAGGAATTCATTCCGGTGCCGGGTGCGGACGGGTCATGTGCGTGCAATAACTGCCCGTTCATGGAACTCAATACGCTTGAAAAGCTGTATCTGTGCCTTGTCAATAACGGCCCGCAGATTGTCATGCCCGAAGACCTGCGCGTCGCAGCGGTCAAGCCGCTTGAACGCATGCTGGAAATGTCAAAGAACATTCCGGTCAAAAAAGACACGGCGGCCTAAGCCAAATCACCTCACAGCCCCGCAAGATTTGCGGGGCTGCTTGCCATTCCCATCGCATTAAATACGGCACCCACCATGACCGTCCTGACCCAGGCTGAAATTTCGGAATTCATTGATCGCGCCTTCTCTGAGGATATCGGCACCGGCGACATCACATCTGATAACGTCGTGCCCGCCGATGCGCGCCTGCGCGTCGCGCTTGAAACCCGCGAGGATATCGTGGTGGCCGGGCTTGATATCGCCCTTGAGTGTTTCCGCAAGCTGGTCCCCGATGCCAAAATCGAAAAGCATTGCGAAGATGGTGATGCCATTGCGGCCAAGGACGTTCTGGCCGTGGTCGAGGGTAATGCACGCGGCATCCTGACCGCCGAGCGTACGGCGCTTAATACCCTGCAGCATCTTTCGGGCATTGCCACCACCACGCGGACCTATGTAGCGGCCATGGGCGAAACATCGGCAAAGCTTCTTGATACCCGCAAGACATTGCCGGGTTGGCGCAAGATGGAAAAATATGCAACCCGTATGGGCGGCGCACAAAACCATCGCATGGGTCTGTATGACGGGGTGATGATCAAGGACAACCATATCGGTGTTGTCGGATCGATCACCAAATGCGTCGAGGCCGCCCGTGCAGCCAATCTGCCCAAGATCGAAGTCGAATGCGACACCCTTGATCAGGTGGCAGAGGCAGCAATGGCCGGTGCTGATATCATCCTGCTGGATAACATGGGCCCGGACATGCTGCGCGAAGCCGTTGCCATTGTTGATGGCCGCTGCAAGACCGAGGCATCTGGCGGTGTAAACCTTCAGACCATTGGTGCAATTGCGGCGACCGGTGTTGATTACGTCTCGGTCGGGCGCATCACCCAGTCGGCCCCGGCGGTCGATATCGGACTGGATGTGGCGATCCTGTAATCGCCCCTGATTGCCAAATGGAAGATCGCGATACAGACATCCCGACCCTCAAGGTCATTGAAACCGCCAACTGGATTTTGCGCGATGGCGACAAAATCCTGTCGGTGCGCAGTCATGGTCGTGACCGGTTTTATCTGCCCGGTGGCAAGATTGATCCGGGCGAAACCGCGCGAGATGCCATCATCCGCGAAGTTGCCGAGGAACTTGGTGTCACACTGATTGACGACAGCATCCGCGAGATTGGTACCTTTAGCGGACGTGGGCACAATCAGCCTGACGGGGCGATTGTCCGCATGACCTGTTTTAGTGCCGATTATCATGGCACCCTTGCCCCGGCACGCGAAATCGCCGAGCTGCGCTGGCTGACCCAGCGCGAGCGCGATCTGATGGCCCCGATGGGCCAAAAGATCACAGCTGCACTTTTTGATATCTAGATATTACACGCCTAGCGCGGTGCATCCCCGTCCGGATCACCACCAGCATCAGGAATGTCACGCCCGGACGCATCGCGATCACGCGAAATGTCCTTGGCCGATGATGGCGGTGCCGCCTTTTGGTCCGCGCCATGCTCGATCTCGTCATCCGAGGTCGGTGTTTCGTCAGGGACCGAGGGCGCTGGCACCGGTTTGGATCGCACCGCCCCTTTACCCGCATCGCGAATGGCATCCGTCAGCTTGTCAATATCGCGCAGATTAAGATCACGCTGCGGGAACGGAATTTCGATGCCCTCATCGCGGAAGCGCTGCACAAGCTCAAAGCGGATCGAGCTTGCCACTGCAATCACATCGCCAATATCGCGCAGGAAATAGCGCAGTTCGAAATCAAGCGAACTGGCACCGAAATCCATAAAGATAACCTGCGGGGCCGGATAACTCAGAATTTCGCGACGCTTGTCCGCCATTTCGAGCAGGATTTCGCGAACCTTGTCGACATCGGCCCCATAAGATACCCCGATCCGGATGATGCCGCGGCCCGACCGTTCCTTGAGCGTCCAGTTCAGCACCCGGTTGGAAATCAGCTCCGAGTTCGGAATGACGATGGATGAACGGTCAAAGGTTTCGATTTCGGTTGCGCGCACGCGGATGTCCTTGACCAAACCCTGATCGGCGCCGACCACAATCCAGTCACCAACCTTGATCGGACGTTCCACCAAAAGGATCAGACCCGATACGAAGTTGTTGACGATACTTTGCATGCCAAAACCGATACCAACCGAAATCGCACCGGCGATGATCGCAAGGTTGGACAAGTCCATCCCGGCCGCCGAAATGGCCAGAAGCACGGCAAGACAGATCCCTGCATAGCCAAAGATCGCCGAAACAGAATGCTGCAATCCCTGATCAAGCTTGGTGTTAGGCAGGACACGGGTGCTGAGCATCCGCTGGAAAAACCGCATCAGGCCCAGCACGATCACAAACATCAAAGCCGCAAGCAGGATCGAGCGCAGCGAGAAATGAATGCCGCCAACCTGAATGCCGACAAAGGCCTGCTGAACCGCAAGGATCAGATCCGTCCAGGCAATGTCGGTAAAGATCATCACCGCGACGGGCACGGCAATCGTCACCATCACCACATCGATCAGAACCCGGAGCCAGAAATACAGCGTGCCATGTACCGCATCTGTGGTTTTGCTGTCGTCACTGGGTTCCGGACGCACCAGATAGGTATGCATCAAGGCCCGGAAATAACCGCGCAGCAGCCAGTAACAGGTCAGAAATGCCAGCCCCATCATCAGGTTTTCAAGAATGAACCGCGCCAGCGCGACATATCCCAGCACCATCAGAACCGGCATCAGGATCGCGACGGCCTTAAGAACCCGGCGGCTGCGACGCTCCAGCTTGGGCCAGAATTCATGACGATCCTTCTCGTCATGGACCCAGAACGCCCCAAGTGACGAGATGAACAGCAGGACCGAAATCACCAGAACATTCGAGATGCTTTGCACAAGGGCGATTTCAAGTGACGTTCCAAGGGTGGTCGCCCCCTGAAGCAACACCATGTCCCAGGCAAAGATCACCGCAACGACAAGCGAAGAAATCCCGACAATTCGCGCCCCACGCGGCGTTGTGCCCGCGCGGCGCAGTGCGGGTGAAAACGGGGAATGAACACTGCGGATCGCCGCCCCGACAAACAACAGGAAAAGGGCCGCGGCAAAACATTGATGGATGAAGTCACCCATCGCCCCCTTTAACAGGGCCTGACGGGAATCAAGAATGCCGTACGCGATCAAAAGGGCAATACCGGGCACCATCGCCGTAAACAGAAAACGGGTTCCCGAAATCAACGCCACCCGGTCTTCCTGTGGCACGGTTTTCCAGCCACCGGGCATATAGCGCAAGACAATGACTTCGCCACCAATCAGCGCAGCAATCACGATCACGGTCATAAGAACGAGACCCGGCGCAATTTCGGCCAGCTCGTCAGCTGCCTGTCCGTCGACCTCAAGATTGGCATACCGGGCCTGAACCATACTGGGCAGGCGCACAATTTCACTCCACGCCGTCAGCCAGACACCCGGATCAAGCGGCACATCAACACGCCCGAGAATGCGTCGTGTAAAGCGTTCGCGCGCCAGTCCGGCCAGTTGGTCAGAAAGCTCTGTCGCACGGAAATCAACAAGTTCCAGTTGCTTGATCACGCCGGTCACGCGCGCGATATCCTGACCGATGCGTTCACGTTCACGCGCCACAGCCGGGACTTCTTCCTGTCCCTCGGCCGGGGGATCACCCAGTTTGCCAAGGGCCGTCTTGAAACGTTTCAGGCGTTCATCGGCACGGTCCCGAAGCGTCACGATGCCAAGATGGATTGCTTCAAGTTCATCACGCCCGTCATTGATAAAGCGATTGGTGACTTCGTCCCTGGTGATGGTCTGTTCAAGGTCATCAAGGGCCCCGTCCCATTCCGATATGCGGTTCTGGGCATTTTCCAGTTCGATTTTCTGAACGGCATCCGGCCCGTTATCGTTGCTTTGCGCCGTCACATTCTGTGCCGCCATTATCGCAAACAAACAGATAACAAAACCTGCGAACACGCGACGAAGTGAAGTCATGCCTGATGATCCATAATGATATCCAAAGACCGGTATTTGAACGTTTTTCGCGATTTGTAAACAGGTTACACTGAAGACTGTAACGAATCATCTAACGTTTCGTTCCCATGGATTGATGAAAACGTCATCAGCTCTTTGCCCGGACTATTCAGGCAAGACAATCAAGGAGCCCCCAATGAGCAAACCGGCCCTGATCAACGCATTTGAGATCAGCCACAATGGCACTGCCAAACCGGTAGAATGGGCAAACCTGCAAGACAGCCTGCCGACCCCGGACGAGAATGCCTATTTGTGGGTGCATCTTGACTGGATGGGCGACGGGGTGCGTGACTGGCTGATTAATATTGTCGGAATTGATCCCACCATTGCCGATACGCTGGCCACCCGCGGGACGCGCCCGGCGGTATTCTTCTATGATCCGGGATATTCGCTGAACCTGCGCGGGGTGAACCTGAATGCCGAAAATGATCCGGCCGATATGATTTCGGTACGTTTCTGGGTGACGGCAAACATGGTGATAACACTGCGCAACCAGTCCCTTAAGGCCTTTGATGATATCCGGGCGGCAATTGCGGAAAACAACGCACCGCGCAGCATTGATGACTTCGTTCTGACCGTTGCCGAACGGCTGGTTTTCCGGCTTGAGAATCTTGTGCGCGGCATCGAGGAAGAAGTCGATGCCGTCGAGGATGATCAGGAAACCGTAGCCGAGGGCAAAACGCTTCCGCTGCGCCGTCGCGGATCGGATATCCGCAACACGGTATCGCGTTTGCGTCGGCATATGGCGCCGCAGCGCGATGCACTTTCAAACTATGTCGAACAGAAACCGGCATGGTCGGACAAACGGTTCAAGCGGCGCGCCCGCGCGCTTACCGATAAAACTGTGCGACTGGTCGAGGAATTTGATTCCCTTCGCGAACGTCTTCAGATCGTCAATGAAAACCTGATGGCGATCGAAACCGAACAGATGAACCGCACCATGTACTGGCTAACCGTGATCGCCGGACTGTTTCTTCCGATCAGTTTCGTGACCGGGCTTCTCGGGATCAATGTCGGCGGCATTCCCGCCGCAGACAGTCCGTTTGGCTTTATCGGGGTGGTGGTTCTGCTCGCTGCCTTTACGGCGTTCGAGATCTGGCTGTTCCGGAAAATGCGTCTGATCTGATAACCCTTTTGTCAAAGTCTGCGCAATCCAGGGGGCTGAAATGCAAAGCCCCTTGTTGCATTGCAATGCGTCTTGGCGCTATGACAGTTCCCGTTCTGAAGATTCCTTTCACTGCATCCGAGATTTGTTGATGACCGACGGCCCGCTTTCCCGTTATCGCGCGAAAATCACCAATGGTGAGCTGTCTCATGATCCGATGCAGGAACTCTGCGCTGAAAAGCTGCAAAGTCTGAAAAACGCATTGTCGCATTATGAACCGGCAACCGGTACGGGTGGCTGGCGTGAACGGTTTGGTCTGACGCGTCGTCGCGATGAACCGACCCCGCCGCTTGGGCTTTATATTTACGGCGAAGTGGGGCGTGGCAAATCCATGCTGATGGATTTGTTCTATGAAACCATCGACATTGAAAAAAAGCGCCGGGTGCATTTCCACGACTTCATGCAGGATGTGCATGAACGCATGCACCGGTATCGCCAGACCAAGAAAAAGGATGATGCCGACCCGATCCCGCCCATCGCCAGGGACCTGGCCGACGGTGCCTGGTTGCTGTGCTTTGACGAAATGCAGGTCACCGATATCACCGATGCGATGATTCTCGGCCGCCTGTTCGAGCAACTGTTTGAACACGGCGTGGTCATTGTCACCACATCGAACCGTGTGCCCGATGATCTTTACAAGGACGGTCTGCAACGCCAGAACTTCCTGCCCTTCATTGACATGATCAAGCGCAAGCTCGACGTCCTTGAACTGGCCAGCCCGACCGATTACCGCATGCGCAATCTGACGGCGGCAGACGTGTTTGTTTATCCTGTGGCACGCGATGAGGCCGCTGGCAAAATTGACGAAATGTTTGCGACCCTGACGCATGGGGCGCGGGTCGCCCCAGACAGCCTGACCATCAAGGGCCGCAAGATCGAAATTTCCGCAGCCGGTGCCGGTGTTGCCAAATTCACCTTTGATGAATTATGCACCCGCCCGCTGGGTCCGGGGGACTACATTGCCCTTGCCACCCATTTCCATACGATCGTGATCGATTTCATTCCGAAGCTGCCGGACTCGCGCCGCGACTGGGCCAAGCGTTTCGGCACGCTGGTCGATGCCATGTATGAACATAAGGCCAAACTGATCTGTGCCATCGAATGTGACCCGAAAGAGATTTACACTGACGGGGATTATTCATTCGAATTCCAGCGCACCGTGTCACGACTGACCGAAATGCGCAGTCAGGAATATCTCGATATGGCGCATTTGACCTGATTCTAGCTGTCTAGCAGCCGGTCTGTATCCTGTCATTGCGCCATGTCAAAAACGACTCCACCCACCAGAGTTTAAAACCGTCGCAATAATTCGCCGCATGGTCGCACTTCATCAGGCGATTCTTGCGTGAGGCATGTCACAAACGCAAAATCACGCAAAATTCGTCGTATTAGCGTTTTTTCGAATACGTGTGCATCGCATGGCTGATGGCAGTTTCATGCAATGCTGGGGTGGCATAATCATGATCGCACGCCCGAATTCGCAGCAAACGCCCAGACTGCCTTTCCTTTAGGCAGCCCGCAATCGCAAACAGGCTTTGGTTTTGCTGCGCATTCATGCGCGTTCGCAATCGCAACATGAACGGTTTTTAAGCGTTTAGACCATAGTTGCAATAAACCGCGAACCGGCGGTTTTCCTCGTAAAAACAGCGGGGTTTCCCCTTGTAAATCGGAGCGATTCAGTTTACGACACTCGATGTTTACGAACGATTATTTCGCGTTCGCAGGTTTAAATTTTCAATCGCGCTCCCAAGTTGAGTTTCGACCCCCAGGAAGCGTAATAGGGAAGAAGGTAACGGAATGGCCCGCAACAAGATCGCGCTCGTCGGTGCTGGCAATATTGGTGGTACGCTTGCTCACCTCGTCGGCCTGAAAGAGCTTGGCGACGTCGTCCTTTTCGACATCGTTGATGGCATGCCACAGGGCAAGTCGCTTGACATTGCTGAATCCTCCCCCGTCGACATGTTTGATGCCGACCTCAAGGGTACCAGTGACTATAAAGACATCGCAGGCGCTGATGTCGTCATCGTCACCGCAGGTGTTGCTCGTAAACCGGGCATGAGCCGTGATGATCTCATCGGCATCAACACCAAAGTCATGACCCAGGTTGGTCAGGGCATCAAGGAACATGCACCGAATGCATTCGTCATTGTAATCACCAACCCGCTTGATGCGATGGTCTGGGTGATGCAGCAGGCAACCGGCTTCGACCCGAAGAAAGTTGTCGGCATGGCAGGCGTTCTGGACTCGGCACGTTTCCGTTACTTCCTCGCAGAAGAATTCAAAGTATCGGTCAAAGACGTTACCGCATTCGTTCTTGGCGGCCACGGCGACACCATGGTCCCGTCCATCCGTTACTCGACCGTTGCCGGTATCCCGGTTCCTGACCTGATCAAAATGGGTTGGACCACGCAGGAGAAAATCGACGAGATCGTTCAGCGTACCCGCGATGGTGGTGCCGAGATCGTTGCCCTGCTCAAAACCGGTTCTGCTTTCTATGCCCCGGCAGCTTCGGCTGTTGCGATGGCAGAAAGCTATCTGAAAGACCAGAAACGCGTCATGCCGGTTGCTGCTTATCTGAGCGGTGAATACGGCGTTGATGGTATTTACGTCGGCGTCCCGGTTGTTCTGGGTGCTGGCGGTGTTGAGCGCATCGTCGAGATCAATCTTGACGAGTCCGAAAAAGCAAACTTCGACAATTCCGTGAACGCAGTTCGCGGTCTCGTTGAAGCTGCCAAGGGCATGCTCTAAGAACGCGAAGCGGGCTGGTCAGTGACCGGCCCGTTTTTCAATCATTGTTGTTTTTATAACTTCAGTGATCGCGGGCCTCGCAACAAAGTCCCTCCCGCATATACGGGGACATTGAAATCCCGATTTCTGACCCACCGGAAATCGTACGGAAGGCAAGAAAGCGACCGAACATGAATATTCATGAGTACCAGGCGAAAGAAATTCTTCGCAAATACGGTGTGACCGTGCCGAATGGCAAAGTTGCATATACCGCTCAGGAAGCCATCGAAGCTGCCCAGTCCCAGGCTGGTCCGGTTTACGTGGTGAAGTCCCAGATCCATGCAGGTGGCCGCGGTAAAGGCACCTTCAAGGAAGCCAAAGCAGGCGATAAAGGCGGCGTTCGCGTTGTCAAAAGCGTCGAAGAAGTTGGCGTTAACGCTGAACAGATGCTCGGTTCGACCCTGGTTACCCACCAGACCGGTCCGGAAGGCAAAGAAGTCAAACGCGTTTATATCGAAGAAGGCTGCGACATCGCACGCGAACTGTATCTTTCGGTTCTCGTCGACCGCGCTTGCTCGCGCGTGATCTTCATGGCGTCGACCGAAGGCGGTATGGACATTGAAGAAGTTGCAGAAGCAACCCCGGAAAAGATCGTCACCGTTGACATCGATCCGGCAGCTGGCTTCTCGGGCTTCCATGGCCGTAAACTGGCATTCGCCCTTGGCCTCGAAGGCAAGCAGGTTTCCAAAGCTGTCAAATTCATGTCGGCAATGTACCAGTGCTTCCTCGACACCGATGCAGCCATGGTTGAGATCAACCCGCTGGTCGTGACCGGCGAAGGCGATATCATCGCTCTCGATTGCAAAATGAACTTCGACGACAACGCGCTGTTCCGTCATCCGGACATCGAAAACCTGCGCGACGAAGACGAAGAGAACCCGGCCGAACTTGAAGCTGCAAAACACAGCCTCAACTACATCAAGCTCGATGGCACCATCGGCTGCATGGTTAACGGCGCAGGCCTTGCCATGGCAACCATGGACATCATCAAGCTTTATGGTGGCGCACCGGCTAACTTCCTTGACGTTGGTGGCGGCGCAACCAAAGAACGCGTTACCACGGCCTTCAAGCTGATCCTGTCTGACCCGAATGTCGAAGGCATCCTGGTCAACATCTTTGGTGGCATCATGCGTTGTGACGTGATTGCAGACGGCGTTGTGGCAGCAGCCCGCGAAGTCAGCCTGAACGTTCCGCTGGTCGTTCGCCTCGAAGGTACCAATGTCGAACTTGGCAAGAAGATCCTCGAAGAATCGGGTCTGCCGATTGTTTCGGCTGACAACCTTGCCGATGCCGCCGAGAAGGTGGTCAAAGCTGTGAAGGAGGCCGCGTAACTATGGCTGTTCTCGTCGATAAAAACACCAAAGTTATCTGCCAGGGTTTCACCGGTTCGCAGGGCACCTTCCACAGCGAACAGGCAATTGCCTATGGCACCAAGATGGTTGGTGGCGTAACCCCGGGTAAAGGCGGCACCAAGCACCTTGACCTGCCGGTCTTCAACACCGTTGAAGAAGCTGTTCATGTAACCGGTGCGAATGCTTCGGTTATCTATGTTCCGCCGCCCTTCGCAGCCGATGCAATCCTCGAAGCCATCGACGCCAAAGTCGAACTGGCTGTCTGCATCACCGAAGGTATTCCGGTTGCTGACATGGTTCGCGTCAAGCGCGCGCTCGAAGGTTCTTCGACCCGCCTGATCGGTCCGAACTGCCCGGGTATCATTACCCCGGACGAATGCAAAATCGGCATCATGCCGGGTCACATTCACCGTCGCGGTAAAATCGGTATCGTTTCGCGTTCCGGTACGCTCACCTACGAAGCAGTTGCACAGACCACGGCCGCTGGCCTCGGTCAGTCGACCTGTATCGGTATCGGTGGTGACCCGGTCAACGGCACCAACTTCATCGACTGCCTCGACCTGTTCCTTAAGGATCCGGAAACCGAAGGCATCATCATGATCGGTGAGATCGGTGGTTCGGCTGAAGAAGAAGCATGTGAATTCCTGCAGGCTTCCAAAGTCAAGAAACCGGTTGCCGGCTTCATTGCCGGTGTTACTGCGCCTCCGGGTAAACGCATGGGCCATGCCGGTGCGATCATCTCGGGCGGCAAAGGCACCGCGGATGCGAAAATGGAAGCCATGCGTAGTGCTGGCGTTCTTGTTGCCGATTCCCCGGCAAGCCTCGGCTCGACGATGCTGAAGGCTTTGAAGGGCTAATCTGGGTAGTCAGAGGAAAGGCAAGGGGGGGCGTGGTCCTGTCTTGAGGACCATGCCTTCCGACCACAAATGAAACCTCAAGATCTCGACACGATTCTTAACGAGTCGAACGCAACCTACATCGCTCAAATCTATGCCCGGTATCTGGAGAACCCGTCTGCGGTAGACCAGAGCTGGGCAGAGTTTTTTGACGGGTTGCAGGACGACGCCTCCGAACTTCTCGCAGAAATGCGCGGGCCTAGCTGGCAACCACGGGAAACCAAGGTTGTTGGCGGCATGGAGGGATACGACGTCTCACAGGGACATGCCGAACGCCCGGCCCAGGTGGCCTATGCTCCGGCAGCCCTCGCAGCACCTGCGGCTGGTACGGTAAATTCCGACGCCATTCGCGCTGCGGCCAATGATTCCATTCGCGCACTTATGCTGATCCGTTCGTTCCGTGTGCGCGGCCATCTGGAAGCAAATCTGGATCCGCTGGGCCTTGCCCCGCGTGAACCGCACCCGGAACTTGATCCCAAGACCTATGGCTTCACCGAAGCCGATCTTGATCGTCCGATTTTCATCGCGAACGTTCTGGGTCTTGAAACCGCGACCATCCGCCAGATCGTTTCGCTGGCACGCAAAACCTATTGCGGGTCGATCGGTATCGAATTCATGCACATTCAGGAACCTGAACAGAAGTCATGGATTCAGCAGCGGATCGAAAGCATCGGCAACCAGACGCAGTTTACTGCACGCGGCAAGGAAGCCATCCTTGAGCGCCTGGTCGAAGCCGAAGGCTTTGAAAACTATCTGCATACCAAATATGTCGGCACCAAACGTTTCGGCGTTGACGGTGGCGAAGCCCTGATTCCGGCGCTCGAACAGATCCTCAAACGCGGCAGCCAGCTTGGTATCCGCGAGGTTGTCTTCGGGATGCCGCACCGTGGTCGTCTGAACGTTCTTGCCAACGTCATGAGCAAGCCGTTCCGTGCGATCTTCTCGGAATTCATGGGCAACCCGTCCAAGCCGGACGACGTGATGGGCTCGGGTGACGTTAAGTATCACCTTGGCACTTCTGCCGACCGCGAATTTGATGGCAATGTTGTTCACCTTTCGCTGACGGCAAACCCGTCGCATCTGGAAGCTGTGAACACCGTTGTCCTTGGTAAGGTCCGCGCAAAACAGTCCCAGCGCAAAGACGTCAATCGCGAGCAGGTTATGGGTATCCTCCTGCATGGTGATGCAGCCTTTGCCGGTCAGGGTCTTGTTGCAGAAACCTTCGATCTGTCGCACCTCAAAGGCTATCGTACCGGCGGTACGATCCACTTTGTTGTGAACAACCAGATCGGTTTCACGACCAAACCGACCGACTCCCGTTCCTCGCCGTATTGCTCGGACATTGCCAAAGTCGTTCAGGCTCCGATCCTGCACGTCAATGGTGACGATCCCGAAGCAGTGGTTCATGCCGCGCGCATCGCGACCGAATTCCGTCAGGAATTCAAACAGGATGTCGTTATCGACATGTTCTGCTATCGCCGCTTTGGCCACAACGAAAGCGACGAACCGGCCTTCACCCAGCCGATAATGTATGATGTGATCGGTAAACATCCGACCACCAAAGACATCTATGCACAGCAGCTGATCAAAGAAGGCCTTCTGACCGAAGAACGCGCCAAGGAACTGGACAAGTCGTTCCAGGATTACCTTGACGAAGAGTTCAAGGCGTCAGAAAGCTATCGTCCGAACAAGGCAGACTGGCTTGAAGGTAAATGGTCTGGTCTTGCATCCTCGCATGGCGAAGATGCCGACTGGATCGGTCAGACCGGCGTTGACAATGACCTGTTGCAGGAAGTCGGCCGCGCACTGTCCACCCCGCCAAGTGACTTTGACATCAACCGCAAAATCCTTCGTCAGTTGAAGGCCAAAGCGAAGATGTTCGAAACCGGCGAGGGCCTTGACTGGGCGACCGCCGAGGCATTGGCGTTCGGAACCCTGATGTGCGAAGGCACCCCGGTCCGTCTTTCGGGTCAGGATTGCCAGCGCGGTACCTTCTCGCAGCGTCATGCCAAGCTGGTCGACCAGACCTCCGAGGCAAAATACACCCCGCTCAACAACATCCGTACCGGTCAGGCCGAGCTTGAAGTTCTCAACTCGCCGCTGTCCGAAGCCGGTGTTCTGGGCTTTGAATACGGGATCACCCTTGCAGAACCGCATTCGCTGGTTCTCTGGGAAGCCCAGTTCGGTGATTTTGCCAACGGTGCACAGGTCATCATTGACCAGTTCATCAGCTCGGGCGAGGCCAAATGGCTGCGTATGTCGGGTCTGGTGATGCTTCTGCCGCATGGTTACGAAGGCCAGGGTCCGGAACACAGTTCCGCCCGTCTGGAACGTTACCTGCAGCTTTGTGGTGAAAACAACATGCAGGTGGCGAACTGTACGACACCGGCAAACTATTACCACATCCTGCGCCGTCAGATCCGTCGCTCGTTCCGCAAGCCGCTGATTCTGATGACACCGAAGTCGCTTCTGCGTCACAAACAGGCTGTATCGAACCTGTCCGAATTTGCGGCAGGCACGACCTTCAAGCCCGTGATCGAGGAAACCGGCAAGCTGGTGGAAAACAAAAAGGTCAAACGCGTCGTTCTGTCGTCGGGCAAGGTCTATTACGATCTTCTCGCCGAGCGCGAAAACCGTGGCATCGAAGATGTTGCGCTTGTGCGTGTCGAACAGCTTTATCCGTGGCCGGAAAAGGAACTGGCAACGGAACTGGCCAAATACCCGAATGCTGATGTCGTCTGGTGTCAGGAAGAGTCCGAGAACATGGGTTCCTGGTTCTTCGTCGATCGTCGTATCGAAGCCACCCTGTCGAACATCTCGCACAAGGCGGGTCGTCCGGTTTATGTCGGTCGCGCAGCATCTGCTTCGCCGGCAACGGGTCTTCTGAAGGCCCACCTGCGTGAGCAGGCTGAACTGGTCGATGCGGCACTAAGCGTCAAATAACTTTACCGGACGGGCGAGAAATCGCCCGTCCGATACGTTCATTAGAATTCATTCGCATCATGGCAGACCCACACTGCCTGATTGAAAAAACGGTCGAGGAAAAAATGGCGACTGAAGTTAAAGTTCCCGCGCTGGGCGAGTCTGTATCTGAAGCCACGGTGGCAAAATGGTACAAAAAAGTCGGTGATGCTGTTGCTGCCGATGAACCGATTGTCGAACTTGAAACCGACAAAGTAACCGTTGAAGTCAACGCACCGGTTGCCGGCGCTATTGCTGAACTGGTTGTTGGTGAAGGCGACGAAGTCGAAGTTGGTGCCCTGATCGCCATGATCAACGAAGGTGCAGAAGGTTCTGCTGCTGCCGCTCCGGCAGAAGAAAAAGCAGAAGCCGCACCGGCCAAGGAAGAAAAGGCAGCCCCGGCTGCTGCGCCGGCACCTGCTGCTGCCCCGGCTGCGGCAACTTCTGCCAATACCGATCATCCGCTGCCGCCGGCAGTTCGCAAACTGGTCGAAGACAACAATCTGAACCCGGCGGCCATCCCGGCAACCGGCAAAGATGGCCGTCTGACCAAGGGCGACGTCATGAACTATCTTGCTGGTGGCGCACCGGCACCGCGTGCAGCTGCACCGGTCGCAAGCGCACCGGCAGCTCCGAAGCCGGAACGCGAACTGCGTGACGGTGAAGAGCGCGTCAAAATGTCCAAGCTGCGCCAGACCATTGCGCGCCGCCTGAAAGAAGCCCAGAACACTGCGGCCATGCTGACCACTTACAACGAAGTGGACATGACCAACCTTCTGGCTTGCCGTAATCAGTACAAAGACGGTTTCGAGAAGAAACACGGCGTGAAGCTTGGCTTCATGTCCTTCTTCATCAAGGCCTGCACCACGGCACTGAAAGAATGGCCGGCTGTTAACGCCGAAATCGACGGCAACAGCTTCATTTACAAAAACTACTGCGACATCGGCGTTGCCGTTGGCACCCCGCAGGGTCTTGTTGTTCCGGTCATCCGTTCGGCAGAAGAAAAAACCTTTGCCGATCTGGAAAGCACCATTGTCGATTTCGGCAAGCGTGCCCGTGACGGCAAACTCGGCATGGACGAAATGACCGGTGGTTCCTTCACCATCTCCAACGGTGGTGTCTTTGGTTCCCTGCTGTCATCGCCGATCCTGAACGCTCCGCAGTCCGGTATCCTCGGCATGCATAAAACCCAGATGCGCCCGGTCGCAATCGACGGCAAAGTCGAAATCCGTCCGATGATGTATCTGGCACTGTCCTATGACCACCGTATCATTGACGGCCGTGAAGCCGTTTCCTTCCTGGTACGCGTCAAGGAATGCATCGAGAACCCGGAACGCATCCTGCTCGACATCTGATCAGACAAAAGGATCAAAGAACTCATGAGTGAGAACTACGACGTTGTCGTGATCGGTGGCGGTCCTGGCGGTTATGTTTGCGCCATCCGCGCCGCACAGCTTGGTCTTAAAGTTGCCTGCGTTGAAAAACGTGGTGCACTTGGCGGTACCTGCCTGAATGTCGGTTGCATTCCGTCCAAGGCTCTGCTGCATTCCTCGCACCTGTTCGAAGAAGCTTCGGAACATTTCGATACCCACGGCATCGAAGTTTCCAAGCCGAAGGTCAATCTTGAAAAGATGATGGCCCGCAAGGACAAGGTCGTTGACAGCAATGTCAAAGGCATCGAATTCCTGTTCAAAAAGAACAAGGTTACCTATGTCAAAGGTGCCGGCGAGATCACCTCGCCGACCTCGGTCAAGGTTGCCCTTCTTGATGGCGGCGAAGAAACCCTGAATGCCAAGAACATCGTCATTGCGACGGGTTCGGAAGTCACCCCGCTGCCGGGTGTTGAAATTGACGAGAAAACCATCGTCTCTTCGACCGGCGCGCTGACCCTTCCGAAAGTGCCGAAGAAGATGGTTGTCATTGGTGCTGGCGTCATCGGTCTGGAACTTGGTTCCGTCTGGCGTCGTCTGGGTGCCGAAGTCACCGTTGTTGAATTCCTTGACCGCATTCTGCCGGGCATGGATGGCGAGCTGGTCAAACAGACCCAGCGCATCTTTGCCAAGCAGGGTCTGGACTTCAAACTCGGTCACAAGGTTACCTCTGCCAAAACCACCAAGTCCGGTGTGACCCTGACTGTTGAACCGTCCAAGGGCGGCGATGCAGAGGAACTCAAAGCCGACGTGGTTCTGGTTGCCATCGGTCGTCGTCCCTACACCACCGGCCTTGGCCTGGATAAAGTTGGCGTTGAACTCGACGAACGCGGTCGTGTCAAAACCGACGAATACTTCCAGACCAATATCGGCGGCATCTTTGCAATCGGCGATACCATCGTCGGTCCGATGCTGGCCCACAAGGCTGAAGAAGACGGCGTTGCCCTTGCAGAAATGATTGCCGGTGAAGAAGGCCATGTCGATTACGGCAAGGTCCCGGGTGTTGTTTACACCTGGCCGGAAGTTGCTTCTGTTGGCAAAACCGAAGAACAGCTTAAGGAAGAAGGCGTCGAGTACGCTGTCGGTAAATTCCCCTTCACCGCCAATGGCCGTGCGAAGGCAATGGAAAGCACCGATGGTTTCGTCAAGCTGCTTGAAGACCAGAAAACGCACCGTGTCGTCGGCGCGCATATTGTCGGTCCGGCTGCTGGCGATCTGATTGCCGAAGTGGTTCTGGCGATGGAATACGGCGCATCTGCCGAAGACATCGCACGTACCTGCCACGCCCATCCGGCCCTTGGCGAAACCGTCAAGGAAGCCGCACTGGATGCCGGCAAGCGCGCGATCCACATGTAATTGATCAGTTTTCTGATCTGCAAACGGCCGTCCCATTCACTTGGGGCGGCCGTTTTGTTTTGGGGCATCGCCAAGCCGCACAATATGGGCCAAGTCCCATTCCGGCAGGGCAGCTTTGCACATTTGTCCGATGATTGGCGCGTGACGCCAGACGGCATTGCGGATTAGTATGATAAATCAATGCCAAAGGCCGGGAGACCACAAATGACCTTATCCATCGGCGTCGTTGCCCATGATCGTCGCAAACGCGAAATGGCCGACTGGCTGGCCAAGCATCAGGCGAGCTTTGCCAATACCCGTATCTTTGCCACCGGCACCACCGGGCGCGTGTTGCAGGAACGGTTTCCGGACTTTGATATTCATCCGCTTAAAAGCGGGCCGTTTGGCGGTGATCAGCAATTGGGATCGATGATTGCCCATGGGCAGTTGCAGGCCATGTTCTTCTTTACCGATCCGATGACCCCACACCCCCATGATGTGGATGTGCGTGCCCTGATTCGTTTGGCAAACCTCTATGAGGTTCCGATTGCGTGCAACCAAAGCACGGCAGACCTTCTGATCAGCAATCCCCGGTTCGAGGAAATCTGCGAGCAATATCGCAATCATTCCCCCGAACAGGTCTTTGCCGATTACAACAATCGAAAAGTTTGAGGATTGCCGGGGAATATTCCCCCGATATCTGCCCACCCATTTCAGAGCGCCCCGTCCGTCATGCAACTTGCCTATGAACTGATCGCTGCGATCTTTCCGATTTTTGCTGCCATCCTCGTTGGGGCAGCACTAAAGCGCTATCTGATCAAGGGGTCTGACATCTGGGCGGGGATTGACCGGCTGACCTATTACTTGCTGTTGCCATCCCTTCTGATTGTCGAGATTTACCGGGCAGATTTTTCAAGCGGCAATGCCGGAACGGCTGTAGGTGTCACCCTTGCCGCGACGCTTGGAATGTCGGCAGCTTTGTTGCTGCTGCGCCCGTTGATCACACGTGACACGCCCCTGTTCACATCCATTTTTCAGGGATCGGTTCGCTATAACAGCTATGTCCTGCTTGCGGTTGCCGATGCACTTTACGGGGCCGAGGGACTGGCACTTGCCATTGTCTTTGTTGCGGTCATGGTGATTGCCACCAACATGCTCGGTGTTGTCGTCCTAAGTGCCTTTAGCGGCGGCAAAAGCAGCCTGACCCGGATCATCAACGGGATTGTCAAAAACCCGATCATCATTGCCGCTGGTGCGGGTGCGATCCTGAATGTGAGTAACACTCACGTTCCGCTGCCCATCGAAAATACCGCTGCCCTGTTCAAGACCGCGGCCCTGCCGCTAAGCCTGCTTTCGGTCGGGGCGGGACTTCGATTTATCCTGAGCAAAAAGGCCATCTGGGCCATCACATTGGCCACCACCATCAAGCTTGCCATCCTGCCGCTGATTACCGGCATCTGCCTGCATCTGGCGGGCGTTGATGGCATGGTTCTGGCCATGGGGGTGTTTTATGCCGGAATGCCGTGCGCGGGGAATGCCTATATCCTTGCGCGTCAGCTTAATGGCGATCCCGATGCCATGGCATCGATCATCACGCTTGAGACATTACTCTCCGCCTTCAGCGTCGCTATCATCGCCGGTATATTGAGCATCAATTGAGCTCGCATGCGCGGCATAATCCCCGTCATAACCACAGGCTGAAAGCCCGGCCCGCATCAATTCGGGCGGCGGGGCATCAACCACGACCGGGTCGCGATCAGCATGGAACGGCACGATGATCTGACGCGATAACAGCATCAGGGTCGGCGGCGCGCCGAAGATCGGCGGTTCATCCCCGCGTCCATAGAACGGATCCCCGACCACCGGATGCCCGATATGATCAAGATGAACACGCAACTGATGGGTCCGTCCGGTATGCGGGACGAGTTCGAGCCATGTAATGTCCTGACCATCGGCATCCTTGCCGCGTCCCAGTACCTTGTATTCGGTCTTTGAAGGCTGTCCATCTTCGTGGACAACCATTTGCCAGCCGCTTTCATCATTGGTTTTGCCAATCGGCGCATCAATGAAACCGTGATCGTCCTCCATCGCACCACGCACAATCGCCCAATAGGTTTTGCCGATTTTCTTTTCAGTAAACAGGCGGGTGATTTTCTTGGACGATTTCGGATGACGGCACAGCAAAAGGCAGCCCGCCGTATCACGGTCAAGACGATGCGCCAAAGTCGGTTCAGACTGAATGCCGAATTTCAGATCCGGCAGATAGGCATCAACATGAAAATAGGTCTTTGGCCCGCCATGCGACGCCAGTCCCGGCGGCTTGTTCAAAACGATGACATTTGAATCGCGATGCAGGACATGCGCGATGAGGTCTTCGGCAATTGGATGGGGCATGGCTTGGCCTTTCATGTAAGCCCCTGCTTTACCCCATCGGACGGCCCCCGGCAATGCCGATGACGTTTGATCCGGCGATCAGCATTCTTCGTAACAAGAACATACAACCCGTTGTTCAACCCGTATCGATGCAACCCGGAATGCCCAAACAATGGACCAGACAATGGACCAGATTCCCAAGCCTGTTCGATCCGCCCTTTTCGCGGCAAGCCTGATTGGTGCTGCGGGCTTTGCCATGCTGCCTGCATCGCAAGCCAGTCCGCTAACGCAAAAAGATGCGGAAAATCCAGCAGCAACGCCATCTGCGGCACGGGAAAATGATCGGTTGCGTAGTGTCGCACTTTCAGATGCGTTCGAGCGTCCCGATACCTGTCGCGGGTTTGATCCGGTAAAACGGTATGGTCCTGAACTGCAATTCCAGATCCGCCGCAATGATGCCCCAGTCGGGCGCCATAGTGTGACCTTCAATCAGGGCCGTGACGGACTTCAGGTCATTGCCCAAAGCAATATCGATATCAGTTTCCTTGGCTTTAACGCCTATAGCTTTGCCTATCGGTCCGAAAGCATGTGGCAGGGCAATCAATTGACCAGGCTGTCTGTCACTGTTGATGACGATGGCAAGAAAACATCGGTTCGTGCAACCCGTGATCAGGACCGGCTGATTGTCGATGGTCCCGACGGGATACAAACAGTGCCGGCGGGAATTTTCCCGACCGATCACTGGCATTGCGGGGTTCTGGCCGGGAAGTCGGTGCTCAATACCATCACGGGCAAGGCAAACGCGGTCGATATCACACCATATGGCAGTGAAATGCTGCGCACAACAAACGGGACGATTCAGGCAACGGAGTTTACCTATGACGGTGAGCTTGAAACCAATGCCTGGTACGACCATCAGGGTCGCTGGGTCGGATTGCAATTCAAGGCGCGCGATGGTTCAACCATCACCTATCGCTGCATGAATTGCCAGACCCGGACCGCCCGAAAGGATCAGGGATGACCAAGTCGTTCAAGACCATCTGGATTGTCGGGGCATCAGCAGGGATTGGTGCCGCATTGGCCCGTAAATTCCATGATGAACCGACATCAGATGACCAAAACATCATCATTTCGGCACGAAATTCGGACAAATTGCGTGATTTGGCGACCGAAATGCCCGGCATTACCCCCGTATCGATTGATGTTACCGATCTAAATGCGGTTAAAACCGCCCTTAACACCATCGAACAGCAATTTGGCCTGCCTGATCTGGTTGTTCTGGCGGCCGGGATCTATTCCCCGATGAAGGTTTCGGGGTTCTCCGCAGAAACCATCCGAAGCCATATCGACACCAACTATATGGGGATCGTCAATTGTCTGGAGCCGCTTTTGGCCCGCATGCGGGTGCGCAAGTCGGGTGAAATTGCCGTGGTTGCCTCGGTTGCAGGATATCGCGGATTGCCCAATGCTGCGGCCTATGGCCCGACCAAGGCCGCACTTATCAATCTGTGTGAGACGCTTCATACCGAACTGACCGGTACTGGCGTTTTGCTGCGCGTGATCAATCCGGGATTTGTCAAAACGCGCCTTACAGACAAGAATGATTTCGAGATGCCCTATTTGCTAACGCCCGAGCAGGCAGCAAACTTCATGTATCGGGATTTGTGCAAAAGCAATGATTTCGAAATTGCCTTTCCACCGCCCTTTGTCCGACAACTGAAACTGACGCGAATTCTACCTTATGGGCTGTTTTTCAAACTGATGCGCAAACTGGTGAAGGCATGAACGAGATCGCAAACAGGAAACGCCATTTGCTGGCTGCCTATGGCGCCTATTTTGAAAACCTGTCGCCTGATACGGTCGATGAATTGTCGAGCATGGTGACGGAGGATTTTACGTTTTCCGATCCCTTCACCACATTGCACGGGCCAGATAATGTGTGTGCCTATCTGGGCAAAACGTTCCGCGAAACCCAACACCCGAATTTTGTGGTTACCCATGAGGCGCTTGACGGTGATCTGGGGTTCCTGCGCTGGCAATTTAGCGCAAAAATCCCGGTCATCGGTTTGTGGGAATTCACCGGCATGACCGAAGTCAGCTTTAATCAGGATGGCAGCCTTCTCGAATCCCATATTGATTACTGGGATTCGGGCCAGTATTTTTATGGCAAACTGCCTGTCCTTGGATGGATTATTCGGCGGCTTGCGCGACGTGTTGCGGCTTTCTGAAGAACAAAGTCACTTCGCCGATTTCCAAACCCCACTTCTTGACCCGCGCACGATTAACCAGAACCCCGTCCGGTTGCAGGAACATCCAGTCATTGAAACTGACCCGCCAGGTACCATCTCCAACCTTGAGATCCATGTCATATGTCCAGTTCAAGGCATTGCCATACTGGCTTCCGATGGCAGTACCGATAACGTCATCTGCGCGGCCCTCATAGGTGTGATCCGCCAATTTGGTGATCACCCAGACCCGACGATCCGTTTCGCCATCGTCATACAAAAAATCTTCCTGGAGAGTCAGAACACCGTCCGTCACTGTCCCGGTGATATCAACGGTAAACTGACGACGCAATTTGCCAAATCGATCTTCAAATATTCCCCAAGCGCGGCTGCTGCCTTCGAAATAATCGAATACATCGAAGACGGGTTCTTTTTGCGCAAAATCCTGCGGTTTCATTGACCCACATCCGGTTACAAGCAACAACAAACACAACGCGATTGTTTTACGCAGCACGAACTTGCTCCTGACTATCTGGCCCCAAGATCAAACAGTGCGGCGTGACAGGCGCCGACATATTGCAATCTGATGCGATGCCCCCAAAGGAAAGCGCCACATCATCCCGATTGCTCCTGATTTCAGTACGATGGGGATGACCGCATAGATCAAAACAAGCACGACCAATGCGCCGCTTTTTTGCCCCGCGTCATCCGTTAGTCCAAAAGCCCCCAGAATTGGCAAGGCAATCCCGGCGGCAAGCGCCATGGCAAGCTTGTTGGTCATGTTCCAAAGGGCAAAAAGCAATGCGGTTCGTCGCGTCCCAAAACGGTAATGATCCCAGTCATCCACATCGGCCTGAATGGCCGGTGGCAGGGCAAGATCAGCCCCCAGTGCCGCACCTGTCACAAGACAGATCACCCCGAACCCGAGCGCATCCCCAACCGAAAGGAACGGCACAAAGCCAAAGGCAATGATCGCGATTGCCATCGCAAGGCACCAGACACGATGCTTTCCAAACCGGGCCGACAAAAAAGCCCACAGCGGAATGGCGATGATTGCCGCAAGGAAATACAGCAGGATCAGAACGTTTTCCGTGCCTTGATCAAGTTGCAGATAATAGCGCACGAAAAGCGGGAAACACACCGCTGGCAACCCGGCAGCAAGACCATTGATCATCCAGGCTGCAAGCAACCGCACAAAAAGCCGATTATCGCGCAAGCTGCGCAATCCGAGACGGATGGCAACTGTTGGACTTCCCATGGCAATCGATTTTGGACGTTTACGTTGCGCAACAGGATCAGGCACCTGCCAGATCAGAAGCGCGACAAAGACGGCACCCAAAACAAGTGTGACGACCGCAAGCATCCTGATTTCATCAGCGCGATCCGTTGCATGGATCAGAACCGGAATACCACCGGCCAGAACGATACCAATCAACCCCGCCCCTTCACGCAGGGCCGTCAGAGATGTTCGGGTCTTGTAATCGCCAGACAGGTCTGCCCCCCAGGCCAGATAGGGCACCTGAAAAAGGGTCCATCCCAGAAACAGGACACTGGCCCAGACAAAAAGATAAACCGCATCCGGAACGTCGGGTGGCGTGAACAGATACCATAATCCGATACCGGCAAGCACGGCCCCGAAACCGACCCAGATTTTGCGCCTGCCCGTGACATCAGATAACCAGCCGATCAGCGGATCGGTTGCCATATCAATTACCCGCACCAGCAAAAGCACGACACCCGTGATGGCAAGACCAAGACCGAGATCATCACCATAGTAGCTGGGCAATAATACATAGGCCGGGATGGTCGGCACGGCAGCCGCCATCGCCGGAAGGGCATAAAAGATTGCCGTGTGACGGGAAATATCAGGCTGGGGCATCGTTGGGATGTTCAATAACGAACAGACCCACATCGATCGAGCCGCACTCAAACCCGGTTTCGCAATAGGCGAGATAATATTCCCACATGCGTTTGAAGCGCGGATCAAATCCCTGTTTGGCAATTGTATCCCAGCCATGCTGGAACCGTCGCTGCCATTCGCCCAGCGTACGGGCATAGGATTTGCCGAAGAATTCACTATGCTGCAGCTTGAGCCCCGCGTCACTGACCGCCGCAGCAAGGGCTGTTGGCGATGGCAACATGCCACCGGGGAAGATGTAACGCTGAATGAAATCGGCACCCTTGCGATAGGTTTCAAACCGTTCATCGTCAATGGTGATGATCTGCAATACAGCCCGGCCACCGGGACGCAGACACTTGCGGATCATTTCGAAATAGGTCGGCCAGTGTTCTTCACCGACGGCTTCGAACATCTCGATGGAAACGATCTTGTCAAACTGTCCGTCCTGATGACGGTAATCACGCAGAACAATGTTGGTGCGATCATTAAGCCCCTGCATCAGGAGACGCCGACGGGCATAGGCATGCTGTTCGCCCGACAATGTCAGGCCGGTCACATTGCAGCGATATTTTCCAGCCGACAGTTCGGCAAATCCGCCCCAGCCGCACCCGACCTCAAGAACCGTTTCGCCCGGCTGCAAGTCGGCCAGATCACAGATACGCTGATATTTTGCGGCCTGTGCGGATTCAAGCGTCATGTCAGAATGGCGATAATATCCCGATGAATAGGTCATGCCGGGATCAAGCCAGCCAGCATAGAAATCGTTACCGAGATCATAGTGATAGGAAATATTGCGTCTTGATCCTTCGAGCGTGTTGGCATTACGCAAATGCCCGATCCGCGCAATCGTGCGTGACAAAAGCCCCCCGGCAAGACGCGCCCGGACGATATTCTCGTTCAGCATCGCAACCCGCATCAGCCGGGTAATGTCAGGGCTGCTCCAGCTGCCATCCATATAGGCCTCGGCAAAGGCGACGTCACCGCCCGTGGCAAGCTTGCGAATGGCTTTCCAGTCATGGATATGGATCGCGGCCTGAAGATCATTTTCGTGGTTACCGACGAAATGAAGATTGTCTCCATCGGGCAGAACAAGGGTCAGCCTGCCGTAATGCAGATGCGACAAAACCCTGCGCAGCATGACTTTCAACAGGCTGCGATTTCCCGTCATGCTGCCCAGCAAGGGCACAAGGCGATCGCGCATTGAAACAGACAATTCTGAAGCCGAAGAGTTGCGGTCTGGCATTTTTCTTATCTCTTTCCTGCTTGGGCCGCTGCAGTCCCGGTTTCCAGCACATAGGTTACCGCGTCTTGCGGGGGTGCCGGTCGTTTGTGGAATGTCATCCCCTTGCGCCAAAGATGAAGCGCCTCCCAGTGGATACCCGCGACGACCTTCAGGGTCATAAGCGGGTAGCGAATGAATGCTCCAAACAGTTTACGGTCGGAAAGTGCGTTTCGATCACCGACGAATGCCGCTGTTAGAAATGCGCCTCTGGCATCGGTTTCACGAATGGTCACCGCAACATTTTCACCCGGTACACGGATACGGAAATGATAGTCCGCCACCATGTCGATGAAGGGGGAAACATAAAACCCCTTGGCACAGGACTGGCGCAAAACTCCTTTGTCATCAAGGCCATGCTCCCCAACCGGGATCAGGTAGCTGTGCCGGTCACCAAAGGTGTTCGAGACCTCATAAAGGACTGCACCAATCGTCGCGTCGGCGCGATAACAGAAATAGACCGACAACGGATTGAACACGAAACCGAGCAGCCGCGGATAGCACAGCAACCGGATTTTGTGCGCACAATCACCCAAACCATGACGCCCCAACAATGTTTCCATACGGCGGCGCAAATTTGTATTTGCTCCGTCGGCATGATCGCGATCATGGAAGGAAAACAGATTGAACCGGTTGCGGCTAAACAGCCGAAGCCGCGATGACAAATCATCGATTTCATCAAGATCAAGCAGGAAGGAAAACACCGAATAACGCAGCTTGTGGCGTTTCGGACGCAGCCGATGATGGGTTACAACCCCTTCATACAGGGCCGAAGCCCAGTTTGCGCTTTGCAATGGTTGGCTCATGCGGCCTCGCTCGATTGCGATTTCGCGGGGTTGCGGACATGGATGCGACCGCTTTCATTTTCGACAGTCCAAGGACGGCGAACATTTCCAAGGGCCTCGGCCACTGCCAAGCCCGACTGAAGTCCGTCCTCGTGGAAGCCATATCCGAAATAGCTGCCGCAATACCAAAGATTGTCGACGCCCTGAATTGACCACAGATCCTTTTGGGCAGCCATCGCACCGGCATCAAAGAGCGGATGGTCATACAGGAATGAACGGATCACGCTGCCGGTTTGGGGATGGCGCGGCGGATTGAGGGTGACAAATAACGGGGTGCTGTCATCGAGATGCTGCAAACGGTTCATCCAGTAGGTAACGCAGACCTTTTGTTCACCATCCTGTTCTTCGGCCAGATAGTTCCAGCTTGACCAGACCTTCGCGTTTTTCGGCATCAGGCTTTGGTCACTATGCAAGATGGCAAGGTTGCGTTCATATTTAAAGGCCGACAGCAATTCTTTGACCCGCGCATCAGGATTTTCCTGAAGGCCAAGTGCCTGGTCACCGTGACAGGCCAGCACAACGTGATCATAAAGATCGCGCTTGCCATACCGGTCTTCGACATAGGCCCCGCCCGCCGGATTGCGTCCGACCTTTGCAATCGCACGATCAAGCATCACCCCGCCCGATATGCCCGCCGTCATGCGTTTTACATATTCGCGCGATCCACCAACCACGGTACGCCATTGCGGGCGATCCTTGATCTGTAACAGGCCGTGGTTCTGACAGAACCGGACAAAGGCAGCCAACGGATAAGCCATCATGGTATCGACCGGCGTCGACCAGATTGCAGCCCCCATCGGCAAAAGATGATCATTGATGAAGGCCCTGGAATAGCGTTTGTCGCGCAAATAATCGCCAAGGCTTATATGTTCGGCGGTTCCGTCTTCGAGTGCGGCGGGCGCCTCGCGGTAGAAGCGCAAGATGTCGCGCACCATCTTCCAGAAGCGCGGACGAAACAGATTGCGTTTCTGTGCAAACAGGGATTTGAGGTCACCCCCACCATATTCAAGCCCGCCTTCATCCATCGACGCGGCAAAGGACATGTCGGTTGGTACGGTTTTGACACCGAGATGGTCAAACAATGCACAAAGGTTCGGGTAACAGCGGGTGTTATAGACAATAAATCCCGTATCGACCGGCGTCTGGCCAGCATCAACCGTGTTGGAATGCCCGCCGGGCCGGTCATCCTTTTCATAAAGCGTCACATTGTGGGACTGGCTCAATAGCCATGCGGCCGA
This sequence comes from Thalassospira sp. SM2505, assembly GCF_054901115.1. NCBI lineage: Bacteria > Pseudomonadati > Pseudomonadota > Alphaproteobacteria > Rhodospirillales > Thalassospiraceae > Thalassospira > Thalassospira sp. SM2505. The sequence continues at coordinate 4,583,537 of NZ_CM142731.1, forward strand.
TAAACCGGAAATGCCGGAACCGACGACTGCGATGTTGAGTTTCCCCGATGTGACAACGTTCATATGAGCCCGGCCTGCTTGCAGTTATGATTTCAAAGCTACATATGAATACGCATCACAACAACATGCGGATCACTGAATATTATTTACCTGCTGACATTGTAAGTATCTGGCAGAAAACGTACAATTTCTTCTGATCCAAATGAACGCGGCCGCCGTAAGATATGTATGATGAACATGATCTTGGCGCGGCCCCAAAGGGGACCCGAAACCAGAATGAACGGCACCAAGCCCAAACGCCCCGGTCCGGTTGACCCGGTGGAGGCAAAAAAATGTGCCGATTGGATCGTTGCTGTTGCGATGACACGTGACCGCGAGGCGTTTGCGCAATTGTTTGCGCATTTTGCCCCGCGCGTTAAGGCCTATATGTTCCGGTTTGGCGGAAACGCCGAAACCGCCGAAGAACTCGCACAGGAAGCAATGATGCAGGTGTGGCGCAAGGCGCACCTGTTTGATCCCTCCAAGGCCGCGGCAAGTACATGGATTTTTACGGTTGCCAGGAACCTTCGCATTGACCGGTTCCGGCAACGCAAACATATCGAGGTTGATGATTCCGACCCGACGCTGATTGTTGACGAAGACCCGCTGGCAGACGAAGTCGTCAGCCGCGATCAGGAAGCCGTTCTCGTCAAGGCAGCGATGGAAGAATTGCCAGCTGACCAGAAGGTGGTTGTTGAATTGTCGTTTTTTGAAGATTGCTCACACAGCGAAATTGCCGAGCGTCTGAATATCCCGCTGGGAACCGTGAAATCGCGGTTGCGACTTGCACTTGGCAAGTTACGTGGCGGACTGGAAGGTGTCGCATGAATATCAAACATCATCCAACAGACCAGACCCTGATGGATTATTCCAGCGGCGCATTGTCGCAGGCGATGGAACTTTTGGTGGCAACCCACATGACTGTCTGCCCGCAATGCCGCAGCAAGGTCAACGGGTTTGAAACCATGGGCGGTGCTGTGCTTGAAAATGCCGATAGCATGGAAATGACAGCCCACTCGCTCGATCACGTGATGGCCATGCTTGAACGTGAAGCCACCAACGAGAATATCGTCACGGAAAAACTGCCATCCTTGCGGCGTATTGCGGTTGGCGAAAGCATTACGGGCAGCGCGATGGCGGCTTTGCCGCGCCCCTTGGCCGAATTGCTTCCGGAAAATGTCACGTCACTCGATGACATTCCCTGGAAAACGCTGGCACCGGGTGTAAAGCATTTTCAGCTGAAATCGATTGAAAGCAAGGGCACTGTCCGTCTGCTTAAAATAGCGCCGGGAATTTCCATTCCCGATCACGGCCATCATGGTCATGAGATGACGCTTTTGATCAAGGGATCATATATCGACGAGATCGGCCGGTTCCGTGCCGGTGACGTTGCCGATCTTGACGACGATGTCGATCATCAGCCGATTGCCGACACCGCCGAGGAATGCATCTGTCTGATCGCAACCGACGCGCCGATGAAATTCAATCGACTGCTGCCCAAATTGCTGCAGCCCTTCTTCGGGATCTGACTTCCCGCAAACGAGTACCACTGCGTCCCAACGCATCAAGCCCCGCTGACATCTTTGTCGCGGGGCTTGTTTTATTCGGCTGCAACCAGCCAGTGCACTGAATGTTTGGCCGGACCGGGGAGCTTGCATGTCTTTGCAAGCCAGTTCCCGATTTCATCAAGCTGCTGATCAAATTGCCAGGGCGGGTTGATCACAAGCAACCCGGTGCCACGCATCCGGCCCTTTGCCCCGCCATCACGGCTTGCAAGTTCCGCACACAGGACGCCCCCTGCTGACTTGATGGCGCCAAATGATCTGCGAAGGTCGACATCAAAGCCGTCCTCAAGGATCGGATACCACAACATGAATGTCCCGGTTGGCCATTTGTCCCATGCCTGCCGGATGGCGGCCGCTGCTTTCTGATAGTCCTGTTTGACGTCGTAACTCGGATCCATCAGCACCAGACCGCGACGGATGGCAGGCGGCATCATGCCAACCAGACCTTCATATCCGTCACGTTTATGCAGGTGAATTCGGTCATCGCGCTTTACACGGTGATGCAGCGTTTCAAATTCGCGCGGATGAAGTTCCATCAGGACAAGCTGATCGTCCTCGCGCAGCATTTCGCGCACAATAAACGGCGAGCCCGGATAAAACGGACCACGATATTCATCATCTTCGCGCACACCATAATCACGCCCCTTTGCCATCGGGTCAAAACCGGCAACGTGATCAAGATATTGCTGCAACATTTCTGGTGGATTGGCACCGGCCTTGGCCCGCGCATAGCCGTCTTTCCATTCGCCGGTCTTGGCGGCCTGTTCACTGCCAAGATCATACCAGCCGGATCCGGCATGGGTATCAATTACGCAGAACGGCTTTTTCTTTTTGCGCAAATGCGACAGCACAAGCCAAAGAGCGGCATGTTTATGCATGTCAGCAAAGTTCCCGGCATGAAATCCGTGCAGATAACTTAACATGTCGGTCTATCCTTTCTTGGGGCGCGCATTGCCGCGCCCACTGCCCTTGGCCGAATGTGGCTTTGATCCACTGCGCGAATTTGACCAGTTTCCGGATTTGGATTTGTCCGTCCGAGGCCCCTTATTGCGACCCAATGCTGGCGCGTTTCCCGTCTCGCCGTCATTCGATGCTGCATGGCGTTGACGGGCGGATTTATAACCACCCTTGCGGCGCGACGGGCGGACCGGTCGTTCAGCGTTACCATCCATGTTGGCCAATGCATCAAGTTCTGCGCGTTTCGGTGGTTTGTTCGAGCCCGGCGACAAACGGCGATGGGTTGCTGGTGGTGCTTCGACTTCGATCACTTTCCATTCGCCGGGCGCCAGGCCATCAAGCGTCCAGTCACCGATGGCATGGCGAATCAGACGCAGGGTTGGAAAACCCACCGCCGCCGTCATTCGCCGCACCTGGCGGTTGCGACCTTCGGTAATGCTAAGCTCAATCCAGCTGGTCGGGATTTCCTTGCGATAGCGTACCGGCGGATCACGTTCCCAGAGATTGGCGGGCGCGTCGATCCGCCGCACCCTGGCAGGAAGCGTCATACCGTCTTTCAGCTCAACCCCGTTACGCAGGGCATCAAGGGCCTCGTCCGTCGGTTCGCCATCGACCTGCACCAGATAGGTTTTGGGCTTTTTGTATTTCGGATGAGCAATCTGGGCATTAAGCGGCCCGTGATCGGTGAGTAACAGCAAACCTTCGCTGTCGCGATCAAGTCGGCCAGCGGCATAGACCCCGGGCAGATCAATATAGTCGGCCAAAGTCGCCCGACCGTTTTCACGGTCGGTAAACTGGGTCAGAACGCCATATGGTTTGTTAAACAGGATCAATTGCGCCATGGCGCGCATAAAACCAGCTTTGGCCTGACTGTCAACAGATCGGTGCAGCAACTGGCCCATACAACCTGCATCCGGCCTTCGGGACAGTTAGTCCTTGATCAGATATTCCATGGTGGTCACAACCCGGACCGTTTTATTGATCTGACTGGATTCAGTCATGTTGGGTGCGCCATCACCGGCCAGAATTTGAAACAGTCCCTGGGTCGCCCGCCGGATACCGCCCAGCTGACCACCCGAGTCCGTTGCAAATTGCAGGGCGGCCTCGCGGGCATTGGCGGTTGCGGCTGCGATCATTTCGGGTTTGATGGCGTTAAGCCCGGTGAACAGATAACTCGGCCCCGGATTATAGCCCTGCCCGCCCAGAACGATCCCGCCCTGAAGCAGTTTGCCGATATCCTGCGAAGCTGCGATCACCGCATCGACATCATCGGTTCGGACCTGAATGGTTTGATTGACGATATAGCGGCTTTCGACCGGACCCGACCGATAGGCTTGGGCAAGCTGGTCGGTGACTTGCAGATTTTGCAGTTCGGTCTGTTCACGGGTGATGCCATGTGATGCCAGAAAATCAAGAAGGGTTTTGGTATCGGCATCGATCTTGCCCTGGGCATTTTGCAGCACGTCATCGGTGGCAACATAGGTGATCGGCCAGACAGCCTTGTCGGCCTTCACGTCGCGCTCTGCCAATCCCTTGACGGTGACAAAGCGATCAAGCGATCGCATGTTTTCGATCCCCTGACCGATCATCCATCCGGATGCCGCGATGCCGCCTGCAACCAGAATTCCCGCGACCACATTTGCAAAGCCCGAAGATTGCGCCATGTTCTTGTCCCTTGATGCTACAGCCACTGCGTGTGTTTTGTGTCTTGAAGAATACTCCTTATCTCAGTGTATCGACAGAAAAAGCGGCAATAGAGAGGCATCGTTTAGCAGACACCGCTCCCTGAAATCTGTTTCCAGCTCTGTTTTTGAATGCATTCAAAAACTATCGCTTTCTGATATCCGTCATGTTAAAACCGCGCCAACAGTTTAAGGGCCAGAACATTGTTCCAGTATCTGACCCATACCATCCATAAGCCACAAGAGGTCTTCCATGCTGCGTTCTGAAATCAATGCCTGCATCGAGCACGCCAAAGAGCTGTACGCATCCATCGCATTCAAACTGCCGGAATGGGCACATTACAGCCCGCAACAGTGGGACGCCGAACCTGATCTTGCGAAATGGTGCCGCGGCCATCAGATGGGCTGGGACGTGACCGATTATGGCGAAGGCAATTTTGACAAACGCGGCCTGATTCTTTTCTGCCTGCGCAACGGCATCCTGCGTCAGCCGGGCGAAGTCCCCTATGCCGAAAAGATCATGATTGTTGGCGAAAATCAGGAATGCCCATGGCATTACCACAAGGTCAAAATGGAAGACATCATTGTACGTGGCGGCGGCAATCTGGTGATCGAGCTTTGCAACCTGACCGAAGACGGCCAGATGGATCGCGTCAATGACGTTCATGTCCGCACCGATGGGAAGCTCAACATCCTTCCTGCCGGTGGCAAGGTGATTCTTGAACCGGGACAGAGTGTCACGCTGCCGCGCACACTTGTTCATCGCTTCTATGGTCAGGAAGGCAAAGGCCCGGTCATTGTCGGCGAAGTATCGCAGGTCAATGACGATCTGACCGATAACTATTTCTTTGATTGCGATGCACGCTTCACCAAGATCGAAGAAGACGTCGCACCGATCCATCCGCTTTGGAACGAGCTGCCTTCCGCATAAGGCATCCGACCTTCAGATTGCAAAAAGCCCCGCAGTTTTGCTGCGGGGCTTTTTCATTTTCGACGCGACCCGTATTACCCCGACACCTTGGGGTGTAAAATCATTCTGCAGGTTTCGCATCATTCTTGTCGCCAAGAATGTCCTCGAATTCCTTCATATCGCGAAGGGGTTCGAATTCTTCTTCGGTCCAGGCTGGTTGTCGCATTGATTCAGAAAGTTCCACCGCACGCTGCAGATCGGCAAGGGCTGCTTCGCGGAAGCCAAGACCGGCATTCGCACAAGCACGCTGATAGTATCCGTTGGCATTTTCCGGCGCCTCGGCCAGCAGCCTGTTGCACAGGCTGAGCGCCCAGTCACGATCCCCCAGTTGCAAGGCAGCGTCGGCCTTATAGGCCATGACTTCGGGATCGCCCGGTGCCAGTTCGAGAATCTTGTCATAGGTTTCGATTTTTGAGCGCGGGTTTGACAGCTGGTTGGCTTGCAGCCACAAGGCATGGATGGTCTGGGTCCGTTCAATTTCGTGCTGATGTTCGTTGATGACCCTGGATTTCAGGCGCAGTTCATCTTCAAGCGATGAAAGGCGCGCTTCGAATTCTTCGGACAGACGATGCAATTCCGTGTCGGCCAGATTTCGCACGCTTGATTTCAGTTCGCGCAAGGATTGCCAGCCCAGCATGGTCAGAAGCGCACCGACCGCTGCAACAAAATAGAAGAAATAGGTCACCGTATTGGACGAATAGGAAATTGCCTTGTCGATGGCTTCCAGCTGACGATTGACGACTTCACGCAAAAGTTCTGCGCGCATGCCCTGCATCTCGGTGCGCAGGTTTTTAAGTTCGTCGAGAACATAACGCTCCATCAATGGCGGCATGTTTGATCGTTCTGCCGGATCAAGTGGTCTGAAATCAATGCCATCAGGTGGCAGGGGGCTTTCCGTCTGTGACTTGCTATCGCCATCGGTCTGCGCAAAGGCGTGATGGTTTGCCCCGCCGATGAGCAACACGCCCGTCAGAAGAACAATCCTGATGACATCCCTGAATTTCGACATTGTTTGCATGCCCTTTGTTTCCTGCCCTTTGAATGATCTGAACATAGCTTTCCGGAATGAACAAACCATAAAACCCGGGCTCGACACCTCCATAAGAAATCACTGATCCAAATCAAACCTGCACAACTGGAAAGAGAGTATTCTGCCCGTTCCGACACATAATCAGGAATATCTTCCAGGTTGGCCATGCACACATACGGTCTTCGTCACGAGAATGCCCAGCAACATTCCAAGAGTGCGCTTACCCTGATGGCGCAACTTGGTGTGGTTCCGCATCCTGACAATTTTCTGATCTTCTATTCCTACATCGCGGGTACCAACCCGGATATGAACCAGACTATCGATATTCTGCTTAGCAACAATTGCGAGTTTGACGAACTGCAATGCAAGGCGATCCATGACCGCTTTTTCGGTGCTGAACGTGAACGCAAGATCATTGGCAGGATTACCGAGGACTTACGCCTCCAGATCAATGATACCCTGTCAAACGTGCAGAAAATCGGTATCGATACCAGCAAATATGGCAAGGCACTGGATCACTTCTGCGACTACATCGCCAGCCGAGATTTCAGCAATCTTGAAGACTCGCTTGACAGTCTTTTGGGAGCAACCCGGCAGATGGAAGGCGCAAATCACAGCTTTGAAAACAGCCTTGATCATAGCTCGACGGAGATTTCCCGTCTGCGTCAGGATCTGGCAAATATGAAGCGCGAAGCCATGACCGACGGGCTGACCGGCATTGCCAATCGCAAGGCGTTCGATCAGCAACTGCGTAAAGAAGCGATGTCTGCCATGGAGCATGGCAAGCCCATGAGCTTGCTGTTGCTTGATATTGATCACTTCAAAAACTTCAATGACAATCACGGCCATCAGGCCGGTGATCAGGTCATTCGTCTGATGGCTGAATCGCTTCAGCGCAATGTCAAGGGACAGGACCTTGCCGCTCGTTACGGAGGCGAGGAGTTTGCCATCATCCTTCCGGGAACCGGACTGGGATGCGCCAAACAGTTCGCCAATCTGCTGCGACAAAGTGTTGAAACCCACAAAATCGTCAGTAGAACGACAAACAAGGTAATCGGCAGCGTCACCGTCTCTATCGGTGTTGCCACATTCAAGTTTGGCGAGCCACTTGTCCGCCTGATCGAGCGCGCGGATCAGGCCCTTTATCATGCGAAATCAAAGGGCCGTAATCAGGTTGCAAGCGAACGCGATATCGCAACAGACACCGCCGAATGCAGTCCCGACGTAACGCAGAACAAAAGCGTCGACGGCAAATCAGCAAATCAGCGTTGCGCCTGAGAACGCTGACAACACCCTTATTTCCACGTATAAGGCTGGCCAACTCATCCAATTCAAACTGGTCTGGTTTACGTGAAAAAAATTGATGTTCTGATCATTGGCGCAGGTGCGGCTGGCCTGATGTGCGCGATCGAAGCTGGCAAGCGCGGGCGTTCTGTCGTCGTCGTTGATCATTCCGCCAAGCCCGCAGAGAAAATTCGTATTTCCGGCGGCGGGCGGTGCAACTTCACCAATATCCATACCAGCCCGGAAAACTTCATTTCCGAGAACAAGCGGTTCTGTGTATCGGCACTTAAACGCTATACGCAGCATGATTTTCTGGATCTGGTGAACAGCTACAATATCACCTGGCACGAGAAAACGCTGGGGCAGCTGTTCTGCGATGAGTCATCCTTCCAGATCATTGACATGCTGCTTGATGAATGTGATGCGGCAAATGTTGAAATCCGCCTCAATACCGAAATATCAAACATCATGCGGCGTGATGATGAAGGTTTTGACGTCACCACGCGCACCGGTGCACAATGGACCTGTCAGTCCCTTGTCGTTGCCTGTGGCGGATTATCAATCCCGAAAATCGGTGCGACCGGGTTCGGGTATCAGATTGCCCGCCAGTTCGGGATCAATGTTATCCCGACCCGTGCGGCGCTTGTACCCTTTGTCTTTGACCCGGACCTGCGCGCCAGAACCGGTGAACTTTCAGGCATCTCGGTGGATGCGATTGTTGGCTGCAACAAAAAGCAGTTCCGCGAAGGATTGCTGTTTACCCATCGCGGTCTGTCTGGCCCGTCGATCTTGCAAATTTCGTCCTATTGGAACGAAGGTGACAGCATCTCGGTTAACCTGAACCCGGAAGAAGACGCGTTCGATCTTTTGAAATCGGCCAAGGCCGAAAATCCGAAACAGGCCGTTCATAATGTTCTGTCGCGCATTCTGCCAAACCGGCTCGCACAGATGATTACTGCCCGCCACAGACTTGAACGCCCGATTGGCGAAACCGGGGACAAGGCGCTGCGCAAACTTGCCATGGATGTCAACCAATGGTCGGTTACGCCAAGCGGGACAGAAGGTTACCGCACTGCCGAGGTTACGGTTGGCGGGGTAGATACCAATGCCCTGTCATCCAAAACCATGGAAGCACGCGATGTGCCGGGCCTTTATTTCATCGGTGAGGTCGTTGATGTGACCGGCCATCTTGGCGGGTTCAATTTCCAGTGGGCCTGGTCATCGGGCTGGTCGGCCGGGCAGGTTGTCTGATCACTAATCTTTGTCCCTGATTGACTGCCAAGTTAAGCCATCAAGTTACCCCGCACGGGAACAACGGCGGTAATCAACCGTTTATCCTTCAGGCGCGGCCATGATCGCCGCAGCAATAATGATGAGGTTGGAACATGGTTGAGTATGGTGGAATTATTGGCCTGTTGGTTCTGATTGCCGACGTATGGGCCATCGTCAATGTGATGGGCAGCGGTGCCAGCACCGGATCGAAAGTCATCTGGACCGTGCTTATTCTGGTCTTGCCGGTACTTGGTCTAATCATCTGGCTGTTTGCCGGGCCGCGCAGTGGACGCGCATCCGCTTAGAAAACGCTTTTCGGCAAGAGCAAAACAAAAAGGTCGACAGGGTTCCCTGTCGACCTTTTGCCATTCAGATTCCCGCAGCAAAGATGGCTATGCCGCCAACTGCAACCAGTGCGGAACGTATCACTGCAGAGCGCGGCGAAATCAAACCAAACGATATGGCTGTCAAACCAACCGCGACCTTAAGCCCCGCGGCAATGGCCCAGACCGGATCATTGGCCAGATCAATCAGCGATGCGTTGGCGATCATCGCCAGTGGCACGATGTAAAGGCCGACACCAAGCGCCATCGCCGTTCCGGCAACCTTGAGCCAGTTTTCCTCGACCATGCCTGCGGCAATGAACACGGCCCCGCAGACCGGCGGCGTGATGGTTGAAAGCAGCGCAAACCAGAACACAAACAAATGTGCCTGAAGCGGTTCAAGCCCAAGCTCGATCAGGGCCGGTCCCGCAACCGACACACAGATCACATAGGCCGCCGTCGTCGGAACTTCCATCCCAAGGATCAGACAGGCCAGTGCCGTCAGCAACAAGGCCGGCCACAACATGCCGCCAGATCCTGAAAGCAGAAGCGAGGTGATCTTGATCCCAAGCCCGGTCAGTCCCAGAACACCGATGACAATCGAGGCACACAGAATGATCGACCCGATCATTGCAACCTGACGTCCGGCATTCAGGCAAACATCGGTAAACCGGTCTTTTGCACGCTTGAGATCAAAGGTCAGTCCGGCATCAAAGAACAGCAATGCTGCACCGGCCATCAAAGCAAGACATGCAGCATATTGCGGTGTGTAACCCCCGCCAAACATCCCCCACAGCAGGATTGTAAAGGGGACGAGGAAGAAACAGGACGTAATGACAACCGCGCGCATTTGCGGGCGATCTTCCTCGGGAACGCCGGGAAGGTCATAGCGCTGGGCAAAGGCATTAATCCCGACCCAGACGGCCAGAAAATAAAGGATCGCCGGCAGGATCGCCGCCACCATGATATCGACATAGGGGCGTCCGGTCAGCTCGACCATCACAAAGGCACCTGCCCCCATCAATGGCGGCATGATCTGGCCACCCGATGACGCAACGGCCTCGACCGCAGCTGCAAGACGTTTGGGATAACCAAGCCTGGTCATCGCAGGAAGGGTAATTGCCCCGGTCGATGCCACATTGGCCGATGCCGATCCCGATATGGACCCGAACAATGCCGATGACACCACCGATACCTTCGCCGCACCACCCTTAAGGCGTCCGGCCGCCGCACCGGCAACATTCATGAAGCCCTGCCCGGCTTCACCGGCATTCAGGACGGCACCAAAAATTACAAAGATCGCGACGATGCTGACCGAAACACCGGTCAGGCTGCCCCAAAGACCACCCTCGGCAATGGTCAGAGTGCCAAGCATGCTTTCGACCGGAAGACCGGCATGACCGAACTCGCCGGGAATGTATTCGCCGTAAAGTGCGTAAATAAGAGCAATCGCAGCAACCAGCGGCAAGGGCCATCCAATCGCCCGGCGCGCCATTTCAAGCACGATAAGAAGAAGTGCCGAAGCCATCGCGATCTGGCCATTGCCCATCAGGAATCCGTACTGATCCCCAAGTGCGGACTGATTGAATACGATCCAGCCACAGCCAATCAATCCGGTCACGGTCAGAATGATGCCCGAAATCTTTTGTGCAGGTGTTTTCGCAACAAAGATCAGCGCCCATGGCAAGGCAAGCGCCATATGGATCGGTCGACTGACAAGGTTGGGAACAAGGCCGGAAAAAATCAGCCAGAGATGAAATGCAATCGAGATTGCACCAAGGGTAATCCAGAAGGGGCGAGAAATGGCCGACATGTTTATTCAGTACGTTTGATAAAGAATGGCCCGGCAAGACTGCCGGGCCTGTCATATGCGATAAGATCAGGTCCTAGCGCTGATCGTCACGGATCGGGAAGCCTGCCTCGGCATAGTAACGCAGGGCACCTGCGTGGATTTTGCCGGTAATATTGGCAAGCATTTCCGGCGCAACACCATTCCACCAGGAAGAGCTTTCACCCATTTTGGCTTTCTGTTCCCAGAAGGTCCGGGTTAGCTGATAGGCAGTATCGTCATCCATCTGGTCGGTTGCAAAGGCAACAACCGAAAGCGACGCCGTGGTGATGTCCTGATCCTGATTGGAATAGGTACCTGCCGGAATAACCGTCTTGTCGCGTTTGGTCAGAGCAAGCTGTTCGTCAGATAGCGACAGAACATTTACATCTGTGCCAGCCGCTGCTTCGATGACGTTCGGTGCTGGCCAGGAGCCCGCCGTGACGAAACCGTCAATCTGACCATTTTTAAGCGCAGCAACGGCGTTCGACAGTTCGGCATCTGCCAGATTGACCTTGCCTTCAAGACCAAACAGCTTGAGGTATTTTTCACCTTCGCTTGCACCGAAGGATCCCTTGCCAAGCAGAATGGTTTTGCCCTCAAGACCCGGGAAATCGGTTACGCCGGAATCTGCGCGCATCACGAAATGCATGGTCAGGGACGGGATCGGGAACAGAGCACGGACACCGGCGAATTTTTCAGCCGGGCGGTCCTTGAACGGGCCTTTGGCAGCCTGTGCCAGACCGACCAGACCGGGCGGGGAGGTAAACACATAATTGCCCGGACGCACCATGGCTTCCATGACGTTCTGGACCGAACCCTGACTTTCTTCGACAGTGACGATCACATCGCCGTTGGTGCCGACTTTCATTGCTTCGGCAAACTGGGCAGCCATCTGGTAATAAGACGACGCTGCCTTGGCCGATTTAAGGGTTACACGGGTTTCGGCCTGTGCCGCAGTCGCCATGGACAGTGCCATCACACCGGCGGCAATAGCGCCAAGAGTACGTTTCATTTTCAAGGTTTCCTCCCCTCGTATGGTGATCCACCGGTCGGCTTTGACTGCCGAACTTGAAGGTGAACCGTTTCGCTGGTGGCGAAATCGCGCAAAATCCAGCCCGGTTTCGGGATGGTTTTGGCAAAAAGAACCAAATTCCCGGTCATAGAAAGCATCAATCGCGTCAAGGTCAAGCAGCTTGTTGGCATGACCGTCCATTGATTGACCACCAAGCAGTCCGCATTTCACATGCCAGTTGCGCAAAACAGGCACTGTTCGCGGTTAGGCTTCGCGCTTAAAGGATGCGATGAATTTGCACGGGAACTTATTGTGCAAGCCAACGTTAGCTCCAAAATGGATGACAATCCTTTTGCCTCAACGGCTTGTTTGGATTGACATGCTTTGCACCCATACCGCAGGGTATCATTACCCCACAAAACTCAGACGAGGATGCCATGCCGCGCTCGCCGGTCGCACTGATCATTGCACTGTCAGCCACATTATTTGCGGCATTTGCGCTTAATAGTGGTGCGTCACTGCAATCATCACTTTTGGCTCTGCGCGCCTCGTCCGAAGGATTCGCACCGATCTTCACCGGTATCATCATGGCATCCTATTATATCGGGTTTGTTGCCGGAATCGTCTGGGGTGCCAGTCTTGTCAACCGGGTGGGGCATATCAGGACATTTGCCGCACTGGCATCAACCGGGTCAGCTATTACATTGCTGCATGCAGTCATCGTTGATCCGATTACATGGTCGCTGTTTCGCGCATTAACCGGTCTTTGTGTATCGGGCCTGTATCTGGTGATTGAAAGCTGGCTGAATGCACAGGCTGATAACACGTCACGCGGCGGCACAATTGCAATATACATGACGGTATCACTTGGCGGGCTTGCGATTGGTCAGTTGTTGCTCAATGTCTCGCCAATTGACAGCTTTGAGCTGTTTACCGTCGCCTCGGTCTTGCTGTCGCTGTCTTTGGTGCCGCTTGCCCTGACCCGTCAACCACCACCGACCGCAGTCAGTGGCGAGCGCATGACATTCCGTCGCCTTTACAATATTTCCCCGCTTGGCTTTGTTGCCGCGTCGGGTGCTGGCGTCCTGTCGGGCGCGGTTTATGGTGTCGGTCCGGTCTTTGCCGCCGACCTTGGTCTGCCGACACAGGATGTTGCCTATTTCATGTTCTTTGTCATTCTGGGCGGCATGATCATGCAGTTCCCGATTGGCAAGATATCGGACATGGTGCCGCGCCAGTATGTGATGATCGTGGTTTTGCTCGGACTTGCGATTTGTGGTCTTCTGCCACTGGCAGCCCCGGAAATGATCAGAAACAACCTGACACTCTGGGGCGGGATCACCGGCGTCTTTATCATGCCGATCTATGGATTGGCTGTGGCCTATGTGAACGACTATCTCGAACCCGAGGATATCGTCCCGGCATCGGGTGGTCTTCTGATTATTTATGGTGCGTCGGCCGCCACCGGCCCACTTTTGGGTGCCAGTGCCATCGGGCAGATGGGCCCGTGGGCGCTTCCGGTATTCTTTGCAATCATCGGTGTCTGCGTCGCAAGTTTCGCGATCTATCGTGCCGGCTTTGGCCGTCGCATCAGTATCGAGGAACAGGGACAGTTCGTTGCCGTACCACGCACAACGCCGATGGCGTTTGAATTATCCCCGATCACCGATGATCCGGGCCATATCGAACCGGATGGCAGCACACCGGGAAACCAGACGTTGGATGCCGATGAAATCGCCGGGATGATGACACCGGATGGCACCGCGCATCCTGATGACATCGGACAAGTACCGGTTGACGGACAAGTGCAAGCAACTGGTGTTGCAGATAAAAACGAGCAGGATGATACCGGTTCAGACAAACCGCGCGGCTGATGCCATCACCTGATATGATGTCTTTGATCCCGGCATGGATGCACAAATCCGTACCGGGTTTAATTCCATAATACGGAAAACATCCCAAAATAATAAAACCGACTGTGGACCCATCGGGGATTCAACCCATATGTTGTGGCAAATGAAAGCGCGGAGACGTGACGAGGATGTCGCCCATATTCGGACAGACACCCACACCCGCGGCGGTTCCAAGTCTGGTGAGAGAAAACATGACCCAACGTATTCAAAAAGGCGGCCTTCAGATTGCAACGGTTTTGCATGATCTGGTTGCCAATGAAATCATTCCCGGAACCGGGATCGATGCCGATCAGTTCTGGGCATCTTTTGAAAAACTCGTCACCGAGCTTGGCCCGCGCAACAAGGCGCTGCTGGCAAAGCGCGACGAACTTCAGGCAAAGATCGACGAATGGCACCTGTCACGTCAGGATCAGGCCCGCGACCCGGCCGCCTACAAGGAATTCCTGACCGAGATCGGTTATCTGCTTCCGGAAGGTGATGATTTCTATATCGGCACCACCAATGTTGATCCGGAAATTGCCCGCGTTGCTGGCCCGCAGCTTGTTGTGCCGGTGATGAATGCACGCTACGCACTCAATGCAGCCAATGCGCGCTGGGGCAGCCTTTATGATGCGCTCTATGGCACCGATGTGATCGATGATGCCGATGGCAAGGAAAAGACCAAGGGCTTTAACCCGAAACGTGGTGCTGCTGTTGTGGCCTATGCGGCGGACTTCCTCGACAAGGCAGTGCCGCTTGCCAGCGGAAAACATGCCGATGCCGCAAAATACGAAGTCCGCGAAGACGGATCGGGTTGGTGGACGCTGGTCGTGACCCTGACTGATGGCAGCGAAAGTGCGCTGGCACAGCCTTCACAGTTCATCGGTTACAACGAAAAGAGTGGTGCGCTTGCGGAAATCCTTCTGCGCAATCACGGCCTTCACATCGAAATCCGCATTGATCCGACCCATCCGATTGGCAAGGAACATGCCGCGGGTGTTTGCGATGTCATTCTCGAATCTGCACTGACAACCATTCAGGATTGCGAGGATTCAGTCGCCGCCGTTGATGCCGAAGACAAGACCCTTGTCTATCGCAACTGGCTTGGCCTGATGAAAGGCACGCTTGAAGAAAAATTCGAAAAAGGTGGCAAGACAGTTACCCGTCGCCTGAATGCAGACCGTTCCTATCAGGGATTTGACGGCAACGAAGTCGTTCTTCCGGGACGCAGCCTTATGCTGGTGCGTAACGTCGGCCATCTGATGACCTCGGATGCGGTGCTTGATGCCAATGGCAATGAAATCCCCGAGGGATTCCTTGATGCCATGATCACCGGCCTGATTTCCAAGCATGATGTGGAAGGCAAGAACGAGCTTTCCAACTCCCGCCATGGCAGCGTCTATATCGTAAAGCCGAAAATGCACGGCCCCGAGGAAGTCGCCCTGACCAATGATCTGTTTGCCTTTGTCGAAGGTGCGATCAATGTTCCGGAAAACACCCTTAAGGTCGGCATCATGGACGAGGAACGCCGCACGACGGTGAACCTCAAGGAATGCATCCGTGCTGCAAAAGACCGCGTTGTCTTCATCAATACCGGCTTCCTTGATCGTACTGGTGATGAAATCCACACCAGCATGGAAGCTGGTCCGGTTGTCCGCAAGGAAGCCATGAAAGACCAGTACTGGATTTCGGCTTATGAAAACTGGAACGTTGATGTCGGTCTGGAATGCGGCATGAAGGGCATTGCCCAGATCGGTAAAGGCATGTGGGCCAAGCCGGACCGTATGGCAGAAATGATGGTTGCCAAAATCGGCCATCCAAAAGCCGGTGCCAACTGTGCATGGGTTCCGTCGCCGACGGCCGCAACCCTGCATGTCATGCATTATCACCAGATTGATGTGCGCGCCGTACAGGACGAGATCGGCAAACGTGAACGCGCAAGCCTTGATGACATTCTGGCGATCCCGCGCATGGGTGACACCAAACCGATGCCAAGCGAAATTCAGGAAGAACTGGATAACAACGCCCAGGGTATCCTTGGCTATGTTGTCCGCTGGATCGATAGCGGCGTGGGTTGCTCCAAGGTGCCAGATATCAATGATGTCGGCCTGATGGAAGACCGCGCGACGCTTCGTATTTCAAGCCAGCATATTGCAAACTGGCTCCATCATGGCCTGTGCACCGAAGAACAGGTGACGGAAACCATGAAGCGCATGGCAGCCGTCGTTGACAAACAGAATGCTGGCGATCCGACCTATCGCAACATGGCCCCGAACTTTGATGACAGCGTTGCCTTTGCAGCGGCCTGTGATCTGGTCTTCAAGGGTCGCGAACAGCCAAACGGCTATACCGAGCCGGTCCTGCATGCCCGCCGCCGCGAAGCCAAGGCGAAATACGGCGCATAAGCAACCCGCTTATAGACCAACCAAAAATAAAAGCCGCCCGGATCATTCGGGCGGCTTTTTTGCTGCAAAAGATGCTGCAACATGAATTGCAGCATTCCTGACTCTCTTATCCGCCCAGCGTCATGATCTCATAGCCCTTATCGGTCACGACAAGGGTATGTTCATACTGAACAGTGGCATCACCGGTATCGGCAAACAATGTCCAGCCGTCATCTCCGTCCAGCGCCCATTTCGCGCCATAGGACAGGAACGGTTCGATTGTGATCACCTGCCCTTTTTTAAGCGAGCGGCGTTCCTTGGGATCATCCCAGGTCGGAATGGTATGGGGATGTTCATGCAGGGATTTGCCAATGCCATGGCTGGCAAGGTTACGAATCAGGGTATAGCCGCCCTTGCGGGCAAAGCTTTCGATCTTAAGACCGATTTCGCGGATCGGGGCCTTGTCGCGTACGACCTTGATGCCCGCCCACATTGCTTTTTTGCCATCTTCACACAGCTTGACGATTTCAGGCTTTGGCGTGCCGCAAATGAAGCTGGCACCGGTATCGGAAAAATATCCGTCAAGCGACGCCGATACGTCGATATTAACCAGATCGCCATCAGCCAGAACCTGATCACCGGGAATGCCGTGTGCCACGGCTTCGTTCACACTGATACAGGTCGCACCCGGAAACTTGTATTCGGCCTCAGGTGCGGAAACAGCGCCCGCATCTTCAAGGATTTTACGACCGATATGATCAAGTTCCGCGGTTGTAATACCGGGAACAACGGCGGCCCCCATCACGTCGCGGGCGCGCGCGCAAATTCGGCCGATCCGACGCAGATGGTCGAGATCTTTTTCTGATGAAACTGTCATGAAATGCTTATTACGACGCCCTGAACCAAAGTCAAGAAACCTGTTCTAGTTGCGTTGGCCGCAACCACCCGCGACCTTTAGACCAAACAGTCACTCGATTATGCGCAGGACGACGAATTGTCTGTCAGGTCTTCGATATCGGAAAACACGATGTATCCGTTCTTGCCCCGCGCCTTGGCGGCATAGAGTGCCGCATCGGCATGTTCCAGAAGCTGCTCAGGTTCGCGGTTGTCATTGGGATATAGTGCAATACCGATGCTCATACTGATCGAAACACGGTTCCCACCGGTAATGAACGGCATCAGAATTTCATGAAGGATGCGCTCGGCCAGTATGGCGGCTTCCTCCTTGCCATTCTGGTCGATATGGCAAACCAGCACCATCTCGTCACCGCCCAGCCGTGCCACCAGATCACCACCGCGCACACAACGGCGCAGGCGTTTTGCGACCTCGCGCAGGACATCATCGCCTGCGGCGTGACCAAACCGGTCATTGATCGGCTTGAAGTCATCAAGATCAAGCATCAGAACCGCGATCTCGGCCCCCTTGCGGTCCGCACGCGCAACTGCATGCTCAAAATAGACATCAAGTGCCAACCGGTTGCCCAGACCGGTCAGTTTGTCATGGTGTGCGATACGTTTCATTTCACCAAGTGCGGCATCTTTTTCGGTCAGCTTGGTCAATAGTGCCTGCAGGTTTTTTGACAGAATGTTGATTTCCCGTGCCCCGCGCACATCGGGAAGATTGCTGATTTCGCCACGCTTCATGGCTTCGATGCCATCGACCATCTTGCCAATAGGCCCGACCAGAAATCCCGCAGCCCACCATGCAATGGCGCTAAAGACCAAAGCCAGAAGCAATCCCCACAACAGGATATCGCGGCGCAAGTCATAGACTGGCGCCAAAGCGTCCTCGACATGCTGTCGAACAAGAATGGACCAGCTCAGCCCTTTGTAATCGAGATGCCCGTCTGCCGGGGCATAACCGGTCAGATATTCTTTCCCGTCAGACCAAGTGCTTATTTTCCAACCAATATGCTTACTCTGTGCTTCACTCAACGCATCCAGGGAAAGCTTGGAACCAACCAGATTGCCATCACCCCCCAAAAGCACCGTCCCATCCTGCGAGATCACAAAGATATCGACATTCTGATGAATGCCCTGTCCGCTAAACAGGGACTTGCGGACGGCATCGGCCCATTCCCAGCTCAGATGGGTGGCAAGAACACCGGTGAATTCGCCACTGTCATTGACAAGTGGGACGGCGATATCAACGAACTGGATCGGTTCGCCATTATAAAGCGGGAATTTTTCGGCAAGCAGTTTGGCATCGTGAACATCGCCGATGAACTGACCATTTTTGCCATATTGGAAAACCGGGCGCTGGGCGATATTGGCCCCAACCAGCAGATCATTCGTCGCGGCAACTACCGTGCCGTCGCGATCCAGCACACCGATCCAGGTAAATATAGGAATTTCATGGCGTAACCGGTTGATAATAGAACTGATTTCGCGGACGTCCTGCATCTCGCGCAATACGCGTAATGTGCTGAGAACAGAAACCTCGCCACGGTGTGTCCACATCGTACGGTCAAGCTCGTCAGCCATCTGAAGCGCAATATCAGAAACCCCGATGCCAATCTGGTTTTGCAAATCCGCCCCAGAGCGCTTGCTGATGACAAAGCTCATCAGCGCCGCCAAACCAACAACCAAAAGCGCGGTTGCCAGTGCAACTTGCACACGGATTCCGACCTCAAAGACCTTAGCCAAGGCTGATCCTCTCACTCTCCAAAACCGGGGTCCGTTTTTGTTGTCTGTCGGCCCTCGGTGCGACGGGTTGACCCACCACGTCAGCAATGTTGGGAATATAAGAATTGCAGAGACGGTTTTGAAGAAGAAGTTCCAACAAAAAATGGCAGCCATTGAGCATGACTGCCATTCCTTAAAATCAGCCAGAATGCCGGTTTAAACGCCCGTCAGACATCGAAAAACACGGTTTCGTTTTCACCCTGTAAAACAATGTCGAACCGATAGACCGGCACAGGACCGCTATCATCACGGTTGGCAATCAGGGTTTTGCGTCGTTCGGTTTGCTCAATCAGGTTCAGGACCGGATCAGTGGCATTCGCTTCCTGCTCATCGGCAAAATACATCCGGGTGTTCAACCCGATATTGATGCCACGTGCGACAATCCAGAAATTGATATGCGGGGCCATATCCAGACCATTGCGCCCCGATACCACGCCGGGCTTGATGGTTTCAAACCGATAGACAGCGGTATCGAAATCGGTCCCTGCACGGCCCCAGCCACGGAAACGCTCGTCGATCTGGCCTTGCTTCTGACGGTCAAGTTCATGGTTATAGCGCCCGTCTGAATTGGCTTGCCAGATTTCCAGAAGCGCATCGCGAAGCGGCGTGCCTGTTCCGTCAATCACCCTGCCTTCGATGATGATCCGTTCACCCCGGGTGTTTTCATCGGCCATGATATTGGTGAAGTTGTTTTCAAAAATATCAAAGCCGGCCTGTTTGGGGATCAGTCCGATATGAACATAGGGCCCCGCCGTCTGGGATGCGGTTTCTTTGAGATAATCAAGTGACTGCACCATGGATCAGTTCCCTTCCAGACGGTTTTCAAACAGGGTCGAACGGCGACCACGCAGAACGATGTCAAATTTGTAGGCAATGGTATCGAGCGGTATTGATCCGTTCAGATCAATCGGCGCGATCAGACGGTTGATCGCATCTTCATCCGGGATAACATGGACAATCGGGCATTCCTTGATCAGCGGATCACCTTCGAAATACATCTGGGTGATCAGACGCTGCGCAAAGCCGGACCCAAAGACCGAGAAATGGATATGGGCCGGACGCCAGCTATTGACGTAGTTGCGCCAGGGGTAAGGGCCCGGCTTGATGGTGCGGAAGAAATAATAGCCGTTCTCGTCGGTTAGCGCGCGACCACATCCGCCGAAATTCGGATCAATCGGGGCAAGATAGGTATCCTTCTTGTGGCGATAACGGCCACCGGCATTTGCCTGCCAGAATTCCACCAGCGTATGGGGAACCGGGCGGTTGTTTTCATCAAGAACACGCCCATGCACAATAATACGCTCGCCAATCGGATCACCATCCTTGGCATAATTGCGGATCAGATCGTTATCAAGCGGCCCCAATTCATTCTGACCGAACACCGGGCCAGTGGTTTCCGACAGGGACCCCTGCAATGACAACATTGCCTGACGCGGGGACCGCGCTACCGATGTCTTGTAAATCGGGGTATAGCCCGCTGGCTGAAGCGTTCTGTCACGCTGATAGAATTCCATAGATCTTCCTCCGCAAAATGAACAAACCGGTTCTTGCCGGTCTTGTGATCATCCTGCGCAGCCGATTGCATAAAATAAATGCATGATTTATCATCTAACTCATGAGTAATTTCGATCATTTGGAACTGGACGGTCATGCTTTGCGACTGTTTCTTGCCGTCCTTGAAGAAGGATCGGTAACAGCCGCCGCCGAGCGGCTTGGCGTCACCCAGTCAGCAGTCAGTCACAATCTGACCAAGCTGCGCCGGATCATGCGTGACCCGCTTTTCACCAAATCCGGGCGCGGAATTGTTGCAACGGCCCATGCCCAAAGCCTGGCCGAACAGGCACGCTTTCTTCTTGATCAGATGCAGGCCTTTGCCAGCGGGGCGGATTTCGATCCCGAAGCAGCCGAGATGACTTTGACGATTGCCGCAAATGATCTGCAGCGAGATCTTTTACTGCCAAGCCTGTTTTCACGCTTGCAAGGCCAGCTTGCCGACATTCGCATGACCGTGGTGCCGTCGCTTTTGCCGGGCCCCGCCTTGTTGCGCGAAAACCGCTGTGATCTTCTGATTTCGCCGCGCCCGCCCGAAGGTGTCGATATTGTTCAGAAACGGCTTCTGACCGACCATTATATGGTCTTTTATGACCCTGACATGCGCGAAGCCCCGACCAGTCAGGATGACTATTTGTCAGCGCGCCATATCACCGTCAGATATGGCAATAACCGCACACTTGAATTCGATGATCTTCTTGAAAATCAGGGGATTGATCGTAACATCGTATTGCGGGTGCCGAATTTCACGGCCATTGCCGAATTTCTGCGGGGCAGTCAGATGATCGCAACATTGCCAAGCCTGCTAAAGCAACATGCCCTGCGCGACTTTGCCCGCAGCCAAGTTCCTTTATCAACACTTCGGGCCGGTACGATTGATCTGCCGATCTATATGTGCTGGCATCAACGCTATCAGCATGATCCGTCGCATCGATGGCTGCGCAACCAGCTTGAAGACGTGGTTGCTGCCAAGTTGCGCACACCGACCAAACGCCCGCTTCCGCAACAGACAAGCTAGACAGGACGTCATGACCATTACCCAGATTATCTATTGGCTTGAATTGGCGGGGGTTGCGGTTTTTGCAATTACCGGCGCGCTGGAAGCATCCCGACGTCAGATGGATGTTGTCGGTTTCATTCTGATTGCGACATTTACAGGGATCGGGGGCGGTACGGTACGCGATGTGATTACCGGGGCAACGCCGGTTTTCTGGATCCGCGATCCGGCCTGGGTGGTGACATGCATCGGGGCTGCGGTGTTTACCTATTTCACTGCACATCTTGTTGAACGACGTTATGTCGCCCTGATCTGGCTTGATGCGCTGGGTCTTGCCATGTTTGGTGTCACCGGTGCAGCAATCGGGCTTAACCTTGGGGTTTCGCCACTTGTCGCGATCATTCTGGGTATGATTTCCGCGACCTTTGGCGGCATGGTTCGCGACGTGGTCTGTAACGAAATCCCGCTGATCTTGCGTCCGGAAATCTATATCAGCTGCGCACTTCTGGGCGCGAGCATCTATGTCGTGGGCACAGCCCTTCTTGATTTGCCACGCGGCCCCGTTGCCTTCATCGCATTTTTCTGTGCGTTCATGCTGCGGGCCTGCGCCATCAAATTCAAGCTCAGCTTCCCGGTCTATAAAGCCCGTCCCGGTCGGGAATATTGACGCGTATATGTATTATCGACGGTCGCTGAATCTAGTACCCCGGAGATAGTTAGTTAACTCACTTTTATTTTCCGCACCTTGCGGGCGGGGACTGAAAGGCTCGATTATTCGACAATCAATTGCACGCGATCACTCGAAAAGGCCGTCACACCATATTCAATCGGCACCCCGGCTGAATCGATATCGACACTTTCGGTCGAGATAACCGGTCGGTTCTTGGCCTGTTTTAGCAGGCTTGCCACACGCGATGATGGCAAGGTTGCAGAAATGCGGGTCGTCTTGCGGCTGTAATCATCAATCCCGAACCGTTTCAGGGCCTCGGTCAGGGATTTGGTCTGGGCGAATATTTCGACAATCCCGTCAAAGCGCGCCGCCGGAAGGTAGCTTGTCGCCACCGCAAGCGGCACACCATCGGCCTCCGATACCGAAAACAGCTCGATCACGCGCGTGCCCGGTTTGACATCAAGAAACTGCGCGACCGTGACACTGGCCTTCAGGACTTCTGAAGAGATCAGTCGTTTGTCGGGCAGGCGATGACGCCCCGAGACAATTTGCGAGAAACGGGTTTTTGATCCCAACGGATAATCAAGAATTTGTTCCTGAACGAAGGCACCACGCCCCTGTTCAACGCGGACCACATTGGTATCGACAAGTGCCGCCATTGCCCGGCGCACTGTATGGCGATTCACTCCGAAACGACGGACAAGTTCCATCTCGGTCGGCATCTTGTCCCCCGGTGAAAACACACCTTCCGCGATATCGGCAAGAAGCTGTTTTTCAATTTGCTTCCAGATAGATAGCCCCGGCTCCCAATCCATCTCATTTCCCATTCACAAAACTTTCACCGCAAGACCTTTGCCAAAGTCGATAAATCGTCTTATAACGTGAATATGTATAGACGTCTAGACAAATTTTAAATTTGTCGACATGCTTGAAAAAGGATCAGACAGATGACGGCGCAAACTGCCCAGACCGCTGGGCCCGGCCAGGATCACAATCCATTGAATCCCCCCCAGACAAAGGCCGTTGATGGTGTGACTGCCGCAAGGCAGCGCTGGATGTCGGTTCTTGCCCGCACGCCGCGTACGGTGCTGGAAACAAAATGGGCTGATACCTATAGCGACGTGAAATGGTCCCATTTGCGCGAACCACAAATCGGCATGGTCATGGTACGCGGTCGTGCTGGCGGTGCCGGACAGCGCTTCAATCTGGGTGAAATGACTGTCACGCGCTGTGCCGTGACCCTGTCTGACGGCACTGTCGGCCATTCCTATGTCAAAGGCCGCGACCGGTTGCAGGCACAATATGCCGCCCTGTTTGATGCAATCATGCTGCGCGATGGATCGGCCTGCGATTTCATTGATGATCTTGCCGCCGCACAGGCCAATGCCAAACACGAACATGCGCGCAAGGTCGCGGCCACCAAAGTTGA
Source organism: Thalassospira sp. SM2505 (assembly GCF_054901115.1). Taxonomy (NCBI): domain Bacteria; kingdom Pseudomonadati; phylum Pseudomonadota; class Alphaproteobacteria; order Rhodospirillales; family Thalassospiraceae; genus Thalassospira; species Thalassospira sp. SM2505. Next base: position 4,607,110 of record NZ_CM142731.1, read on the forward strand.
TTTCTTTACCCTTGTCCGCGGAGAAGACGAATGACCCTGCAATCCCAGACAAGCGAGCTGCTGCCGGGCTTTGACCATGCCGCATTTGATTCCAATGCGGTTTTTCGTGTTCTGCTAGATGCCCTGTCCCGTCCGGGGCGCATCTATGATGTGCCCGTTTCGGTGGCGACACCCGATGGCCTGAATGCAACCACCACCGCCACCCTTCTTGCCATGGCCGATATGGACACCACCATATGGTTATCGCCAACCTGCGTGACCAAGGCCGCAACGGATCATCTGAAATTCCATTGCGGTTGCCCGATCAGCGATGACGTAGCCAAGGCCGATTTCGCAGTCGCCCGCATTGATGATGATCTTTCCTTCATCACCCACCTTTCGGTTGGCAATGCTGAATATCCTGATCAATCGGCAACCCTGATCCTGATGGTTGATGAGATTTCCAACGCCCCGGCCATGAAACTGACCGGACCGGGGATCAAGGACAGCCATGATCTTGATATCAAAAAACTGCCCGCAAGCTTCCACGCATGGCGTGCGGAAAACCATCACATGTTCCCGTGCGGGGTTGATGTGATTTTCGCAAGCCCGACCAAGATTGCCGCCCTTTCGCGCACCACCCGGATTGAGGTCATTTAACCATGTATGTTGCCGTTAAAGGTGGCGAACGCGCCATCAACAATGCCCACCGGCTGCTTGCCGAACAGCGCCGTGGCGACAAGAAAATTGCCGAGATCGAAACCGATCAGATCGAACAGCAATTGTCGCTGTCCGTCACCCGGGTCATGGCCGAAGGATCGCTTTATGACCGCGATCTGGCCGCCCTTGCCATCAAGCAGGGACGCGGTGATTTGATCGAGGCGATCTTTTTGATGCGCGCCTATCGCACGACATTGCCGCGCTTTGCCTTTTCCAAACCGATCAGGACCGCGGATATGGATGTGTCCCGCCGCATTTCGGCAACGTTCAAAGACCTCCCGGGCGGTCAGATTTTGGGCCCGACCTTTGACTATACCCATCGCCTTCTCGATTTCACCCTGATGGCAAATAGTGAAGACCCGCTTGATGCACCAAGTGGCGAACATCCGGTCGATGAAAACATGCCGCGCGTTCTGGATGACATACTGAATTACGAAGGCCTTATTCAGGATGAACCGGTACCGGTCGATGACACCGCGCCGGTCGCCGACCTGACGCGCGAACCGATCAAGTTCCCGGCTGGTCGAGACCTTCGTTTGCAGAACCTGACCCGCGGCGATGAGGGCTTTGTCCTTGCCCTTGGCTATTCAACCCAGCGCGGCTATGCCAACAGCCACGCCTTTGTCGGTGAAATCCGCTATGGCACCGTATCGGTTGAGATCGAGCCCGAAGAACTCGGCTTTGCCATTGATATCGGCGATATCGAACTGACCGAATGTGAAACGGTCAACAAGTTCAAGGGATCGAAGACGAAGCTTCCGCAATTTACCCGTGGCTATGGCCTTGTCTTTGGCCAGAACGAGCGCAAGGCGATTTCCATGGCGCTGGTTGATCGCGCCATGCGCGCCGATGAAATGGGCGAACAGATCATGGGCCCGGCACAGGACAGCGAGTTCGTCATGGAACACAGCGACAATGTCCAGTCGACCGGCTTTGTCGAACATATCAAGCTGCCGCATTACGTCGATTTTCAGGGCGAACTTGAACTTGTCCGTCGCATGCGGGCCGAAGTCGAAGAAAGACTGGCCAAGCTTGAAGCCGATGAAGCGAAATCCCAACCCGAAGCCGCGGAGTAATTCCATGGAACAACTTGCGAATAATCCGGCGGATGGGGCAACGGCCTATAATTTCGCCTATCTTGATGAACAAACCAAACGGATGATCCGGCGTGCCCTTCTTAAGGCCGTCGCAATTCCGGGCTATCAGGTTCCGTTTGCCGGTCGTGAAATGCCGATGCCTTATGGCTGGGGCACGGGCGGCGTGCAGGTGACCGCCGCCGTCATTGGCCCGAATGATACCCTTAAAGTCATTGATCAGGGGGCGGATGACACCACCAATGCAGTTTCGATCCGTCAGTTCTTTGCCAAGACGGCAAATGTCGCGACGACCGAAAAGACCGCCGAGGCATCGATCATTCAAACCCGCCACCGCATCCCGGAAAAGGAACTGCGCGAAGATCAGGTTCTTGTCTATCAGGTACCGATCCCCGAGCCACTTCGTTTCCTTGAACCGCGCGAAACCGAAACACGCAAGATGCATGCGCTTGAAGAATACGGCCTGATGCATGTGAAACTTTATGAAGATATTGCACGCCATGGCCACATCGCCACCACCTATGCCTATCCGGTGATGGTCGATGATCGCTATGTGATGGACCCATCACCAACGCCGAAGTTCGATAATCCGAAAATGAACAATATGGCGGCCCTTCAGCTGTTTGGGGCCGGGCGCGAAAAACGCATCTATGCCCTGCCGCCCTACACCAAGGTCAAAAGCCTCGATTTCGAGGACCACCCGTTCGAAGTCCAGACATGGAAAGACGAATGCGGCATGTGTGGTGCACATGACAGTTACCTTGATGAAGTCATTCTCGATGATCAAGGCAACCGGATGTTTGTCTGTTCGGACACCGATTACTGTGCCGAGCGACAGGAAGCAGGCCATCGCGGCCCGCAACATCACGACCAACCTCTTGGCAATGCATCACGCGAAAAGGCAGCAGAATAATGACCCAGATGACTGATCCGCTTTTGCGCGTTAACAACCTGACCATGATGTATGGCGACCGGGTTGGTTGCAAGGATGTCAGCTTTGAACTGCGCCCCGGTGAAGTACTTGGCATTGTGGGGGAATCCGGTTCGGGAAAATCCACTTTGCTGCGCAGCATTTCCGCCCAGCAGGAACCAACCAAGGGGACAGTGGAATACCACACCCGCATTGATGGCGTGCGCGATGTTTACCAGATGTCCGAAGCCCAGCGTCGTCTGTTGATGCGCACCGACTGGGCATTTGTTCACCAGAACCCGCGTGACGGGTTGCGCATGAATGTCAGTGCCGGGGCCAATATTGGCGAACGCCTGATGGCAATCGGGGATCGTCATTACGCCAATATCCGCAGCAACGCCGACAGCTGGCTTGGCAAGGTCGAAATTGCATCCGAGCGCCTTGATGATCTGCCATCAACCTTTTCGGGCGGCATGCAGCAACGTCTGCAAATTGCCCGTAACCTCGTAACCAGCCCGCGTCTCGTCTTCATGGACGAACCCACGGGTGGCCTTGATGTCTCTGTTCAGGCCAGATTGCTCGATCTGCTGCGCGGGCTGGTTCACGACCTTAATCTTGCGGTGATTATCGTCACCCATGATCTGGCAGTTGCGAGGCTTCTTTCGCACCGGCTGATGGTAATGCAGCAGGGCAAGGTGATTGAACATGGTCTGACCGATCAGGTTCTTGATGACCCGCAGCATCCCTATACGCAGTTGCTTGTTTCTTCCATTCTTCAGAACTGACCGGGGCGAGAAAATGTCTGAAATGCTTCATGCTCAAAACGTTGGCAAAAGCTTTACGCTCCATACCCAGGGCAGCGTGACCATTCCGGTTTTTCAAGGTGTGGAATTCACCCTGTCAGCCGGAGAATGCATTGCGCTGACCGGTGAATCGGGTTCGGGGAAAAGTACCTTTATGCGCATGCTTTATGCCAATTACACATGTTCAGAAGGGTCCATCAAGGTGTTCCATGATGGTGACTGGCTGGACATCACCACGGCCAGCCCGCATTCGATCCTTGAGGTGCGTAAACGCACGATGGGTTATGTCAGCCAGTTCCTGCGCGTGATCCCGCGTGTTCCGACCCTTGAAATCGTCGCCGAACCGCTTGTTGCACTGGGCACCGCCCGCGAGATTGCGATGGACAAGGCGCGCGATCTTTTGACCCGGCTTCGTATTCCTGAACGCCTGTGGCAGCTTTCACCGCTGACCTTTTCCGGGGGCGAGCAACAACGCGTGAATATTGCGCGCGGCTTTATTGCCGATTATCCGGTCATGCTGCTTGATGAACCGACCGCATCGCTTGACGCCCAAAATCGTGCCACTGTTTTGGCGTTGATTGAAGAAGCCAAGGGACGCGGCGCCGCAATTGCCGGTATCTTCCATGACCATGAAACCCGCGATGCGGTCTGCACCGGATCGTTTGATGTGACTTCGTTTAAAGTTGGGGCCAATGACTGAACAGATTTTTACCAATGCCAAACTCGTTCTGGCAAATGAGGTCATTGATGGTGCCATCCAGATAAAGGACGGAATGATTGTTGATGTGTCTGATCGGCCATCAAACATTCCGGGTGCCGAAAACATGGATGGCGATTACCTGATGCCCGGCCTGGTCGAACTTCATACCGACAACCTTGAGAAGCATCTGACCCCGCGCCCGAAAACCCGCTGGCCGGCCACAGCGGCCGTTATCGCCCACGACAATCAGGTTGCCAGTGCCGGGATCACCACGGTTTTTGATGCGATTTCGGTTGGCGATGTGACCGACGGTTCAGAACGTATCGAACGTCTGATTGAATCGGTCACCGCCCTTGAGCATGCCCTTGAAAACAAGTTGCTACGTGCAGATCACAAACTGCATCTGCGGTGTGAAACATCCTATGGCGGCTTGATCGAGGCACTTGATAATCTGGTTGATCTGCCTTTGGTCAAGATGCTCTCGGTGATGGATCACACCCCGGGTCAGCGTCAGTTCGTCAGCCTTGATGCCTATTACACCTATTATCAGGGCAAATACGGCATGAGCGACGAAGAAATGCGCAAGTTCATCGCATCGCGCAAACGCGATTCCGAACTTTATTCCGTCAAGCATCGTCGTCATGTCGTGGATCTGGCGCACGCCAGGAACCTTGCCCTTGCAAGCCATGATGACGCAACCGTCGAACATGTTGCCGAGGCCGTTCAGGACAAGATGACCGTGGCCGAATTCCCGACCACGCTTGAAGCCGCCAGGGCTTCGCACGAAGCAGGTCTTGGTGTGATGATGGGGGGACCGAACCTTGTACGCGGCGGGTCACATAGCGGCAATGTCGCGGCGGGCGATCTGGCAAAGAATGGCTATCTTGACATCATTTCAAGTGACTATGTCCCGCACAGCTTGCTGCATGGGGCGATGAAACTGTTTGATGATTTTGATGGCTATGATCTGCCGCGTGCCATTCGCACCGTTTCGCTTAATCCCGCAACGCAAGTTGATCTGACGGATCGTGGTGAAATTGCCACCGGAAAACGTGGCGACCTGATCCGGGTGCATCATTCACCACACCACCCGATTGTGCGTGGTGTCTGGCGTGAAGGTGTGCGCGTGTCATGACCGATCGCCATGCACAGGATGGCATCGCAAAAACCGGACTTCTTGTCCTTGTCGTCGGCCCAAGTGGCGTTGGCAAGGACACCCTTCTTGATGCAGCACGCGAACGTCTTAAGGGCGTTGGTCATATCTGCTTTCCACGGCGCTGCATCACCCGTCCGGCCGGATCGGTTGGCGAGATCCATATTCCGGTCCGGCCCGAGGATTTCAGCCAGATGGCCCGACAGGGGGCCTTCCTTTTAAGCTGGAAGGCACATGATCTTTGCTATGGCATACCGCGCCATGTGCAGGATGATGTCGCACATGGCAAAACCGTGATCGTCAATGTGTCACGCAGTGTGATTGATGATGCCTGTGCATTGCTTGGACATGATCATGTTCGGGTTCTGAACATTCGGGCCAATCGCGATGTGTTGCGCAAGCGCCTTGAAGCACGTGGCCGCGAAGATGCCCTTGATATCGAACGTCGCCTTGCGCGTGCATCGGCCTATCAGGTTGATGGCAACAATATCGTTCATGTCGATAATGATGCCGACCTTGAAACCGGTATCGCCCGCTTCATTGCCGCGATCAAGATTGATCAGGCAATCGCCAATCGGGCATAGATCCTTCCGCGACGCACTGAACTTGCAAAAAAAATGCTGCAGTTTTTGCTGCAGCATTTTTGCTATCCCCCAAGCGAAAATCTTTTCAGGAACCGGAACGGTTTTCCATCACCCGGATCGCCAAACAGGCAGATATCGGAAACGATAAACGGGTCCTGACAAAGCGGGGCAACAACCGGCCGCAAGGCTGTTTCAAATCTTTGCGCCTGCTCCTCATCAAGTTTGTTGGTCAGGGTCAGATGGAAGCGAAATTCCTCCATCACATAGGGATAGCCCCACTGCACCAGACAGGCTTCCTGCCGATCCGTAAGCCCAACCGCACGGCGCTTGTTCATCGCCGCTTCGTCTTCGGGCTTGCGGAAGTCATCAAGGACGCGCACCAGTGATGCCGCAAGTTCGCCAAGTTCCCCAACCGGTTCCGTTGGAACCAGCGCCAGAAACCGGCCAATTGCTTTCAGGGTCAATGGTCCGCAGCGAACCGGTGTGAGCCGCACGGCAAGATCGTTGATCGCGACCTCAAGACCAGATCGGGTTTGCCCATCCTTCAGTGCAAAGGGCGGTTTGAGCGTTCCATGAAATCCGTACCGCACCGGCGAGGTTGTTGCAGCAACGATCTCGCCCCCGTCCAGTCCGTCTATTGCAAGACGCGCAATGTCATTCCCCGTCTCCGCATCACGCCCCAGCCAGGCATCCCCGAACCGCCCAAGCGCACTTTGTGACGACGGAGCATAGTAAAGTGCGTAACGCTGATAATCAGACATGATTTCTCTTTGATAGATTGCGAGGCCAAGCCCCATCTTGGAAACAGTTACGACGCAGCGCAACATCAAGTTTCACGAAAAAGCGCCGAAGAATTCCTTCCCGGCGCGATCTCAAGTTTTCCTGACTTACAGCGTCAGACAGTATCATATTTCAGACAAAAATCGCGCACCGGAAGCGTTCGGAAATCGCTTAGTCGTTCACGCAACATCTCATGGGACCAATCCCACCATTGGATGCGCAAAAGGGCATCAACGATATCGGCTTCGAACCTGGGGCGCAGTGGACAGGCCGGAATACCGGTTACGATGGTGTATGGTGCAACATCCTTGGTCACCACGGCCCCCGATCCGACAACGGACCCGATGCCAATTGTGACACCACCCTGAACAATCGCCCCATGCCCGATCCAGACATCATGTTCAAGTCTGACGCGCTTTTCACGGCGCCAGTCAAAGAAGGCCGGATCATCATCGCCAAGCTCATAGGCGCTTGATCGATACTGAAAGTGATGCATCGACGCGCGGTCCATCGGATGCTGTCCGGGGTTGATCCGGGTATGGGCCGCGATATTCACGAACTTCCCGATATCGGAATAGATGATCTCGCTATCATTCACGACATAGGAGTAATCATCCATTTTCGTTTCGCGCATGGATGTCCGTGGGCCAACTTCGGTCCAGACACCCATTTCGCTATCGACAACCGTCGCACTGGCATCAATCGTCGGCGTTTCCGACAGGGACTTCATGGCAGGCTTGGCCTGCGAAATTTGAAATCTCATTTATTCAGGTCACCAGTTTGCGCAGACGCTGGGAAACCATATCAAGCAGGCTGACCGAAATGATGATGATGATCATGACCGCAGCCGTTTCCGCATAATAGAAGCCGCGGATATATTCCCACAGCACCATACCGATGCCACCGGCGCCAACAATCCCCAGAACAGTGGCCGAGCGTACATTGGATTCAAAACGGTACAGCGAATAGGAAATCCAGAGCGGAAGCACCTGCGGGATCACCCCGAAAATAACTTCCTGCAGTGCATTGGCACCCGTTGCGCGAATGCCCTCGACCGGTTCGGGATCAATCGCCTCAACCGCCTCGGAGAACAATTTGGCAAGAACACCGGTCGTATGAATCCACAGCGCAAGCACACCGGCAAACGGCCCCAGACCAACCGCAACAACGAACAACATGGCAAAGACCATTTCGTTGATCGCACGGAAGGAATCCATCAGGCGACGCACAGGCTGATACACCCAGACCGGTACGATATTCTCAGAAGACAGAATTCCAAACGGGATGGAACAGACGATGGATAGCGCCGTCCCCCAGATCGCGATCTGGATCGTGATCCACATTTCTTCGACATAGGTCTTCCACATCAGGAAGTCCGGTGGAAAGAACCCCTCGGCAAAATCGACCATATTGCCACTGTTTTCAAACAGGGCCATGGGACGCATATCCGCACCTTCCCACGACATGGCCAGAAGACCAAGAATAACGGCCCAAAGCAGGAAGCTTGACGCAGACCGTTTCAAATCCCGCGGCGGGATGGCCGTCGCGACAGATGATGCGGAAGAAATGCTGCTGTTCATCGTGTTAATCCCGGATGGTAAATGCAAACAGGGAGCACACTTTGCGCGTGCTCCCTGTCAAAAGGCCGATTACTCGTAGGAAACGAGGATATCGAGTTCTGCCAGTTTCTTGTCGATATCAGCAACGCGAGCTGCTTTCTCGTCAGCGGACAGTTCTTCGGTGTTCTGGATTTTCAGCTTGTCTTTGTACAGTGCCAGCTGACGGATCGGGTAAAGCTGAGCATTCGAGCTTTCCATGAATTTGCCCATACCGTCCTGGATACCAGCCAGAACCTTGTTGGCACCTTCAACGTCACCCATACGACCATAACCAAGGAAGAATGCCTTGATTTCGGATTTCAGTTCGCGTGACAGGTCCTTGCGATAAACCATCGGATCAGACGGGATCAGCGGCGAGGTCCAGATGACTTTGACCTTGTCGGTGATTTCCGGCTTGTTCATGTTGGTACGGGCAAGCTGTTCGGAGTTGTTGGCTGCAACATCAACCTGCTTGTTGGCCGTCGCCATCAGATTGGTTTCATGGTTCGCATTACGAACGGTCTTGAAGCAATCTTTCGGATCGACACCGTTCTGGGCAAAAACGTAATAAGTCGGAACCAGGAAGCCCGAAGTCGAGTTCGGATCACCGATACCGAAATTCAGCGAACCATCACATTTCAGCATATCGGCAAGCGTATTGAGCTTGTCGTTATCTGCCTGGGTGATGATGTGGGAATAATAACCATTGGTGCCATCGGATTTCGAGGTCTGAACGAAAACTTCGCCACCCGCACGATCAACGGCTTCCATTGCCGACTTGTTACCGAACCAGCCAACATGAACCTTGCCAAAACGCATGCCTTCGATGATGCCAGCATAATCCGGCGCAAAGAATGCCTCGATCTCCTTGCCGAGTGCCTTTTCCATGTCGTCGATCATCGGCTGCCACTGGGCTTTGAGGTTGGAGCTCGACTCAGTCGAGATGAAACCGAATACCAGTTTCTCCGGGTCCTGTTCGAGCGGCTTGTACTCAACATCAGCCGCTGCAATACCGGATGCAAGCAAGGTTGCAGCCAGAGCTGCGGATGCAATTGTCTTACGGATCATAGGAAGTCCCCTGTCAGATATGAATTGGACGTGTTTCGATGAGGCAAGGCAGTCATAAGGTGACCCGGCTAGCTTTGCGCCACAGCCAGATCCTTTTTCGCAACCGGCTCAGCCGCTGGACGTTGTTCGTCCCCGGAACCATCTGCAAAAAGCTCGGAAGAATATTCGCCGTAAAGTTCGCGCAGGAATTCCGGCGTCAACTGGGTCGAAGGTCCGTCAAAAACGACAACACCATCGCGCATGGCGATGGTGCGTTTACAATAATCCTTGGCGTAGTCGACCTGATGAAGCGATACGATCACGGTGACATTGTCTTCGCGATTAACGCGATCAAGCGTGTTCATTACCTTCCGCGACGAGGCTGGATCAAGTGACGCAATCGGCTCGTCAGCAAGGATCAGGCGCGCACCTTGTGTGATTGTGCGTGCAATCGCTGCACGTTGTTGCTGGCCACCGGAAAGATTGCGGGCTTTTTTGGTCGCATGTGCATCAATGCCGACACGATGCAAAGCTGCCATGGCACGCATTTTTTCGGATTTGGTAAACAGACCAAGCGACCCGCGCCAGGCCGGCACCCGCCCCAAAAGCCCCATCAGCACATTGGTTAAAACCGACAGTCGGCTAACAAGGTTGAATTGCTGAAAGACAACGCCGATTTCTGCACGCACCTTGCGCGCACCGCGCGAAATCTTGCCGTTTTCCTGAATGGTTTCGCCAAACACGACGATTTTGCCGCCATCGCGATCTCCGCGCAGCAAACCGGCGATGTGACGGATGAGTGTCGATTTTCCTGAACCCGATGCGCCAATCAGCGCCACCATTTCGCCTTCGCGTACCTGCAACCTGACGTCGCTTAGCGCGCGCTTGTCACGGGTAAAGCTTTTGTTCAGTCCAGAGATGTCTACAACCAGCATCAAGAAATCGCCTGCATGTGTTTCGCTGGATGAAGAAACTACGCATGAACGGCGACTCTACAGTGACACTGATGTTACAGTTCGATGATTCCGAGGGCTAATTCCCGCCAACAACAATCAAACTTGTCTATACATCAAATATTAAATCAAATTATCACGTCATATCTAAAAATAAATACCGTCACAAATTGTGAAAATTTAAAAATTAAATTATCCAAAACAAGATTAGACGAAAATATTTTTCATTTTCACCGTGATAAACTCCGTAAAATTCACAAATTAATCGTCTGATTCCAACAGTATTATTTTATGTCATTGATCGCTGAAATCACGTCATCTTCGATTTCCAGACCTTCGGTCTGGGCTGAAAGCTGCGCCAACTTGCCGCGACGCCCCGGAAGACGAACGCCATCTTCGGCCGAGATCTCGTTTGCAATCTCGGCAAGATGATCAATAACCCCAACACCGCCGGTTGCGATCGGGTCTATTGCGATAATCATCTGCCCAAGTGCTGGTGGCTTGCCCTTGTCATCAAACAGTGATGAAGACTGGTGACCAAACTGCGCCCCGGTCAAACCGGCGGCCAACAGTTCCACCATCATGGCAAGGGCCGCCCCTTTGACCCCGCCCGCCGGAACCATCGTACCGTCAAGTGCCTTGACCGGATCAGTTGTCGGGTTGCCATCAGGGTCGAGCGCCCAGTCATCGGGAATCTCGACACCTTTTTGTTTGGCCGCCATGATCTTGCCCCGCGCCACCTTTGACAATGCCAGATCAATGATGATCGGATCACCTGCATCCCCGACCGGGATACCAAAGGCGATCGGGTTTGTGCCAAACATCGGACGACGCCCGCCCCAGGCGGCCATTGCCGCCGGCGCATTGGCAAACATCATTGCGGCCAGCCCCTGCTCTGCCAACCGTTCGACCGTCAGCCCCATCACCCCCGCATGATGGGACTTGTGAATAGAGGCAATAGCTATTCCCTGTGAGCGCACCATGTCCGGCAAATGATCCATCATCAGATCAAGTGCGGGATAGGCAAACCCGTATTGGGCGTCAATCCGTAGCACCCCGGGTGCCGTTTTCTCCATAACCGGTGTCGCCTGTCCGTCGACCTTGCCTGCACGGGCTTGTGCCGAATAGGCCGGAACACGTCTGAAACCATGCCCGCCCTGCCCGGACGCCTCGGCATTGACCAATGCAGTGGCAACCGATGCTGCATTTTTTTCAGCGACATTGCAGCGCATCAAAGTCGTACGAACAAGGGTGTGGGCATCTGCGAGTGATATCTTCATCGGGATCTGGACCTTGGATTACGGCTTGAGCAGCCAGTGGCGGGTACCCTGACAATAGTCGCAAGCCCCGCCCTCAGGCAAAGAAGTTTTAACGGGTGATCTTTGCCCCGGCCCATTTTCTGAGGCTTATAAATATCTGACTTTGTGCTAAAATCTTGCCGCAAACGTGTTTCAGACTTCCCGAATAACGTGAATATTTACATTCCAGCCGTTCCTGTAACGGGCACAGTTCATTGACATGCAATGACACGGGACAACGATCAACACAGGATACCGAACATGCGCAACATCAAACCAATCGTGTTTTCTTCCATGGCTGTGGCCGCGACATTGTTCCTGTCGGCCTGCAACACAACCGGACAAACCGACATGACAGCCGATTGGTCGAATGTAACCGGCAAGAACTGGCAACTGACCATGCTGACAAACGGGGACAAGACCCTGACCCCGACAGCCCCGATCCAGCCAAGTGCGCTATTTGCGGCTGACGGCAAGGTAAGTGGATCGTCAGGCTGCAACAATTACTTCGGAACATACACCCAAACGGCGGATCAGCTGACTTTCTCCCCGCTGGGGGCAACCCGAAAGATGTGCGTCAATGGTGCGATGGAAATCGAAACCGCATTTAATGCTGCAACCGGGCAGGTAGCGAGCTGGACCCTTTCAGACGGCAATCTTGTTCTGCTTGATGGCAGCGGAAAAGCTGTAATGACATTTGCGCCGACGGCCCCCTGAGCCAATCAGCTTGGCGACGGTTTGCCGTTCATCATCCCCAAAAAGAAGGGCGCCATTTGGCGCCCTTCTACGTTGACTGGCAAGATTACCCAAACGAGACGGTCCTAGTCTTCGCTTGGAGTTGCCTCGGACTTGGGTCCGACCGCATGCGGCTCGCTTCGTAAGCCCTGAATAATCGAATAACAGGCCAGCAGCAGTACAATCGCAAACGGAAAGCCCGTTGACACAGCCATCGCCTGCAAGGAACCAAGCCCGCCGCCCAGCAACAATGCAATCGCCACAAGCCCTTCAAAGGTGCACCAGAAAACGCGCTGGGGCACCGGGGCGTCGACCTTGCCGCCTGCTGTGATGGTATCAATCACAAGCGATCCGGAATCTGATGACGTCACAAAGAAAACAATCACCAGAACGATGCCAAGAAACGAGGTGATTGCATGCATCGGCAATTGTTCAAGCATCGTGAACAGCTTGATCGGAAGGCCCGCCTCGGCAATTGCGGTGACACCTTCACTGACCATATGAACCGCTGTCCCGCCAAAAGCGGTCATCCAGAACACACACACCAGCGACGGAATGATCAGGACACAGGTGATAAACTCACGCACGGTGCGTCCGCGCGAGACACGGGCAATGAACATGCCGACAAACGGCGACCAGGAAATCCACCAGGCCCAGTAAAATGATGTCCAGCCCTGGCTGAAATTGGCATCCGTCCGCCCGACCGGATTTGAAAGGGCGGGCAAATATTCGACATAGGCCACAAGGGAGGTGAAGAACCCCTTGATGATTTCCATCGTCGGACCAACCAGAACAACAAACACCAGCAGCAGCGCGGCCAGCACCATATTGATTTCTGACAGCCGTTTGACCCCGGCATCGAGCCCCGCCAGAACTGAAATCAGGGCAACACCCGTGATCGCGATAATCAGAAAGACCTTTGATCCATCCGTAACCGGAATGCCAAACAGGAAATCAAGCCCGGCATTGGCCTGTTCTGCCCCGAAACCAAGCGATGTTGCCAGACCAAACAAAGTGGCAAACACCGCAAGAATGTCGATCACATGACCGGTCCATCCCCAAACACGCTCGCCAAAGATCGGATAGAATACCGACCGCATGGTCAATGGCAGCCCCTTGTTAAACGAAAACAGCGCCAGCGCCAGTGCAACGGTTGCGTAAATTGCCCAGGGATGAAGTCCCCAATGGAAAATGGTTGCAGCCATACCCAGATCAAAGGCTGCATCCGGATCACCGGCCGCCGCCCCCAATGGGGCCCAGTCGGTACGCAAGCCGTCATCGCCAACCGCAACCCCACCCATAGAAGAGGTGAAATGCGAGATCGGCTCGGAAACGCCATAGAACATCAGACCAATGCCCATGCCAGCTGCGAACAGCATCGCAAACCAGCCGGAATAGGAATAATCCGGTACCGCATCTGCGCCGCCAAGACGCACACGTCCAAGCGGCGAAACAATCAGAAACAGACACAAAATCACAAAAACATTGGCTGCTGACAGGAAGAACCAGTCAAAAGTCGATGTCAGCCAGCCGCGTAGATCATTAAACATCGGCCCGACACTGCTCTGAAAGGCCAGAGTCAGGAAAACGAATGCGACAATGGCCAACCCGGAAACAAGGAATACCGGGTTATGCACATCAAGACCAAATGGTCCGATCTCGGTCTGAATATTGTCTTGCCCGATTTCATAATCGGTATCGATCGGGTTCGCTGCACCATCCGGGCTTTCAATGCCCGTATCAGCTTCTGCCCCCATTTCAAACTCCCTAGATTGGTGAAGAAACAGCTACCCCTAGCCGTCTTTGCACAAAGGCTCGGTTGTTTAACGCACGAGGAACACAGAATGATCCGAGTGCGATGCGACATATCCGCCATGCGATGAAAAAATATGATCCGCGACACCTGGCACATGTGATGCCATCACAATGACATCCGCCCCCAATTCATCGGCCTTGCTGACGAGTATCTTGCCAAGGTCAACGGCCGGATCATGCGCGATTTCAGCAACAGCCGAGGTTGCAATACCCGACTTGCGGCTCACATCTTCTGCAAAGACCGAGATCTTCTGTTCAAATTCTTTGGGATTATGGGCAACCTCGGACGGGGTATTCGTCCCCACGGCAAGAAAGCAAATCTCTGCCTTGTAATGCGCTGCCAGATCAGTGGCCGTCTTTACGGCCTTGTCGAGTTTCTCGATATGGGCCAGATCAACAGGCACCAGCATCTTCTGATACATTCATTCCTCCGTTGTGCGCGCGCCAATATTGGCAAATGGCCTTCGGTCGAAATTACAGTCCAGAGATGATAACAGCTCGTTGAAAATAAATCAAAAAACCTCAAAATTCATGAGAATTTGGTAAACCTCTAAAAATACCCCGCCAGAGAACGGAATATAAAAGACATCTTTACCCCCGTTTATTTATCAAACATCCCAATGAAATCTTTCACAAATAATCCATTAACCTGAAAGAAGCCGACAAAAAATTTTCTAACACCCAAAACATAAAAAAAAGACCGGATTTCCGGTCCTTGTCTATTGTCGTGCTTCATTGCCTGAAAGATCAGCCTTGCGCCGCCATGGTCTGGATGGCTGCGCATAATCTGCTAAACGCGTCTTTTGCTCCGGCACTCATTTTTCGGGCCCGAAGCCAGCCATGAACCATTTGCGGCTCCTCGCGATATTGCACTGAAATCCCAGCACGGGCCAGTCTGGCCGCATATTCCCGCCCGTCATCACGCAACGGGTCAAAATAGGCCGCCGTAATGTATGTTGCGGGCAGTCCGCGCAAATCATCCACCGACAGGGCATGGGCATACGGATCATCCATCGGCGCCTTAAGCACATCACGGTAATAGATGACGTCATCCGTGCTCAGCCCCGGCGCATTGGCCATCTGGCCATAACTTGGCCAGTTCAAATCCCCACCCAATGCCGGATAAATCAGGACCTGCCCCAGAACCCGATCACCAAAGCCATCCTCACGGGCACGGACAGCCAGTCCTGCGGCCAGCATGCCGCCGGCACTATCCCCGACAAGAACAATCTTCCTGCCCGCCATCAGAAAGCTTTGCATCACCCGATGACAATCTTCGTGCTGGGCCGGCCAGACATATTCCGGCGCCAGTCGATATTCGACCGATGTCAGCTCTGCCTCTGCGGCTTGGGCAATGTCGGCACAGATTGCATCATGACTGTCGCGGGAACCAACGACAAAGCCGCGACCATGCATATAAAGAATTCGATGCTCCGATGTGACCCTGGCCGGACGATAATGACGCACCGGAACATCCCCGATCTCATCATCCTCAACCTGCATGCCATCGGGATGAGGAAATGCAAATTGCGCGCATAGCGCGCCATACCACATCCGTTGCTGCTCTATACCGGCGGCAACTGCATCAGGCGGGAAAAAGCTGTCACATTTGGCAATGAATGCCCGAATGCCGTCTTCTTCGGGCATCGGGTCATAACTGATATCAAATGAAACCGGGCCGGATTCCGACATCGGGAAACCTTTGCGAGTTGGGACATCTCAAAACTAGCGCGGATGCCCGATCATTAAAAGGTTTCTGTCTCCCTAAAGTGCAATGCTCTCGACTGAGCCTTTCAAAAGCCGTGCACTTTTTACCAGTCCTGCATGCTCGTCATCATTCAGATCGGGCATCAGATCGGCACAGATGCCATCTGCCCCGATCACACGCGGGATCGACAAGGCAACATCCCTGACCTCGCCGACCTCATTCGTCACGCAGGATACCGTCAGGACATCACGCTGATCGCGCGCGATCGCCTTGACGATACGCGCAAGCCCCGCTCCGATGCCGTAATAGGTCGCCCCCTTGCCCTTGATGATCTTATAGGCCGCATTGCGCACACCATCATCAACCAACACCCTGACATCCTGGGTGATGGGGGCACCAACCTGTGCAGCAATCTCGGCCAGTGACAACGACCCTACCTTGGCATTGGACCAGGCCAGCACTTCGCTATCACCATGTTCGCCCAGTACATAGGCATGAACCGATTGCGGTGAAATCCCAAGATGCCGTCCCAAAAGACTTCTGAACCGCGCAGTATCAAGGATCGTCCCGGATCCGATCACCCGCCCTGCGGGCAATCCGGAAATGCGCTGGGTGATCTGGGTCATGATATCGACGGGATTGGACGCAATCAGAAGGATCGCATCAGGCGCGACACTCAACACCTTGCCAACCACATCCTTGAAGACAGCCGCATTGCGCTCAAGCAACGCCAGACGGGTTTCACCGGGTTTCTGACTGACACCTGCAGCAAGGATCACAATCTTTGCACCGACAAGACCGTCATAATCTGAGGCCTCGACAATTGTGGAAGACATGAAGGGCACGGCATGGGCAATATCCTGCGCCTGTGCAACGGCAAGATCATGGTTCTGATCAACCAGCACAACCGAACTGGCAAGTCCCATCAATGCCAGCGCATATCCGGCCGAACTTCCCACCATCCCGGCCCCGACAATCCCGACCCTCATCACCTGCGCTCCTGATTCCCGATTTCTATCAATAACATAATGCCATTCTGCTCCTGAGGGGGCAAAAGAAGGGCAGGTTTCCTTGTTGGTTGTGGAGGAGTGCAATTAACCCCTCCCCTTACATAACCGATATATGGTCTACAGTTTCCTATGTTCAGGAAACAAGCCCCGCTCCAACTATCTGGCTGACAACAATTCCGCTTTTATCGTTAGATCAAAAAATATGCCAAAATCTGCAAAGATATAAAAAAGGCAGGAACAGCACTTCTGCCATTCCTGCCTTCATCATTCAGGAGCCGCCGGGAGGCCACAGCTCCCTCACTGAACTATCGGCAATTCCTTGCGGTCGCCCTCAAGCGTCCATTCCGCAGGATCAAGGGTGCGACCTTCTGCTAACACAACGCCGTCCTGGTGGAACAGCACCGTGCCATATTGCGCATCTTCAATACGATATGTGCCGTTGGTATCGATGTGAACGCTGAGATCGTGATTTGCGGCAAACTTTGCCAAATCACGGGCATGCCCCAATCGAACAACCCATGTTCCATCACGGCCGGAAAGACGCAACTCGTGTCCGGCCGATCCGCCTGTTTTCACAAGCTCCAATGCCCCCGAAGCCGATACAAGTAACGCTCCGTCGCCCGAGCGTGCCCACGCACGATGTCCGTCAAGGTGCCATTCATCAAAGGCCAATGTGGGGAACCATGCATGGGTAAAATCGGGTTGCGGTGCAACCCCTTCAAACCGGACTATCGCAAGATCACGATATTGTTGAACACGTGGAACACTTGCTGATCCCCCCCAGAAAGACGGCCGTCCAAAACCGGACTGAACAATTTCGCCGGGATGGTTGATGAATATCTGGGCCCCCGCTTCACGTCCGATCCGGGCCTGAAGAAGCGTTTCCTGATATCCCCAGTCCCCCCAGCGATAAAGTGCCGCACTACCCATCGCTGTTTCACTGGTTTTGTAGTGATACAGCCGGCAAAACGCATTTTCGCCTTGCCAGAAAGTCCATTCCTGCGCGGTATCGCTTTTCTCCCAGCATGCAATATCGGCAAGATCTGGCAACTCAAGCCCGTGATCCCGCAATGCCAAAGCCATCTGGGCCAGACAATTCACATGTGCCCCAAACTGACCTTTTCCCCACAGTAATCTGGCAAGCCCGTTCAACTCCAAAGTATCAGCAACACAAAGTGAATGCTCATAACTTCGGCCTTGCGCCGCGGTAATAACGCCATGATGGGCCGAGTTGGCAATCATGGTGACCAGTCGCGTAATGGCTTTGGATGCCCGGTTTCGAATGACATCGTCAGGCGCAAGCGCAAACAGGGCTGCCAATCCTTTAAGGTCAATCGGGAAATAGGTTCCGGAATTGAATTCCGCCATTTCCGCCGCTTCGAAGTGATCGAACCACGCCATCAAGCGTTCAAGTCCCGCCTGTTTCTGTGCGATGCCGTTACGGTCAGCGCGCCTGAAATGAGACTGCGGCAACAGATCGCCGGCCAGATAGGCAGAAGTATGGAACAACAATGCATGGTTTTCCGAGAAGTACCATTGAACATCATTCCCCGGTTCATCCATCCAATAACGGAATTCCAGAATGGTGGCATCGATACGCTCAATCAAAGCGTCCGACAACCGGTCTGCAAAAACAATGCGGGTCCACAAAAGTGGAACAAGTGCAAAATCAGCACAATCAAAGCACTGCTCGATCCCGGGCAAAGCTTCTTCAATGATAGCCTCGGCGCGCGCCAAAGACATCTCATCCCCGACGGCAGCACAGGCAAGTGCGGTCTCGGTATCGGTTTCACCGTTCTTTGCAATCCATGCAAGGCTCTCGGCAATGCGCGCCTCAAGGCTTTCAGGTGCAGGCCCCGTCACAGAACGCCGACTGACCTCCGCGCCAAGCCGCGCTTCGGACTCAAAACCGCCGCATTGGAACGAAAATCCAAAATACCGATAATCGGCCGGAAAATTACTTGAAGACGCCAGCCGCACGCGATTGGCCCCCGCAGGAATTTCAAACGTCACATCATCATGATCATGCGACATGAAATGACCGGCAACCCTGACCCGGCAGCAAACCTTGTCAGGAAACGGCACTGGCATGACAAGCCAAATATCATCGTTGTCATAGAATTTTCGATCAAGATGCATGACATCAACAGCTGCCTCGACCGCAGACACGGTATCAGCTGCAGCCGGAAAACAATTTCCAGCCTCGGCCTTTGGTCCGCTAATCCAGACAAGGGCAATGCGAATAACCGCATCTCGCTCGCACAGGTCTTCAAACTGAACCGCAATCTCGTTATGGCCCTGCAACAGATTGGCCTCGAACTCGAACTCGTCCATTGCGTTACGGCTGGCAGGTGAAAGCCAGGCGACAGCCTGTTCATTCACATAAACACGCGCGGCCCCGCAAATTCCCAAGCGCAACCTGGCGGGTCCCGCATCAATGGCATTGATCGCCGTTCTGGCCCAACCCTGAATATGAGTTGCTCGAAACCAAAAACCCGAAAGATCAAGGAACGGTGATCCTCCTGGTAAAATGTTTCTCGCCTTGCGCCAGTCAGGAAAAGGTAATTCCACAATCTCTTTCCCCCGGCGTTCGGCAATATAAGCCGTCCGGCAAGGATAGGTATGCGGGATGAAATTCTTCTCCTTTGTGAGGAAGAATGTTGAATCCATCTCGCCTTCCATCGGCATGTCCGCCACATCATATGCCCGTTCCTCAAGTGACGTGACCTGCCAGTAAGGAACAGATGCCCCGGATTTAAGCAGCATGACTTAACGCAGCTCCTTAATGGCAACCGGCGAAACATCAGTATATTCCTGATTTTCCCCGGTCATGCCCCACACGAAACCATAAGGTCCTGTACCGGCGCCCATGTGAATAGACCAGGCCGGAGACAAGACAACATCGCCATTAGCTACAACCAGATGGCGGGTATTATCAGGGCGCCCCATAAAGTGCATAACCCGATCTTCATCCGAAAGATCGAAATAGCAATACGCCTCCATACGACGCTCATGCAGGTGCGGCGGCATCGTGTTCCAGACAGAACCCTTTGCGGGATCGGTAATCCCCATCAGCAGCAGGCAGGATGGTGCGACCTCTGGATGAATATACATCGCCAGAGAACGGCGATTACTTTGCTCTGTATCCCCCATCTCAAGGACTTTGGCTTCGGCACGGGTGATCAGACGCGTCGGCACAGAGTGCCCGGCCGGGACAGAGTTCATGTAAAAGCGCGCCGGACTTTTTGCATCAATACTCCCCATCGTCACGACTTCCACACCGCGACCAACATACAAAACATCCCGGTTCCCAAGGTCATAGCGCATTCCATCGACTTCGACCCAGCCTGCACCGCCAAGATTTGCGATCCCCATTTCACGTGCATCAAAGAACAAGTTCGTTCCGACATCTTTGCCATCACCAAAGCTAAGCGCCTTCTCTGTGGGCACGGCACCACCAACAACCATCCGATCAAAATGAGTATACGCAAAGCTGATCTGTCCCGGCGTAAAGAGCCGCTCGACCATAAAATTCTCGCGTAACTGGGTCGTGTTCATTCCATTGATCTGATCGGGACCGGCACCATAGCGTTGTTCCATAGCCACGAGATATCTCCTAAGGATGTTCCTGCACGTTCAGCCACTGCTTTTCTCAGCGGCGCACTTATAAATTAGAAGAAACAGGAAGGTGGCTTCCTGCTCCATACAAGAAAAAAACATCACACCAAGAAATTTTTCGTGCAATATGTAAATAAATTCCACAAACTGATGGAAATCAGGAAAGGAAAGAACATGGCAGTCAGTGGACGCACCAAAATCAGTGACATCGCCTCGCGTCTTGGGGTTTCTACGGCAACTGTCTCACGTGCCCTAAGCGGCAACGGCTACGTCAGGGAACATCTCGCCTCCAGAATCCGCGCAGCTGCCATTGAAATGAACTATGCCGTTTCCAGCACTGCTGCCGGACAAAAAGTCCTTATTGTCTCCTCACAAGAGGCGATGATCGACTTCAAGCGCAGCCAATTCACCATGTATGTTCTCGAAGGGGTACGGGAACGCGCCGAAAGCCGGGATATACGGATAGAATCTTACATCTATCAGCCCAATCAACCCTTCGAAGATCTCTACAAGGCGGCGCAGGCTCCTGATTTGATTGGTCTGTTACTCGTCTCGGTCGATGACGCAACACTCGATTTTGTGCGCGTATCGGATATGCCCGCCGTATTGGTCAACGGTGATGATCCGGAAATGCAGCTAAGCTCGGTCACACCATGCAACCGATCTGCGGCATCTTTGGCAACCAAACATCTGATTAATCAGGGGCACCGCCATATCCTGTTTCTCAACCGTCCCGGCAGACGCACGATTCAGCGCCGCTTTGAAGGATGGCGCGATGCTATGGCCGAACATTACAATCCCGCCTATGTGATCGATATCGATGACTGGACCGCCGAAGCCGCAAGCCAACGCATTGCCGAGGTCATTGAGACCAACCTGTCCTTCAGTGCCATTGTCGCAGCAGGCGATATCCTGGCCGTGGGCGCTGTTTCCGCCCTGCAAGCCAAAGGTTACAACGTCCCCAAAGATGTTTCAGTGGTCGGCATTGATGGCCTGCCGCAAGGCCAGTACATGTCACCCGCACTGACATCTGTCAAAATTCCGATGCAATCAGTCGGCGCCCTGTCTTTGGACTTGCTAATTGAAACCTGCCGACTGACCAACGCCGATATTGATATGCCCGCACGCCGGATTGAACTGGCATGCGAACTGATCAGCCGCGAAAGCGTATGCCCGCCACCGGCAAAACTACGCTGACTGAGATGTCAGGTTAACCGCGATCAGCGCTGCAAACCGCACTAACGTGCAAGCCAACCGCCATCAACATTCAGGATTGCGCCCGAAACATAGTCTGATGCGGGGGCCGCCAGATAAACTGCGGTTTCCGCAATATCATCAGGACGCCCCCAACGACCAGCTGGAATACGATCCAAAATAGCCGCTGACCGCTGGGGATCGTCACGCAATGCTTGTGTATTGCTTGTGGCGATATAACCCGGCGCAATCGCGTTGACATTGATGCCGCGCGCGGTCCACTCGTTTGCAAGAATGCGAGTCAAACCGGCTACGCCGTGCTTGGACGTGGTATAGGACGGAACCCGAATGCCGCCCTGAAACGACAGAAGCGACGCGATATTCACAATCTTGCCCTGCCCTTCTCGCGCAAATATCTCTTTGGCGAACGCCTGCGAGGTAAAGAAGACAGCCTTGGCATTTACATCCATGACCGCATCCCAGTCCTCTTCCGTAAAATCGATACAGTCGGCACGGCGGATGATGCCTGCATTATTGACCAGAATGTCGATATTGGCCCCTTCAAACAGGGCTGCACCTGCCATGGGATCCGCAAAATCGACAACAACCTCGCTTGCGACACCGCCCGCATCGCGAACCACCGAGACCGTTTCGCCACAGGTTCGCCGTCCCGCGCAGACAACTTCGGCGCCAGCACGTGCCATTGCAACGGCAATAGCCTGCCCTATTCCAGCATTGGCACCGGTTACCAAAGCTTTTCGACCGCTCAGCGAGAACGCATTCATGATATAACTCCGCTTGAATAGGATTAGGGTTGGGTGAAGCGTCACATCAGCCCGAGGAAACGCGGCAATGCCAATGTGATCCACGGGACATACGTGGTCAGAAGCAAGGCTGCAGATGTCGCAAAGAAGAACGGCAAGATCGGCCTTACCACCTGATCAATTCTCAGATTGGCAACAGCGCATCCGACAAAAAGTACGCTACCGACCGGCGGTGTCATCGATCCAACCCCAAGGTTAAATATCATGATGATCCCCAAATGCACCGGATGAATGCCAATCTCGGTCGCAATCGGTAAAAAGATCGGGGTAAAAATCAACACTGCCGGTGTCAGGTCCATAAAGAATCCGATGATCAGCAGGCAGATATTCATCACCAGCAAGATCACGATGGGATTATCAAAAGTCAGAATGGCTTCTGCAATAACATTGGGAATACCGGCAATCGTCATGACATAGGACATTATGCCCGATGCCGCGATCAGAAACAGGATTGAGCAACTGGTAACTGCCGACGATTTCAAAGCTTCCAGATATTCCTGCAAGCTTGCCATCCGGTACATTAGCGACAAAACAAATGAATACAGAACTGCAACCGCGGCACCTTCTGTGGCGGTGAAAGCTCCTATCGCAATGCCACCAATGACCAGGATAATCATCAACAGTGGCGGCAGAGCCTGCCATATCACTTGCAGGACTTCCGACCAACTGACACTGCCTTCCGTGCGATAACCGCGGCGCACGGCAAAAAAGGTAATGACCATCATAACCGACAGTCCCATCAAGATTCCCGGAAGATACCCTCCAAGAAACAGGGCAGAAATCGACGTGCCCCCCGACACCAAGGAAAACAGGATCAACGGTCCGCTCGGCGGAATCAGAATGCCCGTCGGAGCCGATGCAATATTCACCGCTGCAGAAAAAGCAGGGTCATAACCCTCTTTTCGCTGCAAAGGTCCCATAACGCCGCCAACAGCGGCCGCAGCTGCAATAGAAGATCCGGAAATCGACCCAAACAGCATATTGGCCAACACATTCGTATGGGCCAATGCACCGGGCATACGCCCGCCCAGCAATTTCGCCAAATTGATCAATCGGATGGCAATGCCACCCTTGTTCATGATGTTACCTGCCAACACAAAAAACGGGATTGCCAAAAGCGTGAAACTGTCGATGCCCGAGAACATCTTTTGAGCACTGACAAAACTGATAACGCTCGACGGCAGATAGGCAAATCCCGTCACGACCGACGAAACACCGATCGCAATCGAAATCGGCGTACCCAAGGCTAAGAGACCGAAAAACAGAACAAACAGGACAATTGCCGCGCCCGCAGGATCAAGCATGAAATCAACAAGGACATCCATTTCAAACTGTCTCCTGCACGTCTTCAACCGGCGCCAGTTGCCCCAGACCGATCAGAACAATATTAAGGGCCTGCAACAAAATTATCAGCCCCGCCGATACCGGAACAGCAAGGTAAACCATCCCCATCGGGACCTGCATGATCGGTGAGAGCTGTGCCATCGCCGACATGCTTGCCCCCCAGCCGCCGATCAGCATCGTAAAACTGGCAAATGCAATGGAAATGATCCCATTCAGCATTGCCAATCCTTTACGCCACCACATCGGCCCCAGAAAAACCAACAGATCAAGTGACAAATGTTTACGGCTGCCAAAACAGTACGCCGACCCCAGAAGCGCCATCCAGATCATTGTAAACCGAAGCGTTTCTTCCGTGAACAAGGCGGGCGTTGCCAGCACATAGCGGGTAAAAACCTGCCACAGCATCAGGACCACCATGCAGCACAGCGTGATTGAAATAATCACCAGCAGCAGGCGCTCAATACCATGCTTGAGAGATTGCAACACTTCGCGTTTCCTCCGTCGAAGTTACCTGGCGCACGTTCAGGTATTATTTTTATTTCGATTATCTCGAGACCATGCGATGTGAAAAAAGAATCTGCAATCTGAAAATTATTTTCACACCCAACTCATTGCCGGGTTCACACTTTAAAACTGGATGATACAACAGCATCCAAGAAACCATTACGCCCACCATCACATTCACAACACGATGTAACTGCCTCAAATTTGCAGTCACAAAGATATTGGCGCGCTGCAGCCCATAAATTCGAATGCTGACTGCCGTTCTGAGCTGCTTCAATGCACCTCCTAGCACGCTCCAAAAATGAAAATTTATTACATATAGAAATTTTATTTTCATAGTGACAGCTTTATCCACATGCCATCGATGAAACGCGCTGGCATTTTCGTCACCGCCATTCAGGCGGAAAGAAGCCTAAGGGAGGAAAACAATGAAATATCAAAAACTTGCTCTTGCCTTAACCGCAGTCGCAACCCTTGTGACCGCCCAGGCAGAAGCCAAAACCCGCCTGACTCTGGCCAACTCGCTATCGGCAGACCATCCAACCAGCACGGCCCTGCAGCAATTCGCTGATGAAGTCAAAGAACGCACAGATGGCGAAGTAACCATCCAGCTGTTTTTGAACGCGGTTCTGGGTTCCGAGCGTGAGGTTCTTGAACAGCTTCAGAACGGTGCAGTTGACATGACCCGTGTCAGCGCCGGCAACCTCGAAAACTTCGATCCGGTATTCAAGGCATTCACCCTTCCCTATATCTTCAAGGGTGAAGACCATTTCTACCGGGTCATGACAGGACCGGTTGCAGATGAGGTCTATAACGCCACAAAAAGCAACGGCTTTGTCGGCCTGACCTTCTTCGACAGCGGCGCACGTTCCTTCTATACCGTCGACAAGCCGATCAACACGCCAGAGGACCTCGCCGGTCAGAAAATCCGGGTTCTGAACTCCAACAGCTCGATCCGCATGGTTGAAATGATGGGCGGCACGCCCACTCCAATGCCCTATGCCGAAATCTATACTGCCCTGCAGATGAGCGTGATCGATGGCGCGGAAAACAACGTCACGGCACTGACTATCGGACGTCACGGCGAAGTTGCAAAATTCTATTCACAAGACGAACATCTTCGCATTCCGGACTTCCTGGTGATCTCCAAAGCGGCAGCCGAAAAACTCACCGATGAACAGAATACCATCGTCAAGGAAGCTGCTCTTCACGCAACAGAGTCCTTCCGTGCGATCTGGGGTCAAGCCGTCAAAGACGCTTCGGCAGAAGCCGAAAAAATGGGCGTCACCTTTGTCTCACCGGATCAGGCACCTTTCCGCGAAAAAGTCATGCCGTTGCTTGACGAGTATCGCAACGATCCAGATTTCGGCAGCCTCCTGACCCAGATCCTCGAAACAGAATAATTTTCCGCTCCGCGCCGACCAAATTCCTCAAAAAAAGCGAGACACAATAATGGGAACCGATACCGTCAGCCTTCGCGACGAATTGAAAGAGAAAATCTCTCAGATAGTGACAGGCTTGCGTAACCTGCGAGACGAAGGACAGTTCAACGAGCCGAACCTTGATGGAACAGCCGGTGATTATGTCAGTTTCGATAGTTGGGAATGGCCACAGGGTGTCGGTCTGTACGGAATTGCGCAACTCTGGCTCCAGACCGGAGATGAAGAGGCGCGGAGCATTCTGGAAAATTGGTACGAAAAACAACTTTCCCTAGGTCTGCCGTCCCAGAATGTGAACACGACGGCCCCCATGCTGGCGCTTTCCATTCTATGGCATAAGACCCGGGATCCTCGCTGGGAACCCGTGCTTGACGATTGGGCCAACCGGCTGATTGCGGAAGCCCCGCGCACCACATCAGGCGGTTTCCAACATGACGTTTCGGACAAGATCAACGATGGGGAACTTTGGGACGATACCCTGTTCATGCTCGCCCTGTTTCTGGCGTCCTACGGTCAGGCTTCCGGTCGAAAAGATCTGGTCGAAGAAGCCAAATTCCAGTTTCTGGTGCACACTCACTATCTTTGCGAACCCGAAACCGGATTATGGTTCCATGGCTGGACCTTCGATGGACATCACAATTTCGCCCGAGCCCGCTGGGCACGTGGGAATTCTTGGATTTCCGCCGGAATACTGGATCTGATTGATCTTGCCGATCTCGATGCAGCAACACGCCGCTATCTGCTCTGGGTTGTTAAGGCCCAACTATCGAGCCTGATAGAATATCAGACGGAAAACGGCACATGGCATACTTTGGTCGATGACCCGAGCTCCTACGAGGAGATTTCTGCGACCTCTGCAATCGGCTATGCACTGCTCAAAGGATATAGGCTGGGTCTCGGGCCTCAAAGTTGGAAAACAGCCGGCCAGAAGGCTCTGCATGCTGTGCTGGACAACATCGACGGTAATGGTGTCGTGCAACAAGTCTCTTATGGTACCCGTATGGGGCATGATCTTGAATTCTACAAAAATATCCCGCTGCACCCGACCGGTTACGGACAGTCGATGGCACTTCTATGCCTCGTCGAAGCGCTCAATCACTGAGGGCATGAACAAGCCCTGGCCCCTTGATGGAACCAGGCGCCTTATCTGAAGGAAACGGGTTTCAACAGAACTTTGCGCCTGTTGCCCCTGCACCACATATTCAGGTTGCCGAGGTGGTAGTTTCCTCTCTAGACGACTTGACACGTTTACAGATCACCCATTCTGCAAGACCGGCATAGTCATCGGCGTAGTCAGGATTTTTGGACATTGGTACAATCAGACGACAGGTTGCACTTGGCAAGGCAGCCGGATTTCGACGGCAAGACCGGGTTGGTTGGCCGGGAATATCAACGCATCACCCCCATGCGCCTGTGCGATGGCCTTGACAATCGACAAGCCCAAGCCGGAGCCGCCGCTGCTACGTCCCCGCGAATCATCTGCACGCCAGAACCGCTCGAAGGCGCGCGCGCGGCTCTCTTTGGAAAGGCCTGGCCCTGTATCCGTACAGCGGAAGAAGACATGCTTCTCGTCCATGCCGGTCTCGACATGAACCGTGCTTTGCGGTGCGTAACGGCAGCAGTTTTCAAGAACCGCCACGAAAGCCTGCCGCAACCGCGCGCGATCAGCACTCAGAACGGCACTGGATAATTGTCGCGTTACTGTAATCCCGGCTGCATCGAAATGCCCCTCAAGCGAAGCAAGTGCCGCCTCGGCCTCCGTCGCAATGTCCAGAGATGAATACTGCAGATCCAGCTGTCCCGCGTTACTCAGCGCCAGTGTTCGCAACTCCTCTACGATGGCCGACAGGTCATCCACATGGTTAATCAAACGACCATACAGTTCGGGACTGGGTGTAAAGGCGCCATCGAGCAATCCCTGTAACCTCCCGCGCAAAATGGTCAAGGGTGTTCGCAATTCATGTGCTATTGCCGAGTTCGAGTATTTCAACTCGGCTTCTGCCCGCTGCAGTCGCCCTGCCA
Source organism: Thalassospira sp. SM2505 (assembly GCF_054901115.1). Classification (NCBI taxonomy): domain Bacteria; kingdom Pseudomonadati; phylum Pseudomonadota; class Alphaproteobacteria; order Rhodospirillales; family Thalassospiraceae; genus Thalassospira; species Thalassospira sp. SM2505. The sequence continues at coordinate 4,634,942 of NZ_CM142731.1, forward strand.
TCTGATTGAAGTCATCGACGAGGTCGCTCGCCTCTCCAAAGTTGCCCCGCCTCAATGAAGCGCGTGCCGAAAAATCTCCGTTCGCAACCTTGCGCGCAGCCGCAGCAACGGATTTCAGTGGATCGGCAATCCGTCGCGCAAGTACCCATCCCATCAATGAGGCGGTAAATAAACCGATCCCCAGCAGGAGGCCCAAGGTGACAATATCACCGGTGCGCAATACATCGTCGTCAGTAAATTCGGGATAAAGCCATTCATAAATGAAGAAAAAATATGCAATCAGCCCGAAATAAACGACGGCAAAAGCAAGCAGGGTAAGCATAATCATCGCGCGAACGATGCGGGAGTTCAGACTATTGGCCATGTGCGTTGTCCAGTCGGTAACCGACACCACGAACACCTACAAGCATGCCATCAGCCCCGGCAGCAGCCAGTTTGCGACGAAGATTGCTTACATGGCTGTCCACTGTTCGATCGAGAGCCTCGCCCTCCGGCAAGCAAGCATCGACCAGTTCCGAGCGCTCGAACACTCGACCTATCCTCAATGCCATAAACGCCAGAATACGAAATTCGGTTCTGGTAAGGCCAAGTGTAACCGCGCCGTCCGCGCTTTCGACCTCGACCCGATAGGCTTGCGGATCGATGGTTAACGGTCCAACGCGCAACATCTGCCCGGTATCGCGGGCGATGGTTCGCCGCAAGACCGCCTTTACGCGTGCGACAACCTCAAGCGGGTTGAACGGCTTAACCACATAATCGTCTGCACCAATGCGTAGTGCTTGTAACTTGTCGAGATCCTCCGCGAGCGCCGTGACCATGATGACGGGCGTATCACCCCGGCGGCGTATCGTAGCAAGCACCTCATAACCGTCCTGCCCCGGCAGCTTGATGTCCAACACCACAAGGTCTGGTCGCAAGCGCTGGTGATGAGCAAGCCCGACAGTGCCATCACCAGCGGTGACCACCCGGAAACCTTCGCGTGACAGATACGTCCCGATAATTTCGGCAATCTCGGGTTCGTCTTCGATGATCAGGATTAAGGCATTGTTCATGACCATATTTTCAATCTTTGGTTTTCGACTCACAAGAATTCAATTGATTGAGGTGCGTTTCATTTCAAGGTTTTTGGCGTTGATACGATAAATTCTCTGTCTTGAAGAATGCACTTCATCACCGTGCTGCCGCGACCTCGTCATTAGCGACTGCTGTACTCCCCCCAAGAGCGCGATACAGGGTTGATGCGTTCACGAACTGTGCAAGCCGAACGTCGGCGAGAGCCACTTCAGCGGACCGACGACGTTCCTGTGCATCAAGCCAGATGCGCAGGGTTATCGCGCCTGCCCGATAACGTATCTCGGTCAGCTTCTCGACTCCCTGCGCGGCCTCATAGGCACTATTCAACCGACGTGACTGCTCGGCATAGTTTGAGCGCGCACCCAGCGTATTGGCAACGTCTGCAAACGCATTGAGCAAGGTGGTTCGAAACGTAGAGACAGCCTCTTCATATTGTGTTTGCGAAACCGCAATCGTCAGATTCATGTCCTTCAGGTTCAGGAAGGACAGAACAGTCCCTGCCCCCAGTGTCGCGACCGGGTTGGAGATGAAAGATATGAGCTGATCGCTGCTCGTCCCCAAGCCACCAGTCAACGATATCCCCGGATAGAAGCTGGTCCGCGTCGCATCCACATTCTTCAACGCCCCCTTCAACCGTGCTTCTGCCGCACGAAGATCTGGACGGCGGGCAAGAAGATCAGCAGGCAAACCTGGCGTGATCTCTGGCAACTTCTGCCGTGGCAATCTGTTTAGTTCGGGAACCGGATTTGGCCCACCGTTCAAAAGAACCGTAAGCACATTTCGCAAAACAAGGCGTGCCTGCTGCAACTCGGATACGCGCGCAGCCTGTGTCTCGACAGTCTGTTCAACTTCCCAAATCTCAAGTTCGGAAACCCCGCCAACATCCATCTGTTTTCGGACGAGGTCCTGTATTTGCCTTACATAGTCAAGGCTGCTTTCGGCCGACGCAATCGCTTCATTCGCATGAGCAATACGAAAATAGGTCTCGACGGTCATGCCGATAATTGCAAGGCGAGCCGCCTCGTAATCCTCACGTGTTGCCTCGGCCTCAAAGCTCGAACTATCTCGCTGCGCTGCAAGTTTCCCCCATAAATCAACTTCATAAGAGAGCCAGATAGACGCAGACGAGGATGAGGTTGCAGCGACATTTCCATCGAGAGGCTTTGCTCTGGAACTGTTAAGATTCCCGCTCAATTTCGGGAACAGGGCATTCGCCGCAAGATCAGCTTGCAAGAGCGCTCTGCGCGCCCGAAGGGTCGCGGTGAAAATGTCATTGTTACGAGCGACCACCTCTTGGATCAGCGTGGTGAGTTCCCGATCTCCGAAAGCGATCCACCACTGATCTGTACTTACTTTGGCAGTGTCTGAGGAGATCGGGGCAGACCATGTCGGCCCTTCTGGCAAATCCGGGCGCAGATAGGCTGTAGACTGGCTCGTACAACCGACAAGAACAATAAAAAGACAAGGGATAATCAATCTGACGAAAACCATGACTACTCTCTGGAAAGCGCATCGACCGGATCGAGGCGTGAGGCATTGCGGGCTGGCAGAAAACCGAAAACGAGGCCGATGAGAAGCGCAACCAGACAGGCTGAAAGGATGGCGTCGAAAGAGATGATCATCGGGAACTGGCTGCCCTGTCCACCAAAGGCAATGGCTGCACCAAGTGCCAGCCCAACACCGAGGAAAGAACCCGCAATACAAATCGTGACTGCCTCAATCAGGAATTGAAGCATGATGTCGATACGACGAGCACCGACTGCCATCCGCAGACCTATTTCACGGGTACGCTCGGTGACGGAAACCAGCATGATGTTCATGACGCCAATGCCACCGACGATCAGAGAGATCACCGCGACAGACGAAATCAGCAGCGTCATGGTCTGCGACGTCTTTTCCATGATCCGGCGCAACTGGTCACTATTGAACACGAAGAAGTCCTGCGTACCGTGACGGCGTGTCAGCAGGCCGACGATTGCACGTTCGGCAACGATTGTGTCGACATCGTCAGAGATACGAACAGTCAGCCCGGCAAGGCTTGTTGCCGCCCCAAGCAACCTGCCGGTCACGGCAGTATAGGGAAGGTAGATTTGCAGGGTTTTGCCGGACATCCCGGACCGCTGCGCAACCGTGCCAATGATCACCACCGGCACCCGATCGATCATGATAACCTTGCCAAGCGGAGATTCATCTCCCGGAAAAAGCGTAGATGCGGCTCTTTCCTCGATAACGGCCTCCTGCCGGCGTTCAGCGATACTGTCGGCCGAGAAGCCGGTGCCCAGCACGATTCTGAGGCCGTTTACCCGAAAGTAATCCTCACCAACACCGTCAACATTAGCTGACATGGTCGTGCGACCGAGCCGAATGCGCGTACTCGTCGACACCAGAGGTGTGACGCTGTCGATATAGTTTTGCGCAGACAACACCTCAGCATCGGCCACAACCAGAGAGGTGATGCTTTCGGCACGTTCATCGTCCCAGCCATGTCCGGGAAAAATCGAAAGTGTGCTGGCACCAAGTTCGCTGATCTCGGCAAGCACCCTCTGGCGCGTTCCCTCGCCCAAACCAACGACTGAAACCACGGCAGCAATGCCAATGATGATCCCGAGCATGGTAAGGAATGTGCGAACCCGATGTGCCGCCATGGAGCGCACCGCCATGGGAAAAGCTTCCGCAACCCGTCGATGGAAACCTGCCAGAACACCAACAGAATCTGAGTTTAAAAAGGAAGGTAAAGGCGCATCAACGACCGGTTCGCGGCACCGCTTGTCAGACAGAACAAGGCCGTCACGGATTTCTACAATACGATCGGCGTGGGAGGCGACCTCCATATCATGGGTAACCATAATGACTGTATGGCCGTCCCGATGAAGCTCCTTGAGGATCTCGAGAACAGTTTCACCGCTTTTACTATCCAGCGCACCGGTCGGTTCGTCGGCAAGGATGATACGCCCGCCATTCATAAGCGCGCGCGCAATGGACACGCGCTGCTGCTGACCACCGGAAAGCTGACCTGGACGGTGATCTATACGTTCACCAAGGCCAAGGCGCTCCAGAAGTAAATTTGCCCTCTCTCGTCGGGTCACAGAATCAATGCCTGCATAAACAGCCGGCATCGCCACATTATCGGCCGAGTTGAGCGTGCCTAGCAAATGGTAGCGCTGGAAGATGAAGCCGAAATGCTCTCTTCGCAATGCCGCCAGTTCGTCAGCGCTCAAACCGGCCACACTGTGGCCTCCGACACGGTAATCACCCGCAGTCGGCTGATCGAGGCAGCCAAGAATATTCATAAGCGTCGACTTGCCTGATCCGCTGGCACCCACAATCGCAACAAGCTCGCCGCTGTCGATACGAAGGTCTATCCCCTTGAGGGCGGAAACCGTCTCTTCGCCGGTTTGAAACAGCCGCGTGACGTTCTCTATTTCCAGTAAAGAGCTCACATCATCTCCATAGCGTTTGCGTTTGAGTCTGACGCCTGACCGTCGGCCGGAATGACAACTTCCTCGCCAATCTCAAGACCATCAATCACTTGCGCTTTGATCCGGTCCGTCAGTCCTACTGAGACAAGGCGTTCTGAAATTTCGCCGGAAGGAGAGCGCACTTGAATATGATAGCGACCGTTCTGATCTCGCTCGGTCAGTGCTGACCAGGGCACAAGCGGGACGTCCTCTGCATGCCCCACCACAATGGTTACAAGAGTTGTCATCATTGGGCGCAGTCGGCCATCAGGGTTTGGTGTTGTAAATAATCCGTTGAAATAAACAGCCTGTGCCACCTGCCCACCGGTTGTGGAGGCGGTCGCGGAATCCGTCGCGATCGATGTCGGGGCAGGCGCAATCTGCTCCAATCTGCCAACTGTCGGAAAATGGGTTTCGCCCATGATTGTGAAACGCACCGTCTGACCGGGTTTTACGCGGGTGATATCGGCCTCTGATATCCTTACCTTAACCTGCATCACGTTCAGCTGAGCCAGCACAATGATCGTCGGTACGGCCAGATTGGAGTTCAAGGTTTGGCCAGCCTTGGTCACGACCGCAACCACCACACCATCCATTGGTGCGACAACCTTCGTGTAGCCAAGGTTGGCTTTTGCATTCTCAACCTCCACCGCGGCTTGGGCGATCTGCGCTTCCAATGCCTCAATATCAGCCGCCAGGACATTGAACGCCGCCTCCGCCGTCTCAAGCTCAGCCACAGACGCAGCACGCTGAAGAGCCATACTCTTCTGTCTGTTATAGGCTTGCTCGGCGCGTTTGAATTCAAAGCCGCGGGCCTTGCGCTGGGCCTTGACGTTGGCAAGCGCTGCCTCTGCGATGCGCAGGGCGTATGCCTGCGCTGTCGGATCAATCTCGGCGATCAGGTCCCCGGCCTTGATTTTCTGGCCCAATTCAACGTGTAGCGCTTTCAACTGGCCCGAAACCTGTGCACCAACGCTTACGACCCGGACAGGTTCGAGTTCTCCGTTCGCAAGAACCGTTTCCTCGATCGTGCCGCGCGAGACACGTTCGGTAAGCACAGATGCCTGCGGCTCTTCTTCGAAAACACCACTGGCCGACGCAATTGCGACCAGTGCTACAACAATTATGCCTCCGATGATCAGAGGTCGACCAATGCTATCCAACAGTTTCATTCTTGCTGTTACCAACCGAAGTTTATTTACCAGGGAAAATGCCCATCGCCCCATCAGCTCCACTCTCGCCACGACGTGACTGATATGGCCAACTGTGGACCGGTCCTTTGCAAGATTTAAAAGTTCCCACGAAGATGATCACTTTCTTCACGCACCATCCCACGCCGCAGTGAAAGTTAGGTCGACATTGTGTGGAGATTTGGTGGACGCGCACTTATTCGCCCCGCCCACCAACTCCCAGGCTGGTGTCCTCAGGCGAAGAACCCAGGGTTTGGTCGACAACATTTGATGATCAATGTGCGGAGGAGAGGGCTTCAAGATTGAGAATATCCTGACGAGACCTGATATCTCGCGTCCTGGCAGACGCACCCGAAACTCAAACAGAGTATTTACGAACTGTGCAGCAAGCGCTGTTCAGATATCGATAGGCCTCTACTCTCGCAGACGAGAGCCCACACTTACACGTACAGGCACAGACATTTAAACCCCGCAACGAGGGCGAGCTGGCAACGGCTAGATATCTTGATGCCTCACGACCGCAGTCTGCGCACGGCTGTCGCCGTGCTCAACCTTCGAGCTAAAAAGGTGCCACTGGCACCTTTTTCATACGCTCTCAGCCTTCAGTTATGAGCACAGGCTCAGAACGCAGGAAGACCGAAGGTTCTAATACTGACCCAAGACTAAAACGACAAAACCCCGCCGGATGGCGGGGTTTGTCATTTTGGTTGCGGGGGCAGGATTTGAACCTGCGGCCTTCAGGTTATGAGCCTGACGAGCTACCGGGCTGCTCCACCCCGCGTCAGGGTGAGATCTGTTTTTAAACAGATAACGCCGCGTCTGAGAGAAGCGGCGTTTGATGTTTGGTGTGTATATAGGGAATATGATTGCTGTATTTGGAAGGCCCGGCGGTGACCTACTCTCCCGTGCCTTAAGACAAAGTACCATCGGCGCAGGCTGGTTTCACTTCTGAGTTCGGGATGGGATCAGGTGGTTCCCGGCCGCTATGGCCACCGGGCCGTCCAAACACAGCGAAGAGATCGGAGATCGTGATTTAGTTGCGAAGTTTTGTTGTATGTATTGGTCTTGCATGATTTTACCGCTGCGCAAGTCATTGCAGATCAGTAGCAAGAGGGATCAATCAAGCCGATCGATCAATTAGTACTGGTTAGCTTCACACATTGCTGCGCTTCCACACCCAGCCTATCAACCTGGTGGTCTTCCAGGGATCTGATAGGGATACCTAGTCTTGAAGGGGGCTTCCCGCTTAGATGCTTTCAGCGGTTATCCCTTCCGCACTTAGCTACCCGGCGATGCTCCTGGCGGAACAACCGGTACACCAGAGGTGCGTCCATCCCGGTCCTCTCGTACTAGGGACAGCTCTTCTCAAGTATCCTACGCCCACGGCAGATAGGGACCGAACTGTCTCACGACGTTCTAAACCCAGCTCACGTACCACTTTAATTGGCGAACAGCCAAACCCTTGGGACCTGCTCCAGCCCCAGGATGTGATGAGCCGACATCGAGGTGCCAAACACTCCCGTCGATGTGGACTCTTGGGGAGTATCAGCCTGTTATCCCCGGCGTACCTTTTATCCGTTGAGCGATGGCCCTTCCACGCGGGACCACCGGATCACTATGACCGACTTTCGTCTCTGCTCGACTTGTCAGTCTCGCAGTCAGGCAGGCTTTTGCCATTGCACTCTTAAGCTGATGTCCGACCAGCCTGAGCCTACCATCGCGCGCCTCCGTTACTCTTTGGGAGGCGACCGCCCCAGTCAAACTACCCGCCATGCAGGGTCCCGGATCCGGATAACGGACCTCGGTTAGATATCAGGAAGCAAAAGGGTGGTATCTC
>NZ_JBUBLU010000002.1:0-42500 GCF_054901115.1 Thalassospira sp. SM2505
GTGCATAGATAAGGCTGTCTATGGTCCCTGGGAGCATAGTTAGAACTGACTATGAGATCTGCGAGCATTTTGCGCTGGCCGACATAGATACAATTATCTATGCTTCAGACAGGCATAGTCAGAAATATCTATGAAGGATCTGAGTTGAATTATTTAGGCTCAAAGGGCGCAAGTGGCGCGTGGCAAATTATCAGTGCATCGATGCCGCCGCACGATACCTTTATTGAAACGCATGTAGGTACAGGACAAGTTTTGCGGCGCAAGATCGCCAGCGCCAGGACAATCGCAAACGATATAGATCCGGAAACGCTCCGTGATTATCCATTACCGGCTGGGGTGGAAATTCACAATATGGATGCCATAGCGTTCTTAAACATCCTTGATCTCAGATCGATGGGCCGGGTTCTGATCTATGCTGATCCGCCTTATCTTCATTGCACCCGCACCAGTAATAAGCGGTATCGGTTTGAATACACCGAAAAGGATCACATTATGCTTCTGTCAAATCTGAAAGATTTGGCGGAAGCCGGGCACATGGTAATGGTGTCGGGTTATCCGTCTGCGCTTTACGACGATCTGTTGACCGGCTGGCGGTCTATCGAGTTTCAAGCGATGACCCGTGGCGGTGTCCGAACGGAAAAATTATGGTTGAGTTTTGCCGATGGCGCGGCCCATTGGGTCAACTTGGCAGGCAAGGATTTTACCGACCGCCAAAGGATCAAACGAAAAGCCGAACGATGGGCGGCAAATTTCGCTTCTCTGCCGCAATGGGAAAGACAAGCGGTGTTATCGGCTATTATGGCGCAAGCGGCCTCAGACGGCCCGGAAATCGGTCAACCAGAATCCGACATAGACGAAATTATCTATGCTTCAGTAACAGAATAAAGAAACCCGCCTTGCTAGGCGGGTTTCTCAGCAACGCGCGGCGCATGATCGAACCTGCGTCACGGTCAATTCTGAGTATGGTGGTTAGTTCGATAACAGATTCACGGTTTTGCTGATGCCCAAATACAGAGTTGTCAAAATGGTAACCAAAAAGAAGAAACAGAAGAAGTACAGGACAAATCGTCCAGCCGGTGAAAATTGTCGCCTACCATCTGGACTTTCGCGTACCAGTTTCTTGTTCACGACGTTTTTGTTCAAAAAATCGAACAACAAGCGGAAAGGCACTATAAAAATCACAGCCAGAACGCACATCGCGAAAGCAAAGGCATTAACACCATCAAAAACCATCCAGGTTATTCCCCCCAAAAACATGAGGGCGATACCAAACACGCTCGGGTTTGTAAGTGGTGGTTTCTTATTCTTTCTGCGGAATGTGATCATCTGTTTTGGCCTTTTGATTGGTTCCGGCAAACTCGGTGGTCATTGAAGAAGCCCCGCTTTGAACGCTCTCCATCAGCCAGTCGTTTGCTGTATATTGAGGTTCGTACAAGTGCCATTTGTCATCATAACTGGATATGAACGCAGATGACGCAACAGCCAGTTCCGGTATGTATCTTTGAGGCAAAACAGAATATTCGGGCGGGCAAGGCCCTAACATATTCTTGTTGCCCTCACCGATCTGTTTGTCAGTCTTTATAAGAACCCCATCGATCAGGCATCCGTAAATTTCTTTAACGAAACCGATAGGCTTGCCTTCTCTTACGTTCGCAAAAATCTGCACGGTGATATCTAAAGCGTTCTTGTGCTTGATGCTGGTATCTATGTTTTCGATATCTTCCGCCGCTGCCGAAACCCGGTGCAGAACCGCCATACAATCACTGTCACAAGCCTCGTCCGCCTGTGCTGTTGTGGAAATCATGGCTATGAATATCGTCAGCATAGAATATCGCGTGAGACGTTTAATCATCGTTTCCCTCTGTTGTCGGGGGCTGCGGGATAGGTATTGTCTTGGCCGTGTTTTCCAAAAACTGCATAAAAGCAGTACGATACGGCGCGTCATCTGCCATGGTGTAAGAGTGATATAGTGCGCGTAAAAGTCGCGCCATGTGTGGCCGGATCTTCGAAGGGTCATCGAACCATCGAGATACGGTATCACGCCCAACCGCCGCCAAAGCCGACAAATTGTTTTGTTGCCCGGCTTCTATCCCATGATTCAGCGTGGTAGCTATGTATGCCAGCTCACCTTCGGAAACCGGATCGACAAAATCCTTCGGTTGTTTGATTTTTTTCATTCTGTATTCCGATGATTAAATCAACACTTTAAATTACATGATGATTTAATCAACATGTAATTATCTATATAAACTTGCTCAGTATTGATATCCTGGCAGATAGAAGCAGGCCCATTTGTTCTCTACAACAGCCGCCCAGATCGGAAATGCTATGTTGAAGCTACGAGTGTCATCATCGATAAACTCAGCCTGCTCAACCACTGTAACAAGATATTTCCCGTCACGGGTTACACCATAAATCAGCGGGTGGAAGTCATTGCCCAAGGTTAGAATGGTGTCCCGACCGCGAAGCTGAAAAGAGAGTTCCCATGTTCGCGCGAAATCACCGCCAGGATACAAACCTATATATGATCCAGTTTTGTCCGAATTTGCTGTTGGTGCGTTTGAAGGTTTGCACGGACCATTATTCTCAAACACGCGGGTTTCGAGAATTTTCATGTCGTCAGCCGCTGTCATTTGCCCAACATATTTTTCAAAATTCTGCTGTGTTGAGGCCAATGCAGAGTGATTATTCAGAATCAATATCAGAGCCATTGTAGCGATAGTGGTTTTCATTTTGCTTAGTATCCATTTGAAATGTCGAGTGATTTCCCAGATATGGGTTTTCCAAATCCTGTCCCTTATTTGGAATTGGCTTCTCTGGCTTCCTTCAAGGAAGACGCCAGTTCGACGTGATCGATTATCAAATGAGATGACTTAGGCTCTGGTCTATCATCAAATGGGTTTCCCGTGTGGTATAGAATCCCGCCAAGCGATATGGCGATAGCCGTTAGCGAGATAATGATACTCGCCGTATTCCAGAAGTTTTTGCGTGATGTTGCGCCTTCGATCTCATTCTGGTGCATTGCTCAATCTCCTTTATCGGTCTGCGCGACAATAGGAACACACTTTATCCACGCCCCAGCGGGAAAAGAAACGTCGCCGCGACTATCAAAGTTAGCGCCGTTTCCTAGGGTGCATCTAACGTTGTTTTTCGCGACCAATACCTGCCCATCAGTTCCGTTGATCACGGTAAACAAACCGGCCAACGATCCGCTATCCATAACGGCTACTCCGGCGCTGGCCGACCCCACTGTCAAGGTGATGCCCAAGCCAACAATCAAAGTCTTAACATTCATCGCCCTACTCCTTTCCGGCCTGCGCGGCTTTTGGTCGTGGTGTGTGTTCGACACAATAGGCCCATAACATATACAAGCCCGCGCCCCCGGTTGCTGCAATTCGGAAGAAAGCCCGGAAAAAGTCGGACGCGGTGTACCCTGTCAGATACCAAACGATACTCGCGGCAACGATGGCATAAAAAAAGTGCTTCCCGCTCTGCGCCATATCCCGATACGCCCACTCGATGAATGCGGGTTGATCCTCGGCGGGAATGTCCTTCAATTCTTTTCGATATGCGGCTTTAAGCTGCATCGCACAAAATCCCTGTTCACAGTAAAGCACAAGTTGTTGCACTGCAAAATTTGCAAATAATCGCCAAGGATAAGGAACGGCGATTGCGATTGATATTTTGACCGTGTGGCCCGCCCCGGATTGAAATCTTAAATCGGGGTGATTCTGTTTGTCATAATAAGCAATTATGACTCCACCATTCATTCCAGAATGCCCGCAATCCCGATCCCGGTTTGAAAATTGGGTGCGGTGCAAAATCATTGAGTGTTACAGGTTATCAATTTCCAACCATTCGGCGCGGGATCGGATTCATCGGGTCGGAATTGATATCCGCCTTGCACGCCCTGTTCTCCGTTCGGACCTTCATATAGGCAGTTCCAAATCAGTTCCGGCGTTTCTGATGGTACAGTTTTGCATTCGAATGTCCCATCTGGAGCGTAATAGTTGCAAACGCGACGGGTCTGAATAGTACGCTGCATAAAGACCTGATATTCACGCTCAGTAAGGCTATCGTCACTCGGCGCGGTCACAATCTGCCGGATTTGCCAACCGTCTGCCCCGGCTTCGTTCAGGGCGTCCTCGCTCGGAACGCCTTCTGTTTTAAGGATTTTAAACTCGTACTGCTGAGCGCTGGCCGATCCGGCCATCATGCCCAGGACAACAAGCGATGCTGTGAGGGTGGTTTTCATAGGAAGAAGCTCCACTCTTATTGATCGTTCAACGCCATGTAGGCCGCGCAATCTGGGGCCGCTCTTTGTGCGCGGCCATGCGCCTCAATTCCGCGATCCGCCTTCGCAAGTTCGGACATATCGGACAATCCATTATGGCACTGGTTAAATTCCGGGTCTGTCGCGCCTTCACATTGGCGCGTTGTAATGTCGATTTGGTTCATGATGAAGTTATCAACCTGATCAGTTTTCACATACAAATCGACTAACCGGAAAGTGGATCGAATTTTTGTAAGGCAAGTGCTTGTCGGTTTTACTGCGTCTGCGGCTTGTGCAGTGCCGCCAATAGCAAAGGCAATGACAAGTGGTGCAATCAAATATCCGATTTTGTTCATTTCTATTCTCTCAATACAGTGTTTCTATTTAATGCTGTTCAGCTCTGTTCCCAAGCAGTCAAGTTGTCGGGATCAACATCCAGGATCGAGGCTATTTTAGCTCGGAGTTTATTGGACATATTTCGATGTCCACGTTCAAGCTGGCTAATATAGACCTTTGTAACCCCGGCTTTCTGGGCAAGCTGCTCTTGTGTCATTCCGTGAAACTCACGGTAGACTTTAATCGGCTGCTCACCCGCCATAAGACGGGTAATGACTTCCTGCGGGTAGCGCGTACCATCATCGTCTGCAAGCGCCTGTTGCAAAGCCATTTCGTCGGCCTGATCTTCATTAATGGTCGCGAGCCAATCTGCGTATGGCACTACGACAAAAGCGGGCTGATCGTCCTGATAGATTATCTGCGGTTTGGTCATGTTATTAGTTCCTGTAGATGCTGCCACGCGGGCCAATATCCTCAACTTGAAGAATGACACCATCCTCTGAAAAAATGACGCGATAGGTGCCGACCCTTAACCGGAAATATCCGGCTCCACCTTTCAACTTTTTGATGTCAAGATCGTTGCGTTGCGGGTTTTCTGCCAGAAGACCGATTTTGTCATAGATTGCTTTTTGACCTTTGGCCGGTATTCGAGAAAGCCCCTTTAATGCCCGTTTTGTGTATCGTATTGTTAACATGCGCCAAATTTACCAAGCCCGATCTCTTAATGATCTGTGATTGATCAGCATTCCTTTCTGCCGGTAAAACAGAATATAACAAATAGAGACACAAAAGAAAACAACAAAATTAAACAAATTGCTTTATATTTTTCTGAGCTGCCGCGATACGCTTCTGCCAGTAAGCGATTTCACGCTCTATAAAATCCAGCCGTTTACGCATTCCGGACTGTTTTGCCCGATCTTCGTTATCCTGCGCATATGCGTGTAAAATGGCTTCGCGTGCTGCGGGGGGTAGTTTCCTCATATCGTCACCCGTGGGGCGATCCGGTAACCGACGCTCCTTGATAACCTGATCCAATGCAGCCAAGCTGTCCCTCGTCTTCTTGGCTTCCCTGTTTAGCGTCACTATGGCGGCTTTGCCGTCCTCTAATATGGGATTCAAGTCAACCTCCATTGGAAACTGCTTGCACGTACTGAAAACAATATCCCTCTCGGGATATCCCTAACGTTCGAGATCCGGAGCTTGGAGCAAAATGTTATCACGCATAAGGTCAAGCCCGAGTTCCTTAAGATCGTTATTAAAGTCATCCAATACGGGCCAAACTGGAACTAATGTTGCATTGGGAAACTCGTCTGGCTTGCGCTTCTGCAAATTTTCCCATACCAACCGCCCGCGATCATCGTTATCCAGGAACACATAAAGCCGCCGCACGGTTGCAGGCACAATCACGGCCTCCATAGATCCCGCTGTCAGGCATGATTGCAGAGGAATATGAGAAACGGCCATCAGTACAGACAAAAGGTTCTCGAACCCTTCGCCGATGCCCCATTCCTCCTTGATTGACCCGATCTTGATGCCGTTGCCGAAATAATCACCCATGATCGTTTTGGGTTCGTCCATCGATCTACGCACGTCGCGGCCATCGTCTTCGAGAAAATATCGCGCTGCACCGATGATTTCACCAGCCGTATTGGTAATTGGCGCAACCATGGCCGGATATTGATGCGTAACGGTATCGGAAATGCGCTTATAGGCTTTTGGATGAAAGCGAATACCGCAAGAAAACGGCAATTCGATATGTCGTGCTTTCAGGTACTTCTCTGCAAGAGATCCATTGAATTGCTGTGCAGATTTATAGAAACCGCGTGCGCTTGCGCCCGATGTGGTGCCTTTATATTTCGGCGTTTCGGACTGGGGCTGTATCGGTCTTCGAAGAATGCGCAAACCTTCGGTAACAGCATCCGGAAAGTTTAGCCGCTTGTTTAAGCGGATCAGGTCTATAATATCCCCCCTCTCACCCGTTGATGTATCCAGCCAATATCCTGCTTTTGGTCCGGATAAGTGGACATACATTGACTGACCTTTTTCACCGCCGATGCTACCGATTTTGTAATATCGTCCGGCGATATAACCGACATTGCCGAACAATGACTTACAAACATCGAGTACACGCGCATTCAGGGACGCTTTGACTTCCTCAATGTCAGCCATTATTTCAACTCGAAATGTGCCCACAATTTGCGTATTTCAGCATCTTCCTTTGGTGCCCCCTCCAAATCTGCTACAGCATCAGCGATCGACCGCAGACTATCGAATGCCAATCCAGCCCAACGGGCCAACAAGACAGGGTTAACCTCAGCCTTGTAGGCTGTGATCAGCCATGTTCGCCTTAGTGTTTGGGGAGAACAAATTTCGTCAGGAATGCCCGCGTCAAGCATAAGCAGCTTGATCCGCCTGTTTACCGTGGACCGATGATAATCAAAGACTACATCTACGGTGGCAATTGTTTGAAATTCATCTTCCAGAGGTTTTGAAATCGGAATTGATCTATCCGCGACATACACATGTCCGTTGCGGACGTCATCAGCCTTGAGCGCCAAGGCTTCCTTAAGTTGAATGCCGGTATACAACATCATGCGACAAAACAGGGAAAAATGCGGATCAACACCATCAAGTAGGCGAACGAAATTTTCCCGCTGAACTGGCAAAAGCCAAGCAGGGTTGCCTTCTTTCGTCCGATAAGTGTTTCCTGGCCACATGTTTGAATTGTTTATGTTCATTCCCGTCCTCCGGCAACATAAATTCGTAGATGATCCGTGTTCCAGGCTCAGACATTTCAATATCGATCATCACTGCTTGCAAAGCCCACCCAGAAACAACCAGCAACGTACCGTTGCGGCTTTTCCCCCTTGGTGCCCAATGAAGACACCCACCGAGAGTATGGGCGTAAAGAACTTGCCCATGAGGGCTGGCTTTGCACAGCAGATAGTTGCTGTTGTTCTGTATATCGCTCATGGATCGCCCGGAAAAAAACGGCCGGGACACGGCGGACCCGGCCGGTAGAGGTCAATTAACACAACGATCTGCATCAGCAGACCGATTAAGAACATAATACAGTATTATGTCGCATACAACCTTTATCCGTTCACCCTCGCAATTTTTGGTTCATTGAACATCTAACGACATACAATAAACGATATGTGATATATGATATACTATACATCATATAGGGTAAAATATGTTTTTCATTCCCCCTTCGTACACCAACTCGAACGCGCCGTGTGTCCATCATATCGCCGCGCCAACCCTTCTTTAATCAGAATTTCACTTAGTGAAACCCCGCCGACGCTTACGCTTGCCACAACACGCCCTCCATATCGCCCCCATTCTGGATTACAAAACTGAACATCAGAGGCACGGGACAAGATTTTCCTGACCCGATCTCGCGCCTTGATTGCGAGCATCTTCTCTCTGGCACATTTCGCCCGAATCTCGGCGGTATCGATCCCACGAACCCGAACAGACATGTTCGCTATCTCATAGGGCAAACCGGGCATTGTTATATAAATTGTATCCCCATCGTATGCCGCATGACCGGAACTGTTTGATCGCAAAGGCCAGCGATAACACTGATTGGCGTCAGCGACGGCCGGAAAAAGCATAAACATAAGCAAGACGTATTTGAGCTTCATAGATCACCATATACAACATATGATATATCATATATGACATACGATATATCAAAACAGCAAGAAATCAGAGATCAGCGCATTGAGCGCCGATCTCCAATCATATAGTCCTCCGGAATATCGATATTCCAATAATTTGCGATTGCTTTGAAGAAGAAGGCACGTTTGGTCAGCCCTGTTTCACGGACCTTTGCGTCAATAAGATCGGCAACTTCCTGATCACAATAACCAAGCTGAATAGCCTTCTGTTGCGATGGACGACCTTGGCTCTTTTCAGAAGCAGCGGGACGAAAGCGAACTGTAGCCCGCTTCAATGCCGATGTTTCCTGCTTTATCGCAGGGTCTTCTTGCGCACTTTTAGCCAGTTCCTTGGCGTCAAATTTTACCCGTGCCATTAGATCAAACCCTTTTCGTCAAGTTGGTTGAGGAATATACCGGCGCTTACGCGGGCGGCTCCGCTTGGCAACTGTGCGTTGCTACCAAATTCACGGAAACCAGTCGATTGCGCAAGTTCTCCAACTAGGGGAATACCAGAATCGATTATAGCTTGCCGGATGATTTCAGTCATATCCGTATTGCTCGCACTGGTTAGCACTGCATAGAGCGGTATTTCTCTATCAATAGAGGCTGCTAACCCCTCAAAGCTGGATTTGACCCGAAAGAAATGTTTGAGGTCGGATCTACTCGGCATTACAGGCAGCAATACCGCTGTGGCGCGCGGAGCCGCATAAATCATAATCTGCGACTTGAAGCCAGGTGTATCAACCACAATCGTATCGTAGTTGGGTTGAGCGGCCTTGATCATCGGCGCAATATCTTCGTCGCGTTCGCATGTGGTAAAGTCGATGTCCAGGCCGAGCTTTTCAGCATCCTTAAACCAATCCTCTGCATCGTGATTGGGGTCGCCGTCAATAAGCAAAACCTTTTTGCCACGTCGGGCATTCCACCAAACGATCAGGACCGCCGTTGTCGTTTTCCCTGACCCGCCTTTTGCCTGAGAAAGCAGAATAACCTTTGTTTCTCGTTCCATAAGCCCCTCATTCAACAATAAACGATATATGATATGTCATATACAACACACCATATGATTAATGTAGATGCGTGTATAACAACGCGACAATCCCACATTCAGGGCAACCGGTCAAATAAAATAAACCATATACGATAAAACATATATCATATGCCATATATCAAATCAGAGTGAACGTCATGAACAGATTACCGTTGTGTTTAATATGTATTGTATGTATAATACGTACATACAATACATATTAAAAGGAGACGACATGCCCATTAAGCCAGAAATCCGTGACCGGATTATCACCGCCGCCAATGCGCTTTCGGCCGAAGGCGTCGAGAATCCAACTAATGATCAAGTTCGAGAACAGATGGGCGGCGGTTCGCTGTCTCATATTTCGCCGGTTATGCGGGAATGGCGGGAAGGGCGAAAAGCCGCCGTTGCTGTTGCGCTGGACATGCCGTCCGAACTGAAAAAAGCGGTGCAAACGGCCATAGGCCAAGTCTGGCCTGTCGCCAGTAAGTTAGCCGCAGCCACATGGGAAGGGCAGCGTCAAGAATTGGAAGAAGCCAATGCTGCGATCAAAGCCGATTGTGACGAAGCGTTGGCCGCTGTTGCGGAACTGGAACGGGTTTTGTCGGAGCGAGAAAGCCAATTGCATGATCGAGGCGCACAAGTGGACGATATGAAGCGTCAGCTTGATGTGGCGCAGGCTGCCATCACCGCCTTGGAGGCCGACAAAAAGGTTTTGGAGCATCGTCTTACAGATCGGGATCAAGAGATCGCCAGTTTGAAAGAGGGCACCAAACTTGCGAGGGATGAATTTAAGGATTTACAAGCGCGACTTGCTGACATTGTTAAGGAGCGTGACGCGGCATTGGGGAAGGCCGAAGCCTCGCAGGCCCGTTTAGGTGACATGGATAATCTACTGGCATCACAGGCCGATAAAATCGCGGCCTTGGGTGGTGAATTGGAGGCGGTTCGTTCCTCTTTGGTTTCGGTTGAGGCTGAAAAGCAGGTTATGGAACGTAGACTTGAGGACCGCGACAAGATGAATATCAATCTTCAAGATGATATCGCACTTGTCCGCGGTGAAATGAAGGAACTACAGGCCGAATTACTCCAGATCGCCAAGGCCGGGAAACCCAGCAAAGCCAGACCGCGTAAGGTTGAGGATTGATAGATTGGGATGCCGGGTGCATAGACGTTTCTGACTATGCCGGATTCCTCAATATCTTGTGGTCCGTCAGCTCCGACCGGTTCGATATGTGGTGTTGAGTTCCACCTGCTAGAAGCCGATAGACAATTCTGTCTATGTTGGCCAGCTCAGAATGCTCGCAGATCTCATAGTCAGTTCTAACTATGCTCCCAGGGACCATAGACAGCGTTGTCTATGCTTCAGTAATGGGAAAATAGATATCCGTCACAAATGAGGTATAATTGACTTGAAGGCCACTCTACAAACACAGAAGGAATGAAAGATGAAAATGTTTGTGTTGATGACCTATTTGGTCGCAACTGGTCCAGGTGGCCTTGACAGTGGTGTTGCCCACAACATCGAATTTATACCTCCGGCCAAAAATGCTGAAACAATATGTCAGCAACTTGGAGAAGAGCATGAAAGGGCAGGGCGTATCTCAGGGAAACACGTTACAGCATCCTATCGATGTGAAATGGTCAATATCGAAGCCGACAGTGAAGCAGATTCAGTTGAACTGATGACTTACCTATCAACGATTGGCCCTGACAACCTGACCAGCGGTGTAGCTTACGAAAGCACTAACTTACCGTTGTCTTCAAATGCTGGCGAAGTATGCGATCAACTCGGTAAAGCGCATAACAAAACGGGAAATCTCGCCGGAAAGCATGTCACATCCTCATACAGATGCCCAACAATCCGGCGCGAAGATCCTGACAGCTAATTTCAGGCTGTCCCGAAAGAGCCATTAAGCGCCTGCTGATTACGCAAATGCCCCCAAATCGACGGCCAAGGATTACATGTTGACTGCATTGGTAATCCGTCGGCCGGAGGATTTTTTGACAAGATTCCTTTGGCAAAAGCGGCTCGGGCACGCCGAATGTCACCGCCTTGGTTGTTCACAAAGTCCTGCTTTGCCATGGCTAAAGCTATTGCGGCAAGAACGGTGTGACTTCCATGGACCATGATTGCCATTTCAAGGATATCACTGCGTACAGGCACAAAATTGATTGCCGCATGTCGTGCCTGTTCAACCGGATCGCGGGAATGTTTCAGTGAGCTGATCATATCAGGCGCTATCTTGAGCAATAGAGGCCAGGACTTCTCAGGTTTAACACCTTGAACTGTGCCAAATCCCCTTTCTTCTTTTTGGGAATTTTTTTGACCGGCCGACGCTCGATGCGAAGCATCGATTAGCGCGTCGGCACCTTTTTTCTTATCTACTTTCTTACCAGAAAGTGGGTGAGTTGTAGTGTTATTGGTGTTTATTTCGTCAGGGGGGGATGACAAATTTGTCGGAATATCTGAATGAAGATCATCTAATTCGGCCAACTTATCCACAAGCACTTTAATCGCCGTTTCCAGATGATCCGCCAAAGCAATTTTTGCTTTGTCGTTGTCGCCAGCCGCACATGACAGCCTGCGAAGATTGTTCAATTCAGGTTCGATGTCGCGACGGCTTGAAGAATTCTGTATCAGCACAGACGCCCGATGTTTGAGCTTCCGATAGCGTTGTATTATTGCTCGCTTTTGCTGTTCTTCCTGGAAAGCTTGATCGGCAATTTTCTTCCATTCCAACGCTTTTTCAACAAGCGGTGTCAGATCAATATAGCGTTGATATCCGTTGTTAATATCACGCTCTATAACGCCTTCTTTTTCCAAAAATGCAAGGTGGCGTTGCACGGACCTTCCGGTTAATCCACCTGTTTGAAGTTCTATAAGAGAGTTCACAAGCATTGCTTTTGGTGTTTCGTTTTCACCAAATCCGATGCCTGCTTTATAGCATGAAACTTCACAAAAACCGGAAAGAAGGTCTTGCAAAAATTTCACATTGGCCCGTCCCCAACCGATCTTTTTATAGATCTTTCGTAACGGCTGGATCATGTGATCCGGATGTGAAAATTGACCGCCAATAAGATATTTTTGCGCCGAATTAAGTCTGTAATTTCGCATCGTTTTCCCCAAAATTAGGTTGCACGACGCCTCTCTTTCGGCTATACAAATAACTGCTACGTTGTTTGTATGCGCCGAGAGGCGAACAAATTCAAGATTTTGAAACCCGGTGTTCCAGCACCGGGTTTTCTATTTTTCCAAAGGCAACTCTGAGCGTTTGGCTAATTCATCGAGATAGCTAAATTTCGGATCTTCTTCCATCTTCTGTTTGAGCAAATCCAGTGCCGCCGTCACGATCTGGTGGTTGCGGATCTTCTTTCTTGTCCTCGGATCGCGCTTTGAACGCTCTTGCGTCAAAAATGCGTCAAGGTCCTGGGGAATGTTGACGGTAATTTTCGCCTGATAATCGGTTTGAGCGTTCATAAGCCATTCCAAAAAGAGAAAAATACTGGCGTAATGGTGTTGCTCCGAAGTTACCTTTTCAGATTGATCGAAAGCAACAAGTTTTTGATTAACAAAAGATAAACCCCCGAAAACCGGGGGTTTAGAACCTTGTTTCAGCTTTAAACTTTGAACCTGTTTGTTGCTTCTGGCGGAAAGGTGGGCATGGACTCGCCTTGATTCGCCCGCCATGCCCACCAACCATTGGCCCCGTAGGCAGCATCATACTTTCGGGATTTCTCCCGCTGGCGATCCAGATAATCGTCATCTGTTCTGCCAAAGACTTCCATAATCCAGCGATGCGGTTGTGTGTCAAGCAGCACCAAATCCGGAAGCGACATGTTCTCCGGATCGAAGCGTAAGGGCTTCTCAAAGGCCCGTTGCTGGTCAACAAGAGCTTTCACGGTCATAAGCTCCAACCCACTATCCACGGGGATAAATTCAGAGCTTACAGACCTGATTGAGCCATCAAGGACATTGAAATAAAATCGGCCATCTTTGAGAAAATGAGGTTCGCCTTGTAAAAGGGCCAACTGTCTTCCTTCGATAGCTGAGACGCTTTTGCAAAGTGCGCGGACCAAATCGGCCGGTCCAGTAGGGATGATCCGATAAGAATCACTGCCCCGAATAGGAAAGCTGATTCGTGCGTCTGCCGGTCGGGCGTCATCGAACTCTGGTATCCGATGTAACTCAGCAAGGATCATCATCGTTCCGCGATTGTCGGCGGCTTTCCTTGCTATATCGTGCAAGCGCCTCTTAGCTGCATGAAAGTGTTTGCCGGGCAGATCATCGATCACGACTTGAAACACCTCACCGAGATTGATCCGGCCAGCCTGGATGTGACTAGCTTCATTCTGAACGAACCTCAACGTTGTATTTGCCCGGCTCCCCTGCATCTTGGGATACCAACGGTTCAAATGTGTTTGTTCCCAGAGGAAATCAAACAGGCTGTAACAAGACAGAGGCGGTTTGCTTTTACTTTTCTTTTTAGGTTTGGGAACATCTTCCAGAGCAGAACCGGTCGATGGAGTGTTGCGTTGCAGGGATGTATTGAGCCGGATTTTGAAGATATCGCCAATTTCTTCAATGCGGTCGAGCATATCAGTCCGGCCAGTATGCTCGCTTAGATAGTGGCGACAATCTTCATGGTGAGGATGCACCTGTGTTCTGTAACGCCGCAAAAACGGCGATTGTCCGTCCCGACATACAATCGAGAGGGGCGGGGCCAAACGCCGAGGCATACACCCGCAAAACACTTGGGGAGAATCCGGTTTAGCAATGCGTCGAAGAGACAAAAAAAGCCGATCCCGATGATCAGGATCGGCATTCAGTTCTTTGAAAGTAATCGTCCGACCGTCACTAAGATAAATCTTGTCTGGTACATTCATGCCTGCAACATTCCTGTGTGTAATGTTGCAATTATGGCGTTAATCTACGCTATGAACAATTAAATTCTGCGTTGTTGAATCATAGAGGATGTCAACATGCCCCTCGATCCCGAAAGTAAAGATCAGCTCGTTGCTTGCGGCTGGTTTTTCTATGTGGATGGTGTTCGTAGACAAGGCCAGTTTCAAATCATTATGATCGATCAGTTCATCAGAAATTGTGATAACCAAGCGCCGCTTCTCCCGGTCAAAGGAAAAGCTGTAGTCAGTTTTATCAGGGAAATACAAAACGAACGTATTGCCTCGATATTTTTCCAGAAATAGTGAAGATCCACCGATATCAAACTTCTCAACATCCACCGGCTTTTCGAATATCTGAACATCCAATCGCCGGTGAAGTTCAATACGTTGCCCAGGTGAAAGCAACGTATAGGCTTCGAGAAATGCAACCAGTTTGCCATCTGCCCCACGCCCATCTGTGCCATTTTTTATACTTGAGACAGTTTGAGGCGCAATGTCGCATAGGCGGTGAATATCAACTGGTCGCAATCCCAAGTCATGGATTTTAAAATTGAACCATTGGCTGGTCTGCTTTGTCATCGCTGTGTTTCATTTTGTCGTTATCGTTTGATCGTGTTTGCTCGTTGTCGATCTTTTTTAAGAAATTGTTATTGTCCTCCTTGTGCTACCGTTCTCGATTTTTTCCAGCTTCCCGTAGCTTGCCGAAACAGAAACCGGAACATCCGCCCAATCCAACGGCGGATATAGAAGAAGATCCAGCGGCGATATCTCAGCGCAATCACGGCAACAAGAGCGCCGACCGATTGCACAGACGGATGATTAAAAGCGTAAATAGCCATCCCAATCCAGATGTGAACGGCGAGTACCAATCCTGCCAATCCAGCCATTTGTTTCATCACTTCGATCCTTTATTTCCCTGTTGACCTTGCTGAGTTGTCGCCCCTGGCTGCGCCGTTTTTGGGGCGGCTGTCGCCTGAGAAGTATTCTGTCCTTCACTAATTGGGCTCGCCATCGCGCCACCCTGCGCTGCGTCGCCACTTCCCCCCTGTTGTGAAGTATCGTTCACGGTTGTTTGCGTCGAATTGGAGCTTTGCTCTTCCTGTTTCATATCTCCATCTCCGTCAAAGTCAGTCGGGAACGGACCATCTGCCCTGTCATTCCCCGCATTATCGGAAGGAATTTGCGGTTTCCCATCATCGTTAAGGCCAAGCCCAATTCCACCTGCAATGATCGAAGTCGCCGCAGCCGCAAAAGCTGCTGTTGCTCCTGCGACACCGTGAACACCTGTAATCATGCTTACGAACGATTGCGCGAGATACAGCATAAACGCCGCCATAACGATCAGAAAAACAGATGTTGCAAAAAACTCTGTTGCACCGAACAGGCGCATTAGTTGATCGTCAGACCCGGCCCCCATCAGCTCAGCTAACATACCTAATTGCGCCTCACATTGCGATGTCGCCGTGGGTCCGGCTGTCCGGATGCACTCTGCGCCATTAACAAAAACCTGCATGATGTCCTGCATGAAGCCAACAGCAACCGATGCGGCCATAATAACCAAACCTGCATGAACCATCACCCGTAACCCCGCGAAGAACATTCCTCGCGTAAGTCTGAATGCGGCCAAGGCGGACAAAATTGACCCAAAAGAAACCACCAACCCACCAAGTAGAATTTGAGCAATTACTATATACGAGAAATATATAATCAGGAACAGAGCCAAAAGCGCGATGATCAAGCCATAAGCCATTGACATTGCGGATGAAGATAACTTGTGAAAAGAGGGAAACCATCCGGAGTCATCAACTTCTTCCCCCGTGTTAAAGCCAGCTTCAATGAAGTAAAATATTGTCTGTTCATACATCCCGATCAGTCTTGCGGGCCCGTTTGTGGCTAATTCTGGCGGCTCGATATCCGGATTAAGATCCTCGACGATGGCAATACCCTGACCTGTTGCAACATCGAGCGTCACGGACCACAACTTGCTAACGCTAAAGGCGTCATCGGTCGAAGCGGTCATCATCGTTAATGCAATTGCGCCCCAAACACACGCCCCGCCGATTTCCCAAAGCACGGCAGCGGGATCATCCATCGGGTTTTCCAGCATGGAGAAGCGTATCAGCTTGATCCCGTAATACAGTGCCGACAAAACCACACCGAGAAAGAAGATCCAGAAGGCCAAGGCCGAGAAGGCCGTAAACACTCTTTCGGCATAACCGATCAACTGGTTTCCAAGCGGATTAGTCAGAACACATGTGAAGCAAAATTCTTCCATCAAACTCTCAAACTATGCAAAAAGCCAATTTCATCGCATGGATTATTCGTTAATACAGAATTTAATTATTGCATGTTTTCCAAGGAAAACGTACAAAAAAATGCACGTTTCGTTAATAAGAGGACATTATGTCATTAACACTTGAAGACCTCAAAGAACAACAACGCCAGCTTGACGAACAGATCAAAAAAGCCAGAGAACAACATGAAACAAATCTTGGGCAAGCGGCTGTCAAATTCAAAGGAGATGAAGTAACGCCCGCCGATATCATTGCGGGACTTGTAATGCTTGAAATGGAAGGAGCCGAAGCTATGCGGAAAGACGCATATGCCAAGGCTGAAAACTTTCTGCCCAAACGCAAACGCGCCCGCAAGAAAGCTGCGGCTTCTCAACCAGTCCAACGCCCGCCTTCTGCTGAGCATAAGCCTTCAAACGAGTGAATTACGCAGAACGACAACCCGAACAAAAATTCAGCTCGGAGGGATGCTCGTTCGTTTGGGCATCCTTGAAAAATTCAATATCAGCCTTGGAGACAGACTAGAACTGTCTCCGGGGCGGGAAAAAGCTTATTGGCTGCTCTCTTGCCTGATTGCCGGTCTTGACAGAGTGGAAAAGCAAGACCCGTCAAGCTACTTCGCGGCCGGGGATGCGATACTGTCTGAAAAGCTGAACGAAGATGGTCCCCGCCAGTTTCGACAAACGGGCCGACAGGCAAAAACCCGAACAATCATTCAGGCCGGGGGCGTATTGTGGAAATCAGGGTTCCCGTCATGGGCCGGAATTGAAATGGGGAAAGATTTGCAACGTGACAGAAAGTCTTACAGGCCCGTGGCCTCTTTGTTTGGTTGCCTCTCTGAAATGCCGATCTCAACTGACAACCGTAGCGAACCGCCAGCGGAGTTTTCGCTAGATGAAGATCTATAAACAACTTACCCGCCCATATGCCCCTTGCGTGTTGTTTCTCGCCCTCGCAGGTGGGAGCATGTACGCGACGGACTTTGGGTCCATAAGCTTGTATGTGACCGCTACGCTCCTGATTGGTACGTCTATTGGTCTGTATTTTAACAGGGATTTGGCCTTAACGGGTATTCTTCTGCCGGTACTGGCCGTGTCGGCGGCTCTATTTGCTACTTGGCGAATGCTACAGACGGCAATCATCGACTTGCCGCATTTCAATAATGCCCGCGCTGCTTATTCCTGGCTTCGACACAGCGGCGTCGAAAACCTTGATATTGTATCTCTGGGTTTATCGTTCCTTCCGATTTTCTTGCTTCTGTTCATAGCCTTTCCTCTCGCGAAAGCCTCCTTGGTCAAGGTCCGGCAAGTGCGTTGGCGTACAAAAGCGCAGCGCTCGGATAGCGATGCACTCGGTTCAGCCCGCTTTGCCGATGACAATGAGATTGAAAAACTGAAAGGTGAGAATGGTCTTCTCTTAGGCCGTCACGATGGGGAAATCGTTCGAGCAATAGATAAAGGCGGCAAGGCAAGAGAGGGGCATATTCAAACATATGGCCCAACCCGCACATGGAAAGGGCGTGCTGGAATTCTCCCACAGTTCGCCTTAGTTGATCACCCGTTTATTGACATCTGCCCGAAAGGGGAAACCGTTGCGATAACATGGGAACGGCGTGAACAGATGGGTCGCACATTCTTCGCGTTAGATCCACTTGGTATAACCGATAATTGGGTATCTGCGCCAACAGCGACCTTCAACCCACTAGCTCTGATCAAGAATGATAAAACCCTGACGGAGCGCGTACAGGCGTTAAGCGATGCATTGGTATATTCCCGGCCCGGGGATCAATCGCACTTCATTGAGATTGTGAAATTTTTCATCGAAGGTTTGATAGCGTGGGTCACAGTGACTTACCCGCGCGATGAAGCGCATTTAGGTACTGTGTATGATTTGGCACTGCTACCCGGAGACGCGTTTGACAATCTTCTCGAATGTATGTCGGCCAACAAAACGCTTGCGCATGGCCTACCATTTCTTGGTGCAAGATCGGTCCAGGAAGTGGAAGGCGATGAACTCAGCGGCGTAAAAAGCACTATAAAACGCTCATTGGGTTTTTTGCAAAATCCGCATTATCGTGCCGCCATGACATCAAACGACCCGCGCCGTGAAATTAATCTGCACATGATTTTTGAGAACAAGGCCGATCTGGTGATTGTTGTTCCTGATCACGTCATCGAACGAGATCCACGCTTTGTACGTATCGTGTTTTCCATGGCTATCACCGAGTTTAAAATATGGCGACGCAGCAATCCAATGGTGAAACGCATTTTCACCCTCATGGATGAATTTTTGCTCTTGGGGCATTTCCCCCCGGTTGTTGCAAACTGGAACAGCATTGCCGGTTACGGCATGTCGTTCTGGTTGTTCATCCATGAACGGGGTCAGCTTCGCGGACTATACCCGAAGGAATACACGATGTTTAACACGGCCGAGATTGTTCAAATTTTCGGCACCGGGATCGGAGATGATGAAACACCCGAATGGGTTTCAAAGCTCTTGGATAAATTCACAATCATCACAAAAGGCGAACAACGTAACGCGGGCGCAAAACCCGGATCTATGACATCCGACGCAAACCGTCATATTGGCGAGTCAGTCAGTGAAGGTGAACAATCTCGATCCTTGATGACACCGGGGGAGATCCGGGCCTTGGATCTGAGCGAACAACTGCTTTTCGTGCGCGGTTTCCGGCCGATGAAAATAAAGAAACTGGACTATCTCAACGATCCGGAATTTGCAGGTCTTTTAGCACAGAACCCATTACATGAAGAAGGAGACGCAGAATGAAGTATGTAGCATTAGCGGCCTTGGCTCTGGCTGCATCATCGTTGCCGGCGTCGGCCGGTATGGAAGTCATCGATCCGACCTCAATCATTCAAGAAGCGAAGACCACCGGCGAAATTGCCAAAAACGGAAGCTATTTGCAGGAACAAATATCCCAAGGCAAAGAAATGCTGGAAAACATCGGGGATGTTAAGTCGGTGGGTGTCGATGTCCTGGGCAATATCGGAAATCTGACGAATGCAGCCAACGGCGCACTTAATGCCTGTGGCATCGGCGGGTTCATACCAGATTTGCCCGGCCTGTCTATCGACTTGCCGGATTTACCTGACCTGTCTTGTCTAACTGAATCTTTGGGATTTGTGCAGGAAGCGTTATACGCATCGCATACGATAGGGGCCAGGTTCGGATTATCGAAAGGCAATGGAAGCAGTGGAGACATCCGGTTATCGTCGGAGGATATTGTCGCTGCAAAGGCCAATGGATCGTGGAGCGCAATTAAATCAGCGGTTATCGTCAATCGCGAGAATGCGCACCGGGAAATGGTAGAAAGAAGCCTTGCGGCTGCTTATCAAGGCCGCACAAACGCGCCGAAATCAGCCCAAATTCTTGATTTGCAAAAAACCTTTGCCACTGATGCCGATGATTACGGCGCAATGATACAACTAATGTCAGCTCAGTTACGTGGTATCACCGAAGAACTTGCCAGCATGCGAGTGCTTATGGCTATGCAATTGGGTATGGAGGCAACGAAGGAAGTACAGAGCATCCCCGTCGAGAACACGGTGGATGGGAAGTCAGATTCCAGCAACCCGCTGGAAGCGGCGTCAAACTTCGTCAAGTTTCAGTGACATAAGGGCCGTCTGAGGCCACTTAAAGCATAATATTCCGAGAAGACCCGGCAGGCATACTGCCGGGCTTTTTTTCGCGCTTCCGGACTGTCGCCGCGAATATGGTATCGCGCCACCCCTTCAACCACCGATCCGGTGTTTCGGATGTGGGTCTTCAACAATGCAAATGCGAAACGCACATTCTGTCGTGGATCGAGCATATCGTCTATCGATTCAAAATGGTGGTTCCACCAGCGATAATTAATTTGCGCACATCCAATATCGAAGTTCTCTTGACCTTCGCTTATCAACCCTAGCGCAAACTTCTTAGCATTAACGAAATCTGAAAAATAATAACTCTCACCTTTATAATTAATGGCCCATGCCTGCGGCCTTTTGTATTCTCGTTTCGTTAATCCACTTTCGACCAGCAAGAGTGACGATAGAAGGCGATAATCGTTTAAATTGTGCGTGACCTCTTGCGCAGAAACAAGACAATCGGCGGAATACTGCGGATTTGCAGAAACAGAACCCACCCCTAAAGTGTAGGCTACTATTCCAATGGCGATGTGGCGAAATTTTGACATTTATTAATCTAACGTGAACTGCTATACAAAACACGTACCACATAAACATTCAGGGTTAAAGACATGAAGACTGAACGAAACAAGCATGTTCTTTCGAGAACGCTCTTGCTCATGGCCGTTTGCACAATGGCAATTGTTGCGTTTCCGGAAGCCAGCTTTGCTGACTTCATTGGTGAAGCGGATGCAAACACAGCCGGTAATGAAGTCCTCGCGTGGGGAATGTGGGTTTATCGCTTCTCTATCGTTGGCGCTGGCGGATGGATGGGCTTCAAGTTCCTTTGGAACAAAGGCGACACTGACCCGAAAAAAATCATCAGCCTTTTGGTTGGCGTCGCAATTTTCCTTGCGATCCCCGAGTTCATCACCTGGACTGCGGATAACACAGAAGAAGTGACACTCGATTAATGAACCTTATCGCGTATCGCTACCACCGTCCGGCGCGGCCTTTGACTGTCGCCAAGATCCCTGTCCAAGTATGGGTTTACCCACCAATGGCCGGGTGGATTGGATATGACATGGGCGGGCGGATACTCGCAGCCTTTGGGGTTCCGTTCGCTTCGGTGTTTGGCTTTGGACTGGCAATTCTTGCCTTTCTGACGGTTGCCGTATGGTGGTGGCGTGCGTGTTTGGACAATCCGTATGCAGGCCAAGAACATGTATGGCGGGTCGCAGGTCGCTGTCGCCGTGTGGTCTGGTGCCTTTGCAGATTTGGCGGCAAGCAAAAGGGATTAGACTTTTATGTTCCTTGATCCAGCAACTATCTCGGTGATGATCAAATACGGTGCTATGGCGATCCCGACTGCCGGAGCATTATTTCTTGCCTCACATGTCCAGCGCCCCATCTATCGCCCGTCCTTGCAGGCGGCAATGAACTTTGGTGAATTTATAGTCAAGAAGAACAGCGCAGGTGAGGTGCGTTCAGTATATCATCGGTCGCCCAAAGGATCGATGATGCGCATATTTCGCATTCGCGGATGTGATTATTCCGAAACCGGCCACATAGAGCGCAAAGCCATCAGATCAACCCGCAAGCGTTTTCTCGAAGCGTGCGGTGAGAACAATGTAAAAGTTAAATTTATTACGAAGCGTCGTGATTTGGATGACGCAGCGGCAAACCGGGCATCTGTATCACCCCTTGTAGACGAAATCGAACGCCGGTTTAATGCGCAGTTTTCAGATCTTTCTATCAAAAAATACTACGTCTGCCTCGAAGTCGATAAAGACAATCGTGACTCTCGCGATAAGTTGGACAAAGCAGTTACGTCACTGAAATCAACCTTTAAGACATATGGTCTTGAAGAACTTTCACATGATCCTGATCAATCTGAGCATGCAGAATTTTATGCTGATTTAATCAACCCCGGAACCAATCAGCGTGTTCGCGGAAAAGAAGGCAACTTTTACAAAGCGGTTGCATCAACAAGCTACGGTTTTACTGAACAGACCGGAGTTATTCGCTTCTGGCGCAATACCCGTGAAAGCTATGGAGCCTTTGTTGTTATCAATGAGTGGGAAGGTCACGGAGATGACCGCATTATTGATGCAATTGTGTCTCTCCCATACGAGATAACAGTCAATCACATATGCCTTCCTCTAGACAAAAAAACCAGCCGGTCACGGGCCAAGACAGCGGAAATGCTGGATTTGGAAAGATTGGGCAGCGCGGACGCCATTGCTTCACACAAGAAGTACCAAAGACATTTCGAAACAAACGCGAACGACCCGCGTTGCATGGTGTTTCAACAGCTATTTATATTTGTTCATAGCCAAACCAAAGAAGAACTGGAAGCAGCGACAGACGCTATTGTATCGAAGCTCAACGTGGCCTTCGAAATTAAGTCTTCTACATTGTCCGGCTGCACCCGAGAAGCCTACCTGAACTTCTTTCCGGGTAACTACATGGCAATCCGTCAAGAACGGGTTGATAGCAAACAGGTGGCAACGCTCACCCCGTTTGAAGGGGCGCATAGTGGGTTCACAAAGTCACGTTGGGGTAGTCATATTCAAATCTATCCTGCGGCGCGTGGCACAGGAAAGGTTCATGTAACCTTTCATGAGAACCAACGCAGTCTGGCGGCGAATTGGGCAATTCTTGGAAAGACCGGCGCGGGTAAAACGGTGCTGGCATCCCATCTGATTTTAAGCACGCTGGCCGCTCACGAAAATATCATGATTCTGTTCGTGACTAGGCGTATGGGGGGATATCCGGCCGTCAAAGCGGCGGGCGGTAAATTTCTGTCTCTCAACCATGAAGATCCGAACGCGCTTAAACTCAATCCGTTCGACGGGAAATTAACCCCCGAAAAGAAAAAGAGAATTACGCGCTGGCTCCGGTTGGTGGGGGGGCGAAGTGCATTCAATGACAGTACACATGATGACGCAGCCGAACAGGCAATCGAGCATGTGTTACGAACCTTGTCCCGTGCGCAAGATCCTGCCGACATGGAACTGCGTCGCCTTGACACGATGTACCCCACACACTTGCAGGGACTTGGCGAGTTTAGCCAGCGTATTCGGCCATTCGCAGAAGGTGAAAGCTATCAACATCTTTTTAACGGCGAACGCGATGATTTGGCAAGCCAGCTAAATGGAAACGCCCGCTTCTTTGCCTTGGATAGTCATGGACTTGTGGAAGACGACATTGCGTCGGCTCCCGTATTTTTCCATGTCCTAACAACGCTGGAAGCGGCTGCGGCGGAGCAAGGTCGGCCCTGGATGGTGGTCTTCGATGAGGCTCCGGCCTTGCTCCGCAACCGGTTCGTAAAAGAACTAATCAAAGAACTGGCTGTAGAAATTCGCAAAACCTTCGGCGCAATCGGGATGCTGTTCCAGCAACCAGCTCAAGTAAAAGAGGCTGGTTTGGTTGAAATGCTGAACACGCAGTTCATGACCAAGTTCTATTTCAAATCAGTAAAAACAGATCCGAATGTTCTTCGGGATGATTTCAATCTGCCGGAAAGAGCAGTGCAAATGATCACGGGTTCCGACACTGACGATTACGACGTGGTGATGCAGAAAGATGCCTTTACCACAGCGTTCAATGTCAACCTTCGGTGCTTGGGTGATCATATCGAATTACTGAACTCCGATCAGGATGCAAGCCAAGCTTTGCTGCGATTGGAGAAAATACACGGCGATCAGGCAATGCAGAAATATTTGGAACTTAAAGGAAAATACGAGGGGATTGCTTATGCCTAAAAAAACCATCGCCGTAATTGCCTCTTTGATGACGTTAGCGGCCTGCACTGGTCCCCGTGAAGCAGCCGTGGGCGTGGGGAACGGTCGCAATCAATACAAGGTGTCTCCTTGTGCAACCTCTTTTGCTGAATCGGATAACCGCTATTGGTCTATTCAGCGCGTCGGGTGCAAATCGTTGCCACTCGAAAAAACAAACTTCGATGACTGGTTAAATGAGGCTTGATTATGAAATTGTTCAAGCTCAAGCCCAAAAAGGAAAAGAAGTCGAGTGCAGCGAAGGCATTTAAAGCCGACATCGAGCATGAGGAAGACCCAAAAGACCGCGAAGTCTATGAGGTCCATTCGGTGCTGCCCGGATCGCCTTATACCAAGCAAGGCCGGTTCGTAATCTTCTTGTTTGGCCTCGTCGCTCTGCTGTCAGCTTACAATGGTGTCCAGTCCTACGAGAACAGCGTTCTGGCGCGAAACCAGACCCGCGTTGCAACAAGTATTGTCCAGATATCTCCCGCATCCAAGCAGGTCATCACGCTTCGACAAACAGAGGATTTGGACGTAAAGGAAGCTGGCATTGCAACCTATCTGCCAGTCTGGTTACGCCACGCCCGCGAGTTTGCCGGAACGCTGGAAGAACAGACTCGTCGCGTTCAATCCAACAAAAAGGTGAAATGCGCGTCTCCGTTGTTCTGGCTCACTGACCGAACCTTTTATAACAGCGTTACCCGTGACATGAACAAACGCTATCCGGCTTTCCGTAACGAGTATGGGGAAGGCGCGATAGTACGGCTGGAAATCGGGGATAACACACCGCAAAAGCTCAGTGACAAAGGCGGTTGGTACTATCTCGACTTCGTAGAAGTCTGGGAAGATCCCCGCCATCAGGAAATCTTACGCAAACCGCGCAGGGTGCAGGCCCGCATCGCTTTCGAAGATCTCGAAATGCCCAAATGCGGCGTAGATCAAAACCCCGTGGGACTTGTCGTCAAAGAGGCATATTTCAATGATCGCTAATTCACGGGTGATGTTGAGCATCACCATTGTTGCACTGTGCGTTGCTTGTATGTCAGTGGCGCGTGCGCAGACCGAAGACGAACAAATCCGGGCCAATTTGAACAATGATGCCCAAATCCTGACCGATGCAGATATCACCGGAGAAACCGCAGATTTGTCCGGTGTGATGCTTGACATGAAGTCGATTCAAGAGGCGTGGCAGCAACCCGACTGCCTGGACGCGCTTGGTAAGCCTCGCAAAGATTACGGTGCTTGCGCGTTAGGCCAAGGGCAATCTCGTCCCGGCTTTGTTGCCTATCATTGGGAAGCTGGCGCCCAAATGAAGATCTACATGCGTCCGCGCTTTCTAACCGTAATTCGCTGGCCGGAAGGCGTCGAACTGTTGGACCCGCTTGTTGGTGACAACGTAAATTTCGAAGCCACCAAAGACGCTGAACTCGGCAATATTATTTGGGTCAAATCGAGAAGCTACAATATCGACACGGACCTTAAGGTCCGCGACAGCGCCGGGCATATCTATTCATTCATTCTGCTTAGCATGCCCGAAGACAATCCGAAGCTGACAGCGACCGAAGTAGCCATTTTCCCGCAGAAATCATTGATCGAGCAAATGCAGGCGACCAAGGCCGTCCATGAGAGGAATGTTGAGTCCAACCCGAGTGCTGCCACAGAAGCCAAAGCACCAGCCAAGGATGTGAACCCTCTGACATCCGCTGTTGATGTGGAAGATCGGAAGACCCGTGCCGATTATTTGCGGAACTTGAACTACAATTTTTCGGAATCGTTGTGTGATCGCGATGCCTTTGACATCAAGGTTCCTGACGAAATATCGGCACAAGAACTTGCGCCGGAACATGTCTGTACCGATGGCAAATTCACAATCTTTGATTATGGAGATCGATCCGACACGATCAAACGCGCACCGACATTCCAGGTCATTGATGATGTGGATGTCAACATACCGAACTATAAATGGACCGGGAAAAACTCGCAGCTTCTTATCGTCGAAGTGACCGGCGATTTCTCGATGATCGTTGGTGAAATGTATGTCTGCTTCTTCACCAAAAATCGTAAGCCCGTCCCATCCATGGTGACGATAGGCGGGGTATAAGATGAAGAAGCGGTATATTATAGCGGCGCTGTCTTTGTTTCTGGTCGCCTGCGATGCATCTGATCAGAAACAAGACAATTCCAAAGTTGAAGACAACAGTGGGCCACCAATCAACGACGAAATTGTAGATTTCAATGTTGATCTGGAATTAGCCAATCGTAACGCCGAAGAAAACGCACCACCGGCCAAGATCGAAGAAGTTATGCCAGATCCCGAACCTGGCATGCTCGCGGTGTCACAGTCATCTCTTGATCTTGGACTAGCCGATCAGAACGGAAAATCGGATGAATACAGCCTTATCGTGCAGAACATCGGTGAAATGCCGGTCAGGCTGTTTTCAGTCCGGACAGACAGTAAGAGCGTGACGCTCAAAAATGACTGCCCTCCGGAACTTGCCGCCAGTGACACTTGCACAGTCAAACTTAGCATGCACACCGATGTTGCATTTGAAAACCTCGACGACCGTCTGACAATCGATAGCGATGCCGAAAATGGATCGGTTGTGGTTCCTCTTAGTGGAGCTGTCTTTGCGACATTAGAGGAAGAACCTGAAACCGAAGAAGGTCCGTCGATGGCGTCTCTTATCGAGGCCGAAAGACGTAAACGTTTGGCAGAAGCAAAGAACCGATCTTTCACGCAACTTAATGTTGGCTTCGGATCTGTCATGCAAGTATCGGACCCTGTTAAACCCCCTGTCGAGTACGTGGCGGAAGATCCAGATTACAGGGCACTAGAAGACATTACAGAGGTCGTTAGCACTTTTCCGGTAAACAACTGCCGGATTATGCCAGATGGCACTCGGATTAACGCCTCGCTTGATACGACCATCCTGACGGAACAAGAGGGGTCTGTTCGAGCGATTGTGCTGCAAAATATTGTTTCATCTTGCGGAAACATTCTTGTGCCTGCCGGTTCGGAGATTCTTGGTACAAGTTTTCAATCCGAGAATACCGAACAGTCCCGCGCAATGGTCGCGTGGTATCGCATCCGTCGTGCTAAAGATAATGCATCGATTAAGTTTGAAGGTATGGCCGCAGACATGTCCGGACGTCCGGGCATTCCGGGCGTGGTATATACCCGCACGCTTGAAAAGTACGGCCTGACTGGTGCCTTGATCGGTCTATCTGCTCTCGTCTCGTTCTTGACGCCTGTTGATGATGACCAGGCGAGCGCCGCAGTCAGTGACGCGACCAACAAGCTTGGTCAGCTTTCCGCACAAACACTTGAACAGAATATGGATATCAAACCCATCGTGGAAGCACGCAAGGGCGCGATTATCCAAGTTGTCGCGCATATGCAAGACATCTATTTCCCTGAACCAATCCCCTTGAAAGTGGCAGAACAATGAGGTTGTCATGAAAAACATAATCTTAAAAATCATGATCTCGGTAGGGCTATTGGCCCTGTCATGTGCAGTCGCCACGGCTCAAGACACGGCCGGTACAGGTCAAAACACAACAGAAGAAAAAACCTCGGATAGCTCGTCTTCCGGCATCGTGACGGTGAGCCTCATTGATCAAATCAATGCCGAGAACCAGAAAGTCATCAAGCAAAAAGTCGCCGCCAGCCTGAATGATGTGGTGAAAATCGGTGATACGAACAAGCGAATTGTCGAGTTCGACCGTTTGCGTCTTGAAGGTGTGCTTGATGCAAAGCAGGCGATGGATACCCATGTCGGCAAAGCGCAGTGGAAATCCCTTGCGTTAGACATCGAGGACGGCAGTGTTAAACGCAAGTTCCTATCATCACCTCTTGAGAGCGAGGTGAAATTCAAAGGGACACTAGAGCCGGGACACAACTATTCCGCCACCGGCAACATTACCAGCCTGATTGCCGATGCCAAAGAGCTGCTTGGCGAGGAAGTGGAAAAGGTTGCCGAAGAAGTGGAAGAAGCGTTGGAAGGGTCCGGAGATGGCCAAACGCTCGGAGCTTCCGGTTCGTCGGGTCAAAATGACGGTTATGATCCGGGTGGACTTTCAATATATGAACCGGATAAAACCCCGGAAATCACGCCGGATACGGTCTATGGCACGACGACTGACGGATGCGAAGTGAGACTGAGTGATGACCTCACTACTGTCTATGAACAATCAAAAACAACAGAAGACGGCACCCCAGTAGGAAACTGTGCTGATAGCGGGCGGTCCTTCACAGTAAACTTTTCAGAAGATTCCTGCCCGCTTGAATACGAAGCTGGCGCGGAGTTCGCCAACATTCTGTTTAAGGCATTCTATATCAAGGATGCCGAAACTCGCTATCTTCAAAAGGATGGAAAAGACTGCTTCCGCCATTTGGATAAGAAATACGCGGTCAGCTACAATGAAACGGCTTGCCCGGACAATCCGGCTGTATCACCAGACAGCGATACCGGACAGGTCATGGTTCGCGGTGAACCTTTTGCGACGCGCACAAGTGGAGAATATGTCCGCTTGGCACAATGCGCCGATGTTGAGGAAGTGGACATTACGTGGATCACGGACGATTGCGGAATCTCGGATGACTGGACCACTGAAAAATCATATCAGAAGCAGAAAGCCGTCTACACCTATAAAGATCGCCAATATCCGGCGTTGGGTTGCGTAACACGCAATTCTGTTAGCTACGATATGGAAAAGGTAGATGCCAACTGCCCGGTTACCAAAGTTGGTTCCGGGGCGGACGCAGCAATCATCAAAGCATATGACTATGTGATTTATGTCGATGGTGAGCAAAAACTACGACAAAGCTGCCGCGCAGATACGACATCTGTGCCAGTTATCTACAATAAAGCAGCCTGTATAGGGACATTCATTCATGATGAAGATCTGTCATATGGAACGGTGAAACTGCAATTCGAGGATCCCGACACCGAACAATTGCGCGATTTGGGCCAATGTGAACGTAATCTGGACGAAAAGTACGAACACAAGATCCAAACTATTGATTGGCGTCCGGTCGATGACGAGCTGATCGCATATCCGATGCGTGAAACCTATATTGATACGAACGTGGGCCATCGTACCGTCAAGACAGAAGAAAGCGATGTGCCAGATCCATATGTGTTCGTAAAAACGGGAAGCGAACTCAGCGGAACAATTTTCTATGAAGGATGTCGTCGGTATCAGGATTCAGGTATCTGGGACACGTATTCGCGCCCAAACAACAGCACATATAAGCGTTTGGTAGAAGCGGGCGCACCACTAGATGAAGGAGACAGATGCCAGCCCATAGTGACGTGGGACGAAGAAAACCCCTCATTAAGCCGCGGCGCAGTGATCGTCGGCAAAAATGGTACGGATTGGACATTCAGTTGCAGGGTGTATCGCAGCGAAGTTGCCACTAGGGACACAGTACGAGAGGATGGGGTGATTATGTCCTCTGAATCCCAAACAGGGCAAATATACCAACACAGCCACACGGCGTACAACTCAAACACCGGTCAAGGCGTTACTGCGTGTGGTTGGCAAGGGACGTGGGCCGCATATCCATCCGAAATTACCAACTCGCAAAAAGCGAGCCTTGAGGCCGGTTGGGGATGGTAGAATGAATCATATAATTCACCCCGAACAGACGGTAATTCGACGTGAAATGCGTCTGATCGATCAGATTACATTTAGACCGATCAGACCTTTCTTGGACGATCACAAGCGGTATCCGGATCTGCAAGAACTTAATATTAACAAGGAAGGGCAAGTAATCTTGCAATTCCGCGATGGTAGAAAAGAGTTCCTTGATGTGCCGGGCATCACTCAGCAATGGGCGGAAGATGTGTGCCAACAGTTGGCATCCCTGCACGGGTTGCCGTACATGGAAGGTCATAGAACTATCTCGTGCCGGCTAACCGGGGGTCACCGCTGTACGGCGGTGACCGGCCAGGAAACCGTTGCATCAGGGATTATGTTTTCTATTCGCGTTAAGCGGCACTTTAAGGCAACCCCTGAAAAATTCGGCTTAACTCCGGATCAGATCGAGACACTTCACAAAGCAGTAAAGGAAGGATGGAATATTATTATTTCGGGGGCGACCGCCACCGGAAAAACGACGTTCCTGAACATGCTTCTCGATTGGGTTCCCCTCGATGTCCGTCTGTTCCTGGTTCAAGATGCCCCGGAACTGACAGCACCGCATGCCGATCAGGTTGAAATATACATCCCTCGCCATGAACACGCTCGGGGTAGGCGCATGGGTGCGGCCGAAGTTATGGACGTATCCATTCGCGCCAATCCGGGCCAAGTCGTGAATGGTGAGTTGTCGATATCTAACGCACCTTTCACGCTCTTTCTCGCTAATGAGGGGCACAAAGGCATGAAATGGACCATGCATGCCAACAACCCTCTTGAATGCCTTGAGGGCTACAAAACTCGAATGGCGTTGGGCGGTCATCCGACTTCCGGCGTTGTCGCACAGCTTGTCCGGAACATTGATCTGATCATCCAGATTGAAAACCACGAAGGCAGACGCTTTGTGTCTCACATGGTCCGTCCGGACGAACTGCCGTGGCATATGCTTGAGGGTGAAGCAACAGAACTGCCGCCGCTAGGATCTGGTTTTGTGATGCCCAGGACAGCACCACCAACCGTTGCGGCCAGCCAGTTTCATTTTCGAAATTATGTGCGTGCGCAACGGGCACAATTCAGAACCTATCGTCAGAACGTTGAAACCAATCTTGGTGTGCTGGACCCGCTGGAACGGGCAGAACATGCAGCCCATTCTTTTGAAAAAGGGCTTTCGACTGTCGGCATGTCAATGTCATCGATGTGAGGAAGTGAGATGCTTACAGCCCTAGTCGTCCCGTCCTACCGGATCTTTAAACTGTTTTTGTTGATTTTCTTGCTGTTGGCAATGAATGAGTACCTTAATCAGCAAGGAGCAACGACCGTCGAAGAAGCGTTTGACATTATTCTTGCAATGCCGCTGGAAATGTTAAGGTCCATTATCATAGATACCGTGAAAATGGCACTGTGGCCGCTTCTACCGTTTGGTCTAATCCTTCACGGACTAATTGTTGTTGCTCTGGAATATCTCGATGACAGAATGCCTAGATGGTCCGAGAAGATCCGAGCTTATGTCGAGGAAAAGAATTTTTCGAAACCTGATACTGAATAACAACGTAGCCCGGTAAGGGACACGGCAAACAGAAAACCCGCGTTGCACTGTCAACGCGGGTTTTTTGTACGTGTGGCAACCTACCACATATCGAACCGGTCGGAGCTGACGGACCACAAGATATTGAGGAATCCGGCATAGTCAGAAACGTCTATGCACCCGGCCTCAAGGCGGCATCGGGTGGATATCGGATCGATCATAGACAGAAACAACTATGCCAGCTGTACCGGCCTGCATAGATAAGGCTGTCTATGGTCCCTGGGAGCATAGTTAGAACTGACTATGAGATCTGCGAGCATTTTGAGCTGGCCGACATAGATACAATTATCTATGCTTCAGCGAACAATTAGCGGGCAGCGAACCGCGCCGTCACGCCCGGCCTGATAGATGCATTTGGATAACAAATTGGCGTTGTCACGGGTTACCTTCGCGACAGCGGGCCATTCTATCGGGTTTGGAGTGCCAATAGCCGCAAAACCGACCCCGTAGGCCACCCCAACAAGCAAGATGGTGTAGACGGCCGATTTTCCCCATCTGGCGAACTTCTTTCCACTGCTCCGACTGGATGAAGATTGCCCGGATTTTTTTTCAATACGTTTTATTGCAGCCTCGATGTCTGCCAATGTCTGTTGAGTGGCTTTCGTATCTCCTTGAGATTGTACCGCATCCAAGGTTGTTTTTCGCAGCTCGGCAAACTGGTTTTCCATCGCAACCGCGAAAGCTGGCTTTCCGATGACTGTTGCTAGTTGCTCATAAAGAGCTTTGGTATTGGTCTTGATGCTTTCCAGCACTTCATCGATGTCATTGCGGCCAGCTCGCTTATTTACATCCTCAAGGATCGTGACCAACAGACTTTCCACGGCGCTCAATTCATCTGAATTAGGGCCAGGTGTTGGGACATGCGATTTAGCCGGCAACTCGGCATCGTCCTCGATAATAACCCCGTCTTCATCGTGACGAATGGGGCCGCTATCATCCTCGGGATATGCCGGGGGGATATCGTCTTGGTCAAAATCGTTGTCATTATTTACCATCTTTACCTCAATGTTTGATGCCGCGTGACGGCTTCTGTGATGGTCCGTGTTTTTGATCGTTGCTTTGCGGCTTGCGCGTTAGGTCGCGCTTGGCGCTATCAATTTTTTGTTTCTCTCTGATCTGCTTGGCAAGGGCCTCTGCCTTGCTGTTCGCCCGAACGGCATCTTTGTTCTGCTCAAGAGACTGCCGCGCACGTTCAACACGGGCACGCAAAGCGGGATCTTCAATGCGCTGAACAAGCTGCTTTGTTCTGGTCGAAGCCTTTTCCTCTTTTTGGCGTTTTTGCGCTTCTGCTTTCTGATTAGCAATCTGTGCGGCTTTTTCCGACCGCTTGGCGTGAGAATTGGAATGCCTATCCAAACGGGCGTCATCGATCCGCAACCGTTCTTTCCATTCCGGCCGCACTTGCAGAACGGGCCGAATTTCTGAGGCCAGTTGGTCGCGTTCGCGTATAACTTTCGATGTCTCTTTATAGCCCGGTGCTTCACGAATATCGATCTTCTCGCGCTTGGCCCAATCAACTAATGTCGCCCATGAACGACCAGCGTTGGCTCGCAAATCAACATACTGCCGGGCCTTTTCATAATATTGCCGCTCCTGGATCGACATGTCTTTGGCGAAGGTGCGATCTTCATGCCGTTGTTTGGCATCGAATGCAGCACGCACCGGCACGTTATTTTCAGCCAGATGCTTTGCATGTGTGCGTAGATCCTCTGTGATCGCAGCACCGTGCTTGTCAGCAATGGCAGGATCTTGCGTCCGCATTGTCTTGAATGCAGTCACATTCTCACGCGCGACGTGATGGCGGGCATGACGTTCCAGCTTGTCAGCGTTTACCTTTTCGGCTTCCACCCATTTTTGGTGCGCGAGTGGATCTTGATTAATGTCATATGCTACGCGGTCCCTCAAAGCTTCCAGATGCCGGAATTGTTCTGGATTGGTTTCGTGAAGCCTGTTCCCGAAAGCCTGTCCAACTGCGCCTGACACAGCGCGATACTCGCGAACGCGGTTGAAAGCCACGCGGGCATTATCAGAAAGGTTAAATTGTGTACGTTGGCGCTCGGCTTCCCGAGCGAAACGATAAACCGCCCTGCCCTCAATACCGGCATCCTTGATCAATGGATAAGCCCGCTTGTCTTTGGCAAGTGCCGGTGCAACTGCCGCTGCCCGGTCTAGTTTTCCTGCTTCAATGGCCTCTTTAAACTGTCGCACCCGGTTCTGACGGTTATGCGTCAAGGCTGCATCGATAATCTTATCTGATCTGACATCGATGTCGCCAGCAATGGAACGCCAATCGACATTATGGCGCTCCGCACGTTCAACTACTGACGCGGCCAACATATCCCTTTCTGAACGGGCCAATGTAAAATCATTATAGTGCTGACTGTCTGACCAGCGTTCCAAACGGTTTGATTTTACATCTTGAAGCACAGCTTGCAGATAAGCATTCGCCCGAACGTTCGCCTCTGCATAGCCCAAGAGATCGACGGCTATTGACCTGTCATCGCCGCTGGCTGTCTTGATATACTCAGCCCGCTTATGTCCGCGATCATAAGCCGCACTTTGATCTTCTATAGCTTTCCAGGATACCGGCAAAGTTTGCGCGTCTCCTGCATCTGCCCCACCACGCTTAGGCCCGGTGTAACGTAGGAACGGACGATAGGTGTCCTTGTCGAGCGAGATCCGCGCGGCCATCTCGTTTCGGCGGGCCTGCAATACCTGATAATCTGTATATCGTTCATGGTCAGAAACGGCAGGAGTAGCCGCTTTCATCTCACGATATAGCTCCTGTGTCTCTCGATGCAATTTCCCGAAACTGATCATGACATCGCGGGCTTTGGCCTCGGCTTCTGTCAGACGCGGTTCTCGCCTGCCTGCTACAATTTCAAGAGTATCAGATGTAAGTCCGGCACGATTGATCAGGCTATCGTGAACTCGTCGATTATCGAGAATGTCTTTGGCAACCTGCGCATGCTCTTTACGCAGTTCATCCACTTGTTCCCAAGCCTTCGCGATCTGCTCTCGGTGATCTTTGCCGTAAACACTGTCGATCCGTTGCCAATGACGGATGCGTTCTTGAACCGCCCGCACTTGGGTTCCGATCTGGCCGAAACGTTCCACGCGCATTTGCGCCGCAAGGCGATCCGGAGAAATACTAAAATCAACGATCATGTCTTTGTCAGAAACCCGGCGTGCGGATTTGACAAATTCGACATATTCGGAAAACTCAGTTTTGGACAGATAGATATTGGCGTCCAGCCTGTGGCGCGTCAAAGCAACATGCGTTTCGGCCGCACGCATAAAATCACTGCCAACCACCAGTGTCTTGTTGACGGTTTGCCCCTGCGATTTATGCAGCGTCACAGCATACGCGGGTGACAACTCGTTATATTGTTCCGGGGTGAACTGGACCCGTCGCCCGTCATCTGTCTGGACAACAATACTCTGTTCGGAAATGCTCTCAACGATCCCGCGCGTACCATTATTGACCCCGGCCCGGTCACCCTCAATAGTGCTGACCTTCCAACCTTTACGGTCATTTTCCATAAAGACGACACGCATGTCTTTTGCCAAAGAAAGGGATGGTGCGCTCTCAAGATAGACGGTTTCACCTATATCACCACGCGACTGTAGTCGTTCAATGATAGCCGTATTCAGGGCATTCACTTCATCGTTGGTAAAGGCCAGAACCATGCTTGAGTTATAGTCGTCGATCTTAATGTAATCATCGGCAACACGGGCAATCAGACTTTCCCGATTTTCTAAGAAATGTACTCGTCCGTGCTTGTGATATGCGTCGAGCCCGTCACCCGTCCGATATTCACCAAGCTGGATAGCTGCATCACGTTGCCATTCGATTTTTTGACGGCGGTTTTCGAGTAGTTCGGCAACGTCATAACGGTCTGCCATTGCACGGAACGGCGCACCCGCACCAATAGACCCGATCTGCTTGAAGTCACCAATCTTGATTACCTTGGCACCCGCGCGGTGCGCATCCGTCAACAGCACATCAACGTCGCGCATTGACACCTGACCAGCTTCGTCAAAGAACACAACGTCGCCGGTTTTCAGAACATTCTTCTGCCGGAAATGAATCTCCCGCTGCGCTGCTTTACGTTCGTGAGGCGTTTGCGCATTGGCAGCACGTTGCATAGCTGCATCAAGCATTTGCCGGTTCGTAATGTAACTGGCAAGGGTCTGGTTTTCTATGCCAGCTTCGATCCCCAAATTTTCGGCGGCGATCCCGGCTACCGCCATACCAATAACTTTCCGGCCCTCCTCCTGGTACTGTGCAGCTACAGGTTTAACAACTGTCGTTTTACCCGTGCCAGCCCGACCAAGAGTAATAACCAAATCGCTATTTGATGCCATGTGCCGGATAGCGTGTTTCTGTTCGTCGCTATAAGGAATACCGGGGGCAATTCCTTGCGCGATCCGAGCTTCCAGCGCGTCACTATTAATCGAAACCTTATGGCTCTTGTTTAAGATATCTGCGGTGTCGAAAACACGTTTCTCAAGGGTAATGTAACTGGTGGATGAATACCTTGCATCGCCATCAGTCCCTTGCCCGATATGCATTGTGGAAACATGCGACAAGACAGCATTAACAATCTCGCTATGTGCTTGCGCATCATCCATAGCGAAGCGTTTAAACACTTCATTATGAAGATGCCGCGCGGTCCATACACCGTATTTTGTATCGAGTATTTTGCCAATCTCAGAGACATTTTCAGCCAACTTGCTTGCATTATCACGGGCAATATCACGGTTAGCAGTAACGCGCTCCGAAACCTCGCCACGGGTATCAATCTGCCGCGCACGGAAGCCTTCATGAATTGTAGGTTCCACATCAACGCCAAGATCGGCATAGGAACGGTGATCGATCCGCGCAGACAAGCCCAAACGCTGCAATTCAGAATTCGCGACACGCGCCCACGCTGCCCGTGTTTCGTTCAAGAATTCCTTTTTCTGCCAATCCCTGTTTTTTGCACCAAAGCCCCCTGCCTCAAGGTTCCGCATTGTCGTCATGACATGAAAATGAGGATTTCCCTCCTTCCAATGTACGGCAAGATCCGCGACCATCCCTTTAGCAACAAGTTCCTCCATGACAAACTTACGAGCGAGGGAAACGCCCTGCTCTTTCGAAAGTTCCACAGGTATGGATGCTTCGATCTCGAACGCAGTTTGCGCGGACGAAATTGCATCTACCCGCGCACGGTTACTAGCAGTCACCACGTCGTCGTATGACTGCTTCAAGAACTGTATTTCTCGATCACGCACCGAGCTAAACTGCTTTTGTTGCGCATCAGATAGCAGGTCAATCTTCGCTTGAAGTCTTTGTGCTGTACGACTTTCAACACCGCGATACCGAAGATCTATGCGTCGATCTTCGTCTTTCTCAACGGCGTTCCAAAGCGCCTGACCGTCATTCTTTTTTGCAATTTTCTGCAAAAATTCCGGGGCATTATCGGGCGCAAAAATTTCGTGATGCAAAACTTCACTCTTGTTTGAGTAGTTTTGCGACCTTCCAAGCCTTTCATCTTCGTAATGCGCCCCAGCACGGTACGCGGCCGAGAAGACCGAAGACCGTCCCGCAGATCGGGAAATGACTTGCTGGTGAAGATGATAAATCGCCATGCCGTGAGTATATCGCAGTCGGCACGACCGCGCAAGCGCAACGCGCATAAGTGCGCACTAAGAAAATTGTGGTCTAAAGCCCTCAATTGTCACCGTGACTATGGCTTGGGCTTTAGACCACTTCAAGAAGTGGTCTGCCGCCACAATCCACCGAAAAGAGGAAAGTGTGAGGGGCGGAATGGCAGATAATTGTTGCTGGTATTTGATCACAAGTTCGTCATAGCAATTAGCATCAACAGTGCATAAAAGCCCGTCGCACTTAGCGCGCGGACAGATGGCGTTTCCATATCGCACTCTATGTCCGCGCGCGGTCCTCTTTCGGTGGATTGTGGCTTGAAGGCAGCCACTTCTTAATAAAACTGGATGATGGTGTAAGGAGCGCAGCGAGTGTAACCATCATCACCGCATATTGAGCGCGGGACTGGCGAAGCCAGGACCAAGCCAATATAACTTATCGGGAAAGTCTTTTCCCGA
Organism: Thalassospira sp. SM2505; assembly: GCF_054901115.1. Taxonomy (NCBI): domain Bacteria; kingdom Pseudomonadati; phylum Pseudomonadota; class Alphaproteobacteria; order Rhodospirillales; family Thalassospiraceae; genus Thalassospira; species Thalassospira sp. SM2505. Next base: position 37,251 of record NZ_JBUBLU010000002.1, read on the forward strand.
TACCGTTTTGCGCCGTCCGGGATCGGGCGGCGCAAAACTTTCTACGGAAAGGCATCGTTCCAAACGAATTAAAGGCCCGTTCACTTTCAAATATGAACGGGCCTTGTTGACGTTTGAGAACTAAATTTGAATGTCCGACGTTGTTCAATATCTATGATAAGTTGTGAAGAAATCAGTCATCGGATCAAGCCGCGAACAGATCGTATTGAATTCGATTTTCACCGATGGCGTGCGCGTACCATTGATCGGCCATTGCTCTAGCGATGCCGGGGAAGAATTTACTTCGTTGCTTCCATCGATCAGGGCCGGGGCTGGCACGATGGATCTTTGACCATTCTTTATGTTCAGCCGTTCCGGATTTTGGCGGTGTCAGTTTGTTGGTTGGCACAAGGTCCGGCAATCCATCCAGATAAAGGCCGGTTGCTTTAAATACGGGATCGCCAAACCACCACGGTTGAACCGTCTGTGATGCTTCACGATAGTTGCGTATACGCTGCTTTGCATGCTTGTGCATTACCGGATTTTCGACGGCTTTGTATTTGATAGGAGCGTTCCAAAGATCGGAAAACAACGCACACCCTCTATCGAGTTCAGCCCACATGAACGCCCGCCGCTCATCAACGGACATCGCCAGATAGGCCATACGCTGATCAAGAGTGTAGTTAGACCCGCTCAACTTGGAAGGCGGTTCGATAAGCCACCGAACACCGCTATTGCATAACCGCGTACAGGGCGGATGAAACACTGCAAGAAAATCCCATCCGTCGTGAAGGTGATCGCGAATATCGCCAATGATGTGCCTATTAGTCGGCGTGTCACTTGGCAGCAAGTCGCATGACCATGCCTCTACACCGGGTTTTTCATTGAACGCATCGCGCACAATACCGGAAGATTCACACCCTATTAAAACTCTGAATGTCATGCGCTAAACACCTATCCGTATCCGTGTTTTATGTTGTCGAATGGATGCCTATTCAGAAGGCAAAGCCCATCTGTCCGTTGGTTTTGGTGCGAACCGGCACGCCCTGAAAATCCGGATTGCTCTGCGTTACAAAATCCGGCAATGATCGCTTGTTGCGATAATCGTTTTCGATATCAACAAGCCCCTCTTTGTCCGCATAGGCGCAGAAGATAGAAACCGCTGTTTCTTCAACACTCAACGGCGGATAATCGTGATAGTGGTGAAAGCGATAACCCGTTTCAGAAATGAAGGGCATTCCAAAATCAACAACGTAAAATGAAAATCCTCTGCACGAATCAAGCGGGCACGTAAACTTTACCAAGGCTCGGCCATGTGGTGTATCAATGAGAAAAACACCGTTCTGCCCCCAATGCGGGATTTGTCCGGGTTTGGCTGCAAGTTCTTGGGCAAAAACCGTGCCTGAACCGTTATCACTGAAACATGCAAACCGGCCTCGGTCGCCGTTCGTTGCTTCGATAAGTGCATCATATGCATCACTGGCAATTTTAAACGCACCAGCATCGTTTGCGCGAATTGCAGCGTTAAAAGCAAGTGAAATGGTGTTGGCTTTGCTGATATCGTTGGCTGTTACGTTGTGCATTTCAATTAACCTTTATCTTTATTATTGTTGGAGTGGTGACGAACAAGCGCGAGAAACCAGCGATCCGGATCAGATAGAAATTCGTCATATTCCGCTAATTGCTCGCGCATGGTATCTCGGTCGTCGTCGGTGTAGATGTTCCACTCATTCCTGCGCGCCAATTCGTAGTCGTCTGCTACTTTATCTCTGGCGTGAACTATCGCTGTATGCAGAAGATCACGAAGACCAGTAGGCGTTAGAGTTGACATAAAACCTCTCCTTAATTTCTAGGCTTCAAAAAACATTCATGTTTTTTGGAGACGCCCTCCGGGCGACGGACGGGGGATGGAACACAAGGGCAAAAACCGGCTAAGTGGTGCGGGCGCAGCGACCGCAGGGAGTGAGCCACGGTTAGCCGGTTTTTGTTTATCTTGACCCTTGTGTGGAATGGGGGCAGCGCCCCCAAACCTCCCCCTGTAAGGGGGCCGGGGGGTTAATGCGGGCTTTGCCCGCTGGCGCGGCATCGCGCCAAGCAACCGGCGTCAAGCCGTCTTTGTGGTGGACATCGATTTAAGCCGGCATTGCGTGAACCGTTACCCGAAAGGGCGGAAACCGGCTTGCCGGGTTCCGTGTAGGTTGGCCGGGGTCTGCTCCTGGGCGATAGCCCAAGAGTGGGCCGCGGCCTACCGGAATAGAGTGAACGCCTATCCGCGCCCGTTATGTGCCCCTGTCGGCCTGCCCGAAACCATCCAGTTGCCCGCGTTCGTAAAGGTTCATGAAACCAGCGAATTGAACAGCTTTACCGGGAAACCATTGATGATTATTCCAGTATTCCCGCAACTTTTTACGTTCATCGGCTGGCAACCTGAACAATCGGGCGCGAGCTTGCCGCCAAACCTTTGCTTCAAAATCCCGATGTGATTGCGATGTGATATTCCATCGCCGGGCACGGTTTTCCATTTCTTCGTCAATTGATGGCTGCTGTTCTCTAACGAGTTCGGCAAGCAACGGCAAAGCTTGCTGTTCCCTGATTTGCCGCCGTTTTGCAGCGGCGCGTTTGCGGTCGGTAACATCAAAGGTAAATCTTACATTTCGATCAAAACGCATGGCGTAAACTCCGACGATGAAACATGAAAGAAAAGGACGGCGGGCGGGTCGCCCGCCCTGCCCTTACTTCGGTTTCCTCAAGGTTAGGGTGACGGTGTTAACGTTGGTGCCGCTCTCGCGGAACGATCCCGCGGGCAAGGATTGGAACGGATCGCGATATTCCCCGCCCCTAATTTTCTGCACCCATGCTTGAAACTTCTTGTGCTTTGCCGTCTCGCCAACTTCGGCGGTAACGGGCAGGATCGCGACGAGCTGACCACCCGGCTTTAGCCATTCAAAGGCAGCTAGAACATGGTCCATCCAGTGCAAGCCATAGAAAGGCGGGTTCATGACGATGCCCGCATATATTGGCATCGGGTGAAGGCTCAGAAAGTTGGCCCGCTGCGCATCGACGCCTTGAATGTTTTTCAGGATCGAATAACGGCCTTCGTCAATCTCAACGGCGGTAATCGTCCGATCTGGGAAGCGGTTTTTCATAGCATGAACCAGAGCGCCGTCGCCCGCGCTTGGTTCAAGTAATGGCCCATCCGGCAACCAACCAAACAAGATTCTTTCGACAACGTTTTCCGCAGTTTTCTGCGAGGTGCGATAGAAAGCGAGGTCTTTGCTAACCGCCGTGGACCGGGAACGGAATAAATCGTCTTCCTCTTTCTCGACGCCATCGGGCAATACATCGCCGTAATAGTCGCGCAAAGCCTTATTGATCTTGGCGACCAGTTCCGGGCTTTTGAACCACAGGTGAAGATTGCCATTCATGAAGGTACGAATCTTGAAAAATTCGCTGTCGGTGAAAGACTGCTGTACCGAACCGTTTTCGCGGTCTTCCTCAAGGGAAGCGTGAAGGCCGGTAAAATCGCTTGGTGTTTCCATCAATAGAGCGCAAATGCGCTCTATATCTTGGAAAAACTCGCGCTTGCGGTAACATACATACCCGTATTCGCTGTAATAATTTGTGATCACAACGCGGCTTTTGACCTTGAAAACATCATGCGATTTAAAGCGTTTATCGAGGTTCGAAAAGACATTAGCCAAACCTTCAACAAAAGTGTTATTGCGGTTCAACCAAAGGCTTTCAAAGGTCGCCAGCACATTGTTTAGATCGGCAACCGGGGGATCGGTTTCGAGGTCTTTACGCCATTCCTCGCGCTGCGTGGCGTTCATGAGTTCAAGCAGGCCGGTTGTTTTAATCAGATGTTCCCAAATGCCGGAATCGATCATGCGCCGCGCTTCTTTTATGGCGTCGTCCTTGTAAATGGCGGTTTTGATATTATCGATATTCCGGTAATCCCGCCCAACATAACCGCCGAAGGTATTAACGGCGGTTCTGCAACCTTCTTGAGCTTTCAAATACTGGTCCAGGTTGTCGGCAAAGCTGTTAATAGCGGCTTCGCGTTTCGCGCAAATCTGGTGAATGTTGTCACGTACAGCGATATCAAAAGACATGGAAAAACCTCGGATAATATGAATTTTCGGAATGTTGGGGGATCAGGCAGCGATAACGCGCTGCCCGGTGCCCTTGACTGTTTCGCTGCCGTGCGTGGCGCGGATCTCGTCAATCGAATATTCTTTACGGTTGCGGCGACCCTTCCAGTCGTCCGGGCGGAAATACCACATCCGTTTTTTAGTAGCCCAACGGAAGGCGGCGGCTTTAAGGGCCTCTTTGTGGGTTTTGGTGTCTCCACCAACCCAAACCCAAGCGCCACAAATTTCAATTTCCAGCCCGGCTAAATTGATGATCGCGTTAAGCGCATCATTCAGCATGTCGGGATAGTTGCCCTGCCCGTTTGCGTCCTGTTCAATGTTGCCTGTGTAATTCTTGAGGGCATCAAATGCCGCGTTAACGGCTTTCATCATTTCCGCCCCGGCCGGGTTCACATCGGGATGATATTTCTTGGCGGCTTCGCGATATGCGAGTTTCACGGCTTCCGGGGTAATTTCACCAGTCAGTGAAAGGATTTTTGCGGCGTCAAAAGGTGTCATTGATCTGATCCCCTAATTTCTAGGCTTCAAAAAACATTTATGTTTTTTGGAGACGCCCTCCGGGCGACGGACGGGGGATGGAACACAAGGGCAAAAACCGGCTAAGTGGTGCGGGCGCAGCGACCGCAGGGAGTGAGCCACGGTTAGCCGGTTTTTGTTTATCTTGACCCTTGTGTGGAATGGGGGCAGCGCCCCCCAAACCTCCCCCTGTAAGGGGGCCGGGGGGTTAATGCGGGCTTTGCCCGCTGGCGCGGCATCGCGCCAAGCAACCGGCGTCAAGCCGTCTTTATGGTGGACATCGATCTAAACCGGCAAGGCAAGCCGTTACCCGAAAGGGCGGAAACCGGCTTGCCGGGTTCCGTGTAGGTTGGCCGGGGTCTGCTCCTGGGCGATAGCCCAAGAGCGGGCGGCGGTCTACCGGAATAGAGCGCAGCCAGAAGATAACGTTAGATCGATCTATCCTGCCATAACCTACCACATATCGAAGCGGTCGGAGCTGACGGACCACAAGATATTGAGGAATCCGGCATAGTCAGAAACGTCTATGCACCCGGCCTCAAGGCGGCATCGGGTGGATATCGGATCGATCATAGACAGAAACAACTATGCCAGCTGTACCGGC